>OY282442.1 GCA_958296115.1 uncultured Dehalococcoidia bacterium
GCCGGCGTCCACGCACTTCCGTATCCACGTCTGCATGTCGTCCCGGAACGACGGGTCCAAGGGGCCGCTCGGCACCACCGGCGGCCCCCAGAGCATCACGTCAGTCAAGTCGCCCTCCCTGCAATCATCAGTGTCAGGCTATGCGAACATCCACCGCCTAAGCAAGCCCGATTATGCGGACACGCTGAGACCCGGAGCGTATTACGGTGAAAATAGTAGCGCGAAGGCTCCGCGCTTGTCAAATCCATCCTGCCATCCTGCCGCGCCAATCTCCCAGAGCGCGCCGACGTTTCGCTCGCATAGCGCTAATTCTATAATGCCACGTATAATTATCCAGCACACCAACGTGAGGCACATACACCTTGACTATGATGACCGGCGGGCAGGCCATCGTTCGCTCCATGCGGCGCGAGGGGATTCGGACGGTGTTCGGGATACCGGGCGCGGGGCAGTACGAGATAGTGGACGCCTTATGGGAGGCGGACGACGTGGCGTATATCTCCGTGCGCCACGAGCAGGCCGCGACCTACATGGCCGACGGGCGCTCACGCGCGGGCGGCGGCATCGCCGGCGTGGTGGTCGTGCAGGGCCCGGGCTTCTTCAACGCGACGGCGGGGATGGCCACCGCCTACGACGTCTCGTCGCCCATGCTGGTCGTGACGGGGGCGGACCTGTACGGGGGAGGCGCGGACGAGCCGTCCGAGCGCGGCGGGGCCATGTCAATGGCGAAGTGGGCCGCCCGCGTGGAGCGCCCGGCGCAGGCCCCCGAGCTCGTCCACGAGGCGATGCGCCAGATGCGGACAGGCAGGCCCCGCCCCGTCCTGCTGCAGGCCGCCCAGCCTGCGCTCGCGCAGCGTGAAGACGTCGAGCTCCTCGAGCCTGAGGAATACCCGCCCCAGGCTCCAGCCGCGGAGCAGGTCGCCCGCGCGGCCCAAATCCTCGCCGCGTCTCACTCCCCGGTGATCTGGGCCGGCGGCGGCGTACACCTCTCGCGGGCATCCGAGAGCCTGGCGAAGCTGGCTGAGTACCTGCAGGCCCCCATCGTCACGACGGCCAACGGCAAGGGCGCGGTGTCCGACCGTCATCCTCTGTCGCTGGGATTCGCGGAGACTCGCTACGAGCCGCTCGCGGCATGGCTGGCGAACAGCGATGCGACGCTGGCCGTCGGAACGCGCGCGGGCTTCCCGCCAGCCGAGGGCCAGAGCGTCGTGCGAATAGACGTGGACCCTGCCGAAACCGCGCGGCAAGGACATCACACCCTGGGGCTGACCGGCGACGCGAGGGCCACCCTGGACGCGCTGCTAGAAGCGCTGTCGGAGTCGATGCCCCCGAGGCCAGCCGTGGAGCGGTCCGTCATCGCTGGGCTGCTTCACGAACGATTCGCCGCCCACAACCAGCTCGAGCCGCAGCGCTCACTCACCGCCGCCGTAAGGGCTGCCGTCCCGGATGACGGAATCATCGTGCAGGGCATGAACCAGATGGGCTACTACAGCCGAAACTACCTGCCGGTCTATTCGAGCGGCGGCTATATGTCCGCGTCCCATCACGGCACGCTCGGCCATGCCTTCCCGGTCGCCGTGGGCGCGAAGCTCGGCGCGCCGGACCGGGCCGTGGTGGCGCTGTCCGGCGACGGCGGGTTCCTGTACAACTCGCAGGAGCTCGCGACCGCTGTCCAGTACGGGGTCGGCGTCGTGGCCGTCGTGTTCAACGACAACGCCTACGGCAACGTGCTCAGGGCCCAGCGGGAGGAGTTTGGCGGCCACGTCCTCGGCACGAGGCTCCATAATCCGGACTTCGTCGCCCTGGCCAGGTCCTACGGCGCGCGCGCCTTCAAGGCCAGCTGCGCGGACGAGCTCGAATCCACATTGCGCGACGCTCTGGCGAGCGGGTCCCCTACCCTAATAGAAGTCCCAGTGGGCGAGATGGAGCGGGTGTACTGACGATGGCGGCCAGACGCTTCACTCGCGACGAGGCGCAGACGCACGTGCCGTGGCTCGCGCAGACCTTCGACGAAATCGCGCCCTGGCGCGAGAGGGCCCGCGAGCTGAACAGCGAGTCGCGGGCGCTGATGGAAAGGATGCGCGGCAATGGGGGCAGGAAGTCGCACGACCGCATGTCGCAGCTCAGCGTCCGTATCGAGGAGGCCAGGTCCCACCTCGAACGCGCCCTCGAATCCATCTCGGAGCGCGGCATCCTGGTCAAGGGCATCGAGCCGGGGCTGGTGGACTTCCCCTCGATGATGGACGGCCGCGAGGTGTACCTCTGCTGGCGAGAGGGCGAGACCCAGATAGACTTCTGGCACGACGTGGACGCCGGGTTCGCAGGCCGCCGTCCTCTCTAGTAGGCTGTGGAGAAAAGGCTGCCCTAGGCGCTTGGGGTCGTTTCGGCGTCCTGGCCGTCAGGCGGGTTGGAAGTGAGGGCGTGCAGGAGGTCTTCCACGAGCACATCCTGCTTGGTGTGGTGGCGTAGAGGACGGGCCGAATCCACGCTGTAGAGGTTCCGGCGGCCGCTCTTGCGGCGCACGACGTACTCGTCATCTTCGAGGTCGGAGATGATCTTGTGGGTGGTGCGCTCTGTAATCCCTACGTGGCTTGCTATCTCCCTAGCCGTATGGCTGGGATTGTGGAAGATGTAACTCAGCACCAGCCCGTGGTTGGTGATGAAGGTCCATCTATTGGTCTTTTCATTCATTGGCAAGCCTTATAGGAGTTTTTAGGATAGTATCATACAATCCGTCGGAGTTCAACTTCACGCTGGGGTTCCCGCCAGCATGACCGCGAGGTTCACGAGAGTGCGGACCGGCGCGCCGGTCGCGCCCTTGGGGTTGTAGCCGTCCAGGGATTCGGCCCTGGCCACCCCGGCGATGTCGAGGTGGACCCAGGATGCGCCGTCGGCGAATTCTCCGATGATCTGCGCGCCCGTGATGGAGCCTGCGTCGCGTCCGCCGGTGTTCTTGATGTCCGCCACCTCGCTCTTGTACTGGCGCTTGTAGGCGTCGTCCATCGGGAATTGCCACGCCCGGTCGCCAGCATCCTCCGCTGACGCCATCACTTGGTCTATTAGCCCCTGGTCGTTCCCGAAGACCCCCATCCGCCGCTTGCCCAAGGAGGTTACTATGGCGCCCGTCAGCGTAGCGGCGTCCACGACGCGCTCGATGCCCAGCGAGCGGGCGTAGCAGAGCGCGTCGGCGAGAACGAGCCGCCCCTCCGCGTCCGTGTTGTCTATCTCGATAGTCTTGCCGCTCATGGTCGTTACGACGTCGCCGGGGCGCTGCGCCTTGCTTCCGGGCATGTTCTCGGTGGCGGGGATTATCGCCGTCACGTCTATGCGGGGGTTGATGGCCGCGATTGCGCCCATTGCGGCGATTACGGCCGCGCCGCCGGACATGTCCGTCTTCATCAGCCGCATCCCGGACGCCGTCTTCAGGTCGAGGCCGCCTGAGTCGAAGGTGATGCCCTTGCCCAGCAGCCCCAACTCCTTGGCGCTACCAGAGCCGCCTCGGTATCTCATCACTATGAGCTTGGGCGGCTCGTCCGAGCCTTGGGCTACTCCCAGAAGGGCGCCCATTCCCAACTCCTCGATGGCTGGCTTGTCGAGGACCTCTATTTCCATGCCGCCCGACAGCGCGACCTCCAGCGCGGCCTCGGCCAGTCGGGTGGGGGTCATATGGTTCGCCGGCTCGTTGACCATGTCGCGGCACAGGTTGACGGCGTTCGCTAGGCATATCCCGGTATCCGCGCCCGCCTGGATAGCAGGGGCTTTCGAAGCGTCGAACTCCACTATCCTCAACGTCTCGAGCTCACGCCCTTCATCGCTGGACTTGTACTTGTCGAATCGGTAGAGGCCCATCAGCGCGCCCTCGGCCAGCGCCTGCGCCGCCCCGCGCGGCTCCATGCCGCCTATGCCCGCGCCGTGAACGATTGTCGCCGTGTCCTTGACGCCGATGCTGCGGAGCCGCCTGCAGACTGCCGCGGATACGCGCCTTGCGCTCTCGGGGTCGAACTCGGCCTGCTTGCCAAGCCCGGCGACGACCACCCTAGCGGGCTTGATGCGCCCCAGGGTGTGGATGACGGTCACTTCGCCGAGCTTGCCGCGGATCTCGCCGTCCGCGATGAGCGCGGATATGCCGCCGCCGAGTGCGCTGTCCGTCGCGCCAGTTGCGCCGCCTGGGGCCGTCACGCCCTCGAATAGGTTGACGACTACCGCGCCCGCATCCGCCTCGGTGATGTTTCCGGTCTCGATCTCGATGTTCATGGAGCCTCCCCCGCGTGCGCCCTGCATTATATGCGAGAGGGCGTCCCGCGCGCTATGCCGTGATATAATCGCGTTGTCATTCAGGAGGGCGACATGGCGCGAAGACAGGTAAGCGCGCGGGAGCGGCAAGTCTTGGACGCGGCGTCGAGGCTGCTGCCCGGCGGCAGCAACGGCAACACGGTCACGATGGACACCATCATCGCCTCCGGGCGCGGCCCCCGCGTGTGGGATATGAGCGGCAACGAGTACGTGGACTACGCCCTGGGCTCCGGGCCGATGCTGATAGGGCACGCCCACCCGGAGGTGGTCGCCGCAGTCGAGGCCCAGCTATCGAAGGGGACGACCTACTTCGCGCTCAACGAGCATATGGTTCTGCTCGCGGAGGAGATAGCTCGCGCTGTGCCGTGCGCCGAGAAGGTGCGGTTCGCCAGCAGCGGGACGGAGGCGACCTTCTTTGCGATGCGGGCCGCGCGGGCGTATCGAGGCAGGGACAAGATACTCAAGTTCGAGGGCGGCTTCCACGGGATGAACGACTACGGACTGATGAGCATGTCGCCCGGCGAGCCGCTCGATTTTCCCGCGCCCACGCCGGACGCGTTGGGGATACCCGAGTCGGTGGAGGGCGACATGCTCGTTGCGCCGTTCAACGACATCGAGACCGTCGCCGCCATAATCGAGCGCCATCACGACGAGCTCGGGGGTGTGATAGTCGAGCCGCTGCAGCGCATCATACCGCCGAAGCCCGGCTTCCTGGAGGGCTTGCGGGACGTCACGCGACAGTACGGCGTGCCGCTGATATTCGACGAGATAGTGACCGGCTTCAGGTTCGCGTACGGCGGAGCCCAAGAATACTACGGCGTAACGCCCGACCTGTGCGCCCTCGGCAAGGCGGTCGCGGGCGGCTTCCCGCTGTCGGCGATAGCAGGACGCGCCGACATCATGGACTACTTCGCGCCGGGCGCTCACGGCGAGAAGCACGTCATGCAGGAGGGCACCCTCAACGGCAACCCGGTGGCCGCCGTGGCAGGCTTGGCGACGCTGCAGGTTCTGCGGGAGGAGGGCGCGTACGAGCGGCTCTTCGAGACCGGCGCTCGGCTCATGGGCTCGCTGCGGGAGCTGCTCTACCAGGCGGAGATGCCCGCCCAGGTAGTGGGGGAGCCGCCCATGTTCGACGTGGTGTTCATCGACCACGCCGTAGGGGACTACCGGGACACTCTGGACCGCGACCAGGCCAAGCTACTGCGGTTCAACGAGCTCCTCCGCGAGCGGGGCGTGTTCAAGAACAACTCGAAGTACTACGTCTCCACCGTCCATGGGGATTCCGAAGTGGAGGAGACGGTTGCCGCGTGGCGCTCGGCGCTGGGGGAGCTGTAGGGATAAGGGAAGCCCCATCCGTCTTCCTATGAACCCGCGCCCAAGGACCCGGCGACGAGTGGGGCAATCCTTCGCGCGGGCCTAGCTGGGGGTTTCGCCGCTCACGAGGCCGATGCAGTTGCCCTCGGGGTCCGCGAACATGGCGAACGTGACCGCGCCCGGGATAGTCGTCACCGGCATCACGACCTTCGCGCCGCGCTCTTCCGCCTCCTTGAGCTTCGCGTCGATGTCCTCGACCTCCACGTAGAAGGTGACGAGGTTCGGCTCGCCGTCCGCGCCAGCGATACCGCCGTTGATACCGCTCCCGGCATGGGTATCGACGAGGCCGTAATCTATCGGGCCCGAAGTGTCGACGCGCCACTCGAACAGGTCTGCGTAGAACTTCATCAGATTGTCCGCGCCGCTCGAACGGATCTCGAAATGCACAACAGGATTGGGCATACCGCCCTCCTTCACACTGAATTGCGCCTCATTGCCAAGCGCTTGATGACAAGTCTAACATCCTACGAACGAATGTATCAAGAATTATCCAGCGGCGTGTGGCGCGACGGGTCAAACGGCTCTACACCCGGGCCAAGGCGCTCGCCGCCGTCGGCTGCCCGCCAGTGCGTGGCTACCAGCGCCTGACATCCCCCGACCAGTTGATGCTGGAGGAGCAGTTGCTGTCGCTGTGCCGCCCTTTCATGGACGACGAGACTGCTCCGCAAGCCAAGCTCTGCCGGCGCATAGAACGATTCATCAAGGAGTTGTTCGTCTTCGTGTCGCACCCGGATGCGCCGCCCGATAACAATGCGGCGGAACGGCCTGAGACACCTGGTGGTCAGCCGCAAGATCAGCGGCGGCGCTCGCTCCGAACAGACACGGACAGCAGGATGACCCTGGCGTCCCTAAACCCAGGATGGCTTGTATGATAATCCATATCTCATACATCGTTTAGATGCGATTGCCCCGGGATTCAGAGATTACTCGCAGTGAACTCGTTCAGATAGATGTCGTACACCATAGAGGGGAATGAATGGACGCAGACTGAAGCTATGGTATGGTGACACAGCGATGTTCCAGTCCGAACTCCTCCAGATGACCGACCTCGTGACCGGGCGACGCGCTGCCGTCCGCATGGAGCCGGGGGAAAGCGCCCTACCCTTCCGCGAGATGCTAGACCGGTACGTGAAGCGCCCGGATCTGGACCGGCTCCTGGCGCAAGGCCGCATCACGGCGGGGTTCGCCGAGTCCCTCCGGGCGATACAGGACTACGTGTACGCCTGCTCCGAAGATGGGCGGCTGCTCGACATCTACCCCGGTCTGCGATTCGGACAGGGCGAGCGCACGCTGAAGTTAGACGACGTACCCGCAGGCGCGCGCTTCACATCGGACGGCAAGGCCGCGCTGCTGATAGAGGTCGAGATAGACCGTATGAACGTCGGCTACGACCGGAACTGGCGGGGCTTCCATAGACGGCGGTGGGAGCAGCGCGCGGACGAATACACCGCATTCGTCCGCGAATGCCTAGAAGCTCGGTACGGCCCCCGCGAGGCCGACTCAGTCTTGCAGCTCGACTCCCCATCCCAAGAGATGCGCTTGGTCGAAGCCGTGGCCCGCCGGATCTGGGAAAGCGACTTCGAGAGCTACTCCCGGTTCACAGGCCCCAAGCTCGCCTACAAGACCGGCGACGAGACCATCCGCAACATCATGCAGGGGGCAGGCGGCATCTGCTCCGAGAAGGTCCAAGCGCTCAAGTTCGTTACCGACCACTACGGCATCGAGTCGGAGTACATCATCGCCGGCCCGGACGCGCCGGGCCCAGTGCCCGAGGCTCGGCTCCGCGAGATGCTGACCACGTTCGACTTCGCCTTTTCGAAGCGCCACATGCGCTACTGGCAGCACGCCGCGCTGCTCTACCAGGTGGACGGCGATACCGCCCTGGTGGACGCGACCAACGGCAACATCCCATTCCTGTTCGAGCGAAACGACGCGGCTGAGCGGCTGCTGGCCTACGACGACAAACCGGCCGTCAGGGTCAAGATGGCAGTGCGCCCCGAAGACTTCTACTATCACAGGGTGTCGCAGGACATTCCCGAAGACTTGTACTTCGCCATGGAGGGCTGGATCCCGGACATTGACCTCGTTCAGGTGTTCGACAACGAGCTCGGCCTGTACATCTCCTCCGACTTCATGGCCGCGCCGGTCGTCTTCAGGAGCGAGCGAGCCTTCGAGCGGCGGCGCCGTGAGTACACCGCCGCCGCAGGCAGCGCCGGCCTGAGGTGCAGCGTCGGCGCGGAGTGGAGCTTCGAGAGCGAGCTCGGCCAGCGCTTCGCAGCAGCCAACGAGCGCGCAGCAGCCATGATAATCGCCGCCAAGGAGCGCCTGCTGGACCGGTACGAGGAGTGCCATGGCCCCGGCTACGAGGCCGGCCTAGTCGTCATCGAGCTGGCAGATTAAGACCAGGGACGCCGGTGTGATACAATCCCGACGCAATCGCGCGTTGACCGAGGCTAACGATGGCTGCCACTCCAACCACGATGACGATGCTGCCCTACCGCAGGATGGGCGACATCGACTACGACAGCCTCGACTTCGACCCCAACGAAATCGTAGATAAGCCCGAGGCCATGGAACAGAGACTCCCTCAGGAGGAGGTCGTCGGGCTCCTCCGCGCTCACCTCACCGAGTTCAACCGGCGCGCTGACATCTTCCTCGACGCCGACACCATCATCTGCTACGACCGACGAGACCTGAACGTCCGAGTCTCGCCTGACGTGTACCTGGCATTCGGCGTTGACGCCAGGGCCATCCGCCCACGCAAGCTGTACCTGCCCTGGGAGGTTGGCAAGCCCCCGGATTGGGCGTTGGAGATCGCGTCGTCCAGCACGGGGCGCGAGGACGTGGGCAGGAAGCGGCGGATATACGCGCGAATTGGCATCCCGGAGTACTGGCGCTTCGACCCGACCGGTGGCGATTATCACGGGCAGGCTCTGGGCGGCGAGCGCCTGGTCGAGGGCGTGTACCAGCCCATCGAGCTTACGACGGAGCCGGACGGCATCCTGAAGGGATACAGCCCGGTCCTGGGGATGAGCCTGTGCTGGGACGAAGGTCGGCCCCGGTTCTACGACCCGCGAGCCGGCGCCTACCTGGAGAGCTGGGAGCATGTCTCGGAGGCGCGGATGGACGCCGAAGCGCAGGCTGCGGTCGAGCAGGCCGCTCGCCTGGCCGCGGAAGCGCGCGCGGACAGGGCAGAATCAGAATTGCGGCGCCTGTTGCGCGGCAGAGAATCGGAGGGTTAGCGGATCCCCATGTCCAAGCGTGAATTTGTCGATGCGCACGTGCATTTCTATGACATGCAGCACCCCGACTTGGTGTACGACCACTGGCAGCCCGGCGTTCCGCACCCGAAGCTCGGCTGGCAGATCCAGAAGCTGGCTAACAGGAACTACCTCGCCGAAGACTACATCGCGGAGACACGCGGCGCGAACGTGGTGAAGGCCGTTCACGTGCAGGCGGCCATAGGCAGCAAGGATCCCGTCAAGGAGACCGAGTGGCTGCAGGAGGCCGCCGACCGCACAGGCTTCCCCCACGGCATCGTGGCGCACGCCGATCTCAGGGACCCCAACGTCGAAGCTGTCCTGGAGGCGCATTGCGGATATCCGAACATGCGCGGCATCCGTGACTTCTCCTACGGCGACTACCTGGCCGCGCCCGACTTCCATCGTGGATTCGCGCTGCTGGACAAGTACGGCCTTCTCTCGTGCATGGGCGTGCAATGGCCGGACATGATCAAGCTCCGGGACCTAGCGGCCAAGTTCCCGAACGTCGTCATCGCAATCGACCACGCTGGATTCCCCGACGAGCGGACGGACGAGTACTTCGGCCACTGGAGCCGCGCCATGTCAGCCGCGGCGGAGGCGGACAACATCCACTGCAAGATCTCCGGCCTCGGCATGGGAGACCACCACTGGACGCCCGAGAGCATCAGGCCCTACGCGCTGCACTGCATCGAAGCTTTCGGAGTATCGCGCTGCTTCTTCGCCTCCAACTGGCCCGTCGATTGGCTCTGGAGCGACTACGACGCGGTCGTGGACGCATACACGACCATAGCCGCAGGCTTCACCGAGGACGAGCAGGCGGCCCTTTTTTCACGAAACGCGGAGGCCATCCATCGAATCTGACAGCCCTGTCGGCTTCCTGGTATTGACTAGCGGCGGGTTAGCGGTTAGACTCCCTCGCAGTCAGGACATGGGCCAGCGCGCCGCACGGCTGACCCAAAGGTGAGAGACTGAAGCATCATGTTCGTTTTCGCTCTAAGACGGATCATACTCTTCTTCCCCGTCCTGTTCGCCATCCTGTTCATAACGTTCACGTTCGGGTTCTTTGCCCCCGGCGACCCGCTGGAGATACAGTTCGGCGAGGACTACGTGCTGGACGAGGAGGTGCTCGCCCGCCTCAGGAATCTCTACGGGCTCGACCGCCCCTTCTGGGTCCAGTTCGGCGACTACGTCTGGAAGCTGGCCCAGGGGGACATGGGGGAGCCTCTCCGCGTTGGGCGCGGCAAGCAGTCCATCGGCGAGATGGTGTGGGCGGCCTTCCCCATCAGCGCGCAGATCGGCGTAGCGGCGGGCTTTTTGCTGATCTTCATAGGGATCCCGCTGGGAACCCTTGCCGCGAGCAAGCAGAACACTTGGATCGACTACATAATAGTTACTGGCTCCATCATGGGCAACTCGATTCACGTGATAGTGCTGGCGCCGCTGATGATGGTGATATCGGTCATCTGGCTGCCCGACTTCCTCGAACAGATTTTCGGGATCACGTGGAACAACAAGATACCCATCGGATGGCATGGGCTGTTCAGCACACGGACGATAATGCCGGTCTCCATCCTCGTTATCACCGGGCTGCTTACAACCGTGCGGCTTACCCGGGCCGGCGTGCTGGAGGTGATACGGCAGAACTACGTCAGGACAGCCCGGGCCAAAGGTCTATTGGAGACCCGCGTCGTCAGCAAGCACATGCTCAAGAACTCCCTGACGCCCGTGCTCACCAGCATGGGCGTGACACTGAGCGGGCTGGTTACTGGGGCCGTATTCATCGAGCGCATATTCGCCATACCGGGGTTCGCGGGGATGGGGATCAACGCCTTCCAGTCGCGCGACTACCCCGTGATCTTGGCGACGACCATGATAGGCGCCTCTCTCATCATCCTCGCGAACCTGCTGGTCGATCTCGGATACGGCTTCCTGGACCCAAGGGTGCGGTATGAGTGACCGACGGGCGGGGCCAGGATACCTCGCCTTCGACGGGAGAGAGGGCCAGGGCGTGTATAGCATGAAGGGTATAGGGGGCTAGATATGACAGCGTCGAACGAGGTACATCCGGGATGAGCGAGCAGGCGTTCCGCGCCACGAAGGTAGAGGACTTCGAGGAGGTGAAGCAGCGCAGCTTGTGGCTGGACGCCCTGGAGCGTCTCGTCCGCAACAAGACCGCGGTGTTCGGGCTGTTCGTGGTGTCCATCATCATCTTCCTGGCGATGTTCGGCAGCGTGCTGGCTCCCAAGGACTACCTAGAGACCTTCATGCGCACGGACAGGGACCCTTCGACGGTGTGCGGCAGAGCGGTATGTCCGCACGAAGGCCCCAGCGGGGAATACTGGCTGGGGACGGACAAGGTTGGCCGCGACATCCTGAGCCGCCTCATGCACGGCGCGCGCACCGCCGTATTCGCGGCAGCCATCACCATCATCCTCGGCCAGGCCATTGGCATAACGATGGGGGCGGTCTCCGGCTACCTCAGGGGCATCGTGGACGACGTCATCATGCGCATCGTGGACATCCTCTACGCCTTCCCGGACCTCCTCTTCGCGGCATTCCTGTCCGCCTCCCTCAGAACGCCCATCGTCGAGTTCATGGGGAACCTCAAGGCCCGCACGGGCTGGGAGATCCTGGACGAGACGATAATCATAGACTACATCATCCTGTTCGGCGCGCTTGCGATGGTGAACTGGTCGGGAACGGCCCGCCTGATACGCGGGCAGATTCTCTCGCTCCGCGAGCAGGACTTCATCCGCGCCGAGATAGCCCTGGGCGTCCCCACGTGGATTATCATCAGGAAGCACCTGGTGCCCAACGCCATCGCTCCCCTCGTAGTGGGAATCAGCAGCAGCGTGGGCGGCATCCTGCTGCTGGAATCGTCCCTCAGCTTCTTCGGGCTGGGCATCCAGCCGCCCGCCGCAAGCTGGGGCGACATGATCAACACCGCGCTTCCCCAGTGGCGATTGTACCCCTGGGAGGTCCTGATGCCCGGGTTGCTGCTCGGCATCGCCGTTTTCGGCTTCAACTACCTCGGCGACGGCCTCAACGACGCCCTGAACCCGAGGCAGATCCGGCGATAGCCGGGAGGACCAGGCTGCGGCGAACATCGGAGCGTGGAGCCAATTGGCGGTTGGGCGGGTTCAGACTCGCCCCTACGGCCCGCTATCTGAATTGACGGCGTAATCAAACGAATGATCACCAAGTTCGGGCATCTCTACGCCGGATACGTCGATCTCAACGACATCGGGCTCGACGGGACGCCGGTGAACGACCGTTGGCTGACCGACGAGCATCTGGCAAGCGTGTTCGACAAGGCCGCCTCGATAGCCCGCGCCATGGACGAGAACGGCTACGACGTGTTCTGGCTGGCCGAGCACCACTTCCAGCGCGAGGGGTACGAGTGCATCCCGAACATCCTGATGCTGGCCCTGCATCTCGCGCACCTGACCCGGCGGATCAAGTTTGGCTGCGGATTCAACATCACCCCGATGTGGCATCCGCTCAGGCTGGCGGAGGATTTCGCAACGGTGGACATCCTCACCGGGGGCCGAGTACTCTTCGGAATCGGCCGCGGCTACCACACGCGCGAGGTCGAGACCTTCGGCGCGCCCATGCGGGACGCCGACGCGAACCGCGCCCTCTTCGAGGAGCAGGTGGAGATTATATTCAAGGCGTTCGACTCGCCTGCCTTCTCCCATCACGGCGAGTACTACGACATACCTCCCAGGGTCCCCTACCGGGGCTATGAGCTGGAGGACGTGACCCTGGTGCCGCGGCCCCTGAACCGGCCCGTCGAGTGCTGGCAGCCCATCGTGAGCGGCAGCCCCCGCGGGCTCGAGCTCATGGCAAAGCACGGGATCAAGGGGGTCATCGGCGGCGGCGCGGCCCAGGGCGGCGCAAGCGACAAGCTCGTCCATGAATGGCGCGATACCCTGGCCCGGGCCGGCAGGGAGACCGAGCTCGGCGGAGACCTGGCGATAAGCTTCTCCACCCATATCGCCGACACGGAGGAGAAGGCCATCGCAGAGGCGACTCCCTTCTTCGAAGAGCATCTGAAGATGTTCGCGCCCCTGGGGTTCGCGCGAAACGTTACGGACGAGCAGATCGACGCCCTCGCTGACCCGGCAAGGTCGAGGCAGGCCGACCTGCCGACCCTGCGGGACGCCGTGCAAGCCGGCTCCTGGTTGTGCGGCCCGCCAGAGCTCGTGGCCGAGCGGCTGGCGGAGGTGCAGGAGCGCTACCCCGGCCTGGAGCTGGTCAACGTGGGGCCCGTCGTCAGCACGCCCGAAAGCGTCGTAGTCGAGCAGCTAGGGTGGTTCGCAGAGGGCGTAATGCCCGCCTTCAAGGAGCCGGGCTGAGCAGAGGGCATACCAACCATTCGTCATTCCGGCCCTTTGTGGGAATGACGAGGCTGGGGCGAGTCTCAACAGGTTATAGACTCATTCTCCAAACGCCGCGTCGTCGGTGTCCTGCGGCACGAAGCCCAGTACCTCGCGCGAGCGCCCCAGGTCGCGGTAGCCGTAGCGGTTGTTGGAGGTCGCGAAGACGACTTCGTACTTGAGGTCGGCGGGGGCGTCTATGGCGCGTCGAAGGATGTCCACCACGTCGCGATGGCTCAGGTACGTGGCGCTCGGCCTAGCGTGTCTGGGGTCGTCCACGCTGCCCACGGAGCCGATGCGTATGCAGATTACGGACAGGCCGAATGCGTCCGAATAGTGGCGCCCGACCGCCTCGCCCCAGACCTTCGAGGCCCCATACAGCCCGCGGGGGCGGATCATCTCGTGGGTGACCATCTGCCAGCCCTGGGGCAGGTCGTCGTGGCGGCCGTCGCGGATCGCGTCATAGGGCGGGAAGTCCTCCCATGCCTTGATAGTCGCGCCGGACGAAGCGAACACAACCCGGGGCACGTTTGCGAGCCGCGCCGCCTCGTACACGTTGCGCACGCCGACGATGTTCGCGGCGACCAGGGAATCGAGCGGCTCGTCGCCCAGGTGGGCCGCCAGGTGTACGACGACGTCCTGCTCCTGGAAGGCGGCGGCGATGGCGTCCAGGTCGGCTATATCGGCCTGGACGTACCGCACGCCCTTGACCGGTCGTCGGTTGAGGGCGGTCAATTCATACCCTCCGCGCTCCTCCAGGTGGGCGCGGAGCAACCCCCCAATCAGCCCGCTCATACCCGTTACAAGGACTCGTTTCATACCAGGTTTATCACCCCCGCCCTAGGTACTTCTGCTCCACCGGCAGCACGATCGACTCCAGCATGTTCACGTTCGGGGGAAGGGCGGCCATCGTGAGGGCGGCCATCGCGATGTCGTCCGTGGACATCATCGGCTCGCGGTCGATCGGCCTGTCCACAGCGGCCCGCATCTCGGTCAGGACGTTGCCCGGGTGCAGGATGCTTGCAACGATGCCGTGGTCTCGGCCTTCGAGGGCGGTCGATTTGGTCAGTCCCACGAGGCCGTGCTTGGTGGCGGCATACGGGGCCGAGTTCATCCGCGGCATCTGGGCCGATATGGAGCCGATGTTGATGATGCGGCCCCCGCCCTGCGGCTTCATGACCTTCATCGCCTCGCGGGTGCAGAGGAACACCCCCGTGAGGTTGACGTCCACCACCTTCTGCCACGTCTCCAGCGACAGCTCTTCCAGGGGCCCGCCGTCGAACGCCCCGGAATTGTTGACCAGGATGTCCACACGCCCGAACTCGCTCATGGTCCGTTCGAACAGCGCGGCAACCTGCGCCTCGTCGGTAACGTCCGTTGGCATGGCGAGGACCCTGGCCCCAGTCGGCGCGAGCTCGCGCGCCGCCGCCGCGAGGTTGGCCTCGTTGCGAGACGCGGCAACCAGGCTTGCGCCCTCCCGCGCGTAAGCCCTGGCGATGCCCTTGCCTATGCCGGTCCCCGCCCCCGTGATGATGGCTGTCTTGCCGTCGAGCAACGCGCTCATGTAACGCACCCCCAAAGACATGCTTGCGAGTCAGGCCGACGCGGGCGGCAGCTGCCGAAGGCTATCTCACGCGCGGGGAGTAACCCTCGCCGCTGGCGATCGGCTCGTTCAGATAGACGTCGCCGTTGCGTATCTTGATGTTGAATCCACAGTCCGGGTTGCTGCACACCCAAGCCTTGTAGTGTACAGCGGCTCCCTGCCCGCCGAAGTCGGACAGGGGCAGCAGGTTCCCGTCATCACATTTGCGGCAAATCGGCCAGCTATCGTTGCCCAATCTCTCTCCTCCGTTCCACACCCTCACTCGCAGCCTGTGCGAAAGATGACGAAAGTATATCATCATCAGCGTATTTCCGCTAACGGCGCCCGAGCGCGGCGCGCGTAGATCGCGCCTTCGGGCCGGAGAACGCTCTCGATGAGCGACACCGAGCGCACGGGGATGCGCATCCCCATTATCGGGCCGGCAACCCCGAGCGCTTCGACGGCGCGCCGCCTGTTGCGCGCAGACGTCCGGTCGGCGATCCGGGCTATTGTCAGGTGCGGTCTGTACGGCCTCGACTCCTGTGCGAAACCCAGTCCGCTCAGCGCCGAGTCGATGTCTCCTTGCAAGCGCGGCAGCCTATCGCCGCCGCCTTCGATTCCGACCCACAGGACCCTTGGCCGCTTCACGCTTGGGAATACCCCGGCAGCTCCAGCCCGGACCTGGAAGCTGTGATGACCGGCCGCCGCATCCCTGACTGCGGACACAATCTCATGTAATCGGTGCTCGGCGACGCTCCCCAAGAACTTCAGCGTGAGATGGATGCCCTCCGGCCGGACGGCGCGAAGCCCGTCTATGCCAGTTTCCTGGAGCCGGCGCGTGACCTCCTCGAGAGCCCGCGTAACCTCTTCCGGCAGGTCGATGGCTATGAACGCCCTCAGGCGCCGTTCGGTCACGGCTCGCGCTCGTCGGGATGCCGCATGACAGGAACCCGGCAGGTCTTCTATCTGGTTCGACATGGCCGTATAGAGAATACCAAGATTCTGGTATTCTTACATGAGGTTGGTTATCCGAGTCGCATAGGAGGCTCCCCATGACTGGCAACGCTCCCTGGTTCAGAGAGACCGAGATATTCACGTCCGGCGCGGAGGGCTACCACACCTTCAGGATACCCGCGCTCGCCGTCGCTCCCGACGGCTCCATCCTCGCCATCTGCGAGGGGCGCAGGCACGGGCGCGACGACTTCCGAGCCATGTACCTCGTCCTCAAGCGCAGCGCGGACAACGGCGTCAGCTGGGAAGACCTGCAGGTTCTGACCGGCAACGAGGAGAACACCCACAACAACCCGACCGTGGTGGTCGATTCCCACACCGGGACGGTCTGGCTGGGCTACTGCCTGGGCGCCTTCTACGTCCACATGATGCGCAGCGGCGACAACGGGGTAACCTGGTCCGAGCCGGTCGACATCACGACCGACGTGAAGCTGCCCAACTGGACAAGGTACGACCTCGCCCCTGGGCACGGCATCCAGCTCCGTGACGGCGCCCTGGTGATTCCGGGCGACCACACCGAGGGCCTGCGCCACGACTGGATATTCAGCCACTCCCACGTCATCTACAGCGACGACCACGGCGCGTCCTGGAAGGTCGGCGGCTCCCTGGGAGAGGCCACCAACGAGTGCGAGGTAGTGGAGACGGAGGACGGGGGCCTGTACATGACTATTAGGACCGCCCGCCGCGACGACAAGCGCCGGCACTACTCCCGCAGCAAAGACAGCGGCATGACGTGGTCCGAGCCGGCAGGCATTGACGAGCTGGCGGACCCGAACTGCCAGGCGAGCATCGTTCGGTACACGCGCTCGGACACGCATGACAGGAGCAGGCTCATACTCTCCAGCCTGAACAGCCGCGAGACGCGGGACCACCTCACCGTGCGCCTCAGCTACGACGAGGGAGAGACGTGGCCCATATCCAAGACCCTGTACGCCGGCCCATCCGCCTACTCCGATCTGGCGGTCGGCCCCGACATGACCATCCACTGCCTCTACGAGCGCGGAGACGAGACCCCCTACGAGAGCCTGCGCCTCGCCCAGTTCAACCTGGAGTGGCTCACCAACGGCGCGGACACGCTTGGGTAGATGAGCATCCACGGCCCGACGTCCAACGGCAGGCTTCCGCTGGAGGGAGTGCGCGTACTCGCTTTCGAGCAGTACGGCGCTGGCCCATGGGGGACCATGCACCTGGCCGACATGGGCGCGGAGATCATCAAGGTCGAGAACCCCGATACGGGCGGCGACGTGGCGCGGTACGTGCCTCCCTATACGGGACACGAGGACAGCGTCTACTTCCAGAGCTTCAACCGCAGCAAGAAGAGCGTCACGCTGAATCTCAAGCATCCGGACGCCAGGGGTGCGCTGCATCGGCTAGTGAGGGCCAGCGACGCCGTATTCAACAACCTGCGCGGCGACCTGCCGTCGAAGCTGGGGCTCGACTACGCGACGCTTGGCGCCGTCAAGCCGTCTATCGTCTGCTGCTCCCTGTCCGCATTCGGGCGGCGCGGACCCAGGGCGAGCGAACCCGGCTACGACTACATCATGCAGGCATACGCCGGGTGGATGAGCATCACCGGCGAGCCCGACTCGCCCCCGCAGAAGGCCGGCCTGTCGATGGTGGACTATAGCGGCGGCCTGATGGCGGCGCTCGGCATGGTCAGCGCCATCCTGGGCGCGAGGGAGACGGGCCGGGGATGCGACGTGGACGTGAGCCTCTTCGACAACGCCATCGCCCACCTTGCCTACCTGGGGGCGTGGCACCTGACCTCCGGCTACCACCCCCGGAGATGGCCCGACTCGTCACACCCCTCGCAGGTCCCATCCCAGGCGCTCCCCACCAGCGACGGATGGCTGGTCGTCATGTGCGCCAAGGAGAAGTTCTACAGGAGCCTCGTAACTATCATGGGAGCGCCGGATCTGGCCGACGACCCAAGGTTCCGCACTTTCGCCGACCGGCTGGAGAACCGTGAGACGCTGGGGCCTATCCTCAAGGACCTGTCTCGCAAGAAGACCACCGCCGAATGGCTCGACGACCTGCGCGGCAAGGTGCCCTGCGCTCCCGTCAACACCGTCGAGGAGGCCCTGGCCGACCCACAGGTGGCCGATGGCGGTATGATCGCCTCGATAGAGCACCCGACCCTAGGCGCTATCCGCCAGCCCGCCAATCCCATCAAGGTCGGGGGCGCTCCTCCACGCCACCGGCCCGGCCCTGCCCTAGGGGAGCACACCGACCAAGCGCTGCGCGATTACGCCGGCGCGTCCCCACGCGAGATCGCCGACTGGCGGGCCGCCGGCGTCCTGAAATAGCCATTCGCCGCCCGGCTCGTCCCCCTACGCGCGATTACCAATGGTCAGTACGGGGGGGGGGGGGGGGGGGATGATTTCTGCCTATGCCCACGTATTCGAAGCCCAACCTGTGCATCTTGCCAGGGTCCAGGGCATTGCGTCCATCGAACACGAACCGGGGCGGGAGCATACAGCGAGCCACGTCCTCCCAGTCCGCATCGACGACATCGCTCCACTCGGTGATGATGACCATCGCCTGCGCCCGGTCCGCGGCTTCCAGTGGACCGTCCACGAGCCGGACCGAGTCAGGCAATTGGCCGCGGGCCGCCTCGCTGGCCTGGGGATCAAAGGCCAAGACCTCTGCCCCCTCGTCAACCAGCGCCTGTATCAGGCCTAGTGAGGGCGCGTCCCTGACGTCGTCGGTGTTTGGCTTGAAGGAGAGTCCCATTATGCTGACCCTGAGCCCAACGAGCGCGCCGTTGAAGCGTTCGCGGAGCGAATGGAGCGGCAGGAGCCTTTGCCTGTTGTTGACAGTGATTACCGCTCTCAGCAGATCGACGTTCACGCCGCTGGTAAGAGCGATGTAGTCGAGGGCGCGGACATCCTTTGGAAAGCACGAGCCTCCATATCCCACGCCGGCATGGATCTTGACGCCTGTCCTCTCGTCCATGGACAGGCCCTCGCTGACGTCGTCTATCGAGGCTCCGACACGGTCGCACAGGGAGGAGATTTCATTGATGAAGGATATCCGTGTAGCCAGGAAAGCGTTGCTGGCGTACTTGACCATCTCCGCGCTCGTGACGTCAGTTATCATGTACGGCGCGTCGATACCCGAGTGCATGCGCTTGAGGGTCTCGATGGACTCGTCGTCGCCGTACTCGGCGCCGATTACTATCCTGTCGGGTGAGTCCCAGTCCTGTACGGCGCGCCCCTCGCGCAGGAACTCCGGGTTGGAGACGTACCGGATGCCGAGCCCTCTGAGGTCCTGGTTCACTAACTTGCGCCCTGTTCCTGGCGGAACGGTGCTCTTCATCGCGACTACGAGGCCCCGCGCTCCCCTGCCCTCGATCCAGGTCAGCGCAGACTGGACCTGGTGAAGATCGACCGCCCCACTGCCCAGCGGGGGCGTGCCCGTGGAGATGACCGCGACCTCACCAAGCGGCTCGTCAACATCGTCGCGGTGAAGGAACCTGATACGCCCTTCTCGAAGCGCCTCCGTTGTCCTCGATTCCAGGCCAGCCTCGTAGAAGGGCGACTTGCCGCCCTGGAGCATATCGATACGTCCACGATCGATATCGACTCCAAGCACGTCATGCCCGGCGCTGGCAAGTCCTGTTGCGGCAACCGTGCCTACGTATCCAAGTCCGACTACGGTTATCTTCAATTTGCAGTCCTGTTCAGCGCTGGCGGCGCGGCGCGCGCCCCGTATCGCCGCGCTGACCCGCTACTCCTCGACCACCAGGTGGAAGGTGAACGCGCAGACGACAATGAGTATCGCGTCGTAGGCCGCGAGTAGCGGGAGCCATTGTATCACATCCTTTGCGGCTCCATTGCCCAGAACGACTGCGGACGCCTCGACAGCCCCTATGACGACTGGCGCGACCACCGGGAGGAAGAGGAGGGGAAGCATCACCTCGCGGGCCCGGGTGTTCACTGCCATGGATGAGAAGAGGGAGCCTACTGCGGCGATTCCCAGAGTCGCCAGGAGCGCGACCGGCAACAGCCACGGCTCTACGACCCGCAGGTTGAAGATCACTGCGAATACGGGGAAGACCAGCGCCTCTACCAACATCATGAACAGGAACGATGCAAGCATCTTGCCGAAGTAGATAGCGTCGCGCGGCACGGGCGCCAGCATGAGTCCGCGCAGGTTTCCGCCGTCCCGCTCGAGCGCGAACGAGCGGGTGAGACCCAACACCCCGCCGAATACGAACGAGACCCAGAGAACGCCGGGCGCCGCCAGATCCACCGCCTCGGGAGTGGGCTCGATAGCGAAGTTGAACATCACTATCACCAGCAGCGAGAAGACGAAGACCGACACCACGAAGTCTTTCGTTCTCATCTCGAGCCTGACGTCCTTCCAGACTACGGCCCAGATCGCCCCGAAGTACTCCTTCAACTCCGTACCTCCGTATGGCGGTCGTAAGCCGCTCTGAAGGCCGCGGGGTCCTGGGCTGTGCCAGAGTGGAGGATGCGCCCCGACGCGAGAACTGACAACCGGTCCGCCGTCTCGACTGCCCAATCGAGGTCGTGGGTGGTCATGAGCGCGGCCCCACCGGCCTCGGCGTGACCCCTCACCACCCGCTCCAGGATGGTTACCCCCTGCCGGTCCAGCCCGCTTTCCGGCTCGTCCAGCAGCAGCACGCGCGGCTCGTGGAGCAACGCCCTGGCTATCGTGAACCGCTTGCGTAGCCCGTGGGACAGCAAGGAGACACGCTGGTGAAGGCGGGAGGCTACGTCCAGACGCGCGGCGACCTCCTCGATTCGCTCCTCGATGCGGTCGAGCCTGAACATGCGCCCCACGAACCGGAGATTCTCGTACCCGGATAGGTCGTCGTACAGGAGCGGCTCGTGGGTTACGACGCCTACCGCGCGGCGGACCTCCTCCCCGGACCGAGACGGGTCCAGCCCCGCGACCCGGATGGCCCCCGCGTCGGGCCGAGCCAGCCCCGACAGCAGCCTGAGCAGCGTGGTCTTGCCAGACCCGTTGGGACCCAGCGCCGCGGCCGTCTCGCCCCAATCGACCGACAGGTCCAAGCCGCGAAGCACGTCGCTCCTGCCATATGACTTGGATACGCCTTTCGCCCCGATGGCGAACCCGCGGCGCGAGGCGTCGGCAGGGACGAGATTCGCGTGGGGCAGGCCGGTTGGACCTGGGCTGCTTCTCGTTGCCACGCCGCAACTGTAATATAATTGTGTCGCTATGGGCAATCGGCGGAGTCATGGCTAAGATAGAGGCGCTGCGCGAGCAATACGAGGGGCTGGATAGGCAGGTCCCCATCCTGCCCCAGGGCCGGATAGACCCCGGTTGCCTGCTGGCTTTCGACTATGAGTACGAAGGGCGGGACGCCGAGGTCGTGATAGACAGCGGCGAATTCACCGCCGTCTGCCCTTGGACCGGCCTGCCCGACTTCGGGACGCTCGCCATCAGCTACGCGCCCGCCGGCCTTTGCCTGGAGCTCAAGTCCCTCAAGTACTACCTGCTCTCGTACACGGGCGTCGGCATCGTGCAGGAGCACGCCGCCAACCGGATACTCGACGACCTGGTGGCCGCCTGCCGACCTGATCGCATGACCGTCAGCCTAGACTACAACGTGCGGGGCGGCCTCCACACGGTCGTAACCGCGCGCTACCAGAAGGGACGTTAGAATATCTGCTCGGCCCTGAGCGCCAGCAATTCGCCCCCCTTGCCGAGCGTCCAGTAATAGATCAGGTATATCCCGGCCCCCACCATCGCCAGGTTGCCTATCGGTTCTATGTATGGGAAGACGGCCCTGAGCCCGCGCTGCGCCAGGCCCTTGAAGAAGACCACGCCCAGCGTCGCGGCTACCAGCACGGAGCCCATCCCGAGCCCGTACGTGATCGAGCCGATTATCGTCTCGGCGACGGTTCCCGCGCTGAGCGACTGCCCAGCCACGATGCCAATGGCGGCCAGGAATATCGGGAGGGCGCAGCTCAAGGAAGCCACGGCGTAGGCGATGCCGAACAGGAAGATGTGCCAGACGCCCTTGCCCTGGCCCAGGTTGACGCGGCTGGCGGCCATGATGCCCAGCTTGCGCTTCGAGAGCAGCAGGTACAGCCCCAGCGCCGCGATTATCACCCCCACGCCGAGCCCGGCGAATGGAAGGAATCTGCCGATGATCCGCCCGCCGGCCGCCAAGATGACGCCCACGCCCCCAAAGACCACCACGAAGCCGGCGGTCGCCGCCAGCCCAAGTATGATGCCCCGGGCCATGGACACTATCGGGTTTTGGCCCTCGGCGCCGAATGTGTCCAGCTGGTACCCTACGTATGCGGGGAACATGGCTGCCCCGCAGGGGTTGAAGGCGGCTACGAATCCGGCCGTGAAGGCAAAGACCAAGGGTACGTCTATCGAGAACATGTCGTGCTGCTCCGCGCCAAGCGTCCTGCCATTGTACCGCGAGCTTCATTGCGGCACAGGGGCAATCGCATCTAAATTGCCCCCAAATTGCCCCATAGCGCCCCTTGACACCGCGAGAACAGCCGTGCTAGTCTGGTAGACGGCCCGAAGGGGCGTACACCAAACGAGCGCAGATTGACCTCTGCCTTTGGCATCATACCGTCGCTGATGTTGGGACGGGACCACCCGCGGTATGGGAAGGTCGGTCTGTGTTTTCGGCGTCCCGCCAGGACGGCGCAGTGCCAAATGCGTCTCCCCCGTTCCAGGTGCGGACTCTCGGACGACCGGGAGGACCGTAGCCAGCGCAGCCCGACGCCTTGGCGGGTGGAAGGAACAAGCGCGAAACGCAGGCGGTCCCGCAAGGGCCCGTCAGCCGTCCGGGAAAGTTAGAGGAGGGGCTGCACCCCCAGTGTCGGCGGGCGATCGACGTCGGCATCCTCGAAGCAAGTACCGGAGTCACTGCCTTGCAAGGCAAACTCATCTCCCGCGAGAGCGGGAGAAACCAGGAGTAGACAGGGCGCGGGTCGCAAGACCCGCCAAGTACCCTCTCCCTCACGGGGGAAGGGCCAGGGTGAGGGCTAACGCCCCGCCCTGCGTCCCCCCCGAAGGGAAAGGGCAAGGGTAAAGGCGATTCCCCGCCTGACCCCCTCCCCCTAGACGGGAGAAGGGCTAGGGCAAGGGTGAATCAGGCGCAAAAGCGGCTAGAACCCGCCAAACCGCCAACCGAAAGGAGCCGGCCGAGACGAAACGAACATAGACGAAGGCGCCAACAGAGCGCCAGCCTTCATCACTCTCCCCGTGAGGGGAGAGACCCAGAATGAGGGCAATTCAGCGCGTCCCAAACCCTGCTCGCGTGGAGCCCCTGCATCCCCGGAGCGCAGGCGTCTCGCCTGCATCCCAATCCTGAGATCCTCCAATCCTGAATATCCTGATTCAGACACCTGCCTCTTGCCTCATCAATCTACTCGCTCAATAAGATGCGATTGCCCTGCATTGCGGCATGGGGTCATAGATTACCGATTGCTTACGTGATACCCTGTCGGGGCAGGTTTGCAGGCGCGAGGTTGTAGGTTGCATCTTGCCATAGACGGCTACGGAGCCGACCCGGAGGTTCTCCAGGACGCCGACCTCCTGATGAGGTTTCTGGACGAATACCCCGCCGCCATCGGCATGACCAAGCTCACGCCGCCGCAGGTCTACACCTACCGCGGGAAGACGCCCGAAGACTGGGGCATCTCCGGGTTCGTGATAATCGCCGAGAGCCACGTCAGCGTCCACACATTCCCGGACAGGGGCTACGTCAACGTGGACGTATTCTCGTGCAAGGAGTTCGACCCAGGCGCCGCCCTCGAAGACGTGAAGGGCTTCTTCTCCCTGGACGAGGTCCGGTCCTGGACGATGGAGCGCGGGGTCGAGTACTCGACTCCCAGGCAAGCCTACCACGGCATGGTCAAGGAGCGCGTGGGAATAGGAGCGAGGGCAGAGGAGTGAGGAGCGACGAGACGGGGGAGCCGCAGGGCGGAGCGCGCCTCTGGGACACCTTCCTGGGCGCGGCGCCCGATGAACCGGCCCAGCCTGGCGTCACGCTCATCCCCGTCCCATACGACGCCACTACTTCCTATCGGACAGGCTCGCGCTATGGCCCGAAGGCAATCATCGCGGCGTCCCAGCAGCTTGAGGACTACGACTTGGAACTCGACAGGGACATCTCCGAGGTGGGTATCCACACGGCCCCCGCCGTCGAGCCGGACGTCAGCGGACCCGTGGGCATGATAAGCCGGGTCGAGCGTGCGGTGTCGGATGCGATGTCCGGCGGCGCGGTCGTAGGGACTCTCGGCGGCGAGCACACCATCACCATCGGGGCCGTCCGCGCCTTCAGAAAGCGCTGCCCCGATCTGTCCGTGCTCTACCTCGACGCTCACGCCGACCTGCGCGACGAGTACCAGGGAAGCCCTTGGAGCCATGCGTGCGTGGCTCGGCGAGCGCTGGAGATATGCCCGCTCGTCGAAGTGGGCGTCCGCAGTCTGAGCGCGCCCGAACGGCGGTTCATCGCCGACCGGGGCGTGCCCGTCTTCTTCTGGCCGGCCTACGAAGACGACATCGCGTCGGCGCTGCTCGAAAAGCTCACCGATACCGTCTATATCAGCATAGACCTCGACGTTCTGGACCCGTCTATCATGGCCGCCGTAGGCACGCCGGAGCCGGGAGGGATGTCCTGGGACTCGGTCACGCGACTGCTGAGGAATGTCGCCGAGTCGAAGCGCGTGGTAGGCTTCGACCTGGTGGAGCTGAGCCCGGGCGAGGGCCCGGAGGCGTGCGCCTTCACGGCCGCCAAGCTTGCCTACAAGCTGATCGGCTATGCGACACAGCCGAGGCCGGCCGCGTGAGAGAGGCATGAGACGATGCCGCCGTAGTACAATGCGGGCCGCGCATTGTACTTGCGCCCCTGATTCCGTAGTACAATATGCGGCGCTTGAGCGACAAGAGCGGACGGCGGGCTCGATTAGCTTAGCATGAGCTTCGATAACATATACTCCATTGCCATCGGACTGATGCCCGACGGCCTTGAATGGCTGGCCTTCATTCTGGCCTGCGTCATACTGGCCGCCGTGGTGATCAACGTGGTGGTGATGGCCGGCGCCCTGTACACCTGGTTCGAGCGGCGCGCGCTGGGCCGCTTCCAGTCCCGCCTCGGTCCGAACCGCTGGGGGCCGTTCGGGCTGTTCCAGCCCTTCGCGGACATCCTGAAGCTCCTGTCCAAGGAGGACGTGGTGCCCGATACCGCCGACCGGCCGGTGTTTCACCTCGCCCCGCTGCTCTTGGCCATACCCGCCCTGCTGGTGTTCGCGGTCATCCCATTCGGCGATGACAGCTTCCTAGGACGGCTGAACGTCGGCGTCCTCTTCATCGTCGGGATTACGGGAATCAACACGTTCGGCGTCTTCATGGGCGGGTACGGCTCCCGTAACAAGTACGCGATGTTCGGCGCGATGCGCGGCGTGGCGATGCTCATCAGCTACGAGGTCCCCATGGCCCTGGCGCTCACCGGGGTCGCCCTGATGGCAGGGTCCCTGGCCCTGACGGACATCGTCGAGAGCCAGCGCGTCTTCTTCATGCTCACTCAGCCCCTCGGCTTCCTGGTGTTCATGACGGCGGCATCGGCGGAGATGAGCAGGGCGCCGTTCGACATGATCGAGGCCGAATCGGAGCTGGGGGCCGGCTATCACACGGAGTACAGCGGCATCAAGTTCGCCGTGTTCCAACTGGCCGAGTTCCTGGCCCCGATAGTCACCGCCGTGGTTGCAACAGCGCTCTTCCTAGGCGGGACCAAGGGCATAGACCCGATCCCCGGTCAGGTATGGTTCGTCGGCAAGGTGGTCGCGGTGGTCTTCTTCCTGGTATGGTTCAGGGCCACGTGGCCCAGGCTTCGGGTGGACCAGATCATGGCGTTCGCTTGGAAGGGCCTGTTCCCGATGGCGCTGCTGAACATGTTCTTGGTTGCCGTCGAGATGCAGCTTCTCCAGGACGATGCGGGCGCGCTCTCGGATCGCTCGCTGCTGATAATGGCGGCGGTCAACTGGGGCGCCGCCATTGTAGCTATCGTGGTGTTCGCAAACCTGCTGGGACAGAGGCGGCTGCATAAGCGGACGCCCTCGCCCTCGCCTCTGGCCAACATGGCGGCGGAAAGGAGCTAACATGTACGGCTTCGGCCTAGCGAAGGGGATGGCGGTAACGCTGAAGAACATGGTCTTGCCCAGCCGACGCTTTACGCTCCACCAGTACCCCGACAGGAAGGTCGGCCCTCTCGGATTGGCCAAGCACAACGGCACGAACGTCTTCAGCTTGGCCTTCCGCAGTCCGGGCCAGTTCGCCAAGTCCCTCGTCGGTCTCGTGAGCGTCAGCGACCGTTACCCGCAGCATCCCAGGTTCCGCGGCGAGGAGTTCACCTGGTACGAAGAGCGGTGTACTGGCTGCGCGAGCTGCGCGAAGTACTGCCCGCTGGGCATCATCGAGATAGTTACCGACCCCAGCGGCGAGGCGATGCAGGAGGGCCAGAAGTACGGCCTCGAGGTCTTCGACATAGACATCGGCCGATGCATGTTCTGCGGCCTGTGCGTCGAAGCCTGCCCTTACGACGCGCTGCACATGGGGAGCGGTTTCGAGGAGGGCACGTACAGGCGGGCGGAGCTTGTCATAGACAAGGCCCGCCTCAACGCTGCGGCGAAACGTCCCAGCAACTGGTTCCGCCCGCAGTTGGAGAGCCGCCAGGACGACCCGGCGGCAGGATCGGACGTCGCCTGGCGGCAGGCAGGCCGGCATGAGAAGCCGAGCGTCCACGACCAGGAGGAACGGTGGGCCAAGAGATAGCGGTCGGAGCGGACTCGTCCCTGGCAATCGACGTAGCCTTTTGGGTCATCTCCCTGTCTGCGATAGGGTCGGCCATCGCCGTCGTGCAGTCCCGCGACCTGTTCCGAGCAGCCCTGCTCCTTGCGGCATCCTTCCTGAGCGTAGCCGGACTGTTCGTGATGCTGAGGGCGGAGTTCCTCGCAGTCGTACAGGTGCTGATCTACGTCGGCGCGATATCGGTGCTCATCATCTTCGCCGTCCTCACGAACAGGGACGTGGAGCACGGCAACCGGTCGAACATGCTTCGCATCCCCGCCGGCATTATAGCCGCCCTGTTCTTTTCGGCGGCCGTCCTCGTGGCGCTGAACACCGACTGGAGCGGCGCGGACCCCAGCGGACTCGACGCGAGGTTCTCGAATCTGATACCAAAGATAGCCGAGCTGCTCCTTCGAGACTACGTACTAGCCTTCGAGGTTGCTTCCGTGCTGCTGCTCGCAGCCATAGTAGGCGCCATCGCGCTGGTGCGGGAGAGGTAGGCGCGTGAGCCTCGAAAGCGTCCTCATCGTCGGCGCGGCCATATTCGCCATCGGACTCTATGGCGTACTCTCCAAGCGCAGCGCGATAACCGTGCTCATGTCGCTGGAGTTGATGTTCAACGCAGTCAACATCACGGCCGTGGCGTTCTCGCGATACGCCGCCCCGTCCGGGATGGACACGGGCGCTGACGCTCTCGCGCGCCTTCTACTGACCGGCCAGGTATTCGCCATCTTCATAATCACAGTCGCCGCAGCGGAGGTAGCCCTCGGCGTGGCGATAGTGATAGCAATCTATCGCAGCCGGCAGACCGCGTTCGTCACGGACGCGAACCAGATGAGGCACTGATGTACACGGACTACCGCAAAGCGCCGAACCTCATGATAGCGGAGATGTGGAAGAACGTCCTCGAGGGCGAGGGGCTGCCCACCAAGATACTGCCCGAAGGCGACATCATGACCTGGGGCGAGCGCGTCCCGTTCCGCGTCATGGTGCCCCGCGGACGCGAGCACGTCGCCGACGAGATACTGCGGAAGCTGTGATTCCATGATCACCGAAGTTGGGGTCTGGCTGATATTCCTGCTGCCGATGGGCTCGTTTGTCCTGACAGGCTTGGTCATCCGGCCTCTCATGAACCGCTACTCCTCCGTGGCCGGCCATCTCACCGCGCTCGCGATAGCGGGCAGCTTCGGCCTGTCCCTGTGGGCCCTGATCTCCGTCGCCAACGACTCGGAAGCGGTAACCTTCTCGCCGCACAGCTGGCTGGAGGTGGGCCGCGTCGTGGTGAACGTTACCGCCCTCGTGGACCCTCTCACCGCCATCATGCTGGTCGTGGTCACCGGGGTGAGCCTGATGGTGCAGATATACTCCATCGGCTACATGCGCGGCGACCCTGGCTACGCGCGCTACTTCGCGTACATGTCTCTGTTCACCGCCAGCATGGTCGGACTGGTCATATCGGGCAACGTGGTCCAGCTATACGTCTTCTGGGAACTCGTGGGGCTCTGCTCATACCTGCTCATCGGCTTCTGGTACCACAAGCCCGCGGCCGCGGCCGCGGCCAAGAAGGCGTTCATCATCACTCGCATAGGGGACTTCGGGCTGCTGCTCGCCATACTGTACCTGCTGTTCAACGTGGACGCATTCGCATCCCAGGGACTGAACCCCCTGGAGATAAGCGACATACACAAGGCCGTGGCAATTCCGGGCCTGCTGGCGACCAGCGTCGTCACCTGGCTCGCCGTGGGGATATTCACGGGGGCCGTCGGCAAGTCGGGCCAGTTCCCGCTCCATACCTGGCTGCCCGACGCCATGGAAGGCCCCACGCCTGTCAGCGCGCTCATACACGCCGCGACGATGGTTACGGCTGGGGTGTTCCTAGTGGCCCGCTTCTTCCCGCTGTTCCAACAGTCGGAAGTCGCCATGAACCTGGTGGCAATCGTAGGCGGCTTCACGGCCATCTTCGCAGCCTCGATGGGCCTCGTCATGAACGACATCAAGCGAGTGCTGGCCTACTCGACCGTGAGCCAGCTTGGGTACATGATGCTGGCGCTCGGGGTAGGGGCATACGGCCCGGCCATCTTCCATCTATTCACACACGCCTTCTTCAAGGCGCTGCTCTTCCTAGGCGCGGGGAGCGTGAGCCATGCCAGCGGCACGTTCGACATGCGGTTCATGGGCGGCCTCCGCGCCTCGATGCCCTGGACCTACGGCACGTTCTTGGTAGGCTCGCTCAGCCTGGCGGGGATATTCCCACTGGCGGGGTTCTGGAGCAAGGACGAGATTCTCGCCAGCGCCTCCGTATCGTCCAGCGCGGTCGGCCAGCTCGTATTCTGGCTCGCGGTCATCGCCGTATTCATGACCGCGTTCTACATGTTCAGGGCGCTGTTCATGACCTTCGAGGGCCGGTTCAAGGGCGGCGCGGAAGCAGACCCCGCCGCCGACGGGCGCGGCCAAGTCCACCTCGCCGAGTCTCCGGCCGTCATGACGCTGCCCCTCGTTGCGCTGGGCATCGCATCCGTGGTGATAGGATTCCTCTCGAACGCCATAATGGACGTCGGCTTGGTGCCCGAGCATTGGCTGTCCCACTTCCTCGACGTCGAGGCCAATAGCTTCTCGCTAGCCATCGCCGGGGTCTCCACCGTGGCCGCCGTCCCAGGAATCGCCCTCGCTTACGTCATGTACGTATCCAAACTGCTGCCCCCCGCGCGAATTTCCAAGCGGATGCGGCTCGCCCACGTCCTGCTTTCCCGCAAGTACTACTTCGACGAGATATACGAAACCGCCCTCACCAAGCGAGTCTTCTACGGCGTAGCCGCGCAAGCGCTGGACTGGGCCGACAAGGCGATAGTGGATGGCTCCGTCCGCGCGATCGGCTACTTCGGACGCAACGTCGGACGCGCCATGGCTCACGCCCAATCCGGCCAGCTACAGGGGTACGGAATAGTCATCGGAATCGGTGTGATCGCAATCTTCGCCGTAATGCTTTTCCTGAGGTAGCCGGTTGAGCTCCGAATTCTCAGGCCTGCTCACAGCCGCCGTCTTCCTGCCCCTTGCGGCGGCAGTAGTCATCGCCATTCTGGTAAGGGGGGTCCGCCTGACGAGGGTAGTCGCCGGCGCGGCTGCCCTAGCCGAGCTTGTCCTCAGCGCAGTCGTGTTCCTGCGGTATGACTCCGAGGAGGGAGGCGTACAGCTAGTCGATCGAGTCGCGGACTGGATACCGATAGAAACGTTCGAGGTCCAATACTTCCTGGGCGTAGATGGGCTGAGCGCGCCCCTCGTGCTGCTGACAGGGCTGCTGGGAATGGCCGCCGTATTCGCGTCTTGGGGCATAAAGGTGCGCGTGCGCGAGTATTTCATATGGCTGCTCGTCCTCCAGACCGCGGTGATGGGCGTATTCACCGCGTTGGACTTCCTTCTCTTCTTTCTCATGTGGGAGGTCGAGCTTGTCCCCATGTTCTTCCTGATCTCCATATGGGGAAGCGGCCGCAGGGAGTACTCGGCGATGAAGTTCCTCATCTACACCTTCCTCGGCTCGGCGTTCATGCTCGTTGGGATAGTTACGCTCTTCTTCATGACCGGGACCTTCGACATGACGGAGCTTCCCCGCGAGATAGCCGCCGCCGCGCCGATCATCCCAATGGGCGTCATCTTCACCCTGCTGTTCATCGCCTTCGCGGTCAAGCTGCCCGTCTTCCCGCTCCATACCTGGCTGCCGGACGCGCATACCGACGCCCCGACCGCCGTAAGCGTGATGCTGGCCGGCGTGCTGCTGAAGATGGGCGGATACGGCATGATCCGGGTCTCGACCGCGATGTTCCCGGACGTAATCGCCGACGCCGCCCCATTCTTAGCCGCACTCGGTGTCGTCAACGTGCTCTACGGAGCCGTCGTCACGCTGAGACAGACCGACCTGAAGCGGCTGATAGCCTTCAGCAGCATAAGCCACATGGGGTACGTGCTGGTCGGCATATCCTCAGTGGCGGGCGTCGCGGGGTCGGTCTCGCCGACGGGGCTCACCGGGGCCGCGATGCAGATGTTCACCCATGGGACTATCACGGGACTGATGTTCCTGCTGGTCGGCCTCGTGTACGACAAGGCGCACACCCGCTACATCCCAGACCTCGGCGGACTAGCGACCAGGATGCCCGTTCTCGCCAGCGCGTTCCTGCTGGCGGGCCTCGCGTCCCTTGGACTGCCGGGCACGAGCGGATTCGTCTCGGAGCTTCTCATCTTCCTCGGCGCTTTCCCCGTGTGGGGCTGGGCCACCGCCCTGTCCGCTTTCGGCATAGTCATAACCGCGGGCTACATCCTATGGATGGTGCAACGGACCATGTTCGGCCCAGCCAAGGAGCGGTTCGGAAGCGTCAGGGACGCGACCGTTGCCGAGATGGCGCCGATATTCGTGCTCGTCGTTGCTGTGATCGGCGTCGGTGTCTATCCGGCCTTCGTGTCCGACGTCTTCGCCGGCGGGGTGGAGTCCTTGATAGAAGCTCTCCAGGACCCGGGCCTGCTGGCCCTGAGATAGACCGATGACATCTCACGACATATACCTTCTCTCGCCCGAGCTGGCGACCGCGGGTCTGGCCGGACTGCTGCTGTTGGTGGACCTGGTTATCAGGCGGAAGGGCTGGCTCGCGCCCGCCGCCGTTCTGGGACTCGCCGCGCCGCTCGCCTTCACCATCCTCCTATGGCTGGATCTCGACGCTGGCCGCTCGCTCGCGAGCGACGGCATCCTCTCCGAGTCGTTCGTAGTCGATCGGTTCAGCCTTTTCTTCAAGTTCCTGCTGATAGGGTCGGCGGCAGTGGTCATGCTGATGTCCGGCGGCTACGCCCGCCAGGTCCAGCGCTTCGAGTCGGCCTTCTACGCCCTCGCGCTCTTCTCCACCTCGGGCATGATGCTCTTGGCGTCGTCGGTCGAGCTGGTCACCATATACGTTTCGCTGGAGTTGACGGCGCTGCCCATAGCTGCGCTCGCCGCGTTCTTGGCTGACGGTCGTTCGTCCGAGTCGGGCCTCAAGTTCCTGATACTCAGCGGCATAAGCTCGGCGCTGCTCCTCTACGGCATGGTCCTCGTGTACGGCTTCACGGGCGCCACTGTCCTATCCGAGGTGGGGGCCAGGATCGTAGACATCGGGCTGGACGATGGCCTGCCGTTCGGAAGCTACGCGCTGCTGTTCGGGGTCGTTCTGATAATCGCGGGGTTCGGGTTCAAGATCACGGCCTTCCCATTCCAGATGTGGGCGCCTGACGTCTATGAGGGCGCGCCGACATCTATCACGGCCTTCCTGTCGGTAGCCAGCAAGGCCGCGGGCTTCGCGGTGATCATGAGGGTCTTCTATGTTGCCTTCCCCATAGAGGCGCTCGCCATCGAGTGGAGCGCCATATTCGCGGCGCTTGCCGCCCTGTCCATGACTGTGGGGAACCTGGTGGCTATCGCCCAGAGCAACATCAAGCGTATGCTCGCCTACAGCACGATCGCCCACGCTGGCTACCTCATGGTCGGGCTCGCGGCGGCGGCGGTTCGCGTCGAGACTCCCCAGGCCGATGTCGGTCCGTCCGGATCTCTTTTCTATCTCGGCGGATACGCGGTTACCAATCTCGCCGCGTTCGCCGCGGTGGTCGCCGTCTCCAGGCGCACCGGCACAGACGAGTTAGGCAGCTTCGCTGGCCTGGGCCGGCGGGCGCCGCTCCTGGCCGCGGCATTGGCCTTCGCGATGGTCTCGCTGACCGGCGCGCCCCCGACCGTTGGGTTCATGGCCAAGATCTACATATTCGGCGCGGCGGTCAACGCAGGGCTGGCTTGGCTTGCCATCGTAGGCGTGCTGAACAGCGTGGTCTCAGCCTACTACTACCTGAGGGTGGTGAGGGTCATGGTACTTTCAGCACCGCGCGACGAGACGCCGATAAGACCGCCTCTTCCAGTCGGACTGGCTCTCTTCATTACGACCGCGGGGGTCCTGGCCTTCGGAGTGTACCCCGCTCCGCTGATCCAGTTTGCCCGCGCCGCCGTGTCCGTCCTGTTGTAGCAGGCCGATGATGCCTTCCCAAGACCTGATCGGCTTCGCGTACAACCCCGTACTGCCACGCACCCCGAAGTTCGTGGAGTCCCTGATAGACGATCTGGGGCTTCGGCGCGGCGCATGGGCGTCCGCGGCGTCGGACGTCGCCCTGGACACGGAGCGTCTCCGTCGCACGTCCGTCGTCATCACCGCCGGCGGCGACGGCACCATACTGCGCGTCGCCAAGCGCGTCGCCCCCTACTCAATCCCCATCCTCGCCATCAATCTTGGCCGAGTTGGATTCATCACCGAGCTGACGGTCGAAGATGCGGCCGAGAATATACCCGGATACCTGGACGGCTCGGCCCGAATCGAGCGGCGCATGATGCTGAAAGCATCCCTGCGGACCGGCGGTGTCGAAGAGGCGCTGGGCCTGCACGCGCTCAATGACGTCGTCATCACGCGGGGAGTCCTGCCGCGCCTGGTGGACATCGAAACCAGGATAGACGGCGTGCTCATGACTACATACAGGGCCGACGGCGTCATCGTATCCACTCCAACGGGCAGCACGAGCTACTCCCTCTCTGCAGGCGGCCCGATACTCTACCCGGAGGCGAAGGAGATCATCGTCCAGCCACTCGCCGCCCACATGAGCTTCCAAACAGGCCTGGTAGTGTCGCAGGATTCGGTGGTCGAGCTCACGTTGAAGCAGGGGCGCGACGCGATAGTGAGCGTGGACGGCTCGACGGACACCGTGGAGACGGGCCAGACGGTCGTAATCGAGCGAAGCCCGCATACGGCCAGTTTCCTCAGAAAGGATCCTCCGGAGTCGTTCTATTCGACGTTGACGCAGCGGCTCGGCGTGAGCGGCCGGAGTGTCCCGCCCCCCAGAACGCCATGAGCGTCATGCCATGACACGCGAAGAGCAGTTGTCCAGCAAGCCTGTGTTCGAGGGCAAGATAGTGGGGCTGAGGATCGACCAGGTGCGGCTGGCAAAAGGCCGGGTTGCCGTTCGGGAGGTCGTGAACCACAAGCCCGCCGCCGTCATCGTTCCTCTGGACGACTACGGCAACGTCATTCTCGTCAAGCAGTACCGCTACGCCGTCGGAGAGGCGCTGCTGGAAGCGCCCGCCGGGATCATCGAAGACGGCGAGCAGCCCTGTGATGCGGCGCAGAGAGAGCTGCGGGAGGAAGTGGGCCTGGCATCCGGGGACCTGCGAAAGCTTGGCGAGTTCTGGATGGCCCCCGGCTTCTGCAACGAGCTCATGCATGCCTACGAGGCGCGCGACCTGAAGACCAGCAAGCTTCCCGCGGACGACGATGAAGACATCCGCGTGGTGAGAGTGCCCTTGGTCCAGGCGTTAGACATGATCGCGGCAGGAGAGATCAGGGACGCCAAGACGATAGCGGCCCTGCTGATGGCTCACCGTCGGTCCTGCGCTCAGGACACGCGCTGACCGTCTGACGCCAAGACCGCCGCATGGCCGTTGGAGCCGTTGGCGGCGCGGCCGGCCGCTGTGTGAACCAGGGCCGGGGCCGCCTCCACGGGCACGGCCTCCTCGACTATCGGGTTCTCCCCGACCCCCGTCGCCACGAGCGTGACGCTCACCCTGTCCTTCATCTTCGGGTCGCTCACGACGCCGAACACTATCTGCGTCTGCGAGCCCCCCGCGTGCCTGATCAGCCCGGCCGCGTCCTCGACCTGCTCGAGGCTCATGTCCTTTCCGCCGCGCACGTTCATTATCACGCCCGAGCATCCCGCAACCGGGCTGTCGAAGAGCGGCGTGGCGAGCGCGTCGCGCACGGCGTCGTGTGCAGCCGCCCTGCCCCTGCCCCGCCCTATTGCCATGAACGCCGAGCCGCCCTTGCTCATCATCGCGCGAACGTCGGCAAAATCCACGTTGATCAGGCCCGGCTCTACTATTAGGTCCCAGATGCCCTTGACGCCGTCGCGCAGAACCGAGTCGGCGGCGTGGAAGGCCGCCTCGAGCGAGGTCCGCCCGTCCAGCGACGCCAGCAGCCGGTCGTTATCCACGGCTATCAGGGTATCCACCTTCTGGCGCAGCGCGTGGATGCCCTGGTCGGCTACTTCCCTGCGCCGATTGCCCTCGAACGAGAAGGGCGTCGTCACCACGCCGACGGTCAGCGCGCCTTGCCGACGGGCCATGTCGGCGATGGCCGGGGCCGCGCCGGTGCCCGTGCCGCCGCCCATGCCCGCCGTCACGAAGGCCATCTCCACCCCGGAGAAGAGCTGCGCCAACTGGTCATGGCTCTCGCGGACGGCCTTCCTGCCGACCTCCGGACTCCCCCCGGATCCCATGCCGCCGGTCGCGCCCGGGCCGATGGCGAATGTCGCCATGCTCTGAATGGCTCCCAGCGCCTGCATGTCGGTATTCACAGCAAGTATGTCCAGACCGGATGCCCTGCCTTCCGCCAAGCGGACCACCGCGTTGCAACCGGCTCCGCCGACTCCTATCACCTTGACCTTCACCTGCGCGGCGGACCGCGCCTGGCCCGAGGCCGAATGCTTGGGCCCGCGGGTCGCGCCGAGAAATCCTGCCAATCGTCGCGTAAGAGAACTCATCGCATCTCTCCTTTTTAGAGTCAGATCAGGCGGCCTTCGACGGGACCGCCAGAAAGTAGTAGGGGATGTGCCAGTTGCCGGAGCGGCCCATATCGACGAGAACCCTGCGGCCGTTGGACCGCCTGACCACGCCGCACTCCCCGCGCTTTGGACCGCCGGAGACGTTGCCCATGTACAGGACCACCGTCCCAGGGGCCACGCCGCCGCCAATTCCCCTATCGTTCAACCTCGCCCGAACCGGCATCCCAGGCATCGCCATCTGCCCTGTGCTCGTCTTCTCTGCGCTCACGCCGCACCTCTCCAACCGCTGGTTAGAACAAGCATAGAACAGAACGATGGTTCGTGTCAAGACTTTTGTTCTTCTTTTTTGTCGTTGACAGCGCGAGCCGCCCAGACTAGACTGATTCTGCTGGGTCGTCTCCATGGCGTACAGCGCAAGCCGGTCCCGCTCGTTGGCGGGCCGAATCTGGGTCCCCATCGAGCGCTACCTATCCTATGCATCTGCTGAACACGCTCGGACGCCTCTGCCTGTCGGCGCTCATGGCGGCGGCGCTCATATCTTCGGCCGCGGCGTGCGGCCAGTTCGGCTTCTCTATCAGCAAGAGGGCCGGCGACGCCCCTACGCCGATGCCAACCGATACGCCCACGGCGGCTATCCCAACCTCCACACCGACACCACAGGTAACAAGCGCGTCAGCGACTATCAGGCCCGACAATCCGCTAATCGCGGAGGTCGCGGTCAGCCTCGACGCGCCCGGTCGCGTATTCATCGAGTACTGGAACCCAGACGCCGGGCGCTACCGGACGGCTGAGACTCGCTCCGAGGACATGGAGCACGTCGTGCCGATACTGCGCCTCCGCCCGGAGACCGAGTACAGCTTCCAGGCATTCGCCGCCCGTGCGGACGGCGGCGCGTCCGAGGGATTGGGCGGAGAGTTCACGACGGGCGCTCTTCCGGACGCGCTGGGCCGCATGAGCCTGGCGCAGCAGGGCAGGCCCACGTCAGAGCTCGTGCTGATGGACTACGAGGACAACCCAGAGAGCTTCTACGTGGCGCTGGACCAGGACGCGCAGGTCGTCTGGTACTACGCGCACCAGATGACCGCGCCGGAGGAGTTCACGAGCGCCCGAACGGTGCGCCAGAAGCCGGACTTCAACCTGGTGTTCCTGGAGGGCGGCCCGCTGGGGCGGCGGTTCAACTGCTGCATGAAGGAGATTACCCCGCTCGGCGAACTCGTGGACAGGCTCGTCAACAACGAGATAGACAAGTGGGTCAACCGGGACATCCAGGTTCTGGACAACGACACTGTCCTCTACCTAGCGAACGAGATAGTGGAGATAGACGACACCGAGCGCGGGGGCGAGCCGAATACGCAGGCGCTCGTGGACTCGATTCGCGTATGGGACCAGCGGAACCATACGACGCGAGAGGTCTGGTCGGCGCTGGACACGCTGTCGCTGGACGTCAGGCCGAGGTGGGAGGGCGACCTGAAGAACTGGCTGCGGGCGAACTCGCTCGCGCTCGGCCCACGCGGCAACTACATCGTATCGCTGGCGAACAGGAACCAGGTCATCTCTATCTCACCGGACGGCGAGCGCGTGGAATGGAAGCTCGGCGGGCCGAACGGCGACTACAAGTTCCTCGACCCGGCGGACAGGTTCTACGGGCAGCATACCGCGTCCGAGATGCCCAACGGCAACATCCTGGTATTCGACAACGGGCAGATGCGGCCCGAAGAAGAGGGCGGCCAGTACTCACGGGCACTCGAGCTCACCCTGAACACCTACGACCTTGCCGCAATCAAGGTCTGGGAATACCGCCACAGCCCCGACCTCTACGCAAGGGGCAGGAGCAGCGCCTTCAGGATGCCGAACGGCAACACCATCATCAACTTCGAGACGAACGAGTCCGACCCGCCGCGCGTGATAGTAGAAGCCGACAAAGACGGCAACGCGGTGTGGACGCTGGAGATACGGAGTCCGTCGCTGCGAAACAGCTTCAGGGCGTATTCCATAGAGACGATAGCCGGAGAGAGACGGGTGGAGTGATGCCTGGCAGATTCCTACCCGGCGTTACGGGTCCGCAGATTGAAGCTATATTGAACGCGGATCCAGGCAGGGAGATAGAGTCCGGGAAGTTCGACAGCCCCAGGTCGTCCGCCGCGCTCGCGGTCAACGCCTTCAGATTCTTCCTGAACCGGGCTACGCGGAGCCGACTATCGCGCCCGGAGACGGCACGCCTATTGGGGAGGAAGCCAAGGCCGACCAGAGGGAAGAGGTCGAGGCTTTCACGCGGACGGTCGAGGGGGACGACGTGAGATTCGTCGCCTGCACGTACCGCGAGCTGCTGGCTGGCTGGCGGCGGCACGAGGCGGCGTATATTCCGGCGCACGCGGACGCCGCGCTCCGATGCTTCGCGCCTTGATGTTTCGCCGAGGCATAGGACAGGTGACCGGGCTGGCAGCCCTCGCGTATCTGCTGGCGCTCTTGGCAATAGCCGGCTGCGCTATAGTTGCGCCACCCACACCTACCCCAACCCCTGAGCCGCCCCCGCTGCCGCTCTCGGCAACCGCGTCCATACTGGACGACAACGCCCTTATCGCTCGTATCGAGGGCGCGCTGGACAAGCCGGGCAGCGTGTACGTCGAGTACTGGGCCGAGGGCGCGCCGCGGCTCCGCTCTCGCGTCGAGCGGTCGGACGGTGAGTCGTACACGGTATACGCGGTGAGGCTCCGGGCCGAGACAGCGTACTCGTACCAGGTGTTCGGCGCGGGATCGGACGGCGCGGCGGCAGGCCCGACCAGCGCTTTCACCACAGGCCCGCTCCCCGACGTTCTGGCAGCCGCCAAGTTCGACGTGCTGACCGGCGCGCCCACGCACGACATCACCTTCCTGGAGTTCCGGCAGCTTGGATACATGGGGTTGGCGGCGTTCGACGCGCGGGGGCAGGTGGTCTGGCACTACCAGGCCAGGGACGAAGAGCAGCCCTACGTCATGGCCCGTAGGCCCAATGGCAACATCCTGTTCATCGCTGGCTACAAGGGGGGCACGACGGCGAAGGCCATCGTCGAGATCGACCCCCTGGGCGCAGAGCAGGCCCGGCTCGTGGACGAGTGCAGCCCCTTTGGGCCGATACATCACGAGCTGGAGGCGCTGGACGATGGCCGTGTGATGTACCTGTCGCGGCAGGTGTCGCGCCCAGGCTTCGGAGACCCGCCGCAGCCGCAGGAGGGCGACACCATCGGCATATGGGACCCATCGACGGGGGAGAACCGCATCGTGTGGAGCATCTTCGACTTCATCTCGCCCGCGGAGCGGACGGCCCCGGACTCGAACCGCACGCTGCCGGGCAACCCGCTGTGGGGCGGATGCGACCGCGACCGCAGCGTGCAGGACTGGAGCCACGCCGACTCGCTTGACGTCGGGCCCGACGGCGAGGTCCTGGTGTCTCTGCGGAACCTCGACCAGGTCATCCTGCTCGAGCCGGACCTCGGGGCTATCAGGTGGAGACTCGGCGGGCCCGGCGGGCAGTTCGCGTTCCCGGAGCCGTCGGACCGGTTCTACCACGCCCACGACGCCTCGCTGGTCGGCAACGGCAACGTGCTGCTGTTCGACAACGGCAACCACAGGCCGGGCAACGAAGGCGGCGAGTACTCCCGGGCGCTGGAGCTGGAGCTGAACATGGACGCCATGACCGCGAGCAATGTATGGGAGTACCGCCTGGAGCCCGACATGTTCGCGGTGTGCTGCTCCAGCGCCACGCGGCTTGACAACGGCAACACCCTCGTCATGTTCGGCAGCAACTTCGCGCCGGAGTGCTGCCGCCCCTTCTTCATAATCGAGGTTGATCCGCTCGGCGAGGCGGTCTGGGCCGTCGAGCATACCTCCCCGAACAAGCCGAACCAGTACAGGGTATATCCGGCTGACTCGATCATGGGAGAGCGGCTGGTCGTGAGCAATTAGCCGCCGGGCTTGACATGCCTGGACACGCGCCAATAGAGTACGGCGCACGTTGCAAGCCTCGAACAAGGAGATTGGAATGCGAGCCAATCCATTGCGCAAGCTGCTCGACGAGGGAAAGCCCAGCATCGGCACCCACACCATGGTCTTCTGGCCCGGCATGGTCGAGATTATCGGGCACACGGGCATCATAGACTACGTGGAGCTGGTCGCCGAGTATGTCCCCTACGACCTCGAAGGGCTGGAGAACTTCGGCCGCGCCGTGGACCTGTTCGACCACATGACCGCGATGATCAAGGTCGATCAGGAGCCGAGGACATTCGCCGCCACGCGCGCGATAGGCTCCGGCATCCAGAACGTGCTGTTCGCCGACGTACACAACGCGGAGGAGACCAGGGAGTGCGTGGGCGCGGTGCGGGCCGAGACGCCGCAGACGGGCGGCCATCACGGCTCCGGCGACAGGCGCTTCGCAGGCTACATCCTGGAGTCTGGCTCTCCCCAGTACGTGCAGGCGCTCGAAGACAGCGTAGTCGCCCTGATGATCGAGAAGAAAGAGGCCGTGGACAATCTCGAGGAGATTCTGAGCGTGCCTGGAATAGACATGGTCGTGTGGGGCGGCAGCGACTACTCGATGAGCATAGGCAAGCCCGGCGCGGCGCGCGACCCCGACGTGCTGGCGACCCGCGATTACGTCCACAAGAAAGCCCTCGAAATGGGCATCCAGCCCAGGGCCGAGATAAGCGACCCCGAAGACGCCAAGCCGTTCCTCGACCAGGGCATCCGTCACTTCGCCCTCGGCACCGACATTGCCATCCTGTTCAACTGGTGGAAGGAGAACGTCCAGAAGCTCAGCGACATCATGGACGGCGCATGAGTGGCGGGCAGTAATCCAGTACGCCGAACCTCGCGGGCGGCCAGTACCGGAGCCAGACCCGGCCGATGATACGTGAGGAATCGACCGGGCCGTAGCTGCGGCTGTCTGTGCTGTGGGCGCGGTTGTCGCCAAGAAGAATGTACTCGCCGACACCCAGCCTCCACGACGCTTCACCGAGTCCGATGGACGAGGGCAAGCCGCCGAGGTAGGGCTCGGCGAGCTCGCGCCCGTTGACGTATAGCATCCCCTCGCGCAGGGCTACGCGCTCGCCGGGCAGCCCGATCACCCTCTTGACGTCGCGCCTGCCGCGGGCGTTAGGGGCGTGGAGCGCCACTATGTCGCCGCGTTCAGGTACGGACGCGCGGTACGCGGACACGTCCACGAGCGCCTGTTCGCCGGGCATGAGCGACAGGGCCATGCTGACGCCCCGTATAACGTAGGGCCGGCTGGTCGTGAGCCGCTTCAGAATGCCCCACTTCGAGCCGTCGCGCTGGGATTCAGGTATGATGCACACACCGGCAAGTATAGTACGACCTGGGCAACGAACGAGGGGGCAGCATGGTCGCCGCAAGGCCCGAAATCAAGTTCACATACGAAGACTACCGCAACACGCGAGAGGACGAGCGCTACGAACTTCTGGACGGAGAATTGATCATGGCCGCAGCCCCGAACATGACGCACCAGAGGGTCATCATCAGGCTGGGAACACGGCTTCACACATTCGTGGAAGACAGAGACCTGGGCGAGAGCTTCCACACCCCCACAGACGTCGTGCTCTCGGACACCAACGTGGTCCAGCCAGATATATTGTACGTGTCCAACGAGCGGTCACACGTCATAACCACAGACAATATCCGGGGCGCGCCCGACCTGATAGTCGAAATCCTGTCGCCATCCACTGCCAGGTACGACAGGACGCTCAAGCGCACGCTGTACGCTCGGCACGGCGTAAGGGAGTATTGGCTCGCGGACCCTTACGACAAGACGGTGACGGTCATGCTGCTGGGCGCAGGCGGATTCGATGTCGCCGCCATCTACGGCGAGGGCGACACGCTGACCTCGCCGACGCTGGAGGGCCTCAGGCTGAATCTGGACGAGATATTCTGAAAGTACGCGACTCCACGCTAGGAAACAGGAGGGCAGCATGGTCGCCGCAAGGCCCGCAATCAAGTTCACATACGAGGACTACCGCAACACGCCGGAGGGCGAGCGCTACGAACTCCTGGATGGAGAATTGATTATGCCGCCTGCGCCAAGCATAGGCCATCAGCGAATCGACACGAGCCTGGGATCTCTGCTACACACGTTCGTGAAGAAGATGGGGCTGGGCGAGGTCTTCCACGCCCCCACAGACGTCGTGTTCACGGACACCAACGTGGTCCAGCCGGACATATTGTACGTGTCCAACGAGCGCTCACACGTCATAACCACAGACAATATCCGGGGCGCGCCCAACCTGATAGTCGAAATACTGTCGCCATCCACTGCCAGGTACGATAGGACGCTCAAGCGCACCCTGTACGCTCGGCACGGCGTCGGGGAGTATTGGCTGGCGGACCCTCACGACAAGACGGTGACGGTTATGCTGCTGGGCGCAGGCGGATTCAAGGTCGCCGCCATCTACGGCGAGGGCGACACGCTGACCTCGCCGACGCTGGAGGGCCTCAGGCTGAATCTGGACGAGATATTCTAGGCAAGGTTATCTTCATTGCAGATCGTCAGGACCTCCCGATTCCCATGCGGGTGAGGCGGCGGACGTGGTGGAGCGACAGCACGCCCTCTCTGGGCAGGAATATGGCCGCTATGATGGTGGCTGGCAGGAAGAAGACGACATGGCATACCACGGCGAACACGAAGGCGTCGTTGTCCTCGAAGCCAAAGAATCCGAGCACATAGACCACAGAGAACTCGAACGTGCCGACCGCGCTGGGAGCGGCGGGGATGGCCGTGGCGAAGAAGATTGTGCCCATTATCACGACGGTCGCCACGACGGGCGAGACCGGCAGCGCAACGGCAGTGGCGACCAGCCAGGCCGTAACTCCGACCAGCAGCCAGTATAGTACGCTCACGGAGAGAGAGAGGGCCAGGCGCATTCTCTCCCTTTCGAGGTCTCCGACCGCATGGGCAAAGGCCGCGAGGAAGCGGAACTTAGATACGAATCCCAGGGACTCGCTCCACGCGAAGAGCCGCACCAAGAGGACCGATACCACGGTGAATCCCAGAATGCCCCAGATGAAGACCGAGATGGACAGATGGACTCCCCAGGCGGATACGGAGAAGTCCTTCATCTCGGGCACCATCAGGAACGCCGCCGCGAGCACCACCGTGCTGGCGACCACGTCTATGACGCGCTCCATCCCCAGCGTCGCCAGGGCGGTCGCGCTCTTGATGCCGTCCCGCAAGGTCAGGACAGCAAGCTGCGTTATCTCGCTGGCCACCCTGAAGGGCATGACGTTGCTGATGCCCAACCCTTCGTGCTGGACGATGAAGAGCCTGCGAATGGTTATCTCTTCGTGGGTGAAGAGCAGCTTCCAGCGCACCGCCCGAAGCCAGCCCGCGGCCATGAGAACTCCCAGAGCCAGCGCCAAGCGCACCGGGGACACCGCGGCCAGATTATCGGCCACCGCGCCCCAGTCCAGCCCGCGTATTGCCAGCCAGCCCAGCAACACGCTCAACGCCAGCCCGGCCGAGAGCTTGAGCCCCTCGATCATCCAGCGCCGCATCAGCATGGAGCGAAACATCTTCATCGCCTAGTCGCCCCCCAACTGGTAGTATAGCCCAGAGCCGCTCGAAACGGCTATCACTTTGGAGCGTCTCCAGCCGCGTTGCTCATCGATACGCATACCCATCTCGACTCGTTCACGAACGCCGAGGTCGCCGGCATCCTGACCCGCGCCCGCCTCGCCGGGGTCGGCGCTGTGATAACGGCCGGGACTACCGAGGCCGCGTCGCAGAGAGCGGTGGACCTCACTGCCGCTTTCCCCGGCGTGTTCGCCGGCGTTGGCATCCACCCCATGGACCTGGACGGGCCGGTCGACGACGAGACCTGCGAACGGCTCCGCCGGCTGGCCGCGTCCACCGAGAAGGTGGTGGTCATCAGCGAGATAGGGCTGGACTTCATGAAGGGCGCGCCGGACAGGGCGGCGCAGTACCAGGCGTTCCGCGAGCAGATCAGGCTCGCCCTGGACCTCCGGCTGCCTATCGTCTTCCATACCAGGGAGGCTGACCGCGAGACGCTGCGCGTGCTCCGCGAGGAGCGCGCCTACGAGGTCGGCGGCGCGATGCACTACTTCCAGTCAGACGCGGCAACGGCGAGAGAGGCTATAGACCTCGGATTCTTCATATCGCTGGCAAGGCCGCTGCTCCGCCTGCCGCGCCTGCAAGACGTGGCCGCCTCGCTGCCGCTCGATCACATAGCGCTGGAGACCGACGCCGCGCCGCAGCCGTTCAAGGCCAAGCGCGAGAATTGGACCGAGCCGCGCCATCTCCGGGACGTGGCAGAGAAGCTCGCCCAGATTCAACGGCGGGACGTGGAGGAGATCGAGGAGGCTACGACCGGCAACGTCCTCCGCCTGCTCGGAGCCGGGGGCGCGTTGGGCCGTCACGTCTCCTCAGTTCATGTTGTTGGGGATTACCAGGACGAATGGCATGATGACCAGGAAGAGCGCCCATCCGAAGAGCGTGGATAGCGCGGCGGCAATCCAATCGGTCTCCTGGACCTCCTTGACGCCCACGACTGCCGCCGCCAGTACCCAGAGCAGCCCCAGCAGGAAGGCGTAGAATCCGACGGCCGGCGCCCGTATCAGCAGGAACAGCAATCCCGGCCCGTAGCAAAGCCCGATGACACGCAGCAGCTGGTGATATGCGGCCTTCCCGCCGAGGAACTTGCTGCCCAGCAGATACACCACCAGCGCCCAAAGTATCCAGCCCAGCAAGATGGTGATGACGACCAGCCAGACGTCGACCAGCCGATCGCCCAGGCTCGCCAAGGAGAGGTCCGGCTGGGTTATCCCATCCTCGACCACGTTCACCAGCCCCAGGCTCAGGGCGATGGCCGACAGGATGACAATCCCCAGAGACTTCAGGATGGTCTCCGGATCCGCCGCCGCCTCGCGGTATATCTCGCGCCTCAGCAGCGCCGCCCGGATAGCCCTGTACAGCATGTTTGCCATTGCCAGAGGGTAACAGGGTCTAACGGCCAGTGGCTAGGGGCGGCCAGGGCAATCGCATCTTGTTCATCTTGGCAGGCGCTCCAACGTGAACTAGGGCCAACCACAACGGGTTGCCCCTGCGCGTCCCCCCGCCTGGATTTCTCACCAGGAGAGGGATTTCGCCTCGTCCTCTGTCGCGTTGTCTCGGCCGGCTCCTTTCTGTTGGCGCTCTGGCGGTTCTGGCCGCCTGAATCGCCCTAATCGCCCTTATCCTAGCCCTTTCCCCTAGGGGGAGGGGACGCAGGGCGGGGGTTTGCCCTCACCCTGGCCCTTTCCCCCGTGAGGGAGAGGGTACTTGGCGGGTCTTGCGACCCGCGCCCTATCTACTCCTGGTTCTCCCGCTCTCGCGGGAGATGAGTTTGCCTTGCAAGGCAGTGACTCCGGTACTTGCTTCGAGGATGCCGACGTCGATCGCCCGCCGACACTGGGGGTGCAGCCCCTCCTCTAACTTTCCCGGACGGCTGACGGGCCCTTGCGGGACCGCCTGCGTTTCGCGCTTGGACCTTCCACCCGCCAAGGCGTCGGGCTGCGCTGGCTACGGTCCTCCCGTGTTACCGAGAGTCCGCACCTGGAACGGGGGAGGCACATTTAGCGCTGCGTCCTCCTGTCGAGACGCCGAAACACAGAGCGGCCTTCTCGTACCGCGGGGGCCCCGTCCCAACAACAGCCGCGGCATGAATACCCTGATATTTGGTAGAGGTGGCTCTGTGCCCGTTTGGAGTACGTCCCTTCGGGCCGTCTACCAGACTAGCACGGCTGTTCTCGCGGTGTCAAGGGGCAATTTGGGGCAATTTGAGGGCAATTTTCGGGGGAGGCCGGGGAATCACCCTCACCCTGGCCCTCTCCCGTCGAGGGAGAGGGGATAAGACGGGGGCGGCTCTGCAGGCGGGACGCCTGCGCTCCTAGGATGGAGGGGCGTTTGGCGGCGCTGGGTCACCCTCACCCTAGCCCTCTCCCATCAAGGGAGAGGAGATCTCTCCAGGGATTTGGGGTGATTGGGGCAATTTAGATGCGATTGCCCTGGGCTAGGGCCTGCCGTTCTTCCCATGCTGCCCTCCCTTTGTTAGACTATGGCGCGTCCCAAGTTCTGCTAGGAGGGTTCGCATGGGAACGAAGCGCGACTACACTATTCAGCGAGGCGGCGGTCGGATGGAGCGCACGGTGGTGGGCAAAGACGGGCAGACGCACGTGATGGAGGCTGAGGAGAAAGGCAAAGACGGGCACTTCACGGACGAGGGGCAGTACCGGCGGGCTATCGAGCAGGCGGCGGCTGAGAACAGTCAGCAATGACACAGGAGCGCGGGCCCCGGGTCAACCCGAGCCCGCAGGACATGCACGTCCTCCCCGAACCCCTGCCCCAGCAGGAGGAGTTCTACCGGCCTCCTGTGCGGTTCGGGCCGATCCCGTTGGAGGCCGAGCCGCTGGGATGGGACTCGCGGCAGCAGTTCAAGAAGCATTACCCGCGGGTGGACCTGCCCACGCAGATAATCGAGCGTGTCTCACTTGGGATGGACGAGGCGCACGAGCCGAACCGGCTCATCTGGGGCGACAACCTGCACGTGATGCGGCAGATCCCGTCCAACAGCGTTGACCTGATATACATAGACCCGCCGTTCTTCTCCGGCAAGCAGTACAACGTGATGTGGGGCGACGCCAACGAGACGCGGTCGTTCAACGACATCTGGGAAGGCGGGATGCCCGGCTACCTGGTATGGCTGAACGCCCGGCTGTACGAGATGAAGCGGCTCCTCAAGCCCACCGGCTCCATCTACGTTCACTGCGACTGGCACGCCAGCCACTATATCAAGGTGGAGATGGACAAGATTTTCGGGTATGAGAATTTCCGCAACGAGGTCATTTGGAATTACGGCAAGATGAGCAACGCAACCAAGAATTTCCCCGCGAATCACGATATGATTCTCCGGTACTCCATTTCCGAGAATTTTACTTTTACTCCAATAAAAGGGGAGGAGTCAGAGTATAAGAAACGCTTCTCACGATACTTGACTGGTAATCAGGTTTTGTATGGGTCTGTCAAGGATTCTGAGGATAAATTGATTACAGGACGTATCAAGAAAATCGAGAGAGGGATTGAACGAACAGTACAGGATGACGATGTTCTTTTTGACTTTGACGTAGAATTCAAGGCCCAATCCGATGTCATATACGCATCCATAATTAAGGGCAACTCCAGTGAGCGTATTGGCTATCCAACCCAGAAGCCAGAGGCATTGATAGAGCGCATAATCATGGCCTCATCGAACAAAGGAAATGTCGTAGCCGATTTCTTCGTAGGGGGCGGGACGACTGCGGCTGTGGCGCAGCGGCTCGGACGGCGGTTCATTGGGTGCGACCAGTCGCGGGTCGCGGTTGCGGTTACAGCCGAAAGGCTGAAGCAGCAGGCGGTGAAGCGGGAGTTGGAGGACGCGCCTATCCCTGATTTCACTGTCGAGCACTGGGGGATCTACGAGACGGGGCGGCTGTCCGGGATGCCGTCGTCGGAGTTCCAGAAGTTCGTGCTGGGGGCATACGGCGCGTCTCCCATGGACAACGGCGCGGACGGGGCGCATATTCACGGCTGGCGCAACCATCTGCCGGTGTGGGTTGGCGGGCCTGGGCAGGTCAATTTTGTGAATGCGGAAGAGGTGCGGGGTTTCGCCGACGCCATCACGGAGACGGCGCAGTATCGGGATGCGAACCTGCGGGACGGCGTGATGCTGGCGTGGGGCTTCACCGACGAGGCGCGGGACGCGGCGGACTTCCTCCGTAGGCGGGAGAGTGTGGACATAGACTTCATACACATAAGGCAGGTGCGCATCGGGGACGCGGATTTTCGGGAGCATATCGTTGACCGCGCGGGTTACAGCGATTTCCTCACATTCGTACATCCGGTGGAGGTGTCAGTGGGGTACAACTCGAACGGCGGGCGAGCGGTTACGTTCGACGCGGGGGACTCGTCGGTAGTGAATTTCGAGTCGAATATAGTGAACGTTCAGTGGGACTTCAATTATGATGGGAAGCGGTTCACTGCCACGCCGAGGCACTCGTTCCAGCGGGGCGGACCGCAGTTTCGGGTTACGCACAAGTTCGAGCGCGCGGGCAGGTTCCGGGTTGCGTGCCGAGTGCAGGACAGCCGCGGCGGCGAGGGGACGTGGGTCGGCGACGTGGAGGTGAGCTAGGGGATGTTCAACGAGTTCAGCCGATACGAGAACGAGTTCGCGCAGTGGGTGAAGGAGGGCTATCCGGGCGCCAAGCCAGAGACGCTGGAGTACATTATACATCTGAGCGATCCTCTGGACGACACGAGGCCGCGCGACGGCGTGTTGTGGGAGCACCAGTGGGATTCGTTTCTGCGGGTCGTGTACGCATACGAGGTTCGGCGGGATGCGCTGATGAAGCCGGATGGGGCGCTGCTGAACGTGGTGACGGGCGGCGGAAAGACGGCGATAATCGCTGCGCTCATAGTTTGGCTTCGGCTGGCTCACAACGTGCATAAGTTCGTGATGATGTGCCCGAACCTGATAGTGCGCGACCGGCTGGAGGAGGATTTCGACGGGGGGCAGGTGTTCGAGGACCGGGGGCTGATACCTGAGGGGGCGATAGTAAGGAGGCGCGATTTCGCCCTGACGACGCTGGGGAGCGATCGCCCTGGCGGGTGGGCGAGCCTGCTGGGAGCGAGCGTGATCTTGGGGAACATTCACCAGTTCTACACAAGCAACGCTTCTGGGCAGAGCAACTTGTCGGCGCTGATGAATGGGCCTGAATTCGCGCTGTTCAACGACGAGGCGCACAACTCGCCTGCGCCGGAGTGGGACGCGACGCTGGAGAGGATGGGGCCCAAGACGATGCTGCGTGTGGATACGACGGCGACGCCCGACCGCGCGGACGGAAAGTCGCCTGACAGCAAGATGATATATGAGTACTTGATACAGGACGCTTTGGCCGATCGGCTGGTGAAGACGCCGGTTGTATATCAGCCGAACATCGAGACGGTGGAGCTGACTTATACGGACGCGCATAGCGGCGAGACGCGGGGAGTGGAGGAGATAGACTGGTCGGAGGTTGACCGGCTGGGGTTGAGCGCGACGCAGTGGGTTACGGACGACAAGCCGATGCAGCAGCAGATGGCGATAGGGCTGGCTCGGCTCCGGGAGCAGGAGCGGCGCGCGAAGGGCAGGTGGCAGCCGGTATTGTTCGTGGTGGCGGTGTGCAAGCTGGACGCGCAGAAGGCGGCGAAGACGCTGCAGGGTAATTTCGGCGTGAATACGCTGCTGGTTACCGAGGATAGCCCAGACGAGGACCGCCGGAAGGCGTCGGAGCTGGGGAAGGCGCAGCGGAGCGGGAGCCCGTACAAGGCGGTGGTGAGCGTACTGATGCTGCGGGAGGGCTGGGACGTGCCGGAGGTGGGCGTGATATTGCTGCTGCGCAAGTTCGGGAGCAGGGTGTATGGGCAACAGGTGATAGGGCGAGGGCTGCGGCGGGTGCGGAATGGCGGCGTGGCCGAGGAGGAGCAACAGATATGCGCGGTGGTGGACCATCCCAAGCTGGCGCACCAGTGGCTGTGGGACATCTTCAGCAGCAAGGTGCGGACGAACGTGGGAATTGACGACGAGTACGGCGAGGAGGAGGATTTGCCCGAGCCGCCGCCGCGCCAGTTATTGGATAAGCCAGAGAACATGATAGCTATCCCGGACGAGCTGGAGGAGTACCGACCCAGTATCGAAATGCCAGATTTTCCGAAGGTGGAGCCGGTGTTGAACTGGAGGGAGAAGCTGGAGGAGTTCACGTATCCGGTCGAGACGGTGAAGATTACGGATCAGGAGATTTCGGGGGTGGAAAGCACAGAGCTTACGGAAGGAGGATGGACGGTGCGCGAAGCGGCTCCGGAGTACGTAAGCGGAGACAGCGCAGACATGCCTAGGGAGGCGTTCGAGGTGAGCATAAAGCAGGAATTGCTGGCGATGGCGGACAGGCTGCTGGAGCATCACATGTCGCCGGTAACGTTCAGGGGGCCGCTGTACACCATATTGCTGGAGCACGTAAGGGCGAAGTTCCTAAACGGGAAGACGCTGGGGTTTTCGGAGCGGCATCACCTGGACGCCGCGTGGCGCATGCTTCCGCAGGTGGAGGAGAACATGAAGTCAACGCCTGGGCTGATATACGGGATGGTCAAGACGCATTATGCCGATAAGTAAGCGCAGCATCTACGAGAGGCCCAGTAAGAGTCCGTGGAACTTCGAGCGGTGCGACAGCGATATGGAGCGGATGATGATGGATCGGCTGGAGGGAGACCCCGAGGTCTCGAAGTGGCGGAAGCGGCACGAGATTTCGATTCCGTGGATTGACGGGCGCGGGCGAATGCACAAGTATCGGCCGGATTTCCTGGTGGAGTATACGGACGGTCGGAAGGCGGTTATCGAGGTGAAGAATCCCGCGCTGATGGATTCGCCGTCTGTGCTGCGGAAGGAGAGCGCGGCGCGGGAGTGGTGCCGCCGGCGGGGGATGAGTTACGAGATCGCTACGATGAAGTAGCCGTCACGCGCGGGGTAGCCCCCCGCCCTTGTTGCGCTCCGGTACGACATGGGACGCGCCCGGCGGTTCTGGATTTGTCTCGCCGCTGACGCTATCATTGGGCTATCCTAAAATTGGAGAATGGGCTTGGACGGCTGCCGGGTTGCGGTGATAGGGGCTACGGGGGCTGTGGGGAGCGCGCTGCTCCGGATAATGGAGGAGCGGCGGTTCCCGGTGGAGGAGCTGCGGCTGTGCGCGTCGGAGCGCTCCTGGGGCAGGAAGCTGGCGTTCGACGGGCGCGAGGCGATGGTCGAGCGGGCGACGCCGGAGCTGCTCGGCGAGGTGGACATAGTATTCATCGCGGCGGGCAGCGGCGTGAGCCGCGAGGTCGCGCCGAGAGCCGTCGAGCGGGGCGCGTTCGTGGTGGACAAGAGCTCGGCGTTCAGGATGGACCCGGACGTCCCCCTGGTCGCGCCCGAGGTGAACGCGGACGACATCGCGGAGCACAAGGGCATCGTCTCCACGCCGAACTGCTCGACCACGCAGCTCGTGCTGGCCCTCAAGCCGTTGGACGACGCGAACCGCATCGCCAGGGTGGTCGTGGACACGTACCAGTCGGTCTCGGGCACCGGCGCGGCGGCGATGGATGAGCTGCGCTCCCAGTCGGGGGACGTCCTGGCCGGGGAGACGCCGCGCCCGTCCGAATATCCGCACCAGATAGCCTTCAACGTGCTGCCGCAGGTCGAGACGTTCTTGGACAACGGCTACACGACGGAGGAGATGAAGATGGTCGAGGAGACCAGAAAGATAATGCGCCGGCCGGACCTGCTCGTGTCGGCCACGTGCGCTAGGGTCCCCGTGATGGTGTCGCACAGCGAGGCGGTCCACGTCGAGTTCGAACAGCCTATGACTCCGGCCAGCGTCCGTGAGATACTATCGGACGCGCGGGGCGTCGAGGTCGTGGACGATCCCGGGGCCTCCGCGTACCCGATGCCCATCGAAGCGGAAGGGCGCGACCCGGTGTACGTTGGGCGGATAAGGCAGGACGTGTCGCACCCGAACGGAATAGCGATGTGGCTGGTGTCGGACAACCTTCGGAAGGGCGCGGCGCTGAACGCGGTCCAGATAGCGGAAGAGGCTCTGAGCAAGAATCTCCTGCAACCCAAAACGGAGGGCTGACGATGACGCCTATCGGAAGGCTGCTGACGGCGATGATAACCCCGTTCGACGAGGACGACGAGCTGAGCTACTCGCAGGCCCGAAAGCTGGCGCGGGCGCTGATAGAGTCGGGCTCGGACGGGCTGGTGATAGGCGGCACTACGGGCGAGTCGCCCTCGATGTCGGACGACGAGAAGATCCGCCTTTTCGCGGAGGTGAAGGAGGAGGTCGGCGACAGGGCCGCCGTCGTCGCGGGCGCGACGGACAACAACCACCGCAAGTCTATAGAGCTGTCGCAGGAGGCGGAGAAGGTTGGGGCGGACGCGCTGCTGCTGACCGTGCCGGCCTACAACAAGCCGACGCAGGAGGGGTTGTACCAGCACTTCAAGGCCATCGCGGAGGCCACGCCGCTGCCCGGCCTGCTCTACAACGTGCCGTCGCGCACCTCGCTGAACATGAGCGACGACACGACGCTGCGGCTGGCGGAGATAGACAACATCGTCGGGGTGAAAGAGGCGTCGAGCGACCCAGTGCAGATAACGCGGATAGTAGATAAGGCTCCGCCGGGCTTCCGCGTATGGTCTGGGAACGACGACGAGACCTTCTCGATAATGTGCGTCGGCGGATACGGCGTGGTGAGCGTGGCCTCAAATATCATCGGCAGCCAGATCAAGGCGATGATGGGGATGGTCCTGGAGGGCGACCTGGAGCGGGGGGCAGCCGAGCATCGCAGGCTGCTGCCGATATTCAAGGCGCTGTTCTGGGTCACCAACCCCATACCCATTAAGTACGCGGTGAACCGGGCTGGGTTCGACGCGGGCAAGCCTCGCCTGCCCATGGTCGAGGCGGACGCCGACTTCGCGGCGAAGTTCGACCCCGTGATGGACGAGTACGACATAGACCTGCCGGTCCCGGCGTAGTACTCCGTCCATCCAAATAGGCAGGCAGTCCGCCTCATCCCCTCTCCCTTGACGGGAGAGGGTTAGGGTGATTCAGGATGCCGCGTGCAACGTGCTGGGTGTACGGAGGAGAATCTGAACATGAGGTGCGACAGTTACAGGTATACCGTGCGAATTCATCTTAGGATGGGAGCAATGGTCATCCTCGATTATAACTCTGAAAGGAGCTCTGGACGGATCACGCAGCTCGATCCTGTCCTCATCGGCAGGACCATTCACGAATTCGCAGCGCCCGAACCAGCAAGCAGGGAATCCGGCGGACGTTCGCCTACCACTGAGGAAATCATAGCTACTAACGAAGGCATCATGGCGAAACTTGGAGTGGAGGGGCGGTACGGCGGTGTTGGCTACAATCGCACCACTGCACATGTGATACTCAACTCCGATGGATACGAGGCGTACTGCCAGTTCTTGACCGAGCCTGCGGGGAACAAAGCCCGATCCGTTGTGGTGATTTCCTATCTGTCTCTGAAGCCGCTAACTGTGTCGCAGAAGCGCAAGAAGTACGACGACGAACCATTCAGGAGGGCGGGTGACAACGCCCCGCTGTTGATGGCTCCCTGGCGCGACGTCGAGATGTTGGGACAGGGGGTTCTAACGATGTTCGGGTTGTCCTGTCCGCCCTCGGTCAAAGGCTCGGCATCGGTCTTTTCGGCTGCGGAGCCGAAGGGTCGGATAGCGTTGCACCGCGCAGCCCGCGACGGGTTGGTGAGTGGGCTGCCGGCTCGAGGGCGCAGAACGCGTCGCAACCTGGACCCTGTGGACGCCTCGGGCGCGACGCCCCTCATGCTGTCGGCAGGCAACGGTCACGCCGACGCGGCGCTGCATCTGCTGGAGTTGGGCGCTGATCCTCATCTGCGCGACCGCCATGGGCGCTCCGCTCTGCACTTTGCGGCCGAGGGCGGGCATGAGGCCGTCATCGGCGCGCTTCTGGGGTCTGGCGCAGACGTTCGAGCCGCGGATGCGATAGGGGATACGCCGCTGCACCTGGCGGCAGCGGGTGGTCACGCGGCAGCGGTGGAGCGGCTATTGGCGGCTGGCGCGATTCCCAGCGCAGGCGACGCCGTATTCTCCGCGACGCCGCTTCACAAGGCGGCGAGAAGCAATGCGGTCGCCGTCGCGCCGCTGCTGGCAGATGCGGGGGCTGACGTGGACGCTCCGAACGATGACGGGAGGACGCCCCTGCACACGGCCGCCAGCTACGGGCACACGGAGATGGCGCGTGCGCTGATGGCGGCGGGCGGCGACGTGAATCGTAGAGACAAGCGCGGCGAGACGCCGCTGCACCGCCCCGCCTTCTACCAGCATCTGGACTGCATGGCGCTGCTGATTGGGGACGGAGCCGACGTGGGGGCGCGGGACGACGACGGCAACACTCCGCTGCACGTCGCGGCCAGCATGAACCGGGACCGCGCGGCATGTCTGCTGTTGGAGTCCGGGGCCGACGTGGAGGCGACGAACCGAGAGGGTCTCACCCCCCTGGACATGGCGGTAGCCAACGTTCACCGTACTGCCCTCGCCCCATACGGACCGGATGATGGGTTGACGGTCATCGAAGACACGCCGTATCAGGATGCCGTTCACAACAGCGAGGTTGCGGAGGTATTGCTGGATAGGGGAGCGACCATAGTTCCGGAGCGGCTGCCCGTAGGAGACCGCCACTTCTTGTGGCCTCGCTTCACGCCGCGGGAGCTGCTCTTCGACAACGGAGACATCGACTATTCTCGACTTGCCGACCTTCCCGAAGCGTTGAGGGAGCATTACCGCGCCTATCCCAGAAGCAACACCACCATGTTCAAGCCAACCCTGCTCCACGACGCCGTGGCCAAGGGGATGCTCGGGGTGGCGGAAGCGCTGCTGAAGAGCGGAGCCGACCCGACGACGACGAGTCGTGGGAATGAGGAAGGCGCTCCGTTGCACACGGCGGTCGAACATGGCAGGCGGGCGATGGCGGCTATGCTGATCGACTATGGGGCGGACCTGGATGCGCCCCAATGCAACGATGCCAACAGGTACGACGGCGAGTTCGACAGGGTGCATTGGCGATACCTTAATCTCATGGAGACTCCGTTGGACACGGCGATACGAACGGGTCAGGTGGAGATGGCGCGGTTCTTGTTGGAGCGGGGCGCGGCGCCGCCTCCGGATAGCGTGGAAGCAGTGGATGGCATGTACGACTCTTACTCTTACTATGAGCGGCCAAGGATGTATCATCCGTTGGAAAGATGCCCGCTGGACAAGCATGTGGCGATGGTCGCCGCGCTGCGTGAATTCGGCGCGAGCGTCTGACCATTTCGCCCCCGCAGAACGGGCATGGGGCTTGAGGCGCGCACTCATCATGACCGTCATGAGCGCGCTCCGGTAGGCGGACGCGCTCACGCCGTAGGGCCTCGACCTTACACCACTTGGCGGACTGTTACGACCTCGTGGCGGTAGGGGCCTGTGGAGATGACGTCTATGGGCAGGCCGGACAGCTCTTCGAGGCGGCGGACGTAGCGGAGCGCGCCTTCGGGCAGGTCCTCGATGTTCGTTACGCCTGCGGTGGCGCCGTCCCAGCCGGGGAAGTCCTCGTAGATGGGCTTGCAGCGCTCTAGGACGGCGGCGCTGCCCGGGAAGTCCTCGACGCGCTTGCCCTCGAGCTCGTAGGCGACGCACAGCTTGATGTTGTCCAGGCTGTCCAGAACGTCCAGCCGGGTCAGCACGAGGGACGTGTAGCCGTTGACCCTGGCGCTGTAGCGGGCCGCCACGGAGTCGAACCACCCGACGCGGCGGGGCCTGCCCGTCGTCGTGCCGAACTCCTGGGCGAGCTCCCGGATTAGGTCGCCGGTCTCGTCGAATAACTCGGTGAGGAAAGGGCCGCTGCCGACGCGGGTGCTGTACGCCTTGAACACGCCCAGGATGGAGTCGAAGTCCCTTGGCAGGAGGCCAAGCCCCGTAGAAGCGCCGCCTATGGTGGGATGCGACGAGGTAACGTAAGGGTATGTGCCGTGGTCCAGGTCGAGCATGGCCCCCTGCGCGCCTTCCAGCAGCACCGTCTTGCCCGCGCCGACGGCATTGTACACAACGTGCTCGACCGCGCCGACGAATGGCCGGAGGGCGGACGCCCATCCCTTGCAGCGGTCGAAGGTCTCGGCCAGCGAGACGGGCGCGGCATCGTACACCTTCTCGATGATTGCGTTGTGATGACCCATCACCCGTTCGAGCCTGGGGTAGAGGGCCTCGAGGTCGAACAGGTCGGCTGCCCTGATGCCGATGCGGGCCGCCTTGTCCGTGTATGCGGGGCCGATGCCCTTGCCGGTGGTGCCAATGGCCTGGTCGCCCCTGGCGGCCTCGCCAAGCTCGTCGAGGACGACGTGATAGGGCATGACCAGGTGGCAACGGTCGCTGACGAGGAGGCGTCCGTCCAGATCCACGCCGCGCCCCCGCAGGCCGCCAATCTCCTCCAGCAGGGCGTCGGGATCGACGACGACGCCGTTGCCGATGACGGCCATGCCCTCAGGCCAGAATATCCCGGAAGGCACGAGGTGGAGCTTGAAATCGCCCTCGGGGTTCATGACGGTGTGGCCGGCGTTGTTGCCGCCTGAGAAGCGGGCGGTTACGTGAGCCTTCTCGGCGAGCACGTCAACTATCTTGCCCTTGCCCTCATCCCCCCATTGGCCGCCCAGCACAGCGCAAACCGGCATCCATCTAACTCCTGACAAGGGACTTGGCCCAAGAAGGGCCGCCAAGCAGTATAGCATAGGATGACGGCGAGCCTGCGGACGCGCGCGGCGGGTGGGATGGCCGGCCGCCGTGCTATAATCGGAGCGCTCTCCCGGCAAGGTCCCTCTCTCCGCTTGGGACGACGTTGATGATTCGCGCTTTCGAGGAGATTCGACATGACCAGGGTTGGCTTCGTTGGACTGGGGCTGATAGGCGCCCCGATGTGCATGAACTTGGTGAAGTCGGGCCGAGAGGTTACGGTCTGGAACCGTACCCCGTCCCGGATGGCTCCGCTGACGGACGCGGGGGCTGCCGGCGCGGCGTCTCCGAAGGAAGTGGCGCGAGCGAGCGAGATAGTGATCACGTGCGTCTCAGATTCCCCCGACGTGGAGCGCGTCATAGTGGGGCCGGAAGGTATCGCCGAGGGCGCGGAGGCGGGCTCGGTCGTGATAGACATGAGCACCATATCGCCGTCGGTAACCCGGTCGATCGGCGAGCGGCTGCGTCAGCGCGGAGTCCACATGCTTGACGCCCCCGTCAGCGGCGGCGTCAATGGAGCCGAGGCGGGCACGCTGTCTATCATGGTAGGCGGCGACCGGGCAACGTTCGAGCGGTGTATGCCCGCGCTGCAGGCGATCGGCAGCAAGATCACGTACTGCGGAACGAATGGCATGGGGCAGGTTGTGAAGCTCGCCAACCAGGTCGTCGGGCTCGGTACGATGGCGGCGATGTGCGAGGGCCTGGTATTCGCCGCAAAGCAGGGCGCGGACCTGCAGGCGGCGCTGCAAGCCATGTCCGGGGGCGCCGCGAATTCGTGGATGATAGAGAACCTCGGCCCGTCCATCCTGGAAGGGCGCTTCGACCCCGGGTTCATGATCGAGCTCGCTCACAAGGACCTCCGGCTGATACTGGAGTCCGCAACCGAGATGGGGCTGCCCATGGTGACGACGCCCCTGGTCACCCAGATGTTCAGGGCCGCAATGGTCGCAGGCCACGGCGGCGACGGCATCCAGGGGTATGTCAAGACGCTGGAGGCCCTGGCCGACGTCGAGGCGCGTTCATGCGAATCGCGATAGACAGCCTGGCCGGCGGGGCCAGCCGCGCGGAGGGCGCCGTCGTTATCATAGACGTGTTCAGGGCATTCACGACCGCGGCCGTGGCCTTCTCGCGCGGGGCGCGGAAAATAGCGCTGGTGGCCGAGACCCAAGAGGCGCTCGACCTCAAGAGCCGCGGGGCGGCGGACGTGGCCGTAGGCGAGGTGGCGGGCGTGATGCCAGACGGGTTCGACTTTGGCAACTCGCCCTTCGAACTGTCGCAGGCCGACGTCGACGGCAAGACTATCGTCCAGCGAACGTCGGCGGGCACACTAGGCGTGACCATGGCGACGAAAGCCGACAGCGCCTATGCCGGCTCGCTTGTCGTCGCAAAGGCTACGGCGAGAGCCCTGCGCCAAGACAGCCCAGAGCTGGTTACGCTCGTAGCCATGGGCGGCGACGCAGTCTCCCGGACGGACGAGGACGAATTGTGCGCCATGTACATCAAGAACCTCGCGGAAGGCCGCAGCCCCGACCCCGCGGCCGTCCGCTCCCTGGCCCTCGCCGGCGACCAAGCCCCGAAGTACTACGACCCGGACCTGCCTCACTTCCACCCCCAAGACCTCGATTGGGCGCTGCGAATCGACGCCTTCGACTTCGCTATAGCCGTGAAGCGCGAGGACGGCCTGCTGGTCGCTCGGCGCAGGGACGCGTGATATAGGATGGAGAGGTCCCTAGACATGGAGCCGGACGCAGTGCGGATTACGACCGAAGAGGTGCGGCATATAGCCGCGCTCGCGCGCGTGGGCATGACCGAGGACGACATCGAGCGTATGCGCGACCAGATGTCGAACATCCTCGAGCAGTTCGACGCCCTCAGCCAGGTCGATACCGAGGGCGTGGAGCCGACCAGCCACTCGGCCGAGGTGCGGACGGTCATGCGTGACGACCGCATCGAGCCGTCAGCCGATAGAGAATCCATCCTGTCGAACGCCCCCCATCGCCAGGACGACCTCATCCGGGTCAGGGCCGTACTCGAGTGACACCCCCTGCCCTAGCCCGCCTTGCCATCCACGAAGCGGCGGCCCTGCTTGCGAGCGGCGGCGCGTCCTCCGTAGAGTTGACCCAAGCCGTCCTGGAGCGCATCGACGCGGTGGACGACCGCGTCAGCGCCTTCGTAACCGTTACCCGCGAGCTTGCGCTGGAACAGGCCCGCGCCGCCGACGCCCGTATCGCGTCCGGCGATGCAGGCCCGCTGACGGGAGCGCCCATGCAGCTCAAGGACAACATGTGTACGCTCGGCGTGAGGACCACGTGCTCGTCGCGGATGCTGGAGGACTTCGTGCCCTCCTACGACGCCGCGGCGGCCCGACGTCTCTACGACCAGGGCGCTGTCCTCGTAGGCAAGGGCAACCTCGACGAGTTCGCGATGGGTTCCTCCACCGAAAACTCGGCCTTCTTCCCAACGCGCAACCCCTGGGACACAGACCGCGTGCCCGGCGGCAGCAGCGGCGGACCGGCCGCCGCCGTGGCCGCGGATGAGTGCATGTTCGCGCTCGGCTCGGACACCGGCGGCAGCATCCGCCAGCCTGCCGCCCTGTGCGGCGTCGTCGGACTGAAGCCCACCTACGGCCTCGTGAGCCGCTACGGCCTAATCGCCTTCGCCAGCTCGCTCGACCAGATAGGCCCCATAACCAAGGACGTCACCGACGCCGCAATCGTCCTCAACGCGATAGCCGGTTACGACCCCCGAGACTCCACCTCCATCAACCGCTCGCCCCCCGACTACACCCTGGCCCTGAAAGGCGGCGTCAGGGGCCTGCGCGTTGGCGTGCCCAAGGAGTACTTCGTGGACGGGATGGAGCCGGGCGTGGAAAAGGCGGTTCGAGACGCAATCGGGACGCTCGAAGAGCTGGGCGCGGTCGTAACGGACATATCCCTGCCCATGTCGCCCTACGCAATGGCCGTCTATTACATCCTCGCCCCGTCCGAAGCGTCCGCCAACCTCGCCCGCTACGACGGGGTAAAGTACGGGTTCTCCGCGCAAGACGCCTCCAGCATGTGGGACGCGCTCGAAAAGACGCGGCAGCATGGCTTCGGGCCAGAGGTCAAGCGCCGCATCATGCTCGGCGCATACGCCCTCTCAGCCGGATACTACGACGCCTACTACCTGAAAGCCCAGCGGGTGAGGACGCTGATCCGACGCGAGCTCGACGCCGCATTCGAGAAGATAGACGTGATAGCCGCGCCAACGTCCCCCTCGGTCGCCTTCCGGCAGGGCGCGAAGATGGACGACCCCGTCCAGATGTACCTCAACGACGTCTTCACCCAGCCCGCCAACATCGCCGGCATCCCGGCCATATCCATACCCGGCGGCATGTCCGAGGGCCTGCCCGTCGGCCTGCAGCTCATGGCCCCCCACTTGGGAGAGCCCACCCTGCTCCGAGCCGCCCACGCCTACGAGCAGGCCACCCAGTGGCGCGCCATGCGCCCTCCCCTAGTCCCCAACGGGTAGAGAGTGCGTGAATTAGGCAAGCGGGATTTGGTTGCTCCCGACTGATACAGGCAACGCGTCAAACTGGATGTCGAATTTCAGCGAAGGTTCAACTCTTGAGCTGGCATTGTGAAGTCTGAATGACATTTGCCAGCCGCCAGTGAAGTTCACGACCAGGGTATCAGTGGAGTCTTCCTTGCTGTGTATCAGATCAACACCCCTGGGAATTCTCCACCGCCTGCCCCATTGCAGCGACCCTTTAATGTTGTATGACTGGACGCTCACATGGTCTCGCTGACGAACTATCTTGTAGAAGTCGTGCCGGCCTACGAGGTACTGGAAGACTCTTTTGATGAACCGAGGACCGGGCGACTGGCACAGACGTTTGAACTCATCCTCAAACGCCGTGAGTATGGGCAGATAGAACATCCCGTCCTTGTTAGGTATGTCACGGAAGTATCGGCCTTCGTCGCGCATATTAGCCATAAGGTCGAAAGTCGGTCTTACTCTATCCCAGTATGCCTGGCTGACGGGGCAGTCCGCCCATCTCTTGCCAAAGTCAATGGTTCCCGACAGGGGTGATCTGGGGCAATTTGGGGGCAATTGGAGGATTGGGGATGCAGGCGGGACGCCTGCGCTCCTAGGGCGTCCGTGTAGATGCGTTCACGGACTTCTCACGCGCCTAGTAGCGTTTGGTGTCGTGGGTCACCCTAACCCTCTCCCTTGACGGGAGAGGGGATAAGACGGGGACGGGATGGTCTGTGGCTCCAGTGTGGATCCCTGGCTCTCCCACTCTCCCAGCGCGCGCTTCTTGACATCAAAGAACATCAGTGCTATTATATGCGGGCGCTGAACGAGCGCGCCTTCCTCTGACGCAGGGCTGCGGCAGATGGGAAGGGCCGTACATGCAATCTAAGGAGGAGCATATGCGCGTCAAGCGAACCCCAGACACCTACGAGAAGATCCAGGCGCTCGGAGGCATGGCGTCCGACGACATCCTATCCCGTCCAGGAGACCCGCCCTCGAACAGGAGGGGGCCGTACTCCGTCCCCCGAAACAACCCTGCCCCAGGGGTGTACAGGTCCGCTCTCCCGAACGGCAAATATGTCAACCTCATGCGCGTCATGTTCACGGACTTCTGCAAGATGGACTGCGCCTTCTGCCCCAATAGTCATTGGGTCCCGCGCAGGCGCTTCGCGTTCAAGGTGGACGAGCTCGCCAACGCCTTCATGGAGATGTACCGCCGCCACACGGTGGCGGGCCTGTTCCTCAGCTCGGGAGTGGCCGGCACTGGGTCGAAGACTACGGAGAAGATGATCAAGGTGGTGGACCTCATCCGCAACAAGCACGGCTTCAAGGGCTACGTCCACGTGAAGGTCATGCCTGGCACGGAGGAGCAGTACGTCGAGGCCGCATACCAGCTCGGAACCCGCCTCTCGGTCAACCTCGAGGCACCGAACCCCGCGCTCATGAGCAAGCTGAGCGCGATGAAGGAGCAGCGCCGCGACATCCTGGCGCCTATGAGCTGGATCGACCGTCTCACCCGCTCTACTACCAACGGCGCGGTCGGCCAGGCGACGCAGCTCGTGGTCGGCGCAGCGGACGAGACGGACTGGGACATCTTCGAGCGCATTGACCAGCTCTACGGGCAGTGGAACCTCAAGCGCGTCTATTACGCCGCCTTCCGGCCCGTGCGCCACACGCCCCTCGAAGAGCATCCGCCCACCCCGCCGCAGCGGGAGTGCCGCCTCTACCAGGTAGATTGGCTCAAGAGGATATACCGCTACTCCAACGACGAGCTCAAGCGCGCCTTCGCAGACAGCGGACACCTGCCCTTGGACGCGGACCCCAAGACGTCCATCGCCGCGTCCAACCTCGACATGTTCCCGATAGACGTGAACGCCGCCAGCAGGGAGGAGCTCATCAGGGCGCCCGGAGTCGGCCCGACTTCCGCCCAGCGCATCCTCGCAGCCCGGCGGCTCCACAGCATCGACACTTGGCGGGACCTCCAGGCGATGGGCGTCGTCCGCAAGCGGGCATGGCCGTTCCTGGCGCTGCCGGGCTACCGCCCGCCCCGCGCCAAGCAGTTGAAGCTCGACCTGTTCCGCGCCGAAGCTGAGCGGCCCAGGATGTCGAACCCGCCCGCGCCCAAGAGCGCGCCGTGCGGCGAGGAGCGCTCCTGCGCGGGATGCCCCATGTACGGGGCTCCAGGACACCCCGGCTCGACAACGCTCACCCCAAGCGCGGCGTAGCTCCTAGCGCTGGTTCAACGTGGTTCTGGCGTCCTGAATCACCCTCACCCTAACCCTCTCCCTTGACGGGAGAGGGGACATGGATGAACGAGGCACTAGCTCATTTCTCCGGGCTGCTCGGCTGACGCGCTGGCTAGACGCTCGGCCAGCAGCTGGTGTTCCGCTTTCGCAAGGCCCGGGTCCGCGTCCAGCAGCCGCCCGGCCTCCCGCTGCGCCAGTATAGCGATGTCCTGGTCGGTGAGTCGCGCGACCTTCAGGCTGGGCAGCCCGCTCTGCCGTGTGCCGATGTAGTCCCCCGCCCCGCGCAGGTTCAGGTCTTCCTCCGCCAGCTCGAAGCCGTCGTCGATGCGCTCGACCAGCTTCAGCCGCTTCTTCGCCTCCTCGCCTGGATCGTCCGCCAGCAGGAGGCAGAAGCTCTGATGCTTCCCTCTGCCGACGCGCCCCCTGAACTGGTGAAGCTGGGCAAGCCCGAAGCGGTCCGCCCCGTCCACGAGCATCACTGTAGCGTTCGGGACATCGATCCCGACCTCTATGACGGGTGTCGACACCAGTATGTCCAGGACGCCGCGCTTGAACTCGTCCATCACCATCTCTTTTTCGCGCAGCGCCATCCTGCCGTGCAGCAGCCCGATACGCATGTCCTGGAATACGTGGGCAGAGAGCCGGTCGTACTCCTCGGTGGCGGCCCGGCTCTGCACAGCCTCCGAGCCTTCTATCAGCGGGCAGACGATGAACGCCTGCCGGCGCGACTCGACCTGCTTCCGCACGAATCCGTAGGCGGCGTCGCGCTTGGCCGGCTCGACCCAGCGGGTCCGTATGCGCTGCCGGCCAGGCGGCATCTCGTCTATGGTCGAGACGTCCAGCTCGCCGTACAGGGTCAGGGCGAGAGAGCGCGGTATCGGCGTAGCCGACATGGACAGCAGGTGGGGGCGCTCGCCCTTCTCACGCATCGAGGCTCGCTGCATCACCCCGAACCTGTGCTGCTCGTCGACGACAGCGACTGCAAGCCGGGGAACCTCGACCTCACCCTGTATCAGCGCGTGCGTCCCGACGACGATGTCGATAGCGCCCCCGGCGACGCGCTCGCGCATCTCGCGCTTGGTCTTGGCGCCAAGGCTGCCGAGCAACAGCCCCAGCCGCATGGGGCGCGAGAGGCCGTCCACGCTCGCCTCCGCAACCGCGTCATCGCTGTGTTCGGCGGACATCAACTCCGAAAGCGTGATGAAGTGCTGCTCCGCCAGTATCTCCGTCGGCGCCATCAACGCGCCCTGGTATCCGCCGAGCACAGCCGTCAGCAGCGCCGCCGCCGCAACCACGGTCTTCCCGCTGCCCACGTCGCCTTGCAGCAGCCGGTTCATGGGCTGGTCCCGCCCCAAATCGCCCAGTATCTCGTCCAGCGCACGGCCCTGGGCAGCCGTGAGCTCGAACGGCAGCGAATCCAGGAACCCCCGGACGCGCTCCTGTCCGGCGTCCAGCGATATGCCCGTCTCCTCCACCTGCCAATCACGCTTCCGTCTCAGCACGGAGAGCTGCAGCATCAGCAGCTCGTCGAACGCCAGCCGACGGCGGGCAGCCTCGTAATCCGCCTGGCTGTCCGGATAGTGGATCTGCGCGATGGCGTTGCGAAGCCCCATCACCCCAGTGTGATGCAGCGACTCTTCCGGCAGGTACTCCACGACCTGCGCTATCGCCGCGTCCAGCGCCTGTTTCACGATGCCGCGGATGGTCCTGGGCAGCAGCCCGTCGGTCGAGGGGTAGACCGGCGCCAGCCTGCCCGTATGTATCAGCTCCTCCTGTCCCTTCAACGGCTCGTACTCAGGATCGTCCCGGAAGACCGGCGTTCCGTGATACGCAGTTACTCTGCCGCTGACGACTATCTGCTCGCCAGCCTTCAGCGCGTTCGCCAAGTACGGCTTCTGCCCCCCGCGGCCGCCGCCCCTGAACCATATGGCCCGCGCGTTGCCCGTCTCGTCACTCAGGACCGCCTGCACCGACCACAGGTTCGGACGCACCCGATTGGCCGACACCTCCCACACGCTCACGGCCACAGTCTGTGTCTCGCCGAGCTCCATCTCGCTGATCTTGCGTATCTTCGCGTAGTCGTTGTGCCTGTGTGGGAAGTGATAGACGAGGTCCTCGACCGTCTCTATGCCGAGCTTGCCCAGCTTCTTGGCTAGCTGGTCGCCGACGCGCCTCAGCTTCGTAACGTCGTCGCCCAGCGCTACGGTCGGCGGCCCGGATTGGGAGCGCCGCCTGGCCGGACGCGCCTTGCGCGCCGTGGGCCCGCGCGCCGCACCAACCGGCATCTTCTCCAGCGCGGTCGCAACCCACGTCTCCCGCTGCACGGGCGTGAGCATGGAATACGAGCCAATCTCTCCCAGTATGGGCCTGAGCTCGGCGTCCCAGACACGCAACAGCTTGTCCAGCCCTCCAGCAACCGCGCGGTCCTGGTAACCCTGTTCCCGCTCCATCTCGAGGATGTTCAGCAACGGGCCGAGTATCGGGCTGTCGGCGGCCATCGAAGACCCCCTTGCGCGCCCGGGCTATGCCCTCGCCTGCACGATCCCTATCCCGATAGCCCCAGGCCCCGTATAGACCCCGAGCGCCGGGCCGAACCGCGCCACGCCGGGATCCACGCCCTCCGGCAACAGGTCCGCCAGGTCATCCCCGACCTCCCGCGCCAATTCTGGAGTCGTGCTGTGCATCACCGTCAGCGCCTCGACAGGCGCAAAGCCCCGCGCCGTCTGCTTCAGCTTCGCCAGCGCCTTCCGGAAGGTCCTCCCCTTGCCAAGCTCGTCCACCTGGCCGTCCCGGATGATTATCATCGGCTTGATCTTGAGCATCGAGCCGAGCATCGCGCGAGCCTTGCCGATACGCCCGCCCTTCTCCAAGTACTCCAGCGTCTCGAACAGGCAGATGCACTGCGACCGAGATTTCGTGTCATGCACGACCTCGACCACCTCCTCCACCCCCGCGCCCCGGTTGGCGGCCTCCGCCGCCGCAATCACTATCAACGCCAGCCCCACCGAGACCTGCGCGCTGTCTATCACTTCGACCGGGAGCTTCACAGATGCCTGCCCCGCCGCTTGGACGGCCGAGTTGTAGGTGCCGCTCAGCTTGGACGACACATGCACCGAGACTATCGCGTCCGCGTCCCGCCCCACTCGCTCGTAGACCTCGTTGAAGTCGCCAGGCGACGCCTGCGAGGTCTTGGGCAGGTCCGCGCTGGACGCCAGCCGCGAATAGAACTCGTCGGGCGACAACGTAACGTTGTCCTTGAAGGTCTCCGCGCCAAAGTGGATGTTCTGCGCCACCACCGTAACACCAAGGCTCTCGGCCAACTCTTTCGGGAGGTCGGACGTGCTGTCGGTTACTATCTTGACTGCCATGGCTTTCACCTGTTCCTTTCACTCTACGGCTACCAGGAAATGGTAGTGCGGCTGTCCGCCCTCCACAAGCTCCACCTCCACCCCTTCGAACGCCGCCTCGACCTCGCCGGCTATCTGCCCCGCCGACTCTGTGTCGAGCGGTCCGCCCCGATACAGAGTAACCAAATCGCCGTCGCCCGGCCGAGCCGCCTCCACCAGCGACCTGACGACGGCGCTCACGTCCTCGCCAGCCGCCACGATCTCCCGCTCCAGCATCCCGACCAGCATCCCAGGCTCGACGGTTACGCCGTTCAGCGTTACGCCCCGCGACGCCTCCGTCACACGGCCGGTCCTGACCGTCTCTATCGCCTCTTCCATCTCCTCCACGTTCGACTCCACGTCCGCGCTCACGTCGAGCTGCAGCATCGCCGCGACGCCCTGGGGCATCGTCTTCGTGGGGACCACCCGCACGTCCTTGCTGGACTGCTTCGCGGCCTGCTCCGCAGCGGGCACGATGTTCGAGTTGTTCGGCAACACTATCACCGTCTCCGACGGCACGGAGTCGATCGCGTCCAGCAGGTCGCCGACGCTGGGGTTCATCGTATCGCCCCCAGCGACTATCCGCCCTGCGCCGTACTCCTTGAACAGCGCCTCGAACCCGTCTCCCCATGCCACCGCCACGACTGCCAGGTCCACGGCCTGTTCCTCGGCCTCGCGCCTGCGGTCCGCCGAGAACTGGACCCGCTGGGCGTCCATGTTCTCGATCTTCACGCTGCCGAGAGCGCCCAGCTCCGCCCCCAGGCTGATAACCGGACCCGGGTCCTCGACGTGGACGTGTACCTGCACATCCGTCGAGCTACCGACCACGACTGCCGACCGCCCCATCCCCGCGACCCTGCTTCTCAGCTGGTCGGGGTCCAGGCCCTCCCCCGAAACCATGAACTGGGTGCAGTAGCCGTACTCCTCTTCCTCCACCGCTTCCAGGAAGTCGTGGGACACCACCCCTGTGGGCTGGTCGATGCCGACAGGGGCCGGTATATCCACCTCGTTGGGGCCGGCCTCTCCGGCGGCGTACCGCCTGGCGCCCTCCAGGATGACGGCAAGCCCTTGGCCCCCCGCGTCCACAACACCCGCCTCCCTCAGCACTGGTAGCATGGTGGGCGTGAGGGCGACCGACTCACGCGCCGCGCCGCACACTGCCGTTAGCAAGCCGGCGATGTCCTCGTCCGCGCCGTCGAACTCGCCGGCGGCCTTTGCCACGTCGGATACCACGGTCAACATCGTGCCCTCTTGGGGCTCGCCGACCGCTTTGTACGAGCGGTTCCGGGCTTCTCCAAGCGCGGCTGTGAGCTCCTCCACGCCGAAATCGCTTGCGCCCTCGAGGCCCGCGGCGATGCCCTCGAAGAACTGGGAGAGTATGACTCCGCTGTTCCCCTTGGCGGCCTTGAGCGCCCCGTCCGCGAGGACGCGGGCGACCGTCCCCGCCCCCACGCCTTCCATGTCCCGTATTCCCGCCACCGAGTCGCGGAGAGTCAGGAACATGTTTATCCCCGTGTCTCCGTCCGGCACGGGAAAGACGTTCAGGGCGTTTATCGCCTCGACGTTCGCTTCCAGCAGGAAGGCGGACGACGAGAACATGGCCTTCAGGTCGTCGCCGCCGAGCCTATTGGGGGTAATCCCGGACTGGTGGGTGGAGGTCATCGTTGCCAGATTGGGGGCCGTTGTGGTATGGTCGTTACGCGGAACAAGTGGGTCGCAAACCCTGCCCAGCGTTGGGTGATTCTACTAGACCCTTCTCTTCTCCGTCAAAGGGACGCCCCTGGAGGTCCCGACATTCCCGCCGAATGCAGAGGGGTTCGAGAGAGCGATAACCATGGCCAGATGCGAGATTTGCCACAAGTCCGGACAGTCGGGCAATAACGTCAGCCACTCCAAGCGGCGCACGAAGACCCGGTGGTCGGCAAACGTGCAGCCCGCCACCATATACGAGAACGGCTCGCCAAGGCGGGTCAAGATCTGCACACGCTGCCTCCGCTCCCAATACAAGCCGCGCGTCGCCAGCTAGAATCGCCACCGGAGCGCGTCACTCCAGGCGGGTGACGTTGCCGAGATGGAGGCGGCCCATGCCGCGGGCCAAGACGATGACCGCGGCGGCGAAGACGACAGCGAGGGCGGCGTAGGTGGGGCCCATGAGGCCCCAGTTGGTCAGCATTTGGAAGGGCGGCACGACGGCCTCGCCGGTTTCGGTTACGACCAGGGGAGTTACCATCAGGGCGCTCGCCTGGAAGCCCGCCCAGCTTCCGAGCCCTATGCCTACACCGGCGACCAGCAGGTTCTCGAAGATCAGCAGCGCCGTTAGCTGCGCGCGTGAGACGCCGATGGTGCGGAGGAGACCCATTTCGCCGCCGCTTTGCCTGGATAGCAGCAGCAGGTAGGCGATGTATCCGAAGGCCACGACCAGGACTACGACGAGCGGCGACATCAGCGCCATGGGGCGCCACCCCGCAGTAACCAGAGGGTCGAGGCGTATGGACTCGAGCTCTGCCACGCCGTCAACGACTATTCCATCGCGTCCCACGATTTCGTCCACCTCGGCGCGGACGTCCTGGTGAGCGCCGGGGCTGATCATGACGAAGAGCTCGTTGGGCTCGAACCGGTGGGCGGAGCCGAGGACGTTCAGGCGCCTGAGCGCGCTGTCCATGTCGGCGAGTAGGAAGCGCCCGCCGTCGGGGCCCAGGGTCGGGAAGTAGTGGACGGAGCCAGTGATTACGATGGGGATGCGCCTGCCGCTGATCTTGGCGAGGAATGCGTCGCCTACGCTTGCGCCAGCGGCTTCGAGGAGGGCGGAGCTTGCGACGACGGGCATGGGGCCGGGGTTCGGGTTGACGTAGAAGCCGCGGTAGCCCTGGTCGGTATCGCTCCCGAAGACCAGCGCGCCTGACTGGCTGCCGCTGTAGGAGTCGTCATAGGTGAGCGCGAACCGGTCGGACGATATGTCGGCGGTGATTATGGGCGTCCAGCGCAGCTCTCCCTCGAAGTCATCCAGTACCTGTGTCGAGCCGTTCACTGTTGCGTGAACATCGTCGACGAGGAGCGCGCCGGGCGTTTCGAGTCCGAACAGGAAGGATGGCTCGACTATCTGGAAGGCGACGAGGGTAATGGGAGGGCGGACGTGCTCGGGGATCTCGGCGGTCATGAGCTGCCATCCGCCGCCTTGGAACTCGCCCAGCTCTATCGAGGTTGGGAATCCGACCTGGTCCTGCACCATCAGCCAGAGGACTGCGGCGGGATGGTGCGCGATGGGCTTGACCCATGCTCCAATGGCCGCCGAGCCTTCGGGCAACACGAGCCGGTCTCGCCGCTCGCCAGGGCGCAGCGACGCGAGGATAGCCTCGACGGGCTGCTCGGAGAAGTCGCCGCGGAACCATAGCATGTCGCCGCCGAGCCTTTCGGGCTCGAGGCCGAGCATTTCGAAGCTAACGGGGCCGATGGTCCCCGTGGAGCGGTAACCTAGGGCGATGTTGTCGATGCCTGGCGTGGACAGGTACCGCGCCAGGAGGCCCTGCAGCCCGCCGGCGCGATGGCTGGTGAATCCCGCCACGCGCAGGTCGGAGCCGGAGTCGTACAGGGCCCGGTCGACGTAGCTGGTCTCCAGGGTGCCGCCTACGGTGGTTGCGAAGATCGCCATTCCCGTAGCCAGTACGAGCAGAAGTATGAGCCATGAGTACCGTAGGGGGCTTCGGGCCATGCGGAGCAGGCCTATAGAGAGCCACACGGGCGCGAGGCGCGTCAGGAGCCGTATGAGGATGAAGAGAAGCTGGGCGGGTACGAGGGCGGCCAGGCCGATTGTTGGCAGGTAGAGCAGGTCGGCGGGGTCTGGCGGGCGCAACGCCAGCAATGCGGCTGCCAGGGCGGCCTGGGCCGCAATGCCAATGAGCTTGGCGGGCGAGCCTCCAACGCGCTCGGCGGCCCAGTAGGCCGCGCCGATGAGGAGCGCCATGGCCGAGAGGACCGGCCAGCCCTCCTCGCCGTTTCCGAGAAGGCCGCGCGCGGCTGTCATGAGCGAGAAGGCGGCGACCGAGGTGAAGGCCAGCAGGTGGACCAGGCCGGCTGATTCGCCGCTGGCGTACCGGAGCAGCAGGGGGAAGAGCCTCATGAACAGGAGGGCGACTACGACCAGGAACAGCACGGGGGCGGCGAGCAGGGTCTCGTTGATCTGGGCCGCTTCGAAGAGGCCGCCCGAGGCGATGTTCCCGCGCGCGCCGAGCTCCCAGAAGACGAGCCCGCCGAGAACCAGGAGGGCAACGTCTATATGGTAGCGGTGGAAGAAGGGAACGCTTGGCGGTCGGGATGACCTCAGCTTGTGGACGAGGAGACCCATCCGCGCCCCTACCGTGCCCGGCCCAACGAGAATGGACAGGCACGCCGCCCCTGCCGCCGCGGCGACGGCGAAGGGCCAGACGTCCAGGCGGATAGGCAGCAGGCCGCCCTGTGTGATGTCGCCGAAGTATGGGAGCCGGCCGACCAGGGCCACTACGCCTATGGCGAGGAGAGGCCCTGCGGTGACGGCGGCGGCCACCATCACGACGCCTTCCAGGGCGTAGAGACGCAGGACGGCGAATATGCCCGCGCCCCGTGTTCGGAGAAGGGAAGCGTCGCGCTCCCTGCTGGTTACGACGTAGGAGACCATCATCACCATGAAGAACAGCACCGTGACTACGGCGACCACCATCAGGACGAGCATGGGAACCTGCGCGAGGAAGCTGCGCTGGCGCAGCCTGTCTATGAGCGTCTGCACGGCGCGGGCGGTTACGGCGGAGCCGGGCATGGCGGATACTATCGAGTCTCGGAACTCGGCCATTCGCAGGCCGGCTTCAGCTACGGACCAACGGGTCATGGCCCGCTTGTCGAGGAGGATGAACCAGTTGGGCTTCACGAGGGAGCCGGGGTAGGCGGCGGTTACGGCCTCTATCATCGCCGTTTCTGTGACGAACATGGGCAGCGTGTGGACCTCGGGGATGTCGAAGCCCTCGGTTATCACGTCCTCGAGTCCCGTCGGTATATTCAACTCGAGGGGCGGCGTCTCCATGTAGACCCCGGCGAAACGCCAGTATTCAGAGTCGGCGTCGCCCTTTTCAATGACTCCGACGATGCGCGCCAACACTTCGGACTCGGCCTCGACGTCTGGCCTGAGTCTCATGACGTCGCCCACGTGGAGCTCGAAGCCGTCGGCGGCCTCTTCGGACACTACGGCTTCGAGCTCGGGGCCGCCGGGCGTCATGGCGACCCCGTCGGAGGGCATACGCCCTTCCAGCACACGGGCATGAGCTTGGAGATTGGAGAGGTGGTGCAGGAATCCTCGCGTTACGTTGAGTCCGGCGATGCCCTCGTCGGGGATGGGATGTTCGGGATGTCCAACCAGGTGCAGGCTGCCCCTGAGATACTTCTCGTGACCCAAGTACGCGCCCGCTATGGTCCCGTCGATGGCGTCGAGGAGGTCGGCGTCGGCCTCGGCGATGGCGGCTTGGGCGAGCACGGTGTTGGGCCCGAGGACATGGACCTGCACCGCGGCCTCCGGCAGCCGCTCCAGGGAGATGTCGAACGCAAGCTGTTCCAGCGACCGTAGATAGACGGGCGCGCCGGCGCTCAGCGCGACGGCGGCCAGCATGGAGACGAATACGCTGGCAAGCAGCAGCCGATCTTCGGCCACGTACTTGACGATGAGGCTGAGCTTGCTAGGCTGGTTCATCAGGAGCGGGCGCTTGGGGTTGGCGAGTTCGTATGAGGAGGCGCATACCTATGTAGGGTATTATAGGCAAAGCGGTTCGGTAGATTCTATTCGGTTCCGTCACGGCTGTATATTGCGGACACTCAATTTGGATGCGATTGTCCTGCAGCCCGCGCTAACGCCGGGCGCCTCTCGGTCGTTGTATCTAGTGATGCCGTAGAATTGAATTTCAAGTGCGAGTGTCCGCCGGCGGCATGGCCACGGCCGGATTCGCCTCGATCAACATGGAGACCGTGTAATGAACCTGGCGGCTGTTCGGGAGATGAACGAAGAGGTCGAACGGGAGGCGGTGTTCCTCCAAGGCTTGATGGTCGAGATCCGAAAGGTGATAGTTGGCCAGGACGTGTTGGTCGACCGCGCGCTGGTCGCGCTGATGGCGAATGGGCACATCCTGTTGGAGGGTGTGCCTGGCTTGGCCAAGACGCTGCTGGTCAAGACGGTCTCGGAGGCGATAGACGCAGAGTTTTCGCGGGTGCAGTTCACGCCGGACCTGCTGCCTGCGGACCTGATAGGAACGCAGGTGTACAATCCGGGGACGAGCGAATTCAGCGTACACAAGGGGCCGCTGTTCGCCAACCTGGTATTGGCGGACGAGATCAACCGCGCTCCCGCAAAGGTTCAGAGCGCCCTGCTGGAGGCCATGCAGGAGCGGCAGGTTACCATCGGGGGGACGATGTTCAGGCTGGACGAGCCGTTCCTGGTGCTGGCAACACAGAACCCCATCGAGCAGGAGGGCACATATCCGCTGCCAGAGGCGCAGGTGGACCGTTTCATGCTCAAGGTACTGGTGGACTATCCGACGCGGGAGGAGGAGCGGAGCATAGTGGACCGCGTGACAGGCGGCGACCCGGTGTCTGTGTGTGCGGCGGTGTCGCCTGGGGACATCCTGAGGGCGCGGGAGATAGTGCGCCGCATATACGTCGACGACAAGATCAAGGAGTACGCGCTCGACCTCGTGGCCGCGACGCGCGACCCTTCGGGGATTGGGCTGGACGACATGGAGCAGCTGATTTCGTACGGGGCGTCGCCGCGGGCGAGCATCTTCCTGATAGAAGCGGCGCGGGCGCACGCCTTCATCAAGGGGCGGGGATACGTTACGCCGGAGGATATAAAGCAGCTTGCGCCGGACATCCTGCGGCACCGGGTCATCACAACCTACGAGGCGGAGGCGGAGGATATCACGAGCGACGACATCGCGCGGCGGATTTTGGATCACGTCGAAGTTCCATGAAATGCTGACACCCGAGCTGCTTCGCAAGATACGACAGATAGAGATCAGCACCCGCCATCTGGTCCAGGACAGCTTCGCGGGGGACTACCACTCGGTCTTCAAGGGCCAGGGGATGGAGTTCGACGAGGTGCGGCTCTATTCGCCGGGGGACGAGGTCCGCAGGATAGATTGGAACGTCACGGCGCGGATGGGCGTGCCCTACGTGCGGCGCTACCACGAGGAGCGGGAGCTGACGGTGATGCTGGTGGTGGACGCCAGCGGCTCCGGCGACTTCGGCTCGGCGCGCCGGTTCAAGCGAGACCTTGCAGCCGAGCTCGCGGCTGTGCTGTCCTTTGCAGCGACTACGAACAATGACAAGGTCGGGCTGCTGATATTCACGGACAGGGTGGAGCTGCTGATACCGCCGCGCAAGGGGCGCAGACACGTCCTGCGCCTGATCCGCGATATGCTGGTCTTCCGTCCCCAGGGCCGGGGCACGGACATACGCATGGCGCTGGACACCATCAACCTCGTGCTCAAGCGCAAGGGCATCGTCTTCCTGGTGTCGGACTTCCTGCTGGATACGGAGAGCTACCGGCGGTCGCTGGCGGCTACCAACCAGCGTCACGACGTCATCGCGGTGGACCTGGGGGACCCGCTGGAGCGCAGCATTCCCAAGGTGGGGCTGGTGGCGCTCGAAGATGCCGAGAGTGGCGTACTGAGGTGGGTTGATACGAGTTGGGCGCGCTGGCGCAGGGCGTTCGCAGGCCGCGTGGGAGACCACGCGACGGCGAAGAAGCAGATGTTCTCGTCGTTGAGCGTGGACCGGATACAGGTAACGACGGACAAGGACTACGTATCGAGCCTGAACGCCTTCTTCAAGGCGAGGGCGCGCAGGCTGGCGAGGTAGGCGTGAAGATGGGAACGAGGCGTTCGCTGGGCTTGGCGGCGGCGTTGGCGGCTATGGTTGCCGCCGCGTGGTGGGCGCAGCCCGGCCCCGCCTACGCGCAGAGTGAGTGCGAGGCGGGCAATACGTGCATCAGCGCGTCCATGGACTGGGAGGGGCGCTCGGAGGGCATGGCGCTCACGGTAGGGCATCCGGTGACAATTACGATAGAGGCGACGCACCCGCCCACGAGCCGGGTCATATTTCCAAGCCCCGACGTGCAGTGGGACGATGTGTTCGAGGTAAAGTCCCGATCACCGGCGAGCAGGGTGGAGGAGGACGACAGAATCATCGAGAGGCAATCTATCGAGGTTGCGCTGTTCGCTCCCGGCGAGCACGAGACGCCGCCGCTGGTCGTCGCCATCATCGATTCGGAGGGGAAGATACTGGATCAACCCGTGCCGCCCATCACGCTGAATGTCGCTTCCGTGCTGGCCGCGGACGACGAGGAGTTGAAGGACATACGCCCGCAGGCGGACCTGTCCGTGCCTCCGATATGGCCTGTGGCCGCCGGGACCGGAGCTGCCGTTCTCTTGGTAGGCGCGGGCCTGTACCTGCTCGTCATGCTCCTGACAGGCGCTGGGCTGACCGCGCTGTGGAAGCGTGGACGGCCGGCGGCCGCCGTCAGCGCGTACAGGCTGGCTCTGAACGAGCTCGACCGCATAGAGGGCTTGGAGCTGCCTGCGGCCGGACGGTTCAAGGAGCACTACACGCTGGTCGCGGACGCGCTGCGGCGGTACCTGGAGGGCGAGTACGGCATACCCGCAATGGACCGCACGACCTCCGAGATCAAGAAGGAGCTGATCGGGACGCGCATTGCCAAGGATGGAGCCGAGGATACTTGGTGGCTGCTGCTGGACTGCGACATAGTGAAGTTCACCAGGATGGAGCCGGACATCGGGGAGGCGCGCCGATTGGTGGACAACACGCGGGACTTGCTGCATCGGCTGCACGCGGTCGAGGCTCCTCATGGCGAAGAGAGCGCCGCTGAGCTTGCGGAGGCTGGCGCATGAGCTTCCAGTTTGCGACTCCCTGGGCGCTGGCGCTGCTGGCAGTGGCTCCGCTGCTGGCAGTCCTGCCGTGGCTGCCGCTGCGAATTGGCCGTACCGCGGGAATGCGCTACGCGGATACGGGCTTGGCTTTCGATGGAGCTCGGTCTTGGCGCGCGACCCTCAGGCCGGCGCTCACCGCGGCGCGTCTGCTTGCGATTGCGCTGGTTATCGTCGCCCTGGCGAGGCCGCAGGCGTCCGAGGCGCGCGAGATAGTGCAGGGCGAGGGCGTGGACATCGCCCTGGCGCTGGACATATCGGGGAGCATGGCGTCGCTGGATTTCGAGCCGCAGAACCGGCTGGAGGCTGCCAAGGCGGTGATTGGGGAGTTCATCGAGGAGCGCCCATACGACCGGCTGGGGCTCGTCGTGTTCGCCAGCGATTCCTTCATACAGAGCCCGCCGACCGTCGACCACGAGGCGCTGAAGACGCTGCTGGACGAAGTCAGGCTGGCGACGGACCTTCGGATAAACGACGGCACAGCTATCGGGCAGGGGCTGGCCAGCGCCGCGAACATGCTCAAGGATTCCGAGGCGAAGAGCAAGGTCGTAGTCCTGCTGACAGACGGGGCAAACAACGCCGGGAACATCGACCCCGCCACCGCCGCGCTTGCGGTCAAGGCGCTTGAGATCAAGGTCTATACCGTCGGAGCGGGCCGGACCGGGCTGGTGTCGGTGCCCCAGCGGACACGCTTCGGGGTTCGCACCGTGCGCCAGCAGAGCGACCTGGACGAGGAGACCCTGCAGGAAATCGCGGACACGACCAACGGCAAGTACTTCCGCGCCGAGGACTCGGAAGGGCTGAAGCAGGTCTACGAGGAGATCAACTCGCTGGAAAAGTCCCAGATAGAGGTGAGCCAGTACATCAAGTACCAAGAGCTGGCCGGCTGGTTCCTTGGCCCCGCCATACTGCTGATGCTGTTGGAAGTGATTGGGCGCAATACCATATTCCGACGGATACCGTAGAGCCATGACGTTCGCCAACACAGACTACCTGTACCTGCTCGCCGTCATCCCCGCGATGGCGCTGTTCGGGGCGTGGATGATTCTGCGCCGACGGGCGGCGGTTTCGCGGCTTGGCGATCCGGACCTGATAGCCAGGCTGAGCGCGGGCGTGGACTGGCGGAGCAGGCGCGCCAGAAATGCGCTATGGATCATCGCGCTGGCGCTGGCGGCTGTCGCCTTCGCCCGGCCGCAGTGGGGCAGCGAGATCCAGGTCCTCGAGCGGCAGGGGGTGCAGCTGGTCATCGCCTTGGACATATCGCAGAGTATGCTCGCCGAGGACGTCAAGCCCAGCCGATTGGAGCGCGCCAAGCTGGAGGTCAACAGCCTGCTGGAGCGTCTCGACGGCGACGAAGTGGGGCTGGTCCTGTTCTCGGGAGCGGCGTTCCTGCAATTCCCTCTCACGTTCGACTATGCGGCGGCCAGGACGTACATAGACAACGCGCGGCCCGGTCTCATATCTCTGCCTGGCACGGCCATTGGGGAGGCTATCGAGAGCGCGATGCCTGCTTTCGACGAGACGCGGCCGGGCCAGAAGGTCATCATAATCATGACCGACGGCGAGAACCACGAGGGGGACCCGATGGCGGCGGTCGAGGAGGCTCGGCGCGAGGGCGCGGTCATATACACGGTGGGGTTCGGGTCCGGAGCGGGGGAGCCCATTCCAGCCATGGACTCGTGGGGAAGGCAGGAAGGCTATAAGCGTGACCGCGCGGGGAACGTTGCCATATCGAGGCTGGACGAGGCGACGCTGCGCGAGATAGCGGGAGCCGGCGGCGGCAGGTACTATAGGGCGGCGGCTTCCGGCGCGATGCAGGCCCTCGCGGCGGAGCTGGACGCGCTGCAACAGGAGAGCGTCGAGGCGGAGTTCGAGACGCGCAACATCGAGCGGTTCCAGGTGTTCCTGGCGCTGGCGGCGCTGCTCCTGATAGCGATCGAGCTGCTGCCTGACCGCGTGGGGCCATGGCTGGCGCGGCGGCGCAAGGAGGCGGCGTGATGCAGAATGGCTCCAAAGCTGCGGCGATGGCCGGGCGAGTTCCAAGCGCTCCCCTAATGCGCCGGGGTTGGACGGACAGGGCGGCGTTCGTCTGGCTGGCCGCGCTTATGGCCGTTGCGGTCGTGGTGGCCGGGTGCGTCAGCGGACGCTCCGAGGCGCTGGCGAACAACAGGGGGAACGAATCCTTCGAGAGTGAGAACTTCGACCAGGCGATTGCGGAGTACGAGTCCGTCCAAGAGGACGCTCCGGACCAGGCCGAGCCGTTCTACAATGCCGCCAACGCCCAGTACCGCAAGGGGGATTACGAGGCGTCGCACGAGGAGATGCAGTCCGCGCTGCTGAACGCCGACGAAGACCTCACCTCGAAAGCCCGGTTCAACCAGGGCAACACCTACTACCAAGTGGAAGAGTACGAGGACGCGCTGGAGTCGTACAGGGAGGTCCTGAGGAATAACCCGGACGACGCGGACGCCAAGCACAACCTGGAGCTGGTCTTGCGGAAGATCGAGGAAGAGCGGCGGCAAGAGCAACAGCAGGAACAACAGCAGCAGCAGCAACAAGGACAGCAAGAGCAGCCCGGACCCCAGGACCAGCCCAACGACGAGGGAGAAGGCGAGCGGGAGACTCCGGAAAGCGAGCGGGAGGGCATGGGAGAGGACCCCGAAGGGGAACAGCAGGGCGACGGCTCGGAGCAGGAGAATGAGCGGCAAGAGCGGCCGGGCCCCAACCCGCAGCCGCAGCTGACGCCTGGGCAGGCGCGTCAGCTCCTGGATTCGGTGGGGCAGAACACGGAATCGCTGCAGAGCTACCTGCAGCGACAATTCATGGCGCCGGGGCGGATACCGGAGCGGGACTGGTAGGGGGAAGGATGGGAGCGCTCTCCAGGCTCTCGATTCTCTTGGCGGCGGCGCTGCTGGTTTGGGCGGCGGTTGCGTGGCCGGCCGCGGCGCAGGAGCCGCCCATAACGGCCGAGGTCAACTACAGCCGGCTGTCCATAGACGAGGTGCTGACTCTGACGGTCACGGTGGTTGGCGGGGTCAACCTGCCGGATCCGGAGTTGCCTGCGATGGACTGGGCCGAGGTGGTCAGCCGGAGCCCGGCGGCGCAGATCACCATCAGGAACAACGTCATCTCCTCGAGGGAGGTGAACCATTACAGGCTCCGGCCCACGCGCGTCGGGAAGCACACGATAGGGCCCATCTCGGCGGTCATCGGCGGCCAAGTCTATGAGACGACTCCCATCGAGGTGGAGATTACGCAGGCTGGGCCGTCCCGGCAGAGCCTGCGTCCTACACCCAGCCCCATGGGGTTCCCCACGTGGCCGAGCGGCGGCGACCAAGCGGCGTTTGTAGTGGAGGCAGCGGTGGACGATGACACGCCATACCTGGGCGAGCAGGTTACCTACACGGTCCGTTTCCGCAGCGCCGAGGTAATACCATCCCGCCCTTCCTACATTCGTCCGGAGTTCACGGGCTTCTGGCATCGTCAGCATTCGGTTCAGCGAGAATACCGCGAGACCATCTCGGAGCGGCGCTACCGGGTGGCGGAGGTAGATACCCTGCTATTCCCTGCCGTTACGGGCGCTGTAACGATAGATCCGGCGTCCATCTTCGTGCCTGGCCGCGAGTTGTCCTCCAACACGATAGACCTGGAGGTGAAACCGCTGCCTGGCGGCGCCCCGGATGGGTTCGACGGCGCGGTTGGCGACTACAGCATTGCCGCGAGGGTGAGCGGCGGCGGTTGGCGTCTCGGCGGCGACGACGGTAGAGAGGGCAGGGTGGACGAGCCGCTGACCCTGGTCTTGATAATCGCGGGCAGAGGCAACGTGGAGACCCTGCCTGATCCGGAGTTCCCGGAGATGCCCGGCTGGAGGTCGTTCGACGGCGATTCGCAGGTCAACACGCAGATTACGGACGGGGAGCTGTTGGGCAGCCGTGTAGTCGAGCGCGTGTACATCCCGACAGCCCCGGGGCAGTTCACGATACCGGCGATTCCGTACACCTTCTTCGAGCCGGAGGCCGGGGAGTACAGGACCGAGCTGACAGAGCCAATTTCGCTCACCGTCACCGGGACGGCGTCCCAGCAGCTCGACCCGCTCCAGCTTTCTGACCGGGATGCGGCCGCGCGCGTGGACGCGGACATTGGGCGCATCAAGCCCGCGCCGGATGAGCTCAGGGCAAGCGGTACGCCCCTCACGGACAGCGCGGCCTTTCGGCTGGGGTGGGTCCTGCCGCTTCTGGCGCTCGCAATTGGCGGCGGGCTGAAGCTGCATCTGGACCGGCGAGGGCGCGACCCCGCCGAGGCGAGGCGCCGGGCAGCCTACCCCACCGCCATGGATTCGCTCTCGAGAGCGGGGGGCGACGACGTGGGCGCGATACTCACGTCGTACTTGGGGGACGTCCTGGACCAGCCCGTATCGGGCATGATCCATGCCGCCCTCGGTGAGCTGCTGGCGGAGCGCGGAGCCGACGATGCGCTTGTCGAGCGGACGCTGGACGCGCTGGCGGCGGCCGAGGGGGCGAGGTTCGCGCCGGGCGCTTTCGGAGGGCCGGCTGCGGGCGACGCGCTCGACGCAACCCGGCGCCTCGTGGAAGACCTGGAGATGGAGATCAACTCGTGAGCAGGCGGGCCGCGCGCGCAGCCGCGCTCCTCCTGGCCGCGGCGCTGGCGGCGCTTCCGTTCGCGGCCGCCGCTGACGGCGAGAGCGACCGCGAGGCGATGGCCGCGACGAACGCGCTCTACGAGGACGGCAAATACGCGCAGGCGGCACGCTCGTACCAGCAACTCGTGGACAGGGGTTACGAGGACGCCGCGCTGTACTACAATCTGGGCAACGCCTACTTCAAGGACGGCGACCTTGGCCGCGCCATACTCAATTATCTGCGGGCGGAGCGCATCGCGCCGCGAGACGCTGACGTGAGAGCAAACCTGGAGTTCGCGCGGCTCCAGCGGGTTGACGAGCTCGATTCGCAGGGGGCGTCCCTGGCTGGCGCGACGGCGTCCGCCCTGTCCAAGTTCACGACGGTCGAGCTCGGCGTGTCGGCGCTGGTTCTCTGGATCCTGGCCGCGGCGGGAGGCCTAGCGATAATGTTCGGCAGGCCCGCCTGGAGGTCGTGGACTCGGCCTGCGGCCATGACGGCGGCGGTCCTGCTGGCGCTGGGCTTGGCCGCGTTCGGGGGAAGGCTCTACGTAGACTACGGCAGCGACGCAGCCGTAATCGTGGCGGAGGAAGTGGAAGTGGCGAGCGGACCCGGCGCCCAGTACGCCGCGGAGTTCACGCTGTACGCGGGGGCCGAGACGGAGTTGATGGAGAAGCGCGGCAGCTGGGCAAAGATCGCGCTGCCGGGCAGGGGCATGCATGGCTGGGTCCCGATTGCCGCAATGGAGGAGGTGGATCTGCCGCCGCATGAGCCCGGCGCGTAGCGCCCGATAGACCCGCCAAACTGGAACAGGCTCTGTACATTCGGCATATTCGGCGCGTTGCGGTTTGGCGCGTCTTGTGCTAGATTCCCTTGCAGACTCACGAACCACTATCTGGCGATGGGAATGTGGAGATAGCGATGCGAAAACTCTTCATGGCCGCGGCGGGGCTCGTGGCGGTCTTGGCCGTGGCCGCGTGCGGCGGAAGCGACGATTCGGGACCCGACTTCGATTCGGGCGTGCCCGGAGGCACCTCGGGATTCACCGAAGTCGCCCCGGAGCAGGCCGCGCTTGGCACCCAGGCCGCCAGCGGCGAATCCCTCACCCTGGACGCCGGCCTTATGCAGGGACCCATCGGGGAGCCTCCCCTGGATGGCGACGTAGTGTTGACCTTCACGACCATCGACAGGTTCGAATCCGTCAGCAATGCCGGCCGGGCCCTCGGCGGCGGCTCTTCAGCCGCCTTCTTCGAACCCCGCGAGGGCGAATACCTCGTCGTCTATTACACCGTCAAGAACGATACCCCAGGCGGCCTTCAGCCCAGCACACACATCAACGGGAGCTTCCATCTGGTAGATGACCAAGGGCGCGTATGGAGTCCCGCTAACTACTACTCGCACGGCTTCGAGGTCCCATACGCCGCCGGCATCGACACCGGCATCGAGGACACCCGGAAGTTCGTAGAGCCGGGCGATACCGTGGAGACGGCCATAGGATTCGACGTGCCCAAGGACCTCAACGTGGTCAAGCTCCGCTCGGAGCTCCTGGACCTCGAAGTATCGCTCGGAGGTTAGCCCCGTCCTGAATCTTTCGAGACCAGGGACATCGCAGGTCCATACACAGGGAGGATTTTCATAAATGGCAAGTGTATTGGAAATAAGGGACCTCGCCACCTACTTCCACACCCACGACGGAGTGGTGAAGGCCGTGGATGGCATATCCTACGAGGTTGACGAGGGCGAGACCCTCGGAATCGTCGGCGAGAGCGGATGCGGCAAGAGCGTCAGCGCCCTCTCCGTCATGGGACTCATCGCCGACCCCCCAGGAAGGATCGAGCGGGGCGAGGTCATATTCGAAGGCCAGAACCTCCTGGAGCTGAACGACGCCGAGATGCGCAAGGTCCGCGGCAACCGCATCTCCATGGTCTTCCAGGAACCCATGACCTCGCTCAACCCAGTGCTCACCATCGAGCGCCAGCTCACCGAGACCCTGGAGCTTCATCTCGGCATGACCAAGAACGCCGCCAAGACCAGGTCCGCCGAGCTCCTCGAAATGGTCGGCATCCCCGACCCAGCCAGGCGGGTCAAGGGCTACCCCCACCAGATGAGCGGCGGCATGAGACAGCGCGTCATGATAGCCATGGCGATCAGCTGCAACCCCAGGCTCATCATCGCCGACGAGCCGACCACCGCCCTCGACGTTACTATCCAAGCCCAGATACTCGAGCTGATGCAGTCCCTCTGCCAGGAGCTCGGCACCGCGCTGATAATCATCACCCACAACCTGGGAGTCGTGGCGCGCTACGCCAGGCGCGTCAACGTCATGTACGCCGGGAAGATCATCGAGAAGGGCACGGCGCGGGAGATATACGCCGACCCGCGCCACCCATACACGCTCGGCCTGCTGAACTCGGTGCCGAGGCTCGACGAGGAGCGCGGCGTGAAGCTGGTGCCCATAGAAGGGCTGCCGCCCGACCTGATCGAGTTGCCGGAACGGTGCAGCTTCGTGCCCCGCTGCCGATACGCCGTAGAGCGTTGCATGCACGAGATACCGCCCTTGGAAGCCATCGCTGGCGAGCACCTGTCGGCGTGCTGGAGATCCGGCGAGCTAGCCGAGGTCGGTGAAAAGGCCAGCTAAGGAGAGCCTCTTGGTCCAGACAGACAGACAGACGCAGACGAACCAGACCGCAAGCCAGAACGGCAATATCCTGGAGGTCCGGGACCTCCAGATGCACTTCCCCGTAACGTCGGGGATCATCTTCCAGCACAAGGTCGCGGACATCAAGGCCGTAGACGGCGTCTCCTTCTCCATCAAGAAGGGCGAGACCCTTGGGCTGGTCGGGGAGAGCGGGTGCGGCAAGACTACCGCCGGGCGGTGCATCCTGCAGCTCTACAAGCCGACGGGCGGAGACGTGCTCTTCGAAGGCCAGCGCCTCAACGACCTGAGCGCCAGGGATATGATCCCCTTCCGCCGCAAGATGCAGATCATCTTCCAAGACCCCTACGGCTCCCTGAACCCCAGGATGACCTGCGGCGACATCATCGGGGAGCCCCTGATCATCCACAAGCTGACCTCCGGAAAGGGCGAGTACAACGACCGGATCTCCGAGCTGCTCACCGTCGTCGGACTCAACCCCTACATGGCCGACCGCTACCCCCACGAGTTCAGCGGCGGACAGCGCCAGAGGATCGGCATCGCCCGCGCGCTGGCCGTCAACCCCAGCTTCATCGTCTGCGACGAGCCCGTATCCGCCCTCGACGTCTCTATCCAGGCCCAGGTGATCAACCTCCTGGAGGAACTCCAGGACCAGTTCGGCCTCACGTACCTGTTCATCGCCCACGACCTGTCCGTCGTCCGCCACATCAGCGACCGCGTAGCCGTCATGTACCTCGGACACATCGTCGAGGTCGCCGACAGGGACGAGCTCCATGAGAACCCGCAGCACCCCTACACCAAGGCCCTCCTCTCCGCGGTCCCAATCCCCGACCCCGTGATGGAGGCGGAGCGCGAGCGCGTGGTCCTCACAGGAGACGTTCCCAGCCCAATGAACCCGCCCGAAGGGTGCGTATTCCACACCCGCTGCCCCGCCATGATAGACGACTGCAAGCGCGGTATGCCCGAGCTCCGCGAAATCAGCCCAGGCCACCTCGTCGCCTGCATAAGGGCAGAAGGCTACGGGGCCTACGAGTAACCCGCGCGAAGGGCTGGGCCTTGCCCGCGCACGCCCCCGCCTCGACGCACTCCTTACTCGCCTCGCGTGAGGCGGGATTGCCTGCCATCCCGCCTCATCCCCTCTCCTTGACGGGTGAGGGTGATTCAGGATGCCAATGCTACCTGCCTTCACGCGGCTTGCGCGGCGTCTCTTGCCCAGCGCTGCTATCCAATAACAATCGGCCCAGAAAACTGCCCAACATCTTGGGGCATGTGTTGCATCAGGACACATCATGTGGTATTGTCTTCCTGCCAGTGCAACCACTGGCTCCTCCTTGAACTGGCCCTCCATGCTTTGGCATGGGGGGCCACATTCTTCTTCTTGGGCAAGAAGCCGGCGGGCGTGAGATGTTACAATCTGTTGCGCTGCAGGCACAGGCAACAGGGCAGAGCGCATGACCTTCGACCAAGACCTCGTCAATCAAGGACTGACCCTCACCGCTATCGGGATCGGCACCGCCTTCGGGATACTGATAGTGATGATGCTGCTGATCCAGCTCATGGGCTGGCTGGTCAGGATTCCCGCCCGCCGCGCCGCCAGGGCCAGGATGGCCGCCGACGCGGCGGCAGCCGAGTCCCGTGACAAGGCCCTCGCCGCCGTCGCCGCCGTCAGCGCGCTGATGAAGTCCGCAGGGCCGCTCGAATCCGACGCCGCCGTTCCCGCGAAAGCCGGGACCCGGAAGGGCGCAGAAGGGTAGCATACACGGCATCCCGCCCCAGCATTGACGTGTCAGAACTCACCGACTTCCTCAACTCGTCCGGCCTCGCCAACCTCGACTGGCGCGCCGCCGTCATGGTCGCCGTCGGCCTCCTCTTCATCTTCCTCGCCATCAGCCGGGACATGGAGCCATACGAGCTGCTCCCCATCGGCCTCGGCGTCATCATCGCAAACCTTCCGCTCACTGGCATGACCATCTTCTCCGACAACCTGTCGGGACACCAGGAATCCGGCATATTCGGCATCGTCTTCCACTACGGCCTATCGTTCTGGAACCTGCTCCCCCCGATCATCTTCCTAGGCATCGGCGCCATGACCGACTTCAGCCCCGTCATCGCAAACCCCAGGACGCTCCTGCTGGGCGGCGCCGCCCAACTCGGCATATTCGTCGCATTCTGGGGAGCGCTCGCAACCGGGCTGTTCGATATCGAGGAGGCCGCCACAATCGGCATAATAGGCGGGGCCGACGGCCCCACGACCATATTCCTATCCGCCAGGCTCGCCCCCGAAATGCTTGGCATCACCGCCGTCATCGCATACTCGTACATGGCGAGCGTCGCATTCATACAACCCCCTCTCATGAAACTGCTCACCACCGAGAACGAGCGGCGCATCGTCATGACGCCGCCGAGGGAGGTATCGAGGCTCGAAAAGCTGCTCCTACCGCCCATGGCGATGATACTCATCATCCTGGTCGTCCCACGCTCCGCCCCCCTCATATCCATGCTCATGATAGGCAATCTCTTCCGGGAGAGCGGCGTCGTGCCCAGGCTCGCAAACGCCGCCTCCAACGAGCTGGTCAACATCGCCACCATCTTCCTAATGATCACCGTCGGCACGCAGCTGTCCGCCGACCGCGTCTTCGACACCGACACCATCGTCATACTCGGCCTAGGACTCGTCGCCTTCGCCTGCGGAACCGTAGGCGGCCTGGTCCTCGCCAAGCTCATGAACCTCGTCCTAAAGGAGAAGATGAACCCCCTCATCGGCTCCGCCGGCGTCTCGGCAGTGCCCATGGCAGCCCGCATCTCGCACCACGTCGGCCAACAGGCCAACCCCAGGACGTTCCTGCTCGGCCACGCAATGGGACCCAACGTGGCCGGAGTAATCGGCTCCGCAGTCGTAGCCGGCGTCTTCATATCCCTGCTGCCCGGCGGCTGATGCACATGAACGCGCTCCGAGTCAAGATAGGCAACCGGTGGTTCACCGTCGAGATCGACGACCCCCGGGCCTCGCCCGTCAGGGCCATAGTCGACGGCGACGAGGTGGAGGTGCTGCTCGAAGACCAAGCCGAGGAGATCCAGCCCGACCACGTCATTCAGCCCTCCGCGCCCGACCCGGCTCCCACCAGGCCCGAGCCCACCCCCGCGGCGGGCGTTGCGCCCGCGCCCACCAAGCTCTTCACCTCGCCCATGCCAGGCGTAATCCTGTCCGTCGCCGTCTCCGCCGGGGACCAGGTTGTTACCGGCGACGAGATATGCGTTCTCGAGGCGATGAAGATGCAGCAGATGCTCCGCGCCGACTGGTCGGGCATCGTCAGGACGGTCCACGTAGAGGCCGGCCAGCAGGTCCAAGACGGCGACACAATAGTCGAGCTGGAATAACGCTCCGTCCATCCTAAATATGACGGGCACTCCCATCTTGTCCCCTCTCTCCCCGTCCTGTCCCCTCTCCCTCGATGGGAGAGGCCCAGGGTGAGAGTAACAATCCCCCGAAAATTGCCCCAAAATTGCCCCAGATTGCCCCTTGACACCGCGAGAACAGCCGTGCTAGTCTGGTAGACGGCTCGAAGGGGCGTACTCCAAACGGGCACAGATTGAGTTCTGCCAAAACTTGTGGGCATTCATACCGTCGCTGATGTTGGGATGGGACCAGCCGCGGTACGAGAAGGTCGGTCTGTGTTTTCGGCGCCTCGCCAGGACGACGCAGTGCCAAATGCGTCTCCCCCGTTCCAGGTGCGGACTCTCGGACGACCGGGAGGACCGTAGCCAGCGCAGCCCGACGCCTTGGCGGGTGGAAGGTCCAAGCGCGAAACGCAGGCGGTCCCGCAAGGGCCCGTCAGCCGTCCGGGAAAGTTAGAGGAGGGGCTGCACCCCCAGTGTCGGCGGGCGATCGACGTCGGCATCCTCGAAGCAAGTACCGGAGTCACTGCCTTGCAAGGCAAACTCATCTCCCGCGAGAGCGGGAGAAACCAGGAGTAGACAGGACGCGGGTCGCAAGACCCGCCAAGTTCCCTCTCCCTCACGGGGGAAAGGGCCAGGGTGAGGGCAAACGCCCCGCCCTGCGCCCCTCCCCCGAAGGGAAAGGGCCAGGAGACAAGGGCGATAAGCCCGCAAAGGAGCCGACCGAGACGAAACGAACATAGACCAAGGCGCCAACAAGGCCCCAGCCTTCATCACCCTCCCCAACGGGGGAGACACCCAAGGGTGAAGGCAATTCAGCGCGCCCATCTTACCCCCTCTCCCTCGATGGGAGAGACCCAGGGTGAGAGTAACTCCCCCTTGCCCCAAAGGACCGCAAGGCGTCCCGCCTTGCTCCCCCAATCCCGCAAATCCCGATTCAGGCGCTCCCCCTGCGGCGGCGTGCTATAATCCCGTGGAAATGCCTCTCTCGGCGTCCGACCCCAAGTCCTCCCTCCGTGACTGGTAGCTCTCGTGCTATCAGCGCCAGCGCGTCTGAGTGTCGAGAGCCGTGAAGACTCCCTCTCCCCCTACGCCGCAAGATCCAAGGACGCCATGCGCGACGTCCCGGAGGAGCCGTGCCCAATTCGCGGCGAATTCCAACGGGACCGAGACCGTATCATCCACTCCAATTCGTTCCGGCGGCTAAAGCACAAGACCCAGGTATTCATCGCGCCCACCGGCGACCACTACGTCACGCGGCTGACCCATACCCTCGAGGTCGCCCAGATTGCCCGCACCATATCCAGGGCCCTAGACCTGAACGAGGACCTGGCCGAGGCGATCGCGCTCGGCCACGACCTCGGACATACGCCCTTCGGGCACGTGGGAGAGATAGCCATGAACGAGCTTCACCCGGAGCGGTTCCGCCACGCCAACCAGAGCCTCAGGACAGTCGAGCGCCTCGAGAAGCGCGGACGCGGACTCAATCTCACCGACCAGGTTCGACAGGGAATCGCCCTCCACTCCAAGCCGCGCGGCGACTTCTTCGGGGACGCCGTCCCGCCGGGCCTCTCATTCGAGGGCCAGGTGTGCAGGCTCGCTGACGCCGTGGCATACCTGAATCACGACCTCGTCGACGCTTTCCGGGCCGGCCTCGTGCGCGAAGAGGACCTGCCCCAAAGCGCTCTTGGGACGCTCGGCTCGCGCCACTCGGAGCGCGTCCACACGATGGTGGCCGACGTCGTCGAGACCTCTTGGAGCGTCACCGGCCAGAACGGGCTCGACCGGTCGCGGGAGCCGGCCATCCAGATGAGCGACCGCGTCCGCGCCGCCCTGAACGAGCTTCGCGATTTCATGTTCACCAGGGTGTACCTCGTCGAAGATGAAGGCAGAGAAGCGGCGGCGGCAAGGCGGATAATAGAGACCCTGTACCGCCACGTGGACGACAACCGCGACCTCATTCCGCCAGAATACGACGACGAGACCCTGGCCGTGGTCGACTACATAGCGGGTATGACAGACCACTACGCCATACGCATGGCGGAAGAGATCGAGCCCGGTGTCTCGGGCCCGTTCGAGAGGATGAGGATATAACGGCATGACCCCTGCGGACAGGATACGGACCCGGATGGCCCAGAATCTCCTCAAGCTGATCCAGCAGCATCTCGAGGCGATGCAGCGCGACGCGCACGGCATGGAATACGCCCACTGGAAGGACGAGGTCGACGACCTCTGGAAGCGCGTCTTCGACCAGATAACCGCGATGTCAGAGACGCCCCAGCAGTCCGCCCTCGAAATGATTCGGGAGGACTGGACGTCCTACATCACCCACTACGCAGGCATGTCGCGCTGATTCAACCCAGCGCCAGGGAGCTCAAAATGCATGACGGGAAGATGGAACCGGATCTCCAGCAGGCGAGGCGGACGGCGGTCAACGCCCACAGCATCGTCATCAAGCTCAAGGAGATGGACCTGCCCGACGACCTCGACGACCAGCTTGCGCTCCTGAGCGTTGACCTGGGAGACCTGTGGAGCGCCCAGAACACCCTGGCCGGCCTGCTCGAGAGCTTCATAGGCTCGCCGCCGGACTGGGGCGCCGTTGGAGATTCCCTCGTGGACCTTCGCGCCGCAGTCGACCACATCGGCTGGCACGCCGACAGCGTGCGCGAGCCGATGAACACGCTGACCGAGTACGCCTACCGCCGCGCGGAGGAGTCGCCCTGATGCGCGCCCGAGCGAAGCGTCGAATTGGCATAAATCTCTCTTGCGGAGGCGGCTCATGACGGAAGGCAAGGCTCGATTGCAGGGCAAGGTTGCGATAGTCACCGGGGCTGGGTCGAGCGGGCCGGGCTACGGCACGGGCAAGGCTGCCTCGGCTCTCTTCGCCCGCGAGGGGGCGAGGGTCCTGCTGGTGGACCGCGAGCCGGAACGGGCCGAGGAGACGTCCGCTATCATAGCCGAAGAGGGAGGCGAGGCGTCTGTGTTCGAGGCGGACGTTACTAGCTCCGACGACTGCCGGGCGATGGTCGAGGCGGCCGTACAGCGCTACGGCAGGCTGGACGCGCTCATGAACAACGTCGCCGTCATCAAGACCGGGAACGTCGTCGAGGTGGACGAGGACGACTGGGACACCGCCATGGACGTGAACCTGAAGGGCATGATGCTGGCGTCCAAGCACGCGATACCGGCGATGGCGGAGTCCGGCGGCGGCTCGATAGTGAACATCTCGTCGGTGGAGGCGGTGCGTTCCGGCACGTTCGCGCCCCTCACGCCCTACTCCGTGTCCAAGGGCGGCGTGGCAACCCTCACGATTTCGATGGCCGTGCAGCACGGGCGCGAAAACATCCGCGCGAACTGCATCATGCCCGGCTTCATATACACCCCCATGGTCGCGCCGCTCCTCTCCGAAGAGATGCGGAGCCTCCGCGCCCGATGCGCCCCGCTCGGCGTCGAGGGGACCGCCTGGGACGTGGCGCGCGCGGCCCTCTTCCTCGCCAGCGACGAGGCGCGCTGGATAACCGGCGTCGCGCTGCCGGTGGACGCCGGCCTGCTCGCGGCCTCCCCCCTCTCAATGCTGCCTTACCTGCGGGAGTAGGGACGCGGCGCCATCTTGATATGTGAATTAGCGGTGGTATAGACTCATGCGACCCCCACGCCGAGTATAGGGAAATGCAGATACCCGCTGTCTATGAGGCCGGATACGATAGGGCGCGCGTCCTGAATCCAGACCTCGCCGCGAGGTACATGGAGCATACCGTCGTCGGCGATCCGGAGGCCGACGCCGTCGTCGAAGACTTGGCCCGGCTCGGCCAGCGAGAGGCGCATCGGCTCATCAAGGCCGCGATGGAGCAGGACGAGCGGGAGCTGGCCGGCGCGCCCGGGGCGCTGCGCGGCTTCTTCGAGAGGATAGAAGCTCCGCCGGCATGGTTCGATCCGGATTCGGTGTACGCGGGCTGCCGCGCCTTCCACGCGCACTCGGACCTGTTCATTCCGGCGTTCTTCGTGGTTACGCTGCAGAACGCGGCCACGCTCATCAGCAAGGCGTTCTACATGACCGGGCGGGTTACGACGGCCGAGTTTGGGCTGCGGCGCATCCGGCAGAACACCCGTCACTTCATCGAGATCATGCTGCCCGGCGCGCTGGACCGGCAGGGGGAGGGCTGGAAGCTGTCGGTGCGAATCCGCTTGGTGCATGCCCAGGTGAGGCAGCTGCTGCGGGCGTCGGGCGATTGGGACGAGAGCGTGTACGGGGTTCCCATCAGCGCCGCGCACATGGGGCTGGCGTCGGCTAACTTCTCAGCTACGATGCTGAGGCAGACGGGCAGGCTGGGGGCGCGTCTGGACGCAGAGTCGCGCGCCAGCTTCATGCAGATCTGGCGCTACGCCTCGTGGCTTATCGGCACGCCGGAAGAGCTGCTGTTCGAGGGCGACGAGGCCGAGACGGCGGAGCTCCACAGGATTGCGTCGGCCTGCGAGCCGCCGCCCGGCGAGGAGTCGGCGGCCATCGCCAACGCGCTCGTCAACGCCGTTCCCGTGATAGCCGGGGTGTCCGACCCGGCGGAGCGGCGCAAGACGGCGCTGCACGTGTACCGGGTATCCCGAGCGCTGCTCGGGGACGATACAGCCGACGCGGTCGGGTTCCCAAAGCAGCAGACGGCCGGGCTGCTGACGTGGCTGCAGTGGAAGCGCCGGATATACGGGGCGGCTCATCGGGTTGCGCCGCAGCTGGCGCAGAAGTGGCGCGGGCGAAACTTCGCGTTCCTCCTGGACGCCTCGATGATTGACGACCTGAGTTACCGGCTGCCCGACCACCTGCGCGCGGACAGGACGAGCTCGTGGTGAAGCCCAACCGCGTTTCGATAGCGCCCGTCTTCGTACTGAGCACTGGGCGGTGCGGGTCCACGATGGTATCGGACATCCTGAACCTGCATCCGAAAGTCCTCAGCCTGTCCGAATTCTTCAGCTTCGTGGGCATGGGTTCGTTCCGACGCCGGCGCGTGACTGGGGAGCGGATGTGGGACCTGTACAGCCGGCAGCAGAATCGCACGCGGCTGATGCTGCGGGAGCGGTACGAGGAGCTCGCGTATCCGCTCGACGACCCCGCCGCGCGGTTCACGCAGGCCGACGTCCCGCCCATACTTTGCGCCACGCTTCCGCACCTCACGGACCGGTATTACGAGTTGTTCGACGAGCTGGGGCCTGTTGCGCGGGGGCAGCCCCGCCAGGCTCCGGCGGCGCATTTTCGCCATCTCTTCGAGTGGCTGTGCGGTCGGTTCGGGAGCGGCGTATGGGTGGAGCGGTCGGGAGGGTCCCTGCTGTTTGGGGCGAGGCTGCTGCGGGAGTTTCCGGACGCGCGGGTGGTCCACGTGTACCGCGACGGGCGGGAGACGGCTATCTCGATGAGCCGGCACTACCTGTTCCGCATGATAGTGGCTATGATGCACGCCCTGAGGTCCTGGGGGATAGACGCGATGGCGTCCATGTCCGGCGGGAAGCGCTGGGACAGGATCAGCCCGTGGCTGGAGATGGTTACGAGCGCGCTGCTCAACCCGGACAAGCTGCGGTACGACAGGTTGACGCTCGCCGATTTCGGGACGTTCTGGAGCGGGATGATCGGCAGGAGCGAGCGAATGTTCGGGCATCTTCCCCCCGAGCGGCTGCTGAACGTGCGGTTCGAGGATGTCCAGGCGGCTCCGGATTCCCAGATACGCCGGCTGATACGCTTCATAGACCCGTCGCTGGAGGACGATGATTGGCTGCGCGAGGCGGTCTCTATCCCGCGTCCGACGCCCTTGAAGTTCGAGCGGCTCGATGAGGAAGAGCGGGCGGCATTGTCCGCGGCCTGCGGCCCGGGGCTGGAGCGGCTGGGATACCGGATCTGACGAGGATTCCCGCGTTTGCGGCGAGACCGATTAGGGGGTTGTCATGTGCGAACCTGGCGAAGACTGCGGCAAGCGAGATAGTAGGCCGAATCCACTTTCCGCGTTCGCCAACCTGCGGGGGACGGGGCTTCCGTGGCATCGGGTGCTGTCGCTGATGGCTACCAACAACTGGCGCAAGCTGCGGACGGCGCAGAACTGCTGCGGCAACTACGGCGCGCCCGGCTGTTGACGCAAATAAGCCTTGCGCCGGCGTGCCCGGCGTCCGACCCGCTTACATCTGGCCGCGCGCCGGGCGGCTCGACGCGCTTGACGACGAGCTCTACCTGGTGGAGGAGCCTGTCCTCGACGCGCGGCGCGAATAGCCTGTCCATCGTCAGCTCGAAAGCGTTCTCGCCGCCAGGCCGCCGCCGATGAACACGGGGAGACCCCCTGGGTTTGCGCAGCGTCCCGTGATGAACGGCTAAGTTATTCGACGGCTATGCGCAGGCGCTTGTTGATTCGGCCCTTGCTCTCGCGCCCCACGACCTTTATGGCGCCGACCTCGCGGGTGTTGGCGACGTGGGTTCCGCCGTCGGCCTGGAGGTCTAGTCCTTCGATGTCAACTATCCGGACTTCCTGGATGGACGGGGGAAGCAGGTTGATCTTGGTGCGGATCAGGTCGGGGATAGCGAACGCCTCTTGGCGCGGCAGGGTGCGGATGTGGACGGGCCTGGCCGCTTCGACCTCGGCGTTGACGCGCTCCTCGACCTCGTTGGCGAAGCTGGCCGACATGCTCTCCAGCTCGAAGTCCATCCGCGCCGACAGCGGCTTCATGTCTCCTCCCGTTACCTGCGCGCCGTAGTCGCGCCACACCACGCCGCAGAGGACGTGCAGGGCGGTATGGGTTCGCATGAGCTCGTATCGGCGGTCCCAGTCTATGACGCCGCGGACCGTCTCGCCGGCAGCGGGCGGCTCGGAGTCGAGCTCGTGTATGAGCTTGCCGCCCGCCCTCGACAGCTTCTTCACCTTCCACTCGCGCCCGCCGCTCGTGAGCGAGCCGGTGTCGGGAGGCTGGCCGCCGCCTCCGGGGTAGAACGCCGTGCGGTCGAGGGACACGCCCTTGTCGGTCGAATCCAGGACTACGGCGTCGAACTCCCTGAGGTAGCTGTCGTCATACGCAAGGATCTCGGTCATCTGGTCTCTCTCCCTGCCGGTCAGCGTCCCGCGGGCGCGGGTCGGGCCTTGTTCACGCTCTCTTCGTCGGGGTCGCCGAATACGCCGAATGGGTTGAGTGATCGCGGCGCGTCGTAGACGTCCATCCGCTCGGTTCGCTTGAACCAGCCGACGACGAGGTAGGTGATCGGGGTAGCCGCAATCTCGTAGAGCGTCTTGACTATCCAAGCGGTGATGGCCCCGCCGATGGCCGTGGACCAGGAAGTGGCGCCGGACAGCCCGAAGGCGATGGCGTAGAAGAGTATCGAGTCTATGCCCTGTCCGACTACGGTGGAGCTGATGGTGCGCAGCCAGAGCATCCTACCCTTGGTGCGGTTCTTGAGAACGACCATAACCGCCGCATTGCTGAACTCGCCCGTTACGTAGGCGACGAAGCTGCCCAGCAGCAGCCATCCAGCCGACCCCAGGATGGCAGCGTAGGCGTCTTGGTTTCCCCAGATGAAGTCGGGGGCGGGGGGGATGTTGATGGCAATCCAGAAGAGGATGACCATGAGCAGGTTGCAGGCGAATCCGAGCCATATCACGCCCCGCGCGACGCGGAATCCGTACACTTCGGTGAGGACGTCGCTGATGATGTAGCCTATCGGGAAGCAGATGACGGAAACCGATACCACGACATCACTGCTGCCCAGGAACTCGAAGGGGAGCTGGAACAGCACCAAGAGCTTGCTTGCTATGATGTTGCTCACGAGCAGGACGGTTACCGCAAGCGCGGTGATGATGACCAGCTTGCCTGAGAATCGCATTTAATCTCTCCACGCCTGTGGTTGGGCGGGTAGAATCATATGGCATATGGGGTATGGGTTCAAGAGCGCTCACGGGCGGGGGCCTGCTTCGGCTTGGCGGGCCTGGGGGTTGGACGAATTGCGGAGGCGAGATGGCTAGATTCGACATAGCGGTTATCGGCGGGGGCATCATCGGGCTTGCGACGGCTCTTCGGCTCACGGAGGCGTACCCGCGCCATGCGGTGGCGGTCTTGGAGAAGGAGCCGGCGGTGGCGATGCACCAGTCGGGGCGGAACAGCGGCGTCATTCACGCGGGCATCTACTACGCGCCGGGCTCCCAGAAGGCCAATTTCTGCTCGACGGGGGGGAGGCTGCTGCGGAGGTTCTGCGACGAGCGGGGCATCGAGTACGAGATGTGCGGCAAACTTATCACAGCCGTTAGCGAGGAGGAGGAGCCGCGCCTGGCGGACCTGTACGAGAGGGGAACGGCGAACGGCGCGGAGGGGCTGGAGATGCTGGGGCCGGAGCGGCTGCGGGAGGTGGAGCCGCACGCGGCCGGGACGCGGGCGATATTCTCGCCCAACACGGGCATAGTGGACTACGGGCGGGTGTCGCGCGCCTATGCGGAGGAGATGCGGCGGAACGGCGGCGAGCTGCTGACGGGCGCGGGGGTGAACGGCATCACGCGGCGAGACGGGCGGCTGTACATGGAGACGCCTCGCGGGGAGATTTCGGCGCGGCGGGTCATCAACTGCGCGGGGCTGTACGCCGACAGGGTGGCGCGGATGATGGGCGAGGACCCGGGCATCCGCGTCGTGCCGTTCAGGGGCGAGTATTTTTCGATACGCCGCCGCGAGCTGGTACGCGGCTTGATCTACCCGGTGCCCGATCCCAATCTGCCGTTCCTGGGGGCGCATTTCACGAAGCGCATCGACGGGTCGGTGGAGGCGGGTCCGAACGCGGTTCTGGCGTTCGCGCGCGAGGGCTACGGGAAGGCGAGCTTCGACCTGGGAGAGGCGCTGGAGACGCTGGCGTACCCGGGTTTCTGGCGGATGTCCGCGGCGCACTGGAGGACGGGTCTCAGCGAGCAGTACCGATCGCTGAGCAAGGGGGCGTTCCTGAGGTCGCTGCAGGCGCTGCTTCCGGAAGTGAGGATGGACGACTTGGCGGAGCCTGGCGCGGGGGTGCGGGCGCAGGCGGTGGACCGGCGCGGGAGGCTGCTGCAGGACTTCGCGATATCCGAGACGGAGGACGCGATTCACGTTATCAGCGCTCCGTCTCCCGGCGCGACGTCGTCGCTGACCATCAGCCGCCACGTCGTGGAGATGGCGGCGAGGGCGTTCGGGTTGACAGAGCGGGGGCGCAGCGCTATATCTATGCCAAATGGGGGATTGGAGCGAACCTGATGGGTTATGGCGCCGGTCAACCCTTTTCTTTCGCCGACATGTTCTGCGGCATTGGCGGTTTTCACGTCGCCGCAAGCCAATTGGGGATGCGGTGCGTTTTCGCCTGCGATATAGACTCCGAGGCTCGCCGCGCCTATCGGCGCAACTTCGACATGGAGCCGAATGAGGACATTACCCAAATTCACCCCGACGCCGTGCCATATCATGATATTCTGCTGGCCGGGTTTCCATGTCAGCCGTTCAGCATCATCGGGGCGATGCGAGGTTTCGACGACATCCGGGGGACTCTGATATTCAACCTGGTCGAGATTATTGACGCCAAGCGTCCGAAGGCGTTCGTCTTGGAGAATGTGCGGCAGCTATCTACGCATAATGGGGGCCAAACGCTGGCAAAGATAATTGACGAATTGACCAAGATGGGCTATCGCGCCAGCTGGAAGCTCCTCAACGCCTTGGACTTCGGTCTCCCGCAGAAACGAGAACGCACCATAATCGTTGGCTTTCTGGACCATAGTACGCCGTTCAATTGGCCTGAATTCGGCGGCGACACGCTGCCGCTAGAGGACATCCTGGAAGATGATGCACCAGCTATTTACATGGCAAGCGAAGAGATACGGCGCAAGCGAATGGCAAAGCATGAGAGCCGATATGCACTTTCGATTTGGCACGAGAATAAGGGCGGCAACGTGTCCAGTCATCCATTCTCATGCGCTCTGCGCGCCGGCGCGTCGTACAATTACCTGCTTGTGAATGGCGAGAGGCGTCTGACGCCGAGGGAAATGCTCAGACTGCAAGGATTTCCCGAATGGTTCGATCTGCCCGGCAGTTATCAACAGATCCGCAAACAGACCGGCAACGCGGTTCCCGTTCCCATGGTACGGGCCGTTCTGGAGGAGGTCCGAGATGGACTATCGAGGGCCGCGGCTGCGCGGCGGGTGGAACAGCCCCACGCCGTACCCGTCGGGGCGAATTCCTGACCCTATCATTCTGTCGATCGCAAGCAGCCTCGTCTATGCGAGCGCTGTTGGCCGGAAAGATCTGTCCGGAGATGATTGGGGTGATGTGTTCGCGTCCGCTATCAACGGCGAGCACTTCGGAAGTCCTCTCGGCATAGCCGACGTCGCCTTGGGGAATACGGCATGGTCGGTGAAGACTGTCAAGTCGACTAACCCTGTTGATACGACACGGGTTCGCTTAATTTCAGGGCGCAATGCCCCAGTTTTCTCTTTCGGCAACGATGATCCTTTTGCCAACATTCAGGAAACTGGCAATCAGGTCTTGAAAATCTGGAATGCGCGCGTTGAGGAAGCAACCCAACAATATCCACACTTGCGTACAGTAGTCTTGATACGAAATATGAAGAGCTTTCAATTCAAGATTTTCGAGCAACCAACATCTCCGTTCGACCCCGCCGATTTTATCTGGAGTCGCAACCCAAGGAATAATCTCGAAGGCCACAATCAAGAGAGATTGCATACCTTCACCTGGCAACCCCATGGGTCCCAATTCACTATCATCCGGCAAGTGAGTGGCTCTGCCCGTTCTTTCCGGGTCAGAAAACCTGGCACCCTCGATACCGAACAATTTCTTGCGAACTTGGGTTACTCAGAATCCTGGGTGACGGTCATATAACCAGGAACGAGAATGGTTGATACAGTATCCCCCGAGAGGCGCAGCTGGATCATGTCTCAGGTCAAGTCGAAGGGCATGAAGCCTGAGATGACGATTCGCCGGCTGCTTCATGGTCTCGGTTACCGCTATCGCTTGCATCGCGCTGACTTGCCCGGCCGGCCTGACCTCGTGTTTTCATCGCGGCGGAAGATAGTGTTCGTGAATGGCTGTTTCTGGCACAACCACTTGGATTGCCCCCGCGTGCGCATTCCTGAGAACAATAGGGATTACTGGCTGTCCAAGCTGGGCCGGAATCGAGAGAGGGACGAGCGCAACATCGCCCTGCTGGGAGAAGATGGCTGGGCGGTAATGGTGGTATGGGAGTGCCAGATACGGGATTTGAACAGGGTCGCCGAACGGCTAGTTGAGTTCTTGGCGCCCATCGAGGCCGGGCGCAGTTAGGGCACGCTGGAGCCGCCGGCCAGGTTCGATGCAGTATTGGCATTCTGAATCACCCTTACCCGTCAAGGGAGAGGGGATGAGGCGGGAACTGCCTCCCCGTGATATTTTAGATGGACGGAGTACTAGCCAGGTTCTCTGATATGTTGTACCTTTGTGTTGGCGGCACGCCGCAGGGAGACACGCGCAGATGACCAAGAAGGCGCTGATTACGGATTACGTTTGGCCCAGCGTCGAGCCAGAGAAGGCCGTTTTGGCGGAGGCTGGGGCGGAGGTGGTGGTGGCGCCCAACGGCAGCGAGGAGACGCTGTCCGAGCTGGCGGCTGACGCCGACGCCATCCTCACTTGCTTCGCCAAGGTTACCGAGCGGGTGGTGAGGGCGGCGGAGAGGTGCGTGGTAATCAGCCGGTACGGGGTAGGCGTGGACAACATAGACGTTGACACTGCGACGGAGCTCGGCATCGCGGTAACCTACGTGCCGGACTACTGCGTCCCGGAGGTCTCGGACCACGTGGTGGGGATGCTGTTGGACTGGAATCGGCGCCTGACGTTCTTCGACCGCGCCACCAAGACGAAGGGGTGGGGAAGCGAGGGGTTGGGGATGCGCATCATGCGGTTGGAGGGCAAGAAGCTGGGCATCGTGGGGTTCGGGCGCATCGGGCGCGGCGTGGCGTCGAAGGCGCGCGCGTTCGGACTCCAGGCGCTGGCCGCCGATCCTTTCGTGACGAAGGGGTCCGCGGCCGAGAGCGGGGCGAGGCTGGTCGAGCTGTCGGAGCTGCTCCGCGAGTCGGACTTCGTGACCATCCACTCGCCGCTGATTCCCCAGACGCGGAATATGATCGGCGGGGAAGAGCTGGGGATGATGAAGCCGGACGCTTTCCTAATCAACTGCGCGAGGGGAGGGCTGATAGACGAGGACGCCCTGTATGAAGCGCTGACTTCGGGCGGGATAGCCGGGGCGGGGTTGGACGTGCTGGTAGATATAGATCCGCCGCTGGACCATCGGCTCATCCAGCTCGATAACGTGATAGTTACGCCTCACACGGCGTTCTTCTCGCAGGAGGCGGTTTTGGAGCTGGAGCAGCGGGCAGCCGGCGAGGTCGTCCGCGTGTTCCGGGGCGAGATGCCGGACAACCTGGTCAATCCCTCCGTCCTCGACCACGCCCGCGCCGCGCTCGCGTAGGCGCGCTGGCGCGGCAAATCTGCGTCAGGCTGTGCGGGCGCGGATGGCCGGCATGGAAGCGCCGATGAGGCTGACGAGGATGAAGCCTGCGACTGCCACGGCGCCTATTGCGAAGCTGGGGCTGTATCTGTCGGCGAGGTAGCCGACCAAGAGGGCGCCGAAGGGGCCTGAGCCGATGGCGAGGCTGACGACTCCGAGGGCCTTGCCGCGCATCTCGTTCGTGGAGAGGAGCATGGTCATGGCGCTTTGCATGGAGCCGAATCCGGACAGGCCGACGCCCATGGCGAGGAGGATGGGCAGCGATAGGGCGTAAGTGGTGGACTGGGAGAAGAGGAGCAGTCCGGCGAAGGCGGCGAGCGTTCCGCCCAGGAGGATGCGGCCGTGGTGGGTAACCCTGTGGAGCGAGGCTATGCCGACGGCTCCGGTCAGGGATCCGAGCCCTGGGGCGGCTTGGAGCAGCCCCATGAGTCCGGGGCCTACGCCGAGCACGTCGCGGGCGACGACGGGGATCATGTGCATGTATGGGAAGAGCAGCAGGTTCGCCAGCACGGTTATCATTATCATCGTCCGGAGCGCGCTGTGGCCGGCGACGTATCTAACGCCTTGGGCGAGGTTGCGGAGGATGCCGCCGTCCGGCCTTGCGGGACGTGAGAGCCCGGACTCCAGCATGGAGACGAGGGCGATCGAGACGGCGACGACGGCGGTTACGACGGCGAGGCCGCCTGTTACGCCGATAGTTCTGATTAGGCCGCCGGCGACGGCTGGGCCTATCATCATGCTGGCGCTCATGCCCATGGAGTCTAGGGCGACTGCGTTGGTTACGCCTCGGCTGCCGAGCAGGTCGTGTATGAGGGAGCGTCTCGAGGGCATGTCGAGCGCCCACGCGGTTCCGGTAACCATCACCACGGGGTAGGCGTACCAGTAGAGGGCGAGGTCCAGCGCCATGAGCGAGGTGATGGTTACGAGGGCGAGGAAGGTGGCTGTCTGGGTGATGCGGAGGACCTGCTTGCGGTCGAGGGCGTCGGCGAGGACGCCGCCTATCATGCCGAGGAAGAACATGGGTATCATGGAGAAGAAGCCGACGAGGCCGACGAGGAAGGGGCTGTCGGCGGTTTCCAGCACGAACCACGCGAGCAGGGTCATCTGCATCCATCGCGTGGAGTAGGTGAGGAAGTTGGAGGGCCACAGGAACCGGTAGTCGCGGTTGCCGAATGCGTGGAAGGTCCTGGGCAGCGGTACGCGGGGGGTGGTCACTTATGATGTTTCATCGGTCGTCAGGCGTCTGCGGACGAGCGGGAGCGTCGCGGGGGACAGCATCCCATGATAGCGGACTCTGGCGAGGGACGCCACGCCGACCGCGCGCGGGGGCGCCTTGTACGCGGGCGGGTCCGCGGGTATAATTGCTGTTACTGGGGATATAGCTCAACTGGGAGAGCGCGGCGTTCGCAATGCCGAGGTTGGGGGTTCGAGTCCCCCTATCTCCACCAAGTCGCAGAAAGGGGCGCTGAATATCGGGAGGTCGGTGTGAAGAAGCTGTTTTCGACTGGGCTAGCTTCTCCCCGCTACAGGCCGTCGGCGCCAGCGGCCCTAACGCTCTCCAACCAAGTCCCAGCGCTTATTGGTATAATATCACGGGTAGTACAGAGGCTGGGGGGCGCGTCAGGATCAGTTTTCAGGTGGCAGACTATCAGCAAAGCGAACATATTCTTGTGCTCTGTTGGACTCGTATGCATGGTATAGTCACAATTCTTCTATTGTTCCTACTTATCCTATCGCTCGTATGGAGTGGTTGTGGAGAAGAATCCGCCACCCCAATAAGCACATCCACACCGCCGTCAGGAGAGTTCGCTTCGGTCAGCGCGGGAAGCAGTCACACATGTTGGATTAGAGCCGACGGAACTGTCGCCTGCCGGGGCTGGAACCTGCACGGCCAAGCCTCTCCACCAATGGGTGAATTCTCTTCCGTAAGCGCCAAGTATTACCACAGTTGCGGATTGAGAGCCGACGGCACCGTCGCCTGCTGGGGTTTGAACCTGGACGGTGAAGCCACGCCGCCGGGGGGAGAGTTCGCCTCTGTCAGCGCCGGTTGGTTCCATAGCTGCGGTGCGAGAACCGACGGCTCAGTCTCCTGCTGGGGCGATGATGAATTCGGCCAAGCCTCCCCACCAATGGGTGAATTCTCTTCCGTAAGCGCTGGGTATGCTCACAGCTGCGGGGTGAGAACTGATGAGACCGTCGCTTGTTGGGGGTCCAACGAAGATATGAATAACAGTACCATTGGGTATTTGGATTTCTACGAGGTTGTTGGCCAAGGCACGCCACCGGGAGGTAAGTTCGCCTCCGTCAGCGCAGGAGGTAGTCATACCTGTGGGTTGAAGACCGATGGCGCCGTCGCCTGCTGGGGCGACGATGAACACGGCCAAGCTTCACCACCGGAAGGGCAGTTCAACACGGTTAGCGCCGGGAACGACCATACCTGCGGGTTGAGGACCGACGACACTGTGGTCTGCTGGGGTAGCAACTTAAACGGAGAAGCTTCAAAACCCCCTGGGGAATACCTCTCCGTCAGCACCGGGGATGGTCAGACCTGTGGGTTGAAAGCCGACGGTTCTGTCATTTGCTGGGGAAACGGCGACTTCGGGCAAGCCTTCCCGCCAAGTGGGGAATTCTCTTCCGTAAGCGCCGGGTATAGTCACACGTGCGGAGTGAGGGCCAACGGCGCAGTCGCCTGCTGGGGCAATGACGAGTACGGCCAAGCCACGCCTCCCGGTGGGGAGTTCGCCTCGGTCAGCGCCGGTTTGAGCCACACCTGCGGGGTCAGGGCCAACGGGTCTGTGGCTTGCTGGGGCAGTGATCATGGCGGCCAAGCCTCACCGCCCGACGGCGTTTTTTCCGCCGTCAGCGCCGGTTGGGCCCATAGTTGCGGAGTGAAGACCGATGACTCAGTATCTTGCTGGGGCCAGGACGATCGCGGCCAAACCTCACCTCCCGGTGGCGAGTTCGCTTCTGTCAGCACTTGGGATAACCACACCTGTGGGATCAGGGCCGATGGCACCGTCGCCTGCTGGGGCCATGAAGCATGGGACAAAACCTCACCGCCCGCTGGACAGTTCATGTCCGTCAGCGCAGGGAATGGCTACACCTGTGGGGTACGTACCGACGGTTCCGTAAACTGCTGGGGCTATAACAATGATAATACGGGGAAGACCGTCCCGCCCGTGGGCAAATTTTCCGCCGTAAGCGCTGGGTATTATAACCACACCTGCGGGCTCAGGGCTGATAGCTTCATAAGTTGCTGGGGATTGGATCACGAGGGCGAAACATCACCGCCCGATGAGCAGTTCGCCTCGGTGAGCACCGGCTCGATCTACACCTGCGGAGTGAGGACGAACGGCACCGTCGCTTGTTGGGGTCGGGGTCAATTCGACTAAGCCACGCCCACCGCCTGCATCGGCCTGATAATCGCCCTGAGGACCAAGAGCGTCCAGATGACTCAGAACATCTGGCTGATGTTCATGCCGTCGGTCTTCCTCACCGGATGGTTCAAGTGGGCGGTGACCCTGAACCCGGTCGATTATGTGCTGGTAGCCGTGCGGACAATCATCATCGACGGGTGGGAGTGGGAGTCCATACTCCCGGGCCTTTGGGTACTGTCCGCGATCACGTTGATCATGCTCACCGCCGCCACATGGACCTACAGGCAGGCCACCGCGTGAAGTTCAACATGGGACTGATCGACCGTAGGTTGCCAATGCCCCTACGTCGCCGGGAGGGGAGCCCTGCTCCTCATATCTGGATCTCCCACCGAAAAGTTCGCAAATCGGTACGCCATCGCCCACCAAGTTGTCCATACGGCGCCGCGCCTAGCGCCGCCGGCAGCCCCGCCCACTTCGCCGGACTACGCGGACTGAACATTGTCTGCGCGTGAGATTCTGGCAGAGAGACGGGCAATGGCGCTTATCCTCCCAATGACGAGCCACTCTCACCATGCCTGGCCTTACGTGGGTAGGCAGGACGCCGGTCAGGTATAATTGGCGGAATCGAGGGCTTGATGGGGCTGGCTCCCATATTTCGCGGAGGAATACGGAATGGCGGCAACGGATAGGTTGAGCGTCGCGGCGGTCGAGGGGGCTGAGGAGCTTTTCACACCCGAATTCGGCGAGTTCCTGCTGGCCTTGCACGACAGGTTCACGGCCCGAATCCACGATCTGCGGGCCGGGAGGGCGGAGGTCCTGGAGAGGGCGCTGAAGGATGGCGTCTTGCCGGGGCGCCTGCCGCCATCGGACGCGACGACTCTCGACTGGCAAGCTCCACCTCTTCCGGAGGATCTGAAGAGGCCGGGCATCGAGATAACGGGGCCGGCGTCTATTACGAGCATGTTCATCAACGCGCTCAACCCTGGTCGGGATGGGACGCGGGCCGAGGGCGACCTGGACGACGACGAGGACGCGGCGGGTCACCGGCTCGTGGATACGATAACGGCGGCCCGGAATCGGCTGGGGGCGGTGGAGCGCACGCTGGAGTTCACGAACCGCGAGACGGGCCGGCATTACGCCATCGAGGAGGGTGAGATTCCCTTCTTCATGCACCGCGAGCGCGGCCTTCACCTCGACGAGCCGGAGGTAACCATAGACGGCGGCCCTGTGCCCGCGGCCATCCTCGGCACGGCCCTTACGGTGTTCCATGCCGGACGAGCGCAGATCGAGCGCGGCCGGGGACTCTATTTCTACCTGCCCAAGATGGAGTCGGCGAAGGAGGCTGCCCTGTGGCGGGACTTCTTCGACTATTCGGTCGAGCATCTCGGCCTTCCGGACGATGCCGTTATCAGGGCGATTCCCCTGGTGGAGTCGCTGCCGCTCGCGTACCAGATGGAGGAGACCCTGTACGCCCTCGGTCCATACGCCGGGGGGCTGAACGCCGCTCGCTGGGACTTCAAGGCAAGCATATTCGAGTTCGTCATGACCGACCCGGATTCCGTATGGCCCGACCGCTTCGGGGTGGACATCAAGACGACGCCGTTTCTGTCGAACATATTCCGGCGGCTGGTGGCGGTGTGCCTCAAGCGCGGCGCGGCACCCATCGGCGGGATGGCGACGGCGCTGCCCAGCCCGGACCCGGCTGTGAACGAGGCGGCGGCGGACTCGATAACCGCGGACAAGGAGTGGGAGGCTCGGCAGGGGTTCCTGCGGGGGTGGGTCGCCCACATATTCCACATGGAGACGGCCGCGGCTCCCTTCAAGGACCTGCGGGCGACCGGCTGGGAGCCGACGCCGGAGATGGCGGACCCGGACAACTATCCCATACGAATCGAGGTCCCCGAAGGCCCCATTACGGTGGACGGCACCCGGCGCAACGCCCGCATGGTCATCGAGTACCTGGAGGGCTGGCTGAATGGCCGGGGCGCAAAGGGCATTGACAGCCAGGCCGGCAGGCCGGGGCTGCACGGCCCGCTGATGGAGGATCTGGCGACCGGGCGGATGTCGGTGGCGCAGATAGCGCAGCGGATCATCCACGCGGCGAAGGATACCGAGAGCGGGGAGGCACACGATTTCGCGCTGGTGAAGCGGCTGCTGCGCGAGGAGCGCGACGACATCATCAGGCTGATGACGGAGCAGGCCGGGGACCTGGACGAGGCCGGGCAGCGGGCCTTGGCGGCCGCCGCGGAGCGCTACGGCAAGGCGTACAAGGTCGCGCTGCACTGGGTCAAGAGCTACACGGACTTGGACTTCAGGAGCCTGGGGTCCTACACGCGGGCGCAGCTCGACGAGATAGCCGCCGCGCCGGACGCGTTCTAGTAAGATTATTCGCGCTATTCCACTCCACAGGACTCAACGTCAGTCCTCTCATGGACTGACATTTTCACTGAACAGTTATCTATGACAGAATCATAGACCGTTGACACTGCCCCTTGACACCGTGAGAACTCCGGTAGACGGCCCGAAGGGGCGTACACCAAACGAGCACAGAACCACCTCTGCCAAATCTGGGCATTCATGCCGTCGCTGATGTTGGGACGGGACCACCTGCGGTATGAGAAGGTCCGGCTGTGTTTCGGCGCCTCGCCAGGAGGACGCAGCGCTAAATGCGTCTCCCCCGTTCCAGGTGCGGACTCTCGGACGACCGGGAGGACCGTAGCCAGCGCAGCCCGACGCCTTGGCGGGTGGAAGGACGAAGCGCGAAACGCAGGCGGTCCCGCAAGGGCCCGTCAGCCGTCCGGGAAAGTTAGAGGAGGGGCTGCACCCCCAGTGTCGGCGGGCGATCGACGTCGGCATCCTCGAAGCAAGTACCGGAGTCACTGCCTTGCAAGGCAAACTCATCTCCCGCGAGAGCGGGAGAACCAGGAGTAGATAGGGCGCGGGTCGCAAGACCCGCCAAGTACCCTCTCCCTCACGGGGGAAAGGCCAGGGTGAGGGCAAACGCCCCGCCCTGCGTCCCCTCCCCCGAAGGGAAAGGGCTAGGACAAGGGCGATTCCCCGCTCTGTCCCCTCTCCCCAGACGGGAAAGGGCAGGGCAAGGGTGATTCACCCGCAAAGGAGCCGGCCGAGACAACGCGAACATAGGCTCGAAAGGACCGCAGGCGTCCCGCCTGCAACCCCCCCCTCCCCCTCCACGACAGAGGACCAGGGCGAGGACAATTCAGCGCGCCCGCCTATCCCCTCTCCCCAATCATGAGAATCTACCAATCCCGGCAAATCTTGATTCAGACACCCTCTTCATATCCTCAGCAACGTCTCCGCCGACCAGGATTCGCAATCAACCCCGCTGCACATAGCGCAATGCCATAACCCGCTCCCTGATAACCTCCCCCGCCTCTCGCGCCAGGCGCAGATCTTCGGCCGTGTACGCCGACGGCCGTGTCGAGGCCAGAACCAGCGCCGCAGCTGCCCTGCCCTCGCACTCGATAGCCGTCGCCAGCATCGAGCGTATCCCCGTGTCCAGCGTCGAGCGCAGGCGCGGAAAACGCTCGGCCAGCCGCTCCGGCGGGTCGCCTCCTATCACGATGCCGCCGCCTGCCCTCATGCCCGCCTCTACCACCGTGCCGTCCAGAGTCCGCCGGTGGCCTACCGAGCGTCCCGGGACGTTGCGCCCCACCACGTAGGCATCCGTGAACACATACTCGTCTAGGTCTATCAGCCCGATGTTCATGCGTTCGATGGGCATGACCGCTCCCAGCTCCTCCGCAACCAAGCCGCCAAGCTCCTCAAACGAGGCAGCTGCCCCAGCCGCGCCCGCGATCCGCTCCACGATACCCGCATGTCCCACGTGCGCCTCCATAGCCGCGCCGATACCATTCTCTATACGCGCTGGACCCCGCGCGGCCTTGCGTTGCCGTAGGCGCGGATTTGCAACCCGGCCATCCCTCCGCGGCCGCCTCGCGATCACGTATTGAGAATATCCGCTCCCCCGCCCAGCTTACAACGAAACCGGCAAAGGCGTTATACTTGTACCCCCGAGGTGAACATTGCTCGACATTGAGCTGATACGCGACGACCCCGACCATGTCCTCCGCGCCGTACAGGAGCGAGGCGACGACGTTGACGTGCGCCGCATCCTCGATCTCGACGAGCGCCGCCGCGCCTTGGTGCATGAGAGCGGCGAGCTCCGCGCCCGGCGCAACGAGGTCAGCAGGCAGATAGGAGCGTCCAAGCGGAAGCCGCCCGAGCTGATAGAGGAGATGCGCAGGGTAGGCGGCCGCATCAAGGAGCTAGACGAGCAAACGCGCGTCGTCGAAGATCAACTCGGCGGCCTCCTAATCGCGCTCCCAAACATACCCGGCGACGACGTGCCCCTAGGCGCGGACGAGAGCGAGAACGTCGTGCTGCGATCGCCGGAAGACCTGCCGAAGTTCGACTTCGAGCCGGCGCCTCACTGGGAGATAGGCGAACGGCTCAATATCATAGACCTGCCTCGCGCCGCGAAGCTCGCCGGCTCGCGCTTCTACGTCCTGAAGCGCAAGGGCGCCAGACTCCAGCGCGCCCTCATATCCTGGATGCTGGACACCCACGCCAGGGACTATGGATACGAGGAGATGTACCTGCCCGACTTGGTATCCACCGATGCCGCCGTAGGCTCCGGCCAGCTCCCCAAGTTCGAAGACAACATGTACCACGACGACGAGGACGAGCTCTGGCTCGTCCCCACCGCCGAGGTGCCTCTCACAGGATTTCACGCGGGGGAGATACTGGAGCCGGGCGCGCTCCCCCTCAACTACGCCGCGCACACGCCCTGCTTCAGGCGCGAGAGGGCCGCCGCCGGAAGGGACACGCGCGGAATCAAGCGCGTCCACCAGTTCGAGAAGGTCGAGATGTACAAGCTCGTCGAACCCGAGCGCTCCGACGCGGAGCTCGAAACGATGCTCGCCCAAGTCGAGGATATGTGCGTCCGGCTCGGCATCCCCCACCGCGTCAAGCTGCTCTGCGCGGGAGACCTAGGCTTCGCCGCCGCCATGACGTACGACATAGAGATGTGGGCGCCAGGCTGCGGCGAGTGGCTGGAAGTGAGCTCGTGCTCGACCTGCGGCGACTTCCAGGCAAGACGCGCCAACATCCGATACCGCCCAGGGCCCGGCGCAAGGCCGCGCTTCGTCCACACGCTGAACGGCTCCGGGCTGGGCGTCGCGCGGACGCTCATCGCCGTCCTCGAAAACTACCAGCAGGCCGACGGCTCCGTAGTCGTCCCCGACGTACTCCGCCCGTACACGGGCTTCGACGTGATAGAGTGAAGCAGCCAGCCCCACGTCCGTAAGGGTGGATATTCTGAATTCGCCGTCGCATGCCCCCCGTGTCCGCGGCGGCGTTCGAACCCACCCTCCCCAAGGAAAGGAGACCCACAACATGACCGCCATACGCAACTGGAGAGACGCAACGCCCGTAGTCGCCCACGAGAGCGCCATCATATGGCGGCTGTTCGACGAGCGGGGCAAGGATGACCTCCCCTACGATGAGGCGCCCCTGCAGGGCGTCCAGTCCATCACCATGCACAGGATGCAGCCCGGCAAGAACGGCGACTACCACCTCCACGAGAACCGCGAGCAGGTCTATTACTTCACCGAAGGCCGCGCCAAGATGAAGATAGACGGCGTAATCCACGACGTGAAGGAGGGCGACGCCGTATGCGTCCCGCCCATGTCCCGCCACCAGCTAATCAACGACAGCGACGACTGGGTGGAGCACCTGATAATCACAGCGTGGGTCAAGTGATGGACGCAGAGAACGGCCAGCTCGAAATCGCTGGCCGATAGTATCGGATTCACCGACCTGATGAACCATCCCACAGCCGCGCGATAGGAATCATACGACATGTTCGAGACGCTCTCCGAAAAGCTGAACGGCGTGTTCCGCGGACTCGGCGACAAGGGCCGGCTGACCGAGAAGGACGTGGACGCGGCCCTGCGCGAGATCCGCATGGCCCTGCTGGAGGCCGACGTCAACTTCAGGGTCGCCCGCGCTTTCGTCGGCAAGATACGCGAGCGAGCGCTCGCGGAGGACGTGCTCAAGAGCCTCACCCCCGGCCAGCAGGTCATCAAGGTTACCAACGAGGAGCTGACCGAGATACTCGGCGGCGGCATCAAGAGGTTGGAGCCGGCGCAGAGGTCCCCGTCCGTCGTCCTGATGGCCGGACTCAACGGCTCTGGCAAGACCACCACCACGGCGAAGCTCGCCAATCGCATGAAGCAGGCCGCGCAGCTTCCCCTCATGGTCGCAGCCGACCTCCAGCGGCCCGCGGCCATCGACCAGCTCGAGATACTGGGCAAGCAGGTCGCCGTCCAGGTCCACCGCGGAGGCGATGGCGACGATGCCGTGAAGGTCGCCGTGAACGGCGTCGAGCGCGCCGCGCAGCTCGGCGCTTCTTGGGCTATCGTAGATACGGCGGGCCGATTCCAGATCGACGACGACTTGATGTCCGAGCTCGAGGCGGTGAAGAAGGCGACATCGCCTGTCGAGACGCTCCTCGTGGTGGACGCCATGACCGGACAGGACGCCGTACACGTCGCCGAAGAGTTCCACCGCCGCATCGGGTTGACCGGCCTCATACTCACCAAGATGGACGGCGACGCCAGGGGCGGCGCAGCCCTCTCCATCGTCTCCGTAACGGGCGTGCCCATAAAGTTCATCGGCACAGGCGAGCGCGTGGACGCGCTGGAAGAGTTTCACCCCGACCGCCTCGCTTCCCGCATCCTCGGCATGGGCGACGTGCTCACCCTCATCGAAAAGGCCGAGACCACCTTCGACGAGAACGAGGCCCTGAACCTGGAGAAGAAGATACGCCAGGCAACGTTCGACCTGGACGACTTCCTCGGCCAGCTCCAGCAGCTCAAGAACATGGGGTCCCTCAGCCAGCTCGTGGAGATGATACCCGGCATGTCCGCCATCAGGGGCCGAATGCCGGACGCAGACCTCGACGACAGGCAACTCGCGAAGGTCGAGGCCATCATCTACTCGATGACGCCCGGCGAGCGCCGCAATCCGGGCATCATCGGCGGCAGCCGCAGGCGTCGGATAGCCAAGGGAAGCGGGACCACCCCGAGGGACGTCAACCAATTGCTGAACCAGTTCAGGCATACCCAGAAGCTCATGAAGCAGATGAGCTCTGGCAAGGGCATGAGGAACATAGCCCAAATGTTCCGCTAACGGAGGCGCGGCCCATGAAGTTCCGCATAGGCGTCATTGGCGCAACGGGGTTCATCGGCGCCCCGTACCGAGCGCAGATCAGGAACGCGAAGGACGACGCAGAGATTGTCGCCCTATGCGCCCGGCGGCGCGGACCCCTCAAAGAGGCCGCCAGGCAGGACGGCGCGGCGTTCGTTACAACCGACTGGCGCGAGGTAGTCGAGCATCCCGACGTCAACCTCGTCATGGTTCTCACGCCCGACGCGCTCCACTACGAGGCGGTGATGGCGTGCGCCGAGAACCGCAAGCACCTCATATGCGACAAGCCCATCGGCGCAAACACGGCGGAAGCCTACGAGATGTGGGCGGCGTACCGCAGATCCGGCCTCGGCCACTTCGTGCCATTCTGGACTCGCTATCTCGCAGTCTTCCAGCGGGTCAGGCGGATAGTCGCGTCCGGGACGCTCGGCGAGATCAAGGCCGTCGTATGCAGGTGGCAGAACCCCAGGCCGGAGTCCATGCCCTTCACCTGGCGCGACGACGCGGCGCTGTCATCCTCCGGCAGCATCGGCGACCTGGGCTCCCACGCCTACGACACCTTTCGCTGGCTGACAGGCCTCGAGGCCGAGCGCGTCATCGCCCACGCGGGCGTGATGACCCCTCCCAAGCCTGACCTCGGCGAGCCGAACCTGGAAGAGGCCCTGACCTGGAGCAGGTCCCACGCGCGGAGCGACAGCCCGAACATGAAACCCGCCAGCGCATTCGACTACGCCGGAATCTCCGTCCAGCTCACAGGCGGCGCAGTGGGGTACGTAATGCCCTCGCACGCCCAATACATCCGCAAGGGCCTCGCCCCCGAGATGGAGCTGCACGGCGAAGCGGCGTCGCTGGGCGTCGATCGCTGGACCGGCCGCCTCGTGCTGGCGCGGCCAGAAAGGGACCCCGAAACCCTGGAAATAGTCCCTGAGCGAGAGCCCGGCAACGACTTCATCCAATTCGCCTTCCCAGGCGTCCGCCAACGCGCCCAAGGCACCGGCGCAGACCACCCCGGCCTGGACGACGGCTGGCGCGCCCAGCTGTTCACCGACGCCGCAGCCCTGTCCGCCAAACGCGGCGAGTGGGTGGAGATTGCGGAGATCCAACGAGACCTAGACTGAACATCCTCTCTCCAGCGCGGCCGCTCCGGCGTTCACAGGGCCGCTTCCGAACGGGTATCATGTAAGCTGCCCCTGAGGCACGGACGCCTTGGGTTCGACGCAGAGATTCGGAGCGGAGTTGATGCGAGCTGGCGCGCCTGACATCCTGAGGAAGATAGTCGAGGTCGAGCGGGAGGATCTGGCGAGGCGCCGGGCCGATGTCCCTATGGGTGAATTGGAGCGGCGCATCGAGTCGCCCGTTCATCCTCGCGCGCTCAACTTTGCGGGTTCCCTCATGGGCGGCGAAACGAGGGTGATCGCGGAGGTGAAGCGGGCCACCCCGTCCAAGGGCGTATTGCGTGAGTACCTGGACCCGGCAGGGCTGGCGTCCTCGTATGCGGACAACGGAGCCGCCGCGGTATCCGTCCTCACGAACGCCCCTTTCTTTCAGGGAAGCATAGACGACATGGAGTCGGTCCACAGAGCGTTGCGGCCCCGGCAGGTTCCGGTCCTGCGGAAGGATTTCATCTTCGACGCCTACCAGCTGTGCGAGGCCAGGGCCCATGGGGCCGACGCCGCGCTGCTGATAGCGGCTATGCTCTCGCCGAGCCAGCTACGCGACCTGATGTCCGTGGCGCAGGGGTTCTGGATGCAGTGCCTAGTGGAGGTACACGACGAATCCGAGATGGACGCGGCTATCGACGCGGGCGCGGAGGTCATCGGCATCAACAACCGTAACCTTCACACATTCGAGACGGACCTCGGCGTCACCGAGCGGCTTGCTCCGCTCGCGCCGAGCGATCGGATAGTGGTGAGCGAGAGCGGCATAAATACCCGTGAAGACGCCGCTCGCGTCGGTCAGGCAGGGGCTCACGCGGTACTCGTCGGCGAGGCTCTGGTTACGGCCCCCGACCCCGGCGCGAAGCTGAGGGATCTGGCGTGGTGACCTGGCTCAAAATATGCGGACTGCGCGACCCTGACAGCGCGCTTGCAGCCGCGGATGCAGGCGCGGACTTCTTGGGCATGGCATTCGTGCCCGGCGTGCGGCGGCAGATCACGCCTGGACAGGCCGAATCTATAATCCGGCGGCTCCGCGCCGAGCTCGGGGAGCGCGTCCCTAGCCTGGTGGGCCTGTTCGCCGACCAGCCTGTGGACGAGGTGAATGGGGTCATCGAGCGTTGCGGGCTCGACTTCGCGCAGCTTTGCGGAGACGAGCCGCGGGAGTACTGGGACGAGGTCGCGGCGCCGGTTATCAAGCAGATCAAGATCCGGGATGACGTCAGTGTCCTGGATTGCGTCGAGAGGGCGTCTGGCATGGTCGAGGAAGTCGTGTCCGCCGGGCACAGGGCGCAGCTCGACAAGTACGAGCGGGGCGCGCTGGGCGGCACCGGCCGGGCCTTCGACTGGCGAATCGCGAGGCTGCTTGCCGAGCGCTACGACCTGATGCTCGCGGGCGGGCTGACTCCCGACAACGTGGGCCGAGCGATCGACGAGGCGCGCCCCTGGGGGGTGGATGTGTCTAGCGGGGTCGAGACGGACGGCGTCAAGGATGCCTCGAAGATACGCCGCTTCGCCGCCGAAGTCCGGCGGGCGGATCAACCACGCGGCGCGCAACCCTCGCCCTAGCTCTTCTGCCTGCCGATGACCTTTCGGGCAGGCTTGCGCTGGCTACTCGCCCACGCGGTCTATGACGACAGTTAGGCCGGGGGCGTCTGTATCGCCCAGGCTGACGTGCCTCAACACACGGGCCCCCTGTGGAGTCAGCTTCACGACCCTGAGCGCGCTCCTCCCAAACGCCCCCTTCTCCAGCCTCAGCTCCATGGGGCTTCGAAGAGCCTGCAGGTCAACCGTGTACTCGACCTCGATGTCGACGCTGTTCCCGCTGTTGGCGGCAGCCAGGGATTGGCCCAGTATCAGCCTGTCCACGGAGGCGGCTGCGTTCATGGGCTCGCCGCGCGTCTCCACTACGCGCACCGTCATGACATTGCCCGGCGTGGAGATGTCCACGGTGGCCCATTCGGAAGTGGAGATGAAGTACATCTCGATGCGGTTGCGCTCTGCGTCTGGGAGCCGTCTTGGCGCGATCGGCATATCGGGGGAGAGGGGTATCTCGCGCCGCAGGAGCCTGCCCGTCTCGCCGCCGAGACGGAGATACCAGTCGCTGGGCAGGTCATAGCCGTCAACGTTCAGGGGCAAGAAACCGCCGCCTGCGGGGAGGCCGCCGGCAGTTGGGGCGAGCTTGAACATCGCGGTGCCTAGATACATATCGTCGAAGGTCGCAACGCGCAGCGCGGCAGCGCCGGACGCCACGGCGTTGTGGACCTGCCGCCAGTAGAAACGGCCTCCGTCGCGCGGGACGGAGTTGAGGGCAGAGCGTCCGCCCACCGACAAGCCAGGCCACACGGTGGGAACGTATCCGACGCCAATTGACGCAGCCTCGTCGACGTCTGGAGTGAGGAATCTCGCCATGAAGTCGTCTGCGCCGGTCTCGTCCTCGTATTCCCCGACGGCCTGCGGGCTGATGAAGTCAAAGGCGCGGTAGGCGTCCGCCCATTCGGGGTCGGGTTCTGTGCGCCAATCCACGGGCGCCACTGCGAGCAGGGAAGCCAATTGCGTCTCCGGGGCCGTCGAGTGGAGGCGCTCGACCAGGTTCCGTATCTCTTCCGGCCCGGCGCCGTTGCGCCCCGGGCCCAGTCCCGATATGCCGACCACGGGCCGGCCGTCGTGATGCAGGTACTGGTCGCTGTCCGTGATATTCATCTCGTCCACCAGGTAGGCCCAATCGCTGCCGAGGTGGTCGAGAGAGTCGGCTCCGTTCGCGTCGAGGTCGTACATGACGGCGAAGACTCGGCCATGGGCCTCGGCTCCCTCTTTGACGTTCTGGGCCACGCGGTCATGGAACGCGAGCTTCTCGCGGCTCTTGGTATCCGTGACGGGCCGATGCAGGAATACGCCGTCCAAGCCGTACTCCTCCATCCACTGGAAGTGGCGGGAGACGGTGTTGGGGTTTGCGCTGGAGAATGCGTAGGCCGGGCCGCCGTCGTGGAGGGACATGGCAGTGGGGCAGCGCTCGCGGGGCTCTAGGTCGGAGACGTCGGGCCAGTAGTGGACCGAGGCGCGCTCGGCGTCGGAGGATGCGTCGTCGAACCAGTGGAGCCACGCATCGAGCCCGGATTCGTCGCCGGGGCAGCTGAACCAGCCCCGGTACTCGAAGAGGACCTTCATGTTCAGCGTGGCGGCGTCCACGGGGCGATTCGATTCGAGGCGCGGGGCGGGCGTGGATGTCGGCGGCGCGGCAGCGTCCGAGCACGCGGCGGCGAGCAGCAGGACCGCGGCGGATGGGATAAGGGCGCGCAATCGGACCATGCGCCGATTCTACCCCAGTCCGGCCCGGCTCGGCGTCAGGAGGAGTCTTCGCCGGCTGGCGTCGTCCTGGTAACGAGCAGCCGCTTGACACGTCGGCCAGCAGTGGCGGCGACCTCGATCCGGATGCCATCGTATGTAACCAGGTCGCCGGTCTTGGCTATCCTGCCAAGCTGCTGATAGACGAAGCCGCCCAGGGTGTCGAATCCGTCGCCTTCGAGATTCGTGGACAGGAGGTGGCCAACCTGGTCTATCCCCATGCCGCCGTCTATCATGAACTGGTGGTCTCCCATCGGCTGGATACCCGGCTCTTCGACGTCGAACTCGTCGACGATCTCGCCCACAATCTCTTCCAGCAGGTCCTCGATGGTTACCAGTCCGGACACCCCGCCGTACTCGTCCACTACGATGGCGATGTGCCGCTGGCGCTCCTGGAACTCGGTCAGCAACCCTTCTAGGGTCTTGGACTCCGGGATGAAGAGGGCCTGCCGCACGATGTCCGCCCTCAATGTCTGGGGCGCGCCGTTGTCGTCGCCGAGCAGCCCGAGTATCTCCCTCGAATATACGATACCCTCTACCTGGTCAACCCCCTCCCTGGTGACCGGGATGCGGCTGTGCCCGGTGTCCATCATCGTCTGCACCACGTCGGACATCGGGGCTCCAAGCTCGACGGTAACCATGTCGACCCTCGGCACCATGATTTCCCTGGCGGTGGTCCTGTCCAGGTCGACTACGCCGCGAATCATGCGGGCCTCGTGCTCGTCGAGGGTTTCGTCCTCGGCGTCTATCCCGATGCCCTCTCCGACGTCCCTGTTGGTGGATGGGTCGATGTCCTCACGGAGTGGGCGGGTCATGCCCCTGGCCGCCTTCTCCTCCAGGGTCAGGAGCGGCGCGAGGGAGCGCGCTAGGACCCTGACCGGCTTGGCGGCTCGCAGCGCGGCGCGCTCGCCGTAGAGCCTGGCCAGCCCCGCCGCCGCGACGTGGAGAGCGCCTATGACGGCCAGGGCGGCCGCCCCTACCAAGTACGTGGTCGTCCAGTGGGCGTCGAGAATCGCGAGCCACAGGCCGAGGCTGGATACAAGGGCCGCGCCGAGCATGACGTACTTGAGGAAGGTGAGCGAGCCGGCCGGGCCCAACGGCGTGGAGTGCAGGCTCTCCAGCGCGATGGCGCCGCGCACTCCCTGCGCGACGAGCCACTGAACGCGCTCGCGCCGCACCGAGGCGACGCTCGACTCGGCGAAAGACGCAAGGAAGAATCCGACCCCCGAGATGACCAAGGCCACCCAGGGTAACGTACTATCGCTCTCCAATTTATGGTCTCTTCATGTTGCGGGCGCGGGCGGGCGCTCCAACGACAAGGGCCTCTTCCGGCACGTCGCGCGTTACGACGGCGCCGGCGCCTGTCCGGGCCTTCGGCCCAACTTCGACAGGCGCCACGAGCATCGTGCCGGACCCTATGAAGGCGCCGCCGCCTATTCGCGTCGGATGCTTTTCCGCGCCGTCGTAGTTGCACGTAACAGTACCGGCGCCGACGTTCACCCCGGGGCCGACGTCGGCGTCCCCGATGTAGCTGAAATGGTGGATGCGCGCACGCCGTCCTATGCGGCTGTTCTTGATTTCAACCGTGGATCCCACCTGGACGCGCGACTCCAGGCGGGTCCCAGGCCTTATGTTGCTGAAAGGCCCAACTTCGACTCGGTCTTCCAAGACAGAGCCGGTAACCACCGACGACAGGACCGCGCAGTCGTCCCCCATCGTCGAATCTGCGATCATGCTGTTCGGCCCGATTCGGCACCTGCGGCCAACGCGGGACCGCCCGGTAACGTGAGTGTTCGGCATCAAGACGGTGTCCTCCCCGATCTCGGCGTCGGCCTCGATATAGACCGAATCCGGGTCGGGCATTGTGACGCCGTTCAGCATCCAGCGCTCTCGGAGGCGCGTTCGGAGAACGGCCTCCGCCCTGGCAAGTTGCACGCGGTTGTTGATCCCCATGATCTCGGCGGGGTCCTCGACGCTCACGGACGCGACGAGAGCCCGGGCATCGACCGCCGCCGCGACCAGGTCGGTCAGCAGGACCTCGCCGTTCGCGGATGGGGCCAGAGACTCCAGCGCGGGCCACAGCCATGACGCGCACATTCTATATATGCCGCTGTTGACCTCGCGGACCGCCAGGGTCTCACCATCAGCGAGGCCATGCTCGACCACGGCCCTGACGCCGCTGCCGTTCCTGAGGACCCTACCGAGGTCGCCGGGGTCGTCCATCACTGCGGTCATGAGCGTCAAGGCGGATCGGCTGTTGCGGTGGACTTGCGCTAGGGATTCGAGGGACGCGGGCCGGACGAGGGGAGAGTCGGCAGCCAGAACAGTAACCTCGTCCGCGTCTTCGAGGATGCGCTTGGCTTGTAAGAGAGCGTTGCCCGTGCCCAGCGGCTCGCGCTGCTCGACGTAGGCTGCCGAGATCCCAAGCAGGTTCCTGATGCCATCTGCGCCGGGCGCAACCACTACGACTATCCGGGCCAGGCCCGCCGCCCTCGCAGCTTCCACGACGTGCGCCACGGTCTCCTTGCCGCAGACGCGGTGCAGGGCTTTTGGTAGCCCCGACTTCATCCGGGTCCCACGGCCCGCGGCCAGAATAACGGCGGCCTGTCTGTCCATTGTCATGAAAAGAAGAGAGCGCCCCACGCTGCGGCATCGCCCTGCGTACGGCGCTCCTAACTCGACTTATGTTAGTGCGGACTCGTCCATTATCCTTCGTTCATGCTAACAACACGCACGAAAGAGTGTCAAGTTTGGCGCGGGGTGTTGAACCTGGTTTGCCCGCATCGCCCTCTACTGCTATGCTCCCCTCACAATCCGCGCCGCTTGGATAGCCCATCAGGGCGCCTTCCACTGGCGCTCGCCCAGAATTAGGAGCGTCCCGCATGATTCACAGACCACCGGAAGACCTCCGACTCTGGGATACCTGGATACTCCCAGCCGAGGGCCTGTTCCATCTCTACCATCTGCAGGGACCGAAAGGCGCCAGCTGGGACTCCCTAGGCCATGCAACGTCCACCGACCTAATCCACTGGGAGCTTCAGGACTCGATACCCACGAGGGGGCCCGAAGGCGCGTGGGATGCAGGGACTACCCTCACGGGGATGGCATTCCCGCACGATGACGGCTACGCGATGGCCTTCGGGTCCAACGCAACCGGAGACCAGCTCATCGGCGTCATGTTCTCCGACGACCTCCAGTCGTGGACGAAGCACCCCGCAAACCCCGTCCTGAAACCAGCCCCTCCCTACGTCGAGCGCGACGACTGGCGCGATGCATACGTCCATCGCGTCGCCGGGACGTATGAAGCCCTCGTATGCGCCCGGCTCACCACGGGCGAGTCATGCGTCGCGCGGATGCAGTCCACCAACCTCGTGGATTGGACAGCCCTCCCGCCCCTCGTCACCCCGGACGCTTGGCAGTGCGAGGTGCCCGAATACTTCAGCATCGGCGGCAAGCATTACGTCATCTTCTCGGTGGGCAAGAACGTAACCGACGCCTCGCGCAGCGACGGGTCGGGCACCCTCTACATGCTCTCCGACTCCCCCGACGACGGCTACGCGATGCCTGACGCCAACATCCTGCTCGGCTCCGGCTCTGGCCGGCGCGACTGCTACGTTGGCCGAACCATCGAGGCTCACGGCCAGCGGATACTCTACTACCACAACTGCGGCGAAAGGCCCTCCCTCGGAGCGCCCAAGATAGTCCACCAGAACGAGGACGGCAGCATCGAGCTCCGCTACTGGGACGTCCTCGCCGCCCTGGAGACTGGCGCAGCCGTGTACGGGCTCGGCGCCGCCCGCAACCTCGGCGCGGGCTGGACACTCGCTGACGACGTCATCAAGGGCGCTGCGTCCGGCTCGCTCCTGCGCGGGACGCTCGGCCCGCCGCTCGCAGACCTTCACCTGGACTGCGCTATCGAGCTCGCCTCCAACTCCCGCGCCGGGGTGGTGTTCCGGCATGATGACGCAGCCAACCGCGGCCTCGCCCTCGTGTTGGACGAGCCATCCTCAAGCGTCGAGATAGCGCGACTCACGGGCGGCGAGCTCTCGACCATCGACATCTGGCGCTCCGCCGAGCCGCTCTCCATGCGGCGCTCCATCCGCGTCTTCGCAAGATCGGAGTTCGCGGATTGCTACCTCGACGACAGGCTCATATTCTCGACAGTCATAGACGATGCCCCGCGTTCCGGCAGAGCCGGATTCCTCGTCGCCTCGGGCTCCGCCAGATTCTCGAACCCCCGGCTGGCATCGCTGGAACCCCAGCCCTAGTTCAATGTAGTCTTGGCGTACTGAGTCCCCTCTCCCATCGAGGGAGAGGGGATGAGGCAGGACTGCCTCCCGTCATATTGAATGGACGGAGTAGTGGGATGGCGGCTCTAGGCTTTGCCGCGCATCTCCTTGAACTTTGCATGGGTCATGCCCGGCTGCTCGTATAGCTCGAACAGCTTCCGCTCCTGCTCTCGGATGGCATGGGCTTGCTCCAGCACCGCCTTCGGATCCGTCCCATGCGGAATCTTCGCGCATCCATCTAGGTCTGCGACTATGACCTCGCCCGGATGCACCAGCAGACGGCCCACCACTATCGGCCTGTTGACGGAGACCAGGTTGAAGACGCCGTGCCCAGGGACCCTGCCCGTTCCCCAGATAGGCAGGCTCGCCTCTTCGATCCCGGCAAGGTCGCGTATCGAGCCCTGGACCACCGCGCCGGTGACGCCGAGCATCCGGTGACGCCTTGCCATCCCATCCCCGAACGCGGCGCCCCGGCCGGGCTGGGTGTCCACGTCCTTCATCACGGCGACGATAGGCCCCGGCGTTGCATCCAAGACGTCGTAGTATTCATCCCAGGGTATCGCGGGGGAGTCGGGGTCGTTCGTCGTTACCTCAGCCGTAACCGCCCTGCCGACCACCCTCCCAAGCTCCGGGAGCATGGACACTATCTCCGGCCCCGTATAGTTCATGGGAACGCCGCCCTTGGACTCCAGCTCGCGTCCTCCCTGGCTCCCGCCCATGCTCGCCACCACCGCGTTGAACACGGTCGCGGAATCGAACTCCTTGAGCGCCTCGAGCGCGCCGCGCGATACTGCTTCCATCGTAACCTCCAGGTTGGTTCCGTTTGCCGACGTGATTATACCCGCTCATTGGGTCTCGGCTCCCTCCGAGGGACGCGGGCCCAGCGAGGTTATCCGCGTCGTCAGCGACCTCCGGGCGCGGTCGTATTCGCCCTTGTCCATCCCGCCCGCCTCGAACTTGGCGTCGAGTCTCGCCAGCTCGCGGATGAGGCCAACCCGGCCCGCCGAGGACTCGGCGCGAGCGGCTTTGCGGCTCAACAACGCAAAGCCGAGCAGCGCAGCCATCACCAGCCCAAGTCCAACGACCGCCGCGTATTCGAGTGGGAGAGCGCCAATGGCCTGCCGGGCGCGGTCCATCCCGCTCGCCTGCGGCAGCGCCTCCAGCCGGATGTCCACCCGCGCGCCGCGCCCAATGTCAGCGCTCTCCACCAGCTGATACGGCGTGTTCCCTATCGTAACCCGCTCCACCTCGCCCGCCTCGCCGCTCAGCGCCGCAACCTCTTCTGGGACGAGTATCCTCAGCTTGTCCGCGCCGTACCGCAGTGTCTTGGTGAGCTCCAGCTCGCCGCCGTCGTATGGGAAGTAGTACCCGTACATCACCTCGTGCTCGCCGGGCGGCACGGGCGAGGTCAGCGCGAACCCGCGGTCCACCTGCAGCACGTCGGCCCCAATCAGAGCCGTATCGACCGTGAGTCCCTGCGCCCCAGGCGGCAGCCCGAATCGCAAGAGCTGCATGGGGCCCGACCCCGGTATGTACGTCCGGTCGCTGGAGTTGACCAGCCTGACGATTTCGAGTGCCCATAGCGTCTGCGAAGCCTTGTCCGCGCGCGCGAATAGAAGCGACGCGCTCGACGCCGCCAACAGCCCCTCATCCTCGGACGCCTCGTATACCGTAACCATGACGGGATCCGCCCGCCCCTCGGCTATCTGCACTATCACGCCGTAGGTCGCCCGCTGGTACCGCACCGAAATCCCCAGCCTCTCCCCTTCGCGAGGCGCCGCCGCGTCGAACCGGAATCGCCCCTCCTCGTCCGTCGCCGTTCCAACCTCGTACTCCGGCCCTACGCTGCTCACCAAGAAGACGTCGAGGCCCGGCCCGACGTCGAGCCCGGTGGAGCCGTTCAGGACCCTGCCCTCGACGGTTACGCTGTCCCGCTCGGACTGCGCCGACGCCGGGCCAGCCGCGGCTGCGAGCGTCATCGCCGCCAGCAGGAACAGGGCGCAAGCCCGCCCTATCACTTCTCTTCCTCCGGCTCGTCTTGTCCTAGGAGTCCCTCGCGCACCCGCTTCACCTCTTCCTCCATGCCCATGAGCAGCTCGGCCTCCTGGCCCGCCTCTACGTCCAGCGCCTTGAGCGCGAGCGCCGCCTCTGTCATGTACTGGTCGCGCAGCGTCCGATAGTCCTCCTCGCCCAGGATGCCGATCGAGCGTTCGAGCTCCGCGCTGCGGAGGCCGGCCAGCGCGGAGTCCCACATCCTGCTAAGCTCCTCGTTCTCAGCCGTCTCGCCGCCCAGGGCCTCGCCCAAGTCGCCCCCCCGGATGAACGGGTACAGTATGGCGGCGAGCGGTATAGCGGCCAGGACCAGGGCTATCAGTATCAGCAACGCGCCCTCCGAGTTGTCGTCACGCTCTCGCCGTCTCCGGACGCGCCGGCGCAGGCAGCTTTGAGGGGGCCGGCTCGCGCTTGGGCCAGAGGGCAAGCAACGTCCCCAGCGCGAACAGCGGCCCGGACGCCCACATCCACCAGACCAGGGGGTTGACGTATACGCGGAACACCGCGCGGCCACCCTCCTCGAACTCGGACGGCACAATATAGAAATCCTCCAACGGCGTGCTCCGTATTGCCGCCCGGGTCGAGGACATCCTGAATTCGCGGTAGAACGACCTGCGGGCCCGCATCGAGCCCAGGTCGCTCCCATTCACGCTCGCCGCGAACTCGGCTACCACCTCGTCCCTATCCGAGTATCGAGACCTGTCGAATCCCACGTACTGGAAAGTGTATCTTCCAAGAGACCGGCTATCGCCAGGCTCCATCGAAAAGTCCCGCTGAACCTCGTAGAACGAGGACCCGACCGCGCCTATGGCGAGCATAGAGATCGCCAGGTGGACGACGTATCCCCCGTAGCGGGGCCGATTTCCCGACAGCAGCCTCCCAAACGCAACGGGGTAGCTCTCGCCTTTCCTGTGCCGCGACCTCGTTCCACGCGCCCACTCATGCGCTATGCCCGCAACGGCAATCACGACAACCGCAACCGCGGCCAGCGCCACAGGCCGATGCACTCCAGCAACGACGAGAGCGGCGACTGTGACCGCGGCCGCGCCTATCGGAACCCGCAGTGCCTTGATAACGAGCAGCCAGGTCGCGCGCCTCCACGGCAGCAGCGGCCCGACACCCATGAGCAGCACGAGCGCCAGCATGACAGGCCCGTTCACACGGTTGAAGAAGGGTTCGCCGACCGTGATGGTAACATCTTGGGAGGCTTGGCTTATGACCGGATAGACGGTGCCCCAGAGAGTGGCGAAGGCCACCGCGAGGAACAGGACGTTCTGCGCCAGGAACGCGCTCTCCCGCGATAGCATCGAGTCCAGGGACTCGCGGCTCTTCAGCGTATTCATGCGCCACGCAAACGCGGCCAGGGAGCCTAGCAGCGTGAAGCCCATGAACGCCAGGAACAGCCATCCCATCGTCGATTGCGCGAACGAGTGTACAGAGGGCACAGGGCCGCCGCGATTGATGAACATTCCCATCTGCGCCAGCGTGAAGGCCACGGTTACTAGGACGATGTTCCATCCCCGAAACATCCCCCGGCGCTTCTGGACCATTATCGAGTGGACGAACGCCGTCATCGCCAGCCACGGCATCAGCGCCGAGTTCTCCACGGGGTCCCATGCCCAATAGCCCCCCCAGCCGAGTATGGTGTACGCCCACCAGCTCCCCAGCAGCAGCCCTATAGTCAGTATCAGCCAGGAGACCATCCCCCACGCGCGGCCTATGTCAACCCACTCGTCCCGCCCTCCGCGGCCAGCCAGCAACGCCCCCATCGCAATGCTGAACGGGAGAGCTACCGAGATCAGCCCCGCCATCTGCATCGGCGGGTGGATGAACATGCCGAAGTGGACCAGCAGCGGGTTGATGCCCTGTCCGTCCGGGGGTATGAACGGCAGCCGCTCCAATGGGTTCGCCAAGAAGGTGATGACCCCCAGGAAGAAGGCGAGCGTCAGCGCCATCAGCCCCGTACTGTAGGGCGCCGTCTGCTTCAGCTTCGATGCAAGTCCGCGGACCGCCGCGACCGATATGAGCGAGAATACGAAGGCGATGAACAGCAGCGAGCCGGCGTTGCCCGCGTAGAACGCCACCCAGGTGTACGCCGCGGGCATCGCGCGGTTGCTGTTCTCGGCCACGTACCGGACCGAGAAGTCCTGGCTCACGAACGCATACACGAGCGCCGCTGTCGCTATCGCCAGCAGCGCGGGGACGGTGTAGAACCCGTACCGAGCGCTCAGCGCAAGCGCGGGCGCTCGCCGCCATCCGCCCAGCAGCGAGCCGGCCCCCGCATAGGCGGCCGCAAGCATGGCGATAGGCAGCGCGAGGGCGCCGGCGTCCACTATCAACGGCCGGCCCCCGCGTCCCGCCGATCGTCGGCCAGCAGCGCAGCCTCCACCCGGGCGGCGTACTCTCCGCGTTCGTCCGCGGACATCCGGACCTCTATGGACTCGGCGCGTCCGGAGCGGGGACGCGCCATCAGCCGCACCACCAGATACAGCGCCGCCAGGGCCAGCGCTATGCCCACGGGCGGAATGATCCACACCGCCAGGTGTACGCCCTGGGCCGGCGGTTCCAGCAACACGCTAGGCCCGTACCGTTCAACGAAGAACCGCTTGACCTGTCCATCGCGCCAGCCCTCGCGCAGCTTTTCGTCCACCACTCCGCGCATCTGGACCGCCAGTGGATGCTGCGACTGGTCAATAGACTCGCCAGGGCACACCGGGCACATCACCGACCTGTTGATCTCCTGCGCCCTCCGCTCCAGATCCGGGACCTCCCCCTGCGCCGAGCACGAGACGGCGGCGACGGCGGCCAGCGCGATCAGGAGCGGCGATAGGAATGTGCGGTAGCTGCTCAATAGCTTATTCCAGATTATATCAGGCTGTCGGTCGAGCCGCCTGCGCTAATTCGCCCGCCGAGTCCAAACGACGGGAAATGCCCGCGTCAGGCTGGGCCGCGGCAGCGAGATAGGCTCCTTTCACGGCGTTGCCGCGCCGTCAACCGGCCCATCTGTCGAGGCCGATTATCGCCTGGCCGCCGCCGAAGCCCCGGAAGCCTCCGCCGCTGCGCCCAACGCTCGATGACCTGATGGCGCCGCTGCGGTTGGTCGAGCCCCACGAGCTCCGCACCCCCGTCGAGCTGCTCCTGTATGCGCCGCTGGACTGCTGGGTAGCCCGGTAGCTCGTCCTCGCGGAGCTGAGGTTCTGGCCCGCCGAGTTGTAGCGGGAGGACGCGAAGCCTGTCCGCTGGCTCGTGAAGTATCGGCTGTTCTGCGATACCTGGCTGCGGTAGCCCGACGTGCCTCGGTAGTTGTCCCGGTACGTGTTCAGGGTTCCGCGGGCGTACAGGGGCGGCGTGTAGTAATAGTAGCCGAGGGGAGAGATGGTCGAGATGAGCATGTACGTGAACAGGAAGTTGCCCGCTCCGAAGCTGTTGTGGTAGTACGAGTTCGCGCCGTAGCCCCGCATCTCGTGCTCCTCGTTACGCTTCACGATGTCGAAGAGCTTGTCGTCATTCGCATCGTCGATCTCGTAGTTCCCGTTCAGGTCCTCCCAGCCCTCCAGCACAAGGGCGTCCGGGTCCTGCCGGGCGCGGACAAGGACGAGGCCGTCTCCCTCGTATATCTCGTTGACCCGCTTCTCGAAGTCGGTCGCGCTCTCGGAGTCCTCGAACGCCTTCTGCACGTCGTCGAGGTTGATGCGGCCGGCCGCTCCGTCCGTTGCGGCCCATTCATCGTAGGATGGCCCCGAGCTGCACGCCGCAATGACGGGGCCAGCCGCTATCAATGCTCCGGCCGCCGCCCTCGCGCTCAATCTCGCCGTCTTCTTGTTCATCGCAATCCCTCCGTTCGGATCCCTGAACCGGATCACGCCAGTATCGCCGAAAGCTCGGCGCGCAGCTCCGCGCCTTGCCCCTCTACCCTAGCATCCTCGCCCGTCGTGAAGTGGCTTTCCGAGTCCACGACCGCCAGCAGCTTGCGGAGGAACACGCTTCGCGTTTCCCGAAGAAAGCTATCGTACTCCTCAATGCATCCGCGCTGGAAATCGGCCACCGCCGAGGCGTGGCTCGACGCGGTGAGCGCCGCGCCAATCATCATATCCTGCAGCAGGACGAGGCGCTCGCTCCACAGCCCGTCGCCAGCCTGGAGCAGCGTCACCCTGGCGATTTCGTCGAACCGAGCCTTCCCAACCATCTCACGCGCCGCGTTCACGCGCCGGGCGAGCATCTCTTCCAGGCCGTCCCGCAGCGCGACGACGCCGAGCCCCCACAACTCTTCACAGTCCACCCCGAAGTCGAGCGACACTGCCGACGCCATCTCGTCGAAGCGCCGCTCGTAGTCGGTGGAGGGGTCAGCGCCGAATCGCTCGTCAACGACCTCTCGCGCGGCGTCACGCGCGGCCTGTATGCATTCCTCGTACATGCCGTTAGAAGTCATCGTCGATCGGCGCATGCCGTAGTATGCCAGCGTCTGGCCTTCCAGCGCTCGGTAGTAGTCGGCAAGAACGCCGCGGCGCGCCTCGTCGTCGAGGGTGGAGAAGAGCTGAGCGCGTTCGATGCCGCCGTCTCCGGCTACCTGGAGCCGGCCCGCCAGCGCCTTGTCTTCGAGCGAGAGTATGAACCGGGTCGTGCCAGGCTGTCCCTGGCGTCCGGCGCGCCCCCTGAGCTGGTCGTCTATTCGCCTGGCCGCGTTCACCTCTGTTCCTATCACGTGAAGACCAAGACTTGGCTCCGGCACGATGTCCGCGCCCCGTCCCGCCATGTTGGTCGCAACCGTAACGGCGCCGCGCCTGCCGGCCGAGCTCACTATGGCCTCTTCGTCAGCGCTGTTGACGGCGTTCAGGACCCGATGGGGAATGCCGTGGCTCTGCAGCGTGCTGCTTATCTCCTCCGATTGCTCCACGGTCAGCGCGCCCACGAGCGCCGGCCGGCCCGCTCGCCTGCACTCTTCCACCTCTTCCACCACCGCGCGCATCTTCTCGTCATGCGAGACGAACACCCGCGATGGCAGATCGACGCGCTGAGATGGGAACGTGGTGGGGACCGATACGACGTCCAGCCCGTATGCGCGTCGTATCTCGTCGCGGGACGAGAGCGCCGTCCCCGTCATCCCGCACAGATTCGCGTACTGCCGCAGGAAGCCCTGGATGGATATCTGGGCTGCCGCGCCGCGCTCCGGAGTCAGCGGCAGCCGCTCCTTCGTCTCCAACGCCGCGTGAAGACCATGCTGGTATCTCGTGCCAGGCTTCCTGCGGCCAGTTACCTCGTCCACCAGCGCCACGGCGCCGTCGCTTACCACGTAATCAACGCCGCGGCGGAGCAGAAGGTGCGCCCGCAGCGCCTGGTGGACCTGGTTGGCGCGGGCGTGCATCCGCGCGATGCGCCGACCAAGCCTCTCGGAGGAACGCCTGCGCTCTACCAAGCCCAGCTCGGCGTCCGCCCTGACGCGCTCGACGCCGGCTTCGAGGCCGCCCGTATCGAAGATAGGGCCAAGCCGCGACTCGACGAAGCGGTGGCCGCGGTCCGTGAGGGTAACCGCTCCACCCTCGGCGTCGAGATAGTAGTAGAGGTCTCGGATGCGGGTCGAGTCCCCGTCCAGTTCGATGGCGTCCGCGGCGTCGGCGCGAATGCGGCGGGCGAGCTTGGGGTCCCCGGCCGCCAGACGGGTGAGATACTCGCTCTCCGGGTCCGCTAGGAACAGCGCCGCCAGCAGCCGGCGCCTGCTTCCGGTCGGGAGGTCTGCGTGGGCCTTCTCGATCATGCTGTCGCTGATACGCCGTTGCAGCGCCACCATCTCGCGGACCGCCGCGTCGGCCTTGTGGACCCCGCGCCGGTTGCCCGCCCCCTCGCCAGATATTATCAACGGCGTGGCGGCCTCGTCGATCAGCGCCTGGTCGGCCTCGTCTATGATGGCCGCGTCGAGCTTGCCCTGCACCGTCTCGGACTCCGAATACCGCAGGTTGTCGCGCAGGAAATCGAAGCCCAGCTCCCGCACAGTCCCATAGACGATGTTGGCGCCGTATGCCGAGCGCCGCTCGTCGTCGTTCATGGACTGCGCTACAGCGCTGACGGTCAGCCCCAGCGACTCGTACACCGGGGCAAGCGTCTCGGCGTCCCTGACAGCCAGGTAGTCGTTCGCGGTGATGACGTGTACCGACCGGCCCGCCGCGGTGTGAAGCGCCGCGGGGAAGGCGGCGGCCAGGGTCTTTCCCTCACCCGCGTTCATCTCCACCACCTTGCCGCGCCATAGCAGCAGCCCGGCGAGGACCTGCTCCTCCGTAGCGCGGAACGACAGCTTCCGCCGTATTGCCTCATAGACCAGGCAGAACGTCGTCAGCAGCGTATCCGGCTCCAGTCCCCCGTGGAGTCCAGGGGCAGGTGGAAGGGAGCGGAGGTCTGAGAGCCGCCCCCTCAGATCCCCTTCGGCCAAGTCTGCGAACGGCCGGGCCTGGATAGCCTGTATGATTTCAGAGTTACGCATTGTCTACCGCCTGCTCTATCCGCTCAGAAGAGGGCACCATCAGGACCGAGGCTCCCGAGCTTCGGACTAGGGTCTCCGCGAGGCTGCCTATGAACCAGCGCCGGAAGCCAGATCTCCCCTGAGTAGATAGGGCAACGATGTTGTGCGGTATCTTCCTTACGAGGTCCAGGATAGTGGTCGTGGGGTGACCGAACAACACCTGCCATTCGACTGCCAGCCCGTCCTCACGGAGGCTTTCCGCGACCGTCCTCAGATAGTCCTTCGCCTCGGACTCCAGCAGATCATGGTCTTCGCTCATTCCCGATGTAAAGTCGCCGACCCAGAGGAAGCGCATGGGGCGCACCACCCTGACAAGCGCCACCTGCCACGAAAGCTTGCCAGCCAGGTCCCGCACGTAAGGCAGCGCCGACTCGGCAAGCCTGGAGCCGTCGAGAGGCACGATGACCTGCGTTGCCAGCATGTCTTGCCCGCGGTAGGTCCGCGTCTTGTCCTGCGCGACGGTGAGCATCGGGACGGTTGCCGTGTGGATTACTCTGTCGGTAACGCTGCCAAGGATGCCTTTGCCGAGTACGCTCCTGCCGTGGGTGGACATGGCTATCAGGTCGCAGCCGAGCCTCTCGGCAACCGCCGTGACCTCCTCCTCGGCCCTGCCCGTAACCACGACCTCCTCTGTCCGCACGGCGCGTCCCCTCAGCCGGTGAGACGCGTTGTGGAGTCTGTTCCGCACCTCGAGCTCGGCGCGGGCGAACAGCGTCGAGCGCTGGGAGCCGCTCATCCCCAGGCCGTCGCGGTCCATTACGGATAGGAGCACGACGCTTGCCTCCAGTCCCACGGCGATACGGGAGACGTAGGGGAGTATCCCTTCCGCCTCGCTGGAGCCGTCGAGCGGTACGAGTATCTTCTGGAACATCATGTCATCTCGATGAATCGCCGGCGGGGGCCATGTCTATAGATTGTATAACGCGCCGGTAGCTGGGGTCTTCCCCAGGGTCGGCCAGCCTGTAGATGCTGGTGTATATCTCCGACACCAGGCCCGCAAGCTCGTCCCGTGTCTCAGGTCCCGCCTTGCGCGCGGGCTGCAGCATCAGCTCCAACGGCCGGGCCGAGAGTCCCTGCGCCTCAGGCTGCCAGTACTCGCACGGGGCTGGGTACGCTCCCCGCGCCTCGACATATCCCAGGTACAGCCGACCGCCGCGCTCGACCTCCGACATCACGTAGTCGAGGCCGTCATGCCCCGCCTCCCGCGCCTCCGCGTCCAGCAGCTCCACTAGGCGAATCCGCATTGCGCCGTAGAGACCCCGGCCCCTGGCCTCCTGCTGCACAGCCGCGTAGAGCGCCATCGCCGCGTTCACGCGCGGCATATACGCGCCCACAGCCGCCCCGAAGACGCGGCCCGCGTTTGACGCCGCAATAACCACCGGGACGGCCCCGGGCTCGGCAGTGGGCGAGACCGTATCGAGAAACGATGCCCGGTCTTCCACCTGGCCTGCGGGGAACGACCTGGTGAGCAGGTCATGCACCTCGACGACGCGAGCCTCGTCGTCCGCAGGCACAGGGGCTACATCCATCCCGGAGGGAAGGCTAATTCGCTGCATGAGCAACACGTCTGTCCACTATGCGGGGGGCCTTGCGGCTCTCCAAGCTCCGATCCTCGACGAACGAGACGTCCAGGTCCAGGAACCCGCTCGCTATCAAGTACGCAAGGTCCGGCTCGACCGTATTCATCGAGCGGACGATGCTCGCCTCATGCATTGCCAGGGACTCCGGCAGCATTACGACCATCCGGTCCCGTCCGACGCCGTTCAGCTCGACCGAGATGGGGCCGTCGTAGGCCAACCGCCACAGGGCGGCCCGGCGAACGACGTCGTAGGAAAGCTTCACGCCCAGCGCCGAGACCGTGCCGTCCGTACGTCCAAGCGCGTCCACCCTCGGATAGCCGAGGCCGCATGGACACGGCCCTTCCCTGGCCTGCAGCGTGTCCCCCAGCGCGTACCTGAACAACGGCAGACCTTCCCGTCCCAGCGTCGTGACCAGCGCCTCGCCTGTGTCCTTGCCGATGATCTCCACCACGTTCCACTCCGTCCAGAGGTGTATTCCCTCGTGCGCCGCGCACTCGATGCCAAGCGTTGATGTCTCCGAAGCGCCGTAGTACGCGAATGCCTCCACGCCCAGCTCTTCCAACGTTCGCCGCGTCGCGTCATGCATAGGCTCGCCCACGTATACGACCTTGCTCAGCCGCCACTCCGTCCGACGGAGCGCAGAGGCGAGAGGCTCCATGACGCGCTCGACTATCGACGGTATGGTGAGGACCACCGAGGGCTTCAGCTTGCTGAGACCCGCGACCGTCGCGTCTTCGTCCACGGAGACGCTGAAGGCGTAAGCGTCGTGGACTCCCAGCTGTTCGAGCGCGGTCATGAAGGACGCCATCAGCGTCAGCGGCCCCGTGTCCACGCACGCAACCGAGTCGCCTGGCCCGATGCCGCACACTTCGAACATCCTCGCAAGCGCGGCGCCCTCCGCCGCCTCGTCTCGCCGAGTTATGATTCGCCGCTTCGGGAGTCCCGTCGTGCCCGACGATACCTCTATGTCCACGACCTCGCGGGACGTGCGTATGCCCTCGTCAACCACCTCACGGAAGCGCTCTCCCCTCAGCGCCGGCAGCCGTCGAAGCAGGCTGAGCGGGTCCAACTCGCATATGTCCCGCCGCGATATGCCGTTCTCCCGAAACAGACGCCGATACACCCCGAACGCCCCGTCCGCGTATAGCATCTGCAGGCGCAGCGCAGCCCTGTCCGCCTCCCCAATCAGCCTGGCGGCGAGCGGCGGCGCAGTCATCCCGCGCCCTGCCGCAGCAGTGCCGCAAGGTCGTCCGCGCTCATCCTCGATCCGCTGATATACACGACCTGGTCGCCCTCGGAGACCAGGAAGTCGTCGAGGTCCATCCGGATCGAGTCGCCCCGAACGACCCCGACGAGGTTGACCTTGTGATCGAGTAGCATCTTGGCAGCCGCGATATAGGTCATCTGCGGGGCGGGGGACTCGACTGGGGTAGTGAACACGGTTCCCTGGATGTCGTTGCTCGTGATAGCCATCGCCAGCTTCTTCACGCCCGGGTCCTGCGCCTCATGCGCGAACAGGTTGTTGACTATCTGTAGGGTGTAGACCAGGCTGAGGTTGTCGGATGCGTTGAACAACGCGGCATGACGGGGGTCGAGGCACTCGGCTATGACCTTGACTTCGGGGTTGACCCTGTGGATGACGAAGGCTATCGAAGCCACGAGGCTGTCGCTCCTGGGGTCGGAGTGGCTAGGGCTGAGCACCATGGCCTGCCGCGCGCGCTCCAGGTTCGCGCGGCGGTAGGTCTCCTCGTCGAGAGTCCATCCTCGAATGAACGATATGTCGTCCCCCAGGAAGGGCAGCTCCTCTACCTCGTCTGTAACGACCACGATATCGACGCCCTTGTGGTCCGGATCGCTCCTGTACTCCTGAATGATCTGCTGGACGCGCGATTCGCTTGGAAAGTTCACTATCACCAGGTGGCCCCTCGCGCTAACTCTGCCCATGCCCTTTCGCTCCTTGTGTCGGAGATCGGCGGCCCAGTCCACTGCCACTCCCACGGCTGTCGTGAACGTGGCGAGGCCGATCAACATGATGAAGACCGCAGCGCCTATTCTGGCCCCGACCGTCTCCGGCGATATGTCGCCGTAGCCTATCGTCGTGATGGACACCACGCTGTACCAGAGGCCGTCCCACAACGTGATGCCCGGCGTTACAGCCCCCTCGAACAGGTAGAACGTCAGCGTGTTCCCTACAACGCTGATAGAGATGGTTGCAAGGAGCAGGCTGATGCCCAATTCCTTGCGCCGCCGCACCTGCCTCAGAAAGCGGGTGAGTGAGTAGAACATCGCCCCTCGCCTGTCAGCCCAGCCCCCGAGCCGTCATGTGATACTTCCCCAGGCTCTCAACCCTGTCCTCCGTCTCTATCCGCAGCATCGGCTGAGTCCTGTTGTGAAGAGCCGTAACCACCAGCCTGCCCGACTCGGAACGCTCGTAGAGATACTGGTCATTATATAGTGTCCAGTGGACGAGGTCGCTTGAGTGCCCCAGGAAGCCGAGCTCGTCCACCACGTAGAAGTCCAGCTGCCGCACACCCCTCAGCCTGTGCGACAGCCTGAAAGTAACAGCCCGCTCGGCCAAGCCGGGAACAGCGTCCCCGTCGAACCCGTCAGCCAGTATGACCAGCAGGTCCGGCGCCAGCAGCCGGATCCGCTCATGAACCAGCCCGTCCCTCCGTTCCACGAACACGTGAGCGGGAATCCTCATGTACCCCAGGATAGAGCTGACCTCTGCCGCGTATTGGCGTCGCCCTGGTTCGGTTACGATGGCCGCCATGCGGACCGACTCCAGGTCCCACGTCGTCTTGAGCGCGTCCCGAAACACGTCGTACCGCGCCGCCGTCTCCGTCGCGCCCTCCGCCACCGCGACGGCCTCCCGCTCCCCACACCGCCCGACGACCCACTGGAGCGCCTGCGGATCCGCCAGAGTGTCCCCAAGCTCCTGGCGTCTCAGCTCCGCTATCGGCGTGATCGGCGTGGCCGCGAAGTCGGCCATGCCGCGGATTCCAGCCGCGCCGGTCAGACGGCTGCCATAGAAGCGAGTCCGTCCCGCCGCCTCGACCACGGCGGCCAGGAGCTCGAGCAGGTTGGCCGGCGATTCGTACTTCACGTCATGGCGCATACAGCATCCCCGCCGGTAGTGGCATCGACGCGCACGAATGAGGCCGAGACGCCGCCAAGACCTTCAATGCGCTTGCCCCCGGCTCATTACATTCGACGGAGCAGCCAGACGATCACGAAAATGACCGAACCCAGAACGGCAAGCGTTGCGGCCCCGCCGAGCAGAACCCACGGACGGAACTCCGTAGCTGCCTCCGCCACCGTTGACCCGATAGCCCCTATTGAACTCGACGGATTGGCTGACAGCCCCGGCACTCCGGGGAGACCAGGGTCCGCAGGAGTCCGATCTGACTCCGCAACCACTCCCACCGCGTCCACGGGGATATCGAGCTGACTCAACACCTCGGGCAACGCGTTTATTGTGCGATCCAAGTCCAACGTCCATACAACGATCGTCTCACGTATCAACTTCCCGTTTTCGATATAATCCCAGCCTTCGCCGTCTGGCGCCTCTTGCAACGAGGACTCAGGCGTGTACACAGCCCTCTCACTTGCCGTTATTTTATTCGTCCGAATCCCCACCCAGGTGATGCCCACAGTGTTGCTCGACGAGCGGGCGAAGCGGTTCAACGTTATCATCCACCGCCACAACTCCTCATAACTGTACTTCACCGGAATCATCACCAATCTGTCCGGGTCCATCCGTGAATACATCCGAAGCGCCGCCTCCTTCGCTTCTTCCGCTACCAGATTCGCTTCTCGACCAGGAGGAACCTTCACCTGGATGAATATCGTTTTACTGCTCCCACCTCCGCGACTGTGCCATCCAGCAAACCCGATGTCAGGAGATGCCTGCGCCAACTCCTGCGACCGACCACAGGAACCTTCGGCGCCGATGTGCCTGGATGCGCAATCCAGCGGGGGAAAGTTCGTCGTGTCGACGTCCGACACATCGAGCTTCACGGGGCCGGTCGCGTCGCTCGCGCCGCTGACCCCCCCTCCACCTGACGCAGGCCACACCTGGCGATACGCCGCCCATCCAGGCTCCGAGTACCGCGCATCAGCGCCCCCAGGTATCAACTCGATGGTCTGATACACTTCCGACATCGGAAGGATGTACCAGTGGAAGTTCCACTCTTCACCGAACGACCCTGGAAAATTGTCTGGACTAAATACCCCGACGCGACACCCTCCCGACGACAGCACACAGTCATCTCCCCCCGATCTGCGCGCCTCCTCCTGCGCCTTACGCCGGATATACTCTAATATGTCATCCCAAGCAGGCTCGCTCTCCTTGATATAGAAATGAAGCGACCCTCCTACCCTGTACACTGCGTCCACGTCTATGATTCCATCCCGCTGCGCCTGTTCCAGCACGTAGCAGTGGAGCGGGTCATCAGACAGCGCGCCGTTCCAGCAGTCATCGGACGTGGCGGACACCAAGACCAGCGCCGCCGCCGACAAGCCCGCCAGAACCGCCAAGCTCATCAACCATCGTATCCAGCCACGTTCGTATGTGTGCTTGCGCATCTTCTGCCACCCAAGCCTTCTAATGCTCCATCACCATTCCCCCGTCTATGTTGATAGACTGCCCGTGTATCCACGACGCCGCCTCGGTGCATAGGAACGCCATGAAGCCGCCGACCTCCTCCGGAGAGCCTGCGCGGCCGATGGGATGGGCCGCCGCCTTCTCACGCCACTCCTCGCCCCTGCCGAACCTGTCCATCCTGGCGGTATCCACCGCCGCCGGGCAGACCGCGTTGACGTTCACCCCGTGGGGTCCCAGCTCGTGCGCCAGCGACTGCGTCATGCCCACTATCGCGAAGTTCGCGGCGTTGTACGCCGCCGCGTTCGCCGCGCCGCGCTTGCCAGCCGAGGATGCCACGCTCACTATCTTGCCGCCGCGCCCCTGCTTCAGTACCTGCCGAACGAACGCCCGCGAGCAGAGGTACATCCCCCGAACCTTCACGTCCACCACACGCTGGAAGACGTCCGGCTCCACGTCCGCTATCGGCGCGCGGTCCGCCCCGATAGCCACAGCCGCGTTGTTGATGAGAATATCGGCGCTCCCAAGCTCGCTCACCGCCCGCGACACCATGTCCTCCGTCTGCTCCACGTCCGTGACGTCCACCACCAGCGGAAGCGCCCTCCGGCCCAGCGCTCGCACGTCCTCCGCCGTACTCTCCACGTCACGCCATCCCATCGCCTTCTCGTCCTCCGGAAACGTCGCCGGGTCGCGGCCCGTCCCTGTCGCCACGATGTCCGCGCCCAGCTTCGCCAGGGCTATCGCCGTCGAATATCCGATGCTCCGCCTCCGGCCCGCGCCGGTAATGATTGCCACCTTGCCGTCGAGCTCGCCCATGGTTCTATCTCCTAGTAGTCTTGGCGTCCCGAATCACCCTCACCCTAGCCCTCTCCCGTCAAGGGAGAGGGGATAATGCGGGACTGCCTACCGTCATATTCTAATGGACGGAGTATAGCGACTGGCCGCCATTCACTGCGCCTCTCGCAGCGACCGCTGAGTTAGGAGCGCGGTGAGCGTCATGACAACCATGGCGGACCCCATGATAGCAAAGGCTGTCCGCGCCCCAAAGTTATCCGCCACTATCCCCAGCGGCAGCGCGCCCAGCGGGACCAGCCCGATGCTCATCATCAACACGCTCATCACCCTGCCGCGGTACCTGTCGTCCACCGCGTCCATCGCCAGCGACTCCTTCAGCGCCCTCTGGGGCGAGGCGCCCAGCCCCATGAACATCATTATCGCCGCCCCCGCCAGATAGTACGGAAACCAGGTCATGAGCAGCAAGGTCGCCCCGGACATGAAGCTCGTCCCCAAGAGCAGGATGCCGCGCCGCCGGCTGCCGATCGACGCGACGAACAGGGAGCCGGCAAGCGAGCCGATCCCCATTATGGCTGACAGGACCCCCAGAGCGTCCGCCTCCCTCTGATACACGTCCACCACGAACACCGGCATGAGCTGTACGAAGGGCATCACCATGACCGTCGAGACGAACGCCATCGCCAGCAGCACGAGCGCCATCCGGTTTCTCCTGATGACCTGGACGCCTTCCCGGACGTCTTGCAGGACGTCCTTTTCGGAGCGCGCCGGGGCCCGGCCCGTCTTGGGCACCATGCCGGTGAGCGCCACCGCCGCCGCCTGCAATCCGAACATCCCCAGGAATACAGCCTCCGGCCCGAAAGCCGTGTAGAGAGCGCCAGAGACCGCGGGCGCGGTGAGTACTATCGCGCTCTGGCCCGCCGAGTTCAGCCCGATAGCGTTCGTAATCTCCGACCGATCGACCAACTCGGGGATTATCGCCTGCCTGGCCGGCAGCATGAACGCGAACAGGGCGCCGTGAATGGTCGAGGCCGCGAGGATGTGATACCAAGTCACCGTCTCCGTGATGACCGATACCGCGAGAAACAGCGCGAGAACCCCCTCCGCGCCTTGGAAGAGCTGTATCAACCGCTTGCGCTCCATCCGGTCGGCGATCGCCCCACCGAACAGGGCCAGGGCCATCATCGGCGCGCCGTAGCCGATGCTTATCACCCCCAGCAGCCCCGCCGAGCCCGTGAGCTCGTACGCAAGGTATCCCTGCGCGATGGACTGGAACTGCCCCGCGCACCACATGAACATCGTGCCGGTCCACAAGTAGCGAAAGTTCCGATTGCGAAGCGCGCCGAACGTCCTGCCGAATCCGCTCGCCTGACGCGAATGCGCGGAAGCCCGCTCCCCGACACCATCGCCCCGCTCCGGATCTGTCCCTTGCGCCATGGAGCGAAAGCCTATACCCACGCTCTTTGACCTTGCAAGGCGCAAGCGCCGGAAGCCATCCCGCCAACAGGAGGGAGTGCGCTGCGCCGCTCATCCGGATTAGGCGGTGGATTCGAGCAGGGCAATCGCATCTAAATTGCCCCCAAATTGCCCCAATCCACCCCTTGACACGCCGAGAACAGCCGTGCTAGTCTGATAGACGGCCCGAAGGGGCGTATCCCAAACGAGCATAGAGCCCACCTCTGCCCTTGGCATCATACACGCCGCTGCTGTTGGACGGGGCACCCGCGTGTACGAGAAGGTCCCTCTATGTTTCGGCGCCTCGCACAGGAGGACGTAGTGCCAAATGCGTCTCCCCCGTTCCAGGTGCGGACTCTCGGACGACCGGGAGGACCGTAGCCAGCGCAGCCCGACGCCTTGGCGGGTGGAAGGACGAAGCGCGAACGCAGGCGGCTCCGCAAAGAGCCGTCAGCCGTCCGGGAAAGCCCGGGGTGGGGTTTGCAACCCCAAGTGTCGGCGAGCGTACGACGTCGGCATCCCCGAAGCAAGTACCGGAGTCACTGCCTTGCAGGGCATACTCAATCCCCCGTGTGAGCGGGGGAATCAGGAGTAGATAGGACGCGGGTCGCAAGACCCGCCAAGTACCCTCTCCCTCACGGGGGAAAGGGCCAGGGTGAGGACAAACGCCCCACCCTGCGTCCCCTCCCCCGAAGGGAAAGGGGTAGGAGACAAGGGCGATTCCCCGCCTTGCCCCCTCTCCCTAGACGGGAGAGGGCCAGGATAAGGGCGAATCAGGCGCAAAAGCGGCTAGAACCCGCCCAGAGCGCCAACAGAAAGGAGCCGGCCAGAGACAACGCGAACATAGACGAAGGAGCGTAGGCGTCCCGCCTGCCACCTCCCCTCCCCCGTCAAGGGGAGGGCAATTCAGCGCGCCCGCCTCATCCCCGCTGGCGGGAGACACGTAGGTTGCACTGCTGGGCGGACTGGACGAGGGGCCATTTAGATGCGATTGCCCTGTGGATTCGAGCCGCGCGTATTGTTACTATGTGGCCGCTGTGCTATTCTTTGCCGCTAGGTTGCGTGATTTTTATCACAGACGGCCCCCGGTAGGCGTGCGCTGATGGAGAGCGACAGGATCAGCTGCATCGGGGGCGGGGCGCAAGCGAGCGATAAGTTGAGCGATAGCTACCACATTCGAGACTTGCCGACGCCGAGGAAGCAGGGGTTGTACGACCCTCGTTTCGAGCATGACGCATGCGGCCAGAGCTTGGTCGCCCACCTCCGGGGCATCAAGTCCCACGACATCATCACCAAGGGACTGGAGGCGCTGGTCAACCTGGGGCATCGCGGCGCGTCGGGAGCGGACGCGGAGACGGGCGACGGGGCGGGCATCCTGGTGCAGATGCCTCACGAGTTCTTCGCCGGGCAGGCTGCGAGCCTCGGCATCGAGCTGCCAGATCCCGGCAGCTACGGTGTGGGGGTTGCGTTCCTTCCCAGGGAAGAGGCGCAGAGGCGGGCTTGTGAAGGGGCGATAGAGACGGCGGTCGGCAAAGAGGGGCAGCGCTTCCTGGGATGGCGCGACGTGCCCGTGGATTCAGGGGCCATCGGGACGCTTTCCGCGAGGGAGCAGCCCGTCATCCGCCACTTCTTCGTGGGCATAGGCTCGCTGCCGGACTCATACCCTTTCGAGACAAAGCTGTTCGTCATACGGCGTCGTATAGAGAAGGCGGTCGCGGCCCTGGGGCTGCCTGACGGCGGCGATTTCTACGTCTGCAGCCTCTCGTCGAGCCTGATAGTCTACAAGGGGCTGGTGCTTGCCCGCCAGCTCGAAGGCTTCTACCACGACCTGTCGGACGAGGCGATGGTTACGGCCTTCGCCATGGTCCACTCTCGCTTCAGCACGAATACCCTGGGCTCATGGAAGCTGGCGCATCCGTACCGACACGCCATCCACAACGGCGAGATAAATACGTTGCAGGGCAACGTGAACTGGATGACCGCCCGCGAGTCTATGCTCTCGTCGGACATGATGGGCGAGGACGTCGGGAAGCTGCTGCCCCTGATAGCGCCGGACCAGAGTGACACGGCCACGCTGGACAACGCGCTGGAGCTGCTGCTGGCGTCGGGCCGCTCTCTCCCGCACGCGATGATGATGCTAATCCCAGAGGCGTGGGCAGAGCACATCCCGATGGAGCAGTCGAAGAAGAGCTTCTACGAGTACCATTCCTGCCTCATGGAGCCGTGGGACGGCCCCGCGCTGGTGATCGCCACGGACGGCGTGAAGGTCTGCGCCATCCTCGACCGCAACGGCTTGCGGCCGTGCCGTTACCTCGTTACGAAAGACGACCTGCTGGTGATGGCGTCGGAGACTGGGGTGCTGGACATTCCGCCGGAGGACGTGCGCTTCAAGTGGCGCATACAGCCGGGCCGGATATTCATGCTGGACACGGAGGAGGGGCGGATAGTCGAAGACGCGGAGATAAAGACGTCGCTCGCCGCGCGGAAGCCGTACGGGACCTGGCTCGCCGAGAACAAGGTCGAGATGGACGACCTGCCGGAGCCCGCCCGCGTTCACGAGCCGGACATGGACACGCTGGCCGAGCGCCAAGCCGCCTTTGGGTACACGCGGGAAGAGTTGAACATGATCATCGAGCCTATGGGCGCGAGTGGGAGCGAGGCAGAGGGCTCGATGGGCAACGACACGCCCCTCGCGGCGCTCTCGGAACAGGGCCCCCTGCTCTTCACGTACTTCAAGCAGCGGTTCGCGCAGGTGAGCAATCCGCCGTTGGACGCCATACGGGAGGAGCTGGTTACGTCGACCGAGACGTTCATCGGGCCCGAGGGCAACCTGTTCGACGAGACGCCGGAGCAGTGCCACCAGCTCAAGTTGTACGAGCCCGTCCTCACGAATTATCAGCTCGAAAAGTGCCGAAGCATAGACGAGGGCCGTCTCAGAGGAGCGACGCTATCGACCCTGTTCAGGCCGGGCGACGGGCCGGGCTCGCTGGAGTCGGCAATGGACAGGCTGTGCGAGGATGCGTCGAGGGCCGTCGCCGATGGCCGGACTATCCTGGCGCTATCGGACCGCGGGGTGGACTCCGAGCGCGCGCCGATTCCAAGCCTGCTGGCTACGGCGGGCGTTCACCATCACCTGATACGCGAGGGAACCAGGTCGAAGGTCGGGATAGTGGTCGAATCGGGCGAGCCCCGCGAGGTGGCCCACTGCGCCCTGCTGCTGGGCTACGGCGCCGCCGCGGTGAACCCGTACCTGGCCCTGGAGACGCTGTACGACATGGCCCGCAGCGACGCGCACCCGGGCATCACCGACTACAAGACGGCTGAGAAGAGCTTCGTCAAGGCGGTCCACAAGGGCATCATCAAGGTCATGTCCAAGATGGGCATCTCGACGCTCCAGAGCTACCGCGGCGCCCAGATATTCGAGGCGGTCGGACTGAACGGCGAGTTCATAGACCGATACTTCACCTGGACGCCGTCGCGCATCGGCGGGGTGGGCATAGAGGAGATAGAGAAGGAGTCGGCCCTGCGACATGCAGCCGCGTATCATCGCCATGAAGTCGCGGGCAACGTGAATCTCCAAGCCGGCGGCTATTACCAGTGGCGTCACAACGGCGAGCGCCACATGTGGAACCCGGCCTCCATTGCGAGCGTGCAGAAGGCGGCGAAGCTGAACGACCCGAAGACGTTCAGGGAGTTCAGCGGCCGCGCCAACACGGAGAGCCGCCGACTCTGCACTATCCGCGGTCTCCTGGACTTCAATCTCGCCGCCGAGCCGGCGCCCCTCGACGAGGTGGAGCCGGCCTCCGAGATAGTGAAGAGGTTTGCGACGGGCGCCGTCTCCCTCGGGTCTATCAGCCGAGAGGCGCACGAGGCCATGGCCATTGCGATGAACAGGATTGGCGCGCGCAGCAATACCGGCGAAGGCGGCGAGGACCCGGCCAGGTACGGCGCGGACCCCAACGGCGAATCGCGCAACAGCGCGATGAAGCAGGTGGCGTCTGGCAGGTTCGGGGTTACCAGCGGCTATCTGGCGAGCGCCAGCGACCTGCAGATCAAGATGGCGCAGGGATCGAAGCCCGGCGAAGGCGGACGCCTGCCCGGTCACAAGGTGGACGAGTACATAGGGATGATACGGAACTCGACCCCCGGGGTCGAGCTCATCTCGCCGCCGCCTCACCACGACATATACTCGATAGAAGACCTGGCGCAGCTGATCCACGACCTCAAGAACTCGAACCCGTCCGCGCGTGTACACGTGAAATTGGTCGCGGAGGCGGGCGTTGGCACCATCGCGGCCGGCGTGTCGAAGGGGCACGGCGACGTAGTGCTGATAAGCGGCGACAGCGGCGGCACGGGAGCATCGCCCGAGTCGTCTATCAAGTACGCGGGCATCCCCTGGGAGCTCGGAGTGGCCGAGACCCAGCAGGTGCTGACCCTCAACGACCTGCGCGGGCGTATCGTGGTGCAGACGGACGGGCAGCTGAAGACGGGCCGCGACGTGGCGGTCGCGTGCCTGCTGGGAGCGGAGGAGTTCGGGTTTGCGACGGCGCCGCTCATAGTGATGGGCTGCATCATGCTTCGCAAGTGCCACCTGAACACCTGCTCGGTGGGCATTGCCACGCAAGACCCGGAGCTCCGGAAGAAGTTCAGAGGACAGCCGGAGCACGTCATCAATTACTTCTTCTTCGTCGCGGAGGAGCTGCGGGAGATCATGGCCAAGCTCGGCTTCAGGACGGTCAACGAGATGGTCGGCCGGGTGGATAGGCTAGACGCGCGGCAGGCCGTGGACCACTGGAAGGCCAAGGGCTTGGACTTCTCCGCGCTGCTGCACCGCCCCGACGTGCCTGACTCGGTCGCGACCTACTGCCGAGAGAGCCAGGACCACGGTATGGAGGGAGCGCTGGATAACAGGCTGATAGAGATGGGCAGACGCTCCATCGAGACGGGGCTTCCGACCCTCATAGAGCTTCCTATCCGCAACTCCAACCGGGCGGTCGGGGCCATGCTGAGCTACGAGGTAACCAAGCGGTTCGGAGACGAGGGCCTGCCGGATGACACCATCAAGATCAACCTGCGGGGCTCGGCGGGCCAGAGCTTCGCGGCATTCATGAACACCGGCATATCCATGCGACTGGAGGGCGACGCCAACGACTACTTCTGCAAGGGACTGTCCGGCGGGCGGGTCGTGATAGTCCCGCCGTCCGAGGCGTCGTTCACGCCGGAGCGGAACATCATCGTGGGCAACGTTGCCCTGTACGGCGCGACGGGCGGTTCTGCGTTCATCCGCGGCATGGCGGGCGAGCGGTTCGCGGTCCGCAACAGCGGCGCGGAGGCCGTCGTGGAAGGCGTCGGCGACCACGGCTGCGAATACATGACGCGCGGCCGGGTAGTGGTGCTTGGGCCGACGGGCAGGAACTTCGCGGCCGGCATGAGCGGCGGCGAGGCATACGTGCTGGACGAGCGCGGCGAGTTCCAGAGCATGTGCAACCCCGAGATGGTTGACCTGGAAGACGTGGATTCGGACGAGGACGCCGAAGCGCTCAGGCAGATTCTAGAAGAGCATCTGCATCACACCGGGAGCGCCAACGCGCGGCGCGTCCTCGACGACTGGGCGAACATGCTGCCGAGATTCGTAAAGGTCATGCCGCGCGATTACAAGCGCATCCTGGCAGAGCGAGCTCTGCGGGCGGAGCCGGCCGAGGCGGGCGCATATGGGTAAGGCAACCGGCTTCATCGAATTGGCGCGTATGCCCCCGCCCAAGCGTCCTGTCTCAGACCGTGTGCGGGACTACTCGGAGTTCTACGGCAGCTGGACGGAGCGGGAGGCCCGCAACCAGGGCGCGAGGTGCATGAACTGCTCGGTGCCCTTCTGCCACCAGGGCTGCCCGCTGGGCAACGTGATACCAGAATGGAACGACCTCGTCTATCGCGGCCAGTGGAAGCAGGCCCTGGACATCCTCCACTCGACCAACAACTTCCCGGAGTTCACGGGCAGGATCTGCCCAGCGCCGTGCGAATCCTCGTGCGTCCTGAACATCAACCAGGACCCTGTAACCATCGAGTACATCGAGAAGGCCATATCGGACCGCGGCTGGGAGGAGGGCTGGATAACGCCCCAGCCCCCTGGACGCCGAACCGGCAAGAGCGTCGCCATCGTCGGCTCCGGCCCCGCGGGCCTTGCGGCGGCCCAGCAGATCAACCGCTGCGGCCACTCCGTAACCGTCTTCGAGCGGGACAGCTACGTCGGCGGCTTGCTCCGGCTCGGCATCCCCGAGTTCAAGCTGGAGAAGCGGGTCGTCCAGCGCCGCATAGACCAGATGGAGCGCGAAGGCGTCGTCTTCAAGACGGGCGTTCACGTCGGCAAGGGGTACCCGGCGGCTCGCCTCGTGGAGGGCTTCGACGCCGTAGTGCTGGCGGGGGGATCCACCCACGCCCGCGACCTGCCCATACCCGGGCGCGACCTCGACGGGGTTCACCTGGCGATGGAGTACCTCCCGCAGCAGAACAGGATTCTGGCCGGAGAGACGATAGACCCCGCGGAGCGCATCACCGCCGAGGGCAAGCGTGTAGTGATACTCGGCGGCGGAGACACGGGGGCCGACTGCCTGGGGACCGCCCACCGGCAGGGCGCCGAGGTGGTCTATCAGCTCGAGCTGCTCCCGGAGCCTCCCAGGCAGAGACGGTCCGCGAACCCCTGGCCGGAGTGGCCGTTGATACTGCGCACGTCGGCGGCCCACGAGGAGGGCGGCATCAGGGACTACAACATCCTGACCAAGGGCTTCTCTGGCTCGAACGGCAGGGTCGAGAAGCTGCACGGCGTCTATATCGAATGGGGGCCTCCCGACCAGAGCGGCCGGCCGACGATGGTAGAGATCGAGGACAGCGAGTTCGAGATCGAGACCGAGCTGGTGTTGCTGGCAATGGGCTTCCTGCACCCCGAGCGGGATGGAGCCCTGGCCGAGCTGGGCGTGGAGCTGGATGGCCGGGGCAACGTGAAGGCTGACGAGAACAGGATGACCAGCATACCCGGCATATTCGCGGCGGGAGACATGGCGCGGGGTCAGTCGCTGGTGGTATGGGCGCTTGCGGAAGGGCGCGAGGCCGCCCGCGGCGTGGACGAGTACCTGATGGGCGCGACTGCCCTACCCCGCGTACTCACCTCCGCCCGTTAGCGTGCTTATGCCAATTGTCCCCGCCCTTATTCCCTCTCCCCTGACGCGAGAGGGTTAGGGTGAGGGTAATTCAGGATGCCAAGACTGAATCAGCGCTAGGATGGGGGAGTGAACATGACCAGGCGCAACATCGCTTTCATCTGCAAGGCCGAACAGGACACCGACATCATCGAGCGGCAGCTTGGCGGTCTCGACTACGACTTGGATATGCATGTCTGCGACAGCCAGGGCGAGGCTATCGAGGCGGTCAAGGGCGCGGACGTGATAATAGACTCCGGCGTTCCGATGCCCCGCGAGGTGATACAGGAGATAGACACGGCAAAGGCCATCGTCAGCTTCGGGCACGGCTTCGACCATATAGACCATAACGCAGCCGCCGAGCATGGGGTCATGGTCGTCAACACGGCCGGGTTCGTCACCGAGCAGGTGGCGAACCATACGATAATGATGCTGCTCGCGTGCGCCAAGAAGCTCACGGCCCTGCACGACTACGTGAGAGGAGGGCGATGGGGCGTCGAGCCTGCGCCGGACGCGGCCACCTACCCGACCATCAACGGACAGACGCTCGGCATCGTGGGGCTGGGGAATATCTCCAGGGCGACGGCGAGGCGCGCGGCGGCGTTCAACATGGACGTCATATCATACGACCCTTACGTAGCGCCCTGGCACGCGAGGGAGTACCGCGTGGAGCTGGTGGGCAGCCTGGAGGAGCTTGCGGCGCGGTCGGACTTCGCCGCCGTGCTGGTCCCGCTCAACGAGGGGACGAGGAAGCTCATCGGCGCGTCCTTCTTCGCGGCCATGAAGCCCACCGCGTACTTCATCAACACCTGCCGAGGCCCGGTGGTGGACGAGGCGGCCCTGATAGAGGCGCTGCGGAAGGGCGAGATAGCCGGCGCGGGCATAGACGTGTTCGAGCGGGAGCCGACCCCCGCCGACAACCCGCTGCTGAAGATGGACAACGTCATCGTTACGCCGCACACCGCGGGAACGTCCGCGGTGTCGTTCACGGACGCCAAGGCGCAGATAGGGCAGGAGGTCGCGCGGATACTGGAAGGCGCCTGGCCCATGTCGCTGGTCAACCCGCAGGTCAGAGAGAGAATCCCGGAGCGCCTGTCCGCAACGAACAGGTGATGCCGCGGGTCCGAGCGCCGCGAATTGCGTAGCTTGGGCGCGCGTCGCGCTTTGACACTTGTGCGGGCGTGTGATAGATTCGTGGCAAGTCGAACATGCGATGGAGGTGCGAGATGGCGATGGAAGGCAAGCTGAACGTCGAGATAATCTACTGCGTGCCCTGAGGCTACCACGCTGAGGCGGCCTGGATGGCCAACGAGTTCTTTGCCGAGGGCGGCGGCGACGTTGCGATAACGATGACGCCGGGAGACGCAGGCGTGCTCCAGGTCATCGCGGAGGGCGACAAGATCTTCGACAAGGCCGACGAGGGCGGCCACCCGAACCTCGACCGCGTCAAGATCATGAGGGCCGCGATAAGGGAAAAGCTCGACTCGAGCTAGGGTAGAGGAAAGCTGGAACCAAACGCGAGGGTCCTGTGCATCGCCCGGGGCCCTCGTCTTCGTTCCAGCGCACACGCGCGTTGTCCCCCTGCGTAACCCAACTGTAACTTCGAAGCCAGACCCTTGCCAAGCGCAACTCAGGGGATACTGCCTTGCTCCTTCATTTCAAGCCACTGGCCGACGTTGAAGCCGGGGCGTCCGGCCTCTGCTTCGCTCTTCTGAAGGGCCTGCCACATCTCGAAATCGGCGACCTCGACGGCGGGCTGGCGCGCCGATTCTGCCGCTGGATCGTTCATCCAGTCGAAATAGCCAGAGACGTTCAAGTAGGCGATGACGAGCAGAGAGACGATGGCTACGCTCCTGAACCACCACTGCTTGCCGAATCGTAAATTGAACAGCCAGTGTATCCCTGATGCAACGAACAGGTAGAATATCGGCGCCGTCCCGATTGCCCTCGCGCCATCGGGTGTGGCATTGGAGAATATCTGGGTGGGGAAGAGCATCACCACGAAGAAGACCCACCAGATAAGCGTCTGCCGCCATTTCAGGAACGTTACAGCCATTCCCAGCCAGAACAGCGCGGCGGCAAACCTGTCTAGGAAGCCGTGACCTCCTGGGATATAGCGGGCATTGATGCCGACATAAGACGCTCCCGGTTCTAGGAATATGAACCCCTTGAGGTTGTTCCAGGTTTGCTGGGCGATTATCTCGACACCGCTCTTGTCGCCGAACTGCTCGCGATTCTGCTCGTTGAATACGTACACCGCCCTGGCGCGTGTGTTATATGCTTCCCAGTTGTCCAGCGCGAAAGTCAAGTGTGGCAGAACTAGGATGAAGGCCGTCGCAAGCATGACGGCGTACCCGATCAATAGGCGTCTTCGACTTCCCTCGGACAGCGCCAGCGCTACGGGTAGATATACTGCGAGAGCTATGATTATCATACGTCCGCTGGGATGGCTGTATAGACCGAGCGCGGCGGACAGGCCCGCGGCGGCATAGAGTAAGAAGCTTCCTCTCCTGATTGCAGCGGTAATGGTCAGGATTGCCAAGAGAGCGTATAGGGCGACGTTAATGTTGTGCCATCCGTTTCGGGAAAAGTGTAGATACCACAAGCTCGTTGCCAACAGGAACGCGGCCCCAAGAGCGGCAGGCTTGCCGAGGTCGTATTGCCGCGCTACGAAATAGAACACGGGTAGTGATAGTGTGCTCATTATCACGCTTGCCATGCGCATTCCTGCGATGGTTTCACCGAACACTCTCATGAACCCGCTAACCAGATATAGATTGAAGGCCGGCGCTTGAGCCCAGTCAATCTCAAAGAAACCCGGGCCGTTGTTGGCCATGATATGGTAGATGGACTGCAGATTATCAGCCTCATCCCCCAGCAGATTTGGGGGGATATTCGTAAGTGATGCCAGACGCAGAACAAGCCCAAGCAGGATGATGGACATCAGCGCCGCCGCTTCCCAGTTGTAGAGACCCAGTGATTGGAGGCGTGTTCGCGCCGGCGCTATGATGTTCGATGTCGAAACGCCCGGAAACCTAGGGTGTGCTGATGCGTCTGGCGGCTGGCTGGATTCCTCGATGGACGCCCCGCATGAATCACAGTACCTGTAACCGACGGGATTGGCGGTGGAGCATGAGTTGCAGACGGCTTCCAGCCGGATGCCACGGCCGCATTCGCCGCAGAATCTCGCTCGCGGCTGGTTCTGATAGCCGCACCAGGGGCAGGTTGTAACGCTGGGCGTCGTCATTCAGGGGCGGGGGTTCTTCGGGCGGACATCTTGGTCAGGACCGGCCCGGAGGTGTGCCTTCGACATACGTCGTTCGGTCAAATGGGTTAGGCGCGGGAAAGAATGTCAGGAGCTTGGCCTCGCCGCTCCCGACGACGGTGAAGCCGTGCTTCACGTTGGGAGGTATGGCGAGGGTATGGTCTGGGCCAACGACCCTGGTCTCATCTCCAAGCCGCACTTCGAGCTCCCCTTCCAGTATCACTATCAGCTCGGCGTCCTCGTGGAGATGAAGGGGAGCGCCAGCGCCGACCTGCGCCACCGAGTACGACAGGTTCGCGCTCATGCCCAGCTCCGGACCGACGATGTCCCACTTCCGGTAGCAGGGCCTCCAGGGCGTCTCATGCGCTGACCGATGGTCTATGATGGGCATTTCACAGGGTCTCCGTGACTGCTGGTCGGCAAGATGTCATGATAGCATAGGCTTCGTCATGGAACGCGGTAAGCTGGGGAGCCATCTCTGTACGACTTCGCCTCGATGCCGTATACGGCTGCATTCGACGACAACGACAATCTATACGTAGGCGACATCAATCGTGGTAGGGTCCTCGTGTACCGCAACCCTTTCGGCAATCCGCCCTCACCACCACAGGCGGCGCCTGTCTCGCCTACGCCAGAGCCGCCCATGCCCGAGTATCCCGTGACCATAGAGTCGGTCGCGCCGGAGCCTCCTTATTGCGCTGTGAGACAGTCGCGCCACGGGTACGAAAGAAAGCTGGGGATAGCGGTGAAGGGCCTGCCGTCGGAATGGCAGAGACTGTCGCTGCAATTCCGCCGGGTCACGGACTTGCATAGGGAATGGCTGCGCCTAGAAGACCACTCCCTAGCGCAGAGGGACGGGGACCGCATCACGGTGGACATGGGCAGGTTCGAGTACGCCTCGGGGCGCCGCAGCAAGTCAACGTTGACGGTCAGGGTGGTTGCCGAGGATGACGTCACGCCTCTCTCGAGCTGGTCCCAGGCATTCGTGCTTGCCGACGACGTGGAGACGTGCGGCATCGCCCTGCCCACACCCACGCCTACACCTACGTTCACGCCGACGTTCACGCCCACGCCGACGTTCACGCCCACACCGACGCCGACGTTCACGCCCACGCCGACGTTCACGCCCACACCGACGCCGACGTTCACACCTACGTTGACGCCGACGTTCACACCCACGTTGACGCCGACGCCTACGTTCACTCCGATACCAAGTCCGACATCGACGGCCACGGCTGCTCCTGCACCTGTGGCTGAAGAACGGTGGACGGCCCCTCCCGCTGCCTCGCCTACGCCGAGCGGCTCTGGCGGAGCCTGCGGCGCGACTGGCGACGGTGGGCAGTCGGGCGTCCAACTTGGGATGGCGATGTTCCTGTTGTTGCCGGTTGCGCTTGTTGGTTGGCGCGGGCGGCGGGGCGGGTTTGGGCTGCCAGGCGCTGCGAGGAACCGTTGAGGGTGGTGTTCATGGGCACGCCCGCGTTTGCCGCGCCCGTCCTCGACGCCCTCGTCGAGGCTGGGCACGAGGTCGCGGCGGTGTACAGCCGTCCAGACAGGCCCGCTGGCAGAGGCAAGAGAACGGCGCCGACTCCCATCAAGGCTGCCGCATCCGCGAGAGGCCTGCCCATATGCCAGCCGCCATCCCTGAAGCCAAGCGCCGTGTGCGACCAGATAGCCGCGCTGGCCCCAGACGTGATAGTCGTCGCCGCATACGGACTCCTCCTTACTAGGGCCGTGCTCGACACGCCGGCGCACTCGTGCCTGAACATCCATCCTTCGCTGCTGCCCCGGTTCAGGGGGCCGTCGCCGGTGGCGTCGGCGATAGTCGAGGGTGAGACTGTGACGGGCGTTACCGTCATGCAGATGGACGAGGGGCTGGACTCCGGGCCCGTGGTGGCGCAGCTGGAAACCGAAATCGGGGCGGACGAGACGGCGGATGCGCTGACTGCGCGGCTGTTCGAGCTGGGGGCGGGGTTGCTCGTGGAGGCGCTGCCCGATTGGGCGGCTGGCCGCATCGAGGCTAGGGCCCAGGACGATGCGCTGGCCACGACCACGAAGATGCTGACGCGGGAGGACGGGCGGATAGACTGGACGATGAGCGCGGACGCGATAGCGCGCCGAGTGCGTGGATACACCCCTTGGCCGGGCGCCTATACGCGCTGGCGCGGCAGGACGCTCAAGATACTCGCCGCCTCTCCCATGCGTCAGTCCGCAGGCGATCGCGCTCCCGGCGCAGTCTTCGAATCAGCCAGCGCTCCCATATGCGTGGCGGCAGGCGATGGAGCGCTGGCGGTGATACGCCTCCAGTTGGAGGGCCGCCGGCCGGCGTCGGCCCGCGATTTCGCGCTGGGCAATGGCGCGATAATCGGGGCCGCGCTCGGCTCCTGACCGGCGCCGCGGTCAGCCTCTCGGCAGGGGCAGGTCCACCCTGACGTTGCCGCGGTCCTGAGACAGCAGGGCCGCCAGCATTATCTCCAGGGTGTCGCGGGCCCGCTGCGGAGGGGAGCTGTTCTCGGCGCCGCGGCGGATTATCTGCGCCATCTCCTGGACGGCGGGCACGAGGGCGTCGCCGAAGAACTCTGGGTAGCCGGGATGGTCGAATGTCGGGTCGTAGGTCAGCGCCCCCTCGGGCTCGTCGGCGAGCCAGCGGTCGCATGAGGAGTCGCTGAGCCTGATGCGGCCGCTCGGGCCTATCAGGTCGATCTCGTTGAACGCGGGCGTCATCTTGGCGGAGTTGAGGATCGCCCGGACGCCGTTGTCGTACTCGATGATGAGCGTGGAGCCGGGGTCGAGCGCGGGGTCCTTGCCGCCCTCGCCCTTGTACACGACGCCGTAGTCCTCGAAGCCGCGCTCGTGGGCCGCGACCACCCACACGGGGCTGCCGTCGGCGAAGAAGCTGATCAGGTCCACGGTGTGCGTCCCGTTCCTGAATAGCATGGAGCGGTGGCCGCCCATGTGCGCCACTATTCGGGTCAGGCCGCCCAGGTCGCCGCCGCGGACCGACTCGCGCGCGGCCCGGTAGTTCGGGACGAAGCTGCGGGTGTGGTCCACGGACATATTCGTGCCGTTGCGCTCGACCGTCTCGACGATGCGGTCCGCGTCCTCCAGGTTGACCGTGAGGGGCTTTTCGCAGAAGACGCCCTTGACCCCGGCGTTGGATGCGTCGCAGACAGGATCGGCGTGAAGGTGGTCGGGGACCGTCACGCTCACGACGTCCAGGTCCTCGGCATCGAGCATCTCATGGTAGTCGCCGTAGGTGCGGACGGAGCCGCGTCCGAGGCGCGCGCGACCCCACATCTCGTCGAGTACCTGGGGCGCGAGGTCGCATATGGCAACCAGGTCGTATTCGGGGGAGTTGGCGTATGCGTATGCGTGGCTGGCTCCAAGCCGCGCCCCAATCACGCCAGCCCTCAGCTTCTTGTCGTTACTGCTGTTTCCCAAAGGTCGGCCCCCACTTGTCAGGTTCGAGCGGGGACACTATATCCGCTAACTGGAGTTGACACAAGCGCGCGCATGGCCGAGCCTCACAGGTGCACTATCTCGGCCTGCGGGAATCTTCGGCTCTTCAGGTACTCGGCGGCCAGGCGGCGGTGGCATTTCTCGGCTGTCCGCTCGCTGCACAGCAGCGTTACGCCCTCCACCATGACAGCCGGGTTCACCTGGCTCACTGCGTCCCGCTCTTCCAGCAACCCCATGTACCTAGATTCGTACAGCTCCCAGTCGCCTTCTTCCCGATACTCCCTGAGCATATCCTTCTCCGGCGCGAGGAACGGCATCTCCACGTAGGTCATGCCCGCGAGCCTGTCCGCGAAGTACTCTATGTTTCCCTTCTTGGCGAACCCCGCAAGCTGGGAGCTGTTATGGAGCCGGATGTCCACCAAGCGCCTAGCTTCCGCTGAGTTCAGCAGCTCGAAGAACTCCTGCGCGGTCTTCCCAGTAAATCCGATGGTGTATATCTTCACGGCTCTATATTGGCATTGCGCCCTGGAGCTGGTTGCGATACTTCCTGCCCGGCCTCACCTGCTCCGTGGTCTGCACCCGCCCGTCTCCTCTGACGTGCAGCAGCTCGCAGCCCTCCTTTTCGAGCGCCGGCCCCAGCAGCAGCAAGCGATGGCAATGCGACGGGTCCTCCTCCGAGCACAGGATAGCCGTCCTGCGCCGGGACGCCATGCCAACCAGCCGGTCTATCGCATCCTGGAACTCGTCCAGCGCGCGCATCTTGCGGTAATCGGGCTTGCCCGCCGAGTCGTACATGCTGGAGTTCGCAGGCTTGCCCCCAAGTGTATCGCCCATGAACTCGTAGTCAACGCCGACGCCCTCGAGGCACTCGCCGAGCGCGCCGTAGTTGGCGAACGCGGCGTACCTCGATACGGGCCGAGTCCGCGTATCCACCAGCAGCTCGATGGCGTTGCTCCGCAGCAGGGCCGCGAAGTCGCCCCATTCGTGGTTGCTATGGCCGATTGTGTAGATGGCGGCGCTCATGGGCTGATAGCATCCTGGCCGCCCAGGCTCTCGTCCAGTATCTCTATCAGGTCGCGCGGCTGCGGCGCGTCCGCGCCCTCGATGGAGCCTGCGCCCTCGACGAACATCTGGAGGCAGAACGGGCACGAGACGGCCACGGTGTCCGCGCCCGTCGCCTGCGCCTCCTCGGCGCGGACGTGGTTGACGCGGCGGCCGCGGGTCTCCTCCATCCACATGCGCCCGCCTCCCGCGCCGCAGCAGAAGCCGCTCTCCCGCCGCCGCTCCATCTCGACGAGCCTGAGGCCTGGAATCGCGCCGGCGACCTCGCGCGGGGCGTCGTACACTCCGTTGTGGCGCCCCAGGTAGCACGAGTCGTGGTAGGTTATCGTTGCGTCCACTGTTACCAGCGGCTTGATCTTGCCGGCGTGGATCAGCTCGTTGACGAATTCGCTGTAGTGCATCACCTCGTAGCTGCCGCCGAGGTGGGGATACTCGTTCTTGATAGTGTTGAAGCAGTGGGGGCAGACGGTGATGATCTTCTTCACGCCGTACCTGTCCATCGTCTCGATGTTCTGCCGGGCCATGACCTGGTACAGGTACTCGTTGCCCATTCGCCGGGCGGGGTCGCCGGTGCATCCCTCCTCCGGGCCGAGTATGGCGAAGTCCACTCCGGCGCGCTTGAGCACGGAGGCCATGGAGCGGGCTATGCCCTGGCTGCGCCCTTCCAGCGCCGCGGCGCACCCGACCCAGAACAGCGTCTCCGCGTCGGGATGCTCCGCCAGCGTCCGGACGTCCAGCCCGGCCGTCCAGTCCGTCCGCGTGTGCTGAGCGCCGCGCCACGGGTGCCCCCTCTGTTCCATGCTCATGAGCGCGGCGGCCGCCGTCTCCGGCATCTCGGCCCGCTCCATCACCAGGTTGCGGCGCATGTCCACTATCATGTCTATGTGCTCGACTCCCGCGGGGCACGCCTGCTCACAAGCGCCGCACGTCAGGCAGTCCCACAGGGCCTCCTCGCCTATCCGCGCCCCTATGACTGGCTGCGCGTCCGCGTCGTCTCCGGTCTCGAGCAGATGCTCCTTCAGCCCCTCGGCTATGTGCATGGGCGAAAGGGTCTTGCCCGTGATGTTTGCGGGGCAGCTGTCCGTACAGCGCCCGCATACGGCGCAGGCGTAGCCGTCCAGCAGCTCCTTCCAGGTGAAGTCGGCCGGACGGGCTGCTCCAAAGGTCTCGGCGGTCTCCAGGTCCGTGGGCGTCGAGAGCGTCCCGCTCGGCTCCAGGTCTCGGAACACGAACGCGAGCGGCGCGCCTATGAGATGTACGTGCTTGGACATCGGGATATACACCGCGAAGCCCAGTATCAGTCCAAGGTGCGCCCACCACGACGCGGCGTGCAGCAGACGCGCTGTTTCCTCGCCGAGACCGGCGGCGCTCATGGCGCGGCCCAGCGTCGAACCGATGGGCGCGGCAGTCGTCGGCCCGCCTCCGCCCGCCGCGACGTAGAACGCTTCCGATAGGACCGTCAGCGCCATCAGCGCCCCTATCAGCGCAAGGATGATAGCCGCCTCGGGCTTCTGCGTCAGGTCGAACCGCAGCCGGCTGGGCGTCGCCGCCCAGCGCCGGACCGCGCCCCAAGCGACCGCGGCCAGCAGCGCGATCGCCAGCGCCTCGATATAGACGGCAAAGACGCTCACGCCCGTATCGGTGAGCAGCGCCGCCGAGAGCCGCGGCCATATGGAGTCGCCGAAGATGAAGAGCGCGTAGCTGATGGCGAACGATATGAATCCCCAGAAGATGAGCGCGTGAATCAGCCCGGCCCTGTCCCGCCGCAGCGAGAAGCTCTGCATGACCTTGCTCTGGCCGAATACCATCGGCGCCGCGCCCAGGATGCGCCGAGCCAGCCGGTCCGTTCTACCGGCTGGCCGGCCGCGGGTTACGGGCCGATAGACTCGGCGGTAGAGGACGTATCCAGCGATAGCGAACGCGATGGCCGAGGCCAAGTAGACGCCAACCCAGACTGGGATGCCGTCAAAGAGAGTGTCGGGGGGAACCATGCGACAAAGGGTAAGGGGTTCGAGGGTTCAGGTCTAGCGCCCGGGCGGCTATCCTCTCGCTCCCAGCAAGACCGCCGCCGCAGTCGCAAGCCACAGCGCGATTGCGATAGCCAGGGGCGCGTCCGTGAACAGCGCTTCCTCGGGGTCCTCGCCGAAGTTGCGCCTATGGATGAGGTATAGGTACCGGAACACGCCGTATGCTACGAACGGGGTAGTCAGCATCATCTGGCCGTTCTGGGGCAAGTTGGGGGCTGTGAAGGTGTAGAGGGTGTATGCCATCAGCGCCACTGCCGCGGCGATGCCGATGAGCTGGTCGAGCAACGGGATAGTGTACAGATCGAGGGTATCTCGCTGTTTTCCCGCGCCGTCTCCCGCGTTCACCAGCTCGCTTCGGCGCTTCGACAGCGCTATGAGCAGCGACCCCAAGCCCGTGCAGACGTAGAGCCACGGCGACACAGGGGCCTGGATGACCACCGCGCCGGCAACCGCCCTGATGACGAATCCGGCGCTTACGGCGAACACGTCCAGCACGGGGAACCGCTTGAGGGCCAGCGAATAGGCTAGTGACACCGCCATGTATCCCGCGGCAGTCCATCCGAACAATGGCTCCACCGCGAACGCCGCCGCGGTTCCCACTGCGGCCAGGATGCCCCCCGCCGTCAACGCCGCCGCCGGTGGCAGAGCGCCCGACGCCACGGGCCGGAGCCGCTTCTTGGGATGGCGCCTGTCCCGCTCGGCGTCGATCACGTCGTTCACCAGGTATTGCGCCGAGGATACGAGCGAGAACAGCGCGAGGGCGAGCGTGGCCTTGCCGACCAGCGACAGCGCGAGGGCGGCGTCCCCCAGGTCCCAGGCTTCGCCGGCCGTGAAGAAGAGGGCGAAATAGACGAGTAGATTCTTCGTCCACTGCCTGGGCCGGGCCGTGAGCAAGAGAGCTTTGAGCATTGCCGCTTACCAGTTAACGTCAGGATTCATGCTTGGCGATTCGCAACGAAAGATACCATAGGCTCACGCGATGGTAGGCAGCATTTCCCTGGTTACGCGGTGGACCTGCGGCTCGCCGGCGAAGTATCGGAGCAGCTCCTCCACGGCCATCGCGCCCGTCCTGAACGACTTCACGCCGGCGATATGCGGCGTCAGCGCGGCGTTGGGCAGGCGCCGCAGCGGACTGTCCGCCGCTGGCGGCTCGGGACTCGCAACGTCCAGGAAGGCGAACAGCCGGCCCCTTTCGAGCTCGCCTATCAGCGCCGACTCGTCCAGGTTGTCGCCGCGCGAGGTGTTGACCACCACCGCGTCGTCGCGCATCGCCCGGAAATGGCGCTCGCCGAGCATGTGGCGCGTCTCCGGCAGCCTTGGGGCGTGGCACGTAACCACGTCGCTCTCACGGGCTATCTTATCTAGGTCCGCGAGCTCGGCTCCCAAGGAGGCGGCTTGGTCCTCGCTGACGAACGGGTCGTACAGCAGTATCCGGGTGTCGTAGGGTCGCAGGAGCTCGATGACCCTGCGGCCTACGTGGCTGGCGCTTATCACGCCGACGGTCTTCCGGTAGAGCGAGCGGGCGTCGTCCTTGTCCACCGGCTCGTTGGCCGCCATCCCGCGCATGTAGTGTACGATGTTGCGGAGGCCCATCGTGATGAACGCCATCGTGATCTCCGCCACGTCGTCGGCTATGGCTGGCGCGGCGCTTGTAACGGCCACGCCGCTGTCCCAGGCATCCTCGGCCACCATGCGCTTGACCGAGCCCGCGGCGTGCGCCCAAATCCGCAAGCTCGGCGCAGCCTCGACAATCGCCCGCGTCAGCGGTACGGTTCCCCAAGACGACATCACGCCCTCGGCCTCCCGCAGCATCTCGATGGCCTCGTCCTCGGACAGGTCCCGCTCATGAGGATTGACCTCGACGTCGGCGGCCGCCTCCAGCTTCGACAGGTCCACGCCGTCGAGTATCCGCTCCCTGAGCGGCTTCCGTATGAGGATGGCAACCTTGGGCTTGCCCATGATGACTCCTTGCGGGCCAACGATTCCCGCTCAGAAAGCGTACTACATTGGAGCAAGCCCGGAGAATAGCCCTGCGCGCAATCAGGATCGTCCTCGCGGCGGCGGCGGTGGCCGCGCTCCAGGTCGGGGACGGCGTCCACTTCAACGCGGCGGAGCGGGCGTCCGCGGCCCACAGGTACAGCCTCGTATGGTGGGAAGCCGGCAACCTGCTGGACAAGTGGAGCCATCGGCTGGCGGGGCTGCTCCCGTGGTCGGACGGTCTCCGCGGCCGGGCCGCGCTCGAGGAGTATTTCGAGTTGACGCGCGAGGTGGACAGGCTAACGCGCGAGGTGGGCAGGCTGGCGGCTGATCCGGCGCATCCTGCGCACGACCACGCGGCGATAGCGGGCATCGAGGCCGAGCTCGCGATGGCGAAGTCCGCGCGGTCCGCGGTCCGCGGCGAAGCGGAGGAGGCGATCGAATCGACCGTCAGCGCCGTCCTGTCCGAGCTTGGGCTGGGTTCTCTTGGCCCGCTGGACTATCCCCCGGTGGACATCAGGCTCGATGACCCGCCCAGCGTGGTCGTAACATCTCCGCGCCAAGTCATTCGCAGGTCGGACGAGGCGCTGGTGGTCCCCGGCCTGGCAGTGGTGGAGCGCGAGGAGATAGAGGACGCCATCCTGGAAGACGCTGGGCTCTCCGCGCTGGTGAGCGACATAGGGGGCGTGGCCACGTATCCAGCCATCGTCTCGGCGGGCGTTCCACTCAGGCACGCGCTCGAGACCACCGCCCACGAGTGGCTCCACCACTACCTGGTGGCCCACATGAGACCTCTTGGGCTGCAGGCATTGGTGAGCGACGAGATGCTGACCATCAACGAGACCCTGGCAAGCATCTTCGGTCGGGAGGTCGGCGATATGGCGTTCGCAAAGCTGGGCGGGGTGGTCGAGCCGCCTGTCCAGCCTGGACCCGCCGCCGAATCGTCCGAGTCCAATGAGCGGCCGTTCGACTTCAACAAGCGGATGCGCGAGACCCGTCTGCGCGTCGACGGTCTGCTGGCAGAGGGCGAGGTCGAGGAGGCCGAGCGCTACATGGAGGAGCGCAGGAAGCTCTTCGTCGAGAACGGCTACTATCTGCGCAAGATCAACCAGGCATACTTCGCCTTCGCCGGCAGCTACGCGGAGCAGCCCCAGTCTTCGAGTCCGGTGGGCCGCATGATGAGGGACGTCAGGGCTGCGATTCCGGACCTCAAGCTATTCGTCTCGGCGGTCTCGGCGGTCTCCAGTCCCGACGAATTCAGGGCCCTGGCTGCCGACCTGGCCGGAACAGGACCGCTCCCCTGAGGTGTCTGAATCAGGATTTGGGAGCGCAGGCGGGCGCGGCGCTCGGTCGGGCGGCGGGAGTGGGTAGGGATGGAGGTTGGCGGGGTTCTGTTATGCTACGGGCGGCGGTTGATTTTGCGGATGTCAGGATAGGGAGGGTTTAGGGCAGAGATGGTAATCGGAGCGGTTTCGTCTGTGGGTCGGGGGGCGGGCGAGTGCGTCTCGGCTGCGCGGCGCACCCCTGTGTTCATGGTGATATTTCCGCTGATGATGGTGGCTGGAATGCAGTCCGGCATCAATGTATGGGTGATTGCATCCACGATAGTGGCCTGGCTAGGTACGGCTTGGCTGAAGCTACTATGTCTGTGAGCCGCAAGGCGGCCCGATACTACACTTCACCGCTGCTGGCATTCTTCCCGCTTATGGCGGCCATATCAAGTCCTTATGGTCTGTCGTATTATGTATTCCCCATGTTCTTTCCACCAATGGGACCTCCATTCTCACTTGTATGGATAGTGGCAGCAGGCCTTGTAGGGTTTTTCGCACCCAACGACCGCAATACGAAGATGTACTCGATGTTGGTGGTTTTTCCACTGCTGGCAGTGGCATTGTACGTGCCGATATTGGTTACGGCCTGGTTCCTGGTCGCATTCACTCAGGGATGGTTCGTGTTGCTGGCCGCAGCGTCTGCGCTGCTGGCCGGCGCGATTGTCCTGTGGCTGCACCTACTGCGCATAAAGGTTGTTCTGGCCGCGCTTGGGGCCTCAATTGCGTTTGGGATGTTTGGGATGTTCGTTTTCGGGACGGCGTTGTTGGAGGACCTTGAAGGCTATGCGGAAGGCTATGCGTTCACGGTCATATCAATCTTCCTGTCTGTCATGTTTTCGGCGATAGTACTCCCATTGGTCGAAAAGGTCAGGTATCCCAGATGGAAAGCTACAGTCGCGGCAATCGCGGTATGGGATATAGTTACTGTCGCGGGGTTTAGTGCGCTTATATTATGGTCATTTAACAAATGGTTGAGCACATGGAATCCTTGACGCGGGTTAGGGGGCTAGGGGAGGGACGCAAGGACGCGACGGCGCAAGGATGGACGGGAGGGGCAGAGGGAGCGGGGTGTCTGAATCAGGATTTGCGGGATTGTGGGATTTTCGGGATTGGGAGAGGGGATAGGCGGGCGTGTTGAATTATCCTCGCCCTGGCCTTCTGTCGTGGAGGGATGCAGGCGGGACGCCTGCGCTCCGGGGATGAGGGACGCGCTGAATTGCCTTCACCCTGGGGCTCTCCCCGTTAGGGGAGGGGTGATGAAGGCTGGGCCTTGTTGGCGCCTTCGTCTATGTTCGCGTCGTCTCGGCCGGCTCCTTTCTGTTGGCGCTCTGGCGGGTTCTGGCCGCTTCTGCGCCTGGCTTATCACCCTCGCCCCAGCCCTCTCCCGTCTAGGGAGAGGGGACGGGGCGGGGAATCGCCCTTGTCTCCTAGCCCTTTCCCTTCGGGGGAGGGGACGCAGGGCGGGGCGTTTGCCCTCACCCTAGCCCTTTTCCCCCGTGAGGGAGAGGGTACTTGGCGGGTCTTGCGACCCGCGCCCTATCTACTCCTGGTTTCTCCCGCTCTCGCGGGAGATGAGTTTGCCTTGCAAGGCAGTGACTCCGGTACTTGCTTCGAGGATGCCGACGTCGATCGCCCGCCGACACTGGGGGTGCAGCCCCTCCTCTAACTTTCCCGGACGGCTGACGGGCCCTTGCGGGACCGCCTGCGTTTCGCGCTTCGTCCTTCCACCCGCCAAGGCGTCGGGCTGCGCTGGCTACGGTCCTCCCGGTCGTCCGAGAGTCCGCACCTGGAACGGGGGAGACGCATTTGGCACTGCGCCGTCCTGTCGGGACGCCGAAAACACAGACCGACCTTCCCATACCGCGGGTGGTCCCGTCCCAACATCAGCGACGGTATGATGCCAAAGGCAGAGGTCAATCTGCGCCCGTTTGGAGTACGCCCCTTCGAGCCGTCTACCAGACTAGCACGGCTGTTCTCGCGGTGTCAAGGGGCAATCTGGGGCAATTTTGGGGCAATTTTCGGGGGATTGTCACCCTCACCCTGGCCCTCTCCCATCGAGGGAGAGGGCTAGGGTCATCGGCCCTTGACATCACGCGAACCGATGTGCTAGGTTATTACTCACAGGCCCGGTGAGCGGGCCAGAGAGCAAGGGCGACTGACGCCCCCAATTCGCGGATGAACCGACCTCCGCGGGTTGGGGGCATCCTATTGGAGCGCCAGACGGCGCGGCCAGGTCGCTGAGATCAGTGGAGGCGTGATGGTGAGAACGGCTTACGCGGACATCGTGGAGAGCAGGGAGATAGACGGCGGACGATACCGGGTGACCATCGCGGCGAACGAGCGCGTCCGGCAGCCGCCGGACTTGGACTTCGCCGGAATGTCCACCGACGGCTACATGAGGAACCCGGTGGTGATGTGGGCGCACGACGTGTTCGGGCGCTCTCCGTCCGGCGGGCTGCCCATCGGCAGGACGCTGGAGCTTGGCAGGGGCGCGGATGGGCGGATGGTCGCGGAGTTCGAGTTCTTGGCGGAAGATCCCTTCGCGCAGCGGGTGAAGAACGCCTGGGACAAGGGATTCCTGCGGGCCGCGTCGGTGAGCTGGGTCCCGGTCGAGAGCGGGCCGGACGGCGCTGGGCGGTGGCGGGACATGAAGTCGGAGCTCGTGGAGTGGTCGCTTGTGCCGGTGCCCGCCGACCCGGACGCGCTCCGCAAGTCGCACGTGAGGCTCATGGAGGAGGCGCTGGGCTGCCGCGCGGACGCTCACGCCCTCGGCGTGGATAAGGTCCGCGTCCTGGTGGACGAGATGAAACGGGCGCTGGGCATGGAGACTCGAATCGGGGGGTGAGGAATCTCCCCGATTCACCAAATTAGCAATCCAAAAGGAGGATGGAGTATGACTACGACGGTTGAGATGGAGACTATCGAGAAGGAGCTGGAGGGCATCAACGCCTTTGTCCGGGAGCGGTTCGCCCCCGTGTCGAAGGACGTGGCCCTGCTGAAGGAGGAGACCGAGCGCATTGGGTCGGCGGTCGCCGGGCTGCAGGAGCGGGAGCGCGAGACGAGGCGCAGGGCGCTGGCGGGATACGCGGACGGTCCCCAGCACGTGGTGGCCGAGGGTCCCTACGCGGGCATGGACGCGCTGGACCTGGGCCTGCTTCGGCGCATCGCGCGGTCGCAGAGGCGCGAGTCCTTCGGCCCCGGCTGGGTCGAGCGGACGGGCGAGGCGAAGAGGTCGCTGGCTGTGGGCGCGACGGCGGCGGCGGTGCAGGAGTCTCACCGGGCGGCGGACCGCCAGCTGAGGGAGTGGCACTCGGTGGGCGGCCAGGCGACGGGCCAATACGAGACGTTCAGCCGGTCCGCGCTGCAGTCGCTCACGCGGGCGGCGATGGACAGCGTGACGGCGGGCTCGGGCGACGAGCTCGTGGCGACGCTGGAGGCGCGGGAGCTCTGGATGGACGTCAACCTGCAGACCCTGGTCGCGCCGCTCGTCCAGACGTTCCAGATGCCCTCGAACCCGTTCGACTTGCCCCGACAGCTTGGCGGCGTGAGCTTCTATCCGGGCACGGAGAACATGGCGGCGACCTCGACGGCGCTGGGCACGGGCAAGGCGACGCTCACCGCCCACGAGCTGGTCGGGCAGGTACCCTACTCGTTCACGCTCGAGGAGGACGCCGTCATCGCAATGCTGCCGGAGATCAGGGCCGGCCTGGCCAGGAACGTCGCCGAGGCGCTGGACGACATCATCCTGAACGCGGATACGACCACGACCGACAACATCAACGCCGACGGCGCCACCATCTCGACCTCCGACGCGGGCAAGGCGCATTGGCTGCTCGGATACGACGGCATCCTGCATCTGCCGCTGGTGGACAACACTTCGCAGGCAAACCAGCACGACGCGGCAGTGTCCGACGGCATGTTCAACGAGATCCGCGCCAAGCTGGGCAAGTACGGCGCAAGGCCCTCCGAGCTGGTGTGGGTGATGGACGTGCAGACGTTCATCAAGGCGCAGGCCATCAGCGAGTTCCGCACCATGGACAAGCTGGGGCCGAACGCGACCTTGCTGACGGGGATGCTCGGCGCGGTCGAGGGTATCCCGGTAATCGTGTCCGAGCAGATGCGCCCGGCGGACACCGACGGCAAGGTTACGGACGCGGGCAACTCGGAGGACAACGGGCGGCTGCTGGTCTTCAATCGCACGCAGTGGGCGCAGGGCTTCCGCCGCGAGATGACCATAGACGTTGACCGCGATACCCAGAAGCGCCAGACGGTGGTTACGGTGAGCCTGCGCCACGCGCTCACCGAGCGCAGCGGCAGCCGCTCGACCGCGACCCACACGGCGCTCCAGTACGACATCACGGGATAGCGGCGAGTGGACGGCGGGTAGTGAAGAACGGAGAAGAAGCTCTAGCTCTTCACTATCCGCTGATCACTTATTCAAGGAGTCTCAATGGCTAATTCATACGCGGCGCTGGGCGCTCTCAAGGGCGCGTCGGCGCTGAACATCACTGGCGCGGGCGAGGATGCGCGGCTGCTCGCGCTGCTGGAAGGCGTCAGCCGCTTGATAGACCGCCTATGCAACCGGCATTTCTACGTCCTGAACGCCGCCCGCGTATTCGACGGGGGCGGCGGCGCTCGGCTTCTGCTGCCAGACCTGGTCAGCGTGGACGCGGGCGGCGTTACGACTGACGAGGACGGCGACCGCATCTTCGAGACGGCATGGGCGGACAACGACTACGCGCTGCTGCCTCCGAACGCCGACCCGACCTCGGGCGGCGCCCACTCGAGGCCGTACACGTCCATCGAGGCGATCAGGGGGAATGGCGTGTGGCCCGCAGGCCGCCGAACCGTGCGGATTGCGGGGCAGTGGGGCTGGCATCGCCGTCTCAGGCGCGCCGCCGAGACACTCGCCGCCAACGCCAGCCCCACGGAGGGCGGCCTCTCGCTCTCCGCCTCGATGGACGTGGACGCGGGCCATACCCTGCTCGTCGATTCGGAGCAGATATACGTCCGCGGCCGGGACGGAAACGCCCTGGCTGTGGACAGGGGAGTGAACGGCACGGCGGCCTCGTCCCATTCGAATGGCGCCACGATATACGTGTACGAGTACCCGGAGCCCATCGTGGAAGCGGCGCTCTTGCAGGCCGCGCGCCTGCGGCAGCGCGGGGGCGGGCAGGCGGAAGCGGGCCCTCACGGCGGGCTCGGCGGCGACGCGCGGCTGATGCTGGGCGCGTACCGCAAGGCCGCCCTCGGAGTCGGCGTCTGATGGCGAACGAGATGCGCCGAGCCCGGTCGGGCCTCGCCTCGCTGCTCGCCGCCATCCCCGGCCTGCGCGTACACGACCACCCGCCCGGCTCGCTGAACGAGCTGCCCGCGGCCGTGGTCATGTTCGAGTCGCGTCAGCCCTCCCAGACCATGGGCGGCGCCGGCTTCTCCGCCAGGTTCGAGGTCGTCCTGCTGGCGTCCTCGGCGGACGCGCAGAGCGGCCTCGACGGGTTCATGGACCCGATGGGCGGCGCGAGCGTCGAGGCGGCCGTGGACGCCGATCCCACCTGGGGCGGCAGCGTGGACGACGCCCGCCTGCTCTCCATCGGCAACGTGGGCCGCCGAAAGCTCTGGGGAGGCGAGTACATCGCCGCAACCTTCCACTTCGAGGCGGTGAAGGGGTAAGGAGGCGGGCCTCCAACGAGGTCTCCCCCCCCCCCCCCCGTTAGCTGGGGAATCGAGGACGACCCCTGCTTGACTCTACCCGATAGGCGACTGTCCCTTGATTCCGGCAAGGGAGGACTCTACCATGCACCCCATGAGCCAAGAGCGCGCCGGCCAGGTACTGACGATTGGGTTGGCGATTGCCGCGCTGGCTGTCGTCCTATCCATCGCGCGCGTCGTCGTCGCCGACTCGGACGACGAGGTGTGCCGGGCCGACCTGATAGTCGGACGCGGCGAGTCCTGCGCGTATCCCGGCACGTCCGACGAGTTCAGCGTGGGCAGCGACGGCAAGGGCCGCTTCCTGTCATACACCGCTGGCGGCCTGCTGAATGCCCGCAGCATAACCACGAACGGCCGCGCCTACAACTTCGCCGCACGCTCCCAGGGCGGCGGCAGGTGGCGAATCCTGGTGGCAAGCGACCCCGCAACCGGCCCATGCGCCAACGGCGTCGCCGTGCTCAACCCTAACGGCAATCTCAGCCTCGTCGACGACTGCAACGTACTGCTGGCAGCAGGCGATACCCTCGCAGGAGCAGCGAGCTTGGACTGGAGCGTGGACAAGCCCATCGAAGGATGGCAGGGGGTCGTCATAAGCGGCTCGCCGAAACGAGTGAAGGGGCTAGAGCTCAGAGGCAACAAATTGACGGGCCAAGTCCCACCTGAACTAGGCAGCCTCGCAAGTCTGGGTTACCTGTACCTAGGCGACAACCAGTTGACGGGACAGATACCGCCAGAACTAGGCAATCTCACAAATCTGGAACGGCTACGGCTCTATAACAACCAGTTGACAGGCCAGATCCCGCCAGAACTTAGCAACCTTGCCAAGCTGGAGAGCCTGTCCCTCAGCGGCAACCAGCTAACGGGGCCAATCCCGACGGGACTCGGCAACCTCGCAAATCTAGAACGGCTATGGCTCTATGGCAACCGACTCACGGGCCAGATTCCGCCTGAACTCGGCAACCATGCGTACCTAAAGAGTTTGATGCTCGACGGCAACCAGTTGACAGGCCAGATCCCGCCAGAACTTGGCAACCTCGCAAATCTGTGGAGCCTGGACCTCAGTGGCAACCAGTTGACGGGACAGATACCGCCAGAACTCGGCAATCTCACAAATCTGGAACGGCTACGGCTCTATAACAACCAGTTGACAGGCCAGATCCCGCCAGAACTTAGCAACCTCGCCAAGCTGGAGAGCCTGTCCCTCAGCGGCAACCAGCTAACGGGGCCAATCCCGACGGGACTGGGCAACCTCGCAAATCTGGAACGGCTATGGCTCTGTGACAACCAGTTGACGGGACAGATTCCGCCTGAACTTGGCAACCTCGCTAATCTGGAAGATCTGGATCTCAGTGACAACCAGTTGACGGGACAGATTCTGCCCGAACTTGGCAACCTCGCCAATCTGGAACGGCTCTGGCTCTATGGCAACCGACTCACGGGACAGATTCCTCCAGAACTTGGCAACCTCGCAAACCTCAACCATCTATTCCTCTACAACAACCAGTTGACAGGCCAGATCCCGCCTGAACTCGGCAACCTCGTGAACCTGGAATGGCTACGGCTCAATAAAAACCAGTTGACAGGCCAGATCCCGCCTGAACTCGGCAACCTCGCTAATCTGGGGAGCCTGGACCTCCATGTCAACCAGCTAACGGGGCCGATCCCGACGGGACTCGGCAACCTCGCAAACCTCAACCATCTATTCCTCTACAACAACCAGTTGACAGGCCAGATCCCGCCTGAACTCGGCAACCTCGTGAACCTGGAACGGCTATGGCTCAATGGCAACCAGTTGACAGGCCAGATCCCGCCTGAACTTGGCAACCTCGCAAATCTGGGGAGCCTGGACCTCCACGGCAACCAGCTAACGGGGCCAATCCCGACGGGACTCGGCAACCTCGCAAATCTGGATGGTCTAAACCTCGGTGGCAACCAGTTGACAGGCCAGATCCCGCCTGAACTCGGCAACCTCGTGAACCTGGAACGGCTATGGCTCTATGGCAACCAGTTGACAGGACGAATTCCGCCAGAACTTGGCAACCTCGCCAATCTGGGGAGCCTGGACCTCCAGGTCAACCAGCTAACGGGGCCAATCCCGACGGGACTCGGCAACCTCGCAAATCTGGAACGGCTACGGCTCTATAACAACCAGTTGACAGGACAGATACCCACAGAACTCGGCAATCTCGTGAACCTCCGATACCTGACCCTCGCAGGCAACCAGCTAACCGGCTGTATACCCGCAGCGCTGCGCCGCGTCGAAAACAACGACCTGCGCGACCTGGGCCTGGACCTCTGCGCCAGCGATTGACGGCACACGCCTCAAGGTCCCTTGATTCCGGCAAGGGAGGACTCTACCATGTACTCCATGAGCCAACAGCGATCCGGCCGGATACTGACGATTGGGTTGGCGATTGCCGCGCTGGCCGTGGTCCTAACCATCGCGTGCGTCGTCGTCGCCGACTCGGACGGCGAGGTGTGCCGGGCCGACCTGATAGTCGGGCGCGGCGAGTCCTGCGCGTACCCCGGCACGTCCGACGAGTTCAGCGTGGGCAGCGACGGCAAGGGCCGCTTCCTGTCCTTCACCGCCACAGGACTCCTCAACGCCCGTAATGTAACCATCGAAGGCCGCGCCTACAACTTCGCCGCACGCTCCCAGGGCGGCGGCAGGTGGAGAATCCTGGTGGCAGGCTACCCCGCCGCTTCCCCTACGGCTACTCGCACCTCGACGCCCTCGCCAACTCCCGCGGCTACTCGCACCCCGACGCCCTCACCAACTCCCGCGGCTACTCGCACCCCGCCGCCCTCGCCAACTCCCGCGACGGGTGCGGGCGAATCCACATGCCGGGCCGGCCTAACCCTTGGCCGGGGCCAGTCCTGCGCGTACCCTGGCACGTCCGACGAGTTCAGCGTGGGCAGCGACGGCAAGGGCCGCTTCCTGTCATACACCGCCACAGGACTCCTCAACGCCCGGAACGTAACCATCGAAGGCCGCGCCTACAACTTCGCCGCACGCTCCCAGGGCGGCGGCAGGTGGCGAATCCTGGTCGCAGGCGACCCCGACCATCAACCACCAGCCAGCGCTCCCACACCCGTCATCCGCGCAACCGGTCCCTGCGCCAACGGCTTCGTCGTGCTGAACCCCCATCAGAACCCCGGCCTGGTCAGCGACTGCAATACGCTGCTGGCAGCAGGCGATGCCCTTGCAGGAACCGCGAGCCTGGACTGGAGCGTGGACAGGCCCTTCGGATGGTGGCAGGGGGTCGCCATAGGCGGCTCGCCGAAACGAGTGACGGAGCTGAATATCAGAGGCAACAAGTTGACGGGCCAAGTCCCACCTGAACTAGGCAGCCTCGCAAGTCTGGGTTACTTGGACCTAGGCGACAACCAGTTGACAGGACAGGTCCCAACCAATCTGGGCAACCTCGCAAATCTGTATGTGCTATCGCTCGGCGGCAACCAACTGACGGGACAGATTCCGCCAGGACTTGGCAATCTCCTCAATCTGGAACAGCTATGGCTCGGCAACAACCAACTGTTGGGACAGATTCCGCCTGAACTTGGCAACCTCGCTAATCTAGGTGATCTGGATCTCAGTGACAACCAGTTGACGGGACAGATTCCGCCTGAACTCGGCAACCTCGCTAATCTGGAAGATTTGGATCTCAGTGACAACCAGTTGACGGGACAGATTCTGCCCGAACTTGGCAACCTCGCCAATCTGGAACGGCTCTGGCTCTATGGCAACCGACTCACGGGACAGATTCCTCCAGAACTTGGCAACCCTGCGTACCTAAAGAGTTTGATGCTCGACGGCAACCAACTAACGGGACAGATTCCGCCTGAACTCGGCAACCTCGCTAATCTGGAAGATCTGGATATCAGTGACAACCAGTTGGCGGGACAGATTCCTCCAGAACTTGGCAACCTCGTGAACCTAGAACGGCTATGGCTCGAAGGCAACCAACTGACGGGCCAGATTCCGCCTGAACTCGGCAACCTTGCATATCTTCAGAGTTTGGTACTCTATGGCAACCAACTGACGGGCCAGATCCCACCAGAACTTGGCAATCTCACAAATCTGGAACGGCTGCGGCTCTTTAACAACCAGTTGACAGGACAGATTCCTCCAGACCTCGGAAACCTTGCCAACCTGGTCTTGTTGAATTTCTTAGACAACGAGCTGACGGGCGAGATTCCTCCGGAGCTTGGCAACCTCGCCAATCTGTGGAGCCTGGACCTCAGTGGCAACCAACTGACGGGACAGATCCCGCCTGAGCTCGGCAACCTCGTGAACCTAGAACGGCTATGGCTCTATGGCAACCAGTTGACAGGACGAATTCCGCCTGAACTTGGCAACCTCGACAATCTGGGGAGCCTGGGTCTCAGTGGCAACCAACTGACAGGACAGATCCCGCCTGAGCTTGGCAATCTCGTGAACCTAGAACGGCTATGGCTCTATCGCAACCAGTTGACAGGACAAATTCCGTCAGAACTTGGCAACCTCGCCAATCTGGGGAGCCTAGACCTCCACGGCAACCAGTTGACAGGACAGATCCCGCCTGAGCTTGGCAATCTCGTGAACCTGGAAAGGCTGACACTCGCAGGCAACCAGCTAACCGGCTGCATACCCGCAGCCCTGATCCGCGTCGAAAACAACGACCTGCGCGACCTGGGCCTGGACCTCTGCGCCAGCGATTGACCCCAGCGCTTGCTTCAATGTAGTTTGCGTCCCGCCTTCAAAGGCCGGAAGCTCTAGCCCGCGCCGTATGCAATCCGCTATCATTCTTCTATCCATCCCACAGGAGCGTCCTTGGGCAACTTCACGCATCCCATCACCCTATATTCTGACGACAGGCGCGACTCCGAGACCGTGGACGCGCTGGTGGACACGGGCGCTACCTTCATGACCGCGCCGCGCGCCCTGCTGGAACGGCTGGGTGTCGAGCCGTTCCAGGTCGTTGCCCTTCGCCTCGCCAACGGCGAGATAGAGCGCAGGCACATCGGAGAAGTCCGAGTCGAACTCGCCGGACAGGAGCGCACCGCCATATGCGTCTTCGGTGAACCGGCCGCCCCGCCCATAATTGGCGCGGTCACGCTTCAGTCCTTCCTCCTCGTCGTGAACACCGTGGAACATCGCCTCGCGCCGGTCGAGGCGCTCTGGCTCTGACCCATGCCCGCGTTCGAGGTAGTATCCGACTTCCAGCCCACGGGCCACCAGCCGCAGGCCATCGCCGATCTCGCGGCCGGGGTGGACGAGGGCCTGCGCCACCAGACCCTTCTCGGCGTGACCGGCAGCGGCAAGACCTTCACGATGGCGTGCGTCATCGAGCGGCTCCAGCGCCCGACTCTCGTGATAGCGCACAACAAGACCCTCGCCGCGCAGCTCTCCACCGAGTTCAAGGAATTTTTCCCCCACAATGCCGTCGAGTACTTCGTCAGCTACTACGACTACTACCAGCCCGAAGCCTACGTGCCCCGCACCGACACGTACATCGAGAAGGAAGCCGACATCAACGAGCAGCTGGACCGCCTCAGGCACTCCGCCACCCGCGCCCTGCTCACGCGCCGAGACGCGCTTATAGTCGCGTCCGTCTCCTGCATATTCGGGCTCGGCTCGCCGGAGGAGTACCAGGGCTTCGTGGCGTACATCCGCCGGGGGGAGCAACGCAGCCGGAACCTCCTCATCCGCCAGCTCGTGGACATGCAGTACGAGCGCAACGACTACGACATGTCGCGCGGCAACTTCCGCGTCCGCGGCGACACCCTCGAAATCGTCCCCGCGTACGAAAACGAAATGGCCGTCCGCATCGAGTATTGGGGCGACGAGATCGAGCGCATCGCGCAGCTGGACCCCCTCACAGGGGAGATACTCGGCGACCGCGAGGACGTGGAGATCTACCCCGCCAAGCACTTCGTAACGTCCGAAGAGAAGCTGGAGCTGGCTATCGCGGACATCCAAGTCGAGCTGGAGGAGCGCTTGGGCGGTATGCGCGCGGAGGGCAAGCTCCTCGAAGCGCAGCGCCTCGAATCACGGACCCGCTACGACCTCGAGATGCTCCGCGAAACGGGGTACTGCGCCGGCGTCGAGAACTACTCCCGCCACCTCGCCCAGAGGGAGGCGGGCAGCACTCCGCACACGCTGATCCACTACTTCATGAAGGCTGCCAAATCCTTGGGACTCGACTCTAAAGATTATCTGCTCTTCATAGACGAGTCCCACATGACCATCCCGCAGATCCGCGCCATGTACGGCGGCGACAGGTCCCGCAAGGAGGTCCTGGTCGAGCACGGCTTCAGGCTCCCGTCCGCCCTCGACAACCGCCCGCTGAACTTCGAGGAGTTCGAGGAGCGCGCTGGACAGACTGTGTACGTCTCCGCCACGCCGGGCCCCTACGAGTTCGAGCGCTCGCGGCAGGTCGTCGAGCAGCTCATCAGGCCGACGGGCCTGTCGGACCCGCAGATCGAAATCATGCCGACTTCAGGCCAGATAGACGACCTGCTCTACCGCATTCGGGCACGGATAGACAACGGCCAGCGCTGCTTGGTAACCACCCTCACCAAGCGCATGGCGGAGGAGCTGGCTGACTACCTGCGCGAGGCGGGCATCCGCGCGCATCACCTACACTCGGAGACAGACACGTTGGAACGCAGCGAGGTGCTGCGCGACTTCCGGCTCGGCGTGTACGACGTGGTCGTCGGCATCAACCTGCTCCGCGAGGGACTCGACCTGCCCGAAGTCAGCCTCGTCGCCATCCTCGACGCCGACAAGGAGGGCTACCTGCGCTCCTCGACCTCGCTCACCCAGACCATCGGACGCGCCGCCCGGCACGTCGAGGGCCGGGTCGTCATGTACGCCGACGTCATCACCGCCTCCATGCGGCGCGCCATAGACGAGACCGAGCGGCGGCGGCGAGCCCAGGAGCGGTACAACGAGAAGCACGGCATCACGCCCCAGGGGATACAGAAGGCCGTCCACGACATTACCGAGCGAGTCCAGAAGCGATACAACGAGAAGCACGGCATCACGCCCCAGGGGATACAGAAGGCCGTCGCGGAAACCAAGACCCCCTACGCCGGCCAGATCGACCTCCCCAAGGACGAGCTCCACCGCCTCGTCAAGGACCTGGAGAAGCAGATGAAGACGGCATCGAAGAACCTGGAGTTCGAGACGGCCGCCCTACTACGCGACCAGATAGCCGACCTCCGCAAGGTCCTCGCCGAGGAGATGGCGCCGAGCAGGTAACGCCGCTCCCTCAATCCACAATTCCTGTAATATACTCACCATCCAGCCAGCCCATACTGGCGAAATCCTGAACCACAGGCGGTTGACGCCAATGCCCTCGCACGCCTCATCGCCCATAGCCATGCTCGACGGCGCGCTCGAATGGCGCTGCATCGGCCCGTACCGCGCCGGCCGTGTCGTCGCCGTCGCGGGCGACCCCGTTGACCTGCGCGTCTTCTACTTCGGCTCAGTCGCGGGCGGCGTCTGGAAGTCCACAGACGGCGGGACATACTGGCGCAACGTATCCGACGGCCACTTCAAGACCGCATCCGTCGGCGCAATCGCCGTCGCCCAGTCCGACCCCAACGTCGTGTACGCCGGGATGGGCGAGGTCTGCATCCGCGTGGACGTTACTCACGGCGACGGGGTGTACAGATCAACCGACGCCGGCAAGACCTGGACGCATCTCGGCCTCGACGACACCCGGCACGTCTCCCGCGTCCGCGTCCATCCGGACGACCCCGACCTCGTGTACGCCGCCGCCTTCGGGCACGCCTTTGGGTCAGGCGGACAGCGTGGCGTGTTCCGCTCGAAGGACGGCGGCCAAGCGTGGGAGCGCGTCCTGTACAGGAGCGAGGACGCCGGCGCGGCCGACCTATGCATGGACCCCGGCAACCCGCGCGTGCTCTACGCATCCATGTGGCAGGCTAGGCGCTCCTTCTGGGCCATGAACAGCGGCGGCCCAGACTGCGGCCTATACCGCTCCACCGACGGCGGCGACTCCTGGGACGACATCACCCGGAACCCCGGACTGCCCGAAGGCGTCGTCGGGCGCATAGGCGTCGCAGTCTCCCCCGCGAGGACCGGCCGAGTATGGGCGCTGGTCGAGGCGGAGGATGGCGGGCTGTTCCGCTCGGACGACGGCGGGGCGTCCTGGCAGAAGCTGAACGACAGCGAGGGCGTTCGCAGCAGGCCCTGGTACTACACCCACGTATTCGCCGACCCGCAAGACCCTGACACGGTGTACGTCCTAGCCCCCGACGTTCTTCGCTCCACCGACGGGGGCAGGACGTTCGACAAGATAACCATGCCTCACTCCGACCAGCACGACCTCTGGATAGACCCCAACGACCCGCGCCGCATGATAGAGGGCAACGACGGCGGCGCGTGCGTGAGCTACGACGGAGGCGATACCTGGAGCTCGATATACAACCAGCCAACGGCGCAGCTATATTCTGTGACGGCGGACACGCAGGTCCCGTACCGCGTCTATGGCGCGCAGCAGGACAACAGCGCCGTGAGCGTTCCGAGCCGATCCATCAAGGGATTCATCCCTTGGGCTGACTGCCACACCATCGGCCTATCCGAAAGCGGCAAGGTCGCCGTCAAGCCCACCGACCCCAACGTCGTCTATTCGTCATATCCCGGCGGAACGCTCATGCGCTACGACCACGCCAGCGGGCAGGCGCGGGTCATCATGGTCTGGCCCGAGTATTACCAGAACTCGCCCCCGAAGGAGTACAAGTACCGCTTCGGCTGGGAGTTTCCCATCGTCATCTCCCCGCACGACCCGGACAAGCTCTACGCCACGGGCAACGTCGCCTTCGAGTCCACGGACGAGGGCGCTAACTGGCGCGCCATCAGCCCGGACCTTACCCGCAACGACCCGGACAAGCAGCAGCTGTCCGGCCCTATCACCTCCGAGGGGCCGTGGGCCGAGATCTACTGCACGATATACGCCTTCGCCGAATCGCCAGTCCAACCCGGGCTACTCTGGGCGGGCGCCGACGACGGGCTCGTCCACGTCTCGCAGGACGGCGGCGCGTCCTGGACGAACGTCACCCCGGCGGCGCTGCCGGAATGGACGATGGTCAGCGTCATCGAGCCCTCCCGCCACGACGCCGCAACCGCGTACCTAGCCGCCACGAGGTACAAGCTCGACGACAACCGCCCCTTCATATACAAGACCGCCGACTATGGCAAGACCTGGACGCTCATCGTGGACGGCATTCCCAAAGACGACTTCACCCGCGTAGTGCGCGAAGACCCGGAGCGGCCCGGCCTGCTCTACGCCGGCACGGAGACCGGCGTGTACGCATCCATCAACGCCGGCGGCAGCTGGGAGCGCCTGCAGCTCAACCTGCCTGTCGCGCCCATATACGACCTCGCGGTCAAGGACGGCGACCTCGCGGCAGCCACTCACGGCCGCTCCTTCTGGATACTCGACGACCTCAGCCCCCTCCGCCAGGCAGCCGACAACCCGTTGGGCGCCGCGCGCCTCTTCCGCCCTCGGCCCGCCGTCCGATTCATGAAACAGGCGGGAAGCATCGCCGAATCCGGCCCCGGCAAGCACTACGCCAGCGACGTGCTGGGCGCTCCCGCCGACTGGCTCGAATCGCAGGCTCCCGACGGCGCCACACGCCGCATAGGACTCACCGCCGGCTCGAACCCGCCCGAAGGGGTAGCCATAGACTTCATTCTCCCCGACAACCCCGGCGGCGATGCCGCCCTCGAAATCCTCGACGCCAGCGGCGCGGCAATCCGCCGCTTCACAGCCGACGCCGACGATGGCCCGGACAAGCTCGCCGTCACCCCCGGCTTGAACCGCGCCTGGTGGAACCTCTACCACGCCGCTTCCAATGACCTTCCCGACGAAGCCGGCGGCGCAAGCCCGTTCGGCGCAAAGACGATGGCCCCTCTCGCCGCGCCGGGCGCATACACCGTCCGCCTCACCGCGAACGGCGAGCGGCATACGGCGCCGCTCCAGGTGGACGTGGACCCCAGGTCCAGCGCAACCCAGGACGACCTCGACCAGCAGCTCGCCCTCCAGCTCCGAATCCGCGACAAGTACGAGGAGGCCCGGGACCGCGTACTCCAGGTCAGGTCCGTCAAGACGCAGCTGGACGAATGGGAAGCGCGCGCCGCTGGATCCGACGCCGCCCAGCAGATAGGCGAGGCCGCCGCCAAAATCCGCGACAGGCTCTCCGACATCGAGAACGAGATAGCCCCCTTCAGGTCCGCAGGCCCCCAGCCCAGGGGCATCCCAGTCGGCCTCTACGCCAAGCTCAAGGAGCTGATGGGAATAGTAGCCAGCGCCGACTGGCCGCCAACCGCCTCGTCCTACGAGCTCCTCGACGACCTCACGGCCCGCCTCCAGGCCCAGTTCGACGACGCGCAGGACATTCTGGACACAGCCATTCCGGAGTTCACGGCGCTGCTGGAGAAGAAGGGCGTCCCGGCAATCTCGACGCGATAGGCTCAGGCTGGCGCTTACAGGTACTCCTTGAGCCTTGCAGCCAGCTTCATGGTCATGCCGGGCGCGGCGGCTACCTCCTCCGTGGACGCCTCGCGTATTCCCCGCACGGAGCCGAACCGACGCAGCAACATTCGGCGGCGCTTGGGGCCTATCCCCTGCACGCCGTCCAGCGCCGACGACACCGATTTCTTCGACCGCCGCTGGCGGTGGAACGTAACCGCGAACCGATGCGCCTCGTCTCTCGCACGCTGCGCTAGGAATAGCGCCTTCGAGCTCCTCGGCAGTCTTATGGGGTCTGGCGTCTCCGGCACGAACAGCTCCTCGTTCTCCTTTGCCAGGCTCGCAAGCGGAATCGAATCCACGCCCAGCTCCAGGAACACCTGCAGCGCAGCGCCCAGATGCCCTCTGCCGCCGTCTATCAGCACTAGGTCGGGCGCTATTCCCCACGCCCCATGTTCCCCGCCGCCGTTCTCGCCGCCCGCCTTGCCCAGCCGCTTGAACCTCCGCGTCAGCGCCTCGCGCATCATCGAGTAGTCGTCCACGCCCTCCACGGTCTTGATCTTGAACCGCCGGTAGTGCGCCGTCTTTGGCTTGCCGTCCTCGAATACGACCATGCTGCCCACCGGGTTCGTACCCTGGATGTTGGAGATGTCGTAGCACTCGATGCGCCTCGGCGGACGAGGCAGCCCCAGCGCGTCCTGCAGCTCCCCAATGCCCGCCTCCGTATCGCCCCGGGCCATCTGACGGACGCGCAGCTGTTCCAGCCCTTCGGCCGCGTTCTCCTCGACCATCCGCATCAGCTTGCGCTTCTCGCCGCGCTGCGGAACATGGACCCTCACCGTCCCCCGCCGCTTCTGCCCCAGCCACGATTCCAGGGCCTCCGCCTCGACCGCCTGATGCTGGATGAGTATCCTCGGCGGGACGAATGGGCTTGCGCTGTAGAACTGCTCGATGAACGCGGTAACTACCGAGCCCGGCTCGTCCTCAGCCGTGCCGGCCATTATGAAATTGTCCCTGCCGACCAGCTTGCCCTGCCTTATGAAGAAGACCTCCACCCATGCCTCGTCCCCTTCCGCCGCCAGCCCTATGACGTCGACGCTCTCCGGGCTGAAGTGCAGCACCTTCTGGCCGGCGCTGACCTTCTCGATGGCCTTGTGCTGGTCTCGCAGGACTGCCGCCCGCTCGAAATCGAGTCTCTCGGCAGCCTCGCGCATCTGGCCCTCGACCTGCTTGGCTACCGCGTCCGTCTTGCCTTTCAGGAAGAGCGTAACCTGCCTGATGACGCTCCCGTACTCGTCCTTGTCCACCGCGCCTATGCACGGCCCGACGCACCTGTGGATGTGGTAGTCCAGGCAGGGACGCGGGTCCGCGCCCGTGATGGTCTTCGCGCAGGAGCGGTACGGGAAGAGCTTCTTGAGCAGCGCCAGCGTCCTGCGAACGCTGTACGCGCTGGCGTATGGTCCGAAGTAGAGCGAGCCGTCGTCCGCCGTCCCCCTGGTGAAGTAGACCCTTGGGAAATCCTCCGTCGTGTCTATCTTTATGAACGGGTAGCTCTTGTCGTCCTTCAGCCGCGCGTTGTAGAGCGGTTTGTGCTCCTTGATGAGGTTGCACTCCAGGAGAACCGCCTCCTCGTCCGACTCGGTCAGGATGAACTCGAAGTCGGCCACCTGCGGGACCATCTTCCTGATCTTCGGCGCAAGGCTCGCCTTCTTCGCGAAGTAGCTCCGCAACCGGTTGCGGAGGCTCCCGGCCTTGCCCACGTAGAGGACGCCCCCAGCCGCGTCCCGCATCAGGTACACGCCCGGCCTAGGGGGGGCCGCCCGCAGCAACGCCGAAAAATCCCGCTTCTTCTCAGTCAAGGGTCAACCTCAGGCTTCCACTACTGCGCCCGTCTTCTCTCCCGATGCTGCTGTGGCAAGCGAGTGTCGAAGCTCCTCTTCGAAGTCATCGCGCAGATCCAGGCCCTGGTCGGGATCAACAATAATTTCTGAGACCGCTTCCACAACGGCCTCACGGACAATCTCCCTGAACTCGTCGAGCGACATATCGGCAACTTTGGGCTCTGCCATTGGTCCTGCTCCTTACTTGGTCTAATGAGACTGACGCGCCATCAAGGTCGTGTCCACAACTATCACGGACGCCCGGAGCGCCTGTTACTGCTTCAATGTAGTATTGGCGTCCTGAATCACCCTAACCCTCTCCCTTGACGGGAGAGGGGATAAGGCGGGACTGCCTACCCATCCATATTTAGGATGGACGGAGCGCCTATGTAGTGTACTTCTCCTTCGCCACGCGGCTCGCGGACGTGTACTCCATACCTGGCGGCAGCGGCATCAGCCCCCCTACAACCTCGCCGCGCCGCGCCATCCCGAACCCAGGCCCTTCATCGCGCGCCTCCAGCTCATGCTCCGTTATCGGCAGGTAGTAGAGGACCTGGGGCTGGAACCGCTGGAACGGCTCGGCGTAGGCTACCGAAGCGGCCTGGCCGTATGCCCCGTCCGAGGTCTCCGACCGCTTGCGCGAGTAAGGCCCCCCGTAGAACTGGCTCGTTATCATGTCCAGCGCCTTCACCTTCCTCTCGATGACGTCGGTGATGTCGACGTAGAGGTCGGTCCGGGAGGTTCCGGCGTACTCCAGGCTGTTGTTGCCGACGTATGCCGTCGGGTTCATGAAGTAGAGTACTGGCACAGGGTGCCGCTCCTGCGTGCCGCGCCCTGTTCCCTGGGCAAGCTGCCAGGCGTAGATGGTGCATTGCCCCACGGTCCCATGCATCTTGAACCCGCCGCTCTCATACGGATGATGGCCTATCAGCACGTCCGGCTTCACCTCGCGGATCACGTCCGCGATGGCCTCTATCTTGTCCTGTGTCACCAGGATGTCGTCGTCCTCGAACCCCAAGTCCCTCACGTCCTCGAACCCCATGATGCGGCACGCCGCCCGCACCTCCTCCAGCTTCTCGTTCACCGCCTTCTGTACGGACGCCTCCACGTCGAACTCCGCCCCCATCTCACGCTTCTTCTCGGCAAGCTCCCAGTGGTGCGAGCGTACCCCCGTTGTCGTTACCACCGCCGTAACGCTGTCCCCTCTCGCGGCGTGGTGCGCCAGCGTGCCCCCAGCCTGGTCGAAGCTGTCCGCAGGATGCGCGGCCACTATCATCAGACGAATCGGACGGGTTGGCATCGTCAATCCCTCCTTCTGTTCAGGTGCGCGAATCACTATCGCCTAGGCTCGATGGTATCATCCCACAACAGCGAGGTGTTGACATCTGCGGACAAACTAAGATAGATTCGGGCGTGTCGTCGAATGGCAGATGAATATGCTAGGAAGTAAAGGAGGAACATGATGTCCATCACCCTTAGAATGACGAAATTCGTCGCGCTGCTTTGCGGCTTGGTCTCCCTGGCAGCGCTGCTGGCCTGCGCCAGCGACGAGGCGCCCGCGCCGGCTCCGGCGGGGCCGTCCGCAGAGGAGATAGCCAAGCTCGTCAGCGATTCGGTGAATGCGTCGGTGTCCAAGGCGGTCGCCGACGCGGTGCCCGAGGGAACGGACCCGCGGGAGATACAGCGGATGGTCGAGGCGGCCGTCGCGGCCTCGGCCCAGCCCGGGGTATCGAGAGCCGACGTGGAGTCCGCGGTAACCAGCGCCGTGCAGAGCGCCACCGCAGGCCAGCTCACCGCCGCCGAGGTCCAGCGGATAGTGGATGCGTCCGTACAGGCGCTGCCGCCTCCACAGATCGACGCCTCCGCAATCCGGCCCTTGGTCCAGCAGGCGGTCGCGTCATCCGTGCCTGAGGGAGTGAGCGCCGAACAGATCGCCAGGCTCGTCGAGGCGGCGGTCGATGGGGCCACCGCAGGCGTGCCCACCAGGGCCGAGCTTGCAACTTCCATCGAGGACGCGGTCCGGGGTGCATCGGCAGGCCAGTTGACGGCCGCCGACGTCCAGAATATCGTCAATGCCTCGCTGGTCGCCACCGAGGCGGCCGTGGAGCGGGCACAGAAGGCCGCCGAGGACGCAGCCACGGCGGCCAAGGAGGCCGCGGCTGCCGCAATGGCCCCCCCACCCGAACCGATGGAGCGGATGCTCGACCTCCCGCCCGTGATGTCCGGCTACACCCGCACCATAGTCTCGGAATTCACGTTCGAGGAGGACGTCAAGAGCCCCAGGCCTTGGCGGGTGGGCATGACCCTCGACCAGGACCAGTCGGTCACGCTTGCCTGGGCGGGGACCATCAGGCACGTCATACCGGGCAGGATGGGCAGCAGTTATGGACGGACGTGGAACCAGTGGACGTTCATGTCGCCCTTCATCACCGGCCACGACCTGCAACCCCAGGCTTCCCTGGCAGTGGCGTACGACAAGAGCGCCGACGGCACGTCGTACATCCTTCACCTGGACCCGGCCGCGGTGTTCCACGACGGCTCGCCGGTTACGGCGGCGGACGTGAAGGCGGTATGGGAGTTCAGCGCGACGCCTGCCGAACAGGCGCCTTGGGGCGGCATCATCACCTACGTCAAGGACATGGTGGGCGGCGCGGCGGTGGTGAACGGCGACGCGGAGACCGCCGAGGGGCTGGTCGCCTTGGACGACCATCGCCTCCAGGTCAACCTTGTCAGGCAGAACGAATTGTTCCCCCTCGAGATGTCCACCAGCTGGATGGGCGTGCACAAGGGCTTCGAGCAGTCCAAGACGGACGAGAACTGGGCCGAGCATCCCATCGGCGTCGGGCCCTTCCAGGTTACCTATGATCCGGAGACGAGGGACGTGGACATCACGCCCGCCCCCAACTGGTGGAGGACGGACCCGCCGCGGCCTTCCATCACCTACCACATCAGGCACGTGCCAGACCGGCAGGTGCAGGAGATCCAGTTCAGGAACAGCGAGATCGACGTTGGGTTCCCGTTCGGGGACATCGCCGACATCATGAGTCCGGGGCACGACCTGAACATGGACATGCTCTTCCGCCCGGCGCCGGCCGCAGGCATGTGGTACTTCGCCTTCGACCAGACCAAGCCTCCGTTCGATGACATCAACGTTCGCAAGGCGTTCCTGCACGGGGCGGACCACAAGACCATCACCGAGACGCTCTGGCCCGCCAACTTCGTCGCCACGGAGTTGATGAACCCAGGGTTCCCGTGCGCGCAGCCAGAGGGACACTACACGGGTTGGGCATATGACCCAGACATGGCCAAGGAAGCCCTCGCCGCCTCCTCATACGGCTCCGCCGACGCCCTCCCGGCTATGACGGTGTCCGTATTCCGGCCGGTGATAGTCTCGCAGGCCGAGGTTATCCAGGAACAGCTCAAGGAGAACCTGGGCGTCACCTTGAACATCGAGGTGCGAGAGTCCGGCCAGGCGGAAGGCGAGGAAGTCGGCATATACCGCCGCAGTGGCGGAACCGCCATCGCGGACCCCGACCCAGCCCTCTGGGGCATAACCCACCCCGACGCTCCGACGCCGGCCGGCATCATGCATCCCTCCAACGCCGACAGGATGCGGGAGCTGTGGACGACAGCTCGGTCGCTGTCCCTGGACGACCCCGGCCGCTGCGCCGCGTTCCAGGCAATCGAGAAGGAGTGGCTCGACAGCTACCCAGTCATGCCTATCATTGGAGAGGGCAAGTTCGGGTCCAACGTCGGCATCATGGTGCAGCCATGGATGCGGGATTGGGACCACCTCGGACAGAACGGCGCGTTCTACATCGGCATGCCCTACTGGAAGGTCGCCACCCGGGACAGGGGGAACGCCGAGTACTACCGCTAAGCATCCGGTCGCAATAAGACACTGCAATCCTCTACGGCGCCGTAGGGGCGGGTTTCAAGCCCGCCCCTACCGGTTGCCGTAGAGACAGGGCTTTAGAGGCGCGAATGCTAAAGTACACGTTCCGGCGTATCCTCTTCTCGATCCCGGTCCTGTTCGTCATCCTGCTGGCGACGTTCGCACTCGGCTTCTACGGACCGGGCGACCCGCTGCGGACGTTCTACGGCGAGGAGCTGGGGGAGCCTGACCCCGCGGCGATAGAGCGCCTGCGAAAGCTGCACGGCCTCGACCGTCCTTTTTGGACGCAGTTCTTCGACTACATCGGCGGATTGCTGCGGGGCGATCTCGGCAGGTCTATACTGGACCGCATCTCCGTAGGCAGGCAGGTCAAGGCCACCCTCACCATATCGGCCCAGCTCGGCGGGGCCGCCGCCGTCTTGCTGCTCGCCCTCGGCGTCCCCTTGGGCATACTCGCCGCCGTCAAGCAAAACACCTGGGTCGATTACCTCGTCGTGGGCACAACCATAGCGGGGCAGTCCACGCCGGTATTCGTGCTGGGCCCGCTGTTAATGATAGTTTTCGTGCTGTGGCTGGACGTTATGAACACGCCTGTCGGCTGGGACGGCTTCTGGAGCACGAAGGTCATCATGCCTGTTTTCCTCATGGCGCTGGGCCCGATGCTGACAGTGGTTCGGCAGATGCGGAGCGGCGTCCTGGAGACGCTGGGGCAGGGCTACGTTCGGACGGCGCGGGCGAAGGGCCTCGCGGAGCGCCGGGTAATATCGCGGCACATCATCAAGAACGCCTTCACACCCGTCGCGACCTCGACCGGGCTAATCGTGGCGGGACTCGTTACAGGGGTCGCGTTCGTCGAGCTGGTGTTTGCGATTCCCGGATTTGGATTCTACACGCTCAGCGGATTCCAGGGGCGGGACTTCCCGGTTATCATGGCGGGCGCGGTCATAGGCTCCAGCCTCACCATAACGGCGAACCTGGTGGTCGATCTCACCTACGCCGCGCTCGACCCGCGCGTCAGGCTGGGGTGAGTCCAATGTCCGAACGCCGCGCGGTTACCGCGATCGCCGACGTCGACGAGTTCGAAGCCGTCGAGCAGCGCAGCCTGTGGATGGACGGCCTGGCGCGCCTGGCGCGCAACAGGGCCGCGCTGATAGGCGCCTGCATCGCCATCCTCGTACTCTTCACCGCGGTGTTCGGCCCATTCCTCGCGCCAAAGAGCTTCACCGCAACAAACCTCGAGCGAAGGCTGGAGCCTCCCAGCCGCGACTACTGGATGGGCACCGACACGATAGGCCGAGACCAGTTCAGCCGGATACTGCACGGCGCGAGGACCGCCGTTCTCGTGGCGGTGGTGACGCTCACTATCAGCGTCAGCATGGGCACTATCTTCGGCGCGGTCGCAGCCTACTACGGCGGATGGGTGGACGACCTCGTGATGCGCGTGGTCGATACCCTGTACGGCCTGCCGGATCTGCTGATAGCGGCGCTTCTGGCGGTTACTCTCAGGCGGCCTGTGGCAGAGTGGATAGCTCAGCTCCAGACCAGGACCGGATGGGGATTTCTGGACAACGCGGTCATCCTCGACTACCTCCTGGTGTTCGGGGCCCTGGCAATGGTGAACTGGTCGGGCTACGCCCGGCTCATACGCGGCCAGATCCTGACCCTGCGCGAGCTGGACTTCATCCGCGCCGAGGTCGCCCTCGGCCTCTCGCCCTGGCAGATCATACGCAAGCACCTAGCGCCGAACGCAATCCAGCCAGTGGTCGTCGCGGTAACCCTGAGCATCGGGGGCATAATGCTCTCCGAGTCCTCGTTGAGCTTCCTGGGACTCGGCGTCCAGCCACCCGGTGCAAGCTGGGGCACCATGATAGCCCAGAACCTCCAGAGAGTATTCACGGAGCCGTACCTGATCATAGGGCCCGGACTTGTGCTGGCGATCTCGGTGTTCGGATTCAACTTCTTGGGCGACGGCGTCAACGACGCGCTGAATCCGCGCGCCATCCGGCGCTAACTCTCCCAGCCGTCCACAGTTCCTATGGCTCTCCCGCTGCCGCTCTACCGCGTCGTTCTGGCCGGGTAGCCGCGCAGAGCAACGTGAACTAGGGCCAACCGCTTGGGGTTGCCCCTACGTGTCCCTCGCCTGGATTTTCTCACCAGGGAGAGGGGGGTGGCAGGCGGGACGCCTGCGCTCCTGAGTCTATGTCGCGTTGTCTCGGCCGACTCCTTTCGGTTGGCGCTCTGGCGGGTTCTAGCCGCTTCTGCGCCTGGCTTATCACCCTCACTCTAGCCCTTTTCCCGTCTAGGGAGTAGGGACGAGGCGGGGAATCGCCCTTGTCCTAGCCCCTTCCCTTCGGGGGAGGGGCGCAGGGCGGGGCGTTTGCCCTCACCCTGGCCCTTTCCCCCGTGAGGGAGAGGGTACTTGGCGGGTCTTGGGACCCGCGTCCTGTCTACTCCTGGTTCTCCCGCTCTCGCGGGAGATGAGTTTGCCTTGCAAGGCAGTGACTCCGGTACTTGCTTCGAGGATGCCGACGTCGATCGCCCGCCGACACTGGGGGTGCAGCCCCTCCTCTAACTTTCCCGGACGGCTGACGGGCCCTTGCGGGACCGCCTGCGTTTCGCGCTTGGACCTTCCACCCGCCAAGGCGTCGGGCTGCGCTGGCTACGGTCCTCCCGGTCGTCCGAGAGTCCGCACCTGGAACGGGGGAGACGCATTTGGCACTACGTCCTCCTGGCGAGGCGCCGAACACAGATGGACCTTCCCATACCGCGGGTGTTCCCGTCCCAACATCAGCGGCGGCATGATGCCAAAGGCAGAGGTGGGATCTGTGCTCGTTTGGGATACGCCCCTTCGAGCCGTCTACCAGACTAGCACGGCTGTTCTCGCGGTGTCAAGGGGCGCTATGGGGCAATTTGGGGGCAATTTTCGGGGGAGGCCGGGGAATCACCCTCACCCTAGCCCTCTCCCGTCGAGGGAGAGGGGACAAGGCGGGGATGAAGGCAGGACGGCTGGGGTCCTTTTGGGGCGAGGCCCGGGAGTCACCCTCACCCTAGCCCTCTCCCGTCGAGGGAGAGAGGACAAGGCGGGACGGCACTCTCACCCTAGTCCTCTCCCGTCGAGGGAGAGGGGACAGCGCCTCTCGCCCTCCTGTGGCGGCGCGAGGACAACTTGGTATAAGGTATCATCGAACAAGGTTGCCCTACCTTCAATCCTTGGCGGAGGCGAACCAATGGCGTTGCTCGAAATCGGAACCACCAAGCAGCTCTTCATAGACGACTACCTGATAGAGAGCATGACCAACACCAAGCAGGTCTTGAACCCTGCCCAGAAGGTGGACGGCAACCCGGTCCTGCGCCCGGAGCTTCCTTGGGAAGGCAACGTCGTCAGGACCGGGGGCGCTCTCTCGCGCGGGGCCTTCTTCGACCGCGAAGAGGGCGAGTTCAAGATGTTCTACGAGGCCATGGAAGTCAGGCCAAAGTACGTCAACGGCCAGCTGGAAGTCGAAGAGGGCAAGACCCACGCCTGCCTCGCCGTCTCCGAGGACGGCGTGAATTGGCAGAAGCCCAACCTGGGCCTGTACGAGTACAACGGCTCCACGAATAACAACATCGTCCCCCCGGACAGGTATATGCACTTCCTGTTCTACGACGAGCACGAGTCCGACCCGTCGAAGCGCTTCAAGGGCTTCAAGCGCTGGGGCTCCACGCAGACCCCGGGCATGACCATAGACCTCTTCTACTCCCCGGACGCGCTTTCCTGGACGCCCTACAAGGGCAACCCCGTCGTTGACACCAGGCCCAGATATGGGCGATGGGGCCCCACGATGTTCATGGGCTGGGACGCCATACGCGAGGTCTACGCGGTCCACATGGAGAACTCGCTGCACAGGCGCAGCGCCATCGGCAAGCGGCTCATCGGCCGCGCGGAGAGTCCCGACCTAGTCCATTGGACCGAGCCGGAGACCATACTCGTTCCCGACGAGCGCGACTCCCCGGACACCGAGTTCTACGCAATGCCCGCGATCACATACGAAGACTGGTACATCGGGATGCTCTGGATATTCCACACGACGAACGTTACCCATCATCCCGAGCTGGCCTTCAGCAGGAACGGGGTTCACTACCAGCGCAGCTACCGGCAGCCGTTCATACAGCGCGGGGACACTCCCTCGGCGTTCGATTCCAACTCCATCTACGCCGGCGTCCCAATCGTCTTGGACGACCGGATATGCACCTTCTACCACGGCATAAACTGGCGCTCGCCCGAAACTGCGGTAGAGCTCGGCGACAAGGCGATGGGCGCGGTCGGCTTGGCCGTCAGCCCGATAGACGGCTTCGTTTCCCTGGACGGCGGCAAGGGCGTGCCCACCGATATAGGCCACGACAACCCCACCGACAACATAGAGTCCCTGTACAAGCAGCGCAGCGGCCGAGTCTCCGAGCAGGCTTGGCGGGCCGCTTTCAGCCAGGTTACCACCCGCTCCTTCGGCTTTTCTGGGAGCAGGCTGCATCTCAACGTCAAGTCAGCCGCGCAGGGCGGCAGCTCTGCAGGCCCCTGCGAGGCGCGGGTCCAGCTGCTCAGCCCCAACCACGAGCCGATCCCAGGCTACGGGTTCGACGACGCCGACCCGATAACCGAGACGGGCGCCAGCCAGGTAGTATCCTGGAACGGCGGCTCCGACCTGTCCGCCCTCCGGGGCGCTCCGCTCAAGCTGCGTATATACTTCAAGAACGCTAGGCTCTACTCCTTCCAATTCCGATGAAAGCCATGAGCCGCGAGGACCAGCCATGAAGATCACCGACCTGAAATGCGCCGTAATCGGCGGAAGCCCAGTCGTCCGGGTGACGACCGACGAGGGCATTGACGGCCTGGGCCAGGCCGAATGGGCAAAGCCGCACCTCAAGCCGCACGTCCTCTACTACCGCGACTACATCATCGGCCAGGACCCCACCGACGTGGAGCGCGTCGTGAGCAGGATCCGCAGGCTGGGGAGCTTCAAGCCATGGGGTTCCGCGGTCAGCGCCATCGAGGTCGCCCTCTGGGACATTGCGGGCAAGGCGGCCGGCCTGCCCGTGTACAAGCTGCTGGGCGGGAAGGTGCGGGATAGGGTCCGCGTCTATAACGGCGGAGTCAGGTTTCCGATGGAGGGCCAATCTCCCGACCACTACGCCGAGAACATGGCGAGGATGAAGGAGTCCCCTGAGGGCTTCTCCATCATCAAGCAGGGGATCGCCTTTCACAGCGAGATGGCCGACACGGTCCCGGATTTCTACTACGGGGAAGCGCAGCCCGGCGTCCGATTCATGCAGGGCGGGCTGATGACCGAGCGCGGGCTTGCGCACGTCGTGGCCTGCATCGAGGCGATGAAGGGGGCGCTCGGCGACGAGGTTGGCCTTGCGCTGGACTGCGGGCCCGGCTTCACGGCGCCCGACGCTATCAGGCTCGCAAAGGCGGTCGAGCCCCTGAACGTCATGTGGCTGGAAGACATGCTCAGCGGCGACTACACGCCCTACGTCCAGCCCGAGCTCTACCGGGAGGTTACGTCCAGCACATCCACGCCCATACACACGGGCGAGCAGATATACTTGAGACAGAACTTCCAGGGGCTCATCGAGCAGAGGGCCGTGAACATCATAGGCCCGGACCCCTTGGACGTTGGGGGCATCGCCGAAACGAAGTGGATAGCGGAGTACGCCGACCTGCACGGCATCCTGATAGCGCCGCATGGCGTCGCGGACGGCCTGATCGGCTTGGCGGCGCACGTCCATCTCGCCGCAACCCTGCCCCGGAACTTCATCGCGCTCGAATACCCAGCCGCCAAGCCTGAATGGTGGCGCGACATAATCGAGGGCCTGCCCGACCCCATCGTCCGCGATAGCTTCATAGAGGTATGGGACACACCCGGCCTTGGCATACGCTTCAATACCGCGGAGGCGAAGAAGCGGCTTGCCGAACAGGACCGGGGATTCTTCGATTGATTCCTCTCAAGCTCCACGTCAAGAATTTCATGTGCTACCGGGACGGGGTCCCGGCGCTCGACCTCGAAGGCATCCACGTCGCCTGCCTCTGCGGGGACAACGGGCACGGCAAGTCTGCCCTCCTGGACGCTGTAACCTGGGCGCTCTGGGGCAAGTCTCGCGCGGGGACCCAGGACGAACTGGTACACCAGGGGCTCGAAGACATGGCCGTTGACCTGGAGTTTTCGGCCAGGTCGCAGCGTTACAGGGTCAGCCGCAAGTACGCCCGCCGAGGCAAGCAGGGCCACACCATCCTCGAGCTTCAGCTCTCGTCGGACAACGGCTTCACGCCAATCTCTGACAACTCGGTGCGCGAGACGGAGAAGCGCATCGTCCAAATCCTGCACATGGAGTACGAAACCTTCGTCAACACCGCCTTCCTACTCCAGGGCAGGGCAGACATGTTCACAGCCGCCAAGCCCGCCGAACGCAAGAGGATATTAGCCGAGACGCTCGACCTCGCCTACTACGAGACGCTGGAAGAGCGGGCCAAGGGCCGCGGCAAGCGCGTCCAGGAGAAGATACAGAGCGCCGACAGCCGCATCGAGATTCGCAAACAGGAGGCCGCTCGCCGCCCCGACCACGAAAAAGCCCTCGAAGCGGTGAGCGCAGGGCTCGAAGACCTAGAATCACGGCGTCGGCAGGCCCAAGCCCTGCACCGAGAACTTCACGGCTCCGTCACCGCCCTGCGCGCCAGGGCGAGCGAGCTCGAAGAGCTGCAGCGCCGGACGACCAGCGCACAGACAGAGATAGCCGACCTCGATAGCCGGGTCGCGGGCCATCTCAAGGGCGTCGCCGACGCAGAGGCGCTGATAGCGCGCGAGCCAGAGATTCAACAGGGCTTCGAGTCCCTGTCCAGAGTCCGCCTCGAAGTCGAGCGTCTCCAGGACGCGGCCTTCGCGGCCGCACGCCTCGAACAGGAAGCGGCACGCCTGAACGAGGCGATAGCAGTCGAGCGGGCTCGCCTCACCGGCGACAGTCAGCGAGTCCGCTCCAGGATAGCGCGTGACCTGGAGCCCAAGGCAAACCGGCGAGAGGAGATCGAGTCCGAGCTCGCGGACATCGCGGAAGAGCGGAAGGCGTTGGCCGGCCTGGAATCCGACGTCAAGCGGCAGAGAGCCGCGACCCGGGAGCTGGGCGAGAAGTTGGACGCCCTGAACAGGGCACTGGAGACGAGGCGCGAGATAGAGGCGCGCAAGGCCGGCGTCGAGCGCGAGGTCGCCGTCCTGCGGACGCAGCTGGAGGGCCAGGTCGATCGGCAGGCGCGCAGGGTTGCCGAGCTGAAGCAGGCCGCCGCCGCGTTCGGGCCTACCGAGCGGCAGCTCGAAGACCTGGATGGCTTGGAGTCCAAGCTGGCCGCTGATAGCGAAGAACTGGACGCGAGCCGGCGCGAGCGGGAGAGCATGGACAGCCGTATGGCGTATATCCGTCAAGCGAACGAGGACCTGCGTGCCCAAATGCAGGATGCCCGCCGAAACTTCGATATCCTGGACGAAGACGAAGCGCGGTGTCCAATCTGCAAGCATCCCCTGGGACCCGACGGCAAGCAGCATCTCAAGGCCGAGTACGAAGCCCAGGGCAAGGACCAGAAGCGGCGCTACTCCGAAAACAGCGCGGATATCAAGAAGCTCGAAACCAACCGCAGCCGGCTATCGGCGCAGATAAGCCAGCAGGACAAGAACCTCGCCGAGCGCGTCCGCAGGGCGGCTCGACAACGCGCCGACTTGGAGTCACGGCTCCACGACGCGGGCAAGGCCAGGGAGGAGCTGGTAACCGCAGAAGCGTGGCGCGTCGAGCTCGAAAGCAACCTCCGCGCTGGCAGCTTCGCCCATGATGAAAAGACAGAGATCCGGCTGATAGACGAGGAGCTTGCCGGTGTGGAGTACGACCCAGACCTGCGCCGCGCGATAGAGCGACGTCTCGCCGACGCTAGAGAAGAGGTCGAGGCATTGCAGGACCAGCTGGCCCAACGGCGCGCGGCGGCGGCGGCGGGCAAGGCCGTCCTCGACGCGGAGCTGGAGGCGGCGAACCAGGCGGCCCAAGAGCTGCCCACCCGGCGCAAGGAGTTGGAGGAGTTGGACCGGATCATCTCCACCGGGGCGTTCGCGCAGGAGGAACGGGCCGGCCTCCGGACCCTGCGAGCCGAGATGGACCATCTCGGCTACGACGCCCAAGAGCATCGCGCAGCCCAAGACAAGGCCAAAGAGCTTGCCCACTACGACGATAGCGCACGGAATCTCTCGGACGCAAAGACAAGGCTGCCGCGCTACCGGGAGGACCTGCGCGCCGATACCCAGATGCTGGCAAGACGCCGCTCCGAGCTGGAGGCCGACCTCGAACGCTGCGACGCCCTGCGCGCCGACGTAGATTCTATCCCCGCCAGGGAGCGGGAGTTAGCCGACGCCGAGAGGTCCCGCGATTCACTGGAAGACCAGGTACGCAGAGCCGCCGTCGAGAAGGAGCGCCTGCTGCAGGAGCTGGAGCGCCTTGACCGCCTCGAGGCAGAGACCCGTCAGCTGGAGGCGGAACGCAAGGGCCTGGCCGACGAGAAGTCCATATACGACGAGCTCGCCGTCGCATTCGGACGCAACGGCATCCAGGCCCTCATGATAGAGCGCGCAATTCCGCAGCTGCAGGATGAAGCCAACGAGATCCTGGGCCGGCTCACCGAAAACCGGATGTTCCTCAAGCTCCAGGTGCTCGAAGGCCGCCGGAGCCGCGGAGTCCGGTCCGAAGAGCTCGCCATCAGCATCTCGGACGAGGTAGGCACGCGCAGCTACGAGATGTTCAGCGGCGGCGAGGCTTTCAGGATAAACTTCGCCCTGCGCATCGCGCTCTCGAAGCTCTTGGCGCGCAGGTCAGGCGCTCCGCTGCCCATCCTGTTCATTGACGAGGGGTTCGGCTCACTCGACGCCAACGGCCAGGAACACCTCAAAGAGGCCATCCAGTCGGTCCAATCCGATTTCGAAAAGATCATCGTCATAACCCACGTCGAGCAGGTGAAGGAGGCCTTCCCGGTTCGCATCGAGGTTACCAAGACCCCTGCCGGCTCGACGTTCGCAGTGGCATGACGCGCCGACCCAACCACGCAATCGCAGCGGCGACACCAAGTAACCGTAGGGGCGCTCCCACGGTCTATAGGCCATGCCCGAACAGTCCCTGAACATAGTCACCGGAGCATTCGGCTACACTGGCAGGCACATCGCGGCCCGCCTCCTGGCGAAGGGCGCGCGCGTCAGGACAATCACGAGGCGGCCCGGCCCCGCCGGCAGCCGGATCGAGGCCGCGCCGATGAGCTTCGATGACCCCGACGCGCTGCGCCGCAGCCTGGAGGGCGCATCCACGCTCTACAACACGTACTGGATACGCTTCGAGAAGGGCCCTGTTACCTTCCAGGCTGCCGTCGAGAACACGAAGATCCTGGTGAAAGCCGCCGAATCGGCCGGGGTCGAGCGCATCGTACACGTCAGCATCACGAACGCCTCCGCCGATTCGCCGCTGCCATACTTCAAGGGCAAGGGCTTCGTCGAGCAGGCCATCCGAGACTCCCGGCTGTCTTACGCCATAATCAGGCCGACGCTCGTCTTCGGCTCCGAGGACGTGCTCCTGAACAACATCGCCTGGGCCATCCGCCGTTTCCCTATCTTCCCGATATTCGGCGACGGCGCATACCCCGTTCAGCCAGTGTTCGTCGGCGACGTCGCTGACATCGCGGTCAATGCAGGCGCGGGATCCGGCAACGCGGTCCTCGACGCCGTAGGCCCTGACGAGTATTCGTTCGAAGAGCTGGCGCGGCTGGTCGCCCTGTTCATGGGGCGTCGGCCCAAGGTCCTGCACGTCAGCCCGCGCATCGGCTTCGCGCTGACGAAGCTCGTCGGCTACGCGGTCCGCGACGTTGTCCTCACCCGCAGCGAGATAGACGGCCTCATGGCAGGCCTCCTCGTCTCCCGGAGCGAACCCGCCGGAGCCACACGCCTCAGCGAATGGCTGGCCGAGAATGCGAAGACCTTGGGACGGTCCTACGTATCCGAGCTCCGCCGCAACTACCGGGGTGGGCGATACATGAAGTAAAAATCAAGAAAAATGCATCCATAAACCCTTGAAGCCGGCTCCGTCAATGACTAGACTGGTTGTTGTGAGGCGGGTTCGACGGCTTGTGGTCGCCGAATCGAATCAGGCCCACAGGATAACAGCCGGGCGAGCTCCATGTCCGGCGCCCATGTCAATTCTCCTGCGGATACTCTCCCTTACGTTCGCCCACAAGTGGCTCCTCGCCATATCCCTCCTATGTGTGTCCGGCGCGACCGCAGCCTATCTCGCGCTCCCCTGGCTCTTCGGCGCAGCTATTGATGAGGTCGTCCGCGTATTCGAGGTCGGCGCGGTCTCGGACTCGGCGGTATTCCGCATCGCTGCCCTCATACTCGGGGTGAGCCTCTTGCGGGGCGCGCTCACCTTCGGACAGACCTACTTCGGCGAGCGGCTGTCCCAAGCCGTCTCCTACGACGTTCGCAACAGATTCTACGACCACGTCCAGAATCTCAGCTTCAGGTTCCACGACACGCATCACACGGGCAACCTGATGTCCCGGGCCATCACCGACGTCGAGGCGTTCCGGATGTTCGTGATGGCGGGGATCGTCAGGTCTCCCTACTACTTCGTGCTCTTCTTCGCGGCGGGCGGCATCCTACTTTGGCGCGACTGGCGTCTCGGCTTGGTGGGCCTTAGCTTCATGCCCGTGCTGGCTATCCTGACCGCCGTGCTCCGGCTGCATCTCAGGAGGATATGGCTCCGGGTCCAGGAGGACATGGCCGACCTGAGCACCACGCTCCAGGAGAACATGACCGGCGTCCGCGTGGTCAAGGCATTCGCCGCCGAGCGGTACGAGGAGACCAAGTACGACTCGAAGAGCTCTGCCGTCTCGGACGACATGGTGAGCGCGGCTCGGCTCCAGGCGCTCAACACTTCCCTGATAATGTTCGTGTACCTGGTGGTCATCGGCATGATCCTGTGGATTGGTGGGATGAGGGTCATCGGCGGCCACCTGACACCTGGCGAGCTTGCCAGCTTCCTCTTCTACATGCAGGTGTTGTCCATGCCGATCCGTCATGCGGGGATGGTCGTCAACTCCTACGCCCGCGCCTTCTCCGCAGGCCAGCGGCTCTTCGAGATCCTCGACTACAGGTCCCCCGTCCAAGAGGCGGTGGGCCCCGTCGCGCTGGCGCGGAGCCGCGGACACGTCCGCTTCCAGGACGTGAGCTTCAGCTACGACGGACGCTCGACCGCCCTCCAAGACATCCACGTAGACGCCGAGCCGGGCAAGGTGATGGCCATCGTGGGCTCTCCGGGCAGTGGCAAGAGCACACTCGTCAACCTGCTACCCAGGTTCTACGACGTGACCTCGGGCCGCATCACGATAGACGGCATAGACATCCGCGAGACGACGTTGAAATCCCTCCGGCGAAACATCGGCATCGTCCAGCAGGACGTGTTCCTGTTCGCCGCCTCGCTGCGGGAGAACATCGCCTACGGCCGCGAGGACGCATCCATGGACGAGGTAATCGAGGCGGCCCGGGTAGCCCAGCTTCACGACTTCATAGAGGGCCTGGAGGATGGGTACGACACCCAGGTCGGCGAGCGCGGCTCGACTCTCTCCGGAGGCCAGCGCCAGCGCATGTCCATTGCAAGGGCCGTGCTGCTCGATCCTCCCATCCTGGTCCTCGACGACTCTACCGCCAGCGTCGACGCGAACACGGAGGAGAAGATCCGCGCGGCGATGGAGTCCGTGATGAAAGAGCGCACGACCTTCGTCATCGCGCATAGGTTGAGCACGGTGCACAAGGCCGACGAGATCATCGTGCTGGACGACGGGCGGATAGTCGAGCGCGGAACCCACCGGCAACTGCTCGCCGCCGGCGGACCCTACAGGCGCATATACGACCTCCAGCTAAGGCCGCAGGAGGACGTCATGATGGAGTTCGAGGTACCCGCGGGGCGCATGGGAGCAGGCCGATGATGATGACGGGCGGCTTCTTCCGCCAAGCCGCCCGGGACTCAGGGCGGCTGGACGACGAGGTCTTCGGAAACGCTTTCAACTACCGCGTGGTCGCGCGGATGGTCCCCTACGTCATGCCGTACAAGGGCCTGCTGACCCTCGCCATAGCCGCAATGCTCGTCTTCACGGCCACCCAGGTCGCAGTGCCCTGGATCATCAAGCTCGGGATAGACCAGTTCATCACCAAGGGCGACTCCGGCGGCCTCGCGTGGATAGTGGCGATATTCGTGGGCAACGCCATGCTCAACTGGGGCGCGAACTTCACTCAAGAGCTGACCATCGCGCGGGTAGGCCAGAACATGCTCTACAGCCTACGGAAGGACATGTTCCGCCATCTCCAGAGCCAGTCCGTCTCGTTCTATGACAAGAACGAGGTCGGGCGTATTATGTCCCGCGTCTTGGGCGACGTGAACCAGCTGCAGGAGTTCCTGTCCGTAGCGGTGATCACCGTCGGGGACCTGCTGAGCCTCGTGGGCATCGTGGCCGCGGTGCTCGTCCTGAGCGTCGAGCTGGGCCTCATATCCCTCGTTACCCTCCCGTTCCTCATCCTGGTCATGGCTGTGTGGCAGCCCTTCGCTCGGAAGGCGTTCGTGCGCGTCAGGCGCGCGGCCGCCATTGTCAACGGCGCGCTCAACGAGAACATTACCGGCGTCCGGGTCGTCCAGGCGATGAACCGCCAGGAGCGCAACGCGGAGCTATTCGACGAGAAGAACCGCGAGAACCTCGACTCCGCCGTCCACGCCACGAGGATCTCCTCCGGGCTGCTGCCGACCGTCGATATGCTGACAGCAATCTCGATTGGGCTGGTGCTGTTCTTCGGAGCCAGGCTGGTGGGAAGCAACGCCCTCGAGGTTGGCGCCCTGGTCGCGTTCGTGATGTACATCCAGCGCTTCTTCGACCCCATCCGCAGCCTCACCATGCAATACACCCAGCTGCAGCGGGCCATGGCGTCGGGCGTCCGCATATTCGAGCTACTCGACACCCAGCCAGCCCTGAAGGACAGGCCGGGCGCCGGGGACCTGCCTCCCATCAGGGGCGAGATACAGTTCAGGGACGTCAGCTACGGCTACGTCGAGGGCGAGGACGTGCTGAAGCACGTGGACCTGCACGCGCTCCCAGGCCAGACCGTCGCCATCGTCGGCCCCACCGGGGCGGGCAAGACCACCCTCGTCTCCCTGCTGTCCAGGTTCTACGACGTGCCCGAGGGCAGGGGCGCGATACTGATAGACGGGCACGACGTGCGCGACGTGACCCGGGATTCCCTCGCCCGCCAGACCAGCATGGTTCTCCAGGAGCCCTTCCTCTTCACCGGGACGGTCAGGGAGAACATCAAGTACATACACCAGGACGCCCCCGAGGAGCGGGTTGTGTCCGCGGCGAAGGCCGTCGGGGCGCACGACTTCATCGAGAAGCTGGACGACGGCTACGACACGTTCCTGCACGAGCGGGGCGTGAACCTCAGCGTCGGACAGCGGCAGCTCATCAGCTTCGCCAGGGCCATCGTGGACGACCCGCGCATCCTCATCCTGGACGAGGCCACCGCCAACATCGACAGCCACACGGAGATGCTCATCCAGCGCGCCCTGCGCCGCCTGCTGCGCGGCCGAACGGCAATCGTGATAGCCCACAGGCTATCCACCATACGCGGAGCCGACAAGATAGTGGTGCTCAACCATGGCAGGGTAGAGGAGGTCGGCGCCCACGACGAGCTCATGGACCAGAACGGACTCTACGCTCACCTCTACGCCATGAACTTCGCCGCCCTGAAAGCAGCCCTCCCAGAATAGGTGGCTTGTGGCCGGGTGACGGAGTAGACTCATGCCGATTCTGACGGGCGGCATTCGGCGCCGGCTCGTGGAGGACGCGCGTGGAGCATACCCCGTATAAGTTGAACCTGCCGCCGGAGACCTGCTTCCGGGTCGATCACGCCGACGTGCGCCGGTTCGTTGCGGCCGTGGCGAAGGCTTCCGGGCTGGTGGACGACCGGGCCGAGCTGCTGGCGGAGCTGCTGACCGCGAACGACCTGCGGGGGGTGTTCAGTCACGGCACGCGGCAGATCGCGCGTTACGCGCGGTCGATACGGGACGGCCGCCTCAACGCCGACCCGGAAGTCAGGGTTGCGCGCGAGGGGCCGACGAGCGTGGTGATGGACGGGGACGGCGGGCTGGGCTATTTTCCCATGTACGACGGAACCATGCGGGCCATCGAGAAGGCTCAGGAGCTCGGTGTCGCCGTCCTCCAGACACGGAATCACGGCCACATAGGCGCGGCAGGCATATACTCGCGGATGCCCCTGGAGCATGGCATGGCCGCCTTCGTGACCGCCGGCGGAGGGCTCGACCTGCAGCCAGGGCAGCCCGTGTACACGCCCGCCATCGGCTCGCCCGTCTCTATCAGCGCGCCGGCCGGCAGCGAGCCGCCCATCGTCGTGGACTTCGCGCCCGTGTACGACCTACGAATATCCCCACGCTGGCCGGACCTGGCCCAATGGATACCCGGCACGATATTCCGATGCATCGGGCTCGGCATGATCGCCCAGGCGTGGGGCGGAATCATGGCTGGCAGCCCGGCGTCCGGTGGGCGTGAGCGTCCGCGTCGGTACGCCGAAACGGGCCAGTGCGGGTTCGCGTTCATGTTCCAGATCGGCCTATTCATCGACCCAGCCGAATACAGGCGGGAGATGGACGCACTCGCGGGCAGTCTCAGGGAGCTTGCGCCGCTGGATGGGTTCGAGCAGGCGAGCTACGCCGGCGGCGTCGAGGGTGAGCGCGAGCGCGAGTTCCGAGAGGCGGGCATCCCGTTGGGCCCCGAGCACAGGCATGACCTGGAATCGATCGCAAGCGAGCTCGGCGTGGACGCGCCGTGGGGCTGACGTCCGGGCTCGTACTGATTCCAGGTAGCGCTGGCGTCCTGAATCACCCTCTCCCTTGACGGAGAGGGGATAAGGCGGGACTGCCTACCCGTCATGATAATTGGACGGAGTACTGGAGGAGGCGGGAACGTTGACGTTCGACACGCTGATCCATAGCGGGACCGTGGTGGACGGCTCCGGCGGGGCTCGGTATCCGGCCGACGTGGGGGTCTCGGACGGCAGAATAGAGGCTATCGGCAAGCTCGACGCGGCCGCGGCGGCCAGCGTGGTCGCGCCGGGCTTCATAGACATGCACTCCCACTCCGACGTGACGCTGCTCGACGACCCCGGCGGCGAGAGCAAGGCTCACCAGGGCGTTACCACCGAGGTGACTGGCAACTGCAGCTACTCCCCGTTCCCATCGGGCGCCGCCGCGCCGAGAGACCTACAGCGGGTGATGGGCTCGACGATGGCGTCGGAGGTCGAGTGGGACTGGACGACCATGGACGAGTGGGCCAACCGGGTGGACGCGAACGGCGTCAGCATCAACGTGGCTGCCCAGCTCGGCCAGAGCGCCCTGCGCATCGCCGTTGGGGCGAACGAAGACCGTCCGGCCACCCGTGACGAGACGCGGGCCATGAAGCGTCTTGCGGAGGAGGCCATCGAGCAGGGCGCGTTCAGCATCACTACCGGGCTGACCATCACGCCCTCCTGCTACGCCGACACTGACGAGGTCGTCGAGCTATGCGAGGCCGTCGCGCGCTACGACGGAGCCTTCTACGCGACCCACGCCCGCGGCAATCCCGGCTGGCACGTCAAGATGATAGAGGAGGCGGTCGAGGTCGGACGGCGCGCGGGCATCCCCGTGCAGTTCTCCCACCTGGCCATCACCGACAGCAGGGTGTACGGACGGGGGCCGGAGATGATCTCGGTCTTCGAGCGGGCCATCTCGGCGGGCGTGGACATCGTGTTCGACATGTACCCTTACACCGCGGCCGGGATCGACCTGCACCAGGTCATACCGGTATGGGTGCGGGAGGGGGAGAACGAGGAGATGATGGCCCGGCTCGCCGACCCGTCGATCCGCGCCCGGGCCCGGCGCGAGACGGCCGAGGGCGCGGACGGCAGGGAGGCCCCGGACTGGACCGCCGTGGTCGTCAGCTCGGTCCAGTCGGAGAGGAACGCAAGCGCCGTGGGCCGGTCGATCCGGGAGGTCTCGGACGACGCGGGGGAGGAGCCGGCCGAGACCGTCCTGCGGCTCATACACGAGGAGCGGGACGTGGTGTCGGCTGTCTTCCACAACCGCGTCGAGAGCGACATACGGTACTTCTTGGCCCAGCCGCAGGGGATGATCGGCTCGGACGGCAACGCGATCTCCCCGCGCGGGCGAAACGCGGGCGCCGTCCCGCATCCACGCTTCTACGGCACGTATCCGCGGCTGCTGGGACGATACGTCCGAGAGCGGCCGGCCGTCATGACCCTGGAGGAGGCCGTGTACAAGTCGACGGGCTTCCCCGCGCGGCGACTCGGCCTGAAGGACCGCGGGCTCGTGAAGGAAGGGCTCGCCGCGGACCTGGTCGTGTTCGACCCGGCGACTGTCATCGACAGGGCAACCTTCGAGGAGCCGCACCAATACCCGCTGGGCATCCCCTACGTGCTCGTGGCAGGCGCCCCGGTCGTCTGGGACGGCAGGCACACCGGCGCCCGCCCAGGCCGTGTTCTCCGCCGAGGCGAGTAGCCGCACGTCTGAATTAGGCGTTGGATTCGGACCTGCTAGGCCGAGTTGACCGGACGGCGCGCGCGTGGTTAGATTCGTGGTGGCCGCAAGGCACACTTCGAGGAGTAAGGCTATGAAATTCGCCAGGTACGAGGCTGACGGGCAGACAGCTTACGGGATAGTCGAGGGGGACGTGATCAGGCGGATCAGCGCGGCCCCGTTCGAGAGTTACGAGACGCTCGACGACACTCACGCCGTTTCGGATGTCAAACTGCTTGCGCCCACCACGCCATCCATCATCTTCTTCATGGGCGGCAACTACATGGACCATCTCGCGGGCGCGGAGCCCCCGGCGTATCCGCAGGTCTATACCAAGACGCCGAACTCCATCATAGGTCCCGGCGAGACCATCGTCGTGCCGGGCCTCGCGGGCAGCGTCCAGGAGGAGGCCGAGCTCGTCGCGGTCATCGGCAAGCCATGCCGCAACGTGTCCGAAGCCGAGGCGCTCGACTACGTGCTAGGCTATACCTGCGGCAACGACATCAGCGCGCGCGATTGGCAGGCGAGCGACCCCACGTTCTGGCGGGCCAAGGCCTCCGACACCTTCTCGCCCATAGGCCCGTATATCGTAACCGACCTCGACCCCAACAACCTCGTGATAACCGCCAGGGTCAACGGCGAGCAGGTGCAGCATTGCCGCACGCCCGACATGGTCCACGACACCGCCGCCTGCATCAGCTACATCAGCCAGTCGGTAACCCTCGGGCCGGGCGACATCATATACACGGGCACGGGCGGAACGCAGGTCGACCTGCGCGAGGGCGACGTGGTGGAGATCGAGATCGCCGAGATAGGAACGCTCACCAACCCCGTCGTCGTCGAGTAGGCCGCCGCAACGCGGTGTGTACGCGATAGCGGATTGCCGCCAGCGCCGAGCCGCATGAGGTGAGCGCCAGCCGCAGATCTATAGAACCCAATGCAACGGGCTGGACTCGACCAGCGCAGCCCGCTTCGAGCAGATTTGGGCCATCGCGGAGCGCAGTATTCCCACCGCGGCGAAAGCCAGCTTATATGGGGCTTATCATTCCCGCCCGTCCCAGTTGAAGCCGCTGCTCCAGGTTTGGCCTTCTCCGGGAATCCATTGGCCGGCGGTGATGCGACTGATTTTATAGGCTGGCGCCTCGAACTCGGCGATGCACTTTTCCGCCGCCCTGATGCCATGGTCTTCGAAGATAATGCCGATGGCATCGAAACCGTGTTGCTTCCGCCGTTTGGAAAGGTCGGATTTGTCTACGGGGTAGACGTGCAGGAAGAACTCAGGCTCGACGTCTTCCGGCGCGCACTGGTCCTTGACGTATATGAGCCTGTCGCTCGTGTAATAAACGTCAAAGAAGGACTGGATGATAGGCGCGCCCGCTTCCTCAATGAAGCGGTGCCAGTCGAGGCCGTTCCGCCAGAACTGGTCCAGCTTGTCGTCGTAGACGTACCAGTCCCAGATAGGGGCGCCAGCATCCCGTAATTGGTATGGCTCGCCCGCTTGCAAGACTCCAGCCACGCTACGGGCGTAAGCCAGGGGCCGGTAGGTTTCCGGCAAGTTATATCGGTGCGGGCTATGCCTGGCTATGTAATATGGCCGCCCGGTTTCTTCCGGCGGCTCCGTATGCACCTCATACTCCCTGCCATAGAACCGGGCCAGGAAGCCGTGATAATCGCCAACGATTCTGTACAGCGATTCGTGGGGGTTCTCGAAGGGGATGTACACATACTCGCCTTGGTCGTGGAGGCGGGTAATTTCGGCGAGGAGCTTTGCCTCGGTGGAGCGGGTGCTGTGTTGGATGACGGTCTGAAAGAGGAAGTTGTAGTAGTTGCAACAAACGAAGAATCCGATGAAGCCGACCAGCGCAGATGCCGCTAGAGTCCGGGGGTGGGGCCTAAAACGCGCAAGGCGCAACCTGAACGGCTGACGCGACTCGGCGAACTCCAGCATGAACTTGGCGGAGAAGGCCAGCAGCGTGGCGAATACGGGTATGAGGATGTACCAGTAGCGGAGTACCTGCGCCCAGGAAGTGCAGAGGATGAGATACATGCTCGCGAACTGCCCCAGCAGAAACAGCGTGAAGACGAGCTCGCTGCTGAATTGCTTCTTGGCGGCCTTGTCCACTACGAACAGCAACAGCAGCGCCAGGAGCAGGGCAAAACCGGCGGTAATGAGCGGGGAAGTGTCCACCTGGAACAGTTGGCCCAGAATCCAACCCGCATTGTCGCGGATTAGCCCTGGTGTCAGGGGCGCAGTTCCGTAGCCACCAGCGCGCTCGATAGCATACAACCTGACGAGGGTGTGCGCGAAAATCAGGGCTATCGGCAGGCCGCCCAGGATTTTCCACAGGCTTATTGCTTTCATGGCCTGTACAACGCCAGTTCCCGGCCTTTTCCGCCCGCATTGCCCCGATTAGAAGTGCGGCATAGTAGCAGACCAGCAGCCAGAGCAAAACCGCGATGTTGACTTCCTTGGACCAGGCGAGGCCGACGAACCCAAGCAAAAACAGGCCGTATACCAGGAGCGTTGACCCGGGCCTTGCCTCCCGGCTTTCCCTCAAGAGCATGATCGCCATCATCCAGGTGCACAGGCCGAGAAAGAAAACCGTGTAGACTTCCTGCGGCCCCAACCGGGCAGCCGGTTGGTTGGGGAAGAAGAGCCAAACGTATACCAATACCGCCAGCGGCAGCAGGCGGACGAACCAAGACGCTGTGCCTTGTGCGGATTGCCCCTTGCGGGCAAAGCAGAGAAAGGCTGCCCCGAAAGTGAAGACCGCGCCGAAATGCAAAATCCATCGAGCAAGGTGATGCAGCCAGGGAGTTGGCCCAAAGATTTTCCAGGAGACCGCGTCGTAGAACTCCCAGAAGGGACGGAACCTGTCGGAATTTGCGCCCAGGTTGAGGAACTCGCTGTCGAACCACTGGAAGAATTGGCCGGGGCTGTCGAAGATGCGAACAAAGGCCCAGTCTCCATAATCATCGACCAGGCCAAAGGGAGTAATCAGCGAGTAGTACAGCGCCGGCAGGAACAGCAGGGCGGGAATAGCGGCGAAGGATATGAGGGCGCGGTAGGTGATGCCATACCCTCGGTCGTCAGCGCCGACCGGTGGAAGGAGCGGAGTACTATTTCCCTCGCTCATGCTACGTGACGTAGGCGACGTCCACCCGGTGGCCTGTGCGTGCGGACTCGTAAGCCGCGTCTATGGTCTGGAGTACCTTCAGCGCGTCGTCGGCTGTCAGGGCCGGGGGGCGGTCGGCCCGTATGTCGTTGATGAAGCCCTGTACCCAGTCGAACATCCAGAGGCCCGATCCGGTGTATCCGGGCGGGCTGGGCGCGAAGTCGTACTCTATCGTCCTCTCCGGGGCATGCGCCCAGCTTGCCGAGGCGCTCTTGACGTCGAGCGTGGGCGAGCCGATTGGCGTCCAATTCGCCTCGCCCTCCAGTCCGCGGTACACCAGGGCGGTGTCATACCCGCCCTTGGCGCTCTGGAGATAGCCGGCGTGCATGGAGCCGAAGGCGCCGTTCTCATACTCGAAGGCGGCTATCGCCACGTCCTCCAGCGGCTCGTCTATCAGCCCGACGGGGCGTCCCGTCATGGCCTGGACGGACTTGACCTCGCACCCCATCAGGAATCGCATCACCTCGAGGTAGTGTCCGCCGAGCATGTGGAGGATGCCGCCGCCCTCGTCCTTGTTGGTGTACAGGAAGCTGGACGGCTCGCGGATCCCCGGCTTGACCTGCCCGGTCACCATCCGCGCCTCCAGGTCGAGGGCCCTGCCGAACACGCCGTCGTCTATCATGCGCTTCAGGTCCTGGGCGACCGGGTTGAACCTATGGGGATAGCCCGGCAGTGCCTTGACCCCGTTCCGGCGTACCGCGCGAACCAAGCCGATCAACTCCCCCGAGGTTCGGGCGAACTGCTTTTCCATGTAGAAGTGCTTGCCCGCCTCGGCCAGCTTTATGCCCGTGGGCGGCACCTCGGCCGCGGGCAGGACGACCCAAGCGACGTCGAAGCTCTGCTTGGCGATTAGGTCGTCCACGTTGTCGTAGAGCGCCGCGCCGGGATGGTGACGCTTGGCCTCGTCCAGCAGCGTGGAGTCAGTGTCTTCGCAGTATGCCACCACCTCCGCGCCGTCCACGTGCTTCAGCGTCTCCAGGTATCCTGTGCCGGCGCCGGGCCGTCCAACGTGCCCGTGCCGCATCCCCACTATCGCAATCCTAAGGTCATCGTTCATGGCCATGGCATCCCCCAACCGCGCGGTGCGCCATAGGATAGCCTATCCACGGCCCGGCTGCATAGCCCGGCCCGGCCTGTGAACAGGGCAAACGCATCCAAATTGCCAAAATTCCCCCAAAATTGCCCCAATCCACCCCTTGACACCGCGAGAACAGCCGTGCTAGTCTGGTAGACGGCCCGAAGGGGCGTACACCAAACGAGCGCAGACCCACCTCTACCAAATCTTCAGGGTATTCATGCCGCCGCTGCTGTTGGGACGGGGCCCCCGCGGTATGAGAAGGTCGCTCTGTGTTTCGGCGCCCCCCCAGGAGGACGCAGTGCCAAATGCTCCTCCCCCGTTCCAGGTGCGGACTCTCGGACGACCGGGAGGACCGTAGCCAGCGCAGCCCGACGCCTTGGCGGGTGGAAGGACGAAGCGCGAAACGCAGGCGGTCCCGCAAAGGGCCGTCAGCCGTCCGGGAAAGTTAGAGGAGGGGCTGCATCCCCAGTGTCGGCGGGCGATCGACGTCGGCATCCTCGAAGCAAGTACCGGAGTCACTGCCTTGCAAGGCAAACTCATCTCCCGCGAGAGCGGGAGAACCAGGAGTAGATAGGGCGCGGGTCGCAAGACCCGCCAAGTACCCTCTCCCTCACGGGGGAAAGGGCCAGGGTGAGGGCGAACGCCCCGCCCTGCGCCCCTCCCCCGAAGGGAAAGGGCTAGGAGACAAGGGCGATTCCCCGCCCCGTCCCCTCTCCCCAGACGGGAGAAGGGCCAGGATAAGGGCGATAAGCCCGCAAAGGAGCCGACCGAGACGAAACGAACATAGACGAAGGAGCGCAGGCGTCCCGCCTGCCACCTCACCTCTCCTGGTGAGAAATCCAGGCAGGGGGCGCGTAGGGGCAACCACAAGGGGGTTGGCCCTAGTTCACGTTGCGATTTCCCCTGGGCCTGTGAAAATTATGATAGAATGACGAGGCGGCCCCGACGAATCGGGGCGCTTTCACGTATCGGCGCCATTCGCGCTTCGGAGAGGCCCCTGATGGATACCCCAACTGTAACCCTGTCGCCGAGAGAGGTGACGGGGAAGAAGGTCAAGAAACTGCGCCGCAATGGACTGGCGCCGGTCCATTTCTACGGGCGAGGCGTGGACTCGCTGACCCTGCAGGTCGAGGCAGCGTCGCTTCGTCGAGTGATAGCCGCCGCAGGCCGCAACGTGCCCGTCAGGGTCAGGATAGAGGGGAGGGACGGCGAGGAGATTTGCTTCATCCGCGACGCCCAGCGCCATCCCGTGTCCGAGGACTTGCTCCATGTGGACTTCTACCGCGTTGACGTTACCCGCGTCGTCCTCGCGGAGGTGCCGGTGCTCCTGGATGGCGACGCGCCCGCTGTCCGCAATCTCGGCGGCGTGCTGCTGCAGCCATTCAGCAGCCTCGAGGTCGAGTCGCTGCCACTGGACATGCCCTCGGCCCTTCACGTTGACGTAACCGGTCTCGAGGACTTCGAGGGCGCGATGCGAATTGGGGACATCCCAATCCCCGATGGAGTAACAATCCTGCGGGACGACGAGGAGGTCGTCGCCAGGGTCTCCGCCCCCAGGATCGAGGAGGAGCCGGGCGTAGCGGACGTGGAAGACGAGCTTGCCGAGGGCGAGGCTCCGGAAGGCGAGGAAGAGGCCGCCGAGTCCGCGCAGGGCGCATCCGAAGCCTCAGCCTGACCGCGCCGTCCCCGGAATCACCTTCCCCTTCCCCTAACCCTCTCCCTTGACGGGAGAGGGGGCCTTGCCCGTTCGCGCGCATATCTGCCCGTATCACGCCAACTTGGTATGGCATCGCAACCCGAACGACTATTTTGAGCCTTTGACCAATTCGTGTGAACGCCAATATAATCCGAGCTCGGATATTCCCCTCAGCAGTCGTGCAGGCATGGACCAGGGACGAACGGACATAGCGCCGGGACGCGGCCCGACCGATTCGGAGCTGTTGGAGATGTATCGGCTGATGGCGCTGTGCCGCGCATTGGACGAGCGGGTGTGGCTGATGAATCGGCAGGGGAAGGCGGCGATAGTCGCGTCGGCGCAGGGGCATGAGGCTGGGCAGGTCGGGAGCGTGGCCGCGCTCAGGATAGGGCATGACCGCTTCTACATCTACTACCGCGACCTTGCGGCGCTGGTGAGCCTTGGACTGACGCCGGCGCAGATCATGTCAGGGTTCTTGGCAAAGGCGGGCGAGCCGTTGAGCGGCGGGCGGCAGTTTCCGACTCACGGGGCGCACGCGGGCTTGAACCTGGTGAACCTGTCGAACGTGGTGGCCACGCAGATACCGCAGGCCGTCGGCGACGCGCTGGCGTCGAAGATGCGCGGGGAGGACGCGGTAACCATCGTCTATTTCGGGGACGGGGCCGCGAGCGTGGGGGACTGCCACGAGGGGATGAACTTCGCGGCAATCCACAAGCTGCCCGTCGTCTTCTTCTGCGAGAACAACGGGTACGCCATATCGGTGCCGCTGTCCAAGCAGATGGCGGTGGACAGCGTGGCGGGCCGGGCCGAGGGCTACGGGATGCCCGGGGTGGTCATAGACGGGACGGATGTCTCGGCGGTGTACGAGGCGACGGCCGCGGCGGCGGAGCGGGCGCGGGCGGGGGAAGGGCCGACGCTGATAGAGGCGATGGTGGAGCGTTACCTGCCGCATACGAGCGATGACGACGACAGCCGCTATCGGCCTCGTGGCGACATCGAGGAGGCGCGGAAGAAGGACCCGGTCAAGATGCTGCGCGAGCGGCTGCTTGCGGACGGCATCCTGGATGAGGAGACGGACGAGCGGTTTTCCGCGGATGCGAAGCGGGCGGTCAACGAAGCCACTGAGGAGGTGGAGGCGGCGCCGCACCCGGACCCGTCTTCGTTCTACGACCACGTGTACGCGGGCGATACGGGAGGGGCGTCATCGCGGTGATGTCGGTGATAGACGCGGTTCGGGAGGCCATGCGGGAAGAGATGGCCAGGGACGAGCGCGTGTTCGTGATGGGGGAGGACATCGGCGCGAGGGGTGGCGTGTTCCTTGCCACGGACGGGTTCGTAGAGCAGTTCGGCGAGGAGCGAGTGATAGACACGCCGTTGGCGGAGTCGTCCATCGCGGGGATAGCGCTTGGGGCTGCGATGAACGGGATGCGGCCAATCGCGGAGATCGAGTTCGCGGACTTCATCTGGCCGACGTTCAACCAAGTGGTGGGCGAGGCGGCGCGTGTCCGGTACGGCACGGCGGGCAGCCTTGGCGCGCCAATGGTGTTGCGAGCTCCCTACGGCGGCGGCGTGCGGGGCGGGCTGTACCACTCGCAGAGCCCTGAGGCGTACTTCGCGCACACGCCTGGGCTGAAGGTCGTCGCGCCTGCCACGCCCTACGACACCAAGGGGCTGCTGAAGAGCGCGGTGAGGGACGAGGACCCTGTGATCTTCCTGGAGCACAAGCGGACGTACCGGCTGGTGCGCGGCGACGTGCCGGACGAGGAGTACACGCTGCCCATCGGGGCCGCGGACGTGAAGATGGAGGGCAGCGACATCAGCGTCATATCATACGGGCTGATGCTGCATCTGTGCCTGGAGGCGGCGCGCGAGCTGGCGGACGAGGGCGTGAGCGTAGAGGCGCTGGACCTCCGGACGCTGCGTCCGCTGGACTCGGAGGCTATCCTTGCGACGGCGCGGAAGACGGGCAAGGCGCTCATCGTGCATGAGGATACGAAGGCGGTCGGCGTTGGCGCGGAGGTGGCGGCGATCATCGCGGAGGAGGCGTTCGAATACCTGGACGGCCCGATAATGCGGGTTGCGGGGCCGGAGGTTCCGGCGATGCCCTTCAGTCCGACGCTCGAGGCGATGTTCATGCCGGACACGGAGCGGATAGCGAACGCGATGCGTGAGCTGGCGCGGTATTGAGCCGAGGAGACATCAGGGCGCTGAAGATGGAGTCGTCATGAAGATAGAGCTGCCGCACGTTGGGGAGTCGGTCACGGAAGGGGTCATCGGCCGGTGGCTGAAGCAGGTCGGCGATTCGGTCGAGAAGTACGACGCGCTCGTCGAAGTCGTTACCGACAAGGTGAGCATGGAGGTTCCGTCGCCCGCCTCCGGAGTGCTTACGAGCATCCTAGTTGAGGAGGGCGAGACGGTCCCGATGGGGACGGTGATTGCGGAGATGGAGGTGAGCGGCGGCGAGGAAGAGACGCCAGGCGATGCCCAGGGAGCGGACGCTGGGGGTGAGGCTGCGGTCATGGACCGGGTGGGCGCTCTGTTGACGGACGTTGCGCCGGTCGGCCCCACGGGATCGGGGGGAGCCATCACGGCGGGGGCTGGGATGGCGGGGAGTCGGAGCGGGCGATACTCTCCGGCGGTGCTGCGCCTGGCGGAGCGGCACGACGTGGACCTGTCGCAGGTCGAGGGAACGGGCATGAGCGGGCGTGTTACGCGCAAGGACGTGCAGGCGTTCATCGAGGCCCGCGGGGCGCGGGACGCGCCGGCGGCGGACGAGGAGCGGGTTCCGCTCACGCCCATCCGCCGGATGATCGCCGAGAACATGACCAGGAGCGCGGCGACGATACCCGAGGCGTGGACGCTCGTGGAGGCGGACGTGTCGAGCTTGGCGCGGCTCAGGGAGCGAGTGAAGGGCGAGTTCGCCCGGCGTGAGGGCGTGAACCTGACGCACCTGGCATTCGTGGTGAAGGTCGTCGCGGAAGCCCTGAGGGAGCATCGGATGGTGAACGCATCGTGGGACGGGGACGCGATAATCTTGAAGCGGCGCGTGAACGTCGGGATAGCGGTGGCGGCGCCGGCGGGGCTGGTCGTGCCCGTGATTCACGACGCGGACGAGCTCAGCGTCGCGGGGCTGGCGAAGAGGATAGACGACCTGGCGGGACGCGCCCGCGGGGGCAAGCTGGGGCTGGATGACGTGCGGGGCGGAACGTTCACCATCAACAACACCGGGGCGCTCGGCTCGGTGGTTGGCAAGGCGATCATCAACCCGCCGGAGGCGGCCATACTGAACACGGAGTCCATCGTGAAGCGGCCGGTCGTGGTCGGGGACGGCATAGCGATCCGTTCGATGATGAACCTGTGCCTGACGTTCGATCATCGCATCCTCGACGGCGCGGAGGCGGGCGTGTTCATAGGAGACGTGAAGCGCCGCCTGGAGGCGATAGATCCGGATATGGGCGTGTGACCCCAGAGTCAGGCGGCTGCGCCGGGGACGGATTCCCGCCTTATCCCCTCTCCCTTGACGGGTGAGGGTGATTCAGGATGCCAATACTACATTGAAGCAGTACTAGCCTTCCCCCAGGGGCTGGCCCTATTTCACCGACGGCTGGATCAGGATGCGCATGGAGCCGTCGTCGTCCTTGCGCTGGGTTAGCACGCTGTGGCTTCCCTTCTCTGCCCAGACGAGCACGTCGTAGGTGTTGAGCACGTCGGGCATGATGACCTCGACGAAGGACTTGGAGTTGGACTCGACCTGCTCCGCGAGCTCGGCGAGGATGCTGGCGCAGCTCTTGCCCGTGCCGTCTATGACCACCCAACCGCCCTGCGCGCCGTTGGTGGAGGCGGCGTGCGCGCCGTCGCGCACGTCAACCTGGCCGGATCGCCTGACGTCCAGCTGGCGCTTGAACTCCGCGACGGCTTCCCAGTACACGCCCTCCGTGCGCTCTCCCTTGGCGCAGACGGCGCCGCGGACGCCGACGATGTCGGGATTTATGCGGGCGAGCTCGTCTATGTCGTCGAGTCTGAGGTGCCCCGAGAGGGCGGTGCTCATGCCCAGTCGCTTGCCCTCGAATACCATGTCGCGGAGCTCGACTTCGGGGATGAAGTCGAACAGGTTGCGTCCGTCCTTGCTCAGCGTGTCGATGAGCCAGCCGTCGCACTCGCTGTCCCTGGCGAGATCGACCATTCGGCGCGGCTCGAGGCCGCCGTCGAATAGGTGGTTGTCGGCGAACAGTGAGCCGATGAGCTTGGTGTCGAAGCCGTTCAGGGCCCTCTTGGAAGCCTGGAGTATCTCGACTGCCTCGTCGTATTCGGACCTCATGAAGCCGACCTTGACCGACGTGGCGTTGAGAGCGCCTGCGGTATAGACGGCCATGGCCACGGTGCCCGCCTGGTTGGGAACGACGCCGAGCGTCACGCTGGCGTGATGTTCCGGGGGCACGGTCTCGCGGACCTGCTTGACCAAGCTGGGTTCGGCGGAGCCCACAAGGGCTTCCTGGAGGTTCTTGACGTCCACGATGTCGGCGCCGCCCCTGAGGGCTTGGTGCGCTTCGGGAAGGTCCTGGATGCTCACCATCAATAGCATTTATTCACCATCCACGGCGGCCAGCCGTTCACTGAGTACTGCTTGGAGGTCGGATTCGAGCTCCCGCTTTTCGTCGTCGGTCAATTCCTGGAGCGGCGGACGGACTCGGCCTCCGGCCATGCCCATGAGTTGGCCCCAGAACTTCACCATGGGCACTGGGAGAGCGCCCTTTTGCTTCTGCATGCTCCTCTGCCACCACTGGTCGGACAATGACTTGATGGGCTGGATGCGCTCGGCGTACATCTCGTCGTCTATGTCGCCCCTGGTGGCGCGGTTGATGAAGTCCACGTAGAAGGCCGCGCCCGGCGTATCGAACCGCCAGTCGGAGGTGTTGGCGAACATGACCTGCTGTTGGAATCCGAGCTCGCGCCCCCGGAATAGGACCCACTCGTCCGGTGCGCTGATGATTGCGCCGCCGCCGATGAGCCTGTGTGTCTCGATGGTCAGGTCTCGGTCGAAGCTGGCCTCTTTCACGCCGACTACGTTCGGTATCTGGCAGAGGCTTTGGAGGCCCGGCGCGCTCATTACGATGCCGAATTGCGGGGAGTTGTAGAACATGACGGCGAGGTTGGTATGGTCGGCGAGTATCCGGATGAAGTCCACGACCTGGCTCTCGGTCCTGGTTACGAAGTAGGGGGGCGCCGCGATGAGGAGGTCGAAGCCCGCGGCCTCGGCGTGGTCCGCGAGGGCGAGCATGTCCGCGGCGGAAGTGTGGGTAACGTGAGCGCCGATGGGCCAGTCCCCGGCGGCCTCGTCGGCCACGATGTCGTACACGCGGGCGCGCTCTTCGCGGGTGAGCGCCCAGAACTCGCCCATGCCCCAAGTACACCCCGCGCCCGCGGTCCCAAGAGAGCGCACGCGGCGCACGTTGGCGCGCAGACCGGCCTCGTCGAGCCGGTCATCGGGCGTGAAGGGCGTAACCAGGGTTGACCATTGCCCCCGCAGGGTTTCCGAGGCCCAGTCCTGAGCCTCGGGCTTGGTGTATTCGGCCATGCAGCCGACTCCTTAGGTGGTGCGTCTGGGGGCAAGGCGCAACGTGATATGTCGTCACCTGCACATTGAATCATATCATAATGGCGGCTCCCAAGGGTGTCAATGTTCATCGGGCGCGGTGAACCGCGTCCCAACGCGCGGCCAGCAACTCCATGAACCGCTGAAGCGACAATCCCGCCTGGCTGCATTGACTTGACATCCACCAGGCTTTCCCCGTCATTATGTAGGGGCGACACCCTAGTATGGCAGGAGCGGCCTTGACCATCACGGACCCAACCCCGCCTTCGGACTTCATTCGAGACGCCGTTGCCGTCGACACTGCGGCGGGGCGGTTTGGCGGTCGGGTGGCAACGCGGTTTCCGCCGGAGCCGAACGGGTACATGCACATTGGGCACGCGAAGGCGGCCCACCTGAACTTCGGCATCGCGGCGGAGAACGGCGGGCATTGCAACCTGCGTTTCGACGACACGAACCCGACCAAGGAGGACGTGGAGTACGTGCGGGCGTTTGAGGAGGACCTCCGCTGGCTGGGGTTCGACTGGGGGGGCGAGGCGCTGTACTCGTCAGACTACTTCGAGACGCTGTACGGATACGCGGCGCGGCTGATAGAGAAGGGGCTGGCCTACGTGTGCGACCTGAGCCAGGAGCAGGTGCGCGAGTACCGCGGGACGCTGACCGAGCCTGGCAGGGACAGCCCGTACCGCAATCGGACGGTCGCCGAGAACCTGGACCTGTTCGAGCGGATGCGGGCTGGGGAGTTCGAGGACGGGGCGCGGTCGCTGCGGGCGAAGATAGACATGTCGTCGGGCAACCTGAACATGCGCGACCCCGTGATCTACCGCATCCTGAACGCCGAACATCACCGCACCGGCGACGCCTGGCGCATCTATCCGACGTATGACTTCGCGCACGGGCAATCGGACTCCATCGAGGGGGTAACGCATTCGCTGTGCTCCATCGAGTTCGAGGACCATCGGCCGCTGTACGACTGGCTGCTGGAGGCGTTGGAAATATACGCGCCGCGGCAGATCGAGTTCGCGCGGCTGAACCTGACGAACACGATGATGAGCAAGCGGATGCTGCTGGAGCTGGTGGAGGAGGGCGTGGTGAGCGGGTGGGACGACCCGCGGATGCCGACCATATCGGGGATGCGCCGCCGCGGGTACACGGCGGAGGCGATACGGACGTTCTGCGACCGCATCGGGATAGCTCGGCGGACGAACACCGTCGAGATGGCGATGCTGGAGCACTGCCTGCGGGAGGACCTGAATCGGCGGGCTAACCGGGTCATGGGCGTTCTGCGTCCGCTCAAGGTGGTCATCGAGAATTACCCGGAGGGCCAGGTCGAGGAGCTGGAGGCGGTGAACAACCCGGAGGACCCGTCGGCGGGAGTGCGGCCCGTGCCGTTCTCGCGGGAGTTGTACGTGGAGCGGGACGATTTCCGGGAGGATCCGCCGCGCAGGTTCCACCGCCTCGCTCCGGGACGCGAGGTGAGGCTGCGGTACGGGTACTTCATCACGTGCGTCGGGGTGGTGAAGAACGATGCGGGGGAGGTCGTGGAGCTGCGGTGCAGGTACGACCCGGCGACGCGGGGCGGGCAGGCGCCGGACGGCAGGCGCGTGCGGGGCACGATTCACTGGGTATCCGCGGATCGCTCGCTGCCGGCGGAGGTTCGGGTGTACGACCACCTGTTCACGGAGGGCGAGGACGGTGAACCGGCGCTGAATCCGCGCTCGCTGGAAGTCTTGACGGGGTGCCGGGTGGAGCCGAGCCTGGCTGGGGCGACTGCGAGCGAGCGGTTCCAGTTCGAGCGGCTGGGCTATTTCTGCCTCGACTCGCGGGACTCCCGGCCGGACGCGCCGGTGTTCAACCAAGCGGTGTCGCTCCGGGACACGTGGGCCAAGATCGAGAAGGCAAACCGCGCCAGGCGAACCTGACACATCGCATCCACGCCATATCCCCTCTCCCTTGGCGGGAGAGGGCTGGGGTCAATCGCTGGGGCAGATGTTCAGGTCCAGGTCGCGCAGGTCGCTGTGTTCGACGCGGCGCAGGGCTGCTGGTATGCAACCGGTTAGCTGGTTGCCTGCGAGGTACAGCGAATCCAGGTTCACGAGATTGCCGAGCTCAGGCGGGATCTGTCCTGTCAGCTGGTTGTCATCGAGGGACAGCCCTCGCAGGTTCACGAGATTGCCGAGCTCTGTGGGTATCTGTCCTGTCAACTGGTTGCCGCCGAGGGACAGCCCTTCCAGGTTCACGAGATTGCCGAGCTCTGTGGGTATCTGTCCTGTCAACTGGTTGTGGACGAGGTTTAGACTCTCCAGATTGGCAAGGTTTCCGAGTTCTGGAGGAATCGTGCCTGTTAGCCGGCCTTCCGTAATCCAAAGTTGTAGGAGGTTTGTGAGGTTGCCAAGCTCGGGCGGTATCTCGCCTGTCAGCTGGCTTTGCTGAATATAAAAGTCTCTCAAGTTCGTGAGGTTGCCGAGTTCTGGCGGTATCCTGCCCGTCAGCTCGTTGCCTCCGAGCCACAACTCCTCCAGCCTCGTGAGAGCGCCGAGCTCGGGCGGTATCTCGCCTGTCAGCTGGTTCTCGTTGAGGGACAGCCCCCGCAGATTTGCGAGGCCGCCGAGCTCCGGCGGTATCCTGCCCGTCAACTGATTGTAGCCAAGATGCAATTGGGTCAGGTTTGCGAGGTCGGCGAGTTCCGTGGGTATCTGGCCCGTCAGTTGGTTCCAACTGAGCCGCAACACATGTAGGTTGAGGCTGGCGAGCTCCGGCGGTATCTCGCCCGCCAGCTCGTTGTCTGAGAGGTCCAACGAGACCAGGTTTGCGAGGCTGCCGAGTTCCGGGGGTATCCTGCCGCCCATCAGTCCAGTTTGCCTTAGATATAGCTCCGTCACTCGTTTCGGCGAGCCGCCTATGGTGACCCCCTGCCACCATTCGATGGGCCTGTCCTCGCTCCAGTCCAGACTCGCGGTTCCTGCGAGCGCCGCCGCGAAGACCGCCGCCGCAACCGCGTCGTCCTCGTTCCAGTCCAGGCTCGCAGTTCCTGCGAGGGTATCGCCTGCTGCCAGCAGCGTATTGCAGTCGCTGACTAGGCCGGGGTTCTGCTGGGGGTTCTGCACGGCGAGGCCGTTGGCGCATGGGCCGGTTGCGCGGATGACGGGAGTGGGAGTGGGCGTCGGTGTACGAGTAGTCGCGGGCGTGGGAGTGGGTGTCGGCGTACGAGTAGTCGCGGGAGTGGGAGCGGGCGTCGGCGTACGAGTAGTCGCGGGAGTGGGAGCGGGGCTGGGGCAGAGGTTCAGGCCCAGGTCGCGCAGGTCGTTGTTTTCGACGCGGCGCAGGGCTGCGGGTATGCAGCCGGTTAGCTGGTTGCCTGCGAGGTGCAGCCCTTGCAGATTCACGAGATTGCCAAGCTCCGTGGGTATCTCGCCCGTCAGCTCGTTGTCTGATAGGTCCAACACGACCAGGTTGGCGAGGTTGCCGAGTCCCGGGGGTATCCTGCCCTTCAGTCCAGTTCCCCTTAGCCTTAGCTCCGTCACTCGTTTCGGCGAGCCGCCTATGGCGACCCCCCGCCACCATTCGAAGGGTCTGTCCACGCTCCAGTCCAAGCTCGCGGTTCCTGCGAGGGCGTCGCGAGCGGCCAGCAGCGTATTGCAGTCGTCGACGAGGCCGGGATTGCCGTTAGGGTCCAGGACTGCTATGCCGTTGGCGCATGGGCCGGTTGCGCGGATGATGGGCGTTGGTGTCCGCGGCGCGCTGGCGGGGTGGCCTGCCACCAGGATTCTCCACCTGCCGCCGCCCTGGGAGCGTGCGGCGAAGTTGTAGGCGCGGCCAAAGATGGTTACGTTGCGGGCGTTGAGGAGTCCTGTGGCGGTGTATGACAGGAAACGGCCCTTGCCGTCGCTGCCCACGCTGAACTCGTCGGACGTGCCGGGGTACGTGCAGGACTGGCCCCGGCCGAGGGTTAGGCCGGCCCGGCATGTGGATTCGTCCGTACCTGTCAAGGGTGTGGGAGTGGGTGTCGGTGTACGAGCAGTCGGGGGTGTTGGCGTCGGTGTCCGCGGCGCGCTGGCGGGGTGGCCTGCCACCAGGATTCGCCACCTGCCGCCGCCCTGGGAGCGTGCGGCGAAGTTGTAGGCGCGTCCGTTCGCGGTTACGTTTCGGGCGTTGAGGAGTCCTGTGGCGGTGTATGACAGGAAGCGGCCCTTGCCGTCGCTGCCCACGCTGAACTCGTCGGACGTGCCGGGATACGCGCAGGACTCGCCGCGTCCGACTATCAGGTCGGCTCGGCACACCTCGCTGTCCGAGTCGGCGACGACGACGCACGCGATGGTTAGGACCACGGCCAGCGCGGCAATCGCCAACCCAATCGTCAGTATCCGGCCGGCGCGCTGGTTGGTCATGTGGCGCATCGTATCATGGCTTCCCTGGACCTGGTGAAGCTGTTCTGGTTACGCCCGTCTATAACGCTTCGGGGGGCCGAGAGGTTGGGCGGGCTGTCCAGATCATCTCGGGGCTGGCTTCGTCGAACGGGGCGCGGTCGAAGCTGCCGTAGAGGTCGAGGACTTCGAAGCCCGCGGACGTGAGCAGATGGTGGAGCTCCCACCTGTGGGCGTACCGGAGCTGGAAGTCGCGGTAGATACGGCTGGACATCGCGCCTGCATCGTCCAGCTCGTCGATCATTATCCTAGCGTAGATTAGCTGGTTGTGGTTGTCGTAGCTGCTCTGATGCCAAATGACGAAGCGGCGGCCCGTCTTGGGGTCGAATACGTCGCGGAGATGGTACGCTGCGTCTCCGGGCTGCGCGAGCATGTCGAGGTCGGGGACGAATACGTTGAATATGAGGCGTCCGCCGGGCGCCAGGTGACGTTTCACACAGGCCAAGGCGTTGAGCTGGTCCTCGACGGTGAGCAGGGATAGGAAGCCGCGGAATGGGATGACTACCAGGGAGAACCGGCGGTTGAGGCAGAAGGCGCGCATGTCGGCTTGCGCGAGGGACAGGCTGTCCGCGGCAGGTGATTGGGATGCCTTCCGCCTAGCGGTGTCCAGCATACGCGGCGAGGAGTCCAGGCCGACGATTTCCACGCCGGCTTCAGCGATCGGCATGGCGACCCGGCCGGTGCCGCATCCCAATTCCAGGACAGGCCCCCCGGAGCTTACAGCCTCATCTACGTAGAAGGGCACGTCCGCGGTGACGTAGGAATAGACCGCGTCGTACACGTCCGCCCAGGCGTCGAAGTCCGTGGACACTGGCGGCTCAGCCCGCGGCGGCCTGCAGAGTGATGCGGACGCGCTCTTCCAGCGATTCGGGGGCGTCGTCAGGCAGACCCGCGGCGGCCGACGCGGCCTCCTGGGTCGAGTATCCCAGCGACGTGAGCGCGTCTATCAGGTCGGCGTGTCCGAGCGCCTGGGGCGCGGGCGCGGAGCGCCACTCGAGCTTGCCCTTGAGCTCCAGCACGATGCGGTTGGCGGTCTTGGTCCCGACGCCGGAGACGCCCTTGAACGCGGACGTATCGGCCGAGTCTATGGCGAGCGCCAAAGCGTCCGCCGCGAGCGTGGACAGGATGCCGAGGGCGAGCCGCGGGCCGACGCCGTTGACGCCGATGAGCGCCTCGAAGGCTGTGCGGGCGTCTTCGGACGGGAAGCCGTATAGGGCGAGGCTGTCTTCCCGCATCTGGAGCGAGGTGAACAGCCGCACGCGCTCTCCCGGCCGCCCGATGGCGGGAACCGCGGTTTCCGGAACGCTCGCGCGGATGGTAACGCCGCCTACGGACACGTCAGCCCAGTCCGCGCCAGTGGATACGAGAGCGCCCTCGATTGCCGTTATCATCGCCTGCTACTCACGAATATCGAGGTTGCCGGACTCGCTCGCGTTGATATGGCATATGGCGATTGCGAGCGCGTCGGCTGCGTCCGTGGACGGAATTTCCGGCAGGCCCAGCAGCGCCCTGACCATCTCCTGGACCTGCTCCTTGGAGCTGCCGCCGTAGTCGGTTACGGCCTGCTTGACGGCGCGGGGCGCGTAGGCGGACACCGGCAACCCGCGCCTGGCCGCGACTATCATGGCCACCGCCTGGGCCTGCCCTATGGCCATGGCGGACTTCACGTTGCGAGACGCGAAGGGCTGCTCTATGGCGACTTGCGACGGGGCCCATTCCATCACCACGCGGGACAGCTCGTCGAACAGGAAGCCGAGCCTTGCGTGCAGGGGGTCTCGGCGTTTCGGGCTCACCACCTCCAGGTAGTCCATCCACATGGACGAGCCGTCGGACGAGACTATGCCCACTCCCATCTTGTAGGTGCCGGGGTCGATTCCCAGTACGCGCATGGCATTGGCGGGCTATTGGCTGCCGTAGCTTGCGAGGGCTTCGTCCGAGAAGTCGGCGTTCGAGTATATCTTCTGGGTGTCGTCCAGCTCCTCGAGCTGGTCGAGGAGGTTGAGCGCCTGCTTGGTCGCCTTGTCGTCGAGAGGCACGGTGTTCTTGGGAACCATCGTCAGCTCGGCTGAGCGCACCTCCGCGCCGCTCTCCGCGAGCGCCCTGCGAAGGTCTTCCAGCGACTCCGGCGAGGAGTAGACGTGCAGGGTGGAGTCTATCGTCTCGAAGTCGTCCGCCCCCGCGTCTATGGCTGCAAGCGTCAGCTCGTCAGCGTCGCCGGCCGCCTCGACCACGAGCACGCCCTTCTGTTCGAACTGCCACGCGACCGCGCCCGCGGCGGCAAGGTTGCCGCCCATCTTCGTGAAGGTGGAGCGGACGTCCGAGACGGTCCTGTTCCTATTGTCAGTGAGGGCTTGGAGCAGTATGGCCGCCCCGCCTGGACCGTAGCCCTCGTAGGTAACCTCCTCCATGCGCGCGCCGTCGGAGTCGGCCCCGGTGGCGCGGTTGATGGCCCGCTCGATGTTGGCGGCGGGCATGTTGTTGTCCTTGGCGCGCTGGACCGCTAGCCGAAGGCGGAAGTTCGCGTCCGGGTCCGCGCCGCCCTCGCGGGCCGCGACGATGATCTCCTTCGCCAGCTTGGTGAAGAGCTTGCCGCGGCGGGCGTCGGTAACAGCCTTGCCGTGCTTGATAGTGGACCACTTCGAGTGTCCGGACATCCATAGGCTCCATAGGTATGCGGGTTGGAGGAGACACCCCGATTCTAGCAAAGACGGCGGCCATCGGCTAGTGGAGCGAGAGGATAGCAGTACGACGGGGTAGGCAATCCCGCCTTATCCCCGCCGGTGTGCTACCATCGGGAGCGCATCCCCTATCGTCAGGCGCCTGCTGCCCCATACGCTCGGCTGACGCGAGGAACAGGCTGGACATGCCGACCGACGTGAACCCCAGCTTTCGACGCCGCTGCGAATCGGCGCTGACGCACCCGGTCACTCTCGCCGCGCTGGGCGCGCTGCTGCTGAACGACCTGCTCTTCAAGGCGCTGTGGCGCAACCCGTGGACCACGGGCAAGCTCAGCGACCTTGCGTGGGTGATATTCGCCTCGCCGCTGCTTGCATTCCTGCTGTCGCTCGCCGCGCGCGGGAACCGGACGGCGGAGCGGGCCGCGTTCGCCGCCGCATACATCGGACTGCCCATACTCTACGCCGTCTTCAACACCTTCGCCCCGGTCCACGACGCCATACTCCGCGCCCTATCGCTGGCCGGAGGAACCGGCGCCGGCTCTCCACTCGACCCGACCGACTCCCTCGTCATTCCACTCGGCCTCGCCGCCGCCATATGGGTATGGCGGAGGGAGCCCGCCGGCGCCGGCAGCCTTCGGACACGCCTGGGCCTGCTGACCGCGGCTGTGGCGGCGTTGGCGAGCGTGGCTACAAGCTATCCTGATCCGGAGGTGGGTGTCACTTCTGTGGAGATCAAGGCAGATGGCACGACCACATATATCTATAACGAATGGCGCTATAACGAATGGCGGAAGCCGGCCTTAGACCAAGAAGAAGAGGTCGTAGGGGACAGTCAGAGCGCCGAGACTCCGCGAGGAACCTATTCCATAGAGGGCGCCTATATCATGCGAACGCGCGACGGCAGGCGCGAGGTTGCCTATTCGGCCGCTTACCTACAGGAAGCGGGCAACATCAACGTGCAGACCAGGGCCACGCAGAGCCTTGGAAGAAGATGGATTACGACGGAGCCGTACGCCATAGTGTATGAAGAGCGCACTGGCAACGTGATAGTCGCCATGGGATTGCAAGGCGTCGTGATAGGAACGCCGGATGGCCAATGGAAGCGCGAAGCCGTCGGCAAGTACGCCCCTACCAACTTCTCCATCATCCGCAAGGCGTTGCTGCTGCTGGACTGGCAACTCTGGCTGCTTGCGCTTGCGCTCTCGCTCTCTTTCACCGCGCTCGCAATGGCGCTCGCCTTCCCGACGGCTCTGCGCCTGGTATTCGCCGCATTAGCGATCATACCCTCTGTCGCCAGCGCCTTGTGGTTCAATGGAGTGGGAGGGAGTGGAGACCCATGGAGTGTAGAAACTGCGTTAGGCTTGGGCCTCGACGCTCTCATGGCAACAGTCACCGCTGTAATCTCATTGTGGCCAAGCGTCATCACCTTGGCCATGTCCATGCCGCAGCTCATGCTCAAGTACCCGTCCGAGATACGCGGCAGGCTATGGCGCGTCACCATTGCGGCGTTCGCGGCAATGCACGCGCTGATAGCGTTGTCATTCCTGCTCTGGGCCCAATTGGGCATCGATTTCTTCTTGGCCAATGCATCGGCTGTGGCGCTGGTTGCCATAGCCGCCATCATCTTGGCTAAATATCTGGCGGACAAGAAGCCCCCCGAACCCAAGAAGCCCTCCAAACCCAAGAAGTCCCCCGAACCCACGATCTGCCCCTGCGGATGCGGACGGAAGACCCATCATTGACCCGTCCAAGAACCTATGAACAGGCAGCCTGGTGAGCGGTTGACCACCCCAGGCTACAACATCATCCCCCGCTTCGCCCGCGCCTCCGCTCGGCTCGCCGTCGCCTGGCAGCTCGTCGCCAAGCGCAGCCTCGCCAGCTGGCGGATGCTGTCCTCGATAGTCATAGGGACCCTGCTCGCGTCGTCGCTCATGGCCGGCTCCGTCATATACTTCGACGCCCTGCGCGAGACCGCCCTGAAGAACACCCTGGCCCAGGCTCCGCCCACCGACCTGGACATCGTGCTCCAGACCACGCGCGGACCGACCACCGAGGCCGAGTACCTGAGGCTGCACGAGGCCGCCGTGAGCGAGGTCAACCAGCGCGTGGCGTGGATGCTGAAAGGCTGGGTCCGCGCCGGACGCTCTCCCACGATGTTCTTGGCGGAACCCGGGCGCGAAGCCGACGCGGGCCAGGACAACGCCCGCGCCTACTTCGTCTTCATGGACGAGCTCGAGGCGAACGTCGAGGTCCAGCAGTGGGGCAGGATGCCTACGAGCCAGGCGCTGCATCAGCCCGGCGAGCCTCCCAGCGTCGAGGCCGTCGTCCCCCGCGAGGCCGCCGACCTCTTCGGCGTCGGCGTCGGAGACAGCCTCACCGCCGTCCCGACCTGGACCGACGACGCCCCGTTCGTGCGAGTGGTCATCAGCGGCGTCTTCGACAGGACCGCCCCCGCGGGCGAGTTCTGGCATCTCGACTCTGTGATGGCTACCGCGACGGGCGAGGACTTCCGCGCCATCCCCTTCTACGTCACCGAGTCGGCATTCCTCAACGTCGTCGGACCGCCCCTGCTGAAGATGGACAGCTCCTACTTCTACCTGCTGGACGTGGACGAGGATCGGCTGAACGCCGGGAACGCCCCCATTGCGGCGTCCAGCATATCGGCGCTCGGCGCATTCCTAGACACGACCCTCAACGAGTACCTGCAGGCGACGCGCCTGGACGACCTGATACGCAGGTACGACCGCAGGCTCTTCTTCAGCAGGCTGCCCATGTTCATGGTGCTCGCCCTCATCGGCGTGGTCGTGCTCTACTACGTGGCGACCCTCTCGTCCTTGGCCGTCGAGAGCAGGCGCGGCGAGATCGCCCTGCTGAGAAGTCGCGGGGCAAGCTCGCCGCAGACGCTCGTCGTGTTCGCGCTCGAAGGGCTTACCATCGCCGCGATCACGGCCGCCGCCGCGCCCCCGCTTGCCGCGGGCGCGGTCAGCCTCATGGGGTTCACCCCCGCGTTCTCCGACCTGACCGGCGGCGCCCCGCTCGACGTGAAGCTGTCGCCGGCGTCGTTCCTCATGGGCGCGTTGGGCGGCGCGCTTGGACTGGTCGCCCTGGTGTTCCCCGCCGTCCAGGCATCCCGCGTCGGCGTCATACGCCACCGCCAGGAGGCCGCGAGGCCGACGGCGCAGCCCATGTTCCAGCGCTACTACGTAGACGTGCTGCTCCTGGTCGTGAGCGTCTACCTGTTCAGGCAGCTGACCCAGCAGGGCTCGGTCGTCGCCACGAGCTTGCTCGGCGAGGCGGCCGTGAGCGAGCTGCTGCTGGCCCTGCCCGGGCTGACCCTCGTCGCCGCCGCGGTGGCGCTGCTCCGCATATTTCCCATTGCGATGAGCCTGGCGGGCAGGCTCGTCGCCGCCGGCGCTCCAGCAGGCCTCGTCATGGGACTCTGGCAGATAGCCCGTAGCCCCACCCACTACGCCCGGCTGTCGCTGCTGCTCATCCTGGCGGCTGGACTCGGCATATTCGCGTCCAGCTTCGGCGCGACGCTCGAACGGAGCTTCCGCGAGCGCGTGCTGCACTCCACGGGCGCGGACGTCAAGGTCGAAGGCGTACAGGGCCGAAGCATCACTGACCTGGGCGCGCGGGCGCTCTCGGCGGAGTACGCGCAGGCCCAGGGCGTAACCGCCGCGACAGCCGTACTCCGGAAGCGCGGCCAGGACCTCTCGAAGCTCGGCGGCATAGACTACGACATGTTCGGCATAGACCCCGCCGTGTTCGGGCGCGTCGCCTTCTTCAGGGAGGACTACGCCGACTCGCAGATAGGCCCCTTGCTGGCCAGGCTGGAGCATACCCCGCCGAGCGGCGTCGAGATTCCACCCGGCGCGAAAACCCTGACAGCGCGAGTCAAGCCCGACCGCGCGCATCCAGGCGTCAGGGTTACCGCCCAGGTCCGGGACCCCAACGGCGCGTACAGGACTCTATCCTTGGGAAGGCTCGGCTCCAGCGATTGGGCGGACCTGTCCGCCGACCTCCCCGCGGGCCCCGTCGAGCCCCCGATGTCGCTCGTCTCCATACGGCTCCACGAGACAGACCCGTTCGTGAGAATGCAGGCCGGCTCCCTCCGCCTCGACGAGGTCAGGATAACGACCCCGGCCGGCGTCCACGTCCTCGAATCGTTCGACGAAGTCGAATGGACGCCGTTGCTGAGTACGGACGAGGCCATCTCCGACGCCGTGAGACAGGCGGGCGACGTGATGCCCGGAGAGACCGGCGCGGCCCTGTTCACCTGGTCGGAGGGATCCTCCCAGACGGCGCGCGGCATCTTCCATGGGACCGGCCGAACCCCCATACCCGCGCTGGCGAGCAGATCGTTCCTCCGCAGCGCCGGGCGCTCCGTGGGAGACGAGCTCGAGGTACTGGTGGCGGGCCACCGAGCGCCGGTCCGCTTGGTGGGCGTGGTCGACCTGTTCCCCACGGTCACGGCGCAGGCGGACCGCTACCTCGTGGCGGACCTGGACGCGCTAACCGGGTACGCGAACATGGCGGCCCTCGCCAACGCGCTGGCTCCCAACCAGGTATGGGCGGCATCCTCCACGACTGGCCCGGAGCGCGAGCGCCTCCTGGATGACCTGCAAGAGCTGGGCGGCCCCGCAACCTTGGTATTCGACAGGGGGAAACGGCTCGAAGAGACCCGCGTGGACCCGTTGGTGAACGCGGGCTGGAGGTCGCTGCTGTTCCTCTCGTTCGCCGCCGTGCTCATACTGAGCTGCGTCGGCTTCCTCGTACACGCATACGTCTCATACAGGAGCCGGCTGGTGCAATTCGCCCTCATGAGGACGGTTGGCGTATCGGTATCGCAATTGATTACAATGGTGTGGATAGAACAGGCCCTGGTCGTGGCTCTCGGAATGGCCCTCGGCGCCTGGATGGGGGCGCGGCTTGGAGCGGTCATAATGCCCTTCCTCGGCAACGACGATTGGGGAGACAGAGTTGTGCCGCCCTTCGCTGTCGAGGTCGACTGGACCGCGCTGCTGGCGACCTACGGGCTGATGTTCGCCGTATTCGCCCTAATCACACTGGGACTGGTATGGTTGATAGGCAGGATAGCCATACATTCGGCGCTTCGACTGGGCGACGCGTGAACGCCAAGCGAAGCATACTGATAGAATTGTACGTCGAGCGGCCCACCATGCCCGAAGGATGACCGGATGACCAACTCGAACGCATACATAGTCTGCGAGGACCTGTTCAAGATATACAAGATAGCCGACCTGGAGGTCGTCGCCCTGCGAGGACTCGACCTCGTGGTCAACCGCGGCGAGGTCGTCGCCATCGTCGGAGCCAGCGGCAGCGGCAAGACCACCCTCCTGAACATCCTCGCCGGCTACGATACCCCCTCCGCCGGCAAGGTTGCCGTGGGAGACAAGGACCTGCTGCGGATGACGGGCAAGGACGTGGAGCTCTACCGCCGCGAGGACGTCGGATTCGTCTGGCAGCAGACGAGCCGAAACCTCTTCCCCTACCTCACCGCCCTCGAAAACGTCGCCCTGCCCATGATGCTCACCAACCTATCCACCAAGGAAAGGAAGACCAGGGCGGAGGAGCTCCTGGAGCTGATGGGAATGGGGCGCCGCATGGGACACACCCCCGAAAAGCTATCAGGCGGCGAGCAGCAGCGCGTAGCTATCGGCGTCGCCCTCGCCAACCATCCCCCACTCCTGCTCGCAGACGAGCCGACCGGAGAGCTCGACGACGCCACCGCGGGCGAGATTCTCGACCTGTTCGGCGAAGTGAACCGCGAGCTGAACACAACCATCGTCATAGTCACTCACGACCCCGACATCGCCTACAAGGTAGGCCGGGTCGTGCTCGTCCGCGACGGCAAGACCTCCACCGAGATACGGCGCAGGGTCAGCTACCAGCGCATCACGGGCGAAGCCCAAGCCGAGGCCGACCTCGAAGAGTTCACCCTCGTGGACGGCGCAGGCAGGGTGCAGATCCCCAGAGAGCTCCTGGAAGAGCTGAAGATCAAGGAGCGCGCCCGCATCGTAGTCGAGGACGGCAAGTTGACGGTAGTATCGGGCGACTAGACCATGTTCCCCATCTCCCTTGACGAGAGAGGGTTGGGGCGAGGGTGATTCAACAGGGCGTCCAATTTCGGCGTAATCCCAGGAGGACCAAGACTTGAGCGCGAACGGAAAAATAGTCGAGGCGATTGACGTAGGCCGCAAGTACCAACTCGGCTCCGAAGAGGTCGTGGCCGTGAACGGCGTGAGCTTCGAGGTCTACTCCGGCCAATTCATCGCAGTCGTCGGCAGGTCCGGCTCGGGCAAGACCACCCTGCTCAACCTGATAGCGGGCCTCGACAAGGCCACGTCCGGCCTCGTGCTGTTCGAGGGCAGGGACTTGGCGCAGATGAACGAGAAGGACCTGACCGAGATCCGCCGACACAAAATCGGGTTCGTATTCCAGTCGTTCGGACTCCTCCCCCTGCTGTCCGCCTTCGAAAACGTCGAGCTCCCGTTGCGAATATCGGGCGTCCGCGCCAGGGAGCGCGAGCAGCGCGCCCGGGACGCCCTGGACATGGTCGGACTCACGCCCCGCTCCAACCACAGGCCATACGAGCTCTCCGGCGGCGAGCAGCAGAGAGTGGCCATAGCCCGCGCCGTCGTAACCGAGCCCCCGCTAATCCTGGCCGACGAGCCAACCGGCGAGCTCGACTCCAACAACGCACGCTCCATATTCGGACTCTTCCGCGAGATGGTGCAGGAGCGCGGCATCAGCGTGGTAGCCGCCACCCACGACTCGACCCTCCTCGCAATGGCCGACTCCGTAAAAGAAATGCGAGACGGCTCCATGATACAAGGCGACGCCGAATCCCACCGCTACCGCAACTAGGAGCCGGCCGCGCCTCCCCTCTCCCTATGATGGGAGAGGGCCAGGGTGAGGGTGATTCCCCGGCCTCCCCCGAAAATTGCCCCCAAATTGCCCCAATCCACCCCTTGACACCGCGAGAACAGCCGTGCTATCCTGATAAACGGCTCGAAGGGGCGTAACCCAAACGAGCGCAGACCCTCCTCTGCCAAAACTTGTGGGCATTCATGCCGCCGCTGCTGTTGGGACGGGGCACCCGCTGTATGAGAAGGTCGCTCTGCGTTTCGGTGCCTCGCCAGGAGGACGTAGTGCCAAATGCGTCTCCCCCGTTCCAGGTGCGGACTCTCGGACGACCGGGAGGACCGTAGCCAGCGCAGCCCGACGCCTTGGCGGGTGGAAGGTCCAAGCGCGAAACGCAGGCGGTCCCGCAAGGGCCCGTCAGCCGTCCGGGAAAGTTAGAGGAGGGGCTGCACCCCCAGTGTCGGCGGGCGATCAACGTCGGCATCCTCGAAGCAAGTACCGGAGTCACTGCCTTGCAAGGCAAACTCATCTCCCGCGAGAGCGGGGGAAACCAGGAGTAGACAGGACGCGGGTCGCAAGACCCGCCAAGTACCCTCTCCCTCACGGGGGAAAGGGCCAGGGTGAGGGCAAACGCCCCGCCCTGCGCCCCTCCCCCTAGGGGAAAGGGCTAGGAGACAAGGGCGATTCCCCGCCCCGTCCCCTCTCCCCAGACGGGAGAAGGGCTAGGATAAGGGCGATAAGCCCGCAAAGGAGCCGGACAGAGACGAAACGAACATAGCCGAAGGCACCAAGAGGCCCCAGCCTTCATCACCCCTCCCCAACGGGGGAGAGACCCAAGGGTGAAGGCAATTCAGCGCGCCCGTCTTATCCCCTCTCTCTCGATGGGAGAGGGCTAGGGTGAGGGTGACTCCGACTCCCCCTTGCCCCAAAGGACCGCAGGCGTCCCGCCTGCATTCCCCAATCCCGCGAACCCCGATTCCGGCGCCTCCCCCCTTGACGGGGATAGGACTGTATGCCCCGAACCGCCCATCTCCATCCTTGCGCCTCCGCGTCCTTGCGTTCCTCCTCTCGCCCTGATACACTCCCCAGCGAGCGAAAATGCCGACTCTGGGGGAGCTTGGGCTTCCAGGCTGAGAGGTCCCGGTTCTGCGGGGCGACCCCACGACCTGATCTGGGTAATGCCAGCGAAGGGAAGAGCGCCCAGCGCCACCTATGCAGGCCACCCGCATGATTGGGGTGGCCTTTTCGTTATGCCGCACAACGGAGGAACGAGATGATAGACAGCGCGCCGGCAGTCCTGATAGCGCTGGGAACGGCCATAGTGTTCGTGGCGGCGGGCGTCCTCTACGTCCGCAGGCGCGCCATGAGCGTCGAGGATTACCTCGTCGCCCGAAACAGCGCCGGCGGGGGCCTTGCCACTGCCACCCTGGTCGCCTCCGTCATAGGCGCGTGGGTGCTCTTCAGCCCCGGCGAGGCTGGCACCTGGGCCGGGCTCGTGGCCCTGGTGGGCTACGGCATCGGACAGGCCGCGCCGCTCGTCGCATTCGTGTTCGTCGGCCCCAGGATGCGCACCCTCATGCCCGACGGCCACTCCCTCACCGAGTACGTGAGGCATCGCTACGGGAAAGCCATGCACCTCCTCATCCTGGCAGTCGTCGTCTTCTACATGTTCGTGTTCCTGTCCGCCGAGCTCACCGGCATATCAACCGCGTTCAACCTGCTCGCCGGAACCAACCTCGGACTCACCGCCCTCATAGTCGGCCTGCTCACCGTCGCGTACACGGCATACGGCGGGCTCCGCGCCTCCGTATTCACCGACGGCGTCCAGTTCGTCCTGATACTCCCGCTGCTGATAATTGCGTTCGCCGTGGCGCTGGCCGCCCTGGGAGGCTTCGGCGACGCCTTTGGCCCCGTGAGCGAAGAGCGGCCCGAGCTGCTCTCCTTCACGCACCGCCCCGGCGTCGAGTTCGGCGCGACCCTGATAATCGCCATACTCGCGGCCAACATGTTCCACCAAGGCTTCTGGCAGCGCGTCTATACCTGCGCGGACTCCACGACGCTGCGGCGCGGTTTCGCAGCCGCCGGCGCGATAGCCATACCCGTCATCATACTCGCCGGGATACTCGGCATATGGGCCGTCGGAAAAGGACTCGTAACCCTCGACAACGCTTCCGCCGCCGCCTTCGTGCTCGTGGGCGACGTCATGCCGACGTGGGCAGTAGTGGCCGTGCTCGTCCTCGCGCTCGCCCTGGTGATGAGCAGCATGGACACCCTGCTCAACGGCATCGCCAGCGCCGTAACCAGCGACCTAGCCATGATGCGCGATTCGATGAGCGGCTCGACTCTGCTCCGATACTCCAGGGGCTTCACCGTGCTCCTCATCCTGCCCGCGATATTCATCGCCTCCCAGGGCTACAGCGTGCTGTACATGTTCCTGATAGCCGACATGGTATGCGCCGCCGTCATGTTCCCCGTATTCTGGGGGCTGTACTCCAGGCGGTTCGACGGGCGCGGAGCCGTCATCAGCGGCGTAATAGGGCTGATAGCCGGCGTCCTATTCTTCCCCACGCCCGAAGCGCCCTACCTGACAGGCTGGATCATAGACATAGACTGGGCCACGCAGCTGCTGGTCAGCTTCGGAGCCGCGCTCGGAGCGTCCACCCTGGCGAGCCTCGCGCTCTCCATTATCCCCAGCCGAGAGTCCTACGACTTCACCCGCCTCGCGCGGCAGGTCAAGCTGATAGCCGACTGATGTATCATATGGGCTAGGGGCGCCGATGGACGACACGAAAGGCGAACGGCGGGAGAGGAAGCGGCGAAAGCGGCGCGAAATGCGCGTGGTCGGCAGGAGCGTCCGCCTGCTCCAGGACATCATCCGCCGACGCGCAAAGGAAGCCGGAAACGCCCCCAGCTCCCGGAAAGAGTAGCATGGGCGCATGACGACCGTACCGAGAGCCATGACCATCGCCGGCTCCGACTCAGGAGGCGGCGCAGGCATCCAGGCCGACCTGAAGACGTTCGCCGCGCATGGCGTGTACGGCACGTCCGCGCTGACCGCCATCACCGCCCAGAACACGCTGGGCGTAACCGATGCGCTGGAATTGCCCGTCTCGCTGGTCGAGTCGCAGATAGACGCAGTGGCAACCGACATCGGCGCGGACGCCGTCAAGACAGGGATGCTGTCCAGCGCGGCTATCGTCGAGGCGGTCGCCGGCAGGATTAGAAGATACGGATTCACCAACCTCGTCGTCGACCCTGTGATGGTCGCCAAGGGCGGCGACCGCCTCCTGCGAGAGGACGCCGTAGAAGCGCTGAGGACGCTGCTAATCCCACTGGCCGCGCTGGTTACGCCGAACATACCCGAAGCCCACGCGCTGACGGGCATCGAGGTTAGGGACGTGGACGGCGCGAGCGAGGCCGCGAGGCGGATAGTTCGGATGGGCGCTCGCGCAGTCGTGGTCAAGGGCGGACACCTGGACGGCCCAGCCTCGGACATCTACTACGACGGGCGCGACATGAAGGTTCTGACAGTCCCGCGAATCGCCACCACGAGCGCCCACGGGACCGGCTGCGCCTTCGCGTCCGCCGCCGCCGCGGGACTGGCCAAGGGCATGGATACGCGGGACGCCGTGGGCCGCGCGAAGAGGTACGTCACCGAGGCTATCCGACACGCCGCGCCCATAGGACGCGGCCACGGCCCCCTCGAACACTTCTACCACCTGCCGGAGTGAAGGACATGGCGCTCTTCCTGACAGAAGAAGACGTGGACGGGCTGCTGACGATGGACGCCGCCATCGACGCCCTGGAGTCCAGCTTCCGCCACCAAGCCGACGGCGCAGCCGCGAACATCCCCAGGCGGCGCGTCAGGCTCGGCGGCGGCATGTGGCACTTCATGGCGGCGGCGGACGCCGCGCTCGGCGTGACGGGCTCGAAGACCTACGGCGCGCTGGGACCAGGCGGCTCGCGCTTCTACGTCCACCTGAACGACTCGAACACGGGCGAGCTCCTCGCCCTCATCGAGGCCGGCCGCATGGGGCAGATACGCACGGGCGCAGCCAGCGGCGTCGCGTCCAAGTACATGGCTCGCGGCGACGCTCACACCGTTGGCGTCATCGGCTCAGGATACCAGGCCGAGACGCAGCTGGAAGCCGTGTGCCGCGTCCGGGACATCCACGCCGCCAAGGTGTACAGCCGCACGCCGGAGCGCCGACGCGGCTTCGCCCAGAAGATGACCGAGCGGCTCGGCGTCGAGGTAACCGCCGTGGACACCGCCGAGCAGTGCGTGAAGGACGCGGACGTCGTGGCGGTCATCACTTCGGCGTCCTCGCCTGCGCTGAGGGGCGAATGGCTCGCCGACGGCGCGCACGTCAACGCCGCCGGCGGAAACCACTGGCTGCGTCGCGAGCTCGACGGCAAGGCGGTCGCGCGAGCCAGCCTCATCGTCGCCGACGACGTGGAGCAGGCGCGCGTCGAGTGCGCCGACCTGATTCACCCGGTCGAGCGCGGCGCTCTGACATGGCAGAGGGTCCGCGAGCTCTGGGAAGTCGTGGCAGGCGCCGTCCCCGGCCGAACGTCCCCGGACGACGTAACGCTGTTCGAATCCCAGGGCATCGCGTTGGAGGACATCGCCGCCGGGTTCAGGGTATATAGCCTGGCAAGGGAGCGCGGCGTCGGCGTCGAAATCGCTTCGGAGTAAGCAAATGACCAGCGAACGCGCGGGCAGCATACAAACCGTCCTGGGATCCATCGCGCCAGAAGAGCTCGGCGTCACGCTTACGCACGAGCACCTGCTCATAGACCTCGCCTTCCACAGGCCGCCGCCGGACGAGGCGTTTCTGCGCGACATCTACTACAGGCCCCTCACGCTCGACACCATCGGCTACCTCAAGCACTACGGCTACGCCAACCGCGAGGACGCCCAGATGCGGGACGTCGACGCCGCCATCGAAGAGATTGGGCTGTACAAGCAGCATGGCGGCCGCTCGGTCGTGGACGCCACCAGCATAGGCATAGCCCGCGACCCCGTATCCCTCGCCCGCATAGCCAGGGCCACAGGGCTGAACATCATCATGGGCGCGTCCTACTACGTCGGCCCAAGCCACCCGCCCGACATGGACGACATTAGCGAGGACAGCATATTCGAGCGGATAACGCGCGACGTCACGGTCGGCGTCGGCGAGACGGGCATCAGGTCGGGGATAATCGGCGAGGTCGGCTGCAGCTACCCGCTCACCACCAACGAGCGCAAGGTCCTGCGAGCGTCCGGCCGGGCGCAGAGGGCCACGGGCGCGCCGCTGCTCATCCACCCAGGACGCGGCGAAACGTCGCCCCTCGAGATAATAGACGAGCTCCGCGGCGTCGGCGCAGACCTCTCACGGACTATCATGAGCCACATAGACCGCACAGTGTTCGTCCGCGAGAACCTCCGGGCCATCGCCGAATCCGGGTGCTGCCTGGAGTGGGACCTGTTCGGCAGCGAGCAGTCGCTCTATGTACACAACCTCGCGGTAGATATGCCCAGCGACGCCAAGCGCATGGACGACATCGCCTGGGCCATCGCCGAGGGCCTGGGCGACAGGATTGTCATCGCCCAGGACATCTGCCACAAGAAGCAGCTGCTCCGATACGGCGGCCACGGCTACGCCTACATCCTAGCCGCCATCCTCCCCCGAATGCGCCGACGAGGCTTCACCGACGAGTCCATCCATCGCATCCTCGTCGAAAACCCGGCAAGGGTCTTGCCCTTCGCGGCTCCGCGGGGCAGAGGCGAATAGCGCTCCGTCCATTTAATTATGACGGATAATGCAGTCCCGCCTTATCCCCTCTCCCTTGATGGGGAGAGGGTGAGGGTGATTCAGGAGCCGCGAGGCCAGTTGTAACTCGACAGGCGGTCCGGGGTGGGAGATGGAACGCATCGAGGACGCCGTAAAGCGTTGCGCGAAAGAGCTGGGGTTCGACCTGGCGGGCATCGCGTCCGCCGAGCCGTTCCTGCGGGACGAACGCGCCGCCGTCGAGCGCGTCCGCGGCGGGTTGATGGACGGCCTGCCCTGGTACACCGAAGAGCGCGTCCATAGAGCCAACCATCCCGAGCTCCTGCTGGACGACGCCAAGTCGGTCATCTCGCTTGGCGTCAGCTACCACACCGGCGAGGCCGAGCCGGGCAGCCCGGGACCCACCGGGCGGGTCGCCCGCTACGCATGGGGAGACGACTACCACGACGTTATCAAGGCCAAGCTACGTCGGCTCGCGGCCCAGCTGCCGGACCTCGCCGGGCGGCCTGTCCGAACGCGCGTGTTCGTGGACGACGGCCCGATGAACGACCGCGCGGCGGCGGAGCGCGCCGGCATCGGCTGGTTCGGCAAGAACTCCAACATCTTGACACGCAGCCACGGCTCATGGGTATTCCTGGCGCAGGTCATCACCGACCTCGACCTGGATCCGGACGCGCCCCTCGCCAAGACATGCGGCCAGTGCGTCATTTGCATAGACGACTGCCCCACCGGGGCCATCGTCGCGCCCTACGTCATAGACAACAGGCGCTGCATCTCGTTCCTGACCATTGAGCTCCGCGGCGCAATCCCGCGCGAGCTGAGGCCGCTGGTCGGCGACTGGGTGTTCGGCTGCGACATCTGCCAGGACGTCTGCCCCGTCAACCGCAAGGCCGCCGAAAGTCTGGAACCAGCCTTCCGACAGCGCCACGACTTCGGAGCGCCGGCGCTCATTCCGCTCCTCGACCTCGACGACGCCGCCTTCCGCGAGCGGTTCCGCGGCAGCCCCATCAAGCGAGCAAAGCGCGCCGGCCTGCAGCGCAACGTATGCGTGGCCCTCGGCAACATAGGCGACCCGTCCGCCGTCCCAGCCCTGTCAGCCGCCCTGCGCTCCCCGGACGCCCTCGTCCGCGAGCACGCCGCCTGGGCGCTGGGCCGCATCGGCGGCCCCGAAGCATCCGCCGAGCTGCAATCAGCGCTCGCCAGCGAGGGCGACGCCGCGGTGACGCGCGAGATAGAGGCGTCGCTGGCGGAAATGGTCTGACCAAGCATCCGGGCTAACCGCCACGGGGGCCGTATGTCTCGTCATATATCTCCCTCAAGCTCCGCCCTTCGAATATCCATCGGCGAGTAGGCTGTACCCTGTTCAGCCTCGACGCCTTCTTGGAAGCGTCGGACAGATACGTCTCCTCGCCCCGGAACGACACGCGCCTATCCCCGGTCACAGTGGCCTCCTCGCCGGTGTCCACTGAAATCAGAACCGCCCCGACCGGCACCCCCATCTCCGCGAAGTTAAGGTTCGGTCTGCGGCTAATGAATCTTCTGGACGCTTCACGGTCGGCTGCGTCCAGGTTCTTCGTCTCCTCGTTGACTCGCGGCGTCACGTCACTGCCGGGCCACGTCTTGAGAATCGCCTCGACCTGGTACGTCTCTATCTCGAAGAACTCCCTGGACGGGTTCACTCTGTACGGACCAAACGCCATATGCAGCGACCTCTCCAGCCTTTCTGCACGCCCGTCCTCGACCTCTATCGCAATGGCGCATTCGAATGGCAGCGGAACGCCTGTCGTATAGAGTTCGTTCATCCTGACCTCCGGGTTATCCCGGCCCGTCATCCCTATCTTGACGATGCCAGGCATGGCAGGATTCGTGAGCGCGTACACGATGTTGGACATGAACTCCCTCCAGTTAGCCGGCAACCCCGCGCGGCATAATATAGCATTCAGATAGAATCGCGCCAAGCGGCTGCCGCGCGGCGGCGATGGTGATAGACTGGAGGCGGATTTTCGATTTAGGAGGTCGAGCATGAAGGCGTTGGTGGCCACTGGGGGCGAGGCGTTGTTGGAGGAGCTGCGGGCGGAGTTCGCAGCCGTGGAGTTCGCGGTGACGGGTCCGGCGGATGACAAGGCGGAGCGTGTCCGCGACGCCGACGTATATTACGGGCCGCCCCTATCACGGCAGGAGCTCAGAGCCGCCGGTCGCCTCCGCTGGATACAGCACATCGGCACGGGCGTGGACTGGATACTCGACCTGCCCGAGCTCGTAGAGAGCGACGTCGTCCTGACCAACTGCCGCGGACCCCACGCCGACCCCATGGCCGACCACGTCATCGGAATGATAGTGAGCCTCGCCCACCGGCTGTGGGAGATGCGCGACGACCAGCGGGCGCGCAGGTGGCAGACGCGCAAGTACGATGGGCGGTTCGTGGAGCTGCGCGGCGGAGTCATGGGCATATTGGGGCTGGGGGACATCGGGGAGGCAATAGCCCGGCGCGCCGTCGGCTTCGACATGACGACCTACGCGGTGGACAAGCATCCGCGGACCGCGCCGCCCGGGGTCGCGGACGTGTGGGGGCTGGACCGCCTGAACGACCTGCTCGCCATCTCCGACTGGTTCGTCGTCGCGGCGCCCTTCACGAGCGAGACCGAGAGCCTGATAGACGCCGGCAGGCTGGCCGCGCTGAAAGAGGGCGCATACGTCATCGCCATCTCGAGGGGCGGCATCATAGACGAGGAGGCCCTGGTGGACGCGCTGCGTTCGGGCCGAGTGGCGGGCGCGGGGCTGGACGTAACCGCCGTCGAGCCTCTGCCGGACGACAGCCCCCTATGGGACATGGAGAACGTCGTAATCTCGCCGCACGCCTCCGCCCTGACGCCCCAGATGTGGAGCGGGCGCCAGGAGATATTCAAGGAGAACCTGCGCCGCTTCCTGTCCAACCAGCCGTTCCTGTACGTGTGCGACAAGCGCGCGGGGTTCTAATAACCACCCGGCGCAGGTTCTAGCGCTGGTTCGATGTAGCATTGGCATCCTGAATCACCCTAACCCCCATCGAGGGAGAGGGGATGAGGCGGACTGCCTACCCGTCATAGTTAAATACTATGCCGTGAGCTTGATCCGGGGGTCCACCGCGGCCAGCAGCAGGTCTGATATCAGGGTGCCTATCACGGTCATGACGCCCAGCATCAGAACGATGAAGCCCGCGACGTGGGTGTCTTCGCGCTGTATGGCGGTCAGGAGCACTGGCCCCAGGGTCGGCAGGCTGAGGACCACGGACACTATGACGCTGCCGCTGACCAGGGACGGCAGCAGGTAGCCTACCGTGCTGATGAGCGGGTTGATAGCCACTCGCACGGGGTACTTCAGTATCAGGCTGGCCGACGCGGCGCCCTTGGCGCGGGCCGTGATGACGTAAGGCTTGCGAAGCTCGTCGAGCAGGTTGTTGCGCATCACCCGGATCAGCCCGGCCGTGCCGGAGGTCCCGAGCACTATGGCCGGTATCCACAGGTGCTCGATGAGGTCGAACATCTTGGCCAGGCTCCAGTCGGCGTTGGCGTAGTCGGCGGAGAAGAGGCCGCCGACGCTCTGGTCGAAGTAGGCGTAGGCTATGTACATCAGCACCAAGCCCAGCAGGAAGTCCGGCACTGCCAGCCCGGTGAATCCCAGCAGCGTGAACGTGTAGTCGCCTATGGAGTGCTGCCTGACGGCCGAGTATATGCCGACGGGGATGGCGAAAGTCCACGTTACCATGATGGTGAAGCTCGTCAGGGCGACGGTGAGCCATAGCCGGTCGCCGATGATCTTCTTTATCGAGCCCTGGTAGCCCGTGGCCTCGCCCGCCGTGGCGGCGAAGCCGAGGTCGCCGTTCAGCATCCGCCATATCCACCTGGCGTAGCGGATGTACTGTGGCTTGTCCAAGTCGAGGTAGTCGCGCAGGTGGTCGACGAGCTCCGCGTTGCCGACGTGCCCGTGAACGCCGCCGCCCGCCATCAGGTCGCTGATTATCCGCTCCGCCGCGTCGCCCTCCGGCAACTCGATGATGACGAAGGCGAGAACCGATATGACCCAGATGGTGAACAGGGACAGTATGAGACGCCGCACGATGTAGGCTGTCATTCCTTCTTCCCCGCGGGCTCGCCGTCCGTTACCGGCTGCCCAGCTTGATCCTCGGATCGACGATGGCCAGCGCTATATCGGATAGCAGGGTGCCGACCACGGTCAGTACTCCCAGTACGAACACCACGAAGCCCGCCACGTAGATGTCCTCTATCCTGATGGCGTCCAGCAGCACAGGCCCGATGGTGGGCAGGCTCAGGACGACCGATACTATGACGCTTCCGCTGACCAGGGCGGGCAGAAGATAGCCCACCGTGCTGACTAGCGGATTGACGGCGACCCTCACGGGATACTTCAGTATCAGCGTGAAGGGCGACAGGCCCTTTGCCCTAGCGGTTACCACGTAGGGCTTGCCGAGCTCGTCGAGCAGGTTGTTGCGCATTATACGTATCAGGCTGGCCGTGCCCGACGTGCCCAGCACGAGGGCGGGTATCCAGAGGTGCTTGAGCAGGTCGACGGCCCTTGCCCACGTCCAAGGGGCGTTGGTGTAGTCGGCGGAGAAGAGGCCGCCGACGCTCTGGTCGAAGTATGCGTAGGCTATGTACATCAGAACCAGCCCAAGCAGGAAGTCGGGCACAGCCAGGCCGCTGAACCCGATGAACGTCGCCACGTAGTCGCCCACGGAGTGCTGCCGGACCGCAGAGTAGATGCCGATGGGGATAGACAGCGTCCAGGTGAACAGCACGGTGAACCCTGTCAATACCACCGTCAGCCAGAGCCGGTCGCCGATGACGTCCTTGGTGGAGGTCAGGGTGTCCCAGCTAACGAAGGATACGCCCAGGTCGCCCCGCATCATGTTCCACATCCATTTGCCGTAGCGGACGTATGCGGGCTGGTCCATGCCGAAGTGGGCCGACAGGGCGAGTATCTGGTCCCTGTCGAAGGTCTGGCCCCACGTGGTCTGGTAGTCGAACCACTTCTCGAGCTTGTCCCCCGGAGGCAGCTCGATGACCACGAACGCGAAGACCGAAATCACCCAGATGGTGAAGATCCCAAGAAACACGCGCCTTATGATATAACCCAGCATAGCCGCTTCCCTCTATCCACACGGGATGAATGCGCGACGCCGCGATTATCGGCGCGGGATAGCCGCAGTGTCAACAGCGTACACTCTCCTGTCCTCTCCTGTCAGGTGTGCGGCATCTATCTGAACGAGAATCAATCGCCGTGTTGACGAGGCGGCGTGGTTTGACTATCCTTGACTTTCCCCGTCGTCTCCGCGAAAGCGGGGACTCAGGGCCGCGGCCGGCGGCTCTGGGAGCCGGGACATCGGGCCGGGAGCTGCGTGGGAGAGAGCTATGGACGACCCCCTCGTTATCGCGGGCAAGGAGTTTGGGTCTAGGCTGATGGTCGGTACGGGCCGCCATCGCTCGATGGACGAGATGGTATCGTCCATCAAGGCGTCAGGCGCCGAGATAATCACCGTCGCCATCCGAAGGCTCGACCTGAACAACCCCACCGAAAAGAACATCCTCGACTATTTCGACTGGACGCGGTACACCGTCCTTCCCAACACCGCGGGATGCAAGACGGCAGAGGAGGCCATATTCACCGCGCGTCTGGCCAAGGAGGTGACCGGCTCCAACTGGATCAAGCTCGAGGTCATTCCCGACGCTAGGCTCCTGCCCGACCCGGTGGGCACGTTCGAGGCCGCCAAGCTTCTCATAGACGAGGGTTACGTCGTGCTGCCGTATATCCACGCCGACGCAGTTCTTGCCTCGATGCTCGAAGACATCGGATGCGCGACTGTAATGCCTCTCGGCTCGGCCATCGGCACAGGCCAGGGCATCCTGACCATCGACGAGATCAGGCTGATAATCGAAGCGGCCTCCGTGCCAGTGGTGGTAGATGCGGGCCTCGCGGTCCCGTCGGAGGCTGCCCAGGCCATCGAGGAGGGTGCCGACGCCGTGTTGGTGAACACCGCCATCGCCCAGGCCGAGGACCCCGCGCTGATGGGCGAGGCGTTCAAGCTGGGCGTGGAGGCGGGGCGCAAGGCGTACATGGCGGGGCGCATTGCCAGGAGACGCGAGGCCGCTCCCAGCAGTCCAGCGTCCGGCGTCGCCGCATCCTCCTGAGACGGAGGGCCGGCTTGCAGCTCCCGGAGCCGCCCATGCTCTGCCTCGTTACCGACAGACGCCGGTGCCTGGGCAGGCCCATCGAGCAGGTCGCGGAGGCGGCAGTTATCGGCGGCGTGGACATCGTGCAGCTGAGGGAAAAGGACCTGCCCGCCGACCAGCTGCTCGGCTTGGCGGAGCGGCTCCGCTCCATCACGGCCGGCAAGGCCTTGCTCTTCATCAACGACCGCGTTGACGTTGCCATGGCCGCCGGGGCCGACGGCGTGCAGCTCGGCGAGAGGAGCGTCCCGGTCGGAGCGGCCCGCCGCGCCGGGGGCGATTCCCTAATCATCGGCAGGTCGGTCCACGACGTGGAGGGCGCGATGGACGCGATGCGGGCAGAGGCTGACCTACTGGTATTTGGCGCGGTCTTTGCGACCGTCTCCCATCCGCGGGTCCGGCCTCGCGGCGTCGGCGCGCTGAGAGACCTTGCCAGGCTAGGCGTCAGCCCATTCCTCGGCATCGGCGGGATCACCGCGCAGAACGCCGCGTCGGTCGTCGAAGCCGGCGCGGCGGGCGCAGCCGTCATTACCGCAATCACCGAAAGCCCTGACCCCCAGGGTGCCGCGAGGCTGATAAGGTCGGAGATGGCGCAGGCGCGTCGGCGGTCCGACGCCGAGGCGGTCCCGGCATGAAGGTCCGCGTCAACGGCGAGGACCGCGACCTGCCCGAAGCGGTCAACCTGCGCGAGTACGTCGTCTCCCTGCGCGTGAACCTGAACTCGATAGCCGTGGCAGTCAACGGCGAAGTGACGCCCCGGGACAGGCTGGGCGAGATTAAACTCGTGGAAGGCGACAGGGTCGAGATAGTCAGAGCCGTGGGAGGCGGGTAGCGGATACGCGAGCCAAGCCGCCCCTATGGCATGAGAAGCGCGGGGATACGAAGGTCGGCCGGGCCCTCTATGCCCGCCTCCTCTTCCGGCAGCAGGCGATTGGTCCCGATAGCTGCGATAGTCCGCGCCGAGGACGCCGCCCCCCTCAGCCATTGCGACAGGCGGTCCCGGGCCTGCTCTGCGGGTATGGCTACCAAGTAGTCGAAGAACGCCTTGGAAGAGTCGGCGTCGAGCTGGCCGTTGGTTAGCAGCTTGTTCCTGAGGCCTTCGAGCTCGGGGTCTTTCAGAACCGCCGTCCACTGCACGAGGAATCCGAGCCAGTGCTCGTTCCATGACGAGTTGCGGAGGCCGGTGTACACTTGGGACGCCACGAGCCTACGGAACGGCTCGATGTCCGGATATGCCAGCAGCCTGGTCTCCAGAATCTCCTCGATCTTCAGCCAGAACGCCCGTTGGAACTGGTGCGCCTGCGCCTCGCGCAGACCCAGCGTCAAGAGCGTCGAGCCGGCCTCGGTCTGACCCGGATTCACGAAATCCTGGACGGCGTGACCGAGCTCGTGGGCCAGCGAGTTGATCACTTCGGCTATATTCTGGCTGGCGTCCACAACGATTGTAACCTCGCCGCGTTTCCTGGTCTTGAAGCCCATCGCTATGCTCTTGATCAGCTCCCGCCTGTCCATGAGCGCCGGGTAGCGCGACTCGTGGTTGACGGCAAAGCTATCCTCGAAATCCTCGTCCACCCAGTCCAGATACTCTGTCCGCGACAGCATGAGCAGGCTAAGGCGCTCGTCCTCTATGCTGCGCCCCGTCAACATGAAGTACCCGGCGTCCACTATCCGGAGCGCGTCTTCGCGGTAGTCCTCTCCATCCGGGTCGAAGGCGGGCTGCCGCAGGTAGAGCAGGTCCTGCAGGTCGGCCAGCATCTCGCGCAGGTCATCATCGGAGTAGGTGATAGGCGATCGAGGAGCAGGCGGCTCTTCTTCCCAGGTGACGACCTTCTCGAACACATTGTCGTCCTCGTTGGCCTCGTCGATGAGATTATCGGGATCGATGACCAGCTTCAGGGTATGCGGGCCGGCTGTTACTTCCACGACCTCCGACAACTCTTCCCAGTCCTCCACCAAAGACTCGGCCCGCCCCGTGGAAGTGATGGAGAGATAGAACGACGACACCTTCTGGTCGTCGAAGTAGAGGTCCACGGAGAACGTCTGGTCCGGCGCGACGACGCTCCGATTGCTGACGGCGAGGTCGACGAACGCCGTCTTGCCCACAACCAACGGCGCGTCATGGAACGTGCCCTGTTCTGGTGACACGACGATGGGGTCGTCCCAGCCAAACCGCCATCCCGGGGTGAGGTTCGGGAGTGTCATGGGCGCCGGATACGAGGGGTCGGGTTGCGGGGTCGGCGCGCGCAGCGCCAGTACGTCTCCCGTAGTCCAGGTGATCCGCTTCTCATAGACGTTGTTGAGCTCGTCCGACTCGGCTATCAGGTCTGTGGGGTCGATTACGAGCTTGAGTGTGTGCTCGCCCGGCGCCAGGCGAATGCTCTCGCGGAGGTCGTTGATGCGGACCCTGCCGAGGGGGTACTCCATCAGCAGCCCAGGAACTACGTGGATGTCCACCAGGACGTCGTTGACGTATATATGGGTCCAGACGCCGCCCTCGACGCTTGCATGGCCGCGGTTGTTGAAGGCGGCGGACACGTATGCGGGGGCTTCGACCGACAGCGGGCCGTCGCTCCCATCCACTCCATGGGCGTTCGTCGTCACCGGCCCTTCCCAGCCATCAGGCGTGAAGGGCGCCAAGTCGGGAAGCCGTCGCTTCGCAGCGCGAGGAGGCGCGTCGGTCTCGGGCGGCAGCCACGAGAACTCCTTCTCGAACCGATTGTCGCTCTCGTCCGACTCCGCAACGAGGTTCGTGGGGTCGACGACCAGCGTCACGGTGTGGAAGCCGGGCTCGATGCGCGTCAGCCTATGGAGGTTCGGCCAGTCGCGGATAGCGCCGAGCGCGCCGCCCGCGAGCCTGTGGCTGGGCCAGCGCCCCACCGTTACTCCGTCGAACAGCACGTCTATGAAGAAGGTCTGGTCGATGAGCGCGTCCCGCTCGTTGGCGATTGCCCAGGATAGGAATGTGTCGGAACCGACCCGGAGCGTGGCGTCATCACGCCCTCCCTCTACGCCGGTCACGACCAGCGGGGCGCTCCATCCGCGCGGCCGGAACGGGGTGAGGTTTGCCGCCTGGCTGCCGGCAGGCGTGGGCGTGGGTGTGTGAGTTGGGGTCTGAGTGGGCGAGGGCGTGTGAGTTGGGGTCTGAGTGAGCGTGGGCGTCGGTGTATGGGTTGGGGTCTGAGTGGGCGAAGGCGTATGAGTTGGTGTCAGCGTGGGCGAGGGCGTCGGTGTATGGGTTGGTGTCAGCGTGGGCGAGGGCGTATGGGTTGGGGTCTGAGTGGGCGTAGGCGTATATGTGGGCGTCGGGGCGCTGGTAGGAGTGGGGCTAGGTGTGTGTGGGCTCGTCGGCGACGGTGTAGGCGTGTACGCGGCCACGGCGGTGGGGGCGGGCGTCGATGTATCCGCGGGCGCTGCCATGGCGGCGAGCGCCGGGCTTGGCGATGCGGCGGGGGCACCGTCCGGCTGGGCGCAGGCGGCAAGCCCCGCCACGATTGCGATGCCCAACGCGGCAACAAGAGGTTTCACCGCCTGAACCTCCTAGAACCTCGTCCATTGAATATGGCGGGTAGGCAGCCCCGCGTTATCTCCTCTACCTTGACGGGAGAGGGTTAGGGCGGGGGTGATTCAAGGATGCCAAGACTACATTGAAGCAGTATTAGAGTGTATCCCAGTTCAGATGTTACCTGGCGAGTGTTAAGATTCCTTGAAGATGGCTGCCGGCAGGCGGATTGCGTGCTGGCGGGTTGGCGCCCCCAACGGAATTCGAATCCGTGTTTCCGGCTTGAAAGGCCGACGTCCTAGTCCTCTAGACGATGGGGGCGGGCCGCTGCGCGTTACGAATATCGTCATATTCAATTCTAGCCTCATACCGGGTCCCAGCGCAAACCTGGATTGCCCAGAACGAGCCCCTATCGATCTGCTGGCGCAGGGAACAGCCGGTCAGCGGTTCAGGACGAAGTCGGGGTCGCCAGGGCGGCCTACGTTGATGTTGAACAGCCGCCAGTTCGGATGGTCGTACTTGTACCTGAACGTGAAGGGCGTCTGGCCGCCGGGGGCGTCGAACCTGCCATTCGCCACGAGGAGTATGCCCGATGAGGTCCGGTCCAGCCTTGGCGGGTCGGTGAACTCCGGCTCCACCCCGCGAACTCCGGACAGGTCCACCTCGTCATCTATGAAGCCCTGGAAGGTGAGCTCGAACTTCCAATACGATATATCCGTCCTTGCCGTCCACATGCCGTCGTAGAATCGTCGAAGGTCCTTCTCACGCACGGCCCTCTCGAAGTCCAGCATCGTCTGGGTTGCGATGCGTTTCATCTCCGCGTCGTTCGGGACCTGGCGGAACCATGCGCCAGGCCCCACGTCAGTCCGTCCAGGCCCCGTCAGCGACAGGATCCGCCACTCGCCCTCCTCCTTCACCATCCGCAGGATGAAGGGGAGCGCGCGGCCGCCGGTGAGCAGCGTTCCCGTGTAGATGTTGGAGTCGTTGGAGTCGAGGGTCCTGTCTTGCCATGGGACGAGCTCGTGGTCGGAGATAGAGGCCCTGGCGACCATGTCCGCGAACGCCTCGGCGCCCTGCTCGTCCCGGAAGGTCTTGGACGTGAATGCGTAGGCGTCGGCGTGCCGGCCCTCTTCGATGGAGGCCAGGAACTGGTCCGCACGACCTGCCGAGTCGGCAGTCGTCACGTACACCAGCAGGAAGTTCCCCGCGGCGCAGGTCGCGATGAACGCGACCGCCCCGAGAAGCGCGAACAGAACGGCCCGCCTGACGGCGCGGCCGCGCTCCTCGTCCTTCGGAATGGTTGTCGTAGCAGCCTGGTTCATCGTGTTACGGGTATAGCGCGAGCTGGCGCAGGCCCTCGGCCTCGGGCAGCCCGAGCATCAGGTTCATGTTCTGGGCGGCCTGCCCAGCCGCGCCCTTCACCAGGTTGTCGATGCAGCTCACGACTATCAGCCGGTCGGTCCTGGGATCGACGGTCGGATATATGATGCAGTCGTTGCCGCCCAGGGTGTGCTTGGTCGCCGGGGGGCGCGCGGCGACGTGCGTGAAGGCGGCGTCGGCGTAGAAGCTTTCGTATGCGTCCCGGACTTCGCGTCCGCCTACGCCGGGCTTCAGGGGCGCGTAGCAGGTCGCCAGGATTCCGCGGGTCATCGGCGCGACGTGCGGAACGAAGGTAACCCTTGGCTCGACGGAAGGGCAGAGCCGTCTCAGCCCCTGGCGTATCTCCGGCATGTGCCTGTGGCCTCCCAGGGAGTAGGCGCGCATATTCTCGTTGGCCTCGGAGTAGAGATACTCCACCGAGGCCTTGCGCCCCGCGCCCGATACGCCCGTCTTCGCGTCCACTATCACGTCCGTCTCGACGAGTCCCGCGCTGACGGCCGGAGCCATCGCCAGGATTGCCGCGGTCGGGTAGCAGCCCGGGTTCGCAACAAGCCGGGCGCGGGCGACGTCGCCGCGGTTGAGCTCTGGCAGGCCGTAGGCCGCCTCCGCGAGCAGGTCTGGGTACGGATGGGAGACCGCGTACCAGTCCTTGTACTCGGACTCGTCCTTGAGCCTGAAGTCAGCGCTGATGTCCACCGCCTTCACGCCGTCGGACACCATGGGGCCGAGCCTCTCGGCGCTGGCGGCGTGTGGAAGCGCGGAGAAGACGATGTCCACGCTCTCGGTCACGTCTTCGGTGATGACAAGGTCTGTGGACGCGAGGTGCGGGAAGACCTCGCCCAGCTTCCTGCCCGCGGCGCGTCGGCCGGTGGCCGCGGCGATCTCGACCTCGGGATGCCGCGCCAGGATACGCGCAAGCTCGACCCCGGCGTACCCGGTGACGTTTATGATTCCGGCCTTGACCACAAGTCCTCCACGGGGTCTCCCGCGAACCCCAAGCCAGTATGACACAATTATAGTATAATCGGCCTGTTGCCGGCATCAGGAGCATAGGACGCTAGGGCAATTTGATATGATGCGTCTCCGAATGAAGCGAGGACGCCATGTTTGACGAAATCAAGTTCCGAGAGCTGGTCCTGCACATAGCCCAGAAGAGCGTGGACGACCCTCGCTTCGGGACCGTGAAGCTCAACAAGATCCTGTACTACGCGGACTTCGAGGCATACCGCAGGCTCAGCCAGCCGATCACAGGCGCGACTTACCACAAGCTCAGTGAAGGACCGGCGCCGAGCCAGATGCTGGCACAGCGCGAGATCTTGATGGATTCGGGCGACATCGCAATGGCGTACGCCCCTTATTTCACGGGTGTCCAGCAGCGCATCGTCGCGTGCCGCTCCCCTAGGTCCGATCTATTCACCCCTGACGAGCTCGACATCGTGGACGAGGCTATAGAGGCAATGTGGCACATGACTGCCCGTGAAGCCTCCGACTTCTCTCACAGGGAGCTCGGCTGGCTGGCGGCTGCGCCGGGCGAAGAGATACCTTATGAGACCGCATGGCTGAGCCCGGATCCAGTGCCCCAGGAAGTAGAAGAGCGCGCCGCCGAGGTAGCAGCCAGCCTTGGCCGGAGATAGCGAAGCGCCATATACCGTAATCGAAACCCCGGAGTTCCTCGGGCTGATCGAGGATGTGCTGGGCAGTATTCGGCGGTGGGACGAGATCAAATGGGCGCGGGACTGGCTGCTCGAGAAAAGCCCTATGTGCGGAAACTATCTGCCTCACTACAATCTCTGGGTGTTGTTCTTCCGCACCGAGCCTACCATCGTGGTGTACTACGAGATAATGGAATCTCGTCGACAGGTAATCCCGCGTGACATACAGATTCTCCATTCTTAGCATGACCGCCGTAGGAGAAATCCTGAACAGACTGCGGGACGACTCGCGCCTCTACTACGCGGCTTGCATATGCCTGCTTATCGCCGCCGTCGCGCTCCGCTTCTACGACCTCGGCGGCGACTCTCTTTGGTACGACGAGGCCGTGGCGGCCAACAACTCGAGAGGCTCGTTCTCGGAAGCCGTCGAGCGCACGCGGCATAGCAATTCTTCACCCATACTCTACCCCCTCGTCCTGTGGGCTGTGCAGAAGGTGGAGAGCTCGGCGTTCACCGTCCGCATGGTCCCCGCCGCCGCGAGCGTTGGGACCGTCGCAGTCTTGCTATTCCTGCTGCCCCGCGTTGGCGTCAGTCGTTGGGCCGCGTTCATGGCCGCGCTGCTGGCAACCGTCTCCGCCGAAGCGATACGCCACGCCCAGGAGGTGCGGGAATACTCCGTTGACGCACTCGTGGCCGCTCTGATGATAATCGGCCTGCTGTCGCATCTCCAAGTCAAGAACGGCGGGGCGCGAACGAGCGTCCTTCTTTGCGTATCCCTGTTCGTCGCGCCGCTGGTGCAATACGGCCTCGTCCTCTTCGGCATTGCCGTATTTGCCACCATAGCCCTCGTGGAGACAGGCGACATATTCCGCCGACGGGACACGCTGCGTGAGGGTCTGCGCCCGTACATAGGCAGGGCCTGGAGCAAATTGCGGGGCGCGGCATGGCCCGCCGCGTCCTTCACCGCCGGATGCGCGGTAAGCTACGCCGCAACCCTGCGCTACCAGTGGCGCGAGGGAGGATTCGGCGCGGGTGACTATCTCGCAGGAGGATACTACTCAGGCGAATTGACCGACGCGCGAGCCATCCTAGAGTTCGTTATCGTCAAGACGTGGCAGCTGTTCTACTACCCCTTGCCTGAGCTCCTCACTCTCGATTTCCTGCTGCCTCAGTCACTGCGAACCATACCCGATTCCTACAAGCCGGAGCTATTTCTCCTAGCCGCCTTCTTGGGACTCGGCGTGTTCCTGATCGTGTCCGTCCGAAAAGTGCGATTCGACACCATCACCATCCTGTTCTTGCTGTCCATTGCAATCATGCTCTGCGCCGCGATGCTGCGGATATACCCTCATGGCGGCAGGCATTCCGTGTATCTTACGCCCATCATCTTTATCATGTTAGGCTGCGTGTTCCATTCGCTAGCCAGCGCCACGCCTGTGATTGCGCGCCGCGAGTGGCTGCCCCACGTGATGACCCTGCTCGCAGCCATAGTCATACTTGGCGGAGCGATCGGCATCATAGACCGCAAGCCATACGACGAGTACGAGTCCTACAACAGCGTCCGCTTCGCCTTGGAAGAGCGTGAACAAGAAGGCGACATCGTCTATGTGTCTGGGGGAGCGCACGCCGTCATGAAGTTCTATTACGATGAGAAGCCAGACAACCACTACTACATAGATTGCCGCTACCTAGCAACTATCGAAGCATGTATTGACGACGTACTCGAAGCGCAAGCTACCCCTACGAATAGGCTATGGCTCGTCTTCTCTCATTGGAAAGGAGCAAGCTTCAAGCTGCTGGAGGAGCTCATAGATGGGATTCAGGTGGAGCATGTCGTCGATGAGGACTTCTCAGACCTCTACCTGCTCGAAGCTCCCAACCTGTTTGACCTGCTCGCCAAGCCCATAGGCAGTCTCAAGGTAAAGGGCGAACTGATAATCGAATCCGACTTCGACGTATATCTCAACGAGAAGAGGCTGACCTACGTCAAGGAGCCGTGCAGTCCCAGCAACTTCGAAGAGAAGTTCTTCTTGCACGTGTACCCGACAGACTTGGAAAACGTTCCTGAGGGCGAAATAGAATACGGCGGCTTCGATAACTCCGACTTCCACTTCCAAACATCCGGCACGATATCCGGCGAAAGATGCGTCGCAGTCCATGATCTCCCCGCATACGACATCGCCCGCATAGTGACCGGCCAGTTCATCTACCGCCAGGGACAGCTCTGGCAGGGCGAATACCAGTTCGGGGAGTAACGATGCAAGCCCGCCGTCCCAGGTGGTAATATACGCCTCGAAACACCGCAAGGGAGGACAGCCATGACCGCCATCGAAGAGACCCTGCAGAAGATGCGCGAGCAGCGCGGGCGCACCCAGGAGCGCCTGCAGAACGTCACCGAAGAGCAGATGCTCGCCCCCGCCACCTACGGAGAGCGCGAGGTCAACGTGCGCTTCATGTTCTACAGGTTCATCGCCCACGAGGTCGAGCACACAGTCCAGCTAGCCAAGACCCTCCACGCGCTCGGAGCCGCCCAGGGCGAGGCCCAGCTCATCCTGAAGAGCCTCCAGGCCGCCCGCGGCGAGCTCGAAGGGATGCTCGTCGGCCTCTCCGACGAAGACCTCGACCGCGAGCCCGCCGAAGGCGAGTGGTCGGCCCGCCAGGTGATAGACCACATCCTCCAGGTCGAAGAAGCCTACACCAGCCGCATCCAGGCCGGCATAGAGTCCGCGTAGGCCCCAATCAAGAGCGGCGCATTCGGGTAGTCCAGCGCTTGCCTTATACCTCGCCATCCCCTAGCATTGGCGCCATCCCAACGGGGCGAGGAATAGGAGATGCGCTCGTTCGAATATCCCGCCGCTACCCGCCCGGTGGCCATGGGAGCCAACGGCATGGTGTCGTCGGCGCACCCGCTGGCCTCGCTCGCGGGCCTGCGCGCGTTGCAGGACGGCGGCAACGCCTTCGACGCCATCGTTGCGACCGCCTCGACCCTCAACGTCGTCGAACCCTACATGTCCGGCGTCGGAGGCATCGGCGTCGCCCTTGCTTACGTCTCCGCCGAGGGGCGCGTCCGCGCCATGGACTTCTCGGGCAGAGCGCCGCTGGCCGCTCGCCCGGAGGTATTCGAGGAGAAGACCAAGGACGACGGCATCATGGCCGCAATGGTCCCCGGCAACCTCTCCGGCTGGCTCACCATGCACGAGGCTTACGGTTCCATGGACCGCGCCCGCCTCTTCGAGCAGGCCATCGAATACGCCGAGAACGGCTTCCCCGTCACCTACTTCAACAGCGAAGTCTTCGCCGCCTCGGCGCATCTCCTCCGCAAGTTCCCATCCGCCGACGTCATACTGGGTGGCGCCGGCCCACCCAAGCCCGGCGACCGCCTCAGGATGCCGCAGCTCGCGGAATCACTCCGCCAGATAGCCGCCGAAGGCCAAGACGCCTTCTACGGCGGCAGCCTTGGCAAGCGCATCGTCGAGGGCAACCGCGCGCTTGGCGGCCTCTACTCCGAGGAGGATCTGGCAGGCTACTCGGCCCGATGGCTGGACCCCATCAGCATCGACTACAAGGGCTATACCGTGTACACCACGCCGCCCAACTGCAGCTCCTTCCAAGTACTGCAGATCCTCAAGACATTGGAAGGTCTAGGCCCCGAGGACCGGCGCTTCCAACACGCCGACTCCCTGCACCTCTTCATCGAGTCGGCCAAGCTCTGCATCACCGACCGGACCACGTGGGCCGGCGACCCTGACTACGTAACCGCGCCGCTCGCGGGCCTGCTCTCCGACGGCTACGCCGAGAAGCAGCGCAGCCGCATAGACCGCGCCGCTGCCGCGGTCGTCCCCGGCGAGCGCTATGCAACCGACAGGCCCATAGGCGCGCTCACCCCCGGCAGCCCGGAGGAGTTCGACGGCGGCATGACCACCCATTTCGCCGCCGCCGACCGCGACGGCAACGTCGTATCGGTTACCCAGACCCTGGGCGGCGGATTCGGATCCGGCGCGGCCGTGGGGGACACGGGCATATTCCTGAACAACATGGCAAGCTACTTCGAGCTCGATGAGTCCAGCCCCAACCGCATCGGCCCCGGCAAACGCGTCGATTTCGTAGTCGCGCCCACCCAGACGCTCCGCGGCGGCAAGTTCTTCCTCAGCATGGGCACACCGGGAAGCTGGGGCATCCTCCAAACGACGCCACAGTTCCTCACGAACGTCTTGGACCATGGCATGAACGTGCAGCAGGCGATAGACTCGCCCCGGTTCAGGGTCTCCACCGGCCGCAGCGTCGATATGGAGGAGCGCTTCCCGTCCCACGTCCGCGACGCGCTGCAGTCCAAGGGGCACGAAGTCAACGTCATCCCGGCGTGGTCGCGCTCCGTAGGCGGAGCGCACGCAATCCAGATCAACGCAGACGCCGGGACGTTCGAAGGGGCAGCCGACCCCAGGCGGGACGGCTACGCGCTAGGATACTAGGGGCAGCCTCGACCCACCTAACCCACGGCTGGCTGACCGCGTGTACCAGCCTCCTTCAACTTTACCGCGCCGCCTGCCTGTGCCATGCCATTCACCTCCGCAGGCAGTATCGTATCATAAGACATTATCATATCATGCAACCCATATGACTCACCGAACTGCCCCATTAGGAGGCTCGAATGAACCGCGTCCTCGTCTTCGTGTTCGACGGCTTGCAGATGTTACAGGTTACGCCAGGCCTGATGCCCAACTTGGCAGCCTTCGCGCGTGATGGCGTGAGGTTCCACGACCACCACTCCGTCTTCCCGACCGTCACGCGGGTCAACGTCTCCAGCATCACCACCGGGCGCTATCCTGGCGGCCACGGAATCGCCGGCAACAACTTCCTCGACCGCCAGCTCGACCCCGGTCGCGTCCTGCCGGCCATGAGACCCGAGCTCAAAGAGATGCACGCAGCCACAGGCAAGCTGCTCCTCGCGCCAAACCTCGCCGCAACGCTGAGCGCGCGGGGCAAGGAATACGCCGCGATCGCCACCGGCTCTGGCGGCAACGCCTTTCTCCACAACCCCCACGCCGAGCAGGTGGGCGGCGCGGCCATCCATCCCCATTTCTGCGAGCCTGCGAGTCTCCACGAACGCATCATTTCGCGGTTCGGCGAATGGCCCGACTTCGCGCCGCTGCCAGCCGAATCCCGCATAGCCCGCGGCGTCGACATACTGACCGAGCATGTTCTCGAGGAGCTAGACCCCGCCGTCGCGCTCATATGGAGCCTGGAGCCAGACGCAAGCCAGCACGAGGCCGGCGTCGGCTCGGAGTTGGGCAACCGGGCCCTGGCGGCGGCGGACCGCCAGTTTGGACGCCTGCTCGACTGGCTCGAAAGGAACGGGCGGTCCTCCCAGACCGACGTGCTGGTCGCCTCGGACCATGGCTACTCCACCGCGTCCGAGTCCCTGGACGTGAAGAGCATGGTCGCAGCCGCCGGATTCCCGCCCACCGCCGAGCGGGGCGGCGTGATAGTCGCGTCCAACGGCGGCTCCGTACTCTTCTACGTTGCCAAGCGCGACCGGGCCGTCGCCGGCCGACTGGCCGCGTGGCTGATGGAGCAGCCCTGGTGCGGCGCGACCGTCTCATCCGAAGCCGTCGGCGGGCTCGATGGCGCTCTGCCAGCCAATCTCGTCGGCATCGAGGGCGCCCGCGCCCCAGACATCGCCATGTCCTTCGCATGGGACCCCGCGCCGAACGCCAACGGCTATCCGGGCCGTATCTACAACACCAGCAAGCAGCCCGGACAGGGCAACCACGGCTCGATGAGTCCCTACGAGCAGCGGTGCGCCTTCATAGCCCGCGGCCCCAGCTTCAAGAGCGGCGCCGACATCCACAACCCGTCCGGCAACGTGGACGTCATGCCCACCATCCTGAGCCTGCTGGACGTCCCGCCCCTGGAGCCGATGGACGGCCGAGTTCTGGAGGAGGGACTCGCCGGCGGCCCAAGCGCCATGCCTCACTGCACAGATACCCACACCGCCGAGCGGTCGGTCGCCGGCGGCGTGTACCGCCAGGCTATCAAGGTCTCCAGGGTCGGCTCCACCACCTACGTTGACGAGGGCGGCGCAAGCCTTGGCGCGGCATGAAGCGCGGCCTTCCAAATCCTGCTACCATGTGGGCGTGCGACCTGCCGAAGCGCGGCATACTGAGGCTATGTGAACCAGAAGGACGGGCAATCCCAAGAGAAGCGTGAACCCATATGGAGCGTATCGCGGAGGGTACGAGCTGCCTACTTCCTCCTGTTCAACATCCTCAGCGTGGCGGGTATAGGCTACTTGGTATGGTATGAGGTTACCCAACGCACCCATGACACAGCTCACGATACGGTCTTCGCCATCACAAACGGCATATTCCCTATAGCCAGCGCATCGGCAGCAATCAGTTTCATCACGACGGAGGTGATGAGAGCCACCATGATACTAGCAGAGTACTTCAAAGAGACAGTCCTCGAACCGGCGCGCGAGAAGCGGCGCGCCAAGCTCCAAGCCGAGGCCGAAGCCCAGGCCGAGGCGCGCGAGAAGCGGCGGGAGAAGATGCGCGCTGAGGGCCGCGCCGAGGGCCGGGCTGAGGGCCGCGCCGAGGCCATCGGCGAGGTCAACGCTAGGTTGCGTGAGTGGAACCAGAGGCGCATGGACGCCGAAGCCAAGGGCGAAGCCTTCGACGAGCCTCCTCCCAGCTTCAGCTAATATAAACCCTCCTCCACGCCGCGTCGGCCACGCTCACAGAGCGTGTTCGCAGTCGCCCCGCTCATAACCACAGAGGGGATGCACCCATAAGTGAACCGCTTCCTCGTTAGGCTCGTCATACTTGGGGCCCCGCTCGCGCTCGGCCTCGTCGAGGTCTGGCACTTCGAGTCCTTGCCCTTCGACTCCGAAGGCGAGCTCGGCCCGTTCACGCGGTTCCGGACGCTCGCCCCTGTCGCCGACCAGTGGCTCATAGTCCACCTGCTCCAAGCCCCACTGCTAGCCCTAGTCGGGCTCGCCGTATATCTCATGGTGCGCGAGCTTGGCGGCGCCGCCGCGGCCGTGGCCCGCTTCTCTATGGTCGTCTTCGTGGTCTTCTACACCGTGTTCGACGCCGTGGACGGCATAGCGGTCGGAGTGCTCGTCCGCAACGCTATAGACCTGCAAGCCGCGAGGCTTGCAGCCGTCGAAGAGGCTATCGACATGCTGTGGAACAACCCTATCGTCGGCAACTTCTCGGTGGTATCGGTGACGGGCGCGGCGGCATGGGCAGTGGGTGTCATCGCCGCCGCAATCGCGCTGCGAATGGCCGGCGCGCCCCGGCCCCCGGTGGCGCTGATGATACTGTCGGCGCTCATATTCGGGATGAGCCACGCCTCTCCGATGGGTCCGATAGGAATGGCATGTCTGCTGGCCGCGTTCGTATGGCTCGTATTCTTCCCAAGCGCATCCATCTCCCTCGAAGCAGAGGCCGAGACCGCAGCGGTCCAGCGCGGGGCGGGCGTAGAGACGGGTTCGGAACCCGCCCCTGAACAGCCAGCCGCGCCCGCAAGAGACAGGCCGGCCGCGCGGCATCGCCGAAAGCGCAGACGCAGATAGGACCCAGCCCCTGCGCGCCAGGAGGAGTTGTCCGTGAAGTCCATACTGTTCCTGGATGATTGGATGGTCGAGCGCAGGGACTCCCTGGAGCGGGTCTGGGGCAGGCCGACGTTCGTGAAGGAGCTCTTCACGGACTTCTACCCGGGCTTCCTGGGCTACGGAGGATACATGACCGTCTTCCACGATGAGCGCGTCGGGCGCTGGGTCATGTACCTGGCGGTCTATCCTCCGGAGGCCGACCCCGAGGTCTTCGTAGTGAGGCTGGAGTCGGACGATCCGCGGAACTGGCCGCATCCCGTCTATGACGAGTCGGCCGTCCCGGCGTGGAAGGGGTTCGAGAACGTGGTGGTGGACCAGCGCGGGGAGCGCTTCTGGCCCTTCTCGGTCGTCTCCCTGGCTGGGACGCCCATATCGGAGCGCGGCTACGTAACCGGGGAGTGGCACATGCCGCTTGGGCCCGACCGGCGGCAGGCGGCCGTGGACGGCGTGAGCGCGCTGGGGTTCTCGCGCGACGGCTTGAGCTTCGACGTGGACCGGGGCAACCCGTGGCGCAGGCCGGGGTCCGACGTGCCCGGTCACGTCATGTGGAACGAGGCGGCCGGGCGGTTCCACGTCTTCACCAGGCACGTGAACCTGGACAGGCGAATCGCCGTAGCCACGTCGCCGGACATGCGCGCCTTCTCGGAGCCGTTCACCGCCATACAGCCGGACGCGCTGGACAGGGTGGGCACGGAGTTCTACGAGATGCCCGCGCGCCCCTATGACGACCTATTCGTTGGCTTCCTGAAGGTCCAGACGACCGACCACTTCGAGACGCGCAGATACAAGAGGACCGGCCGGATGGAGACGCAGCTTGCCTACAGCTACAACGGCCTGGCGTGGTACCGACCGAGCCGTGAGCCGTTCCTGGGGCTGAGGAGCTACGGGCTCCAGGGTGGGGGACAGGTCTATGGGCACGAGATGCTGCGCGCGCCCGACGACAGGCTGCTCTTCTACTCGTCCTCGAGCATGGGCGAGCACGCATTCTATCCGGACATGCAGGCGGCGGGGATGGACACGACCGGAGTGTTCGGCCCCCTGCTGCACGAGATGCGTCTCGATGGCTTCTGCTCGCTCAAGACCTACGCGCGGGAGGGCCTGCTCAGGACAAAGACGATAATCCCCAGCTCAGGCGCGCTGACCTTCAACGTCCGAACGACCAACCACACGCGCATCCTCGTCCGCATTCTGGACGGGGAGACTGCCGAACCCTTGGAGGGCTACGGCTGGGACGACGCCCTGCCGATTACGGGCGACCACCTGTTCGCGCCGGCCAGGTGGTCGGAGCGGGCAGACGTATCGGGGCTGGTCGGGAGGCCGGTGCGAATCGAGGTGGCGATGCGCGAGGCCGAGCTATTCGCCATAAGGCTCGAACATGACGCATACTTTGCGACGATACCCTTGGGCTCGCTGGCATAGGTCCCTAGCTCCGCGGTGAAGACTCTCGGAAGATCTCCACCCCCGCGTAGTCGAGGACGCTGCCCTTGATAGGCGCCTCGGGCTTCTTGACGCGCACTCGGACTGCCTCCACGTCGTGGGCCGATAGTACGAGTTCCGCAATTGCCGTGGCCACGTTCTCGAGCAGCTTTCGGCTCGGCCCCTCCAGCACGTCCTTGACGGTGCGGTACACGTCCGCGTAGTTGACGGTGTCGGCCAAGTCGTCCGACCTCCCCGCCGCGCCCAGCCCGCGATATAGGTCCAGGTCCACCACGAACCGCTGGCCGAGCTCCTGCTCGGAGGGGCTGGCTCCGTGAAAGCCATAGAAGACCATCCCGCTCAGCTCGATCTTGTCCTTCGGCAACGGCGTTCTCCTACAGGCCGCTCATGCGGCTGGCGAGATCGAGAATCCCCCTGGCCCGCTTGACGACCGGCGCGTCCACCATGCTTCCATCGAGTGAGATTGCGCCCTTGCCCACGCTCTCGGCGGCGTCGAAGGCCGTCACGATGCGCCGAGCCGCCTCTACCTCCGCGTCCGAGGGGCTGAAGGCGTGGTTTATCACCTCGATTTGGGATGGGTGAATGGCGAACTTCCCCTTGAAGCCGAGCCCCTTGGCCGCGCGGCAGTCGCGCCGCAGCCCGTTCTCGTCCCGAAACCTCACGTATGGAGTGTCGAGAGCCTGCACGTCCGCGGCGCGGGCGGCAGTGCATACCGCGCTCCTAGCGTACGCGACCTCCTCGCCGGACTCGGTGCGCTCGATCCCCATGTCGTTGGCCAGGTCCTCGGCGCCAAAGGCGACTGCGATGACCCTGGACGACGCGGAGCATATCTCGTAGGCGTTCACCACGGCCAGGGCTGACTCTATCCAGGGGATGAGGGCGACGCTTCCGCGCTCCATGCCCCGGGCGAGCTCGATCTTGAAGATCATCTCGCTTATGGCCTCCACCTCGCCCGCGGAGGCGGTCTTGCCGACGGTAACCCCGAAGACCCCCGGCGCTATTGCCGCCTCTAGGTCGCGTCCAATCAGCCCGGAGGATGTCGAGTTGACCCGCGGGATAACCCGCCTGCCCGTCTCGATTAGCGTGGGAAGGAAGGACGAGACAGCCGCCCGCGCCTGCTCCTTCTCACCCATCGGCGCCCCGTCCTCCATGTCGGGCACGATGGCGTCAGGCGCAAGGCCCAACGCCTTGCCCAGCATACGCGGGTTGTTGCCAGGCACGAACAGCAGGCTGCGAATGGGCGTCATTGCGTGTTGGAGTATATCACCACAGCGCCTGGAGACGTTGGACAATCGCGCGGGCTATATGCCAATATCCCCGGACATGAATATCCCGCGGATAGAATTCATAGGAATAATCGGATTGCCCGAGGTCGAGCCTGGCGCTCGGCTTGGGGAGCTCATCGCGGCGGCTTGCCGATCTCAGGATACCCCGCTGCAGGCCGGCGACGTCCTGGTCGTTACCCAGAAGGCCGTGTCGAAGGCCGAGGGACGGCTGGTCGATCTGCGCGGCGTAGCCCCGTCGCCCTTCGCGCGGCAGCTCGCGGCCCCCAGTGGACGTGACCCGCGGGTTATCGAGGTCGTCCTCCGCGAGAGCCGCGCCATCGTCCGCTCCGACCCCGACAGGGGCATACTCATCACCGAGACCCGCCACGGCTTCATATGCGCGAACGCCGGCGTCGACTCGTCCAACATTCCGGGGGATGAGGTCGTGTCGCTGCTGCCGGAGGACCCTGACCGCTCGGCAAGGACCATCAGGGCCGAGATAATGGACGCGGCCGGGCTAGACCTTCCCGTTATCGTCTCGGACACGTTCGGCAGACCCTGGCGAGAGGGCCAAGTCAACTTCGCCATCGGCGCGTCGGGCATTTCGCCGCTCAGGGACTACCGCGGAGAGGCCGACGCCGTCGGAAAAGTCATGGGCGTAACGAATATCGCCGAGGCCGACGAGATCGCGGCCGCGGCGGAGCTGGTGATGGGAAAGGTCATCGGGGCGCCGGCCGCCGTCGTTCGCGGCCACGCCTACCTACGGGGAGAGCAGGGGCGCCGGGCTTTGCTTCGAGACCGTTCGATGGACCTGTTTCGCTGAGCGTCCCAGCGGACGCAAAGAAGCGCCGCAGCCCATGCCTGCGGCGCCCTTCCATTGCCAAGCGGCTTCCGAACTCTCTAGGCGTCCTCGTCTTCGATGGCGAGTTCCTGCCGCACTCCGAGCCGTGAGCCGCCGCTGAGCTGCTCCACCGACACGTCGTAGCCCCAGGCTGTGCCCTCGATGTAGTTCGGGAACTCCCTCTCGCTGCCGCACCTGAGGCACACCCCGCGGCTCGAAGGGCCGTTGGGCGAGTCGAGCATCCACTGGTGCATGCAGACAGACACCTCGAGGACGTCGCGTTCGGCAACGGCTGCGGCTGATGCGATTGACGTTTCCATCTCTCCTTCCTCCTTTGACCAGGGCGCTCGTCTTGTTACCGCGCCATGGTTGCATGAATCAAAAGACCTGAATCCAAGCGTATGATGTCCAATCCTAGCAACTCAATTCCGCAGATGTCAATGAATCCTGAGCACCCTTGCGCCCTGTTATAGAGTACAACGCTGCCCGTCGCGCGAGGTTAGCGAGCGCAGGTCCGCACTCATCCTGGGAGGGCGGGCGTCCCGCCTGCTCCCCTCTCGCACTATCATCTGCCCCCGCGCTCTCCGTGGCGGCGCTTCAGCCGGTTGCGGATCGGCCCCAGCCTGTCTGCCTAGGGCGTCTCCGTCCGGACATCCATCGGCGGCCACTGCGGTAAGCGAGGAACAGGGCAACGGTCGCCGCCGCCGTACCTGCCACGATGGCCCAGCCGAGCAGCGTGTACTGGCCCGGCGCGCTGGTCTGCCGCACGGGCTGGAAGGGCGGGTCGGCTTCGAGATTGGCGCCCCTGAAGAGGCCCGAGCGCGTTGTGCCCGCGAAGAGCCGCATCGTCTCCGGATAGTCGCTGGCAACCGCGAGAGACGCCACGCCCAGTGTCCGCAGCCCGCGGTTCACCGGCTGCCAGGACTCGCCCGCGTCCGTCGACCGGAACACCCCGTCGGCGTCGGAGCCGGCGAACATTGTCCGGTCGCTTGCGAAAGCCGGAGAGAGAGCGACCGTGAAGAATGTCGAACCGTCCCGCAGTCCATTCTGGAGCCGGCTCCACGAGCCGCCCCCATCCGTGGACCTGAACAGACCGCCAACCGCGCCGACGATGACGGTGCGGTCGGCGGCGAAGTTTGGCGAGATGCGAATATCCTGGATGCGGAGGCTGGTCAGCCCGTTGTTGACCGGCTCCCATGAGCGCCCGCCGTCGGTCGACCTGAATACGCCGTCGGATATCGTCGCTGCCAGCAGCGCCCCGTCGGACTGGAAGCTCGGAGACACTGCGAGCCTCCATATCGAAGCGTCCCCGAGGCCCGCGCCTATATTCTGCCAGCTCTCGCCGCCGTCCGTGGACCGGAATACGCCTCGCGAGCCGCCCGCGAATGCCGTCGAATCGCCATCGTACCCCGGCGAGAAGGCTACCGCGGGCATCGGCAGGTCCCGTTCGCCCACTTCCAATCTCTCCCACTGGTCGCCCCTGTCCGTCGTGCGGAAGACACCGCGGGAGGAGCCAAGCAAGACCGTCGAGTCGGTCCCGAAAGCCGGGGATACGGCGATGGACCAAGCGTCCGGGAGTATCCAGTCCTGGTCGGAGCCCACTGCGAGGCCCCTGTTGACCTGCTGCCAGGTGCTCCCGCCGTCCGGCGACCTGAGAACGCCCCCGTCCGAGGTCGAGTAGAAGAGAGTCTGGCTGGCCGTGGAATCTGGGGACAGCGCGACGCTCCTGACAGTGGTCACAGACACCCCCTTCCTGACCTGCTGCCAGGATAGGCCCGCGTCGGTCGAGCGGAGGATCCCCCCGGAGCCCGCCCCCGCGAAGAGGGTGGAGTCGCTCTCGTAGGTGGGAGACACCGCCAGCCCTTGCACCCGGCTGTCCGACATGGCCCGCCGCTCGTTGAGCTGCTCCCAGCTGTCGCCCTTGTCGGTAGAGCGGAAGACGACGCCGAACGCCCCTGCGAACACGGTCGAGTCCTCACTGAATCTGGGCGAGAACTCGATAGCCGGGAAGCGGTCGAATGTCAGGCCATTCACGACCCGGCGCCACGTGTTGCCTGCGTCGGTCGAGCGAAGTATCCCGCTGTGAAGAGTGCCCGCGAAGGCCGTCGAGTCCCTCTCGAAGTCCGGAGAGAGGCTGATAGCCATCGGGGAGACCTCCTTCAGCCCCTCGTCGACCTCCTGCCAAGACTCGCCCCCGTCGGTCGAGCGGTAGATGCCGCCGTCCGGGGTCGTGAAATCGCCGCCCCCGAAGGATTGCCCAACCCGCCTGCCCAGCAGCCCGGCGAACAGGGTGGAATCTTGCGCGAATCCCGGCGATACTTCGATGGACAGTGCCGTTGCGCCGGTCAGCCCCGCGTCCGCCGCCTGCCAGGTGTCGCCGCCGTCCGTGGAGCGATACACCCCGTCGGTCGTCCCCGCAAAGAGCGTGGAGTCATCGGCGAATGCGGGCGAGGTCGCGAGCGATACGACACGGGGATTGCCTAGGCCCTCGTTGACCGGCCGCCAGGTATCGCCGGCGTCTTCCGACCGGTACACGCCGTCCGGCCCGCCTGCAAAGACCGTGCTGTCGAACCCGAAAGCCGGCGATACAGCCATTGCCGGGATCGCCTTCCCAAGGATGCCCCTGTTGGTCCTGCGCCACGTGGCCCCCCAGTCCGTTGACCTGAGTATGCCGCCCCCGTCCGTGCCTGCGAACGCCGTGCCGTCGGTCTCGTACTCGGGCGACGTGGCCATCGCCCATACGAAGCCGCCCGTCGGCCCGATGGCCTCCCATGAGCCGTCGGCGCGGACCTCGGATACGGTCATGACCAGCGCAAGCGCCAGGGACGCGGCAACGACGGCTGCCGCTTTGGGCGAAGGCCAGCGGCGCTGCGGAAGGCCCCACCCCTCCTCACGGGCTGAAACGAGTGATTTTCGGTGTCTCATGGAAAATATAGTCTAGCAACTAGGCCGTAGCAGGTCAACGTATCTCTCCGCAGGGAAATCAGGCCGGCCACTACTTGAGCGTGGACGACGGTTCCAATAACATCTCGGAGGAAGAGATACGCCTTGAACAGTAACGAGAATGCCCTACATCGCTTCGCGCTGAACAATCTGTGGCGCGCCCTGGCCGCGCGCTACCAGAACATAAGTACGGGGGGGGGGGGGGGTACAACTCGACGCTCCGCCCGTCGTTGCCGCTGCTCCTGCTCCTGCTGGCGCTCTCAACGGCGCTACTGTTCGGCAACGACCGGCGAGACTCTTTATACCGGCCGGGATACCACAATTTCGTATCGGCGAACCACTTGTCGGTAGCCGCGAATCTATCTCCCGAACACAACTTCCTGTTGTTCCGTCGTCAAACCCTGGATGAAGACGGCGCCCCCTCTTACAACCCATACAATCGTTTTCCGATTGGCGGCTATGCGCTGATCAAACTGGCCATACTGCCGTTCGGGGATGGACTGGCGGCCAAAATCTATGCCGCCCGCACGATGTTTCTGCTCTTTTTCGCCGGCAGCGCCGCGCTGGCCTACCTATCCCTCTGCCGGCTTGCCGCCAACCGCTGGATTGCCCTAACTGCCACTCTGCTGGCGTTCTCGTCGTACTATCTGCTGTATTACAACGATATGGTCGCTACCGAAAATGGTCTCTCCCTTTTCGGCGCTCTGCTGACCTTCCACGGCATGGTCCTCTTTGTCCAAGGGGGCCGCTTCCGGCAGTTGCTCATCAAGGCGTGCGCGGCTCTGCTGTTGGGCTGGCACGTCTATGCGCTGCTGCTGCCCTTTATTGTCCTAGGTATGGCGATCGAGCTGAACCGGGCGCGCCGGCTATCTACCCCTCCGAGCTTGACAGGTCGAATCAAGCGCTGCGCCTCGGCGCTGCTGTTCAGCCGATACATGACGCTGGGCGTCGTCACCCTGCTTTTCGGTATGGCGGTGCTAGCCCTCAACCTGGGCAACGAATACCGGGCGCTTGACGGCGAGGTCCCGCTGACGGAGCTGCCTACGGTGAAGTCCATGACGTATCGCTTTGGAGCGGCTGACGAGTTCAATGAGCACTTCGCCGAGACTCTCGAATGGGGAAACTTCCTGCCGAATCAGTTCTACCGCATCGCCGGAGCTACGCTGCCGTTCATAATCAATCCGTTTGACCAAGATAGCTGGAGGTACGATAACTACCTCAGCGTGATTATCGGAGCGTTGGCGGTCGGCCTCGCCGTCATCGGGCTGCTGTTTGCCCGCCAGAGAATGCTGCTGGCAACTCTGGTGAGCGCCGGCTTCTGCTGGGCATTGCCGATGCGCCATAATACCGCCCTCTATGATTATGAGAGCGTCTTCTATATCGGCGTTCCGTTGGTCCTCTTCTCGATAGGGCTGTTGTGCATGCGCCGGTTACTCGCCGGCCGTCTTCTGGTCGGTCTCTCCGCGGCCGCGCTGCTGATATTCGTCCTTTCCAGCTTCCAGATGGGGCGCGTTGGGCACGACCGGCAGGCGTCTGAACTTCAGGCGGCCATTTCGGATTTTGAGCATATCAGGACAATAGTAGAGCCGGGACAGAGTGTTTTTGTCACCGCATCCTCCAGTCTGTTTGTCGGGGTAGGTAGGGTGATGAATTATTATCTTGAGGGAAGAGTGATTGGACGCTCGTGGCCTGCGTGGCCTGATATCTTCGCATACGATTTCTTCGTCTTGCGCCAACGAATCGACGTCCCCGCTCTGCTGACGCCGGACAACCGGCGGTTCTTTCTCTACCGCCAGAGCGGCTATTCCACGCAGATAGACGAGATGATTCAGGAATCTGAACTCGTAGTCCGTCGCGATGGCTATTTTGACGTGTATCGCAGTGAGAACAAACTGATTTACGTCGGGAACCAAGACGAGGATAGAGCAGCCCGATTCATCGCACAGGCCATTCCGATAGCGGGTACGCCGTTCTACGTCGCGTTGTCCCCTGCCGTGCACCGCGCGGGCTTCACAGACCAGAGCCCCTGGCAGTGGGAGCGCGGCAGCGATGCCGAAGGCTGGATCAAAGCCTCCGACTCCCCCACGAGTCCCACCTACGAGTACACGCCCACCGCCGCGGATGAAGGCCAACAGCTGCGTGCCTATGTTCACTACACCGATAGCCGTGGCAATCGGGTCAAGGCGATGACCGCGCCCTCCCTACCTGTTGCAGCCAGCAACGCCGCCGAGACGGTCTTCTTCCTCCACCTGTACCCCACCGACGTGAACGACCTCCCCGACCACCGCAAGCGGTACGGCTTCGACAACCTCTACTTCCGCTTCCACGACTACGAGCCTCAGCTAACCGAGCGACCCATAGCCGTGCGCGAGCTTCCCGCCTATGACATCGCCTCCATCAAGACCGGCCAAAACATCCCCGGCCAAGGGATGATCTGGGAGGCGGAGTTCCCTTTCAATGCGGCAGAATGAGGCGCCATGGCCGCCATGGTCAATTCACTCACCCCCAGGCGATTCGCTACAATAGTCCCGCCCCTCACAGGAGAGCCTCGATGAGCGATACCGCCGCGCCCCCGGTCATCTTCACCGACGACGGCTGGATACTCAGCGCCGCCGATCCCCCGGTCACGCTCCTCGACCTGGAAACCAAAGTCATCGGAGGCTACGCGGGTACGGGCGGGGCGTTCTGGTGGAGCGTGGGCGACCACGAGGTCTACCAGTTCGAGACGGAGCGGGGCGAGATTTTCGGACAGAGCGTCTCCTCGTTCGACGACGGCCTCCGCTCCTTCGTACACTCCCCGACCCCCGGCGTCATGCCGCGGATAGCCCAGAACATCCGCGCCCTCATCGCCGAGAGCGGCGGCCCGATGACCGCCCTGTCGCGCCTCAGCCGCGAAGCCGGCCTACCGTTCTTCCCAAGAGTCAGGATGAACAGCCACTACGACATGGACCCCGCGCACGCAGGCTACGGACGTTTCCGCAGGGAGCGCCCCGACCTCATGATAGGCAGGCCCGGCGAGTCGATCCCCCAAGGGACGACCGAGTGGGGCATCCGCACCGGGCTAGACTTCGCATTCCCAGAGGTCCGCGCGCACAGGCTCGACATAATCCGCGAGATCGCCGAGCGATTCGACGTGGACGGCGTGGAGCTCGACTTCATGCGCCACCCGGCCTTCTTCCGCATAGACGAGGCATACGCCAACCGCTACCTGATGACCGACCTCGTGAGACAGGCCCGCCGACGCCTCGACGAGCTCGGAAAGGAGCGCGGCAGGAAGCTCCAGCTTGCCGTCCGAGTGCCCCCAACCCTCTACGACTCGGCCAGAATCGGCCTGGACGCCGGCGAATGGATAGCCGGACGCCTCGTGGACATCGTCGTGGTCGGCGGCGGCTTCATCCCCTTCGAAACGCCGATACGCGAGTTCGTGTCCGCCGCCTCCGACACCGACTGCCTGGTATACGGCTGCGTCGAGGGCACGGTAACCGCCGACGAGCGCGGCGTCAGGGCCCTCGCAAGCCTATGGAAGGACGCCGGCGCCGCCGGCGTATACCTGTATAACTTCTACACGATGTCCCCAGAATGGAACCGCAGGACCGCGCGGGAGCTGTCGAACCCCCATGCGCGTAACAGGCTCGACAAGCGCTATGAGTTGACCCGCCCCTGGTCATACGAGGGCGGCGGCGGACACACCGTCGCCTTTGGATACGCAAGCCCCGCAACACAGCTGCCCGTCCAGCTCCCTCCAACCAATGACGCCGACGAATGGCTCGGCCCGGAGCTCGCGCTCAGACTCGCCGACGACCCAGACGACGCCGAGCGCCGCTGCTTGGCGCTCCGCCTCGATCGAGTCCCGGACCCGGGAGAGCGCTTGGACGTCGAGCTGAATGGAGTCTGCCTGCCCCCGGAATCCGCCTCCGCGTCACCCGGCTGGAGCCGAAAGGTGATACCCGAGACCTTCTGGGTGCAGTATCCGGCCGATGTCGTTGAACGTCAGGAGGAGGGCGCGACCCTGCGATACGAGGTCGGCCCAGGCATCCTTCATAAGGGCGAGAACGCCATCGCCGTCAGGCTCCTCTCCGACGCCAAGCGCTCCCTCGCCCTCGACGCCATGCGAATAGACCTGGCCTACGGATGATGTCCGCCCGCCTTATCCCCTCTCCCTCGACGGGAGAGGGCTAGGGTGAGGGTGACAATCCCCCGAAAATTGCCCCCAAATTGCCCCAATCCACCCCTTGACACCGCGAGAACAGCCGTGCTAGTCTAGTAGACGGCCCGAAGGGGCGTATCCCAAACGAGCATAGAGCCCACCTCTACCAAATCTTCAGGGTATTCATACACGCGGCTGCTGTTGGACGGGGCCCCCGCGTGTACGAGAAGGTCCCTCTATGTTCGGCGCCTCGCCAGGAGGACGTAGTGCCAAATGCGTCTCCCCCGTTCCAGGTGCGGACTCTCGGACGACCGGGAGGACCGTAGCCAGCGCAGCCCGACGCCTTGGCGGGTGGAAGGTCCAAGCGCGAAACGCAGGCGGTCCCGCAAGGGCCCGTCAGCCGTCCGGGAAAGTTAGAGGAGGGGCTGCACCCCCAGTGTCGGCGGGCGATCGACGTCGGCATCCTCGAAGCAAGTACCGGAGTCACTGCCTTGCAAGGCAAACTCATCTCCCGCGAGAGCGGGGGAACCAGGAGTAGATAGGGCGCGGGTCCCAAGACCCGCCAAGTACCCTCTCCCTCACGGGGGAAAGGGCCAGGGTGAGGGCGAACGCCCCACCCTGCGTCCCCTCCCCCCAAGGGAAAGGGCCAGGGTAAGGGTGAAGCAGGCGCAAAAGCGGCTAGAACCCGCCAGAGCGCCAACAGAAAGGAGCCGGCCAGAGACAACGCGAACATAGACGAAGGCGCCAACAAGGCCCCAGCCTTCATCACCCCTCCCCCCATGGGGAGAGACCCAGGGTGAAGGCAATTCAGCGCGTCCCCCATCCCCGGAGCGCAGGCGTCCCGCCTGCCCCTCCCCGCCTTATCCCCTCTCCCGTCAAGGGAGAGGATGTTCAGGACGCCAAATTGAAGCGGTACTAGCCCCCTGAGGGTATAATGTCTCACGGCAACCCCAAGAGCGGAGAACGAAGACCGCATGACCATCACATTCGGAGAATTGAGAAAAGGACTCCCCGTAGAACTGGACGGCGAGCCCTACGTCGTCGTCGAATACAAGTCCCACAAGATGCAGCAGCGCGCCCCGGTGATGCAGGTCCGATTCCGCTCCCTGCGGACGGGCCGCGTCGTCGACAGGTCCTTCCAGGGCTACGACGTCAAGTTCACGCCCGCGGCCGTCGAGCGCAGGACCGCCCAATACATCTACGACGACGGCGGACTCTACTACTTCATGGACAACGACACCTACGAGCAGTTCCCCATCTCGTCCGAGCAGATCGCCGACGCCCTCCCATACCTGGTAGAGCAGACAACCGCGGACATCGTCTTCTACGACGGCAGCCCCATAGCCCTCGACATGCCCATCACGGTCGAGCTCCAAGTTACCGACGCGCCGCCCGGACACAAGGGCGACACCGCCCAGGGCGGGAGCAAGCCCGTCACCGTCGAGACCGGCCTGACCGTCCAGGCCCCCCTGTTCGTCAGCGCGGGCGACACCATCAAGGTGGATACCCGCAGCGGCGAATACCTGTCCCGGGTCTGACCATGCCCGTATACCACGTCTCGCAGGTTGCGTCGTACCTGCGGGAAATGCTGGAAAACGACTTCTTCCTGAACGACGTCTGGGTCCAGGGCGAGGTCGCCAACCTCGCCCGGCCCGGCTCGGGCAACTGCTACTACTCCCTCCGCGACTCCCGCGCAACCATCCGGTGCGCCATGTTCGCCAACCGCTCCCAGGGCGCGGACCTGCTCACCAACGGAGCCGCCGTCATCGCCCACGGCAGGGTCGCCATATACGAACAGCGCGGCGACCTCCAGCTCATCGTCGACCGCGTACAGCCGGAGGGCATGGGCGAACGCGAGCTTCGCCTCGCGGAGCTCAGAACGAAGCTCCAGCGCGAAGGGCTGTTCGACCACTCCCGCAAGCGCGCCGTCCCGAACTTCCCCAAGCGGGTCGGCGTGGTTACCTCCCCCAGCGGCGCGGTCTGGCATGACATTCGAACCGTGGTCGCCAGGCGATACCCCGTGGCCGAGCTCGTCCTCGCGCCCGCCGCCGTGCAGGGCCCCCACGCAGCCTTCACCCTGATGGATGCATTCGCCGCCCTCGACGAGACCGGCGGCCTCGACGTCGTCATCCTGGCCCGCGGCGGAGGCTCCCTCGAAGACCTTGCGCCTTTCGACGACGAGGGCGTCGCCCGCGCCGTGTTCGCCAGCCGAGCCCCCGTCATCAGCGCCGTCGGACACGAGACCGACCACACCATAGCCGACCTCACGGCTGACCTCAGGGCGCCCACCCCGTCCGCGGCGGCGGAGATGGCAGTGCCCGACTCCCGCGAGCTGGCCGCCGGAATCGCGGCCCGCCGAGGACGCATGACCTCGCGCCTATCCAACAGGCTCGACGCATCGCGCGCCGCCCTCTCCCACCTCCAATCGCGATGCGCCCGCGGCCGGCCCGATGTAGACACGCTCCGCCAGCGCATAGACGGCCTGCTCGAAAGCGCCGCCCTGAGCCTCCGCCGAGAACTCGGAATCAGGTCCGAACGCGCCTCCGCCCTCCAAATGCGCCTCCGCGCCCTCAGCCCTGTTGACACCTTGCGCCGAGGATATGCTATAGTAAGCGCGCCCGAAACCGGCTCAATCGTCGGCGACGCGGCCCGGCTTGCGCCTGCCGACAGAGTCCAAGTAACACTGGCCCGAGGTTGGTTCGACGCTGAGGTCGCGGAAACCCACCCGGACGGCGCAGGAAACCGGGCCGGCTGGTCCGAGTAACCATTCTGGTCCGATGCCCGAAATATCGAGGAGGCGACCCATGGCGCAGGAACCCGGCTACCCGGTGCAGTACTCGATAGACTATCCGGAGTCGAGCGACAGGCTGACCGTCTTCTTCAGGTTCATCTTGGCGATCCCCGTAATCTTCTTGATAGGGCTACTCACTGGCAGCAACCGGTACCCCGTATTGTCTGAAGACTTGTGGATGGTCCTCATAGCCCCCTCAGCGGCCTTGAGCGTGGCCGTGATGCTGGTGATTCTGTTCAGAAAGAAGTACCCCCGCTGGTGGTTCGACTTTTACCTCGAGTTGGCGCGGTTCGGGGCCAGGGTCGGCGCCTACCTCGGCCTGATGCAGGACGCCTACCCCTCCACCGACGAGAAGCAGTCCGTACACCTGGACATCGAATACCCTGAAGACCTGAACCGCTGGATGCCCCTGGTCAAGTGGCTGCTGGCGCTGCCTCACTACATCGCGCTCGCCGTACTGGGGATAATCTCCATCGTGGTCCTCATCATCGCATGGCTCGCGATCCTCTTCACAGGACGCTACCCCCGCTCTCTCTTCGACTTCCTCGTCGGAGTCGGCAGATGGGGCGCCAGGGTCAACGCCTACGCATTCATGCTGGCTACGGACCGCTATCCCCCGTTCCGCCTCGGCCCGTAGCCAGCGCCCAAGCGGCGCAGGTAGAAGCGCCGACCCACACCCATACCCAAACATCAGAAAAGGTGATACATGGCGCAGAGTTCCGACTACCCGGTCCAGCTTTCGATAGACTACCCGGAGCGGCTCAACCGCTGGCTTATCTTCGTCAAGTGGCTCCTAGTGATACCCCACATCCTCGTCATCGCCGTCCTCGGCATAATAGCAGGCGTGGCAACCATCGTTGCATGGTTCGCCATCCTGTTCACAGGACGCTTCCCTCGCTCCCTCTTCGATTTCATCCTCGGATTCACGTGGTGGTACCAGAGAGCCAATGCTTACGGGGCCCTGATGCGTGACGAGTATCCACCCTTCCAGCTGGGACCATCTGACCACCCGGTCGTCCATGTCCGCATTGAATACCCCGAAGGCCTGAACCGCTGGCTCATCTTCGTCAAGTGGCTTCTGGCGATACCCCATTACATCGTGCTCTACTTCCTGGGCATAATAACGGTGATACTGGCCCTCCTCGCTTGGTTCGCCATCCTTTTCACCACCCGCTACCCCAGGTCGATCTTCGACTTCAACCTCGGCGTCATGCGGTGGAACCTGCGAGTCAACGCCTATGTCCTCCTCATGACCGACAAGTACCCGCCGTTCCGGCTCAACCCCTAGCTGGCGGCAATGACGACGCGCGGAGAAGACGCCGGCCCGACGTTCGAGCAGGTCATGGCCCGGCTGGACGAGACTGTCCGGGCCGTCGAGACCGGCGATATTCCCCTTGACGAGGCCGTGCGACTCTATGAACAGGGTATGAAGCTGGCTAGCCTCTCCAGCCAGATGCTCGCCGACGCCGAGATGAGAATCACCCAGATACAGACCGCCTACGGCGAGCAGATGCGCCTGCCAACCCAAGACGCTCCCGACGTGGAGACCCAAGATGCTAGAATACTCTCGTAAAGAAGAACCGACCTGCCAGGAGACCCGATGCCATTCGCAAACGCGGCCCTGATAAAAGCCGACTTCCACATGCACACCAGCTTCTCCCCCGACTCGGAGACCACCCCCGAGCGGCTGGTAGAACGTTGCGTCGAAGTCGGGCTGGGCCTGATAGCCGTCACCGACCACGACACCATCGAGGGCGCGCTCGCCGTGCGCGAGATAGCCCCCTTCAAGGTCATCATCGGCGAGGAGGTCAAGTCGTCCGAGGGCGAGATAACCGGCCTCTTCCTGCAAGAGACGATACCCCCCGGACTGCCGCCCTTGGAGACGGCCCGGCGCATCAAGGAGCAGGGCGGCCTCGTCTCGCTCCCCCATCCATTCGACCGCTTCCGGCGAGAGGTGATAAGCCCGCAGGCGCTCGCCGAAGTCGCGGACCTCGCCGACATCATCGAGGTCTTCAACTCCCGCAACAACCTCAGCGCCGACGACCGCAAGGCGGCGGAGTTCGCCAAGGAGCGCGGCCTGCTCACCTCCGGGGTGAGCGACGCCCACACGCCCATGGAGCTAGGACGAACATACGTCGAGATGCCCGATTTCGACGGTACGCCCGAAGACTTCAAGCGCGCCCTCGCCCAGGGCAGGATAGTGGGCCGACGCATGAGCCCCCTGATCCATTTCACCACCACCTTCACCCGCTTCAAGAAGAAGCTGCTCCGAAGAACACGCCCCTAGCGCCGCGTCCATCTCATCCCCTCTCCCTTGACGTGAGAGGGCTAGGGTGAGGTGATTCACGACGCCAAAACAAGATGGGCAGCAGTCCCATCTCTTATCCCCTCTCCCTTGATGGGAGAGGGTTAGGGTGAGGGTGATTCAGGCGTGCCTTATGGTGAGACGAGGATCCTGAAGACGTTCTTGGACGGCTCCAGCATTCGCTCGAACCCCCTGACGATCACCTCGTCGAGATGTATCTTGTCGGAGATTAGGGGCGTGGTGTCTATGTCCCCGCTGGCGATGAGCCTGACGGCGTCCTCCACGTCGCGCCGCTCGTAGGCTATGGAGCCTACCAGCCGCTTCTCGTCCGATACCACGCTGTTGAAGTCTATCGTGGTCTCGTCGGTATAGATCGCTACGAGGACAACGCGCCCGCCTCGCCTCGCCCAATCGACGGCGAGCGCCGGCGTCTGCGGGCCTCCCGCGGCGTCTATGACCACGTCCGGGCCGTCGCCGCCTGTAACCTCCAGCAGACGGTCGCCGGCGTCCGGCGCTGAAGAGTCGATCGCCTCGCCCGCGCCGAGCTTCCTTGCGAGGTCGAGGCTGAGCTCGCGGCGGTCGAGGGCAATGGTCTCCGCTCCCATGGCCTTGACGGCCTGCATCGCCAGGAGTCCCACCGTGCCGCAGCCGAGCACCGCGACGCGCTCGCCGGGCTTGACTCCGGCACGGCGTGCGGCGTGTATGGCGACGGAGGTCGGCTCGATGGGAGCCGCCTGCTCGCTGCTCACCTCGTCGGGCAGCTTGATGGCTTCGTCCGCGCGCCAAACCATGTACTCCGCCAGGCCCCCGTCGAGGTCGAAGCCCGCCACCGCCATGTGAGCGCACATCGTCTCGCCCCCGGATGCGCAGTGCCGGCATCTGCCGCAGGTGAGCACCGTGTTCAGGACCACCCTGTCGCCGGGGCCGACGTTCGAGACTCCCTGACCCATATCTACGACGGCGCCCGTAATCTCGTGGCCGGGGGTGAGCGGCAGCATACGCCCCGTTATCGGGTTGGGCGTGTCGTGGGCGATGAACTTTGGCCCGTAAAGGTACTCCTCGATGTCGGTCGCGCATATCCCGCAGTAGTCTATGCGCAGCTTCACCTCCCCTGGCCCGGGCTCGGGTTCAGGGACGTCCTGCAGCCTGAGGTCCTTGTTGCCGTGATAGACGAGGGCTTTCATGGCGATTCCTCCTCGACCGGTTCTAACTGCCGGAGAACTTGATGCGCGGGTCTATGACTGCAAGCAGGATGTCCGAGAGCAGTGTGCCGATGACGGTCAAGATGCCTATCAGCAGCACGACGAAGCCTGCCAGGTAGATGTCCTCGTCCTCTATGGCGGTCAGCAGCACCGGGCCGATGGTGGGCAGGCTCAGGACCACCGATACGATGACGCTCCCGCTCACGAGCGCGGGCAGCAGGTATCCGATGGTGCTCACCAGGGGATTGAGCGCGACCCTGACCGGATACTTCAGGATGGCCTTGAGAGGGTTGGCGCCCTTGGCCCGCGCGGTAACCACGTATGGCTTCCCCAGCTCGTCGAGCAGGTTGTTCCGCATTATGCGGATCAGGCTGGCCGTGCCTGAGGTGCCCAACACTATCGCGGGGATCCAGAGGTGATTGATCAGGTCGATTGCCTTCGGGACTCCCCATGGGGCATTGGCGTAGTCGGCGGAGAAGAGGCCGCCCACGCTCTGGTTGAAGTAGGCGTAGCCGATGTACAGAAGGACGAGTCCCAGCAGGAAGTCGGGCACCGCCAGGCCTGTGAATCCCAGGAAAGTAAAGGCGTAGTCGCCGACGGAGTGCTGCCTCACCGCGGAGTATATCCCGATGGGAATGGCGAAGGTCCACGTTACCAGGATGGTGAAGCCGGTCAGGGCGATGGTCGTCCAGATGCGCTCGCCTATGACCTTCTTGACAGTCTCCTGGACCGCGAGCCCGTTGCCCGTGGGACCGAAGGCCCGGCCCAGGTCGCCGTGGCGGACCATGTTCCAGATCCAAAGGGCGTAGCGGACGTAGATCGGGCGGTCGAGGTGGAGGTAACGCCGCAGCTCGTCCATTATCTCCAGGGCCTGGGCGTCGCCGGATGTATGAGCCGTCGTGCGGTCGAACCTCTTTGACGCCAAGTCGCCCTCTGGGAGCTCGATGATGAAGAAGGCCAGCATCGAGATCATGACGATGGTGAACAGGGATAGTATGAGGCGCCTGGCGATGTACGCGGTCATGCGAATCTCCGCGGGAATCGGCGGTAGGGCCCGCCATCCAACGCCCCGTGAGTGTAGTCATCGCGGACGCGACATGTCAAACCAGTGGCCCAGTACTCCGTCCATTCAATTATGGACGGGCAATCAGTCCGCCTTTATCCCCTCTCCCTCGACGGGTTAGGGTGACCCAGGATGCATACTCTGGGCTATTCCCGGTCTTCCGGGATTACCGCGTACACGTCTATCTCGAAGTCTATGTGCGGCTCCGCCAGAGCCTTCACGACGATTCCCGTGGAGCATGGATGCGCGTCGCCGAGATGCCTTGCCAGGACGGGATATACCAGCTCCCTGTACGAGCTGCGGGTAACGTAGGTGGTAACCTTGCAGATGTCCTCCATGCGGGCGCCGGCCTCCTCCAGGAGGGTCTTGACGCAGCGCATCGCGTTGTCCGCCTGCGCCGCGGGGTCTCCCCTGCCAACGAACCCGCCGCCCTCGAGGGGTATGCCGGTCTGTCCCTGCAGATGGACGACGTTGCCGACTCGCGCCGCGCGGCTGACCTCGTAATCGAGGCCGGGGAACATCGTTTCGTCCTTGGTGTTCTTGACCCTTACGCGCATGGCGACGGCATCCGTATCGCGGCGACTTGTCATCAATCTATGGGGACGTTGACCCTTCGGCCCGTGGCGGCGGACAGGTAGGCCGAGTAGCTCACCGCGACGACGTCGCGTCCCAGCACGCTGTCCGAGATCGGCTCACGGCCAGAGACGGCGCACTCGCAGAAGTCCTGCATCTCGTGCGGAAAGCCGTTCATCCAGTCCTCGTCGGGATTGCTGAACTGCCATCCCGCCTTGGTCTCGACCTTCTCGCGGATGTACTCGTCCCCGAATACGTCGCCGTCTGGCGCATACGCCAGCAGAGCGTCGTTGGGGTTGATGTTAACCTTGATTGCGGCCCGGGCCGCATAGACCGTCAGGAGGTTCTGTATCCCTCCGAGCACGATGTCCGCGGAGTTGATCTGCGCGATAGAGCCGTCGTCGAAGCCGACGACCATCATTCCCCAGTCCTCGCAGTCCTGCCAACCCGTGCGGATAGTGTGCTCGGCCTCGCTCTCGAACGCCTCGGTCTTGGTCAGGTTCGCTACCGCGGCGACGACCCACTCGGGGCGTATGCGCCTGCCCAGCCGCCGCTTGCCCTCCTCGTACTTGAGATGGAGAGCCGCGCCCAGGGAGTGGCAGCCCTTGTTGTAGAGACTCCCGCCGCCGCTGGAGCTCCACACCATCGCGTAGGGCGAGTGCGTGCCGCTGTGCGACTCCTCGCCGACGATGCGGAGGATAGGCGTATCGGCGGCGTCCAGCAGGCGCCTGGCCTTCTGCACGCCAGGCGCGTAGATGAGGTTCTCTGCGTACATTATCGTGCGCCCGGAATCGCTCTCGGCTCGTATCATCCGGTCCGCGCTCTCCAGCCCGTCCTTGAGGCACCGCTGCCAGCCAGCCTCGTCCTGTCCTGGCGTGAAGGCCCCCGTGAAAGGCTTCTCTATCACGGCGTGCTTTCCCGCTTGCAGGGTTCGGACAACCATATCCTCGTGGAACTTGTTGGGCACGCAGGCGTCGACCATGTCCACGTCCGGGTCCTCGAGCGCCTCTTCCAGGCTGGAATAGACCTTCTCGAAGCCGTGCTTGTTCGCGAACGCGCCGCGGCCCTCCGGGCGGGGGCCGTACACCCCCACGAGTCGGGCCTCTACCCCTATGACGCGCTTGTAACTCTCCGCGTGGAAGTCGGCTGCGAAGCCGTTGCCGATAATCGCGATTCCAACAGTCCGCTTATTCGTCGCTGTCGCAGGCATGGTCATGGCCTCCACTGGTCAGGCGGACGAATGCTACCACCTCGCGCCCACCATGTCGACGCTAGGCAAGCGATAAGTGGGCAGTCCCCTCTCCCTTGATGGGTGAGGGTGATTCATGAACCAGCGCTATGGTCGAGGGCCTGCCAGGGGAGAGGAGAGCCTTTGCCGGCCTCGCCCTCCGATGCGGGCGAGCCATATGCTTGCTTCGTACAGGACGATGATGGGCAGGGCGACTATAGTCTGGTTGATAGGGTCGAACGTGGGCGTGATGACGGCCCCCAGCACGAAAGCCGCGACTACCGCGTACTTGCGCCAGCGCGACAACATGCGGTGCGAGACGACCCCAATCCGCGACAGGAAGAAGATTACGACGGGCATCTCGAAGACGATGCCCATCCAGAAGAGCATGGTGATGATTAGGTTGGTGTAGCTGCCTATCCTGATTTGCGCCGTGGCGACGTCTCCGCCGAAGGTGAGCAGGAATCGGATTGCAGGCGGGAATAGCGCAAAGTATCCGAACGCCGCGCCGATGGCGAACGCGAGCAGGGAAGACGGGAGCAGCGCGAAGAGGTATCGCCGCTCGACGCGCGTCAGCCCCGGCGCAACGAATAGCACGGCCTGGAGCAGCACGAACGGCAGCGCCATCACGAACCCCGCCATCAGCGAGACCTTGAAGGCGATGCTGATGAACTCGGTCATCTCCGTGAATATGGGCTTTTCGCCGGGAACGCTGGCGAACCCCTGCGCGGGCCCCTGGAGCAGCCTGAGCAGCGCGCGGTGGAACACGAAGGCGGCGATTGTGCAGACCGCCACCGCGATGGCTGACCACGTTACGCGCCTGCGCAGCTCTACCAGGTGCTGGCGGACGGGCCTGGGCTCGTCCTTCACGAGCTCTTCCTCTCCGCGTCGTCGGGCCGCGGAGGCTCGAAGCCGCTGGGAGCGTCTGCGGCGTCCTCCTCGCGGCCCTGCTCCGGGGGGGTATGTCCGCCCGGTCTATGAGCGCGGGGCTCCTCGGCGGTATCTTCGAGGGCGTCGGTCAGCCCCTGGCTCATGCGCCGTAGCTCGGTGGTCGCTTTGCCCATGAGCCTGGCGGCGTCTATCATGCGCTGCGGGCCTATCACGATGAACGCCACGATGAGAATGACCAGGACCTCCAGGGATCCCATGCCCATGAAGGTCATGCTCGCTCCGCCTCGCCCGCGCCGTCGAGCGGGCATTCGACGCATTGGGCCGGGGGCCGCCAGCCGGGTCTCGGTTCGGTCGTTATGCCGAACCGAGAGAGCAGCGCCGACAGCTCGCAGAGCGGCAGGCCCACGACGTTGAGATAGCAGCCCTCCACCCTGTCGGCGGGTCGGAAGCGCGCGTCCTGCACTGCGTATCCTCCGGCCTTGTCGTAGGGCTCGCCGGAGGCTGCGTAGGCGGCGATTTCGTGGTCCGAGTATCGGCGCATGTGGACGTTCGACGTAACGGCTAGGGCATGGTCGCGCCCGTCAGCGACGGCTGCGACCCCCGTGGTTACCTGGTGGACGCGCCCCCGGAGGCGGCGCAGCATCCCTTCGGCCTGGCCCCGGGAGGCGGGTTTGCCCAGCGTCTCGCCGTCAAGCGCGACTATCGTGTCGGCTCCGACCACGACGCAGCCCCGCAGCCTGGCGGAGACCGCCGCCGCTTTTTCGAGAGCCAGGCGCTTGACGTAGGCCGGGGGCGATTCGCCGTCGAGCGGCGGGCCTTCGAAGACACGCGGGTGTATCACCTGGAACCGCAGGCCGGCCGATTCCATTATCTCGCGTCTGCGCGGCGAGCTGGACGCCAGCGCCAAGGGCGCGCTTGGGCTGGTCATGGCCTTGCCAGGGTTGCCACGCATTCGACGTGGTGCGTCTGCGGGAACATGTCTATCGGGTCTGCGGATTCGACCGTGAAGCCCGACCGCGCGAGGTGGTCCAGGTCGCGGGCGAGGGACGCCGGGTCGCACGAGACGTAGCATATCTTCCGGGGCGACCAGCGCGCCACCGCGTCCAGGACGTGGGGTTGGCAGCCCGCGCGCGGCGGATCCAGGACGACGGCGTCGGGAGCGTCCGTTATGGAGTCTATGACCTCTTCGACCTTGCCCAGCATGATATCCAGGTTGTCTATGCCGAGTGTGTTGGCTGCGGCGTCGGCGACGGCCGCCTCGGACTCTTCGACGGCGATGACGCGCCCCGCTCGCGCCGCCAGGAGCGCGGCGAACACGCCGACGCCCGCGTAGGCGTCAACGAGCGTGTCTCGGCTGGTGAGCTGCAGCCGCTCCCCTACGAGGCGCACGAGGCGCTCCGCCTGCGCTGTGTTGACCTGGAAGAAGGACGGGGACGCGATCCGGAACGTCCTGCCCATCATGCTCTCCGTGTAGTGGGTCTGGCCGGTTTCCATGCCGACCTCGTTCACGCTGAGGCTGGGCTGGATGAGGAAATCGCCGGTGTTGACCCCGCAGCGCATGGATAGCTGGCTCGTTGCGGCGTGTCCTTGCAGCTTGCCGAGGGTTCGATTGATCCATGGCGCCATCAGCATACACTCGTCTATCTTCACGAACCGGCGGGTGATGCGGTTGACGAAGCCGAGGCTGCCCTGCCGGCGAACGGTGAACCGGGCGTGGTTGCGGTATCCGAGGGTCTGCTCGCAGGGTATCGTCGAGGAGACGCGAAGGCCGGCGAGTGATTCGTATTCGCCGACCGCCTTCAATACGGCGTCCCGCTTGAGCTCGAGCTGGTGGGAATAGGCGACGTGCTGCCACTGGCACCCGCTGCACGGGCCGAAGTATGGGCAGGGCGGGGCTGCTCGGTGGGGAGAGGGGCGCAGGACGTCGGTTACGATGCCCGACACGACGGCCTTCCGCCTGCGGCGGTAGCGCGCTATGCGGCAGACGACCTCCTCGCCGGGTATGCCGCCGAAGACGTTGATCTGGCTGCCCTCGAACTCGGCAACGGTGTCGCCGAGCGTCCCAAACCCGCCCAGCGTGAGGCGCGCGGTCTCCTCCGTGCTATCGTCGGGCATTCGCATCGTTCTAATATAGCATCGTTCTGGTATCATTGGTTGTCGGGCGATAGTCAGGAGGCGGGATGAGACAGCGGCGCAGGCTCCCGGATTGGCTGAAGGTTCGGATGCCCGGGGGGCCGAGATATATCGAGCTGAAGAATATGATGCGGGACAACGAGCTGCACACGGTGTGCGAGGAGGCTCATTGCCCGAACATCGGGTCGTGCTGGGAGCGCGGCACGGCGACTTTCATGATACTTGGGGACATCTGCACCCGGGCCTGCGCCTATTGCGCGGTTACGACTGGCAGGCCTGGCGCGGTCGACCTTGGAGAGCCGGCTCGGCTGGCGGAGACGGCGCGCCGCATGGGTCTGAGCTACGCGGTCATCACCTCCGTGAACCGGGACGACCTGCCGGACGGCGGGGCGTTCGTGTTCGCGCAGTGCATCACGCAGGTCCGGAAACGGCTCCCTGGCTGCAAGATAGAGGCGCTGATTCCGGATTTCGAGGGCAACGGGGACGCCCTGGAAACCGTGATGGCGGCTCGACCGGACACGCTGAACCACAACATCGAGACGGTCCGGCGCATATTCCACCGTGTGCGTCCGAAGGGGGACTTCGACCAGTCCTTGGAGTTGCTCGCGCGGGTGAAGGCGATAGGTCCTGGCACGGTGACGAAGTCGGGGATGATGGTGGGCTTGGGGGAGACGTGGACAGAGATAATCGAGAACATGCGGGAGCTGCGCTCTGTCGGCTGCGACCTGCTGACCATCGGGCAGTACCTGAGGCCGTCGGAAAAACATATCGCGCTGGCCAGGTGGTACACCCCCGGCGAGTTCGAGGAGCTGCGGCGCGAGGGAGAGGCCCTCGGGTTCAGGCACGTCGCGTCGGGCCCGCTGGTGCGAAGCTCCTACCACGCCGACGAACAACACGCGGCGGCAGCCGCCGTATAAGGGCGCGGCTGGCCCCGTCGCCTTATCCCCTCTCCCTTGACGGGTTAGGGTTAGGGTGAGGATGAACCTGGCGCCAAACTACTCTAATCCTTTATGGATTCTATCGTCTGCTGGGCGGCCTCGTAGTCGCGGCGTCCGCCTGGCAGTATCGGCGGTACGAGGTAGATGGAGCGCAGGCCGCTGCCTGTGAAGCTCTGGATGACTTGGACGGCGATTTCGTGGCCGGGCCGGCCCCGTTCCAGGTCGCGGGATACCCAGCCCGGCGCTTCTCCAAAGACCACGCCGCCCTGTGCCATGACTTGGACGCCGCAGAAGAGCTCGCCCAAGGGTTCGCCGTAACGCCGACGGTACTCGTCGGCGAAGTCGAGCGGCGGCCGAGGGTCGAATAGGGGCTGGACCAAGAAGAACTGCGCGCCGGCTTCGACCTTCCGTCTGGTGAGTGGAAGCTCGCGCTCGATGCCGTGGCCCAAGTCAATGGCGGCGCCTACGCAGAAATTGGTGGGTTCGCGGAGCTTGCGGCCCCTGAAGTCGAGGCCGTCGTTCATCTGCCTGATAGCCGCGATGAGGTTGGTGGGGCGAAAGTCGTTCACCCCAATCACGCTCTCGAGCTCGCGGCTCGTGAAGGGATCGCCCTTGACCACGACGACGTTCTCCAGGCCGTGGAGCGCCGCTCCGAGCAGGATGCTCTGCGCCGCGACCTTGTTCACGTCGCGGGTGGCGAGCGTGAATACGGCGTCGGCGGAGGCGTTGCGCTTCACCCATAGGGCCGCGAAGGGCGAGCTCACCCGCACCGACCTGCCCGGATTGTAGGCGACCGATATGAAGTCGGCGTCGAGCCGCGCGGCGGGAGCCATGAGTCGGGGGTCCCCGCCGCGCGGCGGGGAGAAGTCGCAGACCACCAGGACTGCGTCTTCGTCCTCCGCCCTTCTTTCGATGATGGTGGCCATGGGTGAACGAGCTGCCTGCCAACCCTCGGCCGCTGATGGCTGCGAGGGGTACCGTCCGGGCGAATTCGTTCGGCGGGTCTGGGATGGGCGCTAGTTCCAGACGGGCATTCCCTTGCGCCCTGGGATGATAGAAATGCGGTGGCCGTCTCTGCACCTGAACCTCTGCTCGCGGGGCTCGGAGCGTTTGCCGGACAGAGACGACTCCTCCATGGCGCCCTCGCAGAATGGGCAGGTAACCGCGTAGATGGCCCTGGCGCCCTTCCGTACTAGCCTCATGTGAACAAGAGTGTGGACCAGGCCCTCGCTTGCGCCCACGTAGCGTGCGACGTTGCGCGTGGCGGCGCTGACGATGCTCGCCCTGGCCGTCCGCGGAGCCATCTCCTGGGTATGCGTGTAGTCCGCGTGACCGCATGTCACGCACTCGGGCTCGTCATGGCCCATGAACATTCTCGATCCACAGCGAACGCAGGAACCCGGCCTGGGGGCCGGGTCATAAGGCGCCGTCCTTACCGGCGCTGCGAATCCTGTGGCGACTTCGTTAAAGGCTGCCGTCGTAACCAATAGAGACCCCCCTCTACTATTAGAGTCGCTGTTGTGGGAAAGCCCCAAGGCGGCCTTCAAACCGGCCCCCGCAGGCTCGCGCCGAGTTGCCGCGCAAGCGTCAGCGCAGAACTTGGCTCGACTGGAGCGCGGCCGGACCCCCCGATCCGGCACACACGGCTAGGCTTGCGCCGCCATGAAAGCTTACCCCCAAAGCACGCCCATATTTTTATACTAATCAAATAACTGGTGTCAATGGCTTTCGGGAAGCGTGTGTAGATATTTCCCGTATATTGGACAACGCGCTGCATGTGCCCCTGATATGCGGTTGTGCGCCTGCCGCCGCTCCCCTCTCCCATCAAGGGCTAGGGTTAGGTGATTCAGGACGCCAAGACCACCTGGAACCAAGCGCTAGAGCTTGCTCTTGACGAACTTGTCGATGCGCTCGAGGGCGCGTTCGATGTTCTCCGCTGAGTTGGCGAATGAGAAGCGGACGCAGCCCTTCCCGTACTGCCCGAAGGACTCCCCCGCGAGGCTGGCGACGCCGCCCTCCTGGAGCAGCCCGTCCGCGAACTCGCGGCTGGTCATGCCGGTGCCCTCCACGCTGGGGAAGATGTAGAAGGCTCCCTTTGGCATTGGACAGCGGATGCCCCGGATCTCGTTGAGGCCGTTCACTATGATGTCGCGCCGCTTCCGGAACTCCTCGACTATGTGATAGGCCTCGTCCTGCGGGCCGTCAATCGCCTCCATCGCCGCCATCTGGGTGAAGGCCGCCGTGCATGAGACGCTGTTGGTGCCGAGCCGGGCTATCGGCTCGACGAGCTCGACCGGCATGACGCCGTAGCCGATGCGCCAGCCAGTCATCGCGTAGGTCTTGGAAAAGCCGTCCAGGATGATGGCGCGATCCCGCATCCCCTCGAACTGGGTGATGCTGTGGTGCTCGCCCTCGTACAGGAAACGGCTGTATATCTCGTCGGAGAGAACCACGATGTCGTTCTCCCGCGCCAGGTCGGCCAGCGCCTCCAAGTCCTCCCGCTCTATGATGCTGCCGCAGGGGTTGTTGGGTGAGTTGATTATCATCATCTTGGTGCGCGGCGTGATCTGGCCGGCCACCTCGTCGACGTCGATCCTGAAGTCGCGCTCGGCGAGCAGCTTCATGGGCGCCGGAGCGCCGCCCGCGAAGTTGATCATGGACTCGTAGATAGGGAAGCCCGGATTGGGATAGAGCACCTCGTCGCCCTCCTCCACCAGCGCCAGGATGGCGAAGAACATGATGGGCTTGCCGCCGGGCGTGATGACCACGTTCTCGCCCGTAACCGAGATGCCCCTGGTGTTCGAGACCTCCTCGGCTATGCGGTCTCGGACTTCCTGCAGGCCGGGAGACGGGCCGTAGTGGGTGAAGCCGTTGTTGAGGGCGTTCACGCCCGCGTCGATGATGTTCTTGGGCGTGTCGAAGTCCGGTTCGCCGATCTCCAGGTGAATGATGTCCGCGCCCTCGGCCTCCAGCCTCCTGGCCTTCAACAAGACCTCGAACGCCGTTTCCGTGCCCAGACGGTTCATCCGCTCCGCCAGCTTCATCGTGTCCTTCCTCCTGTCAGCCGTCCCGGGTAAGTATATCCTGCCTGCATGACGCCGAAAAGCCGTTAGACGTGGAACACGTACAGGTCCCGCTCCTGCATCGGCGGCGTAATCCACGCGCCGCCCTTCATGTGGCTCTCCGCCACCGACAAGCACGTCTCCGTCGTCCGATGCGTGATGTCCACGTTGCCCAGCGTCGCGCCGCCCGTCTCATGGGCGTTGACCAGGTCCTCCAGCAGATAGACGACGCTGCTCTCCGGCTCCACGCTCGGGTCGGGCGCAATCTCCCACCACTCCCCGCGCCCACCCTTCCCGCGAAGCTGCGTCTCCTGTCCGTCGTTCATAGACCGAATGGACCCGTCACTGCCCACCACCTCGAACTCCCATTTCCCCTGGAACGGGACCGAAGCGGCCGTCATGCCGTTCTCATACTCGATCTGGAATGTCGCGACCGGGTCATGCCCAAGCCAGTTGCCCTCTATCTTCGTCTCGCGCGGCAGCAGGTCGCCCCGCGCCGCCCTAACCTCTGGGTCGCCCAGCAGGTAGGACAGCGTATCTATGGAGTGGATATGGCCGTGCATCAGGCTGGAGCGCGTGAGGTGGACCGCGCCCCTCACCTCGCCGATGTCCCCCTCCTCGATTCGCCTGCGTATCATGTGGTTCTGATTGTTGAACCGGCGCAGCAGCCCCGAATTGTAGAGCGTCCCGTTCCTGTGGCAAGCGTCCCGGACCGAGTCCGCCATCTCCATCGAGCACGCCATAGCCTTCTCGCAGAAGACCATCGGCGCCCCAGCGTCCGCAGCCGAGATAGTCAGCTCCGCGTGCGCGTCCCCCCGAAAGCCCGGGACCGGCGCGGACCTGGCGGGCTTGGGAGCGGTCGTGGCCGCCGTGCAGATAGCCACGATGTCCGGCGCCTCCTTCTCTATCATCTCTACGTGGCTCTCATACACCGCGGAGACGCCCCACTTCTCCGTGAACGCCCGGCGTCTCTCCGGCAGCAGGTCCGCCCCGGCGACCGTCTCCAGCCGGTCGCTGGCGGCGCAGGCCGCGGCGATGGCAGTCGGGCTCCGCCACGTCTCCAGCTCGTCGAACTCCTCGTCAATCGTCGAACCCATCCGACCCAACCCAATGATCCCAACGCGGTACGTCTTCACGTCGCCTCTCCTTTGACCAGTACTCCGTCTATTCTAATTATGGACGGGTAGGCAGCCCCGCCTCATCCCCTCTCCCTCCGCAATCGCTCTGCGGCGGCCATGTCCTTTCACGCCCCCGCGCCTACTGGTACTATATCCGTGTCCCTCCGCTCAATCCACCATGCCAATACGCCTACTGCCCCAGGAAGTCTCCTCCAAGATAGCCGCCGGCGAGGTGATAGAACGCCCCGCCTCGGTCGTGAAGGAGCTCGTCGAGAACTCCCTGGACGCCGGCGCCGCCGACATCAGGGTGAGCGTCGTACAGGGCGGCCTGGACGAAATCAGGGTCTCCGACAACGGCTCAGGCATCGCGCCCGGCCAGGCCGAGCTTGCATTCGAGCGGTTCGCCACCAGCAAGCTGACCGACGTGCCAGACCTCGAAGCGATAACCACCCTGGGCTTCCGCGGCGAAGCCCTGCCCAGCATCGCCGCCGTGTCTCGCGTGGTCCTCGTTTCGAGGGAAGCCGCCAGCGACGAGGGCGCTCGCGTCGAGGTCGACGAGGGCCAGATAACCTACAGCGGGCCCGAAGGCGCCGGCTTCGGTACGACGGTCACGGTCCGGCGGCTGTTCGCCAACCTCCCAGCCCGCCGCAAGTTCATGCGCTCGGTCGCCGCCGAATCCTCCAGGGTTCAGACGGTCATAGCGCGGTACGCCCTCGCCTACCCCGCGGTGAGATTCGAGCTGGCCCTGGACGGCAAGACCGCCGTCTCCACAACCGGCTCCGGCGTCCTGCGCGAAGTGGTCGCCGACGTCTACGGCCCCAACGTCGGCCATGCCATGCTCGAAATAGACGTGGACCCCCAATCCGACCGTCCCGGCGTGCGCGGCATGATCAGCCCAGCCTCCATCTCCCGCTCGAACCGCAGCCACATCACCACCTTCGTGAACGGGCGGTGGGTCCAGGACAGGATGCTGACCTATTCCATACACGACGCCTATCGCGGCTTCCTGATGGAGCGCCGATTCCCTATCGCCGTGATAGACGTGAAGGCCGACCCCGACGAGATAGACGTCAACGTGCATCCCTCCAAGGCCGAAATCAGGTTCCGGCGCGAAGGCCCAATCTTCTCCGCCGTCCAGCAGGCGGCCCGGGCTGCCCTCGTCGCAGGCTCCCCAGTCCAAGAGATAGGCGGCTCTCCCGTCGGCGAACCAGGCGCGGCCCGCGACGACCCGGCTCCGCCTGGCCCCGCGCAGCCCGGCCTCGCGTGGCCGGTAGCCCCCCTGCCGGACGAAAGCGGCCACGCAGCCGCCCCCCAACCCGCTCAGCCCCCCATGCTTCCCCACTCGACGCTGCCGGCCCTCCGGGTCCTCGGACAGGTGCAGAGCACCTATATCACCGCGGAAGGGCCAGACGGCATCTACCTAATAGACCAGCACGCCGCCCACGAGCGCGTCCTCTTCGAGAAGGTAACGAGCGAATACCTGGTGAGGGGTGCGGAATCCCAGAGCCTGATAGCGCCCCAGACAGTCCAGCTGGACCCCCAACAGCGGGAGCTCCTCGAAGCCCAGCGGGAGCTCGTCGCAGGGCTGGGATTCGTCGTCGAGCATTTTGGCGGCCGCGCCTACATGATTCGCGCCGTCTCCGCCCTCCTCACAGGAACGGACCCCGGCCAGGCCCTGACGGACCTGCTAGACACCATGGCCGAAGGTGGAGGCTTCGAGGGATGGGAGGAGCGCGCCGCCTACTCCATAGCCTGCCACGGCGCGATCCGCGCCAACCAGACGCTGACCATGCAAGAGATGGCAGAGCTCATACGACAGCTAGAGGCATGCAGACAGCCCCACACCTGCCCCCACGGCAGGCCCACCATGGTCCACCTGACCTCCGCCAGGCTCGAGCGAGAGTTCGGCAGGAAGGCGTAGCCCGGCCCGCCGCGTAATAGAATCGGCGCTCCGACCGCCGATTGCATGGGGGTGCAAACGTCGCCGTGTGCTTTGGGGGCGTGGCGGCCGGAGCGCTTGGACTTGCAGGCGACTGCGTATCGCCCCGTCCGCGAACATATTAGCGAAACGAATGTCCGTGCGTCAATAGCCCCGAACATGCGTTTTCGGCTAATTCCGACAGCGACAGGGGAATGAGGAGTGGTGCCGAAGGAGGGATTTGAACCCACACACCCTTACGGGTACTACGTCCTGAACGTAGCGCGTCTGCCGTTCCGCCACTTCGGCCCTATTCGTCCGCGAGGGGCCCCGGCCCTGCGTCCGGTGGTGGGCAGTCGAGGATTTGAACCTCGGACCTCTCGCGTGTGAGGCGAGCGCTCTAACCACTGAGCTAACCGCCCAAGGAGCCCGCCGGTCATGTTAAACTGCGTCTCCGCAGAGTGGCAACGACAGGGTTCGAACCTGTGACCTAGCGCTTATGAAGCGCCCGCTCTGCCTCTGAGCTACGTTGCCCCGTCGTCCACACTCCATCATAGCCCAACACCCGCAAGCGTGTCAATCTGAACGCCGCCCCCGCCCCATCCCCCCTCCCTTGACGGGAGAGGGGCGGTGAGGCCGACTCAGGACGTCGCAGCCGCCAGCTCCGTCTTCGGGCGCTCCTTCGTCGGATCCACGAACGGCACGCCCACCACCTCCGCGTCCACGATGCCGTCCTTCGGCAGATGAACCCTCACCGCCGTCCCCCGCTTCCAGTGCGAGCGCGGCATCACCGCCAGCGCGATGTTCGACTCCAGCTTTGGCGACCAGAAAGCGCTGGTAACGTAGCCCACGTCGTCCCCAGACTCGTTGTCCTTCACCAGGTAGAAGTCCTCGTTGTACCAGACGATCGGCTCCCCCCCGACCCTCAGCCCCACCAACCGCTGCTGAACGCCTTCCTCCTTGACCTTGGCCAGAGCCTCCTTCCCAATGAAATCGCCCTTCTCGAAGTCCACCTGCCACCCAAGCCGAACCTCGAACGGGTTGTTCTCGATGTCCATGTCCTGCCCGTAGGAAAGGATCCCAGCCTCTATGCGCCGGCTGTGGCTCGGCGCTATCACCCCCAGGTTGAACTCCTCCCCCTGCTCCAGGATGTGCGGCCAAACGTCATCCGCGTTGAGCATCGCGTCGTGAAGGTAGATCTCGAATCCCACCTCCGCCGAAAAACCAGTGCGCGAAATCGTGATCTTGTGCCCCCGCAGCTCGTCGTGAAGCAAGCCGTAGTACGGAATGTCCCTTATGTGCGGCCCCACCATCTTCTCCATCAGCATCGCCGACTTCGGCCCCTGTATCTGCACGGGCGACACGTCAATCTCGTGAATGTCCACGTTGTACCGGCCAGACGAATTCACCCCCTGCGCCCAGAGCAGCACGTCCGAGTCCGAAATGCTGAACCAAAACTCGTCGTCCGCCACCCGAAGCAGCACCGGGTCGTTGATCACTCCCCCGTACTGGTTGCACAGGATCACGTAGCGCCCCTGCATGGTCGGAATCCGCGTATGCACGTCCCGCGTGATGAGCATGTCCACGAAATCCGCCGCGTCAGGCCCCTTCACCTGAATCTGCCGCTCCACCGCCACGTCCCACATGCTCACGTGCTCCGTCAGGTACTTGTACTCCTCGAACAGCCCCCCGTCCTCCGGCTTGACGTAAGCCCGCGGGTGATACATGTGGTTGTAGACCGTGTACGCCCAGCACCCCGCCGCCTTCGACATGTGCCACCAGGGCGACTTCCGTATCCGAGTGGAAATCAGCATCCGCGCGTCGCTGTTCCCGCTCTGCCGGAGATTTATCGGCAGGCGGCGCTCCTTGAGTCCGTCAATTACAAGTGTCTGTGCCAATGGACGACCTCCGGTTATTCGGCTCCCCAGTCTCTTGGCCCCGGGCCCGCGACGGCCCATCCTCCATGAGGCGCCCCATTCTACACACGCCTACCGATTCTCAGCAAGGCGCTGCGCCCCCAAAAATCCGCGATCTATACCCGAAAACTAGTTCCATCCAATTCTTATACATGATTATAATCACGCCATACTCCACGGGGGGCAATCCCACGGGGGTAGCAATCCACCGGGTAGCAATCGGATAGCCGTACAGGTATAATGGAAGGGTCTCGCCAATGGACGTTTTCAACAGCCAATGCCCGCCGATCCCAGGTCATCCCTCGCGGCCCAGGCTCCACGCCGACCCAGGGACCCAGACGACCATGAGCGGACCCGCCGCGACAGCCGAGAGCCGTCCCGATTCTCGCAGATGGAGAAGCGCATGGTAACCACCGCCGAGCTAGGCGCCAGGCAGGAAGAAGCCTACACGTCCAGCGATATCCAGGTCCTCGAAGGCCTGGAAGCCGTCCGCCTACGGCCAGGCATGTACATCGGCACCACAGGCCAAGCCGGCCTCCACCACCTCATATACGAGCTCGTGGACAACGGCGTCGACGAATTCATGGCAGGCGAATGCAAGAGCATCAGCATCCGCATCCGCGCCGATGGCTCCGTCAAGGTCGAAGACGACGGACGAGGCATCCCCGTCGACGAACACCAGGCCACCGGGCTGTCAGGCGTCGAAACCGTCATGACCACCCTACACGCCGGCGGCAAGTTCGGCGGCAAGGCATACAGCGTCTCCGGCGGACTCCACGGCGTCGGCGCCTCCATCGTCAACGCCCTCTCCACCTGGCTCCGCGTCGAAGTCTACAGGGACGGCAGGCGCTACTCCCAGCAATTCGCCCGCGGCGATGCCACCGCCCCCCTGCGCTCCACTCCCCTCCCAGAAGAGCAGGCCGACAGGCACGGCACCGTCGTAACCTTCTCGCCCGACGACACCATCTTCGAAACCATAGACTACGACTTCAACGCCCTCTCCCAGCGCTTCAAGGAGATGGCGTACGTCAACAAGGGCCTCGAAATCAAGTTCCGCAGCGAGTGGCGCCGAAGCGGCGAACAGCCCGAGCCCGCCGACGAGCCCGCCCCCGCCAAAGACGTCTCCTACAAGTTCGACGGCGGCATCCAGGAGTTCGTAACCACCCTCAACGCCAACCGCGCCGTCCTACACAAGGACCCCGTCTACATAGATAAGCAGGTCAACGGCACCAAGGTCGAGGTCGCCCTCCAATACCACGACGCCTTCAGCGAATCCATCTACGCATTCGCCAACTGCATCAACACCCAGGACGGAGGCACCCACCTCACAGGCTTCAAGTCCGCCATCACCCGCGTCGTCAACGACTACGCCCGAAAGCAGGGCCTCCTCAAAAACGGCAACCTCGCCGGCGAAGACACCCGCGAAGGCCTCACCGCCGTAATCAGCGTCAAGCTCCCAAACCCGCAGTTCGAAGGCCAAACCAAGACCAAGCTCGGCAACCCCGAGGTCCGCAACCAGGTCGAAGGCGTCGTCGCCGAAACCGTCCAAATATTCCTCGAAGACAACCCCCAGGACGCCAAGCGCATCATCGACAAGTGCATGACCTCCCAAAAAGCCCGCGAAGCCGCCCGCAAAGCCCGCGAGCTCATCATCCGCAAGAACGCGATGGACGGCGGCTCACTCCCAGGCAAGCTCGCCGACTGCTCCGACAAGAACCCCGAACGATGCGAGCTCTACCTCGTCGAGGGCGACTCCGCAGGCGGCACCGCCAAGATGGGCCGCGACAGGGCATACCAGGCCATCCTCCCCCTCAGAGGCAAAATCCTCAACGTCGAAAAGGCCCGCGAAGACAAGATGCTCTCCAACGAAGCCATCCAATCCATCACCATCGCCATCGGCGCCGGCCTCGGCGAAGACTTCAACACCGAAAAGCTGCGCTACCACCGCATCATCATCATGACCGACGCCGACGTCGACGGATCCCACATCCGAACCCTCCTCCTCACCTTCTTCTACCGCAACATGCGCCCCCTCATAGACGAAGGCCACCTCTACATGGCCATGCCACCCCTATTCAGCGTCTCCCAAGGCAAAAAACGCCACTGGGCATACTCCGAACACGAGCTGGAACAGATACTCGCCAACGTCAACGGCAAAGGCAAACCCTCCATACAGCGCTACAAGGGACTCGGCGAAATGAACGCCGAACAGCTCTGGGAAACCACCATGGACCCCGAAGTCCGAACCCTCCTCAAAGTCGAACAGGGCGACCGCTCAGCCGACGACGAAATGTTCTCCCTCCTCATGGGAGACGTAGTCGAGCCCCGCAAGCGCTTCATCCAAACCCACGCCCTGGACGTAAAAAACCTCGACGTCTAACAAGCCCCATCATCCCCCGTCTTATCCCCTCTCCCATCGAGGGAGAGGGCTAGGGTGAGGGTGATTCCCCGGCCTCGAACGCATAGCCGACCGCGCCGCCAACATCGCCGAAAAGGTGATATTCCTCGTAACGGGCGCCTGACACGACAGGCCCACCCCGAAGAGGGAGCGCCGGATTAGGCGCCGCCCCTCTCTGCCGCGCCGCTGCGCCGACGAGCTGACCGGGACCTTTGCCTCGCCTCTATCGGTCGAACACCTTAATCACAAGACACACTATCATTATGAACAGGCACACTAACATTATGAACAGGCACACCATACCTGCGATAAGGGCACCCTCTATTATGGACACCAGAGTCCGGTTAAGGACGGCAATGGCGATTCCCCCTACTATCAATACTACCCCCACTACCCCCACTATCCCCCCCACTATCCCCCCCACCCACCACTTCTCCCTTGCCCAGTTTATCACTTCCATCGTTCGACCTCCCACCAAGCCAAGTCTATCATACGCCCCTCGCGCTCACGGTCATCCCGCAACTGCGAGAGCGTCAACTTGTTTGACTTTCTCAGATTGCACGGCTTACACAGCAACGTCCGATTACTCAACTCATTACCACCTCCAAGACTCTTAGGCTTCTTGTGATCAACCTCAAGATAGTCCAAGAACGGCGGCATATATCCGCAACCCTGACACCGCATCCCATGGTCTGCCTCCAACAACCGACGCAACTCACTGACAGGCACACGCTTGGCCCTGACGGTCTGCCCAAGCACCACCAGCTCGGGGGCAACCGCGTCGCCTCCGTCCGTCCGGACTGGCGGTTCCGTCGGCGTGCTCACTATGGAATGCCAGGCCATGCTCGCCGAAACCTCGCCCTGCAAGCGGTCGCGGATTATATCCCCCGCCTGCTCGTTGATGTCGACTCCTATCCAATGCCGCCCCAACTGCTCAGCGGCTACGCATGTCGTGGCACACCCCGCGAACGGGTCGAGCACCATATCGCCGGGATCGCTCGAAGCCTCTATCATGCGCTTGTACAGCGCGAGGGGCTTCTGCGTTGGGTAGCCAGTAACCTCGTTGCCCCTAACGTAAGGTATTTCCCACCAATCCTCACGCACTACATCCTTCAAATATATGTTAGAGTAGCTACCGTCTTTGTTCTTGATTCTGGCATATCTCCGCCCGTCTTCATCTACTTTATTGTATCTACCTACGTGCTCCTGCGCTACCGGCCTGCTTGCGCCCTCTACATTGAAGTATCCATCCTCTGATTTCACGTAGTAGAGGATAATGTCATGCTTCTTGTTGAACCATCTCCGTGCTAGTCCCCGTCCCCCATAGCACCACGCTATTTCGTTCCTAAAGTTCTCCCGTCCGAACACCGCGTCCATCATGGCCTTGAGGTAGTGCGATGCAGTCGAGTCGCAGTGAAGGTAGATGCTACCCCGTCGGCTCAACACCCGGTGCATTTCCAACACCCGGACGCCCATCCAGCACAGGAACGCCCCCATATCGTCGCCCGCCGCCATGTTCGCGCCCTGTATGACGGAGTAGAGCTTCGGGTGGTCGGCGAGGATAGCATTCGTCCAGTCTGTCTGCACATCGCCCCATGTCCAGATGTCCTTGTACGACACCCTCTCACCCGCCCGCGTGGTGCCCTCGAACGTCTTGACGTTCTTGTTGAACGGAGGATCCGTCGCTATCAGGTCAACGCTCTCGGAGTCCAGCCCCCGGAGCACGGGCAGGTTGTCCGAGACGAAGAGCGTTCGGTTTAGTGTCGCGCTGTTCGTGGTCAAGGCAGCTCACTCCTCCATAGCCCGCTCGATGAAGCCGTTCAACGGCCCCCTGCGCCCATTGCCGCGAGACCCCCTCCGGCTCATCGAAGCCGCGTCAGCCCCAGCATAGCGCCGCAAGAACCTTTGTGTCAACTATTTCTTGGAGCTATCTTAGGGCAATCGCATCTAAATTGCCCCAGATCGCTCCAAACCTCCGATAGAGACCCTCCCTCACGTCCATATCATCAGCCGCTTCCGCTTGGTGTCCACCGCGAACGTCATCGCCAGCGCGTCCGCCTCATCCGGCGAGCGCCGCATCGAATACTTGCTCTGAAGCTTGATGCGCTCCCCCTCCCGCCTATACCTCCGCGTCGTAACCTGCTCCACCAGCGCCGAATCCCACTCCGTATCCAGCTCCCCATACTCATACGCCCGACGCATCTTCCACCAAGCCTCCGCCCCCAAGTTCACGAACTGCTCCGGCTCCGACGCCCTGCTCCCAGCCACGAACGGCACGAGACGCGCCCGCCGAACCCGCAGCTGCCGCAGCCTGTCAATCACCCCTCCCCCAACACCCGTCTCATCCACCACCAGGTAATCCACCAGCTCCCGCTCGCAATGCTCCGCCAGCCACTCCGCTATCTGCATCGTGTCCTGCCCCTGGATCCTGTGAGCTATCCGCGCCACACCCCCCTGGCGGCGCACGACCACCGTCTTGTCCCGCCCGAACCGCGCCACGTCGCACGCCGACACCACCGGCCCAGCCGCCTCCAACGTCCGCTCCGCCGCCGCCCTCGCCCACTCCAGCGGCACGACGAACTCCTCCCGCTCCTCCGGAAACTCCGCCAACACCATGCTCGAATACTCCGCGCTGCCCTCTCCCCACTCCGTCCTACGGGCCTCCACGTCCTGCGCCCCGATCATCCCAGCCGCCCACTCCTCCCCCCGGCTCACGTTCGGCGTGTCGAACGCGCTTATCCTGATTGTCTGGTACAGCCAGCGCTTCGAATGTTGCGAATCATAGAACGCCCCGGGAACCGAATAGGCGTTGCCCACCATCAGCAGCCGATCCGGATTCAACCGGCTCAGCGCCTCCACGTGCTCCTCGCCAACCGCGTGAGCCTCCGTCACCACCACCAACAGGTTCGGCGAATGGAACCCCTGCAGGTTGTACGGCGAGCTCGTCGCGAACCCCAGCGCGAACGTCTGCTCGTCAACCTCGTACCGCGGAGTCTTGAACATCCGCCCCCGCAGCCTCCCCCCGGCCCGAGCGTGCGCCGTCCGCATCTCGTTCCAAACGATGTCGTCTATCTGCCGCTCCGTGGGCCCCGTCACGATGGCCTTGGCGGGATGATGAGCCGTAACCCACCACAGCGCCGCCCGCGCCGCCGCCCAATCCTTGCCGGACCCGTGACAGCCCACCACCGACACCCGCGGACGCAGCGACACCGCCCGCAATATCTCCCGCTGCTTGTCATACGGAGCCTCCCCCAGCATCCCCCGCACGAACCCCACGGGCCCAGCCGTCGCCCGACGTCCCGACCCAGCCCACGCCGACTTGCGCATCGACCCAGCCCGCTTCGACCTGCGCGCCCAATCAGCCCGCGCCCTCCGCCCAGCTCTCCCGCCGTAACCGACCTTTTCCTTGTTCAACGCTCATGACCTCCCGAATTGATTAGCCCCGGGACGCCCCCAAGCCCGACAGGAAAAGAGACCGCCCCGCGCGGCAAGGGTCAGTCCCCATACCTCAATGATAGAACACATGTACCCAACACGTCAACCCCCAAGGACCGCAGGGCGTCCCGTCCCCTCTCCCTTGATGGGAGAGGGCCAGGGTGAGGGTGATTCCCCGGCCTCCCCCGAAAATTGCCCCCAAATTGCCCAAACTGCCCCTTGACACCGCGAGAACAGCCGTGCTAGTCTGGTAGACGGCTCGAAGGGGCGTAACCCAAACGAGCACAGATCCCACCTCTACCAAATATCAGGGTATTCATGCCGCGGCTGTTGTTGGGACGGGGCCCCCGCGGTACGAGAAGGTCCATCTGTGTTCGGCGCCTCGCCAGGAGGACGCAGTGCCAAATGCGTCTCCCCCGTTCCAGGTGCGGACTCTCGGACGACCGGGAGGACCGTAGCCAGCGCAGCCCGACGCCTTGGCGGGTGGAAGGTCCAAGCGCGAAACGCAGGCGGTCCCGCAAGGGCCCGTCAGCCGTCCGGGAAAGTTAGAGGAGGGGCTGCACCCCCAGTGTCGGCGGGCGATCGACGTCGGCATCCTCGAAGCAAGTACCGGAGTCACTGCCTTGCAAGGCAAACTCATCTCCCGCGAGAGCGGGAGAAACCAGGAGTAGACAGGACGCGGGTCCCAAGACCCGCACAAGTACCCTCTCCCTCAAGGGGGAAAAGGGCCAGGGCGAAGGGCAACCCCCCCAACCCCGCGCCCCTCCCCCTAGGGGAAAGGGCAAAGACAAAGGGCAATCCCCCGCCCCTAGCCCTCTCCCCAAACGGGAAAAGGGCCAGGACAAGGGTGAATCAGGCGCAAAAGCGGCAAGAACCCGCCAAACCGCCAACAAAAAGGAGCCGACCAAGACAAAACAAACATAGCCGAAGGCGCCAAGAGGCCCCAGCCTTCACCACCCTCCCCAACGGGGGAGAAACCCAAAGGTGAAGGCAATTCAACACGCCCGCCTTACCCCCTCTCCCTCGATGGGAGAGACCCAAGGGTGAGAGTAACTCCCCCTCGCCCCAAAGGACCGCAGGCGTCCCGCCCTGCTCCCCCAATCCCGCAAATCCCAATTCAGACGCCTCCGCCCACCACCGCGAACACGTCAATCTCGAAATCAACCTCCGCCCGCCCGAACTCCTCCACCACCAACCCCGTAGACACCGGCCGCACGCCCCGCAGATGCTCCGCCAAGACCGGATACACCTCCGCCCTGTGCGCCGCGTCCTTCACGTAAGTTATCACCTTGCAGATGTCCTCCATCCGCGCCCCCGCCTCCTCCAACAGCGCCCGCGCGACACGCATCGCGTTGTCCGCCTGCGCCGCCGGGTCCCCCTCCCCGACGAACCCGCCGTCCAACGTCCGCCCCGTCTGCCCCTGCAGAAACACCAAGTCGTTCGCCCGCACCGCCCGCGATAGCCCGTAGTCCAGCCCCGGCAGCGACGGGTCCGTCTCGTCCCGGACGTTGAACGTCCTGATGCGCCTATGCTCCCCGCCGTCCCTCGGAATCACCGCGAACGCGTCTATCTCGAAGTCCAGCTCCGGCCGAGCCAGCCCAGGTATCGCCAACCCCGTCGAGACCGGGTTCACCCCCCGCAGATGCTCCGCCAAGACCGGATAGACCTCCTTGCGGTAAGCGTGGTCCGTCATGTACGTCGTAACCTTGCAGATGTCCTCCATCCGCGCCCCCGCCTCCTCCAACAGCGCCCGAATGACCCGCATCGCGTTGTCCGCCTGCGCCGCCGGATCCCCCTTCCCAACGAACCCCCCGCCCAGCGTCAACCCCGTCGCCCCCGTCAGGAATACCTGGTCGTTCGCCCTCACCGCCTGGCAGGCCCGATAGTCCATGTCCGGCAGCAGGTATCCGCCTCGCGTCGAGCCCTTCCGTATCCGAACGTGCCCCATCTCCATGCCCTCCAATCAGCCCGCAGGCTCCGTAATCTCAACCACCGCCGGGTCGCCCAGTCCTCGCGCCCTCGCGCCCTGTCTCCAATCAGCCCGCAGGCTCCGTAATCTCAACCACCCGGTCCGCCTCCACCTCCGAAAGCGTCTGCGCGACCCCGCTCGGCCAACGCACCTCTATCTCGTCCACCATCTCCGAATCCCCCAGCCCGAAGTGCATGTCCAAGCAGCTCATGGACAAGAACGAGCCGCTCGCCGTCAGCTCCCCCACCTGCGTCCGCGCCTCCCCCTCCGCGTCCGTCGTCCGCACGTAGACCCGCGCCCCAAGCCCGTCCGCGTTGCTGCCCGTGCCGTCCACACCCATCCTGCCCTTCAGCCGAAGCGCTATCCAGTGCCGCCCCTCGTTGTTGTTCATCCACACGAACAGCGGCCCCGGCGCGAACCCGATGCGCCCCGTCTTGTCGAATATCTCCCCGCTGCTGTTCGTGCCCACCAGGTCCACGTACCCGTCCCCGTCTATGTCGCACTTGGCGAGACCCTTCCCGTTCTCGTGGAACTTCGGAAGGATGCGCTGCCGCTCCGCGTCGAACTCCGGATCCTTCGGGTCCAATACCGAATAGTCCACGTCCTGGATGTCCAGCAGCCCAGCCTCCACCGTTACATCCTCGAACGACCCCCGGCCGTCGCCTCGCAGCATCCGACCGGCGCTCTGGTAATACTCCCCGCGCGGCCCCTCGCCCCTCGCAATTAGCGACCCCAGCCAATAGAGGTCCTGGTCCCCGTCGTTCTCCATGTCGAAGAACGCCGCCCCGAATCCCAGGTCGTACGCCGCAAGACCCGTCAGCGGCTGCCACGTGAGCAGCACGTTCGACGGGTTCAGCGACGCCGGCGGCATCAACCGGCTCGGCCTCACCCGCGTGCTCGGCGCCACGTCCACGTATGAACCCAGCTCGACCGAACCCATCCCGTCGCGGTCGTTCCGCAGCAGGAAATGGCTGCACGTCCCCCACACGAACCGATGCCCGTAGGCGCAGTCGCCCCCCGGATACGGCGGCAGGCGCAGCAGCGGATGAAACCCCACGTTGGTCACGAACACGTCCAGGTCCGCGTCCCCGTCGTAGTCCGCCGCCGCGAAGCTCATCCACGCCCCGGACCTGTCCAGCCCCATCCTGCGGGCCGCGGGCGTGAACCTCGCCCTCCCCGGCGTCGAATCGTTGCGGTATACCTTGAGACGGTCCCCGTCGTCCGCCACCCATAGGTCTTGGTCCCCGTCGTCGTCGTAATCGTAGAACAGGACTCCCCACGTCTGGCCGCTGGGGTCCCCGACCCTGTTGCCCGACGAGTCCCGCAGCTCCGGGTCATAACCCTCATAGACCGCGCCGGCCCCCGCGTCCCCGAAGGTGATAGGCTCGCCGTTCGGATTCCGCATCACTATCTGCCCGCCCGCGACCCCCGCCTCCGCCGCAACCTCGGTGAAGGTCATGTCCCCGTTGTTCATGAACAGGTCGTTGTAGTGCCCGTGATGCGCCGGGTGGTCGAAACGCACGAACTCCATGTCCCCGTGATTGCCGACGTATATGTCCAGCCAGCCGTCCCCGTCCACGTCCGCGCAGGCCACCGCCTTGGTCGACCGAATGTTCACCCAGTCCCCAAACGCCGACTCGGTGATCTCCGTGAACGTCCCGTCCCGGTTGTTCCTGAACAGCCTGTCCTTCGTGATAGCCTTCAGCCCCGAAGAGATGCTCACCGCGCGGTAGTCCAGGTTGTCCCCAAGCCTGCCCATCGCGCCCACGTAGAGGTCCTGGTAGCCGTCGTTGTCCAGGTCGCACGCCGCGGCCGCGCTGCTGTTGCTGGCAGCCAGCGCAACGCCCGCCGCCTCCGCCGCGTCCGTGAAAGTCCCGTCCCCGTTGTTGCGGAACAGACGGTTCGGACCCCCCTCCGCCAGCAGCTCGATGAGAGCGTCCGACTCGGCCTGCGTTATGTAGATGTCCTGGTCGCCGTCGCGGTCGTAGTCGAATATCGCCACGCCCGGAAACCGGCTCATCAGCGACGCCTTGTTCCCAAAGAGCCGATGCGCCGAGTTCGTGAAACGCGCGACCCCCACAGGACCATCCCCCGACACCGTTACCGCCGCGCCCCCGCCCTCGGGCAAGACCGCCGGCGCCGCCCGGCTCGACAGCCCCCCGGACGCCGCTGCCGACGGCGTGTCCCACAGGAACGCCCCGATGCCCAGAACCGCCAGCCCGCCGATCGCCCCCAGCGCCAACGTCGCCGACGCGAACGCCGCGACGGCGCGCTTGGGCATCACCTGCGCCAAGCCCCAGAACGTTACCGGCCCCCCAGCCGCCGCCGTGAACAGCAGCGCCGCCGCCGGCGCCGTTCCCATCCCCAGCATCAACCCCAGCGCCACCAACGGAATCTCGAACAGCAGAGGCACGTTGATCAGCGCTCCCAGGGCCGCGGCCGCAACCACCCCCTGCACGTCGTTGCCGAAGTACCGCGCCACCGTGTCGGGGCTGATCCACTGGATGACCAGGCCGCTCGCGAACCCCGCCGCCACCATGACAGGCCCCATCCGCGCGAGGTATCCGAGCGTGACGCGCGCCCAGTCCCTGAAACCCTCCGACATCGCCCGCGCCCAGCCCGCCGTCTCCTCGGACTCCACGAAATCCGGCATCTCGACCGCCGGCGCGGGCTCCTCCTTCGGCCTGCGGAGCGTCATGACCACTATCGGCCCCAGCAGCAGCGCCCCAGCGACCGCCATCACCACGCGGCTGAACCCCAGCAACGGCGTGAACACGAAGAACACCATCGCCAGGGCCGGCACGTTCATCGTCGCCGACCCCTGCACCATCGCAATCGCGCCCTCGATGCCCGCGCCCCGGCGATGGAACGCCGACGAGACCGGCACGATGCACGCCGAGCACAGGTTCATCACCGGGCCTATCAGCGCCCCCTTGACAGTGCGCTTGAAGGCGCTCCCCGACTCGAAGCTCCTGCCGCTTCCGGATGGAAACAGGAACGCTTCCGCCAGCCCCGCCACGAGGAACGCGAAGGTCATCCCGACCGCCACGAGCCGAAGATACGTTACGGAGAAGACCATCCACCGCTTGAACAGGCTGGCCCCAGGCTCCCGCTCGATGCAGAACCCCTGGAAGCACTGCACCTGCGGCGCGTTGACCGCGTCGAGGTCCGTCCCCACCGCGTCCAGCTTCGGAAAGCGGTTGAACGAGAAGAACAGCGCGAGGATAGCCAGGAAGAGAGCCGCCCCGACGAGCCTCTTCTTCCCGATAGAAGTGGTCAACACCAGTCAGAAACCTCCATCAGCCAACCCCATATTACACAAACTCGCGCCGGGTTTGCCGCGGCGCGCCGACCGAAATCCCGCTGGGTGTTGGCGCGTTCGGCGGTTTGGTTGTAGAATGAGTCCGCGCTTGGCGCGGCCGGCGCCAAGGGTAATCAAGGGCAGGTGGGCCAATGTCTGCGACGAACATAGCGAACAGATTCCTCGTACTCCTTGCCGCGAGCCTCGCGGCTATCATGCTGGCGGCGTGCGGCTCCGGCGATGACGACGCCCTGGAACCGACCGGGGTAGCCAGCACGCCCGCCGAGAATACGGCGGCCGCGGAGCCTGCCAGCTCGCCCGTCACGAGACGCACGCCTATCCCAGAGCCGACGGCGGCCGCGGAGCCGGCCGCCTCGCCCGTTACGAGACGCACGCCTGCGCCGGAGCCGGCGAAGAAACAGTACGACGCGCCGCCCCCGATGACCATAGACCCGGAGAAGAGCTACACGGCCACGTTCACGCTGGCCAAGGGCGGTGAGTTCACCATTGAGCTCTACCCCAAGGAGGCCCCCGTCACGGTCAACAGCTTCGTATTCCTCGCCAGGGACGGCTTCTACGACGGCGTAACGTTCCACCGGGTCATCAAGAGTCCGCAGCCGTTCATGGCGCAGGGCGGCGACCCCACGGGCACGGGGACCGGAGGGCCGGGCTACAGGTTCGCCAACGAGGTCAGCCCTCTGCGAAGGCACGACACGCCCGGCTCGGTCTCGATGGCGAACTCAGGCGGGACGGCCACAAACGGCAGCCAGTTCTTCATCACGTTCGTCCCGACGCCGTTCCTGGACGGCTACGAGGCGGACGGCACGCCGAAGGACTGCGCGACGCGGGGCGTATCCTGCCACACCGTCTTCGGACGGGTGATAGAGGGTATGGAGGTGGTCAACGGCCTCTCCGCCCGCGACCCGGCGACGGCGACAACGCCGGGGGACGCCATCGAGACGATCACCATCTCCGAGGAATAGCGCCGCTTCTCAATCGCCCTCACCCTAACCCATCGAGGGAGAGGGGAGGGGAGCAGGCGGGACGCCTTGCGCTCCAAGGATGAAGGGCGGGACTGCCTGCCCGTCATATTAAATGGACGGAGCGGCGGCAGCCCGGACTTCCTCAGGTCGCGGCATGAGAAAGCGGACCGCCTGCCCGGCGGTCCGCTTCTGTTTGTCTGCTATTGCGCGGCAGCTTCAGACTGCGTATCTAGTCGTCCGCGCTCGCCATCTCCGGCTCTCCCATCGGCGCCGCCATGAAGGTGTAGAGCCTCCCGCGGGCGCCGATCCACGTCCTGTTCTCGATGACCGCCTGGTCGGTGAGCGGCTGATTGTTCACGCGCACCGTCGGGCGCTCGCCGGCGTTGACGTGGACGCGGATGCCGCCTCCCGCGAACTTGAAGACGACCCCTTCGAGCCCTGGTATGCCGAGGTCCTTGCCATCCACGGAGCTCTTGCGGAAGAGATTGGCCATCAAGCCGCGCTTGACGGTGGAGAAGTCCACGAGGGGCGCGTCCCCGTCGCCGTATATGTAGCCGTACGGCCGAGCCTGGAGCAGGGAATAGATCCCAATCCCCCCCACGGTCGTTAGCAGCAGGGTTGCGGCGATGGCCATCCACGGGAGCGAGAGCGGCTGCCGCTGCCGAGCCGCCGGAGACGGCGCCACCGGCGCGGGCTGAGCGGCTGCGGGCTGCTGTTCGACCACGGGCGCCACCGGCGCGGGCTGAGCGGCTGCGGGCTGCGGCTGCTGGACCACCGGCGCGGCGGCCGGCGCCTCGGGAGCGCTGGACCTAATCACCAGCGCGTCGGTGAGCCTGGAGAAGCTGTTCCCGCCGTACTCGGCGTCGAGCTGGATCGCGACGGAGTATGCGCCCGGATCCGAGACCGTGAGGAACACCTCGTACTCCCACGCCGGCCCGTCGCCGAACAAGCTCTTGGGCACTATCTCGACGTCGGCCTGCGAGCCGGAGGAGGCGTTCACGATTGGCGCCAGCGCGTTCTGAGGGACGGAGTAGGGGGCCTTGTCTATGTGGACGAGCACGTCCGCGACGTGCGTCCGCTCTCCGGGCTTCAGCTCCTCGATATCCACGCTGTCCACTACCAAGCCCGGGTATGCCTCGGCCTTGAACGTGGTGGAGGACGTGAGCCTGTAGTTGAACTCGAACCAGAGAAGCTCGAGGTCGACCTTGTACTCTCCGGCGGAGGAGAACGGCGGCGGCAGCGTCGAGTACGCGCCGTCACCGGCGGCTCTGTCGCCCGCGGCCCCGTCGTCGAGCATCTCGATCTTGATCTTGGCGCCCTCGGGGGTGGTGATAGTGGCTATCACCTGGACGTCGTCGAGCTTGACCAGCCGGTCGCCCTCTGTGACGTAGGCGACCATGGAGGCGGCCTGGTCTATCGGCACGGAGCCGGAGGTTTCCAGGACGAGCCCGTAGTCGTTGGAGGCGTGGCTCCAGAGCGAGACCGTGGTTTCGAGGTCCCGGATGTCCACCTTCCAGTTGCCCGGGGTCGGGTCCTGGATCTCCCAGATGACGGCGTTGGGGGTCTCGGTGGTTCGATACGTCGCGCGTTCGTCCGAGATGGCGAACCCGGTGGGGTCGCTGAGCTGGAAGGAGCCCTGCTCTTGGTCCCTGAATATGAGGATGGTCGTCTCGCTGGTTCCCGGCGCGACGCTGACGACCGAGCTCATGAGCTCGTTGGCCTCCAGGCTCCGGGCGCCAAGCTCGACCAGGGTTCCGCGGGCCCGGCGGCTCAGGGTATCGTCTGCCACGTCGCTGAGGCCCGTGGACGCGGCCAGGTCGAACGAACGGCCGCCCGTCGCGTTCGAGTACGTATCAAGGAAGCTCTTTGCCGCGGGCTCCGCTCCCGGCAGGCTCACGCCGTTGAGGCTCCAGCCTCGCTCGGTGAGCTTGCCAATGAGGGGCTGGAGGCTGCTGGAGAGCCGCTCGAAGTCGTTGTCGGGCGAGTCCCCGACCATCAGGTATATGCGGGAGCCTTCCGACGCGCGCTCCGCGACCATGGCGGCGTGTGTCTCGAGCAGCGCGGTGGCCAGGTCGTCGGAGCGTATCGTTATGGGCCAACGCAGGACGGCGTCGAAATCGGCGCGGACCCGCTTGAAGGCTGAGGCCGTGGGCCGATAGGGACCGACGAAGTGGTCAGAGTCGTCGGTAACCATGAACATGTACATGTCGTCGCGTTCTAGGGTGGTGAGCAGGCTCACGAAGGAGCTTGCGAGGTCGGCCGCGGGCATGGACGCGCGCGCCGATATTCCATCCACCACTATCATCGAGATGGGCCGGGTGATCTCGGAGTCGGCTGACGCGCCCCGCGTATCAGCCCATTGCACTCCTCCGAAGACCGCGAGAACCAGAACCAGCGCGACCGAGAACTTGGCTGTTTTCATATTCAAACCTCCACTTGACAGACAACCTTAATAGCGGAACTGTACATTAGTCAACTAAAATCTAGTCAAAGTTATGGTTAAAGTTATGCTCATTTGTTCCCGGACAGCCGCCTATGGGAATCACCCTCACCCGTCGAGGGAGAGGGGATGAGACGGGGGCAGGCGGGACGGCTGCGCTCCGGGGATGGGGGAGGGCCGGCGGGATAACACGGAGAGGAGCAGGCGGCATCCGGGAATCACCCTCGCCCTCTCCCGTCAAGGGAGAGGGGATGAGACGGGGGCAGGCGGGACGGCTGCGCTCCGGGGATGGGGGAGGGCCGGCGGGATAACACGGAGAGGAGCAGGCGGCGTTCTGGATCACCCTCACCCTAGCCCTCTCCCGTCGAGGGAGAGGGGATGAGACGGGGGCAGGCGGGACGGCTGCGGTCCGGGGGTGAGGGCGGGACGCCGGGATACGTAGGGGAGCAGGGCGGTTGTTGTTGGGGGCGTCTATGGCAGGTACTGGCGGTTCACTTTTGCGACGTATGAGAAGGTGGGGTTCACGAATTGCGTGCAGCGCGCTTCCAGCACTTGGCCGAGGAACATGTATGCCTCTCCGCGCGGCATCGCGTACTCGTCTTCGAGCCATAGCACCATCTCCGAGAGCGCGGTTCGGAAGGCGTCCTCGGCGGGCCGCGCTTGGCCGGTGGTCATGACGTGGGTCGCGTCGGTGATTCGGGGCCAGGTCATGGAATCGGGCTTGTCGCCCAGCTCGCACCGGAGCCTGACCGTTCCGCCCGCCTCGATGCCGCCGGCGCCGCATATCTCGCCGTCTCCCTGCCGGGCGTGCATGTCGCCCACGTGGAGCAGCGCGCCGGGGACGTTGACGGGCAGGTGGACGGACGCGCCCGTGGTTACTTCGGGTATGTCGAAGTTGCCGCCCCATTCTCCGCACCAGCCGTTGTGCCAGCGGGTGCGCTGCGGCGCGACGCCGACGAAGCCCAGCATCGGCTTGGCGGGGATCTTGAGGGAGCCGCTCCAATGGATGTAGCCGCCGCTGATTTCGACGACCTTGTGGTGCGAGCCGACGCCGGTGCCTCCCAGCCATCCCGGCATGGCGCCGTTCGAACCTCGAAACGAGGTGTACCCGATGGGGTCCACGTCTATCTTGCCGACATGGACGGTGAGCGCCTGGCCTGGCTCCGCGCCGTTGACGTATATGCAGCCGCTCGAGGGATTGCCTCCGCGCAGCTTGCGCCGCAGCTCGTCCTCGTCAGGCCTGCCCTCGACCCATTGTCCAAGGTTGATCTGGGTCTCGACCTCGAACTCCTCCCCGGGCTCGACATGCAGGGTGGGTTCGTTGTCCGGGCCGGTCTCGAAGTACAGGATGTCCTTGGTGGCGCGTTTCATTGGGCATCTCCGCAGGGGGGCGTTTCGAGACCGAACGATAGCCAGCCGGCGACGCCGGCGCAAGGGCATTCGGTCGACATTCGATGCGGAAACGTGCGGAAACTTATTGAACCATGCTTGACACTTTGCAATACTAGGCGCAACTTGGAGCCAATTGCCCGCCGCGCGGGGAGGACGACCGTGAACTGGAGCGTATTGAAGATAATCGAGAATCACGTCCAGGGCAGGACGTTGGCGGGGCTCGTCGCCCTGGTGCCGCTCATCGTCACCATAGTCGTCCTCTTCTTCATAATCCAGCGCGCGGACGACTTCGTCTTCCTATTCATTCGGAACCAGCCCTGGGCCTTTACGGGCATCGGATTGGTCGCGCTCATCATCTTCTGCTACCTCATCGGCCTGCTAATCGCCATACCCTTGGGCAGGGCGATCATGGGCGGAGTAAGCAGGGTCCTGAGGACCATACCAGTTGTCAAGACCATATTCGGGGTTACCGAGCAGGCGACGGCCGCCGTCACCTCGCAGTTCAACTTCAGCAGGGTCGTCTTTCTGGAATGGCCGCGCCAGGGCATGGCGGCGATAGGCTTCCTCACGGGGCACATGTACTCCAGCGAAGGGAATAGGTCGATCGCCATCGTCTATATTCCCACCGTTCCAAACCCGACGTCCGGCAACATAGCCATAGTCCCCGAAGACGACCTGATGGAAACCGACCTATCGGTGGAGGACGCCATGAAGCTGGTCTTCTCCGGGGGCATAGTGCTGCCCGAGTCTATCTCGTTGGCGAGGGTCAGGAACTCCGACTCCGAGCTCATCGGCCAGTTCTTCCCGGGGCAGCTATAGCGGGGGGATCACCCTCACCCTAGCCCTCTCCCGTCGAGGGAGAGGGCTAGGGAGCAGTGCGGGACGCCTGCGCTCCAGGGATGGGGATAAGGCGGGAGGCTAGGAGGTAGGCGATGCGGATGTTCGACGACGTGGCTTCGCTGGACGCTACGGGTCAGGCGGAGCTGGTCCGGAGCGGCGCGGTCCAGGCCATCGAGCTGGTGGACGTAGCCATCGAGCGCGTCGAGCGGGTCAACCCTGTCCTGAACGCGGTTACGACCACGATGTACGACGAGGCGATCCAAGCCGTCTCTGCGCCCCCGCCGGACGGCCCCTTCAGCGGGGCGCCCTTTCTGCTCAAGGACTTCCTGGCCGAGTACGCCGGCGTCCGCGTTACCAACAGCAGCCGATTCCTGGGGGACTTCGCGCCTGACGCTGACAGCGAGCTGGTGAGGCGATATAAAGCTGCGGGGCTCGTGGTCATCGGCAAGACGAACACTCCGGAGATGGCTATCGGCGTAACCACCGAGCCTCTCAGGTTCGGGCCGACGCGCAATCCGTGGGACACGTCGCGCACGCCGGGCGGCTCCAGCGGAGGCTCTGCGGCGGCGGTGGCGGCGGGCGCGGTCCCGATGGCTCACGGCAACGACGCGGGCGGCTCGATACGCATACCGGCATCGTGCTGCGGCGTGTTCGGGCTGCGGCCCTCGCGGGGCAGGAACCCGCTGGGCCCCCATTTCGGGGACCTCTTCGGGGGCATGGTATCGGAGCACGCGCTCACGCGCTCGGTCCGGGACAGCGCGGGGCTGCTCGACGCCACGGCAGGCCCCAGTCCGGGCGACCCATATCCATCATGGCCCCAGCGGCGCCCCTTCGTCGACGAGATTGGAGCCGAACCGGGACGGCTTCGCATCGGATTCACGACCCAGACTCCCCTGGGCGACGAGCTCCATCCCGATTGCGCCGACGCCGTCAAGGACGCGGCCGCTCTCTGCGAGCAGCTTGGGCACGAGGTCGAAGAGGCGTCGCCGTCGTTCGACGCGGAGCTGATGTGGCAGTCCGCGACGAAGGCGCTCGGCGTCGGCACGGCATGGGGGATCCGCGCTTGGGCGCGCCGGCTGGGGAGGGAGCCTGCCGAGGAGGATCTCGAGCCGTTCGTATGGGCATACGCTCAGAGGGCGAGCGGCATCAGCGCCCCGGAGTACCTGTTGGCGGCGCAGGACATGCAGCGTATGACGCGGGACATCGCCCGGTTCTTCGCGGATTACGATATGTGGCTGACCCCCACGCTGGGCCAGCCGCCGGCGCCGCTGGGCACGTTCGCCTTCGACGAGGGCGACCCCTTCGAGCTGCGCCGGCGCATGGCGAGCTTTTCGCCGTACACGTACATAGCGAACGCCACGGGCCAGCCGGCGATGTCGGTCCCGCTCCACTGGAACGGCGGCAACCTTCCGATAGGCTCCCACTTCGTAGGCCGTCACGGAGACGAGGCGGCCCTATTCCGTCTCGCCGCCCAGCTGGAGGAGGCCAGGCCGTGGCGCGACCGCCGTCCGCCGGTATCCGCGTGAGGGGCGCTGCGGGTCTCTTCTGGATACTCAGTCTCGCCGCGGCAATATCGCTCGCCGCCTGCGGCTCGCCGCCCGCGCCCACTCCTAGACCTACGCCGACGGCTACGGCTACGCTTACGGCGACGGCGACGGCTACGGCTACGCTCATGCCCACGTCCACGTCCACGGCTACGCCTGCGCCTACATCCACGGCTACGCCTGCGCCTACGTCCACGGCGACGGCTACGCTTACATCCACGGCGACGTTCACGCCGACGCCGACGCCGACATTTACGCCAACTCCGGCGCCTACGGATACTCCGACGGCCACGCCTACGTTTACGCCCAGCCCTACGCCGGCGCCTACGGATACTCCGACGGCCACGCCTACGTTCACGCCCAGCCCGACGGCTACGCTTACGCCCACGCCGACACCCACGCCAACTCCTGCGCCTACGGATACTCCGACGGCCACGCCGACGCCCAGCCCGACGGCCACGCCGACGGATACGCCTACTCCGACGCCGACATTTACGCCCAGCCCGACTCCAACGCCGACGCCGACGCCCAAGCCGGGCGGGCTGAGATGGCAATTCCGCACTCGGAGCTTGGTGCACGCCGCGCCCTTCGTATCGGAAGGGGTCGCATATATCGGGGGGTGGGATAGAAACGTGTACGCGCTCGACGAGGAGACGGGAGCCAAGCTCTGGTCATATGCAATAGTAGGCGCCATAACGGGCAACGTCGTCGTGGCGGATGGCGTTGCCTACGCCGCCTCGCTCGCCAATAAGCTTTACGCGATAGACATAGCGCAGCAACGGGCGAGGTGGGTCTTCGAGGCCGGGGGCGCTCTGTGGGGTGGGCCTGTTACAGGAAACGGGCTCGTGTTCGCGGGGTCGGAAGACGACAGCATGTACGCGGTCGACGCGGCAACCGGCGAGCTCGCCTGGAAGTACGAGACGGGCGGCAATGTATATGGAGGGGCGACGCTTCACTCCGGCCTCTTGCTGTTCACCTCATACGACGGGCACCTGTACGCGCTGAATGCATCCGACGGGGCGCTCAGGTGGAGAGGGGCCTTGGGCAGGGGCACGCTCACACAACCCAGCGTGGGCGATGGGGCTGTGTACGTTGGGGACTTCGACGGCCGGGTGTATGCGTTCGAGATGGAGACGGGGAGGCTTCTCTGGGTTCAGCGGATTGCCAACAACGTTCTGGTCTCGCCCATCGTGTACGACGGGACGGTATTGGCGGGGGCGGACGATGGCAATCTATACGCGCTCGACGCCTTGGACGGCGCTCTCCGCTGGAGGTTCTCGACAGAAAGCGAAACCCTGTCCGCCCCGGCGGTGAGCGATGGAGTCGTGTATTTTGGGTCGAGCGGCGACGGCGTCTATGCGGTGGACGCGGTCACGGGGGCGTTGGTCTGGAATTTCCCCATTGGGAAAGACGCCTCGACGTCGGCCCCGGTTGTGGTGAACGACACGGTGTACATCGGTTCGGTAGACCATTCGTTGTACGCGATTGCGGCGGGCATTCCTCCGGGCGCGGAGCTGTCCTTGTCATCCACGCTGGTCCCGACCGCCACCCCGGTCTCGACCCCCACCCCGGTCCCGACTCCCACTCCGGAGTTCATGCCGCTCAGCTCGGAGGAGGCCAAGGAGATCATCGAAAGGATAGCCGACCTGCCCGGACTTGGGGGCAATCGGTGGACTCCGGAAGGGTCTGGGATAATCTCGACGGTGGACGAGGCCTTCGAGGTATTCGAGACCGGCTACTTCCTGCTGACGGGGAAGCCGTCCAATTGGATACCGAGGGTTCTGACGTTGACCGAGTACGTCGAGATAGCCAGGAGCCGGGGGGTTGCCCATTCCGCGGCCTACTGCTGCGAGTACACCGATGAGGGCGTGGTGTTGATGATTAGGGGAGACGCGCGCGCTCACAGCGTGATTAGCGCCATGGGGCACGAGGCGGGCCACGCCTTGCAGCGCGCCTTGAATCCCGGCCAGGGGGGTTCTCCTGAAATTGGAGCGCTGCACGAAGCCCAGGCGACCGCGTTCCAGGCGGCGCTCATTCGCAAGCTGGGGGAGTACACGGGGACCAACGCGACGGTGATGCCGTCGCAGTACCTCTTGCAGAGGTGGATAGATGGGTGGCTGTCTGGGATAATCGGCGCTCTGGACAACCCGGCGGAGGTGCATAGGAGAGGGTGCGCCATCCTCTGGGGCGCGGTTCTAAGCGACCCGGAGCTTGCTGACTTGAGGGCCGAATTGCTGGAGAACCGGATTCTTTCGGCTGACAGCCTGATACGGCTATATAATTACCTGGTATATATAGGCAAGGACGAAGCCGACGATTACGTAGCGGGGGTCATAGAGTCCTTCAAGCGCAGCTCGCAGACGGTCCGGAGCGCCCTGATGGGACGCATGGGGGCGATCCATGATGAAGGCTTCTTCGAGAACGCCTCCGGGACATTCCTGCAGCCGTAACGACCTGAGTCACCCTCACCCTAGCCCTCTCCCGTCGAGGGAGAGGGGATCTGAGGCGGGAGCGGAGGCTCAGGCGGTCGAGCGGGCGGCGGGGCTGAAGATGTGGCCGCAGGGCTGGCACCTGTAGCAGTAGTTGTCGACGGGCCTGAGCCTTTTCAGGGGTATGAGCGCGGTTGCGCCGCACCTGGGGCAGGCGGGACGCCTGCGGTCCTGGTATGAGGGGCGCGGAGGCAGCCCGGCGGCTCGGAGCGCGGCTTTGTTCGGCCTGTGGGAGCATTGGACGCAGTAGACGTCCTCGCGGTAGGTTGCGTCCAGGTCTCCGCCACATCGAGGGCAGCTCTTGAACAGGATCATCCGTTGGTTCCTCCGGGAGCCCGTGAGCGGGCGTTGGCATCCGCGTTGGCGTATGCCGGTCGGCGTTCACCGCACAATTGTTCTATGGCGGCTAATGGCATTATCCGCTATGCTGAATCGCATTGTCAAGGGGTAACGCGCTTGGACGGAGGACAGCCATACGGTCGTTTGGCGCGGATGGTGAGCGGGGCGAGGCTCTCGAAAGGCCTGACGCAGCGCCAGCTTTCGCGCGTTCTGCGGAAGAGCGAGGGGTACGTGGGTCACCTGGAGCGCGGGGGCATTCGTCCGAACGTGGATACGCTGAAGTCGCTGTCGTCGGCGCTGGGGCTGGTGTACGGGGAGCTGGCGGTCGCGGCGGGGTACATCACGCGGGAGGAGTATGAGAGTCCGATTGACGGCGGGCAGCTTGCGAGACTCACGGAGATCGGGGACCTGACGGAGGAGGAGTGGGAGTCGGTGCGGGACTTCGCGCGGTACGTGAGGAGCAAGCGCGGGCTGGATGGGCGGGGGTGAGGGGTCAGGGTCTTGGGGCGACTTCCCTGACGAGGGGGAGCTTTTCTGGGGGTATCACGAGCTCGCCGCTGGAGAGGCTCCAGCCGTGGGGGCCGGCTACGAGGGAGGCGGCGAACTCTTCGGCCTGCCGCTCGGCTTTTCCGTCGCAGCCGGCGCAGCTGGGTCGGCGGGCGCGGGGGCCGGTGTGAAGCTGGTGGTGGCCTATTCCGTGGGCGACGCACCACCTGAACCATCTACGGTCGAGGCCGCCGCGAACGCCGATGGTTCCGTCTATTATCACTTCGGTGAGCCTGCCCTTGAATGGGAAGGAGACGACCTGGATTCCGAGGGCGCAGGCGAGGCTCTTCAGGTCGACCGGTACGGAGAGGCCGTGCCGCTCCCAGATGTCGAACGCTATGGCGGAGGCCCGGGACAATCGCATGTTCATGAGGGGAGAATGATAGCGCTTATGTTCGGCGGACATCAAGCGCCGGGGGTAGGGAGTTACCCTCACCCATCGAGAGGGGGATGAGAGCAGGCGGGAGGGCTGCGCTCCAAGGATGGGGCGCTATGATGTATCGTGTTGGGGCTATCCTTCCATCTTGGACTGATCATTGGCTTACTGCAACATGCGCTTTCCGCAAGAGTCATGGCCGCGAGCCGCGCGAGGGTCGGCGTAGGCGATGCGAGACGTATCGCTGCCGCGCCTGATACTGAAGCGGCTCGGCGACGACTGGAGGCTGCTGCTGGGCGTCTTCGCGGGGGTCGTCTTCACGATGACCATCGCGATGGCCGGCCCGGTGTACCTGGGGTCGCTGGAGCAGCTGGCGTTCCGGACGTCCATCGGGAGCCTGTGGGGTCGGTTCTTGGACGTGGACCTGTTCGCGTCGAACGTGCCGCTGACGGCGGGTTCCATTTCGTCGGCGGACGAGGGCGTGAGGGCGGCGGCGGAGCGGCACCTGTCGCCCGCCTACGCGGGGCACACGACCTACATGAGGAGCAGCCCGTATCTGGTGGGCGCGCCGGGTCGGGAGCTGCCTGACGAGCCGACCAACGACGTTCTGCTGCGCGGCTATCTCCAATCGCTGTCGGGGCTGGGGGAGCGCGCGAGGGTGATGGCGGGTCGGATGGCGGGCGGGGTCGTCGCGGAGTGGCCGCGCGGGCCGCTGGTCGAGGCGGTCATATCGAGGCAGACCGCCGAGAGGTTCGACATCGGCGCTGGGGACGCGCTGACGCTGGCCACGGTGGTCGAGGTGGAGGGCAGGGTATCGGTCTTGGTGACGGGGGTTATCGAGCCTGACGACCCGGACGGCGACTATTGGCTGGAGGCGGGCATCTACCTGGACCCGGCGCCGCTGTTCGAGACGCCGCCCTTCGGCGTGAGGGTGGACCCGGATGACCCGCCCGTGGGCCTGTTCGTGGACGCGGGGGCGATGGTGGACGCCATCGAGAGGGCGAACCCGGGCACGCTGACCGATCCGGTGTGGTTCGTGAAGCTGGAGAAGGACGAGGTGAGTTCCTGGTCTATAGAGGAGGCGAGCCGGCGCATCGACGCCTTCACGGAGCAGGTTAGGCTGGCGATGCCGGATGTAACGGTTCGGGCGGGGGCTATCACGACGACTATCAGCACGGTGGAGCGTCGGGGCTTCTTCACGGCGGCGCCTATCCTGCTACTGCTGGCGGTGATGGGGGCCACGGTCCTCTTCTACATGGGGATGGCGGTTTCGTACTTGGTGAAGAGCCGCGAGCGGGACACTGCGTTGATACGGAGCCGCGGCGTGGGGGGTTGGGCCTTGTTTCGGCTCTACCTGGTCGAGGGGCTGGCGGTTACGATGGTGGGCGCGGCGGTATCGGCGGCGCTGGCGTTCGGGGCGGTGGCGATCAGCGGCAAGCTTCCATATTTCAGCGGGATAACGGGCGGCGGCTTCATGCCTGTGAGGTTGGAGAGCGGCCCGTTGCTGTTCGGAGCCGCGGCGGCGCTGGTGTGCCTGGTGACGCTGACGGCGCCGGGGGCGCTGAGCGCGAGGGCCGGGCTCGTGTTCCAGAAGCTTTCGGTGTCGCGCCCGCCGGCGGTATCGTGGTTCCATCGTTACTATGTGGACGCGGCGGCGCTGGCGCTAGGCGGCCTCGTGTTCTGGGAGCTGAACAGCCGGGGGCAGATCATATCGGGCGGCCTATTCGGGGACGTGGGAGTGAACGAGCCGCTGCTGATCGCCCCGGCGCTGTTCTTGGCGGTGGTCGGGCTGCTCTTCGTGCGGCTGTTCCCGATGGCGCTGCGGTACTTCAGCGGCGAGTCGCAGGGCCTCGTCCACCTTCTCGCGGGCTCGTCCGCGTTGGCCGCGGCGGCCGGCATCGCGCTGCGGGAGAGGGGGGCGCTCGCGACGATAGACGGGGCGCTGCCGTTGCTCGTCCTTGCGGCGTTCGCGGCGGTCTACACGTACACGGCGCGGGTTGGCGGCCGGGCGGCATTCGCGGCCGGGCTGGCGGCGCAAGCGGCAATCCTCGCGGCGTTCTTCGCGGTCGATCCGCCTGACGCGCGGGGGTGGACGTTCGTAGCCGACGCGGGGCTGATGGCGGTCGTCCCGGCGTCGGCGCTCTTCCCGCTGTTCAGGGCGTCGGTGCGTCGGGCCCCGGTGTGGGTGTCGGCGACCCTGTGGCGCATGAGCCGCAGCCCATTGCAATACACGTGGTTGGTTCTGTTGCTGGTGCTCGTTACGGGGCTGGGCATACTGGCGACCACGGTCGGGGGGACCCTGGAGAAGAGCCGGGCGGAGCGCATCCTGTACGAGGTGGGGACGGATATACACATTATCGGCAGCCCCCTGTTCGTGCGGGGCGGGATGCGGAGGTTGGCGAGCGAGTACGAGGCGAGCCCCGCCATCGAGGCGGCGGCGGTATCGCTGCGAACGACGGGCAGCGCGGGGCCGAGGGTCATCGAGATACTTGGGCTGGACACCACGCGATTTCCGCACATGGCTTGGTACCGGGAGGACTTTTCGGACAGGCCTCTGGCCGACGTCCTGGCGCGTCTCGAACCGGGACGGCCCCCAGGGTTGGCGGTACCGGAGGCGGCGACGGAGGTTGGGGTATGGATCAAGCCGCTGGCGGAGGTGAGCTCGCTGTCTCTCTGGGTCGTTCTGGCAGACGCGGAGGGGAAGGTCCAGACGCTGACGCTTGGGCCGCTGGGACACACGAGCTGGCACGCGCTGCGGGGCGAGGTCCCGGACGAGCTTGTCCATCCCGTCCGGCTCGTTTCCGTGCAGATCTACGAGCCTGGGGCCGGGCCGGGGCAGTCGGGGTACGCCTCTCCGACGGGCACGTCTGGGGGCGTCCTGATTGACGACGTACACGCGGTCATCGGCGGTCGCCAGGAGGTCCTGGACGATTTCGAAGGGCCGCTGGACTGGGCGCCTATCATCACGTCGCAGATACCTACGGACAGCGTCCAGAGCGTGGCCGGGGACGCGCATGGAGGGGAGCGGGCGGCCTACTTCTCATTCGGCGCCTATCGGAACCTGTCGGTGCGGGGGATCCTGCACGGAGCCGGAAGAGGGGCCATACCCGTCGTCGCGAGCGAGTCCTTGGCGTCGGCGCAGGGGCTGGAGACCGGGGACCTGTTCATCGCGACGGCGGCGGGGAGGCTGCTGCTGGCGGAGGTCAGGGACACGGCGCGGCACTTTCCGACCATGGGAGGGCGGGACCGGGGATTCGTCATCGCGGACGTGGATACACTTCACGAGTACCTGAACATGCTCAGCCCTGTGAGGAAGGCCGACCTGAACGAGGTGTTCGTGACGGCGGCGCCTGGGGAGGGCGAGGCGGCGTCGGCGGCGATACTCGGCGGGCCAAGCGCGTCTTTCCTGGAAGTCGAGGACGGCTTGGCGAGGTTCGAGGCGCTGCTGCTCGACCCATTCGCGGGGGCGGGCTGGCAGGCGATAACGCTGCTGGCTATCGCGGTGGCGGTCTTTTCGCTCGGATTCGGTTATGCGGCGTACCTGCTGCTGTTCGCAAAGGAGAGCAGGTCCGAGATGGCGTTCCTGCGGAGCGTGGGGCTGTCGAAGGCTCAGCTCTTGGGACTGCTGGGGTTCGAGCGCCTCCTAATAGCGGCGGTCGGTATCGGGCTGGGCACGTGGGCGGGGTTCCAGGTCAGCGAGCTGATGGTGTCGCCTCTCGCGGTTACGGAGTCGGGCGCGAGCGTGGTTCCCCCGTTCGTACTGGTAACGGACTGGTGGATAATGGGGCCGGCGTACGCGCTGTTCGCGGCGCTGTTCGTCGGCTCGACAGCGATGCTGGCGCGCGGGGCGGGCCGCCTGGACCTCCAGTCGGCAGCGAGAGCGGGGGAGGCATGACCGCCGCGGCAGGGGCCAGAACTGGGTTGCGTTACGTATGGAATCCGTTTAGAATCGCCGCGAGTCCAGAGCCTTGTAAGGCAGGCGGAGGGTAATCTTGGCTATCGCGCAGCGCTTGGTGTCGGTATTCTTGGTCGTAGTGGCGCTTGCAGTCGCTATCAACTGGCTCGCGAGCCCCATCATCGACAACAGCTCCGGCGACTACAACATCTGGGGCGTCCTGAACTGGTTCATGGCCGCGGCCACCGCGATAGTCCTGGCAGTGAACGTCATGCGGAAGGTCAAGCTGCCGTCCAACGGCTCCATCACGCGCGAGTACCTGGAAGTCAACGTGTCGTTCTACGCATCGTTGCTGCTGGCGCTCTGGTACTACTGGAACTGGTTCAACGCGCTCTTCCCGGAGAACGAGCCTGGAGTCGTGGGCACAATCCACCTGGCGTACTGGGGGCTCATCGACCCCCTCTTGGTACTTGTCGTGGGCGCGACCGGGTTTCACGTGTGGCGCCACGCTAGAACTGGTTCCAAGTAGTAGGGAGAGGGGATGAGGCGGGACAGCCTACCCCGGTTAGGTTGCGTCACATACGCAAATCCGTTTAGAATCACGGCGAGTCGAGAGCCTTGCAAGGCAGGCGGAGGATAAGTCGTGGCTATCGCGCAGCGCTTGGTGTCGATATTCTTGGTGGCGGTCGCGCTTGCAGTCGCTATCAACTGGATCGCGAGCTCCATCATCGACAACAGCTCCGGCGACTACAACATCTGGGGCGTCCTGAACTGGTTCATGGCGGCGGCGATCGCGATAGTCCTGGCAGTGAACACCCTGCGGAAGGTCAAGCTGCCGTCCGACGGCTCCATCACGCGCGAGTACCTGGAAGTCAACGTGTCGTTCTACGCATCGTTGCTGCTGGCGCTCTGGTTCTATTGGAACTGGTTCAGCACGCTTTTCCCGGGGAACGAGCCTGAGGTCGTGGGCACAATCCACCTGGCGTACTGGGGGCTTATCAACCCCGTTCTCACGGTGCCATTGCTGGGCGCGACCGGGCTTCACCTGTGGCGCAGGGCTGGGTGAACGGCGGGTACGCCGCCAGATGAAGCCGAAGCCACGTGGAGAAGGGGGAGAACCTTGCCGATAGGCCTGGCATCTTGGCGGGTCGCACGCTTGTGCCCGGACCGGTTCACCCTTCTGCTCGCGGCCCTCGCAGTGCTGGGTGTGGTCCTTGTCATGGCGCGTCAGTTCCCCTATGGGCCAGGGTTGGACTCGGACTCCGTTACTTACGTAAGCGTGGCACGGAACCTGATTGCGGGGGAGGGTCTCGTTGAACGCTACGGGAAACCCTACACCGAATGGGCCCCTCTGCATCCCATGCTGATAGCCGGGGCCAGCCTTTCCGTTTTCGACCCGAAGGATGTCGTAGGCCCCCTCAATGCGGCTATCTTCGGACTGACCATTTTCATCTCCGGGTGGTGGCTGAGACAGCGCATCAGGTCCAGACTCCTCGTCATATTCGGCTGCCTTGCCATTATCCTCTCGTTTCCTTTGGCAGGCCTCGCGTCCTGGGGTTTGTCCGAGCCTGCATTCGTCCTGTTCACAACGCTCTCCTTGATCCAGACCGACAGATACATAGAGGGGAGGAAGCCTTTATCGCTGATTTGGGCAGCAGTGTTCACCGCTGCCGCCTGTTTGACGCGCTATATGGGTCTTGCTGTGATAATAGCTGTTGGGCTGATATTGATTCTCCAGCGCGGCGCCTCGCCATGGGAAAGGGCAAAGCTCTGCACGTTGTACACGGTGGTCTCCGCGTCCCCCATCTGCCTGTGGATGCTGCGGAACTTTCTGCTCGTTGGAGAACCCACAGGAACCAGGAACTACTCTCCTTACCCGCTGACGGATATTCTGAAGGAGATTTTCGTTGGCATGGGCGGGTGGATTTTCTCCGGTTTCCCTCTGGGGATTCTTGAACCTATCGCATCAGTTCTCCAGATTATTGCGATGGCATTGGCTCCGACATTCCTGGCCGCGCTGATCATCGCGTTTGGCTATGTTCTCATACACTCACACGCGAAAAGCGAATTCGTGGGACGGCTGGAACCCATTCTCATATTCGGTAGTTTCTCATTGGTGTACATCAGCCTGCTCATTGCCGCGATGTCAATGGGAACGACAGGACACGGAGTTCAATCGAGATTTCTAACTCCTGTGTACATTCCTCTCCTGTTCTCAGCATTGTTCATATTGGACGCACTCTTGATCTATGGACAGGAGGAGAGGCCGCTGCGGGTTGCTGGCAAGCTGCCTGCAACTAGAATAATTGTTCAGGGATGGACTCTCATCCTGATCGCTCCGCTTTTCCTCTGGGTTGTTTATGGATCAGCGATGACTGCACGCTCGATAGCTCAGTTCAACGGCTATAACTTGGAATACGCATCCTTAAGGTTCGTGAATTCCGAAGTCTTGGGGCGTATTCGAGAAGCTCCCATTGGCGGGCTCACATTCAGCAATGTAGCATCCGCCATATACATTCATACTGATGTCCCAGCCGAACATCACGGACTGCCTAGAGAATGGGATCGGCTGAGAGAATTGGTCGCAAATGCCAGGGACGAAGTGCATATCGTCTGGTTTAATGATTATCATCGCAACCACATCATCGGCTATGGCCCCGCTGACCTCCGCGCAATGCCTGAATTGGATACGATAGCGGAATTGGCGGATGGAGTCATATTCAAAGTCAAGTCGAGTGATTAGACATTGTATTATGATCCCAATTGTGCGATAACATAGGCAATCCCGGCGCAGGCGGCTATCCAGAGGAGCAAGGCATGCCGATACTCGACAAGAAGGATATCGAACGCGAAGACCTTGGGCCCGGAGTCGAGCGCTGGGCCATAGTTGACGGGACGCAGGGCGCGGACTCGCTCAGCGTCGGCGACGTCGCGATTCAGCCCGGCTCGAAGGCTCCGACGAACTTCCATCCGACCGAGGAGGCGATGGTCATCCTCGAAGGCGAGTTGGAGGCGATACTCGGCGACGACGTGGTTACCGTGAGGGAGGGGCAGACGGTGCTCGCGCCGGCCGGCGTGAAGCACGGCTTCACGAACCGCTCGAACGCTCCCGCGCGAGTCATGGCTATCTTCCCCACCGCTAGGATAGAGCGCACGCTGGTGGAGGATTGACCGGCGAGGGCGTCCAGGTCAACTGGCCTCATACCCGGCGTCGGCCTCGAGGAGCGCCAACTGTTCTATCGCCTCCCGGGGTTCTTCGCAAGGGGTCGCGTGGAAATTCGTGACCAGCGCTTCGAGCATCGGGTTGCGGTTGTCCTCCTTTGCGCCGACGTGATAGAAGTGCTTACGGGTCAGCAGATAGAAGTCGGCCCACAAGCTGCCTATGAACCCGTTCTCCCTGAAATCGTTGCTGTGCCACGTTGATAGGATAAAATTGCATGGCGCGGACGACAACAACCGCGCCAAATCGTTCTCACACCGCTCGTCCCATCCATTGAAATAATCGGCGTGACGAGCAATATATGGAGGATCGCAGTAGATCAAGTCTCCATGCGCGGCAGCCCCGATAGTCTCTGAGAAATCCTGGCAGACAAATTCGTACTTCCCGGCGCTCAGTACGTCCGAGACCATCTGGACCTGGTTGGCTATCTTGGTGATATATGCCTGGGAGAACCGATTGGGTTTGCGACAAAATGGGACGTTGAACTCGCCGTCATGATTGAAGCGAATCAGCCCATTGAAGCAGGCGCGATTCAGGAACAGGAAGTCCAGCGGATCGCAATATCGATTGAACCGCTCCCTCACTGCGTAATAATGATCACCATTGGACCGCTGAAGCTCAGCCCCTTCCCTCTCAAGGAACCGGCGCACCGAACCGGAAGCGATCTTCTTCTCGGCGACCGCCTCGTAGAAGTTGATGAGGTGAGGATTGGAATCCGCCAGCAGCCCCTGCCCGGGTCGGATGTTGAAGGCGACCACCCCCGAACCCATGAACGGCTCGATCCACCTCCCATCGAAATCGGGCGGAATCACTGCCCGAATCCAAGGCACGAGCTTCGTCTTGATGCCCTGGCACTTGATAGGAGGAACCATCGTTCGGTAGATGCTCATTGGAGGTTGTTCCTTGGGACTATCAGAGAGGCATCGCCTCCTCGATACTTGACGAACGCTCCCAGAGAGGTGATCTTCTTCGTCCCTCCAGATTCGTCAACAGTGGTAATCCTTCCAAAGTTCATCCAGTAGTCGTCGAACCATCGTTCCCCAAGGTTGGCAAACATGCCATTCTCGGATAGGATGTCTTCGATTCGCTGAATACTCCCGATATTCGCCGTGTTGCCTGAGCCGCCTTTATCCCCCGCTATCTTCCATTTCTCGGCTACGAAGAACTGGATGTTCGAGATGACCGACGTGATGGAGTGGAGTTCGCCGATCGGGTGAAATCTCGTCTCCTCTATCGCTGTGCCATCTGCTCGATCATAGATGGTGCCAAGACAGAAATGCCCCGAGTAAGACCCATAAGGGAACTGAATGTTCTTCGTGCTCGTCCGCTCCTCGAAATATCTGCCATGCGAACCGAGAGTAAAGCCTTTGCAGAGCCACGGCCTATTGGGCATCCGGTACGTTGTCTTGAAGTCCAGAGCGAACTTGATAGACTCATCGTCCTTGGATACGAACGAGATGTCCGGGTAGTAGTTCTGGTGTTCGGCAAGAACCACCGCGAATCCCTGACGCTCGGCAAAGGCATGAATCTTCGGGAAGAGATGAATCTCCAGGATCTTGGAAATGACCTTCGTGTCTGACGAGATCGTATAGACATTCTTGAACGTGTCTATGAACCCTTTCACCGTCCACTGGCCGTCGCTGGCACTCACGTGGTCTGTGAGGCCAGCGGCCAACTCGGTCAGTGCGGTTTTGAACCTGGATTTGGGCGTCATGCTCACAGACCCAGCGCGCGCTTTGCGTTTTCCAGGAGTATCTTGGGGCGCACTTCGTCGCGGATGGGCAGGTCCGCGAAGCCGTCCAGCCAGCGGTCTGGCTGGAGGTACGGGTAGTCCGAGCCGAACAGTATCTTGTCCCGCAGCCGCGTGTCGGCCTCGTGCACCAGCGCCTCTGGGATGAACCGAGGCGCCCAGCCCGATAGGTCTATGTAGACGTTTGGCTTGTGCAGCGCGACGGCTATCTGCTCCTCAATCCATGGCCACGCAGGATGCGCCATTATGATGGTCAGGTCCGGGAAGTCCGCCGCCACGTCGTCGAAGCCGGGGATAGGCCGGCTGTACTTCAGCTTGAACCCGCCGCCGCCGCGCATCCCGGCGCCCGCCGCGCCGAACCCCGAATGGAACAGCACGGGAACGCCGAGTTCCTGGCACTTCTCGTACAGCGGATAGAAGCGTGTATCGTCCGGGTAGAACGCTTGGTGAATCGGGTGCAGCTTCAGCCCGCGCAGTCCAAGCTCGGTGACAGCCCGCTCCACCTCTTCCATTGCAGCCGCGCCCTTCCACGGGTCCACAGTCGCAAACCCGATGAACTGCTCCGGATACGCCCGCACTATCTCGGACACGTAGTCGTTGCTGTCCGGCGGCTCCCCCGTGGAGGACTCGGCGTCCACCGAGAATATCACGCCCAGGATGTCCCACGCCGCGTACTGCGCCGCCATCTCCGCCGCGTTCTCCGGCGCGGACTTCACTCTGAAGAATCGCCGCAGCTCCGCCTCGATGCCCATCTCCGGCAGCCCCGACTGGCGGGGCACGTGTACGTGCATGTCAATAGCGCGCATTCGGTATGCTCCTTGCGGCGGTTTAGCCTTCACTCACAGCTGCATGCGCTCGGCCAGCTCCCGCGCGGTCCCAGTACTGCTTCAATGTAGTTTTGGCATCCTGAATCACCCTCCCCTCTCCCTTGACGGGAGAGGGGATTTAAATAGACTGGGTACTAGCAGGTTTCAGCCTACTTTCCGCCGTCCGACAGTACTCTGGGGCTATGTCTATTCCCAAGAACCGCCGGCTGGCGCTCTGCGCGGCTACGCAGGTTGTGCCGACGCCTGCGAATGGGTCTAGAACTACGTCGCCCTTGAAGCTGAAGAGCAGCAGGACGCGCCGCGCCAGCTCTTCTGGGAACATGGCGGGGTGGCCGAACTCGCGCATCCTGCGCTCCGGGGCTATCGACCATTTTGCCAGAACCCATTCCTTGAAGGACTCGGCGTCTATGTCGGCGTTGGCGGATTCGCCCGATTTCTTCAGGTCGCCCTTGCAGAAGACCTCCAGGAATTCCCACGTGTACTTCAGGTACGGGCTGGACGGGCTCTTCCAGCTGCCCCAGGCCGTGTACTTGCAGTTGTAGTTGTTCTTTTCCCAGAGTATCTCGCCCTTCCAGATGAGCCGCCGCTCCATGAAGTAGCTGGATATGACGTGGTGGCTGGGGATGTAGTCCGAGAAGAGGGGCTGCACGTTCACGACGATGCGCCCGCCGTACTTCAGGACGCGGATGCACTCGTCGAACACGCGGAAGAGCTTGGCGAAGTAGGACTCCCAGTCCTCGGCGTCGCCGTCGGCCGAATCGCCGTCTCCCTCGTAGCCAAGCCCGAAGTTGTAGGGCGGCGACGTGAACACCAGGTCGACGCAGTTGTCCGGCATCCGCTTCAGGACGTCCTCGCTGTCGCCGCAGACTATTCGGTCGGTGAGCTCGGCAGGCATAGGGTTGTCCGCGCGGTCGAAGTCGTGGTCGTTGGCGTAGTAGTGCTTGCCGCGCCGCCGTTCCTTTCGCTTGCGCCCCGCCACCTTCCGTTCGTCGTTGTAACCGACGTAGAGCCGCTTCCCGCCGTTGACGCCGTAGCTCCTGACGCTCTCGACGGCCCGCAGAACCGCGGACATCGCTTCTTGGTTGCCGTAAGCGCTGGATACCCTGCTGACAGCTTCGGCTAGGTCATCCACGTTGACCTGCCGCAGCCATACGTCGAGCGTTCCGTTGTTGCGGACGACCTGGAAGTCGTCCGGCGGGAACTGGCTGTTCAGCAGCCCGATGGCAGCGTCCGCTCTCTCGTCCAGAGCTTCACGCACGTCCAAGGTGATTTCGCGGTACTTGCCGGTTATCATGGCGTCTCGTTGTCCTAATGTGCGCTGAACTTGATCCTGGGGTCGACGACGGCGAGCAGGATGTCCGATATGAGGGTGCCGATGACGGTCAGGATGCCCAGCATGAGCACGATGAAGCCCGCTAGCTGTGTGTCCTCGATGAGTATGGCGTCGAGCAGGATAGGCCCCAGCGTGGGCAGGCTCAGCACAACGGATACTATCACACTGCCGCCCACGAGGCTGGGCAGGAGGTAGCCTATCGTGCTGACGAGGGGGTTGATGGCGACGCGCACGGGGTACTTCATGATGAGCTTCGCCGCGCCCACGCCCTTGGCCCTGGCGGTGACCACGTATGGCCTGGCGAGCTCGTCCAGCAGGTTGTTCCTCATCACGCGGATCAGGCCGGCTGTGCCGGACGTGCCCAGCACCACGGCCGGTATCCAGAGGTGGTTCAGGAGGTCTATCACCTTCCCGAAGCTCCAGGGGGCGTCCTTGTAGTCGGCGGAGAAGAGGCCGCCGACGCTCTGGTCAAAGTAGGCGAACGCCACGTACATCAGCACCAGGCCGAGCAGGAAGTCCGGCACGGCGAGCCCGGTGAACCCCAGCATCGTGAAGGTGTAGTCTCCGATGCTGTGCTGGCGCACGGCGGAGTAGATGCCGACGGGAATGGCGAACGTCCAGGTTACAATCACGGTGAAGCCGGTCAGCACGACGGTGAGCCAGAGGCGGTCGCCGATGATCTTCCTGACGGGCTTCTGGGAATTGATCTGGTCCGACCAGACCGCTATGGAGCGTCCGAGGTCGCCTTGCGCGAGGTTCGAGACCCACATCCAGTAGCGCATGTACATCGGCTTGTCGAGGCCCAGGTACTCCCGCAGCTCGGCGGCGATGCGGGGGTCGCCGCCCGAGTCGTTCTGCATGAGCCGGTCGAGGAAGCGATCCGCCGCGTCCCCCTCCGGCAGCTGGATGATGACGAATGAGAGTATGGAGATGACCCATATGGTGAAGAAGGCCAGGACTATGCGTCGGGACATGTAGGCGAGCACTGCCTCACCTCTTCACAGGCGGCCGCGGAGCGATGATTATGGAACGCCACTCTATTACAAGCGCGGGGGCCGGTCAACGGGTCGAGGCTCCTGAATCATCACCCTCACCCTGACCCTCTCCGTCGAGGGAGAGGGGATGAGGTGGGGATTCGAGGTTCTTTTCGGCTGACTGGCCGGGCACGGCGGGGGACATGATGGTAGGATAAGCGCGGGACGGGGCAGCAGGCCGGACGCCTGCGCTCCCAGGAGAGGGCGCGGGTTCAACCTCGCCCAGTCCGCCCCTACCGGCACGTGTCCCCACCGTGTCGAAAGAACGGCCACGCTGGGCGGCGGCGCTGTCCGGGGTTCACGTGGTCGGATGAACAGCGAGGGTGAAATGAGTTCAGGTCTAGCGGGTCGTCGAGAGGAGCGCGGCTGGGTTCGCGCGGCAGCCTTCTTCGTGTTCGCGGCGGCGGTCCTGTTCATGGTCGGCTGCTCCGGGGATGCGGAGCCTACGACTGTTCCTACCACGGCGGCAGCGCCTACCGCGGCGGCGGCGGAGCCGTCGGCAGCGCCTACCATGGCGGCAGCGCCTGCGGCTGTACCTACTGCGGCGGCCGCGCCGCCGGCTGTTCCTACTATGGCGGTTGAGCCTATGGCTGCGCCTACTGCGGCGGTTGAGCCTACGGCTGTTCCTACTACGGCGGCTGAGCCTACGGCTGTTCCTGTCGCGGCGAGCGCAGGCTCTTCAGGTTCCCCAGCGGAAGCGGCGGCGGCAGCTGTGTTCCCCTTCGAGCGGTTTAGCGGGCTGGAGGGCTGCGCCTCGGGCGCTTCGAAGGACGACCAGAAGGCGGCGCTTGTCGGGATGGCCAAGTCCTTCTTCGCAGGCAACACGGCGTACGACGAAGAGAGGCCGAGGATAACCCACCTGGGAGGCACCGCCGTTGAGCCGACCGCCCGGGACGACCGCAGGAGCGGGGGCATCCGGTTGATAATCGAGTTCAACGGCGACGACAACGGGGAGGTGGCGGAGAAGAAGGCCAGCCTCGACCTGTGGATGCGCGAGACATACAACGCGCTCTATAACGCAGGATGCGACCTGCTCACGATAGTGGAGATGTCCGGTTACGGCGAAGCCCTGGGCCGCCATCCCATCGGCCCGGCCGCTCTTTCATGGGCCATAGTCTTCAAGACCAGGATGACGAAGGACGTGGCGGAGTCCGTAGATTGGGCGAACAAGGACAATCTCAACTTCGACGACATCTGGGAAACGATGATCTTGAACTTCAGGTGGGAGCAGGCCCTCAAGGGCGGGGGCGAGTGATTGATGCGAGCGCTGCCTTTCGGCAAGGGCCGGAGCGCGAATAGTATGGCTTCCGCGATGAGGGAGAGGGCGGTGAGGACGGATTAGCGCCTACGCGGACAGCGTCGAAGAGATACTGAAGGGCGCGTTCGATCTGCACGTGCATTCGAGGCCCGACCCGGAGGGCCGCCTGCGGATGGATGCCCTGGACACGGCGCGCCATGCCCAGGAAGCGGGGATGGCGGGCTTCGTTCTGAAGTCGCACTACTACCCGACGGCTCCAATTGCCGCGATGCTGACGCGAGTGTATCCGGGCCTGGAGGCGCTCGGCTCCGTGGCGCTGAACGACGAGGTGGGCGGCCTCAACGTCAAGGCCGTGGAGGCTGCGGCAAAGACGGGGGCGCGGGTCGTCTGGATGCCGACTTTCAGCGCTCACCATTACACGTCAGGGCAGGGCGGAGGGCCCGGCATCGAGATAGCGGACGGCGGGGAGCTTGCGCCGGCGGTCCTGGAGATACTGGAGGTTGCGAGGAGCGGCGATATGGTCGTGGCGTCGGGCCATGTCTCGCCCAGCGAGGCCATCACGCTATTCCGGGCGGCGCGGGACATGGGCGTTACTCGGCTCCTGGCAACCCATCCCGCGCAGTGGTCGTCCATGGAAGAGATGGTCGAGATGACGAGGCTCGGGGCGCGCGTGGAGCACACGTTCCTGTCGTGTATGCCCTCCCGGGGTCGGACCACGCCGGCCGAGATGGCCGCGCTTATAGGCGCGCTGGGGCCGGAGCGCTGCGTGGTGACGTCGGACTTTGGGCAGTGGATGAACCCGCCGCCGGCCGAGGGTATGCGGATGGCAATAGCGGAGCTGCTCAACGCTGGGATGACGCCCGCCGATGTTGCGGCAGTCGTGAAAGTCAACCCGCAGTCGCTCGTTGGGCTGGGTTGACGCTACCTTCGGGACAGCTCTTTAGAGGCGCGTCGGAGGCCGACGAATCTGAGCCGGAGGAGTCCCTTGAGGTCTTCCCAGGCGGTGCGGACTATCTTGACTCGGCTGTCGGGGTCGTCGGTCCACCGCACTGGAATCTCGTGGATAGGGTAGCCGTTCTTCTCGGCCAGCAGGAGGAGCTCGGTGTCGAAGAACCAGGCCTTATCTTCTACGAGGGGCAGGAGGTCTTGGGCGGCGCGGCTGGAGATGGCCTTGAATCCGCATTGCGCGTCTCGGAATCCCGTGAGGAACATCGCGCGGAACAGCAGGCTATAGCTTCTCGAGAGGAACTCGCGGAGCGGAGATCGGCCGATGACCGTTGCGCCCTTCTTGAGGCGCGAGCCTATCGCCAAGTCGTATTCGCCGGAGCTTATGGACGCCACCAGGCTGGGTACGGCTGCCAGGTCAGTGGAGAGGTCTATGTCCATGTAGCCGACGATGTCGGCCTCGCTCTCCAGCCACGCTCTCTTGAGGGCGCGCCCGCGTCCGCGCCGCTCCAGCCTGACGCAGCCGATGCGGTCGTGGGAGCGCGTGAGCTGGGCGGCGACATCGGGGGTCGAGTCCGTGGAGCCGTTGTCGGCGACCACGATTCGCCAGTCGTAGTCTGCGAGGTTGTCGGCCAGATACTCGTGGAGCCGGACGGCGCTTCGCCGCAGAGATCGCTCCTCGTTGAGCACGGGCAACACGATCTCTACCGAAGGGGGCACGGCAAACTCCTGGGAGTCCAAGACCGCGGCGGCGCATCCTCGATAGCGGATGTCTTTATCGAAAGCAGGCCCATTTCGCATATTCTAACTCATTCCCGGGCCTTGCGAAGGCCGCGTAGGGGGATGAAAATGGAGTGGCGCAGGGCGGCGCAACGAGGTCGGCTATGAAGGCGTGGATGGCATTGTTGGGCGGGGCGGCGCTGGCGGCGCTGGCGGCGGGGGTCGCGTATGCCCATGGCTTTGGGGAGCGGTACGACCTGCCGATACCGTTGAACCTGTTCGTGGTTGGCGCGGCGGCGACGGTCGCGGCTTCGTTCGTGGTCATCTCGTTGTTCGCGCGGGGCGGCTCCGGGCGGGTCTCGTATCCGAGGCACAACCTGCTGGACGCGCCGATAGTCGGGCCTTTGCTGTCGAGCCGCGCGCTCCTTGGGGGCGTTCGCGTCCTGTCGGCCGGTGTCTTCCTGCTAGTGGTTGCGGCGGGGCTGGTCGGGGTGAACAGGCCGCTGGAGAACCTGTCTCCGACGTTCGTGTGGGTCATCTTCTGGGTCGGCATGGGATACGTGAGCTCGCTGGTCGGGAACGTGTGGACGGCGGTCAATCCCTGGAAGGCGATATTCGAGTGGGGAGAGAGGCTGTTCGGCGGTTCGGGCGGGCCGATGTTCCGGTATCCGCGGGGCTGGGACGCCTGGCCTGCGGCGGCGCTCTTCTTCGTGTTCGTATGGCTGGAGAACGTATACACGGGAGCGGCCAAGCCGTTCAACCTGTCCATTCTGATATTGCTCTATTCGCTGGTTACGTGGGGAGGGATGCTGGCGTTCGGCAAGCATGAGTGGCTGAGGCGCGGCGAGTTCTTTTCGGTATTGTTCGGGTTCTTCGCCCGGTTCTCTCCGGTCGAGGCGCGGGTCATGGGGGGCAGGACTTGCCGGGCCTGCTCGTCGTCGTGCGAGCCATACGGTGACGGCTGCGTGGACTGCCTGGAATGCTTCGAGACGGCGGGGCGGGATGGAGCGGTGCGCCAAGTCAACCTGAGGCCCTACGCTGTGGGGCTGACGCTGCCCGGCCGGTTGTCGGTCTCTGGGGCGGCATTCGTGATATTGATGCTGGCGAGCGTAACGTTCGACGGGCTGTCCGAGACTCGGCTCTGGCGCGGCGCGCAGAACGCGCTGTATTCGACGGCGTCCTCGACAGGCATGGACCCGCTGGGCGTTATCGACACACTGGGGCTCGCGGCGGCTCCGCTGGCGTTCCTAGGGGTCTATCTGGCGTTTGCGTGGATGATTCGCAGGCTGTCCGGCGAGGAGGCGGGGGTCTTGGAGATTGCGAGGGCGTTCGCGCTATCGCTGATTCCAATCGCCATTGCCTACAACCTGGCGCACTTCATAGGATACCTGGCGGCGCAGGGGCAGTTCATCATACCGCTGGCGTCGGACCCGTTCGGGTTCGGGTGGGACCTGCTGGGGACAGCCGGGTACAAGATAGACCTGGACGTTATCGGGGCGCAGGCGGTGTGGTACATCTCGGTCGGGGCGATAGTGCTAGGGCACGTGGCGTCGGTCTATGCGGCGCACGTGGTCTCGCTGGGTAGGCCGGTGAGCAGGGCGTCGGCGCTGAGGGGACAGTATCCGATGCTTGGGTTGATGGTGGTGTACACGGCGAGCAGTTTGTGGATCATCGCGCAGCCGATAGTTTCGCAGTAAGTAACAGCCTTGAATGTTGGCGGGCATTCCTGTTAGGTTCAATGGGGATGAACAACTAGGAGGAGTTGACGAGATGATTCGTTCTCTAAGCTTGGGGCTCAGCAGCATCGCCATAATAGTGGCAATAGCCGCGCTGGTACTGTCCGCGGTCGCGGTCAGCGGGGGCGCCGGGAGGTCCGGGACGGCTGCCGGGTCGTCCATCTCGAAGCTGCACGAGCCGGGCAGCTATACCAAGAGCTTCGTGTCGCAGGCGGTCGAGCGGTACGACGACGAGGGACGCGGGGAGACCATCGCCTACTACAACACGAAGGGGAGCATGGACGGCGACTGGTACGTCTTCATCATCGACGAGAGTGCCGGCGTCGTGTCCCATGCGGCGCGTCCTGAGCGCCTGGGGTTGAAGTTCGAGGACATGGTGGACGTGTCGGGGTACAACTACGGGGCGGACTTCGCGGCGGCGACGGAGGACGGCGCCTGGGTTACCTATACCTACCTGAACCCGGCGAACGGGTTCTACGAGAAGAAGCATTCGTGGGTGGTGGAGCGCGACGGGCTGATATTCGGTTCTGGGTGGTACGAGCGGTCCGCGCCGTCGCTGCTTCCGTCGAAGTCCGACCAGCCGGCGTTCACGAAGGCGTTCGTGGAGCGGGCGCTGAGGTTCTACCAGTCGCAGGGCCGCGACGCGGCGTTCGCGCGCTACAACAGCATGGCGAGCGTCGATGGAGATTGGTACCTGTTCGTGTTGGAGGATGACAAGATAATCGTTCACCCGACCATCGCGGAGCTCATCGGGGAGGACATAAAGGGGCCTGCGGGCACGGACAGCTCGGGTTACAAATTCGGGCTGGACATGTTGTCGACGACGGAGGCCGGCAAGTGGGTTGACTACACCTACCTGAATCCTGCGAATGGCCGGGAGGAGAAGAAGCACGCGTGGGTCGTGCTGCACGACGGGCTGATCTTCGGGTCTGGGTGGTACGAGAGATAGGGATCGAGTGGAGAGCTAGGCTCCGGGAGGCAGAGGCATGAAGACGTACAGGGCGGCGCTGATTGGATGCAGCCGGATGGGGGCGTTCATAGACAACGAGGTTCCGGCGAGCAGCTATCCGTATTCGCACGCGGCGGGGTACGAGGCGTGCGATAGGACGGAGCTGGTTGCGTGCTCGGACCTTCGGGCTGACGTGATGGCGCAGGTTGGGGAGCGTTACGGAGTTCCCTCTGAGCGGCAGTACACGGATTACAAGGAGCTGCTGGAGCGTGAGCGGCCGGACATCGTGAGCGTGGCGACGCAGCCGGAGCCGCGCTCGGAGATAGTGGTGTATGCCGCGAATCACGGAGTTCGGGCCATCTACGCGGAGAAGGCGATGGCGGCTTCGATGCGCGAGGCGGACGCTATCGTGGAGGCGTGCGAGAGCAACGGGACGTTCTTCAACCTGGGGACGAACCGCCGGTGGGACCGGGGGTTCGACGTGATGAAGGGGATAATCGACAGCGGCCGTCTTGGGGCTCTGAGGGCGCTGACCATCTATGGGACGAGCAACCTGTTCAACGGCGCGAGCCACTCGTTCGACCTGATAATGCGGCTGAACAGCGACCGCCCGGCGGTGTGGGTCCAGGGGCTGCTGCGTGACGCCGACCACGCGATAGAGGACGGAAGGATAACGATAGACCCGGTCGGCGAGGGCATCATCCAGTTCGAGAACGGGGTGACGGGGTACGCGCTGAACGCTGGGGTTCGCAGGGCGGAGTGGGAGGCGGTGTGCGAGGACGGAGTAGTTACGGCGCTGTCGAACGGGGCTGAGTGGCAGGTGCGCGAGCCGGGCGAGCCGGACCATCGGGGCCGGAAGCGGCTTGTGGCGGGCGAGTTTCCGGAGTACGAGTGGAAGAGCTCCACGCTCGCGCTGGTCGAGGACATGGTTCACGCGCTGGACACTGGGGAGCCGACGCGGTGCGGCGCGCGGGTGGCGCGGGCGAGCACGGAGTTGATATTCGCGGTAATAGAGTCGCACCTTCGAGACGGCGCGCGGGTGAGCATTCCGCTGCGGGACAGCGCTATACGGATGGAGCGCGGCATTCCCGCCAAGCAGCCGAGATTCGCCCGGCAGGACTGAACCGCGCCGAATCCGATACCCGCAAGGAGGGACGCATGAAGACGTACAAGGCGGCGGTCATTGGCTGCAGCAGGATGGGCGCGTTCATAGACAACGAGGTCGTGGGCGCTCCTGGGCACGTTCCGCCCTACGCTCACACCGCTGTCTTCTACGCCTGCCCGCGCACGGACTTGGCAGCTTGCTCGGACATTCGGGTCGAGGTGATGGAGGAGGTCGGCAGGCAGTTCGACATACCGAAGGAGCGGCAGTACACGGACTACAAGGAGCTGATCGACAGGGAGCGGCCGGACATCGTGAGCGTGGCGACGCAGCCGGAGCACCGGGCTGAGATCGTGATATACGCGGTCGAGCATGGCGCGAAAGCTATCTACGCCGAGAAGGCGCTGTCGGCATCCATGGCCGAGGCTGACGCTATCCTGGAGGCGTGCGAGCGTAACGGGGCCGTGTTGAACCTGGGCACGCAGCGGCGGTGGCATCCGGGCTTCGTGAAGATGCGCGAGGTGATAGAGAGCGGGCGCGTCGGCGCTCTGAAGACGGTGGTGTTCGGCGCGAGCAGCCTCTTCAACGGCGCGAGCCACCACTACGACAACCTGTTGTTCCTGAACGGCGACGCTCGGGCGGAGTGGGCGCAGATGAGCCTGGTCGAGGGGAATTGGGACATCGTGGGCGACAGGCTCACGGAGGACCCGGTGTCCCATGGGGTTATCCAGTTCGAGAATGGGGTAACGGCCTACGCGGTCCTGTCCCCGCGCGAGATCGAGTGGGAGGCGTCGTGCGAGCGGGGCACGTTGACGGCGTGGCCGGGGTCGCAGTACAGGCTGCGTGAGGAGGGGCCTCCCGGTTACAGGGGGTCGCCCACGATGGTTGCGGGGCGGTTCCCGCGCTACAAGCCTTACAGCTCGAACCTTCGGCTCGTGGAAGACCTGGTTCATTCTCTGGACACGGGCGAGCCTCCCAAGGGCGGCGCCAGGGCGGCGCATGCGGGCACGGAGCTGATATTCGCCAGCATCGAGTCGCACCTGCGCGGCGGCGCGCGCGTGGAGCTGCCGCTGGAGGGCAGCAAGGTGCATCTGCGGCGGGACCGGGACCCTCGGCCGCCGAGGTTCAGGCCGTAGCAGGATGCGCGTCGGGGTGTGCAGGGTTACTATCAGACTGCCCGAGAACGACAATCTGAAGGGCAAGCGGCGCGTGGTCAAGTCGCTGTGCGCCCGCGTGCGGAACAGGTTCAACGTGTCTATCGCGGAGGTCGGCGACAACGAGCTGTGGCAGGTCGCGACCCTGGGCATAGCGTGCGTGGGGAACAGCGACCGGTTGACGGACGCGGTGGTCGGGGCGGCGCTGGAGTATATCGAGGGGAGCCGCGGCGATTTCGAGGTGGTGGACGTGGAGCGGGAAGGATATTAGGTAGTGGACGTGGATATGTCGCCCTGAGCGGCGCGAAACGCGCCTCATCCTAGGACCGCAGGGCGTCCCGCCTGCATCCCCGGCCTTATCCCCTCTCCCTTGATGGGAGAGGGCTAGGGTGAGGGTGATTCCCCGGCCTCCCCCGAAAATTGCTCCCAAATTGCCCCAAACTGCCCCTTGACACCTCGAGAACAGCCGTGCTAGTCTGGTAGACGGCCCGAAGGGGCGTACACCAAACGAGCATAGAGCCCACCTCTACCAAAATCTGGGTATTCATACACGCGGCTGCTGTTGGACGGGGCCCCCGCGTGTACGAGAAGGTCCCTCTATGTTCGGCGCCTCGCCAGGAGGACGTAGCGCTAAATGCGTCTCCCCCGTTCCAGGTGCGGACTCTCGGACGACCGGGAGGACCGTAGCCAGCGCAGCCCGACGCCTTGGCGGGTGGAAGGACGAAGCGCGAAACGCAGGCGGTCCCGCAAGGGCCCGTCAGCCGTCCGGGAAAGTTAGAGGAGGGGCTGCACCCCCAGTGTCGGCGGGCGATCGACGTCGGCATCCTCGAAGCAAGTACCGGAGTCACTGCCTTGCAAGGCAAACTCATCTCCCGCGAGAGCGGGGGAACCAGGAGTAGATAGGGCACGGGTCGCAAGACCCGCCAAGTACCCTCTCCCTCACGGGGGAAAGGGCCAGGGTGAGGGCAAACGCCCCGCCCTGCGTCCCCTCCCCCTGAGGGGAGAGGGTGAATCAGGCGCAGAAGCGGCTAGAACCCGCCAGAGCGCCAACAGAAAGGAGGCTGGCCGAGACAACGCGACAGAGGACGAGGCGAACAACCCTCTCCTGGTGATAAATCCAGGCGGAGGAAACGCAAGGGGCAACCACAAGGGGGTTGGCCCTAGTTCACGTTGGAGCGCCCGCCAAGATGAACAAGATGCGATTGCCCTGGGAGATGGCCTTGTGAAGGTATGCCGGGCGTGTTATGCTGGTGCCTGGTCGGGGTGTGGCGCAGTTTGGTAGCGCACCTGCATGGGGTGCAGGGGGTCGCTGGTTCGAGTCCAGTCACCCCGACCATTTCTTTTCCGCTACGGCGGCTGGCCCCGGTGGATGCGACGCTCCCCGCGTGGGTGGCCGCCAACACATACAGCGCCATATGTCCGTCCGCCTTGATGTTCATCCTGTTACCCTCAACAAAGTGTCAACGGTACATCAACTCGAATCCTAGCTGACTGCGACGACCCCCATGGCTCGCAACCACTCACGCTGATCCCATCTAGGTCGAGTATCCTCAGTGACGACTCTTCGAGCCACTCCAGCGGGAGGTGAACGCTCATATTGTTGAAGCTGACATCCAATTGCTCCAGCTCTGACAGGTTGCCCAATTCAAATGGAATGGCGCCGCTCAGCCTATTTGAACTCAGGAGCAGCTTCTGCAGCCGTATCAGCCTACCTATTTCGGGTGGAATCGGGCCACTCAAGTCGTTATGGCTCAGATCAAGTATCCTCAATAGCAAAAGCCCCTGGAGCTCCGCGGGGATGGGGCCGATCAGTCTATTTTCGCTCAGATACAACCATTCCAATACAGCCAAGCCGCTAAGCTCCAATGGAATGGAGCCGCTCAACCTGTTGTAGCCGAGGGACAGCGTCTTGAGCCTCAGCAGTCCTCCCAATTCAGCCGGAACCGGGCCGACCAGGCGATTGTGACTCAGATTAAGTATCCCCAACTCTGGAAGCATTCCTAGCTCCGCAGGTACGCCTCCACTCAGCCAATTGTAGCTCAGATCCAACTCTCGAAGTCCCGAGAGGAGACCAATCTCTGCTGGGATGACTCCAATCAGATCGCGCTGACTGAGTCGCAAGCTCTCGACGGCCAGAGGTTGTGTCTCCCCTAGCCCAACTCCCTCCCAGTCCCATATGTATGTATCCGTGGCCCAGTTCAATGGGGGATTGGCGCGGAGATGGTCCCGGATACGCAGGAGCGTCTCGCAGTCCCGCACGAGGAGTGGGTTCGATGCGGGACGTCGAACTGCGACCCCATTGGAGCACTGCGCCACATAGAAGGGCGCAGGCGGCGGCCCCGACCCGTCGAAGTATACCGTGTATTCAGTCTGATCACCGGCCTGCAACCTGCCGCGCGCAGCTAACGGGCTCCCTTCGTCATCCCGCCCGACCAAGACCTGCCTGTTTGAACCACGGGCAATGACATCAAGTCCCATATCGCCTTCGTGTCTAACTCCGTATTCGTCTTCGGGTCCCAGAGATTCCCATACTTCGGTGATAGTGCGAGAATAGCTAACGGCAGCGGCGATCATGGAGCCGTCAGGAGACCATGAATTTCGTTGCTGTCCATATAGCCTGGGAGCAGGGAGACGCCGAAGAGCAGACCCATCCACTCGTATGCTCATTGAGCCTACCAGTATCTCGGAGCCGTCAGGAGACCATGAAATGTTGGACAGACCCTCTTCTCTAAACGAAAACACCTCGTGAGGGTCGGACCCGTCAGGATCCATAGTGTAGAGCCTCATTGGCTCGGGCCCGTCCTCACGCCGCACGAACGCCACACGACGACTGTCAGGCGACCACGCAGGTGAACCTATAGTCTCCCCAAGCCTAGCGCGGCCTGAGCCGCCAATTGCGCGACCTGAGCTGTCAATTCCAACAGTATGGATGACAGGTATCGCTCCCTCCTCTATTGATATGAATGCTATCATGCTGCCGTCGGGAGACCACGCGATTGGGTCGCCAAAGAACGCCAGACGCTCCATGCCGCCGGGCAGCGCGTCTAGGCGGCGCTTTGTGATAGATCCGCCAAGAGACGCGATCAGGTGCACATCAGAGCCATCCAAACTCATTGTGTATATATAAAGCTTACCTGGGCTATTTTCCCTGTCAGACACGAACGCTATCTTGCTGCCATCGGGAGACCATACGGGGTATGAGTCCGTATCCTTGTTCTTCGTGAGCCTCCGCCTGTCCGAGCCGTCGAGCGCAGAGGTTTCTATCTCAAGGTCGCGAACCCTTCTTCCCAATATCGAATCCCATATGTAACCGGTGTCATGCTTCAATGTCGCGTAGGCTATGCGAGACCCATCAGGAGAGATGGACGGGAACAGATCGACTTCATATTCCCCCGTCTCTTCGGATATGGTCTGCAGGCTCGATCCATCGGCTTTGACCATGTATATCTTCCCATTGCCGTGTCCGAATACTATGCCGCCGCCATCAGGCGTCCAATGGGGAGTGATGTCCGTATAGAAGGAGAACTCAGGCAGGAAAGGACCACCTCCGATCCCAAGCAGTATGAGAAAAATAACTGCCGCAATCAGCACGAATATCCCCGCAATGCCCGCGATGCATCCCACCAGGATTGAAGGAGCTTTCTTCAAGATATTTCGCATTCCACCACCTCAATCTACCATCTGATACAGGGCATGTATGGCCATTATGTCAAGCGGATGCGGGGTTGTCGAGTGTGCGGTAGCCGGTATCGCCGTAGAGACGGCAGCCGGCGCAGGCGTTGCCGCGGGAGCCGGCGGCGCGCCCAAGCCGCAGCCATATGCGGCCACCAGCGAAAGGAGCGCCACGATGATTAGAGCGGCGACGAGATTCCTATAGCTCATGGCGTAAGCTCTCCAGCGGAGCTGCGGTGGGCGGCTAACAGGCTCCCATCGTAGTTCTGTACGACCAGGGCGCGTCTGTCCGACCCGTCCCTCGCTACCGTATGAAGTACGAAATAGCCGCTATCATAGCGACTGCTACTCAGATCGCTATGAAGGAAACTGGTGGAGTCACCCATGTCCCCTTCAAGAATCTCATCTCCGATCCGTTCTATGCCCGGCACGACGTTGCTGGTAGCAATCCTTGACCCGTCCGGAGACCATCCATTTCTGCTGCCCGGAAGACGCCGAAGCTCAGAGCCGTCTGTCCTGATAACGAATGACCTGAACTGTATCTCTGACCCGTCGGGAGACCATGAGACGTTACCCTTGTAATCAGGACCACCTACCGTATCCCCTTCAAGCAGGATTACTTCACGCGGCTCGGTTCCATCCGGATTCATCGTGGTCAGCTTCCCATAGTTGGAACCAGCATCTCGACGAATGAATGCCACTCGACTACCATCCGGTGACCATGCCGGAGGACTCATGGAATTACCCAGTTTTGTCAGGTTGGACCCGTCAGCCCCAACAGTGTATATCACCGACGAATATCTATGATCATCTATCACCTCTATCTCTTCCTCTTCGCCATAAGCTATGAACGCAATCCTGCTACCGTCAGGAGACCACACCGGAGGCTGGTCTTTCGCATGGACAGAAGATGTGATCTGACGCACCTGGGACCCATCCGGAGACATCGTATAGATACGGTGTGCTCCCTCCGATTTGCCTGACAGGAACGCTATAAGCTTCCCGTCCGGAGACCATACGGGATGAGTGTCGTCAGCCTTGTTCTCTGTGAGCCTGCGCTTGTCCGATCCGTCGAGCGCAGACGTAACTATTTCATGGTTGTGGTCGGCGTTCCATAGGAATCCTGTTCTGTATCTTAACGTGGCGTATGCTATACGATCTCCGCCAGGGGAGACGTCAGGCGAGAAATCAATGTCGCGCTCCCCCGAGCCTTCGGAAATGGTTCGCAGGCGCGAGCCGTCGGCTTCTACCACGTATATCTTCCCGCGATGCTCGAACACTATGCTGGCGTCGTCAGGCGTCCACTGGGGGATGGACTTGGTAAATATGAAGAGAAAAACTCCTTCACGAGAGTCACATCCGTCAAAGCAATACACCAAGGCAATCACCCCAGGGAAGAAAGAGAACAGTATAAACGCGAGTATAGCGATTGCCAGACCCAAGCGAACTATTAGCCGTCTCATGCTCCTCTTCTCCTTCATGCGGCTCGCGCCGCGGAAGCTCGCCCCAAGACGCGGGTCCCCGCACGACCTCGACGTAGCGCGAGGACCGCGTGGCGAAGTCCCCCTGGCCGTCCGTGTCCAGCCGGACGCTCGGCCCGAACGCATCCTACAACCAGCCGCCGCGCCGCGTCAAACCCGATTCCGACGACGAGTCCTGTTTCAGTATTGACGCCATCGGTCGGGGCATCTTGGCAACTCCCGGACTCGTCCGCATGAAGAGGCCGTGGGGCTGTGCTGTGTTACCATCTTGGCATGATCCGCTCATGCAAGGCGCAGCTCATGGACGCCATCTCCTCCGCTTCCAGCCTATCGCGTCATCCTTCCGGCCGCGGGCCGTCGCCGAGTGTCAGGGCGGCGTGTGAGTCGTGAGCGAGAGGCCGCTTGGCTCCAGGCAGTACGTCGAGGAGGCGTGGAGTCCGTTCGAGGTGAACGTGGACGGGGAGATGGCGTCGTGCAATTTCAACGCGAACCCAGAGCGCGGAGGCGAGGCCACGCTATGCGTTATCCCGACGCAGGCCCTGGCGGTGGTGGAGGACCCGGCGCGGATGAAGGAGAAGCCGAACGTGATGTCCGAGTGGCTGGACAGGCTGACGGCTGCCGGGGCTGGGATTCTGTTGGCGCATGGCAGGTGGTGCGATGATTTGTGGGCGACGGCGGCGATGGCGGCGCGCGGGGTGGACGTGTTCGAGCGCATGGAGAAGCGGTTGGCGGCGGTGGTGTCGGACGCGCTCGCGCGGGGGTTCGCGCGGCCGGGAAGGGTCGCGATGATGGGGAGCTCGCGGCATGGGTTCGCGGTGATTCACGCGCTGGCGAGCAATCCGGACGTGTCCGCGTGCGTGGCGCACCAGCCGGTGGTACACTGGCCGCGGATGGATGAGTTTCGCGGGATGGATGGCAACCCTGTGGTCATGGAGCATTCCCTGTACGAGTTGACGGACAGATTCGCGCCGAAGCCGTTCATGGCGCAGACCGGGTATGACGACCAGCGCGTCGGGCAGAGCTGGATCCAGGCGTTCACCGAGCGGGTGTCGGCGCATTACGAGAGAGCCGGAGCGGGCGGGCGGTTCACGCACGAGCTCCTGACTATCCCAGGCCACGACGGCGCGCGGGTGCCGGACAAGGCCCTGGACTCGGTGGTGGACTGGCTGCGGGAGCAGGGGCTGTTGTAGTGAAAATGGAAGCGGCATATACGGCCGGGATATTCAAGTTCGCCTTTGCTGCGCTGGTGATCGCGCTGGCATTCACCGCAACCTATATATTGTCCGCGGAGGCATTCTCGGAGCATGACCTCAGGACTATTCTCCTGCTTGGCGCGGCAGTCACCGGCGCGCTGCTGCTGCCAGCCGCTTTGCTATCTTTGCGATTCAGGGTCATAGCGAACGCGGTATTGTCGCTGGTCACGCTGGCTGGAGTTGCGACGGCGAACATCGTCCATACGGACCTCTATCTTACTGGAGGCGTGGTCGTCCTTGTACTTGTGTGCGCCGGGGCATATGCGGCGCTGTTCGTAGCGTTCCGTGTGATAGACGATTTGCGCTGGGGCGGGGCGGCGCTTTCTGCAGCGGCGCTGGGACTCGTGGTTGTAGCTTGGTGGCTGACGACTTTGGCCAACGACCCGGTGGAGCCTGACAGGACGAACTTCCAGGACATCAGCTTCCGGGAGACTCCGAACCTGTACTTCTTGTCCTTCGACTCGATGGCGCCGAAGGCGCTGATCAACAAGTATATGGGGATCGAGACGACCGAGTTTCACGAGTTGTTCGAGGCGAGCTTCCGCCCTTTTCCAAATTTCTTCGTGAACGCGATAACTACCACCAATTCAATTAACTCGGTCATGGCGCTGGACATAGACGTGTTGCGAGACCAGATGAGCCAGATGAGATGGAGAAGAGATACTCTGAGGTTGTTTCCTGGCAATCATCCAAGCGCTCTGACGGATATACTTCGCAAGAATGGTTATGAGACGACCTCGGTTTATTCGAGCGATTGGTGGGGGAAGCGAAAAGGGCCGTATATCGACAACTACGTCACGTTTCGCAAGATTCGCAAGAGCATTGTTTGCGATCTGCTAGACGCCAAGATACAGGACATCGCTTTCTGGGGATACTGTCGTTTCTTTTCAGAGACGACTAAAGGAGCTCCGACTAAGGGCACCCATAGACTCACCGCTGAGCGGATTGTGGAAGTGAGCGGCAACGAGGGTCCTCAATTCGTAATAGCGTCCATATATCTCCCAGGGCATACGGACAGGTCTTTCCAGTACAGCGACACAGATCAGCTAATGGAATTCAGGGACTTCTACATCGGCGGGAGCGAGGCGGCGTCCCGCTTACTGAAAATAATCCTCGAAGGATTGAGAGCGAACGACCCTAGCGGCATCCTGTTCGTGTTCGGTGACCACGGGCCTCTCCTGTCCCGTGAAGTGAATCTGGAGCATGGCGGACGTGAGCCAGAGGAAGGGTTGGAATTCGTCATCCAAGATACGCGCGGCGTTCTGGGTGGGATATATCCGCGTGATGCGTGCGCATCCTATTTCGACGAGGCGCTGCCACAGCGCTATGTCACTGCCCTGGACGCTACTCATGCCCTATTGCGTTGCCTGTCCGGCGGCGAGAGCGCGCTCATCAACCCGAACCCGAAAGGGAGGAATAGGATCGTAGGATGGGGCGGCAGCGACCCGATTTCCAATTCCGCAAGTCTTGACTACAAGGAGTTTCTGTATGAGTGAGAAGGTCGTAGTGATACTGGCCTACGTGGACCCTGGCTCGGCCGGGTTCATCATCGTATCGGTACTTGGCTTTCTGGCGGCAGCCGGCTATACGGCCCGGGCATATATCAGTCGCCTGAAGGGGATGGTATTCCGCAGCGGTCAGGACGCCGGCGGCAATCGAGGCCAAGGACAAGTAGAGTCCCGTCCGGGACGGCGAGGTAGGGGCAGTGGTGAGAAGCCTCAGCGCTGATGGCGGTTCGTTCAAAGATCCGGCCGGGCAGGTGTACCGGATATCCGGCGAGACGGGTGGCGCGCGCGTCGTTCGCGGTCTGAGTGACGCGGCGGCCGCGGAGATGCGGAATTTGCTCGCCGAGCCGTTCTTTCAGCAGTTGATGGCCGACGGTCACGTGGTGAAGACTGCCATGCTGGACGGCAAGGATGCCGATGCGCGGCAGGTCATCGAAGACGGCTGGAGCGGGGCAGCGGAGCACGAGGCGGTGGGCTTTATCACGTATCCCTACGAGTGGCCGTTCTCGATGCTCAAGGATGCCGCTCTACTGCAGTTGAGGCTGCTGGAGGCGGCCGCGAGGAATGGGTGGCTGCTCAAGGACGCGACATCGTTCAACGTGCAGTGGATGGACGCCCGGCCGGTCTTCATAGACGTGCCGTCGTTTGTTCGTTGGGAGGACGGCGACTACTGGCGAGGGTACCGCCAGTTCTGCGCTACCTTCCTGACGCCGTTGCTGTTGACGGCGCACCTAGACATCCCGTTTCAGCCGTTGCTTCGCGGGCGTCTCGAAGGTATCCCGCCGGAGGAGGCGGCGAAGTACTTCTACGGGCTGCGGCGTTTCAAGCGAGGCGTGCTGCCGCACATTTGGTTTCCTGCCAAGGCGGAGGGCAGGGCGCGAAAACGCGGAGGCGGGGGACACACTCGGAGACGACAGTCGCGGACGATGCTGCTCGCATTGCTTGACAGCATGAGTCGGCTCATCGGCAAGTTGTCTTACAGACCGGCTGGCTCGGACTGGGCGGAATATGGGCGGACTCACTCCTACGACGAGGCAGATTTCTTGCGGAAGAAGGATTTCGTGCGGCGACACGCTGCGTCACGCAGTCCTGATCTAGTATGGGATCTGGGCGCGAATACGGGCGTGTTCTCGCGCATCGCCGCCGAGCGCTCGGGGACGGTCGTGGCAGTGGACGGAGACCAGAGCGCGATCGACATGCTCTACCATGAGACGCGGACGGACTGTCCTTCGAACATCGTGCCGCTGGTGATGGATCTGGCCAACCTGTCCCCTAGCCAGGGTTGGGCGGGCCTCGAGCGGCCGGCATTCGAGGAACGCGGCAGTCCTGACATGGTGATGTGCCTCGCGCTGGTTCATCACATGCGGGTGTCCGCGAACGTTCCGCTTCGGCTGTTTGTTGGTTGGCTACGCAGCCTGAACGCGACGGTCATGCTGGAGTTCGTCGGGCGCGGCGACGAGATGTTCCAAAAGCTCATCGAGAACAAGAGCGAGGATTATGCGGACTATACTGCTGCGAACTTCGAGGCCGAGGTGCGCTCTCGATTTGCGGTCCGGGATCGCTTGAAGCTGAAGGGCGGCTTGCGGGAGATGTTTGCGCTGGAGCCAATCTAGCGCTGGTTCAATGTAGTTTGGCATCCTAATCACCCTCACCCGTCAAGGTAGAGGGGATAAGGCGGGACTGCCTACCCGTCATAGTTCAATGGACGGAGTACTTGTGGGCTGGTGAATAGTGGGAGAGATAGGGTTCATGGGCGCAATCAATATCGGCCGGGTCAAGCAGCTGTTCATAGATGACTCGGTGGTGGCCGCTAGGTCTAACGTTCAGCGGCAGATGCATCGCCCGGCGCGTCATGGGGACGCGCCGGTTATCGCGCCGGATAGGCCGTGGGAGACCGACGGGGGCGGCGTCTATATGTACGGCGGCAGCGTGCTGTTCGACAGCGAAGAGCGCGTCTTCAAGATGTGGTACAGGACATCAGGCCCAATCTCCAAAGGGCCAGGCGCGGCGGGGGGCGAGGATCCGGGCGGCTACAGGGCTTGCTACGCGGTCTCCGACGACGGGGTTACGTGGGAGAAGCCCGCGCTGGGCCTGGCGGAGTTCGACGGCGACAAGCGCAACAACCTGCTGCCGCCTTCGCGGGACGGGATGCGGTTCATACGCCGCCCGAACCTGGTCAAGGACTACGACGAGCCGAATCCCGCTCGGCGGTACAAGATGTTGTACATGGACAACATTGGCGGCGCGTGGGGCCTTTCGAAGGGATATTCGCCGGATGGCGTCGAGTGGGATATGAACGTCGGGGAGCCGCACGTCTTCCGTCCGCCGGTCGCCCCGAACGGCATCCTGTTCGGGTGGGACCCGCGGATAGAGCGCTACGTCCACTTCCACCGGAAGAGCGGTCGGCAGCGCGCGGACGTGGATGGAAGGATGACGCGCCGCAAGGAAGCGGTCATGCGCACCGAGAGCGCGGACTTCGAGACGTGGGGCGGCACGCGCGAGGTCATGAGGCGCGGGCCGGGCGATCCGCCCAACTGGAGCCCGAGCCACGGGGTGGACCTGGCCGCGGCGCTGTATACGGACGACCTGTACGTCGGGTTCGTAGATACGGCGTACACGCACCTCGTCGAGGACGTTGACCCTCGGCTGTGGGAGGGCGTACACAGCGGGGAGTTCGCGGAGTACAGGACCGAGCTGGTGGTCAGCAGGGACGGCATCGAGTGGCGGAGGGCGTGGCCGTTCTTCGATTTCATGCGAAGGGGGATGTACGACGCATGGGACTGCGATCACGTGGCGATGCACAAGCCGGTGGTGAAGGACGATACCATCTATCTGTACTATTCGGGGGGCAGCGTGTCCAACCAGGCCAACAATCCCCGGCATCCGCAGCATGGAGTTGGGAGGCTCGACGCAATCGGCGCAGCAACGATGAGGCTGGACGGGTTCGTATCGCTGGACGGGCACGGCCCGCACTCGTCCGTGACCACGAAGCCGCTGATGTTCGAGGGGGACCGGCTGGAGGTGAACGTCAGGGCTCCGCGCGAGGCCGCGTCCAGCCGCGCTTCGACGGAGCGGCCATACGGACGCTTCAGCGTGGAGATGCTGGACGTGAACTCTACCCCGTTGGCGGGCTACGCGAGGCTCGATTGCGACGCGTTCTCCGGCGACGACGCGCGCCATACGGTTGCGTGGAACGGCAGCCCGGACCTCCGACGCCTGGCAGGTCAGCCCGTGCGCCTCAGGTTCCATCTCCAGAACGCGGCGCTGTATTCGTTCCGATTCCGGGGCGGCGCGGAGCCTGCGCCGGCGGCGAATCTCGCGGAGCCGGGGTCGCGCGGGGTTCCGTAGGCGAGCTTGGGGGCGCAGGGGGGAGGCTGCTGGATGTCTTACGCGAAGTCGGTCATCAAGGACTTCCGGCGCCGGCGGACACGCTGACGTAGTAGTACTGCTTCAATGTAGTCTTGGCGTCCTGAATCACCCTCACCCTAACCCTCTCCCTTGACGGGAGAGGGGATGAGTAGGCAGCGTGTGATGACGTGGGACGGCGGTGGGGCTAGAATGGGTATGGAGCTAATCACAGGCGTAGGAGTTACGGATGCTCAAGAAGCTGGGCAGGTTGACGAGGGTGACGCAGGACCAGGAGGGGCTGGAGGTTCCGCCGGGGCAGTACGTTACCGAGAAGTTTCCGGTGCTGACCTTTGGGCCGACCCCCCGGATAGACCTGGACGAGTGGCAGTTCACCATATCGGGCCTGGTCGATAGCGAGGTCGCGCTGGGCTGGGACGAGTTCATCGCGCTGGGGAAGGCGACGGTGGACGCCGAGTTTCATTGCGTTACGCAGTGGAGCCGAATGGAGAACAGGTGGGAGGGCGTGCCGTTCGAGGATGTGCTGAGGCTCGTGACGCCGAAGCCGGATGCCCGGTTCGTGATGGTCCACTGCTACGGCGGCTACACCACCAACGTGGCCCTGGAGGCGCTGCGCGACTCGGACGTGCTGTTCGCGTATAGGCACGACGGCGAGCCGCTGGCGCCGGAGCATGGCGGGCCGATGCGTCTCGTTGTGCCCAAGCGTTATGGCTGGAAGAGCGCCAAGTGGGTGAACGGGATGTCGCTCATGGCGGAGGACGCGCCGGGCTTCTGGGAGCAGCGGGGCTACCACATGGAGGGCGACCCCTGGAAGGAGCAGCGCTTCTGGGACCGCTTCGGATGAAGACAGGGGGGCCCCACAGAGCGGAGCCCCCTGTCTGTAGCCGTTGGCGGTCAGGCGACCTTGACGGCGGCCTTCTTGGCGCCCGCGGCGGCAAGAAGCCGCGTCCGCCTGGGACTCTGGATGTCCTCCATGAGGCCGCACTGCAGGCACTTCTTGTAGCTGCCGTACACGTCGCGGTTGACGTGCATGTCGCCTCTGCACTTGGGGCAAGCCTTGAACTGAACCATCGTCGTGTCCTCCTTTCCTGTCATCTGCGAGCCGCGTCTGTGTATAACACACCTTGACACGCCTCATATCAATGGCTATACTTGTTCTTGAGCCGAGAACGCCGCCGTCCCCAGCCCATTGTTCATATAACGCGCGAGGCGGGGCAGGGGTTAGGATGCAGACATGCAGAGAGGACGCAGGTTCGTAGAGGATGGGTCGTCCGAGCAGATTGAGGGCGTCTATATCATCAGCGTCGCCGCCCGGATACTGGAGATGCACCCTCAGACCCTTCGCAAGTACGAGAGGGCGGGGCTGGTGCGGCCGTCCCGCACCGTGGGGATGCTGCGGCTCTACTCGGACGAGGACATCGCGCGGCTCCGCCTTATCAAGCGCTTGGTGGGCGATCTTGGGCTGAACGTCGCGGGCGTGCAGCTCGTCCTGCGGCTCTTCAACACTATGCTCAAGGCCAGGGCTGGCATTGCGGAGGTGGACGACGCCAGGCTGCGGCTGTACGCGGCGGAGGTCCTCGAGGAGATGTTCGAGGCGCTTCACGTCCGCACACGGCGATAGAGGGGAACGGAGGAGTGAACAGCCGATGATAGAAGACGAACGGCCCGAACACGAGCCGGCTGACATAGAGGATGGGGGTGAGCGCGATGGCTCGCCGCTGGAGGCGCAGTTCGCGGAGGCCGAGAGGGAGAGGGCGCAGTTCAAGCTGATAGCGCAGAGAGCGCAGGCCGACCTGGTGAACTACCGGCGCCGCGCCGCCGACGAGCTCGAAGAGGCCAGGCGCAGCGCCAACACGGGCCTGCTGCTGAGGGCGTTGGCGGTGATAGACGACTTCGAGCGAGCCATGGCCCTCGTTCCCGACGAGGCAGTGGCCCCGGGATGGCTGGAGGGGCTGCGCCTCGTACACAGGGGCATGATGAACATGCTGGAATCCGAGGGAGTGAGCAAGATCGAGGCTTCGGGCTGCCCGTTCGATCCAAGGGAAGCGGAGGCCGTGCTGTACGAGGAGTCGGAATCGGCCGCCGAGGGCGAGGTGATCCGGGTCGTCAGGCAAGGATACATGCAGCGGGACCGCGTGCTGAGACCGGCGCAGGTCGTCGTCGCGAAACAGGTACAAGACGCATACGATGAAAGCGAGGAGGTGAAATAATGCCGAAGGTTTTGGGAATCGACTTGGGTACGACGAACTCTTGCATGGCCGTCATCGAGGCCGGCGAGCCGCGAGTGTTGGAGAACGCCGAAGGGGCCCGCACGACGCCCTCGGTCGCGGCGGTGAACCAGAAGTCCGGCGAGCGCTACGTGGGCATGACGGCGAAACGGCAGGCCGTGACCAACCCGGACAACACCGTCTTCTCGGTCAAGCGGTTCATGGGTCGGCGCTACGAGGAGGACAGCATCCAGCGCGACGTGAAGCTCGTGCCGTTCGAGGTCGAGAAGCACTCGAACGGCGACGCCCACGTGCGGATGGGTGGCAAAAGCTACGCGCCGCCGGAGATCTCCGCCATGGTCCTCCAGAAGATGAAGGCCGACGCGGAGTCAAAGCTGGGCGAGACGGTATCGCAGGCCGTCGTGACAGTGCCCGCCTACTTCAACGACAGCCAGCGCAACGCCACCAAGGACGCCGGACGCATAGCGGGCCTGGAGGTGCTGCGCATCATCAACGAGCCGACCGCCGCGTCCCTCGCCTACGGCCTCGACAAGAAGACGGACGAGAAGATCGCCGTGTATGATCTGGGGGGCGGGACCTTCGACATCACCATCCTCCAAATTGGCGACGGCGTCTTCGAGGTGATGGCGACCAACGGCGACACGCACCTCGGCGGCGACGACTTCGACCAGCGAATCATGGACTGGATAGTCGCCGAGTTCCTGAAGGACCAGGGCATAGACCTCAAGCAGGACCGCATGGCCCTCCAGCGGCTGCGGGAGGCCGCCGAGCGCGCCAAGGTCGAGCTGACGACTCTGATGGAGACCGAGATCAACCTGCCCTTCATCACGGCGGACGCCTCCGGCCCCAAGCACCTGGTCATGACGCTGTCGCGGGCGAAGCTGGAGCAGCTCGTAGGCGACCTGGTGCAGGGGTCCATCGGGCCATGCAAGCAGGCCCTGCAGGACGCCGGCGTCGCGGCGGGCGACGTCAACGAGGTCATACTCGTTGGCGGCATGACCAGGATGCCTGCCGTGCAGAAGGCGGTCGTCGAGCTCTTCGGCAAGGAGCCGCACCAGGGGGTGAACCCGGACGAGGTCGTGGCTATCGGCGCGGCCATCCAGGGCGGCGTGCTGCAGGGCGACGTGCAGGACCTGCTGCTGCTGGACGTTACGCCGCTGACACTGGGCATCGAGACGCTGGGGGGCGTAACCACCTCGTTGATACCGCGCAACACGACCATACCGACCGCCAAGACCGAGACGTTCACCACGGCCGCGGACGGCCAGACCAGCGTTGAAGTCCACGTGCTCCAGGGAGAGCGCGACATGGCGGCGGATAACAAGACCATCGGGCGGTTCATGCTCGACGGCATCCTGCCCGCCCCAAGGGGTATGCCCCAGGTCGAGGTGACGTTCGACATCAACGCGGACGGCATCCTGGAGGTGTCGGCGAAGGACAAGGGCACGGGCAAGGAGCAGCGAATCACGATAACGGCAAGCTCGGGCCTGAGCGATTCGGAGATCGACCAGATGGTGAAGGACGCCGAGTCGCACGCCGAGGAGGACCGCCAGAAGCGCGAGGAGATCGAGACGCGGAACACCGCCGACAGCGCGACCTATGCCGCCGAGAAGCTGCTGAAGGACAACGAGGACAAGGTCCCAGAGGACCTGAAGGCGGAGGTGAACGCCAATGTCCAGGCGGTCCGAGACGCGCTCAAGGGCGAGGACATAGCCGCAATCAGAGCCGCGCTGGACACGCTGCAGGCATCGGTCCAGAAGGTTGGCGAGGCGGTGTACAAGCCGACCGGCGGAGACGGCGGGCCGCAGCAGCCGGGCGCGGGAGGCCCGGACGCGGACGGCGACGGCACGGTCGAGGGCGAGTACCGAGAGGTCTAGCGGGACGCCCACGCGCGGGCTGCGGATTTACCTGGATTTACCCCTTGACCTGGAATCCGGAGATGCTATAATGGCTTGCGGTCGCAGGGTAACGCGCCTGTGAGGCGGAGTAATCCCTCGGCCGACGAAGCGTCGTGAGACGGCCTGCCCTTGGTGGGCGCGCCGGGTTGACGCTTCCGCACATTAACAACTGAATCCTGCGCGAATAATTGATCCTTGATGTGGGTCAAGTTAGTAAGGGTCCACGGTGGATGCCTTGGGGCCAAGGGCCGACGAAGGGCGTGGCAAGACTACGAAAAGCCTCGGTGAGCTGTCTAGCAAGCTTAGCCGGGGGTGCCCGAATGGGGAAACCCGTACCCGGGTCATGCCGGGACATCCCGCTTGTCGGGAAGGTAAGCGAGGGAACTGAAACATCTAAGTACCTCGAGGAGTAGAAATCAACCGAGATTCCCTGAGTAGCGGCGAGCGAAAGGGGAAGAGCCCAAACCGCGGCGGCCTAACGGGCTGAGGCCCTATGCCGTCGGGGTGTTGTAACACGCGCCTGTCTCGTCCTCAGAGCGAGGAGAGGAGTCAGAAACCCCCTGTTTAGCCGAACAAGCCTGGAAGGGATGACCATAGAGGGTGATAGTCCCGTAGGCGAAAGGCAGGGGACTCCTGGCGTGTTGTTGAGTACCACGGGACACGAGGAATCTTGTGGGAATCTGGGGGGACCACCCTCCAAGGCTAAATACCCTTGGCCACCGATAGTGAACCAGTACCGTGAGGGAAAGGTGAAAAGAACCCCGGGAGGGGAGTGAAATAGACCTGAAACCGTGGACTTACAAGCCGTGGGAGGCCCCATGGCGCGCTTCGGCGCGTCGGGCTGACCGCGTGCCTATTGAAGAATGAGCCGGCGAGTTAATCTAGGCAGCTAGGTTAAGGAACATCAGTTCTGGAGCCGCAGCGAAAGCGAGTCCGAATAGGGCGCGAGCCGGGCGGGGACGGAGCCGAAGGTGGATGCAAAGGACAAAGCGGAAGCTCGATTCGTCGGGCGGACGCGGCGTCTGGCGCGGAAGCTGGAGGCCGAGTCTCCATGATGCCCAGCGTGTTGTCTGGATTAGACCCGAAACCGGGTGAGCTACCCATGGCCAGGTTGAAGCCCCGATAATATCGGAGTGGAGGACCGAACCCGTGTCTGGTACAAAAGGCTGGGATGAGCTGTGGGTAGGGGTGAAATGCCAATCGAACCCGGAGATAGCTGGTTCTCCCCGAAATGTATTTAGGTGCAGCCTCAGCGAAGTCTTGGGGAGGTAGGGCACTGGATGGGCTAGGGAGCGTGAGCTTACCAAACTCAACCAAACCGCGAATGCCCCAAGATGATCGTTGGGAGTGAGACTCTGGGGGATAAGCTCCAGGGTCGAGAGGGAAACAGCCCAGACCGCAGGCTAAGGTCCCGAAGTGTGGACTAAGTGTGAAAGGAAGTGAGACTCCTAAAACAGCTAGGAGGTTGGCTTAGAGGCAGCCATCCTTTAAAGAGTGCGTAATAGCTCACTAGTCGAGGGGTCTTGCGCCGAAAATGTAACGGGGCTCAAGTCCACCACCGAAGCCGCGGCCTTCCGGCCTAGAGCCGGGAGGGGTAGGGGAGCGTTGCCAGCGCGTCGAAGCTCGGACGCGAGTCTGTGTGGAGCGCTGGGAAGTGAGAATGCCGGCATGAGTAGCGACAATCCTGGTGAGAATCCAGGACACCGAAAGCCTAAGGTTTCCTACGCAACGCTGATCGACGTAGGGTAAGTCGGGCCTAAGCCGTAGCGCAAAAGCGAAGGCGATGGACAACGGGTTAAGATTCCCGTACCACCGGTACCCGTTCTAAGCAAAGGGGGGACACGGAAAGGCAGGTAGAGCGTGCCCATCGGACATGGTGCGTTCGCTCCCGTAGGCCAAGCCAGGATAGGCAAATCCGTTCTGGCGCGAAGAGCTGAGAGGGGCGAGGACTTTAGGGCATACGCCCTGGGGGACTCCGCTGATCCTAGGCCGTCAGGAAAAGCCTCGTTGCAAGTGGTATTGGTGTCCGTACCGCAAACCGACACAGGTAGGCTGGGGTAAATATCCCGAGGTGAACGAGAGAACCCTCGTTAAGGAATTCGACAATCTAGCCCTGTAACTTTGGGATAAAGGGTGCCCATGGGGTGACGTCCGCTTGCCGGGCTGAGCCTTTGTGGGCCGCAGTGAAGGGGCCCAGGCGACTGTTTACCAAAAACACAGGTCTCTGCGAAGCCGAAAGGCGATGTATAGGGGCTGACGCCTGCCCAGTGCCGGAAGGTTAAGGGGAAGTGTTAGGCCGCAAGGCCGAAGCTCTGAACCGAAGCCCCGGTGAACGGCGGCCGTAACTATAACGGTCCTAAGGTAGCGAAATCCCTTGTCGGGTAAGTTCCGACCCGCACGAATGGCGTAACGACCTGGGCGTTGTCTCAACGAGGGGCTCGGTGAAATTGCAAGGCCGGTAAAGATGCCGGCTACCCGCGACAGGACAAAAAGACCCCGTGGAGCTTTACTGTAGCTTGGCAGTGGACTGGGGTCACAGATGTGTAGGATAGGCGGGAGACTATGAAGCTTCGACGCCAGTCGGAGTGGAGTCAACCTTGAAATACCGCTCTTCTGTGTTCTCGGCCCTAACTCCGTCAAAACCGGAGGACCCTGCCAGGTGGGCAGTTTGACTGGGGCGGTCGCCTCCTAAAAGGTAACGGAGGCGCCCAAAGGTCCCCTCAGGGTGGATGGAAATCACCTGTAGAGTGCATTGGCATAAGGGGGCCTGACTGTGAGACCTACAAGTCGAGCAGAGACGAAAGTCGGGCAAAGTGATCCCACGGTACCGTGTGGAAGGGCCGTGGCTTATCGGATAAAAGCTACCCCGGGGATAACAGGCTAATCTCGCCCAAGAGTTCACATCGACGGCGAGGTTTGGCACCTCGATGTCGGCTCGCCGCATCCTGGGGGCGAAGCAACTCCCAAGGGTCCGTCTGTTCGCCGGTGAAAGCGGCACGCGAGCTGGGTTCAGAACGTCGTGAGACAGTTCGGTCTCTATCCGTCGTGGGCGCAGGAGATTTGAGGGGAGCTTTCCCTAGTACGAGAGGACCGGGAAGGACGGACCTCTGGTGTACCGGTTGTTCCGCCAGGAGCATCGCCGGGTAGCCATGTCCGGATGTGATAAGCGCTGAAAGCATCTAAGCGCGAAGCCAACCCCAAGATTAGATCTCCCATCCCGATTTCGGTCGGGAGTAAGGTCCCCCGTAGACTACGGGGTAGATAGGCCGCAGGTGTAAGTCCCGCAAGGGATTCAGCTGAGCGGTACTAATCGACCGAGGACTTGACCCACATCAAGGCTCAACTATTCGCAGGAAGCGCAACCAACCCCGCTTCTCCCGTTCGAGGGAGAGGACAGGGGCGGTACGCGCACGCAGGATTCAGCCACACCATTGCGTCGCGGGGTGGAGCAGCGGCAGCTCGTTGGGCTCATAACCCAAAGGTCGCCGGTTCGAGTCCGGCCCCCGCTACCACGACAACACAACGACGGCCCCCGGATTTACGGATTCGGGGGCCGTTCGGAATATGAGAGGGAGGAAGGAGCCGGCATGGCAACTTCGATTCGGCTATCGCCTGAAACAGAGCGGCGCATCGAGATGCTGGCGGCGCAGACGGAGCGCACCAAGGAGTTCTATCGACAGGAGGTCATGGAGCGCGGCATTGAGGATGTGGAGGACTATTATCTCGCCATAGAGGTTCTCGATCGTGTCCGCGAGGGGAAGGAGCGGGTATACTCCTCAGAGGAGGTGAGGCAGCGTCTGGGCTTGGGTTGAGTCATCGATAAGGTTAGATCACAAGAAGGGAGACATATCATGGCCTACAAGAAGTGGATGATTGAGTACGCCGCGACAGCTGAGGATCAGTTAAAAAATTAGATGTCCAGGCGGCTCGGCGTGTTGCCAATTACATGGATCGTATTGCTGCATTGGACAATCCGCGGGACAGAGGGAAGACGCTGACAGGCGAGTTTCGAGGATTGTGGCGGTACCGTGTGGGGAAAGATTATCGAATTGTGTGTGAAATCAGCGATGACAAGTTACTAATCTTGGTGGTGAGGATCGGGGCGCGCGACAAGGTGTATCGCTGAACGCCTACACTCGCCACTACCCAGGAGAATCAGACATGGCCAACGACATGGACGTGGACGCTCTCGAATACAGGCGGCGAGACATCTGCGGCTGGTCTGTCCCAGTCGTCGAGTTCATTGACCCTGCGCGGGATGCCCTGCACTTGGTCGTATATGGAGAAATCGCCAATTCGGTTTCAAACAGCGAGACGGGGAGAAACAGGCTCAATAACTGGAAGGTCCAGGTGGCATCCGAAGTCAAGGCAACACGAGGGGAGGGATCTTGGAACCCTCGCAATGAGTACGCAGTCTCAATTACGCTTAGTTTCGCCGGAGGCCGCGGTGGAGACGTCGACAATTACATCAAGCCCATCATCGACGCTATCGCCGCCGGTCTCTTCTGCGAACCGCACAAAGACCCAAGCACGATCACCTACTGGGGCTACGACGATTCCAACTTCAAGACCTTGTTCGCCCATAGGCTTCCTGATACCGATGACTCCGAGGCCGAAGGCGTAGCCATATCCGTGTCGGCGAGGTGAGCGTTGCCCTGTCAAGTGCCTCGTCGAGTGGCAAACGTTTGTGATGCAGTGGGTACATGGATATGGAGGACAGCGGCATTGAGTAGCCTATAAGTCCGGCCCCCGCTACCACGACAACACAACGACGGCCCCCGGATTTACGGATTCGGGGGCCGTTCGCGTTAAGCAGATCAGTTCAGGTTCGACCTATCAGAATATCGCGAGTCGAACTGGCCGGTTTCTGCGATACGTAGCAGCTGGCTTCTGATGTAGCTACCGTCAGCGGCCAGATCAACGGTGGCAAAGCGGATTTCGTGGCCCTGGATCACGGCGGACTCGTCGAAGCGCTCGCCTACGGATGGATGAAGCAGGACTCCGGCGGCGTCGAGAGACGCGGGATCGGCGTCTCCTTCTTGGGATCTGAGATAGGCGTAAATCTGGTAGATGTGCTTGGAATCGAGTCTCTGGTTGTCGTGGCGGCCGGGTGCGATTATCGAAGTGAATTTGGTGTCTATGACGATGCGACGGGGTATGCCTTCCGTGTTGACCGAATTCGGGCGCTCCAGTTCAATGTCCGTCTGCATAGATGGCAGAACGGCGTCGATGCCCGGCGATTTCGCATCAACGGGCCAGCGAAACCAGCGTCCTCGATGTATCCGCCACCCCTTCGGGGACAGCGCGACTTCGTAGAACCCGCCCACTGCCCGCTCGAACAACCGTCGCACCCAGTGTTCTTCCTTTTCCGGCGTAGCCAGATGGAATGCGCCGGTGTCTTCAGTTGGCAACGCGAGGTCAAACGCGAGACGCGCCGCAGACATCATCTGCCGGTCTTCCGCGCCGAGCCTTCCAAAACGTTCGTGGGCTGTTACGGTGGTTCGACGAATATCTCCTATCACGCCGGCGCGTTCCATCTTTGCCGACTGCGCTCGGCAGCGGTGGGCGAGCTCCATATCGCTGGCGAGCCTGCCCAGCAGGTCAAGCGCGGCCCTGACGAATCGGTTGCGGGGCGTGTCGACGGTAAGCTCTTCGAACGTGCAGGCGACCCGCCCACGCTGAAGCAGTTGGCGGCGTTCGGTCCTGAGAATGTCGATTCGCCCACGCACGCGGTCGAGGTCTGCGCGCCGGCGACGATAGTCGAAACTGAGGTTGCGGCGCATCCTGCGTTCTACGGCATGAGTGAGTATCTCGGCAACCAAGTTTGGGAGATCGTCTGGGTCGTCTTCCACATCTACGCTTCGGGCCCGGGGAAGCTCGCGGTACAGTTCGGAGGCGTACAGCATCAACAGCCAGATATTCTTTATGGGGATGCGCCCGATGGTGGGGACGTTGGCTGATTCGACTACCGTAGTCACAGGTTGGCCATCAGAGCTGACTTCGCAGAATCCGACTCGGCAGTGTTGTCGAACCAGTACTCGTCCAAGAGCGGGCCGATCTCGGTCTCGACGACCTGCTTGAACCACTCGGCAGGATTGGCTATGGACATGCCCGGAGCGGGAGTTACGACGCTGTGCCCAACGCGGAACTGTGGGCCGAGACTGCGGTCTTCTGCAATCCGTTTGTTCAGTTCAGTCATACGCCGTTCAATATCCATCAGAAAGTCAATGCCTATGCCACACTGCTCATAGACCCAGTTGCGCCAGACCTCGCCGAAAGTGGGTTCGAGATCGGCGAATGCGAACCGACGGCGGAGTGCCAGGTCAACAAGCGCGATGGAGCGGTCTGCGACGTTCATCGTGCCGATCACATACACATTGGGCGGGACATGGACTCGTTCGCCGTCGTACTTTGGGTATGCCAACGTCAGCGCCTCGCCGGGGTTGCGCTTGTCCCCTTCCAGCAGCGTCAGCATCTCGCCGAATATCTGCGCGGGATTGCCGCGGTTGATCTCTTCGATAACCATCACGTATGCGTTGTCAGGGTCGTCCTCGGCATCCTCAATTAGCTTTAGGAACGGGCCGTCGGTGAGAGTCAGTCCGCCGCTGTCGTCTGGTCGATAGCCGCGCACGAAGTCTTCGTAAGACATGTTCGGGTGGAACTGGAATCGGCGCACTCGGCCATCATCTTCGCATCCAATCAGCGCAAAGGCCAGCTTCTTGGCTAGCCACGTCTTGCCTGTACCAGGCGGCCCCTGCAAAATCAGGTTCTTCTTGGCTTTGAGCCGGTTCAGGATCATTTCCAGCTTGGATTGTTCCAAGAAGCAGCCGTCGTCGATGATTTTCTTAAGGGTGTACTTGGGCGTTTCTGGTTCACCCGTTGGGCCGTTGGAACCCTGCTCTTCGCCTTGAGGCTGCTCGTCGTAGGCGAACAGTGAGAGTTCTTGGAACGAGCGAACCGGAAAATCAGGGCCGAAGCGTCTCTTGAGGTCGTCCGCAAGCTCCAGATATTCATTTCCGGGAGGTGGTATCTTCTTAGGCAACTCGACGCCCAAGTGTTCGGTCATGTACTCTTCAGACTTGCCATCCAATGAAGGATACATGTGAGGGCGAATCCAGAAGAGTCCCATTGTTACTTTTCTTCCAACACCACGCGCATTCAATATCTGATTGTAAGAGTTACAAAAAGACTGTCTGGCATCCCCATTGTCGGAGTCTGCCAATCGAATCGCGTCCTCAAAGACCTGCCACAGAGGACCAATATCTTTTCTCTCCCAGAACGCCACTGAATTCCGATTGGACAAAATAGGTATGCCATCAAAGGAGTCAGGCACTGATCCGGTCACGCCTAGGAAACGGGCGATCTCTGTGGCGACCTTCTTCTTATTGGCGTTCGATATGTCCCGATTGAAGGTTCCCATGGTCGTGAAGGGGCAGATGTCTGGCAGTTTGCCATCCTGAGCAGTTCCAGATTTGTCCAAGTAAGAGAAGCCTAGTTCACTGCACACCTCACGAACATTGGCAACCAGCCTTTCACGTTCATTCTTATGGCCAAGCAGCCTGTCGGCGAACTCCATGTAGAACCCGGTCCAGCCAAATCTATCGTCGGTGCCGGAGAGCGATGTCATGACGCACTCCCCTCGTTTAGTTTGGTGGGCAAGGACTGCTTGGCGTGGTCGTAGAGGCGGTCGGCCATTGAGCCGATCTCTGTTGTCATCGTAAGTCGTTCGCGCCATTCGGCCGGGATCGCTTCGGCTCCGTAGTGCGCCCCTGCGATCTGTCCGTAGATTGCGCCGGTCGTGTCGGCGTCGTCACCGAGGTTGACGGCCAGGAGCGCGCCCTCACGAAAATCGCGGGACTTATGGAAGGCCCAGAGCGCCGCCTCCAACGCATTGACAACGTAGCCGGTTCCCTTGATTTCTGGGGGCTCTCTATGCTTGAACGACCCGTCGGCGATAACGGCTATCCTCTTCGCCAACGTGCTTCTTTTCCAAAGACCTTCCACGGGGCAATAGCGCGCGGAGAGCAGAGTCTCCTTGTCCACCCCCATCAGGGCTCCAACGAGCAGTCCGGAGAAGTAACGGCAAGCGTCAACCGCCTCTTTGGAGCCATGGGTGGTCTTGGAGCTCTCCGCGCCCCGGTCGATTGCCTCGGCTGCATTGCCCGCGAAGTACATGGGAACAGGAGCGAGCCGCATCAACGAGCCGTTCCCAGAGTAAAACGAGTCGGAGACGCCGGCGTAGGGGTCGCCGGAATGGATGAAGCGCGACAAGGCATCCGAAGTGGTGGTCCCTATGTCGAAACATGCCCCGGTAGAGGACAAGTAGCCCTCCCGCCACCAACGCACGTAGCGCCGCATCTGGTCCATGGCGTCGAACCCGTCTCTTTCTATCAAGCTTGCTGCCAAGCACAGTGCCAAGGACGTGTCGTCAGTCCATTGGCCGGGCTCCAATCCGAATGGCCCGCCGCCGGTCATGTCGTCGATAGGCTGGAAGCTGCCTGGCGGCTGGAACTCCAGCGTGGTTCCCAGCGCGTCGCCAGCCGCCAGCCCAAGCAGGCAGCCGCGGAAACGATCCCGTGTTGTTATCTCACTCATGCGGTTACCTCTTCGTCTGCGCTGGCGCTATGAACTTCCCGCTGGCGCCACAGCGCTACCTCAAGACCTCGAATTGCGGTTCGAGCTGCGCGGGGTATGGGAAGTTGATGAGCAGGCCGGCGTCTATTCCGGCCTCCCTCATGTACGCGCGGGCCTGGGCTACGTTGGCTCTGTCCAGGTTGTCCTGCGCCGTCAACTCTACGACCAGGCGGCCCTCCACGATGAAGTCCAACACCGTCGTCCCGACGCGCTTGCTCTTGTAGAGGATGTCGATATGGGCGTTCATCTGTGAGGAGACGCCGCGCTGCTGGAATTCGACTTCCATCGCATGTTCGTACACGTCCTCGGTATGGCCCTCTCCCAGAGCCGCGTACACTTCTGTGGCCGCGTCCTTCACCTGTTCGACCAACTCGTCGATCTCCATGATCACCCTCCTTCCAGTATCCGCGCGCCAGGGATTCGCCGGCTATCCGCCTGCCGCCGCGCGGATGCGTTCCGCCACGACCAGCTCTTCGCCCTCGTTCAGGGCATGGGAGGTGACCGTGATGGTCTGGTCGTCCACTACCGATACCCAGATGCGCGGGCTGCCGGCGCCGAGCTCGTCGGCTATGTCCTGTGCGGACTTGCCCGTGGTTTCGTTGTCGAAGGCGACGTTGAGGGTTGCGCGGTAGTACTGGGGGACGTGCTCGATGGCGGTTTCGACGCCGGGAGCGCTTTCGAGCTCGTCCTCGATTCTGGACAGACGCTCTTCGTATCCGAGCAGGCGGTCTTCGTGGTTGATGGTGAGCCATCGCTCGACGGCTGCGACGACGCCGACGACCTCCTGCTTGTCCAGCTTCATGGGGCGTCCGAACGAGAGGCCGCCGTTTTCCTGGAAGGCGATGAAGCCCTGGTCGGACGCCGCCGCTACGAGGTCCTTCCTGCCGCATACGAAGCCTGACGACTGCGGCGCGCCCATGTACTTCGCCCCGAAGCAGACGAGGTCTGCGCCCTGGGCGTTTCGACGGAAGTAGTCGAGCGGGTAGATCTGGGCTGCGGCGTCGGCGATGACTGGGACATCGGCGGAGTGCGCTATCTCGACCGCCTGCTCCAGCGTGAGGACGGAGCGCGGCTCGTTCGGGCGCACCAGGTAGGCGACTGCGGCGGTGTCCGCGCCGATCTTGCCGCGGAGCTGCTCCGGCGCGCATCCGTCGGCGTCCCCGGCCTCGACCAGCCTCGCGCCGGGCACGGTGAAGCTGCGGTCGTAGCTGTAGCGCTGCGCTTTCTGGATGACTATCTCGTTCTTCATGCCCGTCGTGTCAGGAATGCGGGCTATCTTGTCCGGGTCGCGCCCCGTCATGCACGCCGCCGCGCTGAACGCCAAGGCCGCGGAGCAGCCTGACGTTACGTATGCAGCCTCGACATCGAGCAGGTCCGCGATGTATTCGCCGGAGCGGGCGAGCAGCTCGGCCATCTCGACGTAGGTGTCGTTCACCGCGGCCATTGCCTCGGTGACTTCGGGCACGGTTGCGGAGCCGCCCAGCACGGTCCGGTTGCCCTGGGCGTTGATGACGGCGCGCGCGCCCATCCTTGCGTATATGTCGGCTCCTGTCGCTGCCATGGGTCCCTCCGTGTTCCGCCGATGAGATGTTATGCCGTCAGCGCCTCGCGCAGCCTGTCGGCGACGATGCGCTCTTCGCCCTCGAACATGGTATGCGCGACGAACGGCAGCGCGCCGCCGGTTCGGATTGCGCCGGCCCTGATTCTCGGCTTGCCGTCCAGCAGCTCGGCGTGAACCTGGCTCGCGTCCTTGCCGACGCGGGCCTCGTCTATCCTGACCTGGAGCTCCAGCTGCGCGTAGTTGGGCAGCTTGGCGATTCGGGCGGACACGCCCGGGATTCCCTCGACCGCCTTCGCCATCACGTCGAGCCTTCCGGACATCTCTATCAGCCGCGCTTCGTGGTCAATGGAGAACCAGCGCTCCATCGCGGCGGCGACCGCCACCACGTCTTGCCGGTCCACCTTGTAGCCCCGTCCGATGGAGTTGCCCGCGCTCGCCTCGAAGCCGATGAACCCCTGCAGCGCCGCGGCTTCGACCAGGTCCTTCCTGCCGCACAGGAAGCCCGTCGAGTGCGGAGCGCCCACGTACTTCGCGCCGAAGCACACTAGGTCGCCTGCCTGCGCCGTCCTCCGGAAGTAGTCGAGCGGGTATATCTGCGACGCGGCGTCCACGATGATGGGCACGCCCTGGTCGCGCGCCACCGCCGCGGCATCGTCGAGGGTGAGGTTGCTGCCGTACACGTCCGGCTGCTGGACATAGGTTACGGCCGCCGTGTTCGGCCCTATGGCCGCCGCCAGCTGCTCCACCGTGCAGCCGTCCTCGTCTCCGGCCTCGACGATGCGCCCGCCGGGCACGCTGTGGCTGCGCCGGTACGGGTAGCGAAGGCTCCTGAGCGCGACGATCTCGTTGGGGTGGCCGTTGGTCTCCGGCAGCCGAGCCGTCCGATCCTGCTCGCCTTCGGTCAGGCACGCGGCGGTACTCAGCACGAGCGCGGCGAAGCATCCGGATGTAACGTGCGCGGCTTCCACGCCGAGCGTCTCGGCGATGAAGTCGCCCGAGCGCGACAGCAGCTCGGCCATCTCGACGTAGCTATGGTCCGCCTCGTCCATGGCGCGGCGGACTTCGGGAGGGGGCGTCGAGCCGCCCCATAGGGTCGTGTTGCCGCCGGCGTTTATCACGGGGCGGACTCCCAGCTTGTCGTAGATCCGGTTGCTCTTCATTCAGCCTGTCTCCCTGTGTGTGGTAGGCGCTCTACATCATCAGGTCGCCGCCGTTGATGTCGAAGGCGACGCCGGTCATGTACGCCGCCCTGTCCGACGCGATGAACGCCACGAGCTCCGCGACCTCCCACGGCTCGCCGAGCCGCGGTATGGGGAAGCTCTCGGCGTACTCCCGCGTCCGCTCCTCGCTGATGGTTCCGCGCACCATCTCGGTGTCTATGAGCCCCGGGCATACGGCGTTGACCGTGATGCCGTTGGCGGCCTCCTCTTTAGCAAGGTGCCGTGTGAGTCCGAGTATCCCCGCCTTGGCGGCGGAGTAGTGCGCCCCGCCTATGGTGCTGTACTTTCGGCCCGCGCTGGACGAGAAGTTGACGATGCGGCCCCAGCCGGCTTCCCGCATGGGGCGCAGAACGGCCCTGGAGCACAGGTACGCGCTCTTCAGGTTGGCGTCGACGACCAGGTCCCACTCGTCCTCCTCGATGTCTATCAGGTGAGTCGGGCGCAGGATGCCGGCGTTGTTGACTAGGATATGCGCTCCGCCGAATTCGTCGAGTGCGGCGGCGACCATCCGGTCGACGTCGGCTTTCGAGGTTACGTCTCCGGGGGCGGCGATTGCGCTGGCTCCCGCAGAGCGCAACTCCGCAGCCGTCCGCTCGGCCGGACCGGCGTTGATGTCGTTGACCACGAGAGACGCTCCCCGCGCCGCCAGCATCTGCGCCACCGACCTGCCCATCCCCTGTCCCGCGCCGGTCACTATGGCGGCCTTGCCGGTCATCTCAGCTGTCATGTACTCTCCTCATACGTCTTCACGATGCATCCCTATATCACCCCCAGCTCCCTGCCCGCCTCCGCGAATACGGAGATGGCGCGGTCGAGTTGTTCCCGCGTGTGCGCCGCGGAGAGCTGGACGCGGATGCGCGCCTCGCCCCTGGGCACGACCGGGAAGCTGAAGCCCACCACGAATATGCCGCGCTCGTTGACCGCCTTCGCCAACTCGACCGTCTTGATCTCGTCCCTGAGCATGATGGGCGTTATCGGGTGCTTGCCGGGGATGATGTCGAATCCCAACGCCGACATCTCCGAACGGAAGTGGCGCGTGTTCTCCCAGAGGGTCTCCCGCAGGCTGGGAACGCTCCTCACTATCTCCAGCGCCTTGAGCGCCCCCGTCACGATTGGCGGCGCGAGGGTGTTTGAGAACAGGTAGGGCCGGGACCGCTGGCGCAGGTACTCGACAATCTCCTTCTTGCCTGTCGTGAAGCCGCCTGACGCCCCGCCCAGCGCCTTTCCCATCGTGCTCGTGAGCACGTCTATCCTGTCCATCACGCCCATCTCGTCCGGGCTGCCGAGGCCGTTCGGCCCCATGAACCCCGTGGCGTGCGAGTCATCCACCATCACGAGGGCGTCGTACCTGTCGGCGAGGTCGCATATCTCGGACAGGGGCGCGATGTCCCCCTGCATACTGAACACGCCGTCGGTCGCTATCATCCGGAAGCGGGCGTCCTGAGTTGCCTGCAGCTGCGTTTCCAGGTCGGCCATGTCCGCGTGCTCGAAGACCTTGCGCCGCGCCCGGCACAGCCGCACGCCGTCTATGATAGAGGCATGGTTCAGGGCGTCGCTGATTATTGCGTCCTCCGGGCCCAGCAGCGTCTCGAACAGCCCGGTGTTGGCGTCGAAGCAGGACGTGTAGAGGATAGTGTCCTCCGTGCCGAACCAATCGGTCAACTCCCGCTCCAGCGTCTTGTGGATGTCCTGCGTCCCGCAGATGAACCGCACCGACGCCATGCCGAAGCCGTGCTCGGCTAGCCCGTCCGCCACCGCCCGCTCCACCTCCGGGCTGTCCGCCAGCCCAAGGTAGTTGTTGGCGCAGAAGTTGATCATCTCGCCCTGGCTCGTGTCCACGTCAGATCCCTGGGGCGTGCGGATTATCTTCTCATCCTTGTACAGCCCGCTGTCGCGGATAGTCTGGAGCTCATCCTCGAGCCACGTCTTCATCTTCGTGTAGGTCACCCATGACCCTCCCGTGCTTGTATTGGAGCGCCATCGGCATCGAGGCCGATGGACGCGGCGCCCCTCCGACGGCAGGGATGAGATTATCGGCTTGGCGGCTAGGTGTCAATGTTCGGCGTCGGCTGTGCTACTATGGAAGCGCCGAACGTACACGTGCGCCTTGAATCGTGAAGAGCGGATGGAGAGCGTCTCGACCTGCGTGGCCCGTCACGTCAACCACGTGGCCCTTGCCGTCAAGGACATAGACGAGTCGCTGGCGTTCTACGGCGATGTCTTCGGGATCGGCCCAGCCGAGGTTGAGGACATCGAGGACCAGGGCGTCCGGGCGACCCTAATCAGGGTCGGCGGGTCGCAGCTGGAGCTCATCCAGCCCGTAGACCCCAACGGGGGTGTGGCCCGGTTCATCGAACGGCGGGGCGAGGGCCTTCACCACATATGCTTTGAAGTGGAAGACCTGCAGGCCGCGCTCGATCGCCTCGCCGAGCGCGGGATTGCCCTGATAGACGGCGCGCCGCGCGAAGGGCTGTCCGGCATGATCGCTTTCCTGCATCCGCGGTCCACTGGCGGCGTTCTGATAGAGCTCGTGGACGCGGACACCGCCCTTAGATAGGACGTCCGCCGCATGAGCGAACGAAAGATAAAGGCCCTAATCGCAAAGCCCGGACTGGACGGCCACGACCGCGGAGCCAAGATAGTCGCCAGGGCCCTGCGTGAGGCCGGCATGGATGTTGCCTACACGGGCATCCGCCAGACGCCCCAGATGATAGTCGAAGAGGCGCTGGCGGAGGACGTGGACGTCGTGGGCCTCAGCATCCTGTCCGGCGCGCACATGGAGCTGTTCCCGCAGATAATCGAAGGGCTGCACGAACGCGGAATGAGCGGCGTCATCGTGGTCGCGGGCGGCATCGTCCCAGATCAGGACAGGCCCGCCCTGCTCGAAATGGGCGTCAAGGTCATATTCGGCCCCGGCGCGCGCACGTCCGACATAGCCGAGTTCATACAGGACGCGGTCGCGGCGAGGGACCGCGGCGAGGCGCAGCCTTGACCGCCGAGACGCAGGCCATCGTATTCGACTTCGACGGCGTCATCATCGACACCGAGACGCCCGATTTCGTTACTTGGCGGCAGGAATTCAGGGCCCACGGCGTGGAGCTGGACCGCGGCCTATGGTCGGGCTTCATCGGTGGGGGAATCGGGAGCTTCGACATCTGCGGCCACCTCGAAGACCTGGCGGGGCGCGCCCTCGACAGGGACGAGGTGAGAGCGCGGCGGCGGCGCAATTACCTAGAACAGGTACACGCGAACCCGATACTTCCAGGCGTGCTGGACTACCTCGCGGGGGCGCGGGAGATGGGGTTGAAGGTCGGGGTAGCGTCGAGCTCGTCGCGCGAGTGGGTCCAGGGCCACCTGGAGCGGCTTGGACTCGACGCAGGCGTCGAGTCCGTCAGGACGCGCGACGACGTGAGCGCCGTCAAGCCCGACCCGGAGCTATACCTGGCGTGCCTCGAAGCCCTGGGCGTGAGCGCGGACCGGGCAATCGCTATCGAGGACTCCGCCAAGGGCATGACGGCGGCGCTCGCGGCGGGCATGTTCTGCGTGGTCGTCCCCAACCCGATGACCGAAGCCATGGACACCAGCCGCGCCCATCTCAAGCTCCGCTCCCTGGCGGACATGCCGCTGACGACCCTGCTGGGCATCGCCGGCGGGACGGCGTGAGGCCCCTGAACCTGACGGAAGACGCGCCTGGCGCCGCGCCGCCCGCGCCATGCGATTGCTTCAGGCTCCGCCGTCTCCCACGGTGATAGTCCCGGCCATGCCTGGGTGTACCGGGCACAGGTACCTGAAGACGCCCTCTACCTCGAAGGTGAGGGAGTAGCCTACGCCGCCGGGCCGCTGCCCGTAGCCCATCAGCCCTGAGCTGTACACCCCCTCCCCGACGAACGGCTGCCCGGCCCGGACAGGCAGAGTCACCAACGGATTGATGATCATCTGCACTGTGCCCACGTCGTCCTCCTGCGGCGTGTACATCGGGGGAAACGGCCCCCCAGGATTGAACACGATGGAGTGCCACCTGGACGAGACCCAGACGACCGTGTCGCCCTTGTCTATAGTGAGGTTCCCAGGGAAGAACTCCGTGAGCTCGGCCTCGGGCGGACCCATGCCCGCCGCAACTACGTAAACGCTCGTGCCGCCCGGTCCGAACTCCTGGTCGAGGACGCGGTCGGACGATTGGAGGACATAGAGGCTGTCCGTGATCTCCTTGAGAGGTTCGATCTCTTTCAGCGCGACGCGGTCGATCTCGTCCTGTTCGGGCACGTCTCTCGCCGTTGCCGGCTCCACCACTATCACGCCCTGGTGAAAGTCGTGCATCCCGCAGACGTAGGGATAGACCCCCGGCCTGTCGAACTTGAGGGAGAAGGTGTCGATGAGCGGTAGGCCCGGCGGAGCCTGGATCTTCGGGAACATGATCCCGGAGTTCACGTAGCCGGACCCGCGCCACACCTCGACGCTACCCTCCTCTGGGTTGCTCGGATACAGTATTTTCGGGTTTAGCATGGATGCCTGGGACCCTGCGCCGCCGTACAACGGGTCTCCGCCTCCGCCCGTCCCTGGCACGGGGATGACGTCGTCCTCCGGCCGCTGGTCCGTGAAGATCACCGAGTGGGGGTCGCCCTCGGTATTCATATTCCAGGTTACAGTGTCCCCCGCTCGCACGCGGAGCCGCTGAGGGAAGAATGCGTTGACGGCGGCCGTCCTCTCGCCCGCGCCCACCAGGACCTTGAGCTCGCGCGGCGGGAACGTCTCCGGCGCGGCGGTCGGCTCCGGTGTCGGCTCTGCGGTCTGCCCCGAGCAGGCCGCGAGAGCCAGCGACAGGAGTACAGGGATTATCACGGCGGCCGCAGCCGCTTCTCGCCACGGCCTCAGCGGGCTCATGGATTCGCCACGTTTTGGGGTCTGCCCTCCAGGAAGGCGATCACGTTGGAGACGCAGCCCTCGTTGAGACTCTCGACGCCCTCGGGCGTCTGGTCCGCAATGTGGGGCGTGAGGACGACCTGCTCGCAGGCGAGTATCGGGTGGTCGGGCGGGAGAGGCTCCTGGTCGAACACGTCGAGGCCTGCGCCTGCGAGACGGCCTGAGTGCAGGGCTTCGACGAGGGCGTCGGTATCTACGAGCTCGCCCCGCCCGCCGTTGACGAATATGGCGCCGGGCTTCATGAGGCCGAATTCGCGCCCGCCCAGCATACCCCGGCTGTCGTCGCTGAGCCTGACCTGTATGCTGACGACGTCGGACTGCCGCAGCAGGTCGTCCAGCTCCACGAACTCGACGCCGAGGTTCCTGGCGCGTTCCGGTGAAGGGTTGTACGTCCAGGCGATGACCTTCATGCCCAGCGCGTTGGCTATCCTGGCGACTTCGGAGCCGGTGTTCCCTGTTCCGATGACGCCGAGCGTCTTGCCCTTCAGATAGACGTTCTTGCGGAGGCCCCATCTCCCGGCCTTGAGCTCGGCGGTCTGATATGCCGCTCGCTTGGCGGCGGCGAACATCAGGCCGATGATGTGCTCGGCGACATATGGGGCTATCTTGCCTGGCTGGTTGCATACGGCGACGCCGAGCTCGCCGGCGGCGGCGAGGTCGACCATGTCCGTGCCTATCGAGCAGGTTGCGATGAGGCGCAGGTCGGGAAGCCGTTCGAGGGCGTCCCTGCGCCACTTGACGGCGCCCCGCGTGTTCATGATGACGCGCGCGCCCTCGACGCGGGCGATCTGCTCGTCGAGGCTGCGCGGCCGGTCGGTGAACAGGGTGACGCCGCCGTAGGGCTCGAGGCGGTCGAGGTGAGGCGATCCCTGGATCTGCGGAGGGTCATCGCCGGGGACTACTATCTTGACGCGATTCTGCATGGCCGTTGTTCCTCGTTACTTCGGAACGTCTATCAGGGCCGATCCGGCCTGCTGGGAGGCCAAGAAGCCCATGAGTATCTGCACGGTCTTGCGGGATTCACGCGCCATCGAGACGCCCTCGCCGCCGTTCTCCATCAGGTCTGCGAGCTCCTCGTAGGCGGACGCTATGCCCTCGGCGACGTAGGTCCTGGGGACGATTCGGCGTCGGACGCCGTTCACCCTGTCGGGGCCGGACGAAAAGACGGTGGCGTTCTCCTCGGTCACGTATATCTGGCCGTCCGCTCCCGACAGCTGCAGGGAGAACATGCCCTGGGTCTCCTTCATACCGCAGTAGAGAGCCCGCGTCCCGTTCTCGAACTGGATGAAGCCCATCGCGCCCGGGTCGTTCTCGGGGAGCTTCCCGCCGTCGCCCTTGTAGCTGTCCCAATGCTCGAAGCCGCTTTCGAGCCTGGCCCACACCTGCGCCGGCTGGGACTCTGCGTACATGCAGATAGTATCGATCATGTGCGTGCCGTTCCTGAATAGCATCGCTCTGGGGCCGCCAAGCGTCCCGACGATGGTCGTGAGCTTGCCGATGGCGCCGCTCCTGACCTCCTCGCGGACGTGTACCCACTCGGGGCGGTATCGGCGGGTGTGGTCGACTGTGACGACGACGTTGTTCGCCTCGCACGTCTCTATGAGCCTGTCCGCGTCCTCTAGGCTGGTGGCCAACGGCTTCTCGCAGAAGATGCCCTTGACTCCCGCGCCGGCGGCCTCGACGGCGAGGGTTGCGTGGGTGTGGTCGCCCGTCGCTATGGCGAGGATGTCGAGGTCGGCCTCGCGCAGCATGGCGCTGAAGTCGGCGTAAGGCTTGGCGTTGGGCCATCGCCGAGACCAGGTCTGCGCGAAGTCGTCGAGCAGATCGGGAACGAGGTCGCACACGCCCACTATCTCGAAGCCGTCTATGACCGACAGCCCGGCGGCGTGGCTGTGGACTATCTCCGTGCGAAAGGGCTGTACAGGGTCCTCGACGCCCTTCGACGTGATGCCCCGCAAACCGACTATCCCGACCCGGTAAGCGTTTCGGCCCATGTTCACGACCTCCGTTCGTTGCTGCATGTTCTTGTACACCAAGGCGGCGATAGTTTCAAGTTGCCGTATCGGGAATTCGCCCGGCGGGTTGCCAGGAGGCGCGGGGTGATATGACAATGGCGGCGTCGAGTCGCGCGGATGATTCAGGCGGAGGGTTTCGGCAAATGGAGATTGGCGGGGTCTTGTTCACGGAGGCTGACATTCGCTCCCGGGTGGCTGCCCTGGCCGAAGAGGTCGACGAGCATTACGCGGGCGAGTCCTGCACGGTGGTGTCCGTGCTGAAGGGAGGTTGCCTGTTCACCGCGGACCTGATCCGCCGGCTGACCATGCCGCTGTACCTCAGCTTCGCGGCGGTGTCCAGCTATAGGTCGGGGACCACGGGCGGGAATCCCCGGATCGAGTTCTTCCCGACGGACCATGAGATACGCGGGCGGCGCGTTCTCGTGGTGGACGACATTCTGGACACGGGTAGGACGCTGGCATTCCTGCGGGATGTCCTGGTGGAGGCCGGCGTGAAGGAGTTCAAGACGTGCGTGCTGCTGGACAAGCCGAGCCGGCGGATAACGGATTTCCAGGCCGACTTCCGCGGCTTCGAGGTCCCCGACGTGTTCGTGGCGGGATACGGGCTGGACTACGCGGGGCGGTACCGCAACCTGCCGGACATAGTCGGAATGCGGCCAGGAATTTCGCCGCAATAGGACCCTGAGGGGTGGCATTTCGAGTCCCTTCCCCTTATCATCGCGGTAACAAGCCAGCCCTCGAACCTCCAGGAGGACCCGAATGTACTACCGAAGGCCGTTGCACAACCTGAGCGGGATACTCAGGCCCCTGCCGACTCGGCGGTTCATGATGATGACCATGGGCGGCTACTGGCCCGTGATCCAGAAGCTGCATAACGGCCGCCTGGGGGTCGTAACCCGGGACAGCGACTTCCACGTCGGCGAGCGCGGACGGCTGGTGTTCGTCCATTCGCCAGACGGCGGGGAGTCGTGGAGCCACTCCATAGTGATCTCGCAAGATGGCTCGGACAACCGCAACCCCGCCTTCGGGGTTACGGACAAGGGGACGCTGCTGGCGTCCTTCATCAAGCAGGTCAACTATACCGACGGGCGGTACGACGTCGTGAAGGCCCAGCCCACGCCGCTCTACGTGTCGCGCTCCGAGGACCACGGCCGGACGTGGAGCTCCGAGCTTGCGAAGGTCGACGGCCGAGGCGAGCTTATCGTGGGGTCCCCGTTCGGAAAGATGATAACGCTCGCGGACGGCGCGGTGATGATGACGTACTACCTGCGCGGCGTTGTCTATTTCATCACGTCGCGCGACGACGGGCGGACCTGGGACGCCCCAACGGTCATCGCCGACGGCGGGTACAACGAGACGGCGCTATGCGAGGTCGGCGAGGGGCGCATCCTCGCAGTGATGCGCGGCGACGAGGAGGGCGCGCTGTCCCAGACGCACTCGAACGACGGCGGCGCGACGTGGACGCAGCCGGAGCGCATCACCGAGCCCACAGAGCATCCGGGCGACGTCATCAAGCTCGCGGACGGGCGAACGCTGCTGACCTACGGCCGTCGCACGACGCCGTTCGGGATTCTGGGCCTGGCAAGCCGCGACGACGGCAGGACGTGGGACACAGACAACAGGCTGCTGCTGGTAGCCGACGCGGGCAACGACCAGGGCTACCCCAGCAACATCCAGCGCGATGACGGCGCGATAGTAACGGTCTACTACTCCGACCAGCACATCGTCCGCCGACGCCCCCGCCCAGAGGTCATAGGCATCCACGGCGCGGCGGTCATATACAGCCCGGAAGACCTGCCGTGAGCGTCAGCGGTTGCCGCATCGCCCGCATGGTGGTACACTGGTAGCCTATCCTGAGGAAGGGGGGTGTCACGATGGTAGCCAGCCCGGCGGTGGAGGCGGAGCCTGCCCCACCAGATACATACATAGATGATGAATATGAGGGTAGCCTTGAAGGGGAGGAGGATGATCTTCAGGAGAAGATTACCGAGCCGTTCGATCCCGAGCTAATCAAGATACGCACTATTCCTATACTTGTTGGACAGCTCGTCGATCGCATCAAGTACGGAGAGATTGAACTGGTTCCAGATTTTCAACGCCATGCTCGCATCTGGAATCCTATGCGTCGGAGCCGACTAATCGAATCGCTGCTGCTGAAGATACCTATTCCAGTATTCTATGTTGCCGCTGACGAAGACGATAACTGGTCAGTCGTTGACGGCGTTCAACGTATGACGACTATCTATGAATATGTAACCGGGGGCCTTCCTCTGATAGGGCTCCAATACCTGATCAAATTGGATGGGTGTAAGCACGATGCACTCTCGCGGCCCTTGCAACGGCGAATAAGCGAGACACAACTCATTATAAATGTTATAGAACCAGGTACACCACCAGAAGTGATGTTCAACGTCTTCCTCCGTATCAACACTGGGGGGTTGAGCTTGAACGGACAGGAGATCCGCCATGCCCTCAACCCGGGGCCTGTCAGGGAATATCTGGAGGAGCTTGCCAAATCTCGCGAATTCATTAGGGCTGCGCCGCTTAGTGAGACAGGGAAGAATCGAATGCAAGATCGTGAATGCGTTCTTCGTTTCCTCGCATTTCGTATTGAATCTTGGGAGAGTTACAACACCAAAGACCTTGATCGTTACCTAGGCAGCACAATGCAGCAGATCAATAATATGGCGCCCAAGCAGCGCGACACACTTGCTGCAGACTTCAAGAAGGCTATGTGTGCAGCGTTCGATATTTTCGGTGAGAATGCATTCCGTAAACCACCCAGAAGAGATAATAGACGCGGGCCTATCAATAGAGCGTTGCTCGAGGCGTGGAGTGTCCAGCTAGCGCGCTGCTCTCCAGAACAGATAAAAATTCTTGTTGAGAAGAAGGATTATGTACAAAGGCAGTTCATACAGTTAGTGACAGAGGATCAAGATTTTGAGAGGTCCATTTCCTTCTCAACTGGTACCCCTTGGCGTGTGCAGAAGCGCTTCCAAGCGATTGAGCAGCTTGTAAAGGAGTTCGTCTAATGCTTCGCAATATCAAGTTGACGAATTTCAAATGCTTCGAGTGGTTGAGCCTGGATTGCGCGCCCATCAATCTGCTGTGCGGCTTGAACGGAATGGGCAAGAGCAGCGTTATCCAGGCGCTGCTGACGCTTCGGCAGTCATTCGAGGCCGGAGAATTGCAAGAAGGTCGCCTACTTCTAGCAGGCGAACGCGCGGATCTTGGCACCGGTCAGGACGTGCTGTTCGAGGATGCCGAGCGGGAGATATTGAGATTCACGCTCGTGAGTGATGCTACTGAAGATCCGTTTGAATCGAGTTTCGAGCATTCCCGAGAGGCCGATATCCTAGATAGATTCGAGAGCTCTTCAGAGTTCATGGCTAGGTCGTGGGCGGCCGATTTTTTGGAGAATCATCCTTCTATTAGAAACGTTCTCTCCGAAATCTCTGATGATGAAGCCGAGGGTATTCTCGATTTCTTTCGAGGGGAGGCAATGTTGGGGTCTCGTAATTTTGAGGCTGAATTTATGGACTGGAAAGATGAACCGCCATTTGGAGGACGCCTTGTCTATGTGAACGCAGAACGTGTAGGGCCTCGGAAGTTCTACCCGCTTTCGGATATGAAAGCCAACCAAGGCGATTTTGGCGCGGGAGGTGAATATGCGTGGAACTACTTGAACCACCATCAGAACGATGTCATGCAGGAAGATGATATTCGCTGCCTTGACATAGGGAGTCGGAGGCTGCTGGACATCGTTGACCAGTGGCTGCAGGATGTTTGTCCGGGCGCGCATCTGCATCTCGAGGAGATAAGAGATGCAGACGCGGTAATCGCTGGATTCTCGTTTGACCGGCCGGGCGATGTGGCATCTCGAAGGCATCGCGCTACCAATGTTGGGTTTGGGCTGTCGTATGCTCTGCCGGTTATCCTTGCGTTGCTTTCAGGGCCGCGCACGCTGTGCCTGATCGAGAATCCGGAAGCGCATCTCCATCCGCAAGGACAGACGAAGTTGGCGGAGTTGGCGGTGCGGGCGGCGAAGGCGGGGGTGCAGGTGTTCGCCGAGACGCACAGCGACCACTTCATGGACGGCGTTCGTATCGCGGTGCGCGACGGCTTGATCGCGCCGGAGGAGGTCGCGTTCCACTATTTCGAGCGCGAGGGCAACAAGTCGGTCGTCACTTCTCCCAAGATTGACACGGACGGGCGGCTGTCGTCGTGGCCAGCAGGGTTCTTCGACCAGCATGGACAGAATCTAGCGCGGCTGATTGCTCCCAAGGACTGATATGCGCGAGTTCGTATTGAATCATGCCAGCATGGCTCCGGGCAATCAGTACACAGCTATTGATTGGCTGATGGATATTGCGAGGGGCATGGGCACCCTCGTTCGTGATCAAGTCGTACATAACACATTGCGGACGGACATGCATGTACACGAGGTGTACTGTTCTACGGAGCTAACGCTGCAGGATGCTATGCTTGGGCTGTTGCAGCGAGGGGCTAGGGAAGAGTATCTGTTCTTGATGGATCTGTTTGGCAGAATCCGGACATTGGACGATGTCAGCACTGAAATTAGAGATCGATTTCTCCTGTGCGAATCGAAGATATTACCCTCGCCGGACGGCGATCCTCTCGTCTTGTGCGCTATCACAAATGGAGTAATGGTTGGATTCCCAACCGAGCCAGTATGGGATAAGGACCAGATTACGGTCACCTTCAAAGAACTTTTGGATAATGAAGATATAGAAGAGGTGTCTGAAACAATCGACAACCTCGCTCGGTCTAGCCATGCACGACCTGTTTGCGACCGCCATCATGCCCGTGTTCGTGGTCGTTGGTTCAGGAACGGCGCGGCGTTGTGGAGTACTCGTGGAGAGGTGTTTCCGAACCTCATCTTTGGACCGGACGTGGAGGGTCACCTTGCGGCGTTGGATGCTGGGCTGCTTGGGACTGTCGCGAACAAGCTGGCTACCCTTAATGAGTCGGCGCGCAGTTGGCGTGATGAGTCTGGGTCGGCGTTATCATGGAGGACGAAGGTGACCGATGAGAGTGATTCGGTGAAAAATGATGATAGACTACGCGAGGCGCGGCGATTCCGGTCTAACGACGGGACGCGGCGGCTGTTCCTTTGGCACGCGCGGTTTGGGAGCAGCGGGAGGATTCACCTTCGTTTCGATACGGGTAAGCGTGAAATAGAGATAGGGTATGTAGGGCATCATCTACTACTTAAATAATGGACTGACTCTAGAAGACAGGTACCCCGGATGCCAGTGCCGCATCGCCGTCGAGTCTATGTGTCTCGATTCTCGTTCCTGCCGAAGAAAGTCATCGCCGCTCCTATCAACAGGAGCGCTGTTGCGAGCGCGTATGCCATTGAAACGGCAATAACGCCTACGATAGCTGATACAAGCATCAGGCTGGCTGCAAGTCTAGGTTTAGCCATTGACAAGGTTGCGCCTACCAGCCCCACAATTGAGGATCCAAGCGCCACGAACGCAAGAGATGTTACTGTCCCAGCATCCTCAAGATTGAGGGCGCCGCCAATCCCGCCAACCACTAATGCAAAAACGGCGCCGATGAATCCCGCTACGGATCCCAATACGCCTATGATCAGTCCTGCTATTCTCATGAGCTCACTCCTCTTTTAGTACGCTGCATCCCAGTACTTCAATCGTGAAGGGATCTCTTTCCTTTCCCTCATCTCCCTTGCCGCGCAGCGTAACTCTATCTCCCTTTTGAAGCGACGTTATGTCGTCCAAGTGACTTTGACTGAAGTGGCAACGCACCTTTTTGGTCGTGAAGTCTCCCGTGTTTAGGTCCACATAATAGGCGCTATCCTCCCCTCCTCCGAGGCCTTCGACTGTTCCGTTAACCGCCAAGACCTTGCCGTCATACTTCTGATTGGCCGCGATCTGATTGCTTTCGTAATCGTTATACATTTGTGTGGCAGTAACTCGCATCTCAATAGGCGCATCGGCAATATCAAGTTCGGCCTGCAGGACGTCATCCTCCGATACATCGCAGGCAAGGGAGGTGGCGGTTATCAGAACACAGAGTACCAAAAGCAAATTAGCCATTCGGGTACTCACTCCAAGTCCACCACCTGTGTAGCCCCGGACGTGGTCAGAGGGCTGGGGAGTGATCATCCTCCTGGCTGTGTCGAGGAACCTACCCCAGGTCCGAGCGGAGCCAGGGACGCCAGTGAGCAGTTCGATGCGCCTTTCGTCTGAATTAGTTGGGATCAAGGTCACCTACCTTATATGACTTATAGTCTATGGACGCATAGTCTATGCGTTGGTAGCGTCCTTGTCAAGTGCATGCTGTGGACGCTCACCAATATCAAGAGGCATTTGGCCGGCACATACGCTCGATGCGGGCGCTGCGAGGTCATACCCAGGAGGAGGTGGCTCACCGCGCTGGTGTCCACGTGACCTACTTGTCTGGCATAGAGCGGGGTGTGCGGAATCCGTCACTGAAGAATATACGGGCTATCGCCAGGGCCCTGGAGGCTGACACGGCGGACCTCTTCGCGTTTGAGACGGACGGCGATTACGCATAGGCGCCTGCGGCTGGGATGGGGACGAAGCGAGGAACCTGGCTCACTCCAATAGATGCCGATTGCCTGCCCTGATGGGTCTGGGCTTGCCCAAAACCCTTGCGTTAGCGCTGGGTCGGCGCTAGGATGAATAGCGTAGGGGCGCGTAGCCCCATGCCGCTTGCGCTCCGCAGTAGCTCAGTGGTAGAGCAGCCGGCTGTTAACCGGCGGGTCGTAGGTTCGAATCCTTCCTGCGGAGCCACCGAATCCTAGCCGCGCCTACGATGCCTTGTCGCCCTCTATGTAGACGTGCCTGAGCTTGGGTACGAGCATCGGGGTCAGCACGTAACCCTTGACGCGCGGCTTCACCAACAGGTGCTGGTCTCCGAACAGGTCTATCTTGCGCCCGTACCACAGCGGGACCCACGGCGCGTCGTTCACGATGGTCTCCTCGGCCTCGCGGTAGAGGGCCGTTCGCCTCTGCGGATCCTGCTCTACGCGGGCCTGCTCCAGGATGGAGTCCACCTCTGGGTTGGAGTAGCCGATGAAGTTGGAGTTGCTCGCTGTGTGAAACAGGATGTCCAGGAAGTTCTGCGGGTCCGGATAATCGGCAGTCCACCCGATCGAGAAGCTCTGGTACTTGCTGTCCTCGCTGTACAGGTCCTGGATGTACGCTGCCCACTCGACCTGCTGTATCTCCACCTCGACGCCCAAGTTCTGGCGCCACATCTCTATCACCGTCTCGAATTCGGGGCCGATTGCGCCGCCCGCGCTTCTCAGCGTCAGCGTGACGCGGGGCCGGGTGTCCGGGTCAGCGTACCTGGACCGCTCCAGGAAGCGCCTCGCCTGCTCCGGGTCGAAGCGCAGGCCCTGTACGTCGGGATTGTGGCCCGGAAAACCAGGCGGCAGCACCCCGTAAGCGGGCGTCCTCAGGCCCAGCAATACTTCCTCCGTGATGACCTCCTTGTTGACGGCCATGTTCATCGCCTTGCGGAAGTTGACGTCGTCGAATGGCGGCTCGTCCAGGTCGAACCCGATGTACTCCACCCGGAAGCCCGGCGGCGCTATCCTCATCTCCTCGGACAGCGGATCGTCGGAGCCCAGCAACCGCTCCAGGTCCGGCAGTTCGAGGTCCATGATGTCTATCTCGTCGTTCTCGTACATGGCTATCGCCTGGCCGCCGGCCAAGTTCATAACGACCTGGTCCAGCTTTGCCGGCTCCATGTAGAAGTCGTCGTTGCGCTCCAAGACGAGCCGCTCCCCGATAACGTACTCCCCCAGCTCGAATGGGCCGGTGCCGTTCGGCTTGTCCGTCCAAGCCGGCCCGGACTCCACGTTGCGCCTGTCGACAACGAAGGCGGTGGGGTAGGTGAGCTTCGAGAGGAAATATACCTTCGGGGAGTCTATGGTTATTTCCAGGGTTTGCGCGTCCTTGGCCCTGACCCCCGCAAGCTCGGACGCCCCGCCATCCAGAACGTCCCCCGCGCCAACTATGTCGCCCAAGTACGTCGCGGCGACGGGTGAAGCCGTTGCGGGGCTGACGGCCCTGTTCAGCGAATAAACGAAGTCGTGAGCCGTCACAGGCCTGCCGTCGTGGAACCTCGCGTTCGACCTGATATTGAAGGTATAGACCGTGCCGCCGCCGCTTATCTCCCAGCTCTCGGCTATGTCCGGCGCGATCTGGAGGTCGGGGGTTATCGTTGCCAGGCCGCTGAACAGCTCTATGACGACGCCGGCGGACACGGTGTCGCCGACGAGATGCGGGTCCAGCGTGGGCGGGTCTGCCCACGGTCTCCGCAGCGTTCCCCCGGAGGGCGCGTCCTCCGCCGGTGCAGGTTCGACGGCGGACGGCTCTATCTCACCAGCGTCCGGGGGCTGTGAACAGGCCGCCGCGGCGAGAACCGACAGCGCGATTGAGACCAGGCAGAGCTTCCACATAGCTCATCCTCTGGATATATCTACCATATTGACGCCCTCGCCGACGGTCAGTAGAGCAACCGGGCCGCCGCAACGGCCGCCGCCGCGAGTATGAGAGCCGCGGCAAGCCACCACGGAGCCCACGCCCTCCCGCGCGATTGACGGCGTCGGTCCTGCCTTCTCCGACGGCGGCTGGTCAAAGCGGCTGAACCAGGGCCGCGCGCGGCCTACTCGTCGTCGTCGCTCCCGTAGATGCTGTCATCCGTTGGGAACCGCTCCCACTGCCACTCGATGTCCTCGTTGCGAGGCGTCTTTATCGTCGGACGGTTCCTGAGGACGTGGCTCACGTACTGGATCAGGTCGTTGGCGCAGACCTTGCAGTATCCGTAAGACTCTACCAGCCTGTTCGAGACGCCCACCCATCTCTGCGTCCAATCAACCCGCTGCCTTGCGAAGCGCGGCCGGGCCAAGCTCTTGGCGAGGTCGTTGCGCGGAATCAGCATCCGCGTCTCTATGGCCGACTTGAGGCGGGGGTCGGAATCGTACTGGAATTGGCCCCCTCTGCTCTTCCACGCCTCGACGCTCGCGGCGACCTCCCGCCGGAAGTCCTCCTTGCTGCGCTCGGTGATGCCGATGACGCGCTCCATCTCCCGCATGTCGCGTTCCCGCTCGGCGTCGGCGCGTGTCGCCCTGTAGCCCTCCGCCGCGATGTCCGCCAAGAACGAGTTGACGTTGGCGAGATAGCTTGCGAGCAGGTCCTTGGTCTTCTGCTCGAACGCCGCCTCGTACGCCATCTGGACGTCGCGCACCGCCAGCCCGCTGTATTCCCTCACGGCGTCGCCGACCAGCGCGAGCCTGGCGGGCATGTCGATCTGATAGCTCACGTTCTCGTCCAGCCCTTCCCAAAGGCTGTTCAGCGCCCCAATGGGAGTGATGCAGCGGATGTTCGGCTCGCTGGCGACGGCGCCTATCCGGTTCATCACGTATCGAGGCGATATGCCCGACATCCCCTCCGCCGGGTGGTGGCGCCGCATCTCCTGCACCTGCTGCCGGGTGTAACTCCCGACCGCGCGCCCGTCGTATAGCCGCAGCTTGTCCAGCAGCGTAAGCCCCTGGCGGTCCGGCGGGTCGAGCCGCGCCAGCACGGCGAAGGCGCTTGCCGCCTGCGTAGTCAGCGGCGCGATGTGTACGTCTCCCATGCGGCTGAGCCGCAGCATCTTCTGGTATATCTTGACCTCTTCGCTCACCTTGAGGTTGTAGGGTATCTGGATAGATATGATCCGGTCCTTGAGCGCCTCGGACTGCTCCTCCTTGGCGAACTCGTTGAAGTCGCCCTCGTTCGAGTGCCCCACTATCACCTCGTCCGCATAGACGGAGCCGAACTTCTCCATCTTGATGATCTGCTCCTGCGCGAGGCTGAGCAGAGTCGTGAGCAGGTGCCGGTCCGCCTTGAACATCTCGACCAGCTCGATCATGCCCCGGTTGGCGACGTTGAACTCGCCGTCGAGCCTGAACGCCCTGCCCGCGACCTCGACGCGGTCGCCTTCCAACCTGGCCGTGTTGACGCTGCCCACCAGCAGGGACGAGTCGGGAGGGTTAGGGTTGTTCGCCATGAAGTACCCGATGCCGATGGCTTCCTGCTCGGAGAAGGTTGCTCGCTCCACGGGCACTTCCGCGATTCTCCCCATGTAGTCCGTCCTGGTCAAATAGCGGCATCGAGGACAGAGGTCGCCCTCGACGTACACCCCGTACTGGTCGAAGAGAGGCTTGCGGAGATGATTGGGGAGCAGGTGGAGCGGGTCCTCCTGCATGGGGCAGCCCGCTATCGCGTACACTGCGCCGCCGTCGGTCCGCGTGTGGGCCTCCATGGCGCGCTTGATCAGGTCCGTAACGGTCGACTTCCCACTCGCCGGAGGGCCGAGCAGAAGGAGAATGCGCTTGCGGACCTCGAACCGCTGGGCCGATGCGGAGAAGTACTGGACGATGCGGTCCAGGGGGCTTTCCAGCCCAAATATCTCATCCTCGAACAGCCCGTACTTGCGCTCGCCCTCCGGCGTCAGGCTCGAGCCATGGGCCATGATCGCGTCGTAGATGAAGGCGTGGGAAAGGCGGCTCCGCGACGGGTCCTCGATGACCGAGTGGAGGTAGTCCAGGAAAGTCCCACGCCAAGAATACCTGGCGGCCTCCTGCTCGGCCTCGGATATGATGGACTCGATTGTAAGCTTGTCAGTCATGTGAACTCACGCGCTCCCATGGGCGTCCTAGCCGACTGCGCTCTGGCGTTCGGGTCGGCGGGGAGCGCGCTTGAAGTACGCCCCGCGCCGACCCTCGAATGGTTGACTTGGCCTCGGATGGCGGCCGTTCCGTCTCCTACCCAACCACCGCGGTGATTGCCCAGAGTCCCAGGATCCCTATGACTGTGCTGCCGAACAGCAGGAACCAGCCTGCTACCAGCCTCAGTATCTGGATCTGGAACGCCAGGTAGAAGAAGACGACTGCCGCGACTATCGTCAGCAGGAACGGCACGGCTGACATGGACAGCCATATGCCCAGGTCGTGCTCGTACACCCCTCCGTCCGCCATCGCTATCGCGAAGACGAGGAAGACCACGAGCGACGCGACCGAGAGGAACCCGCTGTAGAAGCCGATCGCCCTCTCGTCGAGGTCCCAGAGACCGTGAGCCCCCACCACAACCGCGTACACTGCCCAGAGGATGACGAGCGCCGTCAAGGCCGTGGTCAGCGCCTCCGAGCCGCTGCCCGAAATCAGGGTAGGCGAGACCGTCGTGCCGAACATGAAGGTGCCCAGGGTCAGCAGGCCCAGTACCGCGGCCAACACGCCCATCGTCCGCCCTTCCGAGTACAGCCCAAGCACGTACCACGCCTGCGAGAACAACGCCGCCCCTATTAGTATGAAGAAGATGCCTTCCATGGGTCCTTGGTTCCCCCTTGAATGATGTGCGAGGACTTCCGCTGTCAGCGTCGCGGATGTTGGCGCTTCAGAGTCGCCCTCGCCGAATGTGTCCATAATTTGACACACCCGGATACCCTTTGTCTAGGTGTAAGCAATTCATGAAACGCCAATTTCCGGACAGCGCAGAGGCCGCCTTATGTCCCTCCCCTCTGGGGGAAGGTTTAGGATGGAGGTCTGGCTCGTTGCCCGTTCGCGGCGCAATCCAAGCGAAGTGGCGTTACCTGAACAGCGAGGCGGGGCGCTCGACCAGCTGCTGCAAGCGCCGCATGAAGCCCGCCGCGACCGCGCCGTCTATGACCTGGTGATCGACCGTAAGACTGACGGTAACCATCTCCCGCGCCACTATCTCGCCGCTCCGAACCACCGGCTTCTCGACGGTCCTGCCCACGCCCAGTATCGCCGACTGGCCGGCGTTCAGGATGGGCGTGAAGCCGTCCACGACGCCGAGCGCGCTGATGGTGAAGGTGCCGCCGAGCGTCTCGTCGGGGCCAAGCGCGCCGGACTTGGCGCGGTCCGCCAGGTCGGTCGTCTCCCGGGCTATCTCCTCGACGCTCTTCTCGTTGGCCCGGCGCACGACGGGGACCACCAGACCATCGCGCAGCGCGACGGCCACGGCGACGTTCACCTCGTCGAAGTCGAAGATGCTGCCGTCCGCGAGCGCGGCATTCAGCGCCGGGTTGCGCTTCAGGGCCTCGGCGCACGCCTTGATCAGCACGTGAACTATCGAGAGCGTGACGCCGCCCGGCGAAGAGGCTTCCTTCCTCATGCGCTGCGCCTCCGTAACGTCCAGCTCCATGAAGAAGGAGAGCTGGGCCGTGTTGGCAAGGCTGGAGCGCATGTGGTCGGCGATGGACTTCCGCATACCCGTCATCGCGGCAACGCCGGACGGCTCGGGCATCCCTCTCGGCGCCGCCGGCCCGGCTGCGGCCTGCTGGGACTCGGCGAACGCCCTCACGTCCGCCTCGGTGACCCGGCCGCGCGGCCCGGTCGCCTTCACCAAGCCGATGTCCACGTCCAGCTTGGCGGCAAGGCGGCGCGCTCCTGGGGTCGATGCGACGCCCGCCACTCCCGCTCGCCCGGCCTGTTTCGCCGGGGCGCGCCGAGCATCGCGCCGAGCGGAAGCCGACGACTGGCCGCTCGGCTTCTGCGCCTCCGGGGGAGCCTCGCCCTCGGCCAGCAGGTAGCCGATTACCCCGTCCACGGCGACGACCTCGCCCTCCTTGGCCACCGTGTGGAGGATGCCGGCCCCGCCGGCCTCCAGCTCGTAGTTGAGCTTCTCCGACTCGATCTCGGCGATGACCTCGCCCTGCGCGACGGCATCGCCGGCCGACCTGCTCCACTTCGAGATTGTGCCCTCGGTCATGAAGTCGCCCAGCCGGGGCATTACTATCGGGTTCGCCATTGTCCCTTACTCCATGACCTCGTGAGCCGCGGCCACCACGTCGTCCTTGTTGGGCACGTACAGCGCCTCCAGTGGGCGGCTGTATGGGACCGACGTGTGGGGCGGTGTAACCCTGCGCGGCGGCGCGTCGAGGTAGTCGAACGCCTGCTCGGCCACCAAGGCGGAGATGTCGCCCGCCATACTGCACCGAGGGTAGTCCTCGTCGACTATCACGACCTTGCGAGTCTTCTGGACCGAGCTCACGATGGCGTCCTCGTCCATAGGCGACAGCGACAGCAGGTCGAGCACCTCTGCCGAGTATCCCTCCGCCTCCAGGTCCGCGGCGGCCTGGCGGCAGACGTGGGTGGTGTAGCCGACGCCTATGAGGGTTACGTCCGAGCCTTCCCGCACGATGCGCGCCTCGCCTATCGGTATCTCGTAGGACTCCTCGGGCACGTGCCCCTCCGGGCGCAGGCCCATCAGCTGCCGGTTGTTGAACACTATCACGGGGTCGTCGTCGCGTATGGACGCGATGAGCAGCCCCTTGGCCGTGTACGGGTCCGACGGAGCGACGCACTTGAGCCCCGGGAAGTGTACGAAGAGCGAGTACAGCGTCTCCGAGTGCTGGGCCGCCGAGTTCGTGCCCGCGCCCGTCCCCGCGAATATCGTGAGGGGAATCTTCACCTTCCCGCCGAACATGTAGTGCATCTTGGCGGCGTTGTTCGTGATCTGGTCGGCGCACACGCCGTAGAAGCCGACGTACATCAGCTCCACCACTGGACGGAGGCCCGTCGCCGCCGCCCCGACGCCTGCGCCGATGAAGCCCGCCTCGGATATGGGCGTGTCGCGGACCCGGCTCGGCCCGAACTCGGGGTACAGCCCCTTCGTGAGGCGCATCACGCCGCCCCAAGCGTCCTCGAACCCCTCCCGCCCTCCCGCGCCCGCCACGTCCTCCCCCATCACCATCACCGTCGGGTCGCGGCGCATCTCGTCGGTCAGCGCCTCGTTGAACGCCTGGATGTACGAAATCTCCCTCACGCCAACATCAGTAACCATGTAACTCTCCTGCTCTCATCCAATGCAGCCCCGCCTACATATTAGCGGTAAGAGACGTAGACGTCCGTCGTCAGCTCCGACGGGTCCGGGAATGGGCTATCGTTGGCGAAACGGGTGGCCTCCGCGACCTCCTCGAGTACCTCTTCGTCCATCGCGTCGAGCTCGGCTTCGGTGGCGATGGCGTTCTCCATAAGGTAGCCCTTGAGCTGCCGGTTGCAGTCTCGGGCCTTGAACTCGTCCTCCTCGTCCTCTGTCCTGTACATGAGGGGATTGTCCGCGCCGAAGTGTCCCATGTACCTGTACGTCATCGCCTCTATCAGCGTCGGCCCATCGCCAGCCCTCGCCCGCCGGACCGCCTCGCCCGCGACCTCGTACACGTCCAGGACGGACATGCCGTTCACCGCAATGCCGGGCATGTCGTAACCGGCCGCCCTGTCGGCCACCGACTCGCCGGCTACCGCGTACTCGAAGGGCGTGGACTGCGCGTAGCGGTTGTTCTCGCACACGAAGATGATGGGCAGCTTCCATATCCCCGCGAGGTTCATGGACTCGTGCAGAACGCCCTGGTTGGCTGCGCCGTCGCCGAAGAATACGACGCTGACCAGGTCCGTCCCCTGCACCTGCGCCCTCAGCGCCGCGCCGGTCGCGACCGGGATGTTGGACCCGACGATGCCGTTGGCCCCAAGCATCCCCTTTTCGATGTCCGCGATATGCATCGTGCCGCCCTTGCCCTTGTTCGTGCCGGTCGCCTTGCCCAGCAGCTCGGCCATCATCAACTTGATGTCCAGCCCCTTCGCGATGCAGTGGTGATGGCTCCTGTGCGTGCCGAAGATGTAGTCGCCGTCGCGGAGATGGACGCATACTCCGGTGGGCACCGCCTCCTGGCCTACGGCGGAATGCATCCCCCGCAGCTTGCCGGCGTCGGCCTCACGCCTCGCCTGCTCCTCGAACCGGCGGATGGTGAGCATGGTCCGGTACATCCACAGCAGGGTCTTGTCGTCGAGCTTGGTGGCGGACACGGCAGTTCCTCCTTGCGGCGTTGCTCATCCGCGCGACGGCGGGCGGGAAGGATGAGCGCGGCGCGATTATAGCACACGCATCCCGCCCGCAACGCGAGTTCGAGATTACGAAGCAATCATCGCCAGGCTCCGCTCCTCAGCCATCGCCCCGTCGCGTTGTAAGAGACACGCCGTCCCCCTACGGCGTTACGAAGGCGCGCGTTATGCTGGCCTCGTCGCCCTTGCCGGCCCACTCCGCCTGCTCGAACGCCTCGCCGATGCGCTCCAGCGGGAACGAGTGCGACATCACCTTCGTCAGCGGATACTTATCCTTGGTCCGCGCTAGGAAGTCGAGCGTGACCGGCAGGATGTACGGGTCGTAGTGCGTGGCGGGGATGATCCTGACCTGGCCCCACAGCACCTTGGAAACGTCCAGCGTGACGTTGCTGTCGGGCCATATGTTGCCGATCTCCACGTAGGCTCCGCCTCGGCGCGTCATCTCGATCCCCTCCGGCAGCACCTGCGGATAGCCTACCACCTCCATCACCACGTCCGCCCCGCGCCCCTCCGTGAGCGCCTTGACGCGCTCGACGCGCGATTCTGGGGTTTCGTACTCGCGGATGTCGATAGTCTCGTCCGCGCCGCACTGCCTGGCAAGCTCCAGCCTGGACGAGACCCCGTCGATTGCTATCACGCGGCCCGCGCCCATCTCCTTGGCGGCAGCCGCCGCGTTGATGCCCAGCCCGCCGGCGCCCTGTATGACCACGCTGTCGCCCATGCGAACGCCGGCTATCTGCAAGCCATACACGACCTGGGACGCCGCGCAATTCACTGCGGCGGCGGCCGAGTCCGGCAGCTCCTCTGGAACCTTGAACACGAAGTGCCCGGGGAACAGGTAGTAGTAGTCGGCGAACCCGCCGTTGCAGTACGGGAACTCCTCGATGGACGCCCGGAACCGGAAGCGGACCGGGCAGTGGTTCAGCTCTCCGCGCAGGCAGTTGTAGCAGCGGCGGCAAGGGAAGAAGTACGTGAAGACCACCCTGTCGCCCTCCTTCAGCGGGCGTCCCATCGAGTCTGTCGATACGTCGGGCCCCAGCGTGTCGACCACCCCGGCCATTTCGTGCCCCAGGATGACCGGCCCCTGCTTGCCCGTCAGTATCGGCTCGATCTCGCCCCGCCAGAAGTGTAGGTCCGAGCCGCAGATGCCCCCTGAAGTAACCTTCACCCGAATGCCGCCCGGCCCGACCGGCGCCGGCGGAAGCTCCGTCATCTCGAAGTGGTAAGGCTCCACGAATACCGCCGCTTTTCCCATCACCATCGTTCTCCTCCTGTTGCTCGCCGCCCGGACTGCGAATCCGCATCCTGCGCGGACAGGCGCGCTGGAACATCGCCATAGCCCCTGCCGCGCCGATAATGGGGAACCATACCACATCCGCGTAGACCGGTATCCAGCATCCTCTCCACTCTCTCTGATGTATAGTATCCGCATCAAGAGCGGTGGAGCGGCGCGGACCATGAAGCAGCGAATAGGGCTGATCGGCTCGGACAACAGCCACGTCGAGCGGTTCACGGAGATACTGAACCTGGAGGAGCATCCCGCCTACTGGCCGGACAGCGGCGCGGAGGTGTGGGCTATCTGGGGCGAGGACGAGGGGCGGACCAGAGAGGGCGCCGCCAATGGCCGCATCCCGGTCATCGCCTCGTCGCCCCAGGACGTCGCCGACCAGTGCGACCTCGTGTTCGCGACCTCTCGCCGTCCGGACGTCCACCTGGAGCACGCGCGGCCCGCGATAGAGGCTGGCAAGCCCCTGTTCGTGGACAAGCCGCTGACCCAATCCCCTGCGCAGGCCCGGGAGCTGCTGGCGCTGGCGGAGGACGCCGGGATAACGTTGACCTGCTTTTCGACGCTCCGGTACGGCTCCGCGGCGCGCGCGTACGGCGACGGAATGGCGCAGGCCGGGCCGGTGAAGTACGCAGCCTACCTGGGGCCCTGCACCCGCAAGAACGACTACGGCGGAATCATCTTCTACGGCATACACGTGGTGGAGCTGATGCTCCACTTCCACGGCGCCGACGTCGTATCGGTGGATGCGGTGGAGAACCCGCCGGGCGCGGACAAGTCCAACATCTCCGCCGCGTGTCGGTACGCCGACGGCGCGCTGGTTACGCTGGGGCTGTTGGGCGACGGGGCGTACATGTTCCACATGCTGGGCGTCGGCTCCGAGGGCATCGTCGAGGTACCGGGCACGGCCCGCAACTACGCTGCCGACGCCGAGTCCAGGAGCCGCGCCGAGGGGCGCGATACCAGGACGCCGACCGCAGCCGCGAGCTCCCCGACGGCGGACCACTACGAGAACGGCGTCCGGAAGATACTGGCCGCGCTGCGCGGCGAGGAGCCGGGGCCGCCCCGCGAGCAGATGCTCAGGTCGGTCCAGCTATGCGCGGCGATCGAGGATAGCCTGGCTCAGGGCCGGCCAATCGACCCGCGGAAGCTGTAGGTCGTGGCGCAGCGGCAGGACGCGCTGGTAGTCGGCGGAGGTGTCATCGGCGTCTGCGCGGCCTACTATATGGCCAAGGCCGGCATGTCGGTAACGCTCGTGGAGCGCGGCGAGCTCTGCGGCGGAAGCTCCTACGGCAACGCCGGGTGGGTCGTGCCGACCCATAGCTTTCCCCTAGCGGCTCCGGGCGTCGTCATGCAGGCGCTGCGGTGGACGCTCAGGCCGGACAGCCCCTTCTACGTCAAGCCGCGATTCGACCTGGACCTATTCAGGTGGTTGCGATGGTTCAGCGCAGCGTCGAACTCCAGGTCGTTCCACCGCGCCGTGCCAATCATCGCCGAGCTCGGCAAGTCGAGCCTCGCGCTCTACGACGAGCTTATCGCCGCGGAGTCCATCGAATGCCAGTACCAGCGCCGCGGGCTGCTCGCCGTATTCCGGACGCGCGAGGGCCGCGAGAAGGGAGAGGGGGAGGCGCGGCTGCTCGGCGAGAGCGGGCTGCCCGCCAGGACGCTGACGCCCGACGAGGTCGTCGAGATGGAGCCCGTCGTCAGGCCCGGCAACTTCGGCGGCGTATACTTCGAGCAGGACGCCAACCTGAAGCCCGACGAGCTCGTGCTGGGGCTGGCGTCGAGGTTCGAGCGTATGGGCGGCGCGGTACACACTCACGCCGGAGTGGAGGGATTCCACGCGCGAGACGGCGCCGTAACCTCCGTGCAGACGACCAAGGGCGCGTTCCAAGCCGACCGCGTCGTGTTGGCGGCGGGGTCGTGGACGCCGCGCCTTGCAAAGCGCCTGGGCATCTACCTGCCGGTACAGGCCGCCAAGGGGTATAGCGTTACCTTCGACCGGCCCGCCGATTCGCCGACCCGCCCAGTGATGATGGCCGAGGCGCGGTGCGGACTCACCCCCATGGGGCCGCATATGCGAATAGCGGGCACGCTGGAGCTTTCAGGCATCAATGACCGCATCCGCCAGCGCAGGGTGGATGCGATAGCGCGCGCTGTCGGCGAGTACTTCACCACCAGGCTCGACCCGGCGAAGGGCGTCGTCTGGAGCGGGCTCAGGCCCCTCAGCCCGGACGGTCTGCCCATCATCGGCCCGGTGGCCGGGGTGTCCAACGTGGTGATAGCCACCGGGCACTCTATGACCGGGATGACCCTTGGGCCTGTTACCGGCAAGCTGGTCGCCCAGATGGTCGCGGGACACGAGCCCATAGTCGATCCTGCGCCGTTCAGCCCATCCAGGTTCGAGTAAGCGGATGTCAGCGGACAATCCCGAGACGACGCGCCAAGCCGAGCCCAACCACGACAGCGCCGCCGATAGTCCGCTCGCGCCTGTCCCGGCCAGGGCTGCGAACCCCAGATTCCACGACTTGGACGCCCTCCGAGCGTCTGCCATGCTGCTGGGCATCGTCCTGCACGCCGTCCTATTCTTCATGCCGGGAGCATGGGGCGGGGGCGGTGAAGAGTACCCCGAAGAGGTATCGGGCGTATACACGCTCGCGTTCTTCGCTATCCACGGATTCAGGATGCAGGTCTTCTTCCTGCTCAGCGGCTTCTTCACGGCCATGCTGTGGCAGAGGCGCGGGCTGCAAGAACTGGTCATGCACAGGCTCAAGCGCATCGGGCTGCCGCTCGCCATCGGCGCGGTAACGGTGATTCCGGTCACCACGTGGGCGTTCTTGTGGGCGCTCCCCAGCGACGATGAGTTCCAATTGTGGTGGTGGCCGCTCATATGGCTTACCACCTTTACCCATCTTTGGTTCCTGTGGTTCCTTCTGTGGCTGGGCGCGGGGTTCGCCGCCTTGGCCAAGCTGGGGGTGAAGTTCGACCATCCAGTCATCTGGTGGCTGGCGATTCCACTCACGGTCGCGCCGCAGCTGCTGATGGATGAGCCTGTCTTCGGGCCCGATACATCCGATGGGCTGATTCCCAGCCCGATAGTGATTGGCTACTACGCCCTGTTCTTCGCGTTCGGCGCGTTCTTCTATCGGCGCGGCATCAGGGCGCGCCCGTGGTGGTCGGCGGCGCTGCCGCCCGCGCTGACGTTCCTGTACGAGGTCAAGGCGGAGTGGGCGGCTCCAGCTGCGGCGGCGCTGCAGGCGGGGTACGCCTGGCTGATGTGCTTCGGACTGATGGGCCTGTTCAGCTGGGTAGCGGCGAAGGAGCGCTTCTGGGTGCGCTACGTATCGGACGCATCCTATTGGCTCTACCTGTGGCACCTCCCGCTGATAGTCGTGGAGTACAAGCTGATCCGGGATCTGCCTATCAGCCCTCATATCAAGTTCGCCCTGATGTGCGCGGCCACGACCGCCATACTGCTCGTCGCCTATCAACTGGGCGTCCGGTACACCCCCATAGGAACGATGCTGAACGGCAAGCGCACGCGCCGGGGGACTGTCTCGACAACCAATGTTTAGAGCGCAGGCGCTCCCCAATACTGAATTATCCTCACCCGTCGAGGGGGAGGGGAGGTGGCAGGCGGGACGCCTGCGCTCCCAGGATGAGAGGTGGCCCGTTCTCCACGAGCGGCGTTTTGGACGCGCTGAATCACCTTCACCCTTGGCCCTCTCCCCGTGGGGGAGGGGTGATGAAGGCTGGCGCCCACTTGGCGCCTTCGTCTATGTTCGCGTTGTCTCTGTCCGGCCTTCTTTCTGTTGGCGCTCTGGCGGTTCTGGCCGCTTCTGCGCCTGGCTTATCGCCCTTATCCTGGCCCTTCTCCCGTCTAGGGAGAGGGGACAGAGCGGGGAATCGCCCTTGTCTCCTAGCCCTTTCCCTTTGGGGGAGGGACGCAGGGCGGGGCGTTTGCCCTCACCCTGGCCCTTTCCCCCGTGAGGGAGAGGGTACTTGGCGGGTCTTGCGACCCGCGCCCTATCTACTCCTGGTTCCCCCGCTCTCGCGGGAGATGAGTTTGCCTTGCAAGGCAGTGACTCCGGTACTTGCTTCGAGGATGCCGACGTCGATCGCCCGCCGACACTGGGGGTGCAGCCCCTCCTCTAACTTTCCCGGACGGCTGACGGGCCCTTTCGGGACCGCCTGCGTTTCGCGCTTGGACCTTCCACCCGCCAAGGCGTCGGGCTGCGCTGGCTACGGTCCTCCCGGTCGTCCGAGAGTCCGCACCTGGAACGGGGGAGACGCATTTAGCGCTGCGTCCTCCTGGCGGGGCGCCGAAACACAGACCGACCTTCCCATACCGCGGGTGGTCCCATCCCAACATCAGCGACGGTATGATGCCAAAGGCAGAGGTCAATCTGCGCCCGTTTGGAGTACGCCCCTTCGAGCCGTCTATCAGAATAGCACGGCTGTTCTCGGTGTGTCAAGGGGCAGTTTGGGGCAATTTGGGGGCAATTGCCCTAACCGGACTTTGCGCCGGCTACTTTTCCCTCCACGGCATTCGCCAGAGACCCAGGGACATGGTAACTATTGCGAAGGCTGCGAGGACGGCTAGCTCGATGGCAACGTCGGCTTGGCCGGAGAGCGATTTCGCGATTGCGTCGGCTGAGTAGCGCAGGGGCGAGACGTATCCCAGCAGCTTCAGAAGCAGAGGCGCCTGTTCCATCGTGAAATAGACCGGCGAGAGGGCTGCGAGGACGAGGGCTACCAGGCCGGTTACCAGGTTGCCGGCCTGCAGGGACGGGGCGAAGCTGACGACGAATAGCGTGAGGCCAGCCATCACCATGATTGATAGAACGAGGGATGGCGCCAACCCCCATGCGACTTGGATGTCCACGCCCGACAGCAAGCCGAAGCCCAGCAGGATTGGGACGGTGATAGCGCCCGATATGGACGAATAGACGAGCGAGCCTATGACATACGCGGTCTTGGAAACGGGCATGGAGATGAGCAGCTTCAGATTCCCCAAGAAGCGCTGCGCCACGGCGTTCTGGCCGACCAACATTCCGATGGAGAAGGTTACGCCGAATACGAGGGTGCCTGCCATGAGCCTCCGCAGCACGTCGGGGTCGTCTGGCGCTATGGCGCGGGTGACGTAGAACCATGGGAGCGGGAAGGCGGACGCGAGCAGGACGGTAAGGTACCAGTGCTTGAGCGAGGGTATGAGGTTGAGCTCGAAGACGCTGACCGTATCCGAAACGAACTTCATGACGCCGCCGGTTCGGTAGGGCTGCGGAGGCGCCGCGCCAGTCGCCCCTGTATTCCGAGCTGTCATGACGCTCTCATTCCTTCAGCTGCGCGCTTTCGCCCGTCAGCCCGAGATAGATGTCTTCCAAGGTCGTAGGGGAGACTGCGTAATGGTCTATGCCCTTGTCCTGCGCCTGCTGGACGAGCGTCCTAGGGTCGTTGCCGTATGTGGTTTCGGCGTGTCCGTCCTCATCGAACATGATCTTGAACTCGTACTCGTAAGACGCCTTCAGGTTGGCGATTGTGTCCAGCGCAATCAGCGAGCCGTTGTGGATGACGCCCACTCGGTCGCAGAGCGCCTCGGCTTCGTCCATGTAGTGCGTGGTGAGCAGCGTGGTTGCGCCGCGTGTCCGGTAGCCGCGCAGGATGTCCCACAGGTGGCGCCGCGATTCGGGGTCGAGTCCTACGCTGGGCTCGTCCAGTATCAACAGAGGCGGTTCGGATACCGACGCGATGCCCACCAGGAGGCGCCTCCGAAGCCCGCCCGACAGCTCTTGGGGAGACTTGTTCCTGTGCTCGGCCAGCCCCAGGTCCGAGAGGAGCTCTTCCGCGCGGCGGGATGCCGCCCTGGATGGCAGCCCCCGCAGCTTTCCGAAGATACGCAGATGATTCCAGGCGGACAGGCCCCAGTATAGGTTGGCCTCCTGCGGCATTACACCCATGCAGCCCTTGGCCTCGTTGGGGCGCGCGCCCCCGTCTATTCCGAAGATGCTGACCTCGCCGGAGGTGGGAATCAGCTCGGTGGTGATCTGCCGAACCAAGGTCGTCTTGCCCGCGCCGTTTGGACCAAGAATCCCAAGGATCTCGCCGCGCTCGACCGTGAGCGAGATGTCCCGGTTCGCCCAGACATCGCCCTTGTATCTCTTGCTGAGGCCCCTGACCTCCACGGGCGCCGGGTTCATTTCTTCGATCTCCACGGCATGGACCCCAGCCACTTGCCCGTCACGCCCGTGATTACCAAGCCCAACCCGAAGCCTATCAGCAGCGTAGGCCATAGCTCCAGGTCGGCGAGTATCGCCACTCCAACGGCAATGAAGAGGGTTCCGAATATGATCATCGAACCTCCTACGCTTCGAGGCGCGGGACGCTTGGGCTCTTGGACGGCATGATATTATCTGGGGTCAAATATATGCAAGGGGAGGACTGCGATGGGCAAGACGGCGGCGCGGATTGGCGGGGACAGGCAGCTGTTCGTGGATGATCGGCTGGTGGAGCGGATGGACGGGGTGGAGCTGGCGCTGCACTCGCCGGAGTCGGCTGGCGCCGTATTGACGCTGGACAGGCCCTGGGAGGGGGTTACGTGCGACTATCACACCGTGTTCGAGGATGACGGCGTGTTCCGGATGTACTACCGGGGGTCTAGCCACGAGGGTTATGCCATCGCGGCGCTGCTGGAGCCGGGCGAGGAGGCCGCGCCCGTACACCATGAGAATATCTGCTACGCCGAGAGCGCGGACGGGATAACGTGGACTCGCCCATCGCTGGGCCTGATCGAGTTCGACGGCTCGAAGGACAACAACATCGTCTGGCTGGACGAGGAGGGGGATACGACCGACCTGGTCCCGTTCGTGGACGGCAACCCGGATGCGAAGCCGGCCGAGCGGTACAAGGGGATAGTGTGGAAGGGCAGCCGCGTGTTCGCCGTGGCGTCGCCGGACGCGGTGACGTGGCGGTTCATGCGCGAGGAGCCGATATTGACGGAAGGGCCGTTCGACTCGCAGAACGTGCCGTTCTGGGACCCGTGGAAGCAGGAGTACGCCATCTTCACGCGAGGAAAGATAGGGACCGGCGGCTCGTTCGGGGGCGGCTACCGCTGGATACGGCGGGCGTCGTCGCCGGATTTCCTGAACTGGTCGAGGCTGGAGCTGATAGACGCGGGAGACACCCCGCGCGAGCACCTGTACACCAACGGAACGACGCCGTACCGCCGCGCGCCGGGGGTCTATCTGGCATTCCCGCGCCGCTTCTGCCCCGACAGGAAGCCGCGCGAGGACTCGCCCTGGATGGGAACGTCCGACTCGGTGTTCATGAGCAGCCGGGACGGGCTGCATTGGGACCGGCGGTTCATGGAGTCATTGATGCGGCCCGGCATCGGGGCGCGCAACTGGACCTCGCGGAACAACCTGCTCTCGAACGGCATCGTGGAGACGGGCGAGAACGAGCTCTCGATGTACGCGCTGAGGCACCGGGACTTCCCCTCGGTCCACTTCGAGCGGGTTGCGTGGAGGAAGGACGGCTTCGTGTCGGCGAGCGCGGGATACAACGGCGGCGAGCTTACCACCCGGCCGCTGGCGTTCGAGGGGCGCGAGCTGGAGCTGAATTACTCCACCTCGGCGGTCGGCTCTATCAGGGTGGAGCTCCAGGACGCTGACGGGCGGGCGATTCCCGGGTTCGGCCTGGCTGACCATCCGGAGATGTTCGGGGACGAGGTGGCGGGCGTGACGCGCTGGAATGGGGGCGGCGACGTGTCGGCGCTGTCTGGCCGCGCGGTGAGGCTGCGGTTCGAGATCCGGGACGCGGACGTCTACTCGTTCCGATTCAGGGGATAAGCGGCCGCGGCCGGGCTGGCTAGGCGGGCGTTGGCTCGGCGGGGTCTGGGTCTGGGGGGCCCTCTTCGAAGCGCTGGCCCATCTCGTTCAGGAACTTCTCCATTTCGGGAGGAAGCGTCGGGTCGTCTACGGATTCGAGGTCGGGATCGGACTGGACGCGGTCGTACTCGACCTCTAACTGGGCGACTAACTGCTTGACCTGGGCGTTGCCCTCGACCGCGCGGCTGATGTCCCGGTACTGTTGCTCGCCCCTGGACGTGTCCACCAAGGTCTGCGGGAAGTCGTACATAGCGCTAATCACTTCGATGATCTTCGCCGCGCCCATGTGATCCTCGTCGAGCTGGACGTAGTGCGGAATGTGGAGCATCAGGCTCGCCGACTGCACGTTCGCCTCCGAGAGGGTGTCGCCCACCAGGTTCACGATGCTGGTCGGCCCCTGGTAGGTGTTCCTGCGAATCGAGACGAGACCGCGCGTGCGGCCCTCGTACAGCTCGTTCAGCGTGCCGGTAACCAGCAACGGCCGGGTGTGCGGCACCGAGTCCCACATGCTCCCGATTCGGCAGTACTCGGTAACGTCGTAGTGCCGTAGCAGCTTGACGACGGCCTCGGCGTAGTCCTCGCCGAACATGTGCGGCTCGCGCAGGTGCAGGAACAGGAAGTCGCGCCCGCTTGCCTCGTCCTTCGCATAGCGCACAATCGTGTTGGGCTTGGTCAGGACGCGCCTGCCGTCGACTATCCTCGTGCGGGGCCGCTCCCTCGTGAAGTCGAGGAACACCCCGGGCCGGGCCAGCCGCCCCAGCTCGGTCGCGCTCAGATACTCCTCGATCTTGTTCAGCGCCAGCGTGCCCACGCGGCCAACGTCCACCCACGGGCGAAGGTTCGCTATCGCGACCGTGTCACGCAGCTTCGGCCCGTCGTCCAAGACCTCGAACGCGCCAATCCTCATGGTCCTATCGTGCCAGAAGACCGTAGATAGCGCAAGCCTAGTAGCTCTCGAAGAGACGGCCCCAGCCCGTCTTCATGGCGGCCCTGACGCGGTTGCGCCCCACCATGCGCAGCCAGTAGCCGTTGTGGTAGAGGTTCGAGGCCAAGAAAGCCCATGGGACGATGGGCGAGCGCAGCAGCGCGTTCTCCAGCGGCTTCAGCGGACCCCAGTAGATGAGCTTCTGCCCCCGGCTGGCGAAGGTGTTCTCGCTGCTCCTGAGCCGCCAGTTCACCTCCGATATGTCCTCGCCGACGACCTCTATCCGGTCCACGTCGCCGTTCCCCAGCCCCATCTCGTGCGCCAAGCGGATGAACCCGATAGACATCGGGTCGAACCCCATCATCTTCGCCTGCACCGCGTCTATGGCCACCTGGTCCGCGCTCGCCAGGATAATGTTCTTGACGTGCCACCGCATCGCTCTCGGGCCCGGGCCGTCTCCCACGAAGGAGCCGTCGGTAACCGCGAATATGCCCGGGTGTATCTCGCGCTGGATGCTCAACAGGTCAACCAGCGTCTCGTGGATGACGGAGTGGGTCCAGTGCCGCCTGTAGTTCAGCAGCCCCCCGAATGCGTTCTTCATCGCTCCGGTGATGGTCGTGAAGACGTGGGTCTTCATCGTGGGGAGATGCACGATGTTCTTGCCGACGAACATCTCGGGGATGTGTATCCCCTCGGGGAAGATGCCGTCCAAGACCAGCATCCTCGCCCGCGGAGCGTACGGAACCCACTTCACCGGCGGATAGTCCAGGAATACGCTCTCGAGGCCGTGCTTCGCCTCGACGACGTCGTGCTTGTTGCTCGCCGCGCCCTCGTGAGGATCGACGACGACCGTGCCGTTGTGCGCCGGGATGAGATCGCCGTAGCCGTCCCCCTTCAGCGCGCTGATAACGCCGTCGAGCTGCCAGGGCGTCGTCGAGCAGGCGGGGTAGTAGTGCTGCCACGAGATGTTGACCTTCAACAGCGTGGCCGCGTCCTTCACAAGCGCCGACTCGTAGTCCGCCAAGCGCATGGCGCGCCCCACGTCCTCTACGACAGTCTCCGGCGTGGTCCGCACGACGGCAACCTTCGATCGGGCCGAGGTCGCGGCGGGGGCCGGTGCAGCCGCCCCTACGGGGTTGCGCGCGTGGCTGGTGGAGGTCATAAGGAGCGCCGCCCTACTCCAGGAAGTCGCGCAGCTTCGTGGACCGCCTCGGGTCGCGGAGCTTCCGGAGCGCCTTGGCCTCGATCTGCCGGATGCGCTCCCGCGTAACGCCGAAATCGCGCCCCACCTCTTCCAGCGTGCGCTGGCGCCCATCCTCCAGCCCGAACCGGAGCTGGATGACCCTCGCCTCGCGGTGGCTCAGCGTGTGGAGAATGTCGTCCACCTGCTCCTTGAGGAGCTGGTATGACGCCGCGTCCGCCGGGGCCAGCGCGTTCCTGTCCTCGATGAAGTCCCCAAGGTGGCTGTCCTCCTCCTCTCCGACAGGCGTCTCGAGGGATACCGGCTCCTGGGAGATCTTGAGGATCTCACGCACCCTCTCAGGGGTTACCTCCATGCCCTTCCCGATCTCCTCGCTGGTGGGTTCTCGGCCATACTCTTGGACGAGCCGCCGGCTCTCGCGGAGGAGCTTGTTGATGGTCTCGACCATGTGTACCGGGATGCGTATCGTGCGCGCCTGGTCCGCTATCGCCCTCGTGATGGCCTGCCGTATCCACCAGGTGGCGTACGTGCTGAACTTGTACCCCTTGCGGTAGTCGAACTTCTCCACCGCCCTGATGAGGCCGATGTTGCCCTCCTGGATCAGGTCCAGCATGGACATGCCCCGGCCGATGTACTTCTTGGCGACGCTTACGACCAGGCGGAGGTTCGCCTCGGACAGGTGGCCCTGGGCCGCCTCGCCGTGTCTCTTCGCCTTCGCCAGGTGATGACGGAGCAGCAGCTCGTACTCCTCGATCCGCTTCACGAACTCCGCGCTCTCCAGCTGCTCGGCGACCTCCTTCAGCGTCGAGTCATGCCCCACCACGTCCAGCATCTCCTTGGTGAGCAGCCTATTGTTCAGCGATACCGTCCTCATCTGCGCCTTCACGTCCTCCGGCTCCATGTTCAGCACGTCCGCGACGAAGTTGAGCAGCTCCTCCGGCAGGTTCCCGTCCAGTACGCCCCGCATAGCCTCTTCGGTCATCGTCTCGCCCAGCGTCCGCTCGTTCCCCACCAGCCCGACGTACCGCGACAGCGCGTTCATGATGGGCTCGGCCTCGCACACGCCCCGCGCGAAGCGATGCGACACCTGCCAGGCCGTCGGACGCCAACCGCCAGCTCTCTCATACTCCTTCTCGACAATCCCCTCCTCGTACTCCTCCGTGACGGCCTTGAGCTTGTCCTTCTCCAGCTTCCCCCCGGCGAGCCCCTTGTTGCGGAGGAACTCGTCGAATGGGAATTTCTCGCGGATGAAGTCCTTCTCCACAGCCTTGATGTAGTTGGACTCCTCCATCGCGCACGCGAGCACCCGCTCCTCCGCCGCCTTGAGCAGGTCCACCCGCCCAATCTCGCGCAGGTACATCCGGACCGGGTCGTCGATCATCTCCGCCACGTCGAATCCCTGCGCCCATGCGGTCTGAGCCTCCGCCTCGGCGGACGGCTTCAGCCTGCCGTCCTCGTCGGAGCCGCGCGAGAGGGGGAGACCGTCCGAAGAGTTGAATCCGAACTCCTCATCCTCGCCAAGGGCCCGTCGGGCCGGCGTCAGGCCCGGAATGATGTCCGCCACCGTATTGGCGCGATTCGGCAGACCGCTGTACAGGTCCTCGCGGTCCGCGCGTGTCGATCGACTGGTCATATGGCTCGTTTCCCCTTTCGAACGAAAGAGCTCCTCAGGTCCGCATTGAGGTTGACTATCGACTCCTCGACGTCCCTATCCGGCGGCAGGGTCGGATTCTCCGTTGCGAGGAGCGCGACTTGAAGCTCCTTGAAGTGGCGCTGCTCCAGCCTCCGGGCAGCCTGCCCGAAAGCCTCCTCGAACGGCCAGGACTCCGTGGGCGACAGGTCGAGTTGTATCAGCGCGTCCAAGTGGTCGTGCAGCGTGTCGTCCAACCGCTTGCGAACATCCTCCATTGTAGTCGAAGAGCTCATGCACGTAAATAGCTCCCTGTTCTCCGTCCGGCGGAAATAGTCGGGGTCCAGGGCGCCCTCGCCCGCTCGCAGGTCTGGATACCTCAGCAGCAGGGCCAAAGTGTAGTCCTCGAGGTGGTCGCGGCGGTCCGCTAGGAAGGTCGTCGTATCCTCCGGCCCGCCTCGCCGGCCCCGTTCCGCCCGGCGCCCCTCTCGCCTCGTCCTGGATATGCTCGCCTCCAGCAGGCGCCTGTCCACGCCGAGCCTGTCCGCCAGCAGGTTGATATACTCGTCCTGCTCGAAGGCGTTGGAAGTCGCCGCTATCGCCGGGCTCAGGGCGGTTACCGCGTCCTGCTTGCCCTCGCTCGTCGTAACGTCGTGCTTGGACACTACCGCCGGTATGTAGAACTCCATGAAAGGCGCCGCGTCATCCAACGCCCTCTCCCACGCCGACGGCTCCTCCCTGATAAGGGCGTCGGGGTCCCGGCCCGGCGGCAGGGACGCGATCCTCAGGTCCAGAGCCTTCCTCCGATACGAAGTCCCGTCCGCGGCCCCCCGCGCCCTGGCGCGCTGAACGTCCACCACCCGCCACGAAGATTCCAGGCTGCGGAGCGTCGCCTCCTGGCCCGCCGCGTCTGGGTCGAGCGCCAGCACGTACTTGGACGCCATGGACCTCAGCCCCGCGACCTGCTGCTCCGTCAGCGCCGTCCCCATCGAGGCCACCACGCCCCTGTAACCGTGCTGATGGGCGGCCATCGCGTCCATGTACCCCTCCACCACCACAGCCTGGCCGCCTTCGCGGATGGCCTCCGCCGCCAGGTGGAGCCCGTAGAGGGTCCCGCGCTTGTCGAAGACGCGAGTCGTCGGCGTATTGATGTACTTGGGGTCGGAGCCGTCCAGCGTCCGCGCCCCGAATCCCGCCACCCTCCCCCGCCGGTCATGAATCGGGAACATGAGCCGGCCCCGGAAGAAGTCGCGGAGCCCGCCGTCCTCATACCGCCTGAGCAGCCCCGCGTCCACGGCGTGCTCGAGATCGAGTCCCAATGATGAGACGTGCTCCTTGAGCGCCGTGCCGCCCCTGGGACTCAACCCTATCTGAAACTCCGCCGTGGTGGGGCCGTCCACCCGCCTTTCCTGCAAATAGCGCCGCGCGTGTTCCCCCTCGGGCGAGGCCAGCGCCTCCTGGTAGAACCTCGCGGCCTCGTTGTTGACCCTGAGCAGAACGTCCGCGCGCTCCGCCTCCGCCTTGGGACGTATCTCGACGCCGGCCCTCTCCGCGAGCGTCCGCAGGGCGTCGCCGAAGCCGATTCCTTCCTTGCGCATGACGAAGGAGAAGGCGTCCCCGCCCGTCGCGCACGCCCCAAAGCAGCGCCAGCTCTGCCGCTGCGGGTCCACGACGAACGAGGGCGTCTTCTCCGTGTGGAACGGACACGCGGCCTTGAAGGTGCGTCCCGCCTTCTTCAAGGAGACGTAGCCCGATACGACGTCCACAACGTCCAGGCGATCTTTTACATCATCAACGACAGACATGGCGTGAGGCTATTCTGCAACATTCCGCGGCCCGGCGCCACCCCCGGCCTTATCCCCTCTCCCTCGATGGGTGGGGGTAACCCAGCGCCGCCAGGCTGCTTGGAGCCAGTTCAGCGCCTCGTAACCTCTATCGTGTCAACCAGCGCCTCGACCTCCTCCCGCGCGGGCTGGCTTGCGATGCCTCCCCGGCCTGCCACCTTGAGCCCCGCCGACGCGATGCCCCATCGGAGACCCGCCTCGCTCCCCATCCCCTGGACCAAGCAGTGCAGAAATCCCCCTACGAAAGCGTCCCCCGCGCCGGTCGTGTCCGCCACGCCGTTGGGAGCTATTGCGCGCGCGGATAACACGCCGTCGGGAGCGGCCACCAGGGCGCCGTCCCGCCCAGAGGTAACCGCGACCGTATCCACGCCCCGCTCCTGGAAGAAGCTCACTGCCTGGCCGGGAGAGTCCACCCCCAGAACGGCGGACGTCTCGTCCGGATGGCTCGTGAATACGACGTCGATGTGCGGGATAACCTCGTCCAGCGCCTCCCGCGCCTCCCGCGCCGGCCACATGCCCAGACGCAAGTTCGTGTCGAACGAGACCAGCGCGCCTCGCCCCGCCGCAATTTCCACCGCCCTGAGCGTCGTCGCCCGACAGCTCGGCGAGACTGCCTGGATGATGCTGCTTGCGTGCAGCGCCCGCGCCCCGCCGATATAACCGGCCTCCAGGTCCTCGGGCGTCATTCCGCTTGCCGCGCTCCCTTTGCGGTAGTAGATGAACTCGCGCTCGCCCCCCGCCAGCAGCGAAATGAAATGCACCGCCGTGAAACCCGGTACCCGCCTGACCGCCGACGTGTCTATCCCATTGGCGCGCCACGACTCCAGCAGGTACTCGCCGAAAGGGTCCTCCGCCACTCGCGTAATGTATCCGCACGAAGTCCCCAACCGCGATGCCATGTGCAGAACGTTGTTCGTGTCGCCCGCGTACGCCCTCCGGAACGTGGAGGCGCTCCCCAGCGGATCTTCGCTGAACAGCTCTATCATGCACTCCCCAACCGCGACGATATCAGGCATAGCCCTTACCCCAGCCCTGGGTCCGCCGCTTGAACATGATGGGCGGGCATGAGCCAATCCATGGGCGCCCTCCTTGCGAATGCCCAAGCTGGCGCCCTGCGGATGGACCCATCCCAAGTCATGCTCAGCTGGCGACCTTCCGGGCAAGCTCCGCGTCCGACGGCTCCACCAGGATAGAGCCGTCCGGGAAGACGATGGTCGGAATGATCCTCTTCCCCTCGTTCACCTGCTCGATGTACCTCGCCCCTTCCGGGTTCTCGTCAATGTCAATCCAATCATAGGCCACGCCCCGCCTGTCCAAGAGCGCCTTCGACCTCCGGCAGTCCGGACACCACGGCGCCCCGTACATCTTGATGCTCGTATCGTTCATCCTGACATCCACCTCGACCATGAGTAATGAAGTCCAACCAGAGTCTAACACTCCCCGCGCCCATAATGCCCGCCCTATCCCCTCTCCCTCTACGGGTGAGGGTGACCCAGCGCCGCCAACGCCCCTCTCCCTTACCACGGCGCAAGGCGTACAACCCCCAGGCGAAGGAGCGGGTCAAGGCGGCGGCGACCGACGTGCGCCAGTAGCTGGCGGGCTACTTCGGGTAGAATGCGCAAGGGGCGGGTAACCGGCCCCGTCAACACAGGAGGGCATAACGTTGGAGAGGGTCAAGAGAGCGATGAGCTTCGAGGGCGAGGCAACGAGGCGCGAGTGGTGGATGATCTACCTGGCGTCCATGGGCTACATGTTAGTGGCGACCTTGGCGGTCGCAATCGCCATGCCAATCGCCATCGAGCTGTACGTAATCGCCGTGACAATCGCCATTGAGCTGTTCGGCGAGGCGGCCGCTGTGCTGTGGTTTATGCCGTGGTATATGGCGTTGGTCGCGTACTATGCCCCGGCGGTATGGGTGTTCTTGGCAGTGTCGGCGCGGCGTTTGCGGCACAGGAGGAGAGACCCCTGGCTGCTGCTCCTGCTGCTCCTGACGTTCATCCCGCTGTTCGGCTGGCTCGTGTTCCTCTGGCTGTTCATAGAGGCGGGCTTCCTGGACAAGCCCCGGGTTCGGGTAACGCCAGAGGCGGTGTCGTACATGACGAGCTAACCCACAAGAGTGGGCTGGTGAGCCTGATGGTTCCCCTCTCCCTCGACGCGAGAGGGCCAGGGTGAGGGTGATTCACCACCCGTGACGCCGCCGCTCCTCCCCCGCGCCCCCCAGGCCCGCAGGCGTCCCGCCTGCATCCACACCCCGAATACACCTGTCACAGCCGAGGCTGCCTTCCTCAAATCACCTCATCGCCAACTCTGGTTGACAGCGCAACCGTGGTGTAATAGAGTGTTCGCGGTACCCCCGCTCGGTGGTGAGGTGCCAATCTCAAGTGGGAGCGATGTGACGGAATGGCCACAATAACCAGACCAGCGATCGAAATTCAGCAGGGGCACCTCACGCTTTATCTGACCTACGTGACCCCGGCAGATCTGTTCATCCCAGAATTCTACGCTGTAGAGCAACTTGAACCGCTTGAACCGGAGGTCAAAGGTTTCCAGAGGATACTGGATCCGTCGCGAGCTAACAGATTGTCTAGGCATCTGATAAAAGGATTTGACTCCGGGTACTCCAATCTACCCACCACGATTTTCCTCGCTACCGATAAACCTATCAGTTTTGATCCTGCAACAAACGAGATGAGTCTTGAGACCGACGAGGTGTGTCCGTTTAGCGTCGTGGACGGCCAGCATCGGATTGAAGGATTGCTCAGTGCCGCTAAGACCCAGCCTAACTTGCGCGACTTCAAGTTGCCTGCTACGATCGCAACATCGCTTGATAGAACACACCAGATGTATCATTTCTATATTGTTAATACTACCCAACGGCCGGTAGAGAAGGAACTAGAGCAGCAGATAACTACTCGGTTCACTGACATGAAAGGCATTGAGGATCTCCCGTACCTACCCTTCTGGTTTGCCGAACAAGTGTCACGTGGGACCGTTGCTCAGTCCCTTAAACTGGCGCAATTCCTCAACGAAACCCCTGATTCACCTCTGTATGGGCGTATCCAAATGGCCAATGATCCTCGTGGAGGTCGGGGCAGGATTAAGCAGGCTGGCCTCGTCAATATGTTCAAGACTCATGTCTTCGCTGGCACCAATCCGATTGCGATAAGAGAGATAGACGCTGATAAGCGTAACCATATCATGTTGAACTACTTCCGTGCGATTGACAGTATATTCGTGGAGACTGAACATAGAGAGTCTTCGAACGTGTACAAGAATAATGGGCTCTTCTTCTTCCTGGTAATTTCGAAATGGGTTTTCACCGAAATGTATGCGGGAGGCCTAAATTTCACTGAGGATTCCATCGCTCAAATGATTAGAAGCGCAATTGATGAGATGGATTTCCCCTACTCTGAAATAGCCGACCCTGGATGGTGGCTTCCTGGACAAGGAGCCAGTTCATTGAACCGCGCAAGCGCACAGATATATGCAGGGGAATTTCTCCATGCGCTATCACGCTTACATGCATAGGAAAACAGACGATGAAAATTGCTGAACTGGATCCAGATATGGGTGATAAGGTCGGTTTTGAGCTCCGATTCAGCATCTATGTGCCCAAAATACCCGGTTGTTATGTGTTAGCAAACATACGTGAAGACGTTCTCTACATTGGACAAACCAATGATCTGCAACGTCGTATGGAGGAGCATTGTAAGAATCCAAGAATGACGCAACGGACACCGCAGGGAGTATCTTCATGGTTTTGCTACCGGTCTATACCTAGCGATAACCTGTGTCAAATTGAACAGCAATTGCTTTCGTTCTATAAGTTCAGCGAGGGCGTATGGCCACCTCTGAACCGAGCTGGGCCTTGATTCCTAACGCCCTAAGTGTGGATTACAAACTAGGCGACATGTTCGAGGAACATGACATAGTAATCCTCACCAATGACATCCCAGAACATGGTCTGAAAGCGGGCGACGTCGGTACCATAGTCGCCGTTCTTGGCGACGGCGCCGCCTTCCTCATCGAGTTCATGACCTTGGACGGCCACACTCTCGCCGTCGTCGAGATCCCGCCGTCCCAGGTGCGCCCCATAACCGACAGAGACATGGACCACGCCCGCCAGATAGAAGCGCCCGCCTGAGGGCGCTTCGGGCAGGCAGCGCCACTACAAGGAGATGAACGATGCCCAAGCTGAAAATGTTTGTCAGCTTCGAATATACCGACCTGCAGCTCAAGGAAACCCTGATAGGACAGGCGAGGCTGCCCGACTCCCCGTTCTCGGTAACTGACGCCTCCCTCCAGGAGAAACAGAAAGATAGCGTCTGGTTGAGCAAGGCCCAGAGCGCCATAGCGCGTTGCGACGTGTTCGTAGTGATACTGGGGCAGAACACCCATAACGCCTGCGGCGTACTCAAGGAAATCCAGGTCGCCAAGGGACTGAAGAAGCGCCGATTCCAGATCAGGCCACAGGGCAAGAAATGGAACCCCATGAGCGGAGCGGGCGAGATGGTAGTTTGGACCTGGGATAACTTGAAGCGGAAGCTATCCTGACACCTCTTCCTCGTCCGTTCCCCTCCCCTCTCCCTCGATGGGAGAGGGCCAGGGTAACTCCCCGGCCTCGCCCCCAGGACCCCAGCCGTCCCGCCTACATCCCCCTCACGTCCATATCATCAGCCGCTTCCGCTTGGTATCCACCGCGAACGTCATCGCCAGCGCGTCCGCCTCATCCGGCGAGCGCCGCATCGAATACTTGCTCTGAAGCTTGATGCGCTCCCCCTCACGCCTATACCTCCGCGTCGTAACCTGCTCCACCAGCGCCGAATCCCACTCCGTATCCAGCTCCCCGTACTCATACGCCCGACGCATCTTCCACCAAGCCTCCGCCCCCAGGTTCACGAACTGCTCCGGCTCCGACGCCCTGCTCCCAGCCACGAACGGCACAAGCCTAGCCCTCCGAACCCGCAGCTGCCGCAGCCTGTCAATCACCCCGCCGCCGACCCCCGTCTCGTCCACCACCAGGTAATCCACCATCTCCCGCTCGCAATGCTCCGCCAGCCACTCCGCTATCCGCATCGTATCCTGACCCTGAATCCTGTGAGCTATCCGCGCCACCCCCCCCTGGCGGCGCACGACCACCGTCTTGTCCCGACCAAACCGCGCCACGTCGCACGCCGACACCACCGGCCCAGCCGCCTCCAACGTCCGCTCCGCAGCCGCCCGCGCCCACTCCAACGGCACGACGAACTCCTCCCGCTCCTCCGGAAACTTCGCCAACACCATGCTCGAATACTCCGCGCTCCCCTCCCCCCACTCCACCCTCCGGGCCTCCACGTCCTGCGCCCCGATCATCCCAGCCGCCCAATCCTCCCCCCGGCTCACGTTCGGCGTGTCGAACGCGCTTATCCTGATTGTCCGGTACATCCAGCTCTTCGAATGGTGCGCGTCATAGAACGCCCCGGGAACCGAATAGGCGTTGCCCACCAGCAGCAGCCTATCCGGATTCAACCGGCTCAGCGCCTCCACGTGCTCCTCGCCAACCGCGTGAGCCTCCGTAACCACCACCAACAGGTTCGGCGAATGGAACCCCTGCAGGTTGTACGGCGAGCTCGTAGCGAACCCCAGCGCGAACGTCTGCTCGTCCACCTCGTACCGCGGAGTCTTGAACATCCTACCCCGCAGCCTCCCCCCGGCCCGCGCGTACGCCGTCCGCATCTCGTTCCAAACGATGTCGTCTATCTGCCGCTCCGTGGGCCCCGTCACGATGGCCTTGGCGGGATGATGAGCCGTCACCCACCACAGAGCCGCCCGCGCCGCCGCCCAATCCTTGCCGGACCCGTGACAGCCCACCACCGACACCCGCGGACGCAGCGCCACCGCCCGCAATATCTCCCGCTGCTTGTCATACGGCGCCTCCCCCAGCATCCCCCGCACGAACCCCACAGGCCCCTCCGTCGCCCGCGCCCTCCGCACAGCCCGCGCCGACTTGCGCGTCGACCTGGCCAGCTTCGACTTGCGCCCCCACTCAGACCGCGCCGACCTGCGCGCGGACCCAGACCGCGCCCTCCGCCCAGCTCTCCCGCCGTAACCGCCCTTTTCCTTGTTCAACGCTCATGACCTCCCGAATGATTCGCCCCGGGACGCCCCCAAGCCCGACAGGAAAAGAGACCGCCCCGCGCGGCAAAGGGTCAGTCCCCTAACACAATCATAGAACACATGTACCCAACACGTCAACCCCCAATGACCGCAGGGCGTCTCGCCAGCGCTCCCCGCCCTGTCCCCTCTCTCCCCGTCCTGTCCCCTCTCCCCCCGTCCTGTCCCCTCTCCCTTAATGGGAGAGGGCCGGGGTGAGAGTAACAATCCCCCGAAAATTGCCCCAAAATTGCCCCATAGCGCCCCTTGACACCGCGAGAACAGCCGTGCTAGTCTGGTAGACGGCCCGAAGGGGCGTACACCAAACGAGCACAGACCCTCCTCTGCCAAATCTGGGTATTCATGCAGCCGCTGCTGTTGGGACGGGGCACCCGCTGTATGAGAAGGTCGCTTCTGTGTTCGGCGCCTCGACAGGAGGACGCAGTGCCAAATGCGTCTCCCCCGTTCCAGGTGCGGACTCTCGGACGACCGGGAGGACCGTAGCCAGCGCAGCCCGACGCCTTGGCGGGTGGAAGGTCCAAGCGCGAAACGCAGGCGGTCCCGCAAGGGCCCGTCAGCCGTCCGGGAAAGTTAGAGGAGGGGCTGCACCCCCAGTGTCGGCGGGCGATCGACGTCGGCATCCTCGAAGCGAGTACCGGAGTCACTGCCTTGCAAGGCAAACTCATCTCCCGCGAGAGCGGGGGAACCAAGGAGTAGACAGGACGCGGGTCCCAAGACCCGCACAAGTACCCTCTCCCTAAAGGGGGAAAAGGGCCAGGACAAAGGGCAAAACGCCCCAACCCTGCGCCCCTCCCCCTAGGGGAAAGGGCAAAGGAGACAAGGGCAATTCCCCGCCCCGTCCCCTCTCCCCAGACGGGAGAAGGGCCAGGACAAGGGCGATAAGCCCGCAAAAGGAGCCGGCCGAGACAAAACGAACATAGCCGAAGGCGCCAAGAGGCCCCCAGCCTTCATCACCCTCCCCAACAGGGGAGAGACCCAAGGGTGAAGGCAACTCAACGCGCCCCAAAACCCGCTCGCCCCCCATCCCGCCCCCGGACCACAAGGCGTCCCGCCTGCATTTCTCCCAATCCTGAAAATCCACCAATCCCAGAAATCCTGATTCCGGCGCCTCTCCCACGACGGGAGAGAGTAGGGGGTTGGCCCTGGTTCACGTTGGGAGTGCCTACCAAGATGAATAAGATGCGATTGCCTTGTGTCGAGGGAGGGCCGTCGTATCCAACCGGCGGCTATAGGGTTATACTGGTGATGGGTGTATATACGAATGCCCGACGCGCTCGCGCAATTTCATCCCCTGATCCGCGACTGGTTCGCCAGCCGCTTCGAGGCTCCGACTGACGCTCAGGCCGAGGGCTGGCCAGCCATTGCGCGGGGCATGCATACCCTCGTGGCCGCGCCGACCGGCTCCGGCAAGACCCTGGCCGCCTTCATGACGTGCCTAGATCGGCTCGTCAGGGCCGCGCTCGACGGCGGGCTGCCGGACGGCACGGAGGTCGTGTACGTCTCGCCGCTGAAAGCGCTGGCGAACGACATCGAGCGCAACCTGACAGGCCCCCTGGCAGAGATGGCCTGCCTCGCCGAGGAGCGCGGAACGCCGCTGCCAGAGATCCGCGTCGGCCTCCGCACCGGCGATACGCCGGCATCCAAGCGGCAGGCCATGGCGAAGAACCCGCCCCACGTGCTCATCACGACCCCCGAGTCCTTCTACATCCTGCTGACCTCCGAGAGCGGTCGTAGGGGGCTGGCCAGCGCGCGGACACTCATACTCGACGAGCTGCACGCCGTCGCCGACGACAAGCGCGGCTCGCATCTCAGCCTCTCCGTCGAGCGGCTGTGCAGGCTCGCCGATGGCCCCGTCACCCGCATCGGCCTGTCCGCCACGCAGCGGCCCATCGAGGAGGTGGCGCGGTTCCTCGTCGGCTCCGAGAACATCGCCGACGATGGGACGCCCGGCTGCCTGATAGTGGATACCGGCCACGCCCGCGAGATGGACCTCGCCCTGGAAATGCCGGAAGACGAGATAGGCCCCATCGCTACCCACGAGCAGTGGGACCGCGCCCTAGACCGCGTAGCCGAGCTCGTGAAAGCGCACGACACGACACTCCTGTTCGTGAACACCCGCCGCTTGGTCGAACGGCTCGCGCACCAGATGTCGGCCCGGCTTGGAGAAGAGGCCGTCGCGGCGCATCACGGCAGCCTGTCCCTGCAGACCCGCCAAGACGCCGAGCGGCGCCTCAAGGATGGCAGGGTCAAGCTCTGCGTCGCCACGGCGTCCCTCGAGCTCGGCATAGACATAGGCGCGATTGACCTCGTGTGCCAGATAGGGTCGCCCAGGTCCATAGGACTGCTGCTGCAGCGCGTCGGACGCTCGGGCCATTTCCTAGGCGGCACCCCCAAGGGACGCCTATTCCCACTCACCCGCGACGAGCTCATCGAGTGCATGGCCCTGGTCCGCGGAGTGCGGCGCCAGAACCTCGACACGCTCTCCATACCGCCTTGGCCCCTCGACGTGCTCGCCCAGCAGATAGTGGCCGAGTGCGGCGCAGGCGAACGGGATGAAGACGAGCTGTTCGAACTCGCCCGACGCGCCTATCCGTACAGGGACCTGCCGCGCGACAAGTATGACGAGGCGCTGGAGATGCTGTCCCAGGGCGTCGCGCCGCGCGAGGGCCGAAGGACGGCATATATCCACCGCGACGCGGTCAACGGCAAGCTGCGCGGACGCAGGGGAGCGCGGCTCAGGGCGATTACCAACGGCGGAGCCATCCCCGACAACGCCGACTACGACGTGATAGCCGAGCCGGAAGACGTGTTCGTCGGCTCGGTGAACGAGGACTTCGCCGTCGAGAGCATGAGGGGCGACGTCTTCCTGCTGGGCAACACCGCCTGGCGTATCCGCAGGGTCTCGAACGGCCAGGTCCGCGTCGAGGACGCCGCCGGCGCCTCGCCGACCATCCCGTTCTGGTTCGGCGAGGCGCCGGGCCGCACGAGCGAGCTCTCCGACGAGGTCTCGGAGCTGCGGGACGAGATATACGCCCACCTCGAGGACGGCGACGCCGTGAAGTGGCTGATAGGCGAGATTGGCGTCCCCCAAGAGGCGGCCGAGGCGGCCGAGGCATACGTCGCCGAGGGCGTCAAGGTACTCGGAACCGTGCCCACCAAGAAGAGGGTCGTCGCCGAGCGCTTCTTCGACGAGACCGGCGGGATGCAGCTGGTCATACACGCCCCGTTCGGCTCTCGCATCAACAGGGCATGGGGGCTCGCGCTCCGCAAGGAGATATGCCGGACTTTCGACTTCGAGCTCCAAGCGTCCGCAACCGAGGACGGCGTCAACTTCTCGCTCGGCCCATCTCTCTCGTTCCCTATCGAGGACGTGTTCCGGTACGTCGACCCCGCCAAGACCAAGAAGATACTCACACAAGCCGTCCTCCAAGCCCCCACGTTCCAGGTCCGCTGGCGGTGGGACGTTACCCGCGCCCTCGCGGTTCTGCGCTTCTTCAACGGCAAGAAGGCGCCGCCCGCCCTGCAGCGCATGAGGTCCGACGACCTGCTCGCCGCCGTGTTCCCAGCCCAGGTGGCCTGCCAGGACAACGCGCCGCCGGGCGACATCGAGGTGCCGGAGCATCCCCTCGTGTTCGAAACCCTGCGCGACTGCCTCAACGAGGCGATGGACTCCGACGGGTTCCAGGCAGTCCTAGAGGACATACAGCGGGGCGAGATCGAGGTCTTCGCCCGCGATACCGTCCAGCCCTCGGCCTTCTCACACCAGATACTCAACGCCATGCCATACGCCTTCCTGGACGATGACGGCGAGATACAGGAGCGCCGCTCCAGGATGGTTTCCCTGCGCCGCGTCCTGCCCGACGACGCCCGCGACCTCGCGGCCTTGGACCCTAACGCCGTCGAGGAGGCGGCTAGGGACGCTTGGCCCCTCGCCCGCGACGCCGACGAGCTCCACGACGCCCTGCTTACCCTCGGAATCCTGCCCGAGGCCGACCTGGCCCGATGCGCAGGCGACCCCGTCAATCTCACCGTCTGGCTCGCGGAGCTGATAGCGACCGGGCGGGCGGCGCGGGCAGCCTACGCCGAGGGCCGATCCGGATGGGTGGCCGCCGAGACCGCGCCGACGGTTGCCGCCGCCTTCCCGGACGCCGCGTTCGAGCCGGAGCCGCAGCCCATCCCCGGCGCTGGGGAGCCGCCCACCCAGGACGAGGCGGAGTTGGTCCTCGTCCGCAGCCGCGTCGAGAGCGTCGGCCCATTCACGCCCGCCGCGCTCGCCGACGCCCTGGGCATGCGCCGCCCGGCCGTGGACATCGCCCTAGCGAGCCTCGAGGGTACGGGCAACGTGCTGCGCGGACGCTTCACGCCGGGCGTCCAAGACGAGGAGTTCTGCGACCGCCGCGTGCTCGCCCGCATCCACAGGGACACTATCGGCCGGCTGCGCCGCGAGATTGAGCCGGTCCCGCCCGCGGCCTTCATGCGCTTCCTGTTCCGATGGCAACGCGCCGAAGACCAGTCGAAAGCGCGAGGCGAAGGCGGGCTCCTCGAAGTCATAGAGCAGCTGCAGGGGTTCGAAGCCGCAGCCGCCGCATGGGAGTCCGACGCGCTCCCCCTCCGCGTGGACGATTACAAGCCATCGGACTTGGACGCGCTCTGCCTGTCCGGAGAGGTCGTGTGGGGACGGTTCAGCCGGCGCTCCAACGGCGAGGGCGCTCACAACAGGGCTGCGCTGTCGCGAAACGGCCCAATCTCCCTCGGCCTGCGCGACTCCCTGCCATGGCTGCTGCGCGAGCGGGACACCGAATGCGCCGCCCCCATTGGCGCAGCCGGCGACGTGTACTACTACCTGTCCAAGCGCGGCGCGTCATTCCTGCCCGACGTCATCCGAGGCGCTCGGCGTCTCCCGTCCGACGTCGAGAACGCTCTATGGCAGCTGGTCGCCATGGGGCTGGTCACGTCCGACGGGTTCGCCGGCCTTCGCAGCCTGGTCAACGGCGCGGCCAAGCATGTTCGCCAGGGCCCGCGCTTCCGACGCAGGCCGCCCCGCCGACGCGCCGCCAGCCGATGGTCGCTGCTGCAGGCCCCGCCAGCCGACGGCTGGGACGCGACGCATACGAACGGCCATATCCTCGACCAAGAAGAGGGGAGCGAATGGGGCGCAGAGCCGCCCGACGACGCAGCCGGCTACGTCCGCAGCCGCGCCCCGGACGAACACAGGGCCTTCCAGATGCTGCGCCGATACGGCATCGTCTTCCCGGAGCTGCTCGCCCGCGAGCCTGCCGCCCCGCGCTGGCGCGACCTGGTTCGCATCTACCGCAGAGCCGAAGCGCGGGGCGAGATCAGGGGCGGGCGGTTCGTAACAGGCTTCGTCGGCGAGCAGTTCGCACTCCCCGAAGCGGTGGCTATGATACGTGGAACCCGCAAGGCCGCCCAAGACGGCAAGCTCGCCGTCATATCCGCCTGCGACCCGCTGAACCTAGCGGGCATCCTAACCCCAGGCCCCCGCGTGCCAGCCGTATTGGGCAACCGCCTGATATACCGCGACGGCATCCTGATAGCCGCCGCCGTCAACGGCGAATTGGACATCCGCGCCGACGTGGACCCGTCAACCCTGTCCCAAGTCTCCCGCACGCTCGGCCTCAAGGCCCCGGCGCGTGTAGCCTAATGCGCGCCGGCGCCCCAATCGTCTAGCTGAAACCAGAGCGCCTTCTCAACCCCCGCGCTGCCGCAGCTCTGCTCCCACTCCTCGGTTAGCAGGTCCGCAACTCGGTCATCATAGAAAACGCCCGCTGTAACAGCGTAGGCGCGGCATCCCAGGAACCGCCTCAGGTAGCCAGCATTGCGAATTGCCCTGCCGGTATCCCGTTCGTCAACGGTATATGAGACTTCCCCTGCGATATAGCAGACCTCCCCCCGCTCACTGGTCGCCTCAATGAGCATGTCGGACATGCAGAAGCTCCGCATGTCGTTCCTTGCGATGCCCTCCGCCTTTCCGGCGCGAATCGCCTGGTCGGCTATGGCCCTGATCTTCTCGAATGTGAGAAGGCGAGCTTCCCGCATCCCCATTTCGAAGGCGAGCGCCATGCCCACTTTCTCCGCATTCATCTCTATGAACCCTGCCTTTCATATCCGATATGTGTCTGCTATGCACCCTCTGCGTATGTTCAATCGAGTCGAAGCGCCGGTCCGCCTGGTCGAAGCGCCGATCCGTAGTCTCTACGTGCTCAGCCATTGTCTGCGCCGCCTGGTCGAAGCGCCGATCCGTAGTCTCTACGTGCTCAGCCATTATCTGCGCCGCCTGGTCGAAGCGCCGATTCGTAGTCTCTACGTACTCAGCCATTATCTGGGGCAGCCTTAGCAGCTCGTCCGTCAGCAGTATTCGCCGAAGATCATCCCGCCACTCCGGATGCTCCACCAGTATCCGGCTCAAATCCCCTATGGTGTTGATAGTCGTCATGGCCGCTCCTCCGCCTCATCTTATATTACACCATCGTCAATTGGGGGATTTGCGGAATAGCCCCGGCGAACACCCTAGGGAAGCATGGCGTTCACAGCTTATTCAGGAAATGCGCCTGCCGCTTGATGGCCATTGGCGCGGCGGCATGGGATGGATGGCGAGCCTCACGATGTCCCTCCCACCGGCGCGCCCCATATTATGAGCAGCTTGAGGGCGCCGCTTCCCGTATTGCGGAAGCCGTGGTCCGCGCCCGGCGGCGCCATGACCGCGTCTCCGGGGCCGACTGCGGTCTCCTCGCCGTCCATCCACATGACGCCCTGCCCCGCGATGAAGTAGTAGAACTCCTCGAGGGCGTCGTCGCCGTCGTGAACGTGGGAGCCCTCGCTCGCGCCGGGCGGAAGCTCCCATATCTCGACGCGGATGGGCAGGCGGGACGCGCCGTGAAAGAACCTTCGGCGCGTTATCACGCCGTCGCCGTCGTGTATGGCAGCCGGGCCGATGACGTCCGCGGTCTCGTTCTGCTTCCAGCTCATTGAGGATCCTCCAAGTCTTACTTTGGCCGCGCGCCAGTATAGCCCGGCCAGCAGGTTCGAGTATAATACAATCCCTTCGAACCTCGACGTACCACGGCCTGCCTGCAAGGAGCGAGACATGACGCGAGCTACGAACCCTGACCATCCCGCGCTGACTATCGAAAGCTCGATGGCGCCGCCTCACTGGGCGCTGCTCCAGAGGGAGCTGCTGCGCGCGGAGACGCAGGCGTGCCAGGCGTTCTTCGAGCATTACTTCGACGAGCGCGGATACCTGCTGTGCGTCCCAAGATGGGGCGGCGACGACGGCGCCGACGACGCCGCCGAGAACCTGCTGAACTGGACGATGCTCCACGCCCTAGGCGCGCCGGACATGGCGCTGGAGCTGTACAAGAAGGGCTGGGAGGGCCACCTGCGGCAGTACACGGAGGCCAAGACCGAGGACGTGCCGTTCGCCCGCGACGGGATGTACTACAAGGAGTTCCCCGTCATGTTCGACTGGATGCACAACGGCGAGGGGTTCTCCGTGTTCTTCCTGCAGGGGCTCTCCGACCCTGACGACGCCGCGTTCGCCCGCCGGACGAGGCGGTACGCCGGCTTCTACATGGGGAACGATCCAAGCGCGCCCAACTACGACCCGGAGCATCGCGTCATTCGCAGTATGTTCAACGGCAGCCGAGGCCCCCTGCTCCGCAAGGCGACGGCGCTGGACTGGGCGGGCGACCCGATAGAGATAGAGGGCCGGTTCGACCCCGGCCACGGCGAGCGCGACTACGAGGAGATGCTGCTGCACTTCCGCGACTACAACGACGTGGTGGGCGACCACCCGCTGAACATGAGCGCGACTACCCTGGCCTTCAACGCCTACGCCCTCACGGGCGAGCGGCGTTACCGGGACTGGCTGATCGAGTACGTGGACGCATGGGTAGAGCGGACCGCGGCGAACGGCGGCATCATCCCCAGCAACGTCGGGCTGGACGGCTCGATAGGCGGGGCGTGCGGCGGCAAGTGGTACGGCGGCGTCTATGGCTGGGGCTTCTCGGTGTACGACCCCGGCAGGAAGGCGATTCATCACCGCCCGTTCATGATGGGGCGCGTGCCGCTGAGCTTCGGCAACGGGCTGCTGGTCACGGGCGATTTCAGGTACGTGGACACGTGGCGGGGCGTCATCGAGGCGGTCAACTCGAACGCGAAGACGGTGGACGGGCGCAAGGTGTATCCGCGGATGCACGGCGACGAGGGATGGTACGACTTCAGGGACGAGCCCTTGGACGAGGGGGCGCTGGAGGTCTATTACTGGACTATGGACTCCGCCGACCGAGAGCGCGTGCGCGGCAACGGGTGGCTCGACTTCCTGGACGGCCGGAACCCGGGCTACCCCGTGGACGCCCTGGAGCGCGACCTGGAGGACGTGCGCTCGAGGATGGAGGGAATGAGACGGGACACGGCATCGCCCGACACGCGGATGTCCGACGACATGAACGGACTGACGCCGGCCCTGACTGGCACGCTGACGGAGTTGATGCTTGGCGGGCTGCCGACGGGCCGCCAAGGGCACCCGCTGCACGCCCGCGTCCGCTACTTCGACCCGGAGCGCCGACGTGCCGGAGCGCCGGAAGACGTGGCGGCGCTGGTAACGCGGATGACCGACGTAGAGACGTCGGTCACGCTCGTGAACGTGAACCAGGTCGAGGGCCGGACCGTAGTGGTCCAGGGCGGCGCCTACGGCGAGCACAGCATACTCACCGCAGCCGCGGACGGCCAGACCCTAGACGTGAACGGCAGGGCCTGCGCAGTCCGCCTGGAGCCCGGCGCAGGCGCGGAGCTCACGCTCGCCATGCGCCGATACGCCAACCAGCCAACCCTAGCGTTCCCGTGGGTATAGGCGCGGATAGATCAAGTTCTGGCGCGAGCGGGACCGCATAAACCGCGAGTTGAGCCAGTAGCATTAGATCGGACCGAGAGGATGTTGCGCCCGTGAAGATTACGGACATCGAGGCCATACCGATACATCCCAGGCTGGCGGAGCGGTACGACAACCCAGCTGGGCGGGCGCGGATGGGGGACATCGATTGCCGCATGGTGTTCAGGGTAACGACTGACATTGGGATAGTCGGATACGGCGACTACGATTGGCCCGGGCCGCCTCCGCCAAGATCTATGCTGGAACCTCTGATAGATCGCAGCCCGTTCGACTTCATGCTCGCGGACCTGAACCTCGGGCTGGGCTCGGCACTGTACGACGTGATGGGCAAGTACTTGGAGGAGCCGGCACACAAGCTACTGGGTCAGAAGGTGAGGGACGCGGGAGCGGTCGCGGCGTGGACACGGCCATGCTCCGCCGAGGCGCTCGCGGGGGAGATACGGCGGGCCGTGGACGAGGGGTACCGCGTCTTCAAGATGCACACGAGCCCGGAGTACGACCCGCTCGCGCAGGCGGAGGCGGCAGCCGATGCCGCGCCGGACGGGTTCAGGCTCCACTTCGACTTCAACGGGGCGGGGCGCACCCTGGGCGTCCTGAAGCCGCTGGCGGCGGAGATGGAGCGGCGCTATCCCATAGTCGGGTTCATCGAGGACCCGCTCCCACGCACGGACATAGACGGCTGGCGGAGGCTTCGCGCCCAGACGACCATCCCAATAGTTCACGGAGGAGGGCCGGCGCTGGGCGGTCATTACGAGATGGCGACCGGGATGGCTGACATATACATGCTGGGCGGGCCAATTGGAGACATCGTTTCGCGGGGGATGGCGGCTGCGAGGGCGAACGCGCAGGTCATCATGCAGCTCACGGGCGGGACGCTGATGAAGGCGATGACCCTGCACCTGATGGCCGTGCTGCCAACAGCGTCGGCGCACTCCATCAACCTCGATGACCAGTACGCGGAGGACATCACTACCAAGCGCATCCCGGTGGTGGAGGGTTTCTCGCCTGTGCCGGATGGGCCAGGGCTCGGCTTCGAGGTTGACGAGACGATGCTGCGGAAGGCCGCGTCAAACGCCCCTATCGAGGAGACACGGCCCAGGGTCATCGGCATCCTGCGTCTGCCCAACGGACGCAAGGTACACACGCCGCGCCGCCCTGTGCCGCAGCGCATTACTGGCATGGAGGAGGGCGCGGTTCGCGGCATAGACTTCGAGTGGTGGGAGGACGACGGCGGCCCGGAGTTCGAAGACGCCTACCGGCGCATGAAGGCGGACGCAGAGGCAAGAGGCCAACTGGTAGTGGATTAGCGCGGCAGTCTATGCCGCCGCCAGGCGTCGCAGGAAGCCTTTCATAGGCTCGAACACAGGATTATCGAAGGGCCAATAGTCCTTGCGCGCTCCAACGCCCACGCTCGTGGACGGGTCCTCCTGAGCCGAGAGGTAGGCGTGGGCCAATGTCTTGGCGACGTTCTTCGACGTGAGAGCCGCTGATCCCTGGAGGCACTCGAGGTATGCTTCCGCGCACCGGCCAGCCGGCGTGTCCCGGACAGCCTGCCAGCATAGGTCTTCAACAGCGCCGGGAGAACGTCCGTCTGGGAGGATGAATACGCCTACCGAGGGCGTCCCCTGCGCGAAAGCGCCGTGGGAGCCGGGCGCGGCCAGGTCGAGGGAGCCCAGGGCGTCTGTGACGGATTGCAGGGCGCGCGCCGGGGAGTCATCCGCGTCGCGCATTATGCCGATGGCAGACAGGTTGATTCCCCTAGCCATCGCGTCCTCCATGACCGCTTCAAGTCCTGTTCTGAATCCGAACTTGCCCCCAACTTCAATTACCTGAACGCCGCCGATATTCCAACGGCGGAGCATTGCTTCAATCAGGTTGACTTCATCCATTCCTTCCACAAGCAGCAGGCGGTCGGACTTGACTATGCGCGTGGATGTCACCGGATATCGAAACCCATATCGAGGGTCGCCATCAGCTTGTCGCCGGCGTATGTCAAGCTGCGCCTCATCCCATCCTCCGCCTGGTACATGCGGTGAACTACGAAGTCCGCAGTCGCTTGGTCGTCGCCCTGGGCGGCTACGGCGGCCCTGACGCACTCGATGCTGTGGGTCGTGATGACGGACTGGACGTCGAGCCGGGCGCTCAGGTCCTTGATCTGCCGCCAGAGCTCCGGCAAGGCTGAATGGTGTATTCCGTTCTCGATCTCGTCGATCACTATCAGGCCGCCCCTGGCGGCGAAGAAGTTGACGACCAGGCCGAGCAGCCTCACCACGCCTCCGCCGGCCGCTTCGACGGGGAGCAGCTCGTCGGCTCCCACGTCCGCCCAGAGGCTTGGGGAGCCTTGGTGACTCAGTATCTCTATGTCTCGTATATGGGGTTGAATGACGCGCAGGATGTCGAGCAGATGCCGTTTCCCGCCCCGCGCGACCATGTTCGAGAACCGCTCCAGAGTGTCCGGATTCACTGGGAAGGGGGCATCGCGGGTTACGATTATCGAGGTTGGCCGTTGAGACTGCGGAGCGGGCCTCGCCAGGGCAGGGCCGGTCGGCCCCAGCACTACCTCCGAATCGTAGTCGTCCACGTATGGGTCCGGGCTGTACCCGGCCCTGACCCAGCCCAGGAATGGGAAGTTCAGGGACGGGCTGGCCCATTCCGGGCTGCCCTGCGCGACGTTCGCGAGGCGATAGCCGGGCGCATCCTCGGCGACTGCCGCCGCCTTCGGCGACCCGTCCGCGCGTTCCTGCGAGGGCTGCATGACCTCGTCATATTCGAACTTCGCGCCGTAGTGTACGCCGTCCTCGCTGCCTCTCAACTCCACGGGGCAGCCGCCCAATCCCACGAGCGGGTTCGGTTCGTTCATAGCCCGCCTCTGGATGTGGAGATTCCACAGGATGGAGGGGTTGTAGCGTCCGTGGAACAGCCAGAGGGCTTCGGCCAAGCTGGTCTTGCCCACGCCGTTCGGACCCGTCACGAGGTTCACTCTCTGCAACGGGCCGAGCGAGAAATCCCGTAGGCCCTTGTAACTGATTACTTCGAATTGCTCGATCATCGTTGCTGTACAGCGTCCTCTTCTTGCCGTTTTCGCGGCGGTCCTATGTGTGCGGCCAGGGTTAGGACAAGGGTCGGCCCGGGGCTATGAGTACCCACATGGGGGCGGCGCCTATTGGGTAGATGTCCAGGGGCGCGAGACCGCCTGACGATTGATCGACGCGGTAGGATGCAAGGCGGCCAGTGTCCAGGCCGGCTGCGTACAGGAATCGGCCGGACGGGTCGAGGCTGAAGGCTCGCGGCATTCGCTCGGTGGGCGTATGGCCTATGGGTTCCAAGAGGCCGGTTGCGGTGTCCACGCGGAAGCCGGCGATGGTGTCGTGGCCCCGGTTGGGCGCGTACAGGAACCGGCCCGACGGCGTGATTTGGATCTGGGCGCAGGAGTTGTCGCCCGTATAGCCCTCCGGCAGTGTCGAGACCGTCTGCAGGGCATTCAGAGCGCCCGTCGAGCGGTCGAGCCGGTAGGCGGTAACGCTGCAGTCCTGCTCGTTCGACGTGTACAGCACGTCGAGGCTTGGGTGGAAGCAGAAGTGCCGCGGGCCGTCCTCGCTCTCTGGCGTGAGGACGGCGGGCGAGTTGGGAGTCAACCGCCCTGTCTCCTCGTCGAACCGGAACTGGAATATGGCGTTGGGGCCCTTGTCGGCTATGTGGGGAACGAAGGCGAATCGGTTCGAGGCGTCGGTCTGAATCGAGTGCGCCCCCGTGGCGGTCTCGATCCACTGCGCGGCCGGCCCGGCGACTGCGCCGCCGCTGCCGATGCGGTGTACGGCTGCGCCTCCGCCCGCGTAGTACGAGGAGAGCAGGAAACGCCCGCGCCTGTCCGCCGCCATGTAGCACGGGTCGGACATCAGAGCCGCCTCGCCTATCTCCGTTAGGTCGCCCGACTCGCGGTCCACGGAGAAGCTGGACACCCGGTTGTCGCCGCGCCGTCCCACATAGATGTACCGCCCGCTGGGATGAACGGCCATCGGCGCGGGGCGTCCCGGCACAGGGAAGCTCGCAATGGGTTCGAGGCTCCCGGTCTCGTCGTCCATGAGAAGCATGGCAACCCGGTCTTCCTCTGAAACGGAGATGTACACGAAGCTCATGTTGTTGACGCTCCTATGGGAGCCGCTCGGCCCGACGGCTCATTATATCCGAACACTGGCTTGACTTGGCCCAGAAGCGGCGATTTCAAGACATATCATCCCCCCACTGAGTGGCGCGTCGCCGAGTTCGGCGCGGAGATATGGTTAGCGGCACAAGAGTCGCGGCAGGAGTGATTACGCGCGGCAACGCATTTGCATTGCCGCGCGTTGTATCTTATAGACATGCAGAAGTTCTGGGCGAACACAATCCTGCTGGCCCTGATACTCGTCGAGCTGGTGAGCGGATTCTTTGGCCTCGTGTCCGGCTCCGCGGGCGACGCCGTCTTCATCGTCGTCCACAGGATAGGCGGGTTCGCCATCCTGGTCGCGCTGGTCTGGAAGACGGCTATCATCGTGTCGTCCATCCGCAGGCGGCGGTCCGGCCCCCGGCAATACGCTTCCCTCGCGCTCGCCGCGATGCTCGTAGTCACGCTGGGCCTGGGGTTCGCGTGGTCGTATGCCGGCCCGTTCACGATCGCGTGGTTCAGCGGAGTCAGCTGGCACATCTACGTCGGCGCGGCGCTCGTTCCAGTTGTCGCCTGGCACGCCGTAGTCTATACGAGGCGGCTGCCGATGTCCTTCTGGGCCGAGCGCAGGTGGTTCCTCAGACTTGCGGGCATCGCCGCCGCCGGTGTCCTATTCACACAGGCGGCGGAAACGGCGTCGGCGTTCACCCGTCCCAAGGGCTCGGAGCGCCGCTTCACCGGGTCCTACGACGCGGCACGGCGCTATGGGACGCGCTTCCCGGTGGTCTCATGGCTCAACGACAGGCCACCGGACATAGACTCGGGCGCGTGGGAGCTCGCCGTGACCGGTGCGGTCGAGCGCGAGGTTGCGTTGAAGTACCCGGACCTCTACCCCACGCGCGAGACGACCGCGGTCATAGATTGCACCGGCGGCTGGCACTCCGAGCAGCTTTGGCGCGGGGTTCGGCTGGGAGACCTGCTCGACCTTGCCGGTCCGACCCCCAACGCCAGCAGCGTCACCGTGACGTCCGCCACCGGGTATTACCGCAGATTCTCTATGGACGAGGCGCGGGAGTACGTCCTGGCGACTCACGTCGGGGGCAGCCCGCTCTCGCGCGGGCACGGCTACCCGCTGAGGCTGGTTGCGCCGGAAAAGCGAGGCTTCGAGTGGGTCAAGTGGGTTACGAGCGTCCACGTGAACGAATCGCCCAAGTGGCTCCAGCCGCCGCTGCCCCTGCAATAGACGCATACGAGCAGGCTCATCTCCTTCGCTTGGACCCCGACAGCAGGCGGCCCCGCTCTACGTTGTTCCGCATCCTGCCGTACTCGGAGCTCAGCTCCGCCCCCAGTATCAGGATGAGGCTGCTGACGTATGTCCAGAGAAGCAGCGCGATTACGGGCGAGAGAGAGCCGTACACGTTATCGAAGTTCGCCACGCGCTCCACGTACACGATGAACACGCTCTTCGACGCCTCGAAGAGGACACCGGCGACCACCGCTCCGACCCACACGTATCTCCAGTGCGTCTTGGTGTTGGGCAGGAACTTGTAGAGCACCAGGAAGATGGCTATGGCCAAGGCCAGAGAGGCGCTCTGAGCGAGTACGCGGGCCGCGTCGTAGAGTTGACCGGATCCCAGCGCATCTATTTCGGCGGCGCGGTCGGCGAGCCTTGAAAGCGTCGGCACCGCAATGGACAGCGCCAAGAGGCATCCTGTAACAGCCGACATGAGAAGCTGACGCGGCTTGCTGATGTAGACCGGACGGTCTCGATGGACATCCCATGCCCTGTTGACCGCCCTGGTTATCGCGCCAAAGACTGCGCTGCTCGACCAGAGCAGGCCCACGATGGAGAATAGCCCTATTGCGCCTCTCAGCCTGAGGGCAGCTTCCAGATTGCGGCGAATCAACTCTTCGGAGCCAGGAATGAACCCGCCCACGAATCGGGTCAAGTAATCGCTCACTTCGGCGGGCTCTACGATGTAACTGAGCACGACCGTCAGCCCCATTAGCAGCGGGAACAGGGAGAAGAGCGCGTAGAATGCGACGCCCGCCGCCAGATGGGTGGCGTCGTCTTCGGAGAGCTCTTGCACCGTCCTAACTATCAGCCGGAGGATGAAGATTCGCTCGAAGACCGCCCGTATGGGCTTGAGTATGCCTCGCACTATAGAAACGGGGCCGCCTCCCTGCTGTCCTATTCCTGTTGCAGCGTCGGGGAGCGGCGCGGCGGGCCCATCTCGCGCGGCGAGAGCGGAATGGCCTCCTTGCGGTACACCTGCACCCGGTAGGAGCCGTTGTCCGCGATGAACATGAGGCCGTCCTCGTCCACCGCCACCGACCTGGGCCTTCTCAGGTACTTCTGCGGCTCCAGGTCCGCCATGTCCCGCATCCGGTTGGGGCTCGCGTTCGTGAGCATGTACTCCCGCGACACCTTGGACAGCGAGGCGTCGCCCAGGAACTTCTGCACGTAACGCCCCTCGTGGTTGAATAGCTGCACACGGTCGTTGCGCCAGTCAGCAACGTACACGTCGCCGTGGGAGTCCACGTCTATGCCCGATGGCCGGTCGAGTTGGCCGTCCCCGGAGCCCGGGCTCCCGAACGCGAGCGCGAACTCGCCTTCGGCAGTGAATTTCTGGATCCGGTCGTTCCGCCAATCCGCCGCATAGACGAATCCCTCGTCGTCCACCGCGACCCCGTATGGCATGTCGAATTCGCCCGCGCCGCGGCCGCGGCTGCCCCAGCCCAGGATGAACCGGCCGTCCTTGGTGAACTTCTGCACGCGGTGGTTCATGGCGTCGGCCACGTAGATATTCTCGTCGGCGTCGAAGGCGATACCCGCCGGGCGGTCCAACTGCCCTGGACCCGCGCCATGCTCGCCCCAGCTTCCCAGGCGCTCGCCCTCCATGCTGTAGGAGACGACGCGATGGGCCGCCTCGTCCGAGACATAGAGGTTCTCGTCGGCGTCCGCGATGATAGAGACCGGCCACTTCATCTCGCCGTCGCCGAGGCCGTACTTGCCGATCTCGCCAAGGTCCTCGTCCTCCACCGTGTACCTGCGGATCAGCGCGGCGGCGCTCTCCTGGCGGCACAGGATGTACAGCCGGCCCTCCCTGCCTATGGCGACGTCCACGGGGAAGTTCGTGAGGCGGCGCATCCCGAGCGTCTTGACGTATGGAAATCCCGCCCTCAACAGTCCGTATGGCCTGGGCATCGGTCTTGCTTCCCGCTATGCGAGCTGGTACTCGGTGGTCGAGACGATGAGCCGAAGCATGTTCACGATGCGAGTGGAGGCGTGCTTGCGGCCCTCGTCCCCCGCGAAATCCAACTCCCCGCACGACTCCGCGTAGCCTCGCAGCGCCGAGCGAGTATCCTCGCCGACCTCAAGCGGGCCGGCCAGGTCGAGACAGCGGTGAACCAGATCCTCGGCTGACGCGGGCATGTCGGCTTCGATGCGCGCGACTATCTCCCTGATGCCGGGCTTGCCCGCGTCGCTCACCTCGTCGGCGGCGAAGTTGATCCGCTCGTTCATCGTTCCGCCGTCTATCCACTCCCTGCCGGTGTGCCATCCCTCGACCGTTGGCGGGTTCAGCAACTCCTGGCCCATCAGGGCCGTCACGCTCGCGTACTGCATCAGGTCCGGGTCGGGGTCTCGATACGTGCCGACGAGCTTCAGCACGCCCGTCACGAGCTCCGTCGGGCTCTTCACCCTGGCGAACCGGGCGTGCTTGAAGAAATCGGACTTGAACAGTACGCGCATCACCTCGCGCATCTCTCCGCCCGACTCGAAATAGGCGGCCGTCAGCGTCCGTATAGCTTCGGGGTCCCGGGGCGGCTCGATGGGCCACGCCGGGACCTGCGGCTCGTCCGCCACGAAGAAGTTGTACAGGTGCCTGGAAATGAAGACCGGCGTAGCCGGCTGCTCGACTATCATCCCGATGATGTCCTCGCCGTCGAACGCGCCCGTCGCGCCGAGAAATGTCTTGGCTCCATCGTCGTGATAGTCGCTCCGCTTCACGAAGCGGGCCGGGTAGTAGCCGTGCGGATACAGCGGGACGGGCTGCGTGAATGTCCACCCGGTGAAAGCCCGGGCCGCCATCTTGATGTCCTGCTCTGTGTAGCTGCCCACCCCCATCGAGAAGAGCTCCAGAAGCTCCCGCCCATAGTTCTCGTTCGGCTCGCCCTTGCGGTTCTCGTTGTTGTCGAGCCAGAAGATCATCGCCGGGTCCCTGGAGAGCTCGGTCAGAATCTCGCGGAGGTTCGACAGGCCGACCAGCCGGAACATCTCTATCTGGTTCGAGGCGGAGAGCATGTGCTCGTTCTTGGCCAGCCCCGTGGCGAACACGTGGTGCCAGAAAAGCGCCATCTTCTCCTGCAGCTGCCGCTTGCTGTTCAGCATCCGGTAGAACCACTCGCCCACCCGGATGTTGTAGTGCTCCCCGAAGTAGTAGCGCTCGATTATGTCCTGGTCCACGTCGGGGACACCCTCCGGCTCGACGAGCATATCTACGAGGTCGTCGTAGCCGATGCGGGCGTACTCCTCAAGCTCGCTCCTAGAAGCCCCGAAGCCAGCCCGCCGCATCAGGTGCGCCGCGTCAGCGATTCCGTTCTCTCCCATCGCTCTTGCCTCCGCCGGGGGTGTACCGGAGTGTAATAACGGCTATAGTTGATGTCAAATCAACCAGGCCCGCGCCTCCGTCATCCAGCGCAAGCCAGAACCCAATCCCCGGCGGTGGGCGCGGCCAGGAGACAGCCATGAACAAGGTCAGGGTCGGCTTCATCGGATGCGGGGGCCGCAACCGGCGCGGCCACATGAGCCAAATGAGCGCCTTCGAGGACGTGGAGATGGCGGCGGTGTGCGACCCCGTGGACGGGGCGCGCGACGCGGCGGCCGACGAGTTCGGCATAGCGGCCCGCTACGCCAGCATAGACGACATGCTGGACGCCGGGGGCATCGACGCCGTGGTCGTCGCCACGCCCGCGCACCTGAACGGCCAGGCAGCCCTGCCGTGCCTGGAACGCGGGATCGACACGCTCGTCGAGAAGCCGCCTGGCATGAGCGCGGCTGAGACCGCAAGCCTGCTCGAGGCCGCCAACCAGACCGGCGCGAAGGGCATGGTCGGATTCCAGCGCCGCTTCCACCCGATGGTCACGCAGGCGCGGGCGATGATAGAAGAGCGCGGCCCGGTGACACAGGCCCTGGGCGAGTTCCACAAGAGCATCACCAGCGCCGAGGCGTCGGGGAAGTTCCCGGATGTCATGCTGGACAACGCGCTCCTGGAAACGCCAATACACGCCATAGACCTCGTGAGGGCTGTCGTAGGATCCGACGTGGCCGAGATACACTGCGCAACCCGGCGCGCCATCTCCGCCCACAAGGACGTCTACGCGGCACTCGTCGTGTTCGAGAACGGGTGCGTCGCGCAGCTCATGGCGAACTACACCGGCCCCCAGCGGCTCCAGCGCTACGAGTTCCACGGCCGAGACATATCTGCCTACCTAGAGGGAATCACCCAGGGTTTCGCGCTCACCCACGACGGGCGCACAGACCTCCACGACCCGAACGGCAGCGGCGGCGGCATCGAGCTCGACCGCTTCTTCATAGACTGCGTCAGGAACGACACCCCCATATCGCCGCCAGCCGCAGACCTAAGCGACGCCCTCAAGACGATGGAGCTGGCCGACGCAATCCTCGCAGGCCTGCGGGAGTAGCGCCGCCGCCGAGTCCATCGGACGGACTGGACAGCAGCCCGCCCCTCGGTACACAATGGTTGCGCCTCGCTCGTCAAATTGAGGATGGGCAAATAGCTGGGACGGCTGCCCGGTCGCGGACACCACAAACAGGTTGAGGCTCCCGTCGTTCCCACGAAGCGGGACCCCTAGACCACGACTGCAACCGGCGGGGATTCGATGCACAGGCCGAGCCAACACCACAAGGGCCGCCTACTCGTCAGGATACGGAGAGTCACCCCGGCGCTCTTCGACCCCCGCTTGGCGGGGCGCGGCCGAACCTATGCCTTCCAATCCCTCCTCGCAACCTTGTCGCTGCTCGTCATTCTAGTCGTCACCGACGTCTTCCTGAACGTTGCCATAGTGGTCGCGATGGCCTCCACGGTCTTCATTATATTCGTAGTCCCGGACAGCGTTGCAGCAACCCCGCGCAAGGTCATCGGCGGCCACCTTGCCGGAGTAGCGGCAGGCTCCCTAGTGGCAGCCATCATCGGCATCCCCGAAATCGCCTCCGCCGTAGAGTCATCGGGCGCCCTGTTCAGCGCCATCGCCGCCCTCACCGTCGGGTTCAGCGTGGCGTTGATGGTGGTAACCAACGCCGAGCACCCTCCAGCCGCCGGCGCCGCACTCGGTCTCGTCGTCGAAGGATGGAGCTGGTCAGCCATCGGCGTAATCATAATCGGCGCAATCGCCCTCTCCGCCATACGCATAGCGCTCAGGCCAAGGCTCATCAACCTCCTCTAACCTCTCTCGTTGCTCTAGAGACTGACAGGGCTAGGTATCCGCATTCGTCGTTACCATGAAAATAGAGCATTCCAGGCAACTGGACCGCCGCACCTCTTGTTCCTTCCCCAGAGGGGAAGATTAATACGGGGGCGGCGGAGAGCTTCGGCATCCCAGAGGAGATGGTCGTGATCCAGCCGCCGTTGACGGTGGAGTGAGCAGGAGGTCGCTAGTGCAAGCACAACCTCCACGTGATATGATATTAGCCTCAAGGCAAGGAGGAGGGGCGCCACATGACCACCAAGGATCAAGAGCGGGAATCGCTAGTGGACGAGTTCGAAAACAGGGAGGCAGGTGTGGCCGACTTGATGGAACTCTATGAGAGGATAGAGAACGTCTACGTTCAGGCGTCCGCCTCAGTGCCTGATAGTGAGATAGTATACACCTCAGATTCTACGAACATAGATGGGAGAGTCGATGCCCACATGGGGTGAAATTCTAAAAGAGATCAAGGAGTCCACTACCCCATCCGCTTATGACAACGTTCGTAGGAAGTACCTGCGTCGGATGGCTGATCGAACCGGAAGGGCGGTCATACTTTATGCGACTGCATGGCTTGAATCCCGTGCAATTCCGCCTGCGGAGTTACAAATCGGGCTGGCTGATGTTCAGGGATTGATGGAGACGGTTTCCAACCTTGGCGAACGGGAGCTGGACCTCATTGTGCATAGTCCAGGAGGCTCGGCGGAGGCTGCCGAGTCCCTTGTGGAGTACCTGAGAGCGCGATTCGATCATATCAGGGTCTTTGTACCCGTAGCGGCTATGTCCGCAGCGACTATGGTAGCGCTCTCCGCCGATGAACTGGTCATGGCTCAGCACTCGCAACTCGGGCCCATCGACCCGCAGTTCATCATCTCCACGCCCGAAGGAGCGAGATCGGCGCCGGCCCAGGCGATACTCAATCAGTTTGAACTTGCCAAGCGCGAGTGCAGAACCCCGGAGAACCTCGCCGCTTGGATGCCGATTCTCAGGACATACGCGCCCGGTCTGCTGACTCAATGCGCGGACTCCAAGAAACTGGCATCCGAAATGGTCGCTGGATGGCTAGAACGCTACATGCTATCGGGCGACGAGGATGCCGCCACCAAGTCCAAGGAGATCGCGGCCTGGTTCGCAGACTACGAATCATTTCGCTCGCACGGACGGCGTGTTGGCCGCCAGCAGGCTCGTGACAATGGGGTGCGAGTAGTTGACTTGGAAGACGACAACCAGCTTCAGGATGTGGTTCTCTCGGTTCACCATGCGACGATGCACACGTTCTCCGGCACGCCGGCACACAAGATCATTGAGAATCACCGTGAGCGAGCCTGGGTCCGAATGGGTTCCATTCAGCAGGGGCCTGCGGTGGGTGTCCCCCTGCCAAGTCAGCCACCGGACAAGCCTCTCCCACCGAATAACCGGGCGGAGCGGCGGCGCCAACGAAAGGGTAGGTAGAAGCGGTTTCCCAGCAGGCTCTTGACATTCAGGCGCGATTCGACCCGGCAGACCGACGAACGCCCCCAAGCATGAAAATGGCGGCGCAACCCTCACGGCGCGGTTGCCTGTCGAATCCGCAGGCAGTCATAATAGCCCCGTGATGGACGCCGCAATCAGAAGAACCATCGAGGGGATCCACGCATCGCCCGCCATGGCCGTCATCACCGCGGCTGGGGCGGGCGGGCGCGCCGTCACTTGGCTCCTCCAGGTCCCCGGCGCATCGCGCACCATCCTCGAAATCACCGTCCCCTACGCATCCGCGGCGCTCGAAGACTACCTCGCCTTCTCTCCCAAGCAGGTCGTGTCCGAAGAGGTCGCCCTGGAGATGTCCCGCCGCGCCTTCGAACGCGCGAGCCAGTTGGCAGACGCCGCGCCCACAATCGGAATCGGCGCAACCGCAACCATCAGCACCGACAGGCCCAAGCGCGGCCAGCACCGATGCTATGTCGCCTCACGCTCCGCCAGGGGCCAGAGTGGATACGGCGTAACCCTCGAAAAGGGACTACGCGGCAGGACCGTGGAAGACGGCATTGTTAGCAGGCTCATAATCCGGCTGCTCGCCGAAGAGTGCGGCGTGAGCTTCGACGCGGAGCTCGGACTGCTGCCCAGCGAGCTCCTCGAAACCCTGCCGAGCGAACCCCGCGCACCCCTGCGCGAGTTGCTGGGAGGCGCGCTCCAATGCGTCGCCGTGGACAGGAACGGAACACCGTCCGCCGCGGCGTCCAGCCATCGAGCGCTGCTATCCGGCTCGTTCGACCCGTTGCACGACGGCCACCTGGCGCTCGCCAGGACAGCGTCCCAGATGCTCGGCGTCGAGACCGCCTTCGAGTTGTCCGTCCTGAACGTGGACAAGCCCCCTCTCGGCGAGGACGAAATCTCCAGGCGGCTGCGCCAGTTCGAGGGCGTGTCCGACGTAGCGCTCACCCGGGCCCCCACCTTCGTCGAAAAGGCCCGCATCCTACCCAACGTAACCTTCGTAATTGGCCGGGACACCGCCGAGCGCCTGTTCGACCCCAGGTACTACGGCGGCAGCCCCGAAGGCATGCGCCGCGCCCTCTCGGAAATCCGGGAGCGCGGATGCCGATTCCTCGTCGCGGGAAGGCTCGACGGCGGCAGGTTCCGCTCCGCCGAAGAGATCGAGGCGCCCCCCGTGTTCGCGGACATGCTCACGCCAATCCCGGAGTCCAGGTTCCGCCTCGACATATCCTCCACCGCCATCAGGGAAGCCGCCGCGCCATGAAGTTCCAAGACCTGCGCCAGTTCGTCTCATTCCTCGAAGAGCGCGGCGAGCTCAAGCGCATCGCCGCCCCCGTCAGCCGCGACCTCGAAATCTGCGAGATCGCCGACCGCATGGTCAAGTCCGGCGGCCCCGCGCTGCTCTTCGAGAACGTCGAGGGATTCGACATGCCCGCCCTCATCAACATCTACGGCTCCCACCAGCGCGTAGCATGGGCCCTGGGCGTCGAAGACGTGGAGGAGATAGCCGCCCGCGTCCGAAAGCTCATCGGCCTCACCCAGGGCCCGCCGGCGGGCCTCGTGAACAAGCTCCGCACACTGGGCGACCTCGCCGGCCTCGCCAGGAGCCAGCCCAAGATGGTCCGCAGCGCCCCATGCCAGGAGGTCGTGCTGACCGGCGACGACGCAAACCTCGACCGATTCCCCATCCTGAAATGCTGGCCCGAAGACGCCGGCCGATTCATCACCCTGCCCCTTGTCATCAGCAGGGACCCCGTGACCGGCCGGCGGAACGTCGGCACCTACCGAATGCAGGTCTATGACCGCAGGACGACCGGAATGCATTGGCAGAGCCACAAGGTCGGCGCGCGCCACTTCAGGGCCGGCGAGCAGGCGCGCGCCGAGCGCCTCGAAGTCGCCGCCGCCCTCGGCGGAGACCCCGCCACCATGTGGGCCGGCTCCATGCCGCTCCCGCCAGACATGGACGAAATCGCCGCCGCAGGCGTCATCCGCCAAGAGCCAGTCGAGGTCGTCAGGTGCAAGACCATCGACCTCGAAGCGCCCGCCCACGCCGAAATCGTGCTCGAAGGATACGTCGTCCCCGGCGAGACCCGCGCCGAAGGTCCCTTCGGAGACCACACAGGCTACTACTCCCTGCCCGACGAATACCCCGTATTCCACCTCACCGCAATCACGCACCGCCGCGACCCAATCTACCCGACCACCATGGTCGGCAGACCCCCGTCCGAGGACTTCTTCATGGGCAAGGCCAGCGAGCGCATCATGCTGCCAGCCCTCCAGCTCACCATCCCCGAAGTCGTGGACATGAACATGCCCGCAGAGGGCATATTCACCAACTACGTCCTCGTATCCATCAGGAAGGAATACCCCGGCCACGCCCAGAAGGTCATGTACGCGCTCTGGGGGCTGGGCCAGATGGCCCTCGTAAAGGGCATCGTCGTGTTCGATGCCCACGTCAACGTCCACGACCTATCCGAAGCCGCCTGGCGCGTCGGAGCCAACATAGACCCCAAGCGCGACATCCTGTTCGTGGACGGACCCGCCGACGACCTCGACCACGCGGCCTCCACCCCCAGATTCGGCAGCAAGATCGGCATAGACGCCACCGCCAAGGGCGCGAACGAAGGCCGCAGCCGCGAATGGCCCGCCGAAATCGTCATGAGCGGCGAGATAAAAAGCCTCGTCGACCGAAGATGGACCGAGTACGGCCTGTAACCGCGAAAGCCCTCGGCATCGCCCGCAGGCTACCCCTCTTCCTGGACGCCGTGCGCTTCCAGGAGACCATATTCGCCCTGCCCTTCGCCTACTCCGGGATGCTGCTCGCCGCCGACGGCATGCCAACCCTCCACGCCTTCGCCTGGATATCCGCCGCAATGGTCGGAGCGCGAACCCTCGGCATGGCAGCCAACCGCATCATAGACCGCCACATAGACTCCGACAACCCCAGGACGGCCATGCGGCACCTGCCCAGCGGCCTGCTGAAGGCGGCCGACCTATACGCCCTATCCGCCGTGGCAGCCGCCCTCCTACTCATAGCCGCGTGGCAGCTCAACCCCCTCGCCCTGGCGCTGGCGCCCGTCGCCGCCGCATACCTCATAGCCTACCCATTCGCCAAGCGGTTCACGTGGGCCGCCAGCTTCTTCCTCGGCTGGGCGCTCGCCATAGCCCCATCCGCCGCCTGGATAGGCGTCAGGGGCAGCCTCGCGTGGGAACCCGCGCTCCTCTCGTGCGCCGTCGCCGCATGGGCCGCCAGCTTCGACATCCTCTACCACGCCCAGGACCGCGACTTCTACGTCGAGCGCGGTCTCCACTCCGTCGCCCAGCGCTTCGGAATCCCGGCAGCCTTCCGAATCTCCGCCGCCCTCGACGCGCTCGCCGTCATATGCCTACTGGCGCTCGGCCTGTCCCTGTCGCTGCCGCTCGCATACTTCATCGGATGCGCCGCCGCCGCCGCCCTCCTCGCATACAGGCGCCGCATCATATCCCCAAGCGACCTCTCCCAGATGGGCATGGCATTCATGCGAATCAACGCCTACGTCTCCACCGCCATATTCGTCGCCGTCCTGGTCTCGACGCTCATGCCATGAGCCGATTCAGCCAAGCTGCCCCCGTGTTATCTGTGGTAAATTAGCCCCATGGACAAGAAACCCGTAATCATAGGAATATCGGGCGCAAGCGGCTCCGCCCTCGCCCACGCCGCCGTCGAGCGCATTCTAGCCCTCGAATGGCCCGTCATAGCCACCATATCCCCAGCCGCAAGAATGGTCTGGCGCGGCGAAATGGCCGAATCCTTCGGCGAAGCCATCGAGCGCTGGACCGACACCGGCCTATTCACCACCTACCCCATCGGCGACCTCGCCGCCCCCATAGCCAGCGGAACCTACCCCGTGCATGGCATGGCAATCGTACCCTGCAGCATGGGAACCGCCGCCGCCATAGCGACCGGCCTCTCCGACAACCTCATGCGCCGAGCAGCCGACGTGGCCCTCAAAGAACGCAACCCCTTGGTAATAATCCCCAGGGAAACCCCAATGAACGCCATCCACCTCGAAAACCTCGCCAAGATAGCCCGCCTCGGCGCAACCATACTCCCACCCCACCCAGCCTTCTACCTCAACCCCCAGACCACCGCCGACACAATAGACTTCATAACCCACCGCCTCCTCCTATCCCTAGGCCTCACCGCCACCCTCCCAGCCCGCCTCCAATACAAACCCGAGGAGGAGAATTAGGGCTGCAAGTCAGGCAAGAACTCTTCTCTACGAAACTGGCGATAGTCCGGCTTCCTTCTACTCCGTGGAACCACCCAACGCTCCCGCGCCAGATCGGATATCTCGTCAACGGTCAGGTGGTCGAACGCCGGTTCATCATCTCTGCCCGCAAGGAAATCTCGCGCGTTACTTGCAATTGGCATCGCGTAAGCTTCGCGTTTGATACCATGCTTGAGTATCTCGTCAGGGTCTAACCCGATCGTTCCCAGCCCTACCCTCGCAACTCTGATGCGCCAGTTGGGTCCATCGCCGAACTGGTGTCCATCCGCATACCAATGCTCGTCCTCTTGAAGAACCCGCCGCAACTGCAAGAACAGGCCATCCGTGATCTGGAAGTGTCCATACCCTATGGTCGTACCAAGCTTATGTAGGACCACTACTGGACGGGTGCCCTCAATGAGCTTCAACCGGTTGTACATGGACGATCTTCCAAGGGCAGACGTAACTGTCACAAGGGCTAGGCGCGCGCCCTTCCGCTTCCCGCTAATGGCGCCACGACGCTTCCCATACCGCTTCTCGAACGCCTGGGCAACTTCTCTCGAGGCAATGAGAGAAGTAACCAGCTTCCCTCCCAGCAGGTCAGCGTAGGGCGGCGCAGAGCCGACGACATAGGCGTCCATCACGTTGACGAGCCTCTCTCGCCTGTCGGACTGGTTCCAGCCTATCCACCTGTCACGGGCGGCAAGATTGAAGACAGGGTCTCCCAGCGCGAACAGCCCTATCAGCTTCCCGTTGGTTCGGTCTTTGACGAGATAGCGCAGCCTTCGGCCATATCCCTGCGACACGGGTATGGACCACATGAGAGTGGCGAACCTAAAGAGGTCGCCGTCCGACGTCCCCGACCGAGCCTCGACCAATTCGGGCCGAATCGCCTCTGGTTCCACCTCGTCGCCGTTTGCGATCTCGCCACGGAAGCGCTCCAACTTACCCTTCAATGCCCGGTGTATTCGCTCTTGAGCTGTCTCTCTGTGAAAACGGTGAATGTCCCGAATGGCGCCCTTAGCAAGCTCGCCCTCCGGCCGGTGTCCGTTTAGACCAATTGCCGCAAGATGGTCCTCGATCTCCCTACGCAACGCGTCTCTATCCACGCACTCTCCGCTTGGCACAGGCGAAACGCCGTTACGGTAGCCATTCAGTGTAATGCCTTCCACACTTGCAACTTCTTCGGCGGCGATTGTCTGTGTCAACACCATCGTGTCAGCCCTTGAAAGACTTGAACAGCTCGTTCGCCACCCAGAAGGGCCGGCGCAGCAGATCGAAGCTTGTATAGACCCTTGGCCGGATTCCTGTTGCCCGCAGAAGCTCCATGAGCGCATCCGCCGCAGGCCGGGCGTCAAATGGATGTACTGTCCGTACCCCGACAAGGTTCTCACTGCCGGTATCGAACACGGCGTGGAACGGCGCTGACGAGCGGATAAGACTCCATCTCGACCTCATGTACTCATTCAACCCAGCCGCCATCCGCTCACCTGACCCCTTGGACAGATGCGGGCGGCGGCCATTCAACACGTATTCCAAGACGGCTGCGCCAAGCTCGCGATCTAGGAGGTTATGGATATGTTTGTTCCTGTACCCCAGCAGACAATGGTAGCAAGCCCCTCCGCAATCCTCGTTAGAGCAGCTCCGCCCCATGTCCAGCGCCAATTCCGCGACCTCGTGGAGGTTGTCCTGTATAGCTCGCGCGTATCCGGCTCCTCCAGGCACATCGTCGTATATGAACACCTCACCCTGTACACGTCCGAACGAGTCCCGCATCGGGCGAACGCCGACCTTCACCTCATCAGGATCAATCTGCAATACTCTCGCCGCGGCTTCACCCATCAAGGTCCCGAACGAGTGCCAAACAGCGCGGCCCGACGGCTCGATAAATGGAGCGTCCAGAAAATTCGGCATGTCCAGCGCCAGCAGGATTACCTCGGACCTGAACCGATGTCCCAGGACCACCCTGTTGTCGAAATCTGTGGTGTTCGGACAACGGCTTCCCGCTCGCGGCCCACTCCTGTATCCGCGATGCGGGGGCACGTGCGCCGGATAGGTATGCTCCCCCAGGCCATCCTCGTCTAGGAGCCGTCCACACGCAGGACACAAGAGAAATCCGGGTCGCTCACGATCAGGCCCCATATTCCGCATGAAGAGGTCTCCAACGTGTACGGACGAATAGAGGCTCGGCGCGAACGACGGGTTGTTCTGTCCGCCATCTATCGCGTTCATGCCCACTAGGAGTTGTGCGGATGGCGCATAGCCGGCCCGCTCTCTCCCGCCGGAGCGATACTTCTCTCTGCCGCCATCCGGTAGCGCCGCATCCACAGAGAAGCCGCGTGGTCTCAGATACGGCACGACCAGAACATTGGCATCACCGCACTCGGGGCATTGGTAGTCCGGCTCCTCATCGAGGGGGGTCAACGTTACGGAGCGGCAGCGCCTGCACTCGTTCAACCTTTCGTCAGGCGTATAGTCGGGCTGATAGGCCAAGGGGTCGTAGATTGCCGCTGATCGGTAGATGTACGTCTCCGGGAATCTCCCCCGGATTATCTCCGCGCCGGGAGCGTACTCGGTCAAGGCAATACGCAAATCTCTCGAGATCCCAGAACCAAAGTCCTGGGACTCGTAACTGTCCTCAGGCCCGTCCTCGTCCGGAATCGCCAGATTGACCACGTCAACGGGGAAAGCGTACTTTGGCAGCAATCCAGCGTCCATCAACGCCCTGATCATGTCAGCATTGGGGTCACTGGCGGAATTCGCCACCTCGCCCACCTCTTTGGACAGCCTAGACAGCCACGCTGTAAGGCTGTCCGCAAAGGATTCGTCAACCACGGCCTTGGCGCGCTCGACCAATGCTGTATGGTTCTCGCAGAGGTATCTCTCTAGCGCCACTCGCCCGTTGCCTTCCAGGAACCCCCCGACTGTCCCCCACGCTTCGAACAACCCAGCAGACTTTCCCCGGGACAACCATTTCGGGAAGAACGTTCCCAGAACGAGCGAATGCACGTGCCGACTGGCAATCACCTCGTTCTCCAAGTACAAAGCCGGCACGCGAGGCGGCTCAGATACTATCTCCTTTGGGCGGTGGAAGTAATACTGGTCGTGGCTACGATCCAAGGCATATGTCACCACGGTGGCAACCGCGCTCCCCCTGCGCCCAGCCCGACCGGCGCGTTGCTGGTAGTTGGCCACGGTCGGCGCCACGTTGCGTAGGCCCACACTCAGGAGACTCCCTATGTCTATGCCCATCTCCATAGTCGTGGTCACGGAAAGGATATCTATACGGTGGTCTTCAGGCTGCTCCGATGACCTGAACAAGTCCTGGAACCACCTCTCGATGTCCCTCGCCTCGTGCCGCTCGGTTGCTGCCGTATGGTCTGTTGTCTGGAGTGGATAAGGGTCGGGATACCCCGAACCCGGCTTGGCGAATAATGCTGCCCTGCGGAAGAAGTTCTGTATGGAATCCCCAGCGACTTGTTCGACAGCCTGCCCGCACCTGTGGCATACGCCTAGCAGGGCCTCACCCATCACGTACCTGCATCCACTGCATCTGAACACCTGTTCCCTAACTGGATGCAGTTCGAACGAGTCTATACGGATGCCATGCGGCACCTGTCTTTTAATCCTGCGTCCGGCAGGTACGAGAACCCTGAACCCTCTCAGGGCATTCCACAAGGGCCAGTACAATTCCTTCAGCCATCCCTCTACATTTCCCAGACGGCCCTCATCCGCAAGAACTCGCGCTACGGCCCCAACGTACCTGCCCAGCTTTCGATAGGGACTCAGATTATAAGGAACCAAGTAGTCGCTTTCCCGCCGTCTCCCCGGTATCATGTGTTGTCGTTCGTATGGTTGCATCCGGTCATCGAAGGGCCATTCCCACGGCTTATGAGGCTCTGGTGGCAACAGGATGTTCTCGGTCGCCAGTATTCGCGCGACTGTCCGCAAGAACGAGCGAGACTCTTCTTGACTCAGCGGCTCGAACTGGCCGGTATGCTCTGGCAGCTTCACCGACCACATGGCGAGACCGAGCGGTTCCAAGCCAAAGTCAGCCTCGGCTATCTCCCTCCTCGCCGATATGTCGAAGGCTATCTCTGCCTCGCGATAGACCTCGCCGTAGTCATCGTCCAGTCTCTTGAAGGTGGCGGGCAAATGCCCGACAGTCGGATCGACCTCCCTATCGACTTCCATATCTATGACGCGGCTTCGCAAGTCCCTGTAGGGTATCGGAGACGGCCGCGGCGCATATCCATCGCCCCCGCACCCATCGCATCTCGTCTCCGTGGCCGCAGGCTCTTGACCTATCTGATAGGCGGCCTCCTCTCTGCGAATACCGGACCCACCGCATTTCGCGCAGGTATGCAGGACGCGATAGAGCAACTGGCGGAACACATCGTTCCGATGATCCGTTCTCATATCGCCTGCCAGTTGAGCGGCATCCTGCCGAGAGTCGGAGAAGACGAGGGCCTTGCGGTTTCCCCGGCTGGCAGGTTCAGAGCCGCCCGGCTGCACGCGCAGAGTATCCTCCATAACCACGGAGATGGAACGAGGTCCGCGAGTCCTCAGAGGCTCTATTATCTCCCTGCCCTCGCCCGGACTGCGGTAGTTCTGGCACCGAGGACACTGGTTCGGAAACGGGCTGAGTTCGCGTCCATCTCGATAGTCTGTGGCGGGGTTGACGCCAAACGACAGGCGCGCGGCTGGGGTCCCACCGACGCATGGAAGGGTGGTCTTGGTCGAGCGATACTGTACGTTGTATTCGTCGTGCGGTCGTTCGACGCCGAATACCTGATAATCGCCGAGGTCTCTGACCTCGCCACTGATGAAATCATCGCTCCATGGCCAGAGCCCTCCATCCCCCTTGTCCGGTATTCCGCCCACGAAGAGCAATCCGCACTTGCGGCACGAGAACAACTCCAACACCCTCGCCCCGCATCGTTCACTGCACCAGGGGCGGGGGTCCGTGTATATCTTCCCCACAGGCCGTTCCCCTCTGTACGATTCCTGCACCTCCGGGCATTCGGGATTCAGACATGCCCAGAAGCCCGGCGCTCCCCGGAAAAATGCGTGTATCCGCATCGAGAGTATTGGAGGAGTGTCAGGCAACGGCATTGGACGGGCAAAGCTGCCAGCGGCGAGAAGTCCGGCGGTCGAGCGTTCCTTGGTTGCCTGCTCCATATCAATCGGCCAGAGGTCTCGAGCTAGTTCCGACAATCTCGTGGCGTTCCGGGCCGTTCTCGCCCTGACCCATTGCAGGTCTTCGTTGTCCTCTAGGAGGCGGTACAGGGCAACCTGAGCATCCTCTCTGTCGTCCGGCTCACCCAAATCCAAGGATTGAGACAGCGCCCGAATCCCAGGCCATGGGTCGCTCTGAGTAAACGTGTCGTGGAACTGCGCGAATGCCTCCATGGAGCGAGAGTCGGGGGAGCGCGCGGCTGGCATATCATCAGACACCCCCGCGTGTATCAGCGTAAAGCTGTCCGCCGGCTCGCCGAAGAGGTCTGACGTGAACTTCTTCAATTCACTCTCGGCTCCCCGACCACCAGGTATCGACGCGCTGGTGGCGATGGCGCGCAGCTTGCCTGAACCCGGTTGTATGCCCAAGCGCTCCTTCAGGCGGCGCACCAAGTGCGCAACCTCGGTTCCCTTGGCCCCGGTGTATGTATGGGCCTCGTCCAGCACGAGCGTGACGACTCGATCATCCGCTTCTTCGAGCCATCCCCGCGTCGCATCGAAGACCGAGTTCTCGATCGGGCGGATCAACATGTACTCCAGCATGGAGTAGTTCGTCACGAGAATATCCGGTGGGGCAGCCTGTATATCCCACCGGCAGAGCATCTCCGGCCCTCCGACGGCAGGCCAGTTGCCGGCGCTCCGCAGTTCCTCTGTAAGAGTCTCCCACTCCTCCTTCAGTTGCTGCATGTACGTCTCGAACCGCTGACGCTTGTACTCCTGGGCAGGCCCCCTGGTGGGCTGGGTGAGGCTCGTGTACATGCCGAAGTGGATCAGATTCCCGCCTAGGCGCCGCTGTTGCCAAGCCGGCGACCCGTTCAACGCCAGCACCCGGCGCAGCCTGGACATCTGGTCGTTCACCAACGCATTCATCGGGTAGAGGATTATAGCGCGGAGAGCGGCCTCACGAGTCTCATGACGCCGTGAGGATTGCCATACGCCGTCATCCACATCGTAATATCCATCAGCCAAGGGAGCCTTCGGAGGAGTCCATGTATATGCTTCCCTGAGTATCCTGGCGAGTATGGGAAGAACGAACGCCTCCGTCTTGCCGGAGCCGGTCCCGGTGGCGACGAGCAGATTCCCATCGTCGCCGAAGCTTGCAAGCAAGGCTTCTTCCTGATGGGTGTACAGAGGGAACCTGTCCACCGGGACGCCATGCTCCACCAACTCCGATAGCCCTGCGGGGATGATCTCCGGATACTCACGTTCAAGGTCCCGCAGGAGCCGCGTGGCAGCGAAGGCGGGCGTAGATTCGATGAATGGGTCCTGGGCTGTTACGCCCCTTTGACGCAGAAGCTCCGACCTCTCGGCGAATACGAGAGGATGCGAAATCCGATACTGCGACTCTATATAGCTCGCAATGGATTCCTTGAGATGCGCCGCTGCCTCGCTGGGCGTGAATTGCATCGGGTAACCCGCCGAATCAGCTAACAGATGGAATTCATCGAGAACACAACGTGTCTGCGCGCGTCCTCAATCGAATATCCGATTCAGTCAGACAGTCTAACACAGAGCCGCTTGCGAAGCGTCCGCCACGCCGGCCCATCGTAGTGCTGCCACGCCGGCAGCAGGCCGGCCCCATTGCGCTTGGCAGCCGAGCACGCCAGAACTAGCACGACATCCCCCGTATGGCAGTCTTGACTCGGCAGATAGTCTAGCGCAATGCCGCCCCGTCCGCTCATCAGGGCAATCGCGTCTAAATTGCTCCCAAATTGCCCCAATCCACCCCTTGACACCGCGAGAACAGCCGTGCTAGTCTGGTAGACGGCCCGAAGGGGCGTACTCCAAACGAGCACAGACCCACCTCTGCCAAAACTTGTGGGCATTCATGCCGCCGCTGTTGTTGGGACGGGGCCCCCGCGGTATGAGAAGGTCGCTCTGTGTTTCGGCGCCCCCCCAGGAGGACGCAGTGCCAAATGCGCCTCCCCCGTTCCAGGTGCGGACTCTCGGACGACCGGGAGGACCGTAGCCAGCGCAGCCCGACGCCTTGGCGGGTGGAAGGTCCAAGCGCGAAACGCAGGCGGTCCCGCAAGGGCCCGTCAGCCGTCCGGGAAAGTTAGAGGAGGGGCTGCACCCCCAGTATCGGCGGGCGATCGACGTCGGCATCCTCGAAGCAAGTACCGGAGTCACTGCCTTGCAAGGCAAACTCATCTCCCGCGAGAGCGGGGGAACCAGGAGTAGATAGGGCGCGGGTCGCAAGACCCGCCAAGTACCCTCTCCCTCACGGGGGAAAGGGCCAGGGTGAGGGCAAACGCCCCGCCCTGCGTCCCCTCCCCCGAAGGGAAAGGGCTAGGATAAGGGCGATTCAGGCGGCTAGAACCCGCCAGAGCGCCAACAGAAAGGAGCCGGCGCAAGACCAACTGACAGAGGACGAGGCGAACATCCCTCTCCTGGTGAGAAATCCAGGCGGGGGGACGCGCAGGGGCAACCCATTGTGGTTGGCCCTAGTTCACGTTGGAGCGCCCGCCAAGATGAACAAGATGCGATTGCCCTGCTCATCCTCGCCGCTTGTTCTTTACAGAACCCTTGTGCTATCATGTTGCGGGGCCCCCGAAAGCCCAACGCATTGACGGCCGTAGCCGTGCCGCGTAGCATGGTGAGGCCCTCTCTCTCGTATCCGGAGCAGCAATGCTGGCAAAGGCCAAGACGTGCGCGGTCGTGGGCCTCGACGGCTACATCGTCGAGGTTGAGGTGGACATCTCCCCCGGCCTGCCCTCCTTCACCATCGTGGGGCTGCCCGACGCCGCCGTGCAGGAGGCGCGGGAGCGCGTCCGGGCCGCCATCCGCAACTCCGGCAGCGAGTTCCCAATGCGCCGCATCACCGTCAACCTCGCTCCCGCCGACCTCCGCAAGGCGGGCCCAGCATACGACCTCCCCATCGCGCTTGCGCTCCTCCAGAGCTCCGGCCAGGTCGAAAGCATCCCCGAAGCCGCCGTCTTCCTCGGCGAGCTCTCCCTCGACGGCGGCCTGAGGCACACCACCGGAATCCTGCCGATGGTCGTCGTAGCCCGCGACGAAGGTTACGGCACGGTGTTCGTGCCAGAGCGCGACGCCCGCGAGGCGGCTCTCGTCGAAGGCATAGAGATAATACCCCTGCGAGACCTGGGCGCGATGGTGGGCCACGTCAGCGGAAACATCCCCATCTCGCCCGTATCGAGAGACGGCCGCGCCAGGCTCGATAAGAGACCCGCGCCCTCCTCCGGCGTCGACATGGCCGACATTCGCGGACAGGAACACGCCAAGCGCGCCCTCGAGGTCGCCGCCGCAGGCGGACACAACATCCTGTTCACAGGCCCGCCGGGCAGCGGCAAGACCCTGCTCGCCCGCTGCATGCCCTCGATACTGCCCGCGATGACACAGGAGGAGGCCCTAGACGTCACCAAGATATACAGCGTCAGCGGACTGCTCCCGCCGTCGTCGCCGCTGATAGAGGACCGGCCGTTCCGAGCGCCGCACTACACCATCTCCAACGCGGGGCTGGTTGGCGGGGGCCGCACCCCCAGGCCGGGCGAGATCTCCCTGAGCCACCGCGGCGTGCTCTTCCTCGACGAGCTGCCGGAGTTCGGACACACCGTGCTCGAAGTGCTCCGCCAGCCCCTGGAAGACAAGGTCGTAACCATAAGCCGCGCCCAGGGCACCGTTACCTTCCCCGCGAACTTCATGCTCGTCGCGGCGATGAACCCGTGCCCCTGCGGCTACTCGAGCGACCCGGTGAAAGAGTGTACCTGCTCGCCCAGCGTCATATCCCGGTACAAGAAGCGCATCAGCGGCCCGCTGCTGGACCGCATAGACCTCTTCATCGAAGCGCCGCGCGTGGAGTACGAGAAGCTGGCGACGCCCCAGAACGCGGAAAGCTCCGACTCCGTGCGAGAGCGCGCCGAACGGGCCCGCCAGGTCCAGCGCCAAAGGCTCGCGGGCAAGAGCATATTCACGAACGCCGAGATGGGCCCCGTCGAAGTCTGGGACTTCTGCCCACTGGATGACGCCGCCAAGGGCCTGCTGCAGGCCGCGATGAAGCAGATGCACCTGTCCGCCCGCGGATACCACCGCGTCCTCAAGGTCGCCCGCACAATAGCGGACCTGGCCGGCGAGGACACCATCGGCGTCTCACACCTAGCCGAGTCCATCCAGTACCGCCCAAACCAGCTTGGCGTAATGGGATGACCAACCACGAAAGGCAAATCAGGCCGGCCGCCGTCCCCAGGTCCAGCGGGTAGGAGACGCGGGAGTTACAGATGACCACCACAACGACGCCGCGAACAGCCGAGGACCTCCTGGACCTCGACGCCCCCGGCAGGCGGCTCGAGATGCTGGACGGTGAGGTGATAGAGTTGGCGCCCGCAGGCGCAAGGCATGGCAAGGCCGCAATCAAGATAGGAGCGCGTCTCAGCGCCCACGTCGAGCGGCGCGGCTTGGGTGAGGTCTTCGCGGCGGAGACGGGGTTCATCCTAGCGCGAGACCCTGATACGGTCCGCGCGCCGGACGTGGCATTCGTTGCGAATGACCGGCTTCCGCCTGGCGGCCTCCCCCACGGATTCATGGAATCTGCCCCCGACCTGGCGGTCGAAGTCGTCTCGCCCGGCGACTCGGAGGGCTACACACTCGCCAAGGCCGGCCAGTGGCTCCAGTACGGCTCACGCCTCGTATGGATCATCTACCCAGAGACGAGGACGGTCGCGATTTACAAGTCGCCGAACGACATCCAGGTCCTTACCGAGGCCGACACCCTGACCGGCGCCCCCGTCGTAGCGGGGTTCTCCTGCCCCGTCGAGGACTTGTTCTAGTACTCCGTCCATTGAAATATGAAGGGTAGGCAGTCCCGCCTTATCCCCTCTCCTTGACGGGAGAGGGTTAGGGTGATTCGGAGACAGAGCAAACCCTTGGGATACCCGCCACGCTGAATCAGGTTCTGGGCCAGCGGCGGGTTGACCGGCCCGACAACGTGTATTAGAGTGGCGCGAACCGGGCTTGGTCAGGCCATCTCCTCGACACTTGGGAGTTGACCTATGTTGGAGTACATTGCTCGACGCGCCCTGCTGGGCGTCTTCACCATCTGGGCGATTTCCGTCCTCGCCTTCTTCATCGTCGAGCTGCCGGAAGGCGATCTGGCGGAGAACAGGTTCGACAGGACAACCTTCCTGGTCGGAGACGCCGGCCACAGCCGTGAGATAGTCAACCAGATGCGGCTCTACCTCGGTCTCGACAAGCCCATATACCTCCGGTACGGGACCTGGATGTGGAACATGCTGCGGCACGGCGACCTGGGGAGGTCCTTCGGCCCCACAGGCGGCGGGCTCGTCAACTTCGTCTCCGTCAAGCAGGTTATCGGCGAAAAGCTATGGATGACCATCGCCTTGACGGGCTTCACTATCATGGTTACCTGGACATTGGCGATTCCAATAGGCATCTACTCCGCGGTCAGGCAGCACTCGGTCGGCGACTACGTGTTCACCTTCATCGGATTCACCGGCTTGGCGGTCCCGGACTTCCTGCTGGGCCTCGTCCTCATGTACATCGCGTTCGCCTACTTCGATCAGAGCGTGGGCGGCCTCTTCTCCGCGGACTACCAGAACGCGCCCTGGAGCATCGCCAAGCTCCGCGACCTGGTCTCCCATCTCTGGGTGCCCGCCGTCGTGCTCGGCACGTCGGGAACCGCCAGCCTCATACGCATCATGCGCAACAACCTGCTGGACGAGCTCAACAGGCCATACGTCGTCACGGCCAGGGCCAAGGGCGTCAACGTTTGGAGGCTGATACTCAAGTACCCCGTGCGTGTCGCCGTCAACCCGCTCATCAGCACGATAGGGTACCTACTCCCAGCCCTCATAAGCGGCAGCGTCATCGTCTCCGTCGTGCTCAGCCTGCCGACGATTGGCCCCGTGCTGCTGACTGCAATCGAGGACGAGGACGTCTACCTGGCCGGGTTCATCGTCCTGCTCGCGGGCATTATGACCGTGGTGGGCACTCTGCTATCGGACATCCTGCTCGCCATCGTGGACCCCAGAATCAAGTTCGGCGGACGCTGACCGAGAACGCCGGTTCGCCACTCACGAGCTGCATGAATATCATCCTCAATTCCAAGTTCTTCGGAGCGCTGACGGTCGAAGGACTGGGCCGCAAGGTCGCCGAGCTTGGCTACGACGGCATCGACGTCAACGTCAGGGAGGGCCACCCGGTCAACCCTTGCAATGCCGTCCATACCCTGCCCGCGGCCGCGCGTCTCTGGGCGGACATGGGCATCGCGTTCCCCCTCGCGACGGCCCCCGTGGACATGGTGGACCCAGCGTCGCCCGAGGCCGCTCGTCTCTACGAGGCTTGCGCTCGAGCCGGCGTCCCCCGGCTCAAGCTGGGCTTCTGGAGGTTCTCGAAGGGCGACCGATACTGGGATGCGGTCAGCCGCGCTCGCGACGCTCTCGAAGGCTTCGCGCGGCTCAGCGAACAGTGGGGAGTCCAGACCTGCTACCAGGTCCACAGCGGCCCCAACCTCGGATCGAACTGCGCCGGCCTGATGCACCTCATACACGGCTTCGACGCCCGGCTCGTAGGCGCATATCCGGACACCGGCCACATGGCCCTGGACGGCGAGGACTGGGACATGGGCTTCGCCATGCTCGAAGGCCGCCTCTCTATCATCGGCGCCAAGGATGCGCGGCACGCGCCGCGCCCGCCCGGCGAGACTCCGAGATACACCCCTAAGTTCGTGAAGCTCGGCGACGGCAGCATAGACTGGGACAGGTGCATCGGGGCATTGCGCCGCGTCGGATTCGACGGCCCCATATCGGTCCACACGGAGTACGACTTCGACGAGTCGATCATCCGACAGGTCGGCTATGCGGACTCGACGCCTCCGAATCTCGACGAGTGGGCCATGGAAGACGCCGCCTTCTTGAGACGGACACTCGACCGCGCCGAAGCGCCAGCCGGCTTGGACTGAACCGATGCTCGCATATATCGCCGGACGGCTCATACTTGCCGCCTTCACCGTGTGGGCGATCTCGCTACTCGCCTGGTTCATCATCCAGCTGCCCCAGGGCGACCTGGTTGACGAGTACTTCGAAGCCCTCATGCAAGAGAACTAGCGAGGCAAGCAAATGCCATACAACACAGTCGGAAAGCGGAATCTGCGCAGGCTGATAGAGCAGAAGGCCGAGGAGCGCCCCCACAAGACCTTCATATTCTTCGAAGAGGCAGACCAGCTCGCCCGGACCTACAGCTACCTCCAATTCGACCAGATGGTCAACAGGACAGCGAACGCCCTGATAGAGCTCGGCGTCCGCAAGGGCGACAAGGTCAACCTCCACCTCACGAACAGCCCGGAGTTCATGTTCCTGTGGTTCGCAACCGCGAAGATCGGGGCGGTGATGATGCCCACCAACCCGCTTTCGCCCCCGGACGAGCTCGCGTACCCGTTGGCGCACTCGGAGAGCGTCGTGAGCGTAACGCAGCCGGACCTGCTGCCGAACATCGAGGCCGTCCGGGCCCGGTGCCCCAGCCTCCGCAGCGTCCTGCTGGCCCGCTCGGACGACGCGCCGGAGGGCGCGGCGCCCTTCGACAGCCTCGTGGCGGCCCAGTCCGACGAGCTGCGCGGCGCGGACCTCGAGCCCCTCGACGAGGCGGCCATCATGTACACGTCCGGCACCACGAGCCTGCCCAAGGGCGTGTTGGCAACACACGCCAACTACGTCTTCCTCGGCGAGGTCCTGGCCAAGAACATGCGGATGGGCCCGGACGACCGCCACCTCGTTACCCTGCCCCTGTTCCACGCCAACGCCCAATACTACTCTGTCATGTCCTCGCTGACCGTGGGCGGGAGCGCCGCGCTGATGCCCCGGTTCAGCGCGTCGCGCTTCATGAAGCAGGCCATACGCTACGAATGCACTATCACCAGCCTGTTCGCTGCGCCGATGCGGATGATACTCGCCCAGCCGCGCGACCCGCGCGAGCGGCAGAACAGCTTCCGCCTCGTCATATTCGCGCAGAACGTCACCGAGGCGCAGCTCGCAGAGTGGGAAGAGCGGTTTGGCGCTTCCCTGATGCAGATATACGGCATGACCGAGACGATGGGACAGCCCCTGACGAACCCCGTCGATTACACCAGGCGCAACATGACCATCGGGATGCCCACCCTGCCATACGAATGCAAGGTCGTGGACCCGGACGGGGAGGAGGTTCCGGAGGGCGAGGCGGGCGAGCTGCTCGTGCGAGGGACGCCAGGATGGACGATAATGAAGGGCTACTTCAAGGACGCGGAGGCGACTGCGAGGACTATCAGGAACGGCTGGCTCTGGACAGGCGACGTGGTGGAGGTGGACCCGGACGGCTACTTCAGGTTCGTGGACCGCGCCAAGGACATGATCAAACGCGCGGGCGAGAACGTGGCCGCGGGCGAGGTGGAGGCTGTTATCAAGAAGCATCCCAAGGTCGCCGACGCCGCGGTCATCGGCGTCCCTGACGAGATGCGCGACGAGTCCATCAAGGCGTTCGTAATCCTGAAGGACGGCGAGCGGGCCACCGAGCGGGAGATCATCGAATACTGCGCGGCGCGCCTGTCCAAGTTCAGAGTGCCGGAGTTCGTCGAGACGCGCGGCGAGTTTCCTCGCACGTCCGTGGGCAAGATCCAGAAACACATACTGCGCCGCGAGGAGCTCGCCGCAGAGAACGCAGAGGACGGAGAAAAGGCATGACGAGGAGTTGCTGGAAGGGCGGCTCCGCAAGAGTCTCCAGGAGGCGGTAACAGCGTTGGGCCAAGAAGGGCGTTCGATCCGGAGGAGTTCACGGCAGCGATGGACGACCACCTGCGAGAGGGGCGCGCTGAATTATCCTCGCCCTGGCCTTCCTGTCGTGAAGGGATAGGGAGGTTGCAGGCGGGACGCCTGCGCTCCTTCGTCTATGTTCGCGTTGTCTCTGTCGGGCTCCTTTCTGTTGGCGCTCCGGCGGGTTCTAGCCGCTTCTGCGCCTGATTCACCCTCTCCCGTCGGGGGAGGGGACGCAGGGCGGGGCATTCACATTCGCCCTCACCCTGGCCCTTCCCCCGTGAGGGAGAGGGAACTTGGCGGGTCTTGCGACCCGCGTCCTGTCTACTCCTGATTCCCCCGCTCACACGGGGGATTGAGTATGCCCTGCAAGGCAGTGACTCCGGTAATCGCTTCGGGGATGCCGACGTCGCGCGACCGCCGACACTTGGGGTTGCAAACCCCACCCCGGGCTTTCCCGGACGGCTGACGGCTCTTTGCGGAGCCGCCTGCGTTCGCGCTTGGGCCTTCCACCCGCCAAGGCGTCGGGCTGCGCTGGCTACGGTCCTCCCGGTCGTCCGAGAGTCCGCACCTGGAACGGGGGGAGACGCATTTGGCACTACGTCCTCCTGGCGGGACGCCGAAAACACAGACCGACCTTCCCGTACCGCGGCTGGTCCCATCCCAACATCAGCGACGGCATGATGCCAAAGGCAGAGGTCAATCTGCGCCCGTTTGGAGTACGCCCCTTCGGGCCGTCTACCAGACTAGCACGGCTGTTCTCGGCGTGTCAAGGGGCAGTTTGGGGCAATTTTGGAGTGATTGCCCTTGCCTTGGTCAGCCGACGCCCTGAAGGCTGACGTGCCTTGTGTTAGGATGATGTATCTGGAGGTATAGTCATGGTTGCGGTACGAGAGAAGTTTGCGAGCCAGGCATCCCCAGCGCTGCTGAAGGGGTTGCGCGAGATCGCGCGCAGGGAAGGGCGGGACTTCCACGACGTGCTGGAAGACGCCATGAGCGATTACATCGTGGGCAGGGCGGATGAGAAGGTCCGCCCCGAAGTGATGGCACACTTCCGGGACAGCGTAGAGAGGCACCGCCTCCTCTACGAGTTGCTCGCCCAATGACGCATGACTTCCCCGCTATCGCGGAAGTCCTAGCCATACACGATGAGCTGATCCGCGAGTTCGGCGGCTCAATGGGGCTCCGCGACCCAGCCGGCCTGGAATCCGCTCTGATGCGTCCGCAGATTGGGTACTACGACAGCCTCCTCGAGGAGACCGCCGCGTTGCTGGAAAGTCTCGCCATGAACCATCCGTTCGTGGACGGCAACAAGCGGGCAGCCTTCGGCGCAACTGACCTTTTCCTACGCATGAACGGCCACTTCATAGACTGCGACGACCGCGAAGCCTACACGTTCTTCATGGGCCTGTTCGAGACGAACTCGTTCCGGTTCGATCGGCTTCTATCGTGGCTGAAGGAGAACGTCAAGCCGATCTCAGCGCCTTGAATTCACTCCGTTGACCGCAGTCAGCCATTTGCGCCCGTCGGCGGCTAGGAGCAGGTCGGCCGCTTCCGGTCCATGAGAACCCGGCTCGTAAGGGTGCAGGGGTGAATCGGGGTAAGGGTCCTCCCATGCGGCTATCAGCGGATCGACGATACTCCACGCCTCCTCGATCTGGTCGCTGCGGATGAAGAGGGACGCATCGCCGTCGAGGGCGTCCTGAAGCAACCGTTGGTACGCCTCCGGGATGGTCTGCCCGTCGAAAGCGGACTCATAGTGGAACTCCATGCTCATCGGCTCCATGTCCATGCCGCGGTCGGGGACCTTGACCTCGAAGTCCAGGTGGACTCCCTCGTCCGGTTCGATAAGGATGGAGAGCATGTTGGGGTTCAGCTCCCTGCTGATCCCATCGGCGAAGAGGTGATGCGGCGGTCGCCGAAACTCTATCACCACCTCGGAGACCTTCTCGGCGAGCGCCTTGCCGGACCGCAGATAGAACGGCACTCCCTGCCAGCGCCAATTGTCCACGTGGAGCCGCAGCGCCGCGTATGTGGAGGTCGTGGACCCATCGGGCACGCCCGGCTCCCCGCGGTATCCCCTGTACTGCCCCCGCGCCGCATGAATGGCCGCCTCACTGGGCGTCCATCGTCGGACGGCCTGGAGGACCTCGGCCTTCTTGTTGCGCAGTGACTCCGCGTCCATCGAGACCGGCGGCTCCATCGCCACGATGGACAACACCTGCAGCAGGTGGTTCTGGATCATGTCCCGCACCACTCCAGCGCCGTCGTAGTATCCCGCCCGGTCGCCCAGCCCGACCTTCTCCGCAACGGTGATCTGCACGTTATCTACGAAGTTGCGGTTCCAGATCGGCTCGAATATCGCGTTGGCGAACCGGAAGACCAGTAGATTCTGAACCGTCTCTTTGCCCAGATAGTGGTCGATTCGATAGATCTGGCTTTCGTCGAAGACGGCGTGGACCTCCCGGTTCAGCTCCCGCGCCGAGTCCAAGTCCCACCCGAACGGCTTTTCGATAACCACTCGCCGCCATCCATACCCCTCCGAGGCGAGGCCGGACGAGCCGAGACCGGCGACCGCCTGGCCGTACAGCGTCGGCGCGATGGAAAGGAAGAAGAGCCGATTGGCGCGCTCGGCGCCCCCCTCCAACTCCTCCAGGCTCCTCCGCAGGCGTTGCATGTCCTCGGCGCTCCCAAGGTCCCCCTGGCAGTACCTGAGCCGGGCGGCGAACTCCCTCCACCTGTGGGGCCGCTGCGCCGCGGCGTCACTGGAGCCGGCCACCCCTGGCCACATGCGCTCCCTGAACTCAACATCCGTGAACGACGACCGTGACATGCCCACGATGTTGAATCTGTCCGGCATTCGACCCTTTAGCCACAGGTTGAAGAGGGCCGGGAGCAGCTTCCGCGACATCAGGTCGCCGGACGCACCCATGACGACTATGGTCGTGGCCTCGCCGTTCTGCATCGCGCGGGACTGCTCAGGCCCCCGTATCCGCCGCAACCGCGCTGGGCGCCAGGAGCCTGTCCCTCTTGGCCCCAATGTCCGACAGCAGCGCGTCGTAGGACTCGGCGAAGAGCCGCACGCCCTCGGACAGCAACCCGTCGGTCACCTCGTCCATGTGGACGCCCGCTTCCCGAAGACTCGCCATCAGCCGCTCCGCCCCGTCAACGTCCTGCTCGAGGGTCGCCGCAACCGCGCCGTGGTCCATGAACGCCAGAAGCGTCGCCTCGGGCATCGTGTCCACCGTGTCGGGACCGATCAGCGCCTCAGGGTACAGCACGTCGCTGTAGTTGGGGTTCTTGGCGCTCGTGCTCGCCCACAGCGGGCGCTGAACGCGGGCCCCGTCAGCAGCCAGCGAAGCGAAGCGCTCCGAACCGAAGTCCTCCTTGAAGTCGCGGTAGGCCAGCTTTGCGTTCGCAATCGCCGCCTTGCCCTTCAGGTCGTCCCGCGCGTCCCCAAGATGCGAATCCACCGCCGTATCCACCCGGCTGACGAAGAAGGAGGCCACCGACGCCACCTTGCTCACGTCGCCCCCAGAGCGCCGAAGCTCCTCGAGCCCTGACATGTACGCGCTCCGCGCCTCCCGGTACGCCTCCAGCGAGAACGTGAGCGTGACGTTGACGTTGACACCCTCCCCAATGAGCCTCTCGACGGCGGGAATGCCCGCGGGCGTCGCCGGAACCTTGACCATAACGTTCGGGCGGTCCAGGAGCTCGAACAGCCGCCTGCCCTCGACGATGGTCCCAAGGGTGTCGTTCGCCAGACGCGGGCTCACTTCGAGGGAGGCGTACCCGTCCACCTCGTCCGACTCCTCGTATGCGGCTCGGAGAAGGTCGGCGGCGGAGCGAATGTCCTCGACGGTGATAGCTTCGTATATCCCCTCGACGTCTTTGCCGGCGGAGACGAGCGCCTCGAACGCGGCATCGTAATCGCTGCCCTCGGCGACCGCCTTCTGGAAGATGGTCGGGTTCGACGTGAGGCCGGTAACCCCCAGGTCGATGAGCCGCCCCAACTCCCCGGACTCGATCATGCCCCGGCTGACGTTGTCGTACCAGACCGACTGCCCAATGTTCCGTACTTGCCGAATCGAGCTGTTCATTGCGCCGGGCCTCCCTTCTCGTATCTCCCTCGACCAGTCTATCAGAAGAAGCGAGAGCGGTCAGCGGCAGTGGAACCTGGCGCGAGATGAGGTTGGTTGGCTGCCCGGCCAGGATTCGAACCTGATTCTAAGGATCCAAAGTCCTTCGTGATACCAATTACACCACCGGGCAGCGATCGGCCTACGACTCGCCGCCGCTTCGTTGCGCCCCAGCGAGGAGCCTCCGCGCCCCAGCAGCCAGGTGGCACAGGTTGACCGACCAGCCGACGCCGAAGACCGGAGGAGTGAGTATCCTGGGGTCGTCAGGGTTCCAGAGACGCTCGCGCAGCCGGGCCGCCGTCGGGACGCGGAACTCGTATGGCGCCCCGAGGAAGCGGCCGCTGGGCTGTTTCGAGCGGAACGCATAGACGACCGTCGCGACCGCGAAGGCCGTTACCGCGATGCGGGCTATGGCAGCCAAGTGTCTCATCGAATTGTGAATGAGGGGCGGGGAATGTAGAATTGAGCGGTAGGACTCTCCCCTAATTGTACATCCTCATCTCTACATTCTCAATTCACGAGGAACCTCAAATTGGAAGATACCCCCGGAACGGTCGATGACGTCCGCGCCCTGGCCGGCAGAATCCGCGAGAACGTGCAGCAGGCCATAGTAGGAAAGGACGAGGCGATCAACCTCGCCCTCGTAGCCCTATTCTGCCGGGGCCACATCCTGATAGAGGACGTGCCGGGAATCGGCAAGACCACACTCGGCAAAGCGCTCGCCGCCTCCTTGGGATGCTCGTTCAAGCGCATCCAGTTCACCCCAGACCTGATGCCCAGCGACGTCCTGGGCGTCAACTACTTCAACCAGAAATCGTCGGAGTTCGAGTTCCGGCCAGGCCCCATATTCAGCCAGGTCATACTCGCCGACGAGATCAACCGCGCGACGCCCCGCACTCAGTCCGCGCTGCTGGAAGCGATGCAGGAGACTCAGGCCACCATCGAGGGCGTAACCATGCCCCTGCAAGAGCCTTTCCTAGTCATCGCCACCCAGAACCCTGTCGAGCTGGAGGGCACGTTCCCACTCCCCGAAGCGCAGCTGGACCGCTTCATGGTTCGCGTGCTCCTCGGCTACCCGACCCCGCATGAGGAGGGCGAGATATACCTGCGCTTCGAGCGCAACGCGGCGCTCCCGGACCTCGAGGCGGTGGCAGGCCCCGAGGATGTCCGCCGAGCGCAGGCCATACCGCCGACGGTCAGGATAGACAGCCCGGTACGCTCGTACATCGTGGACATCATCAACAGGACCCGCAGCAACCCGGGCATATCCCTCGGCGCAAGCCCCCGCGCCGGCCTCGCACTCTACAAGACCGCCCAGGCATGGGCCGCCGTGGACGGCCGCGACTTCGTAATTCCGGACGACGTGAAGCGCCTCGCCCCCTCCGTACTCCCCCACCGCATGATACTCAGCTCGACCGCAAGGCTCCGCGGAAGCGCGCCGGAGCAGATCATAGACGAGATTCTCGCGGAAGCGCCCGTACCCATCGAGAGGTAGCCCCATGAGGCGCTCCTTCCTGTCCGGACACTTCTGGCACGACCTCTGGATTGCCTTCTTCATCGTCATCATCGCCCTGGGCATCTTCCTCGGCCAAGGGCTGGTCATCGCCTTCGGCGTCATGGGCGTCGTGGCCGGCGCGATCTCCCTGATATGGAACCGCCTTGCCCTCGAAGAGGTAACCTACGAGCGGACCCTCTCCGACAGCCGCGTCTTCCTCAAGGAAGAGATCGCCATGACCGTCACGCTGACCAACCGCAAGCCTATCCCCCTCGCCTGGATCCAGGTCGAGGACGAGGTGCCGGACACCCTGGAGGTCATCGAGGGCGACGTGGCCGCCAACGTCAAGCCCGCCATCCAGACCCTCGAACACTCAACCTCGATGGCATGGTACGAGCGCATCAGGTGGAGCTACCGCCTCAGGTGCGAGCGGCGCGGACTCCACAGGATCGGCCCAGCTCGAATCGAGAGCGGCGACCCCTTCGGCTTCCTTCGCAACGGGGCCAGGGACGCGGTCCAGGACACCGTCCTGGTGTACCCGCCCGTGGTTCCGCTCCAGGACCTGGGCATCCCGGCAGCCAGGCCCCTGGGCGACGTGCGGAGGGGACTGCCGATCTTCGCGGACCTCTCCAGGCCGGCGGGTATCCGAAGCTACGCGCTGGGCGACCCCCTGAAGACCATAGATTGGAAGGCCACCGCCAGGAGCGGAGCCCTGCAGGTCCGCGTGTACGAGCCCAGCTCGACCTACACCGTGGTCATCGTCGCCGCCGTCGATACCGCAGCGCCCCACTGGGACTCGTACAACCCCGCCAACCTCGAGCGGGTCATCACCGCCGCCGCCTCAGTGGCCGCCTTCGCAACCGACCAGCAGTACACCGTGGGGCTGTTCAGCAACGACATGCCCATCACGGCGGACAAGCCGATGACGGTCGCGCCGAACCGAGGACGCGAGCAGCTCGCAACCATCCTCGGAGCGCTGGCGACCATTCGCGCATACGCCATCGCTCCCATGTCCAAGCATCTCATGGAGTACGCGCGCAGGTTCCCACTGGGCGCTACACTCGTCGTATGCGCGAGCTTCGTTCACGACGAGTTCGTGGACACCCTCGCCTCGATGCGGGAGCGCGGGTTCAAGATCGTCGTGCTGTACGTGGGCGAGGATGAATGTCCGGCCCTCTCCCAGGGCATCGTCATGCACGAGATCCGGCGCTATCTCGACGAACTGGAGGCCGCCGGTGAGCCGGTCGCAGGATAGGTGGGTCCTCGCCGCCACAGTGGTCGCCGAGAGCGCATGGGTCTTCGCGGCCCTCGGCGTCCTCGGCGCTATATTGGGCCTCGACGCAAGCCCCATGCGATGGCCCACGGTCCTGGTTACGCTCGGCGCGGCGCTTCTGCTGTCGAAGCTGACGCCCTCCTACGTAACCGCCTCCGCGGCCCTCGCCGCCGGAGTAGTCGCCGTCACGTGGCTCGGCGGCCCACTCGGCTGGATCCTGCTCGCAGCCGCCCTGGGCGCGGCGGCCGCATTGGCGCGCTTCCGGCCCGTCGGCGGACTCTCGGCTGAGATCACATATGTCCTCCGGGCGGTCGTCGGGCTGGCAGCCGCGTACTTGATGATAGCCGCGAACGTCGCCTCCGAAGGCGGCTTCGACTTCTCGTGGCCTAGCCTAGCCTTCGCAGACGGGACGCCCGACGCATACAGGCTCATAGTCGTATCCGGCCTGTCCGTCGGCATGCTCCTCTGGTGGCGCGGAGCCGGACTCGCGTGGAAGGAGTTCCCCGTCGAGAGCCTGAACTTCAGCTTCAGGCTCGGAGTCTTCTGCCTCTCCATAGCCGTAACCATAGACATCCTCCACGCGGCCCAGCTCAACACCTTCCCAATGATATTCCTCTTCTTCGCCGCCGGGCTCGGCGGACTTGGCGTCGGACACCTGCTGCCGGAGTCGAAGCAGGCCGCCAAGGCGAGAGCTTGGCCCAGAGTGATAACCGGCATAGTCGCCGCCGTCCTGGGCGCTGGCCTCCTATTCAGCTTCCTGCACCGCGACGTCCTGTCGATCCTCTCGCGCCCGGCCGTCTCACTGCTGGACACGGTCGTGACCGGCGTCTTCTGGGGCCTAGTCATCCCGGTCTCGACCGCCTGGACCGTCTTCGTGGAGGCCGTGCTAGGCGTATTCGAAGCCGCTTTCGGAGGACTCCGGGACAGCCCGGCGAACAGGCGGTTGAACGCCGCCGTCGAAGACCGCGCCGAGGCAGCCGAGCAGGCTGAGGAAGAAGGCGCCGAAATCATCGCCCTCGTGGTGCAGATCATCGAGTGGATCATGCTCGCCGTCGTCGTGGCGCTGCTGCTATACCTGCTCTACCGGTTCCTGCGGAAGCTGCTCGCCAGGGGACCCAGGACCACCCATGGCCTCAGGGACTCCCTCAAGCCCGATTCGGACCTCAAGTCCGACGTCGGCAGGCTGCTGCTGCGACTCATACCCAACTGGGTCGGACCCAGGAGGCCCGGCAGGGGATTCAACCTCCCAGACGGCCAGCCCGGAGTCGTGGACGCCCTCCGCCTCTACTACGAGATGCTGACCGCGGCTGAAGAGCGGGGACTGGGCCGACACCGCCACCAGACGCCGCACGAGTACCAGACGACCCTGGAGCGCGTGTTCCCGAAACGGCTGGTCGCCATGGCCACCCGCGCCTTCACCAGAGCCTGCTACGGCGGACATCCCGCGAACCAGGAGCAGCTGGCTGAAATATCCGCCTCTGTGAAGGGCCTGAACACCGGCGCGCCCCTGCCCAGTTCCGACGCCCAGCGCCCACCCCCAGCCCCACAGCGCGGCGAGCGGGGCCCATAGTGTCCGTATCCAGGGCCAGGTGGGTGCTCGCCGCCACCGTAGTAGCCGAGAGCGCGTGGCTGTCCGCTGTCTGCTCCGTCATCGGGCTCGCCTCCGGCGCGCGCGATGGGACGCTGCCCTGGCCGACCGTGCTGCTTCTCATGGCCGCGTCCCTCGCTATCACACACCTGAACCCTTCGACCAGCGCCTGGATCGAGCGGGCGTACCGCTTCAGGGCCATCGTCGGGCTGGCGCTCGTCTACCTGGCGACGGCCATGCATCTCGGCGAAGGCGCGGCGATGGAGCTTGGATGGGCGCTGGCCGCGCTGTCCGGCGGAGAGGCCGACAGCTACAGGCTCGCCGGCGGGATCGACTTCGTACTGGGCACAATCGCCTGGTGGCGCGGCGGCAAGCTCGCCTCCGCAGAGCTGCTGAACGAGAGCCTGAAGCTCACGATGCGGCTGGGAGCCGCCGCGCTCGCACTGGTCGCGCTGGTCGACATCGCCCACGAAGCGGACCTGGATACCAGCGCCCACGTCTTCGTGTTCTTCGCCGCGGGGCTTGGCGGACTGGGTATGCACAGGCTATCCGAGGGAGCGTCCCAGTCCAGGAAACCCGGCGGCTGGCAGAGTCTCCTGATAGGGCCCGTGTCCATAGTCCTCGCCATCGGAGCCATCTTCAGCCTGCTGAACAGGGGGGTCCTCTCCCGAATCTCGGACCCGGCGCTGTCGCTGCTTGGGAAGGTCGCCAGCGGCCTGTTTTGGGCAATCGCCGCGCCCATCGTAGCCCTGCTGAACCTCGCAATCGCGGGCTTCATGAGCTTCTTCAACAGGCCGTTCAACCCCGAAGCGATGCAGCAGCCGGAGATAACCGTCGAGCAGGTGCGCGAGGGAGTTCGGCAGGCGGCGTTCGAAGAGACCGAGCTCGCCGAGGAGGGCGTCCAGACCGGCTACGCCCTCCTCCTCCAGGTCATCGAGTGGACGGCCATAGCCCTCATAGCGGCCATTGCCGTCGTGGCGGCGGTATTCCTGTTCAGCCGGGCATACAGGCGCATGCTCAAGCCGGCCGGCCAAGCCGACGGCGAGGACCGCGAGTCGCTGCGCGAGGACGCCGACGTGCTGTCAGACCTCGGCGGCCTGCTCTCGAAGCTGGCGTGGGGGCGGGGACGCCGGGGGAAGCGCGGGCGCGCGCCCTCTCTGCCCAACGGCCCGCCCGGCGTGGTCGAAGCCATTCGCCTCTACTACGAGATGCTCAACCTGGCCGAGAAAGAGGGGCTGACCCGGAGCCCGCACCAGACCAGCAACGAGTACCGCGGCGCGCTGGCGCGCCTGTTCCCGCCCGAGCTCGTCTCGACCGCCACCAGCGCATTCAACCGCGCCTTCTACGGCAACCACGAGCCTCCTGAAGAGCGCATCGCGGCCATGAGATCCTCACTCGAAAATCGCAGACAGCGCCCCTTCTCCCCCGCCGGGAGAAGGTCAGGATGAGGGGACCCTGCCACGTTCACGCGCCTCAATTCTAAACTCTACTCGTACAGCAGCCGGTACTCCGTCGATTCAATTATGACTGGTAGGCCGTCCTGCCTATCCCCTCTCCCTTGATGGGAGGGGCTAGGGTGAGGGTGATTCAGGATGCCAAACTACCTGGGACCAGCGCCAGTCTGAACGCGCGCCGTTGACGCCAGACGGACGTGATATACAATGAATCCGCGGCGAGCCCAAACAAACCTTGCCTGCCAGGAGAAAACACGTGACGCTCACCATCTACCTCAACTTCGATGGCAGCTGCCGCGAGGCGTTCGAGTTCTACCGCTCCGTCTTCGGCGGCGAGTTCGACCTGATAAACACGTTCGGAGAAGCGCCGTCCGACATCCCCATCCCCGAGGACGAGCGCGCCAAGATCATGCACGTGTCGTACCGGATAGGATCGAGCGTCCTCATGGGCAGCGACACCTCCAGCCAGTTCGGCCCTCCGTTGGAGATGGGCAACAACTTCTCCATCTCCTACTCGGCACAGAGCAGGGAAGAGACCGACGACCTGTTCGCCAAGATCTCGGAGGGCGGCAAGGTTGCCATGCCCCTGGCTGACGTGTTCTGGGGCGCGTACTTCGGGTCCTGCACCGACAAGTTCGGCGTCAACTGGATGTTCAGCTGCGACCACGCGGACCACGCGCAGGAGTAGGCCGCAAGGCCCTTCACGCCCCAACCGCGTAGTAGTCCGACACCTTCTTCATCGCGGCGGCTATGTCGCGGGTGTCCTCCTCCGTGTACGAGTTGCGGAACAGGATCGAGCCCGTCATGGGCAGCTCCCGCTCGATGACAGGCAGGCTCACGTCCGAGTAGTCCATGCGCCTGTTGCCCCGCTCGTCCACGAATGGAAAGCGCGAGCGGCCGTAAGTGTCCTCCTCCGTGAACAGCGGGTACGTGTGAAGCGCCCGCCCGCTGATGTAGGGCCCGTGGCAGTCCGGGACGCCCTCCGCGTTCACCGCCTCGGCGAACTCGGCGGAACAGACCCCCGCCACGTCGGGGTCGATCTTGTAGGCGTAGGTATAGTAACTGTTGACGTCGCCCGGACGGACACGCTGGACCCTGAAGCCCGGCAGCCCCGGCGCGACCTCGTCCAGTATCTCCGCGGCGCGGATGCGTACACGGGTGGCCTCGTCCCACCGCGAGTGCTGCGCCAGCCCCAGAGCCGCCTCGAGATCCGTCATGGCGTAGGTCGTGCCCAGAAAGGCCGCGTAGCCCCTGGTCGGAACCGGCTCCGGCTCCGGCGCGAGGGAGCTCCGGTACGCGATGTCGCCCTCCGACCCCTTCCGCACGAAGTTCGAGGCGCGGCGCGCAAGCTCCTCGTTGTTGGTCATCAGCATCCCGCCGGCCCCCGTCGTCAGCGTCTTGCCGCCGAACGACCATATCCCGATGTCCCCTATCGTCCCCACCAGCGCGCCCTGGTAGCTCGCCAGGTGAGCCTGCGAGCAGTCCTCGATGACCGGGATGCCGTGCGTCCGCCCTATCTCCATGATAGCCCCCATGTCGCACGGGTTCCCGTGCAAGTGGGTCGCTATTATCGCCCGGGTCCGCTCCGTAACCTTCCGGTCGATGTCCGCGGGATCGATGTTGAAGGTATCCGGGTCCGAGTCCGCGAACACTGGCACGCAGTTCTGGAGCATTATGCCCAGGATGCCGCCCGTGTCCGTCACAGGCGTCGTGATGACCTCCTCGCCCGGATCCGGGTTGATGGCCGCTATCGCAGTATGGATGGCCGCAGTCGCAGAGTTCGTTGGAACTGCGAAATGCATCCCATGCCGCTCCGCAAGCGCCTCGCAGAACGCCGTAACCTTGAACCTCGACCGCCACCTCTGGGAGTCGGGGGTGTCCGCGGGCCGAGCCGCCTCGTCGATCACCTCCGCCAGATGGCGCTTCTCCTCCTCCCCAAAATGCCAGCGCGGCCCGAAGGGCCTCGTCCGCAACGGCTCTCCGCCATGAATTGCCAGACCCTGGGATGCCGTCACGTCACTCCTCCTTCACAACGGGAATCGCGCCATCGCCGCGTCAAGCCGGAATGGTACTACGTGCTGGATTTTCGATTCTGCGCGGCGCGGGCCAGCGTTGCTCAGCAGACTGGCGACCCCGACCGGATTCGAACCGGCGATCTCTGCCTTGACAGGGCAGTGTGTTAGGCCGCTACACCACGGGGCCGCGATAGAATTCGCGGGGAAGGCCTTGGTCTCTATGTCGGCCGAGGCCCGAAGCCATGCCACAGCCGTCGAAAGGAGTGGTGGGCGGTACTGGATTTGAACCAATGACCTCTGCGATGTCAACGCAGCGCTCTATACCACTGAGCTAACCGCCCACGACACGTTCCCAACAGCCACCAGTGTAGCAACCTCCATCCAAACCAGTCAAGAAGCTGCCCCCGCCTTATTCCCTCTCCCTTGACGGGAGAGGCTAGGGTGAGGGTGACCCACGACGCCAAACGCTACTCGTGTGAAGCGCCGCCTCTCATCCTGGGAGCGCAGGCGTCCCGCCTGCTCTTCTTCCCAATCCTGAGAATCCGCCGTTCCCCGAAAATTGCCCCCAAATTGCCCCAAACTGCCCCTTGACACCGCGAGAACAGCCGTGCTAGTCTGGTAGACGGCTCGAAGGGGCGTACTCCAAACGAGCATAGAGCCCACCTCTACCAAATCTTCAGGGTATTCATGCCGCGGCTGTTGTTGGGACGGGGCCCCCGCGGTACGAGAAGGTCCCTCTATGTTCGGCGCCTCGCCAGGAGGACGTAGTGCCAAATACGTCTCCCCCGTTCCAGGTGCGGACTCTCGGACGACCGGGAGGACCGTAGCCAGCGCAGCCCGACGCCTTGGCGGGTGGAAGGAACAAGCGCGAAACGCAGGCGGTCCCGCAAAGGACCGTCAGCCGTCCGGGAAAGTTAGAGGAGGGGCTGCACCCCCAGTGTCGGCGGGCGATCGACGTCGGCATCCTCGAAGCAAGTACCGGAGTCACTGCCTTGCAAGGCAAACTCATCTCCCGCGAGAGCGGGGGAAACCAGGAGTAGACAGGACGCGGGTCGCAAGACCCGCCAAGTACCCTCTCCCTCACGGGGGAAAGGGCCAGGGTGAGGGCAAACGCCCCCGCCCTGCGTCCCTCCCCCTAGGGGAAAGGGCTAGAGCGAGGGTGATTCAGGTCACCCAAGCAGGCGCGAAGCGGCTAGAACCCGCCAGAGCGCCAACCGAAAGGAGCCGGCCAGAGACAACGCGAACATAGACGAAGGCGCCAACAAGGCCCCAGCCTTCATCACCCCTCCCCTCACGGGGAGAGACCCAGGGTGAAGGCAATTCAGCGCGTCCCCCACCTCGCCTCCGGATCGCAGGCGTCCCGCCAGCGCTCCCCAATCCCGCGAATCCCGATTCAGACACCCCCCATCCCCGCCTCACCCTTGCCGCCTTCGCGTCCTTGCGTTCATCTCCTCGCTGCCTAACGCCCGCGCTGTCCCCTCTGCCTGATAGCGTGGTCTATCAGAGCCAAGGCCATCATCGCCTCGACCATCGGGACCGCGCGCGGCAACACGCAGGGGTCATGCCGGCCCCGGCCTTGCAGGGTCGCCGGGTTGCCTTCGACGTCGACCGTCTCCTGGGGCCGCATGATGGTCGCCACGGGCTTGAAGGCCGCCCGTATCACGATGTTCTCGCCAATCGAAATGCCGCCCTGAACGCCGCCGGAGTGGTTCGTCCGCGTCCTGACCCGGCCGCCCTCGTTGTAGAACGGGTCGTTGTGCTGCGATCCAGTCATCGTGACGCCCCCAAAACCAGACCCTATCTCGAACCCCTTGCAGGCAGGCAGCGACAGAACCGCCTTCGCCAGATCCGCCTCCAGCTTGTCGAACACCGGCTCGCCCCAACCCGGCGGCGCTCCGCGGGCGACCGCCTCTACCACCCCCCCCAGCGTGTCGCCGTCTTTGCGCGCCCGCTCGATCAGCTCGATCATCCGCGCGGCCATGTCCGCGTCCGGGCAGCGGACGATGTTCGCCTCCACCTCATCCCGGGACACTGCGTCCGGGTCCACGTCCGCGCATAGCTCCCACACCCGCTTCACGTACCCTACTATCTCCACGCCGTAGTCCCGGGCAAGCAGCTTGTTGGCTATTGCCGCCGCCGCGACCCGGCCGATCGTCTCCCTAGCGCTGGCGCGGCCCCCGCCCTTCCAATTCCGGATCCCGTACTTGGCCTGGTACGAGTAGTCCGCGTGAGAGGGGCGGAACTTGGTCCTCATGTGCTCGTAGTCCTTGCCGCGGGCGTCCTCGTTCCAGACGCCGATCAGTATCGGCGTCCCCAAAGTGCGACCCTCGAACACGCCGGACAGAATCTCCGCCCTGTCGGACTCCTTGCGCTGGCTCACGATGCGGCTCTGACCAGGACGCCTCCGGTCCAGCCAGGGCTGGATGTCCTCCACGCTCAGCTCCAAGCCGGGCGGACAGCCATCCACCACCACGCCGACAGCGTCGCCGTGGGACTCGCCCCACGTGGTAACTCGGAACGCATGTCCAAACGTATTTCCCACTCACTCACCTCGCTCACTGCGGAACAGGCCAACCGCGTCTAACTCTACTCGCACAACAGGCAGGCGGACCCTCTCTAATTGTCGCGCCGAAGCGCTCGGCTTGCCCCGCCGCGGAGACTTTTATCACGACTGGCCCTCGTGTTATCATAACGACCGTAGATAGTATCACTGCCGTGAACAGCGGGCCCGGGTCGAACACCTGCGAGCACCTTTCGCTTCGGCGAATGAGCGTGGCACGCAGCCCGGGCCCCTAATTTTGCCCATAGGCATGGGATAGTCAACCCGCGAATCTTCCCTAAAATGGGGTATGTAACCCGTTGTGAACGAGGCGGCCCCAACATAGACTGATTTCATGAATTCCGATTCATCGTCGCTCGAAGCGCCGCGCGTCGTTCGTCCATCCGGCCCGCCCGAGCCCTCCCTTCCCCGCAGAGCGCCCGCCTGGAGATACCCCTTCCGCGCACTCGAGAGCCGGGACTTCGCTCGCCTCTGGCTCAGTACCATAATGATGGTCGCAGGCTACCAGATGCAGGCCATAGCCCAAGGTTACCTGGTCTACCAGATGACGGGCTCGGCGAAGATCCTCGGGCTCGTGAGCGCCGGAGCCGCCGTCCCCGTCTTGGGCTTGGCCCTCATCGGCGGGGCCATGGCGGACAGAGTGCGTCCCAAGCGGCTCATCCAGGTAGGCCAGGCGTGCTCGACGGCATTCGCCCTGTTCGTGGCGCTCTCGATAGTAACCGGCGCCATAACCTGGATTCACCTGCTCGTCGTCGCCCTGTTGCAGGGGGCTGTCTGGTCGTTCATGGGACCAGCCCGGCAGGCCCTCATGCCTCACGTCCTCGACCGCAACAGGATAGCGAACGGCATCGCCCTGATCGCCGCGGGGATGAGCGCCCCAGCCCTCGTCGCGCCGGCGGTGGCAGGGCTGCTGTACGCCCGCATCGGCCCGGAGGGCGTATACTTCGCGGTCTCGGCCTTGGGGCTCCTTGCGGTCGTCTTCTCCACCTCGATTCGCGCCGCGGCTATGCCGAGCCAAGAGCCGCGGGGCTCGGTCCCCGCCGAGATAAAGCAGGGCCTGTCCTACATCTGGAGCAAGGACGTGGTCCGGGCGCTGCTCCTGGTCGGCTTCGTGTTCATCTTCCTGTCGGCCCCGATGCAGTACCTGCTCCCAGTCCTCATCGTGGACGTGTACGGCCGCGAGTCCGAGGCGCTGGGGCTGCTGGCCAGCATGGCCGGCGTCGGCGCGCTCATCGGGACACTGTCCATCGCCGCGCTGCGAGAGCGCGGGCGGGGGCTGATGTTCATGGCCGCCGGAATGATCGCCGGCGTCGCCATGGTGACTATCGCCTCCATCCCCATCTACGCCCTGGCCGTCGGCGTCATGGTTGCCAGCGGACTCGGCAGCGCAGGGGTCTGGTCCCTCAACCAGATACTCGTAATGGGACAGGTCGAAGACCGCTACCGCGGCCGAGTCATGAGCATATTCATGATGAACTTCGGCCTGGCGCCCTTCGCCATACTACCCGCGGGACTCGCCGTGGACGCGGTTGGGGTCCCCCCGGTGGTCGCCGGCCTCGGCGTACTCGTAATCGTATTCGCGGCGATGGTTCTCTTAACGGAGCGCCGAATCCGAAACATGCCATAGAGCCGCGTCCACAGGATTGACAGGGGGCAACGCCACGTGAAACCGAATGGTCCCGCAGCCTCCGGTTTGTGCGCCGAATGCGCGCCGGATACACTGCGGCCATGAATCCCGACGCACACGCCGCGCCGACGGGTCCCCGCCAATCTCTCACGGCAAAGACGCCGTGGTAAGGCAGTCCGCGCGGCGGCCGGGGGGACGGGCCGCCTTCCTCGACACCTTCGCGTCCCTGGGCAACCGCGACTACCTGCTCCTCTGGCTGGGCATGATCTGCCTGATGGGCGGCGTGCAGATGCAGATGATAGCCCGCGGCTACCTGGTCTATGACCTGACCTCCCGGCCCCTGCTGCTCGGAATCGTCAACGGCGCCTCGGCGGTTCCCATCCTGCTGCTGTCCCTTTGGGGCGGCGCTATCGCCGACCGAATGGACCGCAAGAAGATCATACAGGGCGGCCAGGCCCTGAACGCCGCCATCGCCCTCGTAGTAACCATCTTGATTGTGATCGACCAAGTCACCTGGGTGCATCTCCTGGCAGCCTCGATGATACAGGGCGGCATGTGGTCGTTCATGATGCCGGCGCGCCAAGCAATCATCCCGGAGATAGTGGGCCAGCAGAACCTGACCAACGGTCTAGCCCTGAACGCCGCAGGGATGAGCGCGATGACCCTGATCTCGCCGGCCATCGCCGGAACCCTCTACGGGGCTTTCGACGCCCAGGGGGTCTATTACGTGATTACGGCGTTGGGACTCCTGGCAGTCCTGTTGACCAGCATGGTCCGCTACGACGGCAAGGGGCCCGCCCGCCCGAACGTTCCCATGATGACGGACATCAAGGAGGGCCTCGTACACATCGCCGGTAACCCGGTCGTCCTGCTCCTGCTGGTCATGGGGCTGGCGACAACCCTGCTGGCCATGCCCTTCCGCTTCCTAATACCCGTCTTCGTGGTGGACATCTACGACAAGGGGCCGGAGGCGCTCGGTCTCCTGGTCAGCGCCATGGGGTTCGGCTCCCTGGCCGGCTCCATCTTCATCGCGTCCCTAGGCAGGTGGAAGCGCGGCCTCCTCCTCATCGCAGGCAGCTTCATGTCGGGCATCGGCCTCCTCCTCGTCGCCGCCTTCCCCTACTACATGGCCGCGGCGTTCATCATGCTGCTGCTCGGACTCGGGGACGCCACGCGCCGGACCTTGAACCAGACCCTCATCCTGGAGGTGGTCGAGGACCAGTACAGGGGCCGCGTCATGAGCGTGTTCATGATGAACTTCGGACTGATGCCCCTCGGCGTACTTCCCGCAGGCCTAGCCATCGAGATCTTAGGCGGACAGGCCGCCGTGGCTATCCTGGGCGCGGCCATGCTGGCCGTAGCAGCCGCCGTCATGCTGACCCAAAAGCGGCTCCGCGACTTCGAGTGATGCGTTGCATTCCGAGACGCGCTGTCCCACAATCTCATTATGATGGGCAGCGCGTTCGATGTATCTCGGCTCGCCCGGGCCCTCGTGTACTCCGCCAGGGGATTCCGCGACGCCTTCATGGGCGAGCCCGCGGTCAGGCTTCACCTTGCCCTCATCCTCGTGATGACCCCGCTGGCGCTGTGGCTCGGAGACAGCGGCGTCGAACGCGCCCTGATGACCAGCTCCCTGCTCCTGATGCTCATCGTCGAGATGCTGAACAGCGCCGTCGAGGCCGCCATAGACCGCATCGGCCCCGAGCTGCACGAACTCTCCCGCAAGGCGAAGGACATCGGCGCGGCGGCCGTGGTCATCTCCATACTCACCGCCGTGATAGTCTGGACCCTGGCGCTCCTCGATTAGCGCGGCAGGGCCGTGTTGTGAGAAAGTATCAGCGGCGGAACGAATCGAACAGCGGAGGCGAGCCAAGTGCCCAAGTACATCTTCACCGAAGACGAGTGGATGCAGTTCCAGGACGAGTCCCACGGCCACACCCTCCTGGCAATTGACGGGAGCGACTACCGCTCCATCAAGATGGGCGGAATGTTGGATCGGCTGCCGGGCTCGGAGACCTACGACCGGCTGCTGGGGGTCAACGTCTTCAAGCCGGGCGGCGTGTACGAGGCCCACGCCCACCAGACGCCCATGTTCTACTACGTCATCGCCGGCGAGGGCATCATGCGCGTCGGGGACGAAGAGCGCGTGGTCGGACGCGGAGCCTGGATCTACACCCCGCCGGGCCTGAAGCACTACACCGAGAACACCGGCGACGAGGACATGGCCTACCTCTTCTTCGGAGGCAACCCCACCGACCCCGACGCAGGCTTCCACGAGCCCATAAAGGACAAGTAGCGCCGCCCTCCCAATCCGGCCGGCCCGTCATTCGGCGGAAGCCGGAATCCAGGCCTGACGCCGACGGCTCTACGCAGGCTCCCTGTAATACTCCATGCCGAGGTGGGTGATCTGGTCCTCGCCCATCAGCCACCGGAGCGTGTTCTTGAGCTTCGTCTGCTGTATGAACAGGTCGTGCTCGGGATAGACGGTCGGCGCGTGCTGCGGACTCTTGAAGTAGAAGGACAGCCACTCCTGGATACCCGCCATGCCGGCGCGCTGCGCCAGGTCCATGAACAGCGCCAGGTCGAGCGCCAAGGGCGCGGCGAGTATGGAGTCCGAGCACAGGAAGTTGACCTTCAGCTGCATCCGGCGGCCCAGCCAGCCGAAGAGGTCTATGCTGTCCCACCCCTCCTTGTTGTCGCCGCGCGGCGGATAGTAGTTGATGCGCACCTTGTGGTACGCGTCGGAGTAGAGCTCCGGGTACACGTCCGGCTGGAGGATGTACTCCAGCACGCCGAGCTTGGACTCCTCCTTCGTCTTGAAGTTCTGCGGCTCGTCCAGCACCTCCCCGTCGCGGTTCCCAAGTATGTTCGTGGAGAACCAGCCGTCCATGCCCAGCATCCGCGCCTTCAGCATCGGCCCTATCACCGTCTTGACGAGCGTCTGGCCCGTCTTGAAGTCCTTGCCGCAGATCGGCACGCCCTCGTCCCTAGCAAGCCGCTCCAACGCAGGCACGTCAACCGTCAGGTTAGGCGCGCCGTTCACGAATGGGACCCCCTCCAGCAGCGCGGCGTAGGCGTAGATCATCGAGGGCGCGATGTTCTCGTCACTGTCGTGAAGCCCCCCCAGAAAGCTCTCGACGTCCTGGTGTATCTCAGTCTCGGTAATGAATTTCTCGGTGGACGCGCACCACACCATCACCAGCCTGTCACAATCCTTCTCGGCCTTGAACCGCCGTATGTCCTCCCGTATCGCCTCCACCGCCGCGAGCTTCGAACCCACTGTCTTCGTGTTTCCCCCCTCGATCCGCTTCACGTACTCGCTGTCGAACACTGCGGGCATCGGCGCAACTGACCTCAGGAACTCCGCTATCGGCTCCAAATCCTCGTGGCGGTCCAGCACGCCGCACTTGAGCGCCGCATCGTAAGCGTCGTCCGGGATCGGGTCCCACGCGCCGAACACGAGCTGGTCCAGACCCGCCAGCGGAACGAAGTCGCGTATCAACGGCGTCCGCGCCTCCGTGCGCTTCCCCAACCTTATCGTCGCCATCTGCGTAAGCGAACCCACGGGCTGCCCCATACCGCGGCGAATATGCTCCACCCCCGCGACAAAGGTCGAGGAGACCGCGCCCAGCCCTACCAACATCACTCCAAGCTTCCCGCTCGCCGGCGCGATGGCTGGCGTGTCGCTCGATACGAAATCCTTCGCCTCCAAGTTGACCCCCCTCTCACGGGCGAGCGCCAGCAAACGGCCCTGCCACTGCGCCGGTATCCTCCCGGTCTTGGCCCAATGCTGCACGGTGCTCTGGCCCCTGTCCAAGAGGGCCGCCAAGGACGACTGGCCGCCGAAACGCTCTATGATCTGCTTTGCTGTGTTCATGATGGCTATATAGTACCAATAATTTCGTTATGATGTCAACCCAAATCCACGACCGCCGACATTGCCATGAAAAAAATAGATCTCGGAGCGCCTTATCCCCTCTCCCTTGACGGGAGAGGGTGATTTAGGACGCCCCCACGTCATCAGACGGCAGGCGCCGCCCCCAGCTTGCGGCCCAGGTTCTCGAGCATGTCGTCCACCATCGCGTCCAGGTCGTACCTGGGGGCCCAGCCCCACTCCTCTCTCGCAACCGTGTCGTCCAGCTTGTCGGGCCACGAATCGGCTATGCCTTGCCGCAGCTCGTCTACCTGGTAGGCGATCTCGAAGCCGGGGATCCGCTCCCTGATAGCCGCGGCCAGCTCCGAGGGGGTGAAGCTCATGGCGTTGACGTTGAAGTCGGCATGGTGTTTCAGGAGACTGCCATCCGCCTCGGCCACGGACATCAAGGCGGAGATGGCGTCCGGCATGTACATCATGGGCAGCCGCGTCTCTGGCGAGAGGAAGCAGGTGTAACGCCCCTCGCGTATCGCGCCGTAGAATATCGCCACCGCGTAGTCGGTCGTGCCGGCCGTAGGCTCGACCTTCCAGCTAATGATCCCCGGCAGCCTGACCCCCCTCACGTCCAAGCCGAGCTTCGTCGAATAGTAGTTGCCCATCAGCTCGGAGAACACCTTGGAGATGCCGTACACGGTGTTAGGCTTCTGCACGGTGTCGTTAGGGGTGTTGTCGCTGGGCGTCTCCGGCCCGAATGCGGCGATGGAGCTCGGCGCGACGACCATATCCAGCCGATTCGCCACGCCCGCTTCCAGCACGTTGTTCATTCCGTTGAAATTGACGTCGTAGGCGTCCCGGCGGTTCCGCTCTGCGAGCGCGGACAGCACCGACGCGAGATGGAAGACAGTATCGACGCGGCATTCCTTGATGGCGTCGTCAACCTGGCTGTACTTCGTAACGTCTACGTATGCGCAGGGGCCGGCGCTGACCTCTTCCGGCAGGGGGCTGACGTGTCCAGTCGCGATGACGTTCTCGCTGCCGTACCTGGCCCGCAGCGCGGGTACGAGCTCGGACCCGATCTGGCCGCCGGCGCCGGTCACCAGTATCCTCTTCATCTCACTCTCCGTTCACTATCGAGCCGACGGTCAATCGCCGCGGGAACCCAAGTCTATCACGCTAGGGTCCATATATGACCTGACCGGCGAGACAGCTTCCGCGCCCAATATGCTTGTGAAGAGGACAGGGCAGCCTTATACTGGCTTGGACGATTGCAGGTGAGAGGAGACGCCAAGCATGAGATGCGTCGTTACCGGGGGATGCGGATTCATCGGGTCCCACCTCGTTGACGCCCTCGTCGCCCGCGGGGACGAGGTAATCGTCGTAGATGACATGTCGACTGGCAGCAATGCCAACCTCCGCGAGGGCGTCCGCCTTGCCGAAGGCTCCGTCCTCGACGCCGGCCTCCTGCGCTCGGCGATGGAAGGCGCGGATTGCGTCTTCCACCTGGCCGCCTGGGCCCGCGTCGCACGCTCCATAGAAGACCCTGTCGGAACCCACAACGTGAACGTCCTCGGCGCTCTGAACGCGCTCGACGCGGCGCGGAAGAGCGGGTCCCCCCGCATAGTGTACATATCGTCCTCCAGCGTCTATGGCGACCAGCGGACTCACCTCATGCAGGAGGACATGACGCCCAACCCGCTGTCGCCCTACGCGCTGCAGAAGCTGGCCGGGGAGCAGTACTGCACCCTGTACGCCCGCTTGTTCGGCCTCACGATAGCGTCCCTGCGCTACTTCAACGTCTATGGCCCCAGGCAGGCGGTCGACGGGCCATACACAATGGTGATGGGGCGCTTTCAGCGTCAACGGGACGCCGGGGAGCCGCTCTCTGTATATGGGGACGGCGCGCAGACGCGGTCCTATACCTACGTAGGCGACGCCGTGAACGCCACCATTCTGGCCGGTACGAAAGAGCTTCCCGCCGGCAAGAATGTCATCCTCAACATCGGCACGCGGGAGGAGACTTCCGTGATGGAGCTCGCCCGGCTCATCGGCGGAGAGGTGCAGAACATACACCCGAACCCGCGCGGCGCCTTCGAGGAGAGACGGAAGACCGCCGACTATTCGAGGGCGAAGGCCGCGCTGGGCTGGGAGCCGACAGTCTCGCTCCGCGAAGGCTTCGCGTTGACCTACCCGCCCCGGTAGAAGAGCAGTTGACCGCTCCGCCGGCTGGGGCATCCCTCCCGGACCTGCTCGAAAACCTGGACGCCGCCCTGTCGGCGCTGGCCGAGCGCCCGGCCGGCCTGTTCGTGGATTTCGACGGCACCATCTCCAGGCTCGCGCCCACGCCAAGCGAGGCCGCTGCGTCCGTCCGTGCGGTCGAATCGCTGGGCCGCCTCGCGCAGAAGCTTCACCTCGTATGCGTGCTGTCGGGCAGGCGGGCGCAGGACATCCGGGACAAGGTCGGCATCCCCGGCCTGCTCTACGTCGGCAACCACGGCGCGGAGCGCATCGAAAGAGACGCCCGGTACGTCTCGCCCCTGGCCCAAGAGCATCGCGCGGCGATGGAGCGCGTGATGCGCGCCCTGCGCAGCCTCGCGCATGTCGAAGGGATGATCTGGGAGCGCAAGGGGTTCAGCGCCGCCGTGCATTACAGGGCGGCAGCCGACCCGGCCTCCGCTAGGCGTCGCCTTGCGGAGGCCCTGGCGGATACGGACTCGCTGGGCTTGCAGACCTTCTGGGGCAAGATGATACTGGAGATACGCCCCCCGGCCGCGCCGCACAAGGGTTACGCAATCAGGGCCCTGGTCGAGGAGCGCAACCTCAAAGGCGCCGTCTTCATCGGCGACGACTCGACGGACATAGACGGCATGAAGGCCATCGCCGACCTGAGGGCGGGCGGGCAGGTCCATGCCATCGGCGCAGCCGTCGTGGACGAATCGACGCCTAGCGCGCTCCTGGAAATGGCAGACTTCCGGCTCGCCGGCGTCACCGGCGTCGAGGAGTTCCTGGAGCGGGCCGCCCTGGCCTAGCGCTGCTTCAATGTAGTATTGTCGGGTGGACGTGCGGGAGCTTGATGCGTGCGTCATGGGTTCGATACGGCTCTTCTACTACTCCCCAAGCCAGAACTCCCCCTCCCAGAAGTGGTGGTAACCGCCGGGCACGGGAACGTACTGGCCGGTGCTGATTCTGGCGATGTCGTAGTCTGGGAGAGCCGCCATCGCCATACATCTCCCATCGAATATCACGCCGCGCCCGCCGAAACCGAAGTCCAGGTTGTCGAAGCCGTGCCGCTTGCGATGGTCGGGAAGGTCGTTCACGTCAACCGGATACACGGCGAGGAAGAACCACGCCTCGGTGTCGGCGCGGGCGCACGGCTCCCTGACGTAGGCCAGCGTGTTTTCTCCGAAATATACGTCGAAGTCGGAGCGGATTGCTGGTTCGCCGGACACCAGCTCCTCGTAGGCGGGGCGGGCCGCCAGTTCGCTGGACTCTTTGATGTTCCCAATCAGAGCGATACCGTATCTTCCGTCGTCAGCAATGACGCGCTCAACTGAAACTTGCTCGCCCAGCAGCTCCAATTCCTCCAGTATCGATATTTCGTCATAGACCAGGAAGATTCTATCTGGAACATTGGGGAACAAGGCGACTAAATCGACCATCTCACGGAGACACGGGCGGAGACCCGGTTCGGCGGAGGCCTTACACCACCAGACGGTCCCATAGTAGTAATTGTCTGGGCTTCCCTCTTCTCCGAGGTAGAATTGGATGGACGGGACTGCCCACGGCACTGCGAAAACCATGTCCTCTTCCCGCACTCGTTCTTCCAGTACGGTAAAAATGGATTTGATGTTTTGACGTGTCTCGTACGGACTGTCCTGCCTCATCGCGCCCACCCCGGCCAAGGCTATTGCGCCAGCCGCCGCAACGGCCAGCGCCGGAGCCAGCCACGCCCGGCGCGTGAGCGAGGACAGATAACCGGCTGTCCAATGAAACGCAACGCCGACCGCCAAGAATATGACCGGCCCCAGATAGAGGTTTTGGCGAATCCTTCCCAGAGGGTAAATGGTCAGCAGGGCGGCGAAAAGGGCGATGCCAACTGCCAGCAGGGCCAGGGTTGCAATGGCATCGAATCGCCGCCTCTTCAGGGATGCCATCAGCATAAGGGCCAATGCCCCAACCGCCAATACGGCAACGGCTTCCGGCAAATGATAGGTCAATAACCTCCGAATCCCATCAATCGAAAACTCGAAGATTGCGGGCGCATCGAATCCTCCCTGGTAGTAAGACGCCGCTAAATAACCATCCGAGCCGTAGCCCCCTTCCTGCCACTGATAGCGCAGAGTAACCGCGTAGCTTATGGCGCACCCCGCCAGAAAGCACGCTGCAGGCCAGAGCAGGGCGATGCGCCGCTCGAGCCAATTGCGAATCCGGCTCAGGTATGTATTCCCTTCCGGCGCCGCCAAAGTCGGAGGGGGTAGAACGATAGCGGCGCCAATGACAGCAACGCCGAACAGCGCCAAGCCGTACTGGAGCAATGGCGCGAGGAACAGCGAAACGCAGAGCAAAGCCTTCGCCTTCCGGCCGTCCCGCAGATACCACAGCAGTCCCGCTATCATCAGCGCGGCCAGCAGCGCGTCGATGGAGTATTCCCGCGCATCCTGGGCGTGTTCTATGGCGGCAACGGAAAGAGTCGCCAGCAGCGCCGCCAGAAACGCGGCCCACCGGGCAACTCCCAGGCGCGGCAACAAGAATAACATCACGGCCACGGTCAAGACGCTGGCCGTAGCCGGAAGAAAGCGGATGCTGAAGGCGGAGACATCCACTTTCTGGACCGCCCACAGCGCCAGGGGATACAGGATAGGCGAGGAGTTGCGTTGGCGGGTATTGTGGACTACTTCCGAGAGAGCGCCCCTCGAATTATTGGCGGCAACCGCTTCGTCATACCATGCGGAATTCCCCGGCAGGTCATAGAAGCGCAGCCCCGCCGCCACCAGGAGCAGGCACACGAACGCCGCAAGGAGAGGGAGATACCCCCCCCCCCCGTACTCATGTTCTGATAGCGCGCGGCCAAGGCGCGCCAGACTGCCAGGCCGAAGCAAATCCCATTGCAATTACTGCGCCTCCATCTTCCGCTGATATTCTGCCTACGCCTATGGCGCAAACATATGACGCCGACCCAATGACGACGCCAGATAGTCTAACCATATCTCATGCCATTGCAACTCTAGCGCGCTTGGCGCATCGCGCCCAGCCGGGCTGACAGCCCGTTGACGCTGCGCTCCTCCACGTGAGCCCCCTCCGGCGGGGTCCCGCGCCTGACGTCGTCGGCCAGCGTCTCCTGGCGAATGTACCCGGCGTGCAGACCTATCACCTCGTCCAGGGCCGCGTCGCCCTCGTAATAGACGACTATGCGGTCGGTGATGTCGAAGTCCGCGGCTCGGCGCATGTTCTGCAGCAGATGCACCAGCTCCCGCGCGGCGCCTTCGAGCCGGAGCTCGGGGCTGATATCCGTTGGAACCGCCACGGTGTAGCCGCCCTCGGAGGCGACCGAGTAGCCCTCTATCGCGCCGCTCGCAACCACGAGCTCGTCCGGCTCCAGGGTGAAAGCGCCGACGGGGACCGGCTTGCCGGACTGCGCGAGCGCCGCAACCTCCGCCAGATCGGATTTCTCCAGCGCCGCGCTCACCTCCTTCGTGCGGGGGCCGTACTTCGGCCCGACCTTGGAGAAGTCCAGGCGCACGTCGAAGCGCGACACTTGGCTCTCGTCATCGAGCACGCTCAGCTCTTTCACGTTCAGCTCGTCCCGGACCTGGGAGGCCACGCTATCGAGCCTCATCTCCTCGGACGCGGAGCGCAGCTTCACCAAGGCGCGCTCGACGGGCTGGCGCACCTTGACGCCGGCCTGGCTCCTGGCCGCCCTGCCGAGGCTCGACAGCCTCATGGCGAGCCGCGCCGCGCTCGACAGGCCGCCGTCTATGAGCGACTCATCGGCTTCGGGGAACGCCTCCAGGTGGACGCTCTCCCGCGCGTCGGCTATCGGAGCGGCCAGGTTCCTGTACATGCTCTCCGTGACGAACGGGATGAATGGGGCCAGCAGCCTGGCGAGGGTCGTCAGGCACTCGTACAGGGTCGTGTAGGCTGCCAGCTTGTCCTGGTCGGCGTCGCTCTTCCAGAAGCGGCGTCGGCTGCGGCGGACGTACCAGTTGGACAGATCCTCGACGAACGCCTCTATCCTTCGCGCGGCGGGCTCCGGCTCGTAGCCGTCGAGCGACTGCGTGACCGACTGCGTGAGGCTGTTGAGCTCCGAGAGTATCCAGCGGTCGAGCTCCGGCCTCTCGCCCGCAGGCGGACCGCCGGCGCTCGGGTCGTAGCCGTCTATGTTGGCGTAGGTTACGAAGAACGAGTAGATGTTCCATAGCGGTATGATGAAGCGCCGCCGCACCTCGTCGGCGGTACTGAATCCGAAGTTCAGGTTCGCGACCGGGCTCTGGCGCGAGTAGAGCCAGCGCATCGAGTCCACGCCCATCTTCTCCGCGCCGTCCTCGAACCAGATGGCGTTGCCCTTGCTCTTGTGCATCTCCTCGCCCTTCCCGTCCCGCATCGTCGCGTAGCTGTAGAGATTGCGGAACGGCTCCGTGTCCTCCAGCGCCGTGCTCATGACCAGCAGGGAGTAGAACCAGCCCCGGAACTGGCCCGGAAAGCTCTCCGATATCCAGTCGGCGGGGAACCACTGCTTCCAGTAATCCCGGTCGTTCCGGTAGCCTATGGTCGAGTATGGGACGATGCCGGCGTCGAGCCAGACGTTGCCCACGTCCTTGATGCGCGGTACGACCGCCTCGCATTCGGAGCACTGGATCTTGACGGCGTCTATCCAGGGCCTATGGGGCGAGTGGCCGGCGAAATCGTCCCAGCCCTCGACGGCCCGCGCCTCCAGCTCCGTCTCGCTTCCGATGACTTCCACGTGGCCGCAGTCGCCGCACTTGAAGACGGGCAGGGCCAGCCCCCAGAAGCGCTTCTTCGAGATCATCCAGTCGTCCATGTTGCGCAGCCAGTCGAGCTCGCGCTGGAGTCCGAACTCCGGTATCCAGCGAACCCGCCGAGCGACGTCGGCGATCTTGTCGCGGAGCTCGTCCATCGAGATGAACCACTCGTCAACCAGCCTGAACACGACCTCGGTGTCGCACCTCCAGCAGACGGGGTACCTGTGGGTATAATCCTCGAGCCTGAAGAAGGCGCCCTTCGCCTTCAGGCTCTCGTAGATCCCGTCGTTGACCTCGAACACGCTCCTGCCCGTGAGCCAGTCGAACCCGTCCACGAAGACGCCAAATTCGTCGAGCGGAGCTATGACGGCGAGTCCCGTCTGCTTGCTGATCTTGAAGTCCTCCGCGCCCGCTCCTGGGGCCGTATGCACGATTCCGGTGCCCTCCGACTCGCTGACCTCTTCCCACAGGACCACGCGATGCTCCACGCCGCGCTGGGAGGGCAGCTCGTCGAACGGGCCGCGGTAGCGCAGGCCATCCAAGGCCCGGCCCGGCATCTCCTCGATGACCTCGTAGCCGCGCTTGATCTCCGACAGCCGGCTCTTGAGCGCGTACAGGACCTCGCCGTCTTCGGTTAGGACCTTCGCGTAGGCCAGGTCCGGATGGACGTAAGCGCCCGTGTTGCTGGTGAGCGTCCACGGCGTCGTCGTCCAGACGAGCAGCGATTCCCCCTCTCGGTCGAGCAGCGGAAACATCAGGTACAGCCCGGGGTGGACCATCTCCCGGTACCCCTCGGTTACGACCTCCTGCTGGGATAGCCCGGTGCCGCATCTCGGGCACCAGGGCATGACGTCCGTGCCCTCGTAGATCCAGCCGCGCTCGTGGCACACCTTGAGGAAGTGCCAGATGGTGTAATTGTTCTCGTCGGACATGGTGAAGTAGGAGTTGTCCCAGTCCATCCAGTAGCCCAAGCGAATCGACTGGCCGGTCTGGACGGCTGCGTACTTGCGGACGCGCTCCTTGCACAGCTCCACGAACCTCTCGACGCCGAACTGCTCGATCTCACGCTTGGAGTCGAGCCCCAGCTCCTTCTCGACCTCCACCTCCACCCAGAGGCCCTGGCAGTCGAAGCCGTTCTGGTAGCGCTGCCGAAAGCCCTTCATGGTCTTGTAGCGCTGGAACATGTCCTTGTACGTGCGGCCCCAGGCGTGGTGAACGCCCATGGGGTTGTTCGCGGTGATCGGCCCGTCTATGAACGAGAACCGCTTGGGCGAATCCTCGTTGCGCCTCAGGTACTTCTCGACTATCCCGGCCTCTTCCCACCACCGGAGAATCTCCCGCTCCATCGCGGGGAAGTCCATCTTCGGATCGACAGGCTCGAACATTCTCTACTCTCCTTGCCGCAGGCAACAAAAAATCCCGCCCCTGGCTAGGGACGGGATGCTCATATCCCGCGGTACCACCCCGCTTCCCCGCGGCTCTCGGCCATGGGGCGCTCACTGCCCGACCTGTTATCGGGCCGCCTCTGCTAACGGTCGGCGATACCGGCGGAGCCTACTCGGCATACGAGGCGAACGCCCTCTGCCTTTCGGTCCGCAGCTCAGGAGTGATATTCACGGGGCCGGCCTGCGCCTGCTCTCACCAAACCAGGCTCGCTTTGCCGCCGCTCGCCCCGCTACTCGTCTCCATCACAGCCTTCACGCAAAGCCTACCGCAGAGGCGAGGCGCTGTCAAGAAAATTTCGACGTGATGCATCTGGCCGCGGTGGGATCCAGAAATACCCAACGGCGCGGGTTTGTGATAGAGTGCTGCCCAGCTCGCCCGGAACAGGAGGCGCAAGGTGAAGACATATCGCGCGGCGGTCGTTGGATGCAGCCGCATAGGTGGGTTCATCGACAACGAGATAGTCGGCTCTCCGACCAGGCTGCCGGCGTCGCACGCAGCCGCATACGAGGCGCATGGGCGCGTTCATCTCGTTGCGTGCTCGGACGTGCGCGAGGACGTGATGGAGAAGTTCGGCGAGCGCTACGACATCCCCAAGGAGCGCCAGTACACCGACTACAAGGAGATGATGGCAAGCGAGGCGCCGGACATCGTGAGCATCGCCACCCAGCCGGAGCCGCGCGCCGAGATCGCCGTCTGGCTGGCCGACAACGGGGCCAAGGCTATCTACGCGGAGAAGGCCATGGCGGCGTCCATGGCCGAGGCCGACGCGATGGTGGAGGCGTGCGAGAGGAACGGCGTAGTGTTCAACTTGGGCGCTAACCGCCGATGGAGCCCAAGGTACGACGCGATGAAGAGGGTCATAGACAGCGGCGAGATGGGGAGCCTCACGACGCTCATCAGCTACTCGTTCGGCTCGCTGTTCAACACGGCCAGCCACTGGATAGACCTTCTGCTGAGGCTGAACGGCGACCACCAAGCGCTGTGGGTACAGGGCAACCTGCTGGACGCCGCCGACGTCTTCGAGGGCGACCGGCTGAAGGAGGACCCGCAGGCAGAGGGCATAATCGAGTTCGAGAACGGCGTTACCGCCTACTGCCTACAGACCGGCAGGGGCAGCGAGCACGAGGCCGTGTTGGAACGCGGCACGGTCAGCGCGCTGTCCGACGGGACCGAGTGGCTCGTCCGCAAGGAGGGGCCGAAGGACGCGATGGGGCGTCCCGGCCCGCTCACCCCCGCGGAGTTCCCAAGCTTCGCCGACTCCAGCTCCGCCCTCGGAATAGTGGACGACCTGGTACACGCCCTGGACACGGGGGAGCCGCCGCGCGGCGGCGTCCGGGTGGCGCGCCAGAGCACGGAGTTGATATTCGCCTTCATCGAGTCGCACCAGCGAGGCGGCGCAAGGGTGGACATACCCCTGAAAGGGAGCCGATACCAGCTCAGGCGAGACCGCGCCCCCCGACAGCCGAGGTACGAGCCGGTCGGGTAGCGGCCTGCTTACAGGCCCTCTCGCATCGAGGCCCGGTTGTGTAGGGCGCCGGCCAGCGCGCTGAGCAACTGCTTCATCGTCTCCACGTCGCGGCCATGCTCGCTGTTGGCGCGCCAGGACAGCATCGCGTTGCCTTGGTCTCTGGCCTTGTGCAGATTTGCCCACACTCGCAACTCCGCATTCCCATCTTCAATGGTGGTGATGCGGTCGACGTCGTCGAGCATATGCATGACGATGTAGGGCACGCCGGCGCTCTCGTGTCCATCACCTATCTGGATTATGGCGTACTGGGTCAGGATAACGGCCCATGGGTAAGTGTTGTATTCTGGGCCGGTGGGGAAGAATGGGCGCTGGACGCCTGGGCCGCCTATGAAGAAGAACGAGCGCTCGACCGCAAGGTCTCCATATATCTGAGTGCAGAGGTCCACAAGTCTCTCGAATCGGTGACTCTGTCCCTCCCACTGCTCTTGTAGCTGTCCCTCCCATTGCTGGAGTCGATCACGTTCCATTCTTTGAGCTCGACCCATCCTTTGAACTTTGTCCGTCAGAATTGGGCCCAAGACCGGAACATGGCTTTTCAGAGCCTGTTTCAACTCGACGGCTGCCTCATCGAACCTCACAGCGACCTCCTGCGGCCTGCCCAACGCCTATGTTACGAACCTTCGGAAGGGTTCGCGCTTGGGGTCCACCTCGAGGAGGTTGTCGAGGTCGCCTTCGAGGGCCTGGATGACTATCTTGAAGACGTCCTCGGCTGCGTCGGCTGTCTGCTGGATGTCGTCGTCGGTGTGAGCGAGGGTGGGCATGAAGCTCGTGAACGTGTGTATGCCGCGCCTCGCCATCTCCTGGACGAACAGCGTGTTGACCTTGGATGTCATGGATGCGTCGGGGACGTCGAAGTTGACGTAGCACCTGAAGTGCCAGCCGGATACGCTGGCGGGCACGCCCGCCGAGTCTATCGCGCCCTGCATGGCCGTCCGCATCTTTTCGCCCAGCGCCTCGAACTGCGCCACCGAGTCGCGGCGCTTCAGCTCTGTGATGGTGGCGAGAGACGCGGCGAGTCCCACGTTGTCGCTCCAGTATGAGCTGGATATGAACATGCGGGCGGCGAGCTCCATCGAGTCGCGGGAGCCTACGACGACGCCCATCGGGTAGCCGTTGGTCATCGCCTTGGCGAACACGGACATGTCGGGCGTTACGCCGGTGTACTCCTGAATGCCGCCTATCCGGGTGCGCCAGCCGCAGGACACCTCGTCGAAGATGAGGATGGCGTCGTTGGCGCGGGCTATCTCCTTGACGCCCTCCAGGTAGCCTTCAGGGGGCAGGTCGGAGCGGAGCGGCTCCATCATGACCGCCGCGACCTCGCCGCTGTTCTCCGCGAACAGCTTCTCCAGGTTGTCCAAGTCGCCGTAGGTGAATGGCAGCGCGGTGCCCGCGAGGGCCTTTGGCACGCCGATGGGTTCGATGCCGGTGATGGGGAACTCGCCGGTATCCGGGTCGGCCAGGTAATTGACCGACTGGTACCAGTCGTGCCAGCCGTGGTAGCCAGAGAAGAGTATCTTGTCGCGGCCGGTGGCGCCCCTGGCTATCTTGACAGCGACGGCGCAGGCTTCGCCGCCGCCCTTGCAGTAGCGGACCATCTCGGCGCTGGGGATGGTCTCAATGAGGAGCTCGGCAAGCTCGACCTCCATGGGGCTGTTGACGGTGTAGAGGCTGCCGCGGTCGATCTGCCGCTTGACGGCGCCATCCACGGCCTCGTCCGCGTGGCCGAGGATGACGGCGCTGACGCAGTTGACCCAGTCGATGTACTCGTTGCCGTCCACGTCCACGAAGCGCGAGCCCTTGGCGCCCTGGGCGTATACGGGGCTGACGCCCTCCGCGAATTGGCTGGCCCTGCGGCTGACGAGCTGGGTCCGGCCCGGGATCAGCTCTCCCGCGCGGTCGTAGAGCTCCATAGACTTCCTGACCCTATCGTCTATGACCATGTTGCGCCTCCCTCGGGCTGGTGTGCTGGTGAGTCTATCCTGTGAAGGCGGGGCCGGGCAAGTTCGAGCGCAGATTCAGCCATGGGCAATGGCATCTCTAATGGCGCGGTCAGCGTTTGCCCTTTCGGTAGTCAGGCGCCTCGATTCGGATGTGCGTCGATACCGACGGGTCCAGGACCCGGGACGTTATCGGGTCGAGCTCGTCGCTGACCTCCCTCATGGTCGTTATGACCGTCGGCAGCCGCACGTTGTGGCGATGCACGATTATCTGGTAGAGCTTTTCAGCGCCCCAGTCGCTTCGCCGCTCCTTGCCCAAGTCGTCGAGGATGAGCAGCGGGGCGTTCCTGATCTCCTTGAACAGCCGGTCGTACCGGATGGGGCTGTCGGGCTGGAATGTCTGGCGCAGATAGTCCATCAGGTCCGGTACGAAGGCGAATATGACAGGGCGGTCTTGCCTGATCTGCTCGCCGGCTATGGCCAAGGCCAGGTGGGTCTTGCCCACGCCGGTCTCGCCGGAGAGCATGAGCCATCCTTCGGGGGCTGCCGCGAAGTTGACTGCCATCTTGTGGGCATATTCCAAGCTCGCCCGCTGGCGGGCGTCGGGGTCGCTGCGCCTCACGTCGAACGCGTCGAAGGTCATGCGTCTTAGCATCCCAGGGTCTATATATCCCAGCGGGCTCTCCTCCTCCGAGCTCTCTGGCTCGATGACGGCCAGTCGGCTCAGGTCAGCCGAGCGTAGCCTGGCCGCTACGTATGGATCCAGTGCGTCCATGGGGGCTGCCGACGTGAAGACGGTGGGAAGCTCGGCATTGTGGCGGTGGTTGACAATCTGGCCCAGCTTCTCCTCTGCCCAAGGCGTCGCGCTGTGGCTTCCAAGCCCGTCCAGTATGAGGATAGGAGTGGACTTGACCTGCTCGAAGAGCTCGCTGTACCCGATGTCGCTGCTTGGGCTGAAGGTCGCGCGCAGGTGGTCGAGGAGGTCGGGCACGTGCGAGAAGAAGACGACGTGTCCGCTGGCTATGCAGCGATTGCCGATGGCCGCCGCCAGGACGGTCTTGCCGGACCCGTGGGGCCCCTGGATGACGAGCCAGCCGGAGGGACTTCCCGCGAAGTCCAAGGCGGCCCGGTATGCGCGCTCGTAGCTCTCGCGGCTGCCGGCGAGCCGCGGGGCCTCGGGCTCGACCGTCTCGAAGGTGAACCGGGACAGGCTGCCCAGGTTGCTGTACATGAGCAGGCGCCCATGCCGGTCCTCGCCGCGCTCCTTCTGATGGCATACGCAGGCGACGGCGCGGCCGAAGTCGGGGGAGCCTACGGGCGCGTCCACGGTGAACCAGCCGCGCCCGCCGCACCGCTCGCAGCCCTCCGGCTCCTCGAGGTCGGGCAGGGCCGGCCTATCGCCTGAAGTATTCCTTATAGCTAAGCGTCTTAGTATCTCGCCCAGGTCTTCCATCGCCTCTTCCTTCGCGCTCCCATCGCTGCAGCACGGCGGACACGTACCGCCAGCTCCGCTTGTTGCTCTTCACCGCCTCCTTGAAGGCTTCCTCTATCCAGCCGTGCGGGTATCTCTCTTCCGCGTCCTTCAATTCTTCGGCTATCATGGGGTTCAGCATACCGATGTTGTCCTCGTAGATGGCGAAGACGTTTGGCCGCTCGAATGGGCCTTCGAACGGCTCGGCGTCCTGCATGACCTCGACGGCGTCCATGTTCGGGGTTTGCGCTATGGCCTTGCGGCCGGTCTCGGTGTTCATAACATACACCCTGCGGCCGCCTCCGTCCTCTCCGGCGCTGGCCTGTATGACTACTCCGCGCCGGACGGCGAGCTCGATGCCCCTGTCTATAGCGGACGATGGGTCGCCCGATTGGACCGCCAGTCCTCGCGCCAGCACTGGGTCGGCGAGAAGCTCTGCGTGGGAGACCCAGCGCGGAAAGCCCCTCTTGTCGTGCAGAAGCTTTATGAGCCTCAGCACACACTTGAGTTCCGCGATGTCGTCAATCCGCTCGAGGAGCGAGCCGAGCAGGGGGTTGGGCACAGGCGTCGAGCGTACGCCAAGCGGGAATCCTTTGTAGGCCATGCTATGCGAACTCCGGCTCCGGGACGGACTGGTCGAGGTTCTCGAATCGGACGACGTCCTTGCGGAAGTACAGGGGAACCGTCCCGGTGGGGCCGTTGCGGTGCTTTGCCACGATTATCTCCGCCACGCTGTCGGGGTACGGCTCGGTGGGATGCGTCCGCTCCCAGTCCTCTCGGCTGGTATAGACGTCCTCGCGGTAGATGAATGCGACGACGTCGGCGTCCTGCTCGATGCTGCCGCTCTCCCTCAGGTCGGAGAGGATGGGGCGATGGGACGGGCGCTGCTCTGGGGCCCTGCTGAGCTGGGAGCACGCCAGCACGGGGATGTCGAGGTCTCTAGCCATGCCCTTGAGTGAACGGGAGAACTCGCCCATCTCCTGGACGCGGTTGTCCACCCGCCTGGAGGTCGAGGACATTAGCTGAAGATAGTCCACGACGAGGAGATCCAGGCCATGCTCGGCCTGCAGGCGCCTCGACTTGCCGCGCATCTCGACTACTCCCTGTATGGGGGTGTCGTCAATGTAGATGGGCATCTCCGAGAGAAGGCCGATGGCGTCGAAGACGCGGCTCTCCTCGCGTTCGCTCAGCAGCCCAATCCTGAGCCTGTGGCTGTCCACGTTGGCTTCGCCGGAGATCAGGCGGACGGCGATCTGCTCGGCGCTCATTTCGAGGCTGAATACCCCGACGCTTGCGCCCTGCTCGGCGGCGTGGCGGGCGATGTTGAATGCGAGCGTGCTCTTGCCGAGGCTGGGGCGCGCCGCGGCCACTATCATGTCGGAGCGCTGGAGGCCGTTGCCGAGTAGCTCGTCCATCTGGGTGAATCCCGTGGGTATTGGAGCCAGGCTCCGGCCTTGGTCGGCGTTCAGGGTCGCCGTCTCCTCCATGTACACATCGAGCACCTCGCGGATGTGCCTGAAGTCGCGGGTACCGCGCCCCGTCCGCACCCGAAACAGCATCTCCTCGGCCTGGTCCAGCGCTATCTCTACGTCCGAGCCGCTTTCGTATCCGATGTCGGCGATGTCGCGGGCCGCGGCGATTAGCTGGCGCATAACGGATGTGCGCTGCACTATCCGCCCGTAGTGTTCAAGGTGGACCGAGGTCGGGGTGGACTGCACCGCGTGGGCGAGATAGGCTGCGCCGCCCACGTCCTCGAGACGCCCAAGCCCCGACAGCTCGTGCGCGACGGACACCTGGTTGATCGCCTCGTCACGCTCGAAGAGGGCGAGGCACGCCTCGTAGCACCACCGGTTACGTCCGATGTAGAAGTCGGACGCCCTGAGGAAGTGCGTAACCTTCGTGACCGACTCCGGATCGACGAGGATGGAGCCTATGACGGCTTCCTCGGCGTCCGGGTCGTGAGGGAGCAGGCGGTCTGCGTACAAGGGCGGCCCTCGTTGACTATCTCAGGACGGCAGCCGTACCCAACGGCTTGCGCTTGGCGGCTCGCGCCGCATGTGAGCCGAGCCCGGGGTTCGCTATTGCGGCGTCAGGCCCTTAAGCCGCCGGCTCCGCCTCGGCATCTTCGTCCGGCGGCTCCGCTTCCTCGGCTTCCAGGCTCGCCGCGAACTCGTCCGGGTCCATGCCGAGGGGATGCACGAGCAGCGTAACGTCCGTCTCAACGTCGGTGTGCAGCTTGACCTGGACGGCGTAGACGCCTGTCTCGCGGATCGACTCCGGTATCTGTATGACGCGCCGGTCTATCTCCCGGTCGGTCAGGGACTCCAGCTTTTCGGCCACGATGGAGTTCGTAACCGACCCGTAGAGCCTGCCGCTTACGCCGGCCCGCATCTCGATGTCTATGCGGGAGCCGGACAGCTCTTCGGCAAGGTTTCGCATGTCGGTCAGCGTCTTGAGCCGGGTCGTTTCGGCCTGATTCCTGAGGCGGTCGATGCGCCTCAGGGAATCCCGAGTGGCCGGCGCGGCGAGCCGCTGAGGTATCAGGTAGTTTCGCGCAAAGCCGTTCTTGACGTCCTTGACGTCCCCGCCCTGCGCGACTCCAGGAACGTCTTCCAAAAACACGACCTTCATTGGCGGGAATCCTCTGCTGGTTTGGACTGTGGGCGGGCTATGCGCGGGGCGCCGCGCCTATATCGAATAGACCCCGCCTCCACTGGACGAAGCCCAAGGCAACCCTTCGGGCCGGCTGGATTATAGCATGAATCCAGCCGGCAGGTGAAACAGGGAGGGCTGAATCCAGGGCAATCGCATCTTATTCATGTTGGTAGGCGACCCAACGAGAACTAGGGCCAACCACAAGGGAGTCGCCCTTGCGTGTCCCCCGCCTGGATTTCAGGATTGGGGAATGCAGGCGGGACGCCTGCGCTCCGGGGATGAGGACGCGCTGAATTGCCCTCACCCTGGGTCTCTCCCCGTTAGGGGAGGGTGATGAAGGCTGGGGCCTTCTTGGCGCCTTCGTCTATGTTCGTTTCGTCTCGGCCGGCTCCTTTGCGGGCTTATCACCCTCACCCTAGCCCTCTCCCGTCTAGGGAGAGGGGACGGGGCGGGGAATCGCCCTTGTCTCCTTGCCCTTTCCCCTAGGGGGAGGGGCGCAGGGCGGGGCGTTTGCCCTCACCCTGGCCCTTCCCCCTTGAGGGAGAGGGTACTTGGCGGGTCTTGCGACCCGCGTCCTGTCTACTCCTGGTTTCTCCCGCTCTCGCGGGAGATGAGTTTGCCTTGCAAGGCAGTGACTCCGGTACTTGCTTCGAGGATGCCGACGTCGATCGCCCGCCGACACTGGGGGTGCAGCCCCTCCTCTAACTTTCCCGGACGGCTGACGGGCCCTTGCGGGACCGCCTGCGTTTCGCGCTTGGACCTTCCACCCGCCAAGGCGTCGGGCTGCGCTGGCTACGGTCCTCCCGTGTTACCGAGAGTCCGCACCTGGAACGGGGGAGGCACATTTGGCACTGCGTCCTCCTGTCGAGACGCCGGAACACAGAGCGACCTTCTCATACCGCGGGGGCCCCGTCCCAACAACAGCGGCGGCATGAATGCCCAGATTTGGCAGAGGCGGCTCTGTGCCCGTTTGGAGTACGTCCCTTCGGGCCGTCTACCAGACTAGCACGGCTGTTCTCGCGGTGTCAAGGGGCGCTATGGGGCAATTCTGGGGCAATTTAGATGCGATGATTGCCCTGGGGCGCCCCCGAATCCACCATCTGCGCCATTCCTGCAACCGGCGGTTATCGGGGCTTTCGGAACTGTATCGAGTACAGGTCGGCGTCCCTGATTGCGAATCGCAGCCTTACCGGCTGACCGGCCAGGCAGGAGACGTCTGTGGTCTCGCCCCACTTCACCACGCGGGCGAGGTCGTCGCCCCACACCTCATGGCAATCGTCGAGCGCGAACCCCTCGACGGGGTGTCCTCGGTGGTCCTGTATCTCGACGCGGACATCGCCGGCGGCGGACGAGGAAAAGTTGAGGACGAGCTCGCCGCCGTCGAACAATACGGGCTTCGTCAGCAGCTCGCCGCCGGACAGGGGCGCGGACACGGATACGAAGCCGTCTATCCTGAGCGTGTAGCGGCGCAGGCGCTCGACGGTCTGCTCCAGGTGCGACGCCTCGCTCGCATACACCGATATCTCGTTGGGGGCCGCCTCGATGGTGGATGGGGTCTCGACCAGGCCCCAGTTCTGGTAATTGTCGCCGTAGAACCAGTTCTGGGTCAGCCTCAGCCCCGGCCGCAGGAAGGCTTCGGGCCATACGTCGAAGCTCTGTCCGTCGCGACTCGACATGAACATGCCTTCCGTAACCGCTGTGCCCTCCCGCGGCGACCGGCTGCCGCGAATGCGCCGGTACTCCAGCTGCGGCAGGTGGTTGGTGGACTCGGTCCAGCCGCGGTCGACGTAGCGCGTTGGGAAGCCCAGGAAGATGTGCGGCGCCCGGTAGTACGGGATGACCCCGTTGGTGTAGAGCTCGCTGACCCGTCCGGGCGAGTAGCCGACCCACTGCGGGTCCGGCCAGCTCATGAAGTCGCCGCTCACGGCGGTCTTGATGTCGCGCCGCCTGACGCCGCCCTCTTCGATGAAGTCCCTGTGATACTCCCGGTACTCGCCGCGGCTCTCGTCCCAGAAGATGAGGTTCTGCGAGTCGAACGCGCCGTCGGTGATGATGCTCTTCTCCGCCATCTTGCTCCAGCGGATGCCGTCGGGCGACTTGTAGGCGGTCAGCCCAACCCTGCCGTCCCCTCCGACCCCCTTGTACGCCTCGTCCGGCTTGCAGTCCGGGTTGGCGTCCTTGAACGGGGTGAAGTTGTGGGTCGCGGGCTCCTCGTCGAGGATTATGTTGTTGCTCTTCGATCCCTCGAACTCGACGAGCCCCAGGGACGGCTTGGTCCACTCTATGCCGTCCTTGCTCTCGGCGTAGCAATAGACCTGCCGGTGGCGCTCGGACTCGGCCTCGCCGTACCGGTAGCCGCTGCCGCGGTAGTACATCCGGTAGGCACCGCCGTCCTGGAAAACGGTGACGTAGCCGCAGGTGTTGCCCTCCCACGGAGCGTCGTACCGGATGGCGACGTCCTGCGGCTCTGGCCTGCGCAGCAGGAGCTCGGCGCCCGCAAGCCGCTCGACGAGATGATGGTCCACGAACAACTCGAGCCTCGAACCGATGTCTATTGCGTTGTCAGCCATCCTCTGCTCCTTATCTCTGCGGGGTCGACGTAGCGGGCATTATGCCGTAGTCGGGCGGCAACTTCCAGTACCCCCGTCCACGTCAACGTGACCGGAAGGCATCTCCGCCTTATCCGCTCTCCCCTGACGGGGGAGGGTTTAGGGCGAGGGCGCTTCAGAACGCCCCGCTTGGCGCCTGCTGGATAAGGACTATCACGCGCTTACTGGATATAACCGCTCTTGATTATGGTTGACACATCAATATAATTAGTATATACATAGTTACATTGGCAGTGTGCATATACTCGGACAAGGGAGGCGAGAATGCGTGGAAGGAGCAGTGAGGCGCGGCGCGCGCATCCCATGCGCGGCCATCGCAGGTGCCGGCAGGTCTTGCTGATGCCTTGGTGGGTGAGCCTGGCTGGCCTGGCGCTGCTCGCGGCTGTTCTGGCCGTGGGCCTTGGACTGCAGTCTTAGCGCGCCGAGATCCCTACTGCGTTCGAGTCCCTGCTGTCCGATATCGTCGGGACCGAGCCTTCAGACCAATAATCAGCCCGCCGCGTCGCCGTTGGCGCGCTCCGCCAGCCGGGCATCCAGGATGAGCAGTCCGGTGCCATCGCCGCCGATGAGCCGCAGATTCTCGACTATCTCGACCGCGGACTTCTCCTCCTCGACCTGCTCCTCGATGAACCACTCCAGGAGCACGTGCGTGGCATAGTCCCTCTCGGCCTGCGCCTCGCGGTAGAGGTCCTCTATCATCGCGGTAACCTCCCGCTCGTGCTCGAGCGTCTTCTCCATGACGGCCTGGACGGACTCGAACTCCGCCGGAGGCTGGCTGACGGCCTGCACGACGACGCGGCCGCCTCGGTCGTTGATGTAGTCGAAGATACGCATCGCGTGCGAGGTCTCCTCCTGGTACTGGACACGCATCCAGTGGGCAAACCCGCGCAGGTTCTCCGATTCGAAGTAGGCGGCCATGGACAGGTAGAGATGGGCGGAGTAGAGCTCGCTGTTCAGCTGGTCGTTGAGCGTTGCCTCGAGTTTCGCGCTTAGCATTGGGCGTTTCTCCATTCGCGTTTCATTGTTTCCAGTCTAGCGCTCTGCCGCCGCGCTTTGCTACGAAATGCCGCTCTACCCTCCCGGTCGCGAGCATCGCCCCGACCGTAACGAGCCAGAGCACGAACGCAAGGCCGCTGACGCGGTGCGCGGCATCGAGCCAGATGAGCTGCATCACGATTCCAACGACTGCGGACGCGGGCGCTAGCCTCATCAGGGTCCCGCCCGCCATCCACTGGTATCGGGCGGCGACGACTATCGCCGCTCCCGCCGCAGAGAACCCGGCCTTGCCCGTGAGCCAGCGTAGCGTTGCGGTCGCCTCCACGGATGCCGGGACGTCCGCGGCCGATTCGGGCAAGTAGTAAGCGGCCAGCGCGACGGCGCATATACCCGACAGGGCGGTGAAGATGCCCGACGCGGCGAACAGGTACGGGACAAAGGGCGTTCCCAGCCGCTCTCGGATTATCCAAGTGCGGAGCAGGCTCCAGGCGGCTGCCAGAAGCGCGACCCCGGACAGGAATCTGGCCGCTCCACTGAACCCGTACATGCTCCTGGCCTCCTCGATGGCGCGCAGCGATTCCAGCAAGGTCGGCTGGTCGGAGTCCGCCAGAACACGCGCCAGCGCCATCACTATCGTCGTCGCCGCGGCAACCATTAGGAAAACGCCGGCTGCGCGGGCGGATACGTCGGGTGTGTCGGACATTACTGCAGCACTCCGACTTCCCGCATCAGGGCGAGAGTGGCTTGCAGGTCGCTTAGGTCGCCCAGGTCGAGGTCGGGCGGGTCGAGGGAGCCGAGAGGAGGCAGGTCTCCCTCGGGCTCGACGCCGGCTGCGAGGGGGTATTCGTGCGTCTCCACCGCGAAATACTTCTGGGCCGACTCCGAGAGCAGGTACTCGATGAAGCGTTCCGCCGCCCCGGAATTGTCCGACGCCTCGATGACGCCGGCCCCCGCGGCCAGGACCAGCGCGCCCGGCCCTCCGCCGCCAAGGAAGTGGTTGCGAGCGCCGAACCCCGGCCCTTCCTCCTCCAAGAAGCGTTCGACGTAGTAGTGGTTCACGAATCCCACGTCTATCTCCCCCTGCGCGGCCGCCGCGACTATCGGGGTGTTCTTGGGATACAGTTGCGCGTCGTTGGCCTTCATGCCTTCGAGCCAGGCGCGCGCCGCCGAGTCGCCCTTCTGTACGCGGAACGCCGTTACGAACGCCTGGAACGAGCCGTTGGTCGGAGCCCAGCCCACACGCCCTTTCCAGGCCGGGGCGGTGAAGCCCTCGATGGAATCTGGCAGGTCTCGGCCAGGGTCTATATTGGCCGTGTTGTACACGATGGTCCGCGCCCGGCCCGATACGCCTACCCACTCACTCTTGGGCGAACGGAACTGAGCGTCCACCCTGTCGAGCAGATCGTCCGGCAGTCGGGCCAAGACGCCGGCCTCCGAAAGAACGCCCAGCGAGCCGGGCTCCTGGAGGAACACGACGTCGGCGGGCGTGTTGCTACCCTCTTCGAGTATCGTGGAAGCGATCGCCGCGCTGCTTGCGTACTTGACGCGAATCTCGATACCCGTATCCTCCGCAAAGGACTCCAGCAGGGGCGCGACCAAGCTCTCCGAACGCCCGGAGTACACGGTCAGTGTCTCATCGCCGCCGCACGAGGCCAGGGCGACTATGGCCGCAAGGAGGGCGGCTACAAGCAGATAGGCCCGCGGGGTATATCGGCGCACTTCTGTCTCCTCATATTCGCGTTCGCTCATGCGCGTCGCCGTTCAGTATCTGTATACTTACTTGATGAGTAAGTGTGGATATACTAGCCGAGCGGCAAGAAGTTTGTCAACGCCGTACGGGGCACCCGCTCCGCCAGATATCCTGTACCATTGCAGGCGCTCAATTCGGCACCGTGATGGAGGTCCGCCATGCCAATTATGGGGAAGCGCCTGGTCGCAGTCGGCGGCAGGATCGAGATGGAGGACGTGGAGATCCCAGACCCTGGGCCTGGTCAGGTCCTCGCGCGGGTTACGCGGAGCCAGGTCAGCGCGGGCAGTGAGAAGAGCGCGATCATCTCAGGGGCCGCTGGCGTGCGCAAGCCGCTGGGATATACGACTGTGGGGCGCGTCGTCGAGGCCGGGCTTGGGATGGAATCGTTCCGCCCTGGGGACCGGGCGCTCGCGTTCGGCCACCATGGCACGCACTGGGTGACCGAGCCGGAGGCGAATCCTGGCGACCCTATCCATGTCCAGCGGATAACCCGCGACATATCGGACGAGCAGGCGGCGATGTCGAGGCTCGGAGACGTGGCGCTGCACTGCGTCCGCCGAGCAGAACTGCAGATCGACGAGAAGGTGGCCGTGTTCGGCGCTGGAGTGGTAGGCCAGCTCACCATAGCCTTCTGCCGCCTATCGGGGGCATACCCGGTCGTCGCGGTGGACCTGGACGATTGGCGGCTGGAACTGGCGGTCAAGAGCGGGGCGACGCACACAGTGAACGCTGGCAGAGAGGATGCGGCCGCGGCCGTGATGGAGCTGACAGGCGGCGGGGCGGAGTCCGTGTTCCACGCCAATCGCGAGCCGGATGCGCTGGGGGACTGTATGCGGGCGTGCGCCGAGCGCGGCAAGGTGACGCTGGTCGGCAGCCCTCCCGGCGCGGCGCGCGTCGGCCTGCAGGTCGAGCTGCTGCGCCGGGAGCTGGATATACGGGGGTCGTATGGCGACATCCACGACGCGCATCGCTACTACCGCTGGACCCAGCGCCGAGACAGGGAGGCGATCATGCGCATGATCGAGTCGGGGGATCTGGCCGTGGACCATCTGATCAGCCATGTCGCGGACCCTGCGGACGCCGACGAGCTATACGGGAAGATAGTCAGCGGGCCGGCGGGCTGGATGGCTATCTTCTTCGACTGGACGAGGGTGAGCTAGGCCCGGGGAGTCAGCCGGCCCCCACCCAGCCGCCCTGGGAGATGTCGAGCATCACCCCGTCTGGGCCAGTGTACTTGAGCTCGACGTTGCGCCCGCCGTGCCCGCTGCCCATGCCGGCGTGGAGGGCCTCGTTGACCTCGTCCTTGGGGAGCGAATCGGCCTTGCGGAGCCTGGCGTCGGCAGCTTCGGCGTCATCGACCTGGAAGCCGATGTGGTGAATGCCGGAGTACTCCTTGCCCTGGTCGCCGGCCACTATGTCGTTCTTGAATTTCAACACCGCGATGTTGATGTTGCCGTCGCTCAGGTAGTAGCCCTCGGCATTGTCGCCGTCAACCCTGCCGACCATCTCCAGGTCGAACACGTCTCGATAGAAGGCTGCGGTCGAATCTGGGTCCTGTGTCGCGATTGCGACGTGCTTCAGCTTTGCCATGACTCTCCTTATGACGCTTCACCGGAGCGCACTTCGGGGTGTCCCGCGCGGCAAGCGCCGCCACAGGTCAATATAGGCGCGACGCAGCCGCCTGTCAACACGCCCATCGGCCTTCTGACGCCCTGACTCCGTAACCACTAGCCCGCAGCCCCCTCTTTGTGCTAACGTTCGTGGCAGCTCAGCCGCGCGGGAGACGCCGAATGGTCGCTCACCTCGAAGCCCTGCAGCAAGTCGTCCAGGACGCCATAGACCAGGAGAGGCTCGGAGAGCCGCAGTTCATCCGCTGCGTCGTCCGCGCCCCAGACGAACGCTCGCTGGGCACGGTCCTCGACCGAATCGCCTCGATGGGCGCGTCATGGTTCGGCAGCGCCCCCGCGAACAGGACGCGGAGGGGCGCGGGCAGCGGCGTGTACCTGACGGAGATGTCCACTTGGGATACAGGCCAGTCGGCCATCCTCACCGTGAGCGCAACTATCGGCGTCGGCTCGCAGGGCATAGACCTGATGCTCGTGGGCAGCCGAGGCGCACTATACCATCAGGTGTGATGCCATGACCAAGTACGGAGTCCTACTAGCGGGCGCGAAGCGCACGCACCAGGAGAGCCACGCGGAGGTATTCGCCGCGCATCCCCAATGCGAGCTCGTGGCGGTGGCCAGCGAGAAGGGCGACCCGGAGGGACGAGTCTCCCAGTACCAGGAGCTCGCCGACGAGCTCGGCCTGCCCCACGTCGCGGACCTCGACGAGGCCCTCGCCCGCGATGACGTCCATATCGTCAGCTCGACGCCCGCGGTTGAGCGGCGCGGCATTGTTGCGGCCAGATGCATGGACGCAGGCAAGCACGTCTATCTCGACAAGCCGCTGGCCGGCGCGGTCGCAGACCTCGACCTGATAGTATCGGCCGCAGAGCGAAACGGCGTAGCCACGCAGATGTTCACGCAGAACCGGGCTGGCTGGGTGCAGGACGCGAAGCGGGCGGTGGCGAACGGCGCAATCGGCGAGCTCAAGGCGATTCACGCCGAGAATCTATTCTCCAAGGGGCGCGCCGGCTCCGTCCCCAAGGGCACGGCGCGCAAGGAGAGCGAAAATCTCGACCGCTATACGTACCTGGAAGCCAAGCGCGAGATGTTCGACGTCGGCATATACAGCCTCGGCTTCATACACGAGGTTACCGGCGGGCTCGGCTTCGAGTCCGTAATGGGGCACACTGGCAACTACTTCTTCGCCGAGCACGTGGGCGCCGGCGTAGAGGACTTCGGCGTGATGATGGCGAGCCTGGAAGGCGGCGTGACCGCCACCGCGCTGGGCGGCAGGTTCGGCTGGACCAGCCACCCCATGAGCGGACCCCAGAAGGTCGTGGTCGTAGGCACAGAGGGCACGATGACGTTCGACCCCTTCGCCCTCCGCGTCGAGGTATACAACAACGAGCCCGACTTCGCGCAGCCGCCTGTCGATCCCTACGACCCGATGGGCATGTGGGGCGCGTCCCACCCAGCATACGCCCCCATGCCAAAGCGCCGCTGGACGGCGTTGAGGTCCGGAAGCGTCATGGCTGACGACGTGGCGGCGTTCGTCGAGGCGATAGACACGGGCGTCCAGCCAGACATGAACGCGAGAACGGCCGCGTCGCTGACCGAGGTGATTCTGGGGGGTTTCATCTCCGCCGCGCGGGGCGAAGAGGTAACTCTTCCCCTACCGCGAGAATGAGACGGCTCACTCTCAGCGCCTCGACGCAGCCATGAGGCGTCCTCCCTATTCCCCAGGCCGCGCTGCATTCGGGGCGGCATTGGCTGGATTCAGGGCGCAAATCCGGGTTGACATTGACGGCGGGGGTTTGCTATTCTCTCACTCAGGAGAGAGTACTAACGGGACTCCTCCGATAACTGGCCAGAGGGCCTGACTAGGAGGTGGCAGGATGGTAATGAAGATTGTCGTCCGGAACCGTCAGTGGAAGTTCCCTACTACCGCCCCTATCGGCTCTGGTAGTGGTCGGTAGAGGCGGGGGAGGCTGATAGAGCCGGTAGGGGCCCGGAAGAGCTTGCGGGCCCGCGTACACTGAAGAACCAGCCCATGGCGCACTCGAACGGAGGCGCATCGGCATCCGGCAAGTAGTATCCGGTAGTGCGGGACCAAGGGTTACGATAAGCGGGGTAGGCGCATTCTTGAAGTTGCGCCTGCCCCTCTTACGTTCAGCGGCCCAAGCTCCATCGGTCTTGACCGGGCATCGAGCGGTCTATACCATGATATTGGCCGCGGAGCGGCAATTCGACGATAGGAGGCGGCAAATGCCCAGGTACATGGTGCGAGCGTCGTACACCTCGGAGGGGCTCAAGGGACTGATCAAGGACGGCGGGGTTGCCAGACGCGACGCAGTCACCGCCGGCGTAGAGGCGATGGGCGGCTCTGTCGAGACGTTCCTGTACGCCTTTGGGGAAGACGACGTGTACGTGATAGTAGATGTGCCCGACCGGATAACGATGGCGTCGATCGCCCTGACCGTAGGGGCCTCGGGAGCGGTCTCCCTGAGCACCACGGTCATGCTGACCCCAGAGGAGATCGACGAGGCCATCGATAAGACCTTCAACTACCACCCCCCGGGCCACTCCCACTAGATCCCCAGAGGGGGGCGTCGTATCTGATTAGTGAACACGCCCCCTAGCGCTCCGTCCATTTGACGAGCAGGCAGTCCCGCCTTAGTCCCCTCTCCCGTCAAGGGAGAGGGCTAGGGTGAGGGTGATCTCAGAGCGCCAAACTACATTGAAGCAATTCCAGCCCTGAACAGGACGAACTCCAACCGGAGGGCAACTAGATGAAGCTGTACATCCTTGGAGCCGGGACCCCGAGGCCGGCGCCCGATAGGTTCGGGTCTTCCTACGTGGTGCAGGTTGGCGGCGACCACATCATGTTCGACTGCGGCCCCGCGGCGACTCACAAGCTCTCCAAGGTAGGACTGAGCCCCGTCCAGATAGACTACCTGCTCTTCACCCATCACCACTTCGACCACGACGTGGACTACCCCTGCTTCCTGTTCAGCCGATGGAACCTGCACGTCGGAGACGAGAACGAGCTGCAGGTGTTCGGTCCCACGCTGACCGAGCAACTTACCCACCGGCTGATGGACGAGCACGAGGGAGCGTTCGCGCACGACTGGATAGCGCGCATCAACCATCCCCTGAGCCTGAACGCCTATACCAGCAGAGGCGGCAAGCTGCCCCGGCCCGCGCCATCGTTCCAGGTATCGGACATCGGCCCCGGCAAGGTCTGCCAGGGCCCCAACTGGGAGATAACCGCGGCCCCCGCCGAGCACGTCGAGCCATGGCTCGACTCGCTGGCCTACAGGCTCGACAGCGACGAGGGCAGCATAGTCGTCACGGGCGACACCGGGCCATGCCAGTCAGTCACCGACCTTGCCGCGGATGTTGACACGCTGGTCTGCCTGTGCGTGAACATCCAGGAGGAGATTGAGACCACGCCAGAGCCCGAGTACATGTGCGGCAGCGTCACCTCCGCCGAGATGGCGCGCGACGCAGGCGCGAAGAGCCTCATCCTCGTCCACCAGGTCGACGACTTGGACGAGCCGGGCCGGACAGAACGCGCCTTGGCCGACGTCACCCGCATATACGACGGCCCCGTGGTCTGGGGCCGCGAGCTGATGGAGGTGGACATCTAGCGCGGCCTAGCCCCCCTACTTCCCGGATCTGGAATGAAGGCTACCGCCGCAGTATGCGGTCCCTCAGGCGGGTCCACTTCGAGCTGAGGTAGGGGCTTGCGTCTAGGAGCCGCTGGAGGGTCTTGTACTTGGACGTGCTCAGCTTGGCCGCGCCGAGCGCCTTGGCCGCGTCGTTCGCTGCCGCGCTCGCGGCCATCGCGTCCCCAGAGCCTGGCGCGCGCTTCGACCACGCCACGTCTATGCTCTTGCCCCAGTCCGTGTCGTTCCCATCGGTCAGCTCCACGGTCATGTTCCCGCCGCCTCGCGGTATGGTGACCGTTACCTCGGATGACGAATCGAGATACTTGGAGAAGGTGGAGTAGCCCTGCGCCCGAAAGTCGAAGCTGGGGTCCAGCCGCTGCATCGTCTCCAGCAGCTTGCTTCCGTTGATCCGACCCTCCTGGTCCATCCCCGTCCGCATGGACCGGATCAGCAAGCTGGCCTGCGGACTCGGCTGCGCGGCCTCGGCTGCCCTGTTGGCGGGGAGCGCCTGCTCCAAGTCGTAGTAGCGGTCGCTCGACTTCACGAGCGTTTGCGATACCCCCCTCTTCCGGCCCGCGACCATCACGCTCTTGCCAGACGCCCGCAGCCTGCTCACCAGCGGCACGAAGTCCGTGTCCGACGACACCACCACGAAAATATCGACGGGCGAGGTGTACAGCAGCTCCACCGCGTCTATGGCGAGCCGAATGTCGCTGGAATTCTTCCCCGAATGGAACAGCTGGATCGGCTCGATGCCAAGCTCCAGCAGCTGGTCGCGCTGCCTCCGCGAGCCAGCCTGAGACCAGTCGGCGTAGGCCCGCTTCACTGTCACCCGCCCGTGGTCTGACACCTGGTCGAGGAGCCACTCGATCGCGCCAAGCCCCACGTTCTCGAAGTCTATGAGCACGGCCACCTGCCGCTCGTCACGTCTCTCTGCTATCACTGTCGTCACTAGCTGCCTCTATTCCTTTCAGTTCTCTGCTTGATGATGATACGTCAATCGGAGCTCACGAACACATCCCGCCCAAGGGCTTGCCGCCCAGCAAGTGCAGGTGCAGATGGCTCACCGACTGGTCTGCGTCGCGGCCCTGGTTCACGACGAGCCGGTACCCCGAGCCGTCCACGCCCTCGATGGCGGCCATCTCCCCAGCGGTCGAGAACATCGCGCCGACGGCCTCGCGCTCGTCCGGCGTCAGGCCAGGCAGCGACGTGATATGGCTGTTCGGTATCACCAACAGGTGGACCGGGGCCCTGGGGTTGATGTCCCGAATCACGAAGCAGCGCTCATCGCGGCGCAGCGCGTCGGCCGGTATCTCGCCGTCCCTAATCTTGCAGAAGATGCAATCGCTCGCCACGTTAGTCCTCCTGTGTTCAGCAGGTTCCTTGAGAGCCAACCGACAATATGAAGGGCTCCATCAGCATCAACGGGATGAACCCCACGGCCACCACGAACGCCGCCCGCGCAATTTGGTCATAACCGAACAACCCCCGCACCGCCATGAGCATGAGGCCGATCCACCAGAATGGAATCACCCACCTCAACGGAGTTCCCACGAAGGGGAGCAGAGAGCCTACCAGGAACAGCCGCGGGGTCATCGCGAAGCCCAGCACTCTGGCGACCTTCAGGAAGTCGGGGCCGGACTGCCCCGCTCCGTAGTCCGACGGCAGAGGCGGGAACAGCTTGTGCCCTACCAGGAGGACGAGGAAGCTGATGAGAAGCCACCACGCGACCCTCTGCACCATGAATATGAGGTAGCAGCGCGGGTCGTTGCCCTCCAGCCCGACCACGTGGGCGATGGCTCCGAGCAGGACTATCATGGCTGCCTGCGCGAGGGCCGTCGGGTCCCCGGCAATTTCCAGATACAGGCGCTCGTCGAAGCTGAGAGCGCGCACCATCCTGCGGAAGATCGAGTTCATCCGAACTCAAGACCTGCCTGCGCTCCCGCCTCCTGGGACGGCGTCCTCACGACCTGTGCTGTAGCAGCTCGACGCGCGCCCCTCCCGGGGTCTTGATGAAAGCGATGATAGGGCCGTTCGGCACGTCCACCGGCCCTTCCATGAGCTGCGCCCCCATGCCCGTCAGCCGCCCAATCTCCGCCGCCATGTCTTCGACCTTGATGCCGAAGTGCTCCAGGCCCCAGTGGGCGCTCGCGTCCGCGCAGCCCATCTTCTCGTCCGTCCGCGACCCAGAGACGTTCACTATCGCGCCGTCGGAGGTCTCGCAGCGGATGAAGCGGTCGCCCCAAGGGCGAACGGCGTCGCTGATTATCTTGAAGCCGAAGGCGCGGACGTACCAATCCGCAACCGCCTTCGGATCCGGCGCTTTCAGGTGTACGTGATCGAACTCGTAAGCCATGCAAGGCTCCTAGAATCAGGTGTGATGCATCACGCGACAGAGTAGGTTATCCGCTCCAACGATGTCAAGACGATGCGCTCGTCCGAACCCGTTTCAATTCTACTCGTACCGCAGCGCCTCGGCGGGATATATCCTCGATGCCTGCCGCGCGGGGATGAACGTGGTCAGCAGTGAGAAGGCGTAGGTAATTGCCAGTATCACGCCAATCTGGAGCCACGGAATGGTGAACGCGAACCCGATAGCCGCCTCGGAGTTGATATCGTTCACCGCGTTGTACGAGAGCAGGAGCCCGAGCCCCAGCCCGATCACCGTTCCGAGCAGTGAGACGAAGGACGATTCCAGCAGGAAGCTGAGGGCCACCATGCCGCGCTTGTACCCTATGGCCCGCAGTACGCCAATCTGCTGGCGCCGCTCGACTACGGCGCGGGTGCTGATGACCCCCAGGGCGGCCACCCCTACCAGGAGCCCAAGCGCCATGAAGCCCGTGAACAGCCGGAAGAACGCGCGGCCCGCCGCGTTCTGCTCCTCGATGGTCTCCGCGAACACCTCCGCCTGCATCCCGTTCTCCAAGAACGCCGCCTCCAGCGCGTTCGTCGTCTCCTTGGCGTCCACGCCGTCAGCCAGCCGGAACCGGTACTCGGTCAGCGGGATGATGAATTGCGTGGCCCCGTCAATCAGGCTCTTGGAGCCGAGTATCCTGAACGCGTCGGTGTGGACGCGGTCGAACACTCCGATGACCGTTACCGAGACCTCTATACCGGTCTGCGGCTCCCTCACGTCCAGGGAGATAGGGGCCATGCTGGCAGACTCGTAGCTCAGGTCCCCAAACAGGCGCGGGTCGTCCCCCGCCTGCGCGATCTCCGCGTCGGTGGGCAGCGCGAGCCCCCCCACTATCGCCAGCGACGGGTCCGCCCGCATCGCCTCCAGGACGTCTTTGGAGGTGGGACCGTACCCGTCCGCGATGATCTTCATGTCTATCTCCGCGGAGGACAGGAAGGCGTCGTCCAGCAGCATCATCCCAGAATTGCTGAACCAGCGTCCCTTCTCGCCCTCCCCCTGCCTCAGCTCGACCGGCACGCTGGTGAAGCCCGCGACCGACTCGAAGTCCGACGGCGACAGGCCTGGGGCAGCCTCTATGTCCGCGTCAACGTCGCCTATCGGGGAGTTGAAGTTGACCGTCCCGCCAACATCGAAGCCCATATAGGCCTTGCTCGGCTCCACGAGCTGGCTCGTGAACGTCCCCGTCAACACGGACATCACTATCAGCGTGAATATGACCAGCGCGAACATCGCAAGGGTCAGCCCCGTCCTGAACCTGGAGCTCATGGGATAGGCCACGGCTGTAACCAGCACGGGGCGCAGTCGTCCTATCCTCGACGTGAGCGCCGACAGGATACGCACGAGCAGGTCGGCGTTGTACATCACCGTCCAGACCGCCGCCCCTACCATCGCCGCGCCCGACACGAACATGACCTGGAAGCCGCCCTGCAGCTCGCCGACTATGGGCTCGAAGGTAGAGAGCGGCAATGCCCAGAAGGCCAGCATCAGCCCGCCCGTGAGCGTGGAGGACAGCCTGTTGACGGCCCCGGCGCGCATGGACGTCCACCCAAGTCCCCATCGCGCCATCAACCCGAGCCCGATTATCAGCAGCGATACGCCCGCGCCGAACCATGCCGAGCTGTCCCAACGCGCAGTTGCGAAGTAGGTGAGTACGACGCCGCCCGCGAAGACGAGCCATCCCCTCATCAGGTAGGGCTGTATGAACCTCAGGAGGGCTATCAGTACCGGCGCGAACCAGACTGGAATCACCGCCACGGAGAGGAGAAGGTTCTTGCCGAACTGGCCGGGGCGTCTCTGGACGAGAGAGCGCGCCGCGGCGAACAGATAGTAGCCGGGCAAAACCAGTGCCTTGAGCAAGCCCAGCAGCCGCTCCATGAACGTAGGCTCTATCTTGGGGATGATTGTCTCCGGCAGGTCGCGTATGGCAACGATGATGTTGAGCTGGCTCACCCTGTACGCCGAAACAGCGACCGTCGCGAAGGTGATGGTCATCCCAAGACAGTACGCCACGATGATGCTGCGCGGCTCGAATCGGATGACGAACGTGAAGCCCGCTTCGGTGCTGGCGAATATCTGGTTGAGCGCCGTCACCATCAGCGTGCTCACTCCAAGCCCCAGGGCCACCCCGATAGCCGCCGATACGATTGCGTATGCCGTGCCCTCGAACGCGAACATCATCATCAGGTGATGCCGCTTCGCGCCGACGGCCCGCGCCATGCCCATCTCCGACTTTCTCGCCGCCGCGAGCATCACGAATATCAGGAAGATGAGCAGTATCCCAACGGCTATCGAGAAGGTGCCGAACAGGATGAAGAACGAGGTCGCCTGGCTGCCGGCCTGGTCAGCGCTCTCGAGCAGGTTGCTCTTGATCTCTATCACCCTCAGGTCGGACAGCGACAGGGAGAGCGTGAACGCATCCTCGAGGCCCTCGATTCCCTCTTCTTCGATCTGGTCCAGCACGACCTGGCGCGCCTCTTCGTCCGCCAGCAGGCTGTTCAGCTCGTCCGTAAGGCCCGGCTTCTGAAGCTCCGCCGCGAAGCTCGTCAGCCTGTCCTTCAGATCGGCGTCCAAGCCCTCCTCGGCGGTCTTCTTGTTCACGGCGGCAATGACCGCCTCCTGGTTGAACAGGTCCTTGAGCTGCGCCGCGACCTCCCTATCGTTGAGCAGGACTCTGAGACCCTTGGTAACCTCCTCGCTCAGGTCCGCGCCGGAGCGCGCGTCTCCCACGTTGGAGACGGACACGGTGTTGACCGGGCCCGGCGGCTCGAGCAGCGCCTGAGCCTGCTCTAGCGTCATCAACATGGTCGGCTGGTTCCCTGCGAACCCGCCGGGCCTCAGCGTGCCCTTGATGCTGAAGGTCTCGGTCCGATCCTGCAGAAAGACGACGATCTCGTCTCCGGCGCGGGCATCGAGCTCCTCGACGCCGCTTTCCGAGACATACACTTCGTCATCGGCGAGGTCGTCCAAGCGCGTCTCGCCGCCTCCGACGAGCGCGAGGCCGCCAAACCCCGCCATCCTGGCGGGGTCGAGGGCGACGATGTTCATTCGGCCCTCGCTGAGCTGGGTCCGCTTGTTCTGGACAGGGGCCCGCTCGGAGATATGCGGCATTGCGCCGTCAACGTTCTCGTCGGCGGATAGATGGGCGAGGATCTCGTCGAGACGCTCCTGGGACATGTAGGCCACCCCGAAGCTGCCTCCCTCGCCGACCCTCGTAGGCGCTATGGTCTCGTCAATCTGCTGCAGACCCTCCACGGCCTGATTGCGGATAGAGAAGCTGAGGGTATCGCCCGTGCCGAAGGCGGCGGCCATGATTACGGTGCTCAGCATGACGCCCACGATTATCAGGATGGTCTGTCCCGGCCTGCGCGGGATGGGGCGGAGACCCATCTTCAGCATTATCCTGTTCCGAAACGCCAGCGCGCCGAGCGCCGCCATGGATGCGAGCGCTATCCCCAAGAGGACGTACATGAGGGTCGTCATAGAGATGCCGAAGAGCTCGTTCACTGGCCTGCGGCCTCCTCTCCGGCGTTTCCGGCAGCATGAGCCCCGCCCAGTCCGTCGTCTTCTATCAGCCCGTCGCGCATCTTGACGATTCGGCGCCCGATGCGCCCGACCTCGATGGAGTGGGTTACTATCACGAAGGTCTGGCCGTTGGAGCGGTTCAGGTCGAGTATCAGCTCGACTATCTCCTCGGCGGTCTCGCTGTCCAGGTCTCCCGTCGGCTCGTCCGCCCAGATGATGGCCGGCGAGTTCACCAGCGCCCGCGCAATCGTGACGCGCTGCCGCTGGCCGCCCGACAACTCGCCGGGAATATGGTCCGCGCGGTCTGCCAATCCCACCATCTCCAGCATCCCAGCGGCGCGCTTGCGAGACTCCGACGACCCTACGCCCGATACCAAGAGCGGCATCTCGACGTTCTCGATGGCAGTCAGCACCGGCAGCAGGTTGTATAGCTGGAACACGAACCCCATACGGCGGGCCCGGTACTCGCTCCTCTCGTTGTCCGGCAGGTCGTGAAGCGCCGCCCCGTCTATGAGGACCCGCCCGGCGTCTATCTCGTCCAGGCCGGACAGGCAATTCAGCATGGTGGTCTTGCCGCAGCCGCTCGGCCCCATGATGGTTACTATCTCGCCGCGCTCCACGTCTAGGTCAATCCCCCTGAGCGCGTTGACTCTCACTGCACCCGTGTCGTATGTCTTCTCGATGCCCTGAGCGGATATTATCAGGTCGTTCATAAGCCCCTTTCGCGGCTCGCGGCGGCAGCAACCGACAGCTCGCAATCGCGTGATTACTATTAATCATAGCGTAATTCGCATTGCCTCGCACCCAAATCCACCACCTGACAGGGCAATCGCATCTAAATTGCCCCCAAATTGCCCCAGATCACCCCTTGACACCGCGAGAACAGTCGTGCTATTCTGATAGACGGCCCGAAGGGGCGTACTCCAAACGAGCACAGAACCACCTCTGCCAAATCTGGGTATTCATGCCGCCGCTGATGTTGGGACGGGACCACCTGCGGTATGAGAAGGTCCGGCTGTGTTTCGGCGCCTCGCCAGGAGGACGCAGTGCCAAATGCGTCTCCCCCGTTCCAGGTGCGGACTCTCGGTAACACGGGAGGACCGTAGCCAGCGCAGCCCGACGCCTTGGCGGGTGAAAGGTCCAAGCGCGAAACGCAGGCGGTCCCGCAAAGGACCGTCAGCCGTCCGGGAAAGTTAGAGGAGGGGCTGCACCCCCAGTGTCGGCGGGCGATCGACGTCGGCATCCTCGAAGCAAGTACCGGAGTCACTGCCTTGCAAGGCAAACTCATCTCCCGCGAGAGCGGGGGAACCAGGAGTAGATAGGGCGCGGGTCGCAAGACCCGCCAAGTTCCCTCTCCCTCACGGGGGAAAGGGCCAGGGTGAGGGCAAACGCCCCGCCCTGCGTCCCCTCCCCCTAGGGGAAGGGCTAGGATAAGGGCGATTCCCCGCCTTATCCCATCTCCCTAGACGGGAGAGGGCTAGGGTAAGGGCGATAAGCCAGGCGCAGAAGCGGCTAGAACCCGCCAGAGCGCCAATCGAAGGAGCCGACCGAGACAACGCGAACATAGACGAAGGCGCCAAGAGGGTGCCAGCCTTCATCACTCCCGGTGAGGGGGGAGAGACCTAGGGTGAGGGCAATTCAGCGCGTCCCAAACCCTGCTCGCGCACAGCCCGGCCCGCTCCGCGAGCCATCATCCCAGGATGCGGCCCGTCGCCCGCAGCAGGGTCTCCTGCACCAGCAGCTCATGGTCCAGCGAGCGGTCTGGCTCCTTCTCGCCGCGCACGTCCTCGACGAATGCCTTGAGGCTCGCAACGTACCGCCTCCGGTCTTCGAGACGGATGGTCGATACCCCGGCCGGGAAGCCCCCGCGCGGCTCCGCGAGACACAGCCGCAGGGTGTCCGCCGGCTCGAACGGCTCCATGATGGCCGAGCCGCGATCGCCGTACACCTCGAAGCGCCGCGCCGTCGGCATCGGCTCCATGCCCGCTATGTCGATGATTGCCATAGCCCCGCCGTACTCGAATACGGCCAGCCCGTTGTCCGTGAAACCCTCGACCGGCGACACGTCCCGGCGCATGAAGGACGTTACCCTCTCCGGCCTTCCAAGAATCCAGACGACCTGGTCGAGAACATGGCCCGCGAGGTCGTAGAAGACGCCTCCCTTGTGGACCTTGACCCGCTCGTGCGCGTCCACTGCCAAGCTGGTGGACATGTGCGCCCTGACGGCGAAGACGTGGCCCAGGAACCCCGACCGCGCCCACTCGGAGATGCGCGAGAACCCGTCGTGATACCTGAACATATACCCAAGCTGCACCAGCAGCCCGCGCTCCCTCGCCTTGGCGATAACCCGCTCGAAATGGGGCCAGTCATCGCCCGCCGGCTTGTCGTAAAAGACATGCTTGCCGGCGTCTATGATCTCCTCGGTCTGCGGCAGGCTCTCGGCGTTCAGCCCCTCGGAGGACACCGCCGCTATCGACGAATCCTCCAGTATCTCCGACTTGTCGTCTATCCATCGAACGGAAGACCAGGGCGGCGCGTTCGACTTCTTCAGCTCCTCGCGCCGGAGGATGTCAGGCTCATATACACCCACGACCTCGACGTCCCGGTTCTCCAACATCACCTGGAGAACGCCCGGCGCGTGGGCGTGCTTGGTCCCGTACTGGGCCATCTTGATGGGCTCGGCGTCACCGCTCATAGCAGGTCCTCCACTTGGCAAGATAGGGTCATCTGGCATTCTACAACGTAGCCCGCCGAGCCAACATAGCCCAACTTGCATTCCCCATGTCTGGAACCTACGCTTGACCGCGCGAGGCCGCGCCCCCCGGTTGGCGCAGGGGGTTGTGTGAACGGGGGCGTTCGATGCGTATAACCGACGTCGAGGTAATCGAGTTCAGGACGACCAGCAGGGGGAGGCCGACCCGGTGGAATTACGGCCTCTGGAGTAACGAGGAGCGCGAAACGACCGCGACCGTCACCCGTATCGCCACGGACGAGGGCATCGACGGCTGCATGGTCGGCGGCGGCAAGGCAGCCATAGAGGGCGTCATGAAGCCGATGCTCGTCGGCGAGGACCCGATGTACCGCGAGCGGCTGTGGAATTGGATGGACCAGAGCGCCACCTTCAGCAGGCAGATCCACGAAAGCGACGCGGGCGTCATGGACGGCGACGGCAACGTGGTCGCCTCGGACATCCCGGGGCTGGGCATCGACCTGGACTGGAGCTACATCGACGACAATCGGATCTGACGCTCAAGGCCCGCCGGGAGAATCCCGGCGGGCCCCTTCGAGGTTGGTATCGTCGCTGTTGCGGGCGGAGCTACGCGACCGGGACCTGCGCCCTGCCGTTGCTGCGGTACTTCGAGAGCCTGCGCAGGAATGGCGGTATGTCGAGGTCCGAATCGCCAATCCCGTCCATCGACCCCTCCAGGATGTCCCTGAGGTCTTCCTCCCGCTCCTTCATCGACTCCGCGGTCGGGAACCCCGTCGCCACGACGGTCAGCTTGACCTCGTTGTCGCTCTTCTCGTTCGTCCCCATGCCGAAGATTATGTTGCAATCCGGATGGACTACCCGCTGGATGACCTCCGCGGCCTCGTGGAGCTCGGAGAGCTTCAGGTCCGAGCCGCCGATGATGTTGAACAGCACCCCGGTGGCCCCTTCGATGGAGACGTCGAGCAGCGGGTTGGAGATGGCGTGCTGGGCGGCGTCCTTGGCGCGGTGCTCGCCCGTGCCCCAGCCTATCGACATCCAGGCCGGCCCCGAGTTCCGCATGACCGCCTGGACGTCGGCGAAGTCCAAGTTGATCTCGCCCGGGGAGGTTACGAGCTCCGCGATGGACTGCACCCCAAGCCGCAGAACGTCGTCCGCCATCTTGAAGGCGTTTTCGGTGGTGAGCTCGTCCTCGGCTATCAGGCTCAGGCGCTCGTTGGGGATCACTATCAGCGTGTCCACGTGATCCTGGAGGCGCTTTATGCCCTCTTCGGCGGTCCGGAAGCGCCTGACGCCCTCGAATCCGAAGGGCGTGGTGACCACGCCGACGGTGAGCGCGTTGGTCTCCTTGATGATCTCCGCGAGGACGGGAGCCGCGCCGGTGCCGGTCCCTCCGCCCATGCCTGCGGCGATGAAGACCATGTCGGCGTCGCTGACGGTCTCCATGAGCGCGTCGCGGCTCTCGTCGGCGGCGCGCGCGCCTACGTCCGGATCGCCGCCGACGCCTTTGCCCTCGGTGAGGATGTCGCCGATGCTGATCCTCATGGGAACGTCGCACCGCACGAGCGCCTGGCTGTCGGTGTTGACGACCATGTACTCAACGCTGCGGATGGGCTCTCGGAACATCCTTGCGACGGCATTGGAGCCGCCACCGCCCACTCCTATGACCTTGATCTTGGTGTAGCCGATCTGGTCCCTGGTGTTCTCAACCATTAGATCCTCCCTTTCTTTGTTTCGGAAGTCTGAGTGTCAGAGGGCTTCGACTTGCCGAACAAGCCGAGCACGTTCTGCATGATGCCTTTTCTGTCGTTCTCTTCGCTGCCCTGTCGCACGGCGGCCGCCTCGGCGTCGGCTGGGGCTGGGCCGTCGTTGGCGGCGGCCCAGAGCAGGATGCCGACGGCTGTCGCGTATGCGGAATCCTTGAGAGCGTCCGGCAGGCGGGCAGCGTCGCCGGGGACGCCGTTGCGGACCTCGACCGCGAGGATGCTCTGCATGAGGGTAGCCAGGCCCGGCAGGTTGGACCCGCCGCCGGTGAGCACCATCTTGGACCTGGTGGATTCGGGGAGATCGGCCTGGTCCAGCTTTATGCCTATCAACCTGGCGAGCTCCTGCGCGCGTTGCCGGGTGAGCTGGCTTATCTCGCCCCCCTTGACCTTCAGGTCCATCTCTCGCCCATCGACGGGGAAGGTAATATCCTGGTTGTCTCGGGACGAGTACACCTCCGCGCTGCCGCACTGGAGCTTGGCTTTCTCGGCAGCCTCGTAGTGGGTGTGGAACATCATTGCGATGTCGTTCGTGAACTGGTATCCGCCGACGGGGATGACGCCCGTATAGCGGATCTTTCCCTTCTCGAAGGCCACGATGTCCGACGTGCCGCCGCCGATGTCCACCAACACGACGCCGTTCTCCCTCTCTTCCGGGGTGAGGACGGCCATGCTGCTCGCCAGCGGCTCCATGACCATGCTGGACCTATGGACGCGGGCGAGCTCCACGGCGTCTTCGAGCTTGTCTATCAACCCGGACATGCCCGACACGACGTGCGTATCCACCTCGACCTTGTCGCTGTGCATCCCTATCGGGTTCCGGATGCCCTCTTCGCCGTCTACGCTGTAGCTCACCCGGACGGCTTGGACCATCTGGCGGCCTGGGCGGTCCACGGCGGTGAACTGTTCCGGCTCCCCAGCTAGGGAGTCCGCGGTTATCACGCCGGGATGGGCGGTGTCCTCAATCTTATCGCGCCTGTTCTCGAAAGTTATGTGAGCGCCGGTCACGCCCACGAAGGCTGATTCGATCTTGTAGCCGGTCGCTGTCTCCACTCTGCCGACCGCTTCCCTGATAGCCTCTGCCGAGGCCTGCACGTCAGTAACGGTTCCTTTGCGAATGCCGCGGCTGGACACCACGCTGTGCGCCATTACCTCGACGCCGCCTCTCGCCTTCTTGCGCCCCGCTATCGCGCACACCTTGGTTGTGCCGACGTCAATTGCGGCAATCAGGTCGGCGGGCGCTCGGCGCAGAACGGCGCGCTCGGCTGTCGCCTCGTCCATCGTCGCTCCTGTGTCATGCCGGATCGCCGTTTCAGTCTGTATTGCCATCCGCTCTCCCCCTTGAACTTGACTTCACCATCTGACGACCTCCGCTGTGATTCATATACGCTGGGCCACTCTCATCCTTGCGCTGCGGCTCCTTGGGTTCTTGGCCGTCTCTTCGTCAGTTGGCCTGATGACGCGCCTGTTCACCAGCCGCACGGATGGGCTGTGCCCGCAGGCGCAGACCGGCATACCCGTCGGGCATACGCAGGCGGAAGCCTGGCGCGCCAGTATCCGCTTCACGAGCCTGTCCTCCAAAGAGTGGTAGCTGATGACGGCAAGCCTGCCGCCCGGTCGCAGCGTCTCTATCGCGCTCAGAGCCCCCCGCTCCACGTTCTCCAACTCCGAATTGGTAGCCATCCTCATGGCCTGGAAGGTTCGAGTCGCCGGATGGATTCCCCGCCTTCTCCCGCCGCCCGCCCCTCTCGCGGCCACCTCCGCGAGCTCGGTGGTGGAGCGTATGGGGCGCGCCCGCACGATGGCGCGGGCTATCCGCCGCGACTTGCGCTCTTCCCCAAGCTCGTGAATCAGCGCCGCTAACTCTCTTTCCGGATATTCGTTCACGATGAGGCGCGCCGTGAGCTCCTGCCGCCTGTCGAAGCGCATGTCCAGAGGACCCTCACGCATGAAGCTGAATCCCCTTTCAGGGCTCTCGACTTGGAGCGATGAGAGGCCAAGGTCCAGCAGCGCCCCGTCGGCGGGCAAGAAGCCGTGTACTTCAGCCAATCGTCTCAACTCTATGTAGCTGCCATGCACTAAGGTCACTCCTTCGCCCAATCTCCGTTTCGCCGTCGAGAGAGCCTCTTCGTCCAGGTCTATCCCCATCAGCCGCGGGGGCGGCTCCACCGCTGCCATGATCCCGGCGCTGTGTCCGCCTTCGCCCACTGTGCAGTCGATGTACGCCCCGCCGGACTCGACCCCCAGCGCGTTCACCACCTGCTCGACCATCACCGGCGCATGGCGCGGGCTCTCGGTAACCACTCAATTTCTATCCCGCTGCCGTGATACACTGGGCTCACGCCACGAGGAAGGGCTTTCCCCATCCACCGAGCGAGTTGTCCGTGAGTGTGCCAAAGAGGGACTGCGGGTTGCAAGGTAAAATAAGACGAGTTTGAGACTTTTTCGGATTATTTCCGACCGACGCGGAGAGAAGACTTGGCTGGCGGCTCCACTAGATTCAAGGTGGGCGTCCTGACCATCAGCGACGCCGGCTCCAAGGGCGAGCGCGAGGACACGAGCGGCGACGCCATCGTCAAGATGATGGAGGCGGACGGCTTCGAGTTGGCGCTGCGCGCCATCCTGCCCGACGAGGCCGACCTGGTGGCCCAGAAGCTCCGCGAGTGGTGCGACGGGGGCGAGGTGGACGTGGCGCTGACGACCGGCGGCACCGGCCTTGGGCCGAGGGACGTCACCCCGGAGGCCACCCGGAGCGTCCTTGACTTCGAGGTCCCCGGCATCGCGGAGGCGATGCGGATTGAGACGCTGCGAAACACCCCGATGGCGATGCTGAGCCGATCCGTCGCCGGCGTCAGGTCGGGCTGCCTGGTGATCAACCTGCCCGGCAGTCCGAAGGGGGTGCGGGAGACCCTGGACGTTGCGCGGGCGGCAATTCCCCACGCCCTGGAGATGATCCGGGGCTGGAGGACTCACCCAGGAGGATAGCATGGCAGAGACAGCCGGACTTGAAGCCGCCGTGAAGCCGAAGAGGGTTCGTATCACCGTCCTCAAGAAGACCTTCAACCAGGACTTCGTGGATGCCTATACCGAGGGCGTGGACTGGAAGCCCCAAGGTTGCTGCCACGCCTTCGACGAGGGGCATGAGTTCGTCACCGACGGCCACATGCCCGAGGGGTTCAGCGACTGGGCCTGGGCCGACATCCAGAAGTACGTCATGACGCTGGCGAGGGGCGGCAACATGATCGGCGTGAAGCCGGGCACGTTCATAACTAGCTGCTCGGACGGCTTCAGGCCGGTCTTCTACCTGCTGGAGCGCATAGAAGAGGAAGAGTAGGCCCAGGCCCCGTGCGGTTTCACGTCCTCACACTCTTCCCCGCCATGTTCGAGAGTCCTTTCGCCGAGGGCGTAGTCGGACGCGCCCGCGACAAGGGCCTGGTCTCCATACACGCCATGGACATCCGGACCTTCGCCCACGACCGCCACAGGACCGTGGACGACTACCAGTTCGGAGGGGGGCCAGGGATGCTCATGAAGCCGGACCCGCTGTTCGAGGCGGTCGAGTCCGTCAGGCAGCCCGGGGCCAAGGACATCCCGGTCATCCTGATGTCGCCGCAGGGGCGCGTCCTGACACAGCGGGTCGTGGAGGAGCTTGCGGAGCTGGACGAGATAGCGCTCATATGCGGCAGGTACGAGGGAGTCGATGAGCGCGTCAGGCAGCGCCTGGCAACCGACGAGATTAGCGTCGGCGACTACGTGCTGGGCGGCGGAGAGCTTGCCGCCATGGTCGTGATAGAGGCCGTGTCGAGGCTCGTTCCGGGAGCGCTCGGCTCGTTCGAATCGGCGCAGGACGACTCCTTCACAACGGGCCTGCTGCAACATCCACAGTACACGCGCCCAGCCGAGTTTCGAGGCTGGCGCGCGCCCGACGTGCTGATGTCGGGTAACCACGCGGAGATAGAGCGCTGGAGACGGCGGGAGTCCCTGCGCCGGACCTACGAGCGCCGACCCGACCTGCTGGAATCGGCGCCGCTGACGGAGGAAGACCGGGCATTCCTCGCCGAGCTGGGCGAGTGAGCGCATGTGCTAGAATTGGGATTCGTCGCTGACGCGAGGTATCAGGATGGCGAACGCATATACGCTCCATCTTAAGAACTTCCGCTCGATTCGGGATGCCTCGGTGGACATCGCGCCGCTGACGGTCGTGTACGGGCCGAGCGGGTCGGGCAAGTCGTCTCTCATATACGGGCTGCTGACCCTCAGGAATTTCCTGACGAACCCGAACCAGAACGTCCCAAGCCTGTTCTCGTATCCCACCATGAGCTTGGGCGGCTACGACGAGGTGGTGTCGGGACACGACTCCGACAAGCAGATAGCGCTTTCGCTGTCAGCCGATACTCCGGAGGGAACGTCGAGGTACACCCTGGCTATCGGGCAGTCGGGAGGGCAGTCCACTATCGAGGTGAAGTCTCCCGTTGTGACGGACGGTTTCGGAATCAGCATTGAGATTCCGTTCCCCTACCATGTCAATCAATCGGACAAGCGCCAGGTCGAGCTGGTTCTGGATGAACAGGAATCAGAGGGCCAGCACGATGTCACTTGGAACGGAGTGTCCTTGAATGACGGCGGCGGCGACCCGGCTAATCTCGATAGGGTCGCAAGTCTTCTGAGAACTGCCAACTTGTCCATGGAGATCGTGCGTTCACTGGGATTCGTTCCCCTGCGACGCGGCTTCTCCACGCCGACATACAGCGTATCGAACGTGACCCCCACGTTGGCTACCGACTTGGAGGTTGCATCGCTGCTCGCTACGGATCGCTATATTCAATATGCGGTCAGCGACTACGTGGAGATGGTCGCAGGACGGCGGGTTGCTACCCAGGTGCAGATTGGCACTTCAACATTCACGATAGACTCCATCCCGCGAAACGACGGCCCGCCGGTCTCGATAGTCAACGATGGATTTGGAGTCAATCAGCTTGCGTACATGCTCACGGTGTGCCTGTACCCCAAGTCCAGTCTAGTAGCCATAGAGGAGCCGGAGATTCACCTTCACCCAGCGTTGGTGAGGAAGCTCGTACACGCCATGGCCGACATTGCGTTCAAGCGCGACAAGCGCTTTGTGGTATCTACGCACAGCGAGGTATTCGTAGTAGCGCTGCTGGCGCAGATAGCGGCGGGCAAGATGGATGTGGACGACGTCTCGTTCATCCTGGCCGAGAAGGACAGAGACGAAAGCAGGTTCACCAGGCAAGAGGCGAAGCCGAACGGCCAGATAGAGGGTGGGCTCGATTCGTTCGTTGCCGCGGGCTTCGAGGACATCGCAGCGTTCCTGGGGTTGGATTCCAAGGCCGACGACCCGTAGCCGATGATTCTCGTCCTGAACGAATGGATATTCCACGACCTGCTTGGTGACAACGGCGCAGCCCGCCAGAGAGAGGCTGCCGCATTCCTCAACGCCCTCTACGCATCCACCGACAATCTGGTATTGCCCCGCGAAAAGCGGTGGCTGGATAAGGCAGGCCGACTGATGAGGCTGGGGGACGGGCACCTCGTAGATACGAGAAACCAGCTCCTTACCCTGATACTGGACCCGAACCGCGCGATAGACGTTCGAACGTCACGTGAGGACGTGCCGGACGATCTGCGCGTCCCCAAGGAGGACGAGTACCTTGTCGAGGCGTACTTGTCGGCCAGCGCGGACCTCCTCGTCACCACAGACGGGCGCCTGTGCGAATCACTTGCGGGATCTAGGATAGCCTGCCGGCTCCGCGACGAGTTTCTGGCCGGGTATGGCCCCAACGCCTGAACGGCCTTGGGGGCGTCGTTGGCAGGACCCATATTCGTACATGTCAAAGAAAAGATATGTTATAATATCCCGCGGCTGCATATCTCCATACGGGAGCGCAAGCAAACATGGTCACCGCCAAGACCGAATTCGGCTTCATAAGGCCCAAGCCCCTCGAAGAGGAGATGCGTACGTCCTACATGGACTACGCGATGAGCGTAATCGTCGCTCGCGCCCTTCCAGACGTCCGGGATGGGCTGAAACCCGTGCAGCGGCGCATCCTGTACGCGATGCAGGAGCTCGGCATGAGGCCGAACTCCTCGTACAAGAAGAGCGCTAGGCTCGTCGGCGAGGTCCTGGGCAAGTACCACCCCCACGGCGAGGCGGCGGTGTACGACGCCATGGTGAGGATGGCGCAGGACTTCTCCATGCGCGTGCCCCTGGTGGACGGCCAAGGCAATTTCGGCAGCATAGACAACGACCCGCCCGCAGCCATGCGCTACACCGAGGCCAGGCTCAGCTCGGCTGCCGAGGAGATGCTGGCCAACCTCGACCAGGACACGGTGGACTTCGCCGAGAACTTCGACGCGAGCCTCAAGGAGCCGACGCTCCTTCCCGCCAGGCTTCCCAACCTGCTCGTGAACGGCGCGTCCGGCATCGCCGTCGGCATGGCTACCAACATTCCGCCGCACAATTTGGCGGAGTTGTGCGACGCCATCTACCTGCTGCTCAGGGACCCCGATCCCACCACCGCCCAGCTCATGAAGCGCGTTCACGGGCCGGACTTCCCGACCGGAGCCACCATCATGGGCTCGGAAGGCATCAGGAACGCATACGAGACCGGGCGCGGCCAGATAGTCGTCCGCGCCACAGCGTCCATAGAGCCGATGAAGCGCTCCGGGCGGATGCAGATTATCGTCACCGAGCTCCCTTACCAGGTCAACAAGGCCACCCTAATAGAGAAGATCGCCAACTTGGTGAAGAGCAAGCGGCTTGAGGGCATATCCGAGATACGCGACGAGTCGGACCGGCGCGGGATGCGCATCGTGATGGAGCTCAAGTCGGGAGCCCAGGGACTCGTGATCCTCAATAACCTGTACAAGCTCACCGCGATGCAGAGCGCCTTCTCGGCCAACATGCTTGCCCTGGTGGACGGCGCTCCGAGGGTGGTTACGCTGCAAGACGCCCTGCTGGAGTACATCAAGTTCCGACGAATCGTGATCAGGCGGCGCTCGGAGTTCGAGCTCCGCAAGGCCAGGGAGCGGGCGCACGTCCTCGAAGGACTGAGGATAGCCTTGGCGAACCTCGACGCCATCATCGCGCTCATACGCAACGCGGCCGACGCGGAGACGGCGAAGAGCCAGCTCATGGGGTGGTACGCTCTCACTGACGTACAGGCCCAGGCTATCCTCGACATGCAGCTAAGGCGGATAGCGGCCCTGGAGCGCGAGCGCATCGAGAACGAGTACAAGGAGCTCCAGTCCGCCATGCGCGCCCTCGAAGAGCTGCTCGCCGATCCCGAAAAGGTGGATGCGGAGATCAAGAAGGAGACGATGGCGCTCAAGAAGAAGCACGGCGAGGAGCGCCGCACCATAATAGGCCAAGACCTCCGAGAGTTCAGGCGCGAGGACCTCGAGCCGCACGAGCAGGTGGTGATCACCCTCAGCCAGGGTGGGTACGTGAAGCGCATCCCGGCCAGCGCCTACCGCAACCAGCACAGGGGCGGCAAGGGCGTCGTCAGCATGACGACCCGCGAGGATGACCCCGTCCAGCACATCTTGGTAGGCGACACGCACGACACGCTGCTATTCTTCACCAACACGGGGCGGGCGCTGCCCCTCAAGTCATACGAGCTCCGGGCCGACACCTCCAGGAACACCCGCGGCGTGCCCGTCGTGAACGTCGTCCCGCTCACCGACAGGGAGCGCGTGAACGCCGTCGTGGCCGTGCCGAACCTGACCGACGAGGACCATTACCTCGTGCTGGCGACCAAGCGGGGCCTAGTCAAGCGCGTGGCCTTCGACCAGATAGCCAACATCCGCCGCGCGGGGCTCATCATCATGAATCTCCGCGGCGACGACGAGCTCGTAACCGCGCGCCTCGCCGCCGAGGACGACCACGTGATAATGGTAACCCGCGAAGGCATGTCCATCAGGTTCCCCATAGCCGACGTCACGCCTCGCCAGAGAGCCGCAGGCGGCGTGAAGGGCATCGAGCTTCCCGACACAGACAAGAACGGCAAGAAGCTCAGCGACAAGACCAAGGACATGGTCATCGCCATGGACATGGTGGTGAAGGACAGCAAGCTGCTGGTCGTGAGCAAGAAGGGGTTCGGGAAGCTCACCGACCTGAACCGGTACAGGATTCAGGGCCGGGGCGGCCAGGGCATCAAGACGCTGAACGTAACGAGCAAGACCGGCAAAGTGGCTGCGGCGCAGGTGATAGCCGACAGCGACGAGCTCTACGTCGTATCGTCGAAGGCTCAGGTCATCCGCACGAATCTGTCGGAGATCCGAAGCACCGGCAGGGCGGCGCAGGGCGTGAAGATATTCGAGCTGCCCCCCGGCGACTCCGTGGCGTCCATCGCCTGCGTCGGCGAGCTCGATGTCCCAGCGTCCGCTACCGGAGCGGCGACGATCTCCTCCAACGGCAAGCGCAACGGCAGCGTCCCGAATGTCCGCTTGAAGTAGCGCGCCCCGCAACCCGACATACTTGGAGCGCGATCTTGCCCATCAAGACAAAGGCACAGCTGACCAACGCCGTAGAACGCATCCTCTCGGCCGCGGGCGCGGACGACGCAAACGCAGCCCGCGTCGCCCACGCCCTTGCGCTTTCGGACCTGAGCGGGATTGCGACCCACGGAGTTCAGCACGTGCCGGGGTACGTCCAGTCCATCCGCGCCGGGGAGGTACTGCCCGCGGCGAAACCCTCGATAGTGAGCGAGAGCGACACCACAGCGCTCGTGACGGGGAACTGGAGCTTCGGCTTCGTGGCAGCTGGTTATGGTCTCGACTTGGCTATCGACAAGGCCCGCAGCCGCGGCATGTCCACAGTCTGCGTCGTGCAGTGCAACCACATCGGCCGACTCGGGGAGTACGCCGAGATAGCCGCGGACAACGGCATGATCTCGATGACGTGGGCCTCCGGATACGGCAAGCTCAAGCCCGTGGCGGTTCCCTACGGCGGCAGCAAGCCCCTTCTCTCCACCAATCCCATAGCTATAGGAGCGCCCGCCGGGGACGGCCCGCCCATGACGCTAGACTACGCAACCACCTCGATCGCGCAGTCCAAGGCCATGATAGCCATGCGGGAGGGCAAGGAGCTCCCGCCCGGGCTGATAATCGACAGGGACGGCAGCCCAGCCGTCAACCCGAAGGACCTGCTGGAGGGCAACGCCTGGCTCCTGCCGTTCGGCGGGCACAAGGGGTCGGCCCTGATGCTGGCCTGCGAGGCGCTGGGGCGGCTGCTCAGCGGCTCGGACGCCTACGCCGAGCCGCTGAGAGGCGGGGTGGGCATGAAGTTCCAAGGCGTTACGTTCGTGCTGCTCCGCGCCGACCTGTTCCAGCCGCTCGAAAGCTTCACCCGCTCCATGAACGACCTACAAGAGCAGGTCCGCGCCATCCCGCCAGCCCCCGGATTCGACGAAGTTGTCGTACCCGGCGACCTGGAAGCCCGCGCCCGCGCCGACCGGTCCGCAAACGGCATACCCGTGCCCGACGAAGTGTGGGCATCGCTGGTCCAGACAGCCGAATCCCTGGGCATCACCCTCTAACTCCCAGCCCGATGCGACCCTGGGAGCGCAGGCGTCCTGCCTGCACACACCCCCATCCACTGCTGAACCAACCCGGCGGCCCCTGCGTTCGTTCTACAATATAGCCAGACCACCATGTCCCAGGAAGACCGAATTGGAGCTAGTCACCGGGCCCCTCCTGCGCATCATCATTTCCACCCTGGCCGCCGCCGTGGTCGCGTGCAGCCAGGATATGCCGATTCCCACCGAGAGGCTGCCGACGAATCCAACGCCGTCAGCGCCAGTGGCTGCGTCCATCGCGCCGCCTGGGCCGGCGGCGGCCCCAGCGCCGACCTCTACGGCGACACCGTATCCGTCTCCAACCCCCTTGCCCACCGCCGCCCCCACTGCGCGGCCCGAACCGTCGCCCACGGCGGCGGTGGCAGAGCCGCCGACAGCCTCAGACCCGGTTCCACGCCTCACTGATGAGACTTGGGCCTTCTTGCAGAGGTTCACCGAGGAGATGAGCCCGCGCGAGAGCGCCACTGAGGAGGAAGAGGCGGCAGCCGAATACCTGCGGCGCGAGCTCGAATCCCTGGGCTACGAGGTTCGCATGGAGCCTTTCACGTTCGAGCGGCTTGAGACCCAGAAGGCGGTGCGCTTGCCGGCCGGCGAGACGCTCGACAGCATCCCCCTACGGATGACAGGGCTGGGTACCGTCAGCGCCCCCGTGGAGCACGTCGGCCTAGCAAAGGACGAGGACATCCCGGAGGACAGCTTGGCGGGGCGGATTGCCCTGATACGGCGCGGCAGCGCCACGTTCGAAGAGAAGGTGTCCAGAGCCGAGGACGCCGGGGCCGTCGCCGCGGTCATCTACAACAACGTGCCCGGCCTCTTCTCCGGTGTGCTCCAGACACAGGCGGACATCCCCGTAGTGTCCATATCCAAGGAGGATGGCGAACGACTGCTGGCCCTCATCGCAGGCGGCGAGGTCGAGGTCACCGTGTCGCTCGATACCACGACCTTCTCATCCAAGAACATAATAGCCGAGCGCCCAGGCGATCCAGCCAGCGGCAGCGCGCTGGTCGTCGGCGCGCACTACGACACGACGCCGAACACCCAGGGGGCCAACGACAACGGTTCGGGCGTGGCCGTGCTGATGTCCGTCGCGCGGGAGCTCGCGGACGCGCCTCTGCCGTTTCGCCTGCGCTTCATCCTATTCGGCGCGGAGGAGGTCGGCCTGTTCGGGAGCAGGCATCACGTGGCAAGCCTCACCGAGGAGCGGATCGACTCGCTCGCCGCGATGATCAACATAGACGTGCCCGGCAGCGGCGCCACCCTCGTGGTTACGGGCGACGACGACATGGGCGACAGAGCGCTGCGGTACGGGTCCTTTCACGGCATCGCCGTCAGGAAGGGCGCGCCGGAGAGGGGAGCCACCAGCGACCATGCCCCGTTCCGTGAGGCAGGCGTCCCCGCCATCTTCCTGTTCGCCGACGACCTGTCGCGCATCAACTCGCCCCGCGACCGCATTGAGTTCGTCGAGCCGCGTTTGATGGGCGAGGCGGCGGCGCTGACCCTGGGCCTCATAGACGACCTCGCATCCCGGTTCCCGTAGGCAGTCCCGCCTTATCCCCTCTCCGGATGCGCAGGTCGCAGCCCTGCATAGGCGATTCCGGTGATGATATACTTCGTGGAAGGCTCCGGCGCGAGCCGGCTGATCCTGTCTCGGAGAAGTAACTTGCCCAACCCGACGCCCTCAGTGGACACTCCCAACAACGCCCTGCTGGACGAGATACAGAAGCGCGTGCTGTGGCTCGCTTGCCGCATGGTGGACTACGCGAACAACGAGCGCCCGAACCCCACCGGGCTGAAGGTCGGCGGGCACCAGGCTTCCAGCGCCTCCGTCGCAACCGTGATGACCTATCTCTTCTTCGAGTACATGCGAGCCGGCGACCGCATCTCGGTCAAGCCCCACGCCTCGCCGGTCTATCACGCCATACAGTACCTGCTGGGCAACCTGGACCCCGAGTACCTCAAGGCGCTGCGCGGCTTCCACGGCCTACAGGCGTATCCGAGCCGCACGAAAGACCCTGACGGCGTGGATTTCTCGACGGGCTCCGTGGGACTCGGCGCGGTCGCTCCCAACTTCGCCTGGCTCGCCGAAGAGTACGTCCGCGACCACATGGACCCCAACAGCGGCCCCGACCGCCGATTCATCAGCCTCGTCGGCGACGCCGAGCTCGACGAGGGCGTCGTATGGGAATCCATCGCCGACCCATCACTCGCCGACCTCAAGAACGTGCTCTGGGTCGTGGACCTGAACCGCCAGAGCCTCGACCGCATCGTCCCAGGCATCCGCGTCAAGGTCTGGCGCGAGATGTTCCAGGCCAACGGCTGGAAGGTCATAGACGCCAAGTACGGACGCAAGCTCGAGGCCGCCTTCGCCGAACCCAACGGCGACCTGCTGCGCCAGTCCATCGACGACATGTCCAACGACCTGTACCAGCGCCTCCTTCGCGTGGACGGCCCGACGCTGCGGGAGTGGCTGCCCCGCGCGAGCCGCAGCCCGGACGACCTCGCCGAGCTGCTTGGCAGGTGGGACGACGACGAGTTGTCGGACATATTCCACAACCTAGGCGGCCACGACTTCGACGTACTGCGCGATGCGTTCGGCCAGGTGGACCTCGACAGCGGCCCCAACGTCCTCTTCGCCTACACCCTCAAGGGATGGATGCTGCCCACCATCGGCCATCCCCAAAACCACTCGGCGACCCTGAACTCCAAGCAGATGACCCAGCTCCGCGAAAGCCTGGGCGTGCCCTCCGAAGAGGCGTCCTCGCGCCTCAACTCCGATACCCCGGCGGGGCGGCTCTGCCTCGACAAGGGGTTCGAGTTCCAACTGAGCAGGAGCGCCAACGGCGCTCCGCCCAAGATCGAGGTCCCCAAGGAGTTCGGCCGCTCCTACAACGGACGCATGTCCACCCAGCAGATATTCGGACTCGTGCTCACCGAGCTATCCAGGGGCAGCGACCGCCTCCACGAGCGCGTGGTAACCATCAGCCCCGACGTCGCCAGCTCCACGAACCTCGGCGGGTGGATCAACAAGGCCGGCGTCTGGGCCAAGCGCCCGCACGAGGAGTACCCGGAAGACCAGGACCGGGGCGTCATCCAGTGGGACGAGTCCGCGGAAGGCCAGCACATCGAGCTCGGCATCTCCGAGAACAACCTCTTCATGGCGCTGGGCCAATTCGGCCTCACCCACGAGATGACAGGCGAGATGCTCTTCCCAATAGGGACCCTCTACGACCCATTCATCCGCCGCGGCCTCGACGCCTTCCTGTACAGCGTATACGCCGGCGGACGCTTCATCGTCGTGGGCACCCCCTCGGGCGTAACGCTCGGGCCCGAAGGCGGCTCCCACCAGTCGGGGGTAACCCCATCCATCGGCGTCGAGCTGCCAGAGCTCGGATTCTACGAGCCGTGCTTCGGACAGGAGCTCGAATGGGTCATCCTCTCCGCCCTGGAGAACATCCGCGCTCGCAAGGAATCCACCTACCTGAGGCTCACGACCAAGACAGCCGACCAGGGCCTGTTCACGGCTCCGAAAGACCCCGAGGCCCGCGAGGCCCTGCGCCTGCAGGTCATCCAGGGCGCGTACCGGCTCGTGGACCGGCGCAAGGACGCCGGGTACGACGCTGACGAGAACGCCGTCCACGTCTTCGCCTCCGGCGCAGTGGTCCCCGAAGCCGTCGAAGCCAGCCGCGCGCTGCTCGACGAGGGCATCTACGCCAACGTCATCAACGTCACCGGACCAGGGCCCCTCTACGCCAGGTACCAGGAGACCGTCCACGCCGCCGTCCGCGCCAATCCCGCCCCCGACCCCTTCCTGTCCGACGTCATAGACGACTCCGAGCGGGCCGCGCCCATAGTAACCGTAGTGGACGGACACCCCCACACCCTCGCCTGGCTCGGCGCGGCGCTCCACGTCCCCGCCTATCCCCTCGGCGTAACCCGCTTCGGGCAGTCAGGCAACCCCGACGACCTATACCGCGAATACGAGATAGACTCCACAAGCATAATGGCCGCCTGCTTCGCCGCCCTGGGCATATAGGGGCTGACGCGCCAACGGTCAGTCCATACTCGTGAGCGTCAACCTGAATCCCGAACATCTCCGCGCCCTGCGGTGGCGTTCGATTGGGCCGCACAGGGGCGGGCGGGTGGTCGCCGTCGCGGGCGACCCTCATCAGCGGCAGACCTTCTACTTCGGGGCATGCGCGGGCGGGGTCTGGAAGACGACGGACGGAGGCGCGTACTGGCGCAACGTCTCCGACGGCTTCTTTGGCTCGTCGTCCATCGGGGCGCTGGCCGTCGCCGATTCGGACCCCTCGGTGATATACGCCGGGACCGGCGAGGCGTGCATCCGCAGCAACGTATCCCACGGCGACGGCGTGTACCGCTCGACCGACGCGGGCAAGAGCTGGCGGCGCGTGGGACTCGAAGACACCCGACACGTCGCCCGCATCCGGATCCACCCGCAAGACCCCGACCTCGTGTACGCCGCGGCCTTGGGGCACGCATTCGGGCCGAACTCGCAGCGCGGGGTCTTCCGATCCAGGGACGGCGGGGGCTCGTGGGAGCGCGTCCTGTTCAAGAGCGAAAGGGCGGGCGCGATAGACCTGTCCATGGACCCGCGCAACCCCCGCGTGCTCTACGCCGCGATATGGCACGCGCTGCGGACGCCCTGGAGCCTCGTCAGCGCCGGGCCGGAGAGCGGCCTCTGGCGCTCCACCGACGGCGGCGACACCTGGACCGACCTGACCGACCGGCCCGGAATGCCCGACGGGATAAAGGGGCGCATCGGCGTCGCGGCGTCTCCCGCCAGGTCCGGGCGCGTCTGGGCAATCGTCGAGGCCGAGGACGGCGCGCTGCTCCGCTCCGACGACGGCGGCGACAACTGGGAGCGCGTCAACGACAGCTCCATCGTCAGGCAGCGCCCCTTCTACCACCACCACGTCTTCGCCCACCCGACCGACCCCGACACCATGTGGACGCTGCCCATCCAGGCGTGGAGGTCTGACGACGGCGGCCGCGCCTTCACGATGATGACCACGCCGCACAGCGACAACCACGACCTGTGGATAGACCCGCGCGACCCCGACCGGATGATAGAGGGAAACGACGGCGGCGCGTGCGTGTCGTTCGACGGCGGGGATACCTGGTCGTCCATATACAACCAGCCGACGGCGCAGTTCTACCATGCGGCGACAGACAACCGTCATCCGTACCGCGTCTATGGCACGCAGCAGGACAACAGCGCCATCAGTACGCCAAGCAGGTCCATCGAGGGCGCGATTCCACTCCAGCGCAGCTACGCCGTAGGCCCCTCCGAGAGCGGCTACATAGCCGTGCGGCCTGACAACCCCGACATCGTATATTCGGGCGCGGTCGGCAGCGCGCCGGGCGGCGGCGGCGCGCTGGTCCGATACAACCACGCCACCGAAGAATCGCGGATAATCACCGTCTGGCCCGAGATGTCCTACGGACTCGGCGCGAGGGACATGCGCTACCGCTTCCAGTGGACCTTCCCCATCGTCATCTCGCCGCACGACCCCGACGTGTTGTACGCCGCCGCCAACCGCCTGTTCCGCTCCACCGACGAGGGAACGAGCTGGGAGGCCCTATCGCCTGACCTGACGCGCGACGACCCCAGCAAGGGCGAGCCCGGCGGCGGGCCAATCAGCCGCGACGTGTCGGGGGCGGAGGTCTATTGCGCCATATTCGCGTTCGCCGAATCGCCCCTCGAACCCGGCGTACTCTGGGCAGGCTCCGACGATGGGCTGGCGCACATATCCAGGGACGGCGGCGAGACCTGGCGCGACGTTACGCCCCCGGGACTCCCGCAATGGGCCACCGTGAGCATGATTGAGCCGTCGCATCACGACCCCCACACGGCGTACCTCGCGGCGTGGAACTACAAGCTAGACGACTACTCGCCCTATCTGTACCGCACGCGCGACGGCGGCGACAGCTGGGAGGCCATGGTCGAGGGGATACCCGAAGGCGAGTTCGTCCGCGTCGTGCGGGAAGACCCGGCCAGGCCAGGCCTGCTATACGCGGGGACCGAAACTGGCGTCTACGTCTCGCTGGACGCGGGCGGCTTGTGGCAGCCCCTCCAGCTCAACCTGCCCGTCACGCCGATTCACGACCTGCTGGTCAAGGACGGCGACCTCGTGGCGGCCACCCACGGGCGCTCATTCTGGATACTCGACGACCTAACGCCCCTCCGACAGATGACCGGCGAAGCGCTGGACAGCGACGCATACCTGTTCGAGCCGAGACCGGCCTACCGCGGGATGAACCTGGTGGGCAAGATCGCGCCCGAGCGCATCGGCCCCGGCAAGAACTACTGGGCCGCCATCGGATACGCCGCCACGTTCGAAGAGGAGACGGCTCCCGACGGCGGCGTAACGCGGACCTTCCTCGACGCAGGCCACAACCCGCCCGACGGCGCGGCGATCACGTACTACCTCCGAGAGCGGCCAGACGATGGCGCCAAGCTCACTTTCCTGGACCCAGACGGACAGGAGGTCAGGAGCTTCCCGGACGCCCCCGCCGAGCGTGGCATGAACCGATTCGCATGGGACATGCGACATCCCGGCCCGCGCGCGGCCCCGGGCGACGAACGCGCCCGTCTCATAGCGGGGCCAGCGCCGGCCGGTCCGATGGCGGCGCCGGGAACTTACACGGTCAGGCTCGACACGGGCGGACGCTCCCTCGCACGTCCGCTCACCGCGCTGAAGGACCCGCGGTCCGAAGCGTCGGACTCCGACCTGGCCGAGCAGCTCTCCCTGCTGCTCCGAATCCGGGACAGGCTCTCGGAAGTCAACGACGCCGTGAACGAGCTGCGCGGCGTCCGACGCCAGATCCGCGAGTGGCTCGCAAGGACCGGAAAGTCTGGCGAGGCGGCCGAAACGGGCCTGGCCCTCGTGGAGCGGCTGGACGACGTGGAGGCCAGGCTGATAGCAACCTGGCAGACCAGCGAGCGCGGGCAGATGGGCGCGCCCTTGCCCAAGCTGGCGGAGGCGCTGGCCGCGCTGGTCAGCGTGGTCGAGAGCGCCGACTCTATCCCCACGAGGAGCTCATACGAGGTCTTCGACCACCTGTCGCGCCGGATAGCCTCCGAAATCGAGTCCTTGCGGGACGTCCTGGACCGCGGCGTCCCCGCATTCGTGGACGCGCTGGCGAAGCGGGATGTCCCGGCCATCCTGGAAGCATAATTGACATCGGGCGGATTCTAACGCCATATTATGGGTATTAGGCAGTCCCGCCGTATCCCCTCTCCCATGGGAGAGGGGAATCTCGAGGAGGCACAGCATGAGCGTTGGCAACTATGCGGAATTGCGCGCCGTCTATAAGCCGCCGGCTCCCCGGGCTGCCCAGAAGGTCCTGGACCATCTGGACGTACACTGTCGGAGCTTCATAGAGCTTTCGCCCCTGTGCATCCTGAGCTCGGCAGGCACCGACGGGCAGGCGGACGCCTCGCCCCGCGGCGACCCTCCCGGGTTCGTGCGGATTCTGGACGACAAGACGCTGCTGCTTCCCGACCGGCCGGGGAACAACCAGGTGGACTCACTGCAGAACATCGTCGAGAACCCCGGGGTCGGGCTGCTCTTCTTCGTGCCTGGAATGAACGAGACCCTGCGGGTGAAGGGCAAGGCGGAAATAGTAACCGACACAGACCTCCTGGAGCCGATGAAGATAAGGCGCAGGGCGCCAATCTCGGGACTGAAGGTCACCGTCGATGAGGCGTTCCTGCACTGCGGCAGGGCGCTGATCCGCTCGCGGATATGGGATACCGAAGCGCAGATAGACCGCTCGGTCTACCCCACCTATGGGCAGGCGCTGGCGGACCAGATAGCCGGCGCGGACGCCAAGGAGATCGACGACTCGGAGGACGAGGCGAACCGGGAGCGGCTCTGAACCTCCGTCAGCATTGGCTCAGTCCCGCCTTATCCCCTCTCCCTTGACGGGAGAGGGTGATTAAGATGCCAATACTACATTGAACCAGTACCCCGTCCACCCGATTTCCGCCATCCAAACCCTTGGTCCACTACTCCCCAAGCCGTATCTCCCCCTCCCAGAAGTGGTGGTAACCGCCTCCCGCGCGCACGTACTGACCGGTGCTGATGCGGGCAATAGCATACTCCGGGAGAGACACCGTCGCCATACATCTCCCATCGAATATCACGCCGCGCTCGTAGAAACCGAAGTCCAGGTTGTCGTAGCCGTGCCGCCGGCGATGGTCGGGAAGGTCGTTCACGTCAACCGGTTGCAGGTGCAGAAAGAACTTCGCCTCCGTATCGGCGCGGGCGCACGGCTCCTTGGCGTAGGTCAGCGTGTCTTCGCTGAGATATACGTCAAAATCGGAGCGGATTGCCGGTACGCCGGATACAACCGCCTCGTATGCGGATACGAGCGCCTCGTTGGCGGCGCGGACCGCCGGTTCGATGGACTCTTTGGCGTTCGCAATCAGAGAGACATTGAAATCTCCGTCAGCAATGACACGCTCAACTGAAATTCGCTCTCCCAGCAGCTCCAACTCCTCCTGTATTGATTTGTTGCCGTGGACCATGAAGATTCTATTTGGGACAGTGGGGCGCGAGACGACTAAACCGAACATTTCCTGGGTACACTCTTCGAAGGCGCTCCAGCATTCTGCCTTTCCATAGTGGTAGCTGCTCGGTTTCACATCCTGATAGAACTTCATAGAAGGGGCTGCGTACATGTTTGCGTAAACCATGTCTCCTTCTTCCACATTCTCTTCCAGAAAGACGAGAACGTCCTTGGCGTTGTGGTCTTTCTCATATGGACTGTCTTGCCGCATATCGCCCACTCCGGCAAGCGCTATTGCGCCAGCCGCCGCAACGGCCAGCGCCGGAGCCAGCCACCCCCGGCGCGTGAGCGAGGCAAGACTATCCGCCATCCAATGAATGGAGACGCCGGCCGCCAGGAAGATGACCGGCCCCAGATAGAGGTTTTGGCGAATCCCGCCCAGGGGATACAGAGTCAGCAGGGCGGCGAAAAGGGCGATGCCAACGGCAAGCAGGGCCAAGATTGCAATGGCATCGAATCGCCGCCTCTTCAGGGATGCCAGCAGCATAAGGGCCAATGCCCCAACCACCAATACGGCAACGGCTTCCGGCAAATGAAGCGTCAATAACCTCCGAATCCCATCAATCGAAAACTCGAAGACTGCGGGCGCATCGAATCCTCCCTGATAGCGATTCGAGTCATCCGCTCCCCAGCCCCATCTCCTCCACTGGTAGAGCAAAGTAACCGCGCAGCTTATGGCGCACCCAGCCAGAAAGCACGCCGCCGGCCAGACTAGGGCGACGCGCGCCTTGAGCCAATTACGAATCCGGCTCAGGTATGTATTCCCTTCCGGCGCCGCCAAGGTCGGTGGGGGTAGAAGCATAGCCGCGCCAATGACGGCAACGCCGAACAGCGCCAATCCGTACTGGAGCAGCGGCGCGAGGAACAGCGCAACGCAGAGCAGGGCCTTACGGCCGTCCCGCAGATACCACAGCAGCCCCGCTATCATCAGCGCGGCCAGCAGCGCGTCAATGGAGTATTCGCGCGCATCCTGGGCGTGATATATCGCGGCAACAGAAAGAGTCGCCAGCAGCGCCGCCAGAAACGCGGCTCCCCGGGCAACTCCCAGGCGCGGCAGCAAGAATAACATCACGGCCACGGTCAAGACGCTGGCCGTAGCCGGAAGAACGCGGATGCTGAAGGCGGAGACATCCACTTTCTGGACCGCCCACAGCGCCAAGGGATACAGGATAGGCGAGGAGTTGCGATGGCGGGTATTGGAGACTACCTCCGAGAGCGCGCCCCTCGAATTATTGGCGGCAACCGCTTCGTCATACCATGCGGAATTCCCCGGCAGGTCATAGAAGCGCAGCCCCGCCGCCACCAAGAGCAGGCACACGAACGCCGCAAGGGTCAGCCGCTCCCGAATCAAATCCCATTGCAATTACTGCGCCTCCATCTTCCGCTGATATTCTGCCTACGCCTATGGCGCAAGCATACGACGCCGACTCAAGGACACGCAACAACCCAAGACCACGCTGCCAGCTCGTTCGGCGCGCAATTCCTGACGAACGCCAGCGCCAGCCGGCCGTCCACGATCAGCCCGATGCTATCCTACTGATGGTCGAAGTGGGGTTCAATCCTCTCCCAAGGTATTCTCATCTGCCGGCGGACCCATGGGCCGTAGTTGGAGTTCCACTCTATATAGTGGACCATCAAGGGTCTTAGGTGAGGCAAAATGAGTTATCCCGAATTCTCGATGGAGAGCGTCATATCCGTCTCTAGCCAGCTTTCTCGCGTGGAGATAGTCATAGGAGTTGACTAGGCCATCCAAGTTCACCACTGGAAAGCGCGAGAAGTACCCGATGACGCCGGCTTCCCACGACCCGACCACGCTGTCCTCGGGAAGCGCGCGATTCATAAGCTGCGTGCCCCCATAAACACCTTCAGTCCATACGGTCCATCTGTCGTCAGTTCTGGTTGAGACACCTAATCGCTTCACACGCTGATCAGTCCATCTGTCGTCAATTCTGGTTGAGACGCTAATCGCTTCAACACGCTGAAATGGCTCGGTGAAATCGGCCTTGATAAACAGGAAGGCCGCGCCCGCAAGGACGATGCCCAAACTCAGGATGTTGGTCGCGTGCCGCGACTTCGGCCCGATGAACCGGCGAATGAAGTAAATGGCGACGTAACATCGTACGGGAACAATCAGCGCCGTCATCAGGTACGCCGGGACAAAATACCAAGGCCAAGGACCCAAGGAAGGGTGAATCGTGAGAACAGTCTGTGCGAATTTGGCCAGATGGCCGGCCGCCAAACTGAACACGCCCACCAGGAAGGCCAGCAGAAGCCAATCTTTCCGACTCCGGGAGCGGCGGGCGAACCACCAGACCAGCAGCAAATAGGCGCAAACCTCCAGCGCAACCAGTAGCCCATCGTTAAAGACAGGAATCTGCAATATGTCCTGGAAGTTCTGCGCCAAGCTGTATCCACCTTCCTGCTCCCACCTGAGCTGCGACCAGAAATTCTTGGTCGCGCCGCTCACCGGCGCGATGCCGCCGAACACGAGCCAGTTGTAGGCGAAATACACCAGGATGCCTGCGCCGGCGGCTAGAAACGGGACGACCGCCTTCACGGAGCGCGCGGAACGAGCCCACTCTCCGAGTGACGCGCTGGGCGCTCGTTCCTGCCGCGACCATTCCATAAGCAGCAACGCCGCCGTGGCGGCCAGCGATATGGCGATGTACTCCAGGCGCGCCCAAGGCAGGGCGAAGGTGACCGCGGCCAACGGCCACTGCCACCGCGCCGGGCTTCGGGCAAAGAGGCAAGCGGTCAGAATGAACAGGCCCAGCATGAACAGCGCCGCCGCCGCTTCCATTCCTTCAATCAAGTGCCGGTTCTGGTAGAACATCGGCAGCGCGGCGAACATCAGATACCACGGCTGGCGCGCCAGCCGCGCCGCTGCCGCGATAAGGGCTACGCCGCCGGCGATGAGCATGATCTCGAACGCCTTGATGCCGAACAGCGCCGCTTCCTTGTCGAATACCCAGTAGAACGGCGTAATCAGCAGCAGCCAGAGGGGGTGATATCCGTTGGTGCGCGTGATGCCGCCGTCGAAGGTCGAGAACTTCCCCTCAGTCAGGTTATAGGCTATCTGGAAGTAGTAGAAGGCGTCATCGTGCATGTGGGAGATAAGGTTGATGAGATCGAAGGAGGCGAGCATGTACCAGGCGAACCCGGCGCCGTATGCCAGGACGCCAGCGACGAATAGAGCGAACAGCCCGTGGCGCAGCCTAGAGGAAGGAATTACCCCCTCCCCCGTACTTATATTCTGATAGCGCGCGGCCAGGGCGCGCCAGAGACTGTCAGGCCGAATCAAATCCCATTGCAATTTACTGCGCCTCCATCTTTCGCTGATATTCTCCCTACGCCTATGGCGCAAGCACACGACGCCGACTCAGGGACGCGCAACAAAACTACATTGAAGCAATACTATCCCGCAGGCTCTGCAAACGCCAGCGCCCGGCTGGGATTGGTTGCCATTATCTTCTCGATGTGCGATTCCGAGACCCCGATGTTTCGCAGGTGCGGCAGAAAGCGCTCGAGTATGTACGAGTACCCGAACCCGCCGTACCTCTTGAGATGCGACTTCCAGCACACGTCTTGCGACAACAGGATGCGCTCCTCATAACCCGCTTCAATGAGCCTGGCGACCGCCAGCGCGTCGCGGGCCGTCACGCTCAGGCCTATGCCGACCTCCGGCCCGATGGCGTCTATACTCGTTATCGCCTGCTCGCGCCCTATCAGGTCGAACTGGACGTAAGGGCCGCGCCCCAGCAGCTCCATCATCAGGTCCATGTCCTCGGCTATCTCGTCCGAGTGACCCAGTATCACCCGTCCCAGGTCGGCGCCCTCCTCCTCTATCAGGTCGAGCGTCCGGCGGCGCTCATCGCCGACGCCTCCCCTGTGCAGCGAGATAGCCGCCCCCGTAACCCTCGACGCCCGGGCAGCCGCCCGGACGCTCTTCTCCTCGTTCGCCGTGATAGGCCCGCCGTTCACCCCCACCTCTCCTATTATCCCGGCCCTGATGCCCGTATCGCCGACGCCGGCCGTCACGTCCCGGACTATCACCCCCTCCAGGTCCTCCACCGTCCGCTCGTCCATGTCCTCCGGATGGAATACCCGCTGGTAATACCCCGTGCCCATCACGATATGCAGCCCCGTCGCCTCGGACACCCTCCGCAGCGCCTCCGGGTCCCGCTTCAACCCGATGCTCGTAACCTCCACTATCGCGCCGCCGCCGCGCTCCCTGAACTCCATCACCTCCTCGATGGCAGCCTGCTCGTCCGCAAGGATGTAGTTGTCCGACAGCGGCGCAACGTTCTTGGCGTCGATCAGGTTGCCGACGCCCAGCTTCGCCTCCCATCGCGCCAGCTCGGTGGCCGGAAAATCCTCGCTCGTGATTATCGGCTCCGAGCGGCCAGGCAGATGAACGCGCTTCGGGTGCGGCAGGTGGTTCTTCCTGAGGTCTAGGAATAGATGCTCGTGCATCAAGGTCGAGCCGAGCCCGCCGGGTTCGACCGGACCCCGCACCGTCATGACATTGCCTGAAATCTGCGACCCCATCATGGCAACCCCATTATAGACGCTCGCCGCGCCGCCGCTCGAACGCCCCCGTCCTCACCCAGGACACCCAGTACTCCATCTATGACAGGTAGGAGTCCCGCCTTATCCCCTCTCCCTTGACGGGAGAAGGGTTAGGGTGAGAGTGATTCACCATGCTAGAAATACATTGAAGCGGCGCCAGCCGCGCCGGGCCCTACCGGCCGGACGCCAGCGCGCTCAGGACCCTGCGCCAGACCTCGTCGCTGCCCCCACTGTAGCCGTCGCGGTACGTGATTACTCCGTTGCCGTCTATGGCCATCTTCGACGACTGTCTCGTGACATTGAGCGTAGGTATGACTCGCCCCACCGGGATCGCGGTCTCGTACACGTACCCCTGGCTCTTTTTCATGGACTCTATCTCGTCGAAGGACTCCAGCGGGTCGAAGCCCACGCCGTAGAACTCCACTTTGTCCTCGAACTCCGGGTAGATACTGCTCAGGCGCCGCAACTCGGCGCGGCAGGTCGGTCACCAGCTTGTGAGGAAGAACAGGAATACCGGCCGGCCCTCCTCCCGCAGCTGTGCCGACGTAATCTCCTCTCCGCCCGCAAGCCGAAGCGCAAAGTCCGGCGCGCGCTCCCCCACGCGCGTCCCAACCGCCACCTGAGGCTGCGGAGTGGGCGTGGCCGTAGCCGGCACAGGCGTAGCGGTAGCAGGTATGGGTGTGGCGGTAGCCGGCACAGGCGTAGCGGTCGGCGGCACAGGCGTGGCAGTAGCCGGTATGGGCGTGGCAGTAGCCGGTATGGGCGTAGCGGTCGGCGGCACAGGCGTGGCAGTAGCCGGAACGAGCGTAGCCGTCGCCGGCACAGGCGTGGCAGTGGGAGCCGCGGGCGGAACGGGTGTAGCCGTCGCCGGCACAGGCGTGGCGGTAGGCGGAGCGGCGGCGGCCTGCGGAGGCTCGGTGGGGGCGGCCGTGGGCGCGGGCATCCCAGCAGACCCAGCCGCGCTCTCCGCCAGCTGCGTCATCACCTTTACCCACTCGTCCGGGCTCCCGCGTCCAAAACCGTCCCGGTACGTGATAGTCCCCCCGCCGTCAATCGCGACCTTGAAGGACTGCCTCGTGATGCGCAGGTCGGCCAGAACGTTCCCGACGGGAACCGCGCTCTCGTACACGTACCCCTCGTCGTTCTTAAGCGCCTCGATATCGTCCAGAGATTCCAGCGGGTCGACGCCGACCCCGTAGAACTTCACCTGGTCCTCGAACTCGGGGTGGATAACGCTCAGGCGCCGCAACTCGGCGCGGCAGGTCGGTCACCAAGTCGTCAGGAAGAATAGGAATACCGGCCGCCCCTCCTCACGCAGCTGCGCCGACGTAACCTCCGTGCCGTCCGTGAGCCTCAGCGCGAACTCCGGCGCCGTATCCCCGACGGACGAGCCCACGTCGGACGCCCCGGCCTGCGTTGGCGCGATGGTGGGCGGAGCAGTGGTGGGCGCGGCGGCGGGCGCAGACGTGGGCGTGGCGGCGGGCGCAGACGTCGGCGCGGCGGCGGTGGGCGCAGACGTCGGCGCGGCGGTAGTGGGCGCAGGCGCGGCAGTGGCGGGCGCAGGCGTGGACGCGGGTTCCGCGGCAGGCCCCGATTCCGAGCCGCAAGCCAGCCCCACTGCAAGCGCGACCAAGCACACAACCAACCAGGCAACGCGATTCACGACATTCCCTCCAGAGGCAGCTCACTCCATATACTTATACCAGAGGCCGCGGCGATAGCGCCACCTCACCGAGCGCTATTGCCGCATACACGCCGCGCCAACCGGCTAGGCGATTCCCACCGGTTTCGTCGGCGCTTGGTCTGCGTTCCTGGCAAGCTCCTGCAGCTCGAAGAGCTTGGTGATAGCCTCTATCGGCGTCATGGACGCTACGTCGAGTTCGAGCAGGCTCTCTATGGCGGCCGGCGTTGCGTCCAGGAAGCTGAGCTGCTGGACGGCCGGGCCGCTCGGCCCGGCGCGCCTGCCGTCGGCCGGTCCCGTAGACGCGCCCCCGCCCTCGAGGTCCCTCAGCGCCTCCCACGCGCGGTTCACCACACCCCCTGGGAGGCCCGCGAGCCTGGCGACGTGTACGCCGTAACTCCTGTCCGCGCCGCCGGGCACGATGCGGCGCATGAAGATGACCCGGCCCTGGTCCTCCGACACTGCGACATTGTAGTTCTTGGCCCGGGGCAGCACGTCTGCCAGCGCCGTCAGCTCGTGGTAGTGCGTGGCGAACAGCGTCTTGCAGCCGAGCCTGGGGTGATTATGGATGTACTCGGCCACCGCCCGCGCGATGGCGAGGCCGTCGTAGGTGCTGGTGCCGCGCCCTATCTCGTCGAGCACCACTAGGGAGCGCCGCGTCGCGTGATTGAGGATGGCCGCAGTCTCGACCATCTCGACCATGAACGTGGATTGCCCGGCCGACAGGTCGTCCTGGAGGCCCACGCGGGTGAATATCCGGTCCGCCAGGCCGATGGCGGCCTCCTCGGCGGGCACGAAGCTGCCCACCTGCGCCATGAGCGTGATGACTGCCACCTGCCGCAGATAGGTGGACTTGCCGGCCATGTTCGGGCCGGTGAGCACGATTAGCTGCTCGTCTTGGCTGGAAAGCGCCGTGTCATTGGGAACGAAGCTCCCTGCGGGCAGGGTCTGCTCGACGACAGGATGCCGCCCTTGCTTGATAGTGATGGCCGGGCCGTCGTCCAGCTTGGGCCTGACGTAGCCCTGCCTCGCCGCGACCTCGGCCAGCGACGCCAAGACGTCCGTCCGCGCGACGGCCGCCGCCGTCTCCATGATAGGCCCCACCGCCTCGCCTATCTGCCTGGACACCTGCCGAAAGAGCGACGCCTCCAGGTCGAAGATGCGCTCGTCGGCGCTGAGCACCTGCGCCTCATACTCCTTCATCTCAGGCGTAATGTACCGCTCGCCTCCGACCAACGTCTGGCGCCTGATGTAGTCGTCGGGCACCAGCTCCACGTTCGACCGGCTGACCTCGATGTAGTACCCGAACACCCTGTTGTATCCCACCTTGAGGGATCTGATGCCCGTGCGCTTCCGCTCTTTGCTCTCCAGGCTGGCGATGTACGAGCGCGCCTCCCCCGAGGAGCTTCGCAGGGAATCGAGATCGGGCGAAAAGCCGTCCTTGATGACGCCGCCGTCCGCTACGTTTACCGGAGGATCATCCACGATTGCCGTCGAAATCAGCCGGACGACTTCCTCGTTGTCGTGTATCCGGCCGGCGAGCCACGCCACCCGCTCCACGTCATCGTCCTCCTCTAGCGCCGCCCGGATCTGCGGCGCGGCGCGGAGGCTCATAGCCAGGGCCGACAGGTCGCGCGGCGTGGCGGCCCCGGCCCGCACCCGGTTTATGAGCCGCTCCAGGTCCGACACTGACTCCAGCAACGACGTTATCCGCCCGCGCCTCAGGGCGCTCCGGTGGTGCCACTCCACCGCGTCCAAGCGTCTCTCCAGCGCATCGAGGTCCAAGAGCGGCTGCCCCAGCCACCGCCGCATCAGCCGCCCTCCCATGGCCGTCTTCGTCCTGTCCAGCGTCGAGATGAGCGACGCTTTCGCGTCCCCCCAGCGCCCGCCCTCGAACAGCTCCAGGTTGCGCTTAGTCTGCGGGTCGAGCGCCATGTGCGCCCCCGTCGAATACGTGTGCAGAGCGCCGATCTGCCCCAGCGCGGTCTTCTGGTTCTTGCCTAGGTACTCGACAATCGCGCCCGCCGCCCTGGTCGCCAGCGGCAGCCTCTCGCACCCGAACGGCTCCAGCGACACCGCCCCGAAGTGCCTCAGCAGCCCCTCTGTCGCCCACTCCAGGTGGAACAACGCAGGATCGACGTGGGTTACCGCCGGCAGACGCTCCCCCCGGAGGACAGGGCTAGAATGCGCGCCGTCGCTCCCTCCTGCGCCTTCCCCCTCTGGGGAAAAGTTAGGATAGGGGCTCCCCTGTCCCTCCGGCGCTATCAGCTCCGCCGGCGTGAGCCTCCCCAGCTCCACGGCCAGCGCGTCCAGCCCCAGCTGCGTCGCCGCGAACTCGCTGGTCGTGATGTCCACGTATGCAAGCCCGGCCTCCTCGCCCTCGAGCGCCACAGCCGCGAGATAGTTGTTGACGTTGCGGTCGAGGATCGACTCCTCGACGATGGTTCCCGGCGTTACGACTCGCACGACCTCCCGGTCCACCAGGCCGCGCGAGGTCGCAGGGTCGCTCGTCTGCTCGCATATGGCGACCCTGTACCCCTTCTTGATAAGCCGCGCCAGGTACGACTCCAGCGCGTGGTAGGGTATCCCAGCCAAGGGCACGCGCGTGCCCTTGCCCATCTCCCGCGCCGTTAGGGCGATCTCGAGCTCCCGCGATACGACCCGCGCGTCCTCGTCGAACGTCTCGTAGAAGTCCCCCATGCGGAACAGCAGGATCGCGTCCTGGTGCTCCTTCTTGATACGGAGGTACTGTCGTCGAGCTGGAGTTGTCACGGCGGCGGGCTCCGAACCTAGGCGGTAACTTGTCTCAGCGGCCCACTCCCTTCAGGGGGCCGACTATGGAGTCGGCCAGCGCCGTCTCCGTCTCGGGCGAGATGAGCTCGAGGTGTCCATCGTCGAAGCGCCTGCCCTCCTCCACCAGCATCTCGAAGTACCTGTCCCGGGTCGCCTTGTGAGCCGGGTTGTAGAACAGGTTGGTCAGCTCGTGCGGGTCCTCCTGGAGGTCGTACAGCTCGCACAGGTCCGTCAGGTTCCAAACCAGCTTCCAGCGCCCATCCGTAACCATCCGTTGCGAGTAATGGCCGTACCAGTCGCCGTGATACTCAGAATAGTTCACGTCCTTGTACCACTCGGTCTCGCCCTGCGCCAGACCAACCATCGAGCGGCCGTCCAGCTCGCCCGACCCCATGTCGCGCGCCTCCTCGCCCGCCATCAGGTGCAAGACCGTCGCGGTCGCGTCCATCAGGTTCACAGGCTGGGAGACGCGCTTGACCGCGCTGCCGCCGGGCGGCTTGAAGAGCATCGGGACGCGGTATATCTCGTCGTACATGTACGCGCCCTTGCTGAGGAAGCCGTGAGAGCCGGCCATGTCGCCATGGTCGGCCGTCAGGATGATAGCCGTGTCGTCGTACAGGCCGAGCTCCTTCAGGGTCCGCACGACCTCGCCGACCTGGGCATCTACCAATTCCAAGTAGGAGAAGCCGACGGCGAGGGACTCCTTCAGGGCGGAGCCCTTGCCCTCGGGCTGCCTGGCATCCTGTATGACGCGCAGCTTCTTCTGGTTTATGGGCTTGCCGTCGAAGTCGTCGTACCTGTTGGGCCAGTCCGGTATCGCATTGTGGTCGTACCGTATGCCCCACTCCTCCGGAACCATCCACGGGCCGTGAGGCCCCGGCAGCGAGCAGTAGAGGGCGAATGGCCGCTCCCCCGCCCGCGATCGCAGAAAGTCGGTCGAGTAGCGGGCAACCATCACGTCCGGGAACTCATCCATGGGCGCGTCCAGGGTGCCCGACGTCCCATTGGCAATGCTCTTGACCAGCGGCCCAAGCGTAGTGTTCGGGTGGCCGTGTCCAGTGGCGAACAGGGGAACGCGGCCGGTATAGGGTGGCCTGTGGGTATGCTCGAACCGCGACGCGAACAGGTCCGACGGCGGGCCGATGTGCCACTTGCCGTAATAGGCCGTCTCGTAGTCCGTCTCGTCCGCCGCCCAGTCCTGCGCCATCCTCATGTCAGGCCGGAGATGCTGGCAGTAGGAGTACCGAGGCGTCGAGTTGTTGAACATGTGGTGCTTGTGGGCGTAGAGCCCCGTCATCAGGCTCGCCCGCGCCGGCGAGCATATCGCCGTAGGCGTGAAGCCGTTCTCGAACAGCGTCCCGTCAGCCGCCAGGGCGTCCATGTTGGGCGTGCGGACCATCTGGCCGCCGTAGCAGCCGAGCAGGTCGGGCCTCAGCTGATCGCAGAAGAACACGAGCACGTTGGGCTTGGTCGTTGTTGCGCCCGCCATCTTGCTCCTCCGTAATCCTCTCGTGTCATTCCGGGCGCAGCGGGAATCCATGCCCTCCGCTCTCCGCGACTACGACACCGGAGGGCGCCGCCCGGCCCAAGGGCGCGCCTCCTCGAACGCGGCCGAGGCGGCTATCACCGTCTCTTCGTCGCCCCAGCGCCCCACGACGTGCAACCCGACAGGCAGCCCCTCGCCCGTGAAGCCGCATGGCACGCTCGCGGCAGGATGTCCGATCATGTTTATGGGAAAGGTGAACGGGAAGAACCCCCAGAAACCATCGACGGGCCGCCCGTCTATCTCCGCCGGCGGCTCGCCCACTGGGAAAGCTCCCACCGAGAGCGTCGGCGACAAGAGCAGGTCGTAGCCGTCCAGCAGATCGCCGAACAGCGCCATCAGCTCCGCCCGCTTCCCAAGGGCCCGCGCGTACTCAGGCCCGCTGACCATCCCGCCGCTCTCTATGCAGTCGCGGCCGTAGCTCGTCAGCAAGTCCCCCCTGTCCCCGACCAGGGCGGCGTACCGCGCGTTCGATACCGACGTGAACAGCGTCCAGAAAGCATCGAACGGCGAATCGAGGCCCAAGTCCACCTCTTCCACCACGCATCCCATATCCTCGAATGCCAGCGCCGCATCTCGGCACTTCGAGACGACCTCCGGCTCGACCGTTCCATACCCATAGTCCGGGCTCCAGGCAATCCTGAGCCCCCGCGCTCCCAGGTCGGCGGCTGCCAGGTAATCCCCCGGCGCCTCCCGCAGGCTGTTCACGTCGTTCGCGTGTCGGCCCGCGAGCGCTTGCAGCAGCAGCGCCGAGTCTCTCACCGAGCGGCTCATCGGACCGGATTGGCTGAAGTGATTGGCGAACGGCGGGGCCGGAGTCCCCGTGTATAGCGGCGCCCTGCCCTGCGTCGGCTTGATGCCGTACACGCCGCAGAATGCCGCCGGGATCCGTATCGAGCCGCCGCCGTCGCTCCCGGTCGCAAGCGAGCAGAGCCCGGCGGCAACCGCCGCGCCCGCGCCGCCGCTCGACCCTCCCGTAGTGCGGTCGGGATTCCAGGGGTTCCTGCAATGGTCGCCGAGCCGATTCTGCGTGTGCCCAAGCAGCCCGAACTCCGGTGTATTCGTCTTGCCCAGGATGACGGCGCCCGCAGCCTTCACCCGCTCTACGACGGCGGAGTCCGCGTCCGGAACGCGGTCCTGGAACAGCAGCGATCCCCCCGTAGTCCGCACGCCCGCCGACATCTCCAGGTCCTTGATGGAGATGGGGACGCCGTGGAGAGGCCCAAGCTCGCCGCCCTTCATCACGGCCTCTTCCGCCTCGCGCGCGTCCGCAAGGGCCTGGTCGGCCGAGACCGTCAGGTACGAATTGAGCTTCGAGTCGAGCGATTCGATGCGGTCGAGGAACAACTCGACGAGCTCGACGGGCGAGACCTCGCGCTCGGCCACGAGCCGGCGCGCCTCGGTTGCCGGGTAGAATGCCAGTTGGTCATCCATCGCGGCAGAAGTGTATCAGGGCCGGCAGCCTGTGGCTAGGGCACAGCTTCTTGGCAACAGGGAGCGCGCCCTACCCTTGGGCGGGTTTCACGACCCTTCGCCGCGCCTATGTCGTGTTGTCTCTGTTGGGAGAAGCGCTGGCCGGGACGCCTGCGCTCCGGTGGGCGAGATGAGGGACGCGCTGAATTGCCTTCACCCTGGGTCTCTCCCCGTGAGGGGAGGGGTGATGAAGGCTGGCGTCTTGTTGGCGCCTTCGTCTATGTTCGCGTTGTCTCGGCCGGCTCCTTTGGGCCTTGGGTCACCCTCACCCTAGCCCTCCCGTCTGGGGAGAGGGACGGGGCGGGGAATCGCCCTTATCCTGGCCCTTTCCCTTCGGGGGAGGGGCGCAGGGCGGGGCGTTTGCCCTTATCCTGGCCCTTTCCCCCGTGAGGGAGAGGGTACTTGGCGGGTCTTGCGACCCGCGTCCTGTCTACTCCTGGTTCCCCCGCTCTCGCGGGAGATGAGTTTGCCTTGCAAGGCAGTGACTCCGGTACTTGCTTCGAGGATGCCGACGTCGATCGCCCGCCGACACTGGGGGTGCAGCCCCTCCTCTAACTTTCCCGGACGGCTGACGGGCCCTTGCGGGACCGCCTGCGTTTCGCGCTTGGACCTTCCACCCGCCAAGGCGTCGGGCTGCGCTGGCTACGGTCCTCCCGGTCGTCCGAGAGTCCGCACCTGGAACGGGGGAGGCACATTTGGCACTGCGTCCTCCTGTCGGGACGCCGGAACACAGAGCGACCTTCTCATACCGCGGGGGCCCCGTCCCAACAACAGCGGCGGCATGAATGCCCAGATTTGGCAGAGGCGGCTCTGTGCCCGTTTGGAGTACGTCCCTTCGGGCCGTCTACCAGACTAGCACGGCTGTTCTCGCGATGTCAAGGGGCAGGTTGGGGCAATTTGGGGGCAATTTTCGGGATTGGGGATGCAGGCGGGACGCCTGCGCTCCTTCGCGCCCTTAGGGGTACATGAACGGACGCGCCGACTCGCGGTTGATGGCGTCCAGCGGCAATCCACCTCTATCAGATTCTTCCGCCGATACTCCGCACGCCCCAAGTATCGCCATACTGCCAAATCGCCCGACATCCTACCCGATGGTCGAAATGAGACACTACCGAGGGGCGGGGTTCGTTGACAGAGTTCGGGACTATAACCTAGTATGGATTCAGGCCGTGCTAGGCGGGGAGATAGCGGTGCCCTGTACTCGCAATCCGCTCTAGCGAGGCTGAATTCCTCCACGAGGTCTTACCCACGAGGCCCCTGCCCTTGGACGGCGGTGTTGAGAGTTGGGTCCTGCGCGGCGGAAACCTGTGAACCCCGTCAGGTCCGGAAGGAAGCAGCGGTAAGCAGTGGCTTCCGGGCGCCGTAGGACAGCCTGGCTCGAGCCGCCCCCACGCGGTACGTCTGCGCGGCGGATCGACCGGAGGTGCACGGCCTACAATCGAAAAGGGGCTGAGTGAAGCCCTATCAATGGGTTGGCTTTCGCTTTGACCGCCACCGCTCGCAGGGCTAGGAAGAGTCTCGGCCAGCACTTCCTGGTGGACCGGGGCATACGGAATCGCATCGTGGCCGCCGCGGAGATGGCAGCCACCGACGCCGTCTTGGAAATCGGACCCGGCCGAGGGTTCCTCACCACCGCCCTAGCCGAGCGCGCCCACGTAGTCGCGGTAGAGATGGACGAGGCCCTTGCGCTGGACCTACGCGCCCGACTTGGCGGCCCCAACCTTCGCATCATCCACGCCGACGCCCGCGATGTCCCAATAGAATCGCTGGTGGAGGACGGCGCGCATTACAAGCTCGTAGCGAACCTGCCCTACTACGCCGCGTCCCCCATCGTGCGCCGCTTCCTGGAAGCCCCGCACAAGCCCGACCTCATGGTCGTCATGGTTCAGCGCGAAGTGGCCCAGACGATGACCGCGCGCCCCGGCGGCATGGGCATCCTCTCAGTGGCCGTCCAGCTATACGGCAATCCTAAGGTGGTCTGCCACGTCCCGCCACGCGCCTTCAGGCCCGCCCCAAAGGTATGGTCGTCGGTTGTGCGCATTGCGGTATATGACAAGCCCGCGGTTGCCTTCGAGTCGCCGGAAGGCTTCTTCGACGTCGTCCGCGCAGGCTTCAGCGCCCCCAGGAAGCAGCTCAAGAACTCCCTGGCGAACGGTCTCGACGCACCCCCAGGCCAAGCGGAGGCCGCCCTGGAGGCCGCCGGCATCACTCCCACCCGGCGAGCCCAGACACTCGCGCTCGACGAGTGGTCGCGCCTGTACGAGGCATGGGGCGCGATGGAGCGCCCAGGGTGACGCTCACCATACCGGCATACGCCAAGGTCAACCTCACCCTCGAGGTCATCGGCAGGCGCGCCGACGGCTATCACGATATAGTCAGCATAATGCAGTCCGTCAGCCTCCACGATACCTTGACCCTGGAGCCTGCGGACGAGATAACCCTCGACGCCGACCTGCCAGGCGTCGCGACCGCCGACAACCTCGCGTACCGCGCGGCTCTCCTGCTCGCCGAGACATCGGGAGCGGGCCAGGGCGCGAAGATTGCCCTCCAGAAGTCCATCCCGGTCGCAGCCGGCTTGGGGGGCGGCAGCAGCGACGCCGCAGCCGTCATCGTGGCCCTGAACCGGCTCTGGGGGCTGCGAATGACCGACGAGGACATGATCGAGATTGCTGCCAGGCTCGGTTCCGACGCGCCTTTCTTCATCCGAGGCGGCACGGCGATGGTCTCCGGGCGCGGCGAGCGCGTCCGCCCGCTGCCCCCGGCCGACCCCGCATGGCTCGTCCTGCTCTGCCCGGCTATCCCCATTCCCAACAAGACCGCCGCCATGTACTCGATGCTCCGGGCGGAGCATCGCACACGCGGATTCCTGACCCGCAAGCTCGAAGCCCGAATACGCGGCGGGGGAGACGCGCCCCCGGACCTCCTCTTCAACGCATTCGAGGCGATAGCGCGAGACGCCTACCCGGGCTTGGCAGAACACTGGGACGCCCTCCATGCCCTTGGCGCGCGGGAGATACACCTTGCCGGCAGCGGCCCATCGCTCTACGCCCGCGTGCCGCGCAGGGAGCAAGGGACGGCGATCGCGCTGCTCCTCCAGCGCAGAGGATGGAACGCCCATCTCGTCTCCACCACACAGCAACCGCCGGCCGACAGGGTTAGGAAGGAGGGACTCCCGTGAGCTACGTCATCGCCGGCGTATTCAGCGGCCTGGTCATGGCATCCGTCACCATGACCATAGGGCCCCTGTTACTCTTCTTCATGGCGAAGAACCCGACGCCCGGCTTCGAGAGACTCCAAGAACGAGTCTCGCCGATGCAGATGACGATGGGCCTGCTCGCGGTGTCGTACCCGCTCTGGACGGCGCTCGGCGGCGCCGCCGGGCTGCTCTACCGCGCGAGCGTCAACCTTGCCCCAGGGGGAGGGCTCGGCAGCCCGAACCTCGTCTTCACATTCGCGGTCCTGCTCTTCGCCGTGGGAATCGCGGCTCCCATAGTCATCGTCCTGCGCCGCGCCCCGCTCGGCGTCGCAGCCACCCTGGCCGCATTCGCCGCCGACTTCGGCTGGCTGCTCCCCTTCATGGCCCGCGAAATGTAGGGGCAACCTCGAGTCGAATCATGCCTCGCTCTTGAACATCTCTATCATGCGGCGCTGGTCATTGGTCATCTCATATGCAGGATTTGCGGCGCATGGGTATATCTCAGCCTCATCCCAATATCGGCCTGCGACGCTGGCAGCAGTACCTATCTTGACGCCGCGCTCCCTGAGCTGCCTGACAAGCTGGAGGCTGGAGAACAGAAATGTAGACTCGACCACCCAAGGTCGGGTTGTACCGCGAGAGGACGCAGGCGCGGTCTTGGGGCCGGTAAGCGCTAGGTAGAAATCCGGTGGGGCGTCAAGCGTCATGTCCAGCAATCCCTCCCTCTTCGAGTAGTACTTGACATTTACGGAGCCCCCGTCCAGCGGCCCGCCTACAAAGTGACCGTCAATCCCCTTGTGGGATGCGGATTCCAGCAGCTCGATACCGAATATCTCGGCGGCCACGAACTCCGCGATATGGCCTGGATGAGCCGGACGCCCGATTACCCCAGCTATCTCCGCGTCAGTGCGGTTCCGCTCCTTGATGAGCGCCGCCAAACGCCTCAACCGCTCACTTTCCAACGCGTTGCTCTCCTTACCTGTCCGGCGCCTTGAAGCGGTAGCCGACCTGCCAGACGGTCTCTATGAAGGTGTGGTCCGCGTCCTCTACCTTGCTCCGCAGGCGCCTGATGTGGACGTCCACGGTCCTGGCGCCGCCAAGGTAGTCATATCCCCAGACCTGGTTCAGGAGCGTGTCCCTGGAGAAGACCCTGCCTGGGCTACTCGCCATCAGCAGGAGCAGCTCGTACTCCTTGTAGCGGAGCGATACGCGCCGACCGCCGACCGAGACCTCGAAGGTGGCCGTGTTGATGACGAGGTCTCCGACGCGCACGACGTCCTTCTCGTCTGGGGCGAGGCGCTTGATCAGCCGGACGGCCCTCAGGGCAAGCTCGTCGGCGCGGGGTTGCCCTAGGACGAGGTCATCGACTTCGAGCAGGTCGTCCATGGGGAGCGCTTGGTCATGGGGGACCAACGCGATGGACGGGAGCTTCCGGTCGGCGCAGGCGCGGACGCAAGCCGCGAGGTCCTGTCTCGACATCGCGCTCGTCTCTATCAGGGCTATAGCTTCGGGGCCGCGGCGGCCTATCGAGCGGAGTGAGGCGGGTGAGGCGACGATTACCGGGTCGAGGCCGCGGCCTCTGAGAGCGGAGACGTACTGGGGGACTTCTCGAAGCGGGACCGGGCCGGCTGCCATCGCGGGTCTCACGCGGGGCCGGTCTCGACAGGGGAGCCGGCGGAGTTGCCCCACTCGGTCCAGGAGCCGTCGTAATTGCGGACTCTGGGGTATCCGAGCAGGTACTTGAGCGCGAACCAGGAGTAGGACGCGCGGACCCCCAATCGACAGTATGGGACGACCTCGTCCTTGGGCGAGAGACCCTTGGCCTCGTACATTCGCCGCAGCTCCTCCGCGGGCCGGAACTTGCCGTCCTCGGACGCATCGTCCCAGGGGACGTGGACTGCGCCGGGCAGCCGCCCCTTGCGATATATGTCCGGCTGGGGGGTTCCTGGGGCCGAGGCGAGCTGGCCCGTGAACTCCTCGATGGTGCGAGTGTCCAGCGGCTTGAAGCCGGGTTTGCCCAAGTTGGCGGCCACGTAGCTCTTCATGGCCCGCAGCGAGCCGTCCGGGGCCGATGCGCGGTACACCGCGGGCCCCGGCGCCGGGGCCTCGGTGGACAATTCCCGCCCCTCGCTCACCCACTTGGCGCGTCCGCCGTCCATTATCCTGGCGTCGGGGTGGCGGTATATCTTCAGCACCCAGAATGCCCAGGTGGCCGAACGGTTGTTGCCGTCCCCGTAGAGGACGACCGTCGCGCCGCGGTCGATGCCCGACCGGCCCAAGAGAGCCTCGAACTGGGCTATCCCGGGGATGTCTCGCTTCACCTGGTCCTCGAGGTCGGCGTGGAGGCTCCATCCGACTGCGCCGGGGAGATGGCCCATCTCGTAATGCTCGGACAGGTCGGCGTTGACCTCGACGACGACGATGGAGGAGTCTTGGATGCGTTCGGCGACCCACTCCGTGGATGCGAGGACCTCGGGATGAGCGTACTGGGAGACCATCATTTCCTCCTGCGCCTGGATCATACCGACCACTTCTCGACGGCGTAGGGGTCGAGCTCCAGGCCCAGCCCCGGCTTGTCGGGGAAGGGCGCCCACATGCCGTCTTTGTGGGCCGGGATCTCCGTGTACCATGCCGTTTCGCACTCGTGCACATGTCCCAGGTACTCGACGACCTTGAGGTTGGGCGTGGCGCAGGCCAGGTGGAGATGTACGGACTGGTAGGCGTGCGAGGCGACCTTCAGGTTGAACGAGTGCGCCAGGTGCGCGACCTTCATCCACTCGGTAACGCCGCCGACCCTGGCCACGTCGGGTTGGGCGATGTCCACGGCGCCGCCGGCTATCAGCTCTCGGAACTTGTACTTGCCCGCGTCCAGCTCCCCCGCCGCGATTGGGATGCTCGTGCCATGCCGCACCTCCGCCATGCCCGGCGCGTCGTCGGTCAGGACGGGCTCCTCGAGCCACCCGACCTGCTGCAGCTCGAATTCGCGCGCCATGTAGATGGCCTGCTTGGGATAGTAGCCGTAGTTGGCGTCCACGTAGAGCGCGACGTCGTCGCCCAGGGATCTTCGGACGGCCTCGACGCGCTCGACGTCCTCCCGCTCCGACTTGCCGAAGTCCTTTGCGACCTTCATCTTCACGCGGGGTATGCCCTGCTCCACGTAGCCGTTCATCTCGGCCAGGAGCTCCCGCTCGTCCAGGTTAGTCCAGCCGCCGCTGCCATAGATGGGAACCGAGTCGGCGTACGCGCCGAGCAGCTTGTACAGGGGCAGCCCGAGCGCCTTGGCCTTCAGGTCCCATAGTCCGGTATCTACGGCGGACAGGGCGCAGAACCCGATGCCCTTGTTGCCGTAGCCGCGCAGCCGCCAATACATGTCCGCCCACAGGCGCTCGATGTCGAAGGGGTCGCGGTCTATCAGGAGGTCCTTGAAGCTCGACTCCACTATCTCGCGCACCCCGGGCGACGACGCGCCCACGCCGAGGCCCTCCGTGCCGTCGTCGGTCTTGAGATGCACGAACAGCTGCCCGCGCCCGGGGCTGCCCCATGCCTGCATCGTGGAGTCCTGCACTGCCGGGAGGAGCGGATAGTGCAAAGAGGTCGTGGTGACGTCGATTATCTTCATCGGCGCTCCCGCAGGGAGTGGCTGTACTTGCAATGAGCAAGTGTAGTTTCGACCCGCATCATAGTCAAACAGGGCGGCGAGCGGGTCATCACATCTTGACTGGCGTTCTCGATGTCTGGTAGATTCCTATGCAGGCTCGCGTAGGCTGGACGCAAAAGGAGACCACCGCTTACACGATGAATTCGTCACGTCGCCGCTCGACGCGCCTCTGGGCGGCGCTCCTTCCCATTCTCGCCATCCCGCTCTTGGCGGCTTGCTATCCGGACAACCCCCAGTCCACCTTCGACGCCGTCGGGCCGGTTGCCAAGTCGCAGCTCAACCTCTTCTACTGGATATTCTGGGCGGCCGTCTTCGTATTCGTGGTGGTGGGCGGGATACTGATGTGGATTACCCTGCGGTTCCGCCGGAAGCCAGGAGACCCGGACCCGGCGCAGACGCACGGCAATACGCCGCTCGAGATAGGATGGACAATCGCCCCGGCTCTCGTCCTGGTCGTGATAGCCGTCCCGACGGTGCTGACCATATTCGATAACCTGAACAGCCCCGACCCCGACGCCCTGACCATTGACGTGGTGGGTCACCAGTGGTGGTTCGAGTTCCGCTACCCTCACCCCGACGGCAACGGCGACGCCGTCGTAACAGCCAACGAGCTCCACATCCCAGTGGGCGAGGTCGTCAACGTCAACCTCGACTCCAAGGACGTGCTTCACAGCTTCTGGATTCCCAAGCTCGCGGGCAAGGTCGACCTCGTGCCCGGCAACGAGAACTTCATGTGGATACAGGCCGACGAGCCGGGCGAGTACCTTGGGCAGTGCGCCGAGTTCTGCGGCGAGGCGCACGCGCTGATGAAGTTCCGGGTCGTTGCCGAGTCCAGGTCCGAGTTCGACGCCTGGCTCACCGCAGAGGCGGCCCCGGCGCAGGACCCGGTCGATCCCCTCGCCCAGCAGGGCAAGGCGCTGTTCGAGGGCGGCAAGGCGCAGTGCTGGTCGTGCCACACCGTCGCCGGCTCCTCCAAGTCCCGCGGACAGACAGGCCCAGACCTCACCCACGTATGGAACCGCGGGCATATCGCCGCGGGCGTCATCGAGAACAACCAGCGGAACCTTCGCCAGTGGATAGAAGATCCGCAGTCTATCAAGCAGGGCACCATCATGTTCAGGGACGCCAAGATATACTCCGACCCGGAGCGCAAGCTCACCGACGCCGACGTGGCCGCGCTGGTCGCATACCTGCAGACGCTGAAATAGAGACAGGCAAGGCGCTGAAAGATATAATGAACGCGTTGACCGAGGACAAGCTGCCCGCCGGCCCACTCCATCCGGCGGAAGACGCGCAGGTCGGAGAAGAGGGGGCGACATGACAACCCTGTCTATCCCAGTGCCCAGCCGTCCGGTCCATCCCACGGGGGTGTGGGGCTGGATCACCACTATCGACCATAAGAGGATAGGCATCCTCTACGGCGTTACCGCCTTCATCATGTTCATCACTGGCGGGCTCGAGGCGCTGTACATGCGGGCGCAGCTCGCCAGGCCGGATCAGGAACTGGTCAGCCCCGAGGTCTTCAACCAGCTCTTCACGATGCACGCCACGACCATGATCTTCTTGGCTATCATGCCCATGGGCGCGGCCTTCTTCAACTACATCATCCCCCTCCAGATCGGCGCGCGAGACGTGGCGTTCCCAAGGCTCAACGCATTCAGCTACTGGACCTTCCTCGGCGGAGCGCTCATCCTGAAGCTGAGCTGGTTCTTCGGCGGCGCTCCCAACGCGGGCTGGTTCGGCTACGCCCCCATCACGGGAATCCAGTACAACCCCGGGCACGGCATAGACTTCTGGGCGATGAGCCTGCAGGTGCTGGGCATTGCATCGCTGGCCGCGGCCTTCAACTTCATCGTCACCATAATCAACATGCGCGCGCCGGGCATGTCGCTGATGCGGATGCCGCTCTTCACGTGGATGACGCTCATCACGTCCTTCCTGCTGGTGCTCGCCTTCCCCGTCATCACCGTCGCGCTCATCGAGCTGATGTTCGACCGCTTCTTCGGAATGAACTTCTTCGTCCCCGCGAAAGGCGCGAACCCCCTGTTGTGGCAGCACCTCTTCTGGATATTCGGACACCCGGAGGTGTACATCCTCATTCTGCCCGCCATGGGCATCGTCTCGGAAATCATCCCCACCTTCTCCAAGAAGCCGCTCTTCGGATACCCCGTCGTCGTGCTCTCCGGCGCCGTCATCGGCTTCATGGGCTGGATGGTATGGAGCCACCACATGTTCACAGTGGGACTCGGCCCCGTCGCCAACTCCGTGTTCGCCCTGACGACTATGGCGATAGCAGTCCCGACGGGGGTCAAGATATTCAACTGGATGGGCACCATGTGGGGCGGCTCCATCTCCTTCAAGACCCCCATGCTCTTCGCGCTGGGCTTCATATGGCTCTTCATCATCGGCGGACTCAGCGGCGTCATGCACTCCTCCGCCGCCTCCGACGCCCAGCAGCAGGACACCTACTTCGTCGTCGCCCACATCCACTACGTGCTGTTCGGCGGCAGCATCATGGCGCTGCTGGCGGGAACCTACTACTGGTTCCCCAAGGTAACCGGCCGCATGATGAACGAGACCCTGGGGAAGATCAACTTCTGGCTGGTCTTCATCTCGATGAACATCACCTTCTTCCCCATGCACTTCATCGGCTTGGACGGAATGCCGCGCCGCATATACCGATACTCCTCCGAGTACGGCTGGGACTTCTGGAACCTGGTGGCGTCCATCGGCGCGTTCGCCCTGGCGTTCGCCATACTCGTCTTCATGATCAACGTCATCCGGAGCGCCATGAAGGGCGAGAAGGCCAGCGCCGACCCGTGGGACGGCAGGACCCTGGAATGGTCCATACCCTCCCCCACGCCTGAATACAACTTCGCCCAGATTCCGACGGTCAGGGGCATAGACCCGTTCTGGGCGCAGAAGCGCGAGCGGGTTCCCGTAGCGCCCGTCGCGGGCGGCTCCGGCGAGGACGACGCCCACTCGATACACCTGCCCCAGCCGTCGTACTGGCCCTTCCTGGCTTCCATCGGCCTGTTCATAGGCGCATACGGCCTGGTCTACTACCAGTCCATCGTCGGCATGACAGCCGGGATCCTGGGCTTGGCCTTGACCATCGTGTCCGTGTACGCCTGGTCGTTCGAGCCGGTCAACGACCCCGAAGAGGAGCATTAGGCTTGGCGCAAGCTGCCGCAACTCAGCACGGAGAGCATGAGGAGACCACGACCGGCCTGAACCACAGGAAGCTCCTGATGTGGGCGTTCCTGGGGTCGGACTGCATGTTCTTCGGCTCCCTCATAGCGACCTACGTCGTCTACCAGGGCAAGAGCAAGGTCGGCCCCTTCCCGGAGGACGTGTTCAGCATCCCCGTCACCTCCGTCAGCACCTTCGTGCTCCTCATGAGCAGCATGAGCATGGTGCTCGCCTACGCCGCGCTCACCCGCGGCAAGATGAAGGCGTTCCGAATCTGGATACTCTCCACCGCCATCATGGGCATGACCTTCATAGGCTTCCAGGTCTTCGAGTTCAGAGACTTCGCCAACTACGAGGTGCATATCGACTGCGCCCACCTGGACGTGGAGAAGCTCACCGAATTCGAGAAGACCTTCGCCGACCAATGCGCGGACGGCGTCGAGGAGTTCGAGGAGCAGCACGGACTGACGCCGAGGACCAACCTATTCGGCACGACGTTCTTCACCCTCACGGGCTTCCACGGCGCGCACGTAACGCTCGGCGTCATATGGCTGCTCTCCATAGCCTTCCACTCCTTCCGGGGCGGCGTCAGGCCCGAAACCAACCTCGACGTGGACCTGGCGGCCCTGTACTGGCACTTCGTGGACGTGGTATGGATTGTCATCTTCACCGTCGTGTACCTGTTCGGAGTATTCCCAGGGATATGAGCTAATGGCAGAAGACGCGCATACGCACGATAACCAGCCTACGCAGGAGTCCCACGCGGAGCACACCGGGCATCCTACCCCGATGACCTACTTCAAGGTCGCGATGATCCTCTCGATCATCACGGCCATAGAGGTCGCCATCTTCTACGTCGAGGACCTGGGGCACGGAATCATCCCCATCCTCGTCGTCCTCTCCGTCGCCAAGTTCGCCCTCGTCGCCATGTTCTACATGCACCTGCGCTACGACGCCAAGCTCTTCACGGGCTTCTTCGTCGGCGGACTCATACTCGCGCTCACAATCGGCATCGCGCTGCTCGGACTCTTCCGATTCTTCGGCTGAGGCAGCCGAAGTGGAATCCATCTGGACCCACTGGCACCCTCACCCGGACGTACTCATAGGCTTGGGGCTGCTCGAGGCGGGCTACCTGCTCGGCGTCGGCCCCATGCGCCGGCGCTACAAGCTGGCGGACGACGTGGACCCGCGCCAAGTGGCGACCTTCACGCTCGGCGTAATGGTCATATTCGTCTCGCTGCTGTCCCCGCTGCACGTCCTGAGCGACCAATACCTCTTCAGCGCCCACATGCTCCAGCACGTGCTGCTGACCCTCGTCGCGCCCCCGCTCCTGCTGCTGGGAACGCCGGACTGGCTCATACGCCGCATCCTGCGCCCAGACTGGGCCTTCATTGCCGTTCGCGTCATCGTCCACCCCGTCGTCGCAATCGTCCTGTTCAACGTCGTCTTCTCCATATGGCACCTGCCAGACCTCTACCACCTCTCCGTAACCAGCCGCCCGGTCCACATCGGCGAGCACCTCCTGTTCATCGGGACCGCCATGATAATGTGGTGGCCCCTCGTCAGCTCCATGCCCGAGCTCCCCAGGCTCTCGCACCCCCTCCAGATGGTGTACCTCTTCGTGATGTCGCTCGCCCAGATAATCGTGTTCGGAGCCATCACGTTCGCCCCGGAGCCGCTCTACGAGTGGTACGTCAACGCGCCGCGAATCTGGTACCCGTCAGCCCTCGCCGACCAGCAGATAGGCGCGGTCATAATGAAGGTCGGAGGCGGACTCCTCTTCATAGCCCTGATGATAATCGCCTTCTTCCGCTGGTACGGCGCAGAGCAGAAGAAGGACGAGGCCGAGCGCAAGGACGCCGGCACGCTGACCTATCACTGATAGGATGCGCATGGCATTGACCGGGAGTCTCTAGTAGCCATATACTTGGCGCTGTCCAAGTCCATTGAATCTCGGTATCGAGGGAGGCAACTGAAATGGCGCAGAGCAAGTTCGTCGGAGTGGACGGATGCAAGGGAGGCTGGTTCAGCGTCGGATTCGACCACGGCGGAGCCTATGAGTTGGGAGTACACGATGACTTCAGCCAGCTGCTTGCCTACTACGGCGACGCCGAGCTGATACTCGTGGACATGCCAATCGGCCTCTCGGATGGCCCTGAGGAGCGTGACGGGGACAAGCCCGCCCGGTCGAAGTTGCCCTCCAGGCGTAGCTCTGTCTTCAGGATACCGACCCGTCAGACCATGGAGTATCTGGAGAGGAACCCTGACGACCACGACGAGGCCAAGGACATAGAGCACCGTGCCACCGGTGGTACGAGTATCAGCCCGTATACTTTTGGGATAGTCTGCAAGATCATTGAAGTCGATAAGGTGATGAGAGCTCGCCCCCGTGACGCAAAGCCAAGCGTCAGGGAAGTTCACCCCGAGATCTGCTTCTGGGCGCTGAACGCCAAACAGGAGATGGAGTACAGCAAGGACCCGAGGAAGGGACCCGAGGGAGTAGAGGAACGGCGCCGCGTGCTCGAAAAGATCGAGCCGAGCGCTAATAGCATATATTCCGAGGCCCTTCGCAAATACATGGGAAAGCAAGTTGCCGAAGACGACATCGTGGACGCGCTCGCGGCAGCCGTAACCGCCTACCACGGCCAGGGCAAGCTTCGAACGCTCCCAGAAAACCCGACGCAAGACCAGCGCGGCCTGCCCATGGAGATGGTCTACTACATCCCCTGACCGACCATTGACCAAGAATCTCTAGGAGCATATCCTCCGACATTGCCCACGGACACTGAGTCGCGGCATCGAGGGAGGCAACTGAAATGGCACAGAGCAAGTTCGTCGGAGTGGACGGATGCAAAGGAGGCTGGTTCAGCGTGGGATTCGACCATGCCGGAGCCTGCGAGTTTGAGGTACACGATGACTTCCGCCAGTTGCTCGACCAGTATGGCGACGCCGAACTGATACTCGTGGACATCCCAATCGGCCTCCCGCACGACGCCAAGAGACGTGACGTGGACAGTGCCGCCCGGAAGAAACTCGAGAGGCGTAAGAGTTCCGTCTTCACGGCCCCGACCCGCCGGACGGCGGAGTATGCGGCGAAGAACCCCAAAGACTACGATGGCGCCAAGAAGGAAGAGTATGTTGCCACTGGCGCGGATAGGCGTATCAGCAAGCAGGCTTTCGCGATAGCACCAAAGATTGCCCAAGTCGATGAAGTGATGAGGGATCTCCCCCATGACGCAAAGCTGAGCGTCAGGGAAGTTCACCCCGAAATCTGCTTCTGGGCGCTGAACGGCGAGCAGGCCATGAAGTACAGCAAGAAGAAGAGCGAAGGAAGAAGTGAACGGCGCCGCGTGCTCGAAAAGATCGAGCCGAGCGCTAAGAGCATATATTCCGACGCCCTTGGCAAATACTTGAGAAAGCAAGTTGCCCGAGACGACATCGTGGACGCGCTCGCGGCAGCCGTAACCGCCTACCACGGCCAGGGCAAGCTTCGAACGCTCCCAGAAGACCCGCCGCTCGACCAGTGCGGCCTGCCCATGGAGATGGTCTACTACATCCCCTGACCGACTACTGACAATCCGATTGGAGCGACAAGCATGAATAGAAGACTCGACAACATGGCAGTGCTCTTCCCCCTGCTCGCCGTGCTGATGGTCGTCGCCGTCGCAGGCGGGCTGGGCGTGGCGTTCACCGTCATCCACGAGACCACCCACAGCGAGATAGGCGTCCTGATACTCGGCGTGTCCCTCGTCGTGGGCGTGCCCGCCGTCGCCGCCCTCCTCCAGCAGCGCCTGGACCCCTAGCCGGGCCGGCGTAACCGCGTGCCTGCCAGGACAGCGCCGCCATTCGCGTTGAACCGCGTCCTTGCCCTTGCGTTGGCCCTCCTGGCCGCGTCCGCCCTCGCCTGCGGCGGACCAGACCCATTGCGCGGAACTGTGTTCGACCCCGTGCGGGACGCGCCGGCCTTTGCGCTGCAAGACCATCGCGGCAACCCCGTATCGCTCGATACCTACGACGGCGACGTGATAGCGCTGACCTTCCTGTACACCTACTGCCCGGACCTATGTCCGGCCGTAACCAGCCGCCTGCGGGATGTCCAGAGGTTGCTGGGGGACGAGTCGGCCCGCGTCAATTTCGTAGCGGTAAGCGTGGACCCAGAGCGCGACACCCCCGAACGCGCCCGCGAATACCTCGAACAATGGAGCCTCGACGACCGCTGGGCATTCCTCACAGGCGGCGAGGCCGAGCTCTCCTCAGTCTGGCGCGCGTACTTCATAGACCCAACGCAGATCGAATGGAACCGCGCCGACCCGACCTCATCCCTACCAACCGTCACCCCGCGGCGCGGCGTGGACGCCCTCAGAAGAGCCATAGCCGCCAGGTACGAGGTCGTACACTCCGCCCCCGTCTACCTGATAGACGCCGACAGGCGCCTCCGCGCGCTCTTCACTCCGCCCCTTGACCCGGAGGACGTGGCCCACGACATTCGGCTGCTGCTGGATGAGTGAGGACGCGGCGGCCTGGCGCTGATTCAATGCAGCTTGGGCATCCCGAATCACCCCTCCCCCTTGACGGGAGAGGGCCAGGGTGAGAGTAACTCCCCGGCCTCGCCCCAAAAGGGACCGCAGGCGTCTCGCCTGCATCCCCGGCCTCCCCCGAAAATTGCCCCCAAATTGCCCCAAAATGCCCCTTGACACCGCGAGAACAGCCGTGCTATTCTGATAGACGGCCCGAAGGGACGTACTCCAAACGGGCACAGAGCCACCTCTGCCAAAACTTGTGGGCATTCATGCCGCGGCTGTTGTTGGGACGGGGCCCCCGCGGTATGAGAAGGCCGCTCTGTGTTCCGGCGTCTCGACAGGAGGACGCAGTGCCAAATGTGCCTCCCCCGTTCCAGGTGCGGACTCTCGGACGACCGGGAGGACCGTAGCCAGCGCAGCCCGACGCCTTGGCGGGTGGAAGGAACAAGCGCGAAACGCAGGCGGTCCCGCAAGGGCCCGTCAGCCGTCCGGGAAAGTTAGAGGAGGGGCTGCACCCCCAGTGTCGGCGGGCGATCGACGTCGGCATCCTCGAAGCAAGTACCGGAGTCACTGCCTTGCAAGGCAAACTCATCTCCCGCGAGAGCGGGAGAAACCAGGAGTAGACAGGACGCGGGTCGCAAGACCCGCCAAGTACCCTCTCCCTCACGGGGGAAAGGGCCAGGGTGAGGGCAAACGCCCCGCCCTGCGCCCCTCCCCCGAAGGGAAAGGGCTAGGAGACAAGGGCGATTCCCCGCCCCGTCCCTCTCCCTATGATGGGAGAAGGGCCAGGGTAAGGGCGAATCAGGCGCAGAAGCGGCTAGAACCCGCCAGAGCGCCAACAGAAAGGAGACAGCGCAAGGCTAATTGACAGAGGACGAGGCGAACGCCCCTCTCCTGGTGAGAATCCAGGCGGGGGACACGCAGGGGCAACCCGTTGTGGTTGGCCCTAATTCACGTTGGGGTCGCCTACCAAGATGAAGATGCGATAGCCCTGGGATACGGGGCTGGCTATGCAATCCCCAGCGCCTCGACCACTGTCCCCATGTCCTTGTCTCCGCGCCCGCTCAGGCCGACGAGTATCGTCCGGTCCCGCGAAAGGGCAGGGGCCATTCTGGATACGTGGTAGATGGCGTGAGCGGGCTCGAGGGCTGGGATTATCCCCTCGGCGCGGCACAGCAGCTTGAATCCCTCCAAGGCCTGGTCGTCGGTAACGTTGACGTAGGCGGCGCGGCCGGTGTCCTTCAAGTGGCTGTGCTCAGGCCCAACGCCCGGGTAGTCCAGGCCGGCCGAGATGCTGTGGGCCTCCTGTATCTGGCCGTCCTCGTCCTGCAGCAGGTAGGACATGCTGCCGTGCAGCGCGCCCACCTCGCCTGACGTCAAGGTCGCGGCGGTCCGGTCGGTGTCGGCTCCCTCGCCGCCCGCCTCCACGCCGACCAGCTCGACGCTCTCGTCTGGGATGAAAGCGTGGAAGATGCCCATGGCGTTGCTGCCGCCGCCGACGCAGGCCACCACGTAGTCCGGAAGGCTGCCCGTCTCCGACAGGAGCTGCGCCTTCGCCTCTCGACCTATCATCGCCTGAAAATCGCGCACCATCATCGGGTACGGGTGCGGGCCGACGACGCTGCCGATGATGTAGTGGGTCGTCTCGACGTTGGTTACCCAGTCGCGGATAGTCTCGTTGATAGCGTCCTTGAGTGTGCGGCTGCCGGAGCCGACGGGCTTGACGTCCGCGCCGAGCAGCTTCATACGAGACACGTTGAGGGCCTGGCGCCTGATGTCCTCCTCGCCCATGTAGACGACGCACTCCTGGCCCAGCATCGCGCACACCGTCGCGGTGGCTACGCCGTGCTGTCCCGCGCCGGTCTCGGCTATGACGCGCCGCTTGCCCATTCGCTTGGCGAGCAGGCCCTGGCCGAGCGCGTTGTTGATCTTGTGGGCGCCGGTGTGGGCCAGGTCTTCGCGCTTGAGGTAGATCTGGGCTCCGCCGAGCTCGGCCTCCAAGTTCTCGGCATGGTACAGCGGAGTCGGACGCCCGACGTAGCTTCGAAGCAGCCGGGCGTACTCGTCCTGGAACTCGCGGTCCTCCCGGATCTCGTTGTAGAAGGCGCCGAGCTCGCCCAGGGCGTGCATCAGCGTCTCGGGGACGAAGCGCCCTCCGAACTCGCCGAATCGGCCCGAAGCGTCGGGCAGCGCGGCCGCGCCCACTCCCGCCACGACTAGACGTCCCACTCGAGCAGGATAGCCCCAGAGTCGTCCGGGGAGGCTATGAGCATGTCGTATATCTTGGGGGCCTCCGTATAAGGCTCCTTGTGGGTGATAGTCTCGCCAACGGGCAGCTTGCCCTCGTGGATCAACTTGACGCCGTCGAGGAACAGGCTGGGGTCGTTGTCGTAGCCGACGCTCGCCCCCAACAGGTCCTTGCCGGTGAAGTTGTGCGGCAGAATGGTGAGACTGTCGGCGTGGTGGCCGATGAGCACGACCCGCCCGCCGTTCCGCGTTACCCGCTGCGAGGTCTCGAACGCCTTGCCGCCCGTGCCGCCGACGCAGTGCAGGGTCACCTCGGCCCCGCCGCCCGTGATGTCCTGTACCGCATCCACGACGTCCACCTCAGCGGGGTTGAGCGCCACATCGGCGCCCACCCGCGCGGCCAGGTTGCGCCGACGCTCGAACAGGTCGACGGCGATGATGCGGCGCGGGTTCGAGAGCCTTGCCCACATTATCATCAGAAGCCCGACCAGCCCGTTGCCTATGACCACGACGCTCTCGTGATGGCGGATGGCGGCGCGATTCATCCAGTTGATGCAGGAACGGCTCCACAGGGTGAACGGGGCGATGTCCCAGCTCATGTCGCTGGGCAAGGGCGTCGCGGGGTCCGGCAACGTCATCGGGCCCTTGGTCACTACGAACTGCTGATGATGCCCGCTCGTCATAACGTGGTCGCCCGGCTGCAGGCCCCCGACCTCCGAGCCAACCTCCTCGACGACGCCGGTCATGGCGTAGCCGAGGTCGTAGTTGGGCCAGCCCCGGCTGCTGTACGCCGGCCATGGACGCACGCGCTTGAGCTCGGAGCCAGGGCTCAGGAGCGACCTCACCCCGCGGACCAAGACCTCGTCCTTCGCGGGTCTCGGGGTCTCGACCTCCACCACTTCAACCCTGTCTGCCGCGACCGCCACCAACTTCTTCAATTTCAGACTCCTCTTTTCTCCAATCCCCTACCAGGAGACCGGCGCGCCGTGTAGGTCATCATACAACGACGCGCCCATTCGGCGCTATCACCGCATGCGCCAGGAGCCTGTTTCAGTTATGGGCGCGTCAAGTCTTGGCCTCTAGTACTCCGTCCATTTAATTATGACGGGCAGGCGTCCCGCCTTATCCCCTCTCCCTTGATGGGAGAGGGTTAGGGTGAGGGTGAGGGTGATTCAGGATGCCAATACTACATTGAGGCAGTACTAGTATTTGCGGTCTCGCGGCGTGAAGCGCTTCGCGGTCCCTCCGAAATCATGGCGCCCCTTCACACCGCCTGCCTGCCCTCTGCGTCCACTTGGACTATGGGGTGGCCGAGCTCCTGGACGCCTGGCTCTATGGCGTTGCGGTCGCCTACTACGAGGACGATCAGCTCGCTGTCGTGGATGCGCCTGCTGGCCGTTTCGCGGGCCGATTCCAGGCTCACGGCGTCGAGGCTTGGGATGAACGTCTCGAAGTAGTCCAGCGGCAGGTCGAACGACACCATGCGGCCCAGCCCCTCCAGCACCTGCCCCTGCGTCTCGAACTGCGACGGGAAGCTGCGGTAGATGCCCTGCTTGGCCTCCGACATCTCGGCGGGCGTGACCGGCCGGTCCCCGCGGATGTCCGCGAACTCCTTCAGCGTCTCGGCCAGCGCCTCCTTCGTAACCGCCGTCTGCACCGAGCCGCCCGCCACGAGCGCCGATGGCCCAGTCAGCCAATCTATGCCCGAATAGTAGCCGTAGCTGTAGCCCTTGTCCTGCCGCAGGTTCATGAAGAGCCGCGCCGTCGGGTGCGCCCCGAACACGTAGTTCACAAGGGTCATGGCGAAGAAGTCCGGGTCGTGCCTCGGAACGGTCACGTGCCCCGCGCGAATCACCGACTGCGGAGCGCCGGGCCTGTCCACCAGGTATATCGTCGTCGGCCCCCGCTCGTCCGCCGGCCCATGCGCCTCGTCCGCCGGGGCCGACCCGTTCGCCGACCATCCGCCCAGCGCATCCTCCGCCCTCTCCACCAGGGCGTCCCTGTCCACGTCGCCGACGGCTATCAGCGTCGCGTTCGCAGGGCCGAAGCGCGCGGAGTAGTAGCCGAGCAGGTCGCTCCTGCCTATCGCCTCGACAGACTCCTCGGTCCCTATCGCGGGATGGCCGTAGCCTGTGCCCCCTCCGTACAGCAGCGCCTTGATGACGCGCTGCGATATGGCCCCCGGATCGTCCGAGATGCGCTTCAGGTCGGCCATCCGCTCCTTGCGCACGCGCTCCAGCTCATCCTCCGGGAACGTCGGGTTCATCACCACGTCCGCGAGGATGTCGAACGCGTCCCTCCAGTGCCGCGTCAGCGTCTCCGCCGACGCCACGACATGCTCGCGGCCCGCGCTGGCGTGGAGCTTCGAGCCGAGATGCTCCATGTCGCCTGCTATCCGCTGGCTGCTGCGCGAGGTCGTTCCCTCCGTGAGCATCGAGGTCGTCATGTGCGCGAGGCCGGGCAGCGCCGCCGGGTCCGCCGACACGCCTCCGCCGAGCATCAGCCCGAAGGCCACGACCGGCAGCCCGCGCTTCTCGACGAACACCACGTCCAAGCCGTTGGACAGCTCCGCGCGCTCCGGCCGGGGCGGCTGGAACGCCTTCTGCTCACCGCCGCCCGGCATGACCGCCCGATCCAGCGACGATTTCGCCGCGCTCCTGGCCTGCTCGGGCATGACCGTCATCCGCACCCTCGCGGGGCCGAGCCAGCGCCGCGCTGCCCGCTGAACGTCGTCCGCGGAGACTCCCGTGAACCTGTCCAGGTCCGTGTTGATAGCGCCAGGGTCGCCCGTCAGTACGTTGTAGTAGTTGAGCTGGTCGGCCCGTCCCCCGAAGCCGCCTACCTGCTCGAGCTGCCGCACGTGCTGGCTCTCGACCCTGTTCTTGGCCCGCTGCAGCTCGCGCTCTAGGAGCGGCCCGCTGCGCGCGCGGTCGAGCTCCTCCTCGACGACGTCCTGTATCTCGTCGAGCGCGTGGCCGGGGCTGGCGGTTACCTGCACCCCGAACTCGCCCGCCACCTCCATCCCGTGGCTGAATACGCTCACGTCGCGGGCGATCTGCTTCTCATATACCAGGGTCCGGTACAGGCGCGAGCTCTTGCCGTCCGCAAGCGCAGTGGCCAGCACGTCCAGCGGAGCCTCGTCCGCGTCGAACGCTGGCGCGGACGGCCACACGAGGTACAGCCTGGATAGCTGCACCTTGTCGTACAGGTCCAGCCGCGTCTCGCCCGACAGCCCGGGGTGCATCCGGCCCAGCCGGTTGACCGCGGGCGCGGGCGGTATGTCCCCGAAGTACCGCTCCACCAGCCTGCGCGTCTCGTCCGAGTCCACGTCGCCCGCTATCGCGAGGGTGGCGTTGGACGGCGAGTAGAACCGCCGGAAGAAGGACTTCACGTCGTCCAGCGAGGCCGCGTCCAGGTCTTGCTGGGAGCCGATGACCGGCCAATTATAGGGATGCGGCGTCGGGAACAGGGCCGGCTGCAGCATCAGGTGCGCCATGCCATAGGGCCGGTTCTCGTAGCTCTGCCGCCGCTCGTTCTTGACAACGTCGCGCTGCAGGTCCAGCCGCTCCTGGTCGAGCGCGTCGAGCAGGAATCCCATGCGGTCCGATTCCAGCCAGAGCGCCAGCTCGAGGTAGTCCGAAGGCACGTTCTCCCAGTAGTTCGTCCTATCCTCGGAGGTCGAGCCGTTCACCGAGCCGCCAATCTTCATCAGCGGCTCGAAGTAGAGCTGGTTGTGGTTCTTCGACCCCTCGAACATCACGTGCTCGAAGAGATGCGCGAACCCGGTCCGCCCAGGGTCCTCGTCCTTCGAGCCGACGTGATACCAGACGTTGACCGCCGCCATGGGCAACGAGTGGTCCTCGTGCAGTATGACCTGCAGCCCGTTGTCCAGCGTGAGCTTGTCGAAAGAGATGGATACCATGCAGAACTCCGTGCCAGGGAATCGAGGGGCAATCCCTCATCAGAAGATTATAGCGCCGCGCCGCGCCCGCTCACGCCAGTATCCCCCGGACCTGCAGCTGCTGTTTTGAGGTATTCCATGCTGCGGTTGCCCTTGATGGCGTTGCAGGTATGGCACAGCAGCTGAAGATTGCTGAACCAGTCGAGCCCGCCCCTGGAGCGCGGCGTTACGTGGTCTATCGTCAGCACGTGCAGCGGCAACTCGTACTCGCATCCCATGCACCGACGGCCCTAGTACGAGTAGAGCCGCGCCTTCTCCGAGTGCGGGTCTATCGGGCTTTCGAGCCTGAGGTCCGTCCGCTTCGGAGGCGCGACGAGCGTGAGCGTCCAAACGTCGTCGAACTCCGCTCCCCGCGCCTCGCTGTCCAGCGGCGAGGCGTAGGTCTGGTCGGATTTGAACGGCGGGTCCAGATATATCAGGTCAACGCACTCGGAGTTGATCCCCCTGAGTATATCCAGGTTGTCCCTCGTGAATATCGTCCGGCTGGGCACGTTGCAGGCATTCGCCATTGTTACGCCTCCATCTGATTTCTACCAGTATCGGAGAATATGATCGGCTATTCCCACAGCCTTAGGCGCGCCTCGCGGATTGCTGGCCGCGAAGAACAGCTCGAACAAGGGAGTATTCGTGGAGTTCTTGAGTTGTCGCCGAGTTGGAGCCACTCTCTTGAATACACTTTCTAGCCGCTCCCTGTAGCGGTCTGCAATCTGCTCGGTTCCAGATTCTCTTTGTCGAGGCTGTTCATCGCCGAACAATGGCAGTTGCGCTGGAATGCTGTAAACATTACGCCAGTGTCTCCTCTCACCGAATATGCGGTCGAGATGAGCCGAAAGCGCATGTCCCGGCTCATTCTTCACTGGCATCATGCGTGTAATTGCCATAATAGGGAACAGAATCCAGCAGTCAATCTTCTCGGTTCTGGCGATGATCTCCACAGTTCCCCAGCTGACCTCGGTCTTGAAGGGATCGAGGAACACTACGGCACGGTCTCTACCACTCATAGCAGCACAAAACTTAGGCAACGCAACGTTGGCGTCGTCATTGATTATTCTGATATCGCGATGTTCCGGGCTGAGTCCCTTGAGCGATTCGGATCTCTCTGGGTCCTCCTCAATGAACACCAACTGGTCAAAGGACTTGTCCCGGATGTCTAGAGCTTTTGATGCCGACCCCTTCACTACCTCATGGAAGTCCCCGTAATCTTCGGGAGCGTACTCTGACTTGGGATTCCAGTATCCCGATCCTGCGAACGCATCAACGTATATCAGTCTGAATTGCTGGTTCTTCAACGCTGTGGTGTACGCATCCAGATACCGGCTCAGTATCTCCAATTTCTGACGGGTCCAGTCCCCGCCGAATGTCGTCTGAGTCATATCGGTCACCCCCCAGCAGGAGACTGGCGCCAATACTGTCCGTCAACAACCGCCGCGTCCCCACTGCGCTTGCCCCGCCTCCCCCCCAGCTGCTTTAGGAAGAACGCCACACCCGCGTTCGTGGACTGGTCGCGCAGCTCTCGCGCCCAGTCCATATCCATGGGCCGCGCCCTGATGCCGCTCTCACCCCCGGCTATCACCCAATGCAGCGTTCCGTCCTTCAGCCACTCCGTGAGGTCCAGCGGCCCCAGCAGCGGCTCCGCGGACACGAAGCGCACAGACGCCGGAATCCGCCTCAGCACCGACAGCCGGGGCGCGTACTTCTGGCTCTCCACAGATGTGCCCATCCACACGTTATCCGGCCACTCCTCGCCCAGGTCGCTCCGTCCATGCCGCTCCCACCAGCCGACCGCCCGGCCCGGCCGCTTCGTCAGCACCTGGAACACGTGCCGCCTCGCCTCCGACATGACGCCGAACACGTCTGATATGAAATCGTAGGAGACGCGCGGATGGAACAGGTCCGACATGCTGTTGACGAACACGCGGCGAGGCCGCCCCCATGACAGCGGCGCCTTCAGCCGTTCGGGGATCGTCCGCACGAAGTCGGGGGCGTCCTCGTATCCGGGCACGGACATCCCCCGCAGTCGGGGATAGAGCGCGTACATGTAGCAATTGTCGCATCCGGGCGACACGCGCGAGCACCCCGTCACGGGGTTCCAAGTCTCGTCCGTCCATTCGATTGTGGAGGCCATGCCTATATGCCCACCTCGTCGAGATGCGGCGATTGTAACATATTTGTTCTACAAGCGCAATACGTTTCAACGCCACTCTAGCATAGGATGGCGGCGCGGCGTGCGTGGCGTCCGCATCTGTTGTATGAACTAATGAGACTGTTGTATCATAATGAACTGATTGGTCAAGGCTGTTCCCTATCCCTAGGAGGTTGCGCATGGCATCTGGACACGAAGGACACGAGTGCGACGGGCACGAGCATCACGCCCATCAGCACGGAAAGCATGAGTGCGACGGGCACGAGCACCACGCCCACAATCACGACGAGCACGAGTGCGACGGGCACGAGCATCACGCCCACAACCACGACGAGCACGAGTGCGACGGGCATGAGCACCACGGCGGCGAGGCTGGACATCAGCACGACCCGCACGAGTGCGACGGGCACGAGCATCACGCTCACAACCATGAAGAGCACGAGTGCGACGGACACGAGCACCACGCCCACAACCACGAAGAACACGAGTGCGACGGACACGAGCATCACGCCCATCAGCACAAAGAGCACGAGTGCGACGAACACGAGCATCACACCCACTAGCCAGAGAGGCATCCGCGAGGCGCTCGAGGGCGTAGCGCTTCCGCGCGTCCTAGAGCGCCTCGCGGCGCAAGCCACTCGGAACGACAGGGGCAGCCATGAACAAGGCAGGCCATGACAGCGGTCGTGACGATGCCGGGCATGACCACGATGACCATGCCGGGCACGACCACGATGACCATGCCGGGCACGACCACGATGACCACGCCGGGCACGACCACGATGACCACGCCGGGCACGACCACGATGACCACGCCGGGCACGACCACGATGACCACGCCGGGCACGACCACGATGACCACGCCGGGCACGACCATGCCCACGACTTGCGGGGGGCGAGCCGGCGGAACCTGATAACCGCGCTGGTACTGATAACGGGCTACATGGCGGCGGAGGTCGTGGGAGGGTGGATCTCCGGCAGCTTGGCGCTGTTAGCGGACGCCGGGCACATGCTCACCGACGCGGCCGCCATCGCCATGGCGCTCTTTGCGATGTGGATATCCGAGAGAAGCGCGTCCGTCAGCCGCACCTTTGGCTATTACCGCACTGAGATACTGGCGGCGTTCTTCAACGCGCTTGCCCTGTGGATGATTACGGGCTGGATATTCTTGGAGGCGTACCACCGCATAAACAGCGGCGGGGACGTAGACGGCGTGCCAGTGCTGATAGTCGGCGTGGGCGGCCTCATCGTGAACCTGATAGCCGCTTGGATTCTGCACCGCTCCTCTCAGCACAGCCTGAACGTCGAAGGCGCGTTCCAGCACGTCATCGCCGACCTGCTGGGGTCAGTCGGCGTAGTCGTATCCGCCATCCTGGTGATCTTGTTCGACTGGACGATAGCCGACCCGATTCTGAGCATCTGCATCGGGGCGCTCATCTTGATCAGCTCCTGGCGCCTGGTGACGAAGGTGTTCCACGTGCTGCTGGAGGGAACGCCCGAGCACGTAGACGTGTACAAGCTGTGCAGCGTAATCGAGGACCTGGACGGCGTAACCATCATCCACGACGTCCACGTCTGGACCATAACGTCGGGAAGCTACGCATTCTCCGCCCACGTGCTCGTGGACACATCCTATACCGGCGACCTCGACGCGCTGATTTCGCGCATACAGGACATCGTCCACCACGACTTTGGCATAGGGCACGTCACCGTGCAGGTAGAGCAGTCGGTCGCCAACTGCACTGAAGACCACCACGTCGATCATCTCCTCGCCGAGGCGCGCTCGTAGAGTTAGGAGTCGTCAAGCCAGCCTGACCGAGATGACGGCGGGGCCGCGCCAATGAGTTGGCTAGCGCGCCCGCCGAAGCCGCCCATCCGCTCTATCCGCCGGGTCCGACCATGGGCTCTGATTCTTCGAGCCGACGTGATACTGGACGTTGACCGCCGCCATGGGCAGCGAGTGGTCGTTCCGTCATGCTGCGTGGGATAGAATGGACGGCGCCGGCCAGCCTGTTCGCCGCCCATCGAGCCGTCCATGATTTGGATTCGCCGTACAGCCAGCGTCCTGATGACAGCCCTATCCCTCGCCGTCTTGTTCGCCGCGCTCGTGTTGCTACGGCTGAACGGGACGTTTCTGGAGCCCCGCTTCTACACCGATCTGCTCCAGCGGGAGGAGGTGTACAGCTTCGTCATGACTGACGCGCTTGCGTCTGCGCTCGACGAGGCCCGCGAGGTCGAGGTCGTCGGATTCGACGGGAACCCGCTCGTCGTGTCTGGTATGACCACCCAGCAATTGGCGAGCGCCGTGAACCGCGCATTGCCTCCCGAACGGCTGGAAGAGATTGTCGCCCCGGCAATTCTCCAGGTCGGTGAGTACTCGACAGCGGAGCGGGACGCGGTAGCCGTGATCGTCCCGTTCGGCGATGTTGCCTTGACGATTGTTGAAGAGGTCGAGACGCTCCTCGCAGAGAGCGGCGCCTACGCCCAGCTCATCGAGTTGGAAGTAAGGCCGCGAATGCGGAAGGCGTTGTTAGAAGCGATGGCCGACGACCCGGACTTAGCAGACTGGACGCCCTACCTGTTCGATACCAATGAAGCAGCAGCCGATAGTGTGATGCGGTTCGTCGCCAAGGTGGCGACGCCTGAATGGATGCGGGCGCAGGTCGAGTCTGCCCTCGATGAGGTGACGCCGTACATGCTGCGCGAGGCGGACGGGTTCGAGGTGAGGCTGCGCCCGACCGATGAGCAGGTGGAGGCCATAGCCGCCGAGACCAAGGCCATCCTGCGCGAGGGCGGCATATACGACCTGATCTTCGAGCGGGAGATAGAGCCGAGGCTCCGGGACGCCGTTGACGAAGCCTTGGCCGCCGACAGCGGCGTGTCCCGCTGGACTGCGGTCCTGTTCGGAGCAAGCGGGCAGACCGCGGACCGGCTGACGCGGGCAGCCAGGCGGGTCATGCCTCCTGAGTGGATACGAGCGCAGGTCGAGTCTGCCCTCGACGAGGCGGCGCCGTACCTTGCCGGCAGGTCGGACAGATTTGAGGTGAAGCTGCGCCTGAGCGAAAAGCAGGTCGAAGCCGCCGTCGCCGAAGTCAAGGCTATCCTGCGCGAGGGGGACGCCTACGACCTCGTATATACCGATGTGGTCGAGCCTGCAGTGAGAGACATCCTGGGAGGATCAGTTGCCCTGCCTTACGGCGTCGAGGTTACTGAAGACGAGATAATCGCCGCGCTGCGGCAGGCCGCTCCAACGGAGTGGGTCCAAGGGCAGGCCGAAGCGCTGATAGCCGACGCAGCCCTGTATCTGGCCGGCAGGTCGGACGGGTTTTCGACGACGGTTTCGCTGGAGCGCAACAAGCAGAGGGCCGAGCAAGCCCTTGCCGTCCTTGTGAATAGCAAGCTTGCCGAGGCGGTGTCCGGCCTGCCAGCCTGCCGTGATAGAGCCGAATCCGCCGCCGCGGAGGCCAGCCTCGAGGACGGCGTTCCGGACTGCGTCCCCCCTGGAATATCTGCGAGCGTCCTCGTCAAGCAGGCCGGCCCTGTTCTAGCAACCGCTATCACCGCGCTGGCGCTCGCGCCGGTCCCCAACAGCGTCAGCTTCACCCACTCGGACCTTCGGCTGGGAGTAATGCGGTCCGGAGGACAGGACACGCTGGACTTCTTGGACGACGCGCGGCGCCTGCTCGGCAAGGGCTGGCCCTACGACAGCGCAGCCCTGCGCGAGGACCTGGCGGACAACGCGGGTACACTCGACGAATTACGCGCCCTGCTGTCCGATGGCTACACGTACACTCACCAGGATCTGCGCGATGACCTGTCCGCCGGCGCAGTCGAAACCCTGGATGCCGTCCGCACGCTCCTCGCCGACAGCAGCCTCTACACGCACGAGTACGACCCGGAACTCGGCGCTGGCGATTCGGCGCTCGACGCAATTCGCGGCAGGGTCGCGACAATACGCCAGTATGGATGGATAGCCTACGCCGCGATGCCTATCCTGCTCGTGGTCATCGGGCTCCTGGGCGGCCGGACATGGCGTAGCAAGGCTGCGTGGTCCACGTCGGCCCTTCTCGTAGTATCGTCGGCAAGCCTCATTCTATCCTGGCCCATATACGACCTCTTCATAGACACGGCGCTCGATGGCATGGCGCCGCAATTCGGGACCGGCGGCAGCTTCCAAAGTACGTCCCTGCTGGTTACCGGCAAGACGCTGGCGGTCGCCAGGTCCGCCATGGACGAGTTCGTCGGAGGCGTCCGCCTATCGAGCTTCATCCTAATGTCCCTCGCGTCCGCCGCCCTCCTTGGCGCCCTGCTGGAGCGTCTATATCTATCAAGGAAGGATTACTGACGTTCGAACGAGCTGGTTCTCATGGGCAGGGAGTGGTCCTCGCGCAGGATGACCCTGCAGGCGTTGGACAGCGTGAGTCCTGGTCTCGATTCCGGCGCGCAGGCCGTGTAGGGCAGCCGCCGGCCCTGCGGTTGGCTGCTCGAGAGAATTACGTCAGATTGTGAACCGCGCGAACCTTGCATAGATTCGATAGGGGTTGATAAACAACGTAGCGAAGCGCCGATGCCGGCCGGCGAGCGGGCGCGCAGTGGTTTGGAGAGCTGTTCGCAAGCGCGCCGAGGCAGCAAGAGCAATCCCGTTGCGTAGATCCTACGTCGTCTGCTACGACATAGCCAACCCGAAGCGTCTCCGCCACGTCTTCAAGACCATGAAGGCATGGGGAGACCATATACAGCTCTCGGTCTTCGAGTGCCAGCTCAGGAGCGTGGACCTGGTCCGCCTGCAGGCCGAGCTGGCCGCCATCATCCACCACGACCAGGACCAGGTGCTGTTCGTGGACCTGGGACCGACCGAGGGGCGCGGCGACCGCGTCATCTCGGCGCTTGGCAAGCCCTACGTACACATGGACGCGCCGTTGATAGTCGTCTAGTGGAGTGCGAGAATGGAATCGAGCGCTCGGCAGCACGTTTCACGCACCTTAACAACTGGATATTGGAGCTTAGCAGCAGCAAGGGGGAATAGACAATGAGCGCTCAGCCGGCCCTTGACCTCCCACCCTCCCGTCGCGCGTTGCCCGAATACCTGCCCGCGCGGATGGTCAACCAGCATGTCTATTGCCCCCGGCTGTTCTACTTCGAGCAGGTGGAGGGCGTGTTCGAGCACAACGAGTACACCGTCGAGGGCGATGTCCAGCACAAGCGCGTGGACAAGGAGGACCGCAAATCCGCGCCCAAGCCCGGCGAAGAGCAGGAGCCGGTAGTCGTCCGCTCGCTCATGCTGTCGTCGGAGGAGCACCGCGTCATAGCCAAGCTCGACCTTGCGGAGTTCGAGGACGGCCGGGCCACGCCGGTCGATTACAAGCGCGGCCGCCCGATGAGGGGAGAGGATGGGATGGGCGCGTGGCCCGGCGACAGGGTACAACTGGCCATTCAGGGGCTCGTGCTGCGCGCCAACGGCTACCATTGCGAGGAGGGCGTCCTCTTCTACCAGAAGACTCGGCAGAGGGTCCGGGTCCTATTCGACGATGAGACTATCACCTGGGCGGAGAACGCCATCACGGAAGCCTGGGAGACGGCCGCTTCGGACGAGATGCCTCCGCCCCTCATAGACTCGCCGAAGTGTCCGGGCTGCTCACTGGTCGGGATATGCATGCCCGACGAGACCTGGCATCTGTGGTCTCACCCATACGACGGCGGCACGAGTCAGCTTGCGCTGTTCGGAAGGCGCGCCAAGGTTCTCGATATGCCGGCGGCGAGGGCTGCCAGGCTGCTCGTGGCGCCGCGCTCGGAGCTAAAGCCCCTGTACGTGAACTCGCCCAAGCTGCGGGTAGGCAAATCCGGCGGTGTCCTGCGAATCAAGGAGGGCGACCAGGTCGTCCAGGAAGCGCGCATCAGCGGCATATCCCAGGTCAACCTGATGGGCGCCTCGCAGATCACCACGCAGGCCGTGCAGGAGCTGTGTCGGACCGAAAAGCCCATCTGCTACTTCTCCCAGAGAGGATGGTTCTACGGGATTACGACAGGCCTCGGCACGAAGAACGTCTTCCTGCGAAAGGCGCAGTTCAGCTTCGCGGATGAGGAGTGGTTTTGCATACGGCTTGCCAGGAAGCTGGTGGCGGGCAAGATTCGCAACCAGCGGACGATGTTGCTTCGCAATCACGTCGAGCCGCCAGCGGTGGCGCTGCGGGAGATGAAACAGCTCATCGGCCGCGCGGAAAGAGCGGGCTCGCTCGACGAGCTGCTGGGCATGGAGGGCTGGGCGGCCCGGATATACTTCGGGTTGTTCGCCGGGATGTTGAAGCGCGAGCACAGCAGGGAGTCCGAGCCGGGCATCACCTTCGATTTCGAGGCCCGGAACCGGAGGCCGCCGCGCGACCCGGTCAACGCGCTGCTGTCGCTCGGATATAGCCTCCTGAGCAAGGACCTGACCATCGCCTGCTACGCAGTCGGCTTCGATCCGATGATAGGGTTCTACCATCAGCCTCGTCATGGCCGGCCTGCTCTCGCGCTGGATCTGATGGAGCCTCTGCGCCCCCTGATCGCCGATTCAGCCGTTCTGAGCGCGGTGAACACGCGGATGGTCTCGGAGCGGGACTTCGTGTCGGCGGGCCGGGCGGTTTCGCTGACGCCCGGGGGCAGGAAGGGTTTCTTCCGCGCTTACGAGGCCCGGATGGATTCGCTCGTGACGCATCCGTTCTTCGGCTATCAGGTCAGCTATCGCCGGCTGCTGGAAATCCAGGCGCGGCTGCTGGCCAAGACGCTGCAGGGCGAGTTGGGCGAGTACCCAGTTTTCGTGACGCGATGAGGCCGCGAGCGGCGAGGCGGCGGCGAAAGCCTCAACAGCGCTCGCGCCCCCAAGGGCAAGGCGCCCGCGCCCAAGCATATGGCAGAGAACGACCTAGCCCGCCAGCGCCTCCCGGCCCCCACTCGCATTTGGGCGTCGGAACGTGGATAATAAGGCAGCGAGGCCGCAAGCCCTATCCGCGACCGAAAGGTTGCGGCCCCATTGAAGCCACCCTTCGCCACCGGCTTTATGTGGTCGATGTCGCCGTCTATCCGCGACCGAAAGGTTGCGGCCCCATTGAAGCTGAGAATCTGCTGGTCTGTAGGGGTGGCTTTCCCGCTATCCGCGACCGAAAGGTTGCGGCCCCATTGAAGCCCCCTTCAGGGGAAGGCACACGGCGCGGAGGGATGGGGCTATCCGCGACCGAAAGGTTGCGGCCCCATTGAAGCTCGACGCCGTGACAGCCGATAGCAGCGCGGCAGTCGGCTATCCGCGACCGAAAGGTTGCGGCCCCATTGAAGCGGGGATTCCGCCGGCGTGGTCTGGGCCGCTCATCTTCTATCCGCGACCGAAAGGTTGCGGCCCCATTGAAGCAATGTGCAGGAGGAGAAGTAATGAGACAGGTACATCTATCCGCGACCGAAAGGTTGCGGCCCCATTGAAGCACTTCTATCCTTCTCTCAAGCTGATGGGCAGGCTGCTATCCGCGACCGAAAGGTTGCGGCCCCATTGAAGCCAATCTGTGAGCCAACGCTCAATAGCCCGCAGCCAGACGTTCTATCCGCGACCGAAAGGTTGCGGCCCCATTGAAGCGAGCCTACGTCAACGCTCGGCAGAAAGAGATACTTACTATCCGCGACCGAAAGGTTGCGGCCCCATTGAAGCGGTCGTACCAAGCCCGGCCGTCTTCGTAGCCTATGCTATCCGCGACCGAAAGGTTGCGGCCCCATTGAAGCCTCTGTACACCTCCACATCCTTGCGGCGATAGAACCTCTATCCGCGACCGAAAGGTTGCGGCCCCATTGAAGCTCCTCGCCCCTCACGGGCGCGAGGGGGCGAGGCCTCCTATCCGCGACCGAAAGGTTGCGGCCCCATTGAAGCCTCAATGCCGTGTTCTCAAGTGTCGGGCGCAGACCGCTATCCGCGACCGAAAGGTTGCGGCCCCATTGAAGCAGGGCACGCAGCCCATCCATGATGACTGCGTGAGACCTATCCGCGACCGAAAGGTTGCGGCCCCATTGAAGCAAGTCGCCCCACGTGCCCTCCAGCCAGGTCTCGCCACTATCCGCGACCGAAAGGTTGCGGCCCCATTGAAGCCCGTAAGATCGTCGGGCCTGCCGTCCTAATGGCGCCTATCCGCGACCGAAAGGTTGCGGCCCCATTGAAGCCCAGATGCTGACAAGCGGCAGGTCACCGAAGTCAACCTATCCGCGACCGAAAGGTTGCGGCCCCATTGAAGCGGTGATGTCTGCAACTCGGCATTTCGTCCGGGCGAGTTCTATCCGCGACCGAAAGGTTGCGGCCCCATTGAAGCGAATCACCTCCTGTATTACAATGTACAGCAACACGATCTATCCGCGACCGAAAGGTTGCGGCCCCATTGAAGCGCGGGTATCCTGGCGTCCAGTCCAGCGCCAGTTATCCCTATCCGCGACCGAAAGGTTGCGGCCCCATTGAAGCCCACAGGGGCACTGAGGCGGGCTGGCAGGGTCTCAACAGCTATCCGCGACCGAAAGGTTGCGGCCCCATTGAAGCAGCGAGCGGCCCCTCACCGACACAATCACGCTACCTCTATCCGCGACCGAAAGGTTGCGGCCCCATTGAAGCATGGAAAGTGGAGTGAGTGGGCGCCTAACCCTGCCAGCTATCCGCGACCGAAAGGTTGCGGCCCCATTGAAGCGAGACTTTCTGGGCAGGCAGATACCCAAGTTGTCGGAGCTATCCGCGACCGAAAGGTTGCGGCCCCATTGAAGCTGCACGCTGGGCACTCCCCTGATGTCCACGGGGTCCTATCCGCGACCGAAAGGTTGCGGCCCCATTGAAGCTTGTAATCCTCCGCCACGTCCGCGTGAACTCGTCATTCTATCCGCGACCGAAAGGTTGCGGCCCCATTGAAGCCCCTCTCCTTGCGAGCGATGCGCGTAGCGCCCGCAAACTATCCGCGACCGAAAGGTTGCGGCCCCATTGAAGCCGCGGCTGGCCGCGGGCGGGGTTGTCTCGCAGCCCACCCTATCCGCGACCGAAAGGTTGCGGCCCCATTGAAGCCACGTTTACGTATGACGGGGCCTCCTCAGGCACAAACTATCCGCGACCGAAAGGTTGCGGCCCCATTGAAGCCTATTATACCGTGTCTCGCCTCACCACGCGGCGTCCACTATCCGCGACCGAAAGGTTGCGGCCCCATTGAAGCATGGTAATCATTCCACGCGCTCCGGCTTCGGGATGGTCCCTATCCGCGACCGAAAGGTTGCGGCCCCATTGAAGCAATACGAGGTGCGGAGCGCGGGAGCGCGGTATCTCTACTATCCGCGACCGAAAGGTTGCGGCCCCATTGAAGCCACTATACTGCTGTCTTGGTCTGCGCCCGCATACAACTATCCGCGACCGAAAGGTTGCGGCCCCATTGAAGCGACGAGAGCCAGGGCCATCGAGGTATGGTTGTCGCCCCTATCCGCGACCGAAAGGTTGCGGCCCCATTGAAGCGCATTGAGATACGGCATTGACGAATTGCGTAAAGCTCTATCCGCGACCGAAAGGTTGCGGCCCCATTGAAGCCCCTTGACGACCGACCCCGCCACGATTGCCGCGCCCGCCTATCCGCGACCGAAAGGTTGCGGCCCCATTGAAGCGTTACTGGCGGGACAAACTCCACGACGTCCAGCGCGACTATCCGCGACCGAAAGGTTGCGGCCCCATTGAAGCTGTTCGTGTCCTGGTGCTCAACGAGATCGTCGGCGCCTCTATCCGCGACCGAAAGGTTGCGGCCCCATTGAAGCCGTGAATATCGTCGAATCCGACCAGATTCGACCAATCTATCCGCGACCGAAAGGTTGCGGCCCCATTGAAGCCAAAGGAATCCCTCAGGGTGCGCGTAGCGCCTCTCTTCCTATCCGCGACCGAAAGGTTGCGGCCCCATTGAAGCGATACAAATAAGTCCTGTATGATTGAAAGGGGCAGCTATCCGCGACCGAAAGGTTGCGGCCCCATTGAAGCATTATAGCTACTGCTATAGAGAGCGGTCTTGCTTTTCTATCCGCGACCGAAAGGTTGCGGCCCCATTGAAGCCACCACGTCGAGCGATTCGTCCGTCCCGACCGCCGTTGCTATCCGCGACCGAAAGGTTGCGGCCCCATTGAAGCCGACAAAGCCTTGATAGCCTATGATAGGGCTACGGGGGCTATCCGCGACCGAAAGGTTGCGGCCCCATTGAAGCGGCTGGTCTGCTTATCCTCCTCCATGCGCTCCACTGACTATCCGCGACCGAAAGGTTGCGGCCCCATTGAAGCTACCAGAGGAGCGGAGAATATGGCCCGAACCTGAATCTATCCGCGACCGAAAGGTTGCGGCCCCATTGAAGCATCCAATCAAGGTTATATCACGGCCCCCGCACGCCTGCTATCCGCGACCGAAAGGTTGCGGCCCCATTGAAGCCGCGCTGGCGCGAATTGCCAGCGCGCGGCAGTATTCTATCCGCGACCGAAAGGTTGCGGCCCCATTGAAGCCGATTGCCAGCGTACCCGTCGGCGCGCAGTTCCAGGCGCTATCCGCGACCGAAAGGTTGCGGCCCCATTGAAGCCTCTCAACGCGCCGCGCGGCAATAGCGTGACCGTTCCTATCCGCGACCGAAAGGTTGCGGCCCCATTGAAGCAGCATCACGCCGCGCTCTGTCTGCTGCGGCCTGCAATCCTATCCGCGACCGAAAGGTTGCGGCCCCATTGAAGCGCGGGTCAACTCGGTCAAGCACGTGCTCGCCGCGGGCTATCCGCGACCGAAAGGTTGCGGCCCCATTGAAGCAATTCCGAGTGCGCCCGCTGAGTCCAGTCACAGGAACCCTATCCGCGACCGAAAGGTTGCGGCCCCATTGAAGCCCACTGATGCCTGACAATGATTGATTGGCTTCCGATGTCTATCCGCGACCGAAAGGTTGCGGCCCCATTGAAGCCTCTGTCGCTACGTCGCATAGCCAAGCGTCCGTCACCTATCCGCGACCGAAAGGTTGCGGCCCCATTGAAGCGCGGCTTCCGCGTGGAGCTGGATTGCGCCGACGACCACTATCCGCGACCGAAAGGTTGCGGCCCCATTGAAGCATGCGCTCGCGGTTGATTCCGCTGCCCTGCTTCTGCTATCCGCGACCGAAAGGTTGCGGCCCCATTGAAGCGGGTCTCGTTCTTGCCAGTCAACGCCAGCCTCCGCGCGCTATCCGCGACCGAAAGGTTGCGGCCCCATTGAAGCCGCTCTGCCGCGTGGCGGCGGATACGGGCATGCGCGTCTATCCGCGACCGAAAGGTTGCGGCCCCATTGAAGCCAGCCTCTATGGTCGTGAACTGGCTTCCGTCTGACACTATCCGCGACCGAAAGGTTGCGGCCCCATTGAAGCCGGGCGTGTATCGCGCCTTCGGGAGGTTGCCGCCCACTATCCGCGACCGAAAGGTTGCGGCCCCATTGAAGCATTGGCTTGGCACGTCTGGCAAGCGTGCGGAAATCAACTATCCGCGACCGAAAGGTTGCGGCCCCATTGAAGCAGAACACTTACCCGGTCAGCCTCGGTAACGAACGCCCTATCCGCGACCGAAAGGTTGCGGCCCCATTGAAGCGAGCGCTTATCTTACCGTCAACATACTCTGCCTCCTGTCTATCCGCGACCGAAAGGTTGCGGCCCCATTGAAGCGAGGATACGTTCGGCAACCCTCGCGGCTACGCGGCTCCTATCCGCGACCGAAAGGTTGCGGCCCCATTGAAGCGTCACGTAGAGGGGACGGGAGAGCTTGTTGACGTCTCGCTATCCGCGACCGAAAGGTTGCGGCCCCATTGAAGCTCGCCAAGTTTCTTTGCGTCCTTCAGATACGCTATCTATCCGCGACCGAAAGGTTGCGGCCCCATTGAAGCATAATACTTTGGCGCGATTATGTTGTTCCCGCTCTCCCTATCCGCGACCGAAAGGTTGCGGCCCCATTGAAGCAGCCACTGAATCAGACTCATTATCCGCCCCCTGTTCGCTATCCGCGACCGAAAGGTTGCGGCCCCATTGAAGCGAGACCTCAGACTCTCCGACCGCCATCGCTCGAAGCGTCTATCCGCGACCGAAAGGTTGCGGCCCCATTGAAGCGAGGTACTTCAAGCCGCCGCGATAGTGAGTGTGCGGCCTATCCGCGACCGAAAGGTTGCGGCCCCATTGAAGCAGGCGGTCTGTCGGGGCGTACTCGATGATGAATCTACTATCCGCGACCGAAAGGTTGCGGCCCCATTGAAGCGACGACTGCCGCACTGCCAGGGTGGAGCCTGTGCCGCCTATCCGCGACCGAAAGGTTGCGGCCCCATTGAAGCGAGGAGACGCTCCCCTAATGATGGACGCGCGAGTAGCCTATCCGCGACCGAAAGGTTGCGGCCCCATTGAAGCCCGCCTGCGCGTCTGTCTTCATCCGCTCGATGGTCTGCTATCCGCGACCGAAAGGTTGCGGCCCCATTGAAGCATTGATCCGGGCTGGTACGTCAACGACGTGTCCGCATCCTATCCGCGACCGAAAGGTTGCGGCCCCATTGAAGCCAGAGCTTCGGCGGCGCGACCGCCTCCGGCTTCGGCCTATCCGCGACCGAAAGGTTGCGGCCCCATTGAAGCACGTAGATGTGCCTGGGCTCCAACTCGCGGACGCTGCTATCCGCGACCGAAAGGTTGCGGCCCCATTGAAGCCGGGGGGCTTGTCGCCCCCCGACGAAGCCCGGTCTACCTATCCGCGACCGAAAGGTTGCGGCCCCATTGAAGCGCGGCTGCCATGCGCACGGCTGGGAAATCCAATTCGCTCTATCCGCGACCGAAAGGTTGCGGCCCCATTGAAGCTCGAATAGGAGGGAGCGGGTTCCGAAGTCCAGCGCGTCTATCCGCGACCGAAAGGTTGCGGCCCCATTGAAGCCGGCCCTATCCACGTCGCCGCGCCTTCAGGCTGCCAGCTATCCGCGACCGAAAGGTTGCGGCCCCATTGAAGCGTTCACCCCTTACTTGGTATGCGTGTATTATACCACTATCCGCGACCGAAAGGTTGCGGCCCCATTGAAGCTGGACTCGGTGTCCGTCTGTGGCCACCTGGTGGAGTCCTATCCGCGACCGAAAGGTTGCGGCCCCATTGAAGCCGACTCCCGCCTGCGCCCATCGTTCACGCTCGGCAGCTATCCGCGACCGAAAGGTTGCGGCCCCATTGAAGCGGCCACACACTGGCCGCTTTGTAATCGGCCAGCGCCTCTATCCGCGACCGAAAGGTTGCGGCCCCATTGAAGCGACCCGCGCTCGTCGGAGCTGGCCTTCCCCTGCCCCCCTATCCGCGACCGAAAGGTTGCGGCCCCATTGAAGCCATCCGCATTCGGACCATGCGCTCGCTGCTCGCCTCTATCCGCGACCGAAAGGTTGCGGCCCCATTGAAGCGGGTGAGCGCCACGTTACGCCTACGCCGATACCTACTATCCGCGACCGAAAGGTTGCGGCCCCATTGAAGCCAACTTGTCCGGGACCGTCAACGGCGAGCCTCTGGTCTATCCGCGACCGAAAGGTTGCGGCCCCATTGAAGCTGACTCACGAATCGCAGTCCGTGAGCGACAAACTATCCTATCCGCGACCGAAAGGTTGCGGCCCCATTGAAGCGACCGAAGCATGTCGTATCTTGACCCGTTCACCTCCACCTATCCGCGACCGAAAGGTTGCGGCCCCATTGAAGCGGGTTCGCAATCCTGAACGACGAGACGGTCGAGACGCTATCCGCGACCGAAAGGTTGCGGCCCCATTGAAGCTGCTGATAGCGGGCTGCCTTCTGCGCGGCGATTTTCCTATCCCTATCCGCAGCCGAAAGGTTGCGGCCCCATTGAAGCCCCTACGGGGGAAGCTTGCGTCTGCCGGCAGTCTAGGGCTATCCGCAGCCGAAAGGTTGCGGCCCCATTGAAGCGTGGCCGGCGTGGTGGCTCGCCGGCGTGGTGGTGAGTCTATCCGCAGCCGAAAGGTTGCGGCCCCATTGAAGCCCGCCAGCAGGATGTAGTGATGCCCGGTAATCAGCGGCTATCCGCAGCCGAAAGGTTGCGGCCCCATTGAAGCCGACGACCACCCGCGAGGCGAGGCGTATGACTACATCTATCCGCAGCCGAAAGGTTGCGGCCCCATTGAAGCGAGCTGGTTCGGCAGCGTCCTGGCAATGTACTGCGTCTATCCGCAGCCGAAAGGTTGCGGCCCCATTGAAGCACTGACCCGCACTCGCAGGTCTGGACGTAGACGTGCCAGCTATCCGCAGCCGAAAGGTTGCGGCCCCATTGAAGCCGGGCGATTGCCTACGTGAAGGCGAGTTCGCACGGCCTATCCGCAGCCGAAAGGTTGCGGCCCCATTGAAGCCATCGCCAGCGGCTCGGTCGAGCCGACGTTGAACGTCCCTATCCGCAGCCGAAAGGTTGCGGCCCCATTGAAGCGGAGCACGTATCCCTGCCGCGCGAAGGCGGAGAGGATCTATCCGCAGCCGAAAGGTTGCGGCCCCATTGAAGCCCGCAGTCGCAGCCCTTGAACTCGCCCCTATGCGTGCTATCCGCAGCCGAAAGGTTGCGGCCCCATTGAAGCCCGTACCGCTCGTGCGCCTCGGTGTAGGTGGGGCGCCTATCCGCAGCCGAAAGGTTGCGGCCCCATTGAAGCCGTCGCATCCGCTCGGCAGCGGCGCCGCTGAGGCCGTCTATCCGCAGCCGAAAGGTTGCGGCCCCATTGAAGCTCCCGCATGACGCGCCCCCTGCTCCTGGCGCTGGCTCTATCCGCAGCCGAAAGGTTGCGGCCCCATTGAAGCACCGGCGACGGGCGCGGGCGGGCGGGCCTCGAGGACGGCCTATCCGCAGCCGAAAGGTTGCGGCCCCATTGAAGCATTGGCGCGGCGATGGCTGCCGCGCCGGTGGGCATAGCACCTATCCGCAGCCGAAAGGTTGCGGCCCCATTGAAGCGCCGAGCTGCCAGTGCCCTTGGTCTATGGGCACAAGCTATCCGCAGCCGAAAGGTTGCGGCCCCATTGAAGCCCCATCCCGCTGGTGGTTGGCCACCACTACATACTGCTATCCGCAGCCGAAAGGTTGCGGCCCCATTGAAGCGGCTTCCTCCGCTTCCTCGGCGGCGGCTCCTCGATGACTATCCGCAGCCGAAAGGTTGCGGCCCCATTGAAGCAGGTGGCCGCGAGGTCAAAATCCAGGTCATGGGCTGGCTATCCGCAGCCGAAAGGTTGCGGCCCCATTGAAGCGGCGCGATAGACGTGGATGCCGCAGACAGGTTCGAGCTATCCGCAGCCGAAAGGTTGCGGCCCCATTGAAGCGGGCTGGGGGGATTACGTCGAAGAGGTCGTAACGCAACTATCCGCAGCCGAAAGGTTGCGGCCCCATTGAAGCGCGGGCATGGCGTCGGTGTTGCTCGAACGCGCCCGTGTCTATCCGCAGCCGAAAGGTTGCGGCCCCATTGAAGCTTTCGCGTTGGGGGGGGAACCAGGTCGTCGGCATGGTCCTATCCGCAGCCGAAAGGTTGCGGCCCCATTGAAGCTCAACGCTGTCTGCGGGCTTGTCGTCATCGTAGTCGTCCTATCCGCAGCCGAAAGGTTGCGGCCCCATTGAAGCGGCGTCTTGCGCGGCTTCGGGGGCGGCGGCTCCTCGATCTATCCGCAGCCGAAAGGTTGCGGCCCCATTGAAGCATAAGCATCAGAGCAAGCGTTGTAAGTGTGAGCGCTTGCTATCCGCAGCCGAAAGGTTGCGGCCCCATTGAAGCCTGTTCGGTCGCCTCCGCGTGCGCGGGGCGCCACACACTATCCGCAGCCGAAAGGTTGCGGCCCCATTGAAGCACCTGGCCCGTATCCCAATACCCCCCCGCTTGGCGACCTATCCGCAGCCGAAAGGTTGCGGCCCCATTGAAGCCCTGTCCTCGCCCACGCCAACACGCCAGCTTGCACCCTATCCGCAGCCGAAAGGTTGCGGCCCCATTGAAGCGCATTCGTTCGCCGTCGCGAAGAATCTCGCGCGGGGGGCTATCCGCAGCCGAAAGGTTGCGGCCCCATTGAAGCCCGCGCCGCTCGGCCCGCGTACCCATACGAGTCCGGCTATCCGCAGCCGAAAGGTTGCGGCCCCATTGAAGCAGCTCTCATCTTGGCCTCCCAGAAGTCGCCGCTCATCTATCCGCAGCCGAAAGGTTGCGGCCCCATTGAAGCACCCCAGCGCCCGCGCCGGTCGCGGATACAACCAGGCTATCCGCAGCCGAAAGGTTGCGGCCCCATTGAAGCACCCCAGCGCCCGCGCCGGTCGCGGATACAACCAGGCTATCCGCAGCCGAAAGGTTGCGGCCCCATTGAAGCACCCCAGCGCCCGCGCCGGTCGCGGATACAACCAGGCTATCCGCAGCCGAAAGGTTGCGGCCCCATTGAAGCGGCTATCGCCGCGCTGATACCCTACTTCATCATCCCCTATCCGCAGCCGAAAGGTTGCGGCCCCATTGAAGCTCAGATACAAGTATCTGATTGTCCTTCCCTGTAGGCCTATCCGCAGCCGAAAGGTTGCGGCCCCATTGAAGCATGATACTTTGGCGCTAGGCTATGGCCTCTGAGCGGCCTATCCGCAGCCGAAAGGTTGCGGCCCCATTGAAGCGCGGCCGAGACCAGCGTGGACGAATGGTTGCGTCAGCTATCCGCAGCCGAAAGGTTGCGGCCCCATTGAAGCGTCTTCGTAGAGCCGTTCATCATCATAGCCCCACGCTTCTATCCGCAGCCGAAAGGTTGCGGCCCCATTGAAGCTTCCTGCCGCTGCAACGATGTCACGCCGTGCTATCCCTCTATCCGCAGCCGAAAGGTTGCGGCCCCATTGAAGCCCGCAGTGCGCGTGGATATCTACCCGCAGGCGGAGCCTATCCGCAGCCGAAAGGTTGCGGCCCCATTGAAGCCACTTCGCGCCCCATGCGCCGACCAGCGCATTCACAACCTATCCGCAGCCGAAAGGTTGCGGCCCCATTGAAGCGACTCCGCCCTGGCCTTGCTCGGATGCCGTCATGCCCCTATCCGCAGCCGAAAGGTTGCGGCCCCATTGAAGCGTGGGTTCCGTACGCCTGGCAGTCCTTGCGCCTGCAACTATCCGCAGCCGAAAGGTTGCGGCCCCATTGAAGCTCTGTTCCTGCGTGTTGTGTCGCCTGCAGTCTCTGCGGCTATCCGCAGCCGAAAGGTTGCGGCCCCATTGAAGCTGGGCATACCCCCACGTTCCCTTTGCGCCCGTCGGTTCTATCCGCAGCCGAAAGGTTGCGGCCCCATTGAAGCCGGGCCATCGGCTCCTGCCAGTTCATCGGCTCCTGCCTATCCGCAGCCGAAAGGTTGCGGCCCCATTGAAGCCGGTTGCATCTATCTATCGCGCCCTCACGATGTTTAACTATCCGCAGCCGAAAGGTTGCGGCCCCATTGAAGCGGTCAAGAATGCGAGGATGACGAAGCGGCAGAATATCTATCCGCAGCCGAAAGGTTGCGGCCCCATTGAAGCAGCGACATGCTCTTGGAGTCCCGAATGACTTCCAGCCTATCCGCAGCCGAAAGGTTGCGGCCCCATTGAAGCCGCTCGGATTGATCGCCGCGCTGATGGTCTTCTTCCCCTATCCGCAGCCGAAAGGTTGCGGCCCCATTGAAGCCCTGCGCTCCGCCCGTCCCCGCTCGTATGCCAGCAGCTATCCGCAGCCGAAAGGTTGCGGCCCCATTGAAGCACCTGGGCACCGACACGTTCGGCATTGGCGGCGACATCTATCCGCAGCCGAAAGGTTGCGGCCCCATTGAAGCACCTGGGCACCGACACGTTCGGCATTGGCGGCGACATCTATCCGCAGCCGAAAGGTTGCGGCCCCATTGAAGCAACAGCGGTTCCGCTTGCGCTATTATCTCGTCAATACTATCCGCAGCCGAAAGGTTGCGGCCCCATTGAAGCTTGATGCGGTCGCGCGCTGCGGTCGTCATAAGCCCTCCTATCCGCAGCCGAAAGGTTGCGGCCCCATTGAAGCCCGCAACCCGCGCAAGCCCGCCACATTATACCGCCCTATCCGCAGCCGAAAGGTTGCGGCCCCATTGAAGCATAAGTACGATATGAATAGCATGTATCCGCATATTATGCTATCCGCAGCCGAAAGGTTGCGGCCCCATTGAAGCTGTGTCTGCTGAGCCGCCATCAAGCCGCGCAGCGTGACTATCCGCAGCCGAAAGGTTGCGGCCCCATTGAAGCGCCATGCTTCTGATTCCTTCCTTCCTGTGAGTACGATCTATCCGCAGCCGAAAGGTTGCGGCCCCATTGAAGCACGATGAAGCCCCGCAAGATGCAGCCGGTAAGCCCTGCTATCCGCAGCCGAAAGGTTGCGGCCCCATTGAAGCACGATGAAGCCCCGCAAGATGCAGCCGGTAAGCCCTGCTATCCGCAGCCGAAAGGTTGCGGCCCCATTGAAGCGGAGATATGGGCTTGGTAGCCCGTCGGAAGCCCTGCTATCCGCAGCCGAAAGGTTGCGGCCCCATTGAAGCGCTCCGTTGCCGCCGCGCAAGCCCGGCGCGCTCGGACCTATCCGCAGCCGAAAGGTTGCGGCCCCATTGAAGCTGACGACCACTTTCTGTACACGATTATCGCGAAGGGCTATCCGCAGCCGAAAGGTTGCGGCCCCATTGAAGCAGTACTGCCCTTAGTATTCTCAAATCAAGGGAAAGTGCTATCCGCAGCCGAAAGGTTGCGGCCCCATTGAAGCTCGCAACGGCGGCGGGCTACTCGGCGGGCGCGGCGTTCTATCCGCAGCCGAAAGGTTGCGGCCCCATTGAAGCCATGCATCATCGTGGTGGGCTGGGTAGTGTTCCTGACTATCCGCAGCCGAAAGGTTGCGGCCCCATTGAAGCGCTCGCTAACCGCGTTCGGCGTTCCTGGCGTCGGCATCTATCCGCAGCCGAAAGGTTGCGGCCCCATTGAAGCGGACACAGACGAGGGCGGACATAGACGCGACCCTGGACTATCCGCAGCCGAAAGGTTGCGGCCCCATTGAAGCGCTCGCTAACCGCGTTCGGCGTTCCTGGCGTCGGCATCTATCCGCAGCCGAAAGGTTGCGGCCCCATTGAAGCAGTTCCCGACCGCCACGAACAGGCGACAGATACTGAGCTATCCGCAGCCGAAAGGTTGCGGCCCCATTGAAGCTTCCAGTCCGCGACCAGCCACACTGAGACACTACCGCCCCTTGACTTTCGGGTGAGGCGGCGCTACTATCCGCATGATCGAACAATTGAATAGTGGGCGGGAGCGCTCAGCGCAGGCGCTGAGCCAAGCAGAGGAAGCCGGTCGAAGTCCGGCGCTGTCCCGCAGCGGTAGGTCCCGCTCCGCCTAGATTGGCGGACGAGACGAGCCCGATCAACTGCTCTCGCCCATGTCCACGGCCTTCGAGGTAGAGGTTCGGGCATCACATGCTCAGCGCGCCCTGCACCGACTCGGAGCAGGGCGTTTTCGCGTCCTCTCCCCAAAGTCCGTGGACCATCCATAGACTGAGGAGGCTGAAATTGAGCTCTGGATTCACGTCCCCCCGCCCTTCAGCGCGCGTCCGCAGCGATAACAGGCAGAAGAGGAGTCCCCTCGCGGCTATACTCCTCGCCTGCTCCCTCGCCGCGCTGGCGCTTACGTCCCTGGCATGTGGCGACAGGGCCGCGCCCTCCCCGACGCCGGCCCCAACAACTACGCCGCAAAGAGCGACCGACGCCGCCATGATGGGCATGGAGTCAGCCCCCACCATCGCGCCCTCCGACGCGGCTCCATCCCCAACGCCGGCGCTGTTCCCTCTCACGGTCACCGACGGCAACGGACGCGATGTCGTGTTCGAAGCGCCGCCGGAGCGTATCGCCGCGATCGACTCCGCCGTAGTCGAGACCCTCTTCGCCATCGGCGAGGGCCGCCGCGTCGCCGCGACCCACGACTTCGTGTCATATCCTCCCGAAGCCGAGGACATACCCAGAATCGGCGACGCCTTCAACCTGAACAATGAAGCCATCCTCGAGCTTGAGCCCGATCTCGTGGTGGTATTCTCGGAGGGAGGCGTCGCCAACCTGGAGCAGCTCGGCCTGAAAGTCCTGTACCTTAAGTCGCTGAACGACGACTTTCGCCGGGTCTCCGACAACATACTGCTATGGGGCAGGATAGTAGGAGCGCCCGATGCCGCGGATGTGGTCGCGTCGCGCTTCGACGAGAGGGTGCGCCGCATCGAGGAGGCGATGGCAACCCGGGGCGACGGGCCGAGTGTCTTCCAAGACGTGGGCGACCTCTGGAGCCCCGGGCCAGACACCCTGATGGGTAGCGTGTTCGAGCTCCTGAAGTTGAAGAACATCGCGCGCGACGTATCCGGGTACGCGCAGATCAGTCCCGAGGTGGTGGTGGAGCGCCGCCCCGAGATAATCATCGCTTCGGACGCGGCCGCGGCCGTCGGCAATCCCGCCTTCGCCGACCTGCCCGCGATCATGAACGGGCGGGTCTTCGTGCCTCCGCACGACCTGTTCAGCGTCGCGGGTCCGCGCTTCATCGACGGCATCGAGACGCTGGCGAAGTGGGTGTACCCGGACCTGTTCGAGTGATGAGAACACACCCGCGCCCCGCTGCCGCCGGAGAGCCGCCCGTCCCAGCGACGGACCGCATCCGAAAACCGGCGTATCCCTGGCGCAGGATCGCCGCCGGCGCGTTCCTGGTCCTGGCGATCGCGCTGGCGTCCGCAGGAGTCGGAGCCGCTGCGCTGCCACCGGTGGACGTGATTAAGATCGTGGCCGCGAGGCTGCCGCTCGTCGAACAGGCGCAAACGTGGCCGGATAGCTGGGAGACCATCGTGTGGCAGGTGAGGCTGCCGCGCATTGCGCTGGCCGCCATCGTGGGAGCCGCGCTGTCGATGTCGGGCGCGGCCTACCAGGGGCTGTTCCGCAATCCGCTTGCGGACCCCTATCTCATCGGCGTCTCGGCGGGGGCCGGGCTGGGCGCAACGTTGGTACTGGTGGCTGGCGTGTCGAGCCCGGGCGCTCTGCCGGTAGCGGCTTATGCTGGAGGTCTTGCGGCGGTATCGGCGGCTTACATGGCAGCCCGGCGCTCGGAGGGCGTCCCACTGACGACGCTGATACTGGCAGGAGTGGCGATATCGTCCCTAGCGAGCTCGGCCACGGCTTTCCTGATGATACGCAGCGACCCCGACCTGCGCCCCTTGCTGAGCTGGCTGCTGGGCGGGCTCGGCTCGGCCCAATGGAATCACTCCGCCCTCATGCTCCTCTACCTGCTGCCCTGCGCGGCGCTGCTCCTCGCCTACTCCCGCATCATAAACGTCATGCAGCTCGACGAGGAACACGCGCAGCAGCTTGGGGTGAACGTGGGACGGACGAAGGCGCTGCTGATAGCCGGCGCATCCCTCGCCACGGCGGCGGCGGTCTCGTTCAGCGGGCTGATAGGATTCGTGGGGCTGGTCGCTCCCCACGCAGTTCGCCTGCTTTGGGGAGTGGACTATCGCAGCCTGCTGCCCGTTGCGATGCTTGCGGGGGCGGGGTTCCTCATATTGGCGGACACGGCGGCGCGGACGGTAGTAAGCCCCGCGGAGCTGCCGGTTGGCATCGTAACCGCGTTCTGCGGCGCGCCCTTCTTCCTCTACCTGCTCAGGCGCCGCAGGGTCGAGATGTAACAAGATGCTGAGGGTCGAAGGGCTTACGTTCGGATACGGCGGCGGGCGCGTCCTGGACGGGCTGGACCTGGAAGTGGAGGGCGGCGAGCTCGTTGGCGTGGTAGGGCCGAACGGGGCGGGGAAGACGACGCTGTTCCGGCTGGTCAGCGGCGTCAGGTCTCCATCAGCGGGACGCATTCGGGTGCAGGGCCGGGACATCTCGTCGCTGGGGGCGTCGGAAGCGGCGAGGCTCGTGTCGGTCGTTCCACAGAATCCCAGCCTGCCAGCGGGCTTCACCGTCATGGAGCTGGCGCTCATGGGGCGCAACCCGTACCTCAAGCTGCTCCAATGGGAGCGGCGCGGCGACCTGGACGCGGTTGGGCGGGCGATGCAGGCGACGGACATGCTGATGCTGGCCGACCGTCCTATAGGCGCCCTGTCGGGCGGCGAACGGCAGCGCGCCCTCATAGCCATGGCCCTGGCGCAGGAGGCGTCCGTGATGCTCCTCGACGAGCCCACCTCCAACCTGGACCTGGCTCACCAAGCCCAGGTCATGGACCTCGTGGCCGCCCTCGTCCGGCGGCGCGGCGCAGCCGCTCTGGTAGCCATGCACGACCTGTCCCTAGCGGCGCAGTACTGCGACCGGCTCGTGATGATCGCCGGCGGCAGAGTCTTCGCCGAGGGCCGACCGCGCGACGTGCTGACCGCCGAAAAGATCGCCTCCGTGTACCAGACGGCCGTGGTGGTGCTCTCCCACCCAGAGACCGGCGCGCCGGTGGTCATGCCGGCATCGGGAGCGCCTGATTCCACTACACCCCCAAACACGGAAGCTGGTCTTCAGCCAAGCCTGTCTGAACCGTCGGACCGACGATGAGGAGACGCCGCCCCCTGCGCCAGTGACCCTGCGACTCTGCTACCATACGCGCCATGAGAATCACGAACGTCAACGTTCACCTCGTTGAAGCTGCGGGCGCTCGCCGGCTCTTTGACCTCGCGCTGCTGCCAGGCATGAGGCGAGACCGCTGGATTCACAACCTCACGTCGCAGCAGACCGGCGTCCGCCCCATCATGCGGGTCCGCACCGACGAGGGCATCGAAGGCGTATGCACCGCCGACGCAGGCGCCGCCGCCACGCTGACGTCCGACAGCCTCGACCAGCTTCGCGCCCTAGTCGTTGGCGAGAACCCCCTGGACCGCGAGCGCCTATACCAGAAGCTGCACACCGGGACGCGCTGGGTATATCAGCCGCCCGGTTGGCTAGGCCCGTTCGACAATTGCCTCTGGGACATCCTCGGCAAGGCCGCCGGCCTCCCCGTGTACGCTCTCCTAGGCCGAGTGCGCGACAGGACTCCCGTCTACATGAACATCCGGGGCGAGACGAAAGAAGAGGCCGCCGATGACGCCCGCCGCGCCGCAGCCGACGGCTTCCCGGCCGTCAAGGACCACTTCTACCACTCCGTCCGTGAGAACATCCAGTGGTTCCAGGCCGTCCGCGACGCCGTCGGCCCCGACATCGAGATCATGCACGACGCCGTCGCCATCTACACGTTCGAGGAGGCCCTGCGGGTCGGCAGGGTCTTGGAGGAGCTCGATTACCGCTGGTTCGAGGAGCCGCTGCCCGACCGCCAGCACAACAAGCTCAAGGCCCTGTGCGACGCCCTCGACGTGCCCATACTCGCGCCCGAGATGATGATGAACGACGTTGACCTCCAGGCGCAGTGGCTCATATCAGGGGCCGCCGACATGATCCGCGCCAACGCCCGGCACGGCGCGACCGCCGTCCTGAAGCTCGCGCATCTTGCGGAGCTGCACGGCGCGAACATCGAGCTGAACGGCGACGGCGGTCTCTACGGCCTCGTCCACGCGCATCTCCTGTCCTCAATCTCCAACACCAGCTATTACGAGACATTCGGCGAATTCCGTGGCTACAGCGAGCAGGCTGGCACGGAGATAGGACTGCTCAACCCCCTAGACGTCATAGACGGCCACGTAGCCCCGCCTCCAGGCCCCGGCTGGGGAGCCGAATGGGACTGGGGATACTTTGACAAGAAGGTGGTCGGAGAGCTCTAAACGCTTCTATTGCGCTCCAGAATCGTCTGGCGCATTTCTAGGAAAAGTGATACCCTGCCGCAAAATCATGGACTTGATCATGCCCATTCGCGCAATACGCAGCTGGATTCCCGTGTTGGCTCTCATGGGCGCATGCGTCGGCGCCGTGTCCTGCGGCGGATCGGACACACCCGACCTTCCTGATACCAACGCAACTGCGGTAATGGACTACCTCGAGCAGGTGAATTACCAGGAGTCCTGGGAGTTGTGGCCTGGATTCGGAGAGATGCATCGGGGAGGGGACCCCCACGGGACGCTCCTAACCACCTACCTCAACCCGGTGGCCCTCGACGCCCTCAATAGCAAGAGCGGCTCCATGCCCGACGGCGCGATCATAGTCAAGGAGAACTACACCCCCGAAGGCGTTCTGGACGCGACTACGGTCATGTTCAAGAAGGCTGGATACAATCCTGAGCACAACGATTGGTTCTGGTCCAAGGTGGGCGCTGACGGCTCCGTGCAGAAAGAGGGCAAGGTCGAGGGGTGCCAGGCCTGCCATGGCGACGTGAGGGACAATGATTACGTGTTCACTGGATCGCTGCAGTAGCGTAGATGGAGCCATCGAGGAGTAAGGAGCGAGACAGGATGTTTGGGCTGAGGTTGCCTGTCGGAATGAAGACGCTGGTTGGCATGGTGGGGCTGCTCGTTCTGCTCGGCTGCTCCTCGGGACTGACCGAATCGGAAGTCGTCAGCCTCATCGAGAAACATGACGGCGGCGCACAGGGCCAGGGCCCACAGGGTGAGAAGGGCGATGCCGGACCGCAGGGCCCACAGGGTGAGAAGGGCGATGCTGGACCGCAGGGCCCACGAGGCGAGCGCGGCGATGCCGGGCCATCGGGCCCCCAGGGCGAGAAGGGCAACGCGGGCCAGCAGGGAGTTAGGGGCAATACCGGACCGCAAGGCTCCCAGGGACCGCCAGGCAGCGCCGGACCGCAAGGCTCCCAGGGACCGCCAGGCCCACAAGGCGAGCGCGGCGATGCCGGACCGCAGGGCCCACAAGGCGAGCGCGGCGATGCCGGACCGCAGGGCCCACAAGGCGAGCGCGGCGATGCCGGGCCGCCAGGCCCACAGGGCGAGAAGGGCGATGCCGGACCGCAGGGCCCACAAGGCGAGCGCGGCGATGCCGGCCCGCCAGGGCCTCCAGGCCTGCCGGGCGGGGACGGCACGCCGCCGGACCCTACGGCATGGACACCCAAATTCTCGGAAGACTCCAGGATCGAGTGGGATCCGTACAGCGGCGCCGACTCATACCACGTGCGCGCTTGGCGCTGGTTTGGGTGGTCGAAGGCCGAGCCTTCCCACAACATAACTTTCCATCAGGTGGGCGATGAGGTGAATTGCGGCCAGAGATACAAGTATCTCGTGGAGGCGCGGGCGCAGGAAACGACGCTTCGCCAGGCCGTGGTCGACTTCACGACGTTCCCATGCGGCGGCGGAGTAGAGGAGGTCAAGGGCACGGGTCGGCTCGTTAAGAGCATCGAGTTGACCAGCGGGACATACGACGTCCTGCTCACTTGGAACCTCGACGGGGGCAGGATACAGGTCCAGGTTGACAGGGTCGTCCAATCAGCCGTGAACAGCTTCGCGTACTCCACCGCCGCCGAATCTGGAAGCAACGTCCCAATCGAACTCCTCAGGACCGAATCGAGCAGTTACCGCGTAGACGTGGAGGCGGAATCCGGAACCACCTGGAAACTCGTCTTCGACAAACGATAAACCGCGCCTGATACCCACGACCGGAGGGCGTCCTTGCAGTACGAGGGTTCGAGCCAGCAGTACGACGTAGTTGCCGAGACGAACGTTATGGTTCCGGCGCGGGACGGCGTTGGGCTGGCTACCGACCTGTACTTTCCCGCCGAGGGCGGACGCCGGGCCGAAGGACGATTCCCCGTCGTCCTAGTGCGGACGCCATACGACAAGGCCGCGCCGAAGGGGGCGCTGGACGCGCGGTTCCTCGCCCGGCGGGGCTACGTGTGCGCCATGCAGGACGTGCGCGGTCGGTTCGCGTCGGAGGGCGAGTGGTACGCCTTCGCGAAGGAGGCCCCGGACGGGTATGACACCGTGGAGTGGCTCGGGACCCAGCCCTGGAGCAGCGGCAAGGTCGGGACGATGGGCGACTCCTACGCCGGGAGCGACCAGGCGGCGCTGGCAACCCTCGACCCGCCGCGCCTTGCGACGATGATAGTCGCCGTGGGCGCGTCCAACTACTACCACAGCTCCATGCGTCAGAACGGCGCGGTGGAGCAGCGCTTCCTGGTCTATGTGTTCCGCATGGCGGCTACCAGCAAGGAAGCCGAGGCGGACGCCGGGCTGAAGGCCGAGATAGTGAAGACCTACACCGAGCGCATGGACGACCTTGTGCGTCAATTCCCGCTGCGTGAGGGAGCGACCGTTCTCAGGCGGCTGCCGTCTTACGAGCGCTGGGCCATAGACATCCAGACGCGGGGCGATTACGACGACTACTGGAAGCAGCGTGGATACGCCATGTCGGAGTATTACGAGGAGCACGCGGACGTGCCGACGCTGTATCTGGGTGGGTGGTACGACTCCTACGCGCGGAACACCTGCGAGTCCTACGCGGCCCTGAGCCGGGCGAAGGAGTCGCGGCAGCATCTGCTGATGGGGCCGTGGACACACGGGCGATACGAGACGCCGCACTCCGGGGACTTCTACTTCGGGATAGACGCTCAGATCAACTACATGGACTCGAAGCTCGCCTGGTTCGACCATCACCTGAAGGGGCTTGCGAGCGAGGCTGCGAGCTGGAAGCCGGTGCGTATATTCACGATGGGGACAGGACAGGACGACCGCGCTGTGCTCGGAGCGCCGGGGGACGGCTCGGAGTATCCCGGGCGGGTCGAGCACGGGGGTTTTTGGCGTGAGGCGTCGGACTGGCCCTTGCCGGGCACGTCGTTCACGCCCTTCTACCTTCGCGGGGGCGGCGGGCTGTCTCCGGAGCCGCCGCAGGCCGGCGAGGGTGAATCCACCAGCTACACTTACGACCCGTCGAACCCCGTGCCCACGATGGGAGGCGGGCTGTCGGCTGCGGACATGGTGCTCAAGCCCGGCGCGTTCGACCAGAGAGGGCGGGCGGATTTCATCGGGTGCAAGGACGAGCTGCCGCTGAACACTCGGCGGGACGTGCTGAGCTTCCAGACGGGGATACTGGAGCGGGATACGGAGGTGACTGGGCCCGTGGAGATGCGTCTGTGGGCATCGTCGTCGGCCGTGGACACCGACTTCACGGCGAAGTTGATAGACGTGTATCCGCCGAGCGACAATTTCCCGGACGGGCTGGCGTTCAACATAACGGACTCGATAATCCGGGCGCGTTACCGCAACGGCTGGGAGTCGCCGGAGCTGCTGGAGCCTGGGGAGGCGTGCGAGCTGGTCTTTCAGCTATACCCGACGTCGAACGTGTTTCGTGAGGGTCATCGGATCCGGCTGGACGTGAGCAGCAGCAATTGGCCGCGCTTCGACGTGAATCCGAACACAGGCGGGCCGCTGGGCATAGACCGCACGTATGTCAAGGCCACGCAGACCATCCATCACGGCCCTGCCCTGCCCTCGCGCGTCATCCTGCCGCTGCAATGACAGGGGGCGTGGGAATGGACAGCGGAGTTCGAGTCAGGCTGGCCCCGAGTCCGACGGGGAGTCCGCACGTGGGGATGATCCGGACGGCGCTGTACAACTGGCTGTTCGCACGCGGGCGCGGGGGGACCTTCATCGTCCGGATCGAGGACACGGACCAGGCGCGGCTGGTGGAGGGGTCCGTGGAGGAGATGCTGGGCTCGCTGAGATGGCTGGGGATAGATTGGGACGAGGGGCCGGACATCGGCGGGCCGAACGCGCCCTACTACCAGTCCGAACGCCTGGAGGGGTATCGCCGCGTTGCGGAGGCACTGGTGGAGCGCGGGGCGGCGTATCGATGCGATTGCGCGCCGGAGCGGCTCGCGGAGGTGCGCAAGGCGAGCGGGGGGTACGACCGCCACTGCCGGGAGCGCGGACTAATGGAAGGCGATTCGCCCTCGGTCGTGCGGTTCGCAATGCCGCTGGACGGGCGTACGGTCCTCGACGACCTGATACGCGGGACGGTGGCGTTCGAGAACGGGCTGGTGGACGACTTCGTGGCGCTCAAGTCGGACGGCTTCCCTACGTACCACCTGGCGAACGTGGTGGACGACCGCGCGATGGGCATCTCGCACGTCTTTCGCGGCGAGGAGTGGCTGCCGAGCTCGCCGCGTCATCTGCAGATCTACGACGCGCTGGGGTGGGAGCCGCCGCGGTTCGCGCATTTGCCGCAGATACTCGCGCAGGACAGGTCGAAGCTGAGCAAGCGGCACGGGGCGACGTCGGTCCGGGAGTACCGGGAGATGGGGTATCTGCCGGAGGCGATGGTGAACTTCCTGGCGCTGCTGGGCTGGTCCCTGGACGGCAAGACGGAGGTGATGTCGGCGGACGAGCTGAAGCGGGTGTTCACGCTGGAGCGGGTGTCTAGGTCTGGGGCGATGTTCGACGCGAAGAAGCTGGAGTGGATGAACGGGCATTACATACGGCAGGCGTCCCACGAGCGTTTGGCGGACGCGCTGCTGGAGTACTGGGAGGCGTTTCCCCAGGGTGGAGTTTCGCCGCTGCCGGAGCGGGAGGCGCTGCTGCGGGTCGCGCCGCTTGTGCGGGAGCGGATGAAGACGCTTCAAGACGCCGCGCCGCTGCTGGGTTTCTTCTTCCAAGACGAGGTGGAGTACGACACAGCCGAGCTCGCGCAGAAGGGAATGGACGCCGCGGGCACGCGCGAGGCGCTGATTCGGGCGCTCGACGCGCTGGAGGGGCTGGAGGCGTTCGACGGCGACTCGATAGAGGGCGCGCTGCGGGCGCTTGCGGGCGAGCTGGGTATCAAGGCGGGGCAGCTATTCGGGTCCATCCGCGTAGCGGCGACGGGGCTGCGGGTCGCGCCGCCGCTGTTCGGCACGCTGGAGGCGCTGGGCCGCGAGCGGTCGCTGAGCGCTATCCAGAAGGCGGCGGACAGATTGGCGGGATAGTGGAGAGTGGGGAAGGAAGAGAGCGGCGGGTTATCGTGGACGGGAACAACGTGATGGGGTCTCGGCCGGATGGGTGGTGGCGCAACCGCGGGCGGGCGATGCAACGGCTGGTGGACCAGCTGGCGGCGTACTCGGCGAGGGCGGGGGGCGAGTGGACGGTCGTGTTCGACGGCCGGCCGCGGGGCCTGGTCGTTGCGGAGAGGAGCTCGCTGCGCGTGGCGTATGCTCGGCGGGGCGGGCGGGATGCGGCGGACGACCGGATAGTGGAGATGGCCGGTGAGCTAGCATCGCGGCCGGATGCGGTCGTCTATACGTCGGACCGGTGGCTGAGGGAGCGGCTCCGGACGCTCGGCGTGCGCGTGAAGGGCGCGGGCGCGCTGCTTCGGGAGATCTCAGAATCGTCGAGCCGCTAGACCACGTCCCTCGTTGGGGGCGGACGGCCTGTTTGCGGCAAGGAGGGATGCATGGCGAAGCGGTATCACCAGGCGGTATTGGCGAGCTGCGAGATTCCGTGGGACGAGAATTACGAGTTGATCGAGGACGTGTTCAGGGCGGAGGCGCGGCACACCATCGCCAGCGGGTTCAACAACCTGTACATCTTCGGGACGGCGGGCGAGGGCTACGCGGTGACGATGAGCCAGTTCAGGGAGATAGTGGGGATATTCCGGGAGGAGACGACTGGCGAGGGCGTGCATCCGATGGTGGGCGTGATAGGGATGTCAACAGGGCAGGTAGTGGAGAAGGTGGGGGCGGCGCACGACGCCGGGTTCCGGATGTTCCAGGTCTCGCTGCCGCCCTGGGGAGAGCTGACGGACGCGGAGTACATGCGCTATTTCACGGACGTATGCGGGAGCTTTCCGGATTCGGGGTTCCTGCACTACAACCTGCCGCGCCCAAAGCGTGTGCTGGTGACGGAGGACTACAAGCGCCTGCAGGACGCGGTCCCGAACCTGGTGGCTACGAAGTACACGGGGGCGCCGCCGGCGGAGTGCGCGCGCCTGGTGAAGGAGACGGAGATTCAGCACTTCCTGGGGGACAACAACTTCCCGTTCGGATGCCTGCGCGGAGAGTGCTCGCTGCTGACGTCCTACGGGCCGATGATGCCAAAGCGGACGCTGGAGTATTTTCGGTACGGGGTCGAGGGCGATTTCGAGAACCTGTTCCGGATACAGGCGAGGATAGCGGAGGCTGCGGACGATTTCCTGGGGCCCGCGCGCGGGCGGGCGATGATAGACGGGGCATACGACAAGATGATAGTGCGAGCGGGAGGCGTCCCCATGCCGCTGCGTCTGCTCTCGCCCTACGAGGGTGTGGACGAGGCGACCTACGAGGAGTGCCTGAGGGGATTGATGGAGAAGCACGGGGACTGGCTGGAATAGGACCGATGTCCGCGTTCGCGGTGAGGAATGAAGGGGCGAGTCTGCCAGGGTGGGATGGTTTCTGGATTGGGCAAGGTCGAATACTTATAATGGCTCCGAACGCTTTCGGCGCTCGACGGAGGCGCATGGGAGGCAGCATGGTGGAGACAGACGCGGAACAGAAGAATCGGGAGACGGCGAGCTGGAGCATGTACCAGGGGCTGTACAGGCACCTGTGCGGGCTTGGGGTCGATGAGTGGAGGACCTCGTTCGGCGAGATCGAGTCCATCTTGGGGTTCGAGTTGCCCGCGTCGGCGCGTCTTCATCGGCCGTGGTGGGCAAACCAGAGCGACGGCAACGGACACAGCCAGGCCCTTGCCTGGGGCGTGGCCGGATGGGAGACGGCGGAGATCGATATGGAGGCGGAGACGCTGACGCTCAGGCGGAAGCGCACTCTCGACGAGACATGGCCTGTCCACGACTCGGGGGGGTGGCCGGATGGTCTGAGCTTGAGGCGTGAGGACATGTACGACGATAGGATGTATCCCGCGTCATGTTCGTAGATACCAACATCCTTGTGAATGCCCGAATGCTCCATGCCTCTAACCATGAAGTGGCTAGGGCCTGGATGGAGCGCATCTCCGAAGGTCAAGAACCTGTGAGGGTTAGCAGGCAGATTTTACGCGAGTACCTATCGGTGGTCACTCGTCCGCAGACTTGGCGGATCGCCATTACGTATGACGAAGCATTGGATGACGTCGGACGGCTCATCGACGACTTCGAGATACTGGAGGACGGTCCCTTGATCACCGAGACACTGATCGCGCTGTGCCGCGAGGTTCCTGCGCGGGGGCGGCAGATTCACGACGCCAACATCGTGGCGACCATGCTCGCATACGGGGAGCGCAGGCTGCTGACGTTCAACTCATCGGACTTCCGGCGTTACGGGGGCCGCATCGAGCTGGTAAGTATGTAGCGGGGGCGCGACGAGGGAATGGCGAATCTCTATGTGGATTGGAATGGGAGCCGCAATAGGCATAGTGATAGGCGGCGCTGCCAATTGGGGAACCCCTCTTTGGCAACGTAGGCGTGGGGGTCGCCCTCGGCGTTGCCATTGGCGCCGGTGTAGGGGCGAGTATCGAGGGAGCAAACCGCAAGGAGAAGTGAGAGGCTTGGCATCGTGGCAGTGTATCGCGTTGGCGTAATCGGGTGCGGGAGGAAGGGGACAGCTCACGCGCGGGCCTACGCGCTGAACCCCGCGACGGAGGTCGTCGCCGCGGCCGATACGGACTCCGAAAACCTGGGCCTGTTCTGCGAGCGGTTCGGCGCGCCGGGGTATTCTGATTACCGGGAGATGCTGCGGCGGGAGCGGATAGACATCGCTGTGCCTATCCTGCCGGTGAGCGTCAATCCCGACGTGGTGGTTGGGTGCGCGGAGATGGGCGTTCGGGCGATAGCGTGCGAGAAGCCGATTGCGGCGTCGCTGTCGGACGCGGACCGGATGGTCGAGGCTTGCCAGGAGCGCGGGATCAAGCTCGCGGCCGGGGACCTGGACCGGAACTTCCGTGAGTACTGGCAGGCGCGGAGGATGATAGAGGACAGCGCTATCGGCGACGTGGTGAGCGTCAACATGCTCAAGGGCGGGATAACGGAGATGTCGGGCGGCGGCTGCCAGCTGTTCAGCCTGGTCAGGATGTTCGCGTTCGACGCCGAAGCCGAGTGGGTCATCGGATGGGTCAGCGGCGACCCGTGGAGCGACCACGACCAGGGCGTTGGGGGGTACATCCGCTTCGAGAATGGAATCGAGTGTTACATGCACAGGGACTTCAACGCGCGGAGCGGGATCGAGGTTCTGGGGACGAAGGGCGTGTTCTACTGCGACGGGTCGTACATGGAGATATGGCAAGCGCGGGAGGGCGCGGTCCGTCCTACGATGTCGGACCTGGTGAAGGTGGAGGGCGTGTTTCCGGAGACATCGTTGTGGGAAGGCAGCGGGACGTATGACGCAGATGGCTGGCGGTATCCTGGCAGGCGCAACATTGCGACGGCCCAGTCTATCGTCGATGCCCTGGAGCAGGATACGGAGCCTACGGGCAGCGGCGAGAACGGGCGCAAGGTCCTGGAGCTGGCGATTGCCATGCGGGAGTCGCACCGCCGGGGGCGCGTTCCGGTGAGGCTGCCGCTGGAGGACCGGAGCCTGAGGGTGTATCCGCACGAGGGGCGCTGGCTGAACAAGAAGGACGTGTACGGGAGGGAGTGGTACGCGGAGGCTATCGGAGGAGCGGTTAGGGAATAGTGGATGATGGATGAGATGAGCGCTTAGGGTCCGAAGCCGAGCCCCTTGTTCTTCATGCTGACATAGGCCTGGTCGCCTATCACCACGTGATCGAGGAGCTCGATGTCCATCATCCTAGCGGCTGACGAGATCTTCCGCGTCACCAATATGTCGTCCGCGCTCGGTGTCGGGTCCCCCGACGGGTGGTTATGTATCACTACGAACGCGGGGCAGTTCTGGCGGATGGCTGGGCGGAGGACCTCGGCAACTCGAACGAAGGACGAGTTAACGTTGCCGACGTATATCCGGTGTTGGGCCAGCACCTGGTGCTTGGTAGAGAGCAGCAGCACGCGCAGCTCCTCCTGCTCCAGTATTCTCATGTCCGCGCCGACCAGGTTCTGGACATCCTGGGGCGAGGAGATGGTCGGGCGGTCCTCCGGGCTAAGGGACGCGAGTCTGCGGCCCAGCTCCAGCGCCGCCAGGATCTGACATGCCTTCGCCTCGCTGACTCCGCGGATGTCGCACAGGTCCGGGTAGCCGATGCGTCCAAGCCCTGAGAGCCCGCCGCGGTCGGCCAGAAGGCGGGTGGACATGTCGAGCACACTCTCGCCCGTAACGCCGGTGCGCAGCAGGATGGCCACAAGCTCCGCGTTGCTGAGCGCGTTGGGGCCCAGGTCGCGCAGCCTCTCACGCGGGCGGTCTCCGCTCGGCATCTCGCGTATCATCGTCGCGGAGTAGGTCTTGTGTCCATTGGCAGCGGGCGCCGGGCGCAGCGGCTCCGACCCAGCCGACGGGTGTCCATTGGCCGCGGGCGTCGAGTGAGGAGCGAGGGCCTGGGCAAGATCGGCTGGGAGAACCCCAGTTACGTGCCCGTTGGCCGTGGGCGCTGGGCGCAGGCCGTTAGTTGTCATGAGCAGAGTCCTTCGCTGTCCTAACGTAGGTCAGGCGGCATGATAGCACGAATGTTCGCGGCGTGTCAACTACCTGCGCGAACATAAACAGAGCAATCGGGAGGGGTCTGAATCAGGATTCGCGGGATTGGTGGATTCTCATGATTGGGAGAGGGGATGAGGCGGGCGTGGCGAATTGTCCTCGCCCTGGCCCTTCTGTCGTGAAGGGATTGGGGAGGTTGCAGGCGTCCCGCCTGCGGTCCTTCGCGCCTATGTCGTCTTGTCTCTGTCCGGCTCCTTTGCGGGCTTATCGCCCTTATCCTGGCCCTTTCCCTTCGGGGGAGGGACGCAGGGCGGGGGGTTTGCCCTCACCCTGGCCCTTTCCCCCGTGAGGGAGAGGGTACTTGGCGGGTCTTGAGACCCGCGCCCTATCTACTCCTGGTTCTCCCGCTCTCGCGGGAGATGAGTTTGCCTTGCAAGGCAGTGACTCCGGTACTTGCTTCGAGGATGCCGACGTCGATCGCCCGCCGACACTGGGGGTGCAGCCCCTCCTCTAACTTTCCCGGACGGCTGACGGGCCCTTGCGGGACCGCCTGCGTTTCGCGCTTCGTCCTTCCACCCGCCAAGGCGTCGGGCTGCGCTGGCTACGGTCCTCCCGGTCGTCCGAGAGTCCGCACCTGGAACGGGGGAGGCGCATTTAGCGCTACGTCCTCCTGTCGAGACGCCGGAACACAGAGCGACCTTCTCATACCGCGGGGGCCCCGTCCCAACAACAGCGGCGGCATGAATGCCCAGATTTGGCAGAGGCGGCTCTGTGCCCGTTTGGAGTACGCCCCTTCGGGCCGTCTACCAGACTAGCACGGCTGTTCTCGCGGTGTCAAGGGGCAGTCTGGGGCAATTTTGGGGCAATTTTCGGGATTGGGCGTATCGGGTGTGAGAATCGGTTTGACACTCTGTTTTCACGCCCATAGACTTCTGGGCGTGTACAGCGACTCATGGGAGGCGGCGGCATGGGATTCAATCTCCTGATCCTCTCGACCGAGGGTCCGGGGCAGCCCCGGACGCATGAGACCCACCGGTGGGCGGATAGGCTGAAAGAGCTTGTCCCCGGCATCGAGGTGAACGCTGCGAGGTCGGTGGGAGAGGCTTTCGAGTTGATCGGGGAGGCCGACGCGGCTTATGGCAACATAACGCCAGACCTGTTTGCCAGGGCGGGCAGGCTCCGCTGGATCGCGTGCCCCCAGGCGGGGCCTCCGGCCGGGTACTACCACCGGGCGCTCATAGAGAGCGGCGTGGTGGTTACGAACGTCCGGGGGATATATAACGATTACATCAGCTCCCACGTCCTGGCGCTGATTCTGTCCTTCGCGAAGGCGCTGCCGGCGTACTACCGGGCGCAGCAGAGGCGCGAGTGGATAGCCGACCAGGGCCACGTGCACCTTCCCGACTCGACCATAGCGATTGTGGGCGTAGGCGGGATAGGCGCGGAGACGGCGCGGCTCTGCGCCGAGCTCGGCATGACGGTCATCGGCATCGACGCGCGGATCGAAGAGGCGCCGCCCGGTGTGTCGGAGCTTCACCCGCCCGGCGGCTTGGGCGAGATACTCCCCCGCGCCGACTTCGTGGCCGTAACGGTTCCGGAGACCCCCGAGACTCAGGGGATGTTCGACGCTCGAGAGTTCGTCCTCATGAAGCCGACCTCGTACTTCATCAACATCGGCCGCGGCGCGACTGTTCGGCTGGACGCGCTGAACGACGCGCTGAGGAGCGGTCGCATAGCCGGGGCCGCGCTCGACGTGTTCGAGACCGAGCCGCTTCCCGCGGACCACCCGCTATGGGACGCGCCCAACATGTTGATCACGCCTCACGTCGCGGCGTCGTCGGGGACCAACCTGGACGAGAGGCGCACCGAGTTGTTCCTGGACAATTGCGTACGATTCGACGCGGGACGGCCTTTGAGGAATGTGGTGGACAAGGCCAACTGGTTCTAGGGAGGAGCGCCCCCGGCGGGACTCGAACCCGCGCGCCCGGCTCCGGAGGCCGGCGCTCTATCCGCTGAGCTACAGGGGCCCCACGCCATAAGGATATAGCACATCGGCGCCGGCGTCCAACCGGCGCGTCGCCATCAACCCGCTCGTAAGCACGGTCGGCTACCTGCTGCCTGCTCTGGTCAGCGGCAGCGTCTCCGTCGTGCTGAGCCTGCCGACCTTGGGGCCGGTCCTCCTCGAGTCGATGATACAGGAGGACGTGTACACGGCGGGCTTCATCGTGCTCATGCTGGGTGTGCTGACGATAGTGGGGACGCTGCTGTCGGATGTACTCCTAGCGGTGGTCGATCCCAGGATCAAGTACGCCTAGGCCCTGTTCACGCTATCACCGGAGCCTAGTCACATAGCCCAGACCATCCGAAATCCACGGCCTCCGGGGCCCTCTTGTCCCTTCGCTCCTCTGGGGGAAGGCTAGGATGGGGGTCAGCATGAGCGCGCCCCTGCCCGCCTCGGGGTGAAATCTCCCTAAAATTGATAGGGTATGAAGGACTTGACAACCCAAGTCCATCAACATATGATAGGGCAGCCTAAGGGCGAGGATGCTTGTCCTGGGGTAATTGCATGTTAGGAGCCCACGTGATCAGTGCGGACTCCTGCAACATATTAAGATTCTTCGGAGAGGGGTCTCAATGAGGAAACATCGTACTCCAAGTGGGTTTGTGCTTTTGGTCGTGATCGCATTGTCGTCAGCGCTGCTCTTGGCAGCCTGCACGGGGCCGCAAGGCCCTCCGGGGGCGCCTGGTCTGCCTGGCGAGTCTGGCAATCCCGGCAACCCGGGTCCTCGCGGGCCGCAGGGTATCCAGGGTATTCCCGGCGATCCTGGCAACCCTGGCAATCCCGGCAACCCGGGTCTCCAGGGCCCTGCTGGCCCTCCGGGTCCCGAGGGAGCGCCGGCGGTGTCCCCCGAGGCGGGGGTCAGGGCCAGCGCGATGCGGGTGTACCTGGATGACGAGTTGATCATCTCGGGTTCCGGCTTCAGAAAGTACGAGCCGGTGATAGTCTTCTTCGATCTCGGCGACGGGCAGGAGCCTACGCTGGGGTTCCCGGAGGCTAACAAGGGCGGCGCGTGGAGCCTGCGCATAAGGCAGCTCGACGGCGAGAACAGCGTGTCGCGAAACGCGGACGACCTGTTGTCCGCAGGGGTGGTGACGTTGAAGGCGGACGGCGCAGACGGGAGCGCCGCGAGCGTGCCCATCCATATTCTCGGCGCTTCCACGCCGGTCGTGGAGGCTGGGCCTGAGCCCGGCGCCGCGCCCAGCCTGACGGCAGGCATCATGTGGGAGAACGGCGAGCTCGAAGTGGTCGGCGCCGGCTTCAACCCGAACGAGAACGTGACGCTCATCGCCATAACGGGAGTGGGCACGGGCATCCGCGCGGGCGTAACGGTTCCGGGCGCCGGAGACATCCAGAGGAAGCCCATCGGTCAGGGCGCCGCCAATGACATGGGCGTCGTGATGATCAACCTGAGCCTCCAGTGCCAGGACCCGGATGACGATGACGACGACGGCTCGCGCTCCTGTGTGCTCGCCCCCGGCGCGTACACGCTGGAAGCGTTCGGCGCGGACGGCTCTCTGGCTACCTCGGCTCTGGTGGTGTCCAAGGAGAAGTCCGAGGACATGGACAACTAGCGGCGCGGCATCACGGCCCCGCTGTGGCGGAGCCGTGCCCAGCAAGCGGCTAACAGAAAGGCCCCCGTCGAAGGGTGGGGGCCTTTTTGCCGTGCGCGCGGCGTGACGACGGCCGGGATATGACGCTCTGACCTCTCGCCGCGCACACTCCCACTCTACAAGCTCATACCCGGTTCACCAGCGGGTCGCATTGTCCGACCCCAGGAAGCGGCTCACCCTTACCCTGTGTCAGCCCATAGGGGAGCGACGCGCCGGGCATCCGAATATGCGGGTGATTGGGGGGTGGCAGTCGCTTGGGTGAAGGACGGGTTATAATGGGGTTGTAATCCGGATCCCGCATCATGCGTCTGAGGGAGTCGAACAAGCGATGGTCTGGATAGTCTCGGCGGCGATGATCATAGTGGTCATTGCGCTCGTGGTGATGATAGTGGGGAATCGGCTGCCGAGGGAGCATAGCGTTACGCGGGTGACGTATCTCAACCGGTCGCCGGGCGAGGTGTGGCGGACCATCTCCGATTTCTCGGCGCAGGTGGAGTGGCGCGCTGACCTGAAATCGGTCGAGCGGCTGCCTCCGCGCGGCGGACGTGAGCGTTGGCGAGAGACGGACAGGCGCGGGCGCAGCATGACGTTGGAGACGATGGAGGCCATCCCGCATCGCCGGCTCGTGCGCCGGATAGCCGACGAGAATCTGACGTTCGGCGGCGTCTGGACGATGGAGATCGGCGAAGTGGGCGAGGTTACCTCGCTATTGGTGAACGAGTCCGGCCATATAGACAACCCGGCCTTCAGGTTCATGTCCAGGTTCCTCGTCGGCCAAAAATCCACCATCGACAAGTACCTAGCCGGGGTGGGCAAGAGGCTTGGCGTGGAAGAAGTAACCATCATGGACGGATGACGGGCGCTGGATACGATACAATCCGGTCGAGGAGGCGAGGGCGATGAGGGCATCGGTTAGCGTCTCGCTGGACGGCTTCATGGAGTCGGCCTGGGGCGGGGATGACGGGCTGGCGGGGCTGGACGTGGTCGTCGGCGCGATAGCGGATGGCGCGCGGCAGGTCCACGACCAGGCGCAGGCCGCCGCCATAGAGGGCGCGCTGGGAGCGACCGGCGAGACGAACGTCCACGGCGAGATGGTGCAGGTCCTCGACAGCGCGGGGTCGGACATATTCGTCGAAGCGATGAGGGGATGCGGCAGGGTCGCGGCCCTGGGCAGCGAGGAGATCGAGGGCGTGGAGGCGCTCGGCGACGGCCCGGCGCATTCATACGTGGTGCAGATGGACCCGGTGGACGGCTCCTCGAACATAGACGTCGCGGTAACCATCGGCTCGATATTCGGGATATGGCGGCGCAGTCCGGGCGAGGCGGTGAGCGAGCCCTTGCTCCTTCGGCCTGGCCGGGAGCAGGCGGCGGCTGTGTACGTGGTGTATGGATCGAGCACGGTCATGGTCGCGGCGACGCCGGGGGCGGTCAACGGGTTCACGCTGGACGGCGTGTCCGGGGACTTCGTACTGACACATCCGGCCATCACCATCCCGGAGAAGTGCGAGTACTACAGCACGAACGAGGGCAACTTCGGGAAACTCGACGCGCGGACGCGGGAGGCGGTGTCGAGGCTCCGAGACAGCCACTCGCTGAGATACGTCGGCTCGCTGGTGGCCGACTTCCATCGCAACCTGCTCAAGGGCGGCATATTCCTCTATCCTGGGGACGTGAAGAGCCCCGAGGGGAAGCTGCGCCTGATGTACGAGGCGAACCCGCTCGGATACGTAGCCGAGCAGGCCGGCGGGGCGGCGTATTCCGACCGGGAGCGCATCCTGGACATACAGCCGGAGGCGCGGCACCAGCGAACGCCGTTGATACTGGGCAACAGGCGCGAGGTGGAGGAGACGGTGAGGATCATCAGCGGCTGACGAGCGAAGCGCATCGAAGGAGGCGGCAGTGGACATTCGGAAGCTCAACGAGACGGCGCGGGCGATGGTCGCCCCGGGCAAGGGAATCCTGGCGGCGGACGAGAGCTCGGGGACCATCAAGAAACGGTTCGACAGCATCGGGGTCGAGTCCACCGAGCGGAACCGGCGCGACTACCGCGAGATGCTGTTCAGAACCGCCGGCGCGAGCGAGTACATCAGCGGCGTCATCCTCTACGACGAGACGCTCCGGCAGGATGGGGCGGACGGCGCGCCGATGGTGGACGTCATCCGCGGCCAGGGGATGATCCCGGGCATCAAGGTTGACAAGAGCGGCCATCCTCTCGCGGGCGCGCCGGGCGAGCAGGTTACCGATGGGCTGGATGGTCTGCGGGATCGGCTGGCGGAGTACGCGGCGCTGGGGGCGCGGTTCACCAAGTGGCGGGCCATCTACGCCATAGGCGACGGGATGCCGAGCCGCTACTGCTCGGAGGCGAACGCCCACGCCCTCGCCAGGTTCGCGGCGCTGAGCCAAGAGGCGGGCCTGGCGCCCATGGTGGAGCCCGAGGTATTGATGGACGGCGGGCACGACATCGAGGCGTGCTTCGATGCGACGGAGATGGCGCTGCGCGAGATGTACTACCAGCTCGGGACGCACCGGGTCGCCCTCGAAGGGACGATATTGAAGACGAACATGGTCCTGTCCGGCAAGGACGCCGCGAACCGGGCAGGCCCCCGCGAGGTCGCGGAGAAGACTATCGCGTGCCTGAAGCGGACCGTGCCCGCCGCGGTCCCAGGCATCGCGTTCCTGTCCGGCGGGCAGGGCGACGAGGAGTCCACGGTGAACCTCGACGCCATCAACCGCCTTGCCAACGACGAGGGCGCGCCGTGGGAGCTGAGCTTCTCGTATGGGCGCGGACTCCAGGCTGCCCCGCTCAAGGCATGGGGCGGCGACGCGGCGAACCGCGAGCGCGTCCAGGAGGCATACTACCACCGCGCCCACGTAACGGCAGCCGCGCGCCGGGGAGCCTACGACCCGGCGATGGAAGAGCGGGCGGCGGAGTAGCGAGCTATGGCAATCAGCGGCAAGCGGGAGTGGGCGGAGCGCACGCTTGGGCCCGTGAAGGCGCGGTTCGGGGAGCGGCGGGAGCGGTTCGAGTCGGACTCCGGCTTGGAGATCGACACGGTCTATACGCCGGAGGACGTTGGCGAGCTGGACTACGCCGAGAAGCTGGGGCACCCGGGCGAATACCCATTCACGCGGGGCGTCCAGCCAAGCGCCTACCGCGGCCGCATATGGACCATGCGCCAATACGCCGGCCTCACCTCGCCGGCAGAGTCGAACCGGCGCTACCGCTACCTGCTGGAGCAGGGCCAGACCGGCCTGAGCGTCGCCTTCGACCTGCCGACACAGATGGGGTACGACTCCGACCATCCCCTGGCGGTCGGCGAGGTTGGCAGGGCGGGCGTGCCCATCAGCAGCCTCGCGGACATGGAGGCGCTCTTCGACGGCATCCCGCTGGACAGGGTCAGCACGTCCATGACCATCAACGCCACCGCGTCCATCCTGCTTGCGCTGTACGTCGCCGTCGCCAGGAAGCGGGGCGTCGGGCCCGAGAGCCTCAACGGGACGCTCCAGAACGACATCCTCAAGGAGTACATCGCGCGGGGAACGTACATCTATCCGCCGAAGCCGTCCATGCGCTTGGTGACGGACGTGTTCCGATATTGCAGCGAGGAGGCGCCCCGCTGGAACACCATCAGCATCAGCGGATACCACATGCGGGAGGCGGGCGCGACGGCCGTGCAGGAGCTGGCGTTCACCTTCGCCAACGCCATCGCCTACGCGCAGGCGGCGATAGACTCCGGATTGGACGTGGACGAGTTCGCGGGCAGGCTGTCGTTCTTCTTCGTTGCCCAGAGCAACCTGTTGGAGGAGGTCGCCAAGTTCCGCGCGGCGCGGCGCACGTGGGCGCGGATAATGCGGGAGCGGTTCGGCGCGGTCAAGCCCAGGTCGTGGATGCTGCGGTTCCATACGCAGACGGCCGGGGTATCCCTCACCGCGCAGCAGCCTGAGAACAACGTGGTCAGGACGACGGTGCAGGCGCTGGCCGCCGTGCTCGGCGGCACGCAGTCGCTGCACGTGAACTCGAAGGACGAGGCGCTCGCCCTGCCGACGGAGGACGCGGCGCAGCTCTCCCTCAGGACGCAGCAGATACTCGCGCACGAGAGCGGAGTCGCCGAGACGGTCGACCCGCTGGCGGGCTCGTACTACGTCGAGAACCTGACGGACAGGCTCGAAGAGGCGGCGCTGGAGTACATCGCGGAGATAGACCGCATGGGCGGCGCGGTTTCGGCCCTTGAGCGCGGCTACCAGATGGACGAGATCCACCAGAGCGCCTATGCCTTGCAACGGCGCATCGAGGACGGGGACCGAGTGGTGGTCGGCGTCAACGAGTACCGCGCGGAGGAGCCGCCCATCGAGAAGCTGCAGACCATAGACCCGGAAGAGACCAGGCGGCAGGTGGACGGCGTCGCAAGGGTGCGCCGCGAGCGCGACGGCGACGCCGCCCGCGCGACATTGGCCCGCCTGGACGACGTCGCCCGCGGCCAGGCGAACACGGTTCCGGCTATCATCGAGTGCGTCGAGGCGTACGCGACGGTGGGGGAGATAGCGGACACGCTCCGCGGCGTGTTCGGCGAGCAACGCGAGCTGGGCAGGGTGTAGGGGTTCGCCCGGGCCTGCCCTTCGGCAGAGGGCTTGACTGGGAATCGTCCAGAATCACGCGGCTCCGGCGGCCGCCGTTTCGCAGCGCAGGGCTTCGTTCAAGTCTCGTCCCAACGTCTGGGCGCTCCGGGATACGTGGAAGGTCCACCTGCCGAGTTGTCCCCAATTGTTGACGGCGGATACCCATCGGCGGGCGGCGTCATGCTTCGCCCTGTCCTGCTCGGTCTCATAGCCCTTTATCTCCAGCGCCAAGGTCGTGCCGTTGGTCAGTCTTACGAGGAAGTCGGGTTCGTAGTAGTGGCTGACGCCGTCGAATTCATAAGGGACGTGCAGTCCCAGCCGCTCGTTTCGGGCATAGTACTTGACGTTGGGGGACGCTTCGATCTGGAATGCCGCTGACGCTTCCCACGTCTTGGTGTCGAGCGTTACCTGGTTGAGGTGGCTCTTGGCGGTGGCGTGAACGGGCTTGACGGTCTTGAAGCTCACGTCTTCGGTAGAGCCCATGGGGGCGTAGCGATTGAGGATGGGGAGCAGGGCCGGCTCGCCCTGCTCGTCGTTGGGCTGGATGGCGTCCATCAGTCGGCCTGCGACGCGGTTCATGTAGATTGCCATGCCGAGCTCGCAATGGTTCACGCCTGCGAAATCAACCTTGCCCTTCACGTACTCGTCCACGTACCTATATACCTGTGGGAAGAGCTGGTGGCGCGACGCTGGAACCTTGAGGCGGGCTGACTCTGTGGAGTGTCCGTCGCTGGTGAATCCGAGCAGGCCGTCAACGACGCGCCTCGTTATCTGGAACTTGATTTGCTGGATGTGGGAGATCTCATAGAACGCGGCTCGGTCCTGAATTTCGAAGTCGCCGGGGCCGAACAGTGTTGGCTTGCCAAGCTCGTAGCCCACGCGAGGCTTGACGAACATCGCTGTCGGCTCGCGGCCGGGTTCAATGCTCATGGGTTCCATGCTGGGCACGTCGGCCTTGATGATGTTCTTCTCGAGGTGGAAGGTGTAGCCCTCGACGACTGGGAAGCGGATTTCGAGCGGTTTCCTTTCCGGCATGGCGCGGACGTGGTGTTTGGGCTTGTCGTCGGGCTCTCTCTTGTCTCTTGGCCTGCCCTTGTAGGGAATGACGGTGAAGGGGATGCCGTAGATGTCCACGTACTCTTCGGTGAGCAGCCCTGTATCGGGGTCTGGCGTGTAGTCCATGCGTCGGAGCCCTCGGCCTACGACCTGCTCGCAGAGGAGCTGGCTTTCGAACGCGCGGAGTCCGAGGATGTGGGTAACGTTATTGGCGTCCCAGCCTTCGTTGAGCATCTGGACGGACACGACGCAGCGGAGCTGCTCGCCGGGTTCGCCCGGTTTGCCGACGGTGTCCACTATCTTGCGCAGCTCTTCGGCGCCATTCGATGCGGTCTCGGAAGATTGCCTGGACTCGGCTTCGGAGAGGAGCTTCGAGTCTATGCGGAGGGTCCGGCGCTGTCCTTCGCGGTTGGAGAAGATCTCTGGGAAGACCTGTCCGTCGCCGTATTCAGTCTTCATGGGCGGCTTCTTGCGCCTGCGCCCGGCGGCGTCGTGGTCTGGAACCTCGGATTCCCCTGAGATATTGTCGAAGAATATCTTGGCGAGGGCGGTGTTGTCGCACACGATAATCATGGCTGGCGGGGTCTTGTCCTGGCCGGGTTCGCCTTCCTGTATCTGCTCGAATCGCTCCTGGTACTGGCCCGCGAGCGTGAGGAGGGCGCTCTGGGCTTTTTCCCATATCACGTCCGGCTTTGGCTTGCGGCCCTTGCCGGACAGCCGCTGGCCGGGCTCGAGCTCGTCGGTGATGGTCTTCCATAGTCGGAAGTATCGGGGTTCCGGTCGGCCGGTGGTGTCGTCCACAGGCAGTCGGGGAATCTTGACGATGCCCGACTCGATGGCGTCCACGAGGCTGAAGTCGCTGACGAGCCAAGGGAACGGCTCGCCTTCTGAGTAGCCGCTGCCCTTGATGTAGAAGGGGGTCGCCGAGAGGTCAACGCAGAACTTGACGCCCCGGGCCTGGTTGACGCGGTCAAGACCCTGCACCCATACGGTGGCCTCCGCGTTCTGGGACTCGGCTTCCCGGCGCTCTTCGGCGGACATGCCCTTGGTGTCGACGGGCTTGGGCCTGTATGCGTGGTGTCCTTCGTCGTTGAGCGCCATGACGGGGCCGCCGCCGTAGAGGTCGCCGCCGAGCAGCCGTTCGGAGAAGGCGCGCGGGCTTTCCTCGCCCTTGTTGACGACCGCGTAGGACTTGCCGCCTTCCGAGTGTGGGGACTCCGGGGCGAACTGGTGCCAGTTGGCGACGATGACCTTGCCGTTCTGCAGGAAATGGCGCATCGGCATTGGAACGAGGTCGAACTCGGAGTAGTAGCTGTTGGGGTTTTCGGGGCGGAGAACCTGGAGGCGCTCCTTGATGGTGAGGTTTGGGCAGGTAACGAGGACGGTGGACGGGAAGCGCTCGTCGCTGGGCTGCTGGCCCCTGTTGCAGAATGCCCATGCTATGAGCATCGCCATGACGACGGTCTTGCCGGAGCCTGTCGCCATCTTGCAGCCCATGCGAGTGAGTGAGGGCAGCCCGGGTTCTGAGGGCGTATCTACCAGCCTTTCGAGGTCGGCGTCGGAGAATCGGGGAACGAACTGGGTGCGCTTGCCGCCCATGCGGATTTCGGCGAGGTAGATGATGGTTTCGACCGCTTCTATCTGGCAGAAGAATAGTCTCCGCTCCAGGTCACAGCGCCGCCAGTGGAGCAGGAGCTTTCGGGTAACGTTCGTCGCGTTGCGGTATCCCGATTCGCGCCAGCGCTTCACGTCGTCCCGCAGGCTGTTGACGTATGGCAGTGCCTCCCAGTTCTCTTCGGCGAGCATACTGATCTGCTGCGCCTGCTGCGGCTCTGTCCTGAACCAGTGCCCGGCGGGGCGGCGGCCCGGCGCCTTGGACGCCTCGCCTGTTTCGCGGTCGTACAGCCAATACTCGGACGGCTCGGCGTAGGGCTTGCAGAGGATGGGCTTTTCGACCGGCTGTATGGGAAGCTGCTCGCCTTCGGGTAAAGTGGACGGCGGCGACTTAGGGGGCATAGTCCTCACCTTCGAGGCGGTGGATTTGCATGACCTCGTTTCCGCGGGGATCTATGACCTTCACAGCGGCGCGGGCGCGCTCGCCCTTCGGGAAGGGGAGGGACTTCGTGCCGCTGAACGCCGCGAAAGCGTCGGATTCGACAACGCTCCTGAGGGACTTGGCGAGCTTGCCCCACGCGGTGGAGTCGGGAAAGAACGCTTGGGTGACGCAGAATGTGCGCCCGTCGTAATCGCTGTCCAGGAACCAGGCCGCCGCGCGGTTGGCGTTCTCGGACACGATGGCGTTGCTCACGGGGTCATAGATGTCCACGCCTTCCATCTCTACCACGAACTGGCCGTCGTCGGTCTCGTGTAGCGTAGTTCGTGGTAGGCCAGACACGCTGAAGAGTTGGCTGTTCTTCGTTTCCTTGAGGAGATCTCCCATGTTGACGTCGGGCGCTATGTGGGACATGTGTACCCGGACGCTGGGGCTTTCGTCGGCCTGTATTGCGGCCTGGGCCGCTCCGTCGAAGTTGAATCCTGCGAAGACTAGGGCGTCGTAGCCGTACCTATGAGCCGCGCGCAACGAGTCCTCGACCTGCTTGGCGGTAACTGGGCCGTACTGCGGGCCGATGGAGACGGCAACACGGGGTGGGTTGTCCGGATCTTCGCTGTCCCATTCACCCTCGGCGTGCAGGACACTGCCGTCGGCGAGGGCTCGAGGCGTGTGAAGGCTGCGACGCCGTTGCCCTGGAACCTGATTCCATCCTTCCTAAGGAGACGGATGATGGTGTCGTGGAACGCTTGGGCGTTGGATGGGGCGTCCGAATCGTCTGGGAAGCCGTCCATCTCTTCGGGAGCGCCGCCTATGGGGGACTCGATGCCGAGCGACTCTTCCGGAGGGTGGACGGACTCGACGGTGAACGGACCGGAGACGCGCACGACGCCGCGCCGCACTTCTGGCTGGTCAACCAGCTCTTCCTGGTCGGCGTTGGCGGCTATGCAGGCGTTGACCTCCTTCATCTTCCCGCGCCACGCCTTGCGGTAGTCGTCCAGAGCATCTCGGAGGGCGGGCGGGTAGTCCGGGTCGGCGTCGAATGGGACTTCCCAATGCTCCCAGCCGTTCTTTGGGAGGTTCCAGCGGCGCTCGTCGGCGTCTGTCACGCGGTTTTCGCGTCCGCGCCTGCCGCGCTTCGCAGTGAGCTTCGCGCGGAGGGCTGCGCGGGAGCCGGCGTCCACTTGGGCAAGGGCGGCGTTGAGGGCGGCGAGCTTGTCGTCGAGAATGGGTTCCCACCTAGCGAAGATGGAATCGAGGGCGACGTTCTGGGCGATGCTCTTCAGAGTTACGTGCGGGGCGGTCTTGTACCTGAAGCCGCCGCCGAGAGTGATGGCGTCGCCGTTGCCGCCGTCGGATTCGTTCGCCGGCTCGTAGCAGTCGAACTTTGCTGTGAGGATGCGCTCGCGGGCGAGGGCCATGGCGACGCGGCTGGTGTCTATGGTAATCCAACGTCGGCCCCATTGCTCGGCGACATATGCGGTTGTGCCGGAGCCGCAGGTGGGATCGAGCACGAGGTCGCCCGGGTCGGTGGTCATCAGGATGCAACGCTGAATGACCCTCTTTGCCGTCTGAACGGCGTATATCTTGTCCTCGCCAGAGAATCCGGCAATAGCGGTGTCTGTCCAAGTATTATTGATAGGAATAATTGGGGAATCTTCTTGGAATCTGACGTAATTTAGGCTGGCACCAGCAATTATGAGCCGGTTTGCCTTGATTAGGTTGTCCATACCCTTTGGATTGGTCTTCCACTGATTCTTGGTGGGGATGAAGGTCTTGTTCTGGAATGTAACAGGAAATTGAGACTTATTCCCTGCTGCCTGAGATGTCATGTTCTGTGCGGAGAAGAGCTTCCATCCCTGAGGTATAGTTCTGTTTTTTTGTTCCTCACTCGTAAGTCGTCTTCTCTGGTAGCGGTCAGGAGATTCAATCCAGACATAGCTGGCTGCCTTCTCTCCTCCAAATACCTTTGGAAGGTACAGTTGTCGATACTTCTGTTTATCCTTGTCGCGTGCGTATAGCAACAGCAGGTCGAAACTCCCAGGAAGCTTCTTTGTAGAACCGGACCCGGTTGTTTTCATGAAAGCAATCAACGACACGAAATTCCTTGATCCGAACACTTCATCCATAACTGCCCGTACACGATGAACGTTCTCATCCCCAATCTGGACAAATATAGAGCCAGAGTCGGTGAGCAGGTCTCGAGCGACTGTCAGTCTGTCACGAAGATAAGCCAAGTAGGTGTGAACGCCTAGCGTCCAAGCGTCGCGATACGCCTTGACCACTTCAGGAGAGCGGGGTAGATCTGTTTCTTTATCTGTGACGTTGCGGTTCCGCACGAACGGCTGGAAATTGGAACGAAAGCCGGTGCCGTATGGCGGGTCAATATAAATCATCTGGACCTTGCCTGCGAGGTCTTCGCGGACGGCGAGCGAGTTCATGACGGACAGGCTGTCGCCGAGGATGAGGCGGTTTGCCCAGTCCACATCGTGCTGGTAGAACTGGACGGCTTCGTGGTAGGGCTGCTCTGGGTCTGCCCATAGGCTGCGTTGGGCGTCCTGTCGGGCGGCGATTCGCATGACGGCCTTGGCTGAGACGCGCTCGTGGATGTGGAGGGCGACGGGGTCGACTTCGAACCAGCGCTTCTCGCGCTTGCCGGACCATTCGAGCCAGGGTTCGTGTCCGCGGAGGGCTTGGGCGAGGGTTTCGGCTTCGTCGGCGTTCAAGGGCCGCTTCTTGGCAGTCTCCAGCAGCTCGGGCAGGCGGTCGGCCTCTCCGGTGTCGTCGAAGCGGAGCGCGGGCGGCAGGTGCGGGTCGTAGTGGTATCGCTGGGGGGCGATTTCGGAGACTTGGCCTTGCGAGGCGAGGGCCGCGGTCGGGATGTTCTTGCGGGTGTCGTCGTAGCGGTAGTCGGCTACGGGAGTCTTTTTGGTGGGTTTGGCGGCCATGGCGTCCTGCCGGGCTGGATTTGGCGCGATAATGTACAGGGCGCGAGTCTGTGAGTCAAGAGTTGCGCAGTGTCAGAATCAGGATTTCGGGATTGGAGGATGTTCAGGATACGAGTTTCTGTTGGCGGGGTCAGGCGTATTTTTCGCGGAGGCGGCGGGCTGCTTCGGCCTCGTTCTTGAGCTTGGCGTATGCTTCTTCGAGGGGCGCGTACGCGATGCGGCCGGGTGAGAAGCCGCAGTCGGGGTTGAGGCTGATTCGCTCGGGCTCGACGTATCTCATGGCGTTCTCGACCCTTGCCATTATCTCTTCGGGAGTATCTACGCCCTCGAATCGGCAGTCGACGGAGCCCAGCCCTATTAGGGAGTCGTCGGGCATCTCCTGGAGGATGGCGACGTCGCCCGCGGCGGGGATGCTGAACTCCATGACGTACTGGTCAACCCGTATCTTCTTCATGGTCTCGACTATGGGTGCGTACCCGCCTTCCGCGCCCCATCCGCCGCGCCCCCAGTTCCTGCGGCACAGGTGCAGCGCGAGCCTCACGCCCTGGATGCCGGAGACGACCTCGTTGATCTTGTCGGCGGCCAGGTCCATCTCGTACTTGGGGTCTTCGAAGGCGCTCCTGACGGCGGGGTCCACGAGGACGCACAGGTGGGGCTCGTCTATCTGCACGACGGAGACGCCGGTCTGCGCGAGGGCGGCGAGCTCGTCGTGGAGGATGGGCACGAGGGCGTCTATGAAGCTGTCGCGCGTCGGGTATGCGCGGGCGGACCATTCGCGCTCCCAGAGCCGAACGCCGAGCAGGTACGGGGAGGGCAGGCAGACCTTCGTCATGCGGTCGGTGGAGTCAACCAGGAATCGGGCCTCGCGAGCGGCTAGGCCGGGGTCGCGCGCCTCGAGGGGCTCGGTAACGGTGACGCCCCATCGGTGGGGCCGCCTGCGGTCGTCGGGCGAGAAGCCGCTTGCGACGTCGGCGATGATGTGGGTGTAGGCGTGCCGGCGCCACTCGCCGTCGCTCACCTGGTCGAGGCCGGCCGTCTCTTGGAGGGCGATGGCGTACCTGACGGCTGCGTCCATCCGCGCGGAGGCCGCGGCCGCGGCCGATTCGGCGCCTGGATGGTCGGGGAGCATGTCTATGACGGGCTGCGGCCTGGGGAGGCTTCCGACCACGCCTGCGGCGAATGGGACGTCGTTTTCGATTGCTGCTGTCATTGGGCGCTCTCCATGTTCGCGGCGGCGGGCTTCAAGCCTGCTGGTTTCGCCCGGAGCGTCTTACGCCGCCGATGAGAATCAGTATGCCTATGCCCATCAGGATAACCGGGCCGAGGATGAAGCTGAGGATGATGCCGATATCCGGGCCGAGGATGAAGCCAACGAGTACCGCGCCGTACCTAATCAGACCGAGTTCGAACAGGAGCGCGGCGGCGATTATCGCAATAGGACCTTTCACCGCCTTGAACCTGCTCGCGACGAGCCACACCGCGCCGCCGAGTATGTAGAGCAACGGGAGCCGTAGCAAGAGGTTATCCAAGGCGGGGACGAACTGTCCCAGCAGGAAGCCCAGGGTGGAGCCCAAGGGCGACAACAGCACCCCGGTTATGAGGATGAGCGCGCCGATGGCTACCCTGGTGGACATGGGTCAGATGATACACCTTCGCGGGTCATCCTGGGAGCGCAGGCGCGCTGAGTCACCCTCACCCTGTGGTCTCTCCCGTCAAGGGAGAGGGGGTAAGAGTGGCGCCTTGTTGGCGCCTTCGTCTATGTTCGCATTGTCTCGGTCGGCTCCTTTGCGGGCTTATCGCCCTCACCCTAGCCCTTCTCCCGTCTGGGGAGAGGGACGGGGCGGGGAATCGCCCTTATTCTGGCCCTTTCCCTTCGGGGGAGGGGACACAGGGCGGGGGGTTTGCCCTCACCCTGGCCCTTTCCCCCGTGAGGGAGAGGGTACTTGGCGGGTCTTGCGACCCGCGCCCTATCTACTCCTGGTTTCCCCCGCTCTCGCGGGAGATGAGTTTGCCTTGCAAGGCAGTGACTCCGGTACTTGCTTCGAGGATGCCGACGTCGATCGCCCGCCGACACTGGGGGTGCAGCCCCTCCTCTAACTTTCCCGGACGGCTGACGGGCCCTTGCGGGACCGCCTGCGTTTCGCGCTTGGACCTTCCACCCGCCAAGGCGTCGGGCTGCGCTGGCTACGGTCCTCCCGGTCGTCCGAGAGTCCGCACCTGGAACGGGGGAGACGCATTTGGCACTACGTCCTCCTGGCGAGGCGCCGAAACACAGAGCGACCTTCTCATACAGCGGGTGTCCCGTCCCAACAACAGCGGCGTGCATGAATGCCGATGGCAGAGGAGGGTCTGTGCTCGTTTGGTGTACGCCCCTTCGGGCCGTCTACCAGACTAGCACGGCTGTTCTCGCGGTGTCAAGGGGCGCTATGGGGCAATTTTGGGGCAATTTTCGGGATTGGGGATGGGATTGCCCTGGCGTTAGCGCTGGATGCGCGCCTCCTCGCCCTGTGTTACGCTACCGGCCGCAAGCTCATTGACGCGGAGGAGGCTTGGCGCCCGAACTCTACAAGCATATCGCGCGTCCTATTCTCGCCGCCATCCTGCCTGCAGAGACCGCGCAGAGGCTCGCTCTGTACACGCTCCGCGCGGGGCCGTTGTGGAAGGCGGCGGCAGGACAGCCGAGGCCGGACGACCCGCGCCTCGCCGTCGAGTGGTGCGGCATCCGGCTCCGCAACCCCGTAGGGCTTGCGGCGGGCTTGGACAAGGATTGCCGGTTGCTGCCGTCCCTGGCTCGGCTGGGTTTCGGATACCTGGTCGCGGGGACGGTGACGCTCTTGCCAAGGGCGGGCAATCGCAAGCCCAGGGTGTTCCTCGACCGGTCCGGGGAGTCCCTGGTCAACGCCCTCGGATTTCCGGGAAGGGGCCTGGCCGCGGCGGCGCGCGAGCTGGCCCGCGCGCGCGGCAAGACCGGCGACACGCCTATAGTGGTCAGCATTGCGGGCACGTCGGCGGAGGACGTGTCGAGGTGCCATCGGACGCTGGAGCCGCTGGTGGACGCGGTGGAGGTGAACATCAGCTCGCCGAACACCGCCGGACTCCGTATATTTCACGAGGCGTCTGTCCTGTCCGACCTGCTCGGCGCGGTCAACGAGGGGAGGAGCAAGCCCTTGCTGGTCAAGCTGCCTCCGTACCCGGAGGCGGACGGCGGCGAGGAAGCGGTCCTCTCGTTGGCCCGCGCCTGCCGAGCCGCCGGGGTGGACGGCTTGACGGTCGCCAACTCCCGGCCCGTCGAGGACGACAGGCTCGCGGTGGGCAAGGGGGGGCTCAGCGGACGGCCCATCTACTCCCGGATGCTGGACCTGGCGCGCGACGTCCGCCGGGAGGTCGGCCCCGGCATCGCGGTCAACGCCTGCGGCGGCATCTTCACCGGGCGGCACGCGCGGGAGGCGCTGGACGCGGGCGCGGACACGGCGCAGATATACACCGGCATGGTGTACCGGGGGCCGTCGGCGGCAAGGCGCATCAAGGCCGAGATGCTGGAAACGGCGGCGGCAGCGGCTACCGGCTCATCGCGGCCCTTAGCTGGTCGAGGGTGATGTTGGCCCCGCTCATGACCAGGGCGACCTTCTTGCCCGCCAGCCGGTCTTTGATCTTGACGGCGGCGGCGAGCGAGGCGGCTCCGGCGTGCTCGGTCAGGTTGTGGGTGTTCTCCAGGTGCAGCAGCACGGCTTGGTCGAGCTCCGCCTCTGAAACGAGGATGAAGTCGTCCATGAGCTCGCGCATGATGCGCTGGGTGTACTCGTAGCCGCTGCGGGTGGCGAGGCCCTCGGCCGAGGTGCCCATGGGGGATTCGACGACCCTGCCTTCCTTCCAGGACAGGTACGCGGCGGGGGCGCTCTCGGACTGGACCCCATAGACCTGGACGTTGGGGTTCAGTGACTTGGCCGCCACGCACGCGCCGCATACGCCGCTGCCGCCGCCCACTGGCACGATGATGACTTCCACGTCGGGCAGGTCTTCCATGATTTCGAGGGAGTACGTGCCGACGCCTGGGACCAGGCCCGGCTCGTTGGCCGAGTGGACGTACATATAGCCCTCTTCGCGCGACAGCCTTTCGGCGTGCTCGCGCGCGTCGTCGAAGTCCTGGCCGTGGAAGATGACGCTGGCTCCCAGCCGCCGCATCGACTCGACCTTGTCCGGGTTCGCGTCCTCGGGCATGACGACCGCGGCGACGCTCCCCAGCAGCTTTGCGGCGTAGGCGATGCCCTGGCCGAAGTTGCCTGTCGAGGCGGATACTATCCCGCGCTCCATCTGGGCGTCGGTGAGCTGCGACACGACGTTGAGAGCGCCGCGCATCTTGAAGGAGCCGAGCAGCTGGTGGTTCTCGTGCTTGACGTGTATCTCCGCGCCTATCAGGCGGTCGAGCGAGGTGTAGTGATGCAGGGGCGTGCGCACTATGTGGCGCTCGATTCGTCGGCGCGCTTCTATCACGTCTAGCAGTGTGGGCAGGGCGGTCATATACTCCTCCGGGCGGGTTCGGGCAAGTGCGCGGGGCTGTATGCGGAGGTGGAGCGGGAGACGGGATTCGAACCCGCGACATCCTGCTTGGAAGGCAGGAACTCTACCACTGAGCTACTCCCGCGCACTATCAACGATAGGGCGGACACCCCCGATAGTCAAGTCCGCCGGCCCTGCGGGAGGGACTCACGCCGACTGGAGGAACGACCATAGGGCGTCGAACCTTGCGCCGGTTATCGGCCGCTCGCGGAGGATGGACCGGACGTCGTTGCCTCGAGAGGCGTCGGACATGAACGCCGGCGCATGTTCCAGGGCCTTGAGGAGCTCCTCGCGGGCAACGCCCACGTCGCCGGGCCGCCACCTGACCTTGCAGGCGTCAAGCCACCCCGTGAGGGTGTCCACGCCCTCCTCGCAGCGCCAGGCTATCACGACCGCGGACAGGGCGACGAACTCGCCGTGTATCCACGTCCTGCCGTTTATCTCCTCGGCGGCGAGCCACAGCGGATGGTCGGCCATGGGAGCCGCCGGGCTCCGCAGGTTCTTCGCGTCCCTGTCCCGGACGGCCTCCATTATCAGGCGGACGCTGTCGGGGGTCAGGCCGCCCGCGGAATCGAGGGTTAGGGGGAATCCCTCGACTATTTGGCGGAAGTAATCGGCTGTTGGCGCGGCGGCCGACTCGTCGAATGGCTCGCCGATGCCCAGCCTGGCGTTGCGACGCCATTCGCAGAAGCCCGAATAGCCGCAGAGCACGTCCCCAAGCCCTGCCGTGTTCAGGTAGTAGGGGGCCTCCAGCACGAGGTCGTAGTCTATCACCGCGTGGTCGAAGTTGATCCACGGCCAGGTATCGGGCGAGTCGATCGTCTTGTGCCCTTTCCACTTGGCGAAGAAGCTGTGGATGATAGCGCCGGTGGACACTATGGTCGGAGCGAGAACGAGAGGCAGCCCCTTCTCGAGGGCGACGTACTTGGAGGCGTCGACCGCCACGCCGCCGCCCACGCCGACGATGAGTTCGACACCGCCGGGGACGCTGTCGGCAATGTCCTGTAGATGCGTCCAGTCGAGCAGCCGGGCGTAGCCGAACCCCGCCGGCTCGCGGTCCAGGTATGGCCGCGCCGCCCGGTAGGCGCTCGGCGAAGTAACCGCGAAGTAGCTTGGCCATCCGCCGCTCTCGCGGTGAAGCAGCCCGCTGCCGTACCGCAGGTCCTGCTCGGCTGCGGTCCTGGCGGTCCCGCCCGTCGCGCCGCTCCAGCTTCCGTTGGGTTCTCTCATGGTCTCATCTCACCGCCGGGATACTTCCAAGTCGGCGCGGAGTCTATCGAAGCCGCCGCAGCCAGTTAAACTGGATAGCGGAATAGGCGAAGCTCAAATCACTCGGTAGCGCCGCAATACCTTCTCGTTGGGCTCGATGCCCAACCCCGGCTTGTCCGGAGGGCGCACGCAGCCGTCTTCGACCTGGAGGTTGTCCATCAGCATCTCGGCGCGAAGGGGGTCGGTCGAGGTACTGTAGTACTCCAGTATCAGCCCGTTGGGCACGGCGGTCATCAGGTGAACGTGTACGTCCTGCGTGCCGTGCGCGGCGAGCGGCAGGTCGTGCGCCTGCGCCAGGGCCGCGACCTTCATGAACTCGGTGACGCCGCCCATTATCAGGGCGTCCGGCTGGATGATGGCGGCGCTTCGGCTCTCTATCAGGTCGCGGAACCCGTACCGCGTGTACTCGTTCTCGCCCGTGGCGATGGGGATCGAGGTTGCCTGGCTGATCAGCTTGTGCCCCTTGTAGTCGTCGGGATTGACCGGCTCCTCGAACCAGAAGACGTCGTAGGGTTCCATCTTCCGCGCTATCTCGATGGCCTCGTAGTACCTGTAAGCGCAGTTCGCGTCCACCATGAGCTTGGCGTCTGGCCCAATCGTCTCGCGCACGACCCTGACCCTTTCGACGTCGTCCTTGATTGGCGCTCCGCCTATCTTCATCTTCACGGCGGACGCCCCTGTCGCCAAGGCTGTCTCCATCTCCTTGGCCAGATCGTCTAGCCCCTTGCCCTCCTCGTAGTAGCCGCCGGCGATATAGACGGGGATGCGGTCGGCGTATCCGCCCAGCAGCTTGTATACCGGCTGGCCCGCCGCCTTGCCCTTCAGGTCCCAGAGGGCGATGTCAATGCCGCTGATGACGCGGGTGGTGATTCCCCTGCGCCCGACCAGCTTGGGCTGCCACATATCGTCCCAGACGCGCTCGGTGTCGAAGGGGTCCTGGCCTACGACGTACTGCTTGAGGTGCCCCAGTATCTCGCGCCCGATGCCGACGGCGCTATCCACCCCGGCCGCCAGCCCAAGCCCGCTCACCCCCTCGTCTGTATCGACGTGGACCACCTCCAGTCCCGCCGTCGGATAGACGTACCGCCCGTTGCGAATCGGCTTGCGCCTCGGCCATCGGTAGGACTCCAGCCTCACGTCGGTAACTTTCACGGCCTATCTCCTGTGCGGACTAAGATCTAACCCCAAGGCACGGATTCTAGCGCCCCATCCATTTAGATATGAAGGGTAGGCAGTCCCGCCTTATCCCTCTCCCGTCAAGGGTGAGGGTGATTCAGGACGCCAATACTACATTGAACCAGTACTAGCGCCTATTCGCAGGGCCTGCCAACTGAAGACAGGGCCGTGTCTTGGCGCAGCAGCTCCGTGGCCTTCACGTCCACGGCCTGGCTCTCTTCGTCTATGACTACGCCGTACACCTCGCGGGCGTGCTCGGCGGTAACCTTTTCGTCCAAGTAGTCGGCGAGGACGGCTTTGGGGTCGCGTTCTAGCGGGCTGCCCCATCCGCCTCCGCTGGCGAGCTCGTGGCGAATCAGGTCGCCGCGTTTCATGGGAGCGGTGCCCATGGTGGTGAGGATGGCTTCGCGGTCGGTGTTGGGGTTTAGGATGTTGCAGGAGGGAGCGCCTGGACTGCCGCCCTGGAGTCCGAAGGGAGGGTATCGGCGCTTGTCGGAGCGCAGCTGGAGCAGGGCTTCGCTGGCGAGGCAGCGGACGCTCCTGACCTCGGAGAGCGCGCCGCGGTACTTGCCCGCGCCGCCGGAGTCTGGCAGCAGGGCGTACTCCTCGATACGCACCGGCGTCTCCACCTCGGCTATCTCGACGGGGGTGTTGGATATGTTGGCGGCCGGATGAGCCACGCCGTCGGGGCCGTCGCCGGTGGGCCTTGCGCCGCGCGCGCCGGCGAAGAGGTCCACGTAGGCGAACGCGCCGGTGTCGGCGTGGCCGCCGATGCTGATGATGGTGTTGCCGCCCTCGCCGTCGGCGGGGACCTTGCCGGGCACGGCTTGGGCAAGGGCGGCGAGCGCTGTGTCCATTATCCTGAAGCCCGTGATGCCGCGGGCCCCGCAGGCGGCTGGCAGGACGGGGTTGACGACGCTGGCGAGCGGGGCGCGGACGTCTATGAGCCGGGTGTAGCCTGCGGAGTTGGGGATGCCAGGGTCCATGAGGAGTCGGAGCGAGCCATAGACGGCGGCCTTGGTGAAGGGGATCGGCGAGTTTATGCCCGCCTTCATCTGGGGCGAGGAGCCGGTGAAGTCTGCGGTTACGCGGTCGCCTTCGATGGACACGGCGACCTGCAGGACCAACGGGCCATCGGCCACGTTGTCGGCGTCGATGTGCCCTGTGGCTCGGTACACGCCGTCCGGGAGGGCCTCTATCTCCTCGCGGGCGAGATGCTCCGAGTGGTCTATGAGGGCGTCCATGTGCCGGCGGACGGCGGAGACGCCGTAGCGGTCGGTGAGTCGCATGAGCCCGCGCTCGCCCGTCCGCGCGGCGGCTATCTGGGCGCGCAGGTCGCCGAGGACCTTGTCGGGAACGCGGACGTTGGCTCGGAGGAGCTCGAATACGGCCTCGACGGGCTCGCCGCGGTCGTAGAGCCGGAGGGTCGGGATTCGGAGGCCCTCCTGGTATATCTCGGTCGAGTCCGTCGAGTTCGAGCCTGGCACTATGCCGCCAACGTCGGTGTGGTGCGCGACTACGCCAGCGAAGCCTTCGGGCTGGCCGTCCACGAATACAGGCTGTATGACGTAGATGTCGGGCAGGTGAATGCCGCCGGAGCCGTAGGGGTCGTTGAGGATGAAGACGTCGCCCTCTGCCATGGCGCCGCCGTACTTGTGGATGACGGATGCGACGGCATCGGGGAAGGAGCCGAGGTGGCAGACGATGGTGAGTCCCTGGGCGACGACCTGTCCATTGCGGTCGCAGAAGGCGGTGGAGTAGTCCATGGCGTCCTTGACGACGCCGGAATGGGCAGTTCGCATGACGGTGAGGGCCATCTCGTCCACGAGGGTATCGAGGCCGTTGCGTATGACCTCGAAGGTGATGGGGTCTATGTCGCGGGGGAGCACACGCGGCCTCCGGGTGGGCAGGATAGTGGGGATGATAGCGCATATGGGAAAGCGGGGTTGGGGGATACGTTTCGGGATTTCTGTACCTAGAACCAGTACTAGACCCAGAGCGTCAGCGCCCATTACCCTATGTACCCATGAAGCTCTACACGAAGCGGGGGGACGCGGGAGATACCGCGCTGCTGTTCGGGCAGCGGCTCTCGAAAGCCAGCCTTAGGACCGAGGCATACGGCAGCCTGGACAGCGCCATATCGGCGATGGGGCTGGCCCGCGCCTTGTGCAAGGATGCCTGCGTCAAGGAGACCCTGCTGCGCCTCCAGCGCGAGCTCTTCATCGTCGGCTCGGAGCTCGCGACCCCCCCATCCGACCTCGACAAGCTTCGAGAATACTACGCCCCGGTCTCCGCCGACATGGTGACCGCCCTGGAAGACTCGATAGACGACCTGAAGGCGAAGGTGAGGCTTCCGGGCGCATTCATCGTGCCAGGCGCGTCAGCTGGCTCCGGGGCAATGGATCTGGCTAGGAGCCTACTGCGTACCGCCGAGCGCCGGGCGGTCGCCCTCAAAGACGACGGAGAGCTGCCCAACCCCGAGATACTCAAGTACCTCAACCGCCTCTCCGACCTGCTGTTCATCCTGGCACGCTACGAGGACAGAGATCTGCCGTTCGAGCTGACTACGGGCGAGACCGCATAGCCCGGACTCCTTCGGCCTACGCATACCCCACCGCTTTGCCAATCCGTATCAATTCGCGCCTCGCTCCTCCCCTCATGATATAATGCCGCGAACGACATCCGGAGAGACGCGATGAACAAGGCTGACTACTCGCGCCGAGATTTTCTGCTGAAAGCTCCCGCCGCCCTTGCCAGCGGCGCGCTCGCATCCCTGGCAGCCGCAAGGCTCCCCGCGGTCCTGCGCGGCCGCAGGGCTCCCAGGGTTCCCGAAGGCTCCATCTACACGCCCGCCGACAAGCGCACGCGGCTATAGGCGGCCCAACCTCCCAAGGAGATAGCTGAAATGCAAGCTGCCGCACGACCGCGGGCGCTCATAGACGTAGTCCTGCCGGACATTCCCTCCGAATCCCTGGCCGCTCGCGTGGCCGTAGATGTCGGGCTCATCGTCGGCTTCGCCCTGTTGGTCGCTCTCTGCGCCCAAGTCTCTGTCAAGATACCCACCACGGTCGTGCCCATAACCGGCCAGACCTTCGGCGTCCTGATAACGGGCGGGGCCTTGGGCAGCTGGCGCGGCGGCATGAGCATGTTGGTCTATATGCTCATGGGCATGGCGTCCGTACCAGTCTTCGCGCCAGGCTCCGGCTTCCTCGCTGAAAAGACCTTCCATCTCGTCCTCCCATGGTCCGGGAGCGACGGGCTCGTGTGGAGCATGGCGAGCGGCGGCTACATAGTCGGCTTCATCCTAGCCGCATACCTCGTCGGGCTGCTGGCGGAGCGCGGCTGGGACCGCAGGTCCACAGTCCCCCTCGCAATGCTGCTGGGCAACATCGTCATCTACCTGGTCGGGTTGCCGTGGCTTGCAGTCCATATCGCCAACAACGAGGGCCTGTACGGCTACTTCCAGTCCCAGGGCGGAGCGAACGTGCTCGACATGACCCTGCGCGGCGGGCTGTATCCCTTCATAGGCGGCGACGCCGTGAAGCTCGTGGCGGCAGCCCTGCTGCTGCCGGGAGCCTGGGCGCTCGTCAAGAAGCGTTAGGCCGCCCGCGGTTCACAATTCCTTAAGGTTGTTCACGCGGGCGCAATCTCCCGGGCCTATAATGGTTACGTAAAGCGTGGAGAGCAAGTGCGGCCTCCGGCTTGGCCCACAGGCTCGAGGAGACCACAATGAGGAAGACAGCGCCCCTCTACCTAGCCCTGATAGCCGCATTCGTCGTGCCGCTGCTGGCGGCAGCCTGCGGCTCGCCCGCCGCGCCCGAAGAGCCGACCGCGGCTCCCACCGCGCCCCCGACGCCTGCTCCCGAGCCCACCCCGACGACCGTCCCGCCCACGCAGCCCCCGGCCGCGGATACGCCTACCCCCGAGCCCACTCGGCCAGCCGTGAGCCTGCTGCCCAGCGGCTCGGCCAACGCCGCCAGCGCCGCCAAGACGGCCCCGGAGCTCACGGGCCTCGACGGCTGGCTCAACACCGAGCCATTCTCCCTCGCGGACAAGCGCGGCCAGGTCGTCCTCATAGATTTCTGGACCTACACCTGCGTCAACTGCATCCGCACCCTTCCCTACATCAAGGAGTGGCACGACAAGTACGCCGACAAGGGCCTGGTCATCCTTGGGGTCCACGCGCCAGAGTTCGAGTTCGAGAAGCTGCCCGAAAACGTCGTGATGGCGCGAGACGACTACGGCCTCGAATACCCTATCGCGCAGGATAACGACCATGCCACGTGGCGCGCCTTCGAAAACCAGTACTGGCCCGCCAAGTACCTGATAGACAAGGACGGCGCTATCAGGTACGAGCACTTCGGGGAGGGAGCCTACGTCGAGACGGAGGCGCAGATACGCGAGCTGCTCGTCGAGGCGGGCGCGTCCCTGGCCACCGTCGCCATCAGCGCCGAGCCGGAGCGCGAGGTGGACGAGAGAGCCTTCACCGGCGCGGACCCGTTCGCCAGGCAGACCCGGGAACTCTACGCCGGCTTCATCCGCAACTTCGGCGCCCTACGGTCCGGAGCTCCCCCATACGTCCTGCACGAGGACTTCTACGGCGCCCCGAACCAGGACCTGCTCTACGAAGACCCCGGCGACCATCGGAACCACCACATCTACCTACAGGGGCAGTGGCTGAACGGCCTCGAGGAGCTCACCCACTCCCGCGTGACCGAGGGCTACGAGGACTACCTCGCCATCAACTTCCGCGCCATCGAGGTCAACGTCGTACTGAGCGAGGGAGAGCAGCCCTACGACGTCCGGGTCACCATAGACGACCGACCCCTAGACGCCTCAGAGGCTGGGTCCGACGTTATGTTCGACGACGAGGGCAATAGCTTCGTTCGGGTGAGCGCTTCCGACATGTACCACATCGTCCAACTGCCGGAATACGCGGGCCACGAGCTCAAGCTCAGCTCCAACTCCGACCAGCTAGCCATCTTCGCCTTCACCTTCGGCTCCTACCTGGAGCCGACCAACCCCGAAGGCTGATACTGGTTCCAGGTAGTTTTGGCATCCTGAATCACCCTAACCCTAACCCTCTCCCATCAAGGGAGAGGGAATAAGGCGGCCGGTTACCAGCTCATCGCGTAGCAGGTCCGTCTTGGGTCTGCGCCGGCGCTCATGACGCCGGTGTCAGCGTCGCGGCGGGTTACCGTCGCCCCCATGCCGCAGACGCTCGACCTGGCGACCTCGTGGCCCAGCCGCGACAGCGCGTCGGCGGTCTCCGCCGAGAACCCCGGCTCCAGCGACAGCCTGCCGGGGAAGTAAGTGTGCGGGTAGAAGGAGTCGGGGGCGCTGTCGGTGGCGAAACGCGGGGCTTCGATGGCCTCCTGCGGGTTCATGCCGAACACCAGCGTGTTCAGCATTAGCTGGAGGTTGCCCTGCGCTTGGTGGTCGCCGCCTGGACAGCCGAACGTCATCACGGGCGCGCCGTCCTTGGCCGCGATGTAGTTGACCAGCGTGGTGCGCGGCCGCTTGCCGGGCTGGACGACGTTGGGATGGCCTTCCGACAGGTTGAACATCTCGATGCGAGTGCTGAGGGCGCACCCCAGATCCGGGAAGAATACGGACTTGCCGAACGAGCCGCCGCTGGGCGTCGCGCACGCCAGGTTGCCGTCGCGATCGATTGCCGCAACGTGGGTCGTGCCGCCCTCTCCGCCCGTATCGCCGTTCGACGGGCCAAAGGGCGCGGACACCGCGCTAGACGGCGCCGGACGCGCCGAATGCCGCCAGGGATCGCCCGGCGCGGGCATCTCCGGCGCGGCGCGGGCCGGGTCTATCATCGCGGCGCGGGCTGCGGCGTACTCCTTCGAGAGCAGCCCGTCCACGGGCACGTCCGCGTGGTCCGGGTCGCCGTAGAAGGCGTGGCGGTCAGCCATCGCCAGCTTCATCGCCTCGGCGACCGTGTGGACGTAGGCGGGGGTGTTGTGTCCCATGGCCTTCAGGTCGAAGCCCTCGAGCGCGTTCAGCGTCTGCAGCAGCGCCGCCGCCTGGGACCAAGTGCGCTGGCAGTATATCTCGAAGCCCGCGAAGGTCGTCGAGAGCGGCTCCTCGAACTGCGACTCGTACCCCGCCAGGTCGTCGTATTCGAGGACTCCGCCGACGCTCGCTGACGATTCGGCTATCAGCTCCGCAATCCCGCCGCGGTAGAACTCGACTATCGCCGCCTGCAGACCCTCCGAGCGGCCGCCCGGAGACGCCGCCTCCGCCGACGCCATCGCCTTCAACGTCCGCGCAAGGCCAGGCTGGAGCAGCATGGCGCCCTCTTTCGGCAGCTTGCCGCCATCGTAGAAGACATCGGAGCCGCCTGGCGGGAACAGCGCGAACTGCCGGGCGGTGGACTCCGCGCCCAGCGCGTCCAGCATGTACCTGTAGTGCGGCATTCCCGACTCGGCGTACTGCACAGCAGGCGCAATGGCCTCGCCCAGGCGCTTCGTGCCGTATCTGTCGAGCATCGAGATGGTGGCGTGGACCACGCCGGGAACGGTGAACGCCAGCGGAGCGTCCAGGCCCGGCCCCGTCGGGATGGCGTCCAGGCCGCGCGAACGGTAGAAGCCCGCCGTCGCCTTGCTGGGGGCCGCGCCCTGGCCGCTCAGCGACTTGAGGTCGCCGGAGCGGGCGTCGTAGAGCATGAAGACGCTCTCCGCGGCCAGAGAATACGACGCTATCGGCTCCACCACCGCGGCCGCGAAGACCGCCGCCGCAACCGCGTCGAAGGCGTTGCCCCCCGACAGCATCATCCGCATTCCCGCCATCGACGTCAGGTAATGCCCGCTAGATATGACGCCCTGCGTTCCTGAGACCACGGGACGGCTAGCGCTCGGCCTCTCCGTGGCGTCCGTGTCCGACCTCTTCACGACCTCGGCTTCTGCCATGTCAACGCCCTCCAGCGTATTCATTCTCACGTCTCGCCGCCATCTATCCGCTGTCCTCCTGCTCGTCCTTCAGCATCCCGTTCAGGAAGATGCGCAGGAAGCCCTCGTTGACTGGATTTACGATGCGGCGCGTCTCGTTGCCCTCGCGGTCTATCAGGAAGGTAGTAGGGAAGCTCGTTACCCGGTAGGAGACCGTCAGATGGCCCAGCGTGTCTATCCCCAACGGATAGGTGATGCCGTAGCTTTCCGCGAAATCTTCGACCTCCGCCGGCTCGTCGTAGATCGCAACGCCCAGGAATACGACGCCCCTATCCTCGTACTCCTCCCATATGCGCTGCAGCGCGGGCATCTCGGCCCTGCACGGCGGGCACCAGGTGCCCCAGAAGTTGAGCAGGACGACCTTCCCCTGGTAGCTCGACAGCGTAACCTTCTCGCCGTCGACCAGCTCGATCTCGAAGTCCGGCGCCAGCTTGCCGGACCCCAAGTCTATCTTCCGGGGCTCCCGAGTGGGCTCGGGGACGGGGGTTGGGGTGTGCGGCGCAGGGGCGGGCGTGGCAGTCGGAAGGGCGGTCGGGTCAGCCATCGGGGTCGCCGTCGGCGCCGAAGCCGTGGGCTGGGCCGTCGGCGCTCTCGCGTCAGACGGCGACGGCTGCGCGGCGGGCGCGGCGCAGGCCGCCGCCGCCAGCAGAAATATCCCGAATGCCGCGATTCGCCGCGCATGGAACATTCCAACATTATAGCCCAGCCGGGGGGCCGCAGTCGGTTACGAGGTAACGGCGTCTAGGGCGGAGCCATGCGGTTTCATCGTGTAACCGCGTCCAAATGCGCCCTGAGGCGAGACTCTATGAGTACCGGCCCCTGACGAAGTAGTACGTCATGCCGCCGATGGACGCCAGCGCAACCACCGAGACCGCGATGACGAATATCAGGGAGCCCGGGCCGCCTCCCCTGACAGGGGCCGGCGCAACCGTCGGCGCGATAGTAGGCGTCGCTGTCGGAGGCACAGGCGTATTCGTCGGCTTGGGTGTCGGCGTGCTCGTCGGCTTGGGCGTCGGCGTGCTCGTCGGCTCCGGTGTCGGCGTGCTCGTCGGCCTGGGCGTAGGCGTGTTCGTGGGCGTCGCCGTCGCCGTCGGAGGCACAGGCGTCGGTGTATTCGTGGGCGTGGGCGTACTCGTCGGCTTCGGCGTCGGTGTGCTCGTGGGCTTGGGCGTTGGCGTGCTCGTGGGCTTGGGCGTCGGCGTATTCGTGGGCTTCGGCGTCGGCGTATTCGTGGGCTTCGGCGTCGGCGTATTCGTGGGCTCCGGCGTTGGGAACGCGAACACCAGGTCGAAGCTCTGGGCGACCTTCCCGCTCTGGTAGGTATCCGTCCGCGAAGCGCGCACGTCGCCGAGCGTGAAGAGTATCCGCTGGTCCAGCAGCTTGGGGTCATGCGGCGCGACCACCAAGTTCGCGTAGCTGTCTTCCGAGACCACCGCGGGCAGGGATTGGTAGCTTCCCACGCTCGCCGTCAGATCGGCTCCTGGCGGGGCAGGCCCGCCCGATACTATCAGCCGCCCCGAATAGATCGCCGGGTTCGCTGGCCGCGGCGTGGGCGTGCTGGTCGGGACCGCGGTAGCCGTCGGAGTAGGCGTAGGAGGCGGGGGCGGCAGGTTCGGGAAGGTCAGCGTGAGGCTAGGCGTGTCCAGCGGCACGAACCCGACGGACTCCGCCGCCTCGACTACCCCGTCCAAGTGGAACGTCACCGAGCTGCCAACTAGGGCCGGGTCGTCCACGCTAATCGTCAGTCCTCTGAACGTGCCGTTCGTCACGGGCACGGGCTCCGACTCGTAGATGCCGCCGACCTGCGCCACGACAGTTAGCCCGTCGGGCGGAGCTTCTCCCGCGACCTGCACGCTGCCTGAATAGATAGCGGGCAGCGGCGGCAGGCCTCGCGGAAGGTCTGGCGTAGGCGTGGGGGTCGCCGTGGGAACATGCGCCAGCGCCGGCCCGCCAGAGGACGCCGCTGCCAGCGCCAGCCCAACGGCGGCAACGACCGCGAACAGGGCCGTCCAAACCCCATGCTTGGCCTTGCCGCCGTTGCTGCCAACCCCCATTCCCATTCTAGCTCTGCGTTCTCCCTAGTACTGGTTGCGCCTAGACATCACGAGGTAAGCCCCGACGCCCCCGGCTGCCGCCAAGACCACCACCAGCGCCAGTATCAGGATGAGAGTCCCCATCCCGCCGCTCGACTCCGGAACCGGCGTAGCCGTAGGCGCGGCCGTGGGAACCGCCGTGGGCGCTGGCGGAACTGGGGTGGCCGTGGGCGGAACCGGTGTGGCCGTAGGCGGAACCGGTGTCGCAGTGGGCGGAACCGGTGTCGCAGTGGGCGGAACAGGCGTGGCCGTAGGCGGAACCGGCGTGGCCGTGGGCGGAACCGGCGTGGCCGTGGGCGGAACCGGCGTGGCCGTGGGCGGAACCGGCGTGGCCGTGGGCGGAACCGGCGTGGCCGTGGGCGGAACCGGCGTGGCCGTGGGCGGAACCGGCGTGGCCGTGGGCGGAACCGGTGTCGCAGTGGGCGGAACCGGCGTAGGCGTGGGTGTTGGCAGGCCTACGAACACGAGGGTAAGGGCCTGATTGATCTTGCCGCTCTCATAGATCTCGCTGGTCTCGGACTCGACTCCAGCGAGCGCGAAGACTATCGCCTGCCCCAGCAAGGCCGTATCGTTCGGAGCGATAACCAGGTTAGAGTAGCTGTCCCCCTGGATTTCGGCGGGCGGCGATTCGTAGCTCCCGATGCGGGCTACCAGGGTCGCTCCCGCGGGAACGTGGCCGCCCGCGACCACTATATTCCCCGAATAGACGGCCGGCAGCGCGGCTGCCACAGTCGGAGTGGCCGTCGGGATCTCTGTCGGCTCAGGCGTAGGCGTGACAGTCGGCTCCGGCAGGCTGGGGAACGTCAGGTCCAAATGGCCTGCCTCGAACAACGGACTGAACCGAATCGACTGGTCGGCTTGCACCGTTCCGCCCAGGTGGAACGTTACAGGGCTTCCCACCAGGGCGCCGTCCAGCGGCGCGATATCCAAGCCCAAGAACTGGCCGGCCGTCACAGTCACCGGGGAGGACTCGTACACCGTGCCGATTCTCGCCACGAAGGTGATGCCGTCCGGCGGCGCTTGCCCTCCGACCAGCACCGTGCCGTTGTATTCGGCGGGGATCGGCGGGGGGCCGCCGCTCACGGGCGGCGGTGTAGGGGTGGACTCCTGCGCCAGAGCGGGCCCGGCGGGAAGCGCAAGCAGCGCCATCGTCAGCGCGACGACCCCAAGCAGGGCTGCCAATACTCCAAATCCGGCCTTCGCCGCCGGAAGCGATCGCTGCGAATCTGGTCTCACCTTCTGTCTCCTTACTATCGCCCGGGCGCGGGGAACGAGACCCCGCCGCCGGATTATCTACCTGTTATGGGCATCTATATCTCTAATGATAGAGAAGACATCCCCATTAGTCCAGCGCTACGCAAACCTAGATACGCGCAATACTGGCGGCGCCCGCATGGCCTACACGTCAAGAATCGTCGCGAAGACCTGCGCTGGACCGCCGTCCCAGCGCCCACACGATGGCCGAAGCCACCACGAACGCCGCCGCTGCCAGGAGCCAGCTCTCGTACCACGGGTCTGCAGCATCCTGAACGCCAGGGCCTGGAGTGTCGAACGGGGTCGCCGTGGCGGTTGGCGTTGTCATGGGAACGGCGGCCCGCGCTGCCGCAATGGGCGGAGGAGGCGACGGCGTGGGCGTCGGCGTCGCGGACGGTATCCGTGTCGGCGAGGGGCTGAGGGTTGGAATAGGCGCAGGCGTGGGTATGAGAGTCGGGGTGGGCGTAGGCGTGTACGTGGAGGTCGGCGTAGGAGTGGGCGTTGACGTGAGGGTCGGCGTAGGGCTGGACGTTGGCGTGAACGTCGAAGTTGGGCTTGGCGTTGGCGTGAACGTCGAAGTGGGGCTGGGTGTTGGCGTGGAGGTCGGCATAGGGCTGGGCGTTGGCGTGGAGGTCGGCGTAGGGCTGGACGTTGGCGTAAAGGTCGGAGTGGGCGTTAGCGTTGGCATAGGTGTGCGGGTTGGCGCAGGCGTTGGAGTCGGCGCAGGCGTGGGTGTGCGGGTTGGCGTGGGCGTAGGGGTGAAGGTCGGAGTGGGCGTAGGGGTGAAGGTCGGAGTGGGCGTGGGCGTATTGAGCGCTGGCGCTGGGACGTTAGGGCGGGTTGGGGTTGGCCGGCGGGGCGAAGGTGGGCCCGCTATCTTGATTTCGTCGGAGGCGATAGGCGTCTTGCCGTCGGCCTGATATAGCGTAATCGTCAGTGTATCGCCTGCCCTGACCATCACCGCGCCATCGCCCTGGGCTCTCGCGCCCGTGTCCTTGCTGGGAGTTACCGCGCCCCTGAACACGCCTGAAGTGGGATGTGGGGCCGTGCTGGTCGCGCTTGTAACTTCGGAGAATGCCAGCCATTCGCCATCGGGGTTCGCCGAGCTGGCGGCCCTGACACGCTGGCTCGAAGCATCGTACACGTCCACGACGTCGAACTCGAATATCACCTCCAGCGTGCTCGATGCGTTCACGTGATTGAGCAGCCTGAATTGGCCGGACGCTTCCATTCTGCCGAGCAGAAACCGTACCCCGTTGCTGGCCCTCATCGGAGTGGTCGTGCTGACCCGCGCCTCGGGGAGCGGGTCGCGCGACAGCGGCGTTTTCGCAACGTTGCCCGCGTCAAAGGGCGCGTCCGCCTCGATCGAATGGACGGAAGGATGCGGCGCGCCGGTGAGCAGGTTCCAGTAAGTATTTGCGGGTACTGCCGCAGGCAGGTTCCTCCAGACGGCGGAGCCTGTTCTCAGGGTCCTCAGCGAGGGATGCCTGACGTAGAACACTATCGGAGAGCCGGCCGTCACGACTCGCGCGCTCTGGAAGGTTACAGGTCCAGCCGGCATAGGGGTGGGCGTCGCGGTCGGGGTAGACGTCGCAGTCGGGGTGGTCGTGGCTGTGGGAGGCGTAGACGTCGCGGGCGGGGTGGTCGTGGCTGTGGGAGGCGTGGATGTAGCGGGCGGATCGGGCAATACTGGCCCTGCGGCCCTGACCCCTATCACGTGGCTGTCCACGATGTTGCCGTCTGCGTCGTAGAATTCGGCTGTGAGCTGGCCGCCTTCCCGCACCCACACCGCCCCGTCGCCCCGCGCTCGCGCGGACATGTCCACGCTCGGCGTTACCTCGCCGCGGAACAGCCCAGTCGCCCCATGCGGCGCGGCGTCGCTCTCGCTCGTGACCTCGGAGAAGGCCAGCCACTCGCCGTCAGGGTCCGACTCGCTGAAGACCCTGGCGCGCCGGCTCGAAGCCTCATACACGTCCACCGTCTTGAACTGGAAGACCACTGCCAGCGTGCTCGATGCGTTCACGGCGTTGAGCAGCCTGAATTGGCCGGAGTCCGTGAATCGGCTCGCGGGCGCTGTTGCGCCATCCACTCGCGCTTTCGGAGGCGGTTCGAGCATCAACGGCGTTCTTGCTGGCTGGTCCGTGTCGTATGCGCCTGCGTCGAGCGAATGGACGGAGGGGCGCGGCTCGCCATTGAATAGGCTCCACAAGGAGTTGGGCCTCACGCCATCGGGAATCACCGACCACGTGGAAGTGGCTGTCTCGATGGTTCCAAGCGAGGGGGCGTTGACGTAGAACGCGACCGCCTCGCCGGGCCGAGTCGCCGCGAGGACAGATCCCGCCCCGTCTTGGAACGCGATTTCGTCCACGCTGATTGCAGGCGTAGGGACTGGCGTAGGTATCGGCGTGGGCGTGTTGGCTGCGGTCAACACTCTGATCTCGTGATGTGTCGGGGGTACGCCCTCGGCGACATAGAACGTTACCCTGAGAGTATCGCCGGCCTCCACCCACACTGCCCCGTCTCCCTGGCCGAGCGCGAGCATGTCGTCGCTCGGGGTTACCTCGCCCCTGAACAGGTTGGAATCTCCATGGGGCGATGCGTCGGTCTGGCTTGCGACTTCGGAGAACGCCACCCACTCGCCGTCGGCGTCGGACGAGCTGGTTATCTTCACCTTCCGTTCGTCCGCCGAGTGGGTGTCCACGCCCTGGAACGGAAAGGTAACCGCCACAGTACTCGAAGCGTTCACGTCGTAGAGCAAGAGAAATTCGCCGGTTGACGAATCGAAGTCTCCGACTATATTCTCTCTCCCATCGACCATGACCGTCGGCCAGGGATCGACGTAGGCCAACGGCGTGTTCGCCGGGTTGTCCCTATCGAAGGAGCTGCCCGGGTCGAGCGAATATATGGATGGGTGGGGGCTGCCCGTGGCCAGGCTCCACCATGAGTTTGGCTGGGCGGCCTCCGGGACTGCGGACCAGGCGGCTGAGAGGACCTCTAACGTTCCCCCCAGCGACGGCTCGTTGAGGTAGAAGGCGACGGGCTCGTTGGCGGCGGCGCTCGCAAGGTTGTTCCCCGCCCCATCCTGGAACGCGACTTCGCCCACATCGAGGGCGTCCACCGTGTTGGCGCTCTCGATTGCCAAGACGACGCAGGCCACGGCCAGCAAGAGCGCCACAACTCGCGGGGACAAGGAACCTAACTTCTAGGAGCGTCAAGGGCGCGAACGGGGCAAGCGCGAGGAGCCCGTCTCGCAATTGTGGGTCTCGCAATGTTCACAACCTTGGCCCTCACGAGTTCAGGAAGCTCATCGCTGCCACTGCCACGGCCACGGCCACTCCCATGGCGGCAATCATGAGGCCGCCCAGCGTCAGGAATCGGCGGTCCATGTCGGCCTTGAGCTCGGAGTAGGACGACCTGATGGCGAGATTGACATCGTCCTTCGTCGCCATCGCGCCGCGTATAGCTACGATGTCGTCCTTCGTCGCCATCTCGCCGCGTATGGACGCCTGGCCCTCGCGGAGTGCGGCTGCCTCGGCGCGGCTTGCCTCGAACCCCGCTTGCATCTCGCCCCGAACCGCTGTGATGTCGTCCTTCGTGGCGAACTGCTTCATCTCGCCGTGTATGAACGCGATGTCGCTCTTCGTGGCGAACTGCTTCATCTCGCCGCGTATGGACGCCTGGCCCTCGCGGAGAGCGGCCGTTTCGGCGCGAGTTGCCTCGAATCCCTTCTGCATCTCGTCCTTCGTCGCCATCTCGCCCCGAACCGACGCGACGTCGCTCTTTGTGGCAAACTGCTTCATCTCGCCGCGTATGGCTGCCTGGCCCTCGCGGAGAGCGGCTGCCTCGGCGCGGCTTGCCTCGAACCCCGCCTTCATCTCGTCCTTCGTCGCCATCTCGCCGCGCATGGCCGCGATGTCGTCCTTCGTGGCCAACTGCCTAGTCTCGCCGCGTGTGGCCGTCTCTACTGCCATGCCGTTGCTCCAAGCGCGTTCAACTTTGCCGTGCGGCAATGATACCACAGGAGCGGAACGGGGCAAGCGCGAGGAGCCTGTCTCGCAATACTCACAACCTTGACCCTCACGAAGTTCAGGATCTCGTCGCTACTACTATCAATGCCATTACTACTATGAGAATTAGGGAGGCGGCGAACAGGCTGAATACCAGGGCTAGGAACAAGGTGTCATCATTGGACCTGGCCGACCTGATAGCGAAATCGCCATCGCCCTTCGTGGCAGATTGTCCCATCTCCCTGCGGATTGCCTCGAATCCTCTCGCCATCTCGCCGCGTATGGAGGCGATGTCGTCCTTCGTGGCCAACTGCCTAGTCTCGCCGCGTGTGGCCGTCTCTACCGCCATGCCGTTGCTCCAAGCGCGTTCAACGTTGCCATGCGCCAATGATACCACAGGGGCGGAACGGGGCAAGCGCGAGGAGGCCGTCTCGCAATGCTCACAACCTTGGCCCTCACGAGTTCAGGAAGCTCATCGCTGCCACTGCCACGGCCACTGCCACTCCCATGGCGGCAATGATGAGGCCGCCCAGCGTCAGGAATCGGCGGTCCATGTCGGCCTTGAGCTCGGATATCGACGACCTGATGGCGAGATTGACATCGTCCTTCGTCGCCATCTCGCCGCGCATGGCTGCGATGTCATCCTTCGTGGCAAACTGCTTCATCTCGCCGCGTATGGACGCCTGGCCCTCGCGGAGAACGGCAGCTTCGGCGCGGCTTGCCTCGAACCCCGCCTGCATCTCGCCCCGAACCGCCGTGATGTCGTCCTTCGTGGCGAACTGCTTCATCTCGCCGTGTATGAACGCGATGTCGCTCTTTGTGGCAAACTGCTTCATCTCGCCGCGTATGGCTGCCTGGCCCTCGCGGAGAGCGGCTGCCTCGGCGCGGCTTGCCTCGAACCCCGCCTGCATCTCTTCCTTCGTGGCAAACTGCTTCATCTCGCCGTGTATGAACGCGATGTCGCTCTTCGTGGCAAACTGCTTCATCTCGCCGCGTATGGACGCTTGGCCCTCGCGGAGAGCGGCCGTTTCGGCGCGGCCTGCCTCGAACCCCGCCTTCATCTCGCTCTGAACCGTCGTGACATCGTCCTTCGTCGCCATCTCGCCGCGTATGGAGGCGATGTCGTCCTTCGTGGACAACTGCCTGGTCTCGCCGCGTGTGGCCGTCTCTACCGCCATGCCGTTGCTCCGGGCGCGTTCAACTTTGCCGTGCGGCAATGATACCACAGGAGCGGAACGGGGCAAGCGCGAGGAGCCTGTCTCGCAATACTCACAACCTTGGCCCTCACGAAGTTCAGGATCTCGTCGCTACTACTATCAATGCCATTACTACTATGAGAACTAGGGAGGCGGCGAACAGGCTGAATACCAGGGCTAGGAACAGGATGTCGTCCTTGGACCTGGCCGACCTGATAGCGAAATCGCCATCGCCCTTCGTGGCAGATTGTCCCATCTCCCTGCGGATTGCCTCGAATCTTCGTCGCCATCTCGCCGCGTATGGAGGCAATGTCGTCCTTCGTGGACAACTGCCTGGTCTCGCCGCGTGTGGCTGTCTCTGCCGTCATGCTGTTGGTCCGGGTGTGTTCAGCTTTGCCGCGCGGCGATGATAGCGCGGGAGGGGGAGCTGGGCAAGGACGCGCTGGGTCACCCTCACCTTAGCCCTCTCCCGTCGAGGGAGAGAGGGGGTGGGTGGGCAGCATAGGGGGGGGGGATGGGTGGGCAGTATAGGAGAAGCCTCCCTTCCCCGGTTTGGGGGGAAGGGAGGCTTTTTGTTTGCGGTCGTCTTTGTTTTCGTCCGCGGGGGCTGGCGTTTAGCTCATGCCCCCCGCGGTCCTTGCGGCGGTTGTCCTTACGGAACCAGGACGCCCGCCTCCGTGAGGTAGACCCAGTAGCCGTTGCCCACGCTCACAGTGTCATTGTCGCCGACATTCTCGTTTGCAGCGTCCGGCAGCAACGAGACGAACCGCTGGCTTACGTTGTTGTAGCCGTAGGCCCTGGACCACTTCAGTCCGCTGAAGTAGGTGTCCGGGTCAATCTTCGTCTCGCTCAGGTCCTGGACCCTGACCGGAACCATGTTCCAGCCCCGCACCAGGCTTATCGTCGAGGGCAGGATGCCTGCGCCTGCGCTGGTGCCCGGCACGTCCACGGTGACCGTTACCACGCCGTTCGCGTAGATCCAGTAGGCCGTGTTCGCCGTTAGCTGCGTCAGCTCGAGGGCGCTGCCCGGCTGTCCGAGCGTGCCGTCGTCCTGCCGCGTGGCCCTGAACCAGTTCCTCTCACGCGCGTCGTAGTTGAGCACCCTTGTTACCAGGTCCGACGTAATCACGTCGTTGACGCCCCGCTCGAGCGCGGGAGGATCGTCGGGCAGCGACACCAGGTTCCAGCCTGGGCGCAGACTCATCTTGTGGACCCGCTTCTCGATGGTGAACTCGCTCTTCGAGTCCTTGAGCTGGTTGCCCGCCGTGTCGGTCGCGCTCACCTTGAGCTCGTACTTGCCGAGGGCAAGACCCGAACCCTGCCAGATGAACTCGATGCTGTCGGACGACCCGGCGATGAACGCTTCCTTGAGGTCCGTCGTCTCGCCGTCAGGACCCGTCAGCTCCGCCTTGTCCAGCGTCACCGTCTTGTAGCCGTCGCCAGGGTATTCGTCCTCGTCGAACGTAATCCTGACGAACGGGTTCTGGCTCTGCACCTTGTCCTTGTTCTCGGGATCGAACGTTACCGTCGGCGCGCTGTGGTCCACCTGGAACCAGTTGTCCCCAACGTGCGAGTAGTTCACCCGTATGTTGTCGGGATCCACGGCGTCATCGCCGGTTGTCGGGTATTCGACGGTGATGGTGCGCGCGGATGCATTCACACCCGTGACCGTGATGTTCTCTATCCTCTCGTCTATCTTGGTGTCCGCGTTGTCGGTGACCGAGGAGTCGTACACCAGCACGTCACCGGCCTGGAACACCATCTTTCCGAGGTCTACACCTGTACCGGGAACGTTCCTGCCGGCGGTCATCTTGTAGTTGAAGTCCACGTCGCCGAGCGGCCCGAAGTCCACCGTCAGCACCTTGGCGTCGCTGATCGAGGGCTCCTCGTCCGTGATGTCAACGAGGTTGTCCTTCGACACGTTGCCGAGGTCGGTTATCTGGATGGACACGCCGTAGGCGCCCGTCGGGTCCAAGGTACTGGTCTTCACTGTGAACGTGGCCTCGGCCTGCAACGGCGTGGGCCTGCTCACATTGAGTGAGCGGCCTGCCGAGAACTTGTTAGCCTCCGTAACCTTCGAGCCGACCACGCTGACCTTCACGCCGGTCGTAGACAACTTCTCGTCGAAGGTTATCGTCGTCTTGACCTTGTCGTCCTTGACCACCAGGTCCCTGTCAATGGTGATACCAGTGATGGTCGGCGGTGTCTTGTCGGCCGCAGTTACCTGGCTGGCGGAGTTGTTCGCCGTGTCCACCTCGTTGCCGGCCCTGTCCAGAATGTCGGAGATGACCTTCACGACCGGCTTGGCGTCTGGATCGAGCCCAGGATCGTTCAGCGTCAGCTTGACGTCGACGTCTTCCCTAGCTGCCGTGTCCTCATCGTCCGCTATCACCTCGGCGGCGGCTATCGTGGCCTCCGTGACCGTGAAGTCGCTGCCGTCCGCGTCAACGCTCGCCGGGTCTATGACCTCGCTGAACGTGACCGTTACCTCGGTGGGCGTGCCGGTCTTCGCGGTGCGGACTTCCGGCCTCTCGAGGTCTATGTCCAGCGTGTGTTGGGTATCGGGGTCTCCGGGGTTCGCCGGGTAGGTGGACACGTTGCCAGCCTTGTCCGTCGCCCTGATTACTATGGGGAACTCTCCGAGATCGTCCCTGTCAGTCTGGAAGAGGGACCTCCAAGCTGTCCCCTGCGCGAAGAGCACGCGAACTCCGCCCGTAAGTCCCTGGAACGATACGTTGGCAGCCTTCTTGCCGCTGTTTCCCGAGCTATCAAGCTTGGCTTTCACGTCGGCAGCAGTCGAGTCGGCAGTGAGCGTCGTGAGACTGGGGTTTATGAACACCTCGACCGAGCTCGTCTTGGTTATGTCGATCTCCGAACCGGAGTCGAGAACATCAAACGAGAGGGTCGGGTTGGCGATTCTCGTGAAGGCTCCAGCCACCGGGCTGATGTTCGTGATCTGGGGCGCAACCGTGTCAACCGTCACCGTGTCGCTGCCATTGATAGTCGAGCTGTCCGTGTCGTAGTAGGTAACGGTCAGGATGTCGCCGTCCTGAACCCATACGCCACCATCCGACCAACCAGATTCATGCACCTGGTCGTCGTCGCACGGACCCGTACCCGCTGAAGTGTCATGCACCTTCCTCTTCTCACTGCAGAAGCCTGCGCTCCCTGCCAGCGCGGGGTTGGTGTCAATCCTCACCTCTCCCATGAATATCTGCGACGTCGCGCTGCCTTCATCCTGCGCAGTGGCAGATTTCACTTCTTCGATGGTGACCCACTCGCCCTGCGAGTCGGATTGGCTCGTCACCTTTGCGCGACGAAGGCCCGTGGGGTCGGTGGTTGTCGCCGTCGTTTCGTCGGCGGGTGTAGCAGGATCGTCAGCTATTGGATCCTGAAGGTCCAAGATCCAACCCGTGTACTTGTCCCTGATGTGGAAGACGAAGATTACATCGACCGTCCAGGGCTGGTTAGCCGCTGGCTGACTCAGAGGCGTTACGGGAGTCAACTCCCCATTCGGCTGGATGCTAGATGGGAAGAGTCCTCCGACACGGGTCTTCAGGAAGTCAGCGTCCAGAGGTGACGTAGTGGCTGCACCCGTCCCTGTGAACATCGTCGCTGTCGACGTCGCGCCGTCCCAGCCGTTGTAGCCGACGGCCGACGTGTCGTCGTCATCATCTTCCGTACCGAACAATTTCCGTGTAACAGTGCCCGTGCCTGCTCCCTCTGCTGTGCCGAGCGCGACATTGACCTTCGTCACCGTCGTCATGGTTGACGGTATGTTCAAGGTCGCCTTGCCCGTCCTCTTCATCTCAAGGGCACTGTCCTTGATGAGGAAGCGCACGTTGGAGCCGGCCTTGGTGAAGGAGATGTCCTCCCCATCGTTGGCGGCCCAAGCGACATCCTCATCATCATCCAAGGACACCTCAGCCGCCTGGACCATCGCCGGCCCTGACGCGGCGAAGACGGCCACGAGCAGCCCTAGGGCCGCCAATACGGTCAAAAACCTAACTGGGTTCATCAATCTCTACCCCCTTGTTGTATCCGCGTTCTGCTGGATTCGGAACTCTGTCTCGGCCCGTGCACACGTGAAATCCTGGGAACCCGATTGTCCCCAGGAGTCCGATGGACTCGCTCTCGGCGCGGCGTGTGGGCACGCCATCAGAAGCCTCTCCGTCTCGGTTCGTCGTCAGGGCCAGTAAGGTTGTACATCACGGCGGGCGGGTTGTCAAGTGGTATTTCCAGATTCCTGCCACTCATAATGCGCCGCCTGGCTCCGCACGTCCCGTCGGTCCTGTCCTCGTGATTCGAGGTTCGAGGGCAACCATACATCAGCCAACCCGATGATGTCAATGCTTTAGGCAGCCATGTTCGAGATTGGGTGGCGGGCATCAGCCGAGGGCCTCGGCGACCCTGCCGCGCTCTAGGGCGGCCATGCGCCCGCCGAGCTCGCCCATCTGCCGCTCGACGGCTGCCATGCGGGTTTCGAGGCGTGCCATTTCCTGCGCGAGGCGGTCGTCCATGCCGATCACGCGCGTTTCCTGGACGGCCATGCGCGCTTCGAGGCGGGCGATGTCCTGCTTCACGGCGGCTATCTCTTGCAGGAGGGTGGTCATGCGCTCGCCGAGGCGGGCGATGTCCTGCATGAGGACGGCGAAGCGCTCGTCCGAGCGGTCGAGGCGCTCGTTGAGGCTGGCGAAGGCCTGTTTGAGGGCGGTCATGCGCTCGTCGAGCAGGGCCTGGCCAGCCTCGAGGCCAGCGAGGCGCGTGGTCAGGGCGTCGAAGCGCTTGTCGAGCGCGTCGAATCGGGCGTCAGACTGGTCGAAGCGGGCGTTAGTGTTGGCGTCCGACTGCTCGAACCGGGCGTTCACGTCGTCGAAGCGGGCGTTCGTGTTGGCGTCCGACTGCTCGAACCGGGCGTTCACGTCGTCGAACCGGGCGTTCGTGTTGGCGTCCGACTGCTCGAACCGAGCGTTCACGTCGTCGAAGCGAGCGTTCGTGTTGGCGAGGCTGGCGTTCACGTCGGCCTTCACCTCGTCGATGCGGGCGTCCGACTGCTCGAACCGGGCGTTCACGTCGTCGAACCGGGCGTTCGTGTTGGCGTTCACCTCAGCGAACCGGGCGTTCGTGTTGGCGTTCACCTCGGCGAACCGGGCGTCCGATTGGTCGAAGCGGGCGTTCGTGTTGGCGTTCACCTCAGCGAGGCGGGCGTTCGACTGCTCGAAGCGGGCGTTCGTGTTGGCGTCCGACTGCTCGAATCGAGCCTTCACGTCGGCGAAGCGGGCGTTCGTGTCGGCGTCCGACTTGTCGGAGCGCTGGTTCATCACGGTGATCGCGATGCCGACAGCCGCAATGATGGCTGCCAGGAGGGTCGCGCCCACGCCGATTATGGCTATGAATTCAGGGGACATGGGGCAAGTTTGCCACGTTCGGGTTCCAGACGCAAGCGCGCCCAGGGACGCCCAGCAGGGCAATCGCATCTAAATGGCCCCTCGTCCAGTCCGCCAGCGGGGGATGAGGCGGGCGCGCTGAATTATCCTCACCCGTCAAGGGGGAGGGGAGGTTGTAGGCGGGACGCCTGCGCTCCTGCGCGCCTATGTTCGCGTTGTCTCGGCCGGCTCCTTTTGCGGGCTTATCACCCTTATCCTGGCCCTTCTCCCGTCTGGGGAGAGGGACGGGGCGGGGAATCGCCCTTGTCTCCTAGCCCTTTCCCTTCGGGGGTAGGGACGCAAGGCGGGGCGTTTGCCCTCACCCTGGCCCTTTCCCCCGTGAGGGAGAGGGTACTTGGCGGGTCTTGCGACCCGCGCCCTATCTACTCCTGGTTTCCCCCGCTCTCGCGGGAGATGAGTTTGCCTTGCAAGGCAGTGACTCCGGTACTTGCTTCGAGGATGCCGACGTCGATCGCCCGCCGACACTGGGGGTGCAGCCCCTCCTCTAACTTTCCCGGACGGCTGACGGCCCCTTGCGGGACCGCCTGCGTTTCGCGCTTCGTCCTTCCACCCGCCAAGGCGTCGGGCTGCGCTGGCTACGGTCCTCCCGGTCGTCCGAGAGTCCGCACCTGGAACGGGGGAGACGCATTTAGCGCTGCGTCCTCCTGGCGAGGCGCCGAACACAGATGGACCTTCCCATACCGCGGGTGTTCCCGTCCCAACATCAGCGGCGGCATGATGCCAAAGGCAGAGGTGGGATCTGTGCTCGTTTGGGTTACGCCCCTTCGAGCCGTCTACCAGACTAGCACGGCTGTTCTCGCGGTGTCAAGGGGCAGCTTGGGGCAATTTGGGGGCAATTTTCGGGGGATTGTCACTCTCACCCTGGCCCTGTCCCGTATAGGAAGAGGGGATAAGGCGGGGACGGGGAGAGATTTGGAGCTGTGATTTTGACATGGTGGGGGAGGGCGTGTTATGCTTGGGGTCAAGAATGGACACGGCTGGAAAATCGAATCGGTGAGAGAGATGGGGCGCACTCGACGCGGGGCGCCCCTTTTTCGTGTCCACCATCCTCAAGGTCCAGAACAACATGCCTGCTCTTCTTCTTAGATACGTAACCCGCCGACTTTCGACGTTGCTCGGCAACAACGCCCCGGATATGCCGCCCCGCAAGATAATCATCCCTCCTCCCCCTGAGCTCCCTCCTGGCGGGGAAGAGGTTTCGGCTGCGCCCGCCGTCGCGGTGGAAGCCCGGGGTCGAGAGCGCGCCGAGCGCCCGGCCCGGCCCCAGCTCGAGGGGGCGCGTCCTGACGCCGCCAAGCCTCGACCTCATCAGCGGAAGCCCGCGAGACGGCGCAGGCACAGTGTGAACGGCGCGGCGGAGCGACGCGGCGCCGAGAGGGAGACTCCAGTTGAAGCATGGTCGGGCACGGGTCGATTCGGGGATATGCCCGTCTCTCCGGAGATAGAGCGGGCGCTGGCGGACATGGGCTACCGCGCCCCGACGCCTATCCAGGAGCGGGTGATTCCGCCAGTGCGCGCGGGGCGCGACCTGGTGGGGCAGGCGCAGACTGGGACCGGCAAGACGGCTGCCTTCGGGATACCGATCGTCGAGGCCGTTGACGCGGAGCTCGGCCGACCGCAGGCGCTGGCGCTGACGCCCACGCGGGAGCTCGCGCTCCAGGTATCCGACGAGATCTCGAGGATCGGGCGGCACCGCGGGGTGAAGGTCGTCTCGATATACGGCGGGCAGCCGATGCAGCCACAGGTGAACGCGCTGGGGCGCGGGGCGCAGGTCGTGGTCGCCACGCCGGGCCGCCTGATGGACCACATGCAGCGTCGGACGCTGTCGCTGCAGGGCATCCGGACGGCGGTGCTCGACGAGGCCGACCAGATGCTGGACATCGGGTTCATAGACGACATCGAGTACATTCTGCGGCAGACGCCGCGCAGCCGCCAAACGCTGCTATTCTCCGCGACCATCCCCTACCCTATCCGCAGGCTCACGCGCCGGTATCTAAGGGATCCCGAGTGGATCAGGGTCGGGGGCGACGCCGAGCCGGTCGAAGAGGTGGAGCAGGTCTATTACGAGGTGGCGGCCCAGGATAGGAGGGTTGCCCTGAGGGAGGTGCTGGACAAGCCTGAGGGCGTAACGCAGGCTCTCATCTTCCGGAGGACCAGGGCGGGGGTGGACCGCCTTGTCGAGGACCTGCGGCGCAGCCGGTATGACGCCCAGGGCATCCACAGCGACATGACCCAGGCGCAGCGGGAGCGGGTGATGGCGAGGTTCAGGGACAAGAGCTTGCGCCTGCTGGTCGCGACCAACGTCGCGTCGCGGGGCCTGGACATTCCGGCGGTGTCGCACGTTATCAACTACGACATGCCGGACAACCTGGAGGAGTACGTGCATCGTATCGGGCGGACGGCGCGCGCGGGCAGACGCGGCACGGCGGTTACCTTCGTTTCGGACATGCAGGACTTCGAGCTGCTCGACGACCTGCAGGAGCGCCTGGGCCGCACGCTCAAGCAGGCGAACCTGGCCCTCCTATATAACTGATGAGCTCCGGGAGGCCGGTCATGGGCCGGTTTCTGGCGTCCGCGAGCGCGGCGCGGTTGCCCAGCCGCGAAGGGACGTGATACCATGGTTCATGCATCCCTGAAGTAAGGACGCGGGACATCTGCATTGACAAACTTGGAAGCCGCTCAACACGTCGCCGCTATCGTGGGCATCGTCAGGGACTTTCTCCTGATAGTCCTGTTCCTGATAGCGATAGTCGCGCTCATAGCCATGTACGCGAAGCTGTCGGCGGTCTTGGAGTCGGTTAAGCGCACTGCCGCCAACGCCGACAAGATCATGGAGACGGTGTCGGACAAGATCATAGAGCCGGCGGCGGCTGGGTCTGGAGTGGCGTACGGGCTGGGGAAGATGACCGCGTTCCTTTCGGGGCGTAGATCGAAGAAATCAAAAGGAGGCCAGACCGATGGCGAGTAACGACAGCGGAGGATCGTTCGTAGCAGGCTTTCTGCTGGGTGGGATCGTCGGGGCGGTAGTCGGGATTCTCATTGCCCCCAGGTCGGGGGCCGAGACGAGGGAGAAGCTGGTGGAGCAGAGCGACGCCTGGCGCGAACGGGCGGAGGAGATGGCTGCCCAGATGCGGGAGAACGTGGCCCCGACTGTCGAGTCGGTGCGCGTGGCCGTCAATCCTGCGGTGGAGGGCGTGCGCGAGCGCGTCGGCCCCGTGGCGGAGGGAGTGCGTGGGCGCGTCGGCCCCGTGGTAGAGGGCGTGCGCGAGCGCGTCGGCCCCGTGGCGGAGGCCGTAGCCGCGCGGGCGCCGCGCAGGGCTGCCGATTCGACCGACGGCGCCGCCGCCCCAGCGGAAGCAGCCACGCCGGCGGAAGAGAAGTCTTAGGCCCGGCAATCACCCTACCCCTCTCCCTCGATGGGAGAGGGGATAGAGGCGCCAGCTATGGCATGGCGTAGCGGGGGTAGGAGCCGAATATCTTGAGCATGGAGACCTGGCGCCGCACTTCCTGGAGCGCGGCGCGGACTACGGCGTCTTCCCGGTGGCCCTCCAGGTCCACCAAGAATATGTACCTGCCCAATGCCTCCCGTGTCGGGCGGGACTCGATCTTGGCGAGGTTGATGTTCCTGCCGGCGAATTCGCCCAGCACGGAGTAGAGGATCCCCGGGGCGTCGTCGTCGAACGAGAAGCATATCGACGTCTTGTCGTCGCCAGTCCTGGGATGGTCGGAGCCCGCCAGCACGACGAAGCGGGTCATGTTGTTGGGGTAGTCCTCAATCCCGCGCTCGATTAGGCAGGCCCCGTGCAGCTCGCCCGCCCGCTCGGTAGCGATAGCGGCTGAGGTTACAGGGGCGGCCAGCATCTCCTCGACTGCGGCCGCCGTGCTCAGGGACGCGACCGGCTGGGCGTTGGGCAGGCGCTCGGCCAGGTATATCCGGCACTGCTCCAGCGCCTGGGGGTGGGAGTATATGACGCGCACGTCGGCCGGCTCGGTTCCTTGCCGGGCGAGGAGCGAGTGGGTTATAGGCAATACGAGCTCGTTGCGAATGAGCAGGCCCGACCCGTGTATCAGGAGGTCCAGGGTGACGCTGACGCCGCCTCCGACGCTGTTCTCTATCGGCGCTACGCCCTCATCAACCCTGTTGGACTCGACGGCGGACGCCACTTCCGAGATTGACGGATAGGGGAGCAGGGACGCGCCGCTGTCGTAAGCGATGCACGCCTGCTCCGTGTTGGTGCCAGCGGGTCCCAGGTATCCCAGACGCTTGGCTTGGGTCACTTGTCCACCTAGACGAGGAGGCCGCCCAGTATCTCCTCTTCGTCGCGCGTCGCCACGGCTATCAGCTCGTCGCCTGCCCTGATGCGCGTGTCGTCCGTGGGCACGGCGGTCGTTCCGTCCTGTGATACTATCATGACGATTGCGACGCTGGCCGGCGCCTGGAGGTCTCTGATCCGCTCGTTGATTACCGGCGAGTTGGGGGGCACCGGGAACCGCGCCAGCGAGCGAGCGCCCGGGCCCGGCAGGGGCATCAGGTCGGTGAAGCCGTGAGGCGACACGCCTCTCAGGATATCCTCGACCAGGAGGTCTGTTACGCTCACCGCGGCATCGACGCCCGCGAGCCCGAAGAGCTCGATGCGCTCGCGGTCGTTGACGAGCGAGATGGCGCGACGGACGCCGAACTTGTTCTTGGCCAGCCGGCATACTACCAGGTTGACGTCGTCCCTGCTGGTGGTGGCAACGACCAGGTCGGCCCTCTTGGCCCCGGCCTCTTCGAGGGCGCCGGAGCTGGTCCCGTTGCCGGGCAACGTTACGCTGCCGAGCGACTCTTCCAGCCTGCGGCATCGCGCGGGGTCCCGCTCTATCACGGCGATCTCGTGCCCAGCCTCTATCAGCGCCCTGGCGAGCGCGGAGCCTGTCCCCCCAGCGCCGACAATCACTACGTGCATATCGCCCCTACACGAGCGCCGCTTCGAGGACCATATCGGAGATGAGCTGCGTCGCCCCTATCGCGGCAACCCCAAGCTCGTTGTATGTGTCCTGGATGTCGGGGTCGTCGATCTTGGTAACTATCGCGGGGACCTGGAAGACGCTCCTAGCGACCTCGGACGCGAGAGCGTTCATCGTGTCCGATTCCGAGAGCGCCATGAAGACGTCCGCGTCCTGAATCGAGACCTTGAGCAGGTCCCTCTGGGACGTCCCGTCCCCGACGACGGGCTCGATGCCGCCAGACTCTATCTTCGCGGTGGGTATCCTGTCGAACGACTCGACGCGGGTATCCAGGATGTGGGTGGAGTGGCCCCTGTCGGCCAGGGTGACGGCAACCCATGCCCCGATTCCGGTGCAGCCCATTACCACCACGCGCTTGGGTCCTGCTCTGGAGGCTTGAAGCATCGAGCTAGTCGGGGGTGTCCGCGCCTAGGGCGCCGCCCCGTTGGAAGATAGCTCGCCGCGCCACAGGATCACCTTGCAGGGCGCATTCTCGAGGACGTATGGGACGGTGGCTCCGAGCGAGAAGGAGCCGTAGCGCGTGGTGAGGTCGGTTCCCAGCACGATTGCGTCCACCTGCCTGTTGGCGCTTACCTGCACGATGGCGGGCCCTGCCCTGCGCGACTGGAGCATCTCTGCCTCGACGTTGCATCGGAACGGCCCCGCCACCTCCTCCATCGCCGTCAGCGCATCCTCGGCCGTGGCAGTGGCCTCCGCGACTTCGGCGTCGAGGGGCAGGCCGCGCTCGACCTCGATGATGTAGAGGATGTAGAGGGCGCCCTTCTTGCTGGAGAGCAAGCTGCAGGCGAGCTCCACGGCGTAGCGGTCCGAGCTTCGCCCATGGACCGCTACCAGGATGGATGAGAAGCCGCCGTTTTTGGGTCTGAGGAGCGCCATGGGAGGTCGGGGGCCGTTCAGGACGGCAGTCTTTCGAGAAGCTCGTCGCGCCCTGCGAGAATCAGGTCATCGTTGGTTCGCAGGGTATCGTTGACGTCGGGGTTAAGGGTAACGTCTCGGCCCCGCTTGATTGCCAGGACAGCCAGGCCGTACTTGTCTCGGGGGCTGCCGAATCCAAGCTCCTTGAGGGTCTTGTCAACGAACTCTCCGGGCACCCTCATGCGGCTGAGGCCGAAGTTGGGGGCCATCTCCAGGTATTCCTGGAGGTTCGGGTTGAACAGGTTGTGAGCGAGCCTGGTTCCGCCCTCGGACTCCGGGTGGATGACCTTGTCCACGCCGATGCGCTCCAAGGTGATGCCGTGCAGGTCGTTGTTGGCGCGGGCGACGATGTAACCGATGCCCAGGGTCTTGAGTATGACGCATGCCATGATGCTCGCCGGGATGTCGGAGCCGATGGCGACGACGGCGGTGTCGTAGTCCGGCACGCCAAGCTCCCGAAGCACGATGTCGTTGGTCGCGTTCCCCGCGACGGGGTACGTGACGTGGCCCATCATGCCCTGGATCCTCTCGTTGTTCGAGTCGATCGCAAGGACATCGTGGCCCAGGTTGTACAGGGAGCGCGCAACCGAAGCCCCAAATCTGCCCAGCCCTATGACGACGACCTGTTTCTTGGCCATATCCCTCTGTCGAGGCGAGTCCGCCGCGCCGCGCTGTCGAATTATACAGGAGTTTGAGCCGGTCTTCTACTCCGAGCCGGGGGCGCTCCTCCGGGCCCGCCCTCATTAGCCGATGGTTACCCGCTCCTGCGCGTAGCGGTACAAGGGACTCTTCCTGCGTTGGATCATGAGGATGTCGAGGGTGAAGGGGCTGGTCCTGCCGATGAACATGGCCGCTATCAGCGCAAGGCGCCCCCCGGTCGACAGGGTTTCCGTCAACCCCGAGCTGAGGCCGACAGTGCCAAAGGCGGAGACCGATTCGAACAGCCTGTCTATGAAGGTGGATTCGACCCCTGTGAAGGTCAGTGAGAGAGCCAGGAGAAGAACTATGAACATGGCGGTCGCCGCAATGGTCATGGCCCGCTGCACCTGGTCCTGCCCTATCTCACGGCCGAAGGACACAGCCGCAGGGCGCCCGCGAATGGTTGACAGCGCCGCAACCACCACTACGGCGACCGTATTGATCCTGATGCCGCCGGCCACGGACCCCGACGCTCCGCCGACGAGCATCAGGCTGGAGAACAGGAGCTTGGTATGGTCCCCGGCCTCGCCGGCGCCCCACCCGACCGTCGAGAAGCCCGCCGTGCGCCCGCTCGTGGACTCGAAGAGCGAGACGAGTATCTTGCCGGGGATCCCCAGCTCCGCAAGCGACGGCTGGTTTTCCGATAGGAGGAAGGCAATGGCTCCGCCCACGGTGGCCGCCAGGGTAAATATGAGCGCGAGCCTGGTGTTCAACGTCAGCATGGAGAACTTGCGTGACGCCGCGACGTCGACCATCACCCAGTAGCCAATCGCTCCCAAGAATATGAGCGCCCCTGTTACTCCCAGCGCCGCCGCGTCGGTCTGGTATGCCGAGAGGCTGCGACTCTCTGGCAGTATCACGAATCCGGCGTTGTTGAAGGCGGAGACTGCCTGGAAGGCGGCGTGGAATACAGCCTCGCCCGGCGGCAAGACGAACAGGAAGCGGATAAGCAGCGCGACAAAGCCCGCAAGCTGGATCCCCGCCGCCACTACCGCTATCCTCGCCGCAAGCCTCACCAGGCCGGCTAGATGTTCGATCTGCAGGCTGTCTCGCCCCAGGACCTGCCTGGACAGGGCCAGCCTCTGCCCGATTGCGATGGACATGAAGACCGCAAGCGTCATGAAGCTCAGCCCGCCCACGAAGATCATGCCGAGGATGAACGCCTGGCCAACAGGGGTCCAATAGCTGGCAGTGTCCTTCACCAGCAGCCCGGTGACGGTGACGGCCGAGGTCGCGGTGAAAAGGGCGTCGGCGAACGGCGTGAAGCCAGGCCCCTCGTGCATGAAGGGCAGCAAGAGGAGCAGAGTCGAGACCGCAATCAGGCCGACGAATGCGTAGAGCAGGATGAAGGGCGAGGCCAGGGGTTGAGAGCGCGACCTTGGCGCGGCAATGGTGAGCCGCGATGGGGTTATTCGCCCCTCGCGCGGATGGCGAACGACCCGGTCGCCCGGCCTTGGCTGCCAAGCTTGCCCCGGGGCGCCTGCTGGAGATGGATCAACCGGACCGCGGCCTGGATTCATGGGTAACGATTGCGGCCGCCCGGTCATTCGGCGCCGGGTCGGACCGGGGCGATTCTAGGCGTTCCCAAGCTGCCGTGTCAATTCGGCCATCTCTCCACGCCTTGACCCGTCCTGTGGTCCGTTGCTAGACTCAGGCGAGGCGCAACGACATGCGCAGCCTTGCCGAAGCCGCTAACGGCGGCAACGTATGCGCGGCTGACCGAGGGCGACAGGCGCGAGCTCATCGCTGGAGATTCCCACGGCGGCAGCGCCCAGCGTCAAACGCCAGATTGTTACAGGAAGGCTGTTCGCGCCCGGCCTTTCGACCGAGATGAGCGACGTATCCGCCCTGGAATGAGGCCCGCATGGAGAGTAAAGAGACTCGCGGCATACTGATAGCGACGCGGAACCGCGGAAAGATGGCAGAGTTGGCGTCGCTCTTGGCGAGCGCGCCCTTCCAGCTGTTATCCCTCGATGACGCGGGCGTGGAGGACGAGGCGCCGGAGACCGGCGCTACATTCAAGGAGAACGCGCGCATCAAGGCGGAGGAGTACGCGCGGCTCAGCGGGATGCTCACGCTGGCGGACGACTCCGGGCTGGAGGTGGACGCGCTCGGCGGCGAGCCGGGCGTGATGTCCGCCAGGTACGCGGGAGACGACGCCAGCGACGCCGACAGGATTGCGTTCCTGCTCGGCAAGTTGGAGGGAGCGCCCGACGAAGCGTTGAGCGCTCGGTTCCGATGCGTTATCGCCGTTGCGAGGCCGGGCGAGTCGGCGGAGCTGCGCGGGGGGACGTGCGAGGGGCGGATAGCGCGGTCGCCGCGGGGAGCAGGCGGCTTCGGATATGACCCGATATTCTTGCTGCCGGCGCTGGGCCGGACGATGGCGGAGCTGTCGCCAGAAGAGAAGAACCAACTCAGCCACCGCGGCATCGCCGCCCGCAGGACGGCGGAGCTGCTGAGGACGCTATGACGCTCGACACGTTCGGCAGGCCGTTCAGAGACCTACGCATATCGGTAACTGACCGGTGCAACTTCCGCTGTCCGTACTGTATGCCCGCGGAGATATTCGGCGAGCGGTACGAGTTCCTGCCCAAGGCGGAGTTGCTGACTTTCGAGGAGATCGAGAGGCTGGCGGGGATATGCGTCCGGCTCGGCGCGCGAAAGCTCCGCATAACGGGCGGCGAGCCGCTCGTTCGCAACGAGGTGGAGAAGCTGGTAGCCGGGCTCGCCGCCATCGAGGGCGCGGACGACCTTACGATGACCACCAACGGATACCTGCTTCCCCAGAAGGCCGATGCGCTCAGGGAAGCGGGGCTGCAACGGGTTACGGTCAGCCTGGACAGCCTGGACGACGACGTGTTCAGGAAGATGAACGGGCGCGGCTTCGGGACGGCGCGAGTCTTGCAGGGGATAGAGGCCGCGGAGCGCGCCGGCTTCGCGCCCATCAAGATAAACGCAGTCGTGCAGCGCGGGGTGAACGACCATACCATCGTGGACCTGGCGAGGTACGCGAAGGAGCGCGGGCACGTCGCGCGCTTCATCGAGTACATGGACGTTGGGACGCGCAACGGCTGGGAGATGAGCGAGGTTGCGCCTGCCGACGAGATAGTGTCGGCGATAGACGCGGAGATGCCGCTGGAGCGCGTGGAGAGCGGCTACCGCGGGGAGGTAGCCATGCGCTACCGCTACGTGGACGGCGGGGGCGAGATAGGGGTTATCGCATCGGTTACGCAGCCGTTCTGCGGAGACTGCACGCGGCTCAGGCTGTCGCCCGAAGGGGCGATATACACGTGCCTCTTCGGGAGCGAGGGCTCAGACCTGCGCGGGCCGATGAGGAGCGGCGCGTCGGACGAGGATCTGGCGGCTCTGATAGCCGGGGCGTGGCGCGTGCGCAGCGACCGATACTCGGAGATCAGGACCTCGATGACGGGACCGCGCGATAAGGTGGAGATGTACCACATCGGCGGCTAACGCGCCGAAGCGGCCGTCCCCGCGGTCCCCAAGTCCGCTCCCGGCCCGGCTTCTCTACGCCTTCGACGCCAACCTGGGACACTCGGCGCATCCGGCCCGGCTACTAGGGGGCGGTGATGGTTACGGGTTCGTCGTAGTTGGAGTAGCGAGCGGTGAGGTTCATGTGGACCTGGTCGCTGCCGCTGGGCGCAATGCCCGGGAAGTCGCTCGCGGACTGGGAGCCTTCGAGATAGACCTGCCGAAGCCGGTGGTCGTCCTCGCCTATCCAGAGGACCTTCATGACTACAGGCGAGTCCGGGTTATCCACGGCGGCATCTACGCGGAAGACTGCCTCGCCGTCGAGCGTCTCGCGCGTTACCACTGGGTCCACCATCTCGGCGGGGTCGCCGATGGACGGGTCGAAGAGGTTGTTGAGGATGCTCTGGCCTTCGCCGTCCGGGGTGGTGTCCCAGCCCAGCGCCGGGTCGTTGGTGGAGTATTCGACGCCGTCAACTCGTCGAGCCTCGAATGGGACGACGCCGGTGAATTCTGGAGTATTGATCTCAATGGTCCCGGTCACTCGGTTGTCGCCGCCGAACATTCCATCGCCGGAGAATCGCTGGAGCATTAGGCTGGTTTCGGCGTCCCGGCTCTCCTTGATGGCGAACTCCCCTTCTACGTGGGCGGTTTGCGCGCTGGCCATGGCCTCCATGGAGAGGAACAGGGAGGTATGGTCGTTGATCGGCTCGGCGGTGGATTCTGGGATTGGCTGAGGAGCGGGCGAGGCGGACTGCAATTCGGGCGCTTCTATGGTAACGTCCTTGTTGTAGTCGGACAGGCTCATTGTGATCGACGTCGAGACGTCTCCAAGACCGAGGTCGGGGAGTCCCAGCGAGTCGCTCCCGCCTTCTCCCAGGTTCAGGCCGCCTTCGACCTGGACGCGGGCTATCAGGTTGTCGACGGTTCGCACCCAGAAGAGGTAGCGCATATCGCCGAGGCCGGCCCCTGTCGGATCGGGTACGACGGCCTGGATGACGTAGAGTTCGACCCCGTCCACGCTCTCCGTCCCCGCGGACGTTACGTCGCTGGTATCCAGGCCCTCGGGGTTGATGACGCTCGACGGGTTGGCCAGAAGGTCGCTTGCGTTCTCTTCCTTGACCCAGACGCCAGTTTGGGGGTCTTTGATGAACAGCGCGTCGCCCGTATCCACTATCTCCGACTCAATGGCCAGGAACCCGAGGTCCATGTTCAGGTCCGCGCGGATCATGCCCGGCGCCTTGTAGTCCCCGGAGGAGGCGATGGGGATCTCGATGCTGGAGTCATCCGATTCGAAGGAGAGCAGGATGTCCATCTCGAATTGGAACGAGTCGAGGGCGTTGGTAGCTGCGAGCGCGGCATCGAGAATCTGCCGCGGGTCGGCGTCCGCGGCCGGCTCGGGGATTGGAGTGGCCGTTGGTTCAGGCGCTGCGGTCGGCGCGGGCATGGCCGTCGGTTCAGGCGCTGCGGTCGGCGCGGGCGCGGCCGTCGGTTCAGGCGCTGCGGTAGGGGCAGGGGCCGTCGTGGGAGCGGGGACGGTCGCGGCGGCGGCAGCCGGGGGCGGGGCAGAGACGGGATCGGTCGAGGTGTTCCCGCAGGCGGCCATGACGCCAGCGCAAGTCAGGGCGGCGAGGACGCCGAACAGAAGTCTGGCCACTTTCCGGGACATGCTCCACCCCCGCACTCGACAGACTTGATTCTTCATCAAGGCTACTTCAAGACGGGCGACTGCGCAAGGATAATTTGGGCATGGAACATGGCAATCGCGTCCAAGAACCTACCCGCATGAACGGGCGCGGCTTTGGGACGGCGCGAGTCTTGCAGGGGATAGAGCCGCGGAGCGCGCCGGCTTCGCGCCCATCAAGATAAACGCAGTCGTGCAGCGCTTCTCTACGCCTTCGACGCCAACCTAAAGGACAGAAGGCACAGACGGCGAGACGGCGCATCCGGCCTGGCTAGGGGGCGGTGATGGTTACGGGTTCGTCGTAGTTGGAGTAGCGAGCGGTGAGGCTTATGTGGACCTGGTCGCTGCCGCTGGGCGCAAAGCCCGGGAAGTCGCTCGCGGACTGGGAGCCTTCGAGATAGAACTGCCGAAGCCGGTAGTCGTCCTCGCCTATCCAGAGGACCCTCCTGACTAAAGGCGTGTCCGGGTTGTCCACGGCGGCATCTACGCGGAAGACTGCCTCGCCGTCGAGCGTCTCGCGCGTTACCACTGGGTCCACCATCTCGGCGGGGTCGCCGATGGACGGATCGAAGAGGTTGTTGAAAATGCCTTCGCCGAAGATGTTGCTGAAAGTGCTTCCGCCGCCCGGGGTGATATCCCAGCCCAGCGCCGGGTCGTTGGTGGAGTACTCGACGCCGTCAACTCGTCGAGCCTCGAATGGGACGACGCCGATGGATTCTGGAGTATTGATCTCAATGGTCCCGGTCAGGCGGTTGTCGCCGCCGAACATTCCGTCGCCGGAGAATCGCTGGAGCACCAGGCCGGTTTCGGCGTCCCGGCTCTCCTTGATGGCGAACTCCCCTTCTATGTGGGCGGTTTGCGCGCTGGCCATGGCCTCCATCGAAAGGAACAGGGAGGTATGGTCGCTGATTGGCTCGGCGGTGGATTCTGGGATTGGCTGAGGAGCGGGCGCGGCGGACTGCAATTCGGGCGCTTCTATGGTAACGTCCTTGTTGTAACCGGACAGGCTCATTGTGATCGATGTCTCGACGTCTCCAGGGAACAGAAGGCCGAGGTCGAGGAGTCCCAGCCAGCCGCTCCCGCCCTCTCCCAGGTTCAGGCCGCCTTCGACCTGGACGCGGGCCATCAGGTTGTCGACGGTTCGCACCCAGAAGAGGTAGCGCATATCGCCAAGGCCGGCTCCCGTTGGATCGGGTACGACGGCCTGGATGACGTAGAGCTCGACCCCGTCCATGCTCTCCGTCCCCGCGGCCGTTACGTTGCTGGTATCCAGGCCCTCGGGGTTGATGACGCTCGACGGGTTGGCCAGAAGGTCGCTTGCGTTCTCTTCCTTGACCCAGACGCCAGTTTGGGGGTCTTTGAAGAACAGCGCGTCGCCCGTATCCACTATCTCCGACTCAATGGACAGATCCGACTCGATGGACAGGAACCCGAGGTCCATGTTCAGGTCCGCGCGGATCATGCCCGGCGCCTTGTAGTCCCCGGAGGAGGCGATGGGGATCTCGATGCTGGAATCATCCGATTTGAAGGAGAGCAGGATGTCCATCTCGAATTGGAACGAGTCGAGCGCGTTGGTAGCTGCGAGCGCGGCATCGAGAATCTGCCGCGGGTCGGCGTCCGCGGCCGACTCGGGGATTGGAGTGGCTGTCGGCTCAGGCGCCGCGGTCGGCGCGGGCATAGCCGTCGGCTCAGGCGTTGCGGTCGGCGCGGCAGTAGGGGCAGGGGCCGTCGTGGGAGCGGGGACGGTCGCGGCGGCGGCAGCCGGGGGCGGGGCGGAGTCGGTCGAGGTATTGGCGCAGGCGGCCATGACGCCAGCGCAGGTTAGGGCGGCGAGGACGCCGAACAGAAGCCTGATCGCGTTCCGGGACATGCTCCACCCCCCCCCCCCCCCCGCATTCGACAGACTTGATTCTTCATCAAGGCTACTTCAAGACGGGCGACTGCGCAATGACAATTTGGTATGGAACATGGCAATCGCATCTAACCTACCCGCATGACTGGCAGGCCCAAACTACGAGTCTGCATTTCATCGCCTGCATATGTAGAGAATATCGAATCTGGATGCTTATTGACCGCAGGGGCTTGTGGACGTAGTATTAGCGCAGGAAGGGCGTTCGAGGGCTCGAGCGCGAGCGCCGGGAGGTTGACGGATGGCTCATGGCAACGGGACTAACGGGGCGAACGGCGTGAATGGGAAGAATGGGACGGGGGCGCGGAACCTGGTGGCGCTGCAGCTGGGCGGAGGGAACGACTACCTGAACACGATTGTGCCGTACGAGAACGGGCTGTATTACGACAACCGCCCAGCGATAGCGCACGACCCAGAGCGCATCCTGAAGATAGACGACGGGCTGGGGTTCAGGCCTGACCTGGAGCCTATCAAGCGGCTGTGGGACGAGGGGAAGGTGGCTATCATCCACGGCATCGGGTATCCGGAGCCGAATCGGTCGCACTTCCGATCGATGGACATCTGGCACACGGCGCTGCCGGAGGAGATAGGCACGGAGGGTTGGCTGGGGCGCGTCATCCGGGAACTCGACCCGAAGAGCGAGAACGTGCTCACGGGTGTGAACTTCGGGCGGGGGCTGCCTCGATCGATGGGCGTGAAAGGCGTGCCCGTGGCGTCGGTCGGCAACCTGGATACGTATGGGCTGTACCCGCACATCCAGGACGAGGAGCTGCGAAAGTACGCGCTGGAGTCGTTCGCGATGATGTACGGCGCGAAGGGGAAGGACGCGGTGATGGACTTCCTGGGCGAGACGGGGCAGAACGCGCTGAAAGGCGCGGACATCATACGCACCGCGCCGGGCAAGTACTCCTCAACGGTGGAGTACGCGGAGAACCCGATAGCCCAGGACCTGAAGAACGCGGCGAAGGTGATGTTCGCGGACCTGGGCACGCGGATATTCCACACGCAGTACGGCAGCTTCGACACCCATTCGGGCGAGATATTCAAGCACGACCTGCTCTGGCAGGACACGGCCCGGGCTGTCGGGGACTTCTGGGACGACGTGGTAGAGCATGGGATGGCGGATGACACTGTCATCTTCATGTTCACCGAGTTCGGTCGGCGCGTGAAGGACAACGGCTCCGGCACCGATCACGGCTCCGGCGGCGCGGCGTTCGTGATAGGCGACTCCGTGCGCGGCGGGCACTACGGGGAGTACCCCTCGCTGGAGGAGAAGGACCTGCTGGAAGGCGACCTGCACTACAACAACGACTTCCGCATGACCTACAGCTCGATCCTGGAGCAGTGGCTGGGCCTGGACGCGGCGCCCATAGTGAACGGGCGCTTCGAGCAGTTCCCCATATTCAAGAACTGAGGCGAGGGGCGGGTTGAACCCCGTCCCTACCGGAACGTTACAGGAGGGGATGATGGACAATGACATCGCATTGACGGCGCACCTGATGAGGCGCGCGGGGTTCAGCGCGACGCGGGACGAGCTCGAGCGGTACACGGCGCAGGGGTACGAGGCCACGGTCGAGGAGCTGCTGAACCCCGGCGACCCCCAGGTCATGCCGGAGGACATCATCCGCAGGCTGCACTCGTCGCTGGACGAGGGACCGGAGGGCGCCGCGGCCAAGTGGCTGTACCGGATGATAACGACGCGGTGCCCGCTGGAGGAGAAGATGCCGCTCTTCTGGCACGGCCTATTCGCCACGGCCTATTCCAAGACGAACAACTCGCGGTCGATCCTGAACCAGTTCGAGATGTTCCGTCGGATGGGGCTGGGCAGCTTCAAGGACCTGCTGGCGGAGCTGTCGAGGGACCCGGCGATGATCTTCTGGCTGGACAACAACGACAACCACGACGGGGCGGTGAACGAGAACTACGGGCGCGAGCTGCTGGAGCTGTTCGCCATGGGCGTGGGCAACTACACGGAGCAAGACGTGAAGGAGGCGGCGCGGGCGTTCACGGGCTGGACGCTGGGGAACGTGGACTACATGCGCGTCAAGGCCAACAAGGATTCGTTCTCGCCGTTCGGCCGAATCGCGTGGCACTTCCAGTACGACGCGGCCGACCACGACGACGGCGTGAAGACGTTCCTGGGCGAGACGGGGCAGTTCGACGGCGAGGACATCGTGGAGATAATAGCTCGGCAGCCCGCGGCGGCGCGGTTCCTGTGCGGGCGGCTCTTCCAGTTCTTCGCGGCGGACGAGGTGGACGCCGAGGGCGAGCGGGTCATAGACGAGATGACCCGGTCTTATTTCGAGAGCGGCTACGAGGTGCGCTCCGTGCTGCGGACGCTGTTCAACTCGGCCTACTTCAAGTCGGAGCGGGCGCGGTTCGCGCGGGTCAAGAACCCCGTGGAGCTGGTCGTCGGCGCGATACGGCAGGCGGGCGACTTCCGGTCGCCGTCGCTGGCAATCGAGCAGGTGGCGAGCATCTGCTTCTACATGGGGCAGGGCATCATGCGCCCGCCGAGCGTGGAGGGCTGGCACGAGGGCGAGGAGTGGATAGAGAGCGGCGCGTTGATAGAGCGCGTGAACTTCGTGTCGGAGGAGCTGAGCAACGTGGACCTGCCCGGCGTGCGGCGCATCATCGAGCGCGTCGCGGCGTCGAACGGCGCGACGATGACGCCGGATGAGCTGGTCGAGCGGTGCCTGGACATGCTCGGGCCGGTAGAGGTGTCGGAGGATACGCGCGAGGTTCTGACGTCCTACGCGGGCAGGCTGGGGAACATAGACCTGGGAAGCCGGGAGCCCGGAGGGCGCGAGGATAGGCGGGTCGCGGATCTGCTGGGACTGATAGGCTCCACGCGCGAGTTCCAGATGGCCTGAGGGCGCGGAGACCCGTAGGGGCGGCTCGCCGAATCTCTGCCAGGCGCGGCGTTCGAGACAATACTCAGGGGGGCGTGATGGCGGGACTGGATTACGTCAAGACGATTGGGATGATCAGCGCCGGGGGGCGGTTCACGGCGGGGCGGGGGTTCACCGGGCCTTACGCCCTTGCCATCAGCGGCGACGGGCGCATATACGTCGTGAACCGCAGCCAGATCCGGATTTGCGTCTGCGACTTCGAGGAGGCCTGGCTGGGAAGCTTCAGCGACGGGCCGGGCATGGACGACGGCCAGCTATACCTGCCGACCGACATGGCCTTCGACAGCCAGGACCGGCTGTACGTAACCGACGAGCATCAGCACCGCGTGTCCATGTTCGACACGGAGGGGGAGTACCTGGGCAGATGGGGCGAGCATGGCGGCGGCGAGGGACAGCTCAACGGACCTTCGGGCATCGCGTTCGACGCGGAGGACAACGCCTACGTGGTCGATCAGCACAACCACCGCGTCCAGAAGCTGACGCGCGACGGCGAGTACGTGTCGGAGTGGGGCGGGCACGGCGGCGGGGAGGGGCAATTCGACATGCCTTGGGGAATCGAGGTGGACTCGGCTGGGTATGTCCACGTGGCGGACTGGCGCAACGACCGCGTGCAGAAGTTCACGCCGGACGGCGAGTTCGTGTCGCAGCTCGGCGAAAGCGGCGGCGGCGAGGGGCAGCTCAACCGGCCTGCGGACGTGGCGGTGGACTCGGAGGGATACGTCTATGTGGCGGACTGGGGGAACGAGCGCGTGCAGCTGTTCGACCCAGACGGGGAGTTCCAAGGACTCTCGCGCGGGCAGGCGACGCCGACCAAGTGGACCGAGGATTTCTTCGAGTCGAACCCCGACGAACGGGACACGCGGGCCATCGCGAACATGTACCCAGATCTACCGGAGCATCTGAACGATCCGTACAGGGCGTCGTCGCAGACAGAGCCATTCTTCTGGGAGCCAGTGAACATCCACGTGGACACGGAGGACCGGCTGTACGTCACAGAGTCGCGGCGGCACAGGTTCCAGGTATTCCGGCGGGCGTGAGGGGTATTGACATAACTGGTAGGGATAGTGATAAGGTAGGCACACCTCACTTGTAGGTACGGAGAAGAGATGAACGGGACCCTTGTCAGCCTCAACGAGTTGGTCGTTGGCGACCGGCTGTTCGACATACCCGTGTACCAGAGAGGTTACGCGTGGGAAGATAGGAACTTCCAAGACCTGTGGGAAGATCTCTACTACTTGGACGCTTCCAAGAAGCACTACTTTGGAACAGTGCTCCTCAAAAAATCCAGTGATCCGGGCACGGACACATCAGAAAGTTTTGATGAGATCAAGGGATATGACATCATTGACGGTCAGCAGCGGCTTACGACAATTCTGATTCTGCTGCGGGAGATAATCTCGCAGTTGAAGGCCGTTGGAAAAGAAGTGTCCAGAATAGAGGAGAATTACTTCAAGGACCGAGGCTATTACAAGCTGAATCCGCCTGACGAAGATGGCAAGTTCTTCAAAGGATTTATCATCGGAGAAGAGGAGCATCTCAGGGAAAATACTGAAACACCCTCACAGGCGCGCCTTGTGGCGGCGAAGGACTTCTTCAGGGGAAAGATTGAGGAAGAACGGAAGAACCTCCAGCCTGATGAATTCGTCAAATTCTTGGCTGAATTCAAACGAAAGATCGATGATCTTCAGATTATACAGTACCTCGTCGATTCGGACGCAGACGCTATTCGCATCTTCGAGACTGTGAACGACAGAGGAAAATCTCTGAGCAACCTCGAGAAGACGAAGAGCTTCCTCATGCATATTTCGTACCTCGGTTTGCCCGACGACAGCCACTCCATAGAGGAACAGCTCGGGGAATTGAACACCTATTTCTCCAGAATATACGGCTATTTTGAAAATGTCAGTGGAACGAAAGCCATGGGATGGCTGAGCGAAGACGATATTCAGCGGTATCACTTCGTGAACTACGTATCGCACGACCGTCGCTTGGTGGCAGTCGACGAGCTGAAGAGCCGCATCCGGGGCAAGTTCAGACAAGACAAGAGCGAGTGCGTTAAATATACGCTCAACTATGCGAAGGATCTTGAGCAGGCTTTCTTCGCAGTCAAGGACATTGCTGCGACGCACGAAAATAAGAAAGAGAATAAGTTGGGCAGCTTGCTGGACAAGATCTTCAAGGTGGACCGGCTGGGCAACATCTCCCCCCTCCTGATAGCCTCATGGCTAAAATTTCGGGAGCATCCATCTGGAATATCTGAGATACTGAAGCTCCTTGAGGCATTTACCTTTCGCGTGTACGCGGTAGGCGGATGGCGAAGTGATAGTGCTGTAGGCCAGTTCTATGGAATGGCTCATAATGTACACAACGGCGTATGGGACTGTGGCACCTTGACTAACGAGTTGAAGAACATCAATAGGCGTTACCGAAGTGACGAAGAATTTCAAGGGCAGCTCCAATCAGAAGACCTCTACCGCCGCCTCAGCGGTAGAGACATAAAATACCTGTTGAGTGAATACGAGATTCACCTAATAGAGAATTCAAGAGAGTGCCTGACTCTCTCGCAGGACGAAATCCTGTCGCCCGGATACCAGGTAGAGCACATTTGGCCGCAGGACCCAAGCAAACTTGACCTGCAAGAAGACATGGCCGAGTGGCACAGCCAGAACGTGGATAGGCTTGGCAATCTCACACTGACCTCGCAGTCGTGGAATACCAGCATGAGCAACAAGCCGTTTAATGAGAAGCGCCTCAAGTACAAGGACTCCAGCCTGCGCGTGCAGAGGGAACTGGCTGCTCTCAGTGAATGGAATCCGGACGCTATCAAGGAGCGCGAGGACCGGATTGTGGAGTTTGCCTTGAAACGCTGGAGCATATAGTATTGGATTCAACTGCTTCTACGACTGGCGCCTGGCTTCTAGGTAGGCTTGGCCTAGGGTGCCGATGGGCTTGATGGACTCGCACATTTTCGAGAGGTCTTGTATCCGTTTTTCCGCTTCTGAGGCGTCGGCGATTTCGTTCCCATAGAGTAGGCCGAATATCGCCTCCGGGTCGAGTATGGCGGCGTCCCCAGACAAGATTTCCAGGTATCTTTCGTGGAGCTTGTGTATGGCTTCGTCCAGATCCACTACGGGATATAGCGGAGAGAACAGGTCTTCGGGTATTTGGACTATGTAGCCGCTGGTTGCGCCTTTGACATAGTTGAAGCAGCGCGCCATGTTCAGAGTGTAGAGGAGCTTCTGAATCATCTGCTGCGAGACCGGCAGGTTGTTCACTTCGGCGTAATCCATGAGGACGCTGCGCATCGTGTCGAGCGCCATTCCACTCTCACGCCGGTCTTCCAGATCATCCCAAATCAACCTCATGAACTCTTCCCTGATCCGCCAGGGCATCAATGGGATGCGGCGCTCTTGTAGGATGATTCGATAACTCGCGATTATGGTAGCGGTAGTGGAGTAGTCGTACTCCCGCTTCATGGATACAGGCTCGCTCACGACTCCCGGCGACGAAACGGCCACCAGCGTGAAGTCGGAGCCTGGGTTCTCGGTAAGGTTGACGTAACCCTCTCTGTGCGCGTCTTCGGCCAGCGCCTTCAAGGTGGTCTTGTAGCGCGCCAAGTCGAAGGCCGGGGCAAGCTGCTTCATCATTGCATGCACCGCCGCGCCGGTCGCTCCGCGGCCCTCTCGGTGAAGGGCTTCGACCGCTCTTCGCATCAACGCGTACGCTCCGGACGGGTCCGGCAGGGATACCGGCTCTGTAATCTCTCCCGGCGCGGGAGGCACGATGTCGTCGTAATAGACGAACGAGTCGCAGGCTTCGGTCAGGACGTTGCTAACCCCAGCTTCGACGCCAATCCCCATCACGAAGACGCCGTATCGCTTCAGTTTCTGAACTAGGGGGACATAATCCCGGTCTCCCCCTACGATTACGATAGTGTCGGGACGCACTGGGGAGAAGACCATTTCGAGCGCATCGACGGTTAGCTGGATGTCGGCCGTGTTCTTATGTTCCTTGCTGAGTGGCGAAGTGGACAGCTGCGCCAGCTCTATCGCGTTGGCCCGGAAATCCCCGAGAACAGGTCTCAGCAGGTTCGCGGTCCAATCCGCATACGCCTTCGCGGACATAATCGTTCCCTGCTGACGCACCCTATCGATAATCAGGGAAAGATGAAAGGGCAGGCCGGAGTTTTGCGCCAAGATAATCACGTTATCGACATCAATGAACAGGGCCACTCTATTATTGGCCGCTCCTTGCCCATCTACCGGATCTGTCATGCAGAGCCTCCTTGGAGATGTCCCATTGGGTTATAGTGAAGATAGCCAGCGCCAGGCGATGGGTCAATCAGCGGCGGCGCGCTAATCATCCGCTTTCTCATGCATTACGGACCACACCAGCGCTATGACCCAGCCGATTATCGTCCAGCCCAAGAAAAAGTTCAGCAGGATAATGGCGCACCCGTTTCGCTTGCGCCTGAGAATGGCGATGATGGAGGGGAGAAAATAGAGTATGCCCCCCAGTATGGAGCCGCTGATTATCAATTCCATTTTCAGTCCTCCATCTCTCCTGGCCAGGCTGAGGGTATTATATCGCATCGAGGGTTGTCTCATAATTAGCCATCTGCCCGTGTATCGCGTATCGCGCGGCGCGGCAGAAGCAAAGGGGCGGGGCGAATCGACTTGTGAGGGAGGCTGAAACAGATCGGGCTGGGAGTTACGCGGAAGGCCCTGGATAGGCTATCCTATCTACCACACACGGGTATACTGGAAGCAACGCTGCCAGATGAAGCCACTCTCCATAATCCACATACTGATCGCCGCGGCCTTGGGGGCGGCCTGCGCGACCGGTGGCGGTGAGACCGCCTCGCCCGCGCCCACTCCCACCGCCGTGGAGGCCGCGCCTGTCCCTGAGCCGACGCCCACGGTCCGTCCGGACAGAGCGCCGCTGAACTACGGCCCGCGCTCCGCCGATGGGCTACAGGCCATTCTCAGCACCGGCGACCTCGGCGTCGGCCTCAACCGGTTCGGGTTCGTCATGACCTCGCAGCGCGGGTTCGTGACCGAGCCCGCCGCCAAGCTGAAGACTCGGCACGCGCCCGCCGGCGGCGAGTTCGGCGGCGCAGTCCAGCAGGCTGACGCCATATTCCAGCCGTGGCCCTACGGCAACCGCGGCATGTACGCCGCCGAGCTCGATTTCGACCGCCCGGGGACCTGGAAGGTCGAGATAGCCATAGACAATCCCGACGGCTTCCCCCTGTCCGCGGAGCTCGTATTCGAGGTCGAGGCGACTCCCTCAGCCCCCGCGGTCGGCGACCCGGCGATTCCAAGCGTCACCAGGACGCTCGCCGACGTCGAAAGCCTCGCCGAGCTCTCCACCGGCTCTCTCCAAGACGAGGACCTGTACCGAATCACGCTCGCCCAGGCCGTCGGCAACGGAAAGCCCACCGTCGTCGTGTTCGCCAGCCCCGCCTTCTGCGCCAACGCCGTGTGCGGGCCGCAGGTGGAGACGCTCCAGCAGCTCAAGGACGCCCACGAGGGCGAGGCCAACTTCGTCCACGTGGACTTCTACGACAACCCCCACGAGATACAGGGCGACCTCGACAGGGCGCGCATATCGCCCGTCGTCGTCGAGTGGTCGCTTCCCAGCATCGAGTGGACGTTCGTGATAGACGCGGGCGGGACCATAACGGCGAGATTCGAGGGCTTCGCCACCCTCGCCGAGCTCGAAACCGCGCTGCAACCCCTGCTCTAGGCATCTATCCACAATACGCGGTACACCAGCCGGTCGTCACGATGCGGCCGGCTCGTGTGCCCGGCCACCGCGAATCCCCATGACTCCATCTCCCGCTCCAGCGAGTCTGGCCCAACGCCCTCACCGTGGTACGTCCCGACTATGAGCCGGCCGCCCTCGGCCACGAGGTCGTCGAGAATTCGCCGCGCGAGGTCGCGGCGGCGGCGGCTGGGCGCGTACTCCAACCCTGTCCGCACGAAGTCGAACCGCTGGGCCGCGCGCCAGGTCATGACGTTGCCGGTATAGATCCGGCCGGCCCAGTTGGGCAAGCGCTCGCGGGCAAGCTCTACCAGCTCTGGCGAGATGTCCAGCCCGTAAGGCTGGACGCGGAGGCCGCGTTCAACCGCCCATCTCTTCATGCACTCCATCAGGAAGCCGTTGGCGCATCCCACGTCCAGGAACGAGCCGTCCCCGTCTATGGCGTCGCAGATGAGGCTCCTGGCGTAGTTCCATCCGTCCTCGTCCCCCATCTTCCCGGACTGGCCCCATGGCGTATCGGCGGCAAGGTACGCCGGGGTGATGACCTCCGCTACTTGGCGATGCCACTCGGCCTCGTCGATCTCCCCGGACTCCAGGGCCGCCTCCACGCGCTCGGTCAGCCAGTGGGCCTTATCCTTGACCGCCGCTATCGGCTCTCTATCCATACCGCGCCGCAAACGCCTCCGGGAATCCTGCCGTCTTGCCAAGCACGTACTCAGGGGCGAGATCACCCGTGTCCGGATGGAACAGAGCCTCGAACATGAACATACCCGCGTACTCGATGTCCCTCAGCGCGGCGAACACCTCCGCCCATTCGAGGTTGCCGTCCATTGGCGATATGTGGTCCCTCTCCAGGAAGTCGTGCAGGTGCAGATGTATCAGCCTGCCGCCGCACTGGGCGAGCGTCTGCCGCGCCCGGTCTGACTTCACGAACGGGTTCACGCCGTCCGCGTCCCGCGTGTGGCCCACGTCAACGACCATGCCGAACCGCTCCGAGCCGATTACGTCCACGAGCGCCATGTAGTCCTGCAGGTTCTGCCCGTTCTCGTTGGCGAGCCTGATGGACGACCCTTCCAGCGCCTCGAGCGTCTCCAGTATCGTCCTCTCCGACTCGTCCGACGTCCCGAAGTGGCACACCAGCACGTCCGCGCCCATCTCCTCGGCGACGCGCGCGGCTGCAGCCGCCTCGCGCGCGGCCGCCCGCCGCGTGGTCTCGTCCTGCGACTCGTAAGGCAGGGTCGGGCCGTGCGCCGACACTATCCTCACGCCCTGCTCCCCGCACTCGCGGACCACCTCGCGCGCCTGGTCTCGGCTGCCGAAGTCGAAGTGGTCGGGCGACTTTATCCCGCACACCTCCATGTTGGCGATGCCCGCGGCTCGAAACGCCGCCACCTCTCGCGCTCCCAGCCGCGCCTTCTCTCCACTCAGGGGGAACGCCGATGTTGACGCTCCCAGCCTGTCCCTAATCTCGTCGGCAGTGTACGGCAGAGCGCTGACCATGGGTTCTCTCCTTTTGCTCCTGATGCTCCCTGATTGTACGCCCATCCCAACCTCTTGTCCCTTCCCCTCAGGGTGAGGATGGGGCTTGCACAACTAACGCGCGTCCCCGCCGCTGGAGTTCTGCCGTATGTGCAGTCGCACCAGCCTGATCTCCTCGAACGAATACCCGCCGCCCAGCCGGTCCTTCACGGGCGCCAGGCGGTCACTGTCCTCGACTCGGAGGGCATACTCTATCCGCGCGTACTTGTGCGGCGGCGGCAGGATGTGGGTGACGTCGAACGGCTCGCCTGATTCTGCAAGCCGTTCCAAGTGCGTGAGCGCCGTCTGCTGGGCGATGCCGCGCCGGGCGGCAATCTCTGCGACGTTCAGCCCCTCGCGCACCATCTCCAGGGTCCGCGTGTGAGTCTGGCCCACCTCCTGACGGCCTGCGGGCGCGTGCGGATTGCCGGTCCTCGCGCCGCCGCGCTCCTGGGCGTGCCCGCGGATAGCCGCGATGAACCGGTCGCCGAACTGCTGGAGCTTCGACTCTCCCACGCCCTTGACGCGCAGGAGCGAGTCGCTGTCCCGCGGCGCGTGGATTGCCATCTGGCGCAGGGCGGCGTCGCCGAACACCACGAACGCGGGCACGTCCATCTCGCCGGCTATCTTCTTGCGAACGGCGCGCAGCTTGTCGAAGAGCTCGGCGTCGGGCTCGCCCGCCGCGTCCGCGCGGGGCGGCGCGCGCCTGGTCAGCGTCATGGTCTCCCGGCCCTTCAGGAATTCCCGGCCCCGCTCGGTAACGTACAGGGTCGGGTAGTCTCCGTCGGTCCGCCGCGCCGCCAGACCCTTGTCTATGAGCTGGTCGAGCGCATCCTTCACGTCGTCGTCCGGCATTCCCTTCACACTGCCATATACCCGCAGCTCGTCGTGTCCGAATTGCAGCACGCGCTTGGAGCGGCTGCCCCTGAGCACGGCGGCGACGTGGTTCGCGCCGAACCGCTCGCCCATCCGTATCACGGCGGACAATGCCTTCTGCGCGATGTCGGTCCCGTCATACGCGCTCGCGGCGTCCGGCTCCTCCGAATCTGCCAGGCATACGTCGCACGCTCCGCAATTCTCATCCGGCCAAGCCTCGCCGAAGTAGCCCAGCAGGAACGCGCGCCGGCACGTCCGGGCTTCGCCGTACTCGACCATCTTCGCCAACTTCTCCTCCGCGTTCTCACGCTCCGCGTCCTTGAGCCGCCGTATGAAGTACTCCTGGTTGATCTTGTCGGCGTAGGAGTAGAACAGCGCGCACTCGCTCGGCAGCCCGTCCCGCCCGGCTCGGCCCGTCTCCTGGTAGTAGCCCTCGATGGTCTTTGGCAGGTCGTAGTGGACGACCAAGCGCACGTTGGGCTTGTCCACTCCCATCCCGAACGCTATGGTCGCCACGATGATAGGGGCGTCGCCGCTGATGAACCGCTCCTGCGTCTCCCGCCGCACTTCGTCCTCCAGCCCGGCGTGATAAGGCAGCGCCCGTAAGCCGCGCGCCGACAGGTCAGCGGCAAGGGTTTCTGTATTCTGCCGCGAGAAGCGATAGACTATCGCCGAGCCGTCCCCGATACGGCGCAGCAGCTCGACCAGCGTGTCGAAGCTCCTGCGCTTGGGCATCACCCGGTAGGTCAGGTTCGGCCTGTTGAAGCTGGCGACGAATGGCTCGGCGTTCGGCATCCGAAGCTGGTCCAAGATGTCCTGGCGCACCCGCTCGGTCGCCGTGGCAGTCAACGCGATGACGGGGACTTTCGGAAGGGCGTCCCGCAGGGACTGGAGTTTGCGGTAGTCGGGCCTGAAGTCGTGGCCCCACTCCGAGATGCAGTGCGCCTCGTCGATCGCTATCAGACTGAGATTGATGTAGCGGAGGAAGTCGTCGCGGAAGCGCTGCAGCGAAACCCGCTCCGGCGCGGCGTACAGGATGTCGAGCCGGCCCCCGTACGCCTCCTTCCGCACGCGCCGCGCGTCCTCGTAGGTCATCGAGCTGTTTATGAAGTCGGCGGCGATGCCCCGCCGCTTCAGCGCGTCCACCTGGTCCTTCATCATCGCAATCAGCGGCGAGACCACCAGCGTAACCCCGTCCATGCAGAGCGCCGGGAGTTGGTAGCACAACGACTTGCCGCTGCCCGTAGGCATCAGCGCTAGCGAGTCCCGCCCCGCCAACACGTTATCTATCACCTCCTCCTGCAACGGCAAGAAGGAGCTATGCCCAAACCTGTCCTTCAGAACTTCGTATTTTCGAGAGGCTGGCGTCAATGTGCGTTAGCGCCGGCAACTGCGCGGTTGTACGCGGTCGTCAAGATGTTCAGCGGCACGGCGCATTTAGCCGCCCTCGCCGCTCAAGGCTGACGTCCGAGCGCGTGTCCGCCGAGAGGCCGGCGGATAGGCCGTCCTACTCCTCGGCGATGTACTTGGACGGGCACTTCACAATCACAGAGTGGCTGCGAAAAACGCCGTCCTCGTCGTAGGTCCCTTCCAGAATCAGCTCCGAGTGCTCGTTGAAGAAGAGGTCGGGTATCACGCCGTCGTGCCTAGCCGATATGCTCTGGTCTCCGTCGGTGATGGTGAACGCGGCTACCGTCGAGCCGGGCTGGCGCTCGAACGAGTCCTGCACCAGCTTGCCGTTCACGCGGACCGCGCGGCCATCGTCCGACGCGCCGCGCTCGACGAGCTCGCCCACCGTCAGGTAGTAGGCCGTGGCGCTCTGGAATGCCTGGAAGGCGAAGTATCCGAACGCCGCAGTCAGCGCCGCGGCCGCGAGCAGTATCTTGACCCTGTGCGCGGACAGGAGCCTATCCATCTACCAGCCCGCCCCCTCGGTTTCGCGTCTCTCCTCGATGATCCCTCTCAACGCGTCGATCTCCCGGCGCATCTCGCGCTGCCGGCGCGACATGATGAATACGTATCCGAAGAACCCCCCCCAGGTGACGATATACACCCCGAACAGGAGGCCCAGGTTCGCCTCCGGCCCGGATCCGCCGTCCTGTTGGCCCTGGCGCTGCGCGGCGGACTCGCTGGGCAGGTCCTCGGTCGAAGCTTGGGCGGCCGTCGCGCCAAGCGCGCCGATGACAAGAGCCACCACCAGAGCCGCCGCCGCGCGACGCGCTCCCACGCTACGCCGTCCGTCGGTAAAGCTCATCGACCGAGGCCTCGGAGCGGCGCAGCGCGTACCTCTCTATCAGGGTGTAGACGTACAGCAGCGTGAACGCGGCCAGCGCCACCACGAGCGCCACCGCCATCCTCGGGTCGATAGCTCCGGACTCCGCCACAGGGCCGACCACCAGGGACGGATGGGTGGTCCGCCAGAGGTTGGCCGCGTAATAGACCAGGGGCGCGTCGATAGCGCCGATCATGGCGACCACCGCGCCGTACCGAGCCCCCTGCGATCCCCGAGGCCCATAGGCGCGAAGCATCAGGTAGCCGACGTATATGAACCACAGCACGAGCGTCAGCGTCAACTTTGGGTCCCACGTCCACCAGACGCCCCAAGTTGCCTTGCCCCACATGGCGCCGGTCACGATGGCAAGCGACGTCAACAGGGCCCCGATCTCCGCGGCCGAGTATGCGACGCTGTCCCACGACTCGCGCCTGGTGACCAGGTGCGCCACGCTGGCGACGCCAACCACCACTATGGAGAACAGCCCCAGGATGGCCACAGGCACGTGGAAGTACAGCACGCGCTGCGAGACTCCCAGGTTCGCGTCGGTCGGCGCCCAGAAGAAGACGAGGTACAGGGTGACGGCCATGAGAGCCGCGCACGCTATCAACAGCCCGTCCCGAACGAACCCCCTGGGGCCTTCCGCAACGGGCGCGGGAAGGACCGCCGTGTTCTCTAGTGTCATGCGCTATCCTCCTTGGGATCTGAATCCACTCGACGATAGGGAGTTTATCATAAACCGCCGTCCCGGCGTAAGTCGGACCCAGCCCGGAACCCAGGGCAATCGCATCTTATTGAGCGAGTAGATTGATGAGGCAGAGGGCAGGCGCTTGAATCAGGATTTGCGAGATTGCGGGGGATTTTCAGGATTGGGGAATGCAGGCGACGCCTGCGCTCCAGTATGAGGGGCGGCGGGCTGAATCACCCTCACCCTAGCCCTCTCCCATCGAGGGAGAGGGGATAAGATGGGCGCGTTGAATTGCCTTCACCCTGGGTCTCTCCCCGTGAGGGGGAGTGATGAAGGCTGGCGCCCTCTTGGCGCCTTCGTCTATGTTCGCGTTGTCTCTGGCCGGCTCCTTTTGCGGGCTTATCACCCTCACCCCAGCCCTCTCCCGTCTAGGGAGATGGGATAAGGCGGGGAATCGCCCTTATCCTTGCCCTTTCCCTTCGGGGGAGGGGACGCAGGGCGGGGGCATTCGCCCTCACCCTGGCCCTTTCCCCCGTGAGGGAGAGGGTACTTGGCGGGTCTTGCGACCCGCGTCCTGTCTACTCCTGGTTCCCCCGCTCTCGCGGGAGATGAGTTTGCCTTGCAAGGCAGTGACTCCGGTACTTGCTTCGAGGATGCCGACGTCGATCGCCCGCCGACACTGGGGATGCAGCCCCTCCTCTAACTTTCCCGGACGGCTGACGGGCCCTTGCGGGACCGTCTGCGTTTCGCGCTTGGTCCTTCCACCCGCCAAGGCGTCGGGCTGCGCTGGCTACGGTCCTCCCGTGTTACCGAGAGTCCGCACCTGGAACGGGGGAGGCGCATTTGGCACTGCGTCCTCCTGGGGGGGCGCCGAAACACAGAGCGACCTTCTCATACCGCGGGGGCCCCGTCCCAACAGCAGCGGCGGCATGAATACCCTGAAGATTTGGCAGAGGTGGGTCTGTGCTCGTTTGGTGTACGCCCCTTCGGGCCGTCTACTAGACTAGCACGGCTGTTCTCGCGGTGTCAAGGGGTGATTCGGGGCAATTTGGGGGCAATTTTCGGGATTGGAGATGCAGGCGGGACGCCTGCGCTCCTTTGCGGCAGGGAGGGCGCCTCCCCCTCGCCTGGCTCGCATTGGGAGCGCCTACCAGTTCGTGAAAGCTCCGTCGTTCCGTCTGAGCGTGGGCGGCCAGCCATGGCCGCTGTCGGCGCGCGACTCCGCAACCGCCTCGTCGATCTCGACGCCCAGACCCGGCCGGTCATTCGAGAACGAATAGCCGTCCAGCCATTCGACCTGCGTCGGGAACAGGTCCGTGTCGAACGTGCCGGGCTGCTTGGGCATCTCGCACACGCCGACGTTGGTCGAGGCCATGCAGAGCGCCACGCACGCCGCGGCGCTGACGGGCCCCAGTGGGTTGTGCGGCGCGATGTCTATGTAGTGGGTCTCGCACCAGTGAGTTATCTTGAGGGCCTCCGTCAGACCGCCGACGTTGCAGAGGTCTATCCTCGCGTAGCTGACCAGCTCCTCTTCTATCACCTCGCGGAAGCGCCACTTGCTCGACCACTGCTCACCAGCCGCTATCGGCAATCTCACCTGCCGCGCAAGGGTCCGGTAGCTGCCCGGATTCTCCGAGCGCAGCGGGTCCTCTATGAAGAACGGCTTGAACGGCTCCAGGTCCTTGCACATGGCTATGACGTGGGCCGTGTCCAGCCTGGTATGCACGTCGAAGCATATCTGCACGTCGGGCCCCACAGCCTCGCGGACCTGTCCCATCTGCTCGACAGCCAGGCGCATGGACTCGACCGGCTCCAGGCGAGCCTCGCCCCGCGCCTCGAACCTGCCCGACGTCTCCGGCTGGCCCCACCTCACGAACTTCCATCCGTCCTCCACCTTGCTCACGCAATTCTCCACGAGCGCCTCCGTGGTAGGCCCCTGGCAGTGAGGGTAGCAGACCACCTTGTCGCGCACCGGCCCGCCCAGCAGCTTGTGTACGGGCATCCCCAGCGCCTTGCCCTTGATGTCCCACAACGCAATGTCTATCGCGCTGATGGCGCACGAGTACACGCCGTCCGCAGGAAAGAACGAGCCCCGGAACATGCGCTGCCAGAGCCGCTCGGTCCCGAAGGGGTCCTGGCCGACCACGAGCTCCGAAAGACCCTCCACGGCCCGCTCGATAGAGGCCCCCCAGAACCTGATGCCCGACTCGCCGAGTCCGTGGATGCCCGCGTCGGTCTCCACCTTCACGATGAACGACCCGCCCTTGATCCGCAGCGTCCTGATGCCCGTAACCTTCATGGAGCCGCCTCCCCGTAAGACTGAATGCCGGGGTAAAACATAGGCGACGCGCCGGGCCGGGTCAAGATCCGATAGATTGCCCAACCCCAAGGGCATTGCTACCATTCAGAGCGGCCCGCATCCCGCATCCGACTAGGCCAGGTGAACATGACGAACATCTACCTCGACCACGCGCTGATCGCCGTTCGCAGCCTGTCCGCCGCCGCGAAGCTCTACTCGTCCCTCGGATTCAAGGTTACTCCTGAGGGGCGGCATCCGGGCCGGGGCACGCACAACCGGCTCATAGTGTTCGGGCCGGAATACCTGGAGCTGATAGCCGTCCATGACCCCGGCGCGACCCCGTTCCGCCCCGGCATGACGAGCTTCCTGGAGTCGCGCGAGGGCCTCTACATGTTCGCCCTGGGGACGAGCGACCTCGACCGGGCCGTCGCGGAAATCCGCTCGCGCGGCGTAGGAGTCGCCGACCCGGTCCCTGGCAGGCGTGAGGCCAGCGAGACCCCGGGCTACACCTGGAGGAGCGCCAACCTCGGGGATGCCCTGCCCGGGACCGAGTGCTTCCTGATCCAGCACGACCACACCGTCGCCGAGCGCTACACGCAGCCCCCGGATCCGGCTCGCCACCCCAACGGCGTGACCGGCATACGCCGAATCACCCTCGCCGTCCAGGACGCCGAGTCCTCCGCCGACCGCTGGCAGGCCGTCCTGGGCATGGACGCCGCAGAGCTGCCTCCAGCCACCGGCCAAGAGCGTTGGCGTCTGGCGCTCGGCAACGCCTGCATTGACCTCGTGTCACCCACCGAGCCGGGCCCCCTTGCCGATTTCATACGGCGGCACGGCGAGGCGCCCTACGAGCTCGCGCTCGAGACGCCGGACATCGGAGCCGCCGGCGCGGATATGCGCCGGCGAGGCGTCCCGCACAGGGCTGCGCCCGACGCTCCAGGCGCCCTGATAGAGCCAGCCCACGCCGCCGGCGCCAGGCTACGCCTGGAACAGGCATAGCAATTTCGAACCACTTGGTGTAGCCTCTCCCTAAATGGACTTGGCGGAGCAACTGGCGGCGTGCATAACACGGATGTCGTGGCGGATATGAAGGCAGTGGGAGGTCCCAGAGCCTCCTACCGCTTGTTTCCAATCGGAGCGGCGAGCAAGGACGATTTCCTCAGATCGCTCCGCAGCAACGGCAATCTGGACTACAAGCGCTACGCGGCGTCGCCCATCAGGTACGCTGGCGGCAAGAGCTTGGCGGTGGGCTACGTGATGGAGCGACTCCCCTCCGGCCTCTCACGCTTGGTCTCGCCGTTCGTAGGCGGGGCTTCCGTCGAGATCGCATGCGCCAACGAGCTCGGAATAGAGGTGCAGGCATATGACGTATTCGACATACTGACCAACTATTGGGAGGTACAACTGAATTCGCCGGTTGCCCTTGCGGAGAGAATCAGGCAGTGGGAACCTAACAAGGCTGACTACGCAAGAGTCAAGAGGAGACTGCGGGCGCATTGGGACGGAAGCCAGTCTATCGCGGACAAGGTGGACTTGGCGGCGCACTACTGGTTCAATCACAACCTGAGTTACGGCCCCGGATTCCTCGGCTGGATGTCGAAGATCTACGAAGAGCCAGCGCGATTCGAGCGGCTGGTCGGCAAGGTCCGCGACTTCCATTGCGATAATCTGACTGTGGCGGATGGTTCATTCGAGCAGACCATGCCGCGCCATACCAACGATTTCCTATATTGCGATCCTCCCTACTACTTGGATGGCGACAGCCGGATGTTTCGCGGCATCTACCCCCAGAGGAACTTCCCAGTCCACCATAACGGGTTCGACCATGCCACGCTCCGCGACCTGCTTCACAAGCACAAGGGCGGGTTCATCCTCTCCTACAACGACTGCGCCGCCATCCGCGATTGGTACGCCGATTACCGAATCATAGAGGTCGAGTGGCAGTACACGCTTGGGCAGGGCGAAACGAGGATAGGCAAGAACCGCATAGAGAACGGCGTCAATCACCACATGAAGGAATCTCACGAGCTCCTGATAACGGACATTGACATCCATGCCTAGGCGTCGAAGGGCAATGAGCGCTGACCATGCGAGCGAAGTCAAGCGCTCTGGGCACAGGAATGAATACGACTTCGCATCCCTGATTGGAGGCCAAGTCAATCTTGGCTCGCATATCGACAAGAAGGACGTCATTGACGCCCAGCATCGCTCTCACTCGGTCAAGGCAGGAACCTGGTGGCAGATCTTCTTATACGGGCGTGAGCGTCTGCGGACGAACACGATATTCCAAGGCTTGGGCCAGATTGCCGACATTATGATCGCATGCATCGACGCTTACCCTCCCGACAGGGCGAAATATCTCGCCGACCCACTGGCAGCCAAGGAACGGCTTCAGCCGCATATGCGAAGGTTGCGTTCGGAGCTGATCAACCCGAGAACCTTCCAAGCCTTCCTCAATAAAGCCCTATTCGATGGAGGAAACGCCGACTATCTGAGCATATTCCTCGGACCCGCAAGCGCCCCAGTTGACGACAAGCGCTTCCATATCTTCCACAAGGACGACGTGGTTTCGGCGCTTGCGGCGGACGTGACGCTCCGTAATTCAAAGGCGCGGCGAAAGGGCGAGATGGACGACCAGAAGGTAACGTTCCTGTCCAAGCTGCACCGCAAGAACATAGGGGAGATAGAGGACAGGCACGACGGCGCGGTACATTATCGGGAGATGAAATTCCGTCTAAATGCCCAGAGCGTCTTCGATATTCTGACAGCCAGCATTGCGAACACGAAGCAGGCGCGGGCGCAGGCAACGACCTATGGGCGAGCCGCTCGCCTGTTCAGATAGCGCCAATCCCCCGCCTCTACGAAGATGAACCTGCTGCCTCCGCGAGGACGCCCATAGCGTCAATCGCCGCGTCAGTGTCTAGGCTGGACATTGAGACCACGAGGCGCTCCACGCCGGCGTCTTGGTACTCATGAAGAACGCCGCGCACTCTGTCCCTGCCGCCGTCCAGCGAAGCGCACGCGCCCACCGCAACCTCGCCTGGGTCGCGCCCGGTCTCCTCGCAGGCGGCCCGTAGGCGCTCCCGGCCGCGCTCTATCTCTGCGGGCGCCAGCCGGTTCGGCAGCCAGCCGTCGCCCAGCCGCGCAGCCCGGCGCATCGCCGCGCGAGACGACCCGCCGACCCAGACCGGCGGACAGGGCTGCTGGATTGGCTTCGGGTAGAATATCTTGTCCGCGATGCCGAAGCGCCTGCCCGAATAACTCGCCGGGTCCCCAGCGCATAGCGCCCTGTACATCTCGACGTGCTCGTCGGTAACCGCGCCGCGGTCCGCGTAGGACGCGCCCATGCCCTCGAACTCCTCCGGCATCCAGCCAACGCCGACCCCGAAGAGAGCGCGGCCTCCCGACAGGACGTCGAGCGTCGCAATCATCTTCGCGTTCAACACCGGGTGCCTGAACGGCAGCACGATGACGCTGAAGCCCAGATTGACCCGCGACGTAACTCCGGCGAGGAAGCTCATCGTCGCGATGGGCTCCAGCACCTGCTGGCTGACCGGGACGTCCGTCCCCGGCCCGAACCTGCCGGGATACCTCGACGCGATGTCGGTTGGGAACACCGTGCGGTCCGGGACCCATATCGAGTCGAAGCCGAACCCCTCGGCGGCCTGCGCCAGGCGCACGAGATGACCAGCCCGGTCGGCTGGAGGGCCTCCGGGGATTGCGGATGTCTTGATGGAAACGCCCAGCTTCATGTTGGCCTCCCGGCTCGACCGTGGTCGAATCGCCGCCTAGCCCTCCCCACTCAGCGTCCTGGCCACCCTGCGCATGGCGTCCCCCGTGCTGCCCATTAGGGCCTGGGACGGTATCTCGTGGAACACCTTCAGGGATACGAAGACCGGCCCCTCCATCTCGACGATGCGGGGCAGCTCGCTCACCAGGTCCTCCAGGTCGTCGAAGGCGAAGCTCTCCCTGAACCCCGCGCTCTTGGCTATCCCGGCCAGGTCGAACGAGCCGGCTCCTGGGACCGGCTGGCCGCCGGTCGTATAGTACACGCCGTCCTCGAAGACGAAGTGCGTCAGGTTGCGCGGCCCTTCGCCCGCGATGGTTACCAGCGCGCCCAGGTTCATCAGCAGCGCGCCGTCGCCGTCCAGCACTATCACGCGCCGGTCCGGCCGCGCTATGGCGATTCCAAGGCCGACGGACGACGCCTTTCCCATCGCGCCGAAGACCGGGATATCCAGGTCAGGCGCGTCCGAGACCTCAGCCCAATAGCGGTTGGGCGTCATCGTGGCGACGACCACGGCGTCGCCGCGAACGCGGTTGATGGCCTTTGCAGCTTCCAGCCCTGAGAGCATCTTTGCCGCTCCTTCCCGATTCTGCCTATGACACCGAATTGTAGGGGGCGGGGTCCGGCGCTTCAAGCCCGCCGCGCGTCCGCGTTATGTTGGTATGAGCTCGCGGACGAGGACTATGACGCTGGATGCGACAATGAGGACGAGGACAGCTTTTCGGAAGTCGGCTCTGTCCATCCTGCGGAGGAGCAGCGCGGATACGCGGAAGCCGGCGAGGACGGGGAGGATGGCGACCAGCGCGAGGATCATGCGCTCGGCGGTTAGCAGCCCGGAGACGCCGTAGCCCGCGACGCCGGCGGTCATGACGACGAGGAAGAACGCCGCGAGAGCGCCCCTCAGCTCGTGGATGCCGCGGTTCTCGTGGAGCAGGTAGAGGGCCATTATCGGGCCGCCTACCCCGGAGGAGGTGATGAGGCCCGATACTACGAAGGCGATGGGCGGGCCTAGCAGCCGCGGCCGCCTGATGGACACGCTGACTCCGCTGATGATGAGGGCGGTTACCGCCAGAACTAGGAGAGCGATCAGTACCCTCATAGGGCCGGGATCGACGCTGCCGAGCGCGTAGGCGCCCACGGGCGCGCCGAGCAGTCCCGCGGCTGCGATGGGGGCCATCTCCCGCAGGGACAAGAGCCGCCAGGTCTGGCGCAGCACCAGTACGACGATTAGTATCCCGACGGTGTTGATGAGTACGACTGACGTCTGGGGGTCGAGGGCGAGCAGCAGGATTGGGCCGGACGTCAGTCCGATTCCAAAGCCGAGAGTACTGGAAACGGCGGACGCGAGCAGCAGGGCGACTATGACGACGGCGATGTGCTGCGGCTCTATCATGGAAGTTGCGGCAATCCGCTGGGGGCGTGTTATCGTTGACGGCGTGATTGGAGATTCAGGTTCGAGCGGAGGATGCGATGTTCCATGAGACGAGGAAGGGGGCCGGACTGCCCTACAGCGCTCTGAACGCGGTCGTGGTTCCGAGACCCATCGGCTGGATCTCGACGCTCAGCGCGGAGGGCGTTGCGAACCTTGCGCCGTACTCGTTCTTCAACGCGGTTGCGTACAGACCGCCGCAGGTGATGTTCTCGGCCACGAGCAACCATCGGCTCGGCGGGCTGAAGGACGCGGTTGCGGACGCGCGCGCCACGGGGGAGTTCGTCGTGAACGTCGCCACGTGGGAGCTCCGGGAGCAGATGAACGCATCGGCGGTTCCGGCGCCGCGCGAGGTGGACGAGTTCGAGTACGCCGGGCTGACGAAGGCGGATTGCAGGCTGGTTCGCTGCCCTCGCGTCGCGGAGAGCCCCGTGAGCCTGGAGTGCCGGTACGCGCGGTCGCTGGAGATGCTGACGGACGACCCCGAGGACCCGAACACAGTGGTATTCGGCGAGGTCGTCGGCATCCACGTCGAAGAGCGGGTCCTGTCGGAAGGACGGATAGACTTCCTGGAGCTGCGTCCCATCGGAAGGCTGGGATACCTCGATTTCGTAAGGGTGGACAACGTGTTCACGATGGAGCGGCCCGAATGGGTTGCGGAACCTCCATCCTAACCTTCAGGGGACGGGCTGGCCCGCAAGGATCCCCGTGAGGCGGCCCTGGTCCACCGACACCGCGCCGTTGACCAGGACGTAGGGAATGCCAACGGGATGCTGCTTCGGGTCGTCGAAGGTCGCGGTGTCTATGATGCGGTCGGGGTCGAAGACGACGACGTCTGCGAAATAGCCCTCTTCGACGCGCCCCCGCCCGGTCAGTCCGAACCGCCTGGCCGGGTTGTCTGTAACGCGCTGGATGACCTGTTCGAGCGTCAGGACGTTGAACCGGCGGCGGAGGCGCCCGATGAACCTGGGGAAGGTTCCGTAGGCGCGGGGATGGGGGAAGCTGCCGACGTGGATGGAGTCGCTGCCGACCATGAAGTCGGGCCTGGCGAGGAAGTCCTGCGAGTCTCGGCTGACCTGCCGCCAGACGTTGACGCTGTCGGGGGGCGTGCCCCAGAAGGCGATCTGCAGGTCCTCCTCGAGCAGGAGATGGCACAGCGCCTCGCCCAGTCCCATGCCGAGGCTGTCCGCGATGTCGCCCATCACCATGCCCTCCAGATGCGGGTGATTGGGCAGGTACGACAGCACGGCCTCCACGAGCGGGCGCTTCATGCTGGCCTCGATGTGATCGACCAGCCCGCGGCGCTCCCGCGGGTCCTTCAGCCGCTGTATGATGGCGTCCGGGCCGCCGACGTGGGCGTAGCTGGGCAGGTTGCTTGCGGGGAAGGTGCTTCCGGTCGGGTACGGGTAGAGGTCGCCGGATACGCTCACCTCGCCGCCCGCCGCGTCGATCTCGTCGAACCGCTCCTTCACCTGGCCGGCGTTGTGCGCGGCGGTGCGGTAGTGGGAGAAGTGTACCTTGACCCCCGAGCGCCGACCGACCTCCAGGGCCTCGGGCACGCCGCCGTTTCCGAAGGCGCGGTCGGTGTTCACGTCGCGCAGGTGCGTCACGTACACGCCGCCGGCCTCGGCGACGGGCCTGCATATCTCGACTATCTCAGTCGTGTCGCTCCACGCCTGGGGATGGTAGGAGAGGCCGGTCGCCAATCCGACCGCGCCCTGCTCCATGCCCTCCCGGACGAGCCTTTGGGCGCGCTCCAGGCGGTCGCCTGTCATGGGCACGTCGTCGAAGCCGCACGTCTCCAGGCGGAGGGCCCCGTGGGCTATCAGGTAGGCGGTGTTCACGGCGGTCGCGCCTCGGTAGGCTTCGCGGAAGGAGGCCACGCTGCTGGTGTCGATGCCCTCTGGCGGGTCGCCGAGGATTCCCCGGAGGTAGCGCCCGTATATGCGGTAGTTCTCGGCGGAGAGCGGGCAGTAGGATAGGCCGTCCTGTCCGAGTATTTCGGTGGTGATGCCCTGCAGGATGCCCTCTGGGTGCTGCGGGTCGGTGAGGAGCGCGGCGTCGGAGTGGACGTGAGTGTCTATGAAGCCGGGCGATACTGCCATCCCCGCGGCGTCTATGACACGGGCGCCGGAGGCGCGCGACAGGTCGCCGACCGCCGCGACGCGGTCACCGGTGATTCCGACGTCCGCCCTGCGGCTCGGTCCGCCGGTCCCGTCCACGACAGTCCCGCCTGTGATAACGATGTCGAACATGCTGTTTCCCCTCGCATGGCGCTGGTTGTTGTGGCAACGGCGTAGATTATGGACTCACCCGCGCGGCAACGCAATCACCACATCTATATAGAACACATGATTCTCGCCGCATTCGGGTAGCCGCCTAACCGCCGATTGTGCTACGATTTGAGCCGTTGGGAGTGCGGCTCTTGCCGCGTAGCACGTCTTCCCGGTCAAGGGAAGACTTTTTCATGGAGATGAGAAGGTGGAAATCTTCCTAGTTGCCATCGCGGCCGCTGCCGTTGGCCTCGTGTTCGCACTGCTGCTCGCCCTGAACATCCTGCGGCAGGACAAGGGCAGCGAGACCGTGCAGTTCATTGGCCGAGCCATCCAGGAGGGCGCAATGGCCTTCCTGTCACGCGAATACCGGCTCCTCGCCATATTCGTCGTCGTCATATTCGCGCTGCTCGCCGCCCTGATCGACTACGACCTGCTCGGACGCATCGGCGAGAGCCGCACCATACCCTCCACCGCAATCGCCTACCTGGGCGGCGCTATCGGGTCCGGACTCGCCGGGTTCATCGGCATGAGCATCGCCATCCGCGCGAACTCCCGCACGGTCGTCAAGGCACAGCAGGGGCTGAACGCCGCCCTCCGCGTCGCCTTCAACAGCGGCGCGGTCATGGGGGTCTCGGTCGTGAGCATCGGGCTGCTGGGCATGACGGCCGTATACTGGATATTCAGAGACGTGAACATCGTCGCGGGGTTCGGATTCGGCGCGTCGTCCATCGCCCTGTTCGCCAGGGTCGGCGGCGGCATATACACGAAGGCCGCCGACGTCGGAGCCGACCTCGTGGGCAAGGTCGAAGCGGGCATCCCAGAAGACGACCCGCGCAACCCGGCGACCGTCGCGGACAACGTGGGCGACAACGTGGGCGACGTCGCCGGCATGGGCGCCGACCTGTTCGAGTCCTACGTCGGGTCCATCATCGCCACCATCGCGCTGGCGGCGACAGGCGCGGCGTTCCTCAAGCTCGACGACGGCGCGGCCAGCTTCGACGCGGCGCTGTTCACCCTTCCGGTCTTGGTCGCGGCCATCGGCATCTTCGCGTCCATACTGGGCACGTTCCTCGTCAGAACCAAGGAGGGCGCGAGCATGGGCCGCCTGCTGTGGACGCTCCGCACCGGCATATTCGGCGCGGGCGCTCTCATCCTGATAGGCTCAGGCATCGCCATATACGCCCTCGGCCTGCCCTTCGCCCTCTTCTGGGTGATCCTCGTCGGGCTGGTCGCCGGCCAGATAATCGGTACCGCATCCGAGGTCTACACCTCCTACGAGTTCGGATTCACCAAGGGCATCGCCGCCCAGTCCGAGACCGGCCCGGCAACGGTCATCATATCCGGCATCGGCCTCGGCATGATAAGCACGCTCATCCCTGGAGTCGTCATCGTGGTAGCCATGTGGCTTACCAACGAGCTCGCGGGAACCTACGGCGTCGCCCTCGCGGCTGTCGGGATGCTCTCGACACTTGGCATCACGCTTGCAACCGACGCATACGGCCCCGTAGCCGACAACGCGGGCGGCATAGCGGAGCAGGCGCATCTCGGTCCGGAGGTGCGGGAGCGCACGGACGCGCTCGACTCACTCGGCAACACCACCGCAGCCACGGGCAAGGGGTTCGCAATCGGATCCGCGGTGCTGACCGCCCTAGCGCTGATGGCCGCCTACTCCCAGGCGACGGGCGTGGACGTGTTCGACCTCAATGACGTGAACGTGCTGATGGGGCTGCTGGTAGGCAGCATCATGCCCTTCCTGTTCGCGGCCCTCACCATGCAGGCCGTGGGACGGGCGGCCAACGCGATGATAAGCGAGGTGCGCCGCCAGTTCCGCGAGATCAAGGGCCTGATAGAGGGCGACGCTCCGGCCGATTACGCCCGCGCCGTGGACATCAGCACCCAGGGCGCGATGCGGGAGATGGTTCTGCCGGGCGTGCTCGCGGTCGCAGCGCCCATCGCGGTAGGCGCGATACTAGGCCCGGAGGCGCTGGCTGGTCTGCTCATAGGCGCTATCGCAACGGGCTTCCTGCTTGCCATCATGATGGCGAACGCGGGCGGCGCATGGGACAACGCCAAGAAGTACGTCGAGGCGGGCCACCACGGCGGCAAAGGCTCGGAGCAGCACTCCGCCGCCGTCGTGGGCGACACCGTGGGCGACCCGTTCAAGGACACGTCCGGCCCGGCGCTCAACATCCTCATCAAGCTCATGTCCATAGTCGCGCTGGTCTTCGCCCCCCTGTTCCTGTAAGATTCAGGGCAAGACTGGAGGAGACAGAACATGACGCCAGAGCTCGCCGGTCTCATAGCCCTGTTCGGAACCCAAATCGCATTGGGGGTAGCTCTGTTTGGAGCCATCAAGTGGTCCGCCGACCGCTCGGAGAGGCGGTCAGAACGCATAGAATCCGAAGTCTCGGGACTCAGGACGGAGCAGAACAGGCGGTTCGAGCGCGTCGAAACCGACCTCTCGGAGCTCAAGGCTGGCCAGGCCAGGCTCGAAGGCATGTTCGAGGGCGCCTTCGAGCGCATTCCACGTGTGCGCCGCGAATACCAGGATGACGACGGCGGCGGGGTAGCCGCCGAGAGCCCCACCAGCTATGACCCGCGCCAGCCGTGAATCTAGGACGAGGAGATAACATGACGCCTGAGCTCGCCGGTCTCATAGCGCTGTTCGGAACCCAAATCGCATTGGGGGTAGCTCTGTTTGGAGCCATCAAGTGGTCCGCCGACCGCTCGGAGAGGCGATCAGAGCGCATAGAATCCGAAATCTCGAATCTCAGGACTGTGGACCTCGCTGAGATCAGGACTGAGCAGAACAGAAGGTTCGAACGCGTCGAAGCCGAAATCTCGAATCTCAGGACTGTGGACCTCGCTGAGATCAGGACGGAACAGAACAGGCGATTCGAGCGCGTCGAAGCCGATCTCTCGGGACTCAGGACGGAGCAGAACAGGCGATTCGAGCGCGTCGAAACCGTCCTCTCGGAGCTCAAGGCTGGCCAGGCCAGGCTCGAAGGCATGTTCGAGGGCGCCTTCGAGCGCATTCCACGTGTGCGCCGCGAATACCAGGATGACGACGGCGGCGGGGTAGCCGCCGAAAGCCCCGCCAGCTATGACCCGCGCCAGCCGTGAATCTAGGACGAGGAGATAACATGACGCCTGAGCTCGCCGGTCTCATAGCGCTGTTCGGAACCCAAATCGCATTGGGGGTAGCTCTGTTTGGAGCCATCAAGTGGTCCGCCGACCGCTCGGAAAGGCGATCAGAACGCATAGAATCCGAAATCTCGAATCTCAGGACTGTGGACCTCGCTGAGATCAGGACGGAACAGGACAGGCGATTCGAGCGCGTCGAATCCGACCTCTCGGGACTCAGGACTGAGCAGAACAGGCGGTTCGAGCGTGTCGAAACCGACCTCTCGGAGCTCAAAGCTGGCCAGGCCAGGCTCGAAGACATGTTCGAGGGCGCCTTCGAGCGCATTCCACGTGTGCGACGCGAGTACCAGGATGACGACGGCGGCGGGGTAGCCGCCGAAAGCCCCGCCAGCTATGACCCGCGCCAGCCGTGAATCTAGGCAAGAGACCACACCCCGTGAACGACCTCGTAATCCAGACCGACGCCCTCGGCGCTATCGTCGAGACGCCCTCCTTCTACCTCTACCTGTCAGGCCGACAGAACCTCGCCTACCTCCAGTGCATCGCCATAACCGGAGCGCAGGGGGGATAGGAGAAGTGGCAGTGTCGAACCAGCCATCCCTGGACCTCCAGACGCTGACGTCGCTGTGCAAGCGGCGCGGGTTCCTGTTCCAGAGCAGCGAGATATACGGCGGCCTCGCCAGCACCTGGGACTACGGCCCCCTGGGCGTCGAGCTCAAGAACAACGTCAAGGCGGCATGGTGGAAGCATTTCGTCTGGGAACGCGACGACATGGTCGGCCTCGACGCATCCATCCTCATGCACCCCGACGTGTGGCGGGCCAGCGGCCACGCCGCCCACTTCTCCGACCCCCTGGTCGAGTGCCGAGAGTGCAACCTGCGATTCCGCGCAGACCACCTGATGCCATGGAAAGTGTATGGCAAGATGGGGCGACAGAAGGATTTTCTGGGATACGTGACCGACATCAACCCCGAGTGGTCCTTGTCCGACGAAGCGGACTCGTGGCACTACGCACTCGCCCGAAAGCGTGGGTATAAGGACCACGTCGCGAAGCCAACGGAAAAGAGTGTTGGTGAGTTGATCGACAGCAGCGACATACCCTGTCCTTCCTGCAAGTCTGTTGGCAGTTTCACGGAGCCCCGGCAGTTCAACCAGATGCTGACCACGCACCTCGGCCCCGTGCAGGACGACGCCAGCCTCACTTTCCTGCGGCCCGAAACCGCCCAGGGCATCTTCGTCAACTTCGACAACGTGATAACAGCCACACGCCGCAGGCCCCCATTCGGCATCGCACAGATAGGCAAGGCGTTCCGCAACGAGATAACCACCGGCAATTTCATTTTCCGCACGCGCGAGTTCGAAATCATGGAGATAGAGTTCTTCGTGAAGCCGGGCGAGGACAACGAATGGCACGAACGCTGGACCCGCGAGTGCATGGCCTGGTACACCGAGCTCGGCCTCGACCAGGCCCGCCTGCGCCTGCGGCCCCACGAGCCGGACGAGCTCGCCCACTACTCCAAGGCCACGTCAGACATCGAGTACAAATTCCCTTGGGGCTGGGGCGAGATCCAAGGCATCGCCAACCGCGCCGACTTCGACCTCCGCGCCCACACGCAGGCCAGCGGGCAGGCCCTCTCCTACTTCGACGACGCAGCCAAGCAGCACGTCGTGCCCTACGTCATCGAGCCGTCAGCCGGCGTGGACCGCGCAGTCATGGCATTCCTCGCAGACGCCTACACCGAAGAGGAGGCCGTCAGCGCGAAGGGCAAGCCCGAGACCCGCGTCCTCCTCAAGCTGCACCCAACCCTGGCGCCCGTCAAGGTCGCCGTCCTGCCACTCAGCCGCAACGAGCGCCTCGCGCCCACCGCCCGCGAGGTCCACCACCTCGTGCGGCGATCAGGAGCCATAGACGGCCTCGTCCAGTACGACGACGCGCAGAGCATCGGCCGCCGCTACCGCCGACAGGACGAAGTGGGAACCCCGCTCTGCGTCACAGTGGACTTCGACACCCTCGACGACCAAGCCGTCACCGTCCGGGACCGCGACACCATGACCCAAGACAGAGTAGCCATAGAGGGGCTGGCGCAGGAGTTGCGACGGCGGCTGGAGTGATGGAAGGGGAGGAGATATAGGGAGACCTTCACATGGTCCGCTCCTACGCTTTCTTCGCCCCCTCGTCCTTGCCTTCCAGGGCCTTGCCCTCATCGTCCTTGCCGGACACCGAGCCCCGGAACTCGCGGATAGCCTTGCCCATGGCGCCGCCGATCTCCGGAAGACGGCCCGCGCCAAATAGTATCAGCACGATCACCAAGGCCAGGATCAATTCAGTTGGACCTATCCCAAAAGGCATCTGCGCCTCCCTGCTGCCGAGCGCCGCATTCCCAGTCTCCGAGCAATCCGCCGCACTAGAAATCCTCGGCCCGCGGCTTGCGCTTCTTCCTCACCACCTCCACCTCCGCGCTCGCGACGACCGGGCTGTCCAGAAACGTCGGTTTCTGCTCCTTCTTCTTCGGCTTCTTCTTCTCTCGCTTCGCTGCGTGTCCTCTGGGCATGACGCCGCCCTCCCTTCGGGTCCACGCGGAACCATTTCCTGCAAGCAGTCTAGCCCAATCCACACCCGCCTGTAAAGAACGGCGCTGTCCGCTATCCTATTGCGCTGGCAAGATCGAGAGCGGCGCCGATGAGAGTCGGCTCGACCTCTGGCGCGAACGGACCCGGGCGCAGGTAGTGCCTGTACGCCTCCGCAGGCTCGTAGCCGCCCTCGGAGATGGCGGCTGCGGCGCAGAGATAGCCCGCGTTGCCGTTCGCGTACCCCAGCGCCAGAGTCATGTCCCCGCGCTCCGGGTCCGCAAGGCCAAGCTCTGCCAGCCCCCGCTCGATCGACCAGCCAATCTCTATCAGCGTCTCCCCAGGCGTCGTAACTATCCAGTGTCTGCCCAGCCGCAGCGCGGCGACCTCGCCCATCTCGCTATCCGGCAGCCGACCCTCCCGCGCTATCACCTCGAGCAGCTCAGACGCCCACCATCCCAGCTCGCCGCCCTGCGCCGCCGTCTCCCGGAGCTCGCCCTCGTCCGGCACGTGAGAGTACCGCAGCGGGACCTTCCGGCTGGCAACGGCGATTCCTTCCACTGCTTCGCCAACCAGCCTCTCCGTAACCCGGACGACCTCGCTGCCGAGGAGCCGTCCCAATACCGTCAGCTCGTGGTCGGAGCCAGCCCTGAAGCTGCCGCCGGGTGTCAGCAGGTTCGGCCTTAAGTTGCCGAAGCAGCCCGGCAGGAAGATCCCCGCTGTCCTCCCGCCATACGCCCTCTCCACGAATCGCCGCGCCGCGCCGGGATAGTCGCCGCTGTACCGATAGTTTGCGCTCATCAGGACCGTTGCGTGGCAGGCGAAGGAGAAGAGCGCCGCGACGGGATCCGCCTGGGGAAGCGCGCCCGCGCCCAATCCGCCGGGGGCCGCCGGAGCGTCGGCCCGGTCGAGGCGCAGCGCCCGGACCCGGTGATCCACGGGGCCCCAGGGGTTCGGCCCGCCAACCGAGCCGTCCGGCCTTCGGAGCCGCCTGTTGACGTTGAAGTCCGTCCGGCCCTCGCCCGCCGCGACTGTCACCGGGGCCAGCGACCTCGACGCCTCGCCGACCGCCTCGCCCAACGTCCGCTCCAGGCAGCCCAGGTAAGCCCCGTCGACCGGCAGCCTGCCCATCGTCTGCACCGCAGGCCCAGCGTGCGTATGAGAGCACACTACCATGACGTTGTCGCCAGGTATGCCGCTCGACGCCTCGGCAGCCTTGCGGACACGCGCCACCGACGCCGCGTCCAGCCCCACCAGGTCCACCGACACGATAGCCGCCCGTGTTACCCCGTCGTCGAGGGCCACGACGCGAGCCTCCAGAGGGTCGAGGGTTCCGGTGGCCGGGCTGGTCCGCTTGCCGTACCCCTGCATGTAGAGCAGGCTGTCCGGCGTAATCACCGCCGACGAAGTCCCAGCCCTCAGAGAGGTCATCCCGCCCTCTGCTCTGTGTGCGGCGAGGACATCACACCGCCGCCGCGCCCCCGCGCCGCACGACCCGGCCCGCCTTGACGACCGTGTCCACTCGGTGCAGCGTCCGTATGTCGGCGGCCGCGTCGCCCTCCACTATCACCACGTCGGCCCGCTTGCCCGGCTCCAGCGTGCCCGTCTCGTCCAGGACACCCAGGCACTCCGCGGAGGTCCTCGTTCCGCTGACTATCGCCTCCATCGGCGAGAGCCCCAGCTTCTCCACCATTAGCGTCGGAACCCATGCGTAATCGTCGAAACGCAGGTAGTCCATGCCGGAGTCCAAGCCGGTGACGAGCTTTACGCCCCGGTCCCACATGTCGCGCAGTATCTCGTACCGCCGCTCCAGGTCGAACCCGCCGCCAAGCGTCGATTGCAGCCAGCCCGGCGAGCGCATCTCGCGCAAGGCCCCCGTCGCCGCAATAGTTGGATCGACGTACAGCCCCTTCTCGGCTATCTCGTCCGCAACGGCCGGGTCGTAATCGTACCCGCCCTCCGGGTCCTCCGACATCCACGTCGCGTGTATCAGGTTGTGGACCCCAGCCGCCGCGCAGTTGCGCACTCCCGCGGCGGCGTGGCAGTGCGCCGCGACTCGCACTCCGAGCCGCTCTGCGTCCTCCACTGCCGCCTGCAGCGTCTCGACCGGATACTGCGGCATCCGCGGATTCGTCCGCGGGGTGAACCTGCCTCCCGTCGCCATGACCTTGATCCAGTCCGCGCCCAGCTTCACCTGCCTCCGCACTGCCGACACCACCTCGTCCAGCGTGTCGGCCTCGGTCCCGAACATGTGGCAGTGTCCACCCGTCGTGGTGATGGGCGTACCCGCCGCCAGCAGGCGCGGTCCCGGCACGATGCCGGCTTCGATGGCGTCCCGTATCGGAAACACGACCTCGTTGCGGCTCCCCAGGTCTCTCATCGTCGTAACGCCCGACTGCAGCGCGGCGCGAACCGCCTCGACCGACCTCGCAACGAGGGTTTCGCGCGAGTCGCCAGCCAGGTCATCGAACGCGCTAGAGCTGGCGCTGCAATGCACGTGGGAGTGGACCTCGACGAAACCGGGCAGCGCCGTGCCGCCGGGAACGTCGATCACCTCGGCGTCCGGCTCTTCGCCGAACGCCCCCACATCAGAGACCGCCGCGATTCGCCCATCCTCGATCAGCGCCGCCGCCCCGACGGCCGGAGGCGATCCCGTCCCGTCTATGATGCGGCCGGCCTTGACTATAAGCTTCATCAGTCCACCTTCACCACTTTGGTCCCGGCCACATAGTCGTGCAGGCACAGCCGGTTTCTGAAGAACATGAAGAGCGCGTCCACCACGAAGTAGATGATAGTGAACGAAAGGAGGCTGTTGACCACCGCACGCAGCAGCACGTTCGTAACCAGGCCCCCGTTGCGGCCCGTGTCGGCCCTGACTATCTTCAGCTTCATGACCTTCTTGCCGATGGTCTGGCCGTCCCTAGACAGCAGCGCGGCCTGCGCTATCATCCCGAACACCCCGACCAGTATCAGCCCAAGCTGGACGGCCTCCGAACCAGGCATGGATGCAGGCGCCAAGCTTGCGGCCAGGATGGAGGCCGCCGTGAAGGGCAGGTCTATTACCTTGGCGGCGACCCTGCTCGTCCGGTCCGCCAGTACGAGATCCGGGCGGGAGATGGCGCGGCCCCCTCCGAGCGGAGCGTCGCACCTCTCGCAGAACCGGTCATCCGCATGATTCTCTTGTCCGCAGCGCGGGCATCTCATCGTACCGCCCCGAACTATACCACTCCAGCCCGGCCCACGCTGGAATCAAAAGCCCCGATTGACCCATCCATAGGTATGACCCTAGAATATCGGGACACGCCCTAGGAGTAGGAATGGAAGAGTCGCGCCTGTCCCCTTCGGCAATCATAGACCAGCTCCATGCGAATGGAGTGACGCACGTCGTCTGGCTGCCCGACAGCGAGACGAACTTCATGTACGAGCAGATGGCCGGCGACGAGTCCATCCACATCGTTCCCATCTGCCGCGAGGGAGAGAGCTTGGCCGTCGCGGCCGGGCTCTGGGTCGGCGGCAAGAAGCCGGTGGTGATGATTCAGAATACCGGACTGTTCGAGTCCGGCGACTCGATTCGAGGGCTGGGTCTCGACATCGCCATTCCCCTAGTCCTCATCATCGGCTACAGGGGCTGGACGCGGCACGGGGCAACCCCCGACTCGGCGGCCCGCTACACGGAGCCCATACTGCACGCATGGGGCATCGAGTACTACTTGGTAGAGAGCGACTCCGACGCGGGGCGGATAACCGCCGCCTTCGAACAGGCGCAGAGCTCGAGCCGCCCGGTGGCCTGCCTGATGGGAGCGGAATACGCCTAGTACCCCGTCTATTTATTATGACGGGTAGGCAGTCCCGCCTTATCCAGGCAATCGCATCTTGTTCATCTTGGTAGGCGGTCCAACGTGAACTAGGGCCAACCCACTTGGAGTTGCCCCTGCGCGTCCCCGCCTGGATTTCTCACCAGGAGAGGGTTGTTCGCCTCGTCCTCTGTCAGTTAGCCTTTCGCTATCTCCTTTCGGTTGGCGCTCTGGCGGGTTCTAGCCGCTTCTGCGCCTGGCTATCACCCTCACCCTAGCCCTCTCCCATCGAGGGAGAGAGGACGGGGCGGGGAATCGCCCTTGTCTCCTAGCCCTTTCCCTTCGGGGGAGGGGACGCAGGGCGGGGGGTTTGCCCTCACCCTGGCCCTTTCCCCCGTGAGGGAGAGGGTACTTGGCGGGTCTTGGGACCCGCGTCCTGTCTACTCCTGGTTTCTCCCGCTCTCGCGGGAGATGAGTTTGCCTTGCAAGGCAGTGACTCCGGTACTTGCTTCGAGGATGCCGACGTCGATCGCCCGCCGACATTGGGGGTGCAGCCCCTCCTCTAACTTTCTCGGACGGCTGACGGGCCCTTGCGGGACCGCCTGCGTTTCGCGCTTGGACCTTCCACCCGCCAAGGCGTCGGGCTGCGCTGGCTACGGTCCTCCCGGTCGTCCGAGAGTCCGCACCTGGAACGGGGGAGGCACATTTGGCACTGCGTCCTCCTGTCGAGACGCCGAAACACAGAGCGGCCTTCTCATACCGCGGGGGCCCCGTCCCAACAACAGCGGCGGCATGAATACCCTGATATTTGGTAGAGGTGGCTCTGTGCCCGTTTGGAGTACGTCCCTTCGGGCCGTCTACCAGACTAGCACGGCTGTTCTCGCGGTGTCAAGGGGTAGATTGGAGCAATTTGGGGGCAATTTTCGGGATTGGGGATGCAGGCGGGACGCCTGCGCTCCTAGGATGAGGGGCGTTTGGCGGCGCTGGGTCACATTCCCCCTTGACGGGAGAGGGTGATTCAGGATGCCAAGACTACATTGAAGCAGTACTAGCTATCGCCTTCCGCGTTGTTTGCGAAGGGGAGCGCGGCGGATTCCAGGGCAAGCACCTTGTGGAGGCGTCGTCGGTAGCGCTCCTCGTTGATGAACGCGGCGTCCATGAAGGCGGACACGAGCTCCCCGGCAAGCTCTTCGTCCACTATGAGACGGCCCAGGCACAGCACGTTCATGTCGTCGTGCTCCACGCCCTGGCGGGCAGAGTATGCGTCGTGGCACACGCTGGCGCGGATTCCCCGCACCTTGTTGGCGGCGATGCTTGCCCCGACTCCGCTGCCGCACACGACTATCCCCCGGTCCGCGGCGGCGGATACGACCTTCTCCGCAACGGCGGCTGCGAAGTCGGGATAATCGTCCGACGGGTCCATCTCGTGCGCGCCGACGTCGATGACGGCGTGCCCCAGCGACTCCAGGCGCTCGACGATGGGCTGCTTCAGGGGCAATCCGGCATGGTCCGCGCCAATCGCGACTCTCATTCGCGCTCCTGCCCGGAGGTGTCGACGCACAGTGTAGAATCAGGCAGGCAGGCGAGTCAAACCGCCGTCGGATTGGGGATCGGACATCCGGTCCGCGCCCCTCTCCTGGGAGCGCAGGCGTCTCGCCTGCTCCGGATTGAGGTTCTGAGAAGTTGACAGAGCTGGCATCGCATCCACTGGCCGTTGACCGCTACGAAATCGTCGGGCGCTCGTGGGTTGGGCGCGGGCGGCTGCGGCGAGACCTGGAAGACCTGGCCGGGTCGCAGCTATACACGCGGACGTTCTACCTGCCCCCTGGCTGCCTCGAAGTCGACGGTCTGCCGCGGGACATCCTCGCCGCGGTCCCGGACCTCGGCGCTGGCGCGGCGATATTCCTTGGCGGAAACGATGCCATGGTCATCGCGCCGCCTTTTCCCATAGACCAACGGCGCGTCTCCAACGGCGCGGATATAGTCCCTATTCTGGATCTGCTGGGGCGCCGCGTGACCGTCGGCGTAACGCTACTGCGGCTTGGCAGGTACGCCGTCGGCGTCGTGCAGGACGACGAGCTCCTGGCGTCCAAGTCGGACTCTCGGTACGTGAAGAACCGTCACCGCAAGGGCGGCTCCTCGCAGCGCCGATTCGAGCGCAGCCGCGAACGGCTGACGCGGGAGCTCTACGACAAGGTGTGCGCCGTCATGGAGAGGGTCTTCCGTCCATACGAAGACCGGATAGAGTATCTGCTGATGGGCGGCGAGCGGCATACGCTCCTGGCCTTCACGAAGAGGTGCGGCTACATCGCGCGGTCGGGAATCGAGGTCCTCCCGCGCAGGCTCGACGTTGACAGGCCGAGCAGGGCAGCCCTGGACGCAATGCCGCGCCAGGTCTGGACGAGCAGGGTCATCCACCTCCAACGAGCCGTCGCCAGCTAACTCTACTGAGCCGTGTAGCCGCCGTCCACCGTGAGCGCCGCCCCGGTCACGTAGGCCGCCTCGTCCGAGGCCAGGTACAGCGCAGCGTATGCGACCTCCTCCGGCAGGCCCAATCGGCCCAGCGGATGGCGGCTCTCCAGCATCTCCCGCGTCGCCGGGTCGTCGGTGAGCGACTTCGTGAGTCCAGTCTCCACGAATCCAGGGCACAGGCAGTTGACACGGATAGCGTCCCGCGCGAAGTCTATCGCCATGTTCCTGGTCAGCTGGACGACCCCGCCCTTGGACGGCGGATATGGGTTGAATCCACCGCCGAGCCCGGCCGGATAGCCTACGATGCCCATGGTGGACGCGAGGTTCACTATGGAGCCGCCGCCCGCTCGCCGCATGTGAGGCAGGGCGCTCCGTGACACCAGGTAAGTGCCCTTCAGGTTGACATCGATGACCCGGTCCCACACCTCTTCCTCGTCGGCGCCGGGCGCCAGCGCGTTGCGGGCGGTAACGCCGGCGCTGTTGACGAGCGCGTTCAGCCCTCCGAAGGCATCGGCGGCGGCGGATACCATTCTGTCCGCGGCCGAGGCGTCCGAAACGTCGCCGGCGACCGCAACGGCCTTGCCTCCGCGCCGCTCTATCTCGTCCACCGTCTCGCGGGCCAGCGCTTCGGACAGGTCCGCGGCCGCCACAGATGCCCCCTCGGACGCGAAGAGCGCGGCCGACGCCCGCCCTATCCCAGACCCGGCGCCTGTTACCAGCGCGATCTTGCCGCGCAGCCTGTTCATCGAACGGCGACGCCCGCCTTCTCCGCAACCCTGCGGATGTGCAGCTGCCCTGCCAGCGTGTCCTCGTACCCGAAATGCTCCACGTGGACCGTCACGTCGTGGTCCAGCGCGTCCAGCCGCCGAACTATCGCGTCGAAGTCCATGAAGCCTGTGCCCGGCACGGCCTCGTCCACGTGGATGACACCCATGCCCTTCGCGGCGCTGACTCCGCTGCCGCCAGATATGGTAACGTCCTTCGCGTGCAGCGCAACGATGTCGCCGCCAAGCTCGTCGAAGACCTCGTTGACCAGCGCCGTCGTATCGAATACCCGCTGGGGCCACGTGAGGTTCACTATGTCTATCAGCGCCTTCAGCCTTGGGGATGCGATGCGATCGAGCATCTCTCGGTATCGCTCGACCGAGCGCAGGGGAGCCATGGCGTGAGGGTGGGCCGCCGCGTCCACGCCGGCCCGCTCTGCCTGCTCTACGAGGCGGGCCACGGCCTCGATGCACCGCTCCCAGGTGGCCTCCGACCACATCTCCGGCTTGCCTCGGTCGCCGTAGGTAGAGAAGCCGACGCAATGGGCCCCCAGCATTGCCCCGTGCCGAAGCTGGCGGGCGTAATGCTCTTGGGCGGCGTTCCGCTCGGCTGCGTCCTGGTGGTCGAATCCGAAGTGAAAGGCGCTGAACTCACCTACGCGGATACCGCTGTCGTCCAAGAAGCGGCGAGTGGCCTCGACCTCCGCATCGGTCCAGCTCGCGTCAGTGGACGCGCTGACCGCGCTGGACTGGAAGGCGTCCGCGCTCCGCAGGAACCGCCGCCGCTCTTCGCCGCTCCTGGGAAGGGCTATCGGGGGGCTGAACACTATCATCTTCGGCACTCCTCCAATACGCTGCCGCAGGCGTCGAGAACCAAACGGGCTACATTCTAGCAGCGCGAGCCGCCTGGTTGCCATGTCAACCTGATAGAGATAGACTCGACAGACATTCATAGGGAGACGGGTACAAGCTCTGGGGTTGTACGCAAGATGCCAGTAGTTCTGAGGGAAGGACCATACCGATTCTTCTTCTACTCGGACGACCCGGGACGAACCCCAGCACGTACATGTTGTACGTGATAATCACATAGCGAAGTTCTGGCTGGATCCAGTGAGAATGCAGAGGAGCGGCGGATTGGGCCAATCGGAGATACGCCGGGTCCAACGGATAGTGGAAGAGAATCGCAGGGCATTCCTGGAGGCGTGGAATGGTTACTTTGACGATTGAGGTGAGAGCGCCTGAAGTGGAAGCCGTCGTTCTTACTGATGACACACTGAAGGCCGATCTTGCGGACGGGCGCACTATATCGGCGCCCCTGGTCTGGTATCCCAGGCTCGTCCACGCCTCGCAGGAAGAGAGGGGAAATTGGGAGCTGATTGGTGGAGGCCAGGGAATCCGCTGGCCCGACTTGGACGAAGACCTTAGTATCGAGGGGCTGCTCGCCGGCCGGCCGTCAGGCGAAAGCCCACTCTCCTTCCAGCGGTGGCTGGAAGCCAGGAAGACCGGCCGCAGCGTGGCGCTCTACGACCTGACGCGCCCCCAGAAATAGCCCCCAGGCAACTGCGGCCTGGCAAGCCTTCGCCCAGCGCAATCAGCGAGCGCTACGAGACCTCGACCACCAACTCTATCTCCACGGGCACGTTGGCGGGCAGCGACGACATCCCCACGGCGGAGCGGGCGTGGCGGCCCTTGTCGCCGAACACCTCCACCAGCAGGTCCGACGCGCCGTTCGCTACGGCCGGCTGGTTAGTGAAGCCGGCCGCGGAGTTCACCATGCACAGCGCCTTCACCACGCGGTTCACGCGGTCGAGGCTGCCCAGCTCTGCCCTGAGCGAGCTCAGAAGGGCGAGCGCGACGTTCTTCGCCGCCTCGTAGCCCTCCTCAACGGTGATATCTTCGCCGAGGCGACCCGTCACGAAGCTGCCGTCCGCGTTGCGCGGCACATGCCCCGACGTGAAGACTAGGCCGGCGCTCTCCACCCTGACGGTCGATACGTAGTTGGCGACGGGCGCGGCTGCGTCCGGCAGGGTGTAGCCCAAGCTTGCTATGCGGTCTTCGATGGCTCCCACAGGAGACCTCCCTTGGCGTAGTGGCGCTATGGCCCTCTCGTCTTGCTTATGACTTCGATGAGGCGGTAGTTGTACTGCGAAGCGTCCTGGGGAACTTCCTTGCCCTCCCAAGGGTCGTACCGCTCTATCCTGAGGCGATAGGAGTAGCCCGCTTCATGCTCGAAGCCCTCTATCGGCTCGTAGAACAGCCCTCCATCCACCATCATGCACTTCATGGGCATCATGCCCACGCAGTCCTGTAGCTCAGGGCCGACCTCGACCTCCATAATATCGCCCGTAGGCTCCGGGGTTGCCTCGGCGGTCTCGCGCGTGGGCTCTGGGGCGGCAGTGGGCGCAGCCGAGCCGGCGTCGTTGGGCGAACCGCCGCAGGCGGCGGCGATGATTGCGACGATGATTGCGGCTGCTATGATTCTAGGCGTTGAGGGCAACGTCATTCTCCTTGTCCACGAGGCTGAATTATAGCAGGCCCTCTGCGGCTTCAACCGCTCACTTCGACGACCATCTCTATCTCGACGGGTATGTCGAAGGGCAGGCTGCTCATGCCAACGGCGGATCTTGCGTGCCTGCCGGCGTCCCCGAACACCTCGACCAGCAGGTCGGAGCAGCCGTTGGCGACAGCGGGGTGCTGTTCGAAGTCCGGCGCGCAGTTGACCATCGTCAGCAGCTTGACTATGCGCTCGACTCGGCCCAGGTCGCCGAGCTCGTCCTTCAGCCTGGCTATCTGGACGAGTCCCACCGACCTGGCGCGCTCGTAGCCCTCCTCGACGCTGAAATCGCGGCCCAGCTTGCCCTTGGCCATCGCGCCGTCTGGCCCCGGCGCAGGCCCCGCGCCGGCGAGGAACAGCAGCCCGCCGGATTCGACCGCCGAGACGTAGTTCGCGACGGGCGACTGCGGCTCCGGCAGCATGATTCCGAGCTCTTCCAACCTCTCTTCTGGCGTACTCACTCCATTCCTCCTCTTCGCGGTCTACGCGAACGGCAATACGCGGGCCGGGTTCTCCACTATCATCTTGTGGACGTCCTCCTGCGAGATGCCAGCCTCTATCATGCGCGGCACGATGTTCTCCAGGATGTGGCCCATGCCATGCCCGCCGTACTTCGTCAGCCTGCTCTTGGCGAATACGTCGTGCGCGAGCACGATGCGGTCGGCGCAGCCCGCATCCACCAGCAGCTTGATGAATCCGATGCGCTGGGCGTCGCTTGGGATGTCTATGTCCCCCAATGGGTAGTATGACGTTTCCCAGCCGAACAGGTCGTACTCCAAGTATGTCCCGCGCTCCGCGAGCTCAAGCAGCGCGTCCGTCTCGAGAACCGTGCGGTCCAGGTGTCCCATTATCACCCGGCTCGTGTCCGCGCCGGACTCGGCCAGCGTGTCTATTATCTCGAACGGGGAGCGTATGTTCCGCCCAGGGTGTATCAGGATAGCCGCGCCGGTCGCCTGCTGCGCCATCGCGCCGCCCGCCAGCACCTTGCGCTCGTTGTCCGTGAGGGGCCAAGAGCAGCCCAGCTCGCCAATTATGCCGGCCCTGATGCCTGTGTCGTCCACGCCGGTCGTGAGCTGGGCGGTCATCTCCTCTCCCAGCTCCGACTCCGTCCGATTGTCCATGTCCGCCGGGTGAACGGCGTCCACGTAGTATCCCGCGCCCATCACGATGTTGACGCCCGTCAGCCGGGAGATTCGCGCCAGCGCTCTCGGGTCCCGCCCGATGCCGAAAGTCGTCGCGTCCACGATGGCGCTACCGCCCTGGGCCTTGAACTGCAGCGTCTCGAATACCGCCAGCTCCTCGTCCAGCACCTCCAGGTTGTCCAGGTTGCGGAACGGGTTGTAGCGCACCCAGCCCAGGTTCCGCATCGTCACCGGCGCGAACGCCTTGAAGCGCTCGCTCGCCTCCTCCGGCGGGTTGAACATGCACCTGAAATCTATGAGCAGATGCTCGTGCGTGGTCGTAGGGCCAAGCTCGCCCGGTGGAACCGGGCCCAGTACAGTCTGAACCAACCCCGACATTCCATTGCCTCCTGTCGCTTCCATCGTCTCTCGCGCTTCCGCAGTCTTCAATCTATGCGGCGGAAGGTACTGCTGACAGCCCCGAATACCAGCGTGAACCCAACCAGCAGCAAGCCGCTCAGCATCAGCGCGTTCGGGGTGCTCGTCCGCTCGGCGAGGACTCCGAACGGAGCCGCGCTCAAGGGCATCAGCCCGAACGTCATCATCGCGATGCTCATTATCCTGCCGCGCATCTCGGGCGCGGCCTGCGTCTGCAGCAGTGTCATGTTCATGGACATGAACACCGAGCTCGCGAGGCCAACGACCAGCAGCAGCGGCAGCGCCAGGAAGTATGAAGTCGTCTGCGCGAAGGCCGCCAGCGTTACTCCCCAGACTAGGCAGCACGCCAGCAGTATCAATCCGCGCTGGCTCGATACCCGCAGGGCCGCCACCAGCAGGCTCCCGGCCAGCGCGCCAACGCCCATCGTCATCATCAGCACGCCCAGGTTGTCCGCCCCGACGTTCAGCGCCTCGCGCGCCCACGCGGGCATCAGCACGTAGTAGGACATGCCGAACATCACGGGTATGAACGCCATCACTATGAGGGCCCGGAGCGTCGGCTCGCTCAGCGCGTACCGGAACCCCGCGGCGATGTCCCCGGCCACCCCGCGGCCGGACCGGCTGATGACCTTTCTGCCCGCGTTGATGGGAACCACTGTCAGGACCGATCCAACGTAGATGGCCGCCACCAGGAAGAAGACTCCCGAGGTGTCTATCCACACTATCAGGAACCCAGCGGCCGCTGGGCCGATTATCCGCGTCATGTTCATCGCCGAGTTCTGGAGCGCGATGCCGTTCATCAACTTGCTATCGGGCACTATCTCCGAGACCATCGCCTGGCGGCTGGGCATGTTCAGCGCCATCAGCGACCCGTTGACCACCCCGGCCACTATGATGTGCCAGAAGGCGACGTACCCGGTCACGTCGAGGATTGCGATTATCAGCGTAACGGCGGTGTTGGCCGACAGTCCAAATATCATCAGCCAACGCCTCGATACCCTGTCCGCGAGAGCGCCCGCCAGCGCCGACACGAACATCATCGGCAGCGCGAACGACATGGTTACCATGGCAACCGCGAAGGGCGAATCGTCCGCGAGCCTCAGAACGAGCCAGACCCGCGCCACCATCTGCATGTTCATGCCCATGAACGAGCCCAGCGAGCTCATCCACAGCCAGCGGTAATCGGGTATGCCCAGCGACTCGAAGGCCTCGCCCCCGATGCCCAGGAAGCGCCGCGAGCGCCGCGCGGAGGCGGATACGCCCTCCACTTCAACCGGCTCGGAGGCTGTCGCCTTCATCCTACGTCCATCTCACCACTACGCCCAGGATGCCCAGCTCGCCCTCGTCTAGGCGGCGGTAGATGTCCGGCAGCTCACGCCAGGCGACGCTGTGAGTAATCATCGGCTCGATGGCAAGCTCGCCCCGGCTCAGCATCTCCACCGCCAGCCTAGTGCAGCGGGCCCGGTCCCACCTCTGCCCGGGGTCCTCGTAGCCGTATGCCGTCCGCAACGTGATCCGCTTCGACAGGTATGGATGGCCGACGGGGTTGTAGTCCGGCCTGTCCGTGTGCCGGGCTATCACGACCACCCGGCCGCCCGGCCGCACTATGTCCATGCTGGTCCGGATCGCCCTCCACGTGGAAGCGGCCTCTATCACCAGATCCGCGCCGTCGCCGCCAAACACGTCGTCCATCCTCGATTGGAACTCCGCGTCGGCAGGGCTGACGACCGCGTTGGCTCCCATCGCCTTGGCCGCTTCGAGCCGACCGCCGTCCAGGTCGATCCCGACTGTCGGGAATCCGAACGCCCTGCACCACGCAACGGCGGACTGGCCTATCACCCCCAGCCCGACGACGGCCGCGTTCTCGCCCGGCGCGGGCTGCCCCGTCCGCAGCGCGATGTGCGCGACGCCCAGCAGGTTCAACATCACCGCCTGCTCCGTCGGGATGCTGTCCGGGAGCTTCACCACCTCGGAGGCGGGCGCGGCCTCGTACTCCTTGTGCGTGCCGCTCAGGAAGACCCGCTCCCCGACCGCGAAGCCCTGTACGTCCGCCCCGACCTCCACGACCTCGCCAACCATCGAGTAGCCGTTCTCGGTCGGGCCGTCGGGGAACGGCATTCCGCCGTGCAGCATCTTCCCCTCATCGTCCACGGGTATCCACCGATACACGCGGATCTCCGTCCCCGCGCTGATAGCCGTGACGTCGGCTTTCACCAGCACCCCATCACGGGGGCACTCTGGAATCGGCGCGTCGTCGAACTCGACCTGCCTGGGCCCGGTTACGATTAGTCGTTTCAATGCGCTACCCCAAGCTCCTTCCAATCCTGTCCCCGTTGACTGCCATCGCTCTTCACGTTACGCGCGCAAGGTCGCCCACACGGACGGAGCCTCCTCTCACGATGGAGGCGAGCTGGCCGCGCCTGCCATCCAGCTCGCGCTGGAGCCCCGGGCGGATCTCATCCATCCGTGAGCAGGGCGTCGCCGGGCGCGATACCCTCACGACCACGTCCGAGCCCAGCGCGACCTCCTGGCCTGGCCGGAGGGATGCCACGTCGATCCCGGACGTGGTAACCTGCTCCCGGATGTCGCCGGGCTCCAGGCCGAGCTCGTCAAGCGTCTCCTGGTCCATCAAGAGGACCTGGTACGCCTGCCTGTCTGGACGGTCCGTGGCGTGGCGGTCGCCCTCTATGCCGTGTCCCGCTACGAAACGGGCCTCTTCGAGCTCTTGCACGGGGGCGCGGGACGATGGGGTTACGTGAAGGGATACGGCGCGTCCGGTTGTCATGGATTCTCCTCCTGCTTAGCGTACCCAGTGGCGGAGCAGCGGCTTGGCATCGTCGGGCAGCGAATCGAAGACATCGCGCGGCATCGGGTACACCAAGTTCGCCTCCGGCTTGCCCTCGTCGTCAACCATGTACTCGCGCTCGGGAGCGCCGGGCGTCAGGACGTTGACGTTGAGCCACCAAGGCGCGTACCGAACGGTTACCCCGGCGCGCTCCTCGTCCGTGTCGTTCGTGGACACGGCGTGCCATGTCCGGCTGTCGAATATCAGCACGCTGCCCTTTTCGCCAGTCGCCTGCACCTGGCTGGGATGGGGCGTGAGGTTGTCCTCGCCGTACACGGCGCTCCAATTGTTCGGGATGCGGTGGCTCCCAGGCACGAGCCACGTGCCCCCGTTCTCGCGGGTGAAGGGCGAGAGCATGAATATCATCGTCAACAGCATCGGCGTGTCGGGATAGGGCGCCTCGATGATGGCCGCGTGCTTCTGGTTGAACGGCCAGTCGGAGTGCCATCCCTGGGGGTTGTTGCCGGGATACCTGACCACCGGCGTCGAGACCGTGATCTTGACGTGCCTGCCCCACAGCGCCTCGGCAACCCCCACGAGCCGCCGGTCGGCCACGTAGGGAGCCAGCGACTGGTCCACGGTGAACAGGCTGCCGGTAACTCGCCGCGCCCACTCCGGAGGCGCAGCCCTAGCCCGCTCCAACGTCGCCAGCACGCTGGCCTTCACGGCGTCAGCCTCATCGCCAGGTATTACGCCGTCCACGACGGCCCAGCCATCCTCCCTGACCCGCGTAACAGTCTCCTCAATATTCATGGGCGTCTCCTCCGACAATGGGAGCATACCACCGCGACAGCGTGATGTCATCCACCTAAACCCACCGGCTAACTGGATTGGCGGCGCAACGAGCTTCTCAAGAACCTTGACACGACACCCCAATCGTAGATAGACTTTTTCGAGTGCAAGTTGACACTTGCGCTTGTGCTGTCCGGAGGATGGGCGGTTTGCACGTTAACGTTTCGCATCTGCTGAAGGAGCCGAGCGGCGCGGTCCGCGCCTACGAGGTCGCAGAGCGGGTCGCGCTCGAAGACGGTCCCCACGAGGTCCGCGGGTCAGTGAAGCTGTTCCGGACCGACCGAGGCCTCTGGGTAACGGCAACGCTGGAGTCGAGCGCTCGGCGCACCTGCAGCCGATGCCTCGAAGAGAGCGCGCAGCCCTTCGAGATGGTCATAGATGAGGAGACGCAGCCCGACGACGCGGTCATGGAGTCGGATGGGGAGCGTCTCAAGATAGATGACGGCGCGCTCGACCTCACTGAGGCCGTGCGGCAATACTTCGAGATAGCCGCCCCGATGAAGGCGGTCTGCAGTCCGGACTGCAAGGGTATCTGCATCGGCTGCGGGGCGAACCTCAACGATACGACGTGCGGGTGCGGCGGCGTTGCGCGGGACCCCAAGTGGGGCGCGCTGTTGGAGCTCGCCCCGTCCGGTCGCTGAATAACAGGAAGCGGATAGAGAATGCCACCACTACCTAAGAAGAAGCACTCGAGAGGACGGAGGGGCAAGAGGGCCTCCCACCTGGGGCTGAAGCGCATCTCCGTCTCCAAATGCTCGCACTGCGGGAACGCAATCAGGCCCCATCGGGCCTGCCCGAAGTGCGGCTACTACAATGGGCGTGAGATCCTGGTGGTCGAGTCCTCCGAAGTCGTGTAGGCGAAGGTCGGACCACCATCAGACAAATGGGCTTCACGCTGCCGACGGCTAAGGGCAATTCGGACGTCGGCTACCTGTTTCCAGGCCAGGGGTCGCAGTCTGTCGGCATGGGGATGCAGCTCTACGACATGTCGCAGGCGGCCCGCTCTATCTTCCATGAAGTGGACATGGCCTTGGGCCGCCCGCTGACCAAGCTGGTCTTCAACGGGCCCGACTCCGCCCTGCGCGACACTATGAACGCGCAGCCGGCTATCATGGCCGTTAGCCTCGCGGCAGCCAGGTCCATGGAGGAGCAGCTTGGACCAGAGCGTATGCCGCCCCCGGCCTTCATGGCAGGCCATAGCCTCGGTGAGTTCACAGCCCTTGCGGTCGCGGGGGTGCTGGAGGTGGGGGAGACGGCCCGGCTGGTACAGGAGCGCGGCAGGCTGATGCAGGACGCCTGCGAACGCCAGCCGGGGGGCATGGCAGCTATATTCGGCTTGGACTTGGACACCATCGAAGAGGTCGCCCGGGAGACCGGCACATACGTCTCGAACGTCAACACCGCCGAGCAGGTAGTCATCAGTGGAGATCTCTTGGCTATCGCTCACGCCCTCGACCTCGCATCAGCCCGCGGTGCGAAGAGGACCGTCCCCCTCAAGGTGGGAGGCGCCTTCCATTCGGCGCTCATGGAGCCTGCCAAGGCCGGACTGGTGCAGGCCGTAACCGACGTCGAGTTCAGAGACCCAAAGGTCCCGATAGTAGGCAACTGCACGGCCGAACCCCTTACGACGGCCGACGAAGTCAAGCGGGAGGTAATCAGCCAGATATCGAGCTGCGTCCAATGGAAGCGCTCCATGGACTACATGCTGAGAGCCGGCGTATCGCGCTTCATCGAGATAGGACCCGGCAGGGCGCTGAGCAGTATGGCCAAGAGAATAGACCGCTCGGTCTCCTCGGTCAGCGTCGGGGACATGGACTCGGTCCTGTCATTTGGCAAGGGCTAGGGTCGCCGCCGATAGGCTAACCTACGCAACTTGACCACGGCAGCGTCCTCTTACACGTCGCGGCGCAGGGCAAGGATACTCGCCCTCCAGGCGCTCTACGAGATGGACGGGGCCGGCCACGACCCGGAGAGAGTGGTAGCCCAGAGGATTCGGGAGCGCTCCTCATCGCGCGCCGTCGAGACATTCGCGCGGGATGTGGTCCTGGGAGTCCTTGAGAATCTGGACGAGATAGATAGTATTATAATGAGGCATGCCCCGGCTTGGCCGGTACACCAGATCGCGGCCGTGGACCGCAACCTGTTGAGGGTGGCGATTTACGAGTTGGCGATAGACAAGGGCGCGCCGGCGAAAGTGGCTATCAACGAAGCGGTGGAAATAGGCAAGGTGTTCGGATCCGACAGCTCGCCCAAGTTCGTCAACGGCGTGCTGGGCTCCGTCCTCGCCGCGCAGCAATCCCAAGAAGAACCGAAGAACGGCATGACGATGGAGGTGGTAGATGGCAACAGTGCTTGATAGAGTCCAGACTGTGGTTGCCGACAAGCTGAGCGTCGATACGGCCGAGGTGGTCCCCGGGGCGTCTTTCACCGAGGACCTGAACGCTGACTCGCTCGATCTCGTAGAGCTGATAATGGCGTTCGAAGAGGAGTTCGGGACGGACGATACCCCAATCGAGATCTCGGACGAGGACGCCGAGGGTATCACGACCGTACAAGCGGCTATCGACTACCTCAAGGAGCGCGGCGTCTCCGACGGGTAGTCGTTGCGTGGCCGCGCAGGCCGGCGGCTCCGTCATCCGGCGCAAGCCGAGTTCCGGCCCACGCCGACGTGTGCCGCCGCCGAATCCGCGTTGACGCTACCCGATGGCGCTGATAGGATGCGTCCATCCAACCCTACAGAGGCTTCTCCATGTCGGAGTACGACCTTCTCGTACGCGAGATTCACGACTGCACTCGTTGCACCCTTTCGGCCAAGCGCACCCAGGCCGTGCCGGGGGAGGGGTCCCTGGACGCCGACGTCGTCTTCATCGGCGAGGGGCCGGGCTTCTACGAGGACAGGGACGGGCGGCCCTTCGTCGGGCCGGCAGGCAAACTCCTCGACGAACTCCTGGCATCCATCGGACTGGGGCGCGGAGACGTGTACATCACGAACATGATAAAGTGCCGGGCGCCCAACAACAGGGACCCCCTGCCGGGCGAGATCTCCGCCTGCAAGCCTTTCTTGGACCGGCAGATCGACATGATCCGCCCCAAGGTGATAGTAACGCTTGGCCGATACTCGTTCCAGCGCTTCTTCCCCGGCGAAACGCTGAGCAAGTCGCGCGGGACGCCCAGAAAGCTGAACGGCTACACGGCCTACCCCATCTACCACCCCGCGGCGGCGCTGCACAACCCGAGGCTCCGGCCCGCTCTCGAACAGGACTTCGGGAAGCTGCAGAAGCTGCTGGCGGACCCCGGGACTGCGCCGCCCGAAGAACCCGAAGAGCAGGAAGATTCGGAGCAGCTTAGCTTCTTCTAACCATCATGAGCGCGTTACGAGTAATCCCCCTGGGCGGGCTGGGCGAGATCGGCAAGAACATGATGGCCTTGGAGTATGGCGGCGACATCGTCGTCATAGACGCAGGCTTGCTGTTCCCCGACGAGAGCGCCCCAGGGATCGATTTCGCCATCCCCGACATCACGTACCTCCTGGACAATTACCCCAGGATACGGGCCATCCTGATAACCCACGGCCACGAGGACCATATCGGCGCTCTCCCGTGGGTCCTTGCTGACCTGGACGTGCCAGTATATGCGTCAAGGCTGGCGCACGGCCTTATCAGCGTCAAGCTCCGTGAGCGCGGCTTGCTGCGCGGCGCCAAGCTCAACGTCGTCGAGCCATACGAGCCGTTCCGGGTCGGCGGCCTGGGCGTCGAGTTCTTCCGCGTGTGCCACTCGATCCCCGACGCGATGGGGATAGCGATAACCACGCCCATAGGGATGGTGGTGCATACCGGGGACTTCAAGATAGACCACACCCCGGCGGACGGCAAGGTGATGGACTTCTCGGCATTAGCTCGCATGGGGTCGGAAGGCGTATTGCTGCTCTGCTCCGACTCGACCTACGCGGAAGCTGAGGGATACACGCCTTCCGAGCAGGTCGTCGGCGAGGCGCTCGACCGCGCCATCGGCGAGGCCGAAGGGCGGGTCATGATAGCGACCTTCGCCTCCTTGATCTCGCGGATTCAGCAGATAGTGGACGCCGCGGTCAAGCACGACCGCAAGGTGGCAGTGGTCGGGCGCAGCATGGTCAACAACGTCAAGATGGCGAGGAATATGGGCTACCTCAACGTGCCGGACGAGGCCATCGTGCCGCTGAACCAGGCGGGCAAGCTCCCGCTGGAAAAGCTCGTGATAGTCGCAACCGGCGCCCAGGGAGAGCCTACGTCGGCGCTGGTCAGGATAGCCAACCGCGGCCATCCCGACGTGGAGGTGGTCCCCGGCGATACGGTCGTCATATCCGCTTCGCCCATTCCGGGCAACGAGACCCTGGTCGCAAAGACGATCGACAACCTGTCCCGCCAGGGCGCCCGCGTCCTATACAGCCGAGTAGCCCTCGTTCACGTCCACGGACACGGCAGCCGCGAGGAGCTGAAGATGATGCTGAGCGTGCTCAAGCCACGCTTCTTCGTGCCGGTCCATGGAGAGTACCGCCACTTGGCGGCGCACGCAGCCATCGCTCAGGCGACTGGCGTGGCGGCGGAGAATACCTTCGTCCTGGAGGATGGGGACGTGCTGGAGTTGACCGAGACCGACGGCGCGGTGGTAGATACAGTCCCGGCCGGACTCGTCTATATCGAGGGTCAGCGGCGGTTGATACATGAGAGCGCTGTCATGGACGAGAGAGTAGCGCTGGCGCGTGGGGGCGTTGTCGTAGTATCGGCGGCAATGAGCCGCCGCCAAGCCGGCGCGGTCCAAGAGGCGGAGGTGATGGCATCGGGGTTCGCCGCGGCCGAGGATACGGCGGGAATCCTCGAAAGAGCCGCGGAAGAGGCCCAATTTACCCTAGAAGAGGCGATGGACATGCGCCTAGATTGGAGCAGGACGCGAGGCTTGCTGAAGACGCGGGTGTCAGACTTCCTCTACCAAGAGACCCGTACTCGCCCGACCGTATTGGTGCATCTACGGGAGGATTGAGGCGCTCGGCCAGCGCCCGCGCCAACGACTTTTGGCTTCAGTCAACGGGTTAGGAGGCAAGAGCATGGCTCGTCGAATCCTGTCATCCAAGATCGGCCTGGCAGTCGCTGCAGTCGCGGTTCTGGCCGCTTCCGGAGCCGGTTTCTGGTATCGGCAGCAGATACTCGACGCATACGCAGCCTCCAAAGAGCAGGCGCTGACCACCTTGAGCCTCGGCCTGTTCCCGGCCCTGGCCTGGATTGCCGCGTTCGCAGTCATCATGCTAATGGCCCGTTCCTGGCGCACGCGAATCAGCCTGGGAGCGTCATCGCTGTTCGCCCTTGCCGGGGTCCTGGGCCTGATGTCGTTCTTCGAGGTCCACTTCGGCTCCCTCTCCTGGGCGACGCTCGGCGGCGAGGTGAGCCTTGGAGGCAGAATAGGCGAGGCGATAGCGGGTACGCAGAGCGCGCTCGCATGGGCAAGGGTCGCGGCCCTGTTCGTGATAGCGGCCGCCGTGGCCGCGCCTTCCGCGGCCCTGTTCACCGCAAGAGCCGGCGGCGGTTTCGCGCTGGGCGCATACGCCGCAATCGCCCTAGGCGTCGGCAAGGCGGCCTCGGCCATCGGCGGGATGCGTCGAGAGAAGCCAGCGCCCGCCCCCGCCGAACAGGAGATTATGACGCCGGCGAGCTCCGCCGAGCTATCGGAGCTGCTGAGGCCGCAGGCCATAGAGAGCGAGCCGCTGGAAGAGTCCGAGAACTGGGAGTACCAGGAAACATCGGCGGCAGAGACGGATAGCTGGGAATATCAGGAAATCGACGAGGCCGTCCCCAGCGTCGCAGAAGAGAGCGCGCTGGAGCCGGCAGCCGTGTTGGCGGCGGAGCAGCCCCTCGCGGGAACCGCCGATACGCTCGAACAGCAGATCGAATCCTTGCCCCCTATCCTAGACGAGCCTCAGCCCGCCGGGGCTAGGTTCAACAAGTTCTGGCAGTCCGAAACGGCGCCGCTGGCGACGCGGCAGGGCATTACGCACTACCAGGACCTCGGCGGCGACGATGATGAAGAGATGATGGCGCCGTTTCTCGGCACAGACTCCGAGTCATGGTCGAGGCCGTCCATGGACATCCTGCACGACGTGCCGGAGGGCGGAATCACCGATGAGGAGATGTCGGAGACCGCCGAGACCATCAAGACCACCCTGGGCGACTACGGCGTGGAGGTGGAGGTGGAAGAGACCCATCCGGGGCCTACAGTAACCATGTACGGCCTCGTTCCCGGCTGGGTCAGGCGTTACAAGCAGGTCAAGGCCACCGACGAAGCGGGCCGTCCCAAGCTCAACGAAGCCGGCAAGCCTATCGTCTCCCGCGTAGAAACGAAGACCCGCGTCAAGGTGGACGCCATCACCTCGCGAGAGAAAGACCTGTCGCTCGCTCTCCGCACCTCCAGCATACGCATCGAGACGCCCGTGATGGGCAAGTCGCTGGTGGGCGTGGAGGTCCCGAACCCGAATCCGTCGCTCGTCACGCTGCGCGGCGTCATGGAAGGCGCGGAGTACCGCAAGCTCCTGGGAAAGGCAAAGCTGCCGGTCGCCCTCGGCAAGGGCAGCGGCGGCGAGGCCGTGGTCATTGACCTCGCCAAGATGCCCCACCTGCTGGTAGCCGGCGCAACCGGGAGCGGCAAGAGCGTATGCATCAACACCATCCTGTCTGGACTGATCATGGAGAAGACGCCCGAAGACCTGCGCCTGCTCCTCATAGACCCCAAGCGCGTCGAGCTCACCCCCTACAACGGCATCCCACACCTGCTCACCCCCGTCGTAGTGGAGACCGACGAGGTGGTCGGCTTGCTCAAGGGGCTGATAGCCGAGATGATGAACCGCTACCGCCGCATGGAGGAGGTCGGGGTACGCAACATAGACTCCTACAACCGGAAGGCGCACGACCGGATGCCCTACCTCGTCGTCGCCGTGGACGAGCTCGCCGACCTGATGATGACTGCGTCGTTCGACGTAGAGCAGTCCCTCTGCAGGTTGGCGCAGATGGGCCGCGCCACCGGGATTCACCTGATAGTCGCAACTCAGCGGCCATCGGTCGACGTCGTAACGGGGCTGATCAAGGCCAACTTCCCCAGCAGGATCAGCTTCGGCGTAACGTCCCAGATAGACTCCCGCACGATACTCGACACCGCGGGCGCCGAAAAGCTGCTCGGCAAGGGGGACATGCTGTACCAGGCCGTTGACGCATCGAGGCCAGGGCGCGTCCAGGGCGTCTTCATCTCGGACTCCGAGGTTGAAGACCTGGTCGAGTTCTGGCAGACGACCCCCCGCGGCCCACTGCCCGAAGTCTCCCTGCACACGTCCGGCGACGGGGACGAGGAGGGGGACAAGGACGATGGGGACGAGGACTTGGAACGGGACGAGATGCTGAACAAGGCGATAGAGCTTGCCCAGAAGCAGAAGAAGCTCTCGACCTCGCTGCTGCAGCGCCGCCTGCGAATCGGCTACCCACGGGCGGCCCGCCTGATGGACCAGCTCGAGGAGGAGGGCATAGTCGGCCCGGGCGACGGCTCCAAGTCGAGGGATGTTATAATCAGCGTGTAAGCGCTCGAACGGCCTGACAGGGCCGGGGAACCTCCGGCCGATAAGGAACCTTCCCCGGGGAAGGTTCCTTGCATTTAGGGGGATGGGCATGGTCCGCAATGTAACGGGGGCAATCGGCTCCATGGTAGGACGCCGCGACGGAGACGGCCCAGACCCGGCCCGGGAGTCCTGCCTCGTCTGCGGTGCGGACCTCGTCGAGTCCGAGACCTTCGCCCGCGACCGCTTCTGCCCCGTCTGCCACTTCCACTACAGCATGACGGCCCGCGAGCGCATCGAATCCCTGGCCGACCCCGGCTCCTTCCGAGAGACGAACCGCAGCGTAACATCCCTGGACCCGCTGTCGTTCTCGTCGCGCGTCTCGTACAAGCAGCGCCTCTTCCGGGACCAGCGCCGCACCGGGCTAACCGAGGCGATAGTCACCGGCGCGTGCTCGATAGGCGGCAGCCCCGCCGTGCTGGCCGTGCTCGACTTCGGATTCATGGGCGGCAGCATGGGCTGCGTCGTTGGCGAGAAGGTAGCGCTGGCGATGGAGTACGCCGCCAAGCGGGACCTGCCGCTCGTCGCGGTCGTAACGAGCGGCGGCACGCGGGTCCAAGAGGGCGTCCTGTCCCTCATGCAGATGGCCAAGACCGCAATTGCCGCCAACCGGCTCCACGAGAAGGGCCTGCCGCTCATATCGGTCCTCGCGAACCCCGCCACAGGCCACGCTTACGCCAGCTTCGCCAACCTGGCCGACATCATCCTAGCGGAGCCGGGCGCCATCGTCGGGCTCGCGCCCATGAGGTCGATTCGGGAATCCAGCGCGCAGCCTGTCCCGCGCGGCTCACATACCAGCGAATCACACCTCGCTCATGGCATGGTCGACGGCGTGGTGCATCGCGCGGACATGCGCGACAGGATAGCCGCTCTGCTCGACCTGCTCGGCTCCAGGTTCCGCTTGGAAGCCCAGCGCGCCCTAGAGCCGACGCAGCGGCCCGAGCCGAGACCGCAGGCGTGGCGCTCGGTCAGCCTTACGCGCAGGGACGACCGCCCAACCTCCATGAGTTACGTATCCCGCATCGTATCCAGCTTCGTGGAAATACACGGCGACAGGGTGTACGGCGACGACGCCGCAGTGGTATGCGGGATAGGACAGCTGGGCGGGCAGACCGTCGCCCTGATAGGACAGGAGCGCGGCGAGGACAACGGCGTGGAGCGCAACGGCGGCAGGACGTCGCCCGAAGGCTTCCGGAAGGCGCGCCGCGCCGCCGACCTGGCCGAGAAGTTCGGCCTGCCCCTGATAACGCTGATAGACACGCCCGGCCCCCTCACCTCGCTGGAAGCGGAGGAGCGCGGACTCGGCAATACCATAGCCATGATGATGTCCCGAATGGGACGCCTCGAGACGCCTTCTATCGCGGTCATCATCGGCGAGGGCGGCAGCGAGGGGGCCCTGGCGCTGGGGCTGGCGAACCGCGTCCTGATGCTCGAAAACGCCATCTACTCGGTCATATCTCCCGAAGAAGCCGCCGGCCTCTTCTACCATGACCAGTCCAGGGCGGACGAGGCCGCCGAGTCACTGCGGCTCACCGCCCGCGACTGCTTGGAGCTTGGCATAGCCGACCACATCGTGCAGGAGCCTCCCGGCGGCGCGCACCTGAACCCCGGCGAGGCCGCCCGTCATCTCCGAAGAGCGCTGCTCCACGAGCTGTCCGCGCTCCAACCCATGAAGAAGCGTCGCATAGCATCCGAGCGCGGCAAGAAGTTCCGCAAGATGGGCGAGTACAGCTCCCACTTCAGGTCCGCCATAACGCGAGAAGTCAGCTCCTTGCAGAGCTTCGTATCGACCGGCGTGCGCCGAATCGCCCGCCGAGACCCCGAATCCGAGCCATATCCCAACGAAGATATCCCCGCCGGCTGACAGGTCATAGACAAGCCCATGATCCCTTTCGCCGTCGCCCCGCAGCCGCGCGCGGCCGAGGAAGCCATCCTCACCCTCATGAACGGCGGCAACGCAGTTGACGCCGCCGTCACTGCCGCGTTCGTCCAGGGCGTCATAGACCCGCTGAACTGCGGCATCGGCGGACTGGGTTGGATGCACGTGTACGACGCCAGGACGGGGGAGGACACGCTCCTGGACTTCTGCTCGCGGGCCGGCTCGAAGGCTGCGCCCGACATGTGGGTCAGCCGCGTCCAAGGGCCGAGCGCGGACGGCGTGGGCTGCATCCTGGAGGGCGACGTCAACGAGATAGGCTACCAGTCGGTCGGCGTCCCCACTGCCGTGAGCGGCCTGCGCGAGGCCCTCACCCGCTACGCCGCCCGAAGCTGGGCCGACGCCATCGCCCCGGCCGCAAAGCTCGCCCGCGAAGGATACCGCGTCCCGCGCGAGCTCGCCGAAGAGTGGCGCGTCCGATACTCCCCAGGGCGTCCCGACGCGATGGCGCGCTTCACGGCCACGCCCGGCGCCGCGGCCATATACACGCGGAACGGCAGGCCGCTCGACGACGGCGAGACGCTGACCAACCCCGACTACGCCAACACTCTGGACCGCCTGGCCGCCGACGGCCCAGACGAATACTACACCGGCAGCATCGCGCGGCGGCTGGTCGAAGACTGGGAGGCGAACGGCGGCCTCGTGACCGCGGACGACCTCGCGGGCTACAGCCCCGAAATCCAGCAGCCCGTGTACGGAACCTACCGCGGCTACACCATCTCCGACACGCCCCCGCCGTCCGGCGGCGTTACCCTCATACAGGCGCTGAACATCCTCGAAGGCTACGACCTCCCGGCAATGGGACACAACAGCGCCGAATACGTACACGTCCTCTCGCAAGCCCTCGCCGCCGCTTTCGCGGACCGCGCGAAGTACATGGGCGACCCCGCGTTCGTGGACGTGCCAGTGGACATGCTCATCTCCAAGGAATACGCCGCCGAATGCCGCGCCCGCATAGACCATGGCGAAGCCTCCAGCTCCTTCCCCTCGCGGGCCCGCTCCACCGACGGCGCTGGCACCACCCACATCTCCGTCGTGGACGATAGCGGCTCATGCGTGAGCCTCACCCATACGAACGGCCTATGCTCCGGCGTCGTTACGCCGGGGCTGGGGTTCATGCAGAACAACTACATGATCGCCTTCGACCCGACGCCCGGCGGCCCGAACTCCATCGCGCCAGGCAAGAAGCGGACGACCGGCGCGTGCCCATGCATCGTCTTCAAGGACGGCAAGCCGTTCATGGTCGTAGGCGCGCCCGGCGGCGCCTACATCATCGGCGCAGTTCTGCAGTCCATACTGAACGTGATAGACCACGGCATGACCGCCCAGGAAGCCGTATCCGCGCCGCGCATCGACTGCCAGGGCGGCCCGATATACGTCGAGGGCAGGGTCCCAAGCTGGGTGTGCGACGACCTGCGGGCGCAAGGCCACGACGTCCACCGCGACACGTCCTCATACGGGCTGTACCCCAGCCGAGCGGCCCGTGTACAGGCCATAGTCATCCATGACGGCGCTACGTCAGGCGGCAGCGACCCACGCGGCTACGGGGCTGCGATGGGGGCGCAGCCAGTGCAGTGAGAATCAAGGCCGTCGTCAATACTACCCTTCGACTACTCCCCAAGCCGGAACTCCCCCTCCCAGAGGTAGTGGTAACCGCCTTCGACTGGCACGAACTGGCCGGCGACGATGCGGGCAATATCATAATCGGGGAGAGTCGCCTTCGCTATACATCCCCCGTCGAGTATCACGCCGCGCTGGTCGAAGGGGAAGGCCAGGTCGTGGAAGCCGCGCTGCCGGCGCCGGTCGGGCAGGTCGTTCACGTCAACCGGCCACAGGGCGAGGAAGAACAACGCCTCCGTGTCGGCCGGGGCGCACGGCTCCTTCACGTAGGTCAGCGTGTTTTCGCTGAGATACACGTCCCAGTCGGAGCGAATTACCGGCTCGCGGTCGCCGACCAGATCTGCCAAGTAATCGCCGGCCGTCATCGCATCCGCCCGCACCGGAGGGGAGGCGTCGCGGGGCAGCACGAGCCCGTCCACGCACAGCCCCGTCTCCGTTTGCGTCCAGGCTTTGGGGAACGGTTCATCCGCGCCAGTCCATGACCACACTGCCAGCTTGTCCGGCGCGCAATCTCTGGCGAACGCCTGCGCCATCCGTCCGTCCACGACCACTCCGACATCTCCCGATTGATAGTCGAAGTGCGGCTCCATCCGCTGCCAGAACCAGTCGGAACGATTGATCCCGCCCGATGACACCTCCGGCGGCTCGGTTGGCCAGAGATTGAATTGGAACTCGCCATCGTGGCGGTGATACGGCGGGCCTTGAAAAAAACAAGGCTGCCAACACCTGAACGCCTCCGGACGCTGGTTGGCGAAGTGGGTAATTCCGTAATGCTGGTAGAACGCGGCCTCGGTTCCTTCCTTTTGGGCGCGCAGGTAGTCGTAGGAGTTGACCAGACCGTCCAAGTTCACCACCGGAAAGCGCGAGAAGTACCCGGTGACGCCGGCGTCCCACGACCCGACCACGCTGTCCTCGGGCAGCACACGGTCCATAACCTGCACACCCATATGAGAAGTAACCTCCCATTCGCGGTATGTTGACTCGCTTTCCCAGTCCAACAACCGGATCTGTCCCGTGAAGTCCGCCTTTGCAAACAGGAACACCGCGCCAACAGCGACGATGCCCACGCTCAGCAGGTTGGCCGCTTGGGGCCACCTCGGCCCGATGAAACGGCGGATGAAGTGGATGGCGACATAGCACCTTGCGGGAATAATAAGCGCCATCAGCAGATACGCCGGGACGAAGTACCAGTCATAACTCCCCCAGTAGGGATCCACAGTGAGAACGGTCTGAGCGAACTTGGCGAGATGGCCGACCGCCAAGCCGAACACGCACACGAGGAAGGCCAACAGCAGCCAGTCCTTCCGGTTCTTGGAACGGCGGGCGAGCCACCAGACCAGAACGACGTAGGCGCAGACCTCCAGCGCGACCAGCAACTCGTAGTCGAACACGGGAATCTGCAAGACGTCACGGAAGTTCTGAACGAAGCTGTATCCGCCTTCGTTATCCCACCGGGCTTGCGACCACATCTGCTTGGTTGCGCCGCTCACCGGCGTCACGCCCCCGAAGACGATGCCGTTGTATGCGAAGTACACCAGGATGCCTGCGCCGGCGGCGAGAAACGGGACGGCCGCCTTGACGTAGAGCGCGGAACGAACCCGCTCTCCGAGCGGCGCGCCGGGCGCCCGCTCCTGCCTCGACCACTCGATGAGACCCAGCGCGGCAGTGACCGCCAACGATATGGCGATGTACTCCAGGCGCACCCAGGGCAGAGCGAAGGCCACGGCGGCCAGCGGCCACTTCCACCGCGCCGGGTCCCGCGCGTAGAGCATCGCGGCCAAGAAGAACAGCCCCAACATGAACAGCGCGGCGGCCGCTTCCAGTCCAAGAAGTAAGCCGGCGCGCTGGTAGAGCAGCGGCAGCGCGGCGAACGGCAGGATCCAAGGCAGCCGCGCCAGCCGCGCCGCTGCCGCGATAAGGGCCACCCCGCCGGCGATGAGCATGATCTCGAACGCCTTGATGCCGAACAAGGCCGCTTCCTTGTCGAATACCCAGTAGAAGGGCGTAATCAGCAGCAGCCAGAGGGGATGGTAGCCGTTCGTCCGGGTGATGCCGCCGTCGAAGGTGGAGAAGTTCCCCGAGGCCAGGTTATACGCAATCTGGAAGTAATAGAAGGCGTCGTCGTTGTTGACGTCCCGTATGAGGTTGATAAGGTCGTAGCGGGCCAGCATGTACCAAGCAAACCCGGCGCCGTATGCCAGAACACCGGCGACGAACAGGGCGAACAGGGCGGCACTCAGCCTGGAGGAAGGAATTACCCCCCCCCCCACGTACTTATGTTCTGATAGCGCGCGCTCAGGGCGCGCCACAGATTGTCAGACCGAATCAAATCCCGTTGCAATTTACTGCGAGGTATTCCCGGATTCGCGGGCCTTCCAGATGAACTCAACCGAGTCTCCTAGGCGCACTGCGGGTCGTTGGGGTCCCAGCGCTGGAAGCCGGGCGTGTCCGAGGATGCGAGCTCCGCGCGGGCGGACCGCCAGCGCTCGGCCCACGTCTCGGCGTCTCGTAGCTCCGAATCGGGGTTGGAGCGGCTGCGCGCCACGAAGCCGGGAAACCAGCGGCGGCCCGTCGCCTCGCCTGTGGGGTTGTAGCGCAGGTCGAAGCTCCACCTGATGTCGTCGCTGACGTTCGGCAAGGAGGCGTGCATGGTGAGCTTGTTCATGAACAGCGCGTCGCCAGGCCTCATGGGGACCGCGACCTGCTCGCCCGCCCGATGCTCCTGCGGGATGCCCTGCCTGTCCGGGTCGCCTGTGTAGCAGTGCAGCCCCAACCCGTTCGCGTGGCTCCCGCGGCCCACGACCAAGCACCCGTTATCCTCCGTGGCCTCGGTGACCGGCAGCCAGACGGTCAGGATGTTCGAATCGTCGGCCTCCTCGGTCACGACGCCTAGGTCCTGGTGCCAGAACGTGCGCCCGGCGAGCGAGCCGTTCCTGGCGGACTCGGGGAGGTATCGTTCGGGTGGCTTGATCCGCACGTGCTGCACCGGATTCGAGAATATCTCCGGGCCGACGAACTGCTCCACGGCGTCTAGCAGCCTCGGATTCCGCAGCAGCTCGAACACGGCCGAGCCGTGATGCATCGGCGTGTCGGGCTGGATGCCCTTCTGGGGAAGGGAGATGTCGAGCCAGTTGACGTATCTGCCCTCGGTCTCGCGGGCTATCTCGCTGAGACGCTCTCCGAAGGGCAGGTCTTCGTAGGCGCTACTCAGGACGCCTTCCGAATGCCACTGCTCCGCAAGCCTGTCCAGCAGCTCCGAGTACTCGTCTATCACGGGCTGGAGGTCTTCGTCCGGGTCGAGTATGCCCTCGCCCACCACGTAGCCATCCTCCTCGAACTGGTCCAGCGCCGACCTGGTTATCGTCATCCCAATCTCCTGGCGCATACGCGCCGGCGAGATTATGGCCCTCGCCGACGCCGCTGGTCAACCGCCTGTGGATCCTATCGGCGGCGAAACGCGCCCTCGACCTTCGCCAGCGCCGCGAGTGTGTCGGCCACCTCGCCATCGCCCCAACCCTCGTGTACCGGCAGCTTCATGAAGCCGTCCATCACGGCAGCCGCGTTCGGGCATGGATACTCGCGGCCGGCGTCGCCCGTGTAGTCCGGCGAGGCCCAAGGGTAGCCGCTGGAGCCGAACACGCGCCGCTGAGTGAACCACGTCATGCGGTGCGGCATCAACCCCCATCCCAAATCGCTCGCCGGCACGCCCTCCGCGGCCAGCGCCTCCACGAACTCGTCCCTGCCGCACGTCAGGCGCTCGGCGTGGACCTCGACGGGGAGCCACCAGTACGACGGCCTCGCGCCCGGCGGCGGCTGCATGATGGACACCGACTCCAGGCCCTGGTCTGCGACGCCGGCCTCCAGGCGGCTCACCACCTCGCGCCGGCGCTCCACCAGATCCGGCAGCTTGCCTATCTGCGCCCGACCGATAGCCGCCGCCAGGTCGCTCATGTTCAGGTTCAACGACGCGGCATCGTTGGTCGAGCCGTCCGGCAGGAAGAAGGGCTTGCCCCTGTCCGACGCTCGGCGCGACCTGCGGTACAACTCCTCGCTGCGCGTGAACACCACCCCGCCCTGTCCGCCCGTGTTCATGTGCTTGCCGAACATCGTCGAGACTGCGGCGACGTCCCCAAACGTACCTGCGTATCTGCCGCCAATCTCCGCGCCGTGCGCCTGCGCGCAGTCCTCGATGACGGGGACGCCATGACGCCGCCCGACCTCCACGATGCCCTCCACGTCCGCCGGATAGCCCGCGATATGCGCGACCACGATTGCGCTCGTGAGCGGCGTAACGAGCTCCGAGACCTGCTCCGGGCCTGGCGAGAGGCTGCCCGGGGCAATGTCCGCGACGACTGGAACGCAGTTCAGCAGCGGTATGGGCATCATGCCGCCGGGGTCGGTCATGCACCCAACTATGACCTCGCTGAACGGCTCTACGCCGAGCGCCTTGAGCGCGGCGTACAGAGCCGCAGAGCCGGAGCTCACCGCGTCGGCGAACCCGCCGCCCATCATCTCCGCGAACTCGCGGCAAAACGCCGTCTCGGCTGGGCCGTCGTATCCGAAGGGCGCGCCGGTCGAGATGCTCTCGTCGAACAGCGCGTCCACCGCCGCCTTCTCCTCCGGCCCGAACTGGCCTCGCTGCGGCCACGGGCGCTCACGGACCCTCGGCCCGCCGCGCATGGCGAGGGCCGCGCTCACGGCAGCCCGCCTTCCAGGATGGCGGCAAGCGTGACGGGGTCTATGTTGCCGCCCGACACGACGCATGCGACTTTGCCGCCGCCCGCCATGCCCGCGAGGGCAGCCGCCACTGGCGCTGCTGCGCCGCCCTCGGCTATGACGCGGTTCCGGTTCGCGAGCAGCCGCACGGCCTGGGCGGTGTCGTCTAGGCCCACTACGAGCGAGCCGTCGAGCAGCGTTCGGGCCAGCGAGAACATCTCCGGTTGCACTATCGGAGACCCGATGGCGTCCACGAAGCTGAGCGAATACGAGATCCGCGTCGGCTCGCCGGCGTCTAGGGCCGCGGCCAGCGGCGCGGAGGTTGCCGCTTCGGCGGCGTACACCCTGGCGCCCGGTCTCGCGGCCTTGACCGCCGACGCTACCCCGCAGCTCAGCCCTCCGCCGCCGTATGCCGCCACGACCGCGTCCACGTCCGGCAGGTCCTCCAGTATCTCAAGCCCTATCGTGGCGTTGCCCGCCATCACGTCAGGGTTGCTGAACGGGTGGATGAACCGGCCGGACACGCCTGGGTGCGAGCGCGACGCGAAGACCCGCGCGAAGTCCTCGAACGGAGCCTTCACGTAGCGCCCGCCGAGACGCTCGATGTTCGCCAGCTTGGTTTCGGGCGCGTTGTCCGGCACGACGGCAGTGGCCGGAATGCGGAGCTCGCGCGCCGCCCACGCCAGCGCCTGGGCGGTGTTGCCCGCGCTCACAGTCCACACTCCCCCCGCAAGCTCGGCCTCCGGTATGCTGCGAACCGCGTTGGTGACGCCCCGCAGCTTGAACGAGCCGACGGGCTGGAGGTTCTCCAGCTTTAGGTATATCTCGGCCGGCGCGGACTCGACGTTGAGCCGCGCCAAGGGAGTGCGGACGACTGCTCCAGCGATGCGCCGACGCGCGGCCTTGGCCTCGTCCAGGGTCACCGGGTCATGTCGCAGAGGTTCCCTCATGGGTGTGTCCTAGTGGCCGGGAGCGCCGCCCCGCAGTATCAGAGCGAGCTTGTCCGGGTCTATGTTGCCCCCGGAGACTATGCAAACTATCTTGCCCGCGCCCGCGCCGCCAGACAGCGCCCCGGCGACCGATGACGCGCCCGCGCCCTCGGCGACCACGCGGGCCCGCTCCGCGATGAGCCGGACCGCCCCAGCCGTATCTTCGAGCGACGACACGACGGAGCCGTCCAGCAGCTCCCTGGCGAGCGGCCACACGTCCTCGAACACGAACGGCGCCCCGATGCCGCTCACGAAGCTGGGCGGATGCTCGACCTCTGTCGGCTTGCCCGCGGCCAGAGACGCCGCGAACGCGGGGCCCGCCTCGACCTCGGCGGCATATACCCGCGCGGACGGCCTGAGCGTCTTGACCGCCGATGCGACGCTCACCGCGAACCCTCCGCCGCCGTAGGGCACGACAACCGCGTCCACGTCGGGCAGGTCCTCGACGATTTCCAGTCCGACGGTTGCGTTGCCCGCCATGACGTTCGGGTCGCTGAACGGGTGCAGAAACAGCCCGTCCATGCCGTCCCGATGGTGTACGCGGCATATCTCCAGCACTTCCAGCCACGGAACCTTGACGATGGACGCGCCGAGGGCGCGGATGGCGTCGAGCTTGGCGTCCGGCGAGACGTCCGCCACAACACAGACGCACGGCAGCCCAAAGCGCCGCGCCGCCCACGCGACGGCAAGCGCCATGTTGCCGGAGCTCGCCGTCCACACGCCGCGCTCGAGCTGCCCCTCGTCAGCGAGCCGGATGGCGTTCACGGCCCCGCGCAGCTTGAACGCGCCGCTCGGCTGAAGGTTCTCCAGCTTCAGGTATATCTCCGCGCCGCGCGACTCCGCCCCGTCCAGGTTCAACCGCGCCAAGGGCGTGCGGAGGACAACATCGGCGATCCGCCCCCGCGCGTCGCGGGCGTCGGCTATGGGCACCGGGCTTAGGGGAGTCATGGCGGGTTATGGGCAGTGTATCAGTTACGCGGCTGTCCACTGGGAAGCAACGCAGCTAGAAGCCAGGATAACTCCTTTCGCGCTTCATCTCACCAGGAGCGGGATCCGGCAGTCCGATGGTGTACATCGCGCTGGATCTATTCATTGGGTGATAATCGAATGTATCGACTCGGCGACATTATCAATGAAATCTACCGCATCTGTTGCCATCTGGCGATCTATCGGCCAAAGTTCATCGTAAGGCGACGGGATCATGTCAGATTCATGGGCGATCTTGTTCCTACGATCGACAATGAACTGTAATCTCTCCCTCACTTCCTGCGAAGGGGATAGCCATACGCTGGCCGACCTCATCCCATAAATTAACCAAGATTCCGGACACGACGCAGATTTGTGCGAAACTGTTCAATCGCTGCCTGCATTAGCTTGTCAACTGAACGACCTTGTCCCCGAGTTCTTGGAAGATTTCTCGAAACTTGGTCTGAGATCCCTTGGTGTTATCCAATGCGGCTCCTCCCTGATCAATCTGTCTGTCAGTCAGAGCATATATCGGTGTCTGATACTCTTGCGACTTAGCGATAAGTGAGTTGAAGTCTGAGATTGTCGCCAAGCAATAGCCGCTCATCCCGTTCGTTCCGTACCTGTCGGCTGGCAGAACCATGTCGATCTTATTTAGAGCGGGGAATAGCTGCTCAGCGACTTTGCCGTTGATCTGGTCTATCCACTGCTGGAAGCCCTCAGTCGGCTCACCACCTCTCAGCCGGAAATTCTGAATTATGGTTCCGATGAATTTGGTAGTAACTCTGGGGAAGGGATATGTTGCCTTTTGCAAGACCGGCAACTCCTGAGCCTTCTTAGACCAGGTATTCCAAGCGGGAATCACCTTCGTAAGGGAGTCTATAGCCATCACTGAATAGTAGTCAGGAGTAGTTGGGACGATGAAATAGTCACTGGTCATCAACAAGTTCTGATTGAACGAGCTCAAACTCGGATTCATGTCGATCATGATGTAGTCTGCCTCAATCTCTTTGGCAGTCTTGGCGAATAGGTCTGAGATTGACCCTGGGAGATTCTGCAATGTCTGTATAGAGCCAGACAATTCTTGCGCTATTCCCAACGTTACCTCGTATTCAGATAGTCCGAGGTGGCCCGGCAAAAGGAAGAGACCCTCTTGACCAGTTACAGGAAAACATTCTATCGCCCGGATTGGAGAAGGCTTCGACTCAAACGCAGGAGCCAGACCGGCCATGAGGTTACGAGAAGGTTCATTGCGATAGAATTCCTCCAACTCTGACGGCCCCTTGTAGCCAAGGATCAGCCCAGTCAGATTCGACTGTGGGTCTGCGTCCACTAGGATCACCCGCTTCCCTGTAGAAGCTATCTGCCACCCCAAATGGAACGTGGTAGTAGTCTTGCTGACGCCACCCTTGTGGTTGAACAGCGCGATTCGCTTGGTCATCGTCAGTCTCGCTCCTTGCCCTCCCGTGATTGTATCAGCTAGAGCGCCTGGACGCCATCTTCCGCCCCAACGATCGCTGACCCCATGTGCGCCTTCAGATACTGGCCCGTGTGTGAATGTGCCATCTGCGCCAGGTCCTCCGGCGCGCCTTCGGCTACGACGTAGCCGCCTGCGCCGCCTGCGCCGGGGCCCAAGTCTATTATCCAGTCGGCGTTCTTGATGAGGTCCAAGTGGTGCTCGATGAGGACGACCGTGTTGCCCGCGTCGGCCAGGCGGTGGAGGACCCGCAGCAGGTAGGCGCAGTCCTCGAACGATAGGCCCGTGGTCGGCTCGTCCAGGATGTACAGCGTGCTGCCCGTTGCCCGCTTCGACAGCTCCGTACTCAGCTTCACACGCTGCGCCTCGCCGCCGCTCAGGTGGGTCGCGGGCTGGCCCAGCCTGATGTAGCCCAGCCCCACGTCGTACATCGTCTGGAGCCTGTTCTTTATCCTGGGGATGTTCGCGAAGTGCTCCAGCGCCTCCGTGACAGTCATGTCCAGAACCTCGGCGATGTTCTTGCCCTTGAATGCGATTTCGAGCGCCTCGCGGTTGTACCTTGCGCCCTTGCACACCTCGCAGGGCACCGTCACGTCCGGCAGGAACTGCATCTCGATGCTGATGTACCCGTCGCCCGAGCACGCCTCGCAGCGTCCGCCCTTGACGTTGAACGAGAATCGGCCTGGCTTGTAGCCTCGCGCCCGCGCCTCCGGCACGGTGGCGAAGAGCTCGCGCATCGGCGTGAACGTCCCGGTGTACGTCGCCGGGTTGCTGCGCGGCGTGCGCCCTATGGGCGACTGGTCTATCTCCACCACCTTGTCTATGAGGCCCACGCCCTCTATGGCGTCGCATTCGCCGGGCCTGTTCTTGGCCCTGTATAGATTCTGGGCCAGCTTCTTGTAGAGCACCTCGTTTATGAGCGTGCTCTTGCCGGAGCCGGATACGCCCGTCACGCACACCAATCTGCCCAACGGAATCTCGACGTCGATGTCCTTCAGGTTGTTCTCCCTCGCGCCCCTGATGGTTATCGAGCCGCCGCTGCCGGGCCGCCGCGCCATGGGCGTCGGAATGACGCGGCTGTGCCCCAGGTACTGCCCCGTGATAGACCCCGGCGTTCCGATGATGCTGTCCATAGCGCCCGTGGCGACGATCTTGCCCCCGTTCTCGCCCGCCCCTGGCCCCAGGTCCACGATGTAGTCGGCGGCCCGCATGATGGCCTCGTCGTGCTCGACGACCAACACGGTGTTGCCGATGTCGCGCAGCCGGGACAGGGTGGAGATGAGCCGCGCGTCGTCGGCGGGATGCAGCCCCACAGAGGGCTCGTCGCAGACATAGAGCACGCCCATCAGCCCGGAGCCTATCTGCGTGGCGAGGCGGATGCGTTGCGCCTCGCCGCCGCTGAGGGTCCCGGCCGTGCGGTCCAGCGTCAGGTAGTCGAGGCCGATGTCTATGAGGAAGCGCAGCCTGCCCTCTATCTCCTTGATTATCTGCGCGGCGATGGTCTTCTCCCGCTCGGTGAGCCGCTCCGCGGTGTCCACGCGCTGAGGGCGAGCGCCGTTGCCGGCGCTATCGGAGGCTGCGGCCTGCGTCGAGGCGAGGGCGGCTGACCCGCCAGGACCGTTGACGCTGTATGCTGGGCCGCCGCCCACTGCCGCCATCCACGCCTGCGCATCGGTTATGGACTTTGAGGTAACCTCGGTGATGTTCAGGCCGCCCACGGTCACCGCCAGCGCGTCCGGCTTCAGGCGCTGCCCGCCGCACGAGTTGCACGGCCTCGACGCCATGTACTTCGACTCGATGTCGGCCCGCACGTTCTCCGACTCGCTGTCCCGGTGCCGCCGCTCGAGATTGTTGACGACCCCCTCGAAATCCGTCGCCCACTCGTACACGCTGCCCCCCTGCGTGCGATGCCTCACCGTTACCTTCCTGCCCCGCGTGCCGTAGAGGAGGATGTCCGCGTGCTTCTGGCTGAGGTTCTTGAATGGCTTCGTGAGCGGGATTCGGTACGCCCTGGACAGAGCTTTCACCTGGCTTTCCCACCACGGCGAAAAACCACCGCTCGCCCACAACGCGATCGCGCCCTCGGACAGCGACAGCTCCTTGTCAGGGACCACCAGGTCCGGATCCACCTCCAGCCTGTAGCCGATGCCCGTGCAGTCCGGACATGCCCCGTGCGGATTGTTGAAGCTGAACGTCCTGGGTTCCAGCTCGCCCAGGCTAATGTTGCATTCTACGCAGGCGAAATGCTCGGAGAATAGGGTCTCGCCGCCGCCCGTGTCGGCGACCAAGACGGTCCCCTCGGCCATCTTGAGGGCGCTCTCGACCGAATCGGCAACGCGCGTCGGGTCCGCGCTCCCGCCAATGACCAGGCGATCCACCACCACCTCAATGGTATGCCACTTCTGCTTGTCGAGCGCGATCTCCTCCGAGAGGTCTCGCGTCTCGCCGTTGACCCGGACGCGGACGTAGCCGGAGCGCCGCGCGTCCTCCAAGATCTCCTTGTGCTCGCCCTTCCTGCGCCGGACCATCGGAGCCATGATCTGGATGCGGCTGCCGTCGGGCATGGACAGCACGGCATCCACTATCTGCTGCACCGTCTGCATCTCGACGCGCCGTCCGCACTTGTAGCAGTGCGGACGGCCCGCCCTCGCGAATAGCAGCCGCAGATAGTCGTACACCTCCGTAACCGTGCCGACCGTCGAGCGGGGATTCCGCGACACGCCCTTCTGGTCTATCGATATGGCAGGAGACAGCCCCTCGATGTAATCCACGTCGGGCTTCTCCATGCGGCCCAGGAACTGGCGCGCGTAGGCGGACAGCGACTCCACGTATCGCCGCTGACCCTCCGCGTAGATGGTGTCGAATGCCAGCGAGCTCTTGCCCGAACCCGACACGCCCGTTACTACCACCAGCTTGTTCCGCGGGATGGTTACGTCAACGTTCTTTAGGTTATGCTCCCGCGCTCCCTGGACTACGATGTTCTCCAGCGGCAATCAATACCTCCCAAGGCTAATTGAGTCCGACGGCTCCTCGACGCGCATCTCCACGCCAGCGCTCCGTCCATTCTAGTATGACGGGTGGGCAGTCCCGCCTTATCCCCTCCTTTTCACGGAAGGGTGAGGGTGATTCAGAACGCCAATACTACATTGAACCAGCTCTAGCCGTACCGGGGATGCCAGCCCTTCGCCCAGGACGTAACCCTGACAGGCGTAACCTTCAGCAGGTACCTGGGATTGTCAATGGTGGACTCCAGGTAGGCGAGGCCCGGCTCGCCGGAGTACCTGACCACCATCTCCCTGGCAATCTCCAACATCCGCCCGGCCATCTTCACCGGGCCTTCCACTATCTCCGCCGCGCCCTCTATCAGGACGCGGGGATGGTCGGGGTCGACGTCATCGGCGCACGACACGGCCACGCGGGGCTCGTTCTCGACGTACTCGACGAACCGCGACTTCTCGCGCGGGATTATGAACATGGCCTCGCCGTCCCAGTACTCCCAGACCGGGACGACGTAGGGCGCGCCGTCGGGCTTGACGGTCGCGAGCCTGGCGATGATTGGGCCCGCCAGGAGCTCGTCTATCTGCTCGGGCGTTAGTCCGGGCATTGCATACCTCCGATTCGTGGACGGCGGTCTATGCGTTCACCGCGCACGCGCCGCGCGATTCCACTACCTTCACGATGTCGCGGCTGAACACGGCCTTGCTCAGCGCCGCGTCGCAGCCGCGAGACACGGCGTCCGCAAGCGCCGCCTCGTCCGCATGGTGGCCGAACGCGACTATCCTCGGCCTGGACTCGTCCCCCGCGAGCCGACGCGCTACCGCCTGCCAGACCGAGGCTTCACCCTCCAGGTCCACCAGTATGAGCGCCGCTCCGCCGTTCTCGTATATCTCGTCGAAACGCTCCGGAGCGCCCGCCTGCACTACCTGGAAGCCGTGGGGCCCCGCAGCGTTCTGTATCCTGGGCAGGAAGAACAGGTTACGCCCGACGACGATTATCTTCTCTCGTCCATTCGCATCCGCCATCTCGGTCTCCCCCGGTTCCGAATCGCGCCCTCAGCCCCTTCCCCCTGGGGGAAGTTAGGACGGGGTCATACACCTGCTCACTCCGCGTACTCCTCGTGGGGCCCCAGGTCTGGGTCGTTGAAGGACGGCCCCCTGTAGAAGCTCTTGCCCATCAGGTACTTGGTCTCCAGCTCCACGTCCCTAAGCTGGATGGGGGCGATGACGTCCGGGTCGCGCCTATCCAGCGTCACTTCGATGGCGTTGTCTCCCCGGACCGGCCAGCGCTCGGCGTCCAGCCTGAAGACGTGCCAGTAGCCGAAGACCCGGTAGCGCGGCGCGCTCATCCGGTATAGATGGTTGATCTTGCGCCGCGCGGAGTCCGGCAGCGGCTTCCCGTTCAGGCTGACCGATACCTCGTCCAGCTCGGTCGTCCCCGTTATACGCACTCGGAGCAGGACCTCGTGTACACGGTCGGACCCGGCCCAGCCATGCAGGTCGTCGGCGACTGGCAGCGTGATGGACACGGGCGCTCCCTCTTCGAGGTCCGCCGGCAGCTGCGGCGGCGCGTCCACGCCCCCGGCGGGGACCGTGCGCCTGTCCATCTCGGTCGGGACATAGTAGCTCTTGTCTTTCGGGGCCATGACCTCCGGGTAGGGTATCTCGCGCAACTTCTCGTAGAAGGTCGCGTCGTAGGGCCAGTTGCCGAACCAGTGCGCTAGGTACAGCCCGTCAATGCCCTGCGCCCAATAATTGCTCGCCGCCGCCCTGACTATCTCGATGGGCGCCTGGCCGAGCCTGTCGGACCCAACGCGGCTGTGGACGGCTGCATGGACGCGGCAATCGGTCCCGCGGGCCGCCTCGACCATCGGGCGAACGTCCATGGTCGGGTCCATCGCTTCGGAGCCCGAGCTGGTCTGGGCTATGAGCGCGTCCACGATGCCTTCCCGCGCCCACCCCTCTGGGTCCAGGCCCACCGACGCGCACGCTTCGACGCTGGCCGGGACGCGGATGACGAGCTCTCTATCCGCGCCGCTCTCCTTGACGGCGTCGTACACCTCCCAGACCCACTCGGTCATCACGCCCCGCCCCTCTTCGACCTCGTCCGGGTGGAAGTAGTGCGGGTGGTAGTTGAGCTGCAGCTCGAAGCCGTCCACGTCGTACCGGGTCAGCGTCTCCTCGATGATGGCCAGCCGTTCGGAGCGGACCTCTCCGCGCATGAAGTCCAAGCACTCGGCCCCGGCAAAATCGCCGTCCAAGCCGCCCTTCGCGCCTATCTCCAGGCGCTTGTTGTCCAGGCGGAAGTTCGAGGAGCGCACGTCCACTCCTCGCACGCCGCTGCCCTGTTGCGCGAGCAGGGTCGGATACAGCAGCATTCCCATCGCGTGGGCGCGGTCTATGAGGACCTCGAGCGGGTCGTTGCCCTCGTCTATCAGCTTCTTGGCGTTCTGATGCGCCCTGCGGAAGACCAGGTGGGGCCACTTGTCTACGTTGTGCCCCCAGAGCTCGCCGACCTTGGTGTCGTGCAGGAAGGTGCGCCCGTCGCCCAGCCCGAGCATGATAGCCTCGACCGGCGTGCCCGCGAGCTCGTCCACGCCCGCCTCGTACTCGCGCCTCTCTATCGGCGGCTCGTACATGTATATGAGCGGATGCCTGCCGTCGTGATAGAACATGATTCGGGGCTTGGGCATTGCGCGCCTCCAGTCTCGATACTATTGCAGGCGGGGCGGGTAGATAGCGCGGCTGACCACTATCTCGACGTCTTCGATAACTATGGGGCTGACCAGCCCATCCGCCCGGGCTTCGAGCGTAACCTCCAGCGTGTTCCTCCCCTTGCGTGGGAGCGCTTGGGACAGGGTGAACTCGAGCCACTGCCCCACGTATGGCGCTATCGGGTCGGAGCAGCTGCGAGAGACCCGTTCGCCCGCCAGCGGCTGCCCGTTCAGGTGGAACGAGAGCCTGTCCGCGAACACGAGGTCCTTGACGTTCACCCGCGCCGAGACCTCCGATATGCGGTCGGCGTCCGCCTCGAAGTCGTCCGATACGTAGAAGGAGATCGGGTGAGATGTCCCAACGTCGTCGGACTCTATCTCCAGGGGCAGCGGCGACTCTATGCCGTGAAGCTTCGAGTATTCGCTGGCCCGCCGGACGACGTAATGCTTGTCCCCGCGCATCGCCAGGTCGGGGTCGCCGAGCTCGGTGAGGATGCGCCGCTCCGCGTCGCCCAGCGGCCACGCGAGGAACCACGTGTACATGCCGTCCGCGCCGCGGTCCCAGTAACTCGCCGCCGCGGCCCGCATCATCTCAGGGGTCGCGTGCTGTCTGCCCATTCGGACGCGCGAGTCGTCGGTGTGGTACGGCGAGATCATGGGATAGACGGCGACGCCGCTGCGGTGCGCCGCCTCGATGAGCCAGTCTATGGGCATGTCCGCGTCCACGACGTTGTGGCCGTACACCATGGGCACGACGAAATCCACGAGGCGCTCCTCCAACCACGACGTGACGTCGAGTCCGACGGCTTCGTTGGCCTCGCGCGTGGGGTAGACGCGCGCCCCGACTTCGCCCGAGCCCGCCGGCCTGCTCCGGACCATCGCGGCGACGTCCCGCACCCACTGGGTCATTACGGGCGTGTACTCTGCCGCGTCGCCGGGCTGGAAGTAGAAGGACGCGCCTCCGGGCGGAGCCGCGAAGTCCAGCTCCAGCCCATCCGTGTCGTAGCTCTCCGCGAGCTCCCGCAGAACCGCGAAAACGTGGTCGCGCACCTCCTCATTGACGTAGCCCCGTCCGCCCGTCTTCACGTTCAGCGCATCGTCCATGCCGCCGTAGCAGCCGAGCCTGACGCTGGCGAAGAAGTCCATGCCCTTCTCATGCGCACGGTCTATGAGCGCGGTGAGAGGGTCAATTCCGCGGTCTATCAGGCTCTGCATGTTGTGCCAGACGCGCCAGTACGCCGACTGCTCGAACGGCTGGATGTCCTCCCCGAAGCGCATCCCCACACGCGAGGGATAGAACAGGCCGTCGCCGCGCTCCACGCCGTAACTGAACGTGTCCACCGCCGCGCCGGCGGCCTCGTCAACAGGACGCCAGGCGTCCTCCATGGCCATCGGAGGCTCGAATACGAACAGGTAGTAGTGCCTGGCGTCGTTGAAGTAGATTGTGCGTTTTCTCATTGCTCCATCCTCACTGCGCCCACCGCGCGCCCGTCCAGATCGAAGTCCGGGGCCGCGCCGTCCATGCGGAATCCCATAGCCTCCAGCCGAGCGATGCGCTCCTCGTCCTCGACGCACGCCGCCGAGTACGTCTCGCGGGCGCCCTTCTCCTCGCCCCAGCTCATGGCCGCGCGGAGCAGGTCGTCCCAGGCGCCGTCCGAGCCGCGGTGGGCGAAGCCGTCCACCCGGCAATCGCCCGCCTCGTCCAGGACGGCGGTGGACAGCCCGACGATGCGCTGGCCGGCGTCGCGGGCCGCGAACCACGCGCCGCGGCCGTCCGCTTCGAGGGCGTGGTACTTCGGGTATAGGCCCATGCAAGACCGCACGACGGCGTATCTGGCCGAGAAGATGCCCACGTTGGCGTCGAGGACCTGCCAGTCGTGCGGCGTTACTATCAGCGGGATGACCGGGATCCGCGCGCCGGGCCCGCCCTCCTCGACGACGGTGACGGACGGGTTGCTGAAATAGTCTACCAGAAACTCCTCCGGGGACCGCTCGTCGGTTACGTTGGCCCACACTATCGAGGAGGCCAGCTTGCGCCAGCCGAGACGATGGTAGATACGGGCGGCGGCGGGGTTGACCGTGCCAAGGAACAGCGCCTTGCCCCCGGCGTACGCGAAGTCCTCGACCGACTGCCGGCATAGATCGGTCGCCAGGCCGCGGCCCCTGGCGGCCGGGACGGTCGCCACCTCGCCGAATCCGCCAAGCTCGGGCAGCGCGTTGCACCTGGTTACCATCGCTGTGCTCACCGGCCGGCCGGACTCCTCGACCACGTACAGGTCCGACGTGTTGTACCCGGCCTCGCTTCCGAGGAACACCGACGGCTCGATGTCCGGGTCTCCAAAGATGCGCCGCCAGAACGCCTGGAGCCGCCCGTTCAGCGCCGCGTCTATGGGAACCTGGAACCTGGCGTAGTTCTGGGCCACCGTCCTACCAATCCTATGAAGAGCCGCGCCTGAGGACGCGGCCTGGCCTTGCGCCGGTGTGTGCGCCGTCCGATATGACCGCGTCGCCGTTCACGAACACGTGCGGAATGCCGTCGGGGTACTGGTGCGGGTTCTCGAACGTGGCGTTGTCTATCACCGTGTCGGGGTCGAACACCACCAGGTCGGCCGCCAGGCCCTCGGCGACGCGCCCCCTGCGCTCGAAGCCCATGCGCCGCGCCGGGAAGCCCGTCATCTTGTATATCGCGCTCTCCAGCGACAACACGGCGGGCTGCTCGCGGACGTATCGGCCCAGCACGCGCGGGTACGTGCCGTAGAAGCGCGGGTGGGGCTGGAACTTCGCATACAGGCCGTTCGGCGACACAGCGCGGCCGTCCGACCCGAACATCGCCTGCGGATGCGCCATGAAGAAGCGGACGTCGCCCTCGACCCTGTTGTGAGCCACGGCCGCCACCTCGTCCCGCTCCTCCTCCACCAGCTGCAGCGTCGCCTCCGCCGGATCGACGCCGCGCTCGTCGGCGACATCCTGGAGGGACATGCCTATGACGCCGCGGTTCTCCTCGGAGCCTACGTTGCCGATGACCCACTTGTCCCACAACGGCGGCTCCCCGCCCTCGCGCCCCTCGATCATCTCGGACCTGGCGCGCTCCCGGAGCGCCGGGTCCTTCAGACGCTCCACGTAGGCGTCTACGCCGCCCTCCTGTATCCACAATGGGACGGTCTGGCTGATGCCCGCGCCCGCGGCGGTGTAGGGGTACATGTCGTAGGTTACGTCGAGACCCTCTGCGCGGGCGCGGTCAATGACCTCGACCTTCTCCTGGCCCCGCCCGTACAAGAAGCGCTCCGTGATAGCCATGTGCGAGTACTGCACGGGAACGCCGGCACGGCGGCCTATCTCCACGGCCTCCTCGATGTTCTTGATATGCAATCCCGGCAGCACGCGGGCGTGGGTAACGTAGAACGCGCCGTCGTAATGGGATATGGCCTTGCACAGCTCCACCACCTCGTCGGTGGAGGCGTAGCACGATGGCGCGACCGACAGGCCGGTGGAAAGGCTGAACGCGCCCTGCTCGACGGCCTCGGCGGCCAGCCGCTTCATCTCCGCCAGCTCGTCCTCGGTTACGGGCCGGTCCGCGGTCGCGCCGACCGCCACCCGGAGCGGCGAGTTGCCGACCTGCGCGGCGACGTTGACGCTGACGCCGTTGCCCTCCAGGGCGTTCGCCCAGCCGTCCAGGTCCTGCCATTCCCACTTCGCCTTCGAGATGAGGGTCCCGCCGAGCGCGTCCTGGAGGCCCTCCGGACCTACCGCGCCGGCCGGGAATGGGGAATAGCTGCAGTTTCCCGTCACCTCCGTCGTTACGCCCTGGTGGGCCTTGCTCTCGCCGCCCGGGTCGTCAATTAGCGTAACGTCGGAGTGCGTGTGCATGTCTATGAAACCGGGACACACGACATGGCCCGAGGCGTCGATTCGCCGAGCCGCTTCCGAGTCGGCGAGGTTCCCCACCGCCTCTATCAGCCCTCCGGCGATGCCTACGTCGGCCTTGAATCCCGGGGCTCCTGTGCCGTCCACCACAACGCCGTCGAGGATGAGCGTGTCGAATGCCATGAGAGCCTCCCGCGGGCAAGATTCAGCCGCGATTATATCACCGCCGCGAATGACGGGGGCCGCAAGGGTTCCGGGCTTCCCCAGGGCAATCGCATATTATTCATCTTGGTAGGCGATTCCAACGTGAACTAGGGCCAACCCGCTTACTCTCTGCCGTCGTGGGAGAGGAGTCTGAATCAGGATTTCTGGGATTGGTGGATTCTCAGGATTGGGAGGGATGCAGGCGGGACGCCTGCGTTCCGGGGATGAGGGACGCACTGAATTGCCTTCACCCTGGGTCTCTCCCCGTTGGGGAGGGTGATGAAGGCTGGGGGCCTTGTTGGCGCCTTCGTCTATGTTCGCGTTGTCTCGGTCGGCTCCTTTTGCGGGCTTATCACCCTTATCCTGGCCCTTCTCCCGTCTGGGGAGAGGGGACGGGGCGGGGAATCGCCCTTGTCTCCTGGCCCTTTCCCTTCGGGGGAGGGGCGCAGGGCGGGGCGTTTTGCCCTCACCCTGGCCCTTTCCCCCGTGAGGGAGAGGGTACTTGGCGGGTCTTGCGACCCGCGCCCTATCTACTCCTGGTTTCTCCCGCTCTCGCGGGAGATGAGTTTGCCTTGCAAGGCAGTGACTCCGGTACTTGCTTCGAGGATGCCGACGTCGATCGCCCGCCGACACTGGGGGTGCAGCCCCTCCTCTAACTTTCCCGGACGGCTGACGGGCCCTTGCGGGACCGCCTGCGTTTCGCGCTTGGACCTTCCACCCGCCAAGGCGTCGGGCTGCGCTGGCTACGGTCCTCCCGGTCGTCCGAGAGTCCGCACCTGGAACGGGGGAGGCACATTTAGCGCTGCGTCCTCCTGGCGAGACGCCGGAACACAGAGCGACCTTCTCATACCGCGGGGGCCCCGTCCCAACAACAGCGGCGGCATGAATGCCCAGATTTGGCAGAGGCGGCTCTGTGCCCGTTTGGAGTACGTCCCTTCGGGCCGTCTATCAGAATAGCACGGCTGTTCTCGCGGTGTCAAGGGGCGCTATGGGGCAATTTGGGGGCAATTTAGATGCGATTGCCCCTCGAGGACCTTCTCGACGAGGCAAAGAAGTGAGGGCCCGCGAAGTAATCGCGGGCCCTCATCTATGCTAGCCGGCTATGTTGCCTGGGGCCTACTGGCCCATCTGGCCGATGTTGTCCTCGCCGTCGATGAAGAAGTAGAGCTCGCCGTAGAAGCCCACGGTGTCCGCGATGTGCGTCTCAGGCGCGTTCAGGAAGTTGTTCCTGACCAGGACTATGCCTCTCGACGCGCCCGTGTGAGCCGCCACGCTGAGCATGAACTTCTGCTCGCCGTGGATCCGGTGAATCTCCTTGCCGATCTCGATGCGACCAGGGGAGTACTGCTCCAGCGCTCGGCCCTTGTGCCAGTTGTCGTGCAGCCATGCGATGGTTCCCGTAGGGTCGGCGGGATAGGTATCCGCCGGCGCATCGGGCTTCCAGTCCGGGCTCACCTCGCAGTCGCAGCGCGGCTGGTAGCCGCCTTCCGTTGGAACCGCCCCGTCCGGGCCGCGGCCCATGCTGCGGGGCAGGTCGGAGATGTCAGGCGAGAACGCCGGGCCGCCGCCGGTCGCGCAGCAGCGCGTCCAGCCGGAGAACCACGGGTTCGCCCCGTAGTAGCCGAAGTGCGCCTTCAGCATCGCAAGGTACTCTTTGCCCGGGTAGCTGAGCGTCCAGGGCGCGTTCATCGGCCTGTTCTTGACCTCAATGCCGACGTCCGCGAAGTAGTCGGTCTGGAGCTCCATGATGTCCGCCGTCGGGCCAAGCTCGGACAGGTGGTTGAGCGAAAGACGCTCGCCGGAGCCGTCGCTGCGGAGCCTGAATCCCTCGGCGTCCCGCGCCCTCAGCCCAAGGGCGTCCAGCATCTCGTCAGCCTTCTCGGGGTCATACTCCGTGTTGTGGAACGCCCACTCGTCGCCAGGGTAGTACGGCGTGGCCGGATGCGCGACCCAGTTCTTGACCGTGCCTATGCCGAGCAGGATGGTGTCGTTGATGGCCTCGCGGTCCAATGCTAGGGACATCGCCTGACGGAAGTCATGCGTGCGGAGCCACTTGCCGATCTCGGGGTCGGAGTTGTACGTCTGGATGACGCTGGTCGTAAAGTCGCCGGGACCGACCTGCGGCCATACCTTCAGGTGATAGTCGCCCTTGCTCTGGTTCGCGCGGTAGAGCGGGATCTCCGGGATCTGGTAGCCGTTCGCGGACAGGTCCGTCTCGCCCGCCATGCCCCGGAACACCCCGACCTCGCGGCTCTCGACCCTCACGTCCATGTAGCCGTCCACGTAGGGAAGCTGGTTCCCCTCGGGATCGACCTCGAAGAAGTAGGGGTTGGAAGTCCACGTGTTGAGCGTGTCGGAGTGGGACTCGAGGGTGAAGGGGCCCATCAGCGGCTTGCCCACGTGGGTGCCCTCGTTGTTCTTCAGGCCCCAGAAGCGCGGCCAGTCGCCGGCCTCCTCCGCGTCTATCATCGCCTGCAGCTCGCCCGCGTCCGCGTAGTCCTCGTGGAACTGCTTCATGTAGTGCGCCGCCGTGTAGAAGCAGAAGTAGAACGACGTGCAGCGGGAGCCGGGCCTAACCTCGCCCTCCATCAGGATGAAGTCAGGCGAGTCCCAAGTCAGCGTCCAGTTCAGGTCGTCCACAACCGCGAACTCGACTATCTCGCCGGTCACGGAGTCGAGCCACTGGGTCTGCGGGGTCTCGTGCAGCACCTTGTTCAGGTTGACGTCTTCCCACGCGAACCTGATGTCCTCCATAGTCATCGGGGTGCCGTCAGACCAATTGAGACCCTTGCGAAGGGTGAAGGTATAGACGAGACCGTCCTCGCTGACCGTGTGGAAGCCCACGTGAGGCAGCTTCACGAACTCGTCGGAGTTCTTCTTGTGCCAGTAGAGGCGGTTGCTGGGACCGCTGCCCTGGCTCGTGATGCGCCACGTGCCCCCATAGGCGCCGATGCCGTGCGGGGGCTGGACTATCTTGTACTCTTCGGGCAGCCGCTCCTCGACGGGCGGGAGCTGGCCGGCCTTCACCATCTCGGCGAACCTCGGGTTCTCGCCGAAGCTGGTCGGCGAGGGGCCGTCGTACACGAAGTCCCAGTACACGCCAGGAACCTGCGGGTCAGGCTGGTACTTGAACCCGGCCTCCTGCATCGCAGTGGGAGCCTGGCGCTCGGTTATCGTCTTCCTCGTATCTAACGATTCGATCCTGGCCCCCTGCGAGGGGTCCTGAACCGCAGCCTTTGCGGCTTCCGCCGGGGCCGCCGCCTTGGGCGCCATGGCCTGGCCTGTCTGGACCGGCGCGGCCGTTGGAGCCGCCGCCGCGGGGGCGGCAGCCTGGGGCTGCGCAGGCGCTGCGGGCGTTGTAGTATCCTCGGCAGCCCCGCAAGCCATTGCCGCCATGAGCAGCACTGCGGCTGACGCCAACAGCGCTCCCTTCCAATTCACCAATTTCAATTTCATAGGTACTCCTTTCCCTATCTTGTGGGAACCGCGCGAAATTATAGTACCGCGCGTTCGGGGTGTCAAGACCTTGCAATCCGATGTAAGCCTTCCCAGCGCCCGTTTCACCCGGCCACAATCGTTACAGGCCGACGCGGGACGGGCATTCCGGCGCGCCTTTTACTCCGGCGTCCACGCGGAACAGCGCTCCAGCGGCGCGCCCGTTGCTCTGCTTGTCCTCACCGCCTCCGCACGTAACGTACATCTCGGCATATCCCTCGCCGCCGAATATGACGCTGGTTATGTTCGGCGTCGGGAACATGACCCGCCGCTCCGCCTTGCCGTCAGCGGAGTACTGCGCCACGCAAGAGCCGCCGAAACGCGCGGACCAGACGCGCCCCTCGGCGTCAACGGTCATCCCGTCCGGCAGGCCCTCCTCGTCGCGCGTGTCCACGAAGACCCGCCTGTTGGAGATTTCCCCCGTATCCGCGTCATAGTCGAACAGGTGGATCTGGTTGTCCATGGTGTCCGTGTAGTACAGGCCGGCGCGGTCCGGCGTGAGTCCCATGCCGTTCGAGATCCCCACGCCCCCGAGGAGCGGCGTAATCGTCATGTCTGTATCCAGCCTGTAGAGGGTCCCCAGGCGCTCGGAGCCCCTGCTGGAGTCCATCGGCATCGTGCCGCAGAAGACCCTGCCGCGAGGGTCGGCGAACACGTCGTTGAACCTGTTCTCCTCCTCGCCTTCCAGCCCTTCCACCAGGGGCGTGAGCTGTCCGTCCTTCCAGCCGGCGATGGCGCCGCGCTCCATGAACAGCAGGAGACTGCCGTCGGCCTGGATGGTGAACCCGCCAACCACGCCGCCGTCGTAGAACTGCTCGTGGCTGCCGTCGGCCGGGTCGTACCGGAACATCCGCCCAGTCGGAATGTCGGCCCAGTAGAGGCGCTTCTCCTGCGGATGCCACAGAGGGCCCTCGCCCACGTGGCAAGCGTAATCGGCGATGATCTCGGGCTGCAACGGCGGGCCTCCCTAGCGTGAGGATGCCGCGCAGTCTAGCAGCCAGGTTCGCGTTCGGTCAACGCGAGGCCCGGTCAACCAAGCCCACGCCCGCGCTTGCGGTTTCACCCGTTCAATTCTGCGTAGATGGCCTCGGATACCCTGGCGAGCGCCTGGTCTATGCCCCGCCTGTCGGTAACCTGCTTTGCCATCAGCGCGACCGCGTATGGCCCGGACTCGCCGAATACGATGCCCACGTCGCATCGGACGCCGGTCACGCCGCCCGTCTTGTGCGCCGTCCGCACGCCCGGGGGCAGGTAGTAGGGGATGATGGAGTTGAGCTGCTGCCGCTCGAGGATGCCCATCACGGCGTCCGTGGACGGCTTCGAGAGCGCCTCGCCGCCGTGCAGCAGCTCCAGGAGCCGAACCATGTCCCGCGGCGTGGATACGTCGGAGCGCTCCTCGGACGCGCCGTCGGAGCCGGGGACCGTCCGCCCGTGTTCCAGGGCTTCCGCGACGAGCCGAGTTCCCTCGAATATGTCGTCCGTATCCACGCCGTACATGCTGTACAGCAGCTCCTTGCAGGACATCGGGAGGCTCGTCTGCGTGAGGCCGAGCTCCTTCATCGCCGCGTCGAGCCTGCCGGGGCCGACGAGGTGGTAGAGCATGTCGGTGGCCGTGTTGTCGCTCACGATGATCATCAGCGTCGCCAGGTCGTGTATCGTGAGCTGCAGGCCGCTCTCCAAGTACTTGACTATGCCGCCGCCGGGCGAGCGGTCGGCGTCGGTCAACTCGATGCGCCGCGAAGGGTCTATGAGGCCCCTGTCCACCTGCCGGTACAGCTCCACGAGTATCGGGACCTTGAACGCGCTGGCCGTGAAGAAGACCTCGTCGGCCCGCGCCGCGAGCTCCCTGCCAGTGTCGAGATGCTTCGCCGCCATTCCGAGCGCGCCGGGCACGTTGGATATTGCCGAATCGAACTTGCTCATTGGCTTCCTCCATTCACTGAATATCGGCGCTCGACGCTCGCTCTCGGGCCGACGCCGCCAGCGGGGCCCTCAGGGTCAGGCTTGCAGGCAGGATGCAGGCCGTGACGGCGGCCATGGTCAGCATCGCCCGCCCCAGCCCGAACAGGTCCGCCACGCGCCCGTAGAAGATCGGCGCAATGGTCCCGCCGACCTCCGTGGCTGTGTAGTAGTATCCGTAGCCGGTCGCGCGGCGCCCGGCGGGAATGAAGGCCGCGACCGTCGAATAGAGCACCGAGGACGTGCCGTTCAACCCGATGCCAAGCGCCAGCGTCAGCGGCGCCATGGCGTAGGAGGGCGCGGCGAGCGAAACCCCGAGCAGCAGCGCGGTGATGCCCTTGGTGCCCCATATGAGCGTCAGGGAGCCGTAGCGGTCGTCCAGCCATCCGCACACGAACTTCCCCGCCGCGCCGCCCGACAGCAGGAACAGCAGCATGACGAAGACCTGGTCGTCGTCCATCCCCTTGCCCTTCATGATGAACGGCAGGAAGGTGAGAGCCGCGCTCCGAGCGCCCGAGTCCAGGAAGCCCACCCCGCTGAGCGCGGCGAATGCCCGGAGGTTCGCGGTTCCCATCCCGCCGGCTTTCGATGGGCTGGCCGAGACCGCGCGCCGGCCGGAGTGGATGGCGCGGCGGGCCAGCATCGAGAGCGACATGAAAGCCAGCCCCGCTATGCCGATGACGCGCAGCGTGCCGCGCCAGCCGTACCGCGCCGCCAGCAGCAGGGCCAGCGCCGGCGCGGCCAGCTTGCCCAGGTCGCCCGCGAAGTTCACCGTCCCCACCGCGGTGGAGCGCCCGCGCTCGTCGTAGGCCCGCGAGACCATGCTTGTGGCCAGGGGGTGCTGCGTCCCGCCGCCCAGCCCCCCGGCGAGCGTCGCCGCGAGCAGCATGAGGTAGGTCGAGGCCGCCGCCATGCCGACGAGCCCGGCCGCGACCCAGATGTTCCCGCCTATCAGCAGCCAGAACTCCCCCATCCCCTCCGCCAGGTACCCGAACGGCACCTGGAGCGCAGCCGAAGCGCCGCTGAACACGGACCGCAGCGCTCCCACCTGCGTGTACGATAGCAGCAGCTCCGGGTCGGCCTGTATCAGGGGCAGCAGCGGCACGCTGATGGCAAAGAACAGGTCGCTCCACACGTGGGTCGCCGAAGCGAATATGAGCGTATTGCGGGGACTGCTCCGTTCCGAGTGGCCGCGCGTCGGGCGCGCTTCCTCACCCATGTTCCTAGATCAGCCCCATGCCCCACAGGCTGGCTTCCAAGTCCCCCGCCTCCGTCATCACCATGAAAATAACCTTTCGTCTCTTGCGATATGGTACATTAGCGTCACATGACGTTCTACCGCCTTCTATCTGCGCCAAGCTGGAGATAATCACAATACGCTAAGCCCCGTGGTGCAGGCTTCCCGCGGCAAGCCCACCGCTACGCTATCTGCTATCATGCCCTCCATGACCCGATTCCGCGCCGGCGTGGACATAGGCGGCACCTTCACGGACGTAGTACTCCTCTGCGACGATGGCGCCGTCGAGGTCGTCAAGGTCGCCAGCTCTCCTGACGACTACAGCCGCGCCGTCATGGACGGACTCGCCCTCGGCATCGAGGAGCTCGGCATCACGCCGGCCGACGTATCCGAGCTCGGGCACGGCTTCACCGTCGCCACGAACGCCATCCTGGAGGGCAAGGGCGAGCCGACGGCGCTCGTCACGACCGCCGGATTCAAGGACGTCCTGGAGCTCACCCGGATACGCACGCCCCGGCTCTACGACCTCTACTACCAGAAGCCACGACCGCTCGTCGAGCGGCGCCTGCGCCTGGAGGTGAGGGAGCGCGTCAACTTCGCGGGCGACGTGCTCACGCCCCTGCGCGAGGAGGACGTGCAGGATGTCATCCAGGCCGTCGCCCGCGAGGGCGTCCGCTCCGTCGCCATATCGCTGCTCCACTCATACGCCAACCCCGACCACGAGCGCCGCATCGCCGACGCCTTCAGGGAAACTCTGCCGGGCGTCAACCTGTCCGTGTCCAGCGAGCTCCTGCCGGAGATGCGCGAGTACGAGCGCACCAGCACCACCGTCATCAACGGCTACGTCAGGCCCGTCGTCGAGGAGTATCTCCTGCGCCTCAGCGACCGCCTCCGCGAGATGGGCATCCGCGTTCCCCTCACCGTCATGCAGTCGAACGGCGGCCTGATTCCCCTGGAGATTGCCACCGGCAAGCCGATGTACTGCATCGAGTCAGGCCCGGCCGCCGGCGTCGTCGGAGCCTTCCATCTCGGCAAGAGGCTGGGCGAGCCGAACCTCATGACCTTCGACATGGGCGGCACGACCGCCAAGGCGTCCATCATCGAGAACGGCGAGATGCTGCTCGCCCCAGAGTACGAGGTCGGCGGCGGCATGAACGCAGGCCATCGCCTCCTGCGAGGGTCGGGCTACATCCTCCGCGTGCCAGCCATAGACATCGCGGAGGTCAGCGCCGGCGGCGGAAGCGTCGCGTGGGTGGACAAGGCCGGCGGACTGCAGGCCGGGCCCCACAGCGCAGGCGCGGTCCCAGGCCCGGTCTGCTACCGCGCGGGCGGCGAGGACCCCACGGTGACCGACGCCAACGTCATCCTGGGATACCTGAACCCCGAATACCTGCTGGGCGGCGCGTTCCCGATAGACGCGGACCGCGCGCGGGCCGCCATAGACGCCAAGGTCGCCGAGCCGTCGGGCATGTCGGTAGTGCAGGCCGCATGGGGCATCCACGTCCTCGTCAACTCCAACATGGGACGAGCGCTCAGGTCCGTCTCCAGCGAGCGGGGCCGAGACCCAAGGCGGTTCAGCCTCATGGCCTTCGGAGGCGGCGGCCCCATCCACGCCGCAGGGCTCGCGGAGACCCTGGGCATATCCCGCGTCATCGTGCCTCCCTCCCCGGGCGTCTTCAGCGCATTCGGCCTCCTCTTCGCCGACGTCGAGCATCACTTCGTCCGCACCCACTTCAAGCCCCTCGCAGACGTCGACCTCGACGAAGCCAACAGCATCATGGACGAGCTCGAGTCCGAAGGCTGCCGCCTGCTCCAGGCCGAAGGCTTCGACGAACCCCGCCAGCAGGTGCAGCCCCAGCTGGACGTGAAATACACCGGCCAGACCTCCGACCTCACCATCAACATGCCCACCGACAGGTTCGGCCCGGGCGCGCTCCCTGCCATCACCGAAACCTTCATGCGCGAGCACGACAGGACCTACGGCTACCGCGTCGAAGAGCCCCTGCAGCTGGTAGCCATCCGCGTCATAGCTAGGGGAATATCCGAGCGGCCCCGCGTCCCGCAGCGCATCGGGCTGACCAGCCCCGTCAACCGCAGCAGCGCCGCCGACCGCAGCGTATATTTCGGCAACGCGGGCTGGACCGCAACCCCAGTGATAGGCCGCCTGGCCCTCGACTCCCGGTGGACCGCCGGCCCGCTCATAGTCGAAGAGTACGACTCCACCACCATAGTCCCCCCAGGATGGCGCGCGTCCCTGGACCCAATGTCGAACATAACCATCGAGCGGACGCCGTAAGAGCCGCTCAGTCTGTCCCCTCTTCCTTGACGGGAGAGGGCTAGGGTTAGGGTGATTCAGGACCGCCAATACCACATTGAAGCAGTAGTAGCCCCTCTATGGTGTATAGATCTCCGTGAGAGCGAGGATGACGGAGTTGCGCGCCTCGCCGCCTGTGAGCAGCGCGGTCCCGTCGAGCAGGAGGGTCGCCGTGTGGCCGCGCCTGCCCTGGGACATCTTGCCAGCGGGAACCCAAGCCATCGCCGAGGGGTCGAACAGCAGCGTTCCGGCAGTGCGTCCACCCGCAACCAGGACGAGGCCGGAGGGGAGCGGGGTTGCGGTGGGGCCGATCCTCCGCTGGCGCAGGGCGTCGGCCATGGACCACGCGCCCGCCGCAGGGTCGTACACCTCGACGGAATTGAGGCCCCCCTGGGGCCCGAACCCGCCCGCCACCAGAACCCGCCCGTCGGACATCAGCGCGACCCCGGCCTGCGTGATGCGGGTGGAGAGGCTGCCCGTGTCGGTCCACTCACCCGTCGCAGGGTCGTATATCTCCGCGGAGCCGCCCGCCCCGCCCATGGCGAGCGCCCGGCCGTCCTGGAGAAGCAGGAGCGCCGGGAACGGACGCTCGTTGGACATCGGGGCCGCAGCCGTCCAGGTGTCCGACGCAGGGTCATATATCTCGGCGGACGCCAGCGCGCCTTCGCCGCTGTCTCCGCCGACCACCAAGACGCGGCCATCCGGCAGCGCGACGCCGGCGTGACGCTGGCGCGGCGAGGTCATGTCGGCGGCGGCGCTCCACTGCCCGGCTGCGGGGTCGTATATCTCGGACGCCGCCAGCGCCTCGACGCCGCGCTTGCCCTCCGCGTCCGCATCGCCCAGGAACTGCCCCCCGGACACGAGCGCACGGCCGTCGGCCAGCCGGATCGCTAGGTGCTCCCCCCTGGCGTGAGCCATCGCGCCCGTGCCGCGCCAATGCCCGCGGCCCGGGTCATAGACCTCGGCCGAATCCAGGAATAGGGTTTTCCCGGCCCGCGAGTCCCCGTCCTCCTTGGCGCGTCCGCCCGCAACCAGGACCCGGCCGTCGCCCAGAAGGGTTGCCGAGTGGCCCGTCCGGGACTGGGCAAGGCTCGGAGCGCCACTCCAAGAGCCAACCGCGTCGTCCACGAGCCACCTGCCCTGGCCAGCGTCGTAGAACTCGACGCCCCTCAGCACTCCGTCGTCTCCCCCGCCGCCGACTATCATCACCCGGCCGTCGTTCAAGACCGTCGCCGAGTGAAGCGACCGCGCGAGGTCCAGGTCGCCGGCTGGCGAGAACGCGCCCACCGCAGGGTCGAATATCTCGGCTGTCTCACTCGGAAAGTCCTGGCTGTCGCTCCCGCCGACTATGAGCGCCCGGCCGTCGGGCAGGATGGACGCCGAGTGATTCCTGCGAGGAATTTCCATCGAGCCGACCGTCGTCCATACATTGGATACGGGGTCGTATACCTCGGCGGCGGGCTGCAGCCTGCTTCCCCCGGCGACCAGGACGCGGCCATCTTGGAGCAGCGTGGCCGTATGGAAGGCGCGGCCCGTCTCGAGGCTGCCGGCGGATGTCCACTCGCCTGTGGCCGGGTCGTACATCTCGGCGGCGGTCAGCTCCGGCTCACCCGAGAGCAGGTCCCCGCCCACGACGAGAACCCGGCCGTCAGCCATCAGGGTCGCCGTGTGGAAGGCGTGCGCCTTGAGGGTCGAGCCCGTGGGGGTCCACACGTCCCCCGCGGGGTCGTATATCTCCGCGGTGGTAACGGGCGAGGCGGCCACCCCGCCCACTACCAGGATTCGCCCATCGTTCAACCGGGTCGCGGAATGGCCCCCCCTGAGGGTGAGCAGGTCCGGGCCGTCGCTCCAAGACCCCGATTCGGGGGCGTATATCTCCACCCGGCGCATCCGTCCCGCGCTGTCCTCCCCGCCCGCAGTCAGTACGCGGCCGTCCGCCAGCAGAGTTGCCGTGTGAAGGGTCCTGGCGTGCCGCATCGCGCGGATTGGGGTCCACGAGTCCGCGGCGGGGTCGTATATCTCGCCCAGGGGCGACGTGCCGAACTCGTCGGTGCCCCCGGTAACCAGCAGCCGACCGTCGTCGAGGACCGTCGCGGCGTGGCCTTGGCGGCCGGATTTCATGTGCCGCGCGAATGTCTCGACCTCGACCGTGGGCGCGGAATCGAACTTGCGCGGCGCGGGCTCGGACGGAGCCTCCGCGGCCGACGGCGCGTCCTCCGACCCGCAGGCCCCCGTAAGCGCGATGACCACGACGAGCAGGGCCGACAGCCGCCTGCCGACGAGGGCCGGACCTCGGCTTGCGCTGGGATAACGTCTCTGGGCATCCACTGGACGCTGGCCCTGCCTATTGCGCGCTGGATGCCCAGGTCCCGGAGGAGGGGTTGAAGGTCTCGACCACCGACACCCCCCCGCCGACGATGAGAACCCTGCCGTCGTTCAGCAGGGTCGCAGTGTGGACGGCGCGTCTCGCGGACATTATCCCCGAGGGGGTCCACGTGCCCGTGGATGGGTCGAACACCTCCGTAGTTGCCATGTTGCCGTCCTCGTTCGAGCCGCCGACCACCAGCACCCGGCCATCCGGCAGCATCGTAGCGGTGTGCAGCGAGCGCCCGTCGTTCATCCCGCTCTCCATCTTGGACCAGGTGTCGCTGCCAGGGTCGTACATCTCTACGGAGTACGGGCCGGATCCAGCGCCGAACCCCCCGATGAGCAGCACAACCCCATCGTTCAACAGGATGGACGAGTGCGAGAAGGTCCGCCGCCTGAGCCTGCCGGTGTAGGTCCATTCCTCGGTATCCGGGTGGTAGATCTCCGCCCTCGACAGCGCGGATCCCTGCTTCAGCCCGCCCACCACCATCACGCGCCCGTCCGCGAGCAGCAACGCGGTATGCCCGCTGTGCGGCTCGAGCATGTTGTTGGTCAGCCATCCGGTGTCGTCGCGCGGGTCGTACATCTCGGCCAGCGCAAGCGGCCCTGATTGGCCGATGCCGCCGACGATGAGTATGCGCCCGTCCTGGAGCTCGAGGGCGCTGTGTCCGCGCCGGCGGGCCGCCATGCTCAGGTATGGCGACCAGAGCTCGGTCTCGGGATCCCATACCTCCGCCGACGCCAGCGGCTTCAAGTCCGGGCCAAGTCCGCCCGTTACCAACACCCTGCCGTCGCCGAGAACGGCCGCGGCGTGGAACGCGCGGGCCGACTCCATGCTGGCCCCCGAACTCCAGAGTCCGGTCGAGGGGTCGAATATCTCGACGGTGTCCATGGGCCAGACGTCGCCGTCAAAGCCGCCCGTCACCATGACCCTGCCGTCCTTCAACAGGGTGGCGGTATGCGCGTCACGCGCCTGCAGCGAGGGCTTCACCTCGACCTGGCTCGGAGGAAGCCCGCCGCCCTGTCCGTCGCCGGACGAATCCAGCAGGCCGCACCCAGCGGCAAGGGCCAAGAAGACTGCCGCAAGCGAGGCAAGCCCCACAAAAACTGGGCCCGGCCGTCTCGCTCTCTCCTCTGCTGTGGTCTCAGGCATCCCTGCTCTCCGCGCCCCGCGCCCATAGACAACGCCGCGCGTACACGATCCATGAAGTCCGAACATACTCGAATCTACCACCGCCCGCTTGGGGTCGTCAACCGAGATGTCGAACTGGAGCCTGTCTCCAATCCAGTACGTATCACCCTCACCTGGGAGCGCAGGCGTCCCGCCTGCATCCCCCAATCCCGAAAATTGCCCCAAAATTGCCCCATAGCGCCCCTTGACACCGCGAGAACAGCCGTGCTATCCTGATAGACGGCTCGAAGGGGCGTACACCAAACGAGCACAGAACCACCTCTGCCAAATCTGGGCATTCATGCCGTCGCTGATGTTGGGACGGGACCACCTGCGGTATGAGAAGGTCCGGCTGTGTTTCGGCGCCTCGCCAGGAGGACGCAGTGCCAAATGCGTCTCCCCCGTTCCAGGTGCGGACTCTCGGTAACACGGGAGGACCGTAGCCAGCGCAGCCCGACGCCTTGGCGGGTGGAAGGTCCAAGCGCGAAACGCAGGCGGTCCCGCAAAGGCCCGTCAGCCGTCCGGGAAAGTTAGAGGAGGGGCTGCACCCCCAGTGTCGGCGGGCGATCGACGTCGGCATCCTCGAAGCAAGTACCGGAGTCACTGCCTTGCAAGGCAAACTCATCTCCCGCGAGAGCGGGAGAAACCAGGAGTAGACAGGACGCGGGTCGCAAGACCCGCCAAGTACCCTCTCCCTCACGGGGGAAAGGGCCAGGGTGGGGGCAAACGCCCCGCCCTGCGCCCCCTCCCCCCTAGGGGAAAGGGCTAGGATAAGGGCGATTCAGGCGGCTAGAACCCGCCAGAGCGCCAACAGAAAGGAGCCGACCGAGGCGAAACGAACATAGACGAAAGGCGCCAGCCTTCATCACCCTCCCCAACGGGGGAGAGACCCAAGGGTGAAGGCAATTCAGCGCGCCCCCCATCTCGCCGGAGCGCAGGCGTCCCGCCTGCCCCCTTTGCGCCCTCGCTCCCTAACCGTCGCCGGACCGGTAGGCCGGCAGAGGCTTGATGCTGTAGGCGGCTGAGCCGTTGGCTAGGCCCTGGACCGCGGCCCGGGCCGTGTCGAGCCAAGTGAAGCACGGGATGCGCCGGTCGGTGGCGGCTCGGCGTATATGGAAGCCGTCCTGGAGTACCTCGCGGTCGCCGGTCACCGTGTTGACCACCGCGTCCACGGTCCCGTCCATAATTACGTCCACCACGTTGGGACGCCCTTCGGACAGGCGCTTGGGAATGGTCGTGACCGGAATGCCCAGCGCGCGGACCATCGCCGCGGTGCCCTCGGTGGCGTACAGGCCGTATCCGAGCGCGTGCAGGTCGCGGATCATCCCCACCGCGTCGGGCTTGTGCCTGTCCGCGATGCTGAGGAGTATCGAGCCGCGCTGCGGTAGCATCAGCCCCGCCGCCATGAGCGCCTTTGCCAGCGCCGGCCCGAACTCCCTGTCTATGCCCATGACCTCCCCCGTCGACTTCATCTCCGGGCCGAGATAGGTGTCCACGCCGGCGAGCTTCGACATCGAGAAGACGGGCGCCTTCACGCCGACCAGCTTCTGACGAGGCCACAGCCCCCCCTCGTAGCCCTGCTCGCGCAGGGTTCGCCCGAGCATCGCGTTGATTGCCAGCCGAGCCATCGGAACGCCCGTCACCTTCGAGATGAACGGGATTGTCCTGCTGGACCGGGGATTGACCTCGATGACGTATACCTCTGTCTCACGGGGAGCGCCGCCGTCGCCGCTGTCGGGGCTGCGGTAGACGGAGCCCCCTACGACCACGTACTGGATGTTCATCAGTCCGCGCACGCCAAGCTCCAACCCGATGCGCGTGGTGTAATCCACCACCGTGTTCACCTCGTCCTCCGTCAGCGTAAGGCCCGGGTAGATAGCCATGGAGTCGCCGCTGTGGACGCCGGCCCGCTCGACGTGCTCCATGATTCCGGGTATGAGAACCGACTCGCCGTCGCACACCGCGTCCACCTCGACCTCGCGCCCCTCGAAATACTTGTCTATGAGCACGCGCCGCCCCTCGCCCGCGGCCAGCGCCTCGCCCATGAAGCGGACAAGCTCGCTGGCGTTCTGGACTATCTCCATCGCCCTGCCGCCGAGCACGTAGCTGGGCCTGACCAGGATCGGGTAGCCGATGTCCTGCGCTACGTTCAGCGCCTGCTCCAGGTCGGCGACCGCAGAGCCCGGAGGATTCGGGATGCCGACGCGGGCTAGAAACTCCTCGAAGAGGTGGCGGTCGGACGCCGTGTCTATCGAACGGGCCGTCGAGCCGAGTATCGGCAGCCCGGAGGACGCGAACGCCTGCGAAAGGTTGATGGCCGTCTGACCCCCGAACTGCACCACCGACGGCGGCGGGGCCTCATCGTCCGCGGCGGTCTCGTTCTCGATGATGTCGCGCAGGCTCTCGGCGTCGAGCGGCTCGAAGTACAGGCGGTCGCTCGTGTCGAAATCCGTAGATACTGTCTCGGGGTTCGAGTTGACCAGGATGCTCTTCAGCCCCGCATCCTGGAGCGCCCACGCGGCGTGTACGGAGCAGTAGTCGAACTCGATCCCCTGCCCTATCCTGATGGGGCCGCTGCCTATCACCACGGCCTTGGGGCCTGCGAGGGGCTCGGCCTCGTTCTCCTGCTCGTATGTGCTGTAGAAGTAGGGCGTCTCCGCCTCGAACTCGGCGGCGCAGGTGTCAACCATCTTATAGACGGGACGAATGCCCAAGTCCTTGCGGAGTCCGCGGATAGCGTCGCCCGTCCTGTCCGTCAACACGCCGATTCGCTCGTCCGAGAATCCAACGCGCTTGGCTTCCCGCAGGAGGTCTGGCGCGAGCGTCTCGGTCAGCAGCCGAGCCTCGACTGCGGCGATGTTCTCGAAGGCGCGCGTGAACCAGGGGTCCACGCCGGTCTTGCGTGACAGCTCCTCCGGGCTGACCCCGCGGCGCAGCGCCGACAGCAGCGCCCAGAGCCGCTCGTCGCTGGGGCGCAGTGGCAGCCGTTCGAGCGGATCGGCCCCGACATCGCGCCATTCGGGGTCCTCCCAGAGTATCGAGCGGCCCGTAACTTCCAGAGAGCGCACAGCCTTCTGAAACGCCGCCTCGAAGGAGCGGTCTATCGCCATCACCTCGCCGGTGGCCTTCATCTGCGTGCCGATGGCGCGGTCCCCCGCCGGGAACTTGTCGAACGGCCAGCGCGGTATCTTCACGACGCAGTAGTCGAGGGCGGGCTCGAACGCGGCCACCGTCCGCCTCGTCACCGCGTTCGGAATCTCAGCGAGCTTCCTACCCACCGCGACCTTGGCGGCGACGCGGGCTATCGGATATCCAGTCGCCTTGCTGGCCAGCGCCGAGCTGCGGCTGACCCTAGGATTCACCTCGATGACATAGTACTCGCCGACGCTCCCCCCGCCGCCCGGCAAGGTCGGGCCGACCACCTCGCCGGGCGCGAGAGCGAACTGGACGTTGCAGCCGCCCTCGATGCCCAATGCCCGGATGATCCTGAGGCTGGCGGCGCGGAGCGCCTGGTACTCCTTGTCCGAAAGCGTCTGGCTGGGCGCCGCGACGATGCTGTCCCCCGTGTGAACGCCCATCGGGTCCAGATTCTCCATGTTGCATACGGTGATGCAGGTATCGGAGGCGTCGCGCATCACCTCGTACTCGATCTCCTTCCAGCCGACGAGGGAGCGCTCGATCAGCGCCTGGCTGATTGGGCTTGCCGCGAGTCCGCCCGCAACGATAGCCTCGAACTCGGCCTCCGTCTCGGCGATGCCGCCGCCGGTGCCGCCGAGCGTGTAGGCCGGGCGGACCACGAGGGGCAGGCCGAGCTCGCCCGCCGCCTGGCGGGCCTCCTCCATCGAGCCGACGGTCGCGCTGGGCGGCGCCGGCTCGCCGATGTCTATGAGCAGCTGGCGGAAGCGGTCCCGATCCTCGGCGTTCCTGATGGCCTCCAGCGGCGTGCCCAACAGCCGCACGCCGTATCGGTCGAGCGCTCCGGCGTCGTCCAGGGCCACGGCGAGGTTCAGCCCCGTCTGGCCGCCCAGCGTGGGAAGCACGCCGTCTGGCCGCTCCGCCGCGATGACGCGCTCGAGGACCTCGACGGTGAGCGGCTCGATATAGACCACGTCCGCGATGTCCTCGTCCGTCATGATGGTCGCCGGGTTGGAGTTGACGAGGACGGTGGTTACGCCCTCCTCACGGAGAGCCCTGCACGCCTGCGTGCCCGCGTAGTCGAACTCGGCAGCCTGCCCAATGACGATGGGCCCAGAGCCAATGACCAGGACCTTTGCCGGCTTGCCGCTCACAGGCCCTCGTCCATGTCATCGTCTATCATCTCGATGAACTCCGTGAAGATATACTCGTTGTCGCGGGGGCCGGGCGACGCCTCCGAGTGGTACTGGATGCTCATGACGGGGAGCGACCTGTGCCGCAGGCCCTCCACGGTGCCGTCGTTCAGGTTGACGTGGCTGACCTCGACGTCGGCGGGAAGGCTGTCGGGGTCCACTGCGTAGCCGTGATTCTGGGCGGTGATGTGCACCCGGCCGGTGCGGTTGTCGCGCACTGGGTGGTTGCCGCCGCGGTGTCCGAACTTCAGCTTGAAGTTGCGGCCGCCGAACGCCCGCGCCAACACCTGGTTGCCCAAGCATATGCCCAGCATGGGGACGCGGCCCGCCAGCCCCCTGGCCGTCTCTACGGCGTAGTCCAAGAGCTCGGGGTCGCCCGGACCAGGGGACATCACCACGCCGTCGGGCCGAAGGGCGAGCGCGTCCGCCGCCGAAGTCCCGGCCGGGACCGCCGTCACCTCGCAGCCGAGCGACCTGAGAACGCGCAGTATGTTGTACTTCAGCCCGCAGTCGTCTACGACTATGTGCCGCCTGGCCGCCGGCGCCTGGGAGCCTGCGGCTGGCTCGTCCCAGCCGTAGGGCGACTCGGTGGTTACGCGCGGCACGAAGTCCGTGTCGTCATAGCGGGGACGCTCGCGCAGCCTGGCGAGCGCGTCGTCCGTCGCCGCGCCGACGACTATCGCGCCCATCATCACGCCCCGCGTGCGGAGCCGGCGCGTTACGGCTCGCGTATCCACGCCGCCGATTGCGGTCACGCCCTGCTCCGCCAGGAACTCGTCCAAGGTCGCCGAGCTCAGGGAGTGGCTCGGCCTGGCGCAATGCTCCCGCACGACGAAGCCCGATACCTGCGCCCTGCGCGACTCGAAGTCCCGCGCGTTGATGCCGTAGTTGCCTATCAGCGGGTAGGTCGGCACGACTATCTGGCCCGCGTAAGACGGGTCGGTCAGCATCTCCTGGTAGCCGGTCATGGACGTGTTGAACACGACCTCGCCGAAGGCGTCGGCCCCGTCGCCGAACGCCCAGCCGGGGTATGCCGAGCCGTCTTCGAGTACGAGATGCGCGGGTCTAGCCATTCCTCGACGCCCTCGCCTGCAAACCTGTCGGGGTCAGCCGGTATCTCTGCATCCCGCTCCTCGGCTTGTCGGGAATCGTCATCTCGACCAGGCCCTCTTCAACACTCGGCTGCAGGTATGAGTAATAGAAGTGCATTCTGTCCTTAAGCCCCAAGGCGTCCATGAGCTCCGACCGGCTCATTTTCACCATGCAAGGCAGCTATGAGCTGTGCGACATGATGGGTCTCGGACTCAGCGGGGCGCGGGAAGGCTATGGTCAGCCAGTCCCGGGATACCTCTATAAGAGGTTCCGCGACCCCGCGCTCTACACAGGCATTCCGCATCAGGCGGACTCCTCTTCTTCCCGCTCCCTTTCCCAAGCCGCGTACACGGATTTGGTGAGAGCGTGCAATGCCTCTTTGTGTGCCTCCCATCCATCAGGGGTAACGTCGAAGTTAACTTCCACAGGGCCCTTTTCCAGATCTTGCTCACGGGGATACGTTCTGTATGGGATTTTCTGGCTGAACTGTATGAACTCGTCCAGGCACAAACCGACGGCTTTGGGATAGAAGACTACCACCACTACCCCTGGCCATTTGGGATCGATACGAGCGTATTGGTGAGAGCGTCGCTTACCCGCATAGGTTCCCCGCAACCCAAGGGATATCCCATACCGTCCTCCGAGTTCACTAGGGCTGCGCCAGTTTTCGCTGAACATATCCCGCACAGCGGCGAACAACTCGGGTTCCTGGACGGACCCAAGCAGCTCTTGCATCATTTCTGCCCTAGTTGGTCTTCGTCTTGTAGACCGGGGGGCGAGGTCGTCGATCCCCTCTACATGCACCTGCTTGGCTAGGAAGGTCTTGCCGTCATGGACGAAGCTGTGGAAGGTCAGGAGTGATATGTCTATACCCCTAGCCAAGAAGGTCACCATGCGCTCCGTCCTAGCGTCGGCCCCCAGTCCGACAAGAAACATGCGGAGCGGCCGCATCGACTCCAGGTCCTGTCCATCGAACTCCTGGCTGTACCACTCCTCGAAGTCCTCTATCTTGTCTATGCCGCGCTTGCCGGAGCTCTCGGCTATATGACTGGCGAGAGCGTCCAGGTCCATGGCTTCGAGGTCGGAGGCGTAGTCTATGATCTGCGCCACGGCGTCGCGCGACAGAGCGCCGCGCTTCAGCTCGAACAGGACGAGTCTGCCGTCGCTGTCCACCCCCAGCAGGTCGAGCGGGCCCCCCTCGGTCTCCGTCTGCCTGCCGACTAGCGTCAGGCTCGGCATCAGCAGCTCTGGGTTCTTGACGAGGATGTCCTCCAGGAGTTGCTCGGACTCCGTCTGGCCCTTCGGCTCCAGCGGCTTGGCCTGCGAGCCGTCTTCAAGCGTCCATATCCTGACTTCGTTCACGGCAGCTCTCCTACAAGTCCTGCGTATTCAGTTCTAATCTTCCCTTGCAGCCTCTCTGCACCTGTCATGCCATCATAGACTATCTCCCCGCCGAACAACGTCGCCGTCACCCTGCCCTTCAGCGTCGTACCGGCCAGGGGGGTGTTCTTGCCCTTCGAGGCGAAGGCCGCAGGGTCAACGACCCATTCGGCTTCGGGGTCGAAGATGGTTACGTCGGCGGGCGAGCCGGGCCTCAACGCGCCCAGCTCCATCCCCAGGAAGCGGGCGGGCGCTGTCGTCAGCCGCTCGACCAGCGTCGGCAGCGGGAGGCCGCCCGCGTGTACCAGCGACATCAGCGAGCCCAGCGCCGTTTCCAAGACGCTGATGCCGTTGGCCGCCTCGTCGAACGTGCATAGCTTCTCGGTCCGGCCGTGGGGCGCGTGGTCCGTTGCCACGAAATCGACCGCGCCGTCGCGCAGGCCCGCCGCCATCGCCGCAACGTCCTCTCGCGCGCGCAGCGGCGGCGCAACCTTCGCGTTCGTGTCGTAAGCCGCCTCCGGGAGTGGCCCGAACGGACCCGCGCCCGGCCCGCCCATGACGGCCTCGTCCGTAAGCGTCAGGTGATGCGGCGTAGCCTCGCACGTAACATCCAGTCCGCGGTCCTTCGCCCTGCGGGCGAGCTCGACCGTCGCCGCCGCGCTCGCGTGCGCTATGTGCAGCCTGCCGCCCGTCGTCTCGGCCAAGGCGATGTCCCGCGCGACCATGATCTCCTCGGCGGCCGCGGGAATGCCCCTGAGGCCCAGCCGGTTCGACACCCAGCCCTCGTTCATCACGCCGCCCGCGGAGAGCTCGGAGACCTCGCAGTGGTTGATGATGGGCAGCCCCAGCCCCGAAGCGTAGGCCAGCGCCTGCCGCATCACGTTCGCATCCGCCACCGGATGGCCGTCGTCGCTGAACCCGACCACGCCGGCGTCCGCAAGCTCCGCCATCTCCGCAAGCTCCGCGCCCCCGCTGCCCTTCGTAACCGCGCCGATGGGCAGAACTCGAACGACGCCCCCAACACGCGCCCTCTCGAGGACGAATTCGACCGCCGCCCGGGTGTCCATGACGGGATTGGTGTTGGGCATGGCGCAGACGGTGGTGAACCCGCCGCGAGCCGCCGCCGCCGTTCCCGTCGCTATCGTCTCCTTGTACTCGAAGCCGGGCTCGCGCAGGTGGCAGTGCAGGTCTATGAATCCGGGGCATACGACCATGCCAGAGGCGTCGATGACCTGCGCGCCGTCGGGCAGAGCGACGCCGCGCTCGACGGCCTCTATCCTACCGTCCTGGATGACGAGGTCGCCCACCCCGTCCATGCCCAAGGATGGATCTACTATCCTACCGCCCGTTATGAATATCCGTCCCATTCACTCGCTCCTCGCGGCAAATCGGTCGAGGGGTTGGGCAGGTCTGAGACCTGCCCCCACCGCATCGGCTGGTGGGTTAGTGGACGCTTGGGAGGCTGTGGATAGCATATCCTTTACGCCGCTCCACACCGGCAGGTCCGCGATACCGTCCCACCAGGTGAATTCGCAATGCTCCGCGCTGAGGATGACCTCTCCGTCGGCATCCACGCGGAAGACGTTGTGTACCTGTCCCCAGTAGTGATAGCCCTGGTGAACAACTGGCGCCAGTGGGTTATCCGTATCCCAGAACTCGTAGTAGTCGAACAGGTAGGCGACCCTGGATGCGGCCAACCCAGTTTCCTCGAGCAGCTCCCTCACAACAGCGAGCGAAGGGGGCTCGTCGTCCTCGACACCCCCGCCTGGCAGGCCGAACTCCGTGTCCTCAGGCTCCCTCAGGAGCAGCAGCCGTTCGTCCCGCATCACTATCGCGGTCGCCCTGCGCCTGATCCTTATCTCCCTCCCGGCGGATATAGATAGCCTCTCCAGTATCGCTTCGACGTGCGAGTGTGTCGGCAGCGCCTCCATGTGGTGGTCCCACCAGCGGAACTCGCTTACCTCCTGGCCTATCTCAACCTCGCCGTTTGCCTCTGCCAGGAATACGTGGTGCCTATGGATGGCGCTTTCCCACACGAACAGCGGGGCAACTCGCGTCGCTGCCAGGCCTGTCTCCTCGCGCAGCTCCCGCACGGCCGCAGCCTCGGGCGATTCACCCGGCTCTATCCCGCCGCCCGGCATCGCGAAGACCGGACCTACGTCGCGGACCAGCAGTACCCTGCCGCTCCTGATAACGACCACAGTGGCGCGTTCTCGCAGGCGTCCTGCCATCTTCACGCCTCCTCCCGCGCCGGCGTCGTCAAGCCGTAGAGCAACGCCATCCGCACCGCCACGCCGTTCGTAACCTGCTCTTCGATAGCTGACTGGGGGCCGTGGGCTACCTCCGGGTCGATCTCGACTCCCTCGTTCATCGGGCCTGGGTGCATCACCAGCGCATTTGGCTTGGCTAGGGCGAGACGCCGCGCGTTTATGCCGTATGCCCTCGAATACTCGCGCAGGGTGGGGAGATGGCCCGCTCGCTGCCGCTCCACCTGGAGGCGGAGCGGCATCACCACGTCCGCGCCATCCAAGGCCCGCTCCACGTTCGTCTCCACCTCGACTGACGCGAAGGGATGGCCCGGCGCGCCCCGGTATCCGTTCACCATGTCCACCGGCAGCAGGGTCGGCGGGGCGCACAGGACCACGCTCGCGCCCATGGCTGTCAGCCCCCAGAGGTCCGACCGCGCGACGCGGCTGTAGAGTACGTCGCCGACGATGGCGACCCGCAGCCCTTCCACCCGGCCGAAGCGTCGGCGCATCGTGTACAGGTCCAGCAGCGCCTGCGTCGGGTGGGCGTGCCCGCCGTCGCCGGCGTTGACGATGGACGCGCGAAGATGCCTAGCCAAGAAGTGCGGCGCGCCGGCGTGCGGATGCCTGATGACTATCACGTCCGCGTTCATGGCCTGGAGAGTCAGCGCAGTGTTGTATAGCGACTCGCCCTTTTCTACGCTGCTGCCCGAACCCGATACGTTGATCACGTCCGCGCTCAATATCTTGCCCGCCTGCTCGAACGACACCCGCGTCCGCGTGCTGGGCTCGTGGAAGGCCGTGATGATGGTCTTGCCGCGCAGAGCGGGCGTCTTGCGGATGTCGCGCCCCAGTATCTCTCGCATGGCCTCGGCGTTGTTCAGAACGTCCTCTATCTCCCGAACGCTGAAGTCGTCCAGGTCGAGCGCGTGCCGGCGGGTGGTCAACATTCGCCGACCCTCACCAGGAAAACGCTGTCGCAATCGTCGGTCTCCCGCAGGCGGACGCGCACATCCTCGCCGCGCGCCGTGGGGACGTTCTTGCCCACGTAGTCAGGCCTGATTGGGAGCTCGCGGTGTCCACGGTCGATCAACACGGCGAGCTGCACTCGGCTGGGGCGTCCGAAGTCGGTCAGGGCGTTCATGGCGGCTCGGACGCTGCGGCCTGTGTACAGCACGTCATCCACCAGCACTACGGGACGGCCGTCTATGGGAACGGGGATGTCGGTAGGCCGCATCCGCGGGCGCGACCAGGAGAGGTCGTCGCGGTAAGGCGCGATGTCCAGAGACCCGACGGGCGGCGCTTCGCCTTCGAACCGCCTGATAAGCTCCGCCAGCCGCGCCGCCAGGGGGACTCCCCGCGTGTGCAACCCGACGAAGACCAAGCCCGACGCGCCCCCGTTGCGCTCGAGTATCTCGTGGGCGATGCGCGTCAGCGCGCGCCGGACGTCGTCGGGGTCGAGCAATGTTCGCACAGCGCCCCCTGTTTCGAGCCGGCAAGGGGCATATCTGCCCACGGCTTTCGAGCCGCGCCCTTGCCAGCCTCTCCGGACTGGCTTAAAGGACGCAGTTATTCTAACCGCAGGGGCCGGGGAGTTCAACCTCATGCCGCCCGTCCAGGCTGAAACGGCGCGGCGTCAGGCGGTGGATTCGTGAACCCAGCCGTCCTTGACGCTGTATCCGGGGCGTACATAGAATGACCCTATAATCACGATGGCATCACGAACACCGATAGTCCGACTCGAGTCCTCTGGCGGGGTGGTGCGCCGGGTCGAGGAGAGGGGCGCGGAAGTCATTCTGTGCGGGCGCAGATCCCCCAGCATATGGGCCCTGCCGAAGGGCGCTCCCGACCCGGGGGAGACGCGAGAGCAGACCGCCGTCCGCGAGGTCGAGGAGGAGACCGGACTACGGGTAGAGCGCGGGGAGTACATCGGCAGCATCGACTACTGGTTTGTCAGGCCTGGGGACCAGGCGCGCTGCCACAAGACCGTTCACTACTACCTGATGCATCCTACGGGCGGCCACGAGTCCCTTCATGACCACGAGTTCGACGAGGTCAGGTGGTTCACCGCCGAGCAGGCTTGCGAGGCTCTTACTTACGAAAACGAGGTAAAGATTGTTCAAGAGGGCCTTGCCCTGGCTTCGCAATAGGACTCTGCCCGACGAGGGCAAGGAGGTCGCCCGCGGGGAGAAGGTCGTCATCCGCAGGAAGAAGCTGGACGACGCGGCCAACGATTACTCTTGGCGTACTGACGAGGAGCTCGCCCGGCTCGACGCCTCCAAGCCCCTGCGGATGTCGTACCCGGATTTCGTCAAGTTCGCCAGGGACGAGCTGCGCTACTCCAGCGGCAACTCTCGCCGATTGGCTATCGACACCATCCACGGCGAGCACATCGGCAACTGCATGTGCTACGACATAGACCTGATGCGCGGACGCGCCGAGCTTGGGATAATGATCGGCAAGCGCGAGTACTGGGATAGGGGCTACGGGACCGACGCCGTGGCCACGCTGGTTGCCTACGTATTCTCCAGTATGACGATTGACCTGGTCTATCTCCACACGCTGGAATGGAACGAGCGTGCGCGGCGGGCGTTCTCCAAGTCGGGCCTGCAGGAGGTGAAGAAGGTTAGGAAGGACGGGTACGACTTCGTGAAGATGGAGATAAGGCGCTCAGACTGGGAGACGATGCAGCCTACCGGCCCTGTCCTCGGCGAGGGCGAAACCGCTCTCGGCTAACCCCGGTCCTGATACGCCTTCACGATGTCGATTATCAGGCCGATGTCCTTGTCCACCTCGGAGATGGGCGATCTGGGCGCAGCTCCGTTCACGATGCAGTCGTGGAAGTGGCGCAGCTCCCGGCGGAACGGGCTTTCCCAGCTCAGCGCAGGCTCCCTGGAGACGCTGACGCCGCCCTCGTCTATCTCTTGGACCCGCACCCTGGACAAGCCGCGCGAGAAGCCCGTTTCGTAGGAGACGATGACCCTCTTCCCGCTGCCATAGACCTCCAGCGTCTCGTGGAAGTCCCAGAGCTCGGGCAGGTCCACCCAGCTTGCGACGCATCGGAAGCCGCCGGGATACTCCAGCGTTGCGGAGACGGCCCCGCCTTCCTGCCATATCTCTGCGCTGACGACCCTGCTGGGCACGCCGAACATGTCTCGCAGTCCGTACAGGTCGTGGATCATGCTGCCCGACAGAGCGCCGAAGGCCCTGATGACGCGCATGGGGACTTCGCCTATGGCTTGGTGGACGGCCGTCTCCCGCGCGGCCCGCGCAGCCTCGACCGCTTCCGCAGGCACGTCTTCGAACTGTCGCGTCCTGAACTGACGCACGTGCAGGTCGTTGTCAGGGTGGAGGTGGTTGACCTGGACGAACCGCACGTCGTCCATCTCCGAGACCTCGACCTTGGCCGTCTCGTAGGCTGGCTCGTAGAGCTTGACGTAGCCTGCCTGGGCGACCTTGCCTGACCTCTGGGCCGCCGCGATAATCTCGGAGGCCTCCTCGCGTGAGAAGCAGAGCGGCTTCTCGATGAACACGTGCTTGCCGGCCTCGAACGCCGCCACCGCCACCTCGGTCTTCGGGTCCGTGTGACATAGCAGCACGGCGTCCACGTCGGCGTCGAGCAGGTATCGGTAGTCGGTGAATTGGCTGGGCACGTGGTAGAGCCGCGCGGCGTACTCGGCGGCTGACGGCGAGACGTCGCAGACGGCGGCTACCTCGAACTCCTCGGCCAGCTCGGTGAGGAACGGCAGGTGTTGCACTTGGGCAATCGCCCCGCATCCCACGACGCCTATGCGTACCTTGTCCATGAGCGTCCTCCGTCCCGATTGGCTCGCTACGTTCTCCCTGCGCGAGGGGCGACGTCGTTCCAGAGGTCGGCGAGCTCGGCGGATCGTCTATAGACCTCGACGAGGGCGTCCCAGATGGCGCTGCGGGACTCTGAGGCGGCATCGAGATCATCGTCCGAGAGGGCAGCCTTCAGGCTTTCGGCTGCGCCGTCCTGCGCGTCCGCGGCCAGGTCGGCGGCGTCGCGGACCGCGAGCGTCGCGGCGGCCAGGCTGTCGAGCAACTCGTCCATGGGCGTCGTCGTGTCCGTGTCGCGGTCGTACGCGCTGGACGATGCGAATCGGTGCGGCTCCCGCTCGCCGTCCGCGGTCCACATGGTATGCGTGGGCTGGATGTGCGGCGTGACGGACAGGTACATGGTCATGGGCTCGTCGCCGATGACGCGCAGGGAGTGGAGCTGGTCAACGAGCGCGACGCACATCTGCCCCGGGCCCACCTCGCCGACCTCGCCGTCAATGATGAACTCGGCCCTGCCCGACAGCACGAGGAACACCTCGTGCCCCAGGTCATGCGAATGAGCGTCGCCCCCTTCACCGGGCTCCAGCCGCATGAAGCGCGAGCGGATCTGGGGCGTGACGAGCACGTTGCGGACGTCGGTCCGGTAGTCGTACACGGTGAGGGCCATCGTATTCTCCTGGTAGAAGCGGCGGTCAGGCCTTGGCAGCCGGCAATTGCGGGGGAGGCTCGTCGAAAGGCTTGCCTTCGGCCTCAGCGTCCATGCGGCGCTGATTCCAGGCTTTCCACTCCTCGTGGCTTTCCTCACGCCCTTGCTCGAGTCCCTGCTCGAGTCCCTGCTCGAGTCCCTGCTCGAGTCCCTGCTCGAGTCCCTGCTCGAGTCCCCGCTCGAGTCCCTGCTCGAGTCCCTGCTCACGCCATTTTGCCTGCTGCCTCTCTTTGAGCGGCTCGATGATCGTCTGCCTCAGGTAATCTGCTGTAACCATGATGTACTGGAGCACCTCCGTAATGATTATCGTGGTTGTGGCTGCCAGCACGCCAACCCCGGTTGAGTTGGCGATGACCGCCATGGCAGTCTCTATCAGGCTGTCCCCGGTCTGTATGACAGTCTCGTACCATGATACCAGACCTATGCCGACCAGGCTCTGGATGCTGAAGAGGAAGAAATAGACCGTCCTCCACCTGGGGGATATGCTCCAAACCGACTCCCTCACAGGCTCCTTGCCGCTCATATCTGGCGCGGCCCGCGTCCTGCGCCCAGAGGCGGCAGGACGATGATGGATGGGGGATTCATGGCGCAGTGAGTGTAGGAGCCAACGGGTTTATGTGTCAACGACTCGTACTCGTTCCGCGCGGCTGCGATTCCAGTCGTTGACTGGGGTTGGACAAGCGCATATGCTGGGAGGCGGTCTGGCGATACGCCAAGGGGCGCACACGGAGGCGACGGCATGAAGATGTACCTGGCCGGTGAGTGGGTGGACAGGGACCAGAAGATCGAAGTGGTGAATCCGTTCGATGGGCGGGTCTTCGACACTGTGCCGAAGGCCGGGATAGAGGATGTGGACGCCGCGGTCGCCAGCGCGGAGCGGGGCGCCAGGATAATGGCCGCAATGTCCGGATATCAGCGCTACGAGATCCTGATGCGCGCCGCCGCCCTGATGCGTGAACGGGTCGAGGACCTGGGCAGGGCCATCACGATGGAAGAGGGCAAGGTCATCGCCGAGGGGCGCGGCGAGGCCGAGCGCGCCATTCAGACGATGACGGGATCCGCGGAGGAGTCCAAGCGGCTGTCCGGCGAGGTCGTGCCGCTGGACGGAGCGCCGACGTGGACCGGCCAGCTCGGATTCACGCTGCGCGTGCCATGCGGCGTCGTGGCGGCCATCAGCCCCTTCAATTTCCCCCTGAACCTGGTGGCGCACAAGGTGGGCCCGGCGCTCGCCGCGGGCAACGCGGTAATCATCAAGCCCGCGTCCGACACTCCCCTGTCGGCTCTCAAGCTGACGGAGATACTGGTCGAGGCCGGAGCGCCAGCCGAGGCCGTGCAGTGCGTGACCGGCTCCGGCGGCAGCATCGGCGACGCCTTGGTCGCCGACCCGCGCGTGCGCAAGGTAACCTTCACGGGCAGCCGCGACGTGGGCGAGCATATATGTAGGACAGCAGGACTGAAGAAGGTTACCATGGAGCTGGGCTCCAACTCGCCCCTGATAGTCATGCCCGACGCCGACATGGACAAGGTCGTGGCGGGCACGGTGGCGAGCGGCTTCTCGAACGCCGGGCAAGTCTGCATCTCGGCCCAGCGCATACTGACGAACGAGGACGTGTACGCGGACTACTTGGACGCCCTGACCGAGGGCGTGAAGGGCATCAGCACCGGCGATCCGTTGGACGAGACGGTGAAGATGGGGCCGATGGTGCGCCCGCAGGACGCCGAGCGCGTCCACGACTGGATAGACGAGGCCGTCGCCGGCGGAGCCCGCGCCATAGTCGGCGGCGAGTACGAGGGCTCCGTCCACGCGCCAACCATCGTCGCCGACGTCAAGCCGGAGATGCGAATCTCGTGTGACGAACTCTTCGGCCCAGCCGTCGCAGTTACGCCCTTCTCGGACATCGAGGACGCGATTGCCATGGCCAACGACTCGAACTACGGGCTGAGCGCGGCGATCTTCACGCAGAACATCGACTGGGCCATGAAGTTCGCCCGCGAGGTGGACTCCGGCAACCTGATGATCAACTCCGGCCCGCAGTGGCGCGCCGACCTGATGCCCTACGGCGGCGTCAAGGAGAGCGGCATGGGCAAGGAGGGGCCCAAGTACGCGGTGGAGGAGATGACGGAGCTGAAGATGGTGATCTACCACCCGTAGGGACTGATATGGCTACACACGCTCCATCCGGGGGAGCCATCCTACCGAAGAGTTAGACGGGGTTCGGCATGAGCGCCGCCTTACAGGTTGAACTGGGGTTCCATGTAGTCGTGGAGCTTGTTGTATATCTGGACGCGGGCCCGCTGGGTGTCGGCTACTATGAGGCGTGACCGGCCCGCGTCGAAGTCCAGGCCCGTCGGCAGCGCGAACCGCCATTCGGGTTCGAGAGTATAGACCCGCCGCCGCGCCTTCTTCACGTCGGCGTTGGCCTCCACGTTCTGTTGCTGCCACTTCGATAGCCGCTGGGCGTCGCCGACCAGGCTGGTGACGAACCCGCCGTCCGGCGCGAATATCTGGACCCGGCTGTTCGCCCAGTCGCACACGTACACGTCCCCCTCCGGATCCACCGAGACGTCCGACGGCCGGTTGAGCTGGCCCCGGCGGTCCCCGCAGCTGCCGAAGGACGCCATGTATGCCCCGTCAGGATCGAATTTCTGCACTCGGTGGTTCTTGTGGTCGGCGACGTAGACGTTGCCGTCGGGGCCGATTGCGATGCCCCAGGGCGAATCGAGCTGGCCGACCTCGCCGCCGTGTTCTCCCCAGCCTGCGAGGTATGCGCCGTCCGGCGTGAACTTCTGCACACGGTGCGCCGCGCCATCCGCTACGTAGAGGTTGTCGTCCGCGTCGGCGGCTATGCCAGATGGTCGGTTCAGCCCGCCCGGCATGTCGCCGGGCCGCCCCCAGTGGCCGAGAAACCCGCCGTCGGCGTCGTAGGCGGATACCCGGTTGAGCCACTCGTCGGTGACGTATACGTTCTGGCGGCTGTCGAGGGCGATTCCGGCCGGCCAGATGAACTCGCCGTCCCCCTTGCCATACTTGCCGAACTCGGCTACCAGCTCCTCGGAACCCCACTCGGGGCCGATGGTGTACTTGCCGACCTTCGACATGCCGCCGACGCGGTCCCATGGCGCGTCGGGGATGATCTCCATTGGGCGGCTGAGGAGATACACCACGTCGTCGGACGCGGACGCCACGCAGATGACCATCGAGAGGTCCCGCCGCCCCACGGTGTGGGAGAAATCATAGACGCGACTGCCTACTACCTGTGTAAGCATGGACGCTAGTTCTTCGCCAGCAGCACGTCGAGCTTCTCGAACGTCCCGTTGACGATGGGGACCGGATCCACGCGCATCCAGTCCTCGAGGATGGTGGTGTAGAGGCCTCGGAAGTCGTAGCTGGGCACAGGGTCGCCCTGCTCCAGGTCTTCCAGCCGTATGGACGGGTACTCGCCGTACTGCCCGCCGCGCACAGGCTCGCCAATCAGGAACGCCGCGCCCGCCGCGCCGTGGTCGGTCCCAGATCCATTGTCGTGAGTGCGCCGCCCGAACTCGGAGAAGAGCAGCATGAGCACGTTGTCGGCTGCGTCATGCTCGCGCAGGTCGTCGAAGAAGTCGCGTATGGCCGCCGAGAGGTCGTCCCACAGCGATTCGAGCATCCCTTGCTGGTTCGAGTGGCTGTCGAAGCTGCCATGGTCGGCGTAGAAGATGCGAGCGCCGAGCCCCGCGAGATGCACCTGCGCGATGTCCTTCAGCTTCCTCCCAATCGGGGTGTCGGCGTACTCCACGCTGGACGAATAGCGCTCTGGAGCGGCCTTCAGAACCTCAGCGCCCCTGAGGGCGTCGAGGCCGGTCTGGCCGAGGAAGTCCATGACCGGGCCGGAGCCGATGGCGGGCGAGTAGAGGCGCTTGTACCGCTCCACTATGCGCTCGCGCTGCTCCCGGTCGGAGATGCCGGTCATCAGGCCGTAGCTATCCAGATCCTCTACGCAGGCGACCGGCACGCCCGGGAGGGACAGCGCCCTGAACATGCTCGGCCCCATGCTGACGGCGGTAACGGCGTTCTCCTTGCGCGGGTCGAGCTCGCGGGTCAGCCGGCCCAGCCATCCCTCCGTGCCCAGCGTGTCCGGCTCGCAGGTGTGCCAGATGTCCATCGAGCGAAAATGGGAGCGCGGCGAGTTCGCGTAGCCTATCCCGTGGATGATGGCCGCCATACCCTCGTCGTACAGGTCCCGAATCTGCGCCATCTTGGGATGCAGCCCAACCTGGTCGTCGAGCCGCAGCGTGTCCTCCTCCGAGATGGCCACGGTCGGGCGATAGTCGTAGTACAGGGGATTCGCGTAGGGCACGACGGTGTTCAGGTAGTCGTTTCCGCCGGTAAGCTGGACCACGACGAGCGCGGGGTCTTTGCGGCCGTTATCCATGTATGGTCTCCTCCAAGCGCCTGAAATCCGTCCGTGAGATTATATCCGACCTGGCTGGCTGCGCGCTGTGGACTTCATGACAGCGCGCCCTGGGTTCCTTTCTCTTCGAGGCGCCTGTTCTCATCTAGCGTAGGCCCCCCTTGAGCGCCGCGCTCAATCGTCCGAGAGGAACCCCAGCAGGTTCAGCAGTACCAGGAAGATGTTGAGCGCGTTCAGGTACAGCCCGATGCTGCCCATCACCGCCACCGAGTTCGCCGCCCGCGCGTCGCCGGCCAGCGCCGCCTGCTGCGCCATCTCCTTCATCTGCTTCGTCTCCCACACCGTCAGCGCCAGGAACAGGGGCAGCAACGCTATGTTGATCAGCAGGAACAGCGCGCTCGACTGCAGCAGGAAGACGTTCACCAGGCTGACCACTATCACCCCCATCAGCCCGATGAACAGCATCGGCCCCAGCTTCGACAGGTCGCGCTTCGTGGTCATCCCTACCGCGCTCATCGCCACGAACAGCCCGGCGGTCAGCATGAACGCCACGCCTATCGTCCCCAGCTCGAACGCCGCCATGATCGGCGACAGGAACAGCCCCTCCATGCCCGTGAACGCCAGGTACAGAGCCGTCCCAAGCCCGGTGTTGCCGCTTGCGGCCACCTTGCTAGCGGCTATCAGCGTCCCGAACAGCGCCGCGATAGCCGCAAGGTAGCCGAGCCAGCCAAGGCCGAACAGGATGTCGCCCACCCCCAGCCGGTCGCCGATGAAGAGAGCCGCGCCAGTGGTAACGATGCCCATCGCCACCAGCCCGTACATCCGCCCCATGGCGTCCGTGTAGATCGCGTTCGCCGCCTCCCTGCCGCCCGACAAGATCGTGTACTGAGTCGTCATCTCTCGCGTCTCCTCCTGACTCGAAATGAAGCCGCCGCTCGCCAGGGGGGGCCGCTCGATGAGCCGACGTCATCTCCACGCCGCGCCAGCGCCCCCGTTGGCATTGCGAAAAGGCCCCCTAGCCGACCAGCTCCGCCTCCACGCTGAGCTCCACGTTGCCCTTCAGGGCCCCCGAGATCGGGCAGCCGTCCTTGGCCGCCTCCGCCGCCTGCGCGAACGCGCCCGCGTCTATCCCCGCCACCTCGCCCCTCACCGTGAGGGCGCTCGACGCGACCTTCCAGCCGCCCTCGACCTGCTGGAACGTCACGGTCGCGCTCACGTCCAGCTTGCTGGGCGGCGTACCCGCCCGGCCGAGACCAGCCGAAAGCGCCATGCAGTAGCAAGCCGCGTGCGCCGACGCCACCAGCTCCTCAGGACTCGTCCGCCCGTCCGAACCCTCCGTCCTCGACGCCCACGTGACCGGGAGGCCCGTGAACGCCCCGCTCGATACCGCGCTCACGACCCCGCTTCCAGTCATCAGGTCGCCGTCCCAACTCGCTTCCGCCCGCCGTGTAGCCTGCGCCATGCCGCTTCTCCATAGTGGTGATGGTGTGGTATGCATCCATCCTACCATAGAAGCGGTGGGAAGGACGCCTGTAATGCCTTACGCGGCTGTTGCGTTGTGGGGGCGTGGGGCGTATGGTGTCGCCCAATGAGGGGGCGCGGCGCCTACGGAGGGGCGAGGTGAGGATGGAGACGCATACGGTCATGCGATGGTCGCTGGTCGCGCTGCTGGCGGCTGTGGCGGTGGGCCTTGCGTGGCTGTCGTATCGCGCTGTGGCGCCCACCCCGACGGCAGCGCCCACGCCGACAGCCACACCCGCGCCCACAGCTACGCCCACGCCGACGGCAGCGCCCACGCCGACAGCTACGCCCACCCCGACGGCAGCGCCTACGCCGACAGCAGCGCCCACGCCGACAGCCACGCCCACGCCGACAGCAGCGCCCACGCCGACAGCCACGCCCACGCCGACAGCAGCGCCCACGCCGACAGCCACGCCCACGCCGACAGCCACGCCCACGCCGACAGCAGCGCCCACGCCTGCTTCGCTGACGCCGTACGATGACTGCTGGGGCGGGGCGCTGTCGGCGGACCCGTTGCACTGCTACGTTCTGGGGGAGGCCCAGCGGCAGGGGTTGCTGCACGTCGAGGGGATGTACGAGTCGCCTGTGGGAGAGTTGTACGTGTACCTTCGGCAGAGCGAGCCAGTGAGCGACAGCCTCGATGAGTTCTTCAAGGCAAAGGCCCATGAGTACATGGGAAGTTACCCCGAGATTGTGACGCAGGAGAAGGGGTATGTTATCGATACGTGGTGCGGCCTACCTCCTGCATCTCAGCCCGACTCTGGCTATCGGGACTGCGTGGTGAGGGAGACGTTTCTGGGCAGAAACGCACTGCCCTCGGGCCTCTATGCGATAGTTCCGTGGACGAGCCGCTATGGGTACGTGAAGCTGGGATTGGGGGGCGCCGCTGGGCGTCGTGTGGAGCCTGGCTGGGCGTCGTGGACGCAGCTGTGGCCCGCTGTGGAGGTCGTTGGAGGGGTGGGGGGCGCGTCTGGGTCATCGGGAGCGTCTGGGGGTGGATTCGACGTGTCGGACGTGGACGTCACGAACTTCCCAGAGTTGGATTGTCGAGAAGCGTGGCCATACAATCTTACGACCCGGAACTCTTGCCATGCTTGGAAGGATTACCCCGAGCTAGGAGTTGCTGGGAGGCGCTGGGACGAGGACAAGCGCATAACGTATGTACAGATAAAATCTCCCATACCTAGGGATGAGGCGGGATTGAACGCATTGAGGGGGAGGATATTCCCCCGCTACCGGGCACTTGACTGGAGGGTGGAGTTCATACCGGTGAAGTACGATTTTGGTGAGTTGTGGAGATGGTCGGTGGTATTGGATCGGTTTGCGGTGTCTCGTGGGAACACTGTGGGCATCATAAGCGCGAGGGTGGGGGAGAATAGGAGATATAGGGACGACGATGTATTCCCGCTGGCGAGTTTGAGGTCTGGTGAGAGTCCTGCTGAGATGCGTGAGACCATAAAGATATGGGCTCTGGATACACAGCGTGTGGAGGACGCGCTGCCGGCGCTGCTGCCTCGGTTGGGGATACCAGTGGACGCTGTTGGTGTGTTGCGCCGGGCGATACGCGGCCCACTGGTGATAATAGCGGAGCCAGGGGGTTCTGGGGCAATATCGGGTGACGGCGCTGCCACGCCTACGGCGACGTCCACGCCTGCTTCGCTGGCGCCCTACGATGACTGCTGGGGCGGTACGCTGTCCGGGGAGCCGCTGGCTTGCTACGCGCTTGGGGAGGCGCAGCGTCAGGGTCTGCTGCGCGTGGAGGGGGTGTACGAGTCGACGGCTGCGCGGGAGTTGCACGTGTACCTTCGGCAGAGCGAGCCTGTGAGCGATAGCGTGGATGCGTTCTTGGAGGCGAAGGCATACGAGTATATGATTGCGCGTCCTGATCTTGTGGAAGAGGATGAGGAGTATGTGGGTGGGTGGTGCAACCATAAGTCGTCGGAGGGTGGCGCCGCGTATCTGGAGTGCATATCTAAGGAGACGTTTGCTGGTTATGGAGGAGCTCCGACGTGGCATTACGTTATCCGGCCGTGGCCGAGCCGCTACGATTACGTGAAGTTGGGATTGGGGGGTGCTGATGGTCGTCGTGTGGAGCCTGGTTGGGCGTCGTGGACGCAGCTGTGGCCTGCTAATGCGGCGGTTGGAGGGGTGGGGGGCGCCTCTGGGTCATCGGGAGCGTCTGGGGACGGATTCGACGTGTCGGATGTGGACGTGACGAACTTCCCGGAATTGGACTGCGACGAGGAGTGGCCTGACGGATACCTTACGATATATAACTCTTGTGCTACTTGGAGCGATCACCCCGGTCTCGGGATTGCTGGGAGGCGCTGGGACGAGGACAAGCGCATAACGTATGTACAGATGAAATCCCCTGTACCTAGAGATGAGGCGGGGTTGAACGCATTGAGGGGGAGGATATTCCCCCGCCACCGGGCACTTGACTGGAAGGTGGAGTTCATACCGGTGAAGTATGATTTTGGGGAGTTGTGGAGATGGTCGGTGATATTGGATCGGTTTGCGGTGTCTGCGGGGAACACCGTGGGCATCACTGGCGCTGGGGTATGGGAGAATAGGAGACATTCAGAGGACGATGTATTTCGCCTGGCGAGTCTGGGGCCTGGAGAGAGTCCGTCGGAGATGCGTGAGACCATCTGGGTATGGGGGTTTGACCAGGAGCGGATAGTGGATGCTCTGCCTGTGCTGCTGCCGCAATTGGGGATACCAGTGGATGCAGTTGGGGTGGTGGACCGCGATGATGGTACGCCCGTGATTCCAGCTGGTAGGCGTGGCTGAGTCGGAGCCCGGGTCTGAGGTCGAGTCGGTCGAGTTGCCGCGCTGACTTGGTGTGCCCAACGGCGATGAGGGGGCGTAGCGCCTAGGGAGGGGCGATGTGAGTATGGAGACGCATAGGGTCATGCGATGGTCGCTGGTCGCGCTGCTGGCGGCTGTGGGGGTTGGTCTTGCGTGGCTGTCGTATCGGGCGGCGCCAGTGGGGGCGCAGGACGCCGGGACTGCCACGTCTACGGCGACGTCCACGCCTGCTTCGCTGACGCCCTACGATGACTGCTGGGGCGGGACGCTGTCTGGGGACCCGTTGCACTGTTACGTTCTGGGGGAGGCCCAGCGGCAGGGGTTGCTGCACGTCGAGGGGATGTACGAGTCGCTTTTGGGAGAATTGTACGTTTATCTTCGGCAGAGCGAGCTTGTGAGCGAGGCAGTCACGGAGTTCTTCAAGGCAAAGGCCCATGAGTACATGGGAAGCCACCCCGAGATTGTGAGGCAGGGGAAGGGGCATGTCGATAAGTGGTGTAGCCCTCCCACTGCATCTCAGCCCGGCTCTGGCTATCGGGACTGCGTGGTGGATAGGACGTTTCTGGACAGATACGCTCTGCCGATGCCTCTCTATGTGATCCGGCCATGGACGAGCGGCTACTTGTACGTGTACTTGGGCGAGGGCGGGGCTGCTGGTCGTCGTATGGAGCCTGGCTGGGCGTCGTGGAGTCAGTTGTGGCCTGCTGTGGAGGTCGTTGGAGGGGTGGGCGGCGCGTCTGGGGCATCGGGAGCGTCTGGGGGCGGGTACGACGTGTCGGACGTGGACGTGACGAACTTCCCGGAGTTGGACTGCGACAAAGAGTACGATAACGCGCCACTTGCAATTTGGCAGTCCTGCCATGCTTGGCAAGACTACTATAGCCGTGGTATTGCTGGGGTGCGCAATCCTGTGGGCACGAGTACGTCGTATGTTCATACGAAGCCCCCCATACCTGATGACGAAGCTGGCTTGGAGGCGTTGAAGGAGAGGCTGGTGCCAGGCTACAAGGGTCATGGGGTCAACATAGTTCTGATCCCTGTGAAGTACGACTTTGGAGAGTTGTGGAGGTGGTCGGTGGTGTTGGATCGGTTCGCGGTGTCTCGGGGGAACACGGTTGGGATTATATGGGCAGATGTAGATGAGAACACGACTCGGTACGAGGGAGAAGAGGCGTTTCCGCTGGTGGGCTTGGGGCCCGGTGAGAGTCCATCGGAGATGAGAGATACTATCATGGTGGGCGCTCTGGACATGCAGCGTGTCGTGGATGCTCTGCCATCGTTGCTGCCGCAGTTGGGGATACCAGTGGATGCGGTGGGTGTCGTTCATCACTATGCTAGGACGCCGCAGGGTCCTGCGGTCTTTGCGGTGGACAGGGTCAATGTCGCAAGCCGTTCCGAGTTAGTGGTCGAGGTGGAGGCGATTGAACTGTCGCCAGCAGGAGATGCAGGCGTATCGGAGTGGTTGCGTGCGGGTGTCTTTGGTGGGTTGTCGTTGGTGTCACTGGGCGCGTCGGTCATGATGGTGATTGGCTCTGTGGCGCGGCGCGGTGGGGGCACACGGGAGGGCTTGGTCTGATGTCTGCGGTGGATCTGAGCAGGCAACTTTTCGTCGGATTCGTTGCCGTGCTCTTTGGCCTCTTCGTTGTCGTGTTCACTATGAGCGTGGCGGCGCAGGAGCCGTCTGGCGGCGTTGGGGGTGAGGCAGGGCATTCGTGAAGAGCCGTTTGGGTGTGCTGCCCGATATGCCCTTGCTCCCTGATGGTGAGGAGTTACGGCAATGGGCAGAGCCTTCGGCGTTCACGATATGGCATCGAGGGTGGTGAGGGACAGCAAAGCGAGGCTATGTCCAGCGTCCATCCCTCAGGCAGGACGACGTGCTCTGGCCACTCCTCGCTACACTGATGAATCTACCAGCGAGGCGAGGCGTTTGTCAATAGCCGCGTCCTGGTCCATACGAACCAGGGCAATCCCGAAAATTGCCCCCAAATTGCCCCATAGCGCCCCTTGACACCGCGAGAACAGCCGTGCTAGTCTGGTAGACGGCCCGAAGGGGCGTATCCCAAACGAGCATAGAGCCCACCTCTGCCCTTGGCATCATACACGCCGCTGCTGTTGGACGGGGCACCCGCGTGTACGAGAAGGTCCCTCTATGTTTCGGCGCCTCGCACAGGAGGACGTAGTGCCAAATGCGTCTCCCCCGTTCCAGGTGCGGACTCTCGGACGACCGGGAGGACCGTAGCCAGCGCAGCCCGACGCCTTGGCGGGTGGAAGGACCAAGCGCGAACGCAGGCGGCTCCGCAAGGGCCGTCAGCCGTCCGGGAAAGCCCGGGGTGGGGTTTGCAACCCCAAGTGTCGGCGGCGCGTGACGTCGGCATCCCCGAAGCGAGTACCGGAGTCACTGCCTTGCAAGGCATACTCAATCCCCCGTGTGAGCGGGGGAATCAGGAGTAGATAGGGCGCGGGTCGCAAGACCCGCCAAGTTCCCTCTCCCTCACGGGGGAAAGGGCCAGGGTTGGGGCAAACGCCCCGCCCTGCGTCCCCTCCCCCGAAGGGAAAGGGCTAGAGCGAGGGTGATTCAGGTCACCCAACCAGGCGCAGAAGCGGCTAGAACCCGCCAGAGCGCCAACAGAAAGGAGCCGGCCGAGACGAAACGAACATAGGCGCAGGCGCCAAGAGGGCGCCAGCCTTCATCACCCTCCCCTAACGAGGAGAGACCCAGGGTGAAGGCAATTCAGCGCGTCCCTCATCCCCGGAGCGCAGGCGTCCCGCCTGCCCCCTCCCCGTCTTATCCCCTCTCCCCACTCACTATCCCCATGGCGTCTCGCCTGCATCCCAATCCTGAATATCCTGATTCAGACACCGCCCGGTGTGCTACCATCGAATGGTGAACCGCGACCACATACGCAACTTCTGCATCATCGCTCATATCGACCACGGGAAGTCCACGCTTGCCGACCGTCTGCTCGAGCGCACCGGCGCGGTGGAGGCTCGGCACATGATCGAGCAGCACCTCGACTCGATGGAGCTCGAACGCGAGCGCGGCATCACCATCAAGGCCCAGGCCGTCCGCCTCGAATACGACGCGCCCTCGGGTCAGCGATACCAGCTCAACCTGATAGACACCCCCGGCCACGTCGATTTCTCATACGAGGTGTCGCGCAGCCTGGCGGCGTGCGAGGGGGCGCTGCTCGTCGTGGACGCCGCGCAGGGCATCCAGGCCCAGACCCTCGCCAACGTCTATCTCGCCATAGACCACGACCTCGAGGTCATCCCCATCGTCAACAAGATAGACCTCGACGTGGCCGAGCCCGAGCGCGTGGCCGACGAGGTGTGCCAGGCGTTCGGCTTCAGGCCCGACGAAGTGCTCATGGCGTCCGCCAAGGACGGCATGGGTGTGGACCAGGTGCTCGAGGCCATCGTCGAGCGCGTGCCGCCCCCCGACGGCGACGACGCATTGCCCCTTCGCGCGCTCATATTCGACTCCAAGTACGACCCCTACAAGGGCGTCGTGGCATACGTCCGCGTGTTCGAAGGCGCCGCCCCCGCCGGCTCGCGCATCGAAATCATGTCCAGCGGCGCGCGCAGCGACGCCCTGGAGATCGGCTGCTTCAGGCCCGCCCCGACCAAGGTCCACGCGCTCGGAGCCGGCGAGGTCGGCTACGTCGCCACGGGCCTGAAGACCGTGGGAGACGCGCCGGTGGGCGATACCCTAACCCTCGCCGTAGGCGGCGCGAGCTCGCCCCTCGACGCCTACCAGCCACTCAAGCCCATGGTCTTCGCCGGGCTGTACCCGGCGGACGGCGAGGACTACCTGGAGCTGCGCGACGCCCTCGAAAAACTGCGGCTGAACGACGCCGCCCTATCGTTCGAACCCGAAAGCTCCCTCGCCCTCGGCTCCGGCTTCCGATGCGGCTTCCTCGGCCTGCTACACATGGAGGTCGTCCAGGAACGGCTCGAGCGCGAGTACGAGATAAACCTCCTGGCAACCTCCCCCAGCGTCGCCTACCAGGTGATGACGACGGACGGCGAGGTTCACGAGGTGGACAATCCGGCCAAGCTTCCCCCAGCCGACAGGATAGAAGAGACGCAGGAACCCTGGGTGAACCTCACCATCCTCACCCCCGCCAACTTCATCGGCGCGATGATCGAGCTGGTTACCGACCGGCGCGGCGAGCTGAAGAAGACCGAGTACATCCAGCACGGCGCGGCCCACGGCGTCACGTCCGCGGGGAATGGCCGCGCCGCGGGCAGGCCAGGCGTATCGCAGACCCGCGTCATGCTCGAGTTCGCCATGCCCCTGTCCGAGATGCTGATAGACTTCTACGACCTCCTCAAGTCCCGCACGCAAGGCTACGCATCCATGGACTACGCGCTCGCGGGCTACCGGACCGAGAACCTGGCGCGGCTGGACATCCTGGTCAACGGCGAGCCGGTGGACGCCCTGTCGGTCATACTGCACAGGAGCATGGTCCACCCCAGGGGCAAGGAGCTGGTAACCCGCCTGAAGGACCTGATACCACGCCAGATGTTCGAGGTGCCCATACAGGCCGCAGTCGGCAGCAAGGTATTCGCCCGCGAAACCGTCAGGGCCCTCCGAAAGAACGTGCTCGCCAAGTGCTACGGCGGCGACGTAACGCGCAAGCGCAAGCTCCTGGAGCGCCAGGCGGAAGGCAAGAAACGCATGAAGCGGGTGGGCCGAGTCGAAATCCCGCAGGAGGCGTTTCTCAGTGTTCTGAAGGTCGAACGGTGAAGACCACAGGGTGAGCGCGGGCCGTTCATCAGCGGCCGCAGCCCAGCGCCGACCCCGCAAACCCCACGGAGGCCCAACCATGAAGAGCGCCGCCGCAACAGTCGAAGAGTACCTGGACGAGCTCTCCCCCGAACGGCGAGAGGCCGTATCCACAATCCGCGAGGTCATCCTCGCGAACCTGCCGGACGGCTACGTGGAGATGATGGACTTCGGCATGATCGCGTATTCCGTGCCGCTGGAGCGCTACCCGAAGACCTACAACGGACACCCGCTGAGCTATGCCGGCATCGCGTCCGAGAAGAGCTATGTCTCCGTACACCTCATGAACATCTACGGCGACCCGGAGACCGAGCGGTGGTTCGTGGACAGTTACAAGGCCACCGGCAAGCGGCTCGACATGGGCAAGTCGTGCGTGCGCTTCAGGAAGCTGGACGACCTGCCCCTGGAGCTGATAGGCGAGGCCGTATCCCGCATCCCCATGGAAGAGTGGATTCGCCGCTACGAAGCCTCGCGCCCTCCGAAGAAGCGGGCCAGGCCGAAGCGGGGCTGAATCTCTCCATTGAACCTCTCGGTGATACTGCTCGTCGGCGCAGGCGGGCTCATGGGCGCAATCCTCCGATACCTCGTCGGCGCGTGGGTCCAGAACGCAACCGGCGCCGCGTTCCCGTACGGCACTCTCGCCGTCAACGCAGTCGGCTGCTTCCTCATCGGCCTCGTCGTAGGCGTCGCAGAGACGCGCCAATCCCTCAGCAACGAAGCCCAGGCGTTCCTCATCGCCGGGGCCCTGGGCGGCTTCACCACCTTCTCGGCGTTCGGCATGGACACCATACGCCTCCTCCGCGCTGGCGCATACCTGGCAGGCTCCGCCAACGTAATCCTCCAGGTAGCCATCGGCCTCGCCGCCGTCCTAGCCGGCCTCCGCCTCGCCCAATGGCTCCACCACCGCCTGGCAGGAGGATGAAGCCGCGCGCCGAGTGTGCGCGTGGATTAGCCGATACTATACGTCCACAGCCCATAAGGAGATTGCGATGCCCAAACTCAGCATATTCGCGAGCTTCGAGTTCGACAAGGATGACGATTCGATGGAAATGGAAGCGCATCAACAAGATGCTGGACGAGGTATAGACCCCACGTCATTCACGCTCACGGCGCGTCCCTTGGCAGCAGGTAATTGAAGACCACGCTCGATAGCCCGCTAGACACACCGGATCGCCGTCCATTGACTTCGGGGATCATGTTGTTGGCCTCGACCCGCTTTGAGTCCTGCCTTGTCTTCGAGTACTCGAGTTCTAGGGAGAGCCAGTCTATTACCCGGGCGAGGTATGCGCGCGCGTCGTCGTGTAGAGCGCGCATTTCTTCGGGAGGGCCGCTCCGTTCGAGTTCGGCCAGCAGACCCCGCGCATCTGAGACCATCTCTTCGTATGGCCCGACCCTTTGAGTCAGTGATAGGTCCAGAACCTCTGACCGCCGGTCCCTGATCTGGTCATAGCGGTCCAATATCATGTTCAGGGTGGCCGCGTACCGCCGCGCCGATTCCCTCTCCGGATCCTCCCACCCGCGCAAGTACTCCACAAACCGCTCCTCGAAGGTGGAGTACGAAACGCCCGTCACCTGCCGAATGGCAGATCCCAGGCTCGTAACAGCCGAGAGCTCGCCCATCACGTCCACGACGCCGCTCTCGCCGTATGTCTCCATCATGTACCTGGCCGCCATGTGGGACTGGGCGTACTGGAGGCGTATCAGAGCGTCGTCAGTCCTAGCGTTCCAGCTCCGCTGGCTCTCCAAAGACCTGAGCGGGAACAACGCCCCGGCCTTTGCCGCCGCAATGGCTGTGTCCGCAGAGCGGTAGAAGCTCCGGCTAGGCGTGTCCAGCTCCAGCTCGTACTCCATGTACTCTGCCAGCCCTTCGTTGAGCCATGCCGGGGTGTTGTCCCCATACGCCTCGTCGAGCAGCAGGTGGACGTACTCGTGGGTGACGCCTCTCAGCGCGCCGCTCCTGAAAGTGTCAACCTGTAGATAAATCCCTGGATACTGCCTCCCGCTCCAGAAGAATCCGCCTTCGAAACCGAGCTCCAAGCCCAACGCGGTCGTGGCCCTCCTGAGGTTCGCCCTGCCCCAGACCAAGTACAAGTCGGGGATCTGGCCGATTCGCAGCCCGATACGCTCATCTATAGCGTCAATCACGTAGGCAAGATGCGCCTGCACGTCCACGGCAAGCGCGGCGGGCACGCGCGAAGAGTAGTACGTGTTCGACGCCTGCCCCCGGTGTGAGCGGAACTCCACGCCCACCGTCCTCGTGCCCTGTCCCGACAGCTGCAGGTCAGCCACCGGGTAGCTCACCGTCATGGGCTGGTCCAACCCCGCAATCCTGACCTTCCAGATGCCCTCCGTGTCCAGCGCTCCGATACGCGCGAACCGTAGAGCGCCGCGCTCATCAGCGTACAACCGCCTCTCCGTCACCTCATTCCCATTCACGGGCGCGAAATAGGTCTCGTCCTCGCTTATCCAGCGCGCCGGCCTGCCGAGCGGATCGATGAACTCCACGGTCACCCTCTGCCACGGACGCAGCCCCGCTACCGTGAACTCGACGTCCTTGCCCGCAATCGGCTGGGCAGGCTCGAACGTCACCGACGGCGACGACGCGCCGGTCGTCCGAACCGTCGTGGGCGTCGGCGTCGGCGTGCTTATTGGGGTCCGCGGCGGCGTGGCGGACGGCGTGGGCAGGGGCGCTGTCCCTGGTGGCGTTACAGCTCCCACCGACCATATCGCCAGGCTCTCGAACTTGGTCGAGCGGCCATCTACTCCGTCGCCCTCGAAGTAGCCTCCCACCGCCAGCGCGTCCCCGGACTGGAGCCAGCCGCCCAGATCCAGATTGGCCGTATATACGCCGTTGATGAAGAGCCAGCCCTCGCCGCCCATGGCGATGATGCGGATGTGGTTGCTGCCGTTGCGGGCGGTGGAAATGTGTTCGGAGGAGCCGTCGGCTATCCTCTGGTCTCTGTCCGCGCCGTCCCCCGCGCGCAGGTAGTGGAACCACCTGCCCAAGTTCGTAACCACCACGGCGTGAAACTGGCCGCCGACCCCATCCCGCACCAGGAATCCGCTGCTCCACGCGCCGCTCCCTAGCGCATACGGGTTGAAGAACCGCGCCTCGACAATCCCGTCCGCCAGCGAGGTCGAGGCGCTATGCGCGTCGATGGATCCGTCTCCAGGGGTGTGCGGGATCGCGCCGTCGCTGGCGCCGCGCTCCCTTACAAGCGGGCGGACTGTGAAATCGGCGAAGCGCGTGGCGTGGCCGGAAAGCTCGTCGCCCTCGAACCATGCGCCGAGCAGGTCGACGGACCCCGAGCTCGTCAAGCCGCCCAGGTCGAGCTGCGACTCGTATTCGCCGTTGATGAACAGCCATCCCGCGCCGCCGGCGGCCATCACCCGGACGTGATTCTCTTCGTCCTGGCCCGTCCTGATATTCGTGGATGAGCCTGCCAGGAGTAGCGCGTCGTCCTCGCCGCCGCCGCTCCACAGGTAGTGAGACCACTCCCCGGACTTGTGGATGACCACTACGTGCGCCTCGTTCGCACTCGACCTCCTGAGCATGAAGCCGTTGCTCCACGTCCTCCGCGTTATGTTGTGCGGCGTCCCGAACGCCGCCTCGACCACGAAGTCCGCCATGTCCGCGCCGCTCTCGAATATCGGGATGAAGCCGTCGTCCGGATCATGTTCGAGCGACCCGCTCACAGGGCCGAAGCTCACCCGCGGCTTTGGTGTAGGCGTTGGCGTATATGTTGGCGTGGGCCTTGGCGTGCGTGTCGGCGTCGGCGTTGGTATGGAGGTGGGAGTATAGGTAGGCGATGGCGTGGGCGTGTTCGTAGGCGTTGGTGTGAGGGTTGGCGTGTTCGTAGGCGCAGGCGATGGCGTGGGTGTGCGTGTCGGCGTTGGCGTGGGCGTGCGTGTCGGCGTTGGAGTGGGCGTGCGTGTCGGCGTTGGAGTATAGGTCGGCGTTGGCGTATAGGTCGGCGTTGCCGTAGGCGTAGGTGTGGGTGTATAGGTCGGCGTTGCCGTGGGAATAGGCGTGGCGATGGGCATCGCCTCCATGGTCGCCTGGACGCCGGCCTGTATGGTGGCCCGGACGTCTGGGGTGGGCGTGACCGTTGACGTGGGCATCGCCATCGCAACAGCGGCCTGCACGGTCGCGTTTATGTCAGGGGTAGGCTCGGGTTCGGTTCGAGAGCACGCCGCCAACAAGAGCGCCGCCGCAATCAGGAGGAGGCCCGGCGCCCAGACCCTTGCGCTTGATGAAGAAGACAACCGCACTGCTCACAACCCTCCGTGGTTCCGACGCCAATCATCCCTTATGCTATCAGAGTGGGGGCTTGACCATAGGGTTGAATGTAGTTTTTGGCGTCCTGATTCACCCTAACCCTCTCCCATCAAGGGAGATGGGATAAGGCGGGTGTCCTCTCCAGCCAAGGGAGAGGGTTAGGCGGGACTGCCTATCCGTCATAGTAAATGGACGGGGCGCTAACCCTCGCCGCCGTCCGTCTTGTGCAGCGCCTTGCTGAGGTCCGACGCCTCCTCCGGGTCGCTGCGCTCCAGGAGGCGGATGATGGCGCGCGCCATCAGCTCTACGGACTTGTCAAAGCGGTTCAGGATGCGCTCCAGCCTGATCATGAACCAAGCGAGCAGCAGGCCGGGAATGCCGGCGTTCAGGAAGGGCGTCAGGTCTATGTCCAATTCATTTCCTCCTCGATTCTGATTCTGTAGATTCGCGTTGTCGGGCGACAGGCGGATTGCAATCCGCCGCTGCGCCGTTTGCGCCGCTGCTCAGGTCATGCCTCGCGCAGCAGCAGGGTTCCCGTCACCAGACTCCAGCCTTCGCCGACGCTGATGGCGCGGCCCTCGACGAAGAATTCCTGGTCTATGCCCATGCCGGGGTAGCTGACCCTCACCCGGTCGGACATGCCTCGTTGCAGCGTCAGCGTCAGGTTCGCCCTGGAGCCGTTCGGCGCGGTCAGCGTCAGCGCGGTCTTGGGATCCTTGCGGCGGTCGAGCCGGCTGCGGATGCAGGCCAGCGCCGCGCCCGATTCCCGCGTCCATCGGGCCTCGATGGACCTGATCCGCTCGCCGTAGTCCGCCTTGCTCGCCGCGTCCTCAGCCAGCAGCAGCGCGGGGTCGTCGTATGTGATGGCGTTCAGGGTTCGCATCTTGAGCAGCGTCAGATAGCCCGCCGTCGCGCCGAACGTCACGCGGACCAGGGTGCCCTTGCCGTTGTAGCGGGCTGCGCTGGGGTAGGACACGGCGATCTCGGACGAGATGTCCCGACCGGAGCCGTCCCGCTTCGTGTTCGCCTCGTAGTCCACGTTCTCGCGGGGCGGCAGCTGTCCGCCGACGGTGTCGTATTCGGCGCTCTCTGCCAGGAAGCTCTTCGTCTCCCCCGCGGCGAACGCGGGCTTGTCCGAGAGCGTCCACGCCGTGCGGAAGCGGTTGTTCCTGTACCCCCTGATTCGCATGAAAACCATGTTCTCCACGTTGCCCGCGCCGTCGTCCCATACGAGCTCCGAGAAGTACGGGTTGGCCCCGTCATCGGCGTCCGCGATGGTCGCCAAGACCGCGGCGTGGGTCGTGGACGCCCGGCGCGTCCTGCCCTCCAGCCGCCAGAAGCCGTGGCCGTCCACGTATATCAGCCCGTCCTCCTCGTCCTGGAGCCTGTGTATCTCGTCGAGCGCCTTTACGCCCCAGATGGCGGGGCTGAAGGTGTCGGGCACGAGAACGGCGCCTGCGTCGAGCCGCCGCCGGCTCGAATCTACCCCCGCGTAGTCCAGGATATGGCCCAGCACGTCGCCCGACGTCTGCGGTAGCTGGGCCGTCGCGTAGGTATAGAGCGTTACCGCGCTCAGCCGCTCCATCTCGTCCAGCGCCCGCACGTAGCAGTACTGCGCGCCCCGGCGCGGACGGGGATGGATTGCGTCTATGCGCCCGTAGAACAGCGACGCCCATCCGCCGAACCCATTCCAGGCATGGCCGGCGCGGCCGGCGCAGTGCAACCCGTGCCTCGTCTCCGAGAGGTTGAACGATTCGGACGCCTCCAGCACCTGCTCGTCATCTACGAAGACGCGGATGGAGCTGCCGCGCAGCACGACCTGCAAGAACTTGCTCGCGCCGACGCCCCAGTCCTGGGATGCCGACGCGGCCAGGCTGTCGGATCCGGACGCGGCCTTCCGCAGCTCGATGGCGGCGCCGGTCACGCGGACGTACAGGAAGCCGCCGTCGGCAGAGCGCCTGAAGCACAGCCCGCCGTGCGCCGAGCCGCTCCCCCTGGTGAAGCTGCACCCGAAGGACGCGTCCGCCGTCCCGAAGTCCAGTGTCGCGGCGCAGGCTCCCGCGCCGACAGCCCGCGCGCCGACGCCGGACGGCGCTATCTCGAACCCGCCGCCGCGCTCTATCCACGAGAAGCCCGTATCATGCTCCGGCGAATGGTCGGCGAGCCGCGTCCCCGGCGCGTCGGTGAACGAGTCGAACGGATAGGCGGCGCGGACCCGGACCCTGCGCCCCGGCCTCAGCTTGCCGGTGAGCGGCGACGCCGAGTTAGGCGGGCTATACCTGTGGTCGTCGTTCCGCAGCTCCAGTTCGAGCCGCGCCGCCTCCGCGTAGTCCGACGACAGGTCCCGGAAATGCTCCAGCGACAACCCCAGCGTGTCCGCCGTAACGTCCTCGTCCGCATCCGAGAAATCGCCGTCGCCGTTCCAGTCTATCGAAACGAGCCATCTGGCCTGCAATATCTCCCTCCCGTTGTCCTGTCAGCCGCCGACGGCTATTCCGCGCCTGACGTCTTCCATTATCAGCCGCTTGATCTCCTTGGCGAGCAACCTCATGCGCCGCTCGTCGTCGAGGAACACGACCCCGCCTGCGAGATTGACGTTGACGTGTACGTCCACGCGGCCCCCAGCCGACCGCGTGGATGCGGCTCTCGGGGCCCCCGGCATGACCCGCGCGCGGCTGCCCGCGAGGCCGGCGACGTCCTCGGCGACCTGAGAGCGGATGGCGGCGAGGGCCCGGTCTCTACCTGGCATGGGCGGCCTCCGGGAATTCAACCTCGCCCCCGCGCTCGCGCGCCTCGCGGACGACCAAGTACGTCGTCATCGCCTCCACCACGTCCGCGGGCGTGTCCTGCAGCGCCTGCCAGCTCCAGCCCGTCAGCGCCATGATGCGAGGCTCCTCGAACTCGTCGGGCGTCCTGCCGGCGGCCATTTCGACGAAGAGCCTTTCGGCGAGCTCCCTCTGCCTGCGCGGGTCCCACAGCGCCGCCAGCATCCGGTGGACGGCCCGGAGCGCCACGACGACGTCTTCCGCGGCGATGCTCTCGATTGAGGCGGACTCGATGGGCATGTCGAAGCTCCACGCCGTCGTGAGCGAGACCAGCACGCCGTCTGCAAGCCCCGCCTGCGAATCCGGCCCGCTCGACGCGCCCATCCACTCCCGCACCTGCCGCCAGCGCGGTCTTGCTTCCAGCTCCCACCATCCGCCCGAAGGCAGGTCTATCCGCATGTCTCCCTCCTGAATAGTGGTTTGAACCCGACCAATCCCCTTGCCCTGGACTCCAATCCGCCTAGAACGCCCCCCGGCTCACCGCGCCATCTACCTGGAGCGCCGCTGTCCATTCGACCAGGCTTCCGACCCTGCTGCGAAGCTCATACGAGGCGACCCAGCACTTGCCGGAGTACTTCACGCCCCCTGCGCCCGACCCTTCGGGGCCGTACTCGAAATCTACTGCGGACGCGTGGCTGCGGAGCGGGCCGAGCGCGGCGTCGGGCCCGCTCGCGGCCGTGTCGTCGAATATGCCGGCGAGGGCGATGGTTACGTCCTCGACGCCGGGAATGAAGCGCGCGCCGCCGTCGCCGAGAGCGGTAACCTCGTTCAGGCCGCGCTCTCCAGGCAGCCCCCGCACTTCCGTGAGATACGGCGACAGGTCCCGCTGAGCGCCGCCTGTGTCATCTATCAGGAACCTCGATACCTTCGAGTTGAAAAAGGCCATTTGCCTACCGCCTCCGTACAATCCATGCTGCGCCCAAGAGGAAAGGGACAGCCCGCGCGGGGTCTGTCCCTCACTGCTAGAAGATTATAGAACATCAGTTCCCGCACGTCAACCGCCAGGCAACATGGCGGCATTTCCCCGCCTTATCCCCTCTCCCATCAAGGGAGAGGGTTAGGGTGAGGGTGATTCAGGAGCGCTAGTCCTGAGGAAGCGGCTGCCACATTTATCATGACAAGCGCTATCATGTGCTATGCGCGCCGGACCTCAGGCGCGGAGCGAGATAACATCCATCACGTGAGAGGCGGCAATGACCACTGAAGCCACTGAAAAGGATAAAGCCCTCGAACTGGCCATCGGCCAGATCGAGCGCCAGTTTGGAAGCGGCTCCGTCGTGAGGCTCGGCGACTCAGGCGAGCCGACCAGGGTGCAATCCATATCTACGGGCTCGCTGACGCTCGACCTTGCCCTGGGCGTCGGCGGACTGCCCCGGGGCCGAGTGGTCGAGGTCTTCGGGCCAGAGTCGTCGGGCAAATCGACCTTGGCCTATCACGTGATGGCCGAGGCGCAGCGGTCGGGCGGCGAGGCGGCTTACATCGACGCAGAGCACGCGCTCGACCCGATCTATGCCGCAACATGCGGCGTGAACATAGACCACCTGCTCGTATCCCAGCCCGACTCGGCCGAACAGGGATTGGAGATATGCGAATACCTGGTGCGGAGCGGGGCGCTCGACATCGTCGTAGTGGACAGCGTGGCCGCCCTGGTGCCCAAGTCCGAGCTCGAAGGCGACATGGGGGATACTCACGTCGGCCTTCAAGCCAGGCTGATGTCCCAAGCCCTCAGGAAGCTCACGGCGGCCATCAGCCGATCCAACACCGCCGTGATGTTCATCAACCAGATCAGGGAGAAGGTCGGCGTGATCTGGGGAAGCCCTGAAACCACCCCAGGCGGCAGGGCGCTCAAGTTCTACAGCTCCGTCCGCATAGACCTCCGGCGGATCGAGTCCATAAAGCAGGGCAAGGAGATAATAGGCGCGCGCATCAGGGCCAGGGTGGTCAAGAACAAGGTCGCGCCGCCCTTCAAGGTCGCCGAGTTCGACATGATGTTCAACGAGGGCATCAGCAAGGAGGGCGACCTCGTGGACCTGGCGGCCGCCGGCGGCGTGGTCAAGAAGAGTGGATCCTTCTACTCCTACGGAGACGTGCGACTCGGACAGGGCAGAGAGAACGCCAAGACATTCCTGCGCGAGAATGCCGACGTGGCATTCGAGATAGAAGGCATCGTGAGGGACGACGCAGACGAACGGAGAGACGGGGCGGCGGCGGCCAAAAGCTGAGACGCCGCAACCCGCTGATAGACCAATTGCGCGAATTGAGCTTCATACCGGATGAGCCGCCGTTACATCCATCCGTGAGCGCGTCTCGCGGAGTGGAGGATGACGCGTGCCCGCGCTGAACCCCGGCGAACTGACCATAGCCGGGGCGCTCGTCCTGCTGTCCGCCTTCTTCTCGAGCTCGGAATCGGCCTTCCTTGCGCTCCAGGACACGGCGCGGCTCCAACACCTGGTGAGCGCCGGCTCCCGCGGGGCCGTCCGCGTGGACGACATGCTGCGGAACCCCGGCCGGCTGCTCTCCACCATCCTGCTAGGCAACAACCTGGTCAACATCGCCTTCGCCGCCCTCGTTACGACGATGACCTTCAGGGCGCTCGGCCAGAACGCGAGCGACACCGCGGTGACCGTGGCCGCCACATTGGTCGCCACCACGGCCCTCCTCGTCCTCGGTGAGATACTGCCGAAGACGCTTGCGGTCCGGCACGCCGAGCGCGTCGCCTTCCTGTTCGCCCGCCCGCTCAAGCTGGTCGAGACCCTCCTGCTGCCCATAGTCCTCGTATTGCAGTGGATCAGCCGCCTCGCGAACCTGGCCGGAAGCCCAAGGGACGCCTCCATCACGGAGGACGAGCTGCGCACCCTCATAGACATCGGCGAGCGTGAAGGGCAGTTCGAGCCGGAAGAGGCGGAAATGCTGGAGAGCGTCTTCCGGTTCGGCGACCGCCAGGCGCGCGAGATGATGACGCCCAGAACGGAGATTGTGTTCGTCGAGAGAGGCATGTCCATGAAGCAGTTCCTGGACCTGTACGCGCGGCACGCCCACACGCGCTTCCCCGTAATCAAGGAATCGACCGACAACGTGGTGGGCATCCTGTCGGCCAAGGACATCCTCCGCTCCATGGCCTCGGACAGGCTGGACACCGACAGCGCCGTTACCGACGTCATCAGGGACGCCTACTTCGTGCCCGAGACCAAGCGGATAGCAGAGCTGTTCGACGAGCTCCGCGGCACGGGCAACCAGATGGCAATCGCCGTTGACGAATACGGCGGCGTCGCAGGGCTGGTAACCCTCAAGAGGCTGCTCGAGGAGGTGGTCGGGAGAGTCGGCGAGGAGGGCCTGAGGCCCGAAGAGGAGTACGAGGAGCTGGGCCAGGACACCTACCAGGTGGACGGCGGCATGAGCATAGACGAGATCAAGGACGAGCTCGACTTCGACCTCGGGGATGGCGACTACGAGACCGTGGCGGGCTTCGTCCTCGACGCGCTCGGCCATATTCCGGTCGAGGGCGAAAGCTTCGAGACAGCTAGGCTGTCCGTGGAGGTGACGGAGATGAAGGGGCTCAAGATAGAGGCCGTGAAGCTCGCCAAGAAGCCGCGCGCCTGACCGGGCTGGCCCGCCGCCACTCCATGAGCTCGGCAGATACAACCGCCCTATTCGAGCGGCGCGTCGCCGACGCCGTGCGCCGATGCGGCGTCGCGCCGGCTGACCTGCTGCTCGTTGCGGTATCCGGCGGCCCGGACTCCCTCGCCCTACTCCACGCCCTGGCCCGATCGCGGAGCGCAACCGGGCTGCGGCTCCACGCCGCCCACCTCGACCACGCGCTGCGCGGATCAGAATCCGCCGCGGACGCCGACTTCGTCGTGGAAGCGTGCCGCAAGCTCGGGCTCGGCATCACCACCGAAAAGGCGGACGTAGCCGCGTTCCAGCAGGCCGGACGGTTCTCGCTCGAAGACGCGGCTCGGCGCGTCCGCTACGACTTCCTCGCCCGCGCAGCCGCCGAGCTCGGCGCAAGCGCGGCGGCGCTGGGCCATACGCTCGACGACCAGGCCGAGACCGTGCTGATGAACGTCATCCGCGGCTCCGGACTCACCGGGCTCAGCGGCATGGGCGAATGCTCGCGGAGGCGTATAGCCGGCGCGGACTTGCTGCTCGCCAGGCCGCTGCTGGGCGTGTCCAGGAGCGAGACCGAGGGATATTGCGCCGCCCTGGGACTTTCGCCAAGGGACGACCCGTCGAACCGGTCGCCCCGCTTCACCAGGAACCGCGTCAGGCATGACGTGATGCCGGCGCTGGCGAAAATCAACCCGGCCGTCCGCGATGCCATTGCCAGGCTCTCCGAGAGCGCCGCGCGCGACCTGGACTACATCGAAGGGGCGGTTGACGCCGCATGGGACGACGTGGCGGACGCGGACCGCGGCCGTGTACTCATAGACAGGGAACCATTCGCAGGGCTGCCCCCCGCCGTCCGCGCCTATCTGCTCCGACGAGCCGTCCGCCTGGCCAAGGGCGGCCTCGAAGACCTAGAGACACGCCACGTCGAGGACATGCTGTCCATGATGGAAGGGCGCGCCGGGCGGTCCCTCGACCTGCCGGGCGGCCTGGCGCTCAGCGTCGGCTATCGGACCGCGGCCATAGGCAGCGCTGGACTGGACACGTGCCCGCTCCCTCCGATAGAGGGCGAGACCCCACTGGCCGTGCCGGGCGAGACGATGGTAGGCGGCTGGCGGGTCGCCGTTCAGGCCGTGAGCGACCTGCCGGGCGATGGGGCGGACGGGATGCGGGCCGCAATCTCGCGCGAAGCGGCGTTCGGCGGACTCACCGTGCGGAGCCGGCGCGCCGGCGATAGGTTCCAGCCCCTCGGAATGACCAACCGCAAGAAGCTCAAGAGCTTCATAATAGACTGCAAGATAGACCGCTCCTGGCGCGACCGCGTGCCCCTGGTTGTCGGCGAGCGCGGAATCGCCTGGGTCGTCGGCTGGCGAATCGCCGAGTGGGCCAAGCCGTCCGCGAGCGGCCCGAACCTGCTGCTTGCCTTCGAAGGAGAGGAAAATTGAGCGCCGCAATCGTCATCATCTGCATAGACGGGTTCGACCCCGAATACCTGGACGCCGCGGACATGCCCAACCTGCGCGAAATGGCCCGCGGCGGCTTCCTGACCATCGGCCGCTCCATGATGCCGTCCGTTACCAACGTCAACAACGTCTCCATAGTAACGGGGCAATACCCCGCCGAGCACGGCATATGCTCCAACTACAGGTGGGACAGCCGCGCAGGCGGCGGCTTCTACGTCGAGTCCGCCGAGTACATACGCTCCCAGACCATCTTCCGCCGCGCCGACGAACTCGGCTTGACTTCCCTAGTGGTAACGTCCAAAGACAAGCTCCGAACCCTCGTAGGCGCGGACGCAACCCTCGCCGTATCGTCAGAGCGGCCCCCGGAATGGGTCGTCGAAGCCGTCGGCGCGCCCCCAAAGATATACTCCATCGAGGTCAACGGCTGGGTCATAGACGCCGGCAATCTCATCATGAAGCGCAGGCCCGTGGACATCGCATACCTCACAACCACCGACTACGCCATGCACGTCAACCCGCCAGACCATCCCGAAGCCCTGCGCCATATGTCCATCCTCGACGATGCCATCGGGCGGCTCGCCGCCGATCACCCCGACGCCGCAATACTCCTCACCGCCGACCACGGCATGAACGCGAAGACCAGGATGATAGACCTGAAAGCGGCACTCGCCGACCGCGGGATAGAATCCAACCCCGTCCCCATCATCAAGGACCGCTACGTACTCCACCACGCCAACCTCGGCGGCTGCATGTTCGTCTATCTCGACCCCGCCCGGACGCGCGAAGCAGTCGACATCCTCCGCGATACGCCCGGCGTGGACGACGCCATGCCGCGCGAGGAAGCCGCCGCCAAGCTCCGCCTCGCCCCCGACCTCATAGGCGACGTCGTGGCTGCCGCGTCAGCCGACGCCGTATTCGGCGACCCAACCGAAATCCAGCTCCCCGCCGGGCTCCGCTCGCACGGCTCCGAGCACGAACGCGCCATCCCCATAATCGGCCATAACGCCGACTTCCAAGGCTTCCCGTTCCAGGAAAACCGCGACATAGGCCGCTACATCTTCGAACGCGTCCTAGCCTAGTTCCTGAGTCCGAGAGGCTATGAGGAGAAAATAAAGGCATCAGCAGGCATTCTCACTATCCTTCAAATATCGAACCCATTCGTCAATGGACATCCCTTTCTCCCACAAATCAGTAGATATGCCATAGCGCAGTTCCTGTTCATTCCGCAGTCTAACGGGTATGTCATTGGCGGTGAAGGCATCCACTCCCTCATAGACTTCTACAATATCATCACCTATTTCAGTAATGATCCTTGCATACGGCGCTATATCAGTAGCCTTCCATGACTCTCGTGGTTTCTGTCCGCGCAAATCAATCACACAAAGGACAAAACGGCGGGGATATTCCGAAGCAGTCTGTGCCTGCAATGGGGTCAGCCGGACATCGCCAGTAGTGGACGCCTTTATCTCCAAGAAGTAGCTGCCAAGCATAAAACTGAATGGCGCGTCTTCCAAATCACCATCCAATGAGCCGGGAAATACCTCGTAATCGTAGCCCTTATCTACCAATTCAAGTTCAAGGCCATGAGCTCTGATAGCTTCTGCCAACGCTTCTTGTGCAGCAACTCCGAATTTACGGTTGGAGTTCGCCATCTGCGCCTGGCGTTCCAATTCCTCAAGTCGATCCTGCACCTTATCTGGTCCGTACTTGGAAATGAGTTTTACCGCTTCAGGGTTCTGTATCGCTAGCTTCACCACCTCAGGATCGCGAAGTAACTCAACCAGATCACCCTCTGTTTCAGTCTTTTTTTCTGGCTCGAGGGTGTCTAGCATGAGTGTAAGCCGACTGAATCCAAAGACCTCGTGAAGCAAATCCTGAGCATCATGATTGCCAGACAACCATTCAAGATCGAGTAAATCATCACGTAGGTTTGATTCATTAGCCGGCAGGGCTACAGCCCCTCCTTTTTCTTGGTTTTCTGTTTTCGACGGAACTTGAACCGGAACCCATGGACGGATTTTTAGTTCAAACGGCCAAATCGCTTTGCGAATATGCAAGTCAATCTGCTCACGCTCCCGAGTGCCAGTGACATCACAGAACTCACGCCAACCTCCATCTTCACGTGCGGCCACGTTGATTACAAAGTCCAGTAGCAACTTGGCAAGCTCTTTGTCTCTCCCGCAACGCTGGATCAATTCCGTCGGAAGAAAGGCTATTTGGCCCACAGTCTGATCGGGGACAGTTACGCCCTTGACATCCACCTTATCAGCCACTATAGCATCGAGCAAATTAATGTCATTAATTGAGGTCCTAATTCCATAGTATAGAGGAGATTCGATGACTATCCCAGTATCAATTAGGGGTTGCAATGCCTGTCGAAAGGCTTCATCGTCACTGTAATCATCCGCCAGCAAGCGTTCTTTAGGATATAGATCGTTATAAGCCTTGGATGTTTGAGGCCAATGATTGACTGGAGCTAGGATTTGTCGGGCGGACGAAAGACGCACTATGGTGCCGTCCGCAGTCAACAAAGGACATCTCCGGATAAGTTGTGTGTCACTATCGTAATACTTGCAGAGGAATACAGCCAATCTGCTGGCGGCGCGCAGATACTGAATATCAATGCCAGAGTCGCTTTTCTTGTCATCCTTCAGTATTTCATCAAGACGGTCAAGGATCTCATTGATGGCGTCAGACTCCGTATAGCTTGTTCCAATCGATGCATCGATCCACGACCTGCCAGGTCTATACTGTGGTTCAGCCAGTACACTATATAGCTTGGTGTGCAGAAGCTCGGATCGAAGGTCCCAACCAATAGCATGGGCTATATCTTTGATTTCTTTCGAAATCCCTCCATCAACATGCAGGCCACGCAATCCACATAATTTGGAATGCTGATTGGGAATTAGGCCGTTGAGTACAGCATCCATGGTAAGAGTTCCAGATAGCTCTCCTGCCAAATTCAACAACTTGGCTAGCCAGATAAAAGCGTCTCCTGCGATTGGCAATTCGGCCATGTTCTGACTCTTATTCTTAACCCAACCGGCTAGTTCCGTGAATCCTAAGCGTTTGACATCCACACCTGTTCTGTACCAATCACGTGCTATCATATCCCAATCTTGAGCGATATCTACATCGGGTATGTGCAGACCATTGACCGTTGCTGCCAATTCATAAATGCTCTTGCATTCAATATCGTATTTCTCATCCATGTTAAATGATGCGATCAAAAACGACGCAGCGTCAACATCACTTCCATGTATAGCTGACAAGCGGCCCTTTCTGGTCGTAATAATTGGTTGAGCAGCAACCTTCCCTGTAATGTCCAATACGACATCTTTCCACCATTCCTTTTCAGAGTCCTTATCAGTGAAATAGTCTCTAGGAAGAGCGAGATGAGCCAGTTTATGCGCGCCAATCCATTCCGACTCGACTGCGCGGCGGACAAGGCTAGGAAGCGCAGCAAGCGCGGATGATATGAGAACCTCATCGTCTTGATTCATCAGAATACCATCGCGTTCTTGTTCCGGCGTGAACTGGCCATCTAGTACGACTTTGAACTTCAAGCGATCCGTCCCGGCAATTGGAAATCGTACAAACAACTTGGGGAATTCACTACGGGGTAGTACGAGGCAATTTCGGTCACCAGAATTATCTATCACTACGAGCAATGCCGCGTCTTCCTTACCTATGCGAATTGCAGTAATCTGGTGTTTTGTCTTATCCGGCCCCGATATGATAACTTCTGTTTCCTGAAGTCTGAACTCGTCCAATTCATACTCATGTGTATTGCCTCGCTCAAAGACGGTGACCTCATTCAAACACTCAATATCAACCCGACCTAGTTTTTTGCACGTTGCGTACAAGTACGGCAGCGACTGTTGCAATCTCTCCAATCCCTTACGTGCGACACCGCTATTGACATCATGGTAATTAAACAAAGCTGTGGGGTTACTGGCAATCCATGTCGCGTCCCGGCTTTTCGCATCAGATAGCGCCTTTTCTGACAATTCTATATTGTGAGCTATCGAGTCCTCGTCTCCATCGCGAACCAGTTTGATATCGAAATACTCAATGTCTCCCTGGGTGGAGAGGACCCCTTTCACGTTGACATGTGGCGATAGCCCATGGGTTACCAGGAATCCGGTACCAAAACGTCCTGTCGTCTCCTCGCTATCATATTCCTTACTCGAACCACCAGACAGGAGCGCCGCAAGCTCCTGTGCCGTGAAATAGTCGCCAGTATGCGATACTGACAAATTATCGCCGCGCCAGACGAATCCAATATTTACATAGTCGTCGCCAGATCGGGGGCCTGCGTCATGAGCATTTTGCAGAAGCTCGAATGGCCACCGGACACCTGCACGAGCATGGTTCTTTTGTGCCGCCTCAACTCTAGTTCGAATCCGTCGTGCGTCATTACGTGTCGTCTGTTCGACACGAGCCTCATGGAATTCTTTGCGCGCAGCCTCAGACACCTTAACCTCCTTGCAGTTGTGTGTACAGGATAACATCCTGCGCCCGACAAACTCAATCCCGATTCAGACCACAGGTAGAGCAGCCGCATCTAAAATGAGTATAAGACATAGATTAGTACACAGTCCATCCTGGGTTTAGGGGTTAGCCTCATGGACGACATATCCGCAGTGCCTGAGTGCCTGCTGGTGAGTCTCTCCTCCCCCAATCCTGAGAATCCACCCAATCCCGCAAATCCTGATTCCGACAATCTCCCCCGAAAATTGCCCCCAAATTGCCCCATAGCGCCCCTTGACACCGCGAGAACAGTCGTGCTAGTCTGGTAGACGGCTCGAAGGGGCGTACACCAAACGAGCACAGAACCACCTCTGCCAAAACTTGTGGGCATTCATGCCGCCGCTGATGTTGGGACGGGACCACCTGCGGTATGAGAAGGTCCGGCTGTGTTTCGGCGCCTCGCCAGGAGGACGCAGTGCCAAATGCGTCTCCCCCGTTCCAGGTGCGGACTCTCGGACGACCGGGAGGACCGTAGCCAGCGCAGCCCGACGCCTTGGCGGGTGGAAGGTCCAAGCGCGAAACGCAGGCGGTCCCGCAAAGGACCGTCAGCCGTCCGAGAAAGTTAGAGGAGGGGCTGCACCCCCAGTGTCGGCGGGCGATCGACGTCGGCATCCTCGAAGCAAGTACCGGAGTCACTGCCTTGCAAGGCATACTCATCTCCCGCGAGAGCGGGGAACCAGGAGTAGATAGGGCGCGGGTCGCAAGACCCGCCAAGTACCCTCTCCCTCACGGGGGAAAGGGCCAGGGTGAGGGCGAACGCCCCGCCCTGCGTCCCCTCCCCCGAAGGGAAAGGGCTAGGGTGAGGGTGATAAGCCCGCAAAGGAGCCGACCGAGACGAAACGAACATAGACGAAGGCGCCAACAAGGCCCCAGCCTTCATCACCCTCCCCAACGGGGGAGAGACCCAGGGTGAAGGCAATTCAGCGCGCCCGTCTTATCCCCTCTCCCTTAATGGGAGAGGGCTAGGGCGAGGATAATTCAGCACGCCCATCCCTACCCACTCGCGATAGCCGCCGCCATGTAGCCTGCGCCGAACCCGTTGTCTATGTTCACCACGGCAACGCCCGGCGCGCAGCTGTTCAGCATCGCAAGCAGCGCCGCCAGTCCCCCGAAGCTCGCCCCGTACCCCACGCTCGTCGGAACCGCTATCACCGGCGCGCTCACCAGCCCGCCGATTACCGACGGCAGAGCGCCCTCCATCCCCGCCACCGCCACCACCACCCGCGCCTCACGCAGCGTGTCCAGCTTGTCCAGCAGCCGATGGATGCCCGCCACGCCAACATCCGCCAGCCGACTCACCTCACAGCCCATCAGCTCCGCCGTCACCGCCGCCTCCTCCGCAACCGGCGCGTCCGACGTGCCCGCGCTCGCAACCGCCACCAAGCCGCCTGCCGTCCGCGTCTCCGCCCGCCGGTCCACCGTTACCACCCGCGCCGTCTCGTGATACACCGCGTCCGGCGCGACCACCGTCACCGCCGCCGCCGCCGCCCGGCTCACTCGCGTAGCTAGAAGGCGGTCCGACCTTGCCAGCACGACCTCCGCCAGTCTCGCGACCTGCTCCGCCGTCTTGCCCTCCCCAAAGATGACCTCCGGGAACCCCTTGCGAGCCTCCCGACCGTGGTCGACCTTCGCAAATCCTAGGTCCTCGTACCCCAGAGAACCCAGCCCCGCCGCAGCCTCGTCCACCGACAACCGACCGGCCTGCACGTCCGCGAGCAGCTTTTTTGCATATCCTTCGCTAACCATCGCCCTTTAATCCTAGTACTCCGTCCATTTGACTATGACGGGTAGCCAGCCCCGCCTTATCCCCTCTCCCTTGATGGGAAGGGGTTAGGGTTAGGGTGATTCAGGATGCCAAAACTATATTGAAGCAGTACTAGACCCAAAGTGATAAACCCATCATCCTAACTTCCCGCCAGGTGGAGAAGGGACTTCAAGACATCGCTCGCGGCGAGTCCGCAAATGGCCGCCGAAGCCTTGCGCGTGCTATCATTCCTACGCCGTAATAGTATGCCATACCTGCGGAGGCCCGCGTGTCCATTGCCGAAAAGCGGCAGGCCCTCGAAGACGCTATCCGCGAGATGGGCTCGGTCATTGTCGCCTTCTCCGGCGGCGTTGACAGCGCGCTGCTGGCAGCCGTGTCCGCACACGTGCTTGGCGGCAGCTCCCTTGCGGTAACCGCCCACTCCCCCAGCCTTGCCCCCGACGAGCTTGACGGCGCAATACGCACCGCCAAGGCCGTCGGGCTGAACCACAGGGTCATACGCACCCGCGAGGTCGAGCGCGAGGACTACCGCGCCAACGACCCCAACCGCTGCTACTTCTGCAAGGACGAGCTCTACACCACGCTGGCCCGCGTCGCTGACGACGAGGGCTACGCCTTCGTAGCCAACGGCGCCAACGCCGACGACCTGGGCGACTTCAGGCCCGGGCTGAACGCCGCGAAGCGCCATGGCGTTCGCTCGCCCCTGGTCGAGGCGGGTCTGGACAAGCGCGAGGTGCGCCAGCTCTCCCGCGAGATGGGCATGCCCACCTGGGACAAGCCCGCGCAGGCGTGCCTCTCGTCGCGCATCCCATACGGCTCCCCAGTCTCCGTCGAGGCGCTCGACCGCATAGCGCGGGCCGAGAGCTTCGTGCGCGAGCTCGGAGCCAAGCAGGTCCGTGTCCGCCACCACGGATCCATCGCCCGCATAGAGGTCGAGCCCAAGGACATCCCACTCCTCACCTCCAACGGCGCCCGACTACGCCTCACCCAGCGCCTCAGGTCGCTGGGGTACGCCTACGTAACCGTCGACCTCGACGGATTCAGGTCCGGCAGCATGAACGAAACGCTCCCCGGTCGGCGCGTCCAAGAGAGATAATTGACCATCGCAATCGGTCTCATCGGCTACGGCAGCTGGGCGCGGGAGGCATACGTCCCCGCGGTCCTCGAGTGCGGCGGCGTGGAGGTCCAGGCCGTGGCCGCGCGGTCGGAAGGGACCCGCCGGCTGGCAGCGGAAACGTTTGGGCCTGGCGCCGAGATCTTCGGCGACCCATTCCGCCTCCTCGACGACGCCGCGGTGGACGCCGTCATGATAGGACTGCCCTCCGAGCTCGTCTCCGCCGTAGGAATAGCGTCCATACAGGCCGGCAAGCACGTCTGGGCGGAGCCGCCCCCGCCGGGCGACGCGCGCGTCGCCGAGATGCTGGACCTGGCGGACGAATCCGACCGCGTCTTCCACGCGGACCTGGAGTTGCGTTGCCTACCCGTCGTAGCGGCGGTCAAGAACCTGCTCCGCGCGAAGCTCGGCCCTCCCCTCTCCGTCAGGGTCTCCCTCCAATGCAACTGGGCGAACACGTGGGGCGCGGACGCCCTCGAACGCGGCGCAATCGCATCCGGGCTGAGTATCTGGTACCTCGACGCCATAGACGCCCTCATGGACGGCCGCCCCAAGCGCGTGGACGTGATGGGCGCAAGACCCAGGTTCGACAGCGCCATCGAGACCGGCGCAGCCCTGGTCGAATACGACGGAGCCGTCGGCGAGTGGGCGTTCAACCTACGCAGCCCCGCCGAGCTCTCGTTGCGCCTCGAGGTCGCAGCACTCGACGGCGAGGCCGAGGCCGACCTGGCGACAGGCCAGTACCGATACCGCGCCGGCTCGCCGAGCTGGGTCGAGGGCGCAGCCCCGCCCGCGCAGCCCATACACGGCTTCGCGGGGATGCAGGAGTGCGCCGCCGCCTTCCTTCACGCCATCCAGGGCAGCTGCGAAACTCCGACAGGCCCCAGCGTCCTACGCCAAGTCCACGCAGCCGCCACCGCCTTCGACGAGAGCGCCAAGAGCGGAACCGCCGCGGCAATAGTTGACTACGACTAATGCCCCGGCTCCCATTTTGAAGGGTTGCATCGCTGTGGCCATTGTGATATATAATGTCAACAGGCGAGTGTCAAGCAGCACTTATAGGTGATCGTGGGCATGACATGTCAGCCTGAACAAGAAGGGAGCGCATCTAACAGGATTCGAGACTGCTGCACTAGGTGGTAACCGAGTGACCTCATATCTCAATAACACCGTTGATGAAGCTAACGCTCTCAATGTCGTGGACCTGTTCGGCGGCGTTGGAGGTCTTAGCTTAGGCGCCGCACGGGCTGGACTAACAGTTCGTGGCGTTGTCGACATCGACCCATCAGCCCTCAATGCCCATAGTCGCAATTTCCCCAACGCTGTCCATCTGAACACCGATGTTGCTGGACTTACCGGACAAACGTTAAAACGCCAGTTGAACCTCAGCGGCCATAAAATCGCGGGAATCATAGGCGGTCCTCCATGCCAAGGATTTAGTGCTATTGGAAGAAGAGATCGACACGATGCCCGCAACTTATCGTTTGTTGAGTTTTTCCGCATAGTTTCCGAAGCACTCCCGAGGTTTTTTTTGGCCGAGAACGTGCCTGGAATAATGCAGCAACGCTATCGGGAAATCAGAGAACAGGCGTTTTCTTTCGTCGAAAGAAAGTACGCAATCTTGCCCCCGATGAAGTTGGCCGCAAATGAATACGGAGCCGCCACAACTCGGAGAAGGGTCTTCTTTTTCGGGTATCTCCCGGACGCGATGGGACGACTGATGGCCGACAGCTTCAAAGTACCTCCTGGAGTGAAAACGGTATACGTGAAAGACGCCTTGCGTGGATTGCCAACCCAAATAGACCCACTCTGGCAGAGAGAAGAACAAAGCTGGCAGGTTGTCCACACTAATGGAAAAGGCAACTACGCGCAAAGGCTTCGCGGGCATGTCCCACCGGGAGTCGGCGACCAGATCGCCCTAGAACGTCTAAGGAGAGACAATAAAGTTTCTGGCTTCTTGGGAACGGCACACACCGCTAGAGTGGCGAAACGGTATGCCGATACCCAACAAGGGAAATACGATTCCATTTCTAAATCCTATCGACTTCATCCGGACGGCTTCTGTCCGACATTGCGGGCGGGTACCGGTCCAGAACAAGGAAGCTTTCAAGCTGTCAGACCTATACATCCTACGGAAGCTCGGGTTATAACTCCTCGCGAGGCGGCAAGGCTTCAGGGTTTCCCTGATTGGTTCCAGTTTTCTCCCACAAAATGGCATAGTTTCAGGCAGATAGGAAACAGCATTAGCCCTATCCTCGCAGAGCAAATCCTCAGCGTAGTCGTACGGTCGCTGAGGTCAACAAACAGCAAGAGAAGCAAACATGGATAACACACGACAAGCTCGCTACACACAGGTGGATGCCTCACCAGTCAAGTCCTTCTTTGTCTCAATGCTGACGCGGGATATTAAGCTGGAAGAGGCGATCCTAGATTTGCTGGACAATTGCGTTGACGGCATTCTCCGGTCCAGCGGGAGCAACGGCGCGAATCCATATGAAGGCTTCAAAGCCGATATCGAATTCAGTGCGGATTCGTTCTCCATTTCCGATAATTGCGGCGGCATTCCCTGGGACTTGCACGATTACGCGTTCAGAATGGGACGACCACCTGACAGGCTCGACGATGCTCCTGGGTCTGTGGGTGTGTACGGAATCGGGATGAAGCGGGCGATTTTCAAGATCGGCAGGCGTTGCCTCATATCTACTAGAAATGCGGACGACCAATACGAGGTCGAGATCACTCCCGGTTGGATAGACGACGAGACTACGTGGGAGATTCCTGTTCGCAGCGCCAGTATCTCTACAGATAGGGACGGAACCACGATTGTCGTTAAGGATTTGAACCCAGGCATAGCAAAGACGTTTGGATCCATATCCTTTAAGTCTGATCTTGAGCGAATGGTATCGACTCACTATGCATATATCATGGACAAGGGTTTCGAGGTCACAATCAACGGTACACCGGTAAAGCCTCACACAACCAAGATAGTATATGACGGTCGACATACAGCGGGAGACGATGCGATTAGGCCGTTTGTCTTCAAAAGCAATACAGACGGCGTTGAAGTGTATCTGGCAGTAGGTTTCACCCGCCCTATCCCTTCTGAGAGCGAGATCATAGAGGAGCAAGAGACGACACGGTATTCTTCTATAGACGCAGGGTGGACTATTCTTTGTAATGACCGGGCCGTTCTTCACTGTGACCGGAGCGAACTAACCGGCTGGGGAGAAGCTGGAGTTCCGCGTTACCATACCCAGTTCATCTCCATATCGGGTATTGTCGATTTCAGGTCCGATGATCCTCGGAAACTTCCGACCACAACGACCAAGCGAGGTATCGATGCCTCGTCTCCGCTCTATCTCCAGATTAAGAATAAAATGCGTGAAGGCATGAGGGTATTCACAAATTACACCAATAAATGGAAGGGCCGGGCGGACGAGTCAAAGATGCACGTCCAAGGAGGTAAACCTCTTTCACTTGAAGAACTAAAAGTGAGAACCGAGGATCTGACTTTCAGCAGCACCCGGAGCCTACCGCCGGGCGGTCAACAATATAAGCCAAATCTTCCTTTGCCGACTAAGCTTGAGCCGACTAAGCGCCGCATCACGTTTGTCAGAGAAGTAGCGAAAATAAAGGATGTATCGGAATATCTTGGAGACCCCGATATGCAGGCTTCTGAAGTCGGCGAATTCTGCTTTGATGCCGTTTACGATGAGGTTCGAAGATGAGACATCCCGCTTACCACCTGCGGCCTAATAAGACTGCAGACCGCTTCGCGTTTATCGAAGCAATAAAACGGCTTGAAAGACTAAGCAAAGGAGGCTTGGGCGACTACACATATCACGGTTTTGGCGGCCCCTATCTTGAAGATTTCCGATTGCTGTACGAATTCTGCCCCGACATTGGTATGGTCTCAATCGAGCACGAAGAGGAAACGTATAAGCGTCAAAAATTCCATCTCCCTTGCAGAACACTAAAGCTCGTAAAGGGTGACGCAAAGTCATATATTGCACATTACGATCCAGGCAACATGAAGAGTGTGTTCTGGTTGGATTACACTGGGCTTGAGTACGACTATTTCGAAGATTTTAAAGCTTTGCTAGGCACAGTAGTGGAAAATAGCATGGTCAAGATCACGCTACGTTGCGAGCCGAAGGACTATAAGGACTATCAGGCGTCGCAAGATAAAAATAAAAGACAGAAAGCCGAAGAGTTCCGCGCAAAGTTTGCAGCCGTCATGGCTAACCCATCTGCAGACCCACCTATGAGCAAGCTGGATTTCGCTCGCCTCCTGCAAGAAATGCTCCAGGTTGCTGCCGAACAGGCACTGCCACCTACGGCCACTAACTTGATATTCGCCCCTGTGTCCTCCTTCTATTACTCCGATGGAACAGGGATAGTTACTCTAACAGGAATTGTTTGTCAGAGTGCGAACAAATCTGAGTTGGAACTAGCCTTCGATGATTGGAAATTCTCCAACCTAACATGGGGAGATCCAAAGCTAATCGACGTTCCGGTTCTTAGTACGAAAGAACGACTGCATCTTCAGCGTTTGCTGCCTTCTAGTGCAACGACAGGAAAGACGCTTCGCGAAAAATTAGGTTATCTGATCGACAATAACATTCCTAAGACCGAAGCCGCACTCCAGCAGTATGCGGATTTTCATAGATACTCTCCGTACGTCTTGAGAGGAGTGCCCTAGGACCTGATCACGTGGACACACTAAGCAAAGAAAAACGCAGCCAAATAATGGCGTCCGTCCATAGTAAGAATACGAGCCCCGAGATGTTGGTACGTCGATTCTTATGGTCTAAAGGTATGCGGTACCGTATCCATGTGGCGAATGTACCTGGAACACCGGATATAGCCGTTCATCGCCATAAGTTGGCTATATTCATTCACGGCTGTTTCTGGCACGGCCACGAAGGCTGTTCCAGAGGCAGACTTCCGAAATCCAGATTGGAGTACTGGAGTGCCAAGATCGAGGCCAATAAGAACAGAGACTCTGCTATTGCAGAGCAATTGAACCAGGAAGGCTGGCGACAGCTGGTAGTTTGGGAGTGTCAGGTAAGGACGCAGAAGGCTGCTTCTACTGCTTTGTCGGAACTGCTAGATGAAATCTGTTTGATGTGTCCTGGAATTGCGTTGAATTAGGATATGTCGCCCCGCCGCTACGACTCCCGGTACGTGTACCAAATTGTCATCTCCTACACATCAGACGCCGCAGCGCCCCTCGCACTCGTTGCAGAACCCGCCGCGAGGCGTCCGGTGTATCATTGATGGCTTCCACATGAACACACCCAGCGCAGCAGAGACCGCTCACTACACCGCCTCCACCCCGAGGTCGCGCAAGCTCCAGGCCCACGCCGAGAGATACCTGCCCGGTGGGAGCTCCAGGGGGACCGCGCACTGGACGCCCTACCCGTTCTTCGCGGAGCGCGGCGAGGGCCACTACGTCTTTGACGTGGACGGCAACCGCTACCTCGACTTCATGCTGAACGCGACCAGCTTGATACACGGCCACGCCCACCCGGACGTTACCCGCGCCATTCAAGAGCAGGCCGCGAAGGGCGTCGCGTTCAGCGCCCCGACCGAAGTCCAAGCGCGCCTTGCCGAGATGCTGTGCGAGCGCGTCCCGTCGGTCGAGCTCGCCAGGTTCACCAGCTCGGGCACCGAGGCGACGATGAACGCCATTCGCGCAGCCCGCGCATTCACCGGTAGGCCCAAGATAGCCAAGATAGAGGGCGGATACCACGGCTCGCACGACTTCGCGTCCGTCAGCGTCACCACCCCGGCCGACAGCCTCGACCCGGCCGGCCCCGCCCCAGCGGCGGAGTTCCCCGGCCTGCCCCAGGGCGTCCTGGACAATGTGGTCGTGTTGCCCTTCAACGACCTCGAAGCGTGCGAGCGCGTCATCAGGCGGCGCGCTGACGACCTGGCGTGCGTCATCATGGAGCCAGTCGTGTCCAGCTTCGGCTACCTGCCCGCCGAGCCCGGCTTCCTGCGCGGCATCCGCGGCCTCACCCGCGAGCTCGGCGTCCTGTTGATATTCGACGAGGTGCAGAGCCTCAGAACGGCCCCCGGCGGCGCGCAGGAGCGGCTGGGCGTTGCGCCCGACCTGACCGCCATGGGCAAGATAATCGGCGGGGGGCTGCCTGTCGGCGCTTTCGGCGGACGCCGAGACCTCATGGAGCAGTTCGACCCCCAACGCGAGGACGCCATACCACACTCGGGCACCTTCAACGCAAATCCGCTGACTATGGCCGCGGGCGACGCCGCCCTCCGGCGCCTCACGCCCGACGCCTACGAGCGCCTCGACCGGCTCGGCGGCCAGGCCAGGGCCAAGCTCCAAGCCGTCCTCGACGAGCTCGAAGTCAAGGCCGTCGTGACCGGCATTGCCTCCCTCTTCGCCATACACTTCGGAATAGACGAGGTTACCGACTACCGCTCCAAGCTCCAGGCCGACGCCGCCATGACCTCCGCCGTATTCATAGGCCTGCTGAACGAGGGCGTCCTGCTCCAGCAGTCCTGCGCCGGCTCGCTCTCCACCATCACAAGCGAATCCGACATAGACACCCTCGCCGCCGCAGTCCGCCGCGTCGTCCAACGAACCGCCTCAACCTGATTAGCCGCCGGACGGTTCGTCTGTACTTGGCGCTCTCACTCCCATGCGCTCCAGCAGGTCGAGGAATTCGCGGTACGTGGAGACTCGCTCGACGGTCTTGACGAACGACGCCGTGTCGCGGTGGGCGTCCCTCATTGCGCGCACCTGCGGGCCTATCGGGCTTACCGACGCCGGTCCTTCCGCGTACCTGCCGCGGAATGCGAAGTACGCTTGGTTGAGCTTGCGAAGCCAATAGCCGCCCAGTCGGAGCCGCCACCAGCGCTCCTTCATGTACTCCTCCGCCTCCTCGACCATGCCATCCTCGAGGAGCGCGTCGACCTGGCGGCGTGTCTCGCGCATCTCCGCCGTAAAGAAGGAGTCGCGCTCGTGGCGCGGGGCGTAACGGCTCGCGCCGATGGTCAGGTCGCCCCCCATGCGCGCGAATAGCGCGTCGCCCAGCTCGTTGCCCGCAAGCTCCGCGACCGTCTCGTTGAGGCTGAACATCTCCGGCGACCTGCGCCAGTTCCACCCCAGGGGCCTGAAGAACAGGTAAGCGTGCAGCCACTCGTGGGCCGCCGTCCTGAGAACCGAGCGCAGCGGCGCTTGGTCCGATACGAAGGTCGGGTACGTGGAGAGGCCGGCGAGGTCGTCCACCAGCGCCGAGTAGTCGTACTTGTCGAGAAGCTCGCGCTCGATACGGTCGCGTTCGAGGGCCGGAAGCCTCGGAGCGAGCAGCGCCTGCTCGACGACCTCTATATGGTCACGGCGCGACGTGTTCAGCACGGTCGGCGGGTCTTCGAACCGCAGGTCCACCGGCGGGAAGAGCAGCCCGAACCGCGACCCGAACCCGGCGTCGGACAGCAGGCCGTCGAGCTCCGCCTCGACTATCTCCTCCGCGAGGGGCCTTAGCTTGTCGCGGCTCGATGCGAGCTGCCGTAGGTGGGCGCGGGCAGCCTCCACGCGCTCCCGGCCCCCACTGCCCGGCGAGAGCGCACCGGACCTCGCCGCCAGCCCCTCCAACATGCGCTCCTGGCGGCGGGCGAGTCGGGTCGCCTCCATGTACTCATCGACGACCTCGAGCCGCTGTGCCCTGTCCAGCCGCCGACCGCGGAGCAGGCCGTAGGCGAGGTTCATCCACTTGGCCGGGACGTTCACGACCTCCCATTGCAGCACCGAGAAGCGGCGCGCCAGCCCAACCTCCACTGCTGGCGATGGACGGAACGACTCGGGCGCGAGACATAGCAGGACGAGGAGAAGCGCGAACAGGAAATTACGAATTGTGAAGGCGCAGGACAGCGCGGCTATCCACAATCTCCAATTCATAGTCCACCGTGCTACTATTCCGTCAATTTAATTATGACGGGTAGGCAGTTCCGCCTATCCCCTATCCCTTGACGGGTGAGGGTGATTCAGGATGCCAAAACTACATCCTCAATCCAATATCTTGACGCAGACGGGCATCGAGACCCGGACGGCCTGTCCCGTCGGCGCGAGATCCCCGGACTCGCGGTCTATCCTGAAGGTAACGATGCTGTCGCTCTCCTGGTTCGCCGCCAGCAGGAACGCGCCCGTCGGGTCGATCGCGAAGTTGCGCGGGGTCTCGCCCTGGGTTGCGGTATGGCCCCTGGGCGTCAGGCGGCCCGTATCCTGGTTCACCGAGAAGCGCGCGATGCTGTCGTGGCCGCGGTTCGAGCCATAGACGAACCGACCGTCGGGCGACACGTGTACGTCGGCGCACGTGGTCGCCCCCTCGAAGCCGTCCGGCAGGGTCGAAACGGTATGGATGCGGGACAGCGCCCCCTTCCCCGCGTCGTAGTCGTAGGCAGTGATGGTCGAGTCGAGCTCGTTGATGACGTAGGCGTGCCTGCCGTTCGGATGAAAATCGAAGTGGCGCGGGCCGGCCCCAGGGATCTCGGTCGTGAACGGGGGTGCGTGCGGCGCGAGACGCCCAACGTCGGACTCGAACCTGTACGCCATCACGCGGTCCGTCCCGAGATCCGGCGCGAAGGCGAACCGATTGGCCGCGTCCAGGTTGATAGAGTGGGCGTGAGGCCCCTGCTGCCGATTAGGATTCACGCTCGAACCCTCGTGCTGGATGAAGCTCACCACCTCCCCCAGCCTCCCATCGCCCTCAATCGGGAAGGATGCCACGCTGCCGGACCCATAGTTCGCCAGCAGCAGGCTCCCGCCCGTCGCGTCAACCTGCGCGTGGCACGGTATCGTACCCCCCGTCCGCTGCGAGTTCAGCCATCTCAGCTCGCCGCTCTCCGGCGAGATCGAGTACGCCGCCACGATGCCGGTCGCCTCACCCTCGAACTCGTCGATCTCGGAAACCGCGTACAGGAACCTGCGCTTGGGGCATATGGCGAGGAACGAGGGATTCTCGAGACCGGCCGCCTTGCCGCAGTAATCGAGCCTGCCCGTCGCGGCGTCCATGCGGTAGATGTATATCCCCTCGCTCTCCCTCCGAGTGTACGTCCCTACGAATACGAGATATTCTGTGCCCATGCCTACCCTCCTTGGAGATGGATGCGACGCCGCTCGCGCGTTACTGGATGCTGAATCCGTTCCAAAGGCGGCGCAACCCTGGGGTTCCCGCCTGCGCGGGAACGATGGTTAGTGGCAATCATACCTGACCGGCGTTTCGACTACCCCTGCAGCTCCCGGCCTTGCATTAGCTGAATCGTGTTGCCGTCCGGGTCCGAGAACGTGGCGACCCAGCCGCCCCAATGCTCCCGCTCAGGCCGCCTCATGAACTCCACTCCAATGGCCGACAGCCGCTTGCACTCCCTGTGGATGTCGGCCACGCCAAGGTTCACCATGACCCGGAACGGGTCCTTCGCCTTCCCTGATACCCTGTCGTGAGCGCCGATGCCCAGCCGCACTCCTCCCCACTTGAACGAGACGAAGCGCGGCCGCACGGAGTGAGGAGTCAACCCCAGCGTGTCCCGGTAGAAGCCGAGCATTCCTTCCAGGTCCTCGGTCCATATGACCACGCCCACCACGCCTTCTATCACTCGCTTTCACCTCCACGCTCGATATGTGTATAATAACCCCTCGAAGGCTGGCGGGGTGGCGGAAAGCTTACGGCGGGCCTTCGGAAAGGAGGTTAGCGCAATTGGACAGTAGTAGTACGAGGAGGTGTTCCCGGTAGGTGTTCCCAGGAGCATCTCCCAACGTGGGGCCCCACTCCGGTGGGGTCCCATTTTCTTTCGTCCGCGGCGCAGGGGAGCTCAGGCCGCTGACTCGAACGCCTTGCGGAACCCTTCGATCGAGCCTTCCAACGTCGCGTCGCTCACGCAGTACGATATGCGGAAATGCCCCGGCGTCCCAAAGCCACTGCCCGGCACCACCAGCACCCGGTGGCTGCGCAGCTCGCCCACGAAAGCCACGTCGTCCTCGATGGGCGACTTGGGGAACATGTAGAACGCTCCGCCAGGCTTTACGACCTGATACCCGATGTCCCTCAGCGCGTCGTACAGGAAATCGCGCTTGGCCTGGTACGCCGATACGTCAACCGTTACCCCCTGCAGCTCCTTCACGACGCGCTGCATCAGCGCCGGCGCGTTGACGAACCCCAGGGTCCTGTTGCAGAAGGTCAGCCCGTCCATCACCTCGCCCGCGTCCTCGCAGCCCGGATTGACGGCCGCGAAGCCAATCCGCTCGCCAGGCAGCGCGAGGTCCTTCGAGTGGGACGTCGCCGCTATGCTCCTCGAATGGTGGCCGAATATGTGCGGATACTCCGCCCCGTCGAACAGGATCCGACGGTACGGCTCGTCGCTGACCAGCCATATCTCGACGCCTAGCTCCGACTCCTTGCGGCGGATAGCATCCCCGATGCGCGAGAGGACGCCGGCGCTATAGACTACTCCCGTCGGGTTGCCCGGCGAGCTCACCAAGACTATCCGCGTCCGCGGCCCGATAGTCTCTTCCAGCGCGTCGAAGTCCGGCAGGAAGCCCTCCGCGGGCGGGACCGTCCGGCACACGCCCCCGTGGTTGTCGGCGTAGAAGACGTACTCGACGAAGTACGGCGCGAAGACCACCACCTCGTCGCCCGGATCCAGCAGCGTCTTCATCACCACGTTGAGCGCCCCGCCCGCTCCGCACGTCATCAGCGCGTGCTCGCCCGTGAAGCCCAACCCCGTCTCCGAAGCAAGCTGAGCGGCCACCGCGGCCCTCGTCTCCGCGTAACCCGCGTTGGGCATGTACCTGTGGAGACCCGGCGTGGGGTCGGCGGCTAGCCGCCCGAGCTCCCGCGCGAACTCCGGCGGGGGTTCCATCTCCGGGTTGCCCAGCGACAGGTCATAGACGTTCTCCGCCCCGTACCGCTCCTTGAGGGCGATTCCGTCCTCGAACATCCTGCGAATCCAGGACCCCCGCTCCATGAACCCGCGAATCTTCCGCGCTACCGCCATGTTCTCACGCTCGCAGTGGCGTTCCAGCCCGCCGAATGTAATCGCCGTCCCAGCCGTTGTCAACGCCCTCTACACTTGGCGCAGCAGCGCCGCCAACAGGCGTTTACGTTGACACCGAAGCCCCGCGCCTGCTATATTCGTAGTAGAAATACAGGCGCCGGCCCCTGCAGCTCCCACGAGTGGCGCGTCGGAACCGCCAGAGCGCCCCGGCCCTTGGGCAGACCTGTGGAAGGCGCCGGCCCATCTATAATCCTCGGCTCCTCGGAGGCGATATTTGGAGAAGACCGACTTCGTTGTTCGCTTCGCCGGAGAAGGCGGACAGGGCTTCCTGAGCGTGGCGGTTGGATTCGCAAGCGCCAACACACAGGCCGGATACCACGCCCAGACCTTCGCGACCTTCCCCTCCCAGATAACCGGCGGCCCAACCTGGATGCAGGTCCGGATTTCCACCAAGCCCATCCTCACCCGAGGCGACTCCCTGGACGTGCTCGTCGCATTCAACGAACATTCCTACGAGACCCACGTGGACGAAGTGCGCGAGGGCGGCGTGGTCCTCTACGACTCCGACTCGATGAATATGGACGACGACGGCCGCAGCCTCGGAATCGCCTTCGACAAGCTCGGCAAGTCCACGGGCAACGCCAGGGCCGCCAACATGGTGATGATGGGCGCTCTGGCGGAGCTGATGAAGATGCCGTTGGACGTGCTGGCGGACTTCGTGAGGCGGCGCTGGGCCAACACCGCGCGGTACGGCCCCAAGATAGTTCCGCAGAATATCGAGGCGCTCGCTCTAGGCAAGCAGGCAGCCGCCGAGAGCGGCTTCAGCCTCGGCAAGCTGGCTCCCCCAGAAGCCCCCGGCTACAAGCAGATATTCACCAACGGCAACTCCGCGCTGGCCCTCGGCGCCGTTCACGCCGGCCTGAACTTCTACGCCGGATACCCCATCTCCCCCGCCACGACCATCCTGGTGTGGATGGAAGAAAACCTGGTGGGCGACGGCAAGTTCGTCTATCAGGTCAGCTCCGAGATAGAGGCCATCAACGCCATAGTCGGCGCAGGCTACGGCGGCGCAAAGGCCATGACCGCCACCGCCGGCCCTGGATTCTCACTGATGAGCGAGGGGCTGGGACTGGCCTGGATGGCCGAGATTCCATGCGTGGTCGTCGACGTCCAGCGCGGCGGCCCCGCCACGGGACTTCCCACGAAGACAGAGCAATCCGACTTCTTCGCGGCCATGCACCCGGCCCATGGCGACGTGTCCCTGCCCATCATCGCGCCCGGCACGGTCGAGGAGTGCTTCTACGCGGCCGTCGCGGCCTTCAACTGGGCAGAGAGATACCAGGGGCCCGTCATACTCCTGAGCGAGCACGCCCTATCGGAGAGGGAGCAGAACTTCCGCATGCCCGACCTGGACTCGGTCCACGTGGAGAACAGGGTGGTCTACGATGGGGGCAACGGCTACCTGAGGTACGAGGCGTCGGAGATGTCGCCGATGCCTCTGCCTGGCAGCCCCGGCAGCTACGTCGCCAACGCCAGCGAGCACGACCCGATGGGCGACACGACCCACCTGCCCGACCGGCACGTCCAGATGACCGAGCGCCGATTCAGCAAGCTCAGTCTCCTCGAAGACGGCTCCTACGAGTCACAGAACATAGACGCCCCCATAGCCATAATGCCCTGGGGCGGCTCGAAGGGGCCGGGATTTGAGGCGTACCGGCAGCTTATCGCAGGCGAAATGGATGTCGCTTGGTACTTCACCATGTACCTCAACCCGCTGCCCCCGCCGCTGCTCAACGAGCTGCGCGGCAAGGACCTTGTGCTCGTTCCGGAGTTGAACTTCCAGGGCCAATTCTCGTCCTACCTGCGCTCCAAGGGCGTCAGGGCCGAGTCCATAACCCAGTATACAGGTCTCCCGTTCAAGGTAGCCGACTTGGTAGAGCGCGTTTCCGAACGCATAGCGGCATACAGAAAAGAGGGCGTCCCCGCATGAGCGACAAGAACCCAGAATACGACTTCAAGTGGTGCCCCGGCTGCGGCGACTTCGGCGTGCGGCGAGCGCTGGAGCAGGCCGTCGAGAAGCGGACCATCGAGCTGGAGGAACCCATCGAGCAGAACGTCGTCGTCGCAGGCATAGGCTGCTCCGGCAACATGGTCCATCTCCTCGAAGGCCCCCAGCCCTACGGCATTCACGGCCTGCACGGGCGAACCCTGCCCATAGCGCTAGGCGTGAAGATGGCCCGCCCCGACCTCAACGTCGTGATAGCGGCGGGCGACGGCGACTTCCTCAGCATCGGCATGGAGCACATAGCGCCCCAGGCCCAGCGCAACCTGAACGTCTGCGCCGTGGTGATGGACAACGCCGTGTACGGCCTCACCAAGGGCCAAGGCTCTCCCACGGCGTCCCTGGGCATGGTTACCCCCTCGACCCCATACGGCAAGCCCGAGGTCAGCCTGAACGCCCTCAGGCTATACCTGGCAATTGGCGCGTCCTACGTCGCCTCCGGCATTTCCAGCAAGATCAAGGACCTGGCGAGCCTCATATACGAGGGGATGGAGCACCCCGGCTTCTCGATAGTCCACGTGCAGTCGCCATGCACCTACTTCCACAACACCTACGAGCAGCTCAAGGGAAACCCGCGCAAGGGCATCGCGCCCCTCGCGTGGACGATAGACGACGACCACGACCCATCCGACATCCACGCCGCCCACGAAGTGGTAGATAAAGGCGGCGTGCCCCTGGGCATCCTGTACAGGGACGACGCCCCGGTTCCGTTCGAGGACCGCATGACCGAGATGTTCACCAGGGCCAAGCCCAGGACTGCCCAAGAACTGATAGAATCATACGCCATCTAGGAGGGCAACATGGGCAAGTACATGAAGATAGCCGGCTTGGTAGTAGCAGTCGTGGGCGTCGCCATAGGATTCTACATCGGCGCAGAGTCGGGACTCACGCCCGACGAAGACGGCAACGAGCCCCTGACCGCCGGCTTCTTGCTGGCAGTGGCCGGCTGGGCCATCGGGGTCATAGGCGCCGCCCTATCCATTCCCAAGCCCAAGTGGGCTGCTGTCCTCATGCTCGCAGCCGCAGTCATCGTGGTTATCGGCATCCGGGCAACTTGGCCCGCAGCCGCCGTCCTGCTCATCGCGGCAGCCGTCACCTTTATGGCCGCGCACCACGAGAGCGTCGAAGCCTAACCGCCTGCGCCGCCGGCTCCGGTATTCCAGCCATCCGCCGAAGCGGAGGCCCCCATGTCAATCTTGCCCTAGCGCGAAGGGCGCCGCAGCTCGCTCGGTAGGACGAAGCTCACGTCTTCTTCCGCGCCTCTGAGTGTGGTCACCTCGTCGGGCGCGATGGCATCAACCACCCGCTCGACGAGCAGGTCCGGGGTGGACGCCCCGGATGTGATCCCCACGTTGCGGACCCCTTCGAGCCAGGCGGGGTCCAGGTCCTCAGGGCCGTTTATCAGGTGAGCCGGCACGCCGTTGGCTTCCGCAACCTCACGTAGACGATTGCAGTTCGAGCTGTTGGGAGCGCCGATGACCAGCACGAGCTCCACGTGTTGGCAAAGCTCCTTCACGGACATCTGCCGGTTCGTAGTTGCGTAGCAGAGGTCGTTGCGGACGACCACGTCCGCGAAGCGAGACTTGATCTCGGCTATCGCCTTCTCGGTGTCGTCCACCGAGAGCGTCGTCTGGGTCAGCACCGTCACCGGGGTCCCATCGTCCCAATCGGGCAGATCGATATCCTCGCGGTCGTCCACCAAGGTCATCGGCTCCTGCCCCATCGAGCCGACGACCTCCTGGTGCCCGCGGTGGCCCACCAATACCAGGCTGCGGCCGTCCCGGGCGTACTTGTGGGCCTCGTTGTGCACCTTGGTGACCAGTGGGCAGGTCGCGTCGATGACGTGCAGATTCCGCTTCTCGGCCCTGCGGAAATCGTCTGGCGGGGAACCATGGGCGGAGAACACCACAGTCGAACCCTCCGGAATATCGTCCACATCCTCGACCGTCCGCGCCCCCTTCCTTTCGAGGGAGTTGACGACGTAGGGGTTATGAACTATCTGGTGCTTGACGTACACCGGAGGGCCGTGCCGTTGCAGGGCCAGCTCCACAACGTCTATGGCCCTGACGACGCCGGCGCAAAACCCGCGCGGCATGCCCAAGTACACCTTCACGGGAGGAATCTGGCGACCCCCTTGCGATTCATAGCGGCATGGATTCTAACACACGACCGAGGGCTAACACCCAGCGCCGGACGCGCCCTGTTTCAGCTCGCCGATGGATTGGGACAGCCTCCCGCCGGGGCGGCGACGCCGACGAACCTGACAGCGTCCCCAATCCGCAAGCCGCGCTCCTCGCTCTCTCCCGCGGCGATCTCCAGGACGTGCGCCGACGCCCGAGGCGGCTCGGCCCGCGCTATCTCGGCGTCGGACGCGCCCAGCGGAGGCGGGAGCAGGTCGGGGGTGATGCCGGCCACAGTGCAGTCGGACGCAATCCACACTATGTCTATCCCGAACAGCATACCCTTCATCCAGTACATGGACGGCTTGCCTGTCTCGTATAGGAAGAGCATTCCCGACATGGGTTCCAGGCCCTCGCGGCCCGATAGGCCCCTGGCGCGCTCCTCCGGGGTCGATGCGACGTCCACGCGAAAAGCCGCCCCGCCCACGACGACCAGGGGCCCAGTAGCCGATGTCGGCGATGGGTTCTCGAAGCCTTTCACGGTCGGGATAGGCGCGGCGGTCGGAATGGGCGCAGCGGTCGGAATAGGCGCGGCGGTTCGGATGGGCGCGGCTGTTCGGATGGGCGCAGCGGTTCGGATGGGCGCGGCTGTTCGGATGGGCGCAGCGGTCGGGATGGGTTCAGCGGTTCGGATGGGCGCGGCTTTGTCTGGCTCTACACCCAGCGACCGGGTGTCGTACACGTCCTCACAGCCCGCAGCAGCCATGACCAGGGCCGCTGCCGCAGTGAAGACATGCAGCAGGGCAATGCTTCGCCGCGTCATGTCAGTTCCACGAACGTGGCCCCGCTGCCGCCATTGGCAGGAGCCTCCTGCCCGAACGACTTCGCCAGCGGGTGATGCTCCAGGAGCTCGCGGACCGCCTGCCTCAGCGCTCCCGTCCCCTTGCCGTGTACTATCCGAACGGAGGCGAGCCCGTCCCGCACGGCCCTGTCGAGAAACTCCTCCACCCTCATCAGGGCGTCCTCCGACCGCATCCCCCTCAGGTCAACCTCCATCGAGCCGAGTACCGGGCCCAGGTCGAGCCGCACCTCTGGGAGATGCTCGCCCGTGGACTCCTTCTCATCGGCATGGGAGAGGCGGCCCAGTGCGACCCGAAGCTGGACGTTCCCGACTATGACCTCAGCTTCCTGCGCGCGTTCGTCGATAGTCTCGACGGAGCCCCGCACGTCCATCCCACGGACGCTGACGAGGTCGCCCACGGAGAGCGGACCCCTGGGGCGCCGCGCTTCCCGGGCAGCGCTGGGGGGGATTTCGGAGGACCTTCCTGCGTGGACGTGGGGGATGGAGCCCAGCCCGAACACCTCTGGTGGAGCGAGGCTGTCCTGTATCTTGGGCATCGCCTTCCTGGCTTGATCCAGCGCCTCGGCGGCTTCCTCGACCCTCGGCTCGACCGGCTCCCCGGACGGCGCGGACCAGGAGAGAGCTGCCCGCGCCTGCCGCAGCCGCCTGCGCGTATCTTCGTGCTCGGCCTCCAGGCCTCTTCTCATGTCCAAGAGCATGTCCCCGCGCGACGCCTCGAACTCTTCGAGCCTGGACTCGAACTCCTTGCGTGACGCCTCCGCTTCCGCCTGCGTCCTGTCCGCGGCCTCGACGCGCTCCTTGAGCTGCTGGCGCGACGCCTGAAGCTCAAGGAGCCAGTCCTCGAACAGCAGATGCCGCGGCTCCATCAGAGAGCGGGCGTCGTCCAGTATCTCCGCAGGCAGCCCCACCTGCTCGGCCACGGAGATCGCATAACTCCTCCCGGGCACGCCCAGCGTCAGGTGGTAGGTCGGCATCAGTGTCCGCGCGTCAAGCTCGACGCTGGCGTTGCTCATGCCCTCAGCGGTCTCGGCATGTACGGCGACGCTCCGGTGGTGCGTCGTCGCTATCGCCCACGCGCCGACCGAGACGACGTGATTCAGGACGGCCTTGGCAAGGGCAGACCCCTCATCCGGGTCAGTGCTCGATCCCAGCTCGTCGAGCAGCGCGAGGGACCGCGGCGTGGCGTGCCTGACGATAGCGGCCAGGTTCCGCGCGTGCGACCCAAACGTAGATACGGATTCCTGGATGCTCTGCTGGTCGCCTATGTCCGCATATACGCCGTCGAACACGGGCAGCGCGCTGCCCTCTTCGACCGGAATCGGCAGGCCTGACTGATGCATGACGGCCAGCAGCCCCGTGGTCTTCAGCGCAGCTGTCTTGCCACCCATGTTCGGCCCCGTTATCACCAGCGCCGGTCGCTCCGGGCTGACCTTGACGTTCACGGGCACGGCATCCCGGCCGAGGAGGGGATGACGCGCCTGCATCAAGCGAATGGCGCCATCGCTGTCACGACCTCCTTGGACAGCAATGGCAGTATATCCCCGCCTGGCTCCGTACCTAGCGCGGGCCATGATGAAGTCCAGGCGGGCCGTGAGCTCGGCGCCCGACTCGATCTCGCGGGCGACTGCCCCTACGGCCGCCGACAGGTCCCGCAGCGCGCGCTCGATCTCCCGCTCCTCCTCCAGCACGACCTCGCGCCACCTGTTGCCCAGGTCCACCGTCGCAAAGGGTTCCACGAACAGGGTCGCCCCCGTATTCGAGGCTCCATGCACGACACCGGGGACCCGGTGGCGATGGCCCGTCTTCACCTGGACGACCAGCCTGTCCGAGCGCATGGAGACCACGCTGTCTTGGAGGGCATCCTCCCCGGCGCGCGAGTCGATTACGCGGCCCAGCGCGGCGGCCACCTCTTCGTATGCCTGCCGCGCCTGGCGCCGGAGGATCCCCAACCCCGGCGATGCGCCGTCCAGAACCTCGCCTCTGGGGCCTATGCTCGCCGTTATCCTGCGGCGGACATCCGACAGGTCCGAGATTCCGGACGCTATCGCCGCCAGTATCGGCGTGGGGCGTCCGGGCGAGAGCGCGGCTGCCCTAGCCCTCGCCTGCACGTCGATCATTTCCGCGATTCCAAGCAGCTCGCGCCCAGTGAGCAGGCCCCCCTTCTCAGCCCGCGCAACCGGAACCGACACGTCATCGACGGACCGCAGCGCAACGTCCCGCCCGTCTTCGAGCAGGATTGCCGCCTCCGCAGTCTCCCTGTGCCGCACTTCGATTTCGCCGGGGTCATAGGAAGGCTTCAGCGCAAGGGCCATCTCGCGAGCCCTGGGAAACGTCGTATCCGAAGCAATCTGCGCGCGCACCTCGGGGAAGTCGAGCAGGTCCAGCGCATCGTCCAGCAGCCTCTGCCGCTCGACCTCTGAACCCGCGTCCTGTCCTTGCAATGTCCGTCCTTATCCAGCAAAGCGCCCTGTTCGCCCGACCACCATTCTACCAGTTGGCGGCAGATGGACAGCCGCTGACCGCCGCCTCCAAATGTAGTGTATAATCAGGTCATGGCAGAGCCAGCCGCGCAGTTTGACTCCGAGTCCCTTGTGGCTCGCATCATCGAAGAGCTTCGAACCCACCCCGAAGCTCAGGCTCTGTTGCTGCGCGCGTTGCTCACCGACGAATTTCTCGGTATGCCCGTGCGCATGGAGCGCATGGAAGCCGACATAGGCAGCCTGAAAGCCATCACGAGCCGCATGGAAGCCGACATAGGCAGCCTGAAAGCCACCACGAACAGCCTGAAAGCCATCACGAGCCGCATGGAAGCCGACATAGCCGTGCTCAAGGGCGACAGCTTGGAAGTGAAGCTCCACCGAAGGGTTCGTCCGCTCCTCAGCCAGCAGCTCAGCCTGCGGAGGACACGCATACTGCACAGCCCTCTGATGGAGACCAGCCCAGAGCTATACGGCCCGGTCGAACAGGCATTCGCCAACGGCGTCATCTCCAGTCCACAGGAATCCCGAATCGACGCAACGGACATCATCATGCGCGCGGCGCGAAAAGCCGACGGGTCCGCAGTATGGGTGGCGGTCGAGGTGTCCAACAACATCAGCCAGAACGACATAGACCGCGTTCGCACGTCCGCCGACGCCCTGGGCGCCGTCTTCAGGCAAGACGCTGTGGCCGTCGCCGCCGGCTATCACATCCACCCCAAGGACCAAGAGCGCGCTGACGACGTGAACGTCCACGTCCTCCTCGTCAGCGAGAACGGCTGATGCGTCTGCCGGCGTCCACAACGCCGAAGGGCCGGCCAGCTATCCCACTGGCGTCTGGACCAGCGGGCCATGTCAACGCGAATAACGGTTAGGGTTCCCGCAACCACGGCCAACCTGGGACCGGGTTTCGACTGCCTCGGGATGGCCTTGGACATCTGGAACACGGTCACCTTCACGACGGGGGCATCCGGATTCGAGGTCCAGGGGCAGGGCGCGCAGGAGCTCACGCTTGGCGGCGATAACTTCGTCAGCGCGTCCTTCGCCATCCCCTTCGACGAAGCCGGAATGCCAGCGCCGGAGGTTGGCATCGTCTGCCGCAACGACATACCCATCGGGCGGGGCCTGGGGAGCAGCTCGGCCGCAGTCGTCGCGGGCGTTCTGGCGGCGAACGAGCTCTGCGGAAGGCCCTTCACACAGCGGCGACTGTTGGAGATGGCGGCCAGGATGGAGGGCCACGCCGACAACATCGCGCCAGCCATGCTGGGGGGGCTGCAGATAGTGGTGCATGGCGACGACGGCATCGTCACGTCGGCCGCGCCGTTGCCCGATGGCCTGGGCGCCGTTATCTTCGTCCCGGATCAGCCCATTCTCACTACCGAGGCCCGGTCGCTGCTGCCCGGCAAGATCGCCAGGGCAGATGCAGTGTACAACATCGGCAGGGTAGGCCTCCTGGTCAGCGCACTCGCCAACGGCGACCTGACGCTGCTCAGGACGGCGACGCAGGACCGGCTCCACCAACAGGCGAGGGAGCAGGTCTTCCCGGCCATGAAGAACATCCTAAGGGCCGCGCTCGACGCTGGGGCGTATGGCGCCTTCCTGTCCGGGTCCGGTTCGGCCGTGCTTGCCCTTGCCGGGAGCCGCCAGATGACCATAGGGTACGAGATGGCGGAGGCCGCGTCCAAGTCGGGTGTGGCCGGCGAGTTCAAGATTGCCAGGCCGTCCAAGCAGGGCGCGCGTCTGTCCGTGGACTCGGTGTAGGCGCCCCGGTGGCGGTCGTGGTCCAGAAATACGGCGGCAGCTCCTTAGCCGACGCCGAGTCCATACGCAACGTCGCAGGGCGCATCGCCAGATCCCAGCAATCCGGGGCCCAAGTCGTCGCCGTCGTGTCGGCCATGGGCGACACGACGGACAGGCTCATCGAGATGGCCGAGAGGGTCGCCGGAAGCCCAGACCCCAGGGAGCTCGACGCCCTCCTGTCCACAGGCGAGCTCCAGAGCTGCACCCTCGTGACCATGGCGCTCCATTCGATGGGCTGCAGGGCGATCTCGCTCAGCGGAGCCCAGGCCGGGATACGCACCGACTCACGCCACCGCCGGGCGCGCATATCGGTGGTCGAGCCCAAGCGCATCACCCAGGAGCTCGGAAGCGGCAAGATAGTGATAGTGGCCGGGTTCCAGGGGATTACCGACGAGCTGGACGTTACGACCCTAGAGCGAGGCGGCTCCGACACCACCGCCGTCGCGGTAGCGGCGGGTCTCGGCGCGGCCAGATGCGAGATATACACCGACGTGGACGGCATCTATACCGCGAATCCGCGCATAGTGCCTGACGCCCGCAAGCTCGACGAGCTGGGCTTCGAGGAGATGCTGGAGCTTGCGAGCTACGGGGCAAAGTTCCCGCCGCAGGCAATCGAGATGGCCCTCGTCTATGATGTTCCCATACTCGTGGCCTCCAGCTACAGGGACGGACCGGGCACGATGATCCACAAGGAGCCCAGGATGAGCATGAGAGTCGGCCAGATCCGGAACAGGGTCAGGGCAATCGCCACCGACGCGAACGTGGCGAAGATCACCGCGCGCGGTCTCGCGGACCGCGTCGGACTCCAGGCGGATATATTCGGCCCCCTGGCGGAGGCGGACGTGAGCGTTGACGTGATAGTGCAGAACGCCAGCATCGGCGGCCTCACCGACCTGACGTTCACGGTCGAGCGCACCGACCTGGCGGCTGCCATGGAGGTTACGGAGCCGGTGGCGCGGAACCTCGGCGCGTCCCAGGTCACGAGCTCGTCAGACTTGGCCAAGGTGACGGTGGTCGGCACCGGTATGCAGAACGTGCCAGGATACGCCTCCAGGATGTTCCGCGCCCTGGCCGAGGCGGGCATCGCCATCGAGCTCATATCCACCTCCGAGATCCGCATCACATGCGTCGTTCGGGAAGACCGGCTCACGGACGCGGCCCGCGCACTCCACCGAGCCTTCGAGCTCGATGATTCAGGCTGACAAGGAGTCCGAGCCGCGCCACATGTCCCAACCCATGCTGTCGATAATCGTGCCCGCGTACAACGAAGAAGCCCGTATCGGCGAGACGGTGACCGAGATACTGGCGTACCTGCGCGGGCGGCCGTTCACCTGGGAGGTCATCGTGGTGGACGACGGCAGCAGCGACCGCACGCGGGAGATTGTGGAGGATCTTGCCGCGGGCGCCGGGGAGCCGCTCCAGGTGATCCTCGCTCCCCACCGCGGAAAGGGCGGGGCCGTCAGGCGCGGGATGCTGGCCGCGTCGGGCGCGTACCGGTTCATGGCGGACGCCGACATGGCGATGCCGATAGCCCAGCTCGACCGGTTCTTGGACCGCATGAAGGAGGGCCACGACGTCGTAATAGGCTCCCGGGAGGCAGCGGGAGCGAGGCGCTTCGACGAGCCGACGAGCAGACACTTGATAGGCAGGGTCTTCAACTGGCTTGTGAGGCTCCTGGCAGTGCGGGGGTTCCAGGATACCCAGTGCGGGTTCAAGTGCTTCACCGGGGCTGCCGCCGAAGCCCTGTTCGGGATGATGCGGACCAATGGATTCGGCTTCGACGTGGAGATGCTGTATCTGGCAAAGAGGCTGCGGCTCTCGGTCATCGAGATACCCATCGACTGGCACTATCAATCCTGCAGCAAGGTCAAGCCGCTGCGGGACTCCCTACTCATGCTCAGGGACATCGCAGGAATCAGGCTGCGGAGCTTGGCCGGAAGATACGACGCCTGACGTTTCCCGATTTTAACCCACAAATCCCCTTGCGTGTCCAAAGAAGGGTTCGTTAGAATCCGCGCGCCATGACGACTCAAGCCCAAGCAGGCGCCAGGTACGCAGTCAGGGAGGACTTGTCCAAGAGGGCGGTCGCCCTCGCTATGAGGTCGCGCTGGTCAGAGGCCATCTACGTCAACCAGGCGATCCTCGCGGACTTCCCCGGCGACGTCGAGGCGTACAACCGGCTTGGCAAGGCGCTGACGGAGGAGGGCCGGCTCCGGGAGGCGAGGGACTCCTTCGCCCGCGTGCTGGACATATCGCCCCACAATCCCATCGCGCTAAGGAACCTCGAACGGCTGGCCCGGCTGGGGGACAGCGAGCCTGCGCCGATCTCCGCCGGGAGCGTGGCGCGCCGGGCCTTCATCGAGGAGAGCGGCAAGTCGGGGGTCGCGCCGTTGATCAACCCCGGCCCTGCCGGGGACCTGCTGAAAGAAGCGCCGGGGCACATGGTGAAGCTCATTATCGAGCGCGGCGCGCTCAACGTCTACGGCGTCAGGGGCGCCTACCTGGGGCAGGTGGAGCCGCGTCTCGGGTCCAGGCTCATCAAGCTCATGCGGATGGGCAACCGGTACGAGGCGGCGGTTACGAGCGTCGGAGAGCGCCAGGTCGCCATCATCATACGCGAGACCTTCCAGCGCCCATCCGCAACGGGCGCCGTCTCGTTCCCGTTCAGGAGAGGAGGCGGACACGGCGCGGGCGTCAAGAGCGCGCCGCCCGGCTACGACGCCGGCGAAATCGAGGACGCCGACCAAGACGAGCCTGTCCTGGTCAAGGACTGGTCGAACGATGACACCGAGCCTGGAGACGACGAGGCGTTCGCTCCGGTCGCCTATAGGGTCATCAACCCCGCCGAGTCCCAGGGCGGCGACCTCTAGCCCGCCCTCTCCTTATCCACAAGCGCGCGCGGCCGGTAATAGATGCCCCACCGCTGCAAGACAGCGCCAACGTCTGGGTTGTCTAGGTTCACGAGCTCGCGCAGGAACCCTGCAAGGGCGTGTACGTGCAGCATCTCCTCCTGGCACACCCAGCTTGCCTCGCTGGGCACGACGTATAGAACGCCGCTCTGGTGCTCGCACTCCAGCTCGATCCGCTTGCTGCCCGTCTCGCCCTTCACCGCGAGTCCATTAGAGCCCATGGCGCCAACCATCCCCTATTCCAATATACTGGGCCCCTAGGCGGGCCGTAGTACGATTATACCAGCCAATTGAGAGTCCCCACGCAAGCGCCTATAATCACCAATAGGATGTCCTTTCGCCGATGACCGGCATGATGAGCCTGGAAGAAGTGGCCGTTCCCTGGGGTATCCGCGACGCCCTCCTCGCGATGGGGATGGTGGCCGTCGTGGTCCTTGCAATCTTGGCCGCCCTCGGCCTGCTGACGCGCGGCGGCGAGGCCGTCAACCCGGTCCTGCTCACAGCCGCCCTCGTCGCGCCGCAGGCCGCAATGCTCGCGGCTGTCTGGCTATTCGGCATTCGGAGATGCCGCGCCGGCTGGCGCTCCATCGGGTTCGCGCGTCCTGCCCAGCGCTGGGCCATGCTCATGTCATGGCCCGTCGCGCTCGCAAGCATCGCCGCGGCCGCCATCTACGCCCTTGCGGTATCGGCGCTGGGCCTCGACGCGCTCGCGCCGCCCGAAATCCCCCAAGACCTCCTGGGCGATGGACTCCTCAGGCTCGCGAACGCCGCCGTCATCGGCCTCGCCGGGCCGCTGGTCGAGGAGGTCTTCTTCAGGGGATTCCTGCTAGCCGCCCTCGCGCAGCCGCTCGGAGTCTTCCGGGCCGCCATCGTAGCGTCGGCTGTCTTCTCCGCGGCTCACGTCAGCGTCGGCGTCATGATACCCTTGTTCGCAACTGGCCTGCTGCTGTCTTGGCTGTACCTGAAAACTAGGTCGATCTGGCCTCCATTCGCGGCGCACGCGGCCCAGAACCTGATCACCCTGGCGGCAATCGCCTCTGCGGAGGGGATGTAACTCCAACCAATGAGCAACCGAATAGACGTGAAGCTTGCAGAGACGCGGGCCGCCGGCGCGCCGGCCATTGCGCCCTTCCTGACGGTCGGCTTCCCCGACGTCGAGACATCGGCGCGCATCGGGACGGCGGCGCTGGAAGCGGGCGCAGACCTGCTGGAGCTCGGCATCCCATTTAGCGACCCGCTGGCTGAAGGCCCTACCATACAGAAGTCCAGCTTCCACGCGCTTCGACAGGGGGTCAACTTCGGCGTATGCCTGCAAGCCATGCGGCAGATCCGCCGCCGGAACGATAACGCGCCCCTTCTGTTCATGGGCTACTACAATCCGCTGCTCAGGTACGGGCTCGAGTCCGCGGCGGCGGATGCCGCGGAAGCCGGCTGTGACGGCTTGATAGTCGCAGACCTGCCCGTGGAGGAGTCCGGCCCGCTTGCGGAGCAGTGCGTCAGGCGCGGCCTCCACCTAGTCCCCATGCTGGCCCCCACGAGCGCCGATGAGCGCATATCGCAGGCTTGCGAGCATGCGGGCGGCTTTATATACTGCGTCAGCGTAGCCGGCGTAACCGGGGCCCGGGATTCCGTCCACGGAAACGTTCGGGACTTGGTCGCGCGGATCCGCCGACACACCAGCCTGCCCGTCCTCGTTGGCTTCGGCATATCGCGCCCAGAGCATGTCGCAGAGGTCGCCGCGTTCGCTGACGGGGTGGCAGTGGGCAGCGCGTTGATCGACACTATCGAGAGCGCAGGCAAGGATGAGGCGGTGGAGGCCGTGTCGGAATTCGTGGCCGGCTTGAGGGCCGAAGTTCCTCGGCGAACGCCGAAAGCCCCCAAGGGTGGAATAAGCCTATGACAAGCGTAAGGGGCATTCGCGGCGCCACCACGGCGGACGTGAACACCCGGGACGCCATACTGGAGGCGACCTCGGACCTGCTGACGCGCATGGTCGAGGCAAACGATGTACAATTGCAAGATGTGGCTGCCATATACTTCACTGCCACGGAGGACCTCACCGCCGAGTTCCCGCCCGTGGCGGCGCGACAGATGGGATGGAAGCGCCTGGCGCTGCTGACATCCAGAGAGATGCCGGCGCCGGACGACCAGCCGCGATGCATCAGGGTACTGATGCTGGTGAACACGGACAGGGCCCAGGAAGAGATCCGATTCGTCTATCTCAAGGATGCCCAGAACTTGCGGAAACGCGGAATGGAAGAAGAGGTGTGACCCTTGCCGCTGAGGAATGACATGGCCCGAACTGCCCTCCCATCCATCAACCCACCCAGCGCGGGAAGGTTGGGATGGTGGGCGCCCGCCTCCCCAGCGCAGGGCTGGTTTAGCCAGGCCGAACTCGCGCCCCTCTATTGGCGGCGCATAGGTAGAGCCGGCTGAAACACCCTGTGAATCTAGGAGGCGCGAGACAATGCCGATGGCACAATCCGACCAGATACGAAACATAAGAGTCGAGAGCATAACGCCGCTGGACCCGCCGGCCGAGTACTGGAGGCGGTTCCCGGCCACCCAAGAGATCGAGGACCAGGTCGCAGGCCACCGCCGCGAGATCGAGCGCATAGTCGCAGGCGAGGACGACCGCCTGCTGGTCATCGTGGGCCCCTGCTCCATCCACGACACGGAGGCCGGGCTGGAGTACGCCTCCGGCCTCCGAGACCTGGCGAAGGAAGTGGAAGACCGCATCATGGTGGCGATGCGGGTCTACTTCGAGAAGCCGAGGACCACCCTGGGATGGAAGGGGCTGATAAACGACCCCCACCTGAACGGCAACGCGGACGTGAGCGCCGGGCTTGCGAAAGCGCGCGAGTTCCTGCTCGAAGTCTGCGCCATGGGGCTTCCAACCGCGACGGAGTGGCTCGAGCCCTTCACTCCGCAGTACCTCGGCGACTTGGTCGCATGGGGGGCAATCGGCGCGCGCACCACCGAGAGCCAGACGCACCGGCTGGTCGCCAGCGGCCTGAGTATGCCCATCGGGTTCAAGAACGGCACTGGCGGGACCATACAGATCGCCGTAGATGGCATAGTAGCCGCACGCTCCAAGCACGTCTTCCTCGGCATAGACGACGGCGGCGCGGCGTCCATAGTCCAGACGGCGGGCAACCCGACCGGGCACCTGGTGCTCCGCGGCGGCAAGACCGGCCCCAACTACGATGCCGAGTCCGTCGCGTCGGCGATTCACTTGCTGGAGGAGGCCGACCTGCCGCCCCATCTCGTCATAGACTGCTCCCACGCCAACTCGAACAAGGACCACACGAGGCAGCCAATCGCGTTCGAGGACATCCTGGCGCAGCGCGTCGAGGGCAACAAGGGCATCGTGGGAATCATGCTGGAGAGCCACCTGAACCCCGGCAGCCAGTCCCTCGGCGGCGACCCCGCCAGCCTAGCCTACGGCGTTTCTATCACCGACCCCTGCATCGACTGGGGCCAGACCCAGAGCCTCCTGCGACTCGCCTACTCGAAGCTCTGACCAGCCCAAACTCGCAAGCCGACGGCGAAGACCTGCGAACCCGCATGTCTTGACGGCTGCTGGGCGCCCTGAATATAGTAACGTCGCGCCGGTGACGTTGGAGCGCCAGTTGGAGGGATGCCTTGAAAGCCGCTGTCCTGTACGAAGTTGACCAGCCACTACAGATCAGGGACCTTCTGCAAGACCCTCCAAAGGGGAACGAGGTCCGTGTGAAGACCGAGGTCGCCGGGCTGTGCGCCAGCGACCACCACGTGATGAAAGGGAGGGCAATCCAGCCGCTCCCAATCGTACTCGGACACGAGGGAGCCGGCATCGTGGAGGAGGTCGGCGAGGGCGTGACACGGGTGAAGCCCGGAGACCGCTGCATCCTGTCGTTTGTCTCCAACTGCGGGCACTGCCGACAGTGCCGGACGGGGAATCCCCAGCTATGTGACACGAACCTGGATACGGGGCCGAGGCAGTACGACGGCACAGTGCGCCTCCACGACAACGGCGATGAGATCGCCCAGATGAGCAAGCTGGGCGTCTTCTCCGAGTACATGATCACGCCGCAGCAGGCGTGCCATCCGGTCCCCGACGAGGTGCCCATGCACGTCGCCGCGCTGATAGGCTGCTGCGTCACGACCGGCGTCGGCTCCGTGATCAACATGCCCGCGGCGTCGGTGGGAATGACGGTCGCCGTATTCGGATGCGGCGGCGTGGGCCTGAGCGTGATACAGGGCGCGCGCCTCTTCAACGCCCGCAAGATAATCGCGGTGGACATATACGACCACAAGCTGGAGTTCAGCTACAAGTTCGGCGCGACCGACGTCGTGAACGCGCGCGAGCAGGACCCCGTCGAAGCCATCAGGGAGCTTACGGACGGAGGCGTGGACATGGCCTTCGACAGCTTCGGCAGCGCGCGGACGACTAACAGCGCGGTCATGGCCCTCCGCAAGGCGGGCGTTGCCGTGCTCATCGGGCTGGGAGCGGTGGGCGAGACGGCGCCGATAGACATGGTGGACTTCCTGCGGAACCAGAAGTCGCTGGTCAGCAGCTACTACGGCGCTGCCAGCCCGCATGAGACCTTCGACAAGCTCGTGAGCTTCTACCTCAAGGGCGAGTTGGACGTGGACAGCCTGATAACCAGGACCTACTCCCTCGACGAGATCAACGAGGGCTTCTCCGCGCTGGAGCGGGGCGAGGACGGCAGAGGCGTCATCCGATTCGGATGACCGGTCGTCTGCGCTGTACGTGGGGAATATGACCATCAACACGGACTTCCTCACTCGCTGCATCCAGACCCTGGAGGAGGCGTTCCGGCAGCTACAGCGGCATGAAGAGGGCAGCATGGGATATGACATACTCCGCGCCGCCTGTGTCAAAGAATTCGAGTTGATCCTGGAGCAAGGCGGGAGCCTGTTGAAGAAGCGGCTCAGGCCATACTTTGCCAGCAACCGGCAGGCGGACAGTCTATCCTTCAAGAACTTGTTCCGCCACGCCGCGAAACATGGGCTGATAACGGTCGAGAGCTGTGAACGCTGGCTGGAGTACAGGGACAACCGCAACGATACGGCCCACCACTACGGCGAAGGCTTTGCCGAGACGACCATCAAACTCATCCCGCGCTTCATAGTTGACTCCAGGGACCTGGCCCACGTCATAGCGCAGGCGGCAGATGACTGAGCACCTCGACCTGCCGCGCCGATACCGCCTGCAGATCGAAGCCATGCTGCGAAAGTGGCTGCCCGGAGTGGAGGCGTGGGCCTACGGGAGCCGCGTCAATGGCAGAAGCCACCCGGGCAGCGACCTGGACTTGGCGCTGCGCAGCCCGACGCTGGAACCGATACCGGCCGCGATGCTCTTGGATTTCGTGGAGGCGCTCGAGCAGTCGAACGTCCCTATCCTGGTCGAAGCGCGCGACTGGGCGAGACTTCCTGAGAGCTTCCAGCGCGAAATCGAACGCGACCACGTGGCGCTGGCTGCGGACTCTTCAAGACGTTAGGCCCCGAAGTGCCTCGCGAGCTCGTCGCGGTCGAATCTCGGCAGGTCCTCTGTTCCCGCGGGCGTGACGAGCTTCAACCCCTGCGAAGGCTCGGTGAACCTGCCGATCTCGCATGCTTCGATGCCCTCGGCGTCCAGGGACGCTATCAGGGAATCCACCTCGCCGGGCGGGACTGCCGCGAGCAGCGAACCGGACGCGATGAGGCCCAGCGGGTCCAGGCCCAGCGCATCGCATACACGGCGGCACTCCGGCAGCTCCGGGACTCTGGCCGCGTCCACCGTCAGCCCCAGGCCGGCGCCGACAGCCATCTCCAGGAGCCCGGTGGCGAGCCCGCCCTCGGTAGGGTCGTGCATGGCGTGTACCTCGCTGGTCTCGCAGGCGATGGCGGCCTCGCGGCGGATACTGATTCCGGGGTCGAACAGCAGCCTCCTGGCCTTGTGCAGGGTCTCTTCGGTTACGCCGGCCGTCGTGAGGGCATCAGGAGCCTCGCGGGCGAGGATGGCCGTTCCCTCGACGGCGATACCCTTGGTCAGGATGATGGCGTCGCCCTGCCTGGCCCCCGACGTCAGCACGACGCGGTCCTTCTCAACCTCGCCGAGCATGGCCCCGACGACGATGGGGCGCGGCATGTCGTATGTGATCTCCGTGTGGCCGCCGACGAGTGTTACGTCCATCTCGCGGCAGGCCTGCGATAGCTGGTCGAACACGGACTCGACCATTCGCCTGTCGGCTCCCTCGGGCAGCAGCACCGTGGCCATGACCCAGCGGGGCGTTGCGCCCATGACGGCCAGGTCGTTGGCGTTGACCTGCACCATGTACCATCCGATGAGGTCGGTCGCGAAGGTGATGGGGTCGGTCTTGGCGACGAGGAACCTGTCGCCGAAGTCGATGAGGGCCGCGTCCTCGCCTGGGCGCGGGCCGACGAAGACCCTAGGGTCCCGGATCTCGACCTTCCGCAGCATCTCCGAGAGGAGCTCGAGTTGCAGCTTTCCCGCCTGCATAGCCAGCAAATGCTAACATAGCTCCATGATACGGGCTGTCTTCTTCGACATGTACGGCACGCTGGCCGGGTTCGAGCCTTCGCGGTTCGAGGTGCAGTCCGAAGCGTGCATGGACTTCGGCATAGCTCTCACTCCCGGGGGCGTCCTGAGGGGATACGCGGAGGCTGACGCACACATGAGCCGCGAGACCTCGACGCTGCCATTGCGGGCGCGGAGCGCCGCCCAGCGCGAGCGTTTCTTCGCCGAGTACGAGCGGCTGGTTATTCGCGGCAGCGGGGTCGAGGTCTCCCTCGAAACGGCCGGGCGCATATGGCGCCGCATCCAGCGGATACCGTACAGGCTCGCGGCGTTCGACGACGCAGCGCCGACCCTCAGGCTCCTGCGAGACCGCGGCCTGCTGACCGGCATGATCTCCAACATAGACAGGACGGGCGCGGACATGGCTGCGGACCTGGGCATCGCCGGGCTTCTCGACGTCGCCGTCACGTCCATCGAGGCTGGAGCCGCGAAGCCTGCGCGGGCCATATTCACGGCGGCCCTGGCGCGGGCGGACGTCGAAGCGCGCGAGGCCCTGCACGTGGGAGACCAGCCATCTTCGGACATCGAGGGGGCCCTAGGCGCGGGCATTGCGGCGGCGCTGATAGACCGGGATGGGAACCACCAGGGATACGATGCCTGCCCGCGCATCGAGAGCTTGTTGGAGCTGCCCAGCCTGATCGAACGCATGGACGCCTGACCCTCGCGGGGCCGGATAATGCGAGCGGCGGCGGTCATACTCACCATCTGGCTGGCCGGATGCGCCGGGGCCCCCGCGCCGCCGACCCCAACGCCGGCGCGTACAGACGCGCAGACGGCCGTTGCGCCTGGGGGCGACGCTATCGAAGAGCTTACCGAACGGCTGATCAGCGGCATGGCGGCGGAGCCGCCGGGCTGGCCCTCCCGCAGCGACTACGAGCTGGTCGCTCTGCCCTTCTACCACGACCGTCCGGACTTCGTGGACGAAGCCCTGGCCGAATTCGGCCACTATGCGGCGGTCTACACGGCCTCGGAGTGCCTGGCCGGGCGGGAGACTACGCCGAGCGGCTTCAGGGAGCTGGTTGGGGAGACCTTCTCGGCGGACAGGGACCGCCATACGAAGATCGCGGCGGCGGCAGAGGTTGTGGTCGCGGACATTCTCGACCGGGCGGCGGATGACGCGCCGCCGTGCCTGCGCTACTACACGTCGCCGGGGACCGCGGTCGATGCCATAGGGGCCATACGGCTGGCGCGGCCGGTAGTGACCGTCAACCGGCCCGGCCTGCCGCCGTGGGAGGTGGACGCGGAGCTGCGTATGATCGCCCTCTCGTGGTTTGGACGCGGCGAGCCGTTCTTCGAGTGGGTATGCGCGCACGAGGACGTCTGCAAGGTCTCGCCGCAGAGGGCGCGGAGGTAACGGGCAAGACATGGATTGATGGGAGCGGAATTTCGGTACTATACTTGGGATTGGGATTGCGAAGGAGGGCGTCATGGGCAAGGGACCCAGGATTACGAGGGTCGAGGTACACGAGTTCAGGTTCGAGAGGGAGGACATCGCCCGGACCGAGGAGGGCGGGGTGGTCTACGCGCCGGGCGCCAGGTCGGAGCGGACGGCCTACGCTCTGCGCATCGTGACGGACACGGGGCCCGTCGGCGAATACGTGGGCGGGAGCGCGGCGGACTACGCGACTCTGCCCACTTTCGTGGACTACTTGATAGGTCACGACGCTCTTCAGCGCGAGCTGATCTACGCCAGGGTGGGCCACGCGACGAGGATGAACCGAATCGGGCTGGCTCCAGTGGACATCGCGCTATGGGACCTGGCGGGCAAGCACCACGACGCGCCGATCCACCAGCTCCTGGGCGGGTACAAGGAGACGCTGCCCACTTACGTCGCCACCCTGCACGGCGAGGATGGCGTGACCGGGGGCCTGGACTCGCCGGACGCCTACGCCGATTTCGCCGAGCAGTGCCTGGACATGGGCTATCCGGGCTTCAAGATCCACGGGTGGGCGAACGGCATGGTGCCGCGCGAGATAGAGACTGTGCACAGCGTGGCTGACCGGGTGGGCGGCAGGATGGACATGATGCTCGACCCTTTCAACGCGCTGGTTACGTTCGGCGACGCGGTGAAGCTGGGGCGCGCGTGCGACGAGGCGGGGTACTTCTGGTACGAGGACCCTTTCCTGGACATGGGCACTTCGATGTTCGCGCACCGCAAGCTCCGGCAGCTAATCGAGACGCCGTTGCTGATAAGCGAGCATATCCGCGGGGTCGAGCCGCACGTGGACTTCATGGTGGCGGAGGCCACCGATTTCATCAGGGGCGACGTGGCCTACGAGGGGATAACGGGTGTGATGAAGGTGGCGCACGCAGCGGAGGGGCTGGGCATGGACATCGAGCTCCACAGCCCGGGCCCGGCGCAGCGCCAATGCGCGGCGGCCATCCGCAATACGAACTACTACGAGCTTTCAGGCTCCCATCCCAGGGCCCGCAACCAGAACTACGCGCCGGTGTACAAGGACGATTACAGGGACGAGCTGGACGCGGCGGACGAGAACGGCTGCTTCCCCGTGCCCCGGGGCCCAGGGCTGGGAGTCGAGTACGACTGGGACCTCATCGCCAGGCGTCGGACAGGCTTGGAGGCTTATTCTTGATACTGGCGGCGCTTCATTGCGCCGGATACAAGCTTCCTCGAACAGGGTCTTGCGAGTGAATCAACTTTCCAATAGGATCATAGCCATCTAGGGCTCTACGACGAACGAACGGAGGACTGAAATGCTTGGTCAAGTCCATGATCATGTCGTCAGCGAACTTGGCGAGAGCAGCCGCACAGACACCATTTTCGTGCTCACCGCTATTGTGTTCAACCTAATTGTTCTTGGGATCAACTCCGCCGTGTCCATCGGAGCCACAGAAGAAGAAGCCACCGCCAGGTACGACCTGATATTGGCTGTATTCATCGCCCTGACGGTGTTGCTCAACATTATCGCAGTGGTAGCCTTGACCCTCGGCAGGCGGACACGCCGCATACTTCTCGGCGGCCTGGTAGCCATGTATCGAGACAACGAAGTCGCCAAGTATTACGATCCGTCCCTGATGTCGAATTACGGGGTGCGCTATCTTCTCTTTACCGGGGTGATAGCAACACTGGCAATCACGGCTATCATAGTCCCCTTCATCATCCGCTTTACCAATGCAGTGTGATAACGCCGCAAGTAGGTGATGGGGGCGGCTTTCTCTCTCCAGTCCCAGCCAGCCGGTCAGCGTCCTCGCCAGTAGGCAGCCTGCCTACTGGCCTGTTATCTTGATTCTTGGGTCCACGACGGCGAGCAGAACGTCGGAGATCAAGGTTCCCAGCACGGTCAGCGTACCCAGCATCAGGATGATAAACCCGGCGGTGTAGGGGTCCTGCAGCTGTATGGCGTTGAGGAGGATGGGGCCGAGGGTCGGCAGGCTGAGTACGACGGAGACGATTATGCTGCCGCTCACTAGGGAGGGCAGCAGGTATCCCGCCGTGCTGACGAGGGGATTGATGGCGACGCGGACGGGGTACTTGAGGATGAGCCTCCAGGCTGGGGCGCCCTTGGCCCTTGCGGTAACGACATAAGGCTTGCCGAGCTCGTCGAGCAGGTTGTTGCGCATTACCCTGATAAGCCCGGCAGTGCCGGACGTTCCGAGCACGATGGCGGGGATCCACAGGTGCTTGACGAGGTCGTATGCCTTGTCGAAGCTCCACGGGGCGTCTACGTAGTCGGAGGAGAAGAGTCCGCCAACGCTCTGATTGAAGTAGGCGAATCCGATGTACATGAGGACGAGTCCCAGCAGGAAGTCGGGCACGGCGAGGCCGGTGAAGCCCGCCAGCGTGAACACGTAGTCGCCGACCGAGTGCTGCCTGACGGCGGAGTAGATGCCGACCGGCAGCGCGAACGTCCAGGTTACCAGCACGGTGAAGCTCGTGAGGGCTACGGTGGTCCAGAGCCTGTCGCCTATCCGGGACTTGATGGGCCTGATGCCGTCCGGGCTGCTTCGGGGGGTCATGGAGTATCCCGGATCGCCCCGCAGCATGTTCCACATCCACTTGCCGTACCTGATGTACTGAGGCTGGTCGAGGCCCAAGTAGCGCCGCAGGTTATCCGCGACCTCCGGACTGTACGCGGTCGAGCCCTGGTCCATCAGGTTGTTCATGACGGCGTCGGCGGTGTCGCCTGCGGGGAGCTCGATTATCACGAAGGTGAGGATGGTAATCACCCAGATGGTGAACAGAGCGAGGATGAGCCTTCTTGCGAGATATGCGGTCATCCGGTGGTTCCCCTATCCGGAGGGCTTATCCAGAGGACGCCCCCAGTGGTCATCATGGGCGATTATAGCACGGACGGGGAGACGCGCCCGTCTCATTGCAGCTGGCGCAGGCCCCTTTGCGTCGTGAACACGATGGCTGACACTCCGAGCATGATTCCGCCCAGTAGAGCTATGGTGGGGCCGATGCCTATGAGGTCGACGGCGAATCCGGCTGGCAGCGCTCCGATAGGCGTGAGTCCGAAGGACATGGTATAGACGCTAATAACGCGGCCCTGATGCTCGTCGTCGACGCGCTCCATGATGAGGGCCTGGCTCAGCGCGCGGCGTCCGGCCTCGCTCAGTCCGACGATAACCATGATGGCGACGGCGGCGTGCCAGAGCTGGACGTATGCGACGGCGACCAGGGCTGCGCCTGCGGCGGCGTTGCCCATGATGAGCAGTAGGCCGCGGCGCCACCTGCCAAGCCAGGCCGCCGCGAGCGACCCCGCGAGAGAGCCGAGGCCCAGCATCGACACGAGCAGGCCGAACGCCTCCGAGCCGCGGTGGAACACATCCCGCACCAGCACCGGCAGGAGGGTGAGCACGGGGTAAATGAGCATCATGGTCGCAAAGACGGTCCCGATGACCATGAGGGTTAGCTTGTCCTTCCAGATGTAGGACAGCCCGGAGCCGATTTCGTGGATCACGTTCGAGCGGGCCGCGGCGGCGGCGCGGGGCTGTCTCGGTATCACGCCTATGAGGACCACCGAGCCGAGCCCGATTGCGGCGCTGAGGTAGCTGGCGCCGTCCGGCCCCAGCAGGGTGTAGAGGACTCCGCCTAGGGCGGGCGCGACGAGGGACACGACGCTGAGTCCGGCTCCGGTGAGGGCCACCGCGTTCGCGAGACGCTCTCGCCCGACGAGGTCCCTGATGAGGCCCTGCCGGGCGGGCGACATGAAGGCCCATACGCCGCCGTGCAGCATCCCGCTTGCGAGCAGGTGGAACCACGTTATGGTCCTGGTTGTGATCGAAACGGCGACGAACAGCCCCGCCGCCATGGATGCAACCTGGCATGCCTGTATGAGCCTGCGGCGGTCGAGGCGGTCTGCGACCGCTCCCCCAAAGAGAGCGAGGCCCAAAAGGGGGGCCACCTGCGCGGCCGCGATGAAGGCGAGTATCCTGGCTGACCCGGTGAGATCGTAGGCGAGGTAGCTCCGGACGATGGCCTGGACGTGGCCGCCGGCGACCCAGAACAGGACGGCGAGCCATAGCAGCCTGTAACCGGGGATTTCGAGAGAGCTGAAGGTGTAGCGCCAGCCAGAGTTGGGGCGGCGCTTGGAGCTTCTGATGGGACGTATCGCCGGGTCGGCGGATGCGTCGTCCGAGGCGCCGCCGCAGTGACCATCCTCGGGGCTCATGACCCCAGTGTAAGGGCTGCGAAGGGAATTGTGAATACCCGGCCGTGGCTGGGCAATCTAACTATCTCGGTTGATTACGCCGTGAATGGTCAATCACCCTAACCCCCTAACCCCTCCGTGTGGACGGTTTTGTTGCCCGTACCCGCGCAAAGCAGTAGGATGTCAATGCGTAGAGCATGGCCTGTGAAATGGGAACGGATGAGAGACACAGAGACCCCTTCGGACGCACGGGGAGAGGGAGTCGCGGCGCGTCCACGCCGTCCACGCGAAGATACAGCCCGCCTCGGCAAGGAGATATACGCTGCCTACGGGGGCTCACCCTAACCCTCTCCAGTCAAGGGAGAGGGGACAAGGCGGCAGGGCAATCGCATCTTGTTCATCTTGGCAGGCGCTCCAACGTGAACTAGGGCCAACCACAACGGGTTGCCCCTGCGCGTCCCCCCCGCCTGGATTTCTCACCAGGAGAGGGTTGTTCGCCTCGTCCTCTGTCAGTTGGTCTTGCGCCGGCTCCTTTCTGTTGGCGCTCTGGCGGGTTCTAGCCGCTTCTGCGCCTGGCTTATCGCCCTTTCCCTTCGGGGGAGGGGCGCAGGGCGGGGCGTTTTGCCCTCACCCTGGCCCTTTCCCCCGTGAGGGAGAGGGTACTTGGCGGGTCTTGGGACCCGCGTCCTGTCTACTCCTGGTTTCTCCCGCTCTCGCGGGAGATGAGTTTGCCTTGCAAGGCAGTGACTCCGGTACTTGCTTCGAGGATGCCGACGTCGATCGCCCGCCGACACTGGGGGTGCAGCCCCTCCTCTAACTTTCTCGGACGGCTGACGGGCCCTTGCGGGACCGCCTGCGTTTCGCGCTTGGACCTTCCACCCGCCAAGGCGTCGGGCTGCGCTGGCTACGGTCCTCCCGGTCGTCCGAGAGTCCGCACCTGGAACGGGGGAGACGCATTTGGCACTGCGCCGTCCTGGCGGGACGCCGAAAACACAGACCGACCTTCTCGTACCGCGGCTGGTCCCATCCCAACATCAGCGACGGTATGAATGCCCACAAGTTTTGGCAGAACTCAATCTGTGCCCGTTTGGAGTACGCCCCTTCGAGCCGTCTACCAGACTAGCACGGCTGTTCTCGCGGTGTCAAGGGGCACTATGGGGCAATTTTGGGGCAATTTTCTGGGGATTGCCCTGGACAAGGCGGGCGTCATATTAGATGGACGGGGTACTATGACACCGTCGGCGGCTCGGCGTCCGGGTACACGTCCGCCGACGGCACGACCTCCGGCTCCATCCGCAGCGGCCCGCGTTCGGCGGCCATGCTCTCGCGCAAGGCCGCCGTCGCCTCCGCGTCCACGTCGCCGCCGGCTGGGGCGAGAACCACCCCATACGCCGACCTCGCGTGCTCCGGTGTAACCTTCTGCTGCTTCACGTCGGCGAGCACGGCCTCCGGGTCGCGTTCGAGGGGGTCGCCGTAGCCTCCGCCGCCGGGCTGCACCAGGCGGTACACGTCGCCCTTATGCAGCGTCCGCAGGAACTTGGACGGCAAGACCTCGTTGTCGGAGCCTGGATTCAGCACGTTGAACGACCGGCTGCCGGGCGAGCCGCCTTGCGTGCCCCAGGGCAGGAACCTGCTGCGGTCCGAGCGTATCTGCAGCGTCGCCTCGTCGTGCAGCAGCTCGAACTCCCGCACCATGCCGAGCCCGCCCCTGTACGTGCCCGCGCCCGCCGTATCGGGGATGAACCCGTACCGCCTGACCAGCAACGGATGGTTCGCCTCGATAGACTCGATGGGCGTGTTCGCCATGTTGTGAATGGGCGCCGACGCCCCGTCCGCCCCATCCGCGAACGGACCGCCGCCGCGCGGTCCGTCGTTGTCGAACTCCACGAACACGAACGCCTTGCCGTCAGGGTCGTAGCCCCCGAAGGATATGCCCACCTCGCCGCCGCCCCACGCCGCCGGCACGCGGTCCGGCAGCGCTTTCGACATCGCCCCGAATACGGCGTGGGATACGCGGAAGCCGCCAAGTCCGCGGGCCGCCACGGGCGCGGGATGCTGCGGGTTGACGTAGCAGCCCGGCGGCGCGACGACCTCGAACGGACGGAAGAAGCCGGCGTTGGCGGTGATGTCGGGGTTCGTGAGGCTCTTGAAGACGGCGTACACGGCGGATTTGGTGAACGGCAGGTTTGGGTTGATGGAACCCTTGGCCTGCGGCGACGTGCCCGTGAAGTCCACCAGCATCTCATCGCCCCGGATGGCGACCCTGACCCTGATCTCTATCGGGTCGGGCGAGAAGCCGTCGTCGTCCACGTAGTCGGAGAACTCCCACTCCCCGTCGGGCAGCGCCTCTATCTCAGCCCTAGTCAGCCGCTCCGTATAGTCAATGATTTCGGTCATGTAGGTCTTCAGGTCCTCGATGCCGTACTCGTCCAGCAGGCGCAGCGTGTCGCGCTCGCCCTGCTGGACAGCCGCCACCTGAGCCAGCACATCGCCCTGGACCATGTCCGGCACGCGCACGTTCTTGGCGATGATGCGCCAGACGGCATCGTTGCGGACGCCCTCCTCGAACAGCTTGATGGGCGGCAGGCGCAGCCCCTCTTGGTATATTTCCGTGTTGTCGCAGGCGTTGCCGCCGGCCACGCGGCCGCCGATGTCCGTCTGGTGCGCTATCACCGACGTCCAGGCCACCAGCGTTTCGTTGTAGAACACGGGCTTGAACAGGAAGATGTCCGGCAGGTGGCTTCCCCCCTCGTAGGGGTCGTTGTTGATGAACACGTCGCCGGGCTTCACGTCGTCCCCGAAGTAGGCGCGGACGGCGTCGAGCGCGGGCTGCATCGCGCCCATGTGCAGGGGCAAAGTGAGGCCCTGCGCCACCTGGTCGCCGGCGGCGTTGAATATGGCCGTCGAGAAGTCCATGCCGTCCTTGACCACCGCCGAGCGCGCCGTGCGGACGACGGTGACGGCCATCGTGTCGGCGGCGCTGTACAGGTAGTTCCTGATTACGTCGCGCGTTACCGGATCGAGCCCTTCTTCATTCACGTATGCCGCCTGCCGCGAATCTAACGCCGCTTCTATGCAAGCGCAAGTGTAGTTTCGGACAGGCGCGAGGTCAACAGGTCGGCCAGAGCGGGGGTGGAGGAGCGAACTGATATGATGCTCGTCTATGGGCGGTATCGCGCATGCTCCAAGACACGTTCTCCATGCTGACATGGACGCCTTCTTCGCGTCCGTCGAGCAGAGGGAGAATCCCAGCCTGCGCGGCAAGCCCGTGGTCGTGGGCGGCAGCCCGGAAGGGCGCGGCGTGGTTTCGGCTGCGTCCTACGAAGCGCGGCGCTACGGCGTCCGGTCCGCCATGCCAATGCGAACCGCCCTGGCACGCTGCCCAAGGGCGATCCGGGTAGCTCCGCACTTCGGCCTGTACGAGGACGTCTCCCGCCAGGTGATGACCATCTTCCGCGAGGAGGCAGACCTCGTAGAGCCGCTCTCGCTCGACGAAGCATTCTTGGACGTTACCAGCAGGGTCTCTGGGGAGAATCCTCCCGAGCGGATAGCCGCCAACCTCAAGGCCCGCGTGAAGGCGGAGACCGGCCTGACGCTGTCTGTGGGCGCTGCCACGAGCAAGGTGGTCGCCAAGATTGCGTCCGACATGGACAAGCCGGACGGCCTCACCATAGCGCCGCCCGGTTCCGAGCGCGCCTTCCTTGCGCCCCTGCCCGTCGGCAAGCTATGGGGCGTAGGACCGAAGACGGCGGCTCGGCTGAGGTCCGAGGGCATCGAGACCATCGGAGACCTGGCGGCAAAGCCGGACGACTGGTGGCCGAAGAGGTTCGGCAAGACAGGCGCTTACATGAGCCGGCTCGCCCGCGGACTGGACGACAGCCCGGTCGCTCCGCGCCGGGAGCGAAAGTCCGTCAGCGCCGAGACGACGGTGGCGAGCGACACCGGCGACCCGGACGCGCTCTACGAGCTCGCCGACCAACTGAGCCAGCGCGTCGGGCGGCGCCTGGCGAGCGCGGGCCTGAAAGGCCGCACTGTGAAGCTGAAGCTGCGCCTCGCCGACTTCACCACCTTCACGCGCCAGGCCACGCTGCCGGAGCCTGTGAGCTCGCCAGAAGACATCGCCCTCGCGTCGGCGACGCTCCTCCGGAGCGAGCTGCGCCCGGGCAGAGAGTTCAGGCTCGTCGGAGTCGGCGTGTCAGGCTTCGACAGGGACGACGACGAGCCGCTTCAGCCCCGGCTCACCGGCCTGTAGCAGGCTTCACCCCACCGCAGCGCCGTACTCCAGCGCGGCGTCGCGCAGGCCGTGCGAGGCTTGCGGGTTCGACTGGACCGTGTCTATAGTTATGCCATGATGGTTCTGCGAATTGGCGAAATGCTCCTCCCCCTTTTATCGGCCCGGCGCTCTTCGCTGCCTGAACTCTGGCAGACGCATGGCGTTGTTTGGGTTGCTTGCCTTGTGGCGATGCTGGCGCTGTCGGCGTGCAGCCAGCCTGCCCCCACACCTACTCCGACCAACACATCCACGCCCACGCCGACCAACACACCCACGCCCACACCGACCAACACACCCACACCTACGCCTACCAGCACACCTATGCCCACGCCCACGCCTACCAGCACACCTATGCCCACGCCCACGCCTACCAGCACACCTATGCCCACGCCTACGCCTACCAGCACGCCCACGCCCACGCCTACCAGCACACCTATGCCCACGCCCACGCCTACCAGCACACCTATGCCCACGCCTACGCCTACCAGCACGCCCACACCTACGCCTACCAGCGCTCCCACGCCCACGCCGACCAGCGCTCCCACACCCACGCCGACCAGCACACCTACGCCCACGCCGACCAGCACGCCCACGCCTACCGGTACGAATACGTCGCAGGATAAGGCCGCGCTGGTGGCGCTCTACAACGCTACCGACGGCGCGAATTGGTGGGGTAACAATAACTGGCTGAGCGATGCGCCAATTGGTAAATGGTACGGCGTCTTCCTCACCGGTGGCCTGTTGAGCGGCAATCTGGAGCAGTTGGGCCTAGACGGGAACCGGTTGAGGGGTGAGATACCGCCTGAGCTGGGCAGGCTCACAAACCTAACAAGGCTGTTCCTCGATGGGAACCAGTTGATCGGCAGTATACCGTTGGAGCTTGGCGGCCTCACAAACCTAGAATTCTTATACCTCAATGATAATTGGTTGAGCGGTGAGATACCCGCCGAGCTCGGTAACCTCACAAATCTAATAGCGCTGGATCTCTATGATAATCAGTTGAGCGGTGAGATACCCGCCGAGCTTGGCAATCTCACAAACCTATCAAGGCTGTACCTCAGTGGGAACCAGTTGAGCGGCGAGATACCGTCGTGGCTGAGCAACCTCACGAACCTGAAAGGCTTGAGTCTCGGTTCAAATCACTTGGACGGCGAGATACCGTCCTGGCTGGGCAGACTCTCGAATCTGACATATCTGAGCCTCTGGCATAACCAGTTGAGCGGCGAGATACCCGCCGAGCTCGGTAACCTCACAAATCTAATAGAGCTTCACCTCTCGGCAAACCAGTTGAGCGATGAGATACCCACCGAGCTCGGTAACCTCACAAACCTATTAGTGCTGCACCTCAATGGGAACCAGTTGAGCGGCGAGATACCCGCCAAGCTCGGCAATCTCACAAACCTAACAAGGCTGTACCTCAATGGGAACCAGTTGAGCGGTGAGATACCTGCCGAGCTCGGCAATCTCACAAACCTATCAATTCTTGACCTCTCGGATAATCAGTTGAACGGAGAGATACCTGCCGAGCTCGGCAATCTCACAAACCTAACAATTCTTGACCTCTCGAATAATCAGCTGAGCGGCGAGATACCTCCCGAGCTCGGCAATCTCACAAACCTGACAACGCTGAACCTCTGGGGGAATCAGTTGAGCGGTGAGATACCGCCGGAGTTGCGCAACCTCACCAACCTAACAGGTCTGTACCTCAGGCAGGAGAACGAACTGGTCGGGTGCGTGCCTGGAAGTCTTCGAGCGGTGGAGGATAACGACCTGCCCGAGCTGCCTGTCTGCTCGGAGGTTCCATCGGACAGGGCCGCGCTGGTGGCGCTCTACAACGCTACCGACGGCGCGAATTGGAGGTACAATGGGAACTGGCTGAGCGACGCGCCAATCGGTAAATGGCACGGCGTCACTATCGATGACAGAGGGCGCCTCTCTGAACTGATACTCTATGATAACCAGTTGAGCGGTGAGATACCGCCGGAGCTAGGCAGTCTCTTAGATCTAGAAGTCCTATCCCTCAGTGATAATCAGTTGAGTGGCGAGATACCCGCCGAGCTCGGCAATCTCACAAATCTAATAGGGCTGCGCCTCTCGGCAAACCAGTTGAGCGGCAAGATACCGCCGGAGCTGGGCAGGCTCATAGATCTAGAAGTCCTATCCCTCAGTGATAATCACTTGGACGAGATGCCGTCCTGGCTGGGCAGACTCTCGAATCTAATATGGCTGGACCTCTCGGCAAACCAGTTGAGCGGCGAGATACCCGCCGAGCTCGATTACCTCACAAATCTAATAGGGCTGGACCTCTCGGCAAACCAGTTGAGTGGCGAGATACCCGCCGAGCTCGGCAACCTCACAAACCTATCAGTGCTGTACCTCAATGGGAACCAGCTGAGCGGTGAGATACCGCCGGAGCTGATCAGCCTTGCCAACTTAGAAAAGTTGTACCTAGCGCAGAATGACGACCTGACCGGGTGTGTGCCTGGAAGTTTTCGAGCGGTGGAGGATAACGACCTGCACAAGCTCGGGCTGCCTTTCTGCCCGGCGGGTTCATCGGACAGGGCCGCACTGGTGGCGCTCTACATCGCTACCAACGGCGCGCATTGGATGAACAATGAGAACTGGCTGAGCCACGCGCCAATCGGTGAATGGCACGGCGTCACTATAGATGACAGAGGGCGCCTCTCTAGACTGATACTCTATGATAACCAGTTGAGCGGTGAGATACCGCCGGAGCTAGGCAGTCTCATAGATCTAGAAGTCCTATCCCTCAGTGATAATCAGTTGAGCGGTAAGATGCCTGCCGAACTCGGCAATCTCACAAATCTAATAGGACTGTACCTCGGTGGTAATCAGTTGAGCGGCGAGATACCTACCGAGCTCGGCAATCTCACCAACCTGACAACGCTGAACCTCTCGATTAATCAGTTGAACGGCGAGATACCGCCGGAGCTCGGCAATCTCACAAATCTAATAGAGTTGTACCTCAATGATAACCAGTTGAGCGGCGAGATACCTACCGAGCTCGGCAATCTCACAAACCTGACAACGCTGAACCTCTCGATTAATCAGTTGAACGGCGAGATACCGCCGGAGCTCGGCAATCTCACAAACCTATCAATTCTTGACCTCAATGATAACCAGTTGAGCGGTGAGATACCGCCTGAGCTAGGCAGTCTCTTAGATCTAGTATCCCTGTCCCTCAGTGATAATCACTTGGACGGCGAGATACCGTCCTGGCTGGGCAGACTCTCGAATCTGACATATCTGGACCTCTCGGCAAACCAGTTGAGTGGCGAGATGCCTGCCGAACTCGGTAACCTCACAAATCTAGCAAGGCTGTACCTCGATGGGAACCAGTTGAGCGGTGAGATACCGCCTGAGCTGGGCAGGCTCACAAACCTGACAAGGCTGTACCTCGATGGGAACCAGTTGAGCGGTGAGATACCGCCTGAGCTAGGCAGACTCTTGAATCTGACATATCTGAACCTCTCGGCAAACCAGTTGAGCGGCGAGATACCCGCCGAGCTCGGTAACCTCACAAATCTAATATATCTGTACCTCATTGTGAACCAGTTGAGCGGTGAGATACCCCCCGAGCTCAGCAATCTCACAAATCTAACATGGCTGTCCCTCTCGGCAAACCAGTTGAGCGGTGAGATACCCGCCGAACTCAGCAATCTCACAAATCTAACAAGCCTGTACCTCAATGGGAACCAGTTGAGCGGTGAGATACCGCCTGAGTTGGGCAGTCTCGCCAACTTGCAAGGGTTGTTCCTAGCGCAGAATGACGGCTTGACCGGATGCGTGCCATCGGAGCTGCGAGACGTGGCGCATAATGACTTTTCGGAGCTTGGCTTGCCGTTCTGTTGAGCCGCGGGCCGACATTCAGCAGGGTCTCACCCCACCGCAGCGCCGTACTCCAGCGCGGCGTCGCGCAGCCATAGCGCGAGATGCTCCGCGAAGCTGCGGCGGACTACGAGGTCGAAGGACGGCGTGTCGTCCACCCAGCGCAGGGTTACGCCCACGCCGGCCACCAGCGTCTGGGCGCACTGCCTCTCCCCGAAGGCTCGCGGGTGTAGGTCGAGAGTGCATCCCTTGTCCAGCGCGTCCCGGGCATTGCGGCCGCTGATATTGATCACGGTCTGTCCGCCGGTGACGTCCGTAACCGACGCGACCGCGCCTTCGAGCGCCGCGTTCAGCGCGTCTTCGACCGCGCCCTGTCCATCCTGCGGGGTGATTATCAGCCATTCGTCGGGGCCCAGCCAGAGAGCGAGGACCTCCTCGCCGCAGAAGACGGTATTGGGCGCGGCCGGCAGGGCGAATCCCAGCGTCCTCTCGACGGCTCCCATGAACTCGCCGTCGGCCGGGTCGCCGCGCAGATTCAGGTGGCCGAGATATGGCCGCTCCGAGATGACGACGCCGGCCGGTCCGACCGCCTCGTCGTCTTCCGCGCGGGACATGAACGCCGCCAGGGGAGATTGCCGCCGCGCCGTGTTACTCGACATTCTGCCGCTCCCCGCTTGGGTCGTAGAATACCGGGCTGGCGACCCTTGCCCGGATAGAGCGCCCGTCGGCCAGCGGGACGTGTAGCGTCTCGCCCTCCCTGGCGCGGCCGCCCTTCACGACCGCCAGGGCGATAGGCCGCCCCAGCGTCGCGCTGTAGTAGCTGGACGTAACGTGGCCGAGCATGGGGACAGGCAGCCTCGCCGATGGGTCCTCGACTATCTGGCCGCCCTCGGGCAGGACCTCGCCGCCGTCGGTGAGCAGCCCCACGAGCTGCTTCCTGTCCTCGCGCAGCGTATCCGGGCGCGTGAGGGAGCGCTTGCCTAGGAAGTCCTTGCGAGCCGATACCATGCGCCCGACTCCCATGTCGTCCGGCGTATTCGAGCCGTCGGTGTCCTGGCCCACGATCACGTAGCCCTTCTCGGCCCGCAGCACGTGCATGGCCTCGGTGCCGTAAGGGGTAACTCCGAACTCCTCGCCCGCGCTCACCACCGCCTCCCAGACGCGCCGCCCGTAATTGGCGTCCACGTTCACCTCGTAGGAGAGCTCTCCGGCGAAGCTGATGCGGAAGATGCGCGCTGGCGCTCCGGCAACCTCGCCGTGGCGGACGGACATGAACGGAAACGTCTGGTTCGACAGGTCCACGTCATGGCATATCTTGGCGACGACTCGGCGGGCGTTCGGGCCGTTGATGGACACGGTGGCCCAGTGGTCCGTAACCGATGTGAGGTGGACCCGCAGGTCGGGCCACTCCGTCTGCAGCCACCGCTCCAGCCAGGACATCACGGAGGCGGCCCCGGAGGTGGTCGTGTGCATCAGGAAGTGACGCTCCGCCAGCCGCGCGGTTACCCCGTCATCCAGGATCATGCCGTCTTCGCCGAGCATGAATCCGTACCGGCAGCGCCCGACGCCGAGCCGCGTCCAGCCGTTGACGTAGACCCGGTTCAACAGCTTGGCCGCGTCCGGCCCCTTCACGTCGATCTTGCCCAGCGTCGAAGCGTCCAGGATGCCGACGCTCCGACGCACGGCCAAGCACTCTCGATCAACGGCGTCCTGCATACTCTCGCCGGGCTGCGGATAGTACAGGGGCCGCTTCCACTGGCCTACGTTCTCGAACTCGGCCCCGGCCTCGGCGTGCCATTCGTGCATTGGCGTCTTCCGCACGGGGTCGAACAGCTCGCCCACTTCCCGCCCAGCAATCGCGCCGTAGGTGACGGGGGAGTAGGGCTGTCTGAAGGTGGTCGTGCCCACCTCTGGAATCGAAGCGCCGAGCATCCCCGCCAGCGCGCCGACGCCGTTGACCGCTCCAAGCTTGCCCTGGTCCGTCCCCATTCCCAAAGTCGTGTATCGCTTGACGTGCTCGATGGACTCGTAACCCTCCCTTGCCGCTATCGAAATGTCCACCGCCGTCGTGTCGGTCTGGAAATCCACGAAGCTCTTGCCGGACCTGCCGACCGGCTTGGCGCCCGGCGCTATCCAGTAAGCGCGGGTCCGGCCCTCCTTGCCATCGTCCACGTCGGGAACGGCTGCGGCCGCCCTTCCGTCTCCAAAGCCGGCCGCCGCGGCGGCCCCAGCGCCGGCGGCGTGCCCCTGGGAGAGACATCCTCGGAGGGTGAATTCGCCGTTGCACGCTCCCGCCGAACGCTCGGCCTGCGTCGACGGGCCAGGAACGAAGCAGGCCCTCAGCTCGTCGAAGACGGGCCGTCCGCCGGACTGCGAGTAGAGGCTCAGCGTCGGATTCCAGCCGCCGGACATTGCCAGCAGGTCGCACTCCGTCCACCTCGTCCCGCCGAAGGCGGATGTTCCGTCGTGCTGCATGAGGCCGACCGCCTCGACGCCGTTCCTGTCCTTCACCTCTACGACCGTATGACCCGCCAGCAGCTCGATGCCCCGCCGGCGCGCCTCGTCCACGAGCCGGCCCTTTGGGTCTGGCCGGAGATCGGCCACTGCCACGACCTCCGAACCCGCGTCCGCCAAGTCGAGGGCGGCCCGGTACGCGCTGTCGTTGTTGGTGAATACGACCACTCGTCTCCCCGGCGATACGGCGTACCTGTTGACGTAGGTGGATACGGCAGACGCGAGCATGACCCCTGGGCGGTCGTTGTTCGGGAAGACCAGGGGCCGCTCTATCGCGCCCGCCGCCAACACGACCTGGCGGGCGCGGATGCGCCATATCCGCTGCCGGGGCGTTGGGCCTTCGACTGGGCCGAGGTGGTCGGTTACGCGCTCCAGGGCGGCGACGAAATTATGGTCGTAGTAGCCGAAGGCCGTGGCGCGGGATAGGAGGCGGACCTCGGGCATCTCGCGGAGCTGCGCGAGCGTGGAGTCGAGCCAAGACGAGGCCGGCGCGCCGTCAATCTTCACCCGGCTCCCCAGCAGGCTTCCGCCCATCTCCTGTTGCTCGTCCACGAGGATGACCCTTGCGCCTGCGCGGCCCGCCTCCAGAGCAGCCGACAGCCCCGCCGGGCCTGCGCCCACCACCAGGACGTCGCAATGGGAGTTCGTCTTGTCGTAGCGGTCTGGGTCCGGCTCCGAGGGCGCGACCCCGAACCCGCCCGCGCGGCGCAGCTGCCGCTCGTAGAAGGGCCACATCCAACTGGGCCAAGTGAAGGTCTTGTAGTAGAAGCCGGGCGGCATGAAGCGCGACAGCAGCCCTTGCAGCGCCCGCGCGTCGAAGGCTGCGGACGGCCACGCATTGACGCTCCGCGCTTCCAGTCCGTCGAACAGCTCGACCTGCGTCGCCAGGTAGTTGGGAAGCGTCCGCGCCCCTGACCCCAGCTGAACGAGGGCGTTCGGCTCCTCTACGCCGCTTCCCACTATGCCGCGCGGCCGGTGGTGCTTGAAGCTCCGCGCCACTGGCCGCACCCCGTTCGCCAGCAGCGCCGACGCGAGCGTGTCCCCCGCGAAGCCGGCATAGCTCTTCCCGTCGAACGTGAACCCCAGCGGCCTGCCGCGGTCGATCCGTCCGCCCGCCGCGAGCCTGTTCGGCTCGATCATCCTTCACCCCCGGGCGCGGCCTCCCCGATGCCATAGCCGCGCTCTATCTGGTAGGTCAAGGTATCGCGCTGGGCGTTGAACCAGCGCCTGCATCCCGAGGCGTGCTGCCACTGCTCCTGGTGGTCGCCCAGCGGATTCTTGCGGTAGAAGAGATAATCCGCCCACTCCTCGTCGCTTACGTTCGCCGGGTCCGGCGGGCGAACGATATGCGCCTCGCCGCCGTAGGCGAACTCCGACTCGTCCCTCGGCCCGCACCACGGGCACTCTATCAGCAGCAACGTATCGGCTCCTCGTGGATGATGGTCATATTCGTGTATGGGGCCGCTCTTGGCTGGGGCTTGGTCAGTGCGCCACGCCCGCCGCGCCGTGCTCGTCTATGAGATGTCCCGTCGTGAACCTGTCGAGTGAGAAGGGCGCGTTCAGCTCATGGGGCCGTTCGTTCGCCATGGTGTAGGCGAAGACCCAGCCCGACCCGGGCGTCGCCTTGTACCCGCCCGTGCCCCAGCCGCAGTTGAAGTACAGGCCGCGCACTGGGGTTTCTCCGATTATGGGGCAAGCGTCCGGGCAGGTATCCACGATGCCCCCCCATTGCCTCATCATCCGCAGCCTGCTGAATATCGGGAAGAGCTCGATGAGCGCCGCGACCGCGTGCTCGATGACCGAGAAGCTGCCCCGCTGCCCGTATCCCAAGTACGAGTCTATCCCCGCGCCCGCCAGCAGCTCGCCCCGGTCGGTCTGGCTGACGTAGGCGTGGACGGCGTTCGACATTATCACGGAGTCCAAGACCGGCTTGATAGGCTCGGTAACCCAAGCCTGGAGCGGATGGCTCTCTATCGGCAGCCGGAAGCCCGCCATCTCCGCGAGGACTCCGGAGCTGCCCGCGGTTACCACGCCCACCTTCTTGGCGGCGACGTGTCCCTTCGTCGTATCCACGCCGACCACCGCGCCATTCTCGCGCCGGATGCCCGTAACCTCGCACTGCTGTATCACGTCGACGCCCCGGGCGTCCGCCGCCCGCGCGAACCCCCAGGCGACCGCGTCGTGCCGAGCCGTGCCGCCCCTGCGCTGCAACGACGCGCCCAGTATGGGATAGCGTGCGCTCGGAGACGTGTTCAGTATGGGAACCAACTCCTTGACCTGCTCGGGCGTCAGCAGCTCGCTGTCTATGCCGTTGAGCCGGTTGGCGTTGACCCGGCGAGCGATGTCGCGCATCTCCTGCAGGCTATGCCCCAGGCTCAACACGCCCCGCTTGCTGTACATCAGGTTGAAGTTCAGGTCGCGGCTCAGGTCCTGCCAGAGCTTCAGGGAAAACTCGTACAGGTGCGCCGCCTCGTCCCACAGGTAGTTCGAGCGGACGACCTCCGTGTTCCTGCCCGTGTTCCCCCCGCCCAGGTAGCCCTTCTCCAAGACCGCGACGTTGGTGACGCCGTGCTCCTTGGCCAGGTAATACGCCGTTGCGAGGCCGTGACCGCCCCCGCCGACTATCACGACGTCATACTCGCGCTTGGGCTCGACCTTGCGCCAAGCCCTAGGCCACTTCTCATGATGGCTCAGGCCGTTGCGAACCAAGCTGAACAGGGAATACTTCAATGCCAATCCCGTACCGGTGTAGAGATGGACTATACCATAGTGGGGTTGCCGGTGGTTAGCGGAGCGAGGCGAGGAACGCAAGGACGCGAGGCGCAAGGATGGATGTGGTATATAATCGGCGCGCTGATAGGGGGGGCGTTCAGATGGAGGCGCGTTGGAGCGAGCGTGTGGCGCGTTCCCTGGCCGTCGCTTTCGTCGCGGCGGTCATGCTTGGAGTCGGCGCGCTGATAGGCTGCGAACAGCCGGCCGGTCCCGCAGAGCCGCTTGCGGATCCGGGCGGACCGCCCGTTCGCCAGGCCGTATCCGAGGATGACCTGGGGCGTATCCGCCTCCGGCGCATCGCTGGTCCGCCGCCGCCGCGCATCCTGGTGGGCGCCACCGAGGACAGCCGCGGGAAGAGCTGCTCGGACCCTTGCTCTCTGCGCGAGGCCATCCGCTCGGCCGAGCCTGGCTCCGTCGTGGAAGTTCCCGCGGGGGTATATCTGCTCAGGTACGGCGGACTGCTCGTGGACAAGGACCTCGTGATAGCCGGCGCAGGCCCGGAATCGACCCTGATTCGGGCAGGCCCGCGCCCGCCGGGCGAGCCTGTCAGTGTCTTCATGGTGCCGAGGGACCGCGTCGAGATATCCGGGATGACCATCGAGGGCGGCAAGGCGACCTGGGGCGGCGGCATCTACAACCAGGGCCATCTGACGCTCACGGACCTGGTGGTGAGGAACAACGAAGCGGAGGTTCACGGCGGGGGCATATTCAACCTGATAGGGGGGACCCTCACGCTCACGCGGAGCGTGGTGAAGGGCAACACGGCGAGACACGGCGGAGGCATATTCAACGACGCCACCATCACCGTTGCGGACAGCGCGTTGGTTGGGAACGCGGCAATCCGCGGAAAGGGCGGCGGGCTGCACAACAGCCAAGGCGGCGTGGTGGTCGTGAAGAGCAGTGCCATCATCGGCAACGCCTCGCGGTTCGGAGGCGGAGGCATATACACGCGGAGCGAGCTCACCATGGTCAACGTCGTGGTCATGGACAACCAGGCGGGCTCGGACGGCGGGGGCATATTCAACTGGGGAGCGGAGATGAGCATCACCAACAGCACGGTGAGCCATAACCGGGCTCCGTCGGAAGGGGGCGGAGTCCACAACGTCTCCAGCGGAATGATGACGCTGGGGAACTCCATCATCGCGGAGAACGAGTCGAAGGTGGGCCCAGACTGCTTCACCTCGGCCGACGTCGCGAGGTCGCTGGGACACAACCTGGTGGGCAACGGCGTCGCCTGCGAATTGAGGCCCCAGCCGGGCGACATGGTGGGCGCCCCAGAGAGGCCGATAGACCCTGGCATGGGCGTCATCCGCGACGGCGACGGCTTCGCCGCGCGGTACGTGCTGTTCGAGGACAGCCCCGCTATCGACGCCGCGGACGACGGGATGGCGCCCGCCGCCGACCAGCGGGGCATAAGCCGTCCCCAGGGAGCGGCAAGCGACATAGGCGCATACGAAAGCGGCGGCTAGAGCTGCTCTGCGTAACCCAGCGCCCCTCATCCTAGGACCGCAGGCGTCTCGCCTGCATCCCCAATCCCGAAAATTGCCCCCAAATTGCCCCAATCCACCCCTTGACACCGCGAGAACAGCCGTGCTATTCTGGTAGACGGCCCGAAGGGACGTATCCCAAACGGGCACAGAGCCACCTCTGCCAAATCTGGGTATTCATGCCGCCGCTGTTGTTGGGACGGGGCCCCCGCGGTATGAGAAGGCCGCTCTGTGTTCCGGCGTCTCGACAGGAGGACGCAGTGCCAAATGTGCCTCCCCCGTTCCAGGTGCGGACTCTCGGACGACCGGGAGGACCGTAGCCAGCGCAGCCCGACGCCTTGGCGGGTGGAAGGTCCAAGCGCGAAACGCAGGCGGTCCCGCAAAGGACCGTCAGCCGTCCGGGAAAGTTAGAGGAGGGGCTGCACCCCCAGTGTCGGCGGGCGATCGACGTCGGCATCCTCGAAGCAAGTACCGGAGTCACTGCCTTGCAAGGCATACTCATCTCCCGCGAGAGCGGGGGAAACCAGGAGTAGACAGGAACGCGGGTCGCAAGACCCGCCAAGTTCCCTCTCCCTCACGGGGGAAAGGGCCAGGGTGAGGGCAAAACGCCCCGCCCTGCGTCCCCTCCCCCTAGAGGGGAAAGGGCGATAAGCCAGGCGCAGAAGCGGCTAGAACCCGCCAGAGCGCCAACAGAAAGGAGCCGACCGAGACGAAACGACCATAGACGAAGGCGCCAGCCTTCATCACCCTCCCCCTCACGGGGAGAGACCCAGGGTGAGGGCAATTCAGCGCGTCCAACACCAACTGCTAGGCCCTGCGAATCAGCATCAGGCCGTCGCGGACGGTGAGGACGACCTGGCGAACCCTTGGGTCGGCGGCGACGTGGTCGTTGAAAGCTGCTATCGCTTTGTCGGCCTCGGATTGCGGGTCGAGTACTCGACCGCTCCACAGCACGTTGTCCACCGCGATGATTCCGCGCTCCGCCAGCAAGTCCATCGCACGCTCGTAGTAGTGGATGTACGAGGTCTTGTCGGCGTCTATGAACACGAGGTCGAACAGGCCGTCAAGGGACGTGAGCGTCTCCGCCGCCGGGCCGAGCCGCAGGTCTATCTTGCGGCCGTCCGGGCTCCTGTCGAAGTGGCTTTGCGCGACCTCTGCCGTATCCGGGTCTATCTCGCAAGTTACGAGCTCGCCGTCGTCCGGAAGCGCCGCGGCCATCATCTGCGCGCTGAAGCCGGTGAAGCAGCCGATCTCGAGGACACGGCGAGCGCCCGACGCCCAAACGAGCGTCTGGAGCAGGCCGCCCTCGATGGGACCGGAGAGCATGACGGCGCCCTCCATGTTCTCGGCGGTGAAGCTGGCGAGGTCAGCGAGATGGGGCGGCAGCGGCGTAGTATGCCGCTCCGCGTATTCCTCGATCTCCTGCGGCGCGAGAGTTAGCATAGTTCCCTCCTTCGGTAAGGCATGTCCTGAACGTCGCATTCTACGGCGCCGGGCTTGGCAAGACTGGCGGCGCGGCGGGGTTTAGACGCGATTTGCCCAGCGTGCGGATGGGGTAGAATAGGACGCTGACCGTGGAGGTCTATCACGGGGGGCGAGGTTGCGCATGACGAGGATGACGGGCAAACGGGCACTCATGGAGATGCTGAAAGCCGAGGGGGTCGAGTACGTCTTCGGGAACCCTGGGACCAGCGAGTCCGCCATCATGGACGAGCTCGAATCGCACCCGGAGCTAAGGTACAAGCTGGTACTCCAGGAGGGCGTGGCGATGGGGATGGCGGACGGGTACGCCCGCGTCACCGGCAAGCCGTCCTTCATCAACCTCCACATCGAGACCGGGCTCGCCAACGGCATCAGCCTGCTGCACAACGCGAAGGAGGGCGGCACGCCCCTCGTCCTCAGCGCGGGCAACCTGGACATACGCGAGTTTGCCCGCGGACGCACCGACCTCGCGGAGATGGTGCGGCTGTTCACCAAGTTCACCGCCGAGGCGACCCACCCGGAGCAGGTCCCGACCCTGCTGCGCCGCGCCTTCAACGAGGCGAAGACGCCGCCTACGGGCCCGGCGTTCGTGGCCTTCTCGGCCAACGCCCTCGACGACGAAGGCGAGATGGACATATACCCGTCGCCGCAGGGCTACTTCAGGACGCCCCCGGACGCTCGCGCCGTGGAGGACGCCGCCGAGATACTGGCGGCCGCCGGCAACCCGGTCATGGTCGTCGGGGACCGCGTCGCGCAGTCGGACGCCAGCGCAGAGGCGGTCCGGGTGGCGGAGCTCATCGGCGCGCCCGTATATTCGGCGTCATACTCCGAGATGAACTTCCCGTCGTCGCATCCGCAGTACCTGGGCGGCGTCCGGCTTGGATTCCCCGAGGCGGCGGACACTGTGGGCAGGGCGGACGCAGTCCTGGCGGTCGGCAGGATGATGTCCGCCTACTACATGTTCTCCGAGCCTGCCGCGCGGTTCTTCCGAGAGGACGCGAAGCTCATCCACCTGGACGCCGACGCCTCCGGCGTTGGCTCCCACCTGCCGACCGACGTGGGCATGATTGCAGACCCGAAAGCCGCCCTCTCCGAGTTGGCCGACGCGCTGGACGGCATGATGCCGGGCTCCGCGCGGGAGGCGGCGAAGGGCAGGGCCGCGGTCGCAGCCGAGCGGAAGGCGGCGCAGCGCGAGGCAGCCGAGCGCAGGCTGAAAGCCCGCTGGAACACCAAGCCCATGTCCGCCGAGCGCCTCATGTCCGAGGTCGCCGCCGCCGTCCCCAAGGACACCATCATCATCAACGACGCGGTAACGTCGGGCGGGGCCCTGCTCGATTCGTTCGACTTCGACGAGCCCGGCAGCATCTACGGCGGGCGCGGCGGAGCGCTCGGCTGGGGAATGGGCGGAGCGCTCGGCGTCAAGCTCGCCAACCCCGACAGGCCCGTCGTCGCGGTGGACGGCGATGGAAGCGCGATGATGACGATACAGGGGATGTGGACGGCGGCCAACGAGGGGCTGCCTGTCGTGTACGTCGTATGCAACAACTCGACCTACCGGGTCCTGAAGCTCAACATGAACCTGTACAAGACCCACGTCATGAAGGAAGAGAAGCCCACGAGCCGCTACATGGGGATGGACTTTCCCATCCGTCCGGACATCGCGGAGATAGCCCGCGGCATGGGAGCGAACGCCCGAAGGATAGAAGATCCGGGGGACGTAGGCCCGGCGATGAAGGAAGCCCTCGAACTGGGCAAGCCTACCCTGCTGGACGTGGTGATAGACGGCTCGGTTTAGGGTCAATTCCAGAGCGCGAAGAGAATGCAGAGGTAAAGGCAATTGACGACTGCGAGCAACGAGAGCATATCCCCGCTGGCGGAGTACCTGGCGTCGTCCGGGTCCGATGGGGCCGCGCCCGACGCCGGGTTCGTGGCGTATCTGGCCGCGCTGCAGAGCGTCGCCGCAGCCGCGCCCGAAGTCGCCCGGAGCATAGTCGCGGAGCTGGCAGACCAGCGACGCAACCTCAAGATGATTGCCAGCGAAAACTACTCGTCGCTCGCAGTCCAGCTTGCCCAGGGCAACCTCTTCACAGACAAGTACGCCGAGGGATACCCGTTCCACCGCTTCTACGCGGGCTGCGAGAACGTGGACGCGGTGGAGAGCCGGGCGGCAGAGCTCGCGAAGGAGATATTCGGAGCGGACCACGCCTACATGCAGCCCCACTCCGGAGCGGACGCGAACCTGGTCGCATACTCCGCAATCCTCTCCGCCAAGGTGCAGGACCCGTTCCTGCATCGGCTCGAGGCCAAGGACGTCTCCACGCTCTCCGATTCCGATTGGGGCGAGCTGAGGGCGGCGCTCGGCGGCCAGCGGCTGCTGGGGATGAGCTACTACTCCGGCGGGCACCTCACGCACGGCTACCGGCACAATATATCGGCCCGCATGTTTCAAGCCGAGACCTACGACGTCGATCGCGAGACCAGCCTGATAGACTACGGTCAGGTGCGCGAACGCGCCAAACAGGTCCGGCCGCTGATACTCCTAGCCGGATACAGCGCCTACCCGCGCAAGATCAACTTCAGGATATTCAAGGAGATAGCCGACGAGGTCGGCGCCGTCTTCATGGTGGACATGGCGCACTTCTCCGGCCTGGTGGCGGGCGGCGTGTTCACGGGCGACTACGACCCCGTCGCGCACGCGGACGTCGTAACCTCCACGACCCACAAGACCCTTCGCGGCCCGCGCGGAGGCATGGTTCTCTGCAAGAAGGAGTTTGCCGAGCACGTGGACAAGGGCTGTCCGCTGATTCTGGGCGGCCCGCTCCCGCACGCGCTGGCGGCGAAGGCCGTCGCGTTCCAGGAGGCCAGCGCCCCGGAGTTCGGCAGTTACGCCCGCGACGTCGTGAGCAATGCCGCGGCTCTCGCCGAGTCCTTCATGGAGGAGGATATGACGGCGCTGACCGGCGGGACGGACAACCACCTGATGCTCATAGACGTTACGCCATTCGGGCTTACGGGGCGGCAGGCGGAATCAATTGTGCGGGACGCGGGCATTACCCTGAACCGCAACTCGCTGCCCTTCGACGCGAACGGCCCCTGGTACACCAGCGGACTGCGCGTCGGAACCCCGGCGCTGACGACGCTGGGCATGGGCAGGAGCGAGATGGCGGAGATAGCGTCGGTGGTCAAGCTCGCGCTCTCCAACAGCCAGCCCGCCAAGATCGCCAGAGGACGGAGCGCCGGCTCTCTCAGCAAGGCCCGCTACAAGACGGACGAAAGGGCATTGGGAGAGGCGCGCTCCCGCGTAGCCGCCCTTCTACGGCGCTACCCGGTGTACCCCGAGCTCGACCTGGAGTTCCTCCAGTCAGCGTTCGGGTGAGAGGACGCTAACGGGGCTCGCGCCGCGCCGCTTCGAGCGCTTGGCTCGCCGCCGCCCGCTCCGCAGCGGCCTTGCGCGGCCCGGAGCCGCGTCCCATCACCTCGCCGCCGACCGTGACCTCGGATGTGAAGGTGGGCGCGTGGGCCTTGCCGCCGGCGTGGGTGGTCTCGTAAGAGGGGGCTGCTAGGCCCAGGGCCTGCACGGTCTCCTGCAAAGCCGCCTTGGGATTCTCCGGCGCGACTGCGCCCGCAGCCTCCGGCGGCAAGAGTAGCCTCACCACGAAATCGCGGGCGGCCTCGTAGCCCTGATCGATGAAGAGCGCGCCTGCCAGCGCCTCTATCGCCGCCGCCAGGATGCTGTCCTGGTCTCGTCCACCCGTCGCCTCCGCGCCCTTGCCCATGTACAAGCAGGGGCCGAGGTCCAGTTTGCGGGCAATCGCGGCCAGCGTCTCGTCCTTCACGAGCGTGGACCTAGCCTGCGTAAGCTCGCCTTCCGCCCAACCCGGGTTGCGCCGGAACAGCTCGTCCGCCACTGCCGCGCCGATAACCGCGTCGCCGAGGAACTCCAACCGATCGTTCGACTCCGGGAACGAGCCGGGGTTCTCGTTCCGGAACGAGCCGTGTACGAGGGCAAGGCGCAGCAGGTCCTTATGAAGGAAGACCGCGCCAATTTTTCGTTCCAGCGTCCTATGGTCGGCCATTGCTCATGAGCTCCGGGCACAGGAACGCCACTTCCACACCTTGCCTACGCAGCGCTTCCCGATGAACCCACCAGTCCGTATCCACAGCGTTGAGAATCTTGGGATTGCTTCCACTCGCCAGCGCAACGGCAACGAACTTGCGATCATCCCGGTCAAACGCCGCGAGGTCAGGGTTATCCGGGAATTCCTCAAATTCACGTATGTCGTTGGAGGTTACGCGTACTATGCGGCAATGTTGCATGTGGGCATACCAGAGCCACTTGAAGAAACGGTCGCCGTATCCGGGCTGGCCTGATGGGTTGAGGTTCTTGCGATACTCCTCCATTATCAGGCGTTTGTCGTCCAACAGCAGTATCAGCCGCCCTTCCTGTATCTGGCGCAGCTTATCTCTGCAAGCCGTCACACACTTTGAGCCTGCCTGTTCGGCCTTGCCGTTGGCTACCACGGCAACATTAGTATCCAATACGACTTCCGCTTTTTCCTCCTTCACTCGACGTATCCCTGTCTTTTCAGTGCGGCGTCGCTCATGGCAGCAATCTCGCCGAACTGGTCCCCGAAGAAGTCCTTCGGCCAATTCTCTATGTTCCCGTAGGTATCAAGTTCGAGCGGCGTGAGATTGGAGCCGTTGCTATCCGCCGAACAGAAGAACAGGCCGACGTCCTTCTCCGGAATACCCTCCTCGGCAATGCGGCGCTGAAGCCTATGCAACAAATGCTCGCTGTGGCTCTCGACCACTATCTGCACTTTCCGAGTCTTCCATGCATCGATGAACACGTCTGCGAGTCCGGCTTGAATGTCTGGGTGCAGGTGGATTTCAGGCTGCTCCAAGATCACGGTGGAGCCTTCTGGGACGTAGAAACACAGCACGAGCGCCGGGAGTACCTGGGAAACGCCGAAGCCGACGTCGGTAATCAACGCTTCGGTCGAACCAGGCGCTTTACGGACGCGGACCTCGAATACCGGGATCCCGTCGGCAAGGGGCACGATACGGAAGTCGTGAACCAGCCCAAGGTCTTTTAGCCAGTTGGCGACATGCTCTTCGAGAGTGCGGCTCCGCTTGCCTCTGCCGCGTCTAATGATGTTGCCCCATTTTCGAGATGCCAGTATCGCGTCCACGACGGATTCACCCGCGCGGCCCATGTCGGTAGGCTCGGCGCCTGACCAGGTGTATCTACGCTCTGGGTGAGCGCGAAGAGGGCCAAGATGGTACACGCGCCACAGGCGTTCTTCCAGCGCGAATTCGAGGTCGGAAAGGAACCCGGCATTTGTGAAGTAGGCGCGCGCCTGGCCGGGAAAACCATAGCACTGGTCTGGCGCAGGCGGAGACCAGGCCCGTCCCCCGCGGCGGGCGAACTCGAAATCCGTTCCATCTGTGAAGAGGTCATACTTCGATTTGGAATTGCGGCGCATTCCGAACACCGCGCGGCCGACGTGGTATGACATCTGGTCAACTATCAACGACTTCCCCGCTCGGTCTTCCACCTCCTGAGATGCAACCTCGAACCCGATGTGATTGCTTCGAACGACTTCTTGGTTAGCGCTGGTATCCGTCACCCTGAGCGGTCTCTCGGCGTTCCAATCGAGCGCGATTTTCAGCTCGTTCCCTGTATCGTGTCCATGTATGACGCTCTCGAAGTCGCCCAGGTTCACAGGCGTCCTGTTGTTGCCGAAGTGGAAGACGAGCCCGCGGTCCGAGGAATCGGCAGTCTGCTTCAGCAGAAGCAGCGCCTGGATCAAGCTGGTCTTGCCGGAGCTGTTCGCGCCGAAGAAGCCGGTTATGGGCTTGAGCGCGATGTCCCCGGTGTCCTTCCAGGACTTGAAGTTTTCCAGCCGCAGCCGCGTCAACATGGATATTCACCTAAATCGCGTGTTGGAGTGTATCATAGCGGCTGAGGGTTCATTGGGCTGGCTGCCCATCGGCTACCGCGCGGTCCAGCCTGCGTCTATGGCTATGGCCGCGCCCGTGATAGAGCGGGCCGCGTCCGATGCCAGGAAGACTGCTGTCTGCGCTATCTCTTCCGGCTCCACCAGATGCTTGATGGCGGCCGGGCCGAGCATCACCTTCTCCATGACGTCCGACTCCGGGATGCCCAACGTCCGCGACTGGTCGGCTATCTGCGCCCGCACCAGCGGCGTGTTCGAATAGCCGGGGCAGATGGCGTTGACCGTAACCCCATACTCCCCGACCTCCAGGGCGACGGTTTTGGTCATTCCTACCAGGCCGTGCTTGGCGGACACGTATGCGGACTTGTAGGGGCTTGCGACGAGGCCGTGTATGGACGACAGGTTGATTATGCGGCCCCAGCCGCGCTCCTTCATTCCGGGCAGCGCCGCCTTGGTGAGCTGGAACGGGGCGATGAGCATGACCTGCACCAGCCTCGCCCACTCGTCGTCGGGGAACTGGTCTATGGGGTCTATGCGCTGCAGTCCCGCGTTGTTGACCAGGACGTCGACGCGCCCGGCCTCCTCCAGCGCCCGCCTGCCCAGCTCCCGCGCGCCCTCGATGCTCGACACGTCCGCCTGTATGAACGCCCCGCCTAACTCGTCCGCGACGTCGCGGCCCGATTCGCGGACGTCCGTGAGCACCACGTGAGCGCCCTCGTCGGCGAACGCCCGTGAGATAGCCCGCCCGAAGCCGCCGCCGCCGCCCGTAACCAGCGCAGTCCTGCCTTTCATCCGCATCGCGTGTTCTCCTTGATGAGTTCGCGCCTCGACATGATAGCAACTCAACGCCGACCTGGACGTTGTAAGAATAGTATCAGCGTGATGTATGATACAGGCCGTTGCTTGGGAAGCTCGCCGCGGAGGACGCCATGTCGAACGTTACACGGACCATGAGGCTGGCGCTCGCGGCAACGCTGCTCGCGCTGATGGCTGCAGCAGCCTGCGGAGGGGAAGGGGAAGATGGCTCATACGAGGAGTTCGCGGCCCCAGCCGCGCCGCAGGCCGCGTCGGGTCCCGCCGCCATGGCCATGGCTGACGCGCCATCCCAGGCGGGTGTAGCCGCCGAGGCTAGCGCGGCGCCGGCGGCAGCCCGGGCGAGCGCAGTTGCCGAGGCGGGCGCGGCGCCGGCGGCCAAGGCATCCTTCGCCGTTGCGGAGCAGGGCGTGGACACCGCGAGCGAGCAGGCAGCCCAGCTGGTATCGCAGCAACGGATAATCGTCCGCACTGTGGATATGGGCATCGAGGTGGATGACGTTGGAGCGGGGATTGACGCGATAGCAGACGCGGCGCAGTCGCTGGGCGGCTGGGTCGTCTCCTCGAACCGCCCGCAGCAGTACAGCGGCTCCATCTCATTCCGCGTCCCCGCCAATATGCTCGACCAGGCGGTGCAGACGGTCAGGCGGCTCGCCCTCGACGTGCAGTTCGAGAGCTCGACCAGCAAGGACGTTACCGACGAGTACGTTGATCTGAGCAGCAGGCTGACCAACCTGAGGGCCACGGAAGCGGCCCTGCTTCGGCTGATGGAACGCGCCGAGAAGGTCGAGGAAGCGCTGGATGTCCAAGAATCGCTGACCGAGACCCAGGGCAACGTGGAGCGGCTGGAGGGGCGCATCAAGTTCTTGGAGCAGACGTCCGCTTTCTCCCTAGTGAACGTAACGCTTAACAAGCAGCCTGGCAAGATGAGGGCTGACGCCGGCCCAGACCTCAGGGCAGGAGTGGGGGAGCCGGCCAGGTTCCGCGCGTCCTTCAACCCTCCCGCGGACATAGACCGCTTCGAGTACACCTGGGACTTCGGCGACGGCAACGCGATAGCTGGCAGCCGCACGGGTCCCACCGAGAACGAAGGCGAGCGGGTTACGGCGACCGTCAACCACATCTACGACGACGAGAAGGAGTCGCCCTACATAGTCCAGTTCCAGATCCGGGGGTTCGGGGACGGCGGCGTGGTCGAGGGCGAGGACACCCTGACCATGAGCGTCTTCAGGGAGCCGAACATCGAGGTCTTCGCCGGCGATTGGGTCTCCGTCGAGGCTGGCGAGGAGGTCGAGCTATCCGGCTCGTTCACGCGGCCGGCGGGCATGTCAGACGTGCGGTTCACGTGGGACTTCGGGGACGGGTCGGAGCCTGCGGTGGGCAGCATGGCAAATGGCGTGACTACGGCGGTCGCAAGGTACGCATATCAAAACCACCGGCCCGCCCCGTACATGGCAAGGCTCACCATCACGGGCAAGACGGCGACGGGCGCGGTCGAGGGTTCGAGCGCGGTGGAGGTCAGCGTCCGGGAGGCGGAGGGCTGGGTCATCGCAGGCTGGAGCCTCGCGGACCAGGCCAAGACCGCCGTCAGGACACTCACCACCGTTACCGCAGCCTCGGCCACCGCCGGTATCTGGCTGCTGGTATTCAGCCCCGTAATCGCGGCGATACTCGGAGCGGCAATCTTCTTGGGTCGTAGGGCCGGCGCGTCACAGCCGCGCAGGCCCAAGCAGGCGGCGCAGGGCGAGACGGCCGCATCCCCCGATGACGCGCCTATTGGGCAGTAGATGCCGCGAAGCGAGGGGGCCGCGCCAGCGGCAAGGCACTTCACCGCAACGGGCTACGTGGTCCACGAGGGCTGCGTGGCCCTGCACTGGCACCCGAAGGTCAAGGCGTGGCTTCCACCTGGGGGGCACATAGACGCCAATGAGGACCCGGTTCAAGCCGTCCTGCGCGAGGTGGAAGAGGAGACGGGGTTGGCCGCCGAGGTCGTCCAGACAGGGCCGCGCCTCGATCTCGAATATCCAAAGCGCGTGGCGCCCCCGTTCACCATCATGATAGAAGACATCCACGACCCCGTGGACGGGTATCACCAGCACATAGACATGATCTACTTCTGCCGGCCAGCCGGCGCTCCCGGGGCGCTGAGTGAGGGCTGGCGCTGGGTCGCTAGGGACACACTGAGGGAAGGTCTCCCCATACGCAAGCGCGACGGCTCTGAGGCGCCTCCGCCTGAGGACGTGCGCGCGCTGGCCGAGCGAGCCTTCGCCCTGATAGAGGGCGATGCCCGTCGCGCCGCTGGTCGGAGCGCAGGTCTTGGAGGTTCGCCGCTCGACGTGGAAGGCGTTGACCTGGACGTTACCACTGATGAGATAATAGCGATGGTCCGCGAGGGCCGGGGGCGTTACGGCTGATCACCCTCTCCCGTCAAGTAGAGGGGATAAGGCGCGATTGCGCTATGGGCCGAAGCGGGTCAGCTTGCCGGCGTTGGCGAGGGCGAGCATCATGACGCTGGATGCTGGGACGCTGCCGATGGAACCCGCGCGGCAGGCGCGTTCGGTCAGCGCTTCCACGCCGTCGCCGGCCGTGTGCGGGGCGCTTATCAGCAGTGGGACCGGGTGCCAGCTATGGCTGGCGAGGACGGCGGGGGTGGAGTGGTCGCCTGCGACCACGAGGGTGTCTATGTCGAGGTCCAGCAGGCGCGGGATGCGCTGGTCGAGCTGTTCGAGCGCGGCGACCTTGGCGTCGAAGTCTCCATCCTCGCCGGCGGCGTCGGCGGGCTTGTAGTGCAGGAAGAAGAAGTCGTGGTCGTCGAAGCTGCGCTCCAGGGTATCGAGCTCGTGGTCGAATGTGTCGCCTGTTGGCAGGACGGACATTCCGAGCAGCTGGGCGAGGCCGCGGTACATGGGGTAGGCGGCAATGGCGGCTGGCGCGAGCCTATAGGCGCGCGGCATCTGGGGCCAGTCGGGGGCCTTGGAGAAGCCGCGCAGGAGGACCATGTTCGCCCTGTCCCTGCCCGCGAGGCGATAGCGGGCGGCAGATACGAATGCGTTGGCGGCGTCGGCAGTGGCAACGGAATCGTGGTCCAGGGCGAGGGCGGGCGATGGGGATTCGTCGGGCGGTCGCGGATCGGTGTCGGATACGCGAGCGCCGAGCCCTGGTCCTTGGATGGTGAGGACGAACCGGTAGTCCTTGCCCGGGTGAACCGATATGTCCGCGCCGGGGACTTCGATTTCGTTCAGCATGGCGGCGAGTGGGGCGCTCTCGGAGGTGGGGATGCGGCCAGCTCGGCGGTCTATGAGTGCGCCGGCCGGGTCCACGTCGCAGAAGTTGCCGCGGACGGCGACGACATCGCCGCCTAGCTCAACGCCCAGTCCCAGAGCTTCCAGAACGCCGCGCCCGACGAGGTACTTGACCGGGTCGTATCCGAAGAGGGCGGTATGTCCTGGGCCGCTGCCGGGGGTTATGCCCGGGGCGACTGGGGTAGTTACTCCGGCTGCGCTGCGCTGGGCGAGGCTGTCCAGGTTCGGCAGGGACGCCGTTTCGAGCTCGGACCTTCCCGTGCGGGGATGCGGGACGCCGCCGAGCCCGTCGACCCCGAGGAGCGCTATCTTGCTCGCGGTGGCTTGGCAGAGGGAGCGAATGTTGGGGAAGTCTATCATGCGGCGTAATCGGATGGGATATTCATGAGGGCTGCGACGCCTGGCAGCGTGCGTCCTTCGAGGAACTCGAGGGACGCGCCTCCGCCCGTGGATACGTGGGTCATGCTGTCGGTGAGTCCGAGCGCGTCTACGGCTTCGGCGGTGGAGCCGCCGCCGAGCACGGTTACGGCGTGGTCCAGCGCTGCGAGCGCTCGCGCGAGGCGATTGGTGCCTTCGGCGAATGGGGGCCATTCGCTGACGCCCATGGGGCCGTTCCAGATGACCGCGCCCGCGTCCCGGACTGCTTCGACGTATGCGGCGGCGGTCTGGGGGCCTATGTCCATTATCATCCAGCCTGGGGGTATCTGGTCGGCTGGGGTTACCCGTCGTGACGCGGACTCGGCGAATGCGTCTGTTACGACGACGTCTGTGGGGAGGAGCATCTGTACGTCCAGCCTGGCTGCGTCGTCGGCTATTTCGCGGGCGACGTCCAGCCTGTCGTCCTCGACGAGTGACGCGCCGACGTCCATGCCGTTGGCTTTCAGGAACGCGGCTCCCATACCGCCGCCTATGAGGAGCTTGTCGGCCCTGGTCACGAGGTTTTGGAGCGCGGCTATCTTGTCGGACACCTTTGCGCCGCCGAGGATGGCGACGAGGGGTCGCCTGGGCGCGTTCAGCACGGAGCCCAGTATGTCTATTTCGCGCTGCATGAGGAACCCGGCGGCCGCGGGGAGCAGCCGCGCGACGCCGTCGGTACTCGCGTGGGCGCGGTGCGCCGCGCCGAAGGCGTCGTTCACGTATATCTGCGCGAGGGCCGCGAGGGCCTGGGCGAAACCCGGATCGTTGGCCTCTTCGCCTGGGTGGAAGCGGAGGTTTTCGAGCATGAGCAGGCCGCCGGGCGGGGTTGAGTCAACGAGGGCCGCCGCGCCGGGGCCGACGCAGTCGGGCGCTATGGGCACGGGCCGGCCGATTATCTCGGCGAGGCGCGCCGCGATGGGCTGGACGCGGAGCTCCTCGACCACCCTGCCCTTGGGCCGGCCTACGTGGGAGCAGAGGATGACCTTGCACCTGCGATCTGCCAAGAAGCGTATGGTGGCGAGTGAGGCGCGGACGCGCGAGTCGTCTGATATTTCCGTAGAGCCCGGCCTGAACGGGACGTTGAAGTCCACGCGGACGAGGACGGTCTTGCCGTCGAGGTCTAGGTCGCGCAGGGTAACGAGCTTTGCGATGGTCACGGCGCCGGATGCGTTGGTGAATGAGTGTGAGAGTCTAGCAGGGCGTCCATGAAGTCTTTCACGGGGGGGAGCCTGTCTGGGGGGATTGCGGGTTCGAGCGCGGCCATGGCTTTGGCCCTGTAACGGGCGGCGAGGTCCTCGCAGAACTGGATGGAACCCATTTCATGTAGCACGCCGCGGAGGGCCGCGGCGTCTTCCGGGGCAAGCACGCGCTTGAAGTAGAGGTCGCCGAGTCGCCGCTTATCGGAGATGCTGGCGGTGGCGAAGGCGTGTACCACGGGGAGGAGCTTCTTCTTGTTCAGCACGTCGGGGCTGGGAGCGTGGTCGGAGAGCTCGCGGACGTCGCTGCGGATCTGGAGGGCGAGTCCGAGCCGCCTGCCGCAGGCGGACATAGCGGCGATGGTTGGCTGGTCCGAGCCCGCGGTCAGCGCGCCCAGAGCCATGGCGCAAGCGTAGAGCGCGCCGGTCTTGCCTTCGGCCATGCGGAGGTAGCCGTCCACGTCGAGGTCTATGCGCTCCTGGGCTTCGAGGTCATGGAAGCGTCCTTCGCAGAGGTCTAGGCCGGCCTGGTCCAGCATCTGGACGGCCTGGTAGGTGGTCTCTGTGGACGCGCCGCGCTCCTGTATCTGGAAGAGTGCGAGACGCGCGAGGGCGTGGAGTCCGTCGCCGACGTTGATGGCCTGCGCGGGGCCCCATACCCACCACACGGCGTCCCGCTTGTCTCGCTGGGGCTGGCCGGACTGGACGTCGTCGTGAACTTGGGCGAAGCTTTCGACGAGCTCGACGGCGGCGGCGGCGGGCAAGGCGGCGGCGGCGCGGCCTCCGGCGGCCTGGGATGCGAGGAGGCAGGCGACGCCGTGGCTGCGGATGGGTGGGCGAGGGCTGGCCTCCGGGCCGTCGTCCCAGCCGAGGTGGTAGGACATCATGCGGTATAGACCCATGTCGCGGTCTGCGAGGACGGCCTTGAGGGCATCGTCCACGCGGTCGCTGAGGTCTTCGATGGCGGGCGTGGTTACGTGGAGAGGCATCGGCGCGAGTGTATCATATGGCGTTAGATGGCAGTGTCCCAGGTGAATCGTGCATTTTCGGCATAACGGCGCGGCGGCCGTGGCGGCGGCTCTTCTTGCGTTCTTTGCGACCGCGTGCGACCCAGGGGGAGACGGCGGCGGGATGGTACACGGCTTCGTCTTGGAGGTGAGCGCCCGGTCGCTGGTGGAGGTCGAGGTTCTGAGGGTCGAGGACGAAGAGGGCGCGGTGTGGGAGCTTTCGGGCCGCGGCTATCGCGGGGTGAGTCCGTCGCACCTGCGGCAGCACATGCTGCAGGGGATGCCTGTTGTGGTGACGTACGAGGAGGAGGACGGGGAGCTGCGGATCCGGGAGGTGGCTGACTACGCGGAGGGGGCCACGCCGGCACCGCACGAGTGACGCCAGCTTCGCCATGAGCGGGTCAAGCGCCTGTGTCCTAAGGCCGCCATGTAGTTTTGGCATCCTGAATCACCCTCACCCTAGCCCTCTCCCGTCAAGGGAGAGGGGACAAGGCGGACTGCCTCCCCGTCGGTATGCGGCGGGCTACCAGCGGCGGACTATGGAGTCGGTGTCGCTGATTCTGCGGGAGCGGTTCCAGAGGAAGAGGATGCCGCCGATGAGGGCGAGGAAGACTATTATCCATACGAAAGTGCCGGCCTGGCCCGCTGGGAGTGGGGGCTCGGCGACGGGGAGGGTAAGCTCGACGTCGACGGGTTCGGCGTCGCCCTTTTCGATGGTGATGGCGAATACCCAGTTTCCGGATTCTAGGAAGGTCATGTTAGCGCGGTATGACCCTGGGTCTTCGGGGTAGTGCAGGATGGGGGACGCCAAGGGTTCGGCGGCTTCCTGCTCGTGGTCGGCTCTCATACTGACTATGGCGTCGTCTATTGGCTCGCCATTTGCGGGGTCCGTGAGCCTGAGGATGAAGTGGACCTGTCCGACTGCGGGTATGTAGGGCTGGAGGGCGAGGCCGACTTCGTATGGGCCTTCGACCTGGTGGAAGATCTCTCGCGGGCGCGGGTCTTCCTGGGCGGCGGCCGCGCCTTGGGCCGCCAGCGCCAGGAATGCGGCGGCGAACGCTGCGACTCGATGCTTCATAGCTCCCAACCTTCTATCCCAACACCTCTTCGAGGGCCGCCTCTAGCTCCCGCTCGGTGACGAACCCTTCGAATTTTGACCTGATAACGCCTTCCCCATCAAGTATAAAGGTATATGGCTCCGATATCAGCCCCCATTCTTCGAGGATTGGGGATATGCGGCCCTTGGAGAGGTCGCCCCCCATTTCGAGGGGGTTGTCGTACACCTCTACGTGGATGAAGCTGGCTTCGTCCGAGCGCTTGTCCTCGAGGGCGGACACGACCTCGACCTGCGGGCCGCAGGTTGAGGTTCGGCAGAAGGCTGGAGTGGCGAACGTTACGACGGTGGGAGCGCCGGCGGCGATGGCCTCGGCGATGGTGACGCGGTAGAGGTCTGGGTCGGGCTCTGGGGAGGTGCTGATCTCGCCGAGGTCGTCCACGCCGTTGGCGGTCTTGTTGAGGCTGCGCGGGGCCAGGGAGCCGATGGCTGGGGAGGAGCTGGCAACCCCGACGTCGAATCCAAGCTGGCCTATGCGTGTCAGCCCGTCCTCGGTCTCGACCTCGACGACCAGTCCCCAACGGCCCGCCTTGTCGAGCTCGACGTCGTTGACGACGTAGACCCCCGCGCGGCCCGCGGGCCAGGTGACGAAGCTTGCTTCGGCTTGGGCCCTGACCTGGTAGGGTGTCGAGTCTATGTACATGAAGGTTGCCCTGGCGGTCGGGACGCGGATGGGCCTTGAGTCGGGGCCGATGATGCCGAAGGCGAATCGGTTGGGGCCGACGCCGAGGTCCACGGTGGCCAATCCGAGCCGCACCTCTGGCGGGGCGCCGCCGGCCGCTGGGGTAGGAGCGGGCATGGGGGCCGGAGCCGGGGTCGGCGCGGAGGCGGAGGAGCAGGCCAGGGCCGCGAGGCCGGCGAGGGCCAGGGCAATGTTGCCGAGCCATCCAAGCATGGCGGATCTGCAAGGCGCTCCCGCGCGTGTCAGCATGATCTACACGTGGACTCAGAGGCCGGACTCTTCGAGCTTGCGGCTCTGCTCGTCGGCGATGAGGGCGTCTATGAACTGGTCTATGTCGCCGTCGCGCACGAGGTCCAGGTTGTGGGTGGTGAGTGAGACACGGTGGTCGGTAACCCTGCTCTGGGGGAAGTTGTAGGTGCGAATCTTGGCGGAGCGGTCGCCGGTGCCGACCTGTGAGCGCCGGGCGTCGGTAATCCGCTTCTGCTGCCGCTCGGTCTCCAGCGCCAGGATGCGCGATCTGAGTACGGACATGGCCTTCTGCTTGTTCTTGAGCTGTGAGCGCTCGTCTTGGCAGACGGCGACGATGCCGGTGGGCTTGTGGGTTATCCTGATGGCGGTGGCGACCTTCTGGACGTTCTGTCCGCCGTGCCCGCTGGAGTGGAAGATGTCTATTTGGAGGTCGTCGGGGTCTACTTGGACGTCCACTTCTTCGGCCTCTGGGAGTACGGCGACGGTGGCGGCGGAGGTATGGACTCGCCCGCTGGACTCGGTAACGGGGACGCGCTGGACCCTGTGGACGCCGCTCTCGTGCTTGAGGCGGCTGTAAGCGCCTTCGCCCTCGATCTTGAAGACTATCTCCTTGATGCTGCCCAGCCCGGTCTCGTTGCTGTTGATGACGTCTATGCCCCATCCCCGTCGCTGGGCGTAGCGGTTGTACATGCGGTATAGGTCGGCGGCGAATAGCCCGGCCTCGTCTCCGCCGGCGCCGGCCCTGACCTCTACGATGACGTTCTTTTCGTCGTTGGGGTCGCGCGGCAGTAGGGCGACGCGCAGGTCGTCCTCGATTCGGGTTTTTCGTTCTCCGAGCTCGGCCAGCTCTTCGCGGGCGAGGGCGGCGATGCCGCGGTCGGACTCGTCGCGGGCGAGGGCCCCGGTCTGCTCGATGTCCTCCATGACCTGGCGGTACTCGGCGGCGAGGCCGGCGACCTCCCTGATGGCGGCGTGCTCCCTAGCCAGGTTCTGGACGCGGGCGTAGTCCGCCGCTATCTCCGGGTCGGCGAGGAGCGCCTCTATCTCTTGGTAGCGTCTTTCTATGGAGGCGAGTCTATCCAGCATGTTCAAGCCGTTACTGCGCAAGGCGGAACTCCCCCTCCCAGATATGATTGAAACCGCCATCCACGGGGACGTACTGGCCGGTGGTGATTTCGGAGATAGGGTACTCCGGTAGGGGGACTTCCGCTAGGCATTTGCCGTCGAATATCTCTCCGCGTCGGTCGAAGTTGAAGTCGAGGTTGTCGAAGCCATGCGGCTTGCGATGGTCGGGGAGGTCGTCTGCGTCAACCGGGTAGAGGGCGAGGAAGAACATTGCCTCCGTGTCGGCGCGGGCGCAATCCTCTTTTGCGTAGATGAGACTGTTTTCGATTAGATACACGTCAAAGTCAGATTGGATTGCTGGCTCGCGACCTCCAACCAGCCTCTCCAGGTAGTCGAGACTGATGATGTAGTCGGCTATGGCGCGGGCTTCCGCTTCTCCAATGCCAGATGACGACATGGACGTGCCTGGGGCAAACTGCTCCGGGTCGGTGAGAAACCGCGTGATGCTGTCCCGCGTCCAGACGACGTCCAACGAATCGAACGCAGCCGAAAATCGGTAGCCTTGGACCTCGCCCGCCCGCCGCCCGATGACGCCGACGAGGTGCGGACCGGGGCCGTGCAACTCGACGTTCAGGTTGTGACAAACGTTGCAGTGCAGGCCGAATAGCTGGTCGCCTGCCGCCGTGTCCGTACCCGGGTCTCCCGCGCCCGGTGAGTCCGGCGGCGATGCTGTGATGGACTCGCAGTTGACGGAGTAGACGTCGCGGCGATTCCTGGATTCCTCATCGCAGTACCTTGGGGACCGACTCAAGAATGTAACCTGTGGTCCATCGTGAAACAGGGCTATGCGTCCGTCCGGCATGAGCGTTATGTCCCGGATGCGGTGGCCGACTTCGATCCGCTCGACGTACTGCACGTCCGTCCCGTGACGACGGACTCGGAAGAGGGATTGATCTTTCAGCGAAGCAATCAGCAGGTCGTCTTTCCACAGGGGGAACCGCTTCTCGTCGTTGACGGCGATGGCGGACAGGGCCGGCGACGGGACCCAGGCGAATACGGGGCGCGCAAAGCCGTCGTGTTTGCCCACCTCCTCATCCTCGATGTTCTCGGGAACCACACCGCCATATTCAACCCCGTAGGAGACCAGGGGCCAGCCATAGTTGCCTCCCCGCTCCAGCAGGTTCAACTCGTCGCCGCCTTGCGGCCCGTGGTCCGTCGCCCAGAGGTTGCCGTCCACATCCCGCGCCAGCCCTTGTGAGTTGCGGAAACCGATAGCCAGCGTCTCCGCCTCTCCTGTTTCGATGGCAATACGAAGGAGTTTGCTCATATCCAAGGCGGTATCGAACAGCGGTCGTTTCCACCATCCCCACCATCCATTTATTCCGTGGTCCCCGATTATCACCAGCAGGTGGTTCGCGCCGTCTGTCAACATTTTCCCGCCTGCCCCGGACCCTGCGAACCCGATAAGGGGCAGGCAGGGTTCCGCGTCGAAGATCGTCCTCCAGTCCGGCATGACCGTGACGCTCTCTTCGTCTCGCAGAATCGTCGTGGACGACAGCCTGAACCGGATGCACTCGCCGGTAAAATAATGATGAGTTGCAAACAACTCGTAACGTCCCTCCCCAAGTTCCTTCAACAGAATATCGGCAACTCGAAAGTCCGCGTGCCTGAAATCAGGGTCATTGTAATCCGCATGGGCTTCAAGCGCCGTCACATTCATCGGAACACTGCCGCCGAGATATTCCACAGTCCCGTCCCGGGAGATCAGGGCAAACCTTCCCTTCGGCGTAACGACGAGCAGGTCGTCACCCATGCTTTCGATGGCTCCCCCGTGCCCGGTGAATCTTTCGAGTCTGACAGACTCGCTCTCGAGCGCATACAGATGAGTGGTGAGAGCCGGTCCTTCTTCGGGAGTGGATGTCGGCACAGGCGAGACTTCTTCGGGAGTGGATGTCGGCACAGGCGGGACTTCTTCGGGAGTGGACGTCGGCACAGGCGGGACTTCTTCGGGAGTGGATGTCGGCGCAGGCGGGACTTCTTCGGGAGTGGATGTCGGCACAGGCGGGACTTCAGAGCGGACGGCCATGAGAACTGCAAATAGGGCGAGCGCGATAGGCCACCAAGCGGCGATCTGGCGCCTCCCTCCCCCCGTGCTTATGTTCTGATAGCGCGCAGCCAAGGCGCGCCCGAGATTGCCTAGGGTAGAGGAGTTGCGCCGCTGAGTTACGATGGCCGTCATACGGGAGGCGGCTCTGCGCAGGTTCATTGCGGCTGCCCCTGCATGACAGGGGATGCGAGGGATGCTATCAGGTCGCGGCGTGAGAGGTTCTGCTGTCGGCTGTGCGCCAAGTCCCGGAGGACGAGCGTCCCGGACTCGATTTCGCGCTCGCCGATGATGACGGCGTGTGTGGCGCTGACGGAGGATGCGTAGCGGAGCTGGGCCTTGAGGCTTCTGCCCGCTGGCGCGAGGATGGCGGGGACGCCGCGGGACCGCAGGTCGGAGCCGAGGACGAGGGCGAACTTCTTGGCGTCGGGGCCCAGGTGGGCGAGGAGGACCTTCGTTCCGGCATCGGCTGGCGCGGGGATCTTCTGCTCTTGCAGGTTGAGGATGATGCGCTCGACGCCGGCGGCGAACCCGATGCCGGGTGTAGGGCTGCCGCCTATCTGCTCTATGAGGCCGTCGTATCGGCCTCCGGCTAGTATGGTGCCCTGGCTTCCCGCGCCGGGGGGCGTGATCTCGAACACGGTTCTGGTGTAATAGTCGAGGCCGCGCACCAGCCGGCTGTCGAGCCGGTAGGGTATGCGAAGCTGGTCGAGGCAGGCCAGGAGCTCGTTCCAGTGGGCGGAGCATTCGGCGCATAGGTGTTCGATGCTGCTTGGGGCGGACTGGATGAGGGCGCGGCAAGACGCCTCTTTGCAGTCCAGCAGGCGCAAGGGGTTCGACTTCAGCCGCCGCCGGCATTCGTCGTGTGCAATGGCGTCTGCGCGGGCCTCGTAATACTCGCGAAGGGCGGCGACGTATCGGGGCCGGCACGCCGGGTCGCCGATGCTGTTGAGCAGCAGCGCCATGCCGGACAGGCCCAGGTCCCTCAGCAGGCCCCAGCCGAGCTCTATGACCTCCGCGTCCACGGCCGGGTCTGCGTCCCCGATGATCTCGACGCCGAACTGGCTCAGCTCGCGGTATCTGCCCGCCTGAGGGCGGTCGTAGCGGAACATGGGGCATATGTAGTGGAGCCTGACCGGCTGGGCCCGGTTGCGCATCCCGTGCTGCAGGTATGAGCGGCAGACCGGGGCGGTGCCTTCGGGCCGCAGGGAGAGCAGGTCGCCGCCGCGGTCCTTGAAGGTGTAGGTCTCCTTCTCGACGATGTCCGTCGTCTCGCCGACCCCCCTGACGAACAGGCCGGCGTCCTCGAAGGTGGGGGTGTCTATGCGCTCGTACCCGAACGCCGCCGCGGCCCGCGAGGCCGCGAGCTCGACGAAACGCTTGTGCCCCTGCGCGTCGGGGAGCACGTCCCTCGTGCCGCGGGGCGCCTGAAATGCGCTGGCGCTCATGGTCAAGCGCCGCGCTCAACCGGGTAGCGCTGACATTGGTAGTGAAGCATTCTTATGGCGCAGCCCATTATAGTACATGTCAGCCGCTGTGTAGTCTTGGCATCCTGAATCACCCTTACCCTAACCCTATGACGGGAGAGGAGGCGCCTCGTGGGCGCCTCGTAGGGAGGACCCCGTTACGCCGCCGCAATCCACCGCAACCGGGGGCGGCGGCAAGTTGTGCTTACGGAAGGCGTTTCAGTATAATTTGCGGCAGCTTTTCTCAAAGGAGTCCTTAGATGCCCGAGGCGCTTGCGTTCTTCCGCGGCCGGTTCGTTCCACTGTCGGAGGCGAACGTGAACATAACGACCCACGCGCTGCACTACGGGACGGCGGTGTTCGAGGGGATTCGGGGCAACTGGAACGAAGAGCGGGGCAAGATGTTCGTGTTCCGCGCGCCGGAGCACTACGAGCGGCTGCTGCAGGGTTGCCGGATAATGCTGATGGACATCCCGCACTCGGTGGACGACCTGATGGGGATAACGGTCGAGCTGCTGGAGCGGTGCGGCTATCGGGAGGACGTGTACATACGGCCCATCGCATATAAGAGCCAGGAGCTGGTGGCGAACCTGAAGCTCCACGAGCTGAGCAGCGACTTCGCGCTGATGACGGTGCCCTTCGGGTCGTACATCGAGGCGGAGGGCGCTATCCGCTGCACTACGTCATCGTGGCGGCGCATCGACGACACCATCATACCGCCGCGGGTGAAGATATCGGGGCACTACGTCAACAGCATCCTTGCCAAGACCGAGGCGACGCTTGCGGGGTTCGACGAGGCGATATTCGTGAACCAGGACGGGAGCGTGTCGGAGGGGTCCGGGGAGAACCTGTTCATGGCGGCGAACGGCGCGCTGCATACGCCCCTGGTGAGCGAGAACAACCTGACGGGCATAACGCGGGACTCGGTGTGGACGCTGGCGGAGGACGAGCTTGGGCTGGAGGTGGTCGAGCGGCGCATCCGGCGGAGCGAGATATACTTGGCCGACGAGGTGTTCCTGACGGGCACGGCGGCGCACGTTACGCCGGTCGGCGAGCTGGACAACCGGGCTATAGGCGACGGAGAGGTGGGCGAGATTACGGGGGCGCTGCGGGACGCCTACCTGGGGATCATCCGCGGAGACAACCCGAAGTACGCCCACTGGACGACGGCGATAACGCCGGGCGGCGGATGAGGACAGGCCGAGGCGATGGAGCCTTTCTCTTTCGACTATTACATACTCGCCGTATGCGAACGTCTGTCGGGAGTGGCGGGGTATTGCGTGAAGCCATTCTCCTTCGACTACTACATGCTGGTTACGGTCTCTGCGGTCGGCGCGCTTCAGCTTGCGGCAATGCGGGGCGGGCTGCGCGGTCTCCTATTCTTCCAGTCGCCTCGGGCTACCGCGCTGCTGGGCTTCGCGCTTCCGGTTGCGGCGGCTCTGTGGTTCTTCATCACGAAGGACAGGAAGTTGAGCGACCATATGGGCGGCCTGTCATCCAACGAGATCGCGTTCGCCTTCTTCGCCGGCGTCGTTACGGCATGGGTCGTGACGATGGCCCTATCGTCCGTATTGAATCACAACGCCCGTCGTGAGCACGTGGAGACGGGCGCGGGGCTGAAGTCCCTGGCGGCGACGACGTACCTCAGGGCGCTGGTCCACAACGTTCGTTATTGGTGGAGAGAGTGTCGCAGGCAGATCGGGCCGTACTTCTCTGGCTGAATGGAGCCGCCGGGAGGGTCGCGCCGCTCGACGGCCTGGTCGAGTGGCTGGTAAGCGACTACCTGATCACGGCCTTCCTTGGGCTCAGCCTTGTCTTCATCTGGTTCGGGGTCCGGGACGACTCCGCGCGGATGGCGAGGCAGATCGGGGTGCTGACTGCCCTCGCGTCCGTCGGCTTGGCTAACGCGGCAGTTCTCACAATCAACTCGTACTACTTCAGGGCGCGGCCATTCGAGGACCTGGACGTGACGCTGCTCTTCTACAGGCCGACGGACTCGTCGATGCCGTCCAATTCGGCTGCGACCTTCATCGGGCTGGCGGCGGCCGTGTGGTGGTTCGACAGGCGCGCTGGGGCGGTCCTGCTTTCGGCGGCTGGCCTCCACGCATTCCTGCGGGTGTACGCGGGGGCGCATTATCCGTCGGACATCGCCGCGGGGGCGCTGATAGGGGTGGCCGCGGCGTTCATGGCGTACCGGCTGCGGGACCTGCTGGAGCCCATCCTGAGGATGGTTATCAGGGCGGCGCGGGTCTTGTGCTTGGCATAGGGGATGCGGGATGCTCCCGGACTGAGGGGTATGCTATAGTCTCATGCACCGCGCGGCTGGGCTGCATGATGGGAGATGATGACTGCAATGACAACCGAACCGGCGCTCGAACTCGAAGATGTCGGCGTCCTGGAGCCGCTGCCAGACCCTCCACGGGCGCATGACATGCTCCAGCGGAACAGCGATACCGAGTTCGATACCTTCCTCCGAGCGCACTTCGCGCATCGCGCCGATGTCCTCGTCGGCGGCGCAGGCTTCCTCCGACAGAATGGGGGCGACCCTTCGGAAAGGCTTGCCCCAGACTGCGTCGTCGCATTCGGCGTGGATGACCCCAAGGCGATTGTGAAGCGCAATGGTTACGTGGTCCGCGAGGTTGGGAAGCCGCCAGACTTCGTGCTCGAGATCGCGTCCCGCGCCACCGGGCGGCGGGACTACACGGTCAAGCGTGAAATGTACGCGGGCTACGGCGTGGGCGAGTACTGGCGGTTCGACTGGACGGGAGGGCGTTATCACGACGCCGCGCTTGCTGGGGACATCCTGGTGGGCGGTGTGTACGAGCCTCTGCCCATACAGCGCGAGCCGGATGGGTTGGTATGGGGTTACAGTACGGCGCTGGGGTTGAACCTGTGCTGGGAGTCTGGGGAGCTGCGGGTCTTCGACCCGGTTGCCGGGCAGTTCTTGCGCAAGCCCGAGGAGCTACGCTTGTATGCCGAGTCCGAGACGGAACGCGCAGATGCAGCCGAATACCGCGCGGATGCAGCCGAGTCCGAGGCGCGGACTTTGCGGGAGCGGCTGCGGCGGCTGGGGAGCCGCGGGTAGCGGCGAGCTTCGAGTGGGGAGCTGGTTGACAGCCTCCCCCTATGACGTTCGGGCAGTCGGACGAGTTCTGGCATGGGCTGTAGGCGAAGTGCGACTTTCGCAGGATAGCCGGCGCAACCCGCCCCGGCATCGTTTTGGGGTATCATGGCTGCCGATTCCATGAGGGCCGCGTGACATGACAGAGGGGACGCTCCCGCAGCATGTATTTTAGCCCGCGCTTGTTTGCCATGACCCGAGGGCTGCGGGGCAGGATTGTCTTGGCGGCGGTCGTTGGGCTGCTGGCGTTGGGGGCGAGCATTGCCCGGCTGGCGCTGACTGGATGGGTCATCGCGCGGGTGTTCGAGGGAGGCTCGCTGGGTGAGATTACGCCTGCGCTGGCGGCTCTTGGGGGGCTGATAGCGGCGCGTGCGGCGTTGCAGTACGCGCGGGACGCGGTGAGCTACCGCACGGCGACCGCTACCAAGGTCGCTGTGCGTCGGCGGGTCTATGAGCATGTGCTCGCGCTGGGGCCGAGCTTCGTCGATCAGCGGCGGACGGGCGACGCGCTCATGTCGCTGGTGGACGGCGTGGAGAGCCTGGAGACGTTCTTCGGGCAGTACCTGCCGCAGTTCATGGTGGCGCTGGCGGCGCCCGCGCTGATATTCGGGTTCATGGCGGCCCTGGACGTGCAGATAGGGCTGATATTCCTGGCTTTCGCGCTGTTCACGCTGTTCATCCCGTTCATGCTGCGTGGGTGGACGAACGCATCTGGGCGCAGGCGTAGGCAGGCGTTCGGAGCGATGGGCGCGGAGTTCCTGGACAGCGTGCAGGGGCTGGCGACGCTGAAGGCGTTCGGGCAGGGCAAGGCGAGGGGGCGGCTGCTGGCGGAGAAGGCGCGGCATCTGTACCGCTCGACTATGGGCATCGTGGCGGTGGACGGGGTATCGAGCGCGGCGACGGTTCTCGGCATATCGGCGGGCGTGGCGGCGGCGCTGGTCTGGGGCGGCATCCGGGTCAGCAACGGGGAGCTGGAGCTGAGTACGCTGGTTATCGTGCTGATGCTTGGGGGCGAGGTATTTCGTCCTGTGCGCGAGCTGGCGTCGCTGTATCACCAGGGGATGGTTGCTATGGCGTCGGCGGAGGGCATCTTCTCGCTGCTGGACACGCCCATCACGATAGGGGAGCCGTCGGAAGATAGGCGCGTCGGCGATACGGACCTGGCGCCGGAGGTGACGTTCGAGTCGGTCGAGTTCGCATACGAGGGGGGCCGGCGGCCGGCGCTGCGGGACATGTCGTTCACATTGCGGGCCGGGGAGACGCTGGGGCTGGTTGGGCCGAGCGGCGCGGGCAAGACTACGATAGTGTGGCTGCTGCTGCGCTTCTACGACCCGCAGGGCGGCCGGGTGCTGCTGGGCGGGCACGACGTGCGGGACCTGCCACTCGACGTGCTGCGGAGCCAAATATCGGTCGTTACGCAGGAGACGTACCTGTTCAACGGCACGGTCGCCGAGAATCTGCGGGTCGGGAAGCCGGACGCGACGCGGCATGAGATGGAGGAGGCGGCGCGGGCGGCGAACGCCTACGAGTTCGTCTCCGCCCTGCCGGACGGATTCGAGACGGTCGTCGGCGAGCGGGGCATCAAGCTCTCCGGGGGCGAGCGTCAGCGTATCGCCATCGCCCGGGCCCTGTTGAAGGCGGCGCCCATCCTAGCGCTGGACGAGGCGCTGTCCAGCGTGGACGCTGCGAACGAGGCGGCGATTCAGCAGGCGCTGGACCGGCTGATGGAGGGCCGCACGACACTAGTCATCGCCCATCGGCTGTCGAGCGTGGTGAACGCGGACCGGATTCTCGTGATAGACGACGGCCGGCTGGTCGAGTCCGGCGCTCACGCGGAGCTTGCGGCGGCGGGCGGGGCGTACACGGCATTGATGGCGGACCAGCAGTCGGAGTTCGAGAACGACGTGATCGCGGATAGGCTGGACGCAACGGACGATGACGGCGGGCGCGAGGCCGCGGGTGATACGCCGCCCAAGAGGGACGCTTCGGCGGCCAGGGGCGAGCCGCTTGGGTCGTTCGAGGCGTGGTCTCGACTGCTCAATATCGCTTGGCAGTGGAGATTGCGGCTTGGGCTCACCCTGCTGCTCGGCGTGGCGCATCACGCCTCGATAATAGGGCTTGGGGCGGCGAGCGCTTTGCTGGTGGCAGCCGTGTTCAGGCAGAACGAGCTGCTGCCGTATCTGGCGCTGCTGGGGGTGATTGCGCCATTGACGGCGTTGTTCCGCTGGGGCGAGAACTGGTCGTCACACGATTTCGCCTACAAGATACTGGCCGAGATGCGTATTGCGCTGTACGAGAAGCTGGAGCCGCTCGCCCCGGCATACCTGGCGCGGCGCAAGTCGGGGGATCTGGCGGGCATCGTGGGCAGCGACGTGGAGACGGTGGAGAACTTCTTCGCGCACGTTATCGCGCCTGCGTTCGTGGCGGCGCTTACGCCTGCTGTCACGCTGGCGGCGCTGGCATTCGTGTCGTGGCCGCTGGCGCTGGCGCTGCTGCCGTTCCTTGCCATTGCCGCGCTGAGTCCATTCTACGCGCAGCGCAGCGCCGAGAGGCTGGGGACAGAGATGCGGAACGAGCTGGGCGACCTGAACGCCTACGTGGTGGACAGCCTGCAGGGTATCCGCGAGGTGTCGGCGTTCGGGAACGGCCCGGTCCGCGTCCGTCGGATGGCGGATATGGGACTGTCGTACTCGCGGCGGCGCACGCGGTTCCTGGACACGCAGGCTCTGCACGCATCGTTGATAGAAGCGGTGACGGCCCTGGGAGGGCTGACCGTGCTGGCGGTGGGCGTGTGGCTGGTGGTCGAGGGGCGCATGGACCGGGCGAACCTGCCGCTGGCGACCCTGCTGGCGCTGTCGTCCTTCGCGCCTGTTACCGAGCTCGCGAATACACTGAAGGCGCTGATGGACACCCTCGGCGCGGTTCGGCGCATATTCGAGATACACGACGAGCCCGTCGTGGTGAGGGACGGACCTGGCGTCGCCGACGGGCTGACCGGGTCGGGGCTGGTTGCGGAGCCGCGGGTGAGGTTTGACGGCGTGGGATTCTCATACGACGCCCACGTCCGGAGGGCCATAGACGCGGTTACATTCGACGTCGAGCCGGGCCAGACGGTGGCCCTGGTTGGGCGCTCCGGGGCGGGCAAGACGACGTCGGCGCACATGCTGCTGCGGTTCTGGGACCCGGATGAGGGCAGCATCGAAGTGGGGCTGCACGACCTTCGGCAGTTCGAGCTCGACGCGCTTCGGCGTCAGGCGGCGCTGGTGTCGCAGGACATCTACCTGTTCAACACCACTATACGCGAGAACCTGCGGATGGCGCGCCCGGGCGCGGCGGACCCGGAGGTCGAAGAGGCGGCGCGGCTCGCCAACGCGCACGGGTTCATCGAGTCGTTTCCGGACGGGTACGACACGGCGGTGGGCGAGCGCGGGATGCAGCTGTCGGGCGGGCAGCGGCAGCGCATCTCGATAGCGCGGGCGGCGCTGAAGGACGCGCCAATACTGATACTGGACGAGGCGACCTCGCACCTGGACGCGGTGAACGAGCGGCACGTGCGCGAGGCCCTGCGGCGGCTGATGGAGGGCCGCACGACCCTCGTCATCGCTCACCGGCTATCGACTGTGCGGGACGCGGACCGTATCGTGGCGCTCGATTCGGGGCGCGTGGTCGAGCATGGAACGCACCGACAGCTCTTGGCGAAGGGCGGTCTGTACGCGCAGCTAGTGCAGAGCCAGCTGGTGAGGAGCGAGTGAAGGACAGGAGGTGAATGTATGGGAGCGCCTAGGGTACTGGTTACGGGAGCTTCGGGTTATATAGCGGGGTATATCCTGCCCGGGCTTTCGAAGCGGTACGAGCTTACGCTATTGGACGTGACTGACGTGGGCCGGGATGGCCGGCGGGTGGACAGCGTGGTGAAGGTTGACTTGGTGGACTCCGACCGATCGCGCTACAAGCATCACTTCGAGGGCATGGACGCGGTGGTGCACCTGGGGCACAAGAGTCGCAGGCGGGAGGCGCTGGACGATTTCGAGGACGAGATGGACAACGTGCGGATGGTCTATAACGTTCTGCGGTCGGCATACGATGCGGGCGTTCCGCGCGCGGCGGTTGCGAGCTCGAACCACGCGGCGGACTGGTACGAGCACGCGCTGATACACAAGGGCGAGATGGAAACGCTGGACCCGTACGCGCTGGCGTTGTCCGACAATTTCTACGGGTGGGCGAAGGCGTCATACGAGCATCTGGGGTTCCTGTTCGCGTGCGGGTTTCCGAGCTTCCAGGACGCATCCGGGCGCGAGACGCACGTATCCCCGCCTGGGGCGTCGCGCCGGATGGGCGTGGTGAACGTGCGGATAGGCGCGCCGCGCGAGATAGACGCCGCGAATTTCGAGGGGGACCCTGCGGGCTACAAGCGTGACCTGGGGGCATACGTGAGCGCGAGGGACCTGACGCAGCTGTTCCAGAAGGCTATCGAGACGCCCAACATCGAGAACGAGCGCGGCGCGCCTTGGCAGGTCGTGTACGGCATCAGCGACAACACGCGGGCCTTCTGGTCGCTGACGAACGCGCGGGCGATCCTCGGCTACGAGCCGGAGGACGATTCGGAGGTGCGGTTCGCGGACGACATCGCGGCGTTCCTGGCGGGCGATGGGGCCGCGGGGCGGCTGGGGGCATGACCAGCGCGATTGGGGTCGCGATGGAGACCGCGCTGCGGCGGGTCGCGTCGGAGGTGACGGCTATGGCCCGGCAGGGGGAGGGCCGCCAGGTGGTGGGAGAGGTGCCGGGCCGTTCGGAGAGCGAGGACGTGGAGATCGGGGTGGACAGCCGCTGCGACGCGATATTCGACGAGGCGCTGGCGGGCGTGGGCGCGGCCGTGCGGGTCTATTCCGAGCACGGGCAGAGACTGGTCGGGAGCGGCCAGCCGGAGTACCTGGTCGCGGTCGATCCATTCGACGGGTCGGGGCTGTACAGGCGCGGCATCCCGGCCGAGTGGTGGAGCGCGGCGAGCTATTTCGACGCGGCGGGCAGACCGTTGGGCGGCGGCGCGGTGGACATCCTGCGAGGAGAGCTGTACTTGGCGGACGCCCGGGGCGTATCGGTCGGACCGGTGGACGGCGGCAGCCGGGAGCGTGTCGAGCCGTCAAGGAGGACGGCGCTGGGCGACGACGTTACGCTGGCGGCGTACCTGATGCAGCCGTCGTACATGACGGAGTGGGTTGCGCGGATGGGGCGGCTGCTCACGCGGTATCCGGGTCTGCGGGTATGGCCGAACGGGGGCGCGTGCATCTATGGATGGCTGGCGCGCGGGCGCGTGGACGCCTACGTGATGTTCGACGAACCGCGCTCGGAGATAGACCCGGGTATCGGCCTTGCGGTGAGGTCGGGGACGCGGCTGTTCGAGGCGGGCCGGGATGGTGCGCTCTCTGAGTATGAGTTCACGCCCGGAGCGTCGGCAGGCCGGGTGAGGATGTTCATAGCGTCGTGTACGGAGGACCTTGCGGCGGAGATTGCGTGGTGGCTGGCCTGATGGCTGTCAGGCCGGCTGTCGTTTGACAACGCCGGGCGCATGTGATAAACATATGCTCCAATCGCAGGAGGTCGAGATGCAGAAGTTCGAGATGCCAGAGTGGATCTCACCGTCGCGGCCGGGGTTGTTGAAGTGCTCATACGTTGGCAGGGGCGACCTGCCCTCGCAGCGCTGTGTACAGTTCGAAGTCGAAGAGCGGCTCTACACTTCGCTGGTTCCGGTTGAGTCCGTGGACGCGGAGCGGAATGCGATGAGCGTCAGCATATTCGCATCGCTCAAGGACGGGTCGTACCTGGTCAATCTGCCTGCCGAGACCCTTACTTCGGGAACAACGCTGCAGATCCGGAGGGACGACCCCCAGTTGATACATGACACTCAGTAACCGGGACATATTCGACGAGATAGAATGCGGTGGGCTGATATTCGATCCGATGATCGAGTTGAATCAGGTCTCCACGTCGTCGGTCGATCTTCGCCTTGCGAATATCTTCACGATTCCAGATCCGCATCCTCCTGGGACATCCCTCGTCATAGACCCGGTCAGGATTTCGCCCGAGGACGTGTTCAACCAGTACGCCGAGGAGGAGGTCGTTCCGGACGGAGAGAAGTTCAAGTTGGAACCCGGCGCTTTCGTTCTGGGATACACATTGGAGAGGGTGGGGTTGTCCAACTACCTGGCGGCGCGGGTTGAAGGACGGAGCTCGATGGCGCGATTCGGGGTATCCATCCACCAGACCGCTCCAACGGTCCACGCGAATTTCAAGGGGCAGCTCAGGCTGGAAATATCCAACACCGGGCCTTATACCGTGCTGCTGGAGCCAGGGTCTCCGTTCTGCCAACTGATAATCGAGCGGCTGTCCTCGCCCGCGCTAATCACAGGCGAGAGCCAGTGGCAGGACCAGAGCGGCGCCGCTCGAACGCCCCAGCGGCCTTGAACGGGTTGCCATCGGGGTTGCGTTGACGGGGGGGGGGAGGTGATAGAACATAGCCCAGCCTAGAAGGACGGAGGCTGCGAGATGTTCGGGTGGCTCAGAGAGCGGGGCTTGGCTGTAACTGGGGAGCATCGGCGGCTGTTCCGCAACCCCTCGTTCATGTTGTTGTGGAGCGGGCAATCCGGGTCGTATTTCGGAGACGCCTTCTTCAACTTGGCCGTTATGTGGGTGGTCTGGTCCGAGACCCAATCCACGCTCATGACGGCCATCATCCAAGCGGTATGGCACCTGCCCGACGTCATCTTCGCGCCGGTGGCGGGAGCGCTGGCGGACCGCTGGAACCGCAAGGCCATCATGGTCGTCACCAACCTGGCGGCGGCGGGCGTCGTGGGGGCGGTGGCCGTGGTGATAGTGGTGGTCGGGTATCTGCCGCCCGTGATCGCGTTCGTGGCGGTGTTCAAGCTCAACGGGCTTACGACATTCATGAACCCTGCGCGGGCGTCGGTCATGCCGTCGGTGGTGGGCCGCGATCTGCTCACGACGGCCCAGGGCCTCTTCTCGACGGCGCGGGAGACGGCGCAGCTGGTGGGCAGCGCGGCCGCGGGAGTCGTGGTGGCGGCGGCGGGCGCGGTATGGGCGCTGTTGATAGACGCGGTATCATTCCTGCTCGTGTCGCTGTTCATAGCCATCGCGCGGCTGCCCGGCAGGGTGGAGGCTTCGTCGGGCCGTCCGGCTGCTCAGGGTGGTCCGCCTGGGGACGGCGGGTCCATGCTCGAGTCGATGCGCGATGGCTGGCGGATGGCTTCGGGGATACCGGTGGTGCGGGCGCTGCTGTGGCTGGGGATAATCATCAACGCCGCCTCATTCATCGGGCCGCTGTGGCCGGCGCTGGTCCAAGAGCGGCTCGGCGGAGACGCAGCCGCGCTGGGCGGGATACTGGCCGCGAGCGCTGCGGGCGGAATAGCCGGCGGGCTGCTTGCCGGCCCTATCGAGCGGCGCTTCGGCGCGGGCCGCGCGATTGTGTTGGGATGGGGGATGGGCGGCGCCTGCACGCTGGGGGTAGCCCTCTCGACGTGGCTGCCCGTTACGATGGCCCTGGAGTTCGTGGACACGCTCAGCGGCGTCCCGGCTTTCGTCGCCAGCGGCGCGATCATGATGACGGTGACGCCGGAGGAGTACCGAGGGCGTGTATTCGGGCTATTCCGCAGCATGTCCGTCGCGCTGATACCCGCGAGCGCCCTGCTGGGAGGATGGATAGCGGAGTACGTAGAGATATGGATCATGTACGCCTTCGGCGGACTGTTCATGCTCGCCCTAGCGCTCGCGGCGCTGGCGAACCCACACGTCCGCAGGGCGCGGATATAGGGCTGGAACGAAGCTTTCGGGTTGGACCGCACGGGGACGGTGGGGCAGCATGGAGCGTTGAGATCACGCAGCCCTTATGTTATGCAGTTGTGCTATAGTTCTCGGAGGAATCTACTGCCCACAGACGAGCGGCGCATCGGCACAAGGAGCTGGCCGTCCCGGACAAGCCCATGTCCGGAGTCTCCGCTGATCTGTCCCACTCATTCTCTTCGAGTCGGAACCTCTTACTCGCAAGGTAAGCGTGCTGGACATACTGCGCTTCCTCATGGCCTTGCGGGCCGCCTGGTCCGCTTTCGCCTCCTCGTTCTGTCGGCGGCGCAGCTATCCGCGTTCAGACGAACGCGGATAGGCCGGACCAATCCCGCCCTGCTGATCAATCAAGCGCCACACCACGTTGGCGTCACGCTCACGGTACTTCTCCGAGCCCCGCGACCAACGATGCCATACGTCTGCCCCTGACTCGCCAAGAGCCAGCCGCCTTCACCGCCATGCCCATCTGAACCCACTGGTCTCGGTCCTCAGGGGACGTAGGACAGAGCGCGCTCCAGGTCTTCGTAACGGGTGTCCACCATCTCAAACCTCCTTCTTTTGCTCGGTCTGACCCGGTCATCTGACCGGGTCAGACCATCTGGGACAACTATCGCCCCAGCCGCTCCAGATCGACGCTGCCATCCCGCCTCAAGCTGACACTGAAGGTCAAGCCTTCATACCAGGTCCAACGGACATCTTTGACGGTGCAGAACACCGACTCGTACTCCGTCTGAGCGGTGAACAGCCAGTCCTCACCCTGGCTGGGCTGCCTCGACCGCACACTGATCTGCCCCCGCGGCCCTGTGGGCGTCTTCATCCTCTTCTCATGCAGACTATCGCCGGTGAGCTCAACACCGAGGTGAGCGAACTCCGCCACGGCCATCGCGGCGATGAGCACGAAGGGCGCGTGCAGTCCATCGTCAGTCACGCAGTACTCCGCGTATGCCTCCGGCACGAAGTTCTTCGCCTTGAGGCTGCTCCCAGACGAGGACGGCGCGGACTTCGCAGAGCTGTTCTTCTCCCAGGGCGTCGGCGTGAGCGTTGGCCGAACGTATTCATCCGACAGCCTGCGTGAGGTCTGCTGACGTTCCGCTACTGCCCTGGCTTGATCTATTGCCTCCCTCGCCTCGACCGTTGCCGTTGCTGAAGCCCATGCAGCTCTCTGTTCTGGTGTAGCTGTCCACTCAATAATCGCTCCGATCAGAGTAAGTAGAACGAGCAACCCAAACACTGAACCAAGCGCAATGAGTGCCCAGTGGAATGCCTTGCTTACCTGCCCTGTCGGGGCGTACCGCTCCCAACCGCTCTGCGACATCACCATATACTGAACTGCGTTCACCCATGACCACATCCAGGTGATCAAACTCCCAACAATTGTCAGGGTGAGCGCTATCATAACTATACCCTGCTTAGGACGGCCCAGATAGAACTTGTGCAACCCGAGAGAACCCAGGAAAACTGCCAGCAACACTGCCACCACGCGACTCCGCGTTATCGTACCGTTTCCTTCCTCATTCATTTCCCTTCTCCTCTCCTCCTAGCGCTGAATGTCCCTGATGTTCCGTCTATGTCAGGCGCCAACACGATCTGTTAGAACCGACTCGCGTGTTGATGATGGTGTGTGGCAACCGCCAGAATGCGCTGACACGGATGTTGACGTGCCGGGCTGGGGTAATAAGTAGGACGTATGCGCCAGCGTCGGTGTGACGGATGGCGAGGAAGGGTAGGATGAGCTGTGTACTGGCGTCGGCGCGGCTGTGTGGTTAGCAGCGCGATCTGAGGAGCGGCGAGTAGCGAGGCTCGAACGTCTTGTCGTCGTATGTTCAACAGGAACCCCCTTGCGCCATAGGGAGGCGCTTACCACAGTCACCTTCCTGCTGAACGCGCAAGGGGGCGCAATGCGCCCCCTCATCCCTTTACTGGCAAACAGCAGAGAATCAGGTGACTGTGGTGAGTTAACCCTACTTGAAACGCGGAGCGGCTGTCAAGCCGAAGTTGCCTCGTTGTGTTGTTGGGCGTCTACGGCAAGCCAGATGACTTGGGCGGGCTCAGCAGCGTGCCCGTAGTGTGGGGTGGGGTATGACGGGGCAGGGGTAGGCGCGGGCTTATTCGAACAGGTCGGAGACTGGGGTCTGGAAGTCTTCGAATACGGGGTAGCCGTCGAGGGTGTCGCCTTCGCGCCGGACTTCCGTTAGGGTCGGGGCGCGATAGACTGCGACGGATCTTGTGGCGGGATACACGACCCAGACGAGGCGAGTGCCGGCGGCGAAGTACTCCTCGACCTTTGCGTTGATCGAGGCGGCATCGTCGCTTGGGGAAACGACCTCGACTGCAAGGTCTGGCGCCGTTTCGACGAACCCGTCTGGGGGCCTGTCCCCAGCGAAGCGCTCCTTGGAGACGAACGCGACGTCCGGGGCGCGCACGGAGTCAGGGCCGCGCCGAGTGACGAACCCGGCGGTGAAGCCCGCGCCCAGGTCCTTGCCGCGGATGTATGCTCCTATTATGGACGCGACGGTAAAGGCTACATTCCCATGGTACCCTCCGGCGGGCGGCATCTCTCGCAATTCTCCTCTCACGAGCTCGTACCGCCTGCCGTCGTCCTGCGCCATCAAGAGCAGGTCCTCGGCGGTCATCGGCTTCCTGGGGAGGGACCGGAGGCATGGAGGATGCGCTTTGGCTGGTGGGAGTGTCATAACAGTGTTGGGGCGGTTGCGTCTTGGGGTTCGCGCGGGCCGCGTTCTAGCATGTACAGGATTTCGTCCTCGTCTATGACCTGCACTCCGAGCTCCTGGGCGTCGGTGAGCTTGGAGCCTGCGTCCTCGCCCGCTACCAAGTAGTTGGCGCGCTTGCTTACGCTGCCGCTCACGGCTCCGCCGGCGTCCTTTATCTTCGATTCGATCTGGGCGCGGCTGAACTGTGTGAGGCGGCCTGTTACGACGAATCGCAGGCCGGCAAGGGGCTGCTGGGCGGGTTCGGGGCGGTCTTCGTCCTCCATGCGGACGCCGGCGGCGCGGAGCTTCTGAACCACGGCGCGGTTGGATTCGTTGGCGAAGTATGCCGACACGCTCTCCGCTATCTTGGGGCCTATGGAGGCGACCGCCGTCAGGTCGTCCTGGGACGCGGCGATGATGGCGTCTATGGCGCGGAAGTGGCGCGCCAGCAGCTCGGCGACCTCGAATCCCACGTGGTCTATGCCGAGGGCGGTCAGGACGCGGGCGAGTGGGCGCTCCCTGCTCTTGGCGATGGCGGCGAGCAGATTCGACACGCTCTTTTCTCCCATGCGGTCGATGCCTACCAGCTCTTCGCGCTTGTCTTCGAGGGAATAGAGGTCGGCGACGTCGTGGATGAGGCCGCGGTCGAGGAGGGTAGCCGCCTGGCGGACGCCGAGGCCCTCGATGTCCATTGCGCCTCGGCTGACGAAGTGCTCGAGGAGGCGGACGAGCTGCGCGGGGCAGGCGGCGTTGACGCAGTAGGTCATAGCCTCGTCTTCGCGGCGGTTGAGGGGCTGGCCGCAGCTTTGGCACTCGGTGGGCATCGCGAAGGGTCTTTCGTCTCCGGCGCGCCTGTCCTCGATGACGCTGACTATCTGGGGGATGACTTCGCCGGCCCGCTCGACGATTACCCAGTCGCCCACGCGCAGGTCCTTGGAGCGCACGTAGTCCTCGTTATGCAGGGTTGCCTGGCTGACGGTCGCGCCGCCGACGTCGACCGGTTCCAGGACGGCGTAGGGGTTGATGCTGCCGGTGCGCCCGACGTTGACCAGGATGTCTTTGAGGCGGGTCTCGGCGCGTGTGGCGGGGAATTTGTATGCTATGGCCCACCTGGGCTCGCGCCCCACGTCTCCCATGTGGCGCTGCAGGTCGAAGGAGTTGACCTTGACGACCACGCCGTCGCAGCCGTAGTCCAGCTCCTCGAACTTGTCCCGCCAATCCAGGTAGTAGCGGAGGGCCTCTTCGGGTCTGCGGACCAGGCGGTTGTGCCGGTTGGTCTTGAAGCCGAGCTTGGCCAGGTATTGCAGCGTGTCCCAGTGGGCGCTCGGCGTGGGCGCATCCGAGTAGCCAAGGCTGTATATGAAGATGTCGAGATGCCGTTCGGCTGTGATTCGCGGGTCGAGCTGCCTGACGGAGCCGGCGGCGGTGTTGCGCGGGTTGGCGTACGTCGGCAGGCCGGCCTCGGCGCGCCGCTGGTTGAACCTGTCGAAGCGGGACTTCGGGAACAGCGCCTCGCCCCTGACCTCGAATCGGCCCGGCACGTCCTTCAACAGGCGCAGGGGGATGCTGCGGATGGTGCGTAGGTTGGGGGTAACGTCCTCGCCGACGGAGCCGTTCCCACGGGTCGCGCCGCGAACCAGTACGCCGTCCTTATAGGTGAGCGCTACGGCTAGGCCGTCGAACTTGAGCTCGCATACTATGTCGAAAGGCTCGCCCTCGGCGAGGTCCAGGGCGCGGCGGTACCATGCCGTGAACTGCGCCTCGTCGAAGGCGTTGGCGAGGCTGAGCATCGGGGTCGGGTGGATGGCTTCCTCGAAGCCGGTGACGGGACTGGCCCCGACGCGCTGGGTCGGCGAGTCTGGGGTAACGAGGTCGGGATGGCGCTCTTCGAGGACGCGGAGCTCCTGGAAGAGCGCGTCGAACTCGGCGTCGCTTATCTCGGGGGCGTCGAGGGCGTGGTAGCGGTAGTTGTGATGGTGGATCCGCGCCCTGAGCTCGTCGATCTTGCTGCGGGCGCTCGCGTCTACCATCGGCTCACCTGCTTGGCCGCTCTATCTTCATCTTCGTATGGCGCCGAGCCCCTCCCAAGCTGTATGTAGCCCTGCGCTGGCCTAGTACAGCGCGGCGATGAAATTCCGGGCCAGAACGCTGGGCGGGACTTGCCCAACGCGAATTCTCTCCCAAGTAGGAGCGACATTGAGCCCTGCGCAGATTTACCGTCGACGCCACGCTTGATTCTACCGCATTCGGGGACTTTTGTGTTAGGCGCGCCGCCAGAATGGGGCTGGAAGGATGGGCCGCCTGCGCCTACGGTCGGCGTCTCCTGACCGCCAAGCCGACCAAGCCGACCAAGAGCCCCGCCATGGCCAGGTCGGTCCGCGGCGCGGCGCCGGGCTTCGGAGCGAGGCAGCCGCCGGACGCGCCGGTCTCCTCGGGCTCCTCGACCACGGACGGGGCGGCGGTCGTCGGCTCGGTTGTAGGCGCGAGGGCTGCGGCCTGGGTCGGCTCCGGGGTGGGCTCTGGCGTCGGAGTCGGCTCCGGAGTAGGCGTGGGCGTGTCGCTCTGGGACGCCACCAGCTCGGATTGGGCCTGGGGCGTCAGGCTGTAGAGCAGGGGCACTGGCTGCGGGGCCGGCGTCGGGCGCTCCATAGCCGCGCTCCTGCGCTCCAACGGCTCCGCGCCGATAGCCCGCCTCCAGGCATCGTCCAAGCCCGCCCTGTCGAGGCCGTACACCGCCGTCAATGCCTCGTCTATGTCGGTGCCCTCCTTGAGCGCGGCCATGAGCTGATTCATCCTGTCCGTGCCGAAGACGTCGATCATCAACATGACGATGCTTCGCGCCTGGCCGTAGAAGATGATCACGTCCTCGGGGTCCCCCGGAAGCACGGGCATATAGACGTGGGGGAGGAGCCTGTCGGTCTCAACGGCGAACTCGAGTGCGATGTCGTAGGAGTAGCCGGGGTCGACGTTGGCGTACTCCGACAGCCCCTCGTCGAGCCAAGCGGGGACACGGCGGAAGATACTGTCGCCGGCCCTGTGCGTGATTATGTGCATGACCTCGTGGGATGCGGTGCCGAGGGCAAGCCTGCCGCCTCCCAGCACGAGCAGCGTGCCGAGGTCCGTGAACGCCTGCCCCTCGGTAATGAGCTCGCGGCCCACCGACGCGCTCCTGGGCGGGAGGGCCTCCAGCATCTCCTTCGTGTTGTTGTACATCGTAACCCGGATAGGGTCTTCCAGGGCGGCGTCGCCCATGACGGGGCGCATCTTCTCCAGGGTCTCGTTGATGACGCGGAGGATCTCCTCGGCCCTCGTCTTGACAGGCCCCTTGTACGCGACGGCCACGGTTCCTTCCGACACCTCTTCCCAGCGCGAGGTCCCGTCGTCGTTGAGGAACCGAGCGTCGAAGTAGATGAAGGGCTGCGGCTCGGTCTCCAGGCGGTTGCCCGCGGAGTCCTCGACCTCGAAGTTGTACATTATGATGGTGCCGGGCGGGATGTAGCGCTGGGAGGAGCCCGTTCTCCAGAACAGCTCGAAGGCGCCGTCGGCCCCTTCGTCCTCATCGAGGTAGTCGTAGGCGCCGCGGGTCTGCTGTCCGATGCGGAGCCTGACGGCTATGGACTCGATGTCATGATCTTCGGACACGGCCCGGGCTTGTATCCTGAATCCTTCCGGAAACTCGCTCGTGACGCTGTGCCACTCCAGCGTCGGAGGGCTGCCCTCCGCGAAGGCGGACCCTGCAAGCCACGAGAGCAGGGCTGCTGCCGCCATTACGCCTAGCAGATAGCGGGCTTGGGTGGAGGTGATTCGCAATGGTTGGCTCCTGCTGCCGAGGCCGGGATTCCCATATCTATATATTACGCCGGCAGTTCCCCTCGGAGATTCTACCCTTACGTCAATTCTAACGCAGGACGGCGCGGCGCGTTAGGTTCTGGGGGCTACCCGCGGTCCAGCTCCCGCCGCACGTGGAGCGCTCGCTGGACGGTCGTGACGGCGGTCAGCGCCGCGGTCGCGCCCAGGACGACCAGTACCGCGGTGTTCCACCACTGGCCGACTATCAGCCCGGTTCCCATCGCGGCGACGCGCTCGGGGCGGGTGAACATGCCGACCTCGCAGTCCACCCTCAGGCCGCCGGCCCGCGCCCTGACGTAACTCACCATCATGGATCCGGCCATGGCGGCGCAAGCCAGGAATACCCCCAGCGTCGTCGGCTCGCGCGCGTAGAAGACGGCGAGGCCGACGAGCAGGACAGCCTCCGATACCCTGTCTGCGGTGGAGTCGAGCAGCGCTCCGAATCTGGTCTTTCGCCCGGTGACGCGGGCCACGGAGCCGTCGAAGAGGTCCAGGGCGCCGGCGGCCAGCGTTGCCGCGCCGGCCGCCGCGAGCAGGCCCTCCGAGGCGAGGTACCCGCCGAGGACGGCTCCGCCCATGCCTAGTAGAGTGATGGCGTTGGGCGTGAGGCCCACCCTTGCAAGGAGCCTTGCGACGGGGACTTCGACGTAAGACGAGAGGAGCCTGCGTGCGTGCGTCCTGTTCATTCAGGGATTGCCCCGTCCAGCGATGGGATCGGCGCGGTGTCGGCGGTCAGGTGGCGAGAGCGCCGAGGCGTCCACCCTGGGCCGCGCCCGCGCGCTCCATCCTGGACTCGTAATAGTCGAGCACGCGGCGGGCGACGCGCTCCCACCTATACTCGTCCACTGTGCGGGAGGCGTTCGCGGCCAACCGCTCTCGCAGCGATGGGTCCTCCAAGAGAAGCTCGATGGAGGCCGCCAGCGCGGCGTCGTCTTTGGGGGGCGACAGCAGGCCGTCCACGCCGTGCGTGACCACGGAGGAGTACCCCTCTATGGACGACGCCACTATGGGTCTGCCCGCGGCCATCGCCTCCAGGAGAACGAGGCCGAAGCTCTCGTTGCCCGTGGCCGGAGAGCAGTAGATGTCCGCGGACTTGTAGTATCGCGCCCGGTCCTCGTTGGACACGGGGCCGGTGAGAACCACGTCCTGCAGGTTCCGCTCGCTCATGGTCCGGTGCGACTCCTGGTCGAGCTCGCCCCGGCCGACCACTATCAGGCGCAGGTTCGGCCACTTCCACTTGAGCCTGCTGTATGCCTTGAGCAGGTAGCTCACCCCCTTGCGCTTCTCGAGTCGTCCGAGGAACAGCAGGTTGACCATGCCGTCCATGAGATGCGGGAAGGGCGCCACGTCGTCCGAGTAGTCCTCGACCCGGATGCCGTTCGGTATTATCTCGTACTCGCCCGGGAAGTACTGCCTGATGTAGGTGTACGCGGGCTTGGAGACCGCTATGCGGCCGTGCAGCATACGGAAGTAGGGCATTGCGAGCTTCGTGCCGCCGATGCCGTAGAAGCGCCCTCCCTTGTAGCTGTGGAACGTGGCGACGTTCAGCGCTCCGGAGTAGCTGAGCGTGTATGCGGTTACGAGCCCTGAGAAGGGTTCGTGCAGGTGGACGACGTCGAAGCGCGCGCTGCGCATGAGGTCCCGTATTCGGGGCTTGAGCCACATCGAGAGGGACACCCGCGCGACGGCGCCGCCGCTTGGGATGGGGACCGGCTTGCCCAGAGGCACGAAGCCTTCTTCCTGGACGCGCTCGCGGTCCGAGCAGGGCGCCAGGATTCGCACGGAGTGGCCCCAGCTACGAAACTGGGCGCCCAGACAGGAGATATGGTCGTTGACGCCCCCGCTGACGGCGTAGTCGTAACCCGATACGAGGGCGATCCTATATGGACGGTCCATCTAGCCCCTGCAACTCGGTCCGGCGAGCATCATTCGGAAGTCCCCCCGAAGCCATCATCTCACACGCTGCGATTCTCAATCCTCAGGCTAGAGTCTACTCCTGCAGTTACGCATCCGTCCAGCCCCGCGCGACGCCGGGCCGGATCAGTAGCGTCCTGGCGGGAACTCGTACAGCAGGCAAGGGCAATCGCATCTTATTCATCTTGGTAGGCACTCCCCAACGTGAACTAGGGCCAACCCCCTTGTGGTTGCCCCTACGTGTCTCCCGGCAGGATTTTCTCATCAGGAGAGGGTTGTTCGCCTCGTCCTGTGTCAGTTGGCCTTGCGCTGTCCTTTCGGTTGCGTCCTGAATTACCCTCTCCTAGCCCTCTGTCGTGAAGGGGTGGGGAGGTGGCAGGCGGGACGCCTGCGCTCCTGCGTCTATGTCGCGTTGTCTCGGCCGGCTCCTTTCTATTGGCGCTCTGGCGGGTTCTAGCCGCCCCTGCGCCTGGTTGGGTGACCTGAATCACCCTCGCTCTAGCCCTTTCCCCTAGGGGGAGGGGGCGCAGGGTTGGGGCGTTTTGCCCTTGTCCTGGCCCTTTTCCCCCTTTAGGGAGAGGGTACTTGGCGGGTCCTGGGACCCGCGTCCTGTCTACTCCTGGTTTCTCCCGCTCTCGCGGGAGATGAGTTTGCCTTGCAAGGCAGTGACTCCGGTACTTGCTTCGAGGATGCCGACGTCGATCGCCCGCCGACACTGGGGGTGCAGCCCCTCCTCTAACTTTTCTCGGACGGCTGACGGGCCCTTGCGGGACCGCCTGCGTTTCGCGCTTGGACCTTCCACCCGCCAAGGCGTCGGGCTGCGCTGGCTACGGTCCTCCCGGTCGTCCGAGAGTCCGCACCTGGAACGGGGGAGGCGCATTTGGCGCTGCGTCCTCCTGTCGAGACGCCGAAACACAGAGCGGCCTTCTCGTACCGCGGGGGCCCCGTCCCAACAACAGCCGCGGCATGAATACCCAGATTTGGCAGAGGTGGCTCTGTGCCCGTTTGGAGTACGTCCCTTCGGGCCGTCTACCAGAATAGCACGGCTGTTCTCGCGGTGTCAAGGGGTGGTCTGGGGCAATTTGGGGGCAATTTTCGGGGTAGGCCGGGGAATCACCCTCACCCTGGCCCTCTCCCATCGAGGGAGAGGGGACAGGACGGGAGGGGATAGGGCGGGGATGCAGGCGGGACGCCCTGCGGTCATTGGGGGGTTGACGTGTTGGGTACATGTGTTCTATCATTGTGTTAGGGGACTGACCCTTTGCCGCGCGGGGCGGTCTCTCTTCCTGTTGGACTTGGGGGCGTCCCGGGGCTAATCATTCGGGAGGTCATGAGCGTTGAACAAGGAAAAGGTCGGTTACGGCGATAGGCGGAGGGCGCGGGCTGGGTCGGCGCGGGCTAGGTCGATGCGCAAGTCGGCGTGGGCTGGGTCGGGACGTCGGGCGACGGCTGGGCCTGTGGGGTTCGTGCGGGGGATGCTGGGGGAGGCTCCGTATGACAAGCAGAGGGAGATATTGAGGGCGGTGGCGCTGCGTCGGCGGGTGTCGGTGGTGGGTTGTCACGGGTCCGGCAAGGATTGGGCGGCGGCGCGGGCGGCGCTGTGGTGGGTGACGGCTCATCATCCCGCCAAGGCCATCGTGACGGGGCCCACGGAGCGGCAGATAGATGACATCGTTTGGAACGAGATGCGGACGGCGCACGCTCGGGCCGGGGGCAGGCTGCGGGGGCGGATGTTCAAGACTCCGCGGTACGAGGTTGACGAGCAGGCGTTCGCGCTGGGTTTCGCTACGAGCTCGCCGTACAACCTGCAGGGGTTCCATTCGCCGAACCTGTTGGTGGTGGTGACGGAGGCTCACGCGGTTGGCGAGGAGCACGTGGAGGCGCTGAGCCGGTTGAATCCGGATCGGCTGCTGCTGGTGGGGAACGCCTATTCGGTTCCCGGGGCGTTCTATGATTCGCACCATTCGAAGAGCGGTCTGTACCGGACAATCAGGATAAGCGCGTTCGACACGCCGAACGTGAGCCGGGGGGAGGAGTGGGCGGCTGGGATGATCGGGGCGCAGGACGTGGAGGCCCGGAGGACGGAGTGGGGGGAGGGGAGCGCGGAGTATTCGAGCATGGTGTTGGCGAAGTTTCCGGAGGAGCGGGAGGAGTTCGTGGTGCCGTTGGAGTGGGCGCGGGCGGCTGCGGAGCGGACGTTGGAGGCGTCTGGGCCGGTGGTGTCGGCGTGCGACGTGGCGCGGTTCGGGCGGGACAAGACGGTGGTCGTGCGCCGCCAGGGGGGTGTGGCGCGGATAGCTCACAGGATCCAGGGGCAGGATACGATGCGGATAGCGGAGTGGCTGGCGGAGCATTGCGAGCGTGAGCTGGTGGATTACCTGGTGGTGGACGAGACGGGTGTTGGGGGCGGGGTGATTGATAGGCTGCGGCAGCTGCGGGTTCGGCGGGCGCGTCTCGTGCCGTTCGTGGCGGGGAGCAGGGCGTCGGAGCCGGAGCAGTTCGTGAACTTGGGTGCGGAGGCGTGGTGGAAGATGCGTAGGGCGTATGAGTATGGGGAGCTGGATACGGAGTGGGATTCGGCGCTGGTGGAGCAGGTTACGACGCGGAGGTATAGGCGGGAGGGGGAGCGCATCAAGCTTCAGAGCAAGTATTCGATGCGGCGGTCGCCGGATGAGGCGGACGCGCTGGCGATGACGTTCGCGGTGGACACGAGGCGGAAGCGGCTGATGATATGGACGTGAGGGGGAGGGGTGAGTGGGGATGAGGGCAGGCGGGACGGCTGGGGTCCTGGGGGCGGGGGATACGGGTGGGCTTTGAGTGGCGCTGCCTGCCGGAAGTGTCCTCAGGCGGGCACGTCTATTTGGCGTGCGTGGTCCATGTCTCTGTCGGTTATGGGGCGCACCTGGGACGGCGGGATCTCAACGACGGCGAGAGTGTGGCCGCCCAAGGTCATGAACTCGATGAGGAAGGCGGCGCCGTCGCCAAGAACGGCGACTATGGTACCGACATCGCCCGCTTTCAGGCCATGCTCTGGGATGTCATTGGTGAGGATTACCACGTCGTGTTCCTCGAACATGCCGCCTCCTTCTTGGCGCTGGGTATGCCGTTATCAGTCTTGGGGCGTCGTCCGCATTGCTTATTAGCCAGCGGCAGTTGTGGCCATGGCGTTGAAATACTGAAAGAGCGTCAACGCGATGCTGCCTGCGATTACGAGGGAGCAGGTTATCAGCCAGAATGGGATGATCCGTCCGCCTGGCAGCTTCATGCCGTTGAATGGCGCCTGTGAGATTGCAGCCAAGCGTCCCTGGGCCAGTATGAGCTCTAGGGAGTAGAAGAGGCATCCGATGGCGAACAGGTACTCGCGCGCCTCAAACAAACTTCCACGATCGATGATATTAAGGCGGTACGCATTATCATAGTTCACATAAGAGAGGGCAAGAACGAGGGCCAGTGTTGCAGCGAAAGCGACGAGCAGCTTGACTTGCCGTGAAATCAGGGCGAAGACGCAGAAGAGCAGCAGCAGCGCCCTCACTTCGACCACGATAAATCCGTAGGATATTCTTGTGCGCGCCAGGTATTCCGCGAAGTCCATTCCTGTCGCATCTCCGAGCCACACTCCGGACTCGTAGGAAAGCATTGTTAGGAAGACCAGCATCAGCAGGATTGACGGCAACGGGATGCCGAGGAGCCTGTCTTTTCGGCAAAAGAAGGCTGCGCTGGTTGCCACGCACAGGGCCAGCGCGCTATTCAAGTAGATAATGCTGAACATTACATTGTTGATATTGTGGAGATTGAATTCCTTCTTCTGATTCAAGGACATCAAGAAATCGGGCGTCGCAAACCCGAAGATGCGCTGTCCCCAACTGATTTCTTCGCCAAACGCGAACACCATCGCGATAGCGCCGAGGATATAGGCGCAGCGCCGGGAGAGGCTGCGCTCCATTCGGGCCGTGGCGAACAGCAGGAAGCCGGCCAGGAGAAACCATACCGCGGTGAGAGACTCTATCCAGGAGTCTTCCAGGGTCAGGGCATGGAATGTCTCCGGGTCGGCGGCGATGAGAGAGCTGAAGAAGAGTACGCTCAGGTAGAGGGAGAGGTAGCCAAGGACAGGAACCTTGTTGTCAAGACCCATTGTGTGGGGGGGGGGGGGGGGGGGGGGGGGGTACGCTCTTCTGTTCTATCATGCACAGTGGCTTTGACGCGGGGTTGAGATTATAGATTATAAGGGGGCGAAGGACAGCCCGAACCCATTCAGCCATAGTACTCTCAGCAGGTCAGCGGGTCAACCTGGGTCGTCAGGCGGGACGCCTGCGGTCCCGGGGCGAGGGGCGTAGGTGTACTCGTTGGGGTCGGAGCGCTGGTAGGCGTGGGTGTCTGGGTCGGCGTGGCAGTTGGCGCCACAGTAGGAATTGGCGTCGGCGAGGCCATGTTGGCGCAACCAATGGCAAGCAATACCAGCAACGGGGAGGCGGACAGGGTAACCAGTGTGGCCCGAGAGCCTGGTCGTCCGTTCAACAGGAACCCCCTTGCGCTTGGAGTGGGCACTTGTCACAGTCGCCTATCCCGTTGAACGCACAAGGGGGCGCAATGCACCCCTCCTTGCCATTCAACGCGGCAAAGCAGACGACTGTGACGGCATAACCCTAATAGAACGCGAGCGGGCGGCTGTCAAGCCAAAGAAATACGAATGGGGCGAGTCGAAGCGGGCTGGCAACATAGCGAAGCACGCTTCAAGGCAGCGCACAGCTTCGGCTGGCGGGCCGCCGTGATGGTGGGTCACCCTCACCCTAGCCCTCTCCCATCGAGGGAGAGGGGACAAGAGCAGGCGGGACGGCTGGGGTCCGGGGGCGAGGGGATGAGGCGGGGGAGCGCCTTCACCCTGAGGCGGGCTCTGATGGGCTTTGATTATCTGTGTCAGTCGTCATGCGTCTGCTTGATACGCTCTGCCTGCATAAATAGAATATGCCGGCGGCGGGTCGTCGGGCTGCGAGTAAGCGCCCGGCGCTAGGAGGGCGAGATGGGCGCGGTCAATATTTGGCGGGAGATGGGTCAGCAGCTTCGCGTGGACTCGGTCAGGTCCAGCGACGCGGCGGGGTCGGGACATCCGACGTCGGCCATGTCCGCGGCGGACCTGATGGCGGCGCTGCTCTGCGGCTACCTTCGATATGACTTCGGCAGGCCGGGCGACCCGAACAACGATCACTTGGTTTTTTCGAAGGGGCACGCTTCGCCGCTGCTGTATGCGATGTTCAAGGCGTCGGGCGCCATCACGGACGAGGAGATGCTCAGTTTCCGCAAGTTCGGGAGCAGGCTGCAGGGGCATCCCACGCCTGCTATCGACTGGGTGGACGTGGCGACGGGTTCGCTGGGCCAGGGTCTTCCCATCGCGGTTGGAATTGCCTTGGCGGGCAAGCGCTTGGACCGCCTGCCGTACAGGGTTTGGACGCTCTGCGGCGACAGCGAGATGACCGAGGGCTCGATGTGGGAGGCGTTCGAGCACGCCGCCCACGCGGGGCTGGACAACCTGACGGCGATAGTGGACGTGAACCGGCTGGGTCAGCGCGGGGAGACTCTGCACGGCTGGGACTTGGGGAGTTACTCCGCGCGGGCCCGGGCGTTCGGGTGGCATGTCATCGAGATAGACGGCCACGACTTCGAGCAGATCGACGGGGCCTATTCGGAGGCGGTGGAGACGACGGGGAGGCCGACGGTCATCATCGCCAAGACGGTGAAGGGCAAGGGCGTTGCGTCGGTGGAGAACAGGGACGGGTTCCACGGGAAGGCCTTGGACGACGCCGGTTCCGCGGTCGCGGAGCTGGGCGGCGTTCGCGGGCTGAGGGCGTCGGTCGGCAGGCCGGCCGGCGGGGGCGAGCCTCACGTCTTCCCGTCGGGCGAGCTCGTTTGGCCGCGGTACGCCGTCGGCCAGGCGGTTGCGACGCGCCGGGCGTACGGGGACGCGCTGGCGGCCCTTGGCGCGGCGCGGGGGGACGTCGTAGCCCTGGACGGGGAGGTGAGCAACTCGACCTACGCGGACGCTTTCGCGACGGCTCGCCCGGAGCGGTTTTTCGAGATGTACATAGCGGAGCAGCAGCTGGTGGCGTCGGCGATAGGGATGCAGGTTCGGGGGTGGACGCCCTTCGCTTCGACGTTCGCGGCGTTCTTCGCGCGGGCTTACGACTTCATACGAATGGCGGCGGTCAGCGGCGCGAACATCAAGCTCGCAGGCTCGCACGCCGGGGTATCCATCGGGCCGGATGGTCCGTCGCAGATGGGCTTGGAGGACTTGGCGGCGATGAGGGCGGTTCACGGCAGCACGGCGTTGTATCCGTCGGACGCCAACCAGACCGCCGCCTTGGTGAGGCAGATGGCGGACTTGGAGGGGGTGGTGTATCTTCGGACGACGCGGGAGCCGACGCCTGTGCTGTATGGCGCGGACGAGGAGTTCCCGATAGGCGGCAGCCGCGTATTGCGCTCGTCCGGCGCGGACGACGTTACCATCGTGGGGGCGGGCGTAACGCTGCACGAGGCGCTCAAGGCCGCCGATACGCTCGCGGAAGAGGGCATCGCCGCCAGGGTGATAGACCTGTACTCTATCAAGCCGATAGACACGCGGACCCTCGCCGCCGCGGCCGCGGAGACTGGGCGGGTGGTAACGGTGGAGGACCATTGGCCTGAGGGGGGGCTTGGGGAGGCGGCGCTGAGGGCCTTCGCGGAGTCCGGGGCGAGTCCGCGGGTGGAGCTTCTTGGGGTTCGCGGCATGCCTTCTTCGGGCACGCCCGCGGAGTTGATGTCGGCGGCGGGCATAGACGCTCGGCACGCCGCCGAGGCGGCCCGGCGCTTGGTGAATGGCGAGCCAGGCCGGGCGTGATACTGGTTCCAGGCAGAGCCTGCGCTCTTGGGAGTCCGTGTAGATGCGTGAACGGACTTCTCACGCGCCGACTCGCGGTTGACGTCGTCCAGCGGCAAATCACGCCGCTACCATCTCAGGGCGTTCACCACTGTTTTGAGGGTTGCGTCGCTTGGGGTGAAGATTACGAGGGTGCGGTCGCGGTCGATCTGTGTGAAGACGCTGCGGCCGCCTTCCAGGGGAAGCTGGTGAGTCGCGCGCCAGTTGCCGTACCAGGTCTCGCCGCCCTCGTGCGGCTGCCATTCGGCGCCGGTTCGCAGCTCTGTCAGGGCGGCGAATGCATCGTAGAATTCCACGGCGTCCTGCCCGGTGTCCCACGCGAGCAGCATGACGAGGAGAGCCTCGCCGTCCGGTCCGTGGAGCAGGGCGTAGGAGTCGCCTCCCCATCCTTCGGCTGCCTTCAGTCCCTCCTCACGCGACGGCCCGAGCTCTAGGTACGTCGAAAGCGCCAATTCCCCGATGGTGTTCTTGGCTGCCAGCTCCCATCCGTCCCCCAGAGCGGGCACGAGGTCCGGCAGGTCGACCGGTATCGGCTCGTCCTGGGCGAGGTATTTCTCTGGGTGGAGGATATGCTCTGTCGAGCGGGGCAGCCGCGAGTAGGCGGCGTCCACGCCCGCCCAGCCTGATTGTTGGTAGAGGGTGAAGACGAATCTCGCGCCGTCATCGTATGGGAACGCGTACCCGCGCCGCACGATGTACGGAGCCGCGCGGAATGCGTCTATTAGCGCCTGGCTGGGCGGTCCTCCTTGGGAGGCCGCTTGCTCCTCTTCGGTCATGGTCTCGGTGACGTATATCAGCTCGGTCAGCCTGGCGTCGCCTTCTATCAGCGCCCTGAGCGCCAGGGATGCGTCCGCGTTGTCTTCGATGGCGTCGAACGCGGATCTGAAGTCGTAATGCTGCTGTTGGAGGGCGTGGACGAACTCGTGGATGTACACGCGCTCGGCATCGGGGCCGAACTCGCCGCCCGGTTCGAGGACGAGGTAGAACTTGTCCTCTTCCGCCCTGTAGAGTCCAAGCGCTCCTTCGGAGTACAGCCCGAGCAGGATGTCGAACAGGTCGGCATTCTGCGGAAGGATGCCCAGGGCCTTGTATAGGGCGTCGTCCTTGCCTATATCGTCCCTGTCCTCCTCGAACAGGCCCCGCATGAGCTCGGCCATCTCGCCTCGGCTCATGAACTGCTTGGCTACGACGCGGCTGCTGGACAGGTCTCGCAGGGCGCTGACCTTCAGCTCGGCCGCTTCTATCAGCCTGGGGAGCGGGTCGCCGGGCAACGGCGTTGGCGTGCCGAGTATCGGGGGGACGTGCGGCAGGATGACCGGCGGGGGCTCGAACGTGGGCGTTGCCGTCGGGGTGGGAATCGGCGTTGGGGTCGGGACCGGCGTGTGGGTGGGAGCCGGCGCGGGCTCGGCGGTCGGAGTCGGGGTCGTCGCGGGCGTTGGCGCAGTCTGCACGCCGAGCCCGCAGGCGAGCGACGCGGACAGGACGCAAGCGGCCGCAAGGGCCGAGGCGGCGGTCCTTACGCGAAGCTTCGCGGCTGCCCAATCAGGCGATGGCACGCGCGGTCCTCAGGGCGGCTATCTCGCCGCGGCTGAATCCGTATTCGGCCAGCGCCTCGTCGGTGTGCTGGCCGAGGGTCGGGGCGGGCTTGCGTATGGAGCCCGGCGTGCCGGAGAGCTTGACGGGCAGCCCTATGTGCTTCGTTACGCCAGCGACCGGATGCTCGAGGCATTCGACCATGCCCCTGGCCTGGACGTGGGGGTCTTCGTAGACTTGGCGCAGGTCTCTGATAGGGCCGTTGGGCACGCCGGCGTCGTCGAGGGTTCGGAGCCAGTGGGCGGTGTCGTGTTTCGAGAGAGTGTCCTCCAGGGTGGCTACGAGGGGCGTCATGTTCTCACGCCGGCGGGCGTTGTCGGCGTACCGTTCGTCCTCGAGCAGGTCCGGCCGGTCGATGGCGTCGCACAGCCGCTCCCAGTTCGCCTGGTTCGCGGCGCCTATCATGACGTAGCCGTCGCTGGTGGGGAAGGCTTGGTAGGGCGCGGTGAGGGCGTGAGCGGAGCCGACGGGGCCGGGCGGCTGGCCTGTGGCGAAGTATATGGCCGACTCCCATATGGTGTATCCGATGCCGGCTTCGAGCAGGGAAGTCTCGACGTGCTGTCCTTCACCGGTCTTCATCCTGTTGACGCATGCCGCCAGGATGCCGAACGCGCCGTATATGCCGGCGGCGAGGTCGGTGACGGGTACGCCGTGGCGCATGGGAGGACCCCCTGGAACGCCGGTGACGCTCATGAGTCCGCTCATCGCCTGCGCCACGAGGTCGAAGCCCGGCCGTCCGCTGTGGGGGCCGGTGGCTCCGAATCCGGATATGGTGCAATAGACGAGGGCGGGGTTCACGCTCTTGAGGTCGTGGTAGCCGAGTCCTTTGCGCCGCATGGAGCCGGGGCGCATGTTTTGGACGAGGACGTCGGCGCGGGCGGCCATGCGTAGGACGACGCCGGGTCCTCCGGGCGCGGCGAGGTCTATGACGATGCCGCGCTTGTTGCGGTTGATTCCGAGGAAGGCCGCGGATTCGCCCTGGATGAAGGGTGGGCCGGCTCGGCGTATGTCGTCCCCGTCCGGCTTCTCGACCTTGAGGACGTCGGCTCCCATGTCCGCGAGGAGCATGGCGCAGAAGGGCCCCGCCATCATCTGTGTGAGGTCGAGGACCTTGATGCCGGCGAGCGGTCCGGGCAGTTTGTGCGTATCCAATGTCAGCGCCCCACGAACGCGGGCTGGCGCCGCTCCAGGAAGGCGCGCCGCCCTTCGCGGAAGTCCTCGCTGTCGAAGCTCACGAACGGGAGGTCGCGCTCCTCGGGGGTGAGCCCGGGGAGCGCCGGGTCCCGCAGGACGCGGCGCATTATCCGCTTGTGGCGCGCGTGGGACAGCGGGGCAAGCCGCGCCATCTCGTCGGCGAGCTCGGCTACGCACTCGTCTATCTCGGACAGCGGGACGACGGCGTTGACCAGTCCGAATCGGAGCGCGTCGTCCGCTCTCACGACGCGCCCGGACATGAGCAGGTAGGAGGCGTTGCCCGGGCCGACGAGGGCCACGAGTCGGCGCATCTCCTCGTAGCCGATCACTATGCCGAGCTTGGCGGCGGGTATCCCGAACCTGGCGTTGTCGGCGGCGACGCGGAGGTCGGCTGCCAGCGTGAGCTCGCACCCGCCGCCGACGCAGAAGCCTTTGATTTTGCATATCGTGGGCACGGGGAGCGTCTCCACGGCTTCGACGGCGGCGTCGAAAGCGGCCTGGTAGGCGCGCGCCTGTTCGGAGCTGTTCCTGCGCCGCTCGAAGTCCCGGATGTCGGCGCCCGCGGAGAACGCTTGGTCCCCGCCGCCTGTGATTACGACGACGCGGGTCTCGCCGTCCGCCGCGAGCGATCCGGTCATTTGGGCCAGCCGCAGCCAGCCGTCGTAGCTGATGGCGTTGCGGCGCTCCGGCCTGTCGAACGTGATGGTTGCGACGCTGCCGCGCCGTTGCAAGCGAATGTCGTCGGGCATGAGCTCGGGCTGGCGAGAGTGATGACATGTGGGATGCTACCGCAAACCATGCAATGCCGGCAAGCCAGGCTCGGGCCGTATGGCAGGGCTTGCGCGTACTGGTGTACACTCGCCGCGAACTTCGCAAGCTAGGGGCAGAGCCGCCGATGCGCCATCTTACCAGCACCAAGCAGATCGAACGCGGGTGGATGGAGTCCGTCCTCTTTCCGCTATGCGAGAAGCTTCGCAGCCGGGGCTACATGCGCGACGCCCTGGATGGCAAGGCGGTCTATTGCCTTTTCTACGAGCCGAGCTTTCTGACGCGGACGTCGTTCGAGCGGGCGGTGGAGATCCTGGGCGGAGCCGCCTATCACACGGAGGACGCCTCGCAGTTCTTCCCGGTCAACACGCCTCGTTACGTCGATAACGTGGTAGGGCTGCTCGCCAGTATGCGAGTGGACCTGGTGGTTTTGCGCAGCAGCGAGAGCGGGGTCTTGGACACGGCCGCAAGGGCGGACGCGCTTCCGATAGTCAGCGGAGGCAGCCGGGACGATCATCCGACGCAGGCGCTGGCGGATATGTACACCCTGCGCCGGGAGGTCGGGGGCCTGGACGGCATCAACTTGGCGGTGGTCGGACGGCTGGAGCACCGGAACGTGAGCGCCCTGCTGACCGGCTTGGCGCTGTTCGAGGACGCGCGCGTGACGCTGATGCCTTTCAGCGGGCAAGCGAGTCCGGACGTTGTGAGCTACTGCGAGGAGCGCGGCGTGGATGTCAGGGTCGCGGACTCTTCGGATCCGGGGCCGCTGTCGGAGATGGACGCTATCTACCTGAACGGCCCGCGCACCCTCGCGCACGCCGAGCTTCTGAGGTCTCGAGGCGCGAACAGTCTCCGCATCGACGCGGACCTGATGGCCCGGCTCAAGGAGGGCTGCGTCATCCTCGACCCGATGCAGCGAAGCGGGGACTTCGACGTATCAGCGCAGGACCCGCGCCTGGCATTCTACCGCCAGGCGGAGAATGCTCTGCTGGTCAGGATGGCCTTGCTGCTGCAGATACTCGGCTGACGAGCTTCAGGCTTCCTCTAGGATGCTCGCGCAGATGTACCTGACCGCGCCGCCGTCGCTCTGGTGGTTGAAGTAGTAGCTGACGAAGGCTCGTCCGTCGTTCATGAGCCAGGCTTGTGGGTATCCCAAGTCTCGCCCGCCGCCATCGCCGCGCACGACCAGCTCTTCGGCGTCGTCTATGTCAGCGCATTCCTGGTCTGCCAGGATGGCGCGGATGCCCCATTCGGGCCGGCGGTAGCCGTAGGTCAGCAGGGTGCGGCCACTTGGCATCCTCAGCGGGCTGGCGGGGTAGCCCCAGACGGAGCGCTTGCGCGCCGCGGACCAGGTTACGCCCTTGTCCTGCGATACTGCGGTGTATAGGAACATCCTCTCGTTCTGGTCGAAGGTCGGGCGGATGAACGCGGCCAGGTTCCCCGAGGGCGTCTCGATGACCTCGGTCTCGTTGAAGTGGCTCCCCGCCTGGGGCGGCGCGATGGTTCCGCGGAAGCTCCAGGTCCGGCCGCCGTCCTCGGAGGCCATCAGCGCCACGGAGTAGATTCGGTTGTCCGGGTCATCAGGGTCGGCGTTCCTGCCCAAGTCTCTGCTGTGTATGGGAAATACGAGGGTCCCGTCGCTCATCTCGATGACGCGGGCCCTCAGTCCGAATGGTGCGGAGAAGCCGGGCAGCGTGGGGTCCCACCCCGGCGCGGACTCGACGTAGTGGCGCTGGGTCCAGGTGCGGCCCCTGTCAGTCGAGAGCCTCACGTAGGGCCCGCGCTCTGCCAGGTAGTACGTCTGCTGGTCGGGAGCGATGACGCGCTCGGCCCCGGGGTACTCGCGGACCGACTTGTCGGGCCTGCCCGCCAGGCTCTCGTACACCTCGCGGGTGATGAGGTCGGAGCTCGGCATGGCGGCCACGAGGGTCCCGTCCCGCAGGAGGGTCAGGTTCTGGTTGCGGATGGGTCCTGAGTCGAACACCTCCGGCTCCGACCAGGAGCCGCCCCCGTCCGAGGATCTGACGATGCACGCCTCGACGGCCGGGTGGCCGTGTCCCGCCGTGCGGGAGCGACGGAAGGCGACGACTATCTCGTCGTCGGGATAGACGACCACGCTGGGGCCAGGTCCGCAGTACCACGTCTCGTCACGATACACGTCTATGTCCCTAATCTTCCTGAGCGAAGCCATGGGAACGCCTCCCGCCGAAGTGTGGGCTAGACGATACCACACCCAAGGTATTGGTAGGCGTCGTTGTATAATGGGGCTGGTTGGATTGCCGCCGCGCCGGTTCTGCTCATGCTTCTCGCACTCGACATCGGCAACACGAATATCACCTTCGGCGTCTTCGACGAGGACGGCGGGCCGCCTGGATACAGGCCGAGGGCAACGTGGCGCATCGCCGCGGACCGCGCGCGGCAGGCGGACGAGTACGGCCTGCTCATCAACAATCTCCTCACCCTGAGGGGGATCCCTCCCGCGAGCGTCGAGCGCGCTATCCTGTGCAGCGGCGTGCCTCCGCTGGTGCGCGTATTCGACGAGCTTTGCGAGACCTACTTCGGCCTGGAGCCCATGGTCGTCGGGGCAGGCGTCCGCACCGGCATCAAGGTTCTCTACGACAACCCGCGGGACGTCGGGGCGGACCGGATAGTGGATGCCGCCGCTGCGCTGAAGCTGTACGGCGGGCCGGCCATAGTGGTGGACTTCGGAACGGCGACCGTGTTCGACGCGGTCAGGGCCAACGGCGAGTACCTGGGGGGCGCGATAGCTCCTGGGATAGCCATAGCTGCGGACGCCCTGTTCCACAGCGCCTCCCTGCTTCGCCGCGTCGAGCTGGTCAGGCCGCCCGGGGCCATCGGCCGCAATACGGTTCACGCCCTCCAGTCGGGCCTGGTGCTGGGATACGCCGAGATGGTCAAGGGGATGGTCGCCAGGTTCGAGGCGGAGCTTGGGGGATGCAGGGCGGTCGTCGCGACAGGGGGCCTCGCGGGGCTGATCGAGGCCGAGACCAACGTCTTCGACCACGTTGCGCCGGACCTGACGCTGATGGGTCTGCGCATCATCCACGAGATGAACGCGTGAACCCGCTTGAAGGCAGGTCGGTCGCCCTCGGCGTCAGCGGCAGCATCGCCTGCTACAAGGCGGTCGATCTGGCCAGCAAGCTGGTCCAGCTTGGGGCGAGGGTGGACGTGATGATGACGGAGGCGGCAATGGAGTTCGTCGCGCCGCTCACGTTTGCGGCGGTTACCCACCGGCCAGTCGTGGAGAGTCTGTTCGACCCCAAGTCGGAGATCTCCATCGACCACGTCGCCATCGCGGAGCGTGCCGACGCCGTGGTCATCGCGCCGGCGACTGCCCAGACGATAGCGAAGCTGGCGCTGGGGCTTGCGGACGACCCCATCGGCGCGACGGTTCTCGCCACCGCCGCGCCCGTGATAGTCTGCCCGGCGATGGACGCCCACATGTACGACAACCCGGCCACGCAGATGAACGTCGAGACGCTGGCGTCCAGGGGGTTCGTCATCGCGGGGCCAGCGGAGGGCCGTCTGGCGTCCGGGCTGATGGGCAAGGGCCGGCTGATAGAGACTGCGGAGATGGTCGGCCATCTGCGCCTCGCGCTGGGCCGGCGGGGCAGCCTCGCCGGACGAAAGGTCGTGGTGAGCGCGGGCGGGACGAAGGAGGACATAGACCCGGTTCGGTTCATAGGGAACCGCTCGACCGGCAAGATGGGCTACGCCGTAGCCGAGGCCGCCATAGACCTCGGCGCCGAGACCGTGATAGTGGCAGCGCCCAACGCATTGCAGCCGCCCGTGGGCGCAAGGGTCGAAGCCGTGAGGAGCGCTCTGGAGATGAGGGATGCCGTTCTGGCCGAGTCCTCCGACGCGGACGCGGTGGTCATGGCCGCCGCGGTCGCGGACTGGAGGCCTAGGGAGCGGTCCGCGTCGAAGCTGAAGAAGGGCGGACGGAGTAGCTTTTCGCTCGACCTAGAGCGGACGCCGGACATCATCGCCGAGGTGGAGCGCCGCGGGCTCGTCAAGGTCGGTTTCGCAGCCGAGAGCGACGACGTACTGGCGAATGCTCGCAAGAAGATAGCTCCCAAGGGCCTGGACCTGATAGCGGCGAACGACGTTACGGCCCCCGGGTCCGGCTTCGGCTCCGATACCAACAGGGTAACGCTGATAGACCGCGGCGGGAACGTCGAGGAGCTCGGCGTGATGACCAAGTACGAGGTCGGGCGCCGCATCCTCGACCGCGTGGCTTCATTGCTGGGATGCCCAGCCGCGCGGCGGGACGCTCAGCCGCCGGCCCGGTGAACCCAGCGCGTCCAGCGTCCGCTATGGCCGGCCTATTGGGGGCATATCTCGTCCTTGCTGTCAGGAACGGAGTATGGGATTATCTGGGAACCTGAAAAGGAGCAAGAAGATGCAGCACTCGATCATCTTCAGGCGGGAGGGCGTGTACGGCGCGTTTCCCATCCTCAATCACCTGCCGGACGGCAGGCTGACCATCGGGTTCAGCCTCTCGACCTTCCACGACCACTACGCTCTCGGCGAGTGGACCGTACTCGTCTCATCCGACGAGGGGGGCAATTGGTCGCTGGCGGACGACCCCGCGATTCCGGCCACGTGGCCTGCCTCCAATCCGCGCGAGCGGAGCGACAGGTTCGCTGGCGTCATGCCCGACGGGTCGTATCTGTGCGCCGGCGTGATAGGCCACGAGGCGTGGCCCGCCTCACGCAAGGCCGAGGCCGATGAGCGCGGCCTCGACGTGCGCGAGCACGTGCAGGGCGCGGACAATATCATCGTGAACCGCCCGACGGTGTTTGTGCAGCGCTCGACGGACGGCGGGAAGACGTGGAGCCGCGACGAGTGGGACGTGCCCGGGTTCAGCGGGACCGGGTTCTCGCGGCCCACGGTCCTGGGCGATGGCACGGTCCTAGAGCCCGTGTATGGGAGGGGGCCAGACGGCGCTCGCCGAGTGTATGTGTGGAGAGGCGCGGACTGCGGGCGCATCTGGCGGCTCCATCCGGTCGGCTCGCCGGGCGACGAGGCGGCCTTCGTGGAGACGGAGCCGGGGCGCGTGCTGTGCCTGGCGCGGACGGGGGGCAATGATTCGGGCGGGTACTTGGTACAGTTCTGGTCGGACGATGGGGGAGTTACCTGGTCGCAGGCGCTGAACACGAACGTCTGGACCCCGAGCTCGCCCCCCAATCTGGTCAATCTGCGCGATGGCCGGATACTGCTGAGCCACGGCTACCGCCGCGAACCCATGGGCATCCGCGCCGTTCTCAGCGAGGACGGGGGCCGGACGTGGGACGTGGAGAATACGGTCGTGCTGCGCGACGACGGCGGGTACGTCAGCGAGCTTCGGCCGGACGGCAGCGCGGGCTCGGACGTGGGCTATCCGCACTCGACGCAGCTATCGGACGGCAGCATCCTGACGGTCTACTACATCACGCCGGCGGACAGGGTTACGCACATAGCCTCGACGAGGTGGGATGCGTAGGGTGGTATAATCCCCGAAACCAATTCTTGGCGCTGGCTGCCATGACCACCAGAATCGTTGACAAGACAGGGTTGGCTGACGGGCGCGCGTCCTTCGGGATGCTGCCCGACCCGCCCCAGACGCCAGACATGAAGAGCGGGATGCCGCCATTGCCCGAATAGCCGAAGCCGAGGCCCGCGCAGACGTCGCCGAAGCCGAACTGGAGCGGTTCCGACGCCTACATTCCGAATAACCTGAGAGAGGGACGGGTATGACCTCCGAGAAGCTTGCGATACATGGCGGGGCCCCCGTCCGCGCCAAGCCCTTCGAGCCGATGTGGGTGTTCGGCGAGGAGGAGCGGATGCATCTGATGGAGGTGATGGACCGGGCTCCGAACGAGTGGCGCAAGCGTTTCAAGGTCAACGAATTCGCCAACGCATTCGCGGAGCGCCACGGGGTCGAGTACGCGATTCCGGCGGACTCCGGCAACGGCGCCGTCCACACAGCCGTCGCCGCGGTCAACCCGAACCCCGGCGACGAGATAGTTACGACGCCGGTCAGCGACGTCGGCACCGTGCTGGGCATCATCGCGCAGAACGCGATACCCGTATTCGCGGACATGGATCCCGACACCTTCAACATCTCCCCCGCCGACGTCGAGAGCAAGATAACCGAGCGCACCCGCGCGATCCTCATCGTCCACCTGTTCGGCAATCCGTGCGACATGGACGAGATAATGGACATCTCGCGTCGGTACGGGGTCCCCGTCATCGAGGACGCTTCGCAGGCGCACCTCGCCGAGTACAAGGGGCGGCTCGTCGGGACGATAGGCGACATCGCGGCCTACTCGCTGGGCGGCAAGACGTTGACGACGGACCAGGGCGGCATGGTTATCACCAACGACTCCGAGCTGGCGCGGCGGGCCGTCGGCTTCACCCGCAAGGGCAGCGAGATGGACGAGACGATGACGGAGATGCTCGGTCCAACGTCGTACCGATGGGGGTCAGCGCGGGGCTATGCCTTTCTGGGGACGCACTCGCCGATGACCGACCTGGAGGCGGCGGTCGGGATGGCGCAGATAGGGCGGTGGGACGACGCGACGTCGGCTCGGCGTCGGGCGGCCGAGATACTGGACGAGGCGCTGTACGAGCTGCCGGGCATACACCTGCAGGAGATTCGGCCCGGCAACCGCTCGTCCTACTACGTGTACGGCTACCGCATAGACGAGGATGAAGCGGGCGTGTCAACCGAGCAGTTCGCGCAGGCGGTGAAGGCGGAGGGCATCCCCGACTGCAACGGCGCGTACATACGGGGAATGCCGCTGTACAAGTACCCGCTGTTCGCGGAGGAGCGCACCTACGGCGATTCGCGCTACCCGTTCGTGGACGAGCGCGGCGCGCGGCGTGTGGACTACGGCAGCCTGCGTCTGCCGAACATCGAGCATTACCTGCCGACGACCGGCACGGTGCTGTTCCGCAACACGTATACGGAGGAGGACGCGAACGACATCGCGGCGGCGATGCGGAAGGTGGCGCTGCATTACGCGGCGGGCTGAAGCGTCATGGGCGGCGAGATGGACGGTAGGATAATAGACGCGCACATTCACGTGTGGTCGGCGGACCGGGAGCGGTATCCGCTCGCGCCGGGGTTCGAGGACGCGGACCTGTGGATACCGTCCTACGAGGTGGGCGACCATCTGGCGATGGGGGCTGGACTGGGCGTGGGCCGCATCAACTTCGTCCAGATGACCTGGTACGGCACGGACCACAGCTACATCCTGGACCTGATAGCGGAGAGCTCCGGCCGGTTCGTCGGGACCGGCATCGTGCCGGCCGTCACGGACATAGACGTTGGGAGCCCCGGCAGGACGATGGCCGCCCTGGCGCAGGGCGGGATATACGCCTTCCGAGTGCGGGGCGGGAGCGCGAGGCCGAGCCTGTTGCCGGCGAACCGCAGGTGGCTCGACCACCCAGGCTATCACGAGATGTTCGAGGCCGGGGCGCGGCGCAACCTCGCCATCAGCTTCCTGATGGACCCGGTGGACATCCCGGAGGTCGATAGGATGTGCGAGCTGTACCCCGACACTCCCGTCATCGTCGATCATCTCTGCCGCATAGGGATAGACGGCATGTTCAGGGAGGAGGACATATCGGCGCTGTGCGGCCTGGCGAAGCGCCGCGGCGTGATGGTGAAGATTGGGCCGTTCAACCATCTCGGCTCCAAGGTGAAGCCGTACACGGACGTCCTGCCCTTCGTCGAACGGGTGATGGGGGCGTTTGGGCCGGAGCGCTGCATGTGGGAGAGCGATAGCCCGGCGCTCAGGCCCGGCAACTACGACGTGGATCCCGCCGCGGATTTCGCGGCGTCGCTGGCGGTTATTCGGGACCACGCGGACTTCCTGAGCGAGTCCGACAAGGAACAGGCGCTGTTCGGGACGGCGGAGCGGTTCTTCTTCGAGGGGCGATGAGCGCGCCCGCCGCAGACGTCGTCATAGTCGGGGGCGGGCTGGTGGGCGCGGCGACCGCCTACTTCCTAGCGCGTGAAGGCGCGCGTTGCGTCGTAGTCGAACGCGACGGCATCGCCAGCCACGCATCCGGCTTCGCATACGCCGCCCTGGGCACATTCGACGAAGAGGGCATGGCGGACGACGCGCACTTCGCGGCGGCGGCGCTCGGTATGCGGCTGCACCGAGAGATCGCCGATTCCTTGGTCGAAGAGACGGGAGTGAACGTCGAGTTCCGCGAACGCCCCGAGCTGTCCCTCGCCTTCGACGAGCGCGAATCCGAAGCCCTGCAGTTACCCCAGGGCTGGGAGCGCAAGCGCCGCGCGTGGGAGATGGGCGACCAGCGCCACGCCGTCACGTGGCTGGACGCGGACGAAGCCCGGCGTGTCGAGCCGAGGATCAACCCCGCCGCGGTGGGAGCGCTCTATACAGAAGGAACCTGCGACGTCAACGCGCTGCGCCTCACCCGCGCCCTAGCCATGGCGGCCGAGCAAAACGGCGCGAGCGTCCTCACCGCCGAGGTTACAGGACTGATAAGGGACGCTGGCCGCGTGCGCGGAGTTACGCTGCAAGATGGCTCTGCCATCCACTGCGGCACGGTGGTGATTGCCGCGGGGCCATGGAGCGGCGAGGCCTCGGACTGGCTCGGCGCGCCGATACGGATGCAGCCCTGGAAGGGGCAGATGCTGCGGGTTCGGCTGCCGGGCCCGCCCATGCGCCCGTCGGTAGTCGGCGGCGGGTGCTTCGCGTCCACGAAGCCGGACGGCCTGACGTGGGTAGGCCCAACCTTCGAGGACGCCGGCATTGACGAGACTGTCACCGACGCCGCCCGGCGCCAGATAATCGAGGGCGTGTCCAGGAACATCCCTGCGCTCGCCGACTGCGCGGTCGTGATGCACACCGCCTGCGTCCGCCCGCTGTCCGCCGACAGGAAACTTGTACTGGGCAGGATCCCTGGGTTAGAAGGCGCATACGCGGCGACAGGCGGAGGCCGTCTCGGAATCATGCTCGGCCCAGCCATGGCGCTGCTGACCGCCGAGCTGATAGTCTCAGGCAAGACGAGCGTTCCGCTCGACGAATTTGACCCCGGCCGCTTCGCGGAATAGTGGAGCGTTCCCTCAATCGGATTCTATCTCTCCGAGAATCCGCTTGACGTATTCGAATGAGCGGCGGTCTGCGGTTAGCTGGTCGCCCTCGGTCGCTCCCTCGACTGCCAGGTAGCCGTCGAACCCGGCGTCGCGCATGGCGGAGATGGCGAATCGGTAGTCTATATCACCGTCCGGCAGCGGGACCCTGATGAATATGGAGCGCTCGTTCTCCGGGACGTGTACCCTGCGAAGGTTCTTGCAGTGCCAGTACCTCGACCGGGGAGCCAGGGCGGCTATCGCGTCCTCGGTCGATTCCTCCGGAACGTCGTAGCACCAGTAGACGTTGCCCAGGTCGGGGTTTGCGAATACGTTGGGGCTGTCTATCAGGTCGAGCAGGTGGAGCGCGGACCAGCTGTTGTCGGCGATGGAATGCTGGTGTACCTCGATGGTCAGGTCTATACCCATGCTGCCCGCCCGCTCGCCGACCTCGCGCATCGCGTCGGCGGTGCGCTCGAAGTCGTTGGACGAGGCCATGCGGCTGGATCCCTGCGAGATCGGCTCGCCGACGAACGCGCCCGCCATGTCGGGATTGCGCGGCGGCGTGGTTACGGTGGTGTTGACGGTGGACGCGCCGATCCACGCCGCGACTTCGACCGTCTTGTCCAGCATCCGTCGGTTGTGGGCCGCCGCGTTGGGCTGCGCCACGCCCCCACCGCCCCGGACCACGACGCACGGCGTCCCGTAGCCTTCGAGCTCGCGGCGGAGCTCTTTGACCGCGCTCTCCTCGGCGTCCGCGCCGCCCATCATGTCCACGCCCAGCTCCACGCCGTCGAACCCGATCTCCCGCACCCTCGCAAAGAGCCGCTCCCGGACCTGCCGACCCGGCAGCCCCCGGGGGTTGCCCATGTACGGGTAATAGACGCTGCGTCGAAATGCGTAAGCTATCTTCATTCGGACGCCTCCTGATAGTGGAAGAAGTGGGAACTATATATCAGGGGGCGGGTTCGGGGAATACCCTAATCAACACCAACGCGGTTCGCTCACACGGTAGAGCGATGCGTCTGGCTATCCAACATCGGCGCCATTCTCCGCAGGGCAATCGCATCTTATTCATCTTGGCAGGCGGTCCCAACGTGAACTAGGGCCAACCACAACGGGTTGCCCCTGCGCGTCCCCCGCCTGGATTTCTCACCAGGAGAGGGATGTTCGCCTCGTCCTCTGTCAGTTGGTCTTGCGCCCGCTCCTTTCTGTTGGCGCTCTGGCGGGTTCTGGCCGCCTGAATCGCCCTTATCCTAGCCCTTTCCCTTCGGGGGAGGGGCGCAGGGCGGGGCGTTTTGCCCTCACCCTGGCCCTTTCCCCCGTGAGGGAGAGGGTACTTGGCGGGTCTTGCGACCCGCGCCCTATCTACTCCTGGTTTCTCCCGCTCTCGCGGGAGATGAGTTTGCCTTGCAAGGCAGTGACTCCGGTACTTGCTTCGAGGATGCCGACGTCGATCGCCCGCCGACACTGGGGGTGCAGCCCCTCCTCTAACTTTCCCGGACGGCTGACGGTCCTTTGCGGGACCGCCTGCGTTTCGCGCTTGGACCTTCCACCCGCCAAGGCGTCGGGCTGCGCTGGCTACGGTCCTCCCGGTCGTCCGAGAGTCCGCACCTGGAACGGGGGAGACGCATTTGGCACTGCGCCTCCTGGCGGGACGCCGAAAACACAGACCGACCTTCTCGTACCGCGGCTGGTCCCATCCCAACATCAGCGACGGTATGAATGCCCTGAAGATTTGGCAGAGCTCAATCTGCGCTCGTTTGGGTTACGCCCCTTCGAGCCATTTACCAGAATAGCACGACTGTTCTCGCTGTGTCAAGGGGCAGTTTGGGGTGATTTGCGCCGATTCGTTCGCTCAACTCGTGGATCCGCCAACTTGGAGAGTCGTCCGATACATGTCTTACACCTCATTTAGATGCGATTGCCCTAGCCCTCCTCCGCGCGGCGCGGGTTAGGTCGCCGCGCTCTCTGGTATAATGTCCGCGCCTCCCACGCCATGCGCCGCGAGCCCAGGAGGACAGCCATGACAACCAGGAGCCGCTCCCAAGCCTACCAAGGGAAACTGTCGGGACGCCTCCGCTCGTACATGGGATTGAGCGTTGGCGGGGCCGACTACGAGAAACTTACCGACCAGGAGCTCGTGCATGGGGTGGTGGGTCGCGACCGGATGGCCTTGGAAGCCCTGTACGAGAGGTATTCCGGAGCGATCTACTCGTTGGCGGTGAGGATGTTGAGGGACACCGGGGCAGCGGAGGAGGTTACGCAGGACACCTTCTTCAACGTGTGGCAGCGAGCGGCAAGCTACAAGCCCGATCGCGGCAAGGTTACAGCGTGGCTCTTCAGCATAGGCCACCACCGTGTCATCGACGAGACGCGGAGACGAAAGCGGCGCGAGCGGGCGCAGGTTCATCAGGACGTCGAGACGGCGTACCAGCCCGAGGACGATACCAACGACCCTGCCAGGTTCGCCAACCGGCAGATGCAGAGGGGGATGTTGAAGGAGGCACTCTCGCAGATTCGAGTGGAGCAGCGCGCCGTCGTCGAGCTGGCCTACTACGGCGGGCTGACGCACTCCGAGATAGCCAAGAGGCTGGGGCAGCCGCTGGGCACGGTCAAGACCAGGATGAGACTCGGACTGAAGAAGCTGCGAGAGCTGGTCGGGCCGCAGGCCCGCGAATGGATATAGGATGATCTGCCGAGAGGTCGAGGAACGGGCAGAGTCTTATCTGGCGGGCGGGCTCGACCAGGCGGAGCGCGCCGGGGTCGACGCGCACATCGAGTCGTGCGATGAGTGCGGGAGCCTGGTCGGGGAGAACGATGGGATTGCATCCGGCCTGATGAGCGGACCGCCGCCGCTCCAAGCGCCGCCGAGGGTGAAGCGCAGGCTGTTGGAGAGGATTGAGGCTGACTCCCCCAAGACTCGGCGGTTCCCCCGGCTCCTGCCCGGAGCGCAGCCCTTCCTGGCGATGTCGGCTGTACTCGTGGTTGCGCTGGCACTTGCCGCCATGTGGAGCGCCGGAAGGACGGGCGGCGTCGAAAGCGTCGGGGCGGTCTCGAACATGGACACGGGCGAAGGTGAGGACCAGCTATTCCTCGCGTATTCGGTCGCGGCTCCCGGTCTCGCGGTCGAGGAGCTCTCCGCTACCCGCGCGACCGACACGGCGCGAGGGATGTTCCTAGCGCCGCGGTCGAGCAACTCGGCGCTGCTGGCGGGCATAGGGATGCCGCAGATCCCGAAGGAGATGACCTACTGCGTGTGGTTCATCACCTACGGGCAGCGGTACAGGGCGGGCACGTTCCAGGTGGACTCGACGGGATACGGATACGTGAACCTCCGCCTGTTCGTCCCGTTGTCCTGGATAGAGGCTATCTCGGTGACGATAGAAGAGCGGGAGCGGCCGGGTGGGGACCCCGCCGACCTGCCGCAAGGCCCGACGGTGTTGAGGGGTGACTTTTAGAGGAATTGTGGTAATATATGTTGCCGGGAGGCTTTGCCCATTGGCTTCGCTTGTGGTAATGTATTCCCGACCCATCTCACCAGACCCTCTCGGTCACAGGAGGAAGGCGTGATTATGCCTAGACTAAAGTCGATTCTCGTCCTGGCTATCGTCACGATGGTGGCTGTGTCCGCCGGCATGCTCATGGCCCAGGACGCAAAGGCCCAAGCAAGCCCGGTAGGCGCCGCGACAATCTCGGACGATCAGGCGTCGAGCGACGCGCTTACGTACACCCTCACGAATGTCCCTGCTCCCAGCGCGGGAGCCGAGTACGTCGGCTGGCTGATCTCTGACGATGACTCCGTCAAGCTCAGCACCGGCGCAATGGAGCGCGGGGATGACGGCTCCATTACGCACGTTTTCGACAGCTCGAACCCGCGCTACACCGGCGCGAACCTCATCCAGGGCTACGACAAGGTGGTCATCACCGAGGAAGCCGCCGGTTCGGACCCCGATGAGCCGACGGGCGCCGCCGCCTTCTCTCGCCAACTGCCCATGGGCACGGCGTCCAGCATCAGGGCGCTGGTTGGTGAGGACGGCTCCGCTGGCCATCTCAGGACACAGCTGACCGCCGCCCTTGACAGCGCAAAGCTGGCCCAGGTCCAGGATACGCTCGAAAACGCTAGGCAACACCTCGAGGCCGTGGTCGAGGCGATTGATGGACCATCCGGTGTCCTGATACACGCGCAGAACGCGAAGCAGGCTGCGGTCGCCGCTGCGCAGGCCACTAGCGACAGAACGGTGAACAGGTACGCCGCGAGTGTCGAGATGAGCGCCACTAACGCCGAGTCTTCGGCTGAGCTGGCCCGCGACGAAGCCCGCATCGCCAGCATGGAGTCGCAGTTGCAGAATGCCAAGCTCGCCATCGCCGGCGTCGTAGGCTTCCTCGACGTAGCGCTCAACGGTACGGACGCCGATGCAAACGGCAGTATAGAGTCGGCCTCCGGCGAGGGCGGCGCCGCACATGCATACATGGACGGCCAGCTCATGGCGACGTACTCGCTGCAGGAGGGCGGAATCCCGACGCCGACGCCGACCCCTGCGCCGCCGACGCCGACCCCCGTGCCGCCGACACCGACCCCTGTGCCGACGCCGACCCCTGAGCCGACACCTACAGCCGTGCCGCCTTCTCCGGGCGATAGCTCGGTGCCGGGAGTCATGCAGATAGCGCTGGTTGCGTCCGTGCTGCTCCTCGTAGCGGGCGGAGTGGCTGCGCTGGGTGGACGGCGGCGCGAAGAGGCCTGATCCCGCCAACTCGGAGAGCTGCGCAGCAGCAGCGCCCCGCTCCCAGGGCGAGCCACCCTGGGGGCGGGGTATTCCCTTTGCGAGGACATGCCAGCCACAGATGACAAACGCAGGCCGCAAGAATCTCCGGGAGCGAGTATCCTGTGACATATGCGGAAGCGTCGTTGTAATCGTCCACTGCAAGCTCAAGTGCGTAGTCTGCGGTTACGCGAGGGACTGTTCCGACCCCTAGCCCGGCTCGCCATCGGCGCGAAGGTCTCGCGGGTTTTCGCCGCCAGCGGCTATATCGCCCTGCTGATCCTTGCTGCGTCCTGCTCCAGCGGTGACGCGCAGCCAAGCCCCACACCACCACCCAGCCCGACGCCCACGCCCGTCCCGTTCGACCCCATGGCCGTCTTGGAGCGCTCGGGCAAGATCATGCAGGCTCTGCAATCCTTCCAGTTCGAGCTCTCCCACGACGAGGGCGGCACAGAGTTCATGCCTGGCTTGATAGTCGAGGAGGCCACAGGCGACGTCGTCAATCCCGACCGGCTCGCGCTCTCGTTCAGCGGCACGTTCGGCGGCGGCTACGCCATCAAGTCCAGGATGGTTACCATCGGCGAGAACACCTATATGACCAACCCGCTCACGGGCGCGTGGCAGGAGATGAGCTCCTCCGTCAGCCCGCTTGGATTCTTCAACCCGTCCGTCGGCATAGCCGCCATGATGCTCCGGCTCGAGCAGGCGCGGAGGATCGAGGTGGACCGGGAGGACGTCTTCCGGCTGACCGGCGCGCTGCCCGCCGACGCGCTGGCCCCACTGCTCGGCCAGACACTCCAGGACGCCCTCGTGGACGTGGACTTGACCATAGACGCCGACGACCTCTACCTGCTCGAGGCCAGAGTATCCGGGCGGGTGGCCGAGCCGGATACGGACGACATCGTCCGCACCATCGAAATCAGGAGATTCGACGAGCCGTTCGTCATCGAACCCCCGTCCTTGGAGTGAAGCGGACGCCCCGCCGCAATCGGCTCTCCCATGAGCTCGACCGCCAAACGAACCCTGCCGCCCTACGCCGCGCTCGCGCCAGTACTCGCAGGCGTGTTCATCGCGGCAGACGACCAGACCGTGGTTGTGACAGTCCTGCCCCAGATAATGCTGGACATGAGGGTCGCGGTAACCGAGCTTGACCGCGCCTCCTGGACGGTTACGGGATACCTGCTGGGGTACCTTGCAGCAATGCCGCTCATAGGGCGGCTGTCGGACGTGTGGGGGCGCCGCCCGCTCTTCCTCGCCGGGCTGGTCGTGTTCACGATAGGCTCCGTCGCCGTCGCGCTGGCCCCCGACCTGAAAACGTTGCTCCCCATCGGTCTCCCGGGCGGAGCCGACTTTCCCAGCTTCGAGGCGCTGATAGCCGCCCGCGTGTTCCAGGCCGTCGGCGCGGGGGCCCTCGTGCCCGTCGCAATCGCCATAGCCGGGGACCTCTTCCCGGCAGGACAGCGCGGCCTGCCCATCGGCCTCGTCGGGGCGTCCGCCGAGGCCGGCGGCGTCATAGGCCCGCTATGGGGGGGTCTCGTGCCCAAGTACATGGACAGCCTGTGGAGCGCGATATGGGCGAACGCGCCCGTTGCCCCGGTCCTGGCGGAATGGCTGGGCCAGGACCAGGGCTGGCGATGGGTCTTCTGGATCAACGTGCCGCTGACGTTAGCCATAGCAGCCTTCGTCTTGTGGACGCTCGCGCCCAGCCCCGGTGTCCGTGCGAAGGTAGATTACCTGGGAGGAGGGCTGCTCGCGGTCAGCCTAGCGGCTTTGACGCTTGGGCTGGCGAGAATCGGCTCGCCCGACGCGCCGATGGTCGGCTGGCTCTTGCTGTCAGCCGCCGCGCTCGGCCTATTCATACGACGCCAGCTATCCCACACCGACCCGCTGCTGCCCATGTCCATGTTCCAGCGGTTGGCGTTCAGCGCGGCCAACGGGACTCACCTACTGGTGGGCGCGGCCCTCATAATAGGCATGGTAACGATACCGTTGATGGCGAACACGGTCATGGGCCTCACGCCCCTGGACGGCGGCCTGTGGCTTATGCGAATGACCGCCGCGATGCCCATTGGCGCGGCGCTCGGCGGGCTTGCCTGCCAGCGCTTCGACTACCGTGTACCTGCGGCCGCGGGCCTGCTGCTCGCCGCCGGCGGGTTCGTCCTGATGAGCGCGTGGGACGCCGAGGTCCGAGAGCCAGCGCTCACCATGCACCTGGCTGTAACGGGGTTTGGATTTGGCCTGCTCATAGCGCCGATAGCCCTGGCCGCGACCGATTCCGTCAGGGAGCGAAGCCGCGGCGCCGCGGCCGGCTTGGTAACCGCAATGCGCGTCGTCGGGATGACCCTGGGGCTCGCGGCCCTCACCGCCTGGGGCACGGACAGGTTCGTAGGGCTGGCCGGGCATATCCAGCTGCCCATTCCCGCAGCGGGCGAGACTACGGCCCAGATCCAGCAGAGAATGGACGCATTCGAAACCGAGATCACCACCGCCGGAGTAACCGTCTTCAACGAGTTTTTCCTGGTAGCGGCGGCCCTGTGCCTCATAGGGCTTGCGCCGACGGCGTGGATGGCGTGGAGTCGGGCGAGGAGCGAGCGGACAGGCTAGAAAGGACGGAGTACTAGACCTTCGAGTGCGTCGGGGTAGCCGTCCGGGTCCCGTCTGGCAGCTCTTCGATGGTGAAGTCGCCGAACAGCAGCGGGGCCTCGCCCTGGAGCATCTCCAGGATGTCCAGCGCGAGCCGGCGTATCTCCCAATCCGCGAAGGCGGCGCCGCGCATCTCTATGAAGTGCCGCCACGCCCGCACGTTCGCGGTTACGAATATCTTGGTCTCGGTGGCATTTGGGAGGACGGCCCTGGCCGCTTGGCGGATAGCCTTGCGGCGGTCCCACTTGGTGGTGAACACGCCCTGCCCGCCGCCATCCTCATTGAGGTCCAACTGCCCCGGAATGCTCTCCTCTAGGGCGTCCACCAGCTCTTGGTAGCTGCGGGCAGCTTTTTCGAGCGCGTCCCTCAGTATCGCGTACTCGGGGCTGCCCTCCTCGATGGCCGGCGGCACGACGAAAGGGCTGTCGGACTCGTCGACGAACCGCTGGGAGCGTTGGCTGTAGGCGAATCCGGCGCGGTGGCGGACGAGCTCGTGGGTCAGGCTGCGCGAGACGCCGGTAATCACGAATCCGTAGTTGACGTGCTCAAATACGCTGCCGTCGCCCTTCGACAGCAGGTTCTCGATGAAGTCCTCTATGTGCTTGCGGCCACGCCCGAAGCTCATGTAGCAGAGCCGCGCCGATACCTCGACTATCGCCGCGGACTCGTCCTCGCCCGCGCGGATGCTCTCCGGGATGTCCGGCAGGCCCTCGTCCGCCAGCAGGCGGGCGACCTTGTCCCAGTCCACGCTGGGCCGAGAGACCAGATAGACCTTGGGCTTGGTCAGGCGCCGCATCGCGTCTTTGGTTGGCTCTGTTGGCATTCCCATATCTGGGCGGACAGGGATCGGGCGGAGCTGGAACCCGCCCCTACGATGTATCAACCCCTGCCTACACGACCAAGCTCAGCGGGTTCTCCAGCCGCCGCTTGATTTCCAGGATGAGCCGCGCGCCCTCCGCGCCGTCGGACACCCTGTGGTCGGCGGAGAGCGTCGCGTTCATCATATTCGCTATCTCTATCCGCCCGTCCCGCGCCACGGCGCGCTCCGCCACGCTGCCCACGGCCAGCATCGCCGACTGCGGCGGCAGGATTATCGCCGTGAAGCTGGCGATGTCGAACATCCCCATGTTGCTGATGGAGAAAGTGCCGCCCGTGTACTCCTGCGAGCTCAGCGTGCCGTTCGTTGCCCGCTCTATCAGGTCCTTGCTGGCGGCGGCTATCTCGCGTAGCCCCTTGTCTCCGCAGTCCATGATGGCGGGGACTATCAGCCCCTCCGCCTGCGCTATCGCGATTCCGATGTTGACGTCGGGGTTCATCTGGACGCCGTCGTCAGAGAACGAGGCGTTGAACTTGGGATGCAGCGCCAGCGCGCCCACGCACGCCTTGATGACCAGGTCGTTGACGGTGACGCGGACGCCCTCGCCGCCAAGGGACTTGTTGATCTGCTTGCGGAGGGACATGGCTTCGGTCATGTCAATCTCGGCGGAGACGTAGTAGTGGGGGATCTCCTGCTTGCTGCGGACGGTCACCCTGGCTATCTGCTGCCGCATCCGCGTCAACGGCTCCATCTCGCCCGCATCCTCTTCCACCTCAGGCTCGGCAACCGGCTCCTCGAATGTCTCTTCCTCAGCCTCGGTTGCCGGATCCTCCACGATCTCGGCAACTGGCTCCTCGACTGGTTCTTCCTCAGGCTCGGCTGTCGGCTCCTCGACTGGCTCCTCCACTATCTCGCTTGCGGGCACCTCTGCCGTCTCTTCCACGACCTTGGCAGTCGGCACCTCTGATATCTCTTCCTCAGGCTCGGCAGCGGGCTCCTCGACTGGCTCTTCCACAACCTCGGCAACGGGCTCCTCGACTGGCTCTTCCACGACCTCGGCCGCTGGCTCCTCTGCCGTCTCGTCTTCCATCTCCACAGCCGGCTCCTCGACTGGCTCTTCCTCGGGTTCGGGGACGAACGACAGCACGTCGTCCCTGGTGATACGCCCTCCGGGGCCTGTGCCCCTTATCAGGGCTAGGTCTATGCCCTGCTCTTCGGCAAGCCGCCGGGCAACCGGCGAGGCGCGCAGCTGGTCGGAAATCATTGCAGGCTCCTTTTCTTCTTCTTGCGTCTCAGTATCGCGTTCTCCGGCCGGATCCTCGGCCGGGGGCTCTTCCATCTCCATGTCTGCGGCGGGCTCGGCCGTGTCCTCGGACGGCGAGTCCGCGCTGGACAGGTCCTCGTCGGCCCCTCCGACTACGGCTATCGCCTGCCCTACGGGCACGGTCGCGCCCTCCGGCACGAGAATCTGCCGGAGCACGCCCGCGGTGGTTGACTCGAACTCCACCACTGCCTTGTCGGTCTCGATCTCTGCGATGGCGTCGCCCAGAGCGACCTCCGCGCCCTCTTCGGCGAGCCACCGGATGACGGTGCCCTCCTCCATGTCGTAGCCCATCTGGGGCATGTTCAGCTGAGTGGCCACTTGTGCGGGTCCTCCCTTCAGTTGTATGGCGGCTATATGCCGTAAAGGTTCTCGACCGTCTCGACGACCCGGCCGGCCGTCGGCAGCGCCGCGGCCTCGAGCGTCCCGTTGTACGGCGCGGGCACCTCGACTCCCCCGACCCTCCCAACAGGGCCGTCCAGGTAGTCGAACGCCTTTTCCTGGATGGCGCTGGCAACCTCCGCGCCCATTCCCCCCGTGCGCCAGAACTCCTCCACCACGACGGCGCGCCCGGTCTTCCGGGCCGACTGCGCCACCGTATCCGTGTCCAGCGGGCGCAGCGTTCGCAGGTCCACAACCTCGGCGTCCATCCCCCTCTCGGCAAGAATGGCCGCGGCTTCGAGCGCCACGTGTACCATCCGCGAGTATGCCACGAGCGTGACGTCTGTCCCCTCTCGCTTCACCTTGGCCTGGCCCAACGGTATCGTGTACCGCTCGTCGGGCACCTCGCTCCGCGCCCTGTACAGCAGCGCGTGCTCCGCGAAGATAACGGGGTCGTCGTCCGCGATTGCGGTGCGTAGGAGTCCCAGGGCGTCGTATGGGTCCGACGGCGCGATGACCTTCAGGCCAGGAACCGTAGCGAACCACACCTCCAGGCTCTGCGAATGCGTAGCTCCGAGCTGCCCGCCCCCGCCCGTAACCGTCCGGATAACCAGCGGGACCTTCATCTGTCCGTTCGACATGTACCGCAGCTTCGCCGCGTGATTGACCACCTGGTCCATGGCCAGCAGCATGAAGTTGATTGTCATTATCTCGACTATTGGGCGAAGCCCGCCCAGTGCCGCGCCTATAGCCGCGCCCACTATCGCCGACTCGGAGATGGGGCTGTCTATGATGCGCTCCGGCCCGTAATCGTCCAGGAAGCCGCTGGTTACCGCGTACGCGCCCTTGAACGCGCCGATGTCCTCGCCGATGATGAACACCCGCTCGTCCTCGTCGAGCGCCTCCCGGAGTCCCCGGCTCACTGCCTCTCTGAGTATTATCTCCGCCATACGCTCAGCCGCCTGTCAAACCTGTCGCGTCCGGTCATAGACGTTATCGTACAGCGATTCCAGAGACGGCTCCTGGCTCTCCTCCGCGAACCGCGTGGCCTCGGCGACAGTCTCGCGCACCGTCTCGTCAATTTGCGCCGTCTCTTCCTCGCTCAGCAGCGCCTCGGCGATGCATGTCTCCCGGAAGGCGTCGAGCGGGTCCTTGGCGCGCCACTGCTCTATCTCGGACGAGTCCCTGTACGCCTGCGGGTCCTGTACCGAGTGGCCCACGAACCGATACGTCATCGCCTCGATGAAGACCGGCCCCTTCCCAGAGCGGATACGCTCGAGCGCCTGCTGCGTTGTCTCACGCACCTCGACCACGTTCATGCCGTCGATCTGCGCCGCCGGTATCTTGTAGGCGTCGGCCGACATGTAGATGTCACGGCCTCCCGCGTGCGTCCTGTCAACGTGCGTCCCCATGCCGTACAGGTTGTTTTCCAGCAGGAACAGCACCGGCAGATCCCACAGCGACGCCATGTTCAGCGACTCATGGAACTCGCCCTGGTTCACCGCGCCGTCTCCGAAGAAGCAGACGACCACCTTGTCCTCGCCCTTGTACTTGGCGGAGAGCGCAAGCCCGACCGCGATGGGGAGCTGGCCGCCCACGATGGCGTGCCCGCCCATGAAGCCGCGCCGCACGTCGAACAGGTGCATCGAGCCGCCCTTTCCACCGCTGCTCCCAGTGGCCTTGCCCATGAGCTCGGCCATCACGACGTTCGGCGGCATCCCCCGCGCCAGCGCGTGTCCGTGGTCCCGGTAGTGCGTGATGATGTAGTCGTCGTCCCGAAGGGCCGAGATGACGCCGACCGCTATGGCTTCCTCGCCGATGTACAGGTGCAGGAAGCCCTTGATCTTCCCTTCCATGTAGAGACGGCCGCTCTGCTCCTCGAATCTACGTATGAGGAGCATCCGCTCGTACAATTCGGTTACCTGGCCGTTGTCCAGGTTCATTCCCTAACCTCGCCGCGGCCTGTAGATATGGACCGCCTCGCCGGCCGCGTCCAGCGCCGCCTCCTTGACTATCTCCGACACGGTGGGATGAGGGTGTACCAGCCAGCCGAGCTCCTTGTCGGTGCTCTCCAGCAGCCGAGCCATCGAGAGCTCGCCCAGCAGCTCCGTTACCTCCGGGCCGATCATATGCGCGCCCAGTATATCGCCGACCTCGGCCTCCACCACCAGCTTCACCATGCCCTCGGTTTCGCCGAGCCCAAGCGCCTTGCCGTTTGCCGCAACTGGGAACCGACCCACCCTGACCTCGTATCCCCGCTCCTTCGCCTGCTCCTCGGTCAAGCCAAAGCTCGCCACCTGCGGCTTACAGTATATCGCCCTCGGCATCGTCTCGTAGTCCAGACGCGGAGGCTCCAGTCCAGCGATTCGCTCGGCGGCTGTAACGCCTTGGGCCGACGCCACGTGCGCCAAGAGCATCCTGCCAGTAACGTCCCCGACAGCGTACACGCCGGGAACGTTGGTCTCCATCCGGTCGTCCACGCTGATGAACCCCCGCTCCGTCGCCACGCCCGCGTCCTCCAACCCGATGCCCTCGACGTTGCCCTTGGTCCCGACCGATACGAGCGCCTTGTCGCACTCTATCACGCGCTGCCCATCCTCGCTCGTAACCGCGACAACCGCGGACTCCCCGTCCAGGTCGACGCCCTCGACCCTTGCGCCGGTTATGGATTCGATGCCCTGCTTGGCGAACGAGCGCGCCAGCGCCCGGCTGATCTCCGCGTCCTCGTTGGGCACGATTCGCGGCATCAGCTCCACCAGCGTAACCTCGGCCCCGTACGCGCTCCAGACGTAGGCGAACTCCGCCCCTGTCGCCCCAGCGCCCACTATCACGACCCTCTCCGGCGCGTCGCGCGTCTCCAGGGCCTCGCGGCTCGTGATGACCGTCTCGCCGTCAATCGGCAGCCCGGGAATCTCCCTGAACGCCGCCCCAGACGCAATCACCACGTTCTCGGTCGAGAGCTTCCGCCCACCCGCCGCGACGGTATTGCGGTCCTCCAGTACCCCGAAACCCTCGACGTACTCCACGCCGTTGCGCTTCAGCAGCAGGCTCACGCCCGCCGTCAACTTCTTGACCACCTCGCGGCTGCGGTCTATCGCCCTCGAAAAATCGTAGCTGACGTTCTCCGCCGTTATGCCGAACTCTTCCGCGTTCTCGAACAGGCTGACCACCTCGGCGTTGCGAATCAACGCCTTGCTCGGTATGCAGCCCCAGTTCAGGCACACCCCGCCGACCTCGTCCCGCTCCACGATGGCCGTCCTCAGCCCAAGCTGCGCGGCCCTTATGGCAGCCACGTAGCCGCCCGGCCCGCTGCCTATCACTACCACGTCGAAATCTGGCAACGCCGATCACCCAAGTCCTGTGTTTGCGCCGACGCATATTCTACACCATACGCGCCACCATCTTTAAGGCTGTGCGGCGCCTCACACCGGGCAATCGCGCCCATACCCGCGGTTTCCCGCCCGTGCTATCATATGCACGCAGCCAATCCCGCGCGGGAACGGTGAGCATCTTGTTCGAACGGCGTAGGCCCGGCGCTTCCCGGGCTTGGCGTCGCCGTATCGAGCCGGGTCAGCCTTCCCGCCGCGACCTGGGAGGGCTTCCTTGTACATAGGTCCGGCAAAACTCGGCGGCTTCATCACCAACGTATCCGGCATCGAGGTCGGACACTACACCGACGAGGCAGCCGGCACGGGCTGCACCGTCGTGTTGACGCGCCGCGGCGCGGTAGCCGGCGTTGACGTCAGGGGGGCCGCGCCCGCCACGCGAGAAACCGACCTCCTGCATCCCACCGCCCTCGTCGAACAGGTTCACGCCATCCTGCTCACCGGCGGCAGCGTCTTCGGCCTCGAAGCCGCGGCAGGCGTCCAGCGCTACCTCGAAGAGCGCAGTTACGGCATCCGGTTCGCAGGCCACACCATCCCCATCGTGCCCGCCGCCGCCCTATTCGATCTCGGCGTGAACGACCCATCCGTCAGGCCCGGCCCCGACGACGCCTACACCGCGTGCAGGCTCGCATCGTCCCAACCGACCGAGCAGGGCAGCGTCGGCGCTGGAACCGGCGCGACCGTCGCCAAGGTCGCCGGGCTCACGTCCGCTGTCAAGGGAGGCATAGGCTCGGCGTGCGTCTCCCTGGGGAACGGCATCTTGGTCGGCGCCATCGTCGCAGTCAACGCCCTCGGCGACGTCGTCAACCCCGCGACCGGCAGCCTGATTGCGAGCCCTATCGACCACAGGTCCTCCGTCGCCGTCATACTCGACACGTCCTACCGAAGACCCGAGGTCCCCGGGCCCATGGGCAATACCACCATCGGCGTGGTCGCCACCAACGCCGCGCTGAGCAAGTCCCAGGCGTCGAAGCTGGCCTCCATCGCGCAGGATGGCATCGCCCTCGCAGTCAGGCCCGCCCACACCATGAGCGACGGCGACACCATGTTCGCGCTCTCCACGGGCGAAAGCGAACTCCCCGCCAACATGTACCGCCTCGGCGCAGCCGCCGTCGAAGCCACCGCGCAAGCCATTGTCCTGGCCGTAACTCACGCCAAGGGACTCGGTGGAATACCCGCCGTCTCGGAGCTGAAACAATGACCTACGCGCCAAGCATGGGATCGAGAATAGGGTTCGTGGGCGCAGGCATCGTCGCCAGGTCCCTCGCCATCGCGCTATCGCGCCAGCGCTACCCGGTGATAGCCGCCGCCAGCCGGTCGCCCTCCTCCGCGCGGGAGCTCTCACGCCTCGTGAGCGCCGCCGTCCCCTACCAAAATCCCCAGGACGCCATAGACGCCGCGGACGTGGTATTCGTAACCGCGCCCGACGACGCCATAGCGAGCGTCGTCGCCGAAGCGCAGTGGCGGGAGCGCCACACGGTCGTCCACTGCTCCGGCGTCTCCTCCCTCGACGTCCTGCGCCCGGCCGTCGAGCGGGGAGCCCGCGCCGGCTCGTTCCATCCCATGCAGGCGTTCGCGTCCGTCCAGAACGGCGTCGAGAGTATCCCAGGAGCCACGTTCGGCATCGAGGGCGACGACCGTGTTCGCGCATACCTCAGGCAGATGGCGCTCGCAATAGGCGGACGTCCCATATTCCTCGAACCGGAGGACAAGGCGCTCTACCACCTGTCCGGCGTAATGATGGGCGGCCTGCTATCCGGCGTCGCCGCCGTTGCCGCGCAGCTATGGGAGCATCTCGGCATGGAGCGCGAGCGCGGCGTGCAGGCGCTCATGCCCATGATGCGCCAGGTCTCCCAGAACCTGGCGACCGCCGGAGTGCCCGACGGCATAGCCGGGCCGTACGCAAGGGGCGACGTCGGCACCGTCCGAAAGCACCTCCAGACCCTCCGCGCCCGCGCCCCGCACGTCCTCCCGCTCTACTGCCACATGGGGCTGGCGGGCCTGCCATTCGCCATCGAAAAGGGCGCTCTCTCCCCCGAACGCGCCGAGCGGATACGCAGCCTCTTGGAGGAGGGCCTGCAATGACCATCACCTCCCGCGACCTCGCCCGCAAGAAGCTCGCAGGCCAGCGCATCGCCATGCTCACCTGCTACGACTACCCAAATGCCCGCTGGCAGGACGAGGCGGGCGTGGACGTCATCTTCGTGGGCGACAGCGTTGGCACGAACATACTGGGGTACCGGAGCGAGCATGAGGTTACTCTGGACGACATGGCCCACCACCTGAAGGCCGTCCGCAGGGGAGTCGAGAACGCCTATCTGCTGGTGGACCTCCCCTACCTCACCTACGAGACGCCGGAGCAGGCCGTAGAAAGCGCGTCGCGCCTCGCCGACCTCGGCGCGGACGGCGTGAAGATAGAGGGCTTTTGCCCCGATGTCGTCGAGGGCCTAGCCGCCGCCGGCGTCGAGATATGCGCCCACCTTGGGCTCAACCCGCAGCTTCACGAGAAGAAGACCCTCCGCGCAAAGACCGCCGCCGCCGCCGCCCAGCTAATCTCCGAGTCCCTGGCGCTCCAGGATGCCGGCGCGTTCCTAATCGTGTACGAGATGGTCCCCGAAGAGGTATGCCGGGCAGCGACCGAGCGCCTCGCCATACCCACCATAGGCATCGGCGCAGGACGCTTCACAGACGGCCAGGTACTGGTAACGCCAGACCTGCTGGGGATGAACCAGTTCGAGCTGAAACACGTCGAGCGGTACGAGGAGTTCCAGGAGAGGGCTGTCCGGGCTATCCGCCGATACGCGGAGGACGTGCGGTCGGGAGCGTTCCCGGCGGAGCGAAACGCGCGGCGCATGGAGGATGGGGAGCTCAGGGCGCTGCAGGAGATGCTGGCGCTACTCGACTAAGGGACTGCTACCATTATACCCACTGACCACCATCGCCAGACGCCTTGACGCGCTCGCGGCCTCAGCCAATGAACCTCATCGACTCCATCGCCGCCTTCAGGTCACACTCCGCACGGCTCGCCCGGCCCCTCGGGCTCGTTCCCACCATGGGCGCGCTCCACGACGGGCACATGTCTCTCGTGCGCCGCGCGCGCCGCGAGAACGCCGCCTTGGCAGCCACTATCTTCGTCAATCCGGCCCAGTTCGGCCCCCGCGAAGATTACCACGCATACCCCCGCGACCTAGACGCCGACCTCCGCAAGCTCCAAGACGCCGGCGCGGACGTCGTGTTCGCCCCATCCGCCGCCGAGATGTACCCCGCGGGCTTCGACACCTACGTCGACGTCGGGATAGCCGAGCGGCTCGAGGGCGCGGCGCGGCCGGGTCACTTCCGCGGCGTAGCCACCATAGTCTGCAAGCTCCTAACCATCGTCCGGCCCGACCGCGCCTACTTCGGGCAGAAGGACGCGCAGCAGGCCCTAGTCATCGAGCGCCTGAACGCAGACCTCAACCTAGGCGCGCAGATAATCACCTGCCCAACCGTCCGCGAACCCGACGGCCTCGCTCTCAGCAGCCGCAACGCATACCTCGACCCCGACGAGCGCGCGGCCGCGGCCGTCCTGTACAGGGCCCTCACCCGCGCCCGCGGCGCAGCCTCACCCGACGCCGCGCGCCGACTTGTCCTCGCACACGTAGAGGCCGAGCCCCTCGCGTCCCTCGAATACGTCAGCGTCGCCGACGCCGAGACCCTCGAAGAGCTCGATACCCTCGACAGGCCAGCCCTCGTATCGCTTGCCGTCCGCGTCGGCGCAGCCCGCCTGATTGACAATATCCTCATCGAATGACCCGTTGTATAATCCCCACATGCGAATCCTCGTAACCAACGACGACAGCGTCCATTCCGACGGACTCTGGAGCCTAGCCGACGCCCTCAACCAAGTAGGCAGCGTCTCCATCGTCGCCCCAGACCGCGACATGAGCGGCATAGGCACCGCCACGACGCTGCTGAACGTCCTGCGCGTCCAGGAAATCCAGTCCAGGATAGACGGCGTGGACGCGGTATCCGTGCAGGGGACGCCGGCCGACTGCGTGATTCTCGCCACAGAATCCCTCCACGACGACCCTTTCGACATCGTAGTGTCCGGCGTCAACCAGGGCGCGAACCTCGGACTCGACGTCATAAGCTCCGGCACCGTCGGCGCCGCCCTGCAGGGCTACATCAGGAACATCCCCTCGATGGCCGTCTCAGTCGCCGCCCTCACCGACGTGGCCTTTGAGGCTGCCTCCCGAACCGCCAAGGCGCTCGCCCCAGCCGTCGCCGCCCGAAAGACCCAGCGCGCCCCACTAGTCAACGTCAATCTCCCCAACGCCCTCCCAGCCGACGTCGAGGGCGTCCGCGCAACCACGCTCGGACCCCGCGCCTACCTCGAAAGCGTCGCTGTCGGGCGCGACGGACGCCGAACCCACTACTGGCTCAGCCACAACCGGCGAGTGGGCGAGGAAGCGGGCGAGGATACCGACATCTGGGCCGTGCGGAACGGCTGGGTCGCCATATCCTCCCTGGGCTGGGGACCCGCCAACGGCCAGCCCACCCAATGGCTCCACGACCTCGCCCGGCTGGCCGCAGAAGAGCTCGGGGTGCCGGCCGACGCGCCAGCCGATGCAATATAGCGTATGCGGTGGCTGACATATTGCGAAACCGCGGAGACCCTCCCCATGCCTTATCCCCTCCCTCGACGGGTGGGTGGCGTCCCGACTTGTCTCCTCTCCCTTGATGGGAGAGGGCCAGGGTGAGGGTGATTCCCCGGCCTTGTCCCAAAGGACCGCAGGCGCCTCGCCTGCACCCCCCTCCCTCCTCACCCCTCACCACTATCCCGAAAATTGCTTCCAAATTGCCCCATAGCGCCCCTTGACACCGCGAGAACAGTCGTGCTATTCTGATAAACGGCTCGAAGGGGCGTACACCAAACGAGCACAGAACCACCTCTGCCAAAACTTGTGGGCATTCATGCCGCCGCTGATGTTGGGACGGGACCACCTGCGGTATGAGAAGGTCCGGCTGTGTTTCGGCGCCTCGCCAGGAGGACGCAGTGCCAAATGCGTCTCCCCCGTTCCAGGTGCGGACTCTCGGACGACCGGGAGGACCGTAGCCAGCGCAGCCCGACGCCTTGGCGGGTGGAAGGTCCAAGCGCGAAACGCAGGCGGTCCCGCAAAGGACCGTCAGCCGTCCGAGAAAGTTAGAGGAGGGGCTGCACCCCCAGTGTCGGCGGGCGATCGACGTCGGCATCCTCGAAGCAAGTACCGGAGTCACTGCCTTGCAAGGCATACTCATCTCCCGCGAGAGCGGGAGAAACCAGGAGTAGACAGGACGCGGGTCCGCAAGACCCGCACAAGTACCCTCTCCCTAAAGGGGGAAAAGGGCCAGGGTGAAGGGCAAACCCCCCAACCCTGCGCCCCCCCCCCCAAAAGGGAAAGGGCAAGGACAAAGGGCAATCCCCCGCCCCGCCCCCTCTCCCTCAATGAGAGAGGGCCAGGATAAGGGCGATAAGCCCGCAAAGGAGCCGACCAAGACAAAACGAACATAGCCGAAGGCGCCAACAACGCCCCAGCCTTCATCACCCTCCCCAACGGGGGAGAGACCCAGGGTGAAGGCAATTCAACGCGCCCATCTTACCCCCTCTCACCACTATCCCCCCGCTACTCCTCCTCCCGAACCACCACCACCCGGTTCACCTCCACCCCCTCCAAGACCTGCGCCTTGCCGCTGGGCCACCTTATGGTCAGCGATTCCACCGTATCCGCGTTGCCCAGCCCGAAGTGCGCCGTTGCCGTGTCCTGCCCCATCTGGCTGGAGCCGGCTCTGATTTCGCGGATCTGGGTCTTGCCCCCCGCCTGGAGGGTCAGCCTTGCGCCTATGCCGTCGCGGTTGCTCGCCGCGCCTATCACGAGCGCCTGGAGCCAGTTGTTGCCGTTGTTGCACACGTTCTCGAACAGCCGCGTCTTCTGGTCGAGGTTCGCCACGAACAGGTCCAGGCAGCCGTCGCCGTTGTAGTCCAAGAAGACGCCGCCGCGCCCGACGCCTACGTCCGCTGCGCCGCTGACCTCCGAGATGTCCGCGAACGTCCCGTCGCCGTTGTTCCGCAGCAGCACGTTGGCCTGCTCCTTCTTGTATATCTCGAACGCCTCGGTTATCGGCAGCGACAGGTAGCCGCTGACCACGTACAGGTCCTCGTAGCCGTCGTTGTCGAAATCGAAGAAGGACGCGCCCCATGTAACCCGCTCGCTGTTCCCCAGTATCCCGATGGAGGCGCCCGCGGCTATGGCCTCGTCGGAAAAGGTCAGGCCGTCGCCGTTGTTGCGAAGCAATACGTTGTTGCCTATGTTCGTAACGTACATGTCCAGGAAGCCGTCGAGGTCGTAGTCGCCGACCGCTAGGCCCATGCCGTGCATGGCGTAGTTCGCGCCCGACTCGACCGAGACGTCCGTGAACGTCCACGACCCCGCGCCGTCCGGGCCGTCGTTGCGCCACAGCACGTTCGGCTGCGTGTTCGCCCCCCAGTCGTTGACGGCGTAGAGGTCCAGGTCGCCGTCGTTGTCGAAGTCGAGCCAGCCGGCCTGGAACCCCGCGCCCCACACGTTGCCGAGAGGGGCGACCAGCTGCCCCGTCATGTCGACCTGCGGGTTCTTGTACGCCTCCGGGTCCGGGCGGGTGGTGTCGCCCAGGATGCGCGTAACGTTCGTGAACGTGCCGTCGCCGTTGTTGCGGTTGAGGGCGAGGCGCTCGACGGCCCCGGTGAAGTCGGCGTCTATCATGGTCTGGGCGCTTATCTCGTACAGGTACCTCAGCACCACGAAATCGGCGTAGCCGTCCCCGTCGTAGTCGGCCCAGGCGCACCCCGTGGACCTGTACCGCTCGCCCGGCTCGCCCAGCCCGGCCTCCTCGGTAACGTTCGTGAATGAGCCGTCGCCGTCGTTTCGGAATAGCTTGCTGCCGCCGTAGTTGGTAACGTAGAGGTCGCGGTCGCCGTCGTTGTCGTAGTCGGCGGCGCAGCCGCCGTTGCCCCTGCCGGATGGGTCGGCGACGCCGGCGAGCTCGGCCACGTCCTCGAACCGACCGTCCCCCAGGTTGCGGAACAGGGCGTTCCGGCCCGCCGAGTTGCTGACGTATATGTCGTCGAGGCCGTCGCCGTCGTAGTCGAACGCCACGACGCCGCCCCCCATGGGCAGGGTCTCGTCGCCGACCGCCCGGTGGCGCATCTCCGCCCCGGCGCTCTCCGTCACGTCGCGGAAGTAGTTGCGCTCGCCCGACGCCGTCCTGGGCGCGGCCCTGAGCTGGGCGGTCGAGGCTTCGGCGTCCCGCCATAGGACCGCGCCCACTCCAAGCACGGCGAGGCCGCCGCCCGCGCCCACGAGCCAGGTCGCCGCCGCGAACGCGCCGATGCCCCGCAGCGGTATCACGCGCGCCAGCCCCCAGAAGGTTACCGGCCCGCCGGCCGCCGCCGTGAAGAGCAGCGCGGCCGCCGGCGCGGTCCCCATCCCCAGGATGAGCAGCAGGGCGACGAGTGGGATCTCGAACAGCAGCGGCACGTTGATCAGCAGCCCGAACGTCGCGGCCAGCGCCACGCCCCCAACGTCGTTGCCCAAGTAGGCGGACACGGTGTCGGGGCTGATCCACTGGATGACGAACCCGCTGGCGAAGCCGGCCACGACCATGATAGGCCCCATCCTGATGAGGTAGCCGACGCTGACCCGCGCCCAGTCTCGGAACGCCTCGCGCATAGTCGGGCGCCATGCCCTGGGTTCGGACTCGGGGTCGTATGACCATGGCTGCGGGCCGCGCCGGCCATCGCCCGCGCGGTCTTTTCGCAGCGCCATGACGACCAGCGGTCCTATGAGGATTGCGCCCATGAGGGCCATGACCAGCCGGCTCGCCCCCAGCACGGGCGTGAATACGAAGAAGACCATCGCGAGGGCGGGGATGTTCAGCGTCGCCGACCCCTGCACCATGGCAATTGCGCCCTCCACGCCGCCGCCTCGGCGCTGGAAGGCCGACGATACGGGGACGATGCACGCGGAGCATAGGTTCATGACGGGGCCGGCCGCGAGGCCCTTGACGGCGCGCTTGAACGCGCTGCCCGACTCGAATGACCTGCCTGACCCGGATGGGAATAGGAACGCCTCCGTCAGCCCCGCGACGACGAACGCGAACGTCATCCCGATTGCCACGAGCCGCAGGTACGAGATCGAGAAGACGACCCACTTGGTCAAGAAGGACTTCCCCTCGTCCCGCTCGATGCAGAATCCTTGGAAGCACTGCGCGGTCGGCCCAGTAACCAGCCCGACGTCTGTGCCGACGGCGTCCAGCTTGGGGAAGCGGTTGAAGGCGAGGAACAGCGCGAGGATTGCGAGGAAGAGCAATACCCCGACGAGCCGTTTCTTGCGAATGGAGGTCGTCAGCACGCCCGGTACCCCGAGGCTATCCAGTTCTGAGTATGGCGCAGGTCCTGGGGGTCGCGAGCTCGACGACCCACCGGGCCGGCTCGTCAATCCTAACACTTTTGTCCCATCGGCCTGGCGGCGCTTCCGACCCGCCCGTTCATCCCAATCACCCTCACCCTAGCCCTCTCCCATCAAGGGAGAGGGGATGGGACGAATTACAGACGACGCTACTCGCCACGACCGCGCTTCTCGTCATGGGAGAGGGGATATGACGCGAATGACTGACGACGCTAATCGACGCGAACGCCGCTTCTCGTCATCGGAGAGGGGACAAGACGCGAATGACAGACGACGATACTCGCCGCGAACGCGCTTCTCGTCGTGGGAGAGGGGATGGGACGCGAATGACAGGGCGCTGGGCGAGAGGCTATACTCGGAGCCATTCGATGACCGCATTTCAGGAGGCACACTGATGGGGCGAGAGCTGTCGGCGGCTGCTACGGCGAGAGCGATGACCGAGGCGGCGAAGGCGTTTCTGCCCACGCTCTCGCCGGAGCTGCGCGGCCAGGCGTCGTTCGACTTCGAGTCGGACGAGCGGCGGAAGTGGCACTACATTCCGAAGGTCAGGGGCGGCGTGAAGCGCGGCCAGATGGACGGCGCGCAGCTCGAGGCGGCGGACGCGCTGATGGCGAGCGGGCTGAGCCGCGTCGGGTTCGAGAAGGCGCGGGCCATCATAGCCCACGAGAGCATTCTTGGGCGCGTCGAGGCGCTGGAGGGCGGCTCGCGGTTCGACCGAGACCCCGGCCTCTACTATCAGGCGGTGTTCGGCGACCCTTCGAGCGGGGCGCCGTGGGGTTGGCGCGCGGAGGGTCATCACCTGTCGCTGAACTACGCGGTGGTTGACGGGGAGATGGTGGCGTCCACGCCGTCGTTCTTCGGAGCGAACCCGGCCGAGGTGAAGAGCGGGCCGGAGACGGGGCTGCGGATACTGAAGGACGAGGAGGACGCGGCCAGGGAGCTGCTGCTGAGCCTGGACGCGGAGCAGAGGGAGAGCGCCGCGATATACCCGGTTACGCCATCGGACATCATCACGAGGGCCAGCGCGAGGGTCGAGATTGGCGAGGCGGCCGGGCTGCCCGGGGAGTCGATGACGTCGGACCAGCGCGAGACGCTGGTTCGGCTCATCAGGCTGTACGTAGACAAGCAGTCGGCGGAGCTGGCCGCCAACGCGATGGCGCGGATCGAGTCGGCCGGCGGCATCGGCGCGGTCCACTTCGCGTGGGCCGGCTCCCAGCATCGAGGCCAGCCGCACTATTACCGACTGCATGGGCCGACGTTCTTCGTGGAGTACGACAACATCCAGAACATGGCGAACCACGTCCACTCGGTCTGGCGCGACCCGGAGCATGATTTTGGGTTCGACCTGCTCAAGGCCCATTACAAGCGGCATCACGCGAGCTGAGGGCGGAGGGCGCGGCGAGCGTTGGGGTTACGCGGAGGACCGCGGCATGGGCTTGAACATGCAGCCCTCTACGAATATCTCGAAGAAGTCGGGGGTAGTCTCGAGCTCGACGTGCTCGACGCGGCGCGCCATCTTCTCGGCCACCTCGCGCATCTGGCCGGACACGAGCATGAGGGTCGCGCCTTCCAGGGCGGCGTTGCCTATCTTGACCACCTTTTCGGGCGGGACGTCGGCGATGAAGCCTATGCTTGCGGCGTTACGTGTATCTACGTAATTGGCGAATCCGCCGGCGAGGTACAGATTGGAGACGTCGCCGGGGGAGATTCCGTAGCTTCGTAGGACTATCCACTGGCCGCTGTAGTTCGCGGACTTGGCTTGCGCCAGGGCGCTCAGGTCGGCCCGCGACACGGACATTCCCCGCTCCGGCGCGAAGAAGAACTCGCCGCCGCCGTTGGAGAAGACGCCCAGCTCGTTCATGCGGCCTGTCCTTCGGAGCTCCGCGAGGAGGTCGACCAGGCCGGAGCCGCATATCCCCTGGACCTCCGCGCCCCCTATCGTGCTGAACTTCACGGCGTCTCCGGCTATCTCGACCGACTCCACGGCGCCCTCGTAGCCCGGCATCCCGTAGGTTATCTGTCCGCCCTCGAAGGCTGGGCCCGCGGGGCAGGACGCGGCCATCATCCGATGGCGGTTGCCCACGACCACTTCCGTATTCGTGCCCACGTCCACCAGCATCATCGTCTCGTCCCGCTCGTCCATGCCCACGGCGAGCATGTCCGCGGCGACGTCGGCGCCGACATGGCTGCCGATGAGCGGCCCGCTGTAGACGTTCGCGTCCGGGAAGACCCGCAGCCCCAGCTCTCTGGCCGCAGCGCTCAACGCGGTGGTCGAGCGCTCGCCCCTCTCCATTTCCAGCTCGGTCAGCGACTTGTAGGGTTTCTGGCCGATGGACTGGACGTCCAGTCCGAACAGGATGTCGCGCATGGTGGAGTTGCCAACGATGACGACATCGTAAATCCGTCTGCGGTGGAATCGGAGCAGCCGGCTCATCTCTCCAATCTCGAAGTTGACGGCGGAGAGCATCGCCTGCCGAAGCTCGCCGGGGTGCTCTCCCCCGTCGTAGGAGATGCGGTTCATGACGTCGCTGCCGCCGAACTTCTGCGGGTTCTCGAACGACGCCGTATGCAGGACTGCGCCGCTCTCCAGGTCCACCAGGTTCATCACGACCGTCGTCGTGCCCGCGTCCACCGCCAGGCCGTATAGCTGTCCGCGGTATGCGTCCAGGCGCCTGTCTCCGAAGTGAACGGAATCGCCCCGTCGCGCGGCGAGCGGGTCGAGGGGCGCTCGGCGCTTTATGGAGTGCGTGAGTATGCGGGGCTGCCGCCTGAGGACGGCGAACTCGACGTCGGCGTGGGCGTCGGCCAGGCGCGCTTGGCACGCTAGGCGGTAGCCGCCTCGCAGGAACGCCTCCGGCTCCGCGGGCGGGTTCAGGGCTTCCATGCCCCGCTTGACCTCCACGATGCACTCGTGGCATTCGCCGCTCCGTCCGCATGACGTGGGCACCCTGACGCGGAGGGCGTCGGCGTACTCGAAGATACTCTTGCCGGGGGAGGATTGGAGAACGGAGCCGCCGTGGTAGACCGGAGACATGGGCTGCCCTAGGAGCCGTCGGCGCTTATCACGTAGATCTCGGCGTCACCGTCGCGGTCGGAGACGAACGCTATCCTGCGTCCGTCGGGCGACCATGCGGGTTCAAAGTTATGGTCAGGGTCGTCGGTGAGCTGAGTGAGGCCTGAGCCGTCGGCGTTCATCACATAGATCTCGGCATCCCCGGGGCCGGCGTAGAACGCTATCCTCTGTCCGTCGGGTGACCATGCGGGGTCCAAGTCATCGTAGGAGTTGTCGGTGAGCTGGGTGATGCCGGAGCCGTCAGCGTTCATCACATAGATTTCGGGATCACCGTCGTAGGCGTAGAACGCTATCCTGCGTCCGTCGGGCGACCATGCGGGGGCCCGGTCATCGTAAGAGTTGTCGGTGAGCTGAGTGAGGTCGGAGCCGTCGGCGTTCATCACGTATATGTCGAAGTCCATGTCGTCGCTAGAGGTGATGCGGAGGGAAGAGAACGCTATCCTGCGTCCGTCGGGCGACCATGCGGGGCCCCAGTCAATGATGCCGGAGTCGTCGGTGAGCTGAGTGAGGCCGGAGCCGTCGGCGTTCATCACGTAGATATTGGCGCCCTCGTCGCGGCTGGAGGAGAACGCTATCCTGCGTCCGTCGGGCGACCATGCGGGGACAACGACAATGACGCCGGGGGCGTCGGTGATCTGGGTGACGCCGGAGCCGTCGGCGTTCATCACGTAGATCTCGTCACCCCCGTCGCGGCTGGAGGAGAACGCTATCCTGCGTCCGTCGGGCGACCATGCGAGGCCAAAGATAATGATGCCGGGGTCTTCGGTGAGCTGGGTGAGGTCGGAGCCGTCGGCGTTCATCACGTAAATCTCGTCACCCCCGTCGCGGCTGGAGGAGAACGCTATCCTGCGTCCGTCGGGCGACCACGCGGGGCCCCAGTCATCGTAAGAGTTGTCGGTGAGCTGAGTCGGGGTGAACGTTGGCTGGGTTGGCGCGGGCGCGCTGGTCGGAGTGGGGGCGCTGGCGGGCTGAGTGAGGCCGGAGCCGTCGGCGCTTATCACGTAGATCTCGGCGTCGCCGTCGCGGTGGGAGACGAACGCTATCCTGCGTCCGTCGGGCGACCATGCGGGGGCCCCGGCCCCGTCATCGTAGGAGTTGCCGGTGAGCTGAGTGAGGTCGGAGCCGTCGGCGTCCATCACGTAGACCTCGGAGTCACCTTCAAGGCCCCCGTAGCGGTTGGAGGCGAACGCTATCCTGCGTCCGTCGGGCGACCATGCGGGGCCAAAGGTAATGATGCCGGAGTCGTCGGTGAGCTGAGTGAGGCCGGAGCCGTCGGCGTCCATCACGTAGACCTCGTCCCACCCGTCGCGGTTGGAGGAGAACACTATCCTGCGTCCGTCGGGCGACCATGCGGGGTTCACGTCAGAGTAGGAGTCGTCGGTGAGCTGGGTGACGCCGGAGCCGTCGGCGTTCATCACGTAGATATTGGCGCCCTCGTGGCGGCGGGAGGAGAACGCTATCCTGCGTCCGTCGGGCGACCATGCGAGGCCAAAGACAATGCCGCCGGGGGCGTCGGTGAGCTGGGTGACGCCGGAGCCGTCGGCGTTCATCACGTAGATATTGTCGTAGGAGGAGAACGCTATCCTCTGCCCGTCGGGCGACCATGCGAGGCCAAAGATAATGAGGACGGAGTCGTCGGTGAGCTGAGTGAGGTCGGAGCCGTCGGCGTTCATCACGTAGATATCCTCGTCACCGTCGCGGCGGGAAGAGAACGCTATCCTGCGTCCGTCGGGCGACCATGCGGGGCCAAAGACAATGCCGCCGGGGTCGTCGGTGAGCTGAGTGACGCCGGAGCCGTCGGCGTTCATCACGTAGATCTCGGCGTCACCGTCGCGGTTGGAGCCGAACGCTATCCTGCGTCCGTCGGGCGACCATGCGGGGCCCCAGTCATCGGCGATGTTGTAGGTGAGCTGAGTCGGGGTGAATGTTGGCTGGGTTGGCGCGGGAGCGCTGGTCGGGGTGGGGGCGCTGGCGGGCTGGGCGAGGCCGGAGCCGTCGGCGTTGTCGGCGCTTATCACGTAGATCTCGTGGTCACCGTCGCGGTCGGAGGAGAAGGCTATGCTGCGTCCGTCCGGCGACCATGCGGGGACCCAAAGATGGGAGTTGTCGGTGAGCTGAGTGAGGTCGGAGCCGTCGGCGTTCATCACGTAGATTTTGTAGGCCCCCTGTCGGTAGGAGAGGAAGGCTATCCTGCGTCCATCGGGCGACCACGCGGGGAGCCAGTCCAAGTCATCGTCGGAGTTGTCGGTGAGCCGAGTGACGCCGGAGCCGTCGGCGTTCATCACGTAGATCTTGTAGCCCATCCCGTCGCGGTTGGAGGAGAACGCTATCCTGCGTCCGTCGGGCGACCATGCGAGGCCAAAGATAATGTTGCCGGAGTCGTCGGTGATCTGAGTGAGGTCGGAGCCGTCGGCGTTCATCACGTAGATATTGGCGTCACCGTCGCGGTCGGAGGAGAAGGCTATCCTGCGTCCGTCGGGCGACCATGCGGGGCCAACGATAATGATGCCGGAGTCGTCGGTGAGCTGAGTGACGCCTGCGCCGTCGGCGCTCATCACGTAGATCTCGTCACCCCCGTCGCGTTGGGAGGAGAACGCTATCCTGCGTCCATCGGGCGACCATGCGAGGCCAAAGATAATGATGCCGGAGTCGTCGGTGAGCTGGGTGAGGTCGGAGCCGTCGGCGTTCATCACGTAGACCTCGGAGTTACCGTCAAGGCCACCGCCGCGTTGGGAGACGAACGCTATCCTGCGTCCGTCGGGCGACCACGCGGGGCTAAAGGCAATGATGCCGGAGTCGTCGGTGAGCTGAGTGAGGTCGGAGCCGTCGGCGTTCATCACGTAGACCTCGTCACCGTCAAGGCCACCGTCGCGGTTGGAGACGAACGCTATCCTGCGTCCGTCGGGCGACCATGCGGGGAGCCAGTCAGAGTAGGAGTTGTCGGTGAGCTGAATTAATGAGGGTATGGGCGTTGGAGTAGGCGTGAATGTCGGCGCTGGGGTCGGTGTAGATGTGAATGTCGGCGCTGGGGTCGGTGTGGCCGTCGGGGTCGGTGAGGGTGTGACCGTTGGGAAGGATGTAGGCGTGGCCGTCGGGGTGGGGGTGTCGGTGGGCTGGGGCGTCACGGTCGGGCTGGGAGTGTCCGAGGATATGGCGGCCGCGGGCTGGGGCGTGGGAGCTTGGGTGGGGGTCGGCTCGTTGGGAAGGGCGCAGCCGAGGAGGAGGGTCGAGGCGAGGGCGGCCGCTGTTATGCTCTCACGCAGTGTAACGAACGCCAAAATCCGCTCCTCCGTTTGACTGACGCTGTAAAGCATATCCCGCCGGCCCGCCGATTGCCAGTTCCCGCCGGCCCGCCGATTGCTGGGACGTTACGGCTGGGTTAGGTCTCCCTGGCGCCGCGGTAGTCGTGGTCGCCGCTCCGTCCGCATGACGTGGGCGCCCTGACGCGGAGGGCGTCGGCGTACTCGAAGACGCTCTTGCCGGGGGAGGATTGGAGAACGGAGCCGCCGTGGTAGACCGGAGACATGGGCTGACCTAGGAGCCGTCGGCGCTTATCACGTAGATCTCGGCGTCACCGTCGCGGCTGGAGGAGAACGCTATCCTGCGTCCGTCGGGCGACCACGCGGGTTCGGGTTCCACGTCATGGACAGAGTTGTCGGTGAGCTGAGTGATGCCGTAGCCGTCGGCGTTCATCACGTAGATGTGGGCATCCCCGCTGCCGGCGTAGAACGCTATCCTCTGTCCGTCGGGTGACCATGCGGGGTCCCGGTCATCGTAGAAGTTGTTGGTGAGCTGGGTGATGTCGGAGCCGTCGGCGTTCATCACGTAGATCTCAGGATCGCCGTCGGCGTAGGCGTAGAACGCTATCCTGCGTCCGTCGGGCGACCATGCGGGGGCCCGGTCATCGTAAGAGTTGTCGGTGAGCTGAGTGACGCCGGAGCCGTCGGCGTTCATCACGTAGATCTCGTCACCCCCGTCGCGGCTGGAAGAGAACGCTATCCTGCGTCCGTCGGGCGACCATGCGGGGGCCCGGTCATCGTAAGAGTTGTCGGTGAGCTGAGTGACGCCGGAGCCGTCGGCGTTCATCACGTAGATCTCGTAGCTCCGCCCGTAGCGGTAGGAGACGAACGCTATCCTGCGTCCGTCCGGCGACCATGCGGGGCCAAAGTCAATGTAGGAGTTGTCGGTGAGCTTAGTGACGCCGGAGCCGTCGGCGTTCATCACGTAGATCTCGGGGTACCGGTCCCCGTAGCGGTTGGAGACGAACGCTATCCTGCGTCCGTCCGGCGACCATGCGGATTGCTGGTCATCGGCTACGTTGTCGGTGAGCCGAGTGATGCCGGAGCCGTCGGCGTTATCGGTGGTCCCAGTGATGTCGGAGCCGTCGGCGTTCATCACGTAGATATCGTCGTCCCCGTCGCGGTAGGAGGAGAACGCTATCCTGCGTCCGTCGGGCGACCATGCGGGGTTCGAGTCAGAGTAGGAGTCTTCGGTGAGCCGAGTGACGCCTGATCCGTCGGCGTTCATCACGTAGATCTCATAGCTCCGCCCGTCGCGGCTGGAGGAGAACGCTATCCTGCGTCCGTCGGGCGACCATGCGGGGCCCGAGTCATCGTAGGAGTTGTCGGTGAGCTGGGTGATGTCGGAGCCGTCGGCGTTCATCACGTAGATTTCGGAGTACCCGTCGCGGTAGGAGGAGAACGCTATCCTGCGTCCGTCGGGGGACCATGCGGGGTTCGAGTCAGAGTAGGAGCTGTCGGTGAGCTGAGTGAGGTCGGAGCCGTCGTCGTTCATCACGTAGATATCGGCGCTCCCCTCGAGGTAGGCGGCGAACGCTATCCTGCGTCCATCGGGCGACCATGCGGGGTCCGTGTCATAGTCGGAGTTGTCGGTGAGCCGAGTGAGGTCGGAGCCGTCTGCGTTCATCACGTAGATTTCAGGCCAACCGTCGCGGCTGGAGGAGAACGCTATCCTGCGTCCGTCGGGCGACCATGCGGGGGCCCAGCCAGTGCCGGAGTCGTGGGTGAGCTGAGTGACGTCGGAGCCGTCGGCGTTCATCACATAGATATTGTTGTACATGTCGCGGTAGGAGACGAACGCTATCCTGCGTCCGTCGGGCGACCACGAGGGTTGCCCGTCATGGTCGGGGTTGTCGGTGAGTCGAGTGACGCCGGAGCTGTCGGGGTTGTCGGTGGGCCGAGTGACGTCGGCGCCGTCGGCGTTGTCGGCGTTGACCACGTAGATCTCGGTGTCCCCGTCGCGATGGGAGACGAACGCTATCCTGCGTCCGTCGGGCGACCACGCGGGGGGCAACCGATAGGAGTCGTCAGTGAGCTGAGTGACGTCGGAGCCATCGGCGTTCATCACGTAGATTTTGTAGCGCTCCTGTCGGTTGGATTGGAACGCTATCCTGCGTCCGTCGGGCGACCACGAGGGAGCCACGTCAGCGTCGGAGTTGTCGGTGAGCTGAGTGAGGTCGGAGCCGTCGGCGTTCACCGCGTAGATCTCGTAGTCACCGTCGCGGAAGGCCTGGAACGCTATTCTGCGTCCGTCGGGCGACCATGCGGGGCTCGAGTCAGAGTAGGCGCTGTCATCGTAGGGGTTGTCGGTGAGCTGAGTGAGGCCGGATCCGTCGGCGTTCATCACGTAGATATCGGCGGCCCCGTCGCGGTAGGAGGAGAACGCTATCCTGAGTCCATCGGGCGACCATGCGGGGTCCCAGTCAAAGTAGGAATTCTCGGTGAGCTGAGTGAGGCCTGAGCCGTCGGCGTTCATCACGTAGATCTCGTTGTCACCGTCACGGTCGGAGACGAACGCTATCCTGCGCCCGTCGGGCGACCACAGGGGGCTCCCGTCACCGTCGGAATTGTCGGTGAGCTGAGTGAGGCCTGATCCGTCGGCGTTCATCACGTAGATCTCGGCGTCTCCGTCACGGTTGGAGGAGAACGCTATCCTGCGTCCATCGGGCGACCACGCGGGGATCTGGATCCTGCGTCCATCGGGCGACTGCACGGGGGTCTCGTCATCGTCGGAGTTGTAGGTGAGTTGAGTGCGTCCGGAGCCGTCGGCGTTCATCGCGTATATCTCAGGGTCGCCGTCGCGGTCGGAGACGAACGCTATCCTGCGTCCGTCGGGGGACCACGCGGGGAGCCTGTCAGAGTAGGAGTTGTCGGTGATCTGAATTAATGAGGGTATGGGCGTTGGGGTGGGTGTAGACATGAATGTCGGCGTTGGGGTCGCAGTGGGCGCGGCCGTCGGTGTCGGCGTTGGGGTCGCAGTGGGCGCGGCTGTCGGTGTCGGCGTTGGGGGAGCCTGGGTTGGCGCGGGAGCGCTGGTCGGAGTGGGGGCGCTGGCGGGCTGAGTGAGCCCGGAGCCGTCGGCGTTGACCACATATATCTCGGCGTCCTCCCCGTCGCGGTTGGCGGAGAACGCTATCCTGAGTCCATCGGGCGACCACGCGGGGACCCAAAAATGGGAGTTGTCAGTGAGCTGAGTGAGGTCGGAGCCATCGGCGTTCACCACGTAGATTTTGTAGCCCCCCTGTCGGAAGGAGACGAACGCTATCCTGCGTCCATCGGGCGACCACGCGGGGAGCCAGTCCAAGTCATCGTCGGAGTTGTCGGTGAGCCGAGTGAGGTCGGAGCCGTCGGCGTTCATCGCGTAAATCTTGTAGCCCCTCCCGTCGCGGTTGGAGGAGAACGCTATCCTGCGTCCGTCGGGCGACCATACGGGGTTCGAGTCAGCGAAGGAGTCGTCGGTGAGCTGAGTGAGGTCGGAGCCGTCGGCGTTCATCACGTAGATCTTGGCGCCCCTGTCGCTGTAGGAGGAGAACGCTATCCTGCGTCCATCGGGCGACCATGCGGGTTCAATATCATGGTCAGAGTTGTCGGTGAGCTGGGTGACGCCGGAGCCGTCGGCGTTCATCACGTAGATATTGAAGCCACCGTCAAGGCCACCGTCGCGGCCGGAAGAGAACGCTATCCTGCGTCCATCGGGCGACCATGCGAGGCCAACGATAATGTTGCCGGATTCGTCGGTGAGCTGAGTGAGGTCGGAGCCGTCGGCGTTCATCACGTAGATTTCAGTATCACCGTCAAGGCCACCGCGGTCGGAGAAGAACGCTATCCTGCGTCCATCGGGCGACCATGCGAAGCCAAAGATAATGAAGCCGAAGTCGTCGGTGAGCTTAGTGACGCCGGAGCCGTCGGCGTTCATCGCGTAGACCTCGAGGTCACCGTCGCGGTCGGAGACGAACGCTATCCTGCGTCCGTCGGGCGACCACGCGGGGAACCAGTCATGGTCGGAGTTGTCGGTGAGCTGAGTGAATGAGGGTATGGGCGTTGGAGTAGGCGTGAATGTCGGAGTTGGGGTGGGTGTGGGCGTCGCAGCGGGCGCGGCCGTCGGGGTCGGCGTTGGGGTCGCAGCGGGCGTGGCCGTCGGGGTCGGTGAGGGTGTGACCGTTGGGGAGGATGTAGGCGTGGCCGTCGGGGTGGGCGTGGGAGCTTGGGTGGGCGTCGGCTCGTTGGGGAGGGCGCAGCCGAGGAGGAGGGTCGCGGCGAGGGCGGCCGCTGTTATGCTCTCACGCAGTGTAACGAACGCCAAAATCCGCTCCTCCGTTTGGCTGACGCTGTAAAGCATATCCCGCCGGCCCGCCGATTGCCAGTTCTGGGACGTTGCGGCTGGGCTAGACCTCCCAGGCGCCGCGGTAGTCGAGGTCGTCGCTGCCGGCGCAGACGTAGAGGTCGCCTTCGGGGACGCTCCGGTCTTGGTTGCGGCAGCCGAAGCCGGCGGTGCAGCGGTCCTCGACGTTCTTGTAAGGACACCGCCAAGACGATACGTCGTTCACCGTATCGGAGATGCCTTTGAAGATGTGATAGAGGCGGTCTAGGCTCGCCTGGTGCCGCGCCCTGTCAGCCTTCGGGTGGCGGTCGGAGGTGGGCGTCATGGTCGCCTGGGGCTTACGCCCGCGCCGCGCCGCCTACGAGCTCCTTGGCCATGTCGACGCACGCGATGGCGTCCTTGCCGTAGCCGTCGGCTCCCATGTCCTCGGCGAATTCCTGGGTGACGGGCGCTCCGCCGACCATTATCTTCACGTCTTCGCGCAGCCCCTCGTCCTCGAAGGATTGGATGGTGCGGCCCATGTTGGGCATGGTGGTGGTGAGCAGGGCGGACATGCCGAGCACCCTGGCGTCGTGGTCCGCAACCGCTTCGATGAACTCCTGCGGGCTCGTGTCGACCCCGAGGTCGTGTACGACGAACCCGGCGCCCCGGAGCATCATGATGCACAGGTTCTTGCCGATGTCGTGCAGGTCGCCCTTGACGGTGCCCATGACGACAGCGCCTATCGGCTCGATGCCGGACTCGGAGAGGATAGGCTCTATGTGGGCCATGCCGGCTTTCATGGCGCGGGCGGCGACCAGCACCTCTGGCACGAATATGATGTTGTCGCGGAACTTGATGCCGACTATGGCCATGCCCGATATCAGGCCGTCGTCGAGCACGTCGTTGGCGGAGAAGCCGTCGTCGAGCGCCTGCCGGGTGAGGCGGTCGACCGTATGCTGGTCGCCGGTTATCAGCGCGTATGCCATCTCGCGCATCAGGGGGTCCTTGCCCTCGAACAGGGATTTGACGTGCTCTATCTCGGAGGGCTTGGTTACGTGCTGGAACTCCCGCGCCAGCCCTTCATGTTCGGTGACCATGTGAACTCCGTGTGTTTCAGCCGTTCAGATATTATTCGGGCGCCGTCAACCCGGTGTCAATGACAGTCGCATCTTCATGGGGCTCCGCGCCCGCGCGCATGGGGAGTAGAGGTCAAGCGGTCTTCTGGAATATCTGGATGCGGTGGCGGTTGCTTTCGGTTACGTAGAGCCGGCCTTCGTCGTCCAGCTTTACGGACATGGGGGACCAGAAGAGCTTTTCGACGTGTGAGGATTCCTCGTGGGGGTCGTCCGGGTCGAACAGGTCTATCTTGGGTTCGAGGTTGGCGCGGGAGCGGGCGTCGGCTTCTTCGACGTTGATTCGCAGGAAGTTCTCGGCCCACTTGGAGAGGGTGGCTTCGCCGCGCGTCTTCATCACGAATCCGCCGTCGGGGTCGAGGACCTGGACGCGCTCGTTGCCCCAGTCGGCGACGTACATCCAGCCGTCTTCGTCCACGGCGACGCTTGCGGGGCGCGTGAGCTGGCCGTCGCCTCGGCCGGGCTTGCCGTATGCGCCGACGAGCTGGCCGGTCGGGGAGAAGCGGGCGATGCGGTCGTTGCCCCAGTCGGCGACGTACACGTCTCCGGAGGGGGCGACGGTTACTCCCCAGGGGAGGTCGAGGTCGCCTTGTCCGAACGTGAGCAGATGGTCGCCGCCGTCCGTGAACTTCTGGACGCGGTTGTTGTAGGTGTCGGAGACGTAGACGGCGTCGTCTGCGTCTATGGCGATGCCTGAGGGTCCGTCGAGCTCGCCGGTGCCGTTGCCCTTCGTTCCCCACTTCCGCGCGAAGGCGCCGTCGGGGTCGAAGACGGAGACGCGCCCCAGGCGCTCGTCGGTGATGTAGACGCGGCCGGCGCTGTCCAGCGCCGCGCAGCTCGCCCAGACGAACTGGCCGTCGGCCTCGCCGTATGAGCCGAAGATGCCGTAGTACTCGCTCTGGATGTCGCACATGGTGACGCGGACGCCGCGGTCGACGCTTTCGAGGGAGCGGTTGACCACGTAGAAGCGGCCGTCTCTGCCGATGGCGGTGTCGCTGGGGTAGTAGAAGCCGCGGCCCTCCATGGCGGAGAGGCCGACGGTGAGGCTGTATTCGATGTTCATGGCGGCTACGCTCTCTGGAACTCGTCGGTGGAAGCGGTCAGCCTGAGCATGGCCGCTATGCCTTCGGGGGAGCGGTCGCCGCGCTCGGCGAACTCGACCAGGATTCCGCGCGCCGAGTCCGATACGGAGACCTCGCCCAGCTGTTCGAGGCAGAGGTTCACGATGCGCTCGGGCGAGAGCTGGCTGCCGTTGCTGGAGGCGATGTTCTGGACCATGTTCTTGACGCCCGGCTTGTTCAGGTCGCCGACCTGCTCGGACGCGAAGTTGATGCGCTCGACGAGGGTTCCGGTGTCGAGCCACTCCGCGCCCTGGCGCCAGCCTTCGACGCTGGGGGGGTTGTTGAGGTGCTGGCCCATGTAGACCATCTGGCGGGCCCTGTCCATTATCTCTCGGCGCGGCCTGTCGAACTCCCCGGTGAGCCGGAGGATGCCGGCGACGAACTCGGCGGGACTCTTGACCTTCTCGTAGCGCACGTTCTCGGCCTTGAAGAAGTCGGACGTGAACAGGACGCGCAGCATGGCCTTGACGTTGTAGCCGCTGTCGAAGTACGCCTGCGCCAGGGTCTCGACGGCTGCGGGGTCTCGCGGCGGGGTGTAGGGCCAGGCGGGCACAGGGGGCTCGTCCGCTACGAAGAAGTGGTACACGTGGCGGGCGATGAACCGGGCGGTGGATTCCTGCTCGCAGATGATGTCCACGATGTCCTCGCCGTCGAATCGGCCGCGCCTGCCGAGGAACTCCTTCTCGCCGCCGTCGTGGTCGTCGGCGCGGTAGTCGAAGTGCCAGGAGATGCGGCCGTAGGGCCAGTCGGAGTCGCGCTCGGAGCGGAGCGTCATGTACTCGGCGTTGCCGATGGTCCAGCCGGTGAAGGCGCGGGAGCACTCCTTGATGTCGTCCTCCGAGTAGCTGCCGACGCCCATGGAGAAGAGCTCGAGCAGCTCTCGGCCGAAGTTCTCGTTGATGGCGCCCTTGTGGTTGTCGTAGTTGTCGAGCCAGACGATCATGGCGGGGTCCTTCGCAAGCTCGACGAGGAGGGTTCTGAAGCTGCCGAGTCCGTAGCGGCGGAACATGCGGATCTGGTCGGAGAGCATCTTGCCGTGGATGACCTTGGGGTAGCCGGTGGCGAAGATGCCGTGCCAGAAGAGGGTGATCTTCTCGTGGAGTGGGGCGTTGGTGGTGATCATGCGGTAGAGCCAGTTGTCGCCGCTGCCCCAGGGTCCCATCATCCCGGACTGCTCGTGGTGGAAGCGTCGGGCGAGGTAATCGCCCATCCAGCGAGCGTCCGGGGGGTCGAGGAGCTCCTCGACGGTTGCGTCGTAGCCCTTCGCAGCGTATGCCTCTATCTCGCCGCGCGTCGCGCCGAAGCCCGCTCTACGCATCAGGTGAGCTATCAGCTTGGTGTCATGGTCGCTCATGGTTGGCCTCCTGCGGCAAAGCCGAATTCCGCCCCGATTCTAATGCGGCCAGTCGTGGATGACAAGCGGAGCCGCGCGGTTAACGCGGAACTATGGGCGTTACGCGGGTGGTGGCGGAGAGAGTGGGATTCGAACCCACGGTCGCCTTGCAGCGACACGCGATTTCCAGTCGCGCCCAATCGGCCTCTCTGGCATCTCTCCGGGAGTGGCGGAGAGGATGGGATTCGAACCCACGATGGAATTGCTCCCATACCGGTTTTCGAGACCGGCGCCTTCAACCGCTCGGCCACCTCTCCGACGCCATTATAGCATCACCGGCGCGGGGAGCGCCGTTCAATCCCTTACGAAGAGATCCTCGGGGAGGATGTTCCCCGTCGCAGTCGAGCGCTGATGGTCCAGCCCAAGCGTCGTGACCACGCCTATGGCCGTATAATGCCTGCCCTCGCCGTTGGCGCCGCTCTTGTTGCCGCCGCTGTGCCCCCGCAGCCACTCGGCGCCCAGAATCCGCTCGCCCTTCCAGGCTCCGCCCGTGGCGACGAGGTGGCCGAACCGCGCCAGGTCGGACGCGCTCATGATTACCCAGCCGGGCGCGCTCCGGACGACGCAGCCGCCTATCTCGTAGGGCGGGTCCAGGTATGTGTAGGCGTCGGGTATGGTTGGGTACAGGTATTTTTGGTCCTTTATCCAGCCGCCGGGGGGCCATTGCCAGCGGTCCGCCGGGACGCCTATCCTGCCGAATAGCCGCTCGTCGAGCACGTCCTTGAGGTCGCGTCCCCAGAGCGCGGTCAGGGCTTGTCCCAAGCGCCAGTAGCCCGCGCTGCTGTATATGGCCCTCGTCCCAGGCTCGGCGTGGGAGTAGCAGTCGTAGAAGGGGTCGCCGGTCCAATGCGCCCATTCGGGCACGCCGTCGGCTGCGTCGGCTTCTTCCAGGCCGTGCCGCCGCTCGCGCCAGCGTATGCCCAGCTCGATAGGGAAGCCGCCGTAGTGCTCGCTCTTCTCGCGGGAGCCGAGCAGGTGGCGCCAGGTCAGCTTCTCGTGGTGGCCGGCGTGCAGCAGCTTGTGGGGGTGCGAGAGCTCGCCCTCCCCGGTCCACACGTGGTGGATGGGCGCGTCCGGGTCCACGAGCCCGTCCTCGACCGCGAACCCGAACGCCGCCCACGCGAACGCCTTGCCGACCGAGGCCGTCTGGGCGCGGTAGCGGCGGTCGCCCCACGATGCCAGCAGGTACCCGCCCCGCGTCAGGGCCGCCCCCCACCTGCCGCCGCTGTGGTCCTCGCCTCCGAACGCCGCCTCCCGCACGTCCAGCCCATCGAGGAATCGGCGGAATCCCGCAGGGTCGAGCCCGGCCTGTTTAGGCGTTATCTCGGCCCAGTCGTCCTCTGGGAAGGTCATCCAGTCGGGCATCTGGTCCTGAGCGTGGCTCACGAGCGCATCTCCTCTTGTCATCAGGGCTGCTGGAAGCTGTATATGCCGCCGTCGAAGGACAGCATGTAGAGCTCGCCCGCCGGGTCTTCGCCGAACGCCGCCAGTCTGAGGGACGAATCCACGAGCAGCCGTTGCTCCGTGACAGATCCGCCCTTACGCCGGAGCGCCCATATCTTGCCGCTGCAGAAGTCGCCGTACACGTATGCGCCCGCCAGCGATGGCAGCCGGCTACCGCGGTACACGTATCCCCCCGTAATCGAGCATCCATCCTCGCGCCCGTACTCGGTTACGGGGAGCTCCAGCCCTTCGCGGTCGCACTCTTCGGAGCCGCTCCGCAGCAGGCTCGTCAGGCTTCGCCCGCCGGAGAAGCAATGCATGCCCTCCATGACGTTCCAGCCGTAGTTGCGGCCCCGCTCTATCACGTCCACCTCTTCCCATGCGTTCTGGCCCACGTCCGCCGCCCATAGCTCGCCGGTCTCGCGGTCGAAGTTGAACCGCCAGGGGTTCCGCAGCCCGTAGGCCCATATCTCTGGCCTGACGCCGCCGCCCTCCGCCGCGAACGGATTGTCCTGCGGGACGGAGTAGCGCCCCTCCGAGTCGAGGGTAGAAACGTCTATGCGTAGGATGCTGCCCAACAGCGTCGTCCTGTCCTGCCCGTTGCCCTGAGGGTCGTTCGCGCTCCCGCCGTCCCCCAGCCCGACGTACAGGTATCCGTCCGGCCCGAACACGATATGCCCGCCGTTGTGGTTGCTGTATGGCTGTGGAACGGTCATGACCTGCTTCTCGCTCGATACGTCGGCCCTGCCCGGGGCGTCCGGATCGACCGAGAACCTCGATATGACCGAGCGCCTGGGATTCGCCGCCGAGTAATAGACGTAGAAGTAGCCGTTAGATTCGTAGGCGGGATCGAAGGCGAGTCCGAGCAGCCCTTCCTCATTGCCGCGGTTACTCACGCGGTCGCGGATGTCCATGAACGTCTTCGCCTCCGCGGCGTCCCGCCGATTCTCGATCCACACGACCCGGCCCGGCTGCAATACGACGAACAGCCTGCCGTCGCTCTCCGCAGCGTAGGTGAGATGCACCATGCGATCCAGGGAGAGGTTGGGGAAAGCCGCCTCTACCTCCAACAGCGGAAGGCTGACGGGCGCAGGGGACTGCGCGGGCGCGGATGGAGACGGCGTGGCCCCCGATGGGGACGGGGTTGGCAGGATGTCGGCAGCCGCGGGGGCGGTTTCCGCCGCGTCTTCACCGAAGCCGCACGCGGTCAGCGCCGCCAAGACGACGACAGCGGCGTATGCAAGCGCGTTCCTGTTCAAGTAGTATCCGTAGGGGCTAATTGTTATAGCGAGACGCCCAGTTTTCTCATGCGTTCGTGGATGGCATCCCGCGCTTCGATGAAGGGCTTGCTGAGGTACTCGACGTGGTCGCCGCGGCCGTGCCGATGGGTTACGCGGTCGGGCGGGAGCTGGCTTGCGGTTTCGCGGATGTAGGCTAGGTCGCCCTCGATGATGTTCAGCATGTGAGCGGCTACGTCCTTGTCGAACATCCACCATTCGCCGCCGCATGCCACGTAGATGGGCCCGGAGTGGGCGTAGATTCCGCGCTTCAGGTCGTCGTAGTCGGGGTCTCCGTAGTATGTTGGGCTGCCGGCGCGCACGGCGAGCCACGAGTGCGCGTCTATTTCGACGGACTCGTCGAGCTGGAGGCGGCGGGATCCGGTCTCGGATTCCGCGCTGGCTATGACCTGGCCGTTCTTGAGCAGGTCGAGCCTGTGGATGGGAACGACGCTCTCGGCCCAGGCCTGGATCTGCACCGCGCCGGGGCCGGAGATGTCCACGGTGTCTCCGATTTCATGGCCATTGACCTGGAAGTGGAGGATGGGGCCGGCGGTCATGAAGGTCCGTCCGCGTCGGACGTTGGCGCACCAGGTATCGAGGTTGAATTCTTCGCCCTCGCGCATCTTGACGTAGGTGCGGTAGAAGCCGAGCGGCGTTGCGTTGTCCATCTTGTCGGTGCCGCCCACCAGTGGGACGCGGTAGCCGCAGTTGAGGAGGCGGTAGTATTCCTCGTGTGTGTACTGCCGCTGGTGGCCCTTGAATTCGAGGGCGTCGAGTCGGCCTGTCGCCACCAGGACGACGACCTCTCGGCTGAAGCCCCAGAAGTGGGCCGACACGACTGTCCCGCCCTGGGCATGGCACTCGTCGGCCCAGTAGCTCAGGGTCGTGTCCATAGTTCCTCCGAGTCCGCCCTCGCCCTGTCCGTCGGAGGTGAAGGGCATGATCGGCTCCCTGAGGCCCCAGAGCAGCAGGTGGCTCATCATGTTCTGCCGGTTCTCCTGACAGACGGAGACGATGTGCTTGCCGTCCTTGGTGGAGAAGGGATAGCCGGTGAACTCGTCCACGCCGGCGAAGAGGCTGCCCAACTGGGTTTGCTCGACGTGAGCGACGTTCACGCCCTCGCTCCGGGCGTCGGTGAGCGCGCCGATGGCGGAGATGAAGTGCATGTGCGGGTCGCCGGAGTACCAGCCGTCGGCGTTCATGTTGACCCAGCGCTTCATGCGGATTGTGAGCTCGCGCTGGCCGGGTTCGACGTGGACGCGCTCGCGCAGGGTGTCGTACTCGAACCCGGCTGCCGCGTCGACTATGACCTCGCCTCTGGGCAGCCATCCCTCGCATCGGCCGTCCACGTAGGCGTAGGTGATCTGACCGAGCCGGATGTCGCCGCCCAGGTCGAAGTTGAAGGTGTCGAGGTTCGAGTTGACGTGGTTGTGGTGGCCGTAGGGCTGGTAGGGGACCCCTTCGGGCGTGCGGAAGTGTATCCGGCAGGGGACGGGCTCGCCCGTGTCCTCGTCCACGACGTTGATCTTGACCCAGTTCTTGCCGCGGTCTAGGAGGTCGAGCCTCACGCCGTCGTTCTCGGCGGAGCCGTCCCGCTCGACGTCTCCCCAGCGCACGCCGCCGAGGGCCCGGCCTTCCTGCTTGACGGTCACGGTGGCCGACGGTATGGCGTCGATCTCCACGTATGCGGGGCTGGCCTTGTCGTTCTGGGCTTCGCCCCAGCCATGGTAGGGGGCGGCTAGGAACTCGTCGGCAGTCTGGCGAGGCAGGGCGTGTGGGTACTTGGCGCGCCCGCGGTCCACTTCGACCTCTAGGTCGAATGTCTGCTGGGCGTCCTCGGCGCGTGTGAGCGAGATCCTGGCGGGCCGCATTCCCTGACGCGCGAACGGTGGCTCGTCGGCGTGGCCAAGTGTTATGCCCGCGATGATGAGTTTGGGGCCATGCGGCACTATCTCGATGGAGTCTATCACGGCTTCAGGGTCTGGGTTGACCCAAGCCCAAAGCCAGTAGCGCTCGATGGGGTCGCCTCGGGTCTCCAGCTGGCGCCATCCGGCCCTGCCCCAGGGTCCCTCGTACCTGTCCATGGGCTTGTCGTACTGGTCGGTAACGGCGAGATACTGCGAGTGTCCGCCGGGTATCTGGCCTACGCCGGGGAGCGCGCCTATTTCGAACCGCTCTCGGACGGCGACGCGCTCTTCGCGCCCGTCCGAGAGGTGGAACACGTAGTCCGCGGCGCGCCTTCCCCATCGGCCATCCTCGACTATCGAGCTTTCAAGAAGGGCGTGGGCGAATATGACCCGCCGGGCCGCCGCGCCGATGGGTATTCGCGCTCCTCCAAGCTCGCCGCCGGCGCCGACAAACAGGTTGCCGCCAGAGCCGTTCGTCGGCCCCACGAGGAAGGGCAGCCCCCGCATCAATTGCGGGCCGGCTGGGACGGGCGCTTCGAGCTCCACGCCTGCGCCGCCTATGTCGTACTTGAATGGGGCGGAGCCCATCAGGTGTACGGGGCCGCCGTCATCCGGCGCGGGGAGCGTCTGCGGGCCCAGATTCGCCAAGCCTGACAGGTCGATGGGTTCGTAATCTGGCATCGCGCGCCTCCGCCGGACGGGTGCAGCGATTCAATATGAAGAGCGTCCCGGTGTCAAGGTCGGCGTAGGCAGGAGATTTGGGTTGATTGACCGGTGGGCGGCGGACGCCTAGAATGTGCTTGGATTTCAGGCGGTCGGTGGAGAGCGAGTGCGCCGCCGAGGTCTTGGGACGCGCAGGGCCTGGGGTCCTACGATATGGGGGAGCGCCAATGCCGATCTACGAGTACACATGCGCTATCTGCTCCAACACGTTCGAGAAGCTGCGCACGATGAGCGAGATGGACGCGCCGGCGAGCTGTCCGGACTGTGGCAGCAACTCGAAGCGCCGGCTGTCGGTGTTCATGTCGTTCTCGGCGAGCGCGGAGGGCGAGAGGACGGCGATAGGGGGCGGAGGGGGCTGCTGCGGAGGGGGAGCGGGTGGCGGTTGCGCCTGCGCGGCCCGCTAGAGCCGCTTCGATGTAGTCTTGGCATCCTGAATCACCCTAACCCTCTCCCTTGACGGGAGAGGGGATAAGGCGGGACTGCCTACCCGTCATATTTAGATGGACGGAGCATTAGTTGTTCACGCACCTGCATACGCACACAGAGTTCAGCCTCCTAGACGGCCTCAGCAGGCTGGAACCCCTGGTCGCCCGCGCCAAGGAGCTCGGCATGAGCCACTTGGCTATCACCGACCACGGGGGTCTCTACGGCGCAATAGACTTCTACCAGGCGGCCAGGTCCGCCGGCGTTACGCCCATCATCGGATGCGAGATGTACGTCGCCCCTGGAAGCCGGCACGACCGGAATCCCAACGACAAGAAGCCGTATCACATGACCGCGCTGGCGAAGGACCGGGCAGGCTACGCCAACCTGGTCAAGCTCGTTACCGCGTCTCACCTGGAAGGCTTCTACTACCACCCGCGCGTGGACAGGGAGATACTGGAGAAGCACAGCGACGGCCTGATAGTTCTGTCCGGCTGCCCCAGCGGGGAGGTCCCGACGCTGATCGCCCAGGACCGGATGGACGAAGCCGCGGTTGCCGTCCAGTGGTACCGCGAGCGCTTCCCCGACTACCACCTAGAGCTGATGGAGCACGGCGGGGTTCCCGAGCTCCCAAAGATCAACGCCGGACTCATGCGTCTGCGCGGCGAGCTCGGCGTTCCCATCGTCGCCACCAACGACAGCCACTACATTCGGAAGGAGGACGCGCCGCTCCAGGACATCCTGATCTGCATCCACACCAACACCAACGTCAACGACCCCAAGCGCCTGAAGATGGACGAGGACTCCTACTACCTGAAGAGCCCGGGGGAGATGGCGGACCTCTACCGCGACGCGCCGGAGGCTATCTCGAACACCATGCGTATAGCCGAGTCGTGCGACCTCGAGCTCGACTTCTCGCAGCTCCACCTGCCGGAATACTCCGTGCCAGGAGGCATGACCGCGGACGAGTTCCTAGCCAAGCTCTGCTGGGACGGGCTCAAGCACCGCATTGACAGATACGGCGAAGAGGAGGAATCCCGCCTGGCATACGAGCTCCAGGTCATACAGCAGACGCAGTACGCCAACTACTTCCTCGTCGTCTGGGACATAGCGCGCTTCGTGCTCGAACGGGACATCTCCTTCGCCGTCCGCGGCAGCGCGGCCGGAAGCCTCGTCCTCTACTGCCTCGGGGTAACGGACGTGAACCCGTTGCTGTACCGCATCGTCTTCGAGCGCTTCCTGAACGTCGAGCGTCGGGAGATGCCCGACATAGACATGGACTTCCAGGACGACCGCCGCGAGGAGGTGCTCAACTACGTGGTCGAGAAGTACGGGCGGGACCACGTGGCGCAGATCATCACGTTCGGCACGCTCGGCGCAAGGGCGTCTATCCGCGACGTGGGCCGGGCTCTAGCCATGCCCTACGACGAGGTGGACAGGGTTGCGCGCCTCGTGCCGAACCGGCTGAACATGAAGCTCGAAACCGCCATCGCCGAGAGCGACGAGCTGCGCGAGATATGCGACGCGGACGAGGGCATCAAGAAGTTGGTGGACTCCGCCCGCGCCATCGAGGGCACCACCAGGCATTCCAGCACCCACGCCGCCGGCGTCGTCATCTCCAAGGAGCCCCTGGATACCCTCGTGCCCCTCCAACGGCCTCCAAAGGGCGACGCGGACAGCATTTCCACCACTCAGTACTCCATGGAGCCGGTGGCCTCCCTCGGACTACTCAAGTTGGACTTCCTCGGCCTTTCGAACCTTGCGATCCTGGCGGAGGCCCGGGGGCTGATCTCCAAGACCCGGGGCATCGACGTGGACCTGCGCCGGGTTCCACTCGACGATTCGAAGACCCTGGAGATGCTCGCCAACGGCGACACGGTGGGGGTCTTCCAGCTAGAAGGCGCCGGCATGACCGGGCACATCAAGAACCTGAAGCCCAGCTCCATGGTGGACGTCGCCTCGATGATCGCGCTGTACCGGCCAGGCCCGATGGACCACATAGACACCTTCATCAAGGCCAAGTACGGCGAGATAGAGGTCAAGTATCTCGACCCCGTCCTCGAGCCGATCCTCGAAGAGACCTACGGGGTGATAGTGTTTCAAGACCAGGTGTTCCTGATCGCCCAGGCATTCGCCGGATACTCTCTGGGCGAGGCGGACGTGCTCCGCAAGGCCATGGGCAAGAAGGTTCCCGCCATCATGGCGCAGGAGAAAGGCAAGTTCATCGAAGGGGCGCTCGGCCAAGGACACTCGCTGGAGCTGGCCGAGCAGGTCTTCGCCCTGGTAGAGCCCTTCGCCGGGTACGGTTTCCCGAAGGCTCACGCCGTGAGTTACGGGCTGATCTCCTACTGGACAGCCTACCTGAAGGCCAACTTCCCGGAGGAGTACATGGTATCTCTCCTCAACGCCTACTCGGGCAACACCGACAAGCTCGCCGCTTCCGTGTCCGAGTGCCGACGGCTGGGGATTCGCGTACTGCAGCCCGACGTCCTGCGCAGTCAGGCCGAGTTCTCGGTAGAGAAGCTGAATGGGGACACCGCGATACGGTTCGGCCTGGCCACCGTCAAGGGCGTCGGTGGAGCGGCAGTCGCGCCGTTCGTCAAGTCGAGGGACGAGTCGGACGAGCCCAAGGGGCGCATCGAGGAGATGTGCCGGGCGGTGGACATGAGTTCGCTCACCAAGAAGACGCTGGAGAGCCTGACAATGGCCGGCGCTCTCGACAGGTTCGGCGACAGGGGCGCCATTCTGGACGCCGTGGACCGGATACATTCCCTGTCCCAGAGCGAGGCCGCCCTCAGGAACTCGAACCAGTCTTCGATGTTCGACATGCTGGGTGAGAGTGTGGGGACGCCCCTCGCCCGCATCGATCTCACGCATATGAAGACGCAGGACAGCGAGAAGCAGAGCTGGGAGATGGAGCTGCTGGGGGTGAGCTTCTCGGGCAACAAGCTCGAGAAGCTGCTCGGCAAGGACCAGGGCGAGGCCATAATCTCTCGGGGGCAGGTCAACGAGGACATGAGCGGGGAGAGGGTACAGGTCGTGGGCCAAGTCTCGTCCATCATAGAGAGGAAGACGAAGAACGAGCAACCCTACATAATAGCCAACCTGGCGCTGCTGGACGGCGACATAGACGTATTCGTCTGGCAGAACAAGATCGGGGAGACCCAGGATGTCTGGGAATCGGGCAAGCTCATCGAGGTCGAGGGCACGGTGAGAGTGCGTGGAGACCGCACTAACATCTCGTGCCAGAGCGCATCCGAGTACGACCCCGACCGTCAACAGCCCGCCCCAGAAGCCCAGCGGCCCAAGACTCCTCCCGCGGTCGCCCCAAGCGCAAACGGCAAGGGACGAGCGCCCAAGGCCAAGCCAAGTGTCCAAGACACGCCGCCGGCCCCGCCCAAGAGCGCGGCAACAGGCGTGAACGGCCACGAGCCCGACCCAGAGCCAGCCTCGACCCGCAAGCTGGTGGTCCAGCTGCGGGAGAGGGACGAGCGCGACGAGGACCAGCAGATGCTGGAGGACGTGAAGCGCCTCCTCCTCGACAACCAGGGCGGCGACGACGTCGGCCTGGAGATCGCGTCGAACGGCCACCTATACACTCTGGAGTGGCCCATCGTAAAGGTCGACATCACCGCGGACTTGATACACCGGCTCCAGGTCATCCTTGGCGACCACGGCAGCAGCAGGATAGCTCGGCAGTGAGCTGGGTTACTCTCGCAACCGCGCCAGGCCAGCTCCAAGCCGAGATGTGGCTGGACATGCTCCAGGAACAGGGCATCGGGGCCGTGATTCACTCGGGGGATACCGCGAGCTTTCTCGGTGTCTCGTCCTACCCTTGCCGCGTGATGGTCATGGAAGAAGATCTCGAGCGCGCGAAGCAGGCTCTCACCCGCAAGTCCTCTGAGTCGTCGGCCGCGATTTGACCTGCGACCGCCCCGCAAATAGAATCTCGACATCCAGCCCCGAGGAGCCTCCCAATGCAGATCGTAGGCGACGGCGACTTCAGGTACGAATTGGTTCCGTCATGGCCGAACCTCCCCAAGTACTGGGCCTTCGGCATGGCGTCGGACGGGGCGGTCAACTCCAAGGACGAGGTTCATATCTTCAGCCGCGGCCTGCACCCGCTGACTATCTGGGACACTGACGGCAACTTCATATCCTCGTGGGGGGAGGGCTGCTTCTCGGCGAACCCCCACGGCATCTACATCGCGCCGGACGACAACGTATGGCTGGTGGACCGCGACTACCACGTAGCGACCGAGTACACGCCGGACGGAAGGGCGCTGAGGACGTTTGGCGAGAAGCTTGCGCCGTCGCCGTCGTTCATCGGCGAGCCTTTCAACATGCCCTCCGGCTTGGCAATCGCGCCGGACGGCAACATCTTCGTGTCCGACGGCTACGGGGGCCACCGCGTCCACAAGTTCAGCCCCGACGGAAAGCTGCTGCTCTCGTGGGGCAGGCAGGGTACAGGGCCGGGCGAGTTCGCGCTGCTGCACAACGTTTGGGTGGACAGCCGAAGCCGAGTCCTAATCTGCGACCGCGAGAATCACCGAATCCAGATATTCGACGACGTGGGCAACTACCTCGACCAGTGGACGGACTTGGTCGCGCCCGGCGACATCTGGATCGAGGACGACGTAGTGTACGTCGTCGAGCAGGGCGCGGGCTGCGGGGTCAGCGTCTGGACGCTGGACGGCGATCCGATAACGCGCTGGCGAGGCGACCGCGGCCCCGGCAAGGGGAGCGTCAGGGACGGGCACGGCATATGCGTGGACTCGGAGGGCAGCATATACGTAACCGAGATTGGCGACGCCCAACGGGTCCGCAAGTTCCAGAAGGTATAGCCGCGCGCCGTGTCCGACCTTCCGGCTCTGCTGGGCCAATTCGCCGACCGCGCGCTGACCTTGCTCTTTCCGCCGGAGTGCGCGGTGTGCGGGCGCGAGGGCAGCTTCCTGTGCCGGTCCTGTGAGCCGCGCTTGCCGCGCCTGTTGGAGCCGTACTGCGATACTTGCGCGGAGCCGGGCGAGTCAGGGGTCTGCGCCTGGTGCCGGGCGGCGCAGCCGCGCTACGAGAACATCAGGGCGCCGTACCGGTACGCCGGCGCCGTGCGGGGCATGGTGCATGACCTGAAGTACTCCAATATCCGCGCGCTTGCGCCGACGCTTGGGGGCCTGCTGGCCGATTACCTGGAACGCCACCCCGTGCAGGTCGACGCGCTCGCGCCGGTGCCCCTGCATCCTCGACGGGAGCGGAGGCGGGGCTACAACCAGGCCGCCCTGCTTGCCCGCGAGGTCGGCAGGCGCATATCCGCGCCGGTGGCTGACGAGAAGCTCCTGCGCTCGCGCGACACGCCGCCGCAGATCACGATGGCCGGGCGGGAGGAGCGCCGCCAGAACATCGAGCGGGCCTTCGAATGCACAGAGTCCGTCGCTGGGATGCGGGTCCTGCTGATCGACGATGTGGTGACCACGGGCAGCACCATGCAGGCGTGCGCCGCGCCGCTCGTGGCAGCAGGCGCGTCTGCCGTCTTCGCCCTGGCCCTCGCGCGGTAGCCCCCGTGTCCGCCTGACTTGGAACCCGCCCATAACGCCACGCCATCCGGACAAACAAGAGGCCCGGCCGAATCGGCCGGGCCTCCACTGGGAGCCACACATCCCAACCTTCCCCCAGAGGTTGGAAGGGACGGTAGCGAGGGGTCAGGGCTACTCGACCTTCACCTCCAAGCGGCGGGCCTTCTTGGCCTCCTGCTTGGGGAGGGTTACCTTCAGCACGCCGCGGTCGTAGCTGGACTCCGCCTTCTCCGCGTCCACCGTGTCCGGCAGCCGGAGAGCCCGATGGTAGGAGCCGGCGCTCCGCTCACGCAGCAGGTAACTCCCGCGCTCGGTCTCCTTCTCCGCAGCCGTCTTCGCGTCGATAGTCAGCACGCCGTCCTCGACGCCAACCTCGATGTCGTCGGGAGCCGCGCCGGGCATGGAAGCGTGAACGACGATGTCGTCGCCCTCCTCCAGCACGTCCAGCGGGATGCGCCAGCGCTCCCCGTCGGCCCCCTCGGCCGGCCTCTGGGTGAAGCCGCGCCACATCCGGTCCATCGCGTCCTCCATGCGCCTCATCTCCGAAATCGGCATCCAACGTATCGTCATCACTCTTACCTCCTGGCGATATCTTCTAGGTCAGCGCGGCGATGTTCCGTCGCCGCGTACCTCATATGTGGGATTATACATGCAGTGATGCGAACGTGTCAATAGATATATAGTGAATACTTCAAGATTGGTTGTGGCGAGCGCATGAGGTATGCTAGAATCGCCGCGTGGCAGACTACTATGCAGAGTTGGGCGTCAAGCGGGACGCCGACGAAAAGGAGGTGCGCGGCGCCTTCCGCAGGCTGGCGCGCAAGTATCACCCCGACCTGAACCCCGGGGACGAGACCGCCGAGGAGCGGTTCAAGCGCATCAACGAGGCATACGAGGTACTGTCGGACGAGAAGAAGCGGAAGGCATACGACAGGCACGGCGACAACTGGAAGCGCGCCGACGAGATCGAGTCGCAGCGCGGCAACGCCCGCGCGTCGTACCGGACGGGGCGAAGCTACGACTTCGGCGTGGGCGGGTTCGATGGGCTCGACGACCTGCTGGGCGGATTTGGGGGGTTCGGACACGGCGGCCCCGCGGCCCGCGCGCAGAAGATGGAGATGGACGTGGAGGTTACCCTCGAAGAGGCTTTTTCGGGGTCCCAGCGAGTAATCACCATAACGAGGGGCGGCGAGCAGCGCCGCATCGAGGTTACGATACCCCCGGGCGTCGCCACCGGCTCCGCGGTCCGAGTCCGGCCCGGGCCGGGCCAGGAGCTGATCCTCAACGTAACCGTCACTCACCACGACCGCTTCACGCGCCGCGGCGCGGACCTGTACGTGGACGTCGACATGCCGTTCGAGGACGCGATACTGGGCGGCAAGGTCCACTTGCAGACGCTGGACAAGAAGATCGAGCTCAAGGCGCCTGCGGAGAGCCGCAACGGGCAGAAGATCAGGCTCGCCGGCAAGGGTATGCCCATCCTCGGCTCACCGGATTCCAGGGGAGACCTCTACGTCGTGCTGCGCCCCGTCATGCCCAGGGGCCTGACGGATGAGCAGAAGGCCCTGGTGACCAGGCTCAAAGAGCTCCGCGCCGGCTGATGCCCGGCTCCAACATGCTATACTCGCCTAATGCACGACCATAGTGGGAGCGCCATCATGCAAGCCAATAGCCCCGCCAGAGTCCGGACCATTGAGGCGTCGGAGCTCAAGGCCAAGTGCCTCGAACTCATGGACGAGGCCGCCCACAGCGGCGAAGAGATAGTGATCACCAAGGACGGCCACCCCGCCTCCCGCCTCGTCCCGTGCAACGAGAAACCAAAGAGGCCGGCGCGCAAGGGGAATCCGGATTCGTTCTTCGGACGAAACCGGGACAGTATCCGAATCATCGGCGACATCGTCGGTCCCATGCCCGCGGAGTGGTTCGGGGATACTCGTACCCAGAAGGAAGATGTTACTTCTTGATACTCCTCGACACTCACATCCTTGTCTGGCTCCGATTCGGCGACAGGAGGCTGGGGCCACAGTCCCGCTTGGCAGTTGACCGTGCGCTGTCAGAAGGCGATGCGGCAGTTTCCACCATAACCTTCTGGGAGGTCGGGATGCGGATCCAGAAAGGCCGGCTTGACCTCCGTACCGATATCCACGCCTGGCGTCGCGACCTGCTGTCACAGGGATTGAACGAGATTCCCGTTACCAGCGGGATCGCCATACGCGCGGGTCTCCTAGCAGAGCTGCACGGCGACCCAGCCGACCGGATCATCGCCACGGCCATGGAGGGGCACCGGCTCATGACTGCGGACCAGAGCATCCTGGAATGGCCCGGCCAGCTGCGCCGGCTCCGCGCCACGGACTGAGCGCCATGACGACCGACCTGCCCTACGACGAGCCCTGCTTCGTTATCAGCGTCGCCGCGCGGATTACGGGCGTGAATACCCAGACCTTGCGCTACTACGAGAGCCTCGGACTCGTGCAGCCTCGCCGGACCCGCGGCAACCAGCGCGTCTATTCACGCCGGGACGTCGAGCGCGTTCGGCGCATGAGAGGGCTGGTCGACGACCTGGGCATCAACCTCGCGGGCGTCGAGGTTGTCATGAAGCTCCTCGACACCATTGACGACCTCCAGGCAGACCGCGACCGCCTGGAATCTGAGAACCGCCGACTCCGACGCATTGCGGCCGCAGTCGAAGCTGCGTCATGACCAGGACGAATATCCACTGGGGCGGCCACGATTGCCCCTGACGCCCAATTTGCGTATATACTATGAGCATCAGCTCAGCGGGCGGCCCATCCAAAAGCCTGCGAGCATGGGAGTGCGTCTCGGATGGCCGACGAACAGAATCAGGACGAACAGGACAACCAGACCGAAGAGTGGACCCCGAGACCCGGTGACATCACCATCCGCCAAGCGCCGCTGGCTTGGCTCATGTCGTCAGCCCCGTGGCTGGTCGTAACGGCAGTGTTGCTGCTCCTTCCAGCGATGGGGATATCGTTTGGAATAGAGGAGTGGGTCGCTGGGGTCCTAATCATCATCGTGGTCGTCCCGCGTTATCTCATGTGGCGCGGGACCTCCTACACCATCAGCGAAGACCATCTCGTCTATCAGCGCGGGGCTATCATGTCCTCGAAGGCATACCCCCTGCCGTACTCGCGCATGACCGACGTCAGGTCCAGGTACGGGATGTTCGGACGCGCCCTGGGATACCAGGCCGTGGACGTCATGATGGACAACGGCGCAGTCGCCCCTCTCTCCTACGTGCCCATCGTCACCGACGCCGCCGAGCGCATCAGGGCCAAGATCGAGGAGCGCGGCGGCCTCGTCGCACCGGACGAGCCAGAGGAACCCGACAAGCCCGGCGACGCGAGCGCGTAGCCCCAATGGCCGGGCGACTCGACTCGTTCACGCTCATACGGGCCGGCCTGCTCATAGACGGCCGAGGCGGCCCGCCGCTGGAGCGCGCCGCCGTCCTCGTCCGAGGATCCAGCATCCTCGCGGTCGGTCCCGAACACGAAATAGCCGCCCCCGAAAGCGCTCACGCACAGACCCTCGACTTCTCCGACAGGACCGTTATGCCAGGAATGGTGGACTGCCATACCCATCATAACGGCTTCGGCGATGGACGCGCGGGCGACGACCTCGCTGCGCTGTCCGACGAGACGCTCACCCTCCAGTCCGCTAGGAACGCCCGCGCGTCCCTGTTCACGGGCGTTACGACCATCAGGGAGAACGGCCCCAAGAACGCCACAATGCTCCGCCTCCGCGATGCCGTTCGGCAGGGCGTCACCGTTGGCCCACGAATGGTTCTGTGCGGCAGGCCCGTCTCGATAATCGGCGGCCACATGAGCTACTTCGGCTCCGTAGTCACCGGCCCCGTCGAGGGGAGGGCGATGGTCAGGCAGCTGGTGAAGGAAGGCGCCGACTACATCAAGATTACCGCCACCGGCGGCAGCACCCGCACGTCCTACCCCCTGCTGCCCTCGTTCGACGTGGACGAGCTGACCGCCATCGCCGGGGAGGCCCGCAAGTTCGGGTTGCTCACCGCGGCGCACTGCACGTCCACGCAGGGGATAGTCAACTCACTCGACGCAGGCGTGGACATGATCATCCACTGCATATTCAGGGAGCCGGACGGGCGGTTCGACTTCAAGGATGACGTGGCCGACCGACTGGCCGAGCGGGGCGCGTTCGTGAATCCAACGCTGCACGTGCTCAGGAGCCGTATCTGGGCCGCCCTCCGCAATCATGGGGAGGCCGCGCTTACGACGGCAGCGCGACGGCGGATGGACGAGGACGAGCGGGCCTTCGAGACCGCCATCGAGCATACACGCAGGCTCATCGAGCGCGGCGCCAACGTCATTACGGGCTCGGACTCCTCCTGGGGCGACTACCCCCTAGGCAACGCCGTGTATGAGACCGAGTGCCTGCTGATGGCCGGGATGCCCGCTATGGACGCCGTGATGTCCGTAACGAGCAAGGCCGCCAAGGCCATCGGCGTGGACGAGACCGTAGGAAGCATCGAACCGGGCAAGGAGGCCGACCTCATCGCGGTCGAGGGCAACCCCGTCGAGAACCTCGACGCCCTGTGGGCGGTGACGGACGTCATGGCCGACGGCCGGCTCGTCGAGCGCGGCTCGCAGGAGTCCATCAGCGCGACCCGGCAACTGCGGCCAGCATCATCCTAGCGCCATACGGAGGGACTTCATGGCAGGACGAGACGGCGACTTCAAGCTCATACGGGCCGCCCGGCTGATAGACGGCAGCGGCGCTCCTCCAATCGAGCGCGGCGCGGTACTCCTCGAGGGCGGACGCATCAGGGCATCCGGCCCCGAGGAGACGGTCGCGCCCCCAGAAGGCGCCCGCGTCAAGGAGTTTTCCTACGACTCGCACACCGCGCTGCCGGGGCTCATAGACTCCCACGTCCACCTAATCGGCATAGGCGACGGGCGCGCCGGCGACGAGCTCACCACGCTGCCTGACGAGGTGCTGACCCTGCAGGCGGCCAGGAACGCCCGCGCCCATCTCTACTCAGGGGTAACGACGGTCCGTGACTGCGGCGCGAAGAACCGGACCACGCTGGAGCTCCGCCAGGCTGTGCAGATGGGCATCACGGTCGCGCCCAGGCTCGTGCTCGCAGGGCGGCCCATCGCCATCATCGGCGGGCACCTCAGCTACTTCGGCATCCAGGCAACCGGCCCGACCGAGTGCGTGGCCGCCGTGCGGCAGCTCGTCAAGGAGAACGTGGACTTCATCAAGATCACCGCCAGCGGCGGCAGCACTCGGACCTCCGTGAGGGGCAGGCCCTCATTCGACGTGGACGAGCTCACGGCTATCGTCAACGAGGCGCACAAGCTCGGACGCCACGCCGCGGCGCACTGCACCGACTCCCAGTCCATCGCCAACGCTGTCGAAGCGGGCATAGACACGGTGATACATGGCCGTTACGCCGAGCCGGACGGGAGCCACAAGTACAGGCCCGAGCTCACCGAGCGCATTGTGGAGCGCGGCGTGTTCGTGAACCCCACGCTGCACCAGGCGCGCGAGCGCGTCTGGCAGTTGGAGCGCAAGGCTGAGTCCGAGATGCTGAGCGAGGACGAGCAGGACCTCATAGACCAGTTCTACCAGGGCTGGGAGAGCGCGGCCGCCTTCTGGGGCCGCATGAAGGACGAGGGCGTCAAGCTCGTGGCGGGCTCCGACGCGTCCTGGCAGCACTACAAGCTGGGAGGCACGAGCTTCCAGGACGAGATCACCGCGCACGTGGACATCGGCATGACGCCTATGGAAGCGATAGTATCCGCCACCAGCGACGCGGCCCGCTCATGCTGGATAGACGACGAGGTCGGCTCCATAGAGCCGGGCAAGAAGGCCGACCTGCTGGTGGTGGAGGGCGACCCGTCCCACGACATCCGCGCCCTGACCAGCGTAACCGACGTATTCATGGACGGCGAGCGGGTGGACCGGGGGAACCTGGTGTAGACCCGCGAGGGGTGGTCCCTACTGCCTTCTTCGGATATCGGCCAGTATCTCTGACAACCTGGCGCCGCATCGGCTCGGTGTGATGCGCTTGTGTATACCCCTGAACCCGACTGTGCGTCCTCGCAACGCCCGCAAGAAATCAGCCTCTTTGCGGGTCTTGTACATCAGGATAGGATAGAAGGCAGAGACGTGTTAGCAACCCTCTTCTTCACAGTCCGAGCACGTGCAGTTGACGTACTTGCCCTCCGACGTACAGGCTACGTTCCCGCGTACTGGAACCTGATGGCCTCGTCGTACAGGGCGGCATGGATATCGGCGAACCACTCGACGGGAATCCCCTCCTCCCTCGTAACTTCAATCTCTTCGAGACTGGCGCCGCCCTCTCCCGTAGTCCGGGGTGAGCAGCTTGCGGACCGCGGAGTCGTCCAGCCCAAGCCGTTCCGCCAGGTCCTCCGCCGTCATGCCCTGCTCCCGCATGGCGGTATAGAGGGCGAGCTTGGAGGCGGCGAGGGGCGGAACCGCAACCAGCGCCTGGCCGTCCTCGGCAGGGCCCGGGGAGGGGATGTCCTCGCCGTTATCCACGTAAGCGCAGAGCGCGACGACCAGCGCGTCCTCCGCCATCTCCAGCGCCTCTGTCCTGTCGTCCCCGCAGGTCAACGCTTCGGGGACGTCTGGGAAGCTGACGTTGAACCCGCCTTCTTCCTCACCGGCGGTGAGGACACACGGGTAAGCGTATTTCATCAGAAGTCCTCTTTGCTGATATTCACGTCACCCTCGCCTCAATCCTCTCCCTTGACGGGAGAGGATGCTCTAAGGGGAATGCGCGGCGGCCCAGCTGTGGGCCGCCGCGCGTCTCTGGCTGACTGGCTTCCTGCGCTGCGGGAAGCGGGCTACTTCTCGATGGGAGCGCCGACTATGGAGCCGTACTCTGTCCAGGAGCCGTCGTAGTTGCGGACCTTGTTGAAGCCAAGAATCTGGGACAGCACGAACCAGGTGTGCGAGGAGCGCTCACCGATTCGGCAGTAGGCTATGACCTCGTTGCCCTTGTCCAGCCCCGCGCCCTTCTGGTAGATCTCGCGCAGCTCTTCGACGGTCTTGAACGTGCCGTCGCTCTCGTTGACGGCGGACAGCCAGGGGATGTTCGCGGCTCCCGGGATGTGTCCGCCGCGCTGCGAGCCTTCCTGGGGGAGGTTGGCAGGGGCGAGCAGCTCTCCGCTGAACTCGGCGGGCGCGCGCACGTCCACCAGGCCGGTGTTGTTCGGGGTGGACGCGACGCCGAGGACATAGTCGCGGTTGGCCCTGATGCTAACGTCGGGGTCGCTGGCGCGGTAGATGCGCCGGGTGGGGCTGGGGACTTCGGTCGTGAGCTCCCTGCCCTCGGCTATCCACTTCATGCGTCCGCCGTTCATGATCATGACCTTCTTGTGTCCGTAGAGCTTCATCTGCCAGAAGGCGTAGGTCGCGAACCAGTTGTTGTTGTCCCCGTAGAGCGCCACGCTGCCGCTCTTCATGATCCCCGACTCGCCCAGCAGGCGCTGCATCTGGTCCTTGCTGAGAATGTCGCGGGTTATGCTGTCGTTGAGCTGCGAGGTCCAGTTCCAGCCCACCGCGCCGGGGATATGCCCCTGCTCGTAGGCCGCGGTGTCCACGTCCACTTCGACTATCGTCAGGTTCTCGTCGCCCAAGCGCTCCGCCACCCAATCGGTCTCCACTATCGACTCGGGATGCGCCACTCTAGCCGGCATTGTTTCACCTTCCTCTTCTAGGATGTATGGTTCCGTCACTATCGAGAATCGCGCCACTGAAAACTCCGTCGCCGCATCGCTCGCTACGCCGGGACCGGCGCCACGCCGCAGAATACGTCGTAGTCGATCAATTCCGTCACGGTCGGGTTGTCGCCGCACAGCGGGCAGTTGACGTCCCGCCGAACCTTCACTTCACGGAAGTCCATGTCGAGAGCGTCTATCAGCAGGAGCTTGCCAACGAGGGGCTTGCCTATGCTGAGGAGGACCTTGACTGTCTCCGTGGCCTGTATGCTGCCCACGAGGCCGGGCAGCATCCCCAGCACGCCCGCCTCGGCGCAGTTGGGCACCTCTCCCGGCGGCGGCGGGTCTGGGAAGACGCAGCGGTAGCAGCCCTCGCCGGGCGCGTACACAGCCGCGCGTCCGTCGAACATCAGTATGCTGCCGTCCACCAGGGGCTTGTCGCTCAGGTAGGCGGCGTCGTTGATCAGGTACCGGGCCGAGAAGTTATCCGCGCCGCTCACGATTACGTCGAAGCCGGACATCATGTCCATCGCGTTCTCCGAAGTGATCGGCTCCTCGTAGGTTATGACGTTGACGTCGGGGTTGTAGGCCAACAGGGTCTCCCTAGCGGACTGGACCTTGCTTCGGCCGATGTCGTCGTCGTGGTGAAGTATCTGCCTCTGAAGGTTAGTCACGTCCACCACGTCGAAATCCACGATGCCGATAGAGCCGACCCCGGCCAGCGCCAAGTAGATCGCCACGGGAGAGCCCAGCCCTCCCGCGCCGATGATGAGCACGCTGGAGTCGAGGAGCCTGCGCTGGCCGCCGCTCCCGACCTGCGGCATGATGATGTGCCGGCTGTACCTCCTGACCTGGTAGGGCGTCAGGGCTTGTGTCGCTGCCATTGAAAGCTCGTCCTCCATGAAACTATCCCCAGGCTGTCAACCTGACTCGCAAAAGAGAAGGCTCCACCGCTAACCGCTAGAGGTGGAGCCCGCAGCCATCGCCTCGGTTGGGTTCCGGCGTGCTACCGCCAGACTCGCGCAGCGCGGCCGCGTACTCGCCTGCTACACGCGCAGACCTTCTGGCCGCCTGTCGTTGGATTATGCAATTCAGCGCTTGGAGCCAACATTGGAGCCCTAGTATAGCATGGGTCGCCCGCGCACTTCAATCTTTGCGGCGCTGGGACAGGCTCTGCATCCGTCCGCGCTCCGCGGCTCGATGGGTTCTGGTACAATGGCGTCCGCGCCGGAGAGAGGCGCGAATCATAGGGGACGCGAACGATGGCTGACTTGAAGATATATACACACCCCGCTTGCAGTTATTCCGATGCCCTGAAAGCGGAGATGGCGGATCTCGGGGTGGAGTTCGAGGAGATAGACCTTGCGGAGCGGCCTGAAGAGTGGGCAGCCCTCGAGAAGCTGACCGGCGGAGAGCGCACGACCCCGGTCTCAGTAGAGGGCGACCTGGTTACCATCGGCTTCCGAGGTATCGGTTGAACGTTCTAGCGGGAGCCGTGGGCTCCCTCATCGAGACACAGTGAGCGCATGAGAATCCAGGACGCCTTCGACATGCGCGGGCAAGCCGCCATAGTGACCGGCGGCGGCACGCACTTGGGCCGCGCGATGGCCGCGTCGCTCGCCGAGCTGGGCGCGTCGGTGGTGATAGCGAGCAGGCGCGAGGACCTGTGCGCGCAGGTCGCGTCCGAGATGCGCCGGGACGGCCTCGACGTGACGGGCCGGGGCTGTAACGTGACCGTCGAGGAACAGGTTGATGATCTCGTCAGCTCCGTAGCCGACGCTCACGGCAAGCTCGACGTGATGGTGTGCAACGCCGGCGGAGGCGCCGCGCCGCCCACCCACGTGCCAGACGGGTCGGTGGATGAGTTCATCGCCACGCTCGAGCTAAACGTCAAGGGAACATACCTATGCGCGCAGGCAGCCGCGAGGGTCATGACCGCGCAGCGCTCGGGATCCATCATCACCATCGGCTCTATACACGGGTCGCTGACGACCGACAAGCGCTTCTACGAAGGGCTGGGCTTCAACCGGGGCGGGCCTGCGTACCAGGCCTCCAAGGGCGCGGTCATCAACTTCACCCGCAACCTGGCGGGAGAGCTGGGCGAGTACGGCGTGCGCGCGAACTGCATCAGCCCAGGGCAGATTCCAAGGCCCAACGCCAGCCCCGAGTTCGCGCGGCGGTGCGCCGACAACATCCCGCTGGACCGCGGCGGCGAGGCCGACGACCTCAAGGGTGCCGTGGCACTGCTGGCCTCGCAGGCGGGCGCGTGGATAACAGGCCAGAACCTGATAGTGGATGGCGGGTGGACTATCTGGTAACGCCTTATGCCGACGCCGTTTCCGGGGGGGCGGCGTAGGCTGCGTACATTTCGGCAACCCCGGCCCCGCTCGCGTCGTCCGCGTGGACATAGACGCGGTAGCGAAATGCGATGGACTCGCCGGCCGGCAGGTTGTAGCTGCCGTCGCTACCCTCGCCCAGGAACTCGGACAGACCGAATGGGTTGGCGGACATGAGGCCGTAGTCCCTAGCGTGCCAGTACGTGGGGTGGCCGAAGCTCGTGGGGCTTTCGAGGAACGCGACCCCCGCCGTCCTGCCGCCGACCGGGCCCGAGTAGTCGCACCACTCCGCGCGCTTGCCCCAAACCTCCGCCTCGCCTACGCCGCCCCTGGAGTTCTCCAGTCGGCCCCCGCGATGCGCGTCCATCGAGGAGGCGACGCGGAGCGAGATGAACCCGCCCTCCTTCGTGTCCCCGAACAGCGCGTCCGAATTCACGGCGGTCAGCGTCAGCTCCAGGTCGAACAGCCTCCAGGGCGACGCGGCGTACACGACCACCTCGCGCCGCTCTCGCAGAACTGCCGCCGAGCCGTCGCGCGAGACCCAGTCGCCGAGCGCGGCGAACCGCCCGAACACCGGCCCCGACTCGACCGCCTCGAAGCTGCGATGGAGCGTTCGGCCGGACTCCGGGGCCTCGGCCCAGTTGTCCACGCCGCCCGCCTCGCCGTATGCGCTCCAGATGCCCTTGTGATGCGGATGGTCGGTAGTTTCGCCCGGAACGTTCGCCACCATCGGGAAGCCCCGTGTTACAGGAAGGCCATGAGGGCCGATAACCGGGTGGAAGTACGGGCGGAACCACTCCGGCCCGTAGTGGTAGCTGGTGAACAGGCTGCCGCCGACCCTCACGTCCAAGCGGCCGTCAAGCGGGTTGACGAGCTCGACCCCTCCCCCCGTATCCGCGCCGGGCTCAACCCGGTAGCGCCTGGCGTCTCCCGCTTCGAGCGGCCCCTCGATCCACGTTACGCGGCGTTTGCCGTCGAGCTGGCCCGTTCTACGCAGACCTGACGACTCGTCCACCAGGGTAACCCCGCTATCGCCGTCGGGAAGGTCGAATGGCGCGGAGACGGGTCCGCCCGGGAATTCGGTCTTGCTCGTGACTCGAATCGAAGTGGTCGGCAATGCTTCGCTCCTATCCTGGCTACACCGCCAGCTTTGGCTCACGCCAGCGCTCGCCCTTCCGCCAGGGGCCGCGGTCGGCGCGGCGCATATGCAGCGGACTCTCTCGCAGGGGCATCTCGATGCGCTTGCCGGCTTGGATGTGCGACTCCAAGATTGCGACCATGATTTCCACCCCGTGCCTCGCCGACTCCATGCCGCCGCTCGGCGGCTCGCCGGTATCGAGCGCCCGCGCCAGGTCGTCTATCAGGTTGACCGTTGGGCTGCTGGGCGCGAACTCCGGAAATGGGACCTCCTCGAAGCTGCGCGGGTCCCCCTTCCGCATGAAGAACCCCAGCGTGTCGTTGAACGTCCCGACCGCGCCGCGCTCGCAGTTGACCTGGTACTCGTATCGGCTCGTGTGCAACAGGTACGCCGTAACGCCGTTGTCGAACAGCATCACGCCGTCGCCGCCCGGGTCGTCGCTATAGACGTCCCCCTCGCGAACGGCGTCCGACGCCGGGGCGTGCCCCTGGACCCAGACAGCGTGAGGGTCGCCTATCAGGTACGTCAGCAGGTCCACCACGTGGCAGCCGTGGTCGAACAGCCCGGCCGAGTATGTCATGACCAAGTTTTGGACGGGGCCGAGCTCGCCGCTGTCTATGATCTCCTTCATCTTGCGGAAGCCGGGATGGTAGCGTCTTTGGGCTCCCATGTTCAGGATGGCGCCGCTGCGGTTGCAGGCTTCGGCCATTGCGTTGGCCTCGCCCAGGGACGCGGCGAGCCCCTTCTCGCAGTAGATGGCCTTCACGCCAGCCTCGGCGAGGCCGATGACCACCTCCGCGTGGCGCTCGACGTGAGTGGCCACGCTCACGATGTCGGGATTTTGCCGCGCGACCATCTCCCTGAAGTCGGTGTACTGCCTCGCGCTGGGAACGCCGTACTTCTCGCCGAACGCATCCATCAGGTCCTCGCGGAAATCGGAGCAGGCCACCAGGTCTGTCCTCTCCGACTCGTAGAACCCGCCGCCGTGCGAGTACGGCGGGTAGAAGCCCGGCGCGCCTATGACCTCGTTGTCTATGAACCCGCCCATCCGTCCGCACCCGACAACAGCCGCCTTGTAGGTCTTCATAGCAGGTCCTCCGATTGGCCCCGTCCTAGCCGTATATCTGCGCTTACTGCGCGCTCTCGGCGACCAGCGCCACGTCCGCGTCGACCATGATCTTCACCAGCTCCTCGAACGATACCTTGGGCTCCCATCCGAGCCTCTGCTTGGCCTTGGTGGAGTCGGCGACCAGGTAGTTGACCTCGTTCGGCCTGGTGTACCGTTCGTCGAACTCGACGTACTCCCGCCAGTCCAAGCCGGCGTAGCTGAAGGCTGCCTCCAAGAACTCATTCACCGAATGCGTAACCCCTGTGCCGACCACGTAATCGTCGGGCTGGTCTTGCTGGAGCATCATCCACATCGCCTCGACGTAGTCCGGGGCGTATCCCCAGTCCCGCTTTGCGTCCAGGTTGCCGAGGTACAGCCTGTCCTGGCTCCCCGCCAGTATCCTGGCCAGCGCCATGGTGATCTTCCGCGTAACGAATGTATCGCCGCGGCGCGGGGACTCGTGGTTGAAGAGGATGCCGTTGCAGGCAAACATCCCGTAGGCGTCCCTGTAACCCGCGGTCATCCAGTAGGCGTACGCCTTGGCGCAGGCGTAGGGACTCCTCGGCTGCAGGGGCGTACTCTCGTTCTGCGGCGGAGGCGCGTTCCCGAACATCTCCGAGCTGGACGCCTGGTAGAAGCGGGTGTCTATGCCGCTGTGCCGGATAGCTTCCAGCACACGGGTGGCCCCCAGCCCGGTCACGTCCCCAGTGTACTCGGCCTCCTCGAAGCTGACGCGGACGTGCGACTGGCCGCCGAGATGATAGACCTCGGCGGGCCGCAGGTCCTGCAGAAGGCTAGGGAGGATGTCCGTGCTGGTCAGGTCGGAGTGGTGTAGGAACAGCCTTGCGTCCGGCTCGTGCGGCTCCCTATATATGTGGTCTATCCTCGACGTGTTCACCGTGCTGGAGCGGCGTATGAGGCCATGCACCTCGTAGCCCTTGTCCAGCAGCAGCTCCGCCAAGTATGACCCGTCCTGCCCAGTGATCCCCGTTATCAGGGCCCGCGTCGTCATCTTGCCTGCTCCTGTACGCATGTCTGCCAGCGGCTATTATACAGCCCATGAGCCTCTCACACGCCATCTACCTGAACGAGTTCAGTGTTCCCCCGCCTTATCTCCTCTCCCGTCGAGGGAGAGGGCTACGGTGAGAGCGCCCTCTTGCCCCAAAAAGGACCGCAGGCGTCCCGCCTGCACTCCCCCTCCCTCCTCACCACTCACTACTCTACCCTTACCACTATCCCCAAGAATTGCCCCCAAATTGCCCCATAGCGCCCCTTGACACCGCGAGAACAGCCGTGCTATTCTGATAAACGGCTCGAAGGGGCGTACTCCAAACGGGCGCAGATTGACCTCTGCCTTCGGCATCATACCGTCGCTGATGTTGGGACGGGACCACCCGCGGTATGGGAAGGTCGGTCTGTGTTTCGGCGCCCCGCCAGGACGACGCAGTGCCAAATGCGTCTCCCCCGTTCCAGGTGCGGACTCTCGGTAACACGGGAGGACCGTAGCCAGCGCAGCCCGACGCCTTGGCGGGTGGAAGGTCCAAGCGCGAAACGCAGGCGGTCCCGCAAGGGCCCGTCAGCCGTCCGGGAAAGTTAGAGGAGGGGCTGCACCCCCAGTGTCGGCGGGCGATCGACGTCGGCATCCTCGAAGCAAGTACCGGAGTCACTGCCTTGCAAGGCAAACTCATCTCCCGCGAGAGCGGGGGAACCAGGAGTAGATAGGGCGCGGGTCGCAAGACCCGCCAAGTTCCCTCTCCCTCATGGGGGAAAGGGCCAGGGTGAGGGCTAATGCCCCGCCCTGCGTCCCCTCCCCCTTGAGGTGAGAGGGTGAATCAGGCGCAGAAGCGGCCAGAACCCGCCAGAGCGCCAACAGAAGGAGCCGGACAGAGACAAGACGACATAGGCGCAAGGAGCGCAGGCGTCCCGCCTGCCACCTCCCCACCCCCTTCACAGTAGAGGGCCAGGGCGAGGATAATTCAGCGCGCCCATCCCCTCTTCCAATCCTGAGAATCCCGCGAATCCTGATTCAGACCCCTGCCGGGCGGCCTGGACGGGGGGGGGGGGGGATTTAGATGCGATTGCCCTGACCTAAGCAGTAAGCAGGATAGACGCGCTCGGCATCTTGTGCTACTCTATTACCTGATACACCTCCTCGACACTCCTCTCATGGGCGGTTGCAACGGACTCGGGTATCCGGGTAGAGTGTCCCAACCGCGTTAGCCGACTCCACCCGCGGCGTTCGCTCCCGTCCAACAAGTAACACAGGGGCGAACGGGTTTCAACGCAGGATAGCCAGGCTCGAAACGGCGCGCCGCCTTCCCCAATCGAGGACCTGGAACTAGGCCATGTCTATGAACCCTATATTTCCCAACTCGACACCCCAATTCTGAAGGGAGAAGACCACTGCGAGACTCAACATCGTACAGACGGCGTCGCTCGCGCCAGACCGACGAGGAGCGCAACGCCGCCGCGGCCGAGCAGAACGGCAACGCCACCGCGACCGGCGTCCTATCCAAGACCAACGACGGCTACGGGTTCCTGAAGAGCTCCAACGGGCGCCGCTCCAAGACCGGCGACGTCTATGTCTCCCAGTCCCAGATCAGGCGGTTCGCCCTCCGCCACGGCGACGAGGTGGCCGGCCACGTCCGCCTTCCGAAGGAAGGCGAGAGATACCTCAGCCTGGTCCGTGTCGATGAGGTGAACGGGGTGGAGCCTGACCAGGCCAGGGAGCGCCCCCACTTCGAGAACCTGACCCCCATCTTCCCCACTCAAAGGATGTCCCTCGAAACCGTCCGCGGGCAGTTCGCCACCAGGCTCATAGACCTCATCTCCCCAGTGGGCCGCGGTCAGCGCGGCATGATAGTCTCGCCCCCAAAGGCGGGCAAGACCACGATACTGAAGCAGATAGCCAACGGTATCGCCGCCAACGAACCCGAAGCACAGCTCCTCGTAGCGCTGATAGGCGAGCGCCCAGAGGAGGTTACCGACATGACGCGCTCGGTGCAGGGCGAGGTGTACAGCTCCACCTTCGACGAGCCGGTTGAGGACCACTGCCGAGTCGCCGAGCTCGTCCTCGAGAGGGCCAAGCGCATGGTGGAGACCGGGCAGCACGTCGTGGTCCTTCTCGACAGCCTCACCCGCCTAACCCGCGCCTACAACATCGCAATGCCGACCAGCGGGCGGACGCTCTCCGGCGGCATAGACCCGGTCGCCCTATACCCGCCAAAGCGCTTCTTCGGCGCCGCGCGGAACACCGAGGACGCGGGCAGCCTCACCATCCTCGCCGCGTGCCTGGTGGACACAGGAAGCCGGATGGACGACGTGATCTACGAGGAGTTCAAGGGCACGGGCAACATGGAGGTCCACCTGGACCGCAAGCTCGCCGAGCGGAGGGTCTTCCCGGCGATAGACATCCCCCGTAGCAGCACCAGGCGCGAGGAGCTGCTCCTCGACGAGGAGACCCTCCGCCAGGTATGGCTCCTCCGGCGCATGGTCAGCATGATATCCTCGGACTCCATAGGCTCATCCGACGCCACCGAGAAGGTGCTCGAACGCCTCCGCAAGTCCAGAAACAACACGGAGTTCCTAGCAAACCTGCAGCGAGACGTATAGCCACTCCCCCCCAGCAACCTACCCTGTATCCCCTTCTAGGCGGGCCACGAGATCCGATGTCCTCACTACGTCGCGGATGTCGTTTATGGGGATGCGGCCCTGTCTGATGGACTCGGCGACGTGGCGATGCATCTCGAGGGTTCCGTCGTATGCGTGGCCGTCGCCCGCGTCCGCGCTGTCCAGGTCCGCGCCGGGAACCACCCTGGCGTCCCGCCCGCTCTCCAGTATCTCGATCTGGTCCGGAATCCGCATGTAGCATCCGACGCCTATGCCGTGAAGCTCGGCCCTGAGCGTGCGCCCGCCGGACGACCTGTTCGCCAGTATCACGCCGACGGCTCCGTTGTCGAACCGCATGAGCGCGTTATAGTCGTTGGGCCAGTCCGAGCCGCGCGTATCCTGGAACGCCGTCGAGTCGGAAGCCTCGCCGCCGGTCATCCAGCGAATCAGGTCCACCGCGTGGCAAATATCGTTCCACATGGTCGTCCGCGGCGGCTTGGGAGTGCCCAGCATGTCCTTGTGGAACTCTCCGACGGCGAGCGTAGGGCCGCCCTTCTCCGCAACCAAGCGCATCGCCTCGCGCGTTACGGCGGCAAAGCGTCGCTGGTATCCGACGGCGCAGACGACGCCGTTGGCCTCGGCCGCATGTAGAAGCTGGCGCGACTCGTCGGGGCTTGCGCCGGCGGGCTTCTCGATGAAGACGTGCTTACCCGCGTTCATGCAGTCAATGGCTACGGCCGCCATGAACTCCTCGCCCATTATTACGTACACGATGTCCGGATCGACCGCCTCGACCATCTCGCGGTAGTCGCCGAACGCCCTCGGTATCCCGTACTCGTCCACGACCTGCCCCATGAGCCGCTCGTCGAGCTCCGCCACGCCCTCAATGCTGGCGTCGTCGATCCGGCTCACCGTCGGATAGTGCGCCGAGCGCGCCCGTCTTCCCGCGCCTATGAACGCTGTCTTCAACATGGGATTGCTCCTCCCGGCAGGATTCTTGCGTTGACGCTCGTTGCCCGCCTTCGGGCTGGATGTTATCGTAGGGCCTCGGACAGAACAACTGGCAGGTGCGTTGATGCCTTCGAGTGCGAACAAGCTGCGAGTAGCGATTGCGGGGTGCCACCGGATGCTGGACACGCTGAACCGGGGGCACAACTGGGCCAACGGGTTCGCGCGCGTGCCCGAAACCACGGTCGTGGCGGTCTTCGACAAGGGCCGCGAGACGCGGGATGAGTTCCGCGGCGTGTGGCGCAACACGTGGGGCGAGATGCCTGGCTACGACGATTACGACGCGATGCTCGCCGAGACGAGGCCGGACATCGTGTGCGTGACGACGAGCCAGACGATGCACGCTGACCAGATCGAGTCCGCGGCGTCCGCCGGCGTTCGCGGCATCGCGTGCGAGAAGCCGTTCGCGACCAGCCTAGAGGAGTCCGACCGCATCATCGCCGCCTGCGAGTCGAACGGCGTTGCCATGGCCTACCTGCTGGACCGCCGATGGATGGCCAGGCAGCGCAAGGTATGCGGCATCATCGCCGAGGGCGCAATTGGCGAGGTGGAGGACGTGTCCGGATTCGGCCTGCCCAACCTCATCAATCACGGCTGCCACTGGTACGACATGGCCCTCGCCCTCGCGGGCGACCCGGAGCCTGTCTGGACCAGCGGGCACGTTGCGGACGTGTCCGGCGACCCGCCAGACTCGCGCAGGCGCCTCGACCCGCCCGGCCGCTCGACGACGCAGCTCGACAGCGGCGCGTTCATGCACATCATGCCGGGAGGCTCCGGACTCTCGTTCCAGGTAACCGGCTCTGAGGGCGGCCTGCTGGCCCTGGACGATTTTCGCAGCGCGTACTACTGGCGGAACGGCGAGCGGCCCACACCCATAGACCTGCCTGCCGACGAGGAGGAGTGGCCCGCCGGACGAGCCGCGGTCGAGGACCTAGTCAGCGCCGTCAAGAGCGGCGGCCAGACCGCCTGCGGACTCGATGAGGCGCGGCGCGCAACCGAGATAGGCTTCGCGGTCCACGAGTCGCACAACGCCAACGGCGCGAGGGCGCAGCTGCCAGCGGCGGAGCGCGGCCTTCGCGTGAGGTCGTTCCCATGGGGCAACGAATAGCCCTACCCGGCGTTACCTGACGTTGACGCAGACCGACTGGACGCCGTTCACCGCGTAGCCCAGCCGATTCCACCTGTTCTTCATCGGCTGCGCGTCGCCGTTCTCGTCCCGCGCCCTCGCCATTAGCGTATGGTGTCCCGCGCATGGAGGCGTCCAGACCGCCGTCCATTGCCTCCAGGTGTAATCGTGGAACAGGCCGTCCAGATTGGCGCAGGTCCACGTCTCCCCGAAGTCGTCGCTGATCTCTACGTCGGCGATTTCGCCGGCCCCCGACCATGCGAGACCTGCGACCTCCAGCGGCGCGCATCGCTCGAACACCTGGCCGTGGCGCGGCCTGCTGAAGAGCGACTTGACCAACATTCGCGCCAGCGGTTCAGGGGGGCCGTGGCCGGTGTCCAGGACGTAACGTTCCTTCTGGAAGAAGCCCTCGTAGGGGTGGTCTATGAGCGAGATTCTGGTGAGCCACTTGACGGAAGCCATGCCGTACCATCCCGGCGCGACCAGCCTGAGTGGGTAGCCGTGGTCCTCGGGCAGCGGCTCGCCGTTCATCTCGTACGCGAGCAGCATGTCCGGATGCCTGGCCGCCTCCAGCGGGAGGCTCCGCGCGTATGGGCTGGGCGCGCCGCTAGGCTCCGGGCTGCCCAAGTCCGCGCCCTCGAACACCACCTCGACCGCGCCGGGGCCAGCTCCCGCGCGGTCGAGCAGGTCAGCCAGGGATACCCCTGTCCATAACGCAGTGCTCACGGCGCCGCCCTGGAACCTGTTGCCGCTGACCGGCGGGTCGAGGTCCATGCGGTTGTTGCCCGCGCACTCCATCGTGACGGGCATCGCGCGGCGCGGCATCTCGAGGACGTCGTTGTAGGTGAGGTCCAAGACAGAGCTGGTATGCCCGTCAACGACGAGCCTCCAGCCAGAGATGTCTATCGCGGGGGTCTCGTAGTGGTTGCGTGCGTAGTAGAGAGAGTTGGGCGTGAGCCAACTCTGGATAGCGGCAAGGGGCGTCTCTCCGACAAAGGGCTCGGAGTCTATGGTAACCAGTGCGGCGGGCTGTGGATGCGGCTGAGTGTGCCAAGGGTCCCTAGTGACCCCAGCAGCCTCAGCCGGCGTACACCTGCAACGAACCATGACTCACCTATCGTATGCTGTGGCCTATCCTTCAAGGTACGCCGGCGAGCCAGGACTGTCAAGTTGGGTCCCGAGGCCAATTCAGAATAGCGCGGGCTTGCCCGCCGTCCCGAATCTCGGATAATCGGCCTCCCGGCCGGCCAGCAGATCCCCAATAGTCAGTATCTGGACGCGAGGGAATAGCTGCCCGCGACGCTGGTCGGGCTCGTACACGCCGGCCGAGACCGCCTCGCGGAGCATCGGCCCGGTGGGCTCCGGGCGGGGCTCAACCCGGGCGGACCCTGTAGATACTGACCTGCTGGCTCCGGTACACCTCTTCTAGGAACGGGGCCATCTCCGCGTCGAGCTTCGCCAGCCCGTCAGCCGGGTAGTAGAGGCGTTCGAGCTGGCCGACGTACACGTATTCGACGTCATACGCGCGCAGCAGCTCCAACGCCTCCGCGGCGTCGGTCGAGCTGTATATGCGCTCCACGTCCTGGGCGCGCTCGCCGACGGCCCAGCGGTATCCCCAGCGTTGCTGCTCCTGGTGCCACCCCCAGCCGACCACGCTGGGCAGCCCGGTATAGACGGAGACGCGGCCGCCCCAGCGGTAGTTCGGCGTCAGTCCTTCGAGTATCACCGGCGAGCCCTCCACGTTGGCGCGGAGCCACTGGATGCCCTCGTAGTCGGCGGCCAGCTCGATCTGCCCGTTCGGGTCGTTATAGACCGCCGTTCGCATGTACGCCGTCCCGTCGAGCGTCAGGGGCAGGACATCGAACCTAGCGCGAAGCCGCGCCTGGGTCCCCAGCGCCGGATACACCGCGGCGCCCAGCGCGAGCAGCGCCAGCGCCCACACCCACGCGCGGCGCCACGGCAGCGGCAGCGCCGGCGCCCCATCTCGCGCCAGCCGCCATAGCAGGTACGCCGACGCCAGAGCGAGCAGTACCCACACCTGCAGGTAGAACTTGAAGACGCTGTTCATACGGTCGATGTCGCCCTCGACGCGCACTACGTCGAGCCCGATGACGACCATGAGAGCCGCGCCAACAAGCGCGGCCACGAAGACCGCCAGGGGAGCGCCGCGCCGGCCTGGACGGAGGCGCTTCAGCGCGCTTGCCGCGACCAGCGCGAGCAGCAGCGCCGCGAATGGGATTGTGCTGCCGACCGAGCCGACCAGGAAGGCGGCGACCAGCCATGCGGCCAGCAATCCCGCCAGCCCCAACGCGACTGCGCGGCGATAGTCCGCCCCCGCTAACCGGTCCCGCAGCGAATGCGCGAAGGGCAGCCAGGAGCCGCGCGTGTCTATCAGGTAGTGCGTCGCCGCGATGAAGACGAACAGGCCGTGGATCAGCAGGAAATGCCATAGGACGGTCTGGTTGGTGGTGCCCTCCACGCCCGAAAAGAAGGTCTCGTAGGCGGCGTGGTAGGGCAGGAAGACCAGGTACCCGACCGCGGCAACCAGTATCGCCTTCACCACGGACTCCATGACGACCATCAAGCTCAGTCCGCCGTTCCTAAAGTAGGCGGCGATGAACACAGCGGCGGCGGCGAGGAGCAGGTAAAGCGGGAAGTCCCACGTGTTGATGACGCGCAGGGAGCCGACCACGACCCCGAGCAGGGCGAGCCGGGCTATCTCGGCGGCGCTCCAGCGCGGCGCGTCCCCGCCACGCCGCACGCCCATCACCACGGCCAGCGAGACCCCGACCGCCAGCAGCGTGAAGGGTATCGCCATCAAGTGCGCGTGCAGGTCGCCAAACAGGAACGTGAAGAACGGGAACTCGGTTATCTCGTGCCCGGGCGGGTCGGGCGGCATAACGCGGGTGCTGCGCCAGAAGTCGAACTCGCCGGCGGGCATGTTGCGCGCGAAGCCTCGCCACGCTCCGCCCACCAGCTGCGCTCCGCCGTCCAGGTTCCCCAGCACGGCCACGAAAGCCGCCCCGGCCAGCCCGGCGGCAGCCGGCGGCAGCCGCCTAAGTCCCCCGCGTTCCCGCGCCGCCGGACCCTCCGGCGTCCCGGCCGCGAGGTTGTACACGACAGAGTACGCCGCCGCCGCGGTGAGCGCGAAGAAGAGCGGGACCGCGAGGTTGTACGCAACCGCGGGCGCAATCCCGGTGACGTGGATGAGCGCCGCAACCATGAAATGGCCCCAGTAGTAGTAGTTGATGTATCCGCCCTCGAACCATGGGTCATACGGCGGCATGTAGCTGGACTTGAGAACGGCGGTCAGGTAGGCCATGTCCATCGGCTTCTCGCCGCCCAAGTACGGATGCCACAGGTCGGGATTAGCCATGCGGACGAGGACGAACGCGAGGAAGGCGAGGATGAATACCGCCTCGCACGCAATCAGCGTCCGCCAGCGCCGCGCCGCGAACGCGGCAACGTCTCGCCACGACCACGCGAGGACGGGAAGCGCAATCGCCGCCGCCACTGCGAACGAGACCATGACCGACGCCAGCGAGAAGCCCATCAGCCTGTACGACGCTAGGAGCCAGGCCGCGAGGCTGACTAGCAGCAGGCCAAGCGGCTTCGCGAGCAGGTATCCGCGGTCGGGAAGGCCCCGGAACAGCGCGAAGACGATGGGGAGGGCCAGCAAGGACATGACCTCGACGGCCAGCAGCCAGGATAGGACCGGGTACCTGGCGGCCCACCCCGAGGGCCTGACTATATCGGTCCAGGTCCCCCCAGCGCGCTGCGCCTGGGCCTCCTCGTCGGAGAGCGTCAGGCCCAGCGGCGGCGGCCGGGACGCGGCCGGGCTCCCCGCCGCGCCGTCCACCAGTAACCGCTCGATGGCGTCCGCAGTGCGGCGGCCCTTGTTCTCGAACACGAGGGTCATCGGATGGTCGTACACCGTGAAGCTCTCGTCGGCGAATCCCAAGTTCATCGCGGCGCCGCGCGGCATCCCAGCGGCCACGGGGCGGGGGACAGGAACCCCCGGGCGCGACAGCGTATCGTCCACGAACGCCACCCCGGCCAGGCTGGGGTACGACGTCTGGACGTCAACCACCTCGTACCCCAGCCTCCCGCTGAACAGGAGCCGGTAATACTCCGCGCTGGCCGGGTACCGCTCCGGCAGCCTCGGTATCGTGCCGTAGAGCCGGTTGCTGTAGAAGACCAGGTAGTCCGCCCCCGCAAGCTCCTCCGCAATCTGGCGAAGCTTCGCTCCCGTGTCGTCGTTGTAGAGCGGCATCTCTCGGATGAGGTATCCGTGCAGGCCGGGTATTCCCTCCTCCCAGTGCTCCTTCAGTATCACCGAGCCCGCCGGCGCGTTGGCATTGATCCACCGCGCCGTCCTGACGGCCGGGTGCTCCTTCGTATAGATACCCGCATACGACGCCGCGTAGAAGCCGGTAGCCCCCAGCAGCAGAGCCAGACCTGCCAAGACGACCGGCCTCGCCGCCGGGAGCCTGCCCCGCGCCCATCCCCAGAGGTCGAAGAGCATGCGCGAGCCGAACAGTATCAGGAACGGCGTAACAGGCAGCAGGTAGCGCAGGAACTTCACCTGGAACGACCCGGTTATCAGCAGGTACGGCGCAACCCAGCACAGCAGCAGCACGTTCGCCCTGGACTCGACCGACCGCACGGGGAGCGTCGCCGCCAAGGCGATGACCGCGATGCTCGACGCGGCAATGATCATGAGTATGCTGTTGGAGACGAGCAGCAGCAACGCCGGCAGGACCCAACCCAAGGCCAGGTACGTTAGCCCGTGGACGACGCGCATCCCGCGGAGCGAGGCGTGCAGCAGGCCCGCCCATGCCACGACGCCAAGGGGAAGGCCCAGCCCCCAGGTCGCGAGCTGGCGGACCTGGTACCAGTAGGGCGCGGTGTCTATGTACTGGCGTGTGTACGGGTAGTCGCGGATACGCCTGACCATCTCGGACTGCTCCGTGGTGTCGGCGAGGAAGCGCCCGGCGTCGAGGAAGGCGTAGGGCTGGACGACCGCGAACGCAACGACTGAGGCGGCGCCTCCGAGCAGCAGGCCCGCCGACGCGGACGCAGCCCTCTTCCCGAAGGCCCGCTCCCGCGGCCCGCCGCCGTTCAGCAGGCCGAGCGCGTATATGACGTGCGCCATCAGGAAGGCGGCGTAGATCGGAGACAGGCTCACCTTCGTGGCAAGGCCGAGACCGATGAATGCCCCGGCCGCCAGGGAGTCCCGCAGATGACCGTCCTTCGCTGTCCGGCTGAGGAAATAGAGCGCGGCCACCGCGCACAATGCCATGATAGTATCGACCGCGAAGAAGTGGCTGAGTTGCACGTGCAGGACGGCGACGGCGACGAGGGCTGACGCCAGAAAGCCCTCTCGACGCCCGTACAGCCGCGCGCCCAGCAGGTACACGAGCGCCACGGACGCCGTGTCCGCGAACGCCGACAACGCCCTGCCGAGTACCCGCAGGTCATGGATTTCGACTCCCGGCAGCGCCGACAGCGCTATCTGGAAGCCTTTGAGCAGGTAGAGCGGGAAACTGCCGTAGGGGAACCAGCGCGGGTTCCAAGGACTCTCGTCAACGTCGAGCAGGCTGAGCGCCTGGCCGAGGCTGGGCGGCGAAAGGTCCGCGACCTTCATCAGGATGGCCCGCTCGTCCGGATGCGGCGTGAACGGATAACCGTTGTCCCACTCCAGGCCGTACAGGCGGAGCGCAAGCGCAATGCCAAGCGTGAGGGCCATGGCGGCGGTGAGCCTGAAGTCCCGCGAATTCAGGACCTCGAGGAGGCGAGGCCCGCGGTCCGCAGCCGGTATGTCTTGGGGCAGATCCATCGCTGGGGTATTGTACTTGTTGCACGTTGGGTTAGGCTCACAGCGGGCAGGGTTGCCCATGTTTAGCAGTTGACCCGGCAACGTTGGGCGGCAATTTAGCAGTCGACGGCAAGATGTTGCCAGTAGAACCGCGAAGTTAGCAGTTAGTTGACGCAAACAGGAGGCGTTTGCATGACTCTTGTCAGTTACATGCCAAATGTTGTGAGTAACGGCTTGACTTTATCAGATGTCGGTAGTAAGTTAGCAGTTGGAGGTGGCCATGAGCCGGCGAACTGGTAATGGCGAACATGAACGTGCGCTGAGTCTGCGTCTGGGCGCCGCCTTCAGCCCGGCTACGCCCGTCAACGAAACGACCCTCTTTGCAGGAAGGCAGCAGCAGCTCAACAAGCTCGCGGACGCCGTCAACCAGCGTGGTATGCACGCGGTCCTGTTTGGCGAGCGCGGCGTCGGCAAGACATCCTTGGCGAATGTCCTCCCGGAGTTCCTGAAATTGGCCGAGCTGAATGAGTTGAGCGTATCCAGGGTGAACTGCGACTCTCAGGATACCTACTCCAGCCTCTGGCACAAGGCGTTGCGGGAATTGCAGGTCGCCACACAGATACCGATGGCCGGACTCAGGCCCGTCTCACGGACTGACCTCGCCACCCTGAACGGTTTCTTCCCTGACGAGCCTGGGCCGGAAGACGTACGGTACGGCTTGCAGCGCCTGGGGTCGCCTGTGCTCTTCATAATAGACGAGTTCGACCGCATACAGGATGAACCCGTCCACCGACTGATGGCGGACACCATAAAGGCACTCTCCGATCACTCGGTCAACGCAACCGTGATAATCGTCGGCGTATCTGACACTGTGGACGACCTGCTCACCGAGCATAGGTCGATAGACAGGTGCCTCATCCAGGTCCAAATGCCCAGGATGTCGCCAGACGAGTTATCCGACATCCTCGACAAGGGGTTTTCACAGGTTGGGATGACCATAGGCGAACCATCCACTGAGTTTATCACGTACATCTCGCAGGGCCTTCCTCACTACACCCATCTGCTTGGACTCGCCTCCGGCCGGGCGGCGTTGGAGGAAGTCAGAAAAGATGTCAGGCTGGAAGACGTACACGATGCCATTGCCGCAGCTCTGCGCCAAGCCCAGCAGAGCATCAGGATGGCCTACCACTCCGCGACTGCCAGCGCACGACCCAAGACATTGCTGAAAGAAGTACTGCTCGCTTGTGCGATGGCCCCGGTGGACGAACTGGGCTATTTCGTCGCAGCCGACGTGCGGACCGCCTTGTCCAGTATCATGGACCGCCTCTACGACACCCCCGCCTTCGCAAAGCACCTATCCCAATTCTGCGACAACTCACGCGGATCAGTCCTCCAGAGATCCGGCAAGCGCTATCGCTACCGATACCGCTTCTCCAACCCGCTGATGCAGCCGTATGTACTGTTAAACGGCTTCCAACATGGCCTGTTCACCCTTGAAACACTTGCGGCCATGTCCAGGAGTAGCGCGTAACTCCCCTCTGCGGGCTGCTATCCGGCGAACCTCTGCGCCTGGCCCACTATGTCCAAGCCGACTGCCTCGCTCCAGGCTGCGAGCAGCTGGTTGGCGACCGGCCCGGGCTTGCCGTCGCCGATGGGCCGCTTGTCAACCACGGTCATTGGCAGCACGCAGTAGCTCGTGCTGGCGAAGAACGCCTCGTCCGCCGTGTACAGGTCGTAGGGCTGCAGGTCTTCCTCGACGACCGGGATGTCCAGCTGGCGGGCGAGGTCGAACACCATGCCCCTCGATACGCCCTGCAGGATAGCCGTGTCCGTCGCGGTCCGGATAACGCCGTCGGTTACCAAGAAGTAGTTGTAGCCGACGCCCTCCGACAGGTTCCCTTCCATGTCCAGGAGTAGGGGCCACGCGCCGGGGTCGACGTCGTTGGCCTCCAGGGTCGCCAGGTTGAAGTTCATCCGGCTGTGGTGCTTGATCTTTGGGTCGAGCGCCTCTGGCGGGTAGCTCCTCGTCTTCGTTATCACGCCATGCTGCCCGTCTTCGTAGGCCTTCGCGTAACGGGCGAAGTCCACCGGGAGGACGTTGACGCACACTGCAGGCGGCCCTCCGGGGAAGCCGGAGCCGCCGATCCCGCGGGTTACCCACTGGTTGACCCTGAAGTCGCCCACTGGGGCCCTGAGATGCTCGTTGCGGCTTATCGCCTCCTCGCTGAGGTCGAGCATCTCGTCGGCGGTCAGCCCGGGGTCTATCCGCACGTACTTCAGCGAACGGTAGAGACGGTCCACGTGCTGCTTCATCCGGAAGCTCTTGCCGTCGAAGGTGCGCTCCACGTCGAACACGATGTCGCCGAGCACGAACCCCCTGTCCATGGGATGCACCCGGACCTCGCTGAATGGCATCCACTCGCCGTTGTAGTACGCGATGTATTCTTGCATCCCGGCCCTCCTAGCGCTGCTTCAATGCAGTTTTGGCATCCTGAATCATCCTCACCCTAGCCCTCTCCCTTGACGGGAGAGGGAATAAGGCGGGACTGCCCTGCCCGTCATATTGAATGGATGGAGTACTAGCCCCGAGGTAGCCGCCCGATTATATCCCAAGCCCTTCCAGGTGCGATGCGTCATTGAAACGCTCGATGCGGAAGAGGGCGGCGCTCAGTTGCGTCTCCTCCGCGCGCCATGCATCGAGATCGATCGAGAAGTCGAACAGCGCCGTGTTCCCTGTCGAAAAGCCCCATATGCGCCCCGCCGCCATCAACACGGCCACCACGTGCTGTATGAATCCGCCGTGGCTCACCACGAATAGGGAGTCGCCCTGACCGTGCCTGGTCAAGAGCGTATCGACGACCCGGATGGCCCTGCGCCTCCTGTCCTCCAGCGGCTCGGCGCCCTCGACGCCGGAGAACTGCCTGGCGAGCTCGGCCTCCAAGTCTAGGTCAGGATGCTTGCGCGCGGCCTCCTCCAGCGTCAGCCCAGACAGGACCCCGACGTCGTGCTCCATCAGGTCGTCCCAGTGGGTTATTGGGATAGGCCAGCCGCGCGCGGCGATGGCGGCCGTCTCAGCGGTGCGACGGAGAGGGCTGGAGTAGACGTGGGTCGGCTGGTATACCTCGGCGCGCAAGCGCCGGCGCAGAGCGTCGGCCTGGCGCCTGCCAGTATCCGACAACGGGAAGTCGGCGCGCCCCTGGAGACGCATCTCCGCGTTTCCCGTGGATTCAGCGTGTCGAACCAGCATCAGCCTCATCAGCAGGTCTCGGCCTCCCGGAGGGCGCCCAGCGTCGGCGCAATCCGTCCGTCTTCGTCTGCCTCCAGCAGGGCGAAGAAGTCGTACCCGCGCGCCCTGATGGCGTCGCTCCCGCCCATGCGCCGATCCAGTATGCAGACCACCTTCACCACCGCGCATCCCGCAGCCTCCACCGAATCTATGGCGTGGAGCAGGCTGCCCCCAGCACTGCAAGTGTCGTCCATCACCACCACGCGGTCGCCCGGCAGCGCGGCGCCCTCTATGAGCTTGCCCGTGCCGTGCTTCTTGGCCTCGTCCCTAACTATCAACGCCTTGACTGGACGCCCCTGCGTGTAGCTCATCAGCGCAACTGCGGCCACCATCGGCACGGCGGCGACAGCCGGCCCAGCCACAGCGTCTGCACGGCGCTCCGTTACCAGCGGCATCAGCGCCCCGGCGACGCGGTACGACCCCTCCGGGTCCAGCGTGAGCAGCCGCCCGTCGAAGTAGTAGGCGCTCGTCTTGCCGGAGGTCAACCTGAACTCCCCGAACTGCAGCGCTCCAAGCCTCTCGGCAATCTGGAGTATCCTCGCCGCGCCTGCGCCGGTCATGCGCCCGTCTCCTCCATGTATAGCCCCTCGCGCTGGATGTACCGCTCAACCGGACCGGGGACCAGCCCGGAGATGGACAGTCCCCGCCGGACGCGCTCCCTGATGTCCGTGCCGCTGACCTCGACCATCGGCCCCGGTATTGTCATGACCCTGGATGCGGACCCCGTCGCCACACGCTCGAACGGCGCCGGGTCCAACTCCTCGCACCCCGGCCGAGCCACTCCGGCGATGGCAGCCAACCCCAGCAGTCTGCCAGGGCGATGCCACCTGTCGAACTCCCGCAGAGCGTCGAGCCCCGCGATGAAGTATAGCGGGCGCCCGACCTCCTGGCGAACGAGCTCCTCGATGGTTTCAGTGGTGTAGGTCGGGCCTGGCCTCCTGACCTCCACGTCGGAGCACGCGAACCTGGGGTTGGGTCCAGTCGCCAGCTCCACCATGCGCATCCTGTGGCAGGCGGCGGTCAATTCGGCGTTGGCCTTCATCCATGGCTGCCCTGCAGGAACGAACAGCACCTGGTCGAGTTCCAAAGCGTCAGCGGCGGACTCGGCGATTGCTAGATGGCCCACGTGAACGGGGTCAAACGTGCCACCCAAGATACCCTGGCGCGATACTACTCCCAATTCCACTCCTTGCCGCCGAGTGTGAACCTGCCCCCTGGGCCCATGCCCGCCTTCACGAGGGCGTCTACGACCCCGACCCGTTCGAGGTAACCATAGAGCTGCGACTTCGCCTCCCAGTTGGACGGGTCCACCATCGCGGCAACTCTGCCGGCCCTGCCTGCCTGGACCACATATGCGCGCCCTGTCCTGTCCACCTTCACAGAGTCTACAGCCCGCGGACTCAGTACCTCTGGCTCGCCACGGCCAGTATCTGCGACCTCATGCGAAAGGGCGTCAGCGATCTCGTCAAGGGTCGCCTGGATGTCCTTGAGCATTTGCCCTAGGCCGGTTCGCGCCGCAGCCGAGATGAGATGCACGGTCGTGCTATCGAGACGACGCCTGATTCCAGACAGTTTCTCTGACACTCCCGGGATGTCCGCCTTGTTCAGAACGACGACCTCGGGCTTCTTGGGCAGCCGTTCGTCGTACATTGTCAACTCGGCTCTCACCTCCTCATACTCTGCCGCCGGGTCATCAACATCGCCGTCCAGCACATGTATGAGGGCCCGGGTCCTCTCAATGTGCCTGAGAAACTCATGCCCAAGTCCGAGACCCTTGTGCGCGCCCTCTATCAGACCCGGTATGTCCACGAGGACCACCTCCCGGCCATCGCTCTCGGCGACGCCCAGCGCTGGCTCCAAGGTCGAGAAGGGGTAATCGGCTATCCTGGGACGGGCCGCCGTCAGGGCCGCGAGCAGGCTGGACTTGCCCGCGTTCGGCCGGCCTATGATGCCGACGTCCGCAATGAGCTTGAGCTCCAGGCGCGCTTCCATGGACAGCCCGGGCTCCCCCTGTTCAGCGAGGAGGGGAAACCTGTTGGTCGGCGTGGCGAATCGCGCGTTTCCCCTGCCGCCGCGTCCGCCCGGCACAACGAATACATGACCAAGGCGCGACATGTCGACCGGGCCTCTGCCCGCATCGCCGCTATCCATGGTAACGACAGTACCTTCAGACACAGGGATGTCCACGTCCTCACCTCTCCTGCCATGCCTTCGGCGGCCCATCCCGTTCCCGCCGTGCCCTGCAGCGAATCGGCGGTTGTATCGGTAGGGCATCAGGCTGTTGACAGATGCGCTGCATACGAATCGGACGCAGCCGCCATCACCCCCATCGCCCCCATCAGGCCCCCCCTGCGGGATGTACTTCTCGCGTCTCCCCGACACCGCGCCATCACCGCCGTTACCACTGCTGATCCTAATGGATACAGAGTCAATCATTTCATGGCAGTATATCAATAACAGCAATAAGCATGTCGCTTGTGGTGATAACTTATCCGAGTGTGGTGGGGATGCTGTCGATGCCTAATGTCCCCTGTTGATGGCAGGTGGATTGTCTGTGATTCCTGTGGGGATGGTTGGATGGTGTGATGGGATGTCCACGTCAACTAAGAGTTATCCACAGCCAAGCCGTGGTTATCCACGGATTGATTGCGGGCTTGTCGAGGGGAGTGGGCGCTATGGGGAGTTGAGTGACTCCCTGATATTGAAGACATCCTGCCGCAGGATGGTGTCCACCTCCATCTTGGAGGCGATGCTCTGGCAGGCGTGGAGCACGGTGGAATGGTCCTTTCCACCGAGGAATCGCCCAATGGCCGTGACTGTCATCCCCGCCTCCTCCCTCAGCAGATACATGGCTACTTGCCGCGCCTTGGCAGTCTGCTTGTCGCGCCGTCGGCCCAATATGATTTCCTGGTCGATCTCGAAGTACTCGGAGACAGCGCCGAGTACTGCAGTGTCCGAGACGCGGCTCGGCCTGCCAGGCATCAGGATGTCAGCGGCGGCACTCTTTACCATGTCCAGAGAGATGGGTGTGTCTGCGAGCTCTGCATAGGCGACCAGGCGGTTTAGGCATCCCTCAAGCTCGCGTATGTTGGAGCGCGTCCTCTCGGCGAGGAACTCCAGCACGTCCCCGGGGAATTGCACCTTGCAGCGCTCCGTCTTGGCCCTGAGGATTGCCAAGCGCGTCTCGTAGTCGGGCAGCTGGATATCTACGACGAGGCCGCCTGCCAGCCTCGAGCTCACCCTGTCTTCGAGGAGCGTCAGGGCAGCCGCGGGCCGGTCGCTCGATATGACCATCTGCCTGCCGGCCAGGTGGAGCGCGTTGAAGGTGTGGAAGAACCCCTCCTGAGTCTGATCCTTGCCGATGATGAACTGGATGTCGTCGAGCAGAAGGGCGTCGGCGGACCTGTAACGCTCACGGAAGGTCTCCGTCTTGCCTTCGCGGATCGACTGTACGTACTGGTTGGTGAAGTCCTCGGTGGTGGCGTATATAGGGTCGGCCCCCTTTGCGGTGAGACTGCCAGCGATAGCGTGGATGAGGTGGGTCTTCCCCAACCCTACGCCGGAGTAGATGAACAGGGGATTGTATCGGGCGCCCGGCCATTCGGATACGGCGGCGGCGGCGGCGTGCGCAAGCTCATTCGACTTCCCGACTATGAAGCTATCGAAGGTGTACTTGGGGTTCACCGGGGCCGCCCGCCGCGGGGGTGTCCGTCCGTTGACCGAGCCGTTGCGGCGCTGACTCATCGGAGCCTGCGCCGGGCTGGCTCCATTGTCCAGGCTGGCGCCCTCCGCGCCTGCCTGGAACCGGAGCTCCACCCCGTGTTCCGCCACCTTCTCGACTGCCCGGTGTACTACGGAGTACATGCGGCTCTCGAGCATCTCGGAGACGAAGGCGTTCGGGGCCCTGACGACAAGCCGGCCTCCTGCGAAGGATACGCCCGACGTACCCAGCAGCCACGTATCGTAGCTTGGCTTGGGCACCGAGAGCTGCAGCTCGCCGAGCACGGCTTGCCACAAGGTATGCGCGTCACGAACGACCAAATGGGAGCCTCTATATGCCCGCGCGGAGACGGGCGTTGGGGGATGTCTTCGGGGGTAGCACGGCAGCGATTCTAACACTAGCGCTGGAGGGCAGCCCCTGCCCGCGCATTCGATTTCCGCGCCGATGTTTTCCGGTTTCGGCGCGACGCTCCGGCGGCTTGCTAGACTGCTAAATGGAGTGCGCAGGCTTGTTAGACTGGCGTATTGGATTTGACGTGTCCCGCTCGTCCCGGACCCCGACGCGCGCCTTTATCAAGCCGTCGACGCGGTTTCGTTCTACGTTAGTTCCGAACGATTCATAGACCAGGAGACCTGCGTTTCCAAGCCTATTTCAGTACAACAGCAAAAAGATGCTGGCCGGCCGAGCCGTCTTGACTTCACGCTGGGTTTGCCCTAGAACTTGCGCTGGCTTACCACAATGGAGGCGAACGCATGGACCTGGGAATAGAAGGGAAGGCAGCGCTTGTGACCGGGGGCAGCCGCGGGCTAGGGCGAGAGGCGGCGCTCTCGTTGGCCCGGGAGGGGGCGCGGGTCGCCATATGCGGCCGCGCCAAGCAGACCCTGGAGAGCGCCGTGGCCGAGATGGAAGCGATGGGCGCATTCGCGGTGGGAATCGAGGCGGACGTGTCCGACACCGCCTCGCTCGGGGCGCTGCACCGCAAGGCCGTCGAGGGTGTCGGGCCGTTGGACATACTCGTCAACAACGTGGGCGGGAGCGGCTCCACCACGGATATAGGCGATACGCCGCTGGGGGATCTGCGCGCGGTCTTCGATCTGAACCTGTTCGGCAGCTACGAGCTGATGCGGCTGGTCGTTCCGCACATGCGCGAGCAGAGGTGGGGCCGCATCATCAACATCGCCTCTATATACGGCCGCGAGTACGGCGGCAAGCTGTCCTACATGGCGGCCAAGGCCGCTCTCATCGCCGCGACCAAGCACGCGGCGGTTACCCTGGCCCCCGACGGGGTCCTTGTGAATAGTATCGCGCCGGGGTCAATCCAGCACCCTGGCGGCAGCTGGGAGCGCTTCGAGCAAACCAACCCGCCCGAGGTGGTCGAGCAGTTCATCAGCCAGAACCTGCCGATGGGAAGATGGGGCTGGCCCGAACCGGTCGGTGACCTGGTGGCTTTCATGGCGTCCGAGCGCGCCGGCCTCATGACCGGCGCCTGCGTCGTGATGGACGGCGGCCAGAGCCACTCGCTGATCTGAACAGCGGGTCCGCTGTAGGCGGGAGCCTGGTGTAACTACCAGCAATTCTCCCTAGAAGGGCTGGTAGGCTGTGGCTGACCAGCGGGCTATGGCGGCCTCGGCCCTTGGGCTGATGGCTCGCTGGACGTCAACGTTGAGGAGGGCCGGGCGGTTTGCGTCGAAGGCGCGTTGGATGGCTGCGGGCAGGTCGTTGGGGTCGCTGACGCGCTCGGCGTAGCACCCGAGGCCCTCGGCCACGCGGTCGTATCGAGTAGGGAGCAGGTCGGTGGCGACGGGCTTGCCGTACACCTGGAGCTGAATCTGGCGGTCTATGCCCCAGGCGGCGTCGTTGCCGAGGATGGACACGACGTTGATGCCGTGCCTCACGGCGGTGTCGAGCTCCATGCCGTTGAATCCGAAGCTGCCGTCGCCGGTAAGGGATACGGCCCGCCGGTTGGGGTATGCGAGCTTGGCGGCCATGGCGGCTGGGAGCCCGGCGCCGAGCATTCCGAGCGCGGAGAAGTAACTCCAGCTCCTGGGCGCCAGGGCGGGGAGATAGGCGCGCCCGAAGTGGCAGAAGTCGCCGCCCTCGAAGGTTAGGAAGTCGTCGCGGCGCAGTAGGGATTGAAGAGTCTTGTGGACGTAGATGGCATGCATGGGGCTTTCGTGGATGGCGAGGGCGTCTAACTCGCGCAGCTGGGCTGCCCGGATGTTACGAAGGTCGCGGGTCCATTCACGCTCGGACCAGGCGCGGAGTGCGGCGCGGGACGCGAGCTGGCCGGAGACGGCGGCCACGTCACCGACGATTCCAACAGCGACGCCGCGGTTCCGTCCTATCTCCGCATGGGACGGATCGACTTGTAGGACGACGGCATCGGGCGAGACGGTCGGGGGCATCGCGTAGCCGATGATGATGTCCTGCTTCATGCCGAGCAGGAGCAGCGCGTCGGCGTCGCGGAGCCTGCGCGCGGCGCTGTTCAGCCCGTTGTCGTAGAACCCGGCGCAGTAGGGGTGGTCGTCTGGGACGAGGCCTCGCGCGCCGGCCTCGGTCATGATGGGCGCGCGGGTCGTTTCGGCCAGACGCCGCAGCTCTTCGCCGGAGCCGGAGTAGGCGGCGGCCGCGCCAGCGACTATCAGGGGCCGCTCGGCCGAGTGGAGAGCGTCTATCACGGCGTCCAGCTGGTCGTGGGAGGCCTGGGAGTCGCGCGCTGGCCGGTACTCCGCTGGCTGATAGTACGTGACCTCGCCTTGGTCGAGGGCCTGCTGCTGGACGTCTATGGGTATGGTGAGGTGGACGGGGCCGCGCCGCCCGGAGTACGCAAGCCTGAGGGCCTGGGCTATCATGTGGGGTATGCGTCGAGGGTCGGTGACGAGCCATGCGCCCTTGGTGACTGGGCGGGCCATGTCCACCTGCTCGATCTCCTGCATGGCTCCGCGTCCGAGCTCGTGGAGGGGCGCGGAGCCGCTGATGGACAGGAGCGGCGCCTCCGAGTTGAGGGCGCTGGCAAGGCCTGGGATGGCGTTCGCGAACCCTGGCGTGGTGTACATGGCGACGCCGGGTTGGCCGGTGACGCGGGCCCAGGCGTCGGCCATGTGTACGGCGGCCTGCTCGTGCCGCGTGTCTATGAACCGGAACCCCATGTCGGCCATCACGTCCATGACGGGCAGCACGTGGTCGCCAGCGAGCGTGAAGACGTTGGTCACGCCCTCGAGACGCAGGGCATTCCCAATCAGATGGCTTCCGGTCACGGTCCTGGATACGGGCAAAGCAGGCCTCCGGGGTCTAGGTGGGCCTGAACATTGTAACCGCTACGTAACCGCTACGGGGCGGCTGCGTTGGCGCTCCGTCTTGACAATGGCGAGATGCTCCATTAGGTTCATATGGACTCGCCGGCATAGGCCGTGAATCGTGGGTGGCAGCATTGGTTCTCGCAGTCGATACATATGGAGCGCTTCGCCGTTACTGGATGCTGGGCATCGGGCTGACCAGCGCGAACATTGCTGCCGCCGGGTTGGTCATCGCCGTCTTGAAGTTGTTCTCGTAGCGCCACGCCCGTGCGCGGCAAAGTTCAGACGGTTCTCGGCCCTGTCTCTCCCGAGGCGCTTGGGCCTACTACCACACACGAGCATCTGCTGCTCGATTTCTCCGTCGTCTTCCAGGAGCGGGCCGCCGCCAGCCAGCGGGCGTTGTCCATGCAGCCGGTCTCCATCCGCAACCTGGCGTGGGTCAGGTACGACCCCTTCCGCAGCAGGGACAACCTCATGCTGGTGGACGAGGATACGGCGGTCGAGGAGGCGATGCTGTTCAAGGCCGCGGGCGGCCGTGCCATCGTGGACACGACCACGCGGGGGATAGGCCGGGATCCGGCGGCGATTGCGCGGATCGCGCGGCGTACCGGGCTCAATATCATAATAGGCGCGGGCTACTACGTGGGCGCGTCCCATCCGCATGACATGGACGAGAAGACCGAAGACGACATCGCCCGCGAGATAGTCGAAGACGTGACCGAGGGGCGCGCCGGCGTAAGGGCAGGGGTGATAGGCGAGCTTGGCTGCTCGTGGCCGCTGTGGGATAACGAGCGCAAGACGCTGCGGGCCGGCGCGAGGGCGCAGGCCGAGACGGGCGCTTCGATAGTCATACATCCCGGGCGGAGCGAGGACGCGCCGTTCGAGATACTGGAGGTTCTCGCGGACGCGGGCGCGGATGTATCCCGCGTCGTCATCGGTCACATCGGGCGCACGTACTTTGACGAGGGGCGACTGCTGGAGCTTGCCAGGACGGGATGCTATCTGGCCTACGACCAGATGGGTTGGGAGTCGTCCAACTTTTCGCTCGCGCCCACGGATTTTCCCAGCGACGCGCAGAGGATAGGCTTCATCAAGCGCCTGGTGGACGAGGGATACGGCGGTCGGGCGCTGCTGGGGCAGGACGTGTGCTCGAAGGACAAGCTGGTGAAGTACGGCGGGCTGGGATTCGCGCATCTCCTCGACAACATAGCCCCCAGGATGGTCGAGGCGGGCATTTCCCGCGAGGACGTGGACGGGATGCTGATACGCAACCCGGCGGAGATGCTGACGCTGGCCTGACCCGGGGGGCTACTCGACGATCTCCAGCGTTTCGGCCATGCCGACCTTCTCGTAAGTCCTGCTGAACATGTAGAGGGACCTCTCGCCTGCCGGAACAGTCACCACCACTTCCTTGACGTCGCCCGCAAGCAGCTTGATGTCGGCGAGCAGGTCGCCTTCCCTACGGCTCCTCCGTTCCCCGCTGACCGCGAGGGCGAAGTTGTGTCACCAGCACTCGTCGGAGGTGAAGTGGGTGTTGTGGACGACGAACTTGACCCTCTCGCCCGCCGGCAAGGTCGACGAGTCCAGGTCGAAGTAGTATCTCCAGTCGGCGTCCCGTAGGATATGGACGTTGATAGTCTTTGACACCCCGGCGTCGTCCACGTCGAGCACGCCTTCGAACGAGTTCATGAGCCTTGCGTGTCCGCCGATTCGGAACCCTCCGCGCAGGTACTCCCCGCCTCCGGTCGAAGCGGCAGCCTGCTCGACAGAGCCCGGGGCGGGCTGGGCGAGATTCACGGCCTCGGCTGGACCAGCGGTAGCTTGCCCAGCGGCCGGGTCGGTCTCCAGGGCCGGGCCGGTCTCGGCGCTCCTGGCGGCGGGAGCGGCCTGGCATGCCAAGAGCGCCGCGAGGAGTGTCGAGACCGCCAATACGAGCTTCATTCGGCTACGTCCTTGGGGGTTCCAGTCCGCGGCGCGGCGGCGTTCCGTCGAATCAGGCGCCGCGCCGGGCAGGTCATGGGTTCGCGCGATAGACTATCGGCAGCTTCGCGGGATCGTTGACGCTCGAGTCCGTATGGTGGACTATCTGAACGACCCCCGTGCCGCAGTCTCCAAAATCGTCGCATGAGATGGTCCCGATGATGCCCCGGAAGCCCTCTATGTCCATTAGCGCCTCGCGGAGCTTGGCGCGATCGATGTAGAGGGCGCCGCCCGCTTCGACTGCAACCTCCTCGATGGCGGAGAGCAGAATCGTGGCGGCGTCGTAGGCGTGCGGGAGATACACAGTGGAAGGCTCGTCGTGGTATGCCTGCCTGTACTCCTCGACGAGGGCGGCCCAACTCCTGTTGGTTGCCTCGTTGGTGTTGCTCCCAAAATCCGACTGTGGACCGGCCAAGTACAAGCCTTCGGATTCTGGAACTTGCAGGAATTGGGTATTGAGCAGTGCCGCGCCTCCTATCAGGGTCACCTCCTCCAGCCCGGCCACCTGATCGAGCTGCTCAACTATGTGCCCGCCCTCGTCTGGGAAGAGCGGCAGGAACAGGGCGTCGGGGCCGCCCGCCGCGGCCCTGGTCAGCGTGGGGACCATGTCGATGCTCCCCTTGTTGACGGAGAAGATGGATACGGAGCCGCCGAAGTCCTCGAACGAGGCAGCGAACGCGCTGGCGAGCCCCATGGTGTAGGGGTCGCCGTCGTGAATGGCAGAGACTCTCCTGACACGCAGCTCTTGGTACGCGAACTTTGCGACGACGCGCCCTTGGTAGAGGTCGTTGTTGGAGGTGCGATAGTACCCCTCGCGATGGTTGGAGCCTACGTTGCCGAGCAGGTCGGATGTGAGAGAGGGTGACGTGTTGGAAGGGGAAATCATCACGAGGCCGGCCTCGCTGATGATGGGAGCTGCTGCTGCTGCGGCGAACGAGCAGTAGGTGCCAATGACGCCCACGACGCGCGGGTCTCCGATGACGACGCGAGCTGCGTCTGCGCCGCCGTCCGCGGTGCATCTGGAGTCGAGACCAGCCCCCATGGTGACGGGATGTCCCTTGATGTCGCCGTAGTCGGACAGGGCTATCTCGACCCCTCGCTGGTTCGCCGCGCCAGATAGACCTACCCCCGCAAGCCCGGTGAGGACGTTCACCGCGCGTATCTGGATAGCCTCGCCGGGCGCGACCCTCACCGATCCCAGCGGGCCGGACCGCGGAGCGCAGGCTGCGGACGCCAGGAGCAGAATGGCAATCAGCCCTGCCCAGCCCAAGCGTCCCCCTAGCGAGACTGCACGCGCCATCCTAGACATCATCGACCTCCTTGCGTCCAGTCGTTGTCGTGGAGCCCCGACGGCGTTCCGCATCCGTCGCTCCTACCGCCGCAGGCATGGACGAACATCTATGTTGACGGAATTATACTACACCGGCGCATGGGGGATGCGCGTCCTCTCGATGTTCCCGCCAAGTCCTCACTGCTAATGGGACGGTTACCCAAAATGCCCGATGAACCGCGCTGGGGTATAATGCCATCGCCCGGCGTTGACTCGAATGGCCCGGCCAAGACTGCCGGAGGATGCAACAATGCCCGACTCTTGGAGTTACCCTGGCTCGCGATGGTGGAAGTTCGACTTCCACGCGCACAGCCCTGCGTCCATGGACTATGGCCGCAACGTACCGGAAGAGGCGGCTTTGAAGCGGATGGAGCCGAGGGACTGGCTGCTTGGATTCATGCGGGAGGGTATAGATTGTGTGGCGGTTGCGGACCATAACTCGGGCGCATGGGTAGATCCTCTCAAGAGGGCACTGGGTGAGCTCGAGCGAGACAAGCCGCAAGGCTTCCGGGAATTGCACCTGTTTCCGGGTGTGGAACTGTCGGTCAACGGTGGGTTTCACCTGCTCGCGCTATTCGATACCGACAAGTCCACTGCTGATGTCGACAGGCTCCTGGTCAGGGTTGGGTATGACGGGAACCCGGGTGACAGTGACGTGGTAACGCGCAGATCAGGTATCGAGGTCGTTGAAGCGGTGTTGCGCGCGGGCGGTATCCCTATCCCGGCTCACACAGACGCACGGAAGGGACTGCTGCAACTAAAGGTCGGGGGTTCCACGGGGACGGCGCTTGACCAGAACAGCGTTGGGATGATTCTCGAATGCCCCGAAATCCTAGCTATGGAGGTCTCGGACCCCAACTCGGCTAGGCCGCAGGTATATCTGGACCTCAAGATAGCCTGGACCGAGGTTCTTGGGTCGGACTCGCACCATCCGTCCTGTGAGACTGGACCAAAATATCCCGGCTCGCACTACACGTGGGTCAAGATGGCGAAGCCGTCTCTACAAGGGTTGCGCCTAGCGCTGTTGGACGGCGGGCTTTTTTCTATACGACGCAGCGACGCGCCAGAGCCTTTCGACCCAACTAGGTTGCCGCAGCATTTCGTAGAGGAAATAAAGATTGAGGATGCGCGTTACATGGGACAGGGCGAAGCCGCAAAGCTGCGGTTCAGCCCGTGGCTCAACGCCCTGGTGGGAGGGCGCGGCACGGGCAAGTCAACGGTCGTCCACGCGATGAGGCTCACGGCGAGGCGCGGGCGGGAGCTGGAGAGCCTCGAAGAGCGCAGCGCATCGCGATTGACCTTCCAGCGGTTCAATCGGGCGCCGTCCGACAGCGCGCAAGAGGGAGGGCTGACGGCGAACACCAAGATACGCTTGTCCTTGATGCGTGACGGCGTCCTGCACCGGGTGAATTGGTCGGCGAATGGCGATGGGCCTGCGGTGGAGGAAGAGTCGGCTCCTGGCGAGTGGAAGCCATCGGACGCCCAGGCCGTTACGGCGGAGCGATTCCCGATGCGAATGTTCAGCCAGGGACAGATTGCGGAGCTTTCTGGGGAGAACCAAGAGGCGCTGCTGCAGGTGATAGACGCCGCGGCGGGAGTGGCGCCCCTCAACGACAAGCTGCAAGATGCGCGCAAGGCATACTACGCCACGAGAGCGAAGATACGCGAGCTGGACAGCAAGCTGGCGCAACGGGACGTCCTGACGATAGAGCTGCAGGACGTAGAGCGGAAACTGGCGCGATTCGAGGCTGAAGGATATGCAGATGTTCTCAAGGCGTACCGCCGCCGTGACCGCCAGCGCAGGGAAGCGGAACGGCAATTCGACTTGGCGGAGGAATCCGCCCAACGTGTAGAGGGCGCCGCGTCGGAGATTCAGCCCGAAGACCTGCCGGACGGACTGTTCGATCGTGACTTGGAAGAAGACGCAGCTATTGTCAAGGCCATGGATGCGCTCGGCGCGGTGATGGACACGGCAGCCCAGAAGCTGCGCGATGCCGCTCACCGCCTGCGTTCGTCGGCAAAGACGCAACGTGAGGCGCTAACTCGAAGCGCCTGGCAAGCTGCCGTGGACAGAGCGTCCGGCGAGTACGACCGGCTAGTCAAGGCGCTGCAAGAAGAAGGCGTCACCGACCTGAACGAGTATGGCCGTCTCGTTCAGGACAAGCAGCGCCTCGATGGTGAAATGAAGGTCCTGGAATCGCATGAAGGGGAACGGGCTGGGCTGATTGAGGCATCGCAAGAGCAGTTGAAAGATGTGCTCGAAGCCCGTCGGGCCATGAGCCGGGCTCGGAGCGAGTTTCTGTCCGACACGCTCGCGCAAAATAACTTCGTGCGTATCGAAATCCATTCCTACGGCCACGACATGCGAGTTGTCGAGCGCTCCTTGCGTGAGGCGCTGGGAGTTACCGGCGACTCATTCCGGAATGACATACTCGTCATGGGGGAAGGCTGTCCGAAAGGGTGTGTCGCGGACCTCCTGCTACCCAGACCGCGTGATGGAGCCGAATTCGAGAGCCGCCTAGATGAGTTGAAGAGCCGGTTCGAATCGGCATGCGCCGGCCAGGGTGATTTCGGCGGACGTCTCAACAACCACCTCAGCCGGGAGTTTCAGCAGGATGCCTCATTCCTGGACAGGCTGCTGACGTGGTTTCCAGAGGACGGCTTGAACGTCAGGTACAGCCGAGGGGGAGATGGCAAGGACTTCAGGCCAATCTCCCAGGGGTCAGCCGGACAACGCGCGGCGGCGATGCTGGCATTTCTGCTCGCGCATGGCGAGGAGCCGCTTGTGCTCGACCAGCCTGAGGACGACCTGGACAACCAGCTGATATACGACCTGGTGGTGCGCCAGATTCAAGAGAACAAGCTCAGGCGCCAGATAATCGTGGTGACGCATAACCCGAACATTGTAGTCAACGGCGACGCGGAGATGGTCCACGCTCTCGAAGTCCCGCGTCAGCAGTGCGTCGTAGGGCAATCGGGGACGCTCCAGGAAGAAGACATGCGCGAGCGGATCTGCCAGATAATGGAGGGGGGTCGAGAGGCTTTCGCGCGGCGTTACCGCCGGCTGGGACCGGGCTAGGAATATGTTCGACAGCGAACTGGAATTGCTGGACAAAATTAGGCTGGGCGAGAGCACCTTCCTGGATGCCAAGGAAGTCAGATTCAGGGGCGGCAGGGTTGCAGGCCCAAGTCGGAACGACCTCGCTGATGACATTGCCTCGTACGCCAACAGCCGTGGCGGTGTGTTCGTGTTTGGTGTCGAAGATGGAACCCGAGAAATCATAGGAATCCCCCTTGATCGTCTCGACGCTGTGGTTGATTTTGTGAAGGAGGTATGCGCTGACAAAATTAACCCTCCAATAGAGAACCTGGCGCTGGACCGACTGTTTCTACCCTCCAGTACAGGGGAGGACGTGGCGGTGATCAAGTTGGATATACTGCGGAGCCTGTTCGTCCACCGAAGTCCGAGCGGTTATCTTCACCGCGTAGCAGATTCTAATCGGCACATGTCCCCAGAGTATCTCGCCCGGCTCTTACAGGAGCGCAGCCAGAGCCGCGTGATTCGGTTCGACGAGACGGTGGTTCCGGGCGCCTCCCCCAGAGATGTGGACGGCGACTTGGCGCGCCGATTCTTGCGGCGTGGAGCCGAAGTGACCGAGGATGCTCTGTACAAGCTCCGCGTCGTCGCCGACGACGAAGAGGGCGCGGCGCGGGTTACGGTCGCTGGGGCGCTGATGTGTACCCGGGAGCCGGGGAGGTGGCTGCCTCATGCCCATGTTCAGGCCGTGAGTTACGCCGGCGAGCGGCGAGACGTGAATTATCAGCTCGACGCGCGCGACTTCGAAGGGCCGCTCGACGAGCAGGTGTTCGAGGCGATGCGCTTCCTGCGCCGGAACATGTTCGTTGCAGCTACCAAGACGACCGCCCGCGTTGAGATTCCCCAGTTTAGCGAGAGGGCTGTGTTCGAGGCGCTCGTGAATGCAGTTGCCCACCGGGACTATTCTATGGCTGGCGCTCGAATACGGTTCCACCTCTTCAGGAATCGCCTTGAGCTCTATGTTCCAGGCAACCTCGCCAATACGCTGACACCGGATAGCATGGATCTGCGGCAGTACAGCCGGAACGAGTTGATAGTCTCGCTGCTGGCGCGTTGCTCCGCGGGGCCGGCGGGGGACGTTGGGCGGTCGCGCATGATGGACAGGCGCGGGGATGGAGTGCCCCTCATCCTAGACGAGAGCCGCGAATTGTCGGGGCGCGCTCCGGAGTACACTCTCATAGACAACAGCGAGCTCCGCCTCGTGATATGGGCGGCTGGCCTTGAGACAGCGCCACGGCGTCCTTGAAATGCCTAGCCGTCTTCTAGGAAGAGGGGCGCTAGGAGGTTATCGACCGGTACGAAGTTGTCGGTGAGGAGGATGTTGTCTTGCTCGGCTAGCCACGCGCGCATGACGCCGTGGGGCATGACGTTGGCCGTCAGGCGGCCTCGGCCTATGCGGGCGTTCGCCTCTGCAACGTCCGCAATGTCTAGGGGCGTATTGGAGGCGGTAACTACGAATGTGTGACGCAGGTTCTTGGTCCAGTTGCTAGTGTCGCTCATTACGTACACGTTCTCGAAGGTCTGCTGGAGGGTGTGTACGACGGCGCGGAGGAATCGGCCGGAGCGCAGCTTGTCCACGACGTTCAGGGTGTAGAGGCCGTCGTCCTTCAGCAGTTCCTTGACACGCTCGTTGAACTCCAGGGTGGTCAGGTGGTATGGGACGGAGAAGTGGTCGAAGGCGTCCCCTACGACGAGGTCGTATGCGTCTTCGGGGAGGTCTAGGAACTTCGTCCTAGCGTCCTGATTGTAGGTGATGATGCGCGTGCTGCGGGACATGCCCAGGTAGTCGTGCGCGACGTCGGTGACGGCGGGGTCTATCTCGACGACCTCTACGGCGCTGTCGGGGTATCGGGTCTCGATGAAGCGCGGCATGGTGTAGCCGCCTCCGCCGATGAAGAGCGACCTGAACTTCGGATTGCGCCCCCCGGCGTATGTCGCCAGGTCGCCCAACACCCTCTCGTACCCATAGACGAGGAAAGTAGGGTCATACAGGTCAACGTAGCTGTGTACGAGCTTGTCGAGGGTGAGTACGCGGACCTGGCGGCCCGATTCCTCGCGCTCGGTAACGCGGATGCAGTAGTAGCCGCTTTCGACCACGCAGGAGGACTGGAGCGCGTCCATCCTAACCGTGAGGACGGCCACGGCGGTGAGCATTGCGAGGAACGCGGCGGTCGCTATCTTGACATCCCAGGGGCGGCCGAACGCGAGGGCGAGGAGCGCGAGGACGCCTGCCGCCGCTAGGATTATGGACCTAGCCCCTATCCACTGGATCAGCACGAACCCAGTGATGAACGTCCCGAAGATGCTGCCTGCCGTTGATACGGCATAGGTCTTGCCGACGATATTGCCAGTCTGCGCCAGGTCCTTCAGGCGGAGCTTCACGACGATGGGCGTTACCATGCCGAGCAGGAGGCTTGGGACGAAGAACAGTATGGTGGTGAGCAGCACTATCCGCGGGGCAATCGGGAGTTCGGCGAACTGGTTGGGGATGACCTGCAGGAGGGGCAGGATTGCGAGGCTGGATACGCCGCTGCCGAGCAGCGTGAGGCCGAGTACATATCTGCGCGGGAGGCGGTCGGCGAGGACTCCGCCGAGGTAGTTGCCGAGGCTTATGCCCGCGAGGACTATGCCGATGATGCTGGTCCAGGTGTAGAGGGACACGCCGATGGACGGGGCGAGGAGTCGGCCTGCGACGATTTCGATGGTGAGGCCGCAGGCGCTCGCCGTGAATACGACCACGTAGGACACGAGGGCGAGCAGCCATGGGCGGGATGGCTCCCCGGGAGCTTGCGCCGCGGTGTCGTCGTCGACCTGCTCCAGCGGGATGTCTTCCTGCGGGTTCATGGCTCTGGCCGCGCGCGTATTCACGCGGACTGAGCGTCCATCTCGCGGCGTATCCGGGCGGGCGCGTCGCCGCGCAGGGTTTCGTATGAGCGTATCTGGAGCGAGCGGTCGGCGATTGGGAGCGCAACCCTGACTCCGCCGCGCCTGTGGGACTCGCGGAGGGCGATGGCGATTTCGAGGGCGGCGCGGCCGTCCTCGCCGGACGCCTTCGGCTGGCGGCCAGTCTGCGCGGACTCTATCAGGTCTTCGACTATGGTGAGGCCGGTGCCCTGCATCCTGGCGGGCATTGGTACGGGGTATCGCATGGGGGGCGCGCCTCGCCGCTGGGCTGCCTGGTCGCGGGAGTCCGTGCGGTACACGGTGTATTCGGCGGGGCCTTCCCGGCACACGATGCGGCCGTTCTCGCATATCACGTCTATCTCGCCGCGGGCGACCGTCCCGCAGTCCGTGGTCCTGGCGAATGCGCGGACTCCGTTGTCGAAGGCGAGGTATGCGTTGCCTGGGATGTCGGCGTCTCCGGCGGCTGCCTCGTCGGACTCCATCTCGCCGAAGACCCACTCCACGTCGCCGCCTGCGAGGAATCGGATGATGTCGAAGAGGTGGCTGCCGTTGTGCGAGATTCCGCAAGGGAAGTTCGCGGTAACCTGGAGCGTGGCGCCGAGCTCGCCGGAGTCCAAAATGCGCCGCGCTTCGGTGTAGGAAGGCATCCAGCGCCTCGCGGTGTTGACGGCGAAGGCGACGTTGTTCTCGCGGCAGGCGTCCACCATGTCGTCGGCCTCGGCGAGGCTGAAGGATATGGGCTTTTCGGCCCAGATAGCCTTCACGCCTGCTCGCGCGGCGTCCTGGACGATGGCGGACCTGATAGCGGCGGTGGTGGTTACGCTGACCAGGTCGGGGCGCTCCTCTTCGAGCATCTCGCGGTAGTCGGCGTAGAGACGGTCTTCGGACAGGCCCCAGCGCTGCCCGAATAGGGCGCGCTGCTCGTCGTGGGGGTCTGCGCCCGCCACGAGCTCGGTGTGGGGCGAGTAGAAGTAGCTGGGCCCGTGGCAGTACGGCAGATAGACAGTGCCGCCGTACCGAACCTCGTCGTCGTAGGTGCTGCCCATTCGTCCAAGCCCGATGACTGCGGCGCGGTAGGTCATGTCCTCTCCTACGTGTATTGTCCCTGCTGGGCGGGCTGGCGCAAGTCGAAAATACGTCGGCGTACCTCAAACACGAATCCGGGCAACGTCGTCTCTCCTCCGACCGTCTCCGGGTCATGCAGGAGGTCCGGCTCCGCGCCGGGGCGGTGGATATAGACCTGCCGCTGGTAGGGGTCTATCAGCCAGGCGAGCTGGGCGCCGTTGGCGATATACCGCTCCATCTTGCGCAGCAAGGGAGCCAAGTTATCGCTGCCGGACCGTATTTCAGCCACGAACGCCGGGCACACGGTTATCGCTCCCCCGGCGGAAACGGGAGGCAGCGCAGCCACCTGCGCCGGCGACAGCCAAGATGCGTCGGCATGAACTCGCGAGCCGTCCGGGAGGCGCAGAATAGCGGTTGCCCCGTGAGCCTCGCCACCGTACTCTCTCGCCCATATTCCCAAGTCTATCCCGAGCTCCATTTCTGCAACAGAGCCGTCGCGATTCACCATGGGATTGATTACCAGCTCTCCCTCGGCGGTCAGCTCCAGGTAGAAGCCGCGCCCCTCGTTGGCCCTGTCGAAACCCTCGAACCAAGCGTCAATCTCGGCGTCGGTGAGCCGCCCAGCCGCAGATTCCATGATGGGCCGGATGTTCACCGACAGCGGGCTCAGTAGCTCGAAGCCGTCTGCATCTATGGACAGGTCAGAGTATTGGGCCGAGGCGGCGCTTGGCGCGTTTTCATAGTCCCCTGCCGCAAGGGTCGCAGGCGAGGCTGCATGTCCGGCGCGCGAAGTCGTGGTTGTCATCGATCAGGCCCGCGGGTCTTCAGGATAATGGGAAGCAAGCCGCCCGGACTATAGTATTGCTTGGCGGCAAAGTCAAACCTACTGAGACACCCAATCCCCTGGAGAAGAGGGGGGCGCCTCAGCTGTGTCGAGGGCGCCATCTCCGTTATCAGGGAAAGAAGCGGCCCGGACTATCAGTAGTCCGGGCCGCCTGTTTCGTTGCCTGTCTGTGCGTGCAGTCGGCGCTACTGGATGTTGTCGATGCCGCCTGGGAAGTAGAAGAGCTCGTTGTACCAGCCGCCTGTGTCGGAGGTGTGAGTCTCCGGGACGTTCAGGTGGTTGTTCTGGTGCAGGATGACGCCTCGCATGTAGCCCATGTGGGATACGACGCTGAGGTAGTACTTCTCGTCCGCGTGGATGCGGAAGATGTTCTTGCCGAGCTCGATGCGCTCCGGCGAGAGCGCTGGGATGGACCGGCCCTTGTGCCAGCTATCGTGCAGCACCGCCACGTTGCCCGTCGGGTCTGCGGGGTAAGTGTCCGCGGGGGCTGTGGGCTCCCAGACGGGGCTCATCTCGCAGTCGCACCGCGGCATGTATCCGTCCTCGCTGGGCACGGCGCCGTTGGGGCCGCGCTGCATACTGCGGGGCAGGTCGGAGATGTCGGGCGAGAATGCCGGGCCTCCGCCGGTGGCGCAGCATCGCGTCCAGCTCGAGAACCAGGGGTTGGCGCCGTAGAGGGAGAAGTGGCGCAGGATAGCCAGCGGCTCCTTGCCTGGGTAGCTGAGGGTCCAGGGCGCGTTCATGTTCTTGTCCTTGAACTCGACGCCCACCTCTGCCCAGTAGTCGAGCATGAGCTGGGCGGCGTCACCCGTCTGTCCGAGCTCCGAGACGGTCCTGAAGGAGAGCCTCTCGCCCGATCCGTCGGTCCTGATCCGGTAGCCCTCTGCGTCCTTGGCGGTGTAGCCGAGGCTGTCGAGGATCTCGTTGGCCTTGTCGGGGTCGTACTCGATGTCCTTGAAGGCGTACTCTTCGCCCGGGTAGTACTGGACGGCGGGGTGCGGGACCCAGTTGTTGGGGATTCCGAGGCCGAGGTAGAGGGAGTCGTTCATGCCCTCGCGGTCAACCGCGAAGGAGAGCGCCCTCCGGAAGTCCTGCGTCCGCATGAGCTTTCCGATCTCTGCGTCCTGGTTGCAGGTTATGCAGATGCTCATGGCGATGTCGCCTGGGCCCGTGGTGGGCCAGATCTTGATTGAGAAGCTGCCCTTGTCCTGGTTGGACCTGTATAGGGGAATCTCGGACACCAGGAAGTCGCGTCCCTGGATGTCGGTCTCGCCCGCCATGCTGCGGAAGACCGCGACCTCGCGGCTCTCGACCTTGATGATCTGGATGCCGTCGTTGTAGGGAAGCTGGTTCCCGTGGGGGTCAACCTCGAAGAAGTAGGGGTTGGCGTCCATCTGGTAGAGCGTGTCGGACTCCGAGGCCAGCGTCCAGTGGCCCATCCAAGGCCAGTTGACGTGTGTGCCGTAGTTGTTCATCTGGCCCCAGAAGCGCGGCCAGTCGCCCGCCTCGGCTTCGTCTATGAGCTGCTGCAGCTTGTCGGCGTCCGCGTAGTCCTGGTGGAACTGCTTCATGTAATGCGAAGGAGAGTAGAAGCAGTAGTAGAAGGAGGTGCAGTTGGAGCCGGGCCTGACCTCGCCCTCCATCAGGATGTAGTCCGGTGTATCGAACGAGAGGGTCCAGTGGAGATCATCGACCACGGCGAACTTGACGATGTTGCCCGTGACGGAGTCGAGCCACTGTGTCTGTGGGGTCTCGTGGAGGACCTTGTTGAGGTTCACGTCTTGCCATGCGAAGCGGACGTCTTCGATTGTCATGGGCGTGCCGTCGGACCACTTGAGGCCCTTGCGGTTGCGGAAGGTGTAGGTGCGTCCGTCCTCGCTGATCTCGAAGAACCCGACGTGCGGAAGGTGCTCAACCTCGTTGGCGTTCTTCTTGTCCCAGTAGTACCAGGAGAGCCACGCGCTGACGCCGCCGGACCAGGTGATCCGCCGGGTTCCTCCGTAGTCGCCGATGCCGTCGGGAGGCGATACGACCTTGAACTCTTCTGGCAGCCGCTCCTCGACGGGCGGGAGCTGGCCCGCCTTGACCATCTCGGCGAACCTGGGGTTCTCGCTGAACTCGGTCGGCCTTGGACCCGTGTACTTGTAGTCCCAATAGACGCCCGGGAGCTGAGGCGCGGGCTCGTACTGGAAGTCAGCCTTGGCGTCTTCCATCGCAACCTCCTTGGTCGCGAGGGCTGGCTTGGGCGCCTGCTCTTCCTTCACGGCCGCGGCCTGCTGGAGGGGCACCTGCGTGGGCGCGGGCTTGGTGGCGGCGGGCGCCGACGTGGGCGCGGGCTGCTGCTGCGTCGTCGAGGGGGCACTGTCCGCTGGCGCGGAGGACGCTCCCGTGTCGCTGGCGTCGTCTGCGCCGCCGCACGCCAGCGCAGCCACGAGCCCAAGCGCCGCAAGCAGCGCAACTATGAATCTGAAGTTATGGAGTACCATGATCATCTCCTATTTCATGGCGGATAACGCCAAGATGGGCGGGATTCTCGCACAGGTCGGCGCGTCAAGTCAAGGACTGGGTCGCCGCAATGGGTTGCGCCGACATATTCCAATCATCCGCATCACACAAATCGCGCGAATCACAGTTCGGCGCGCCCCAAGATGCTAGAATACTCTCGTACAAGAAGAACCGACCTGCCAGGAGACCCCGATGCCATTCGCAAACGCCGCCCTATTCCCCACGACCGCGGCCGTCACGGCGGACGACCACCTGTCTATCGGCGGCTGCGACGTTGCCGGCCTTGCGGCGGAGTACGGCACGCCCCTGTACGTGTTCGACGAGGCCACCCTCCGCGGCATGTGCCGCGAGTTCGTCCATGAGTTCACGTCGCGCTACGCCAGGACTAAGGTCCTGTACGCCTCGAAAGCATACGTCAACCCGGCCCTGGCTCGGCTGGTGCATGAGGAGGGGCTGGGGATGGACGTGGTCTCCGGCGGCGAGCTGGCCGTAGCCGTTGCCGCGGGATTCCCGATGTCAGACGTCTACTTCCACGGCAACAACAAGGGCAGGGACGAGCTCGAGATGGGCGTGGACAACGGGATTGGCCGCATCGTCGTCGATAGCTTCTACGAGCTGGACATGCTGGACGAGGTGGCGGCGGCGCGCGGCAGGACCCAGGACGTGATGCTCAGGCTCTCGCCGGGGATAGACCCGCACACCCACGCGAAGACGACGACGGGGATACTGGACAGCAAGTTCGGCTTCTCGATAGAGACCGGGGACGCCGAGCTGGCGGTCAGGCAGGCCCTCGAAGCGTCCAACCTGGACTTGGTGGGTATACACTTCCACCTGGGTTCGCCGATATTCGAGCTCGAGCCGTACTCTATCGCCGTGGATACGACGCTGACCTTCCTGGCGCCCTTCCAGAAGAGCGGCCTCGACCTGCGAGAGTTCAGTCCCGGCGGCGGATTCGCCATCGGATACCTGCGTAACCAGCCGCCCCCGCCCATCTCGTCGTATGCGGAGGTGATAACCGCGACCCTCCAGCGCCGAGCCGCCGATCTTGGCTTCGGCGAGCCTCTGCTCACCATCGAGCCGGGCCGCTCCATCGTGGGCCGAGCGGGCGTGGCCCTGTACACCGTGGGCGCGGTCAAGGACATCCCCACCGTTCGCAAGTACGTGTCCTTGGACGGCGGAATGGGCGACAACATACGGCCTGCGCTCTACGACTCGCAGTACGAGGCCGTTGCGGCCAACCGCATGTCGGCCAAGCCCGCCGAGAAGGTTACGCTCGCGGGGAAGTACTGCGAGTCCGGCGACGTGCTCGTCCGCGACGTCGAGATGCCAGCCCTGGATACGGGCGACCTCGTCGCCATTCCCGCGTCGGGCGCATACGCCCCCTCGATGGCGAGCAACTACAACCTGAACCCGCGCCCCGCAGTGCTCATGGTTCACGAAGGCCAGGCCAGGCTGATAAGGCGGCGCGAGACCTACGACGACATGATGGCCCTGGACGTCATCGAGTGATGAACGCGTCGGGCTGGCGGACGATAGGAAACGAGAAGGCGGTGGCCGCCCTCCGCCGTGCGCTGGACGGGGACAGGCTCTCGCACGCCTACCTGGTCACCGGGCCGCGCCACGTCGGCAAGATGTCCCTCGCCATAGACCTCGCCGCCGCCCTGAACTGCGACGGGAGCGCAAGGCCCTGTGGAGAATGCAAGGGATGTGACCGGACGCGCCGGAGCATACACGCCGGCGTCCACGTGGTGGGCCTAGAGGACGGCCCCGAAGGACGCAGCCGCACCCTGATAGGCATAGACCAGGTGAGGGCCGTGCAGCGCGAGACGGCCCTGGCGCCTTTCGAAGGGCGGTTCCGGGTCGTCATATTCGACGCAGCCGAGCGGCTGAGCGACGAGGCGGCCAACAGCCTGCTCAAGACCCTCGAAGAGCCGCCGCCGCAGGTTGTGCTGCTGCTGCTCACGTCGAAGCCGGAAGCCCTGCTCCCGACCGTGGTCTCACGCTGCCAGCTCGTCGAGCTCAGGCCAGTGGCCGGCGGCGCGATAGCGGCTGCGCTTGTCGATCGCCTGGGGATGGCCGCGGATGAGGCGGACCGAATAGCCAGGCTCGCCGGCGGCAGGCCAGGCTGGGCGATTCGCGCCGCCGAGAACCCCGAGCTCCTGACACAGACGGACGAGAAGCTCGATATCCTCGAAGAGGTCGTGCTCGGCGGCATGGCCGACCGATTCGCGCACGCCGCCAAGCTCGGCTCTGCCGCCGACCGCAACAGGGAGGCAGGCCGGAGCGAGCTAGATGTGTGGGTCGGTTGGTGGCGAGACGTGATGCTCGTCAAGGAAGGGCTGCCCCATCTCGCCGCCAACGCATCGAGAATGGAGTCGCTGAGCTCGGTCGCGGACTCTCTCACCCGGAGCCAGGTCGCCGGCGCCATCAGCGCGATACGCGAGACCAAGAGCCTCATCGAGCGCAACGTCAACCCCCGGCTGTCCCTCGAGGTGATGATGCTCGACCTTCCAAGAGTGAGACAGCCATGACCGAAGGCCGGCGCGTCTCCAGCGTGGTCGGGGTGAGGCTCCACGAGATGCAGCCGCTCAGGTTCTATCGCCCCGGGGAGCGGGAGCTCGACGTGGGCGACTGGGCGCTCGTGGATACCGACGACGGGCCGCGCCGCGGAAGGGTCGCGATAGCGCCGGGCCAGGTATCGTTCTCGGAGTTGACAGGCCCGCTCGACGCTATACTCGGGAAGCTGGACGAGGACGAAGCGATGGACGCGGACGCTTGAGAATCGGCTTGTTCATGGCCCCTATCTGCCGTCGGCCAGAGGACGACTCGGCAACCATCGACTCGACCCTCGACGAGGCCTTGCTGGCCGAAGAGATCGGCCTCGACGCCGCCTGGCTCACCGAGCACCACTTCTCCGGCGAGAGCGTCTACGCCGACCCCATAGTCTTCGGCGCGGCCATCGCCGCCCGGACGACGCGGATAAAGATCGGCTTCGCGGTGGTCGAGATGGCCTTGCATCATCCCGTCAGGCTGGCGGTGCAGACGGCCTTGCTCGACAACCTCAGCCATGGCCGGCTCATCGTCGGCGCTGGGCGAGGATCGGCGTTCAACCACTACGAGTACGCCGGCTTCGGGACTACGCTGGAGCAAGGCTATGATCGGCTCGACGAGGCCGAGGACCTATTGGTGAAAGCTTGGACTGCCCGCGCCCTGCGCTACGAGGGCAAGTTCTGGTCGGCTGCCATCCCAGAGATGCGCCCAAGACCCTACCAGAAGCCTCACCCGCCACTGGTCAGGGCGGTCCTTGGCGAGCGCTCTATCAGGGCGATGGCCTCCATCGGAAGGCCCATCCTGATGGGAGGACTGGGAGACGCCGAGATAGCGGAGCGCCTCGCGCTATACGAGGAGGCCATGCGTCAGGCGGGATTCGGGGACGACGCGGTGGCGTGTGCGCTCGACCAAGTATGGATATGGAAGGGCGTCTCCATAGCCGACACCTACGGCGAAGCCGAGGAGATTGCCGAGGAGGGCTGCCGGAATGAACAAGAGCATGTCAGGGAAGCCCGACGAACGCTCAACCCACCGTCCGACTGCGGGGAGCCGGGTTCCGCGGCGAGCTACGAAGAGAAGATAGCGGAGGCGTTCATCGTGGGGACTCCCGGCCAAGTGGCCGACAGGATTGACGCGCTCCGACGCATCGGCCTGCGCAATCTGATGCTGAAGTTCAACACGGGCCAGATGGCCCCCAGGGTCGTTTCGAGAGCCATGAGGCTCTTTGGGGATAAGGTGCTGCCGCGCCTGCAATCACAGGAGGGGCGAACATGAGACTCGAAGGCAAGACCGCGTGGATGGCGGGAGTCGGGACGGGGATGGGCCGGGCCGCCGCTGTCCTCTTCGCGCAGGAGGGCGCGAACGTCGTCATCACCGCCCGCGGCCGCGGCGATCTGGAGGAAACTGCCTCGCGCGTCAGGGCCGCCGGCGGCAGCGTCACCGTAGCCCCGGGCGACCTCGCCATCAGGTCGGAAGCGGCCCGCGTCGCGGACGAGATATACAGCGCCCGCGGCCGCATAGACATCGCATACTGCGCCGCCGGCGGCTCGTTCGAGCCCGATAGGAGTTTCGACGACGTGGACGAGGCGTTCTGGGCCAGCGCGCTATCCAACACGCTGAACAGCATCTACAACGTAGCCCAATGCTGCCGTCCCATAATGAAAGCGCAGGGCGGCGGCTCGATAGTCGCCGTCGCCGCCAGCTTCAGCGTCCGACAGGAGGGCAACCCCGCATACGGAGCCGCAAAGGGCGGAGTGATCGGCTTCGCACGCAACTTGGCGCGTGAGCTGTACCCTGACAACATCCGCGTGAACGTCATCGGAGCCGGGCTGTTCCGAGCGCCCATAGGGGACGGAGCCATCGCCCCAGCCCCAGCCTCCCTAGCCCGAACGGGCCACCCCGAGGACATCGCGTACGCGGCAGCCTACCTGGCGTCCGACGAAGCCTCGTGGGTAACCGGCCAAGCCCTGTCAGTGGATGGCGGCGTTGACGTGGGAGCCCGGGGCATCTGGGAACACGAGCGGTGAGACGGGATTGTGTCCCTGTGGCAATCGCAGAATCATGGTCAGGCGACTTGGAATCACTCGACTACAGGATCGTATAGCTCCGTGTTCGGGTAGAAGTCGCTCCAGCCGAACCAGAAGGCGTCGAAGGACGGGAACGGCGTGAGCCTCATGCCCTCCAGCTCGCCGCCCCTCGCCATGCCCGTCAGCTTGCTCCAGGACGTCCCCGTCTCCACGTCGGTCATCTCACCAGGCCCCGGGCCGTGGGAGAAGGTCAGCAGCCTGCCCTGCACGCTCCGCTCGAAGATCCCAGTCGCCCCGCTGTTCAGGTCGAGCGTCACGACGATGCTCGTTCCCTCGAAGGTGTCGTTCAGGACGCGCGCCTTGGTCAGGTGCTTATGCGCGTAGGCCCTCTGGGACTCGTCGCCCAGGATGCCGACAACCAGGTCCTTGCCGATGAGACGGTCGTCGCGGTTGGACTGCCCGAGTATCCCCGCGGAAGGCCCAACGTAGTAGTCGAGATATTGGTCGAACACGGGGCGGCCGATGTCCAGCGCCAGCGTATCCGGATACTCTTCCTTCCACGCCGACCAGCGCGTGAGCCGAGATGGCGCCAACTCGAGCTTCGCGCCCTCGAGCTTGCCCCGCACCGCCTCGCCAAGGAACTGGCTCCACAGCGAATCGGTCTCCCGGTCGTACATCACCAGAGCGTTCATGATCAGCTTGCCGGAGACCCCGAACGTCAGCGTCTCCCCGTTGACCTCTCGGGCATAGACTATGCCCGTGAAGCAGAGCGGTCACCACGTCACCGCGACCGGCTTCCCCCCAACCGTGTCGTTCACTATCTCGTGGCTGCTGAGGTAAGCCGTCGAGTACGCCTTGTGCTCGCCGTTGAGGGAGATGCCGATAACCAGGTCCTCGCCGGACATCTGCTCCGACGCTTGCCCCGCGTCCAGGAACGAGGGGTTGTCTATGGAGGGAATGGCGTCCTTCGGGAGGACGTCTATGATCTCCAGAGACCGCGTCTTTTCGCCCTCCGGCCTGCTGAAAGCCGCGGCGACGTTGGGCTCCTGGCGTTTCAACGGGTCGGCCGGAGCGACGTCCGTATCGAGCTGCTGCGGCGCGGGCGCGGAAACGACCGCGGCCCCTGTTCCCTGCCGCGCGGCTGCCGACCCGTCCACAGCGTCCGTTTCCACTTGGCCGCAGGCGACGGCGGCTGCCGTTAGGAGCGCGGAGAGCAGAGTCGCCAGCTTCAAGGTTGTATGCAAGACCTCCACTCCTTCACTGAATTGGATGCGCCGCGCCGTCTCACGAGCCCGGTCTCGGTGGAAACCCCAAGACCAGGGAGTCGGGACGCTCCTCCATCCATCTCCTCCACGAAACCCTCTCCGCCGCCACGACTTCGAGAACCATGCCGTCGAAGTGGCCGTCTATCGCGGAGCTGATAGCCTGGCTCCACAGCGAGCCCGTCTCCCTGTCCCGCATCACTAGGATGCCATCGTACAGCATGCCCGATACGTCGAACGTTAGCGTTTGCCCATCTACCTCGCGGGCATAGACCACGCCCGTGTCGCATAGCGGTCAATAGGTTACGGCGATGGGCAGACCGCCCACGGTGTCGTTCACTATCTCGTGCCCTTCGATGAAGTGGATGGCGTAGGCGCGATGATCGCCGTTGATAGACACGCCCAGCACCTGCCGGTTGGCGAACCTGTCGCTGGCCTGCTCCGCGGCTATGAACCGGGGCTCGACGATGGCCTTTCTGAACTCGTAATCGAACAGGCGGTAGTCGGCGAGCATGTCGGCAAGCTCTTCGGGCGTGCGCTTGATCAGTATCTGGGGAGCTTCCACGTAGCCATCGGATTCCTCGATTCGCACCTCCCAGGGAACCTGCTCCAGCCCTGCCGCCCAGGCGCGGCTTGCGGCCGCGGGCGCATCTACGCCTCCCTGCGCGCCGCAGGCAACAACCGCGAGCATGGACAGGACCGACGCGGCCGCCGCCCCGGAGCCGCTGAGGACCCCGCGTAGAGACATCGTTCGCATGAGCATGAAGGAATTATATCCCGGAATTCGTGGCGGGACACGCGCCGCGCATATAGACTATGCGCGGAGGTCATTATGGCATCTAACGTGGCGGAGATTACCATACTCGACGGCGGCGTGGTCGTCGAATGGGCCGACGGCCACCGCAGCGAGTACGAGGCGCGTTACCTGCGGCTGAACTGCGGCTGCGCCGAGTGCGTGGAGGAGTGGAGCCGACGCCAACTCCTCGACCCGGCGGCCGTGGACGCGGACCTGAGAGCCGAGGATTACCTGCTGGTCGGGCAGTACGCGGTCCAATTCCTCTGGAGCGACGCGCACTTCACGGGCATATACCCGTTCGACCTCCTCCGGAAGCTCTGCATGTGCGAGGCTTGCGAGGCGTCCCGCGCCGACGCCGAAGCGAGCTGAGGCCCCGGGTGCGAGTCGGCGCGGGAGAAGCCCGTTCACGCATCTGCGCGGACATCCTGGGAGCGCATGCGTCCAGCCTTATCCCCTCCCCCTTGACGGGAGATGGCTAGGGTGAGGGTGATTTGCCAATACTACATTGAACCAGCGCTAGGCCAGTATCGACTGGACTGTGGCGCCTATGTGAGCCGGCGATGGCGCTATAGCCGCCCCCGCCCGTTCGAGCGCCGCTATCTTCTCGGATGCGCGGGCTGACCTGCCGGTGATGATGGCCCCCGCGTGCCCCATGCGCCGCCCCGGAGGGGCGCTGCGCCCCACTATCAGGGCCGCCACGGGCTTGGTGAAATCGCTCTCGATGAACTCGGCCGCCTCCTGCTCGCGCGTCCCGCCTATCTCGCCTATCAGCGCCACCGCGTCGGTGTCCGGGTCGTCCTCGAACATCGCCAACACGTCAATGAAGGACGTGCCGCTCACAGGGTCCCCGCCGATGCCCACGCAGGTGGATTGCCCGATGTCAAGCGCTGTGAGCTGGCCCACCGCCTCGTAGGTCAGCGTGCCGCTCCGCGAGACCACGCCCACCCTGCCGGGCATGTGTATGCTGCCCGGCATGATCCCGGCCTTGCACCTATGGCCCGGCGATATGAGACCGGGACAGTTCGGGCCGATGACCGTTACGTCCTTGTCCCTCGTGTAGTGGACGACCGCGACCGTGTCCGACACGGGAATGCCCTCGGTGATGCAGGCGATGGTGGGAATGCCTGCGTCCACCGACTCGACTATCGCGTCGGCTGCGAATGGCGGCGGAACGAATATGAGCGACATGTTCGCGCCGGTCTCGACGACGGCCTCCTCCACAGTGTTGTAGATGGGGATGGACTCCTCGAACAGCCCGCCGCCCTTGCCGGGCGTAACCCCGGCGACCAGGTTCGTGCCGTACTCCCTGCACCGCCCGGCGTGGAAGCTGCCCTCCCTGCCGGTGATCCCCTGCACGAGCAGCCGGGTATCCGCGCCGGCGAGGATGCTCATCTGGCAGCTCCTGGTCCTGATGGAATCCCGCTCGCGCGGGAATAACGCGAAACCGCCTGCGCCGCCTCCGCCAGGTCGTCCACCAGCGCGACGTTCAGCCCGGACGCCGATAGTATCCCGCGCCCTTCCTCCGCGTTGGTCCCCAACATGCGGACCACCATTGGCCGGTCCGTCTGCGGATTCTCGCCGACCGCCTGCAGCATTCCCTTTGCCACCACGTCGCATCGCAGGATGCCGCCGAAGATGTTGACCAGCACGGACTTGACGCTAGGGTCCGACAGGATGATAGAGAGAGCGCGGGCTACCTTGTCTTCATCCGCGCCGCCCCCGACGTCCAGGAAGTTGGCGGGGCCGCCCCCGGCCTGCCCTATAACGTCCATCGTAGCCATCGCTAGGCCCGCGCCGTTGACCATGCATCCGACGTCGCCGTCCAGCTTGACGTAGCTGATGCCGAACTCCGACGCCTGGGCCTCCAGCGGGTCGTCCTGGGCCGGGTCGTGCATCTCCCGAAGTGCGGGGTGACGGAACAGCGCGTCGTCTTCGAAATCGAGCTTGGCGTCGGCGGCGAGTATCCTGCCGTCGGACGTAACCGCCAGCGGATTGATCTCGACTAGGGAGCAGTCGTTCTCCCGGAAGACGCTGTACAGCCTTCCCATCATCGCAGCGGCGGGCCGGGCCTGAGCCCCCTCGAAGCCGAGTCCGTATGCGAGCTTTCGGCCCTGGTACGGCTGGAGACCGAGCCCAGGATCTATTGGGATTCGCATTATCTTGCCGGGCGTGCGTTCCGCCACCTCCTCTATCTCCATGCCGCCGGCCTGGCTGGCTATGACGACCGGGCCGCGGGCCGCGCCGTCCATGACGATAGCTAGGTAGAGTTCGCGCGCGATTTCGAGCGGCTCCTCCACCAGCGCGGCGGAGACCGGAGCCCCCTCTGGCCCCGTCTGGAACGTCACGAGCCTGGAGCCGAGCATCTCCTCGGCCGCCCTGCCCGCCTCTTCGGGCGACGATGCGACGCGGATCCCGCCGGCCTTCCCGCGCCCGCCGGCGTGGACCTGCGCCTTCACCACCGCCTTGCCGCCCAGACGCTCGGCTGCCTTGCGGGCCTCGTCCGCCGAACGCGCCATCTCGCCCCGCGGAACGGGTACGCCCGCCTCTGCGAGGACCCGCTTGGCCTGATATTCGTGAACCTTCATGACGCCCCGTCATCCCGCGCAAACGTAGGGGCGGGCCCGGACCCGCCCATCAATGTCGAAGCTGGCGGAGGGAGTGGGATTCGAACCCACGATGAGATTGCTCTCATACCGGTTTTCAAGACCAGCGCCTTAAACCGCTCGGCCACCCCTCCGGCTCATACCATTCTAAACCCAGGCCACCCCCTTCGGCAATCCCATATCCCCTCTCCCTCGATGGGAGAGGGCCAGGGTGAGAGTAACAATCCCCCGAAAATTGCCCCCAAATTGCCCAAGCTGCCCCTTGACACCGCGAGAACAGCCGTGCTAGTCTGGTAGACGGCCCGAAGGGGCGTACACCAAACGAGCACAGAACCACCTCTGCCAAAACTTGTGGGCATTCATGCCGCCGCTGATGTTGGGACGGGACCACCTGCGGTATGAGAAGGTCCGGCTGTGTTTCGGCGCCTCGCCAGGAGGACGCAGTGCCAAATGCGTCTCCCCCGTTCCAGGTGCGGACTCTCGGACGACCGGGAGGACCGTAGCCAGCGCAGCCCGACGCCTTGGCGGGTGGAAGGTCCAAGCGCGAAACGCAGGCGGTCCCGCAAGGGCCCGTCAGCCGTCCGAGAAAGTTAGAGGAGGGGCTGCACCCCCAGTGTCGGCGGGCGATCGACGTCGGCATCCTCGAAGCAAGTACCGGAGTCACTGCCTTGCAAGGCAAACTCATCTCCCGCGAGAGCGGGAGAAACCAGGAGTAGACAGGACGCGGGTCCCAAGACCCGCACAAGTACCCTCTCCCTCAAGGGGGAAAAGGGCCAGGGTGAGGGCAAAACGCCCCAACCCTGCGCCCTCCCCCAAAGGGAAAGGGCAAAGGAGACAAGGGCAATTCCCCGGCCCCGTCCCCTCTCCCCAAACGGGAGAAGGGCCAGGATAAGGGCGATAAGCCCGCAAAAGGAGCCGGCCGAGACAAAACGAACATAGCCGAAGGCGCCAACAGGCCCCCAGCCTTCACCACCCTCCCCAACAGGGGAGAGACCCAAAGGGTGAAGGCAACTCAACGCGCCCACCTCACCCCCTCTCCCTCGATGGGAAAGGGCTAGGGTGAGGGTGATTCAGTCCCCCCCCCCCCCCATCCTGGGAGGGCCGGCGTCCCGCCAGCGCTTCTCCCAATCCCGCGAATCCTGATTCAGACCCCTTTCCTTTTAAGGCAAAGAGAATCTCAGTCCGACTCGGACAGCAGCTCTTGCATGGCCTGGAGGAAGCCGTCTATGTGCTTGTCCTGCATGGGCGCGGAGATGGTTGCGCCGATGCCGCCGCGCATGGAGAAACCCTTGAGGAAAAGGGCGAGTCCTATGCGGTCCGCGAGCTCGGCGTCGGGGAGGGTGGACACGCTGCGGTAGCTGTTCATCGGCTGGTCCGTCATGTAGAAGTCGAGTCCTGCGCCAGCGCTGACGACGCGGGCGGGCTGCCCGGCCTCCTCGAACACCCCCACGAGCCCTTCGTGCAGCCTCTCGCGCAGGCGGTCAACGTGGGCGTACACCTCGGGCGTCAGGCCCCTGATAGTCGCCAGCCCCGCCGCGAGCGTGAACGAATTGCCCGAGAAGGTCCCGCTCTGGCCCATCCCGGTCGGCTCCCCAGTGTTGTCGAGGATCTGCATGTATTCGTCCTTGCCGCCGATGGCGCCGATGGGGAATCCGCCGCCGAACGCCTTCCCGAATATCGTAACGTCGGGCTCGATGCCCGCGAGTCCCTGGGCGCCGCCGGGCCCGGACCTGAAGCTCACAACCTCGTCCATCACCATCGGGATGCCAAGCTCGGCGGTAACGTCGCGGACGAAGCGCGTGAAATCGTCGGATATCTCCCACGAGCCCGGCTTTGCGTCGTAGAAGACGCCTGCTATCTCGTCCTTGCGCTCGCGGAGTATGAGCTCGACGGACTCGCGGTCGCTGTACGGCAGGATGACCGCGTCCTCCTCGGCGGCGCGGGACATGCCCTTCCAGGCGGCAACCGGATCGGGCGAGTCGGCGGGACCAGCCGCGCCCGCGGAGCTCACCTCCACCGCGTCGTGGCTGCCGTGGTAAGCCCCCTCGAACTTGGCTATCTTCGGCCGCCCGGTGATGGCGCGGACCATCCGGGTAGCGTGCAGCGACGCCTCCGTTCCCGAATTGCAGAAGCGCACCTTGTCGATAGAAGGGAAGCGGCCGGTGATCTCCTCGGCTATCTCGGCTTCCAAGTCCGTCGGCCCGCCCAGTCCGAAGCCCCGGTCGATCTCGCCTCGGACGGCTGCGACGACGTCGGGGTGGCTGTGTCCCAATACCATCGCGGAGTGGTGGTTGCCGAAATCTACGTACCGGTTGCCGTCGATGTCCCAGACGTAGCAGCCCTTGGCCTTGTCGACGTAGTGGGGATATGGGCTTGTCCAGTAGGCGCCCTTGATTACGCCGCCGGGCATCACGGGCGCTCCGCGCTCCCACTGGGCGCGGGACTTCGGCGTCCTGCGCCGGTACTCCTCGACGAGCGAATCCATGGACCTGGTCATGCGTGTCTCCTTTGGTTCAGGGTTGGCCGAGGACGGGGTTGCAAACCCGCCCTACGAGTTCGCTGGGGCCAGCGCCCCGTCGCGCGCCGCGTCTGCCACCTTGCGGGTTGCCTGGATCATGTCGGCGACGTCGTCCTCGGTGTAGCTCGGCTGCATTATCAGCGACACGCCGCGGCCCATGATGGCCTCGCCGTTCGGACACGTAACCTGCCGGTAGTCCACCGGGCGCTCGCGCTGATAGTCGAGTGGGAATCGAGTCTTGCCGTAGAGGTCTGGCCCCGCGAGGAAGGCGTTGCGGTACAGCGGGCCAACGTCGCCCGATCCCACGTAAGGCCCGGCCATCGGGACGCCCTCCGCGCTCACCGCGTCCGCGAAGTCGTTGGCCGTGCATCGCAGCGCGCCAGTGTCTATCGTGAACCCCAAGTTCCAGTACGAATGGCGGTCGCCGGGCCGCACGGCCTGCGGGGTAATCTCTGCCGCGTGGGACAGCCCCTCGATGATGTTGCTCGCGCTGCGCGCCTTGTTCTCGACGTAGCCGTCGAGCTTGCCTAGCTGGTTGAGCAGAAGGGCGGCGAGGATGTCGTTGATCTTGTAGTTCGGCGCCAGGAAGTAGTTGGCGTATGGCATACCCTCCAGGGGGCCGTTGCCGCGCGGCAGCGCGGCGTCGCGGAACAAGACGGCTCGCTCCCAGAGCGCCCTGTTGCTGGTCAGCACGGCTCCGCCCATGCCCGCCGACAGGTGCTTGCCGCCGAAGCTGAACCCCGCGATGTCGCCGATGGAGCCGACTATCCGGCCCTGGTGCTCGGCGAGGTGCGCCTGGCAGCAGTCCTCCACTAGGAATATGCCGTGGCGGTCGGCGACCTCGCGCAGCGCGGTCATGTCGCAGGCGTTCCCGAAAAGGTGGACGGCGATGATGGCCCGCGTGCGCGGGGTTATCTTGGCCTCCACGTCGGACGGGTCGAGGGTGTACGTCTCGTCTATGTCCGCGAAGACGGGGACGCAGTTATGCAGCAGCGCCCCGATGATGGAGCCGCCGGAGGTCCAGGGAGTAACTATGATTTCGTCGCCTGGGTCGGGGTTGATAGCGCCGATGCAGGTGTGCATGGCGGACGTGCCCGAGTTGACGGTGACGGCCCACTCGACGCCGTGCCGCTCCGCGAACGCCGCCTCGAACCTGTCCACGACCGGGCCGCGGCCCACGTTGCCTGAGCGTATCACGTCGCCGACCGCGGCGACGTCGTCCTCGCCAAAGTCGTGGGTTGGGCCGAAGGGCCTGGCGCGAACGGGCCGGCCGCCGTGTATTGCCAGGTTGTGGTTCATGTCAGATTCCTCCGTCAGTCTATTGATAAGAACAGTAAAAGTCTCTCGCTGTTCTGATTCTGGACTCGTCAAAGTCATGTGGGTCTGCCGAGACCCATAATGCCTTTTCCACCCAGTCCACCATAACGGCATTCGCAGCTTCATCCTGAAGACCCACGAGTGGGACTAGAATGCATTCGGCAAACTCTTGCATCAGCGCCCTGTCGTCATAGCTAGCCAGATCGCGATTACGCGCGCCTGGGTCTTCAAGGGCATTATCTGTGACAAGTCCGGTATTCGTTCCCGCTCGCTGAAGTTCCTCCAGTCGAGTAATGCGTTCCTCCGCAGCGTCCAACTCTGCCTGAAGTCTGGACACATCCGGCCCATAATCAGTGGCGCATCCCGTCACAGCTATCATGAACAGACCAACCATCCCACTCGCCAGGACCGCTGTCAGCTTCACGATGCTAACCTCATGCTATACCTCCAGGTCTAGCAGTTTGATTGCGTTCAGGCCGAGTATCTTGCGCTTGTCGTCGTGGGGGATGTCGGCGGTGATTATCTTGCCTATCTGGTGCCGGGCGTCCAGCAGCGCCATGTCGGTCCCGAAGAGCACGCGGTCCGCCCCCGCGGTCCGGACGGAGTTCTCTATCGCCCCGCGCGCGGCGAGCGAGCCGCAGGTCTCGAGATAGACGTTCGGGAGGTCTCGCGCCGCTTCGATAGCCTTGTCAGGCCCCCAGCCGCCGGCGTGGGCGAGTACCCACTTGACGTTCGGGAAGCGCTCGGATAGGGCCGTGAAGCGGTCGTATGGAGTTACGCCCGGCTTGTCGAACGAGTAGGTCGCGTGCGCCATTACCGCCAGCCCGCGCTCGTTCAGCCACTCGTAGATGGGAAAATAGGCCGGGTCGTCGTTGGGCTTGCGGAAGTAGTCGGGGTAGATCTTCAGGTACTTCATGCCGAGATGGTCGAAGGCGCGGTCGAGCTCGCGCAGGGCCTCGTCCGGGTAGTGCGGGGTAACGAATGCGACGGGGATGAAGCGGTCAGGCCGGCGCGATACGAACTCGGCCACGAGGTCGTTGGCGCGCCGGGCGTCCCCGTAGAAGATGCAGTTGATGCACGCCGCGTCTATTCCCGCGTGGTCCATTATCTCGACGAAGCGGTCTGGGTCGCCGTCAACGCCGAAGCGTCCCCAGCTCCCCAGGTGCGTATGGAAGTCTATGACGGGCATGTCTATGGACATGGTTCAGCTCAACCCCAGCAGCCGCTCCGCGTTGTCCGCGCATATGGCCCGGAGGTCGTCATCGTCCAGCCCGCAGTGGTGCAGGCTGTACAGCTGCGGCGACATGGCAGAGTCCGGGAACCGCGACCCGAAGAGGACGCGCTCAGGCCCTATCGCCTCTATCGCGGACGTTATCCCGCCCGTAACCACGAACCGCGACAGCTCGAAGTCCAGGTTAGGCAGGCTCCGGACCAGCGGCAGCGCCCAGGATGCGTCGTGGTACTTCGCCTCGCTCAGCACGGCCCTGACGTCCTGCCGCTCCGACAGCGTGTCATACACGTCCCGCGGGTCGAGCGAATAGACCGCGCCGAGAAGGTCGTACTCGACGGGCAGCCATACGGGAATGCGGGCATCGGCAAGCCAGTCCAGCCACGGCTCTACGACCCAGGGGCGGAACGGGTAGTTGTGGAGGCCCGGCAGCATCCTGACCGAGCGGACGCCCTCGGCCTCGACATGCGCCGCGGTCTTGGCGAGGTCGTCGGAGGCTGGGTTGCACACGAACTGCGGCAGGAGGTCATGGGAGCCGCGTACTGCGTCCATGAGCATCGCGTTGCCCTCGCCGGAGTCGTAGGCGGCCGCGTGGGGCGCGTAGGCGATGGCGCGGCTAATCCCGGCGCGCTCCATCTCGGCGCGCGCCCCGTCGGCGGAATCGACGGAGACCACGCGATCATGCCGCCGCCCGATGGACACGTTGGCGTCCAGCGTAGGAACGGATGGCCTGAAGTCGAGAGCGAGGCTACTCATGGCTTCGCGCCAGAGTGTAGCATAGAAGCGGGAACAGAGTAATATGAGGTCGGCCTGCCGTACTAGGCCGAGTCTTGTCGCAGCGCTCCCAACTTGGGTAGCCTGTTCTCCAGGCTGAGAGACTCACAACCACGGAGGCGTCATGGAATTCAGTCCAGCCTTGGTGGGAACAATCCCGCAGTAGGAGTTGGCCGATGGAAATCGATCCCAGGAACCCTGAAAATGTGCGGGCCTTCGAGGGGGACATCCAGCAGCCTCAGGCCATCTCACTAGACGAGGCGGCCGAAATCGCCAGCGAGGTTCAGGAGCTGGTCAAGGCGGGAAGGGAGCGCTCCGCCTGGGAATTGATCCGGCGCCTGCATCCGGCAGATATGGGGAGCATCGTAGCGAGTCTCCCTCGCGCGAGCAGAGAAACCATGGTCCGTGTCATGTCGCCGGAAACGGTGGCATGGATGCTGAGGCAGATGAACCCTGTCGAGGCTGGGCGAGTGGGAACTCGTCTCGGTGCACAGATGCTCACGTTCGTACTTGGCCAAGTCCATCCAAATCAGGCCTTGGCTACGTTGCGACGGATTCCCATGCCGCGACCTCAAAAGGTAGCCGAGTCTCTGGGACAACCCCAAGTAGTGGAAGAGTTTCTTGCGCATGAGCCGGATACCGCTGGGTCCCTCATGGTCACCCAATTGCCGATGGTCGCTATTGGCGGTCTGGCCGAGGGAGCTCGTGAGAGTATGAGGGCGCTGGAGGAGATGCGTCAGAAGTTCACACATATCTATGTAGTCGGAGACGACGGTGACCCTGGCGGCCAGATCAGCATGGTAGACCTCGCCCTGGCAGACGACGCGACTCCAGTTCGGTCGATAGCCTCGTCAATCGTGGCCACCGTGACGGTCGATACGCCTGCCGAGGAGTGCGCTCGACTACAGCGCCACTACAACCTTACCCAGATCCCCGTGGTCGACGGTCACAGGTTGATAGGCGTGATCCTGTCAGAATCGCTATTAAGCGCCACAGTCGAGCAGAACACGCGCCAGATGCAGCAGGTCGCGAATGTTGCCGGGGAGACCGTGGACGGTCCTCTATCCAGCTCGGTCCGAACGCGCCTTCCCTGGCTCACGGTGAATCTGGGCACGACGTTCCTTGCGGCGGCCACCGTCGCTCTCTTCGAATCGACCTTGACCCAAGTGGTCGTGCTCGCCGCATTTCTCCCCGTCGTCGCCGGGCAGGGCGGTATTGGCGGCACACAGACGCTGACCCTCATCGTTCGCGCAATCGCACTCGGCGAACTCGTAGGTGTCGGGGCGCGGAGGCTCCTGGCGCGCGAAGCCGTCCTTGGCATCCTTCACGGCGTGTGGCTGGGTGTTCTTGTCGCGGTCATCGCCATCCTATGGAAGCAGAACCTTGGCCTAGGGCTCGTGCTGGGAGTCGCGATGCTCGGCAATATGATGATCGCAGGATCGGTCGGCGCGGGTGTACCCTTGTTCCTGCGGCGAATCGGCGTGGATCCTGCGGTCTCTTCTGCAGTGGTCGTAACCACGTTCACGGACGTGTTCGGCTTCCTGCTGTTCCTGGGCATCGCGAGCGCTTCCATTACTCTGATCGCTTAGGACTATGATTCTCTCTTCTCTTCGTCCTAGCCCCACGCTGACCGATACAGAGCTTGGGCGCAGCCTACGTCTGATGATATGGGAGGGGGTCGCGTCCGGGGCGCTGTTCAGCCTCGGTAGCGGCGGTTTCATGGCCGCCTATGCATTGGCGCTTGGGGCCAACAACCTTCAGGTTGGGATACTTGCCGCCCTGCCGTTCATCACCCAGGTGGCGCAGCTGCCTGCGATCCTCGCGGTAGAACGCTTCAGGACCCGGAAGGCCATCGGCATTCCCGCCCTGTGTGCGGCTCAACTCCTCTGGGTCCCCATCGGAGCAGTACCGTTCCGACCCCTATGACGGAATCCCTGACGAACGAACCCGTTTCGCCGCCTATCTCGGCGACCGCCAGGACCGCTCCCTCGACAGCCTCGCGGGCGAGGTTGCCAGCGCCCCAGCCAAGGGAACAGCGCCGTCCGTGAGACCTTGGATCTTGCCAAGCCACTCCCATGTTCCCCGGAAGGTCAAGCGGCGGCGCTTGCGTGAGGGCGCAGGCGGCTCATGAGGGAGCGCCATTGGCCGAAGACCACTAGGAAGCACGCCTCCGCTATGGTGAGCAGGGCGATTAGCATGGTGGCGTCGAAGAAGAAGCCCTGGGGGAACATCGCAAGCAGCATGTGGCGCCTGGGGTCCAGCTGCCATAGGTCGTTGCTGAAGCTGATGATGTGGAAGGCAAGGAAGAGCCGGTCGAACCCGACCAGCGCCCCGATGCCCACGACCGCGGCGAGTCCTAGTGTCGACATGCCGCCGTAGGAGAGGAGGCGGAGTGCGAGGGGCACAGCCCGCCGGCGCAGCAGCCACGCCCATACCGCCAGGAATCCGACCAGGTACGCCGCGGCCAGGTACTGCGCGACGTACACGCCCCGCACCAAGCCCTTCACGTCCCGCATGTGCAGCGTCTCGCGCTCGCCGTAGATGCTGCGCTCGGTCCCTCTCACTGAGACGCGGACGTCCAGCATTTCGGCGTCGTTGTTGAAGTAGGCGCGTATCTGCCTGCCGGCGTCTATGAGCTCGCCGCGCTCGATCCCGGTGCGGATGGGGATGTCGTACCTGTCGAAGCCGTAGCTGTACAGGCCGGGGAAGTTGATCACGAGCCGCGCGTTCGTGGTTACCAGGAAGAGCGGGACCAGGGCGACGAAGAGCGCGGCGGCGGCGAATTTCAGTATGCGCATGGGGTTAGGATAGCAGAGAAGAGATTGGGAACGGTGTATATTCTTGGCGGGAGGTGAAGGGATGGATGCATTTCCACCTACGTTCGACGGTCTCCAGGCGCTGGTGGCCGGGCTGCGGGGTCCAGATGGATGTCCTTGGGACAGGGAGCAGACGGCCGCCAGCATGAGGAGTTACGTCCTCGAGGAGACGTACGAGCTGCTGGAGGCTATCGAAGGGGGCGATTCCGGGCCGCTCGTGGAGGAGCTTGGGGACGTCATGTTCCACTTGGCGTTCCACGTTCAGATTGCGAGGGAGGACGGGCGGTTCGACGAGGCGGACGTGTTCGAGTCCGTCATCGGCAAGCTCGTGCGCCGGCATCCCCACGTATTCGGGGACCGCAAGGTTTCAGGAGCGCGGGAGGCGCTGGATAGCTGGCAGGACCTGAAGCGCGCGGAGCGGCCTGAGGACGACGACCGCTCGATACTCGACGGCGTCCCCCGGTCGCTGCCGGCCCTGGCGCAGGCCCAGGTTATCCAGCAGCGCGCCGCGGGCGTCGGATTCGACTGGGACGACTCCGGGGGAGCGCTGGACAAGGTCGCCGAGGAGGTGGCCGAGGTCGCTCATGCCGTCTGCGAGGAGGAGAGGGAGCGCGAGCTTGGCGACCTGCTCTTTTCCATCGTGAACGCCGCCAGGTGGATGGGCATAGACGCGGAGGCGGCGCTGCGGGGCGCGGACGCGCGCTTCAGGGAGCGCTTCGCGGGCATGGAGCGGATGAGCCGTGAACGCGGACTCGACCTGAAGTCGCTGGACATAGACGGCAAGGAGGCGCTCTGGCAGGAAGCCAAGCGCCTCACTGACGCTTCGCCCCGAGTATCGACGGAAACGCAATCACGACCGCGCCGACCACCGCCGCAGTGAGTCCGGCGGAGACCAGGGTCGCAGTCGGCGCGCTCGTCTGCTGCGCGACGAATCCCAGCAGCAGGCTGCCGACGGGGAAGAGCGCTATCGCCATCGAGCCGAGCGACGCGACGCGGGCGCGGAGCTTGTCCGGCGTCAGCGCCTGGATCCAGGCGCCCTGGATAGAGAACATGCTCGACATGGCCGCGCCCATGCCTGCCAGCGCCGGGAGAGCCTGGACCACCGACGACGTGCGGGAGAAGGCCGCCATCGAGACCAGGAGCACGGCGAAGGACGCCAGGACCGCCACCCCCCTGTTGCGCGGTCTGCCCAGCGACGCGACGACTACCCCTCCCAGCACGGTTCCGGACCCCAGGGCCGTCATCAGCAGGCCGAGGCCGGCGGGGCCCGTCTCGAAGACCTCGGAAGCGTACACGGGCATCAGCCCGTTCATGACGGGCAGCAGCAGCAGCATCATGGACGCCGAGATGAGCATCAGCCCCAGCACCACGGGCTTGCGGACCAGGAATACGGCCCCGGCAGCGAGCTGCCGGAGCGGTCCGCGCCGGGCAGCCTCGCCGGCCTTGGGCCGCGCCGGGCTGATTCGTATCACCGCCGCGGCCGCGGAGAGGTACAGCGCCGCGCCCACTGCGAGAGCGGGAGCCGGCCCTACGGAGGCGAGCACGACGCCCGCCGCCGCGGGCATGACCAGCCGCGAGCAGTTGAACGCCGTCATGATGAGCGCGAATGCGTTGACCAAGGATCCCTTGGGCACGGTCGCCGGAATGGTGGCGACCCGCACGGGGTCCCACAGCGCCCACGATACTCCCATCGTCAGCACGAACCCGAACAGCATCGGCGTCTGCACGAGATCCAGGGCGAGCAGCGCCGCGAAAGCCGCGGTGACGACGGCCTGGTACACGGATACGGCGACCATGAGCTTGCGGCGCTCCCAAGCGTCAGCGATGATGCCGCCGATGGGGCCCACGACCAGGAACGGCAGCGCGTCCAAGCCCATCGCGAGGGCGGTCAGGAGCGGCGAGCGGGTCAGGCTGTACGCCAGCCAGCCGACCACCAGGATGTGAATCCAAAACCCGGCGCCCACCGCAAGGGTCGAGGCCCACAGGAGGCGGAAGTCGCGGTGATGCAGCGAGTCGAACGTGTGCAGCCGCCTGGCCAGCCCGCGCGGCCGGGCCCGCTCATGCCGCTCGCCCGTTGCCTCGCCGCGCATGAGGGAGGCGGCGAGATCTTCGGAAGCATGCCTTGCGCGCTGCATCTGTTACCTCCGTCTCTACGCATGATAACATGAATTAGGAATCATGAATAAATTAATTCTGAATCCATGCCTACGGGCTTGTCAACTATAATTCGCATGAATATCGCTCCAAATTACATGAACGCCAGTTCCATTGTTTGCGGCAAAGACGCGAACCGGTGAAATAGACCTGCCGATACCCCTTGCGTTATACTTCCAGGCCATGGGCATCCCGCGGCAATCACCCGACGCCGGGCAGGCGGACGACGCGGCGCTGGCGGCCATAGAGGCTGACGCGCTCCGAATGGTCCGCCGCGCGGGACATACGCTGATGCGCAGCTTCGGAGCGCCCCTCGAGGTCCAGTACAAGGACCAGCGCGAGAACGACCCTGTTACCAACCTCGACAGGGAGGTGCAGGCGGATATCGTCCGCGCAATCTCGGAATCCTACCCGGGGCACGGGATAGTCGGCGAGGAGGACGAGGAAGACGTGGACGGGGCCGCGCCCGATTACGTATGGGTCCTCGATCCTCTGGACGGCACGAAGAACTTCATCAACGGGCTGCCCGTGTTCGCATCGTCCATAGGCGTGCTGCATCGGGGGGTCCCGGTGGCGGGGGCAGTGTACGCGCCCTGGCCCGGAAGCGCCGACGGGTTGGTCTTCCACGGGCGGAAGGGCGGAGGCGCGTACGCCAACGGCGAGCGCGCCGGCGTCTTCGACGGCGTGGAGCCGAAGGGAAACAGGCTCATGACGTTGCCGGAGTCGTTTCCGCGAGCCTTCCGTTTCGACGCGCGGATGAAGGGCAGCGCCGGCGAGCTCAGGGTCAGCGGCAGCACCGTGTACGAGCTCGCCATGACCGCGCGGGGCGTGCTGCAATACTCGTTCCATGGGGCTCCGCATCTGTGGGACATCGCGGCTGGCGCCGTACTGGTGACGGAGGCCGGGGGCGCGGTCATGGTTGCCGACCGGCGTCAGAGCCGCGTGCCCTTCGCGCCACACCGGTTGCAGTGGTCCGAGCTTCGGTCATTCTTCCCACGCTGGGGCGATGAAATCACGCTGGCGCACATGCGCCGCTGGCGGTCGCCCATCCTGTGCGGCAGCCCGCAGATAGCCGCCCATGTAGCCAGTAGCATGAAGTCCAGGCGCCGTTAGCGCCCCGCTACTCCAACGGCCAGGGTATATTGCGGCGCGGGTCCAGGCGCGGGAATACGGGGTCGGCGAGGGTTGCCTCGACGCGGCGGCGCAGAGCGTCTATCTCCTCATGCGCCAGGAGCTCGGCGAGCCGGTCGGCGACGCTGCCCTGGGAGCCGAGCCGGTCGGCGAGAGCCGCGAGGTCCTGCAGGATGTCCTCCGGCAGCTCCGCTCCCCAGAACTCCAGCATCACGGTGCGCAGCTTGAAGTCTTGGTGGAACGTCAGGCCGTGGTCAATGCTCCAGATGACGCCGTCGCCGCCGAGCACACAGTGGCCGCCCTTTCGGTCCGCGTTGTTGGCGACGAGGTCGAACGCCGCGAATCGCCGCAGGTCGTCCGCGCGCTCGCCTATCAGGTTGAAATAGGTGAGGCGCGGGTCCGATTCGATGTAAAGCTGCATCGAGCCGATCCCATACGGCCCCTCGCGAATGAGGGTCTGGGGAATCGGCGGCCATCCGAGTTCCACGCTCAGCAGGAACGCCGCGCACTCGCGCTTGTACAGGGTCCCGCTCGGAAAGTCGAACAGCGGGCGTTCTCCGCGCATCGGCTTGTACACCGCCTGCACGAACTGCCCGGGGCCGGCGTCAATCCGCACTAGGAAGGTGTAGTTCGAGCTCCAGGGGATCTGCTGGCCCCCGATGACCTCGCCCTCGCGGAGCGCGTCGGCGGCGTCTTCTTCCGAAAGCTCCATAGCCGCCGCGCCCTTACGCCCTATCCCTGGGATGCCACTTTACTTGCGGAAGTGAAGACGCCGTCAGCGTTCGGACGTCAGCTTATGCACGTCGTGGCCGTTCGTCCTGGCGCACCTGTGCCCCGCCGCGTCAATCGGCTCCATGCAGAGGGGGCAGAGGGGCCGGCCCGCGGCGCACACCCTGATGGATTCTTCGGCGAAGCTCTTGGCCTGCTCCCAGCCGATCCAAATCCGCGCCGACGCGCCCTCGTCGTCTTCACCCTCGACGGCGTGGGCTTCGATGACGAACCGGTTGCTGTTCTCTTCGTGTCCCAACGCGAGCCTGCCGGCCTTGAACTCGACGTAGGGCTCACTTCCTCCCACGCCAGCCGCAATCGGGCCCAGCCCAGTCTCGCCGGGCGACGGCAGGAGGGCTTGCAGCTGGCTTATCGCCATCGCAAGCTGGAATAGCTGCTCCTTCTCCAGCCAGATGAGGGCGGAGCCGTTAGCGTCGTCCACCAGGATGCGGAAGGTCCGCTGTCCCGGCTCGCCGAGAGCCTCGGCCCTGACGCTCGTAACGTTGGTGAACTCGATCCGCGGGTAAGCCATTGCACTGAGTCAATCATATTCGGTCTCCACTGGACTAAGCAACCTCACCCCCGGCTCTGAAGTCAGAATCGGGATTTGCGGGATTGAGAGAAGGGAGGGACGCGCCGCTCGTGGGTCCGGCTTCGTGGTTACGCTGGTATGAGCGCGATGTGGTAGAGTCTTTGCCGCCTGCGACGTTGCGCAAGGGCGCGTCTTGGGTGGGTTCGAGTAGTACAGGCAGGTTGATGCTGGAGCTGATTGTCAGGGGCGGGACTGTCGTTGACGGGACCGGCGCGCCGGGCATCCGCGCGGACGTTGGCGTCGAGGACGGCAGGATAGCCGCGATAGGCAGCCTCGCCGGGGCGGAGTCCGTCCGGTCGCTCGACGCTGGCGGCATGGTCGTCGCGCCGGGATTCATAGACATACACAGCCACTCGGACTTCACCCTTCTGGTCGATCCCAGGGCTCAGAGCGCGGTAGCCCAGGGAGTTACCACCGAGTTGATAGGCAACTGCGGGCACGGCTGCGCTCCCATCACGGAGCCGGAGCGGCACACGGCCAACATCTACGGCTATGACCCATCGGTAGAGATAGATTGGCGCACAACTGCCGAGTACCTCGACAGGCTCGACGCGGGGCGTCCGGCGGTCAACGTCGCGGCCCTGGTTCCCAACGGCAACCTGCGCCTGGCAACGATGGCCGACCCCGGCGAGGCCGCAAGCCCGGACGAGGTCCGCCGCATGGGGATGCTGTTGGAAGAGGGCCTGGAGGCCGGGGCCTACGGCTACTCCAACGGGTTGGAATACCCGCTGGAGAGCGCGGCGACGGAGGGCGAGACCGCCGAGCTATGCCGAATCGCCGCGCGGGTCGGCGCGCTCTACGCCACGCACGAGCGCAACAAGGACATCCACGCGGTAGAAGCCATCGAGGAGGGCATCCGCGTGGCCCAGGCAAGCGGCGTCAGGCTCCAGCTGTCGCACGTTGTGCCGCGAAGGGGAAGCCCGCCGGGCTCGCTGGAGCGCATCGCGGCGCTGGTGGAGGAGGCGCGAGCGTCGGGCGTGGACGCGGCCTTCGACGCTCATACGCGGCTGCACGGCATCCTGAACGCCAGCGCCGCGCTGCCGGCGTGGGCGCTGGAAGGCGGCCCGGACGACCTGCGCGCCAGGCTGGAGGACGGGGCGACGCGGGGCCGCGTCAAGGCGCACAGGAGCATCGTATCGAACCTCCAGGTCGTGGGCTGGGACCGCCTGTTCCTATTCACCAGCTGGGCTCGGCCCGGCGACGTCGGCAGGAGCTTCGCGGAGATGGCCCAGCGGGTCGGCGACCCTTTCGACGCGCTGCTCGACCTGCTGCTGGACGAGGCGGATGATCCTCACCGCTCGTTGATAATCTCGCACGCCTACGAGGAAGAGTGGCTGCGCCAAGCGTTCCGCCATCCCCTATGCACGCTGGAATCCGACGCGACCGCGCTATGCATGGACGGCCCGTTGGCAGACACGCTCTTCCTGGGCGCTTACACCTGGGCCGCCTGGTTCTTCAGGCGGTTCGTCCGCGAGACCAAGGACTTCACTATCGAGGAGGCGGCGCGCAAGCTCTCGGCCGCGCCAGCGGAGCGCATCGGTCTTGCCGACAGGGGCGCTCTCACCAAGGGCGCCGCCGCCGACATCGTGGCATTCGACCCAGACCGCTTCCGCGAGGCGGGAACCCTCGAGGATCCCAACCAGATTGCAGAGGGCGTCGAGCACGTGGTAGTCAACGGCGGCATCGCCATGGAGGGGGGCCGTCTCAGCGGCCAGCGCTTTGGCCGGGCGCTCCGCAGCCTGCTGCGGCGTCAACGTCGGCTCCGCCTGCGCCTGGTCTCAGCGGCCAGCGCTTTGGCCGGGCGCTCCGCAGGCGATAGCGGTTATACTGGGATGCCGGAACTTCCTTAGGAGACAGAACATTGCGCGAAAGCATCATGGCGCGGCTGAAAGACGGGGGGCGGCTGCTGATGGACGGCGGCACCGGGAGCGAGCTCCAGCGCCGGGGCGTCGGCGTGGCGCGAGGCGTTACCATAGGCGGCGACATCGGCCCCTGGTCGGCCCGGGCCCTTGGGGAAGCGCCGGCGCTGGTGCGGGAGGTCCACGAGGACTATCTCAGGGCAGGCGCGGACATCATCATCACCAACTCGTTCTGGACCAACCAATCTCGCATGGCAATGGACGGCATCGGCGAGAAGTGGGCCGAGTACACCAGGATAGCCGGCGAGCTGGCGGTCGAGGCGCGTGACACCGTGAATCCGGACGCCTACGTGGCCGGGGGGATCGCCCCGTCGAACCAGGGCAGCCCCAGCATCTTCGAAGAGCTGCGCGGACAGGCCGAGGCGCTGGCCGACGCAGGCGTGGACGTCATCCTGCCCGAGTACGTCGGCCCAGTCGAGGACTGCGCGGCTGCCGTGGACGCATGTTCCGAGGTCGGCCTTCCGCTCTTCCTGGGGGTCAAGCACGTCAACCAGTTTCTGCAGGACCCGGAGGCGCTGTCGGCGGCGCTGAAGGGCCGGAGGGTGGACGCGATACTGGCCATGTGCAGCGCGCCGGAGTACATCTCCGAGCGGCTGCCCGCTCTCCGCGGCGCGTTCGACGGGGTGATAGGCGCGTACGCCAACATCGGATACCTGTGGGTGGAGAACGCAACGGGCGACCCTAATCAGCAGATGAGGGTCATCGAGTGGGGCGAGAATACCCCTGGCAGGTACGCGGAGTATGGCGAGGAGTGGATGGGCATGGGGGCGCAGATCATCGGCGGATGCTGCGCCACCGGCCCGGAGCACGTAGAGGCCCTGCGCCCAATCGTCAAGGGCTGACCGGGAACCCCTACGCCCCGCGGAGCAGCGATTCGCCGGTCTCCGTCACGGAGGCTTCGTCTCGCGGGGCCGCCTGCAGCCGGCCTATGGGTATGGCGGGCATCGTCCTGATGTGCGCGCCTGCCCTGACGCCGAGCTCCAGCGAGAAGCGGGCGACGCCTTCGTTGTCGGGCGAATCCACGATACCCACGAAGTCGTATTCGCCGAGTACGGCGTACATGCCGAGCACCTTCGTGCCCTCGGTCTCGACCTCGGTCGTAATCCTGTGCAGGCTCTCGGCGTCGTCGAGCAGAGTCTCACGTCCCGGGGGTGTGAGAGTGAGCAGGAGAATGTAGGATGGCATTCGACACCTCCTCGGCAGGTTGCTTGGGACATTGTACTCCTCGATAACCCAAGAGCGGGCATCGCCGCCCATGGGGCTTTACGCCTGTCTATTCCTGGCGTCATCGGCAACGCTGCTCTTGGAGATCAGCCTGACGCGGATATTCTCGGTTACGCAGGGCTACCACTTCGCGTTCCTAGCCATCAGTTTGGCGCTGCTTGGGTTCGGCGCGAGCGGCGCGGCGCTGGCCCTGGCTCCGAACCTCGTTTCGCGGCACGCCAAGCTCATTGCCGCAGGGTCGGCGGCGCTCTTCGCCGCAACGTCGGTCGGCAGCGTGTACCTCACGAACATACTCCCGTTCGACGCCTACACGCTGGTCTGGGAGCCGACGCAGCTCGTGTACCTGGCGCTCTACTACCTTGCGCTCGCGGCTCCGTTCTTCTTCGCGGGGTTGGTGGTGGGAGCGGCCCTTACCAGGTATCCGTCCAGCTCCGGAACCCTTTACGGGGCCAACCTGGTTGGCGCGGGGGTGGGCTGCCTGCTCTCCGTGGCGCTTCCGCCGGTCGCGGGGGCTGTGGGGGCGGTCGGCGCGGCTGCCGCGCTCGCCCTCGCGGGGGCCGTCTTGGCCGCGGGCCGAGAGGCTCGGCGTCCGGCGCTGCTGGCGGCTATCGCGCTGGCTGGGGTGGCCGCGGCGTCCGCCGCGCTGCCGGGGCTGCGCGAGCTGAGGCTGTCGCCGTACAAGGCGGTGAGCCAGGCGCTGCGGCACGAGGACGCGGCGAGGGCATGGAGCAGGTGGAACGCGTTCTCGCTGTTGGACGTGATAGACAGCGGCAGCCTGCACGCGGCGCCGGGCCTCAGCTTCGCGTATCCCGGCAATCTGCCTTCCCAGATGGCTCTCGCGGTGGACGGCGACAGCCTCAGCCCCATCACCGACGCATCGCCGGAGCAGGCGGAGTTCACCGAGTACCTGCCGACCGCCCTGGCGCACCGGCTGAGCGGGGGCGGCAAGGCTCTGGCGATCGAGCCCGGCGGCGGGCTCGACGTGTTGACGGCGCTTCGCAACGGGGCGGAGTCGGTGACCGCGGTCGTCTCCAATCCACTGGTCATAGAGGCGGTCGGGGAGCGGTTCGCTGACGAGGCCGGACGCATCTTCGACAGGCCGGGCGTGACTGTCGTCAACGCTGGGCCCAGGAGCTATCTCAGCCGCGCCAGCGAGCGGTTCGACGTCATCCAGATAACGCTCTCGGACTCGTTCAGGCCCGTGTTGGCTGGGGCCTACGGCGTGTCGGAGAGCTACTCGTACACGGTGGAAGCGTTCCGCAGCTACTATTCGCGCCTGGAGCCGGGCGGTTTCCTGTCGGCAACGCGGTGGGCGCAGACGCCGCCCAGCGAGGGCGTGCGCGCGGTTTCCGTCGCGGTCGAGGGCCTGGAGCGCAGCGGGGCCGAGCCGGCGAATCAACTGGCGGTCATACGCGGCCTCCAGACCATCACCTTGATAGTGAAGCGAGGTCCTCTGGACGAGGCCGACGCGGCGGTCATACGCGATTTCGCGGACAGGCTCCAGTACGACCTCGTCTATCTTCCCGGCATCGAGGCCGCGGACCTGAACCGCTTCAGCGTCCATCCCGAACCGGTGTATCACGACGTGGTGACGGCAATCCTGGACCCCGAGAGGCGCGGGGCGCTGTACAGCGCCTCCGTCCACGACATATCGCCCGTCCACGACGACCGGCCTTTCTATTTCCACCTGTTCCGGTGGTCGCAGACGCCAGACGTGCTGGCGAGCCTGGGCAGGACGTTCCAGCCGTTCGGCGGCGCGGGATTCCTGATAGCGCTCGGCAGCCTGGTCGTTGCCATTGTCTCCGCCTCGGCGTTCATCCTCGCACCGCTCGTCCTTCGCCCCAACCGCGAGTCGGCGGACGGCGAGCGGGCATCTCTATTCAATGGCGGGACAGGACCCGGGAGACTGATGCCGTTCGTCTATTTTGCGGGGCTCGGGCTGGGATTCCTATGGGTGGAGATTCCCCTGCTCCAGAGGTTCATCCTGTACCTGGACCAGCCGACGTATGCTTTCGCGGCGGTGTTGTTCGCAATACTTGTGTGGTCGGGCGTCGGCAGCCTGGCGTCGGCTCGGCTGCGGCTGCCCATAGCCGCCGCGGCCTCATTGGCCGCGGTCCTGTCGGCGGCGTGCGCCTTGGGGCTGCCGGCGCTCTTCGAGGCGACGCTGGGATGGCCGTTCGCTGGGAGGCTTGCTCTCGGCGTGGGACTGCTTGCGCCGCTCGGAATAGCCATGGGCGCGCCGTTCCCCCGCGCCATTCGGCTGCTGGGGGAAACGGCGCCTGAGGCGGTCCCGTGGGCATGGGCCGTCAACGGCTCCACGTCGGTTGTGAGCGCGATACTGGCGACCTTGCTGGCGCTCTCGTTTGGGTTCACGTGGGTGATATTGGGAGGCGCGGCCGCGTACCTGGCGGCGGCAGGCGCGGCCTGGGCGTGGAGCGGGGGCGCGGGGCGGAGGGCGGCTACTGGCGGTCTCGCGTGAAGGGCACGAACCGGACGGCGCCCTGGTTGGTCCTCACGTACTCGTCTCCGCGCCGCTCGATGAGCCACAGCGTTTGGACTGCGCCCGGAGGCCCGATAGGGATGACCATCCTGCCGCCGTCGGCAAGCTGCCGCAGCAGTGGAGGCGGCACGTGGTCGGGCGCAGCCGTGACGATGATGCCGTCGAAGGGGGCTTCGTCTTCCCAGCCGAAGTAGCCGTCGCCTTGCTTCAGCTCGATGCCGCCGTATCCGAGGCTGTCCAGCCGGCTTGCGACTTCGGACGCCAGGGACGGGATGATTTCGACGCTGTACACGCTCTCGACGATCTCGGCCAGCGCCGCGGCCTGGTAGCCGGACCCCGTTCCGACCTCCAGGACGCGCTCGCCGGGCTCGAGGTCCAGGAGGTCGGTCATCGTCGCCACTATCAGGGGCTGGGATATGGTCTGCCCGGCGTCTATCGCCAACGCCATCTCGCGGTAGGCGCGGCCGCGGTCCTTGGGAAGGACGAACTCCTCGCGGGGCACAGCGCGCATCGCATCCAGGACCAGCGGGCTCGCGACGTCGCCGTTTGACACGTAGGCATCTACCATCGCATTGCGGCGTGCCGCGAAGTCGTCGGCGGGAGCCGGGGGACCGGGAGTCTCGCCGCTCCCTGGCGAGCACGCAGCCGCAACCGAGAGCGACGCGACGGCGGCAAGAGCGATTAGCCCAAGGCGGACAGGACGCATATGGAGCGCGTCAGGTCCTCTGCCGCCAGTCTGCGCCGTACTTGTCGAACCGGCGGTACAGGTCGTCGACGGCCTCGTCCGCGATGGGCAGATCGTCCTGGACCAGCTTCACGTTGGAGACTACGTGGTCGGGGTTGTGGGTGCCGACGATGATGGTGTCCACCTCTTGCCGTGCGAGGACGAAGCCCATGGCGAGGACGTGGGGAACGCCGGGGTCGCCCTGGATTGGGCCGTCCGCTATCATGGCGCGGTATCGCTGGAAGTACTCTTCGCCGTAGGAGTAGGGCGCGGACTGTTTGCCCCAGACGCCGTTGGCGACGGGGCGCTTGATGATGACGCCAACCCCGTGGGTCTCGGCGGCCTCGAACAGCCCCTTCGTCCGCGCGCGCTGCTCGACCAGGTTGTAGCTGGTCTGGAGCGTGTCGAATCGGCCGCTGCCGACCGCCCACGCGGCTTCCTCGTTGTCTCCGCTGTGGCCGATGAAGCGCGTCTTGCCCGCGTCCCTGGCCCGTTCCAGGGCCTCGATGACCTCGCCATTCAGCAGCTCCTCCATCGGGCACGTGTGGATCTGGACGAGGTCCACGTGGTCGGTCCTGAGCCGGCGCAGGCTGCGGTCTATGCTCGCCTCGACGACCTCCGCGCTCCATGGCTCGCCCGTTTCGCCGCCGGTCACGTGGCCGGCCTTGGTGGCCAGGTAGTACTCGCTGCGCCGATGTGAGACGGCGCGGCCTATCATCTCTTCGGTCTCGCCGTAGCACGCGGCCGTGTCCAGGAAGTTGATGCCGTTGTCGAGGGCGTTGCCCAGCACGCGGCCTGCCAGGTCGAGGTCGCCGCTGGAGTCGTCGTGGCGGGGTATCTCGGCCAAGCCGAGTCCTAGCACGCTGACCTTCATCCCGGTTCTGCCGAGTTCTCTCATCTCCATGTCATTTCTCCTGTGGACGCTCTGGGCGGGTTTCATGGCGGGGGAGCGGTTCGCGGGTCCACGACGCCATCTCGGCCCTGAGATCGGGGTCCATACCTCGCTTCAATGCCGCCAGCGCGGTGTCTATCTGTCCGCTGTTGCGCGCGCCTGTCAGTACGGCGGTGACGTCGGGATGGGTCATCGCCCAGGCCATGGCGAGCTGGATGGAGGGGATGCCGAGCTCGGCTTCCTTCACCTTCAGCAGGTCGAGGATGCGGAAGCTGCGGTCGGAGAAGTACTGGTCGGCGTGGCTGGGCATGATGTGGTATCGGCTTCCGCGGGGCCACTTGTCGGGGTCGCGGTCGTACTTCCCGGTCAGGAAGCCGGCGGCGAGCGGGCTGTACGCGGTGACCGCGATACGCTCTTGGCGCGCCAGGGGCAGCAGGTCGTCCTCTATGTCCGGAGCCGCCAGGCTGTACGGGAGCTGCAGGACATCGAAGCGCGGCCATCCATGCCTTGCGCTCGCTTCGAGGGCCTCGCGGACCTGTTCCTCGGTGTGGTTCGATGCGCCTATGGCGCGGGCGCGGCCGGACGATACCTGCTCGGCCATCGCGCCCAGCGTCTCCTCGACCGGGACGTCATCGTAGTGGCGGTGGAGCTTGTAGATGTCCACGCGGTCGGTTCCGAAGTGGTCGAGGCTGCGCGCGAGGGATTTTCCGATGTTCTCGGCGCTGCCGCCGGACCCGACCTTGGTGCATAGGGTGATCTCGCTCCTGCATCCGCGCGAGGCCATCCAGCGGCCTATTATCTTCTCGGAGGAGTGCATCTCCAGGGTAGTCTCGCGCTGGTCGTCGGCGCCATAGATGCGCTTGCGCGTCTCGAAGGACTGGCCGCCGCCGTAGAGGTCGCCCGTGTCGAAGAAGGTGACGCCGTTCTCGACGGCGTAGTCCATGACGCGGTAGGAGGTCTCCTCGTCCACCTCGCGGCCCCAGTTGCCGCCGCCGAGCCCAACGGCGCTCACTGTCAGCCCGGCTCGTCCTACGGGTCTGTTCTGCATCGCGGCTCCTGCGGCCATAGTAGCGGCTGTCCGGCGCAATGATAAGGGAAGGCGGCTTCCATAGTCCAGTTCTACAGCACGAAGTAAACCTGATAGATTATCATTAGTGAGAGGAGAATCCATGTCCATGAAGAATCCCCCGCACCCTGGCCGCAGTATCAAGGAGAACTGCCTCGATCCCCTCGGACTCAACGTCACCGAAGCGGCAAGGGCGCTTGAGGTGGCGCGGCACACCCTCTCCCGCGTGCTGAACGGACATGCCGCCATCTCGCCCGACATGGCCATCCGCCTGGAAAAAGCCGGCTGGTCCAACGCCGCATTCTGGCTGCGCCGGCAGGCTTCCTACAACTTGGCGCAGCCCCGCAAGCGCGAAGACCGTATCCAGGTTAGCCCGTACCAAGCCGCTGCCCCAAGAACTACATGAGCGTCGAAGCCGCAGACAAGCCAGCGACGGCGGGAATCGCCGCCATGCTCGCCGAACTCTGGGCCGGGCTGCGCTCCGGGCCCGCGCGGTTCAGGGACGCCCTCGCGCAGGATAGGGTCAGCGTCGCAGAGGTTGCCGCGTACCCGGCATTGCTGCTCTTCGCGCTCGCAGCCCGACTCTGGGACCTCGGCTCCCGCGCGATGCATCACGACGAGAGCCTGCACGCCTTCTATTCCTACAACCTGGCCGTCGGCGACGGGTACAGGCACGACCCCATGATGCACGGCCCATTCCAGATGGAGGCGACCGCGGGCCTATTCTTCCTCTTTGGCGACAGCGACTTCACCGCGCGGCTCCTGTACGCGCTCGCGGGCGCGGCGCTGGTCGGGCTTCCCTTCTTCCTGAGGAGCCGGCTCGGACGCACAGGCGCGCTGCTCGTCTCCGCAATGCTCGCCGTGTCTCCGGCGATGTTCTACTTCAGCCGATTCGCCCGCAACGACATCCTCATGGCGGTCTGGACCTTCGGACTCGTCATCGCCATGTGGCGCTTCCTCGACGAAGGCAAGCCCCGCTACCTGTTCTGGGCGTCCGGGCTCCTCGCGCTCGCCTTCGCAACCAAGGAAAGCGCCTACGTCGTTACAACCATACTGGGCGGCTACCTGTTCATGGAGATAGTCTCGCGGAACTGGCCATCCATTACTGGCATGGTAAGGATTGGCGAGGCGTCGCCTCCCGCTGCGCTGGGCCAGCTTCTCCGGGGCGCGTGGGAGACCCTCGCGCGGGGCATGAGCTTCGTCGGCGTCTCCCGCCAGGCGAGCTTCTTCATACTCCTGTTCACCCTTTCGCTCCCCCTGGGCGCGGCGCTGGTCAGCGTAATCCAGGACATTCCCATACTGGACGGCAGCGGCATCGTGCTCGCAAGCCCCGTCGGCAGCCCGCGCATAGGCGCGCCTTCCAGCGGAGGCATGGTCATTGCCGCCGTCACCGTCGGGCTGCTCTTCTGGGCGGCGGCGACCCTGGGTTTCCGCTGGCGCAGCGGCGTATGGTGGAAGTGCGCCCTCATCTTCTACGGCGTCTGGGCGCTGCTCTACTCCACCTTCTTCACCAACCCGCTGGGCATCGGCTCCGGCATATGGCAGTCCCTCGGCTATTGGATAGTGCAGCAGGACGTAGCGCGGGGCAACCAGCCTCTCTACTACTACCTCGTCATCACCCCCGTCTATGAGTTCCTGCCCCTCATATTCGGGGCCATCGGCGGCTTCTACTACTGGATACGGCGCGACCGCTTCGGGCTGTTCCTCGTTTTCTGGGCGCTCTCGACGTTCCTGCTGTACACCTACATAACCGAGAAGATGCCCTGGCTCCTCGTGAACCTAGCGCTGCCGCTGATCGTACTGGCGGGCAGGTTCCTCGGCAGCCTCATAGACCGCGTCGAGTGGCGGCGGCTCGCCCGCGGCGGCGGGCTGCTCCTGCTCCCCGGAGCTCCGCTCGCCGTCATCCTGTCGTGGCTGCTCGCGCGGTCAGCGCCGGGCGACGACCCCGCGCTCATGCTGGGCATGGCCGCCGCGCTGGGGTGCCTCTTGGCGGGGGGCTGGTGGATAGCCAGGCGTGTGGGCAGCCGCGCCTTCTGGTCGTTCACCGCCGTATCCATCGCCATCCTGATGCTCGCCCTCACCGTCCGCGCGAGCTGGCACGCCGCATACCGAAACGGCGATACCCCCGTCGAGATGCTCGTCTATACCCAGACGTCTCCAGACTTGGCGGGCGTGTACAGGCAGATCTCGCGGAACATGGACGAGCCCGGCCCGGCCAACTCCATCACGATAGACCAGGACGGCGGCTTCAGCTGGCCCTGGGTATGGTACCTGCGCGGACGGCCCGACGTGGGTTACGCCGACTACTCCGCCGCACCCATCTCCGACCCCCCGGGCGCTTCGGTCCTCATACTCAACGCCGATAACCGGCCCGACTCCGAAGAGGTCATGGCGGAGCGATACGGCCCCGGGGTCCGCATCCCGCACAGGTGGTGGTTCCCCGAAAACTACCGCGGAGCGACCTTGGGCAAGCTGTTCGGCGGCATCCTCGACGGCGATTCCAGGCGCCGCGTCATGGACTATTTCTGGGACCGCAAGCTCAGTGCGCCCCTGGGGAGCTCCGACGCCGTGATATACGTATCACCCAACGCGCCCTTGGACCTCGCTCCCTAGCCCCAGCAGGCGCGCCGCCGCGCCGCCCCGGATAGCGTCCTTGTCCGCATCCGGCAGGGACGCCCGCTCGACCTGCCGCAGCAGCCGGCGAGCGCCGAGCAGCGGATAATCGCTGCCCAGCAGGATACGGCTCGACCCGACCAGGCTCACGCCCACCTCGAACACGCGCCGGTCGTACAGAAAGGGCGACGCCGCCGTATCGAAATAGACGCTGCCGATGCCATCCATCACCTCCGGCATGAGCGCGTAGAAGGGCAGCCCGCCGCCCCAGTGGGCGCACACTATGGACACGTCGGGAAAGCCCTGTGCGAACCTCCACAGCGACTCCGGCCTCGTCCGTCCCTTGCCCGGATACGCGTGGCCCACCGGCTCCGACGAGTGGGTGGTTACGACGAGCCTTAGCTCCCGCGCGGCGTCCATCAAGGGCGCCATCGTCCGGGCGTCGCCCAGGTCGAACCCCTGCGAGTCGGGGTGAATCTCGCCGACGCCTCGCAGCCCCGCGGCGGCGCATCGCTCCGCCTCCCGCGCGGCGTCGGCGCCCCACGCAGGATTGACGCCGGCGAATCCCACCAGGCGGCCCGGATATCTCATTGCGGACTCGATGACGTAGTCGTTCACCTCGCGGGCAAGGCCCTGGTCAGTCCAGCCTATGCCCATGACGACCGACAGGTCCACGCCGTCCGCGTCCATCGCCGCAATGAGCTCGTCCGCGGTGGCCATCCTGGCCTTTGGGTCTGCGAACAGCTCGCCGAACGTCGCGTCCCGGCGCAGGTACTTCTCCCGCCGGGCGCGGAGCCAATCCGGGTACGCGTGGGTATGGAAGTCTATGACCGGCGGCGCTGCGGTCACGCCATGCGCTCGACGCTCAGCACGCCGGGGTCCGCGCCGTCCAGCATCATCTCGACCGCGCGCTCCCCGGCGACCAGCCCCATCGAGTTGCCATGCCCCGTGAAGCCGACGCAGAAATAGACGTTTGGCTTGTGCGGCAGCATACCCAGAATCGGCAGCCCGTCCTCCGTCATGCCGTGAATACCCGCCCACCGACGGCTCACGCCGGCCGATGCCGCCTCCGGGAAGTGACGGCGTATGAAGCTTGCTATGTAGCCCTGTACGTTGTCCGTCGTCTCGTCGCCCCAGGCGCGCTCCTGCTCCACGTGCTGCCACCTGCCCCCGCCGACCAGCAGCCTGCCGTCCGGCAGCTGCCGGTAGTAGCACTGCCTGTAGTTCATGCACATCACGTCGAGGAGCTTGGGAGCGGGCTTGGTCAGCAATACCTGCCCGCGCGCGGGCGCGACGTATGGCAGGAAGAAGGGGTCCACGAGGCCCGCGTAGCCGTTCACGGCGAGCATCACCTTCTCGCACTCGATAATCCGCCGCCGCGTCCTAATCTCCACGCTTGCGCCGCGGCTCTCGATGGCGAACACCTCTTCGTTCTCGTACATCGAGGCGCCGCACGAGTAGGCGAGCGCCTGCGTCAGCTGGGCGGGATGGACCGCGAAGTCATCGGGCTGGCGCAGAGCGGCGCCGAATCCGCGCTCCAGGGGGTCGCGCTCGAGGAATTGGGACGCGAAGCCGTCGCGCTCCAGCAGCGACGCGCTTCGGCGCAGGTCGTCGTCCGACTCCCGCGAGCCGCCGAAGTAGTAGGTCCCGATGTCCTCGTGTTCGACGCCGTGCCGCCGCGAGAGCTCGCGCATCCGGCGGACGTTCGCGTCGGTCATCCGCCATATCTCCAGGGCCGTCCCGCGTCCGAACCGCTCCGCAGTCTCCGCGTAGCTGTCGCGCATCCCCAGCAGGACCATGCCCGCGTTCCTGCCACTCGCTCCCGAAGCGGCGTACTGTCTCTCGACGACTGCGGCGTCCTTGTCGCGCTCCGACAACAGCCCAGCCATGTACGAGCCGACGAGCCCAGCCCCCACCACCACGACGTCGTGGCTGACCCGCGCTCTTTCCGCCGCCGTCTCCTGCCAATGCGAAACAGTCATATCGCGCCATTCCGTACCCGTTCACGTGGCGCGATTCTACGGCTTCGGTATGAGAATGACAACCGAGAGGCCCCCCAAGTCCATCATCATGTGATACCTGCAAAACTGAAAACAGGCCCGCCGGCGTATAGAGTATTGACACCGGGGATCAAAGATGTTAGTAATCTAGGGGTGCATTGGAGCCGGTTCTGTCGGTGGAGAGGCTTCACGTCAACCGAATCTCGAGTGAATTAGGAGGAGACGATTGCTGAAATTGACGAACGTACGCTTGTTGATGGCGCTTGCGGCGACGCTCGCGCTGGTAGCCGTGGTGGCTTGCGGCGGCGCGACTGAGGATGAGGATACGGACGCAGGAGCGGCCGCGCCCGCCCCGACCACTGCGCCTGCCGCGCCGGCCCCGACGACCGCTCCCGCGGCTCCTGCCCCAACGGCCGCGCCTGCGGCGGCCAAGACGACCGACGCGATGCAGACGACCGATACGATGGATAAGGACGATTCCATGATGGCTGCCTTCGACGGCAGTTTCTTGTGGGAGGGTCCAGCGCCCACGAGCTTCAGCGAGGCCCCGATGCTCGCGTCCATGGTCGCGGCGCAGACCATTCCCGCGGTCGAGGACAGGCTGCCCGATGCCGCGGACGTCCACGTGGTTCCAGTGGTAGAGCGGATAGGGGACTACGGCGGCACGTGGCGCCGCGCGTTCACCGGCCCGAACGACGGCCAGAACGCGGACCGCATCATGATGGACGAGGACATCAAGTTCGACCTGGACGGGACGACCATCATCCCGAACCTGGCCAAGGCGTTCGAGTCGAGCGCGGACGGGACGACCTTCACGCTGCAGCTTCGCAAGGGCCTGAAGTGGTCGGACGGCACGCCTTTCACCGCCGACAACTACATATGGTGGTGGGAGAACGTCGTCAACAACGAGGAGATCAACCCGGGCCGCAACAAGCAGCTGGGGTGGTCTGGCTACAACCCTGATACGGTGAAGAAGATCGACGACTACACCATCCAGTGGGTGCTGCCTGAGCCGGGCGACGGCTTCATCGACCAGCTTGCGACGTACCGGACTGGCGGGTTCACGCTTCACGGGCGAATCGCCGACGGCACCTATGGGCCGCATCACTACATGATGCAGTTCCACAGGGACTTCGTCGAGGACCAGAACGCCTACGACAAGATGGTTACGGACGAGGGCTTCGAGAGCTGGCCGCTCTTCTTCAAGAACAAGGGCAACCCGCTCCGCAACACCGAGGTCCCGGTCGTCTCTCCTTGGCAGTTGACCAGCCCCATCACCGAGCAGATCTACGAGTGGGAGCGCAATCCCTACTACTGGGCGGTTGACCCCGAAGGCAACCAGCTTCCATACATCGACAAGATCTCGATGGTGCTCACGGGCGACAAGGAGGTTCTGAACCTCAAGGCCATCGCCGGCGAGATCGACTTCCAGCACCGCCACATCGAGATGGCGAAGGTTCCGGTCATTCGCGAGAACGAGGACGCTTGCAACTGCGTGGTCAAGTTCTGGCCGTCCCCGCACGGGGCGCAGGCCGGCCTCGTGCTGAACCTCACCTACGGACTCGGCGATGGCATCGACTACGAGCCGGACACCGAGATCCAGAAGTGGATGCACAACAAGGACTTCCGCATCGCGTTGTCCTATGCGATCGACCGCAACCGCGTGAACCAGGTCATCTTCCTCGGACTTGGCACGCCGATGCAGACCTCGTTCATCAAGGGGCATAACTACTACCCCGGCGACGAGTACGCGTTCAAGGCCACCGAGTTGGACAGGGACCTGGCCAACAAGATGCTCGACGACATGGGCCTGTCCGCGAAGGACAGCGACGGGATGCGACTGCGGACCGACGGGTCCGGCGATACGCTGGACTTCGAGCTCGGTTACATCGCGGAGTATTTCGTGGACTACGAGGGCATCTCCGAGATGGTCCAGGAGGACCTCCGCAAGGTCGGCATCAAGACCCACCTGAAGGCGGAGGACGTGAAGCTCTACGCAGACAGGCGAGCCGCGAACACCCACATCATGACCACCAGCGGCACGGGCGGACAGCGCTACCCGATGAACCTGTCCGAGTGGTTCGGCATCGCGCCGGGCATCAGGAACTGGTACACCGGAGCCGAGGACGCCTACGCCGCCGGCAACCCGGTGTACGAGCCAACGGACCCCGCGATTCTGCGGATCAAGGAGTTGACGGACGAGGCGAAGAAGCTGCGCTACTCCGACCGCAAGGCCAACTACATCGAGACGCAGCAGATCTTCATCGACAACATGTTCGCCATCGGCCTCGTCGGCGGCACGCCGGCGTTCAATGGCGTAGTCGTCCACAAGAAGAACTTCATGAACGTGCCGGACATCGCGCCGAACCAGTCGGCGCTCCAGAATCCTGGAATAGCCCGCACCGTCCAGTTCTTCTTCGATGGCGGCAAGAACGACTCCGAGTAGAGACGACCAGACCTTTCGGGGGCGGCCCAAGCGCTTGGCCGCCCCCGAAAGGGTTCGAACCACCGCACGCACGGCAGCCAAGGCCGTTCTTGGACGGGCTGGCGTGGACTGACATTGAGAAGCGCGGGTTCAACCCGCCAATGCGACGCGAGGCAGCCAGACTTTAGTTAGAGAGACGCAACGGGCTCGAGACTACAACAGTGCTCAACTTCATAATTCGCCGCTCGCTGCTTGCGCTGCTCACGATATGGGCATTGTCCGTCATGTCCTTCGTGATCATCCAGCTTCCTCCGGGCGACTACGCCGACCAGTACGTGCAGGAGCTCCTGCAGGGCGGCTGGGCCTCTGGGGGCGCTGGGGCGATTGCGGAGGAGATGGAACGGAACCTGCGCAGGGAGTACGGCCTCGACCAGCCCCTGTTCGTGCAGTACGTGAAGTGGGCTTGGAGGATGGTGCAGGGCGACTTCGGGCAGTCCTTGGAGTTCCAGAAGCCTGTCCGCGACGTGGTCGGCGAGCGCCTGCTCATGACGGTGATCTTGGCGGGCACGACCGCGCTGTTCGCATGGGGGCTGTCCATTCCAATCGGGATATACTCCGCGGTTCGGCATCACCGCATCGAGGACTATACGGTTACCTTCATAGGATTCGTAGGGCTGGCGGTCCCGGATTTCCTGCTCGCGCTCTGGCTGCTGTGGATGTCGTTCAAGTTCTTCCCCGGGCTGGGCATAGGCGGGCTGTTCTCGCCGGAGTACATCGACGCGCCTTGGAGCGTGGCCCGGGTAATCGATCTGATGTCTCACCTGTGGATAGCCGCCCTGGTGGTGGGCACCGCGGGCACGGCCGCGCTAATCAGGGTGATGCGGGCGAACCTGCTGGACGAGCTTCACAAGCCATACGTGGTAACGGCGCGCGCGAAGGGCGTGACGGAATGGAAGCTGCTGCTGAAGTACCCCGTGCGGCTTGCGCTAAACCCGCTGGTGAGCACGCTGGGCTACCTGCTGCCGTTCCTGATGTCGGGCAGCATAATAGTGTCCGTAGTGCTGGACCTTCCTACGGAGGGGCCTCTGCTGCTGCGGGCGCTGCTGGCAGAGGACCTGTATATATCGGCGACCATCGTGCTGCTGCTTGGCACGCTGACCGTCATAGGAACGCTGATGTCGGACATACTGTTGGGACTTCTCGATCCCAGGATAAGGATTTCGTAACGCAACATGGTACTGGCAGACACAGGGGTACAGGCGGAGCGGAGCTCGGCGCTCGACCGGGAAGAAGAGAAGGTATTCGTCGCCTCGCAATGGCGGCTGATGTGGTGGCGCTTCGCCAAGCACAAGGCGGCGTTCTTCGCAGGCGTGGTAATCATCCTGCTCTACCTGGTGTCGTTCGGCGCAGAGTTCGTAGCGAGCTCTGACCCCTCCGCGGGGCTTGTCGAGCACGCTTACATGCCGCCCCAGTCCATCAGGTGGTTCGACGACGGGCGGTTCAGCCCTCACGTCAACGGGGTAGTGAGCGCGAGGGACTCGTTCACGCTGAAGATGACGCACGAGGTGGACCCGGACGTCAAGGTCCCAATCAGCTTCTTCATACGCGGGTACGAGTACGAGTTCCTGGGTATATTCAAGTCGGACCGGCACCTGTTCGGCATAGAGGGCGACGAAAGTCGGCCGGCGCCCTTCATCATGGGTACGGACAAGCTTGGCCGGGACCTCTATTCGAGGATAATCTACGGCACGCGAATATCCATGTCCATCGGGCTGGTGGGAGTGGTCGTCAGCCTGGCGCTCGGCATCGTGCTGGGGGGGCTGTCGGGTTTCTACGGCGGCGTAACCGACACCATCATCCAGCGGATCATCGAGATATTGCGCTCGGTGCCCACCATCCCGTTGTGGATAGCGCTGGCGGCGGCGGTGCCGGGCGACTGGAGCACGCTTCGCATATACTTCGCCATCACCATCATCATCTCGCTGCTGGCGTGGACGGAGCTCGGTCGCGTGGTGCGCGGCAGGTTCCTGTCGCTGCGCGAGGAGGAGTTCGTCACGGCGGCGCGTCTGGCGGGGGCGAGCGACATCCGGATAATCCTCAGGCACATGGTGCCGGCTTTCACGAGCCACGTCATCGCGGCGGCGACGCTGGCGATACCGTTCATGATAATCAGCGAGACGGCGTTGAGCTTCCTGGGACTTGGGCTTCGACCGCCCGCTATCAGCTGGGGCGTGCTGCTGAAGGCGGCGCAGAACGTGCAGGCGGTGGCAGTCTATCCCTGGCTGATGCTGCCGGCGATGCCAGTGGTAATCGCCGTGCTGTCGTTCAACTTCATGGGAGATGGCCTCAGGGACGCGGCTGACCCGTATGGCTAGGCCGCAGCCATGCTGACCTTCATAATCCGCCGATGCCTGCTGGCGCTGCTCACGATATGGGCGCTGTCCGTCATGGCGTTCGTCATCATCCAGCTCCCCCCGGGCGACTACGTCGATCAGTACATCCTAGAGCTGGCCGGCGGCAATCCGGCCGCGCTGACCGGGGATTTCCAGAGGATCGAGGAGAGCCTGCGGAGCCAATACGGCCTCGACCAGCCCGTATTCGTCCAGTACCTCAAGTGGGCGTGGAAGATGGTGAGGCTGGACTTCGGGCAGTCCTTGGAGTTCCAGAGACCCGTCAGGGAGGTGGTCGGCGAGCGCCTGTTCATGACTATCATCCTGGCGGGCACGACCGCGCTGTTCGCATGGGGGTTGTCCATCCCGATAGGGATATACTCGGCGGTGCGGCAGCACAGCGTCGAGGATTACACCGTAACCTTCATCGGGTTCGTCGGCCTTGCTGTGCCCGACTTCCTGCTCGCGCTCTGGCTGTTGTGGGTGTCGTTCAGGCTGTTCCCAGACCAGAGCATAGGCGGGCTGTTCTCGCCGGAGTACATGGAGGCCCCGTGGAGCATGGGACGGGTCGTCGATCTGATGTCCCACCTGTGGATAGCGGCGCTCGTCGTCGGCACTGCGGGCACGGCCGCGCTAATCAGGGTGATGCGGGCGAACCTGCTGGACGAGCTCCACAAGCCATACGTGGTAACGGCGAGGGCGAAGGGCGTGCCGGAGTGGAAGCTGCTGCTGAAGTACCCCGTGCGGCTTGCGCTCAATCCGCTGGTGAGCACGCTGGGCTACCTGCTGCCGTTCCTGATGTCGGGCAGCATCATCGTGTCCGTTGTGCTGAACCTGCCGACGGAGGGTCCGCTTCTGCTGCGGGCGCTGCTGGCGGAGGACCTGTTCGTGTCCGCGACAATCGTGCTGCTGCTTGGCACGCTGACGGTGGTGGGGACGCTGATGTCGGATATAATGCTCGGCATCCTCGACCCGCGCATCAGGGTGTCATAGCCGCGGATCTGGCGAGTCCCCGCAGGAATCGAGACCCAACCCCCCCCCCCGGTCCCTCGCTCTGCCCCGCAGGGCAAGCGCATCTTGGTAGGCGAGCCAACGTGAACCAGGGCCAACCCGCTTGGGGCTGTCCCTATGTGTCTCCCGCCTGGATTTTCAGGATTGGGAATGGGGAGAGGGGCGGACGCGCTGAATTATCCTCGCCCTAGCCTTCTGTCGTGAAGGGGGTGGGGAGGTGGCAGGCGGGACGCCTGCGCTCCTGCGTCTATGTCGCGTTGTCTCTGTCCGGCTCCTTCGGTTGGCGCTCTGGCGGGTTCTAGCCGCCTCTGCGCCTGATTCACCCTCTTCCCTCAAGGGGGAGGGACGCAGGGCGGGGCGTTTGCCCTCACCCTGGCCCTTTCCCCCGTGAGGGAGAGGGTACTTGGCGGGTCTTGCGACCCGCGTCCTATCTACTCCTGGTTCCCCCGCTCTCGCGGGAGATGAGTATGCCTTGCAAGGCAGTGACTCCGGTACTTGCTTCGAGGATGCCGACGTCGATCGCCCGCCGACACTGGGGGTGCAGCCCCTCCTCTAACTTTCCCGGACGGCTGACGGGCCCTTGCGGGACCGCCTGCGTTTCGCGCTTGGACCTTCCACCCGCCAAGGCGTCGGGCTGCGCTGGCTACGGTCCTCCCGTGTTACCGAGAGTCCGCACCTGGAACGGGGGAGACGCATTTAGCGCTGCGTCGTCCTGGCGAGGCGCCGAAACGCAGACCGACCTTCCCATACCGCGGGTGGTCCCGTCCCAACATCAGCGACGGTATGATGCCGAAGGCAGAGGTCAATCTGCGCCCGTTTGGAGTACGCCCCTTCGGGCCGTCTACTAGACTAGCACGGCTGTTCTCGCGGTGTCAAGGGGCAGTTTGGGGCAATCTTGGGGCAATTTGGGTGATTTAGATGCGATTGCCCTCTGTCCCTCCGCGCCAAATCTGGCGCTCTCGACGTCCAGCGGCTACAATTTATGTGAGCCAGCGACTGCCACAGGAGCCCCCGCTTGAACGAATATGCCGTCAGGGCCGCCGCCCTTTCCCGAAGCTACAACGGGGTGAAGGCGGTGGACGCCATAGACCTAGCCGTATCGCACGGCGAGATATACGGCTTTCTGGGTCCGAACGGCGCAGGCAAGACCACCGTCCTCAGGATGCTCACGACCCTGCTGCTGCCCACGGGAGGCTCCGCGTCAGTCGCAGGCCACGACATCGTGAAGGAGCCGACCGCCGTCCGACTCCGAATCGGGGCCGCCCTCCAGGAAGCCGCCCTGGACGAGAAGCAGACAGGCCGGGAGCTCCTAGCGCTCCAGGCCCGGCTCTACGGCCTCCGCGGCTCCGTCATCAAGCGGCGCATAGACGACCTCACGGGGCTGGTGGACATCGGCGACGCCATGGACCGCTTCATCAGCACCTACTCCGGCGGCATGAAGAGAAGGCTCGACCTTGCGGCAGCTCTCATACACGACCCCCAAATACTCTTCTTGGACGAGCCGACGACGGGGCTCGACCCAATCAGCCGCGTCAAGGTCTGGGAAGAGGTCCGGCGCGTCAACTCCGAGCTCGGCGTCACCATCTTCCTCACCACGCAGTACCTCGAAGAGGCCGACCACCTCGCGCTGCGCGTCGGCATCATCGACCAGGGCAAGATAGTCGCCGAGGGCCTGCCCGGCGACCTCAAGCGCTCCATCGGCTCGGACGTCATCGTCGCCAGGATAGAGGGCGAGCTGGCAGACGCGGCGCAGTCTTGCGAGCGCGTCCCAGGCGTGGCGAACGTCGAGCTCCACGACGACGAGATCACCGTCAGCGTCGCCGACGGCCCGAAGGTGGTCGGCCCCGTTGCAATCGCGCTCGACCAGTCCGGCGTGTCCGTCCAGGAGATCACGCTCCGCACGCCGACCCTCGACGACGTGTTCCTGCATTACACCGGCGCGCGCCTCGAAGTCGACGCCGACGTGCCCGATAGCGGAGAGGCACAGTGACGGCGCAGCGCGGCGCCCGCGTCCAGGCCCGGCAGAGCGGCTTCCTCCGCGACATCGTAACCGTCGCAGGCCGCGCCCTCCGCTCCGTCAGGCGCGACCCCGAAATGGTCATACCCGCGCTCATAATCCCCGTCTTCTTCTTCGTCGTCAACATCGGGGCGCTCCAGGACATCGTAGAGCAGGGCGGCAACGTTGACTTCAAGGCGTTCCAGCTTCCTGTCGCCATACTCTTCGCCGTAACCGGCATATCCAGGGCCGTAACCCTCGTGTTCGACATCCAGAGCGGCTACTTCGACCGGCTGGCCATGACGCCGGTCCGAAGGCTCGCCCTCCTGTTCGGCCTGATGGTCGCCGACGTCGCCCTCGTCATCGCCATGTCGATCCCCGTGCTCGTCATGGGCTTCGTCGTCGGGGTGCGCTTCGAGACCGGCGTCCCGGGCGTCGTCGTCTTCGTGGCAATCGCCGCGTTCTGGAGCCTCGTGTACGCCGGCTTCCCATATGCCATCGCCCTCAAGACAGGCAATCCCGCCGCCGTCAACACCAGTTTTCTCATCTTCTTCCCCTTCGTCTTCCTGACGCCGATATTCATCCCCCTAGAAGCGATGACGAACTGGATGGCGACCATGGCGTCCTACAACCCCGTTACGTACCTGCTCGAAGCCCTGCGCTCCATCGTAACAGTGGGCTGGGAGTGGGACACCCTCGCCCGGGGCCTCATATGCGTCACCGGGGTTGGCATCGTCAGCTTCACGCTCGCCTTCCTGGCCCTGCGAGGCCGAGTAACCCGCCGCTAGGCGGACAACGGGAGAGAACGCCCATGAAGCTCGAAATCCCATCCTTCCCCAACGCTGCCCCCATACCAGGCAAGTTCGCCTTCTGCGCGCCTGCCGACGAGGGACACGTTACGTTCGCGCCCAACATAAGCCCGCGCCTCCGATGGTCCGGAGTTCCGCCCGACGCCAGGTCCCTGGCCGTCGTCATGGTAGATAACGACGTGCCCTCCGTACCCGACGACGTGAACCAGGAGGGCCGCACGGTCCCCCACGACCTGGAGCGCGCGGCCTTCTACCACTGGGCGCTGGTGGACATCCCGCCCGACCTCACCGAGATCCCGGAAGGAGCCGACTCCGAAGGCGTAACACCGCGCGGCAAGGCCCCGGGCGCGACCGCGTACGGCGTCAGGGGAGTCAATGACTACACCGGCTGGTTCGCTGGAGACGAGGAGATGGGCGGAACCTACGCCGGATACGACGGCCCATGCCCGCCCTGGAACGACGAGCGCATTCACAACTACCACTTCACGCTATACGCCCTCGATGTCCCGACCCTCGGCCTGTCCGGCGGCTTCGGCGGCGCGGAAGTCCTCGCCGCAATGCGGGGACACCTGCTAGACGCGTCCACATGGACAGGGACCTACACGCTGAACCCGTCGCTGCGCTAACCCGTTCTACCCCGCCGCCTCGAGCCATCGTCGGGCATGGTCTTCCCACGCAGCGAGGGGACCGCCGCCGCTATCAGGGAGAGGGCCGCAATGCCGACGACGGCGTTGACCATGAGGGCGTTGGGCGCTCCGAATGAGTTGGCGGCTATGCCGGTTATCAGCATACCCACCGGGCCGGCGCCTATCCCCAGGCTCATTGCGCCCAGCGCCGCGCCGCGCATCTCGTCTCTGGGCAGCAGCATAGTGAGGGACATCTGCATGGTGTTGAACCCCGCGTTCCCCAGGCCCGCTATCACCACTATGGCCAGCGACAGCGCGTATGACCTGGACACCGAGAATATCAGTACCGCGCCCAGCAGCAGGAGCGAACCCGCGATATAGACCCGCCCATGAAACCGTATCGTTACCGCCGACGCTACCAGGAACGAGCCGGCAAGGGCCCCGAGACCGTGGCCGCTCAGCAGTATTCCCATCAGGTCCGGCGTTACTCGGAGGATGTCCCGCGCTATCACGGGCGTCATGTTGACGTAGGGCGTCACCGTCAGATTGATGACAAAGGCGATCAGCACGGTCGCCAGTAGGGCGTTGCGGCTGCCGACGTATCTAAGGCCCGTCACCAGCGTTCTGGCTATGCGCGCCTCGCGGAGCCGCTTCCGCTCCCGCCGCGGCGCATCGAGCCTCCACAGCAGCAGTAGGGACGCGCAGAGCGAGACGCACAGCGCCGCGTAGCCGGCCGAGGCTCCCCCGACCCTTATCAGGAACCCGGCCAGGGCGGGTCCCAGCATCGCGCTGGCGTTGCCGCCCAGCGTGTCCAGGGCGACGGCGTTGGTAACGCGCTCCCGCCCCACGATGTCGTGGATGAGCGAGCGCCTGGACGCCATTCCCAGCGCGTAGCATGACCCTGTAACCAGGATGGCGGCATAGGCGTGCCAGACCTGTATCCAGCCGGCGTACAGGACCACGGCAAGGACGATGGTAGCGGCCAAGTTCACGGAGAGCGTGGCCGTGAAGAGCCGCTTGCGGTCCAGGGAATCGGCGAGCGCGCCGCCTATCACGCCCAGCGTCAGCAAGGGCGTCCACCCGAATACGCCGACGAGGGCGACGTGAAACGGCGAGTCGGTCAGTTCGAGGACCAGCCACGTGAGGATGGTGGCCTCCATGGAGCGCGGCGCGAGCGATAGGACGCTGGACAGCCATAGGAGCTGGAAGTTCGGGTCGCGCAGCGCCGCCGAGGCCCGAGCCAGGTGAGCGGTTGGTGAGAACAAGCGGCGCGTCCTGTAACCCCTTATGCGCCCAGCGGCGAGCGTTACGAGGTCAACAGCCTTGCGAAAACGACGCGGTCGGCGGGTTGCGCGCTGCGAGCGTCCAACTCCTCACAGACGCTCTGAAGAAACCTCACGCGCCAGCTCTCGTCCAGAAGCATGAACGAGCTCCGCGCCAGCGACTGTATTGAAGTCTGATATAGGTTGCTCCCCTGTGCGAACTCCTCCGCAATCCTGGCCTCGATAGCATCCCTGTCAGTGTCGGCGAGGCCGGGAGCTGCAAAGAGGATATTCGCAACGCGGCCCTTGCGCGCTTTCGCCATCGTAGATTCCAACTCGACCAGCGTCAACTCGTTCCCTTTCACCTCGACCGCCAGCGCCAGCGCGCCATCCTGCCCGTAGCACATTATGTCTCCTGGCATACCAGACGCGCTGTCGGGCTCATTCACCCCCTGGCTCTCGACCGCGGAGAATATGGAGAATGCCCGCCCTAGGATTCGCAGCAGCGCGGTCGTTACGATCAGCGGCCTCATGCCGCCGTTGGAGACTGCGAGGTAGCTATCGAGTATGCTGCAAAGGCGGTCCAGCCCGATGCGCATCGGTACTGGATAGTCCACGCGCTGATCCCTGAGCCGGCGCGCGATGCCCCTGAGACATCGCAGAACCGCGTCCTCAACCATTGTAGGATCGGACGCATCTTGCAGCGCGCTTAGGAAATCCACCAGCGCCTGCCATTCCGACCTGCTTCTGAGGGCTTCCATCCTCCGATCGAGCCGGGGCCGGCGAAGCGGCTTGTTCACGTATGGATCGGCGCTCGCGCCAAGCACGCTCTGATTCCTCTGGACCCATGGAACCACGACTCGACCGCAGAACCCCCTCGGGTCCCAACGCCCGGACATCTCGACCCGCGGACCCCGCCCTCCACTTTGCAGGCAAAGCAGGTCACGACCAGTGTCAGCATATTTTCCAAGTAGCTGCGTCAGGAAGGCGTACCGGATACTGACGATGGGCGAATCTACGAACCGGTCGATCTCAGGATCCGGCTCTCCCGTGTAATCGGCCAGGGCTTCTTCCCACCGGCTGTCCAGCCAGCCGACCAACTCCTCTTCGGTCATTCCCAGAAGTTGACCCACAGCGACTCTTGACGGGGTTGACGGACGGAATTGGCCGTCTTCACGGGCGCGTCTATGCGTCTCCAGTCCTCGAACAGGCGGTCGTAGAGCGGCGTGCGGTAGCCGGATAGCACGGCGCGCCCTCGGATGGACGAGAGCGTCTCCGCGAGCTCGATGTGCTCGGCGTCGCTCATCTCGCATCCATACGCCGTCGTATCGCCGCGCGACGAGTGGACGTAGGGCGGGTCTAGGTAGAACACCGTGTCGGGTGTGTCATAGCGCTGGATCACCTCCAGCGCCGGCGCGTTCTCGATCTGTACCCGTTGCAGCCGCAGCGTGATCTCCGCGAGCCCATCCACGGACCCCAGCCACCTGGACACCGCTCCGGCCATGCCCGCCCTCGACGTGAGGACGCAGTGCGCCCAGCGCCCCTCGCTGCTCCGCTGCGCCAAGCCGGTCCGTGTCTGCCGCGCTCTTACGAAGAACCTCCTCGCCCGCTCCCGCTTGGACAGGCCCTGCTCGTACTCACATGCGCGAGCCAGCTCCTCCCTCGAAAACGGCGTCAGGCTGATAGCCCGCGTCAACTCATCGCCATCGTCGCGCAACGTCTCGAAGAAGTTCACCAGGTCCGAGTCTATGTCATTGTAGGTCTCGACCGGAGCGGGGGGACGGTTGATGAGTACAGCCGCCGACCCGCCGAAGACGTCGCAAAAGTGCTTTGCGTCCAGCGGTATGTTCGGCAGGATGAAGTCCAAGTGGCTGAACTTGCCCCCGTACCAGCCAAACGCGAGCTTCCGCCGCCCGTTCTTGCGCCGAGCGGCTATCCGACGGCCCGTGCCCGTAGAATTGACCTGCGGAGCGATATTGTCCAAACCGTTTCCTCGTCTCGACCCAGCGATCCAACTCGCACAGATATTCTGTGATTGCGGGTACTATGTCAAGCCCCCAAGCGGCCCCCGCAGTCCACGGACGAATAGGGTTGGCTCCTAGTCGTCCTTCCAGAAGCGCTCTTCTTCGACCTGGAAGCCGCGGGGGATGAATATCGCCTTCACGTCCTCTATCATGCCTGGATGCCCGCAGGCGTAGACGATAGTGTCCTCGGGCGTCAGCTCGTGCCTCTCGGCGTAGCGCTCGACTATCTCGTTGACCCGTCCGGTCTCGCCGCTCCAGCCCCGGTTCCGCGCTTCTCTCGGCCTGCTGACGGTCGGCGTGTAGACCAACAGGTCGGGGCGCTCACGCGCCAGCTTCCCCAACTCGTCGGCGTAGGTGAATTCGTCGGCGTAACTGGCGCCCTGCAGCGTATGGAAGCGGCGCCCCTCCAGTCCATGATGCGTGTAGTCGCGAAGTATGCTCACGTATGGGACCACCCCGGTCACGGTCGAGACCATTAGCTGATTGGGGAGCGCGGGCTTGAACACGAACAGCCCCTTTGCGCGGGGCCGTATCGTCACCGCGTCGCCCGGCCGCAGCTCCCAGAGCTTCGGAGTGAGTACGCCGTCCGGGAGCGGCACGAGCTCCACGAACAACTCCAAGTCGTCCTCATGGGGCGCCGACACTATCGAGTACGCACGTTCGATGCCCTCGACGCCGATGGTGCAGTACTGGCCGGGCTTGAAGGCGAACCCCTCGGGCTTTTCGACCCACATGATCCAGAGGTCGCCGGTTGCCTCCTGCCGCCGCAAGACCTTCACCTCCGCCAGCTTTGGCCGACGTCGGACCCTTGGCCTAGTGGTCAACGATAGACCCGCCCATCTCAGGCGTCCTTCGCCGAGCCTGGGGGAACGAACCTGTTCGTTTCGTCCCCTGAACCTGGCAAAGCCGCGTCCCTGGCGAGGTCGTCCATGCTATACCCCTCTTTTCGGACCCTGAGGTCGTAATAGACCAGGGTCCGCCCGATCCAGCCTATGGGCGTTATCAGCGCTCCCACAGCCGCGCCGAAGAGGGTGGCGAGGAGTGGGCTTATGGGCGTAAGCGCCGCAGCAGCCATCGCTGGTATCGTTCCTATGAGGACGTACACTACTCCAATCAGGAAGACCCGCCAGAAGTTGTCCTTCACCAGGTCGCGGCTGCGCCATAGCGAATCGGTAGGCCCCTTGCGTTCGAGCATGATGCACTCGACGAAGAAGTACCATACGACGAGCAGGTAGAAGAACAGCGGTATGCCGACGAGGATCAGCATCAGGACCAAGGCCCCGGTCATCGATAGGCCGAAGACCAGGCAGCCGCCGGTCAGCGAGGCGATCCTGTACCAAGCCCGCTTGAAGCAGTAGCCCACGTCTATCCGCCCCGTCACGTAGTATTGACTGACAGCCATGACCGAAGCCGCGCTCACCATGTAATAGATGTAGATCAGCGCGAAGACCATGGCGAAGGTGACGGCGAGCGCGCCGCCAAGAAGGGCAAACGCCTGCCCGGGGTCGGCGTCGAGCTGTTCGGCAGTGATTGCCGGGGGCTCTGTGTCGAAGAAGAGCGTCAGCAGGGCGGGTATCTGCGCGATGAGGGCTAGGAGGATGAACGGGGCGAGTCTGCTGCGGTATATCGACACCGTCTCTTCCAGCAGGCCGCTGAGGTCCAGCGGGGCCAGCCCGCGCCCTCGTCCCTCCCCTTCCGCGCCGCGCTCTCCCTGGGGTCCAAGCGGAACCCCGCAGGCGACGCAGAATCGCGCCTCATGGGGATTGCCGCTGTTGCAGACCGGGCAGTTCATAGACGACCTCCACTCGCTAGTCGGCCGCGGCTGGCTCGATCTTCTCGATGCGGACCGGCAGCAGCGGCAGGTCGTCCACGTCCAGCATGGGGTCCGGGGCCCGGGAACGGTCCACGTCGGTCATGAGCTGCCCGAACAGGCTCGTGGTCGAGACCAAGCCGCGCAGGGGACTCGTGAGCCTGACCATGCCCTGCATCGAGCCCCGGACCGACACCACCTCCGCCCAATCCCCCTCGCCCACGCCCAGGCTGCCCGCGTCGTCGGCGTGCAGCTCGATCACCTCGTCCCGCCGGATCAGCGACCGGCGCTTCTCCGTCACTATCTCCATCTCCCGGTCGTCGTCATGCAAGACCCGCCCGTGCGCGAGCAGATAGGGGAACTCCGCGTCAGAGTGACGGGGAACGTCTGGCAGACGCATGTTGGTTAGCTGCGCCCTCCACCCGCGCTCGCCCTGGTCTTCATAGAGGCGCGGCGTGCCGCTCATGTCGGAGGCAAGGCAGGGCCACTGGATGCCGCCGCCCTCCAACCGAGCATACGTAATGCCGCCGTAGATGCCCACCAAGTTGTTGATCTCGTCGAAGACAGCCGCGGCGTCGGCATGTTCGAATCCACGAGCGCCCATCCTCCGGGCAAGCTGGGAGACCACGCGCCAGTCCGTCTCCTCGTCGCCGCTGGCGCCCAGAGCCGGGCGCAGAAGCTGCACCCGCCGCTCCAAGTTCGTGTACGTGCCCTGCTTCTGCGCGAACGTCGCCGAGGGCAGAACGACGTCGGCTATATCCGTCAGCTCCGACGGGAACGTGCTCATCACGGCCAAGAACTCGAGATTCCTGAGACTGTCCGCGAAGCCTCCAATGTCCCCATTCCTGAAGCTGCGGTTGTCCCCCAGGACGACCATAGCCTTGATGCGCCCCTCGGCTGCGGCGGCCGCTGTCTCGGAGACAGACAGCCCAGCCTCCTCGGGCATTCGGACGCCCCATGCATCGCCGACCCGGCGGCGCGAATCTTCATCGCTCGCGAGCAGGTGGCCCGGGAGCCGGTCGGGGACGCAGCCGACGTCCCTGGAACCCTGTTCGTTGGCGCCGGGAAACAGGGGATAGACGCCGGAGGACTCCCTGCCCACGTTGCCCGTCGCCAGGGCGAGGTTGACTATGCCGCGGACGCAGTCCTCGCGCAGCCAAGGCTGCATCGTCTCCAGCCCATACAGGAAGGCGCAGGGGCTGTTGTTGGCTATGGCGCGGGCGGCGGCCCGTATGTCATCGGCAGGAATCGCGGTCATCGGCGAGACCCTGGTCATGTCGAAGGCCCACAGGCTGTCCTTGAGGGCTTTTGCGTTGTCGCATCGCTCGACGAGGAACTGGTGGTCGTCGAGCGACTCCTCGAATATCACGCGCAGCATCCCGCCGATCAGCGCCGTTTCGCTGCCCGGCGTCGGCCTGAGCCATACGTCCGCGTACCGGGTCAGCTCCGTCTCGCGCTGGTCTATCACCACGAGCCGCGCGCCCTTCCGCAGCGCCTTCTTGATGGGAACCGCTACGACGTTCTGCTCCTCCGTCATGTTGCTCGACATTACCAAGAAGCCCCGCGCGTCCTCCAATTCCCATATGGGGTTGGTCGCGGCGGGCAGGCCCAGCATCTCCTCCAGCGGAGGAGTGAGCTCCGGGCGCAGGTTCGACGATACGTCGACGTTGTTGCTCCCCATCGCCGCGCGGGCGAACTTCTGCGCGATGTAGTTGTCCTCGTTTGAGCCTGTGGGCGATGCGAGCAGGGCGAATTGAGCGCCCCTGTACTCTCGGAGCCGTTCCGCCGCCAGGTCGAGCGCCTCTATCGTCGTGGCTTCCTTCATCTCCCCATCTACGCGAACCAAGGGCTTCGTGATGCGCTTCCGGCTGTTCACGAAGTCCAGGCCGAACTTGCCCTTGAAGCATCCCTGGCCCCTGTTCGCCTCGGCGTGGCGGTCGGGGATTGCCCGGATGAGCCTGTTCCGCCCGTCGATCTCCAAGGTCATCTGGCATCCCACCGGGCAGTGGGGGCAGATCGAGGTTACGCTCTCCGCGGCCTTGTCCCACTTGTACTTGCGCTCCACCAGCGCCCCGGTCGGGCATACGTCTATGCAGGCCCCGCAGAACTCGCAACCGGACTCCAGGAGAGACGTGCCGTGGGACGTGCCTATGAGACTGCGTCCGGCCCTGTCGGTGAAGGTCAGCGCGTTGTCGCCTCGAACCTCCTCGCATACGCGGACGCACCGGCCGCACACGATGCACAGGTTCAGGTCCATGTCCCATTTCGGGTCAGATACGCGCAGCGGAATCTGCCGGTTGTTGTAGGTCAGCGGGGTATCCAGCTCCATCTCCAGGTACCGCGCGGTGTCCTTCAACTCGCAGCGCTCGTTCTTCGGACAGGTTACGCACCTGTCGTTGACCGACACGTGCCTGAGGCATATGTCGTTCGGCCCGCAAAGGTCTATGCGGTGGCAGGTCAGGCATCCATGGGGATGCTCCGACAGGAGCAGGTCCATGATGCCCCGGCGGACGTTCGTGATGTTCTCTGACTTGGTGCTGACTACCATGCCGTCCGCCGCGGGAACGGTGCAGGACGCCTGGTTGCCGGGCGGGCCGCCCTCGATCTCCACCACGCACATCCGGCAGGCCCCGAACGCCTTCATGCCGGGGTAGTAGCACAGGTATGGCACGTACACGCCAGCGTCCATGGCCGCCTGCAGCACGTTCGTTCCTGGCGTGGTCCTGACCTCTGCGCCGTCTATCGTTAGCGTGATTTCGTCTGCCATGAAGTAACTCCGCTGGCCTCTATCTCGTCAGCATCTCCACGGGCGTGCGCCCGGCTCGGCGCTCCTCCGCGAACGACCGGGTGTTCCGGGGCGCGAGCAGCGGCTCGGAACAGTCGCCGGAAGGGCACCGCCTCTCTTCGACGTGCGCCTCGAAGTCGTCCGGAAAGTTCGCCAGGGCCGATCTCAGGGGATTGTACCCGAGCTGCCCATGGAAGCAGAGGGACGACGACTCCATCGTGTTGCCGACGCTGTTCATCAACTCCAAGTCTCTGGGAGACGCTTCCATGTGCGCCACGCGCTCGATCATCTCCAATAGCTGCGTCATGCCGAGCCTGCACGGGAAGCACTTCCCGCAAGATTCGTATTGGCAGAAGGCTGCCAGCAGCCTCGCCATGTCCACCGCGCATCTCGTCTCGTCGCCCACTATGACGCCCCCAGAGCCCAGCATGGCGCCGCGCTCCCGCATCTCGTCGAAATCTAGGTGATAGCCTAGGCTCTCCGCGCCGAGTATGTGGCCGAGAGGCCCCCCCAGCTGGATCATCTTGACCTTCCTGCCGCTCGGCGTGCCCCCGCCGATCTCTTCGACCACCTGGCCGAGCTGGAGTCCCATGGGCACTTCGTACATGCCCGGACGCTTCACGTCGCCGCTCAGGCAGATTATGGCAGTGCCGGTGCACTTCTCGCGGCCTACGGACTTGAACCAGCCGCCCCCGCGGGACACTATCTGGGGGGCGTACGAGAAGCTCTTGACGTTGTTGATAGTGCTGGGCTTGCCCCACACGCCGAAGGCGGCCGGGAAGGGCGGCTTGAATCGAGGCATCGAGCGCTTGCCCTCGATAGACTCCATCAGCGCGGTCTCCTCCCCCGCAACGTAGGACTCCCCCGTCAGCGAGATCTCGATGTCGAAGCCGAAGCCCGAGCCGAGGATGTTCTTGCCCAGCAGCCCGACCTCGTACGCCTGCTCGATGGCCCGCTCGGTCCGCGATATGGGGCCGTCGTGCCCGTGCCGTATGAAGACGAATCCGTTCGAAGCGTTGGTGGCGTAGCCCGCAAGCGTCATGCCCTCCAGCAGCGTGTACGGGTCGCTCTCCAGGATGCCCTTGTCGTTGTACGCGCCCGGATCGCCCTCCTCGCAGTTGCAGAGGATGTACTTCGGCGGCCCGCCGCGGGCCATGAAGCTCCACTTGACGCCGGTCGGGAAGCCCGCGCCGCCGCGTCCGCGAAGCCCCGACTCCTTCATCTCGTCCACTACCTCCTCCGGCTTCATGTCCGAGAGAGCCTTGGCAAGACCATCGTAGCCGCCGTTGGCGATGTAGTGGTACACGTCGGAGGGGGCGATGTGGCCCGCGTTGCGAAGGGCTATCTTCTGCTGGCGCTTGATGCCCGGGAGAGCGTCGAGACTCGGCGCCCCCTCCACCGGCTGGCCCAGATAGCCGATAGCCCCCTCGGCGTACGCCCCGTTCGCGTCTAGCGCACGCTCGAGCAGGCGGGGAACGCCGGACCGGGCGACGTTGCCGAAGAGAAGCCGCGAGACGCCTGGCCTCAGGATGTCCACGATGGGCTCGGCGTAGCAGAGACCGATGCAGCCCACCCCATCGACGCGGGCGTCGGTCCCCGACCGCGCGAGATCGGCCTCGATTGCGTCTATGACGTCGAGTGCGCCCGCCGCCTGGCCGCACATCGCCGCGCCGACCCTGATCCACGGCCGCTCGCCCTCGGTCAACTCCTGCCAACGGCGGTCCGCTTCCGCTTTCAGCTCTTGGTAGTCGGGCAAAGTATTATCCAGGGCTCGCGCGAGCGCCATCCCGCAGGCGCTCGACGTGCTTCTGCATACGTTCGGGCGTTATTCGTCCGTACAGGCGATGGTCTATGCTGACCACCGGGGCCTGGGAGCACGCTCCCAAGCAGGTATTGTACTTCAGGCTGACCTTGCCGTCCGACGTGTTGCCCTCGTCCGACAGATCCAACGCCTCCAGGCAATCCTTCTTGATACGGGCGGCGCCCAGTATGTGGCACGTCGGACCCCAGCATACCTCCACCGAATGCTCGGCCGGGGGCGTAAATCGGAAATTGGTGTAGAAGGTCGCAACGCCCCACACGTCGTTGATAGTGGCCTCCGTGTACGCCGCCACCTCCTCGATGGCGGCGTTGGGAAGGTAGCCCAGCGCGTCGTGGGCGGAGTGGAGCGAGGATAGCACCGTGACAGTAGGCTGCTTCTGGGAGGCTATGGCCCTCCTCGCACGGTCTCTCAGCATGTCGTTGGATTCAGTCAAACCGCGTTGGCGCCTGCCGATAGTCGGGAGTGGGACAATCATAGCACAGCCCGATTTGGCCCAACAATCCCAAGACCCCCTTCGCACAGGACAATCGCATATAAACGAGTATAAGACATCGACTATCACGCAGGCCATCCCGGCGTTTGGGGATTGGCCCCCGGCGCTCCCCTTTCCCATGCCCTTATCCCCTCTCCCTAGACGGGAGAGGGCTAGGGTGAGGGTGACAATCCCCCGAAAATTGCCCCCAAATTGCCCAAACTGCCCCTTGACACTGCGAGAACAGCCGTGCTAGTCTGGTAGACGGCCCGAAGGGACGTACTCCAAACGGGCACAGAGCCACCTCTGCCAAAACTTGTGGGCATTCATGCCGCCGCTGTTGTTGGGACGGGGCCCCCGCGGTATGAGAAGGCCGCTCTGTGTTCCGGCGTCTCGACAGGAGGACGCAGTGCCAAATGTGCCTCCCCCGTTCCAGGTGCGGACTCTCGGACGACCGGGAGGACCGTAGCCAGCGCAGCCCGACGCCTTGGCGGGTGGAAGGTCCAAGCGCGAAACGCAGGCGGTCCCGCAAGGGCCCGTCAGCCGTCCGGGAAAGTTAGAGGAGGGGCTGCACCCCCAGTGTCGGCGGGCGATCGACGTCGGCATCCTCGAAGCAAGTACCGGAGTCACTGCCTTGCAAGGCATACTCATCTCCCGCGAGAGCGGGGGAAACCAGGAGTAGATAGGGCGCGGGTCGCAAGACCCGCCAAGCACCCTCTCCCTCACGGGGGAAAGGGCCAGGGTGAGGGCAAACGCCCCACCCTGCGTCCCCTCCCCCGAAGGGAAAGGGCTAGGAGACAAGGGCGATTCCCCGCCCCGTCCCCTCTCCCCAGACGGGAGAAGGGCCAGGATAAGGGTGATTCACCCGCAAAAGGAGCCGACCGAGACGAAACGAACATAGCCGAAGGCACCAACAAGGCCCCCACTCTTACCCCCTCTCCCTTGATGGGAGAGGGCTGGGGTGAGGGTGACTCAACGCGCCCGTCTTATCCCCTCTCCCTTGATGAGAGAGGGCTAGGGTGAGGGTGATTCAGCCCGCCTCATCCTGGGAGCGCAAGACGTAACCGCCTGCTCTTCTCCCAATCCTGAACATCCCCCAATCCCAAAAAATCCTGATTCAGACACATCTTCCTTCACGGCAGAGGGTAAGGGGGTTGCCCCCTGGTTCACGCCGATGTACTAGTAGTGGATGGCGTTGACGGCGCCGCCGCCCGCGGCCACCGCGTCGCCGTTGATGGCCACCGACCTGGGGGACGCCAAGAACGCCACCACGTAGGCGATGTCCCGGGCGTCTATGATGCGGCGGGCGGAGTTGCCCTGCGCCATTCGAGCCTCTATCGCCTCCGGCGCGACACCCTCGCTCCGAGCCCTGGCTGCGATAACCCCCGGCGTGGCCTCCGTGCGGGTCAAGCCGGGATGGACGACCGTAACGTTGATGCCATGCGGGCCGAGCTCGTCGGCGAGGTTCTTGCACATCGCCGCCACCGCGACGTTCCTCATGCTGCCGATAGTCGCCCCGGTGGAGCGGGCGGCCAGCCCGCTGATGTTGATGATGCGTCCCCAGCCCCGCTCCTTCATGTGAGGCGTGACCGCCTGGGCGCATCGGAGGTATCCAAGGACCTTGACGTTCATGTCCTCCCAGAACATGTCGTCCGATATCTCGTCCAGGGATGGCGGGGCGCCCTGGCCTCCGGGCCTTGCCGCGTTGTTGACCAGGATGTCGATGCGACCCAGCGCCTCCTCCGCCTGATTGACCATCCGGCGAACGGCGGCGCGGTCCCCCGTGTCCGCCTGAATGGGAACGACGCGCCGGCCGCTCTCCTGCGCCAGCTCGCGGGCCGCCGCGTCCAATACCTCGAACCCCCGGGCGGCTATGGCGATGTCCACGCCCTCGCGGGCGAGCTCCCTCGCTATGGCCTTCCCGATGCCCCGGCTGCCTCCGGTCACTATCGCCGTCTTGCCCTGGAGCTCGAGATCCATGCGGCTGGCCCCTTTCCGCTAGCGCTCCGCCCGATTTATATGGACGGGCAGGCAGTCTCGCCTTATCCCCTCTCCCTTGACGAGAGAGGGTGATTCAGGACGCTGCTACTAGGTCCCGAAGCGGACGTCGGCTACCGCGTCGTCGTACTCCACGCCCTTGGTGGCCCAGAAGACGCGCGCTATCTCGTCCACCGACTCGACCAGCTTCTTGGCCGAATCCAGATCGACGTTCTGCTTGTTCGCCGAGGCGAGCTTGGCCGTCTCCCATACGGTCATGGGCAGGTTCGGGTACTCCTCGAAGTGCTCGTGCTTGAAATAGTCGTTCGAGAGGATGCCGATCTCGTGCTTGACCAGCTCGGCGTGCTGTTCCTTGACGGCGATATAGCGGCTCAGGGTGTTGCTGAACGCCGAGTGGGACGTGTCCTCCGTCCACTCCAGCGCCTCGATCCGCATCACCATCTTGAGCACGGTCTGGGCGGCGATCTTCGCGGATACGGGGTCGTAGATGCCGCATGGGATGTCGCAGTGCGCGTGGGCCTCCCGAATCGGGAGCATCCGGCGCAGCTCATGCAGTAGCCTCATGGCGGTTCCTCCTCTTCACAAGTCGTAGTGTCAGCCCGAAGGTTACAAGAATCGCCAGTCCGCCGCAACCATTCCACGAAGGCGGCGACACGTCCCCGGCGTTGTCGTGGGGGCGGGTTAGCGTCGACTTCTCAGCCGCAGTAGCGGCAGCGCATGTTCTCGTCGGCGAATATAAGGTCCTGGTCGCCGTCCTGGATCGCGTAGTCGAGCAGCACGCGCAGCGCCTTGCTCTCGTCCATGAAGTTATACTCTTCGACGATATCGTCGAGCCACTTGCGCTGCTCGCTCTCGATCTCGAAGGTGTGGTCAATCTTGTCCTGCGCCATCCGGTATGCTCCTTCCGCTGTATGTTCGAATGGACCGCTAGGGGGCTTGGCGCTCCGCGCCTTCGACTCCCAGGGCCGCCAGGCGCTTGTCTATGTCGGCCATCTTCCTATAGTCCTCGTTGACCAGGTGATAGCATCGCTGGAGGTACAGGTCTGCCAGCGCCGCCCCGCGGCTGTCGCTCGACTTGACCGCTTCCACCAAGTGGAGGACCTGATGGTCGGATGGGAGGTGCCGGGCGAGGAGGCGCATCTCACGCTCCGCCTCGCGGGCCTCCGCGTTGTCCGCGCCCTCGACGGCGAACTTCAGCCGACCGACGAGCTTGGTTAGCTCGCCCAGCCTGTCGGCGTCGTCCATCAACCCGTACAGCACCTCGTTGACTCCGAGCCCGCTGTCGTCGTCCTCCTCGGCCTCGCCTTCCTCCCCTGGCGTCACGATGCCGACGGTCTCGCCGTACTTGTCGGCATATGCTTGGACCGCCTCGTTGATAGCCATCATTGCCCCAGGCACGTCGCCGGGGTTGAGGGTTCCGCAGTACAGGATGTCGTCGTCCCGCCTCGCCGCCAGGTCTTCTATGACCTCATAGCCGTTCAACCGCTCGGGGGCTGGGGGAAAGGCGAAGGCGGAGAGCTCGACGGGGCCCGACTGGTTGACCTGGTTCATTAGGAAGGGCGGCACGTACTTGCTGACGTCCACCGCGATAGGCAATATGACGACGTAGGTCGCCCAGACCTCGCTCGCGTCCGCGCCGCTGCGAAAGTAGAGCAGGGCGTGCCCCTTGGGAGCCGACTGATCGCCTCTGTCGAAGGTGATGTTCATGATTCACCAGCCTACGCGGTCTCGCGCCATTATACGCCACAGACGCCGGTCATCCAAACCCGTCATCCCCAAGTCGCCGCCTCCATCATTGGCGCGAAAGCAGCTGCGTTGCCCCGCTAAATGCATCTCGTACACGGCGTGTCCTGGCTCGGACGAGGGGCGCGGCTGTTGGGCCTCTTGGGTTATTATGTGGCGGAGCGGACGGCCTTATGGCAGGGCGCGTCTCGGCTGGCGAATCGCAGGAGGTACGGGAATGGATGACATTCGCATCGGGCTATTCGGGTTGGGACATCGCGGCCTCCACTGGCTGCGGCTCGTTCAGTCCATCCCCGGATTCAGGATAACCGCCATCGGCGACATGATCCCCGCCCTCCACGAGCGAGCGCGCGCCCAGCTCGACGAAGGCGTCGGCGTCCCCGCGTACTCCGATTACGAGGACATGCTCGCCGACCCCAACGTGGACGCCATCGCCCTCGTCGTCCGCGCCAAGCGGCAGGGCGCCATGGCCGCCCAGGCTCTCGAGGCCGGCAAGCACGTCAACGCCGAGGTGCCGGCGGCCCACACCATGGAAGACTGCTGGCGCATCGTCGTCGCGCAGGAGCGCTCCGGCCTCGTCTATCAGCTCGCCGAGCAGTCCCGCTACGCGGGAATCTTCCAGGCGTGGCGCGACATAGCCCACCAGGGCAGGCTGGGCAAGATCACCTACTGCGAGGGCGAATACATCGGCTACAAGGGGACCCATAGGTACTACCAGGACTGGGAGACGGGCGAGCTCCTGGATTTCCCCGACCTGCAGAGCCACCCGGACGCGCGGCCCACGTGGATGCTCTGCCCCTCGATACACTACCTGCCGCACGAGCTCAGCCCCATACTGATGATACTGGACGACCGCGTCGTAAAGGTAACGGCAATGGGCACCCGCGTCCCCAGCTACACCCACCCCGAAATCCAGAAGGCCGACATCCAGGTCGCCCTGATGCAGACCGAGAAGGACACCATCCTCAGGATGATGTGCGGCTACACCATCCCCACGCCCCCGGCGCGAGACCATCACCACTACCAGATAATCGGCTCCAAGGGACACCTGGAGTCCGGCCGAACCAGCCGCGACATGCCGAAGATGTGGCTGGCGGACAGCCAGATGCACGACTTGGCGGACGTGGACTGGCGCTACGAGCAGACAGACGCTCCCCAGGAGGTCCTCGCCAGCGGACACAGCGGCACCGACTACTACGTTCACACCGCCTTCAGGGAAGCCGCGCTGGGCAACCAGCCCCTGGAGTTCGACGTGTACAAGGCGATCGAGACCGCCGCCCCCGCCATCCTCGCCGCCGACTCCATAGACCAGGGGTCGATCCCCCTCGAAGCGCCAGACTTCCGCCCGAACCAGGACCGGCCCGCCGGCCACATGCCCAAGTCCTTCCCACAATAGGGTAAGAGTTAGGATGAGGCTGCTCTTGGCGCTCCGTCCATCAGAATAGACGGACAGGCAGTCCCGCCTCATCCCTCTCCCGTCAAGGGAGAGGGCTAGGGTGAGGGTGATTCAGGATGCCGAAACTACATTGAATCAGTACTAGGAGGCGCAGCGCCATGGACGAGATCCGCATCGGCATATTCGGCGTCGGATTCAGGGGATTGCACTGGCTGCGGCTCATCGACAGCATGGACGGCTACCGCGTGACGGCTATCGGGGACATCTTCGAACCGTTGCAGGAAAGGGCGCTGTCGGAGCTGAACGACCGCCAGGGCGTAGCCGCGCACACCGCCTACGAGGACATGCTGGCCGACCCGAATATAGACGCGGTTGCCCTATGCGTCCGCGCAAAGCGGCAGGGCGCCATGGCCGCCCAGGCCCTCGAAGCTGGCAAGCACGTGAACTCCGAGGTCCCGGCGGCCTTCACGATGGAGGACTGCTGGCGAATCGTGCTGGCCCAGGAGCGAACCGGACTGGTCTATCTCCACGGCGAGCAGGCGCGGTACGCCGGGTTCTTCCAGGCATGGCGCGACATGGTAGAACGCGGCGAGCTGGGCCGCGTCCTCTATTGCGAGGGCGAGTATATCGGCTACCCGGGCACGCTCAGGTACCATCAGGACTGGAAGACCGGCGAATTCGTGCCAGTCGAGGACCTGCCCGAGCGCCCGGACGCCCGGCCCACCTGGTCCCACCTGATGGACCCCATCTACTACCTGCCGCACGAGCTCAGCCCAATCCTGATGACCTTGGACGACCGCGTGACGCAGGTTGCCGCGATGAGTACCCGCAAGCCGAGCTACGCGCATCCAGAGATAGACCGCGCCGACATCCAGGTCGCCCTAATGAAGACCGAGAAGGACGCGATCCTCAGAATGGCCTGCGGATACACGCAGCCGCAGCCCCCGAGCTGGACACATCACCACTACTACCAGGTCATCGGAACGGGCGGAATGCTCGAGACGGGCAGGACGAGCCGCGACCGCCCCAAGATGTGGCTCGCCGGCAGCCAGATGCACGACATGGCGGACGTGGATTGGCGCTACCAGCGCCCCGACGCGCCCCCAGAAGTCCTCGCCAGCGGACACCGCGGCACCGATTACTACGTCCACGCCGCCTTCCGCGACGCAGTACTGGGCAGGCTTCCCCTCGAGTTCGACGTCTATAAGGCGGTGGATACCGCGGCCCCGGCTATCCTCGCCGTCGAATCGATCAACCGGGGGTCAATGCCGCTCGAAGCGCCCGACTTCCGACCAAGCGAGAGCCGGCCCAAAGGCGAAATGCCGCGTCAACCGATGGCGCTAGATTCCTAGCCCCACCGGACCCGCCATCGCCGCGACTCCCCGGCCGAATAGTCCGCCGCCAGCAGCGTCTGCTCCCGGCCCTCCAGCGCCTGCGGCTCGATAGGCAGCGGCTCCCCGTCCACAGCCGCCTTCGCCATCGCCGCGCCCCGGTACACGTGCGGCAGCGCGATAGTCGCGCCGGCCGCCGCCGAGTCAGCCTCGATGGTGAACTGCAAGACCAGCTCGTCCGGGTCGAACTCGCACTCCGTCATCCTCAGCCCGCGCCTCGCGTCGTTGAACTCTACCCAGCCCGTACCGCTCACGAAGTGGAACCCGCGAGCCGCGCAGTGCGCCAGCATCGCCTCCAGCCAGCGCTGAACCGACCGCGGCGCAGGCCGGGTCGCCAGCGGGTGGAAGTACGGATGATAGACCGTGTGGAACCTGTCTATGGCGGCGTCCGCCTGCTCCTTGCCGAGCCGTATGCACTCGTCTATGGACAGCGCGGGCGCGAAGCTCTTGTCCGTCGTCCAGCCGTCGTCCGTGGACATGGTGGCCTGCTCGTAGATGTCGAGCAGCTCCCCGTCCTCGTCCATGAACTTCACGGGCAGGCCGCTCCCGTTCACGTAGCCGCCCCTCTGGAACCGTCCGCCGGCGAAGTTGGTGTCCAGCCGCACGCCGTTCTCGCGCAGGTACTTCGCCGACTCGGTCCAGCCAACCCAGATGACCGAGTGCCCACGGTTCGTGACGGGGTCGTGCCCGTACCGGGCTCTGAACGCCCCCAGCTCGGCCCTGAGCCCCGCGCGCATCTCCTCCAGCGTCGGCATGTTGGAGACCCAGGGATGCTCCCCGAAGTCGTGCCCTCGCGCCCGCAGCGACGCCTCCTCCGCAGGCTCCAGCAGCGGATGATGCTCGATCTTCAGATACGTCGTATAGGGAACGCCGTACCGGTCGGCCGTCGCCAGCGCGTTGTCCAGGTCTCGCCGCGCCATGTTGTCGCTGTCGCCGTTGATGAACGCCGCCGCCCGGGCGCCGTTCGGGAATTGCCAGACGCGCGGCATCGGCTGTGTCAGCGACGCCATCCATTCGAGTATCCGCGCCAGCGCGTCCTGGTGGACGTCCGCCTGTGGAATGTGCCGCAGCGCAGGGTCCAGGAACCCCACGAACAGGTCGTTCGGCTTGTACTGGAGGTCGCCGTCCGCGTCCGGCCTCAGCCCCGTGCTCGCCTGCTCGCGCCGGCCCTGGTGGAACAGCACCGCGCTCTCCGCCAGGTCATACGCGAACACCGCCCAATGCCCTTCGCCCAGCTCTCCGATGACGATGGCGGGGTTCGAGGTTACGTAATCCCGGTTCGCCGCGAAGTAGGCGACGACGGCGTTCGGCTCACCCGACCACGTGTACTGCTCGCCGCGCCCGTGAAACTGGACGGGGCCCATCTCCGCGCCCGCGTTCACCGCGCATATGCCGTTGAACGAGATGTACCGGTCGACGATGGACCGCTCCGCGCCCGACGAGCCGAATCCGAGCCGGGCCGCCATCTCGCGCGGCGGACGCAGCGCGACCAGGTTACCGCCCTGCCGAACGTATCCCAGCAGCAGGTCCTGAACCTTCGCCGACGGCTCGATATGCGTCAGGAATACCACCTGCCGCCCGGCCAGGTCCTCAGGCCGCAGCGCGTCCCGCGCGAGGTCATGCGCCTCGAACCAGTTGTACCCCTCGACGTGCAGAATCTCCGTGATGTACCCGGAGAGTCGGTTCGCAGCGCCGCTGTCCCGCACCACGAGTATCGGAGCCGTCCCGTTCATGCCAGCCATCACGCCCTCCTCGAATCTAATTCCCATCAAGGGCAAGGCGTATCATACAGCAACTCATCCTCAACCCGCCGGGTATATAACCGCCGCTCCAATGATCTCCAGCGATGACCTCATCTGGTTCTTCCGCTCTATATCGTCCAGTTTCGATCGCGTCGCGGCTTCGAGATTGCGGACCCTGCCCCGGTGCATGTTCCTTATCCTTCTGTCGAGGTCATCGCGCGACAGTTGGCGGTTGAGCCAGCCGAGCTCCCGTTCCGCGTGCGAGCGCACTGCCTGCCTCGCTTTCTCCGCCAGCAGCTCGTTCCTCGCCCTGAAGGTCTCCCCCAACTCCTCCAGCTGCTCCATCAGCGCTCGCTCCGCCTCGGTCACCAGCGCATCCACGTCTATGCCGCCATGCCCTCCATTCGTATCCGCCTCCAGCGTTCGCAGCCACTCCTGCGCTTGCTCCACGGATACCGGATTGACCTCGACCGAAGCACAATCCACCGCCGCGCAGACGAGCTCCACCCGGCTCGTGTACCCCTCAAGCGACCCTGTGGCCCAAACCGCTACTGTCGCCGCATCCACAGACGCTGACATGCCCACGCAATAGGGAACATCCGATGTCGAGCCTCGCGCCAGCCGCCGCGCCAGCAACGCCAGCGGATGCCGCGCGTGCGCGAACTCCACGTCCTCCACATCTCCCATGAACGACACGCTCACCCGCGTCTGTTCGTCCAGCCGCTTGCGGAACCGCGCTATCTCTATCCGCGCGTAGTGAGTCGCAGGATAAGCCGTCAGCAAACCCCGCAGAGCGTCCCTCAACTCGTCGGTCGCCCTGACCTCGAATTGCCCCGCGCCCAATGTGCGACTCACGCTGCCCGGGAGATGACCATCTAGGGACGCATGGACGAACTCCGACACATCCTCCGGTGACAGGAACCTCGACTCGGCTTCCTTTATCTCCTCCGACTCGATTAGCTGCTGCCCTTGTTCCGAGATAACCCCCGACTCCGCGACCTCTTCCATCTGCCGCTTCTTGTTCTCTATCGCTTGGCTGATCCTCTCCAGCTGCTCATTCTGCTCCTGCGGTGACAGCCCGCTTCTGAATACGTCCTGCTCAAACGACGCGATCTCCTCTCCCAATACCGCCTCCATGTCCCCCATCGCCCGCTCGAACACGCGCAGCCTCTCGTACAGTCGAGACAATATCCTCCCCTCGATAGTCCCCCTGCTCGCTAGGTTCCCCACATAGACTTTCTCCGACCTTTGCCCCAGGCGGTCGCATCGCCCGATGCGCTGCTCCACACGCATCGGGTTCCACGGCAAGTCGTAGTTCACGACCACGCTGCAATGCTCGAAGTCCAGCCCCTCACCTGCAACCTCGCTCGCCAGCAGTACTTGGAACTCACCTCGACGAAACTCAGCCCCGATGCGCTCCCGGCTCTTCTCCCCACGGCGGCAATCCTCGTCCCTCGCAGGCGTCGGCCCGTACATCAGCCCCAGCGAATAGCCCCTCGCGCCCAGTTCCTTCCGAAGATAATGCAGCGTCCCTCGGAACGTCGAAAATATCATCACTCGGTCCATCCCCAGCTCCCCGAACACGCGCTCCAGTATCTCGCACAGCGCCTCCAGCTTCCGGTCCTCCGACCCAAGCGCCGCTCGCGCGAACGGCTTCAGGTCCAACACCTCCTCCCGCGTGAAGCTCGCCCTCTCGTCCTCATCCTCGTCCTCCGCCGCGTACCCCAGTATCTCCGCAGCCACCGCCGGCACGCAGCTAGCAGTGCGACGCTCCGGCATCTGCGTTATGAACCCGGCAGGCGCGCCATTGTCTTCCGCCCGACGCATGCACACCTCGTACACAGCGCTGTAGAATGCAGACTCCTCCGCGCTGAACTCCACCGTCCGCGTGATGGCCTCCCGCGTCGGCCTGGCCTCGTCCACGTCCGAACGCAGCGTCCGAGTCATGTACGGACTCAGCGCCTGCAGATCCCGCGCCGCCCCGACGACCACAGTTCGCTGCCCCCTATCGTCCAGGTCCGAGTCCGCCTCCAATTGACGGAACCCCGCCCAGCCCGACCTGTCACGCCCGCCCTCCGCTTCCAGCCGGCGCAGCGTCTTCTCCGACTCCTGCCGCCAGTCCGGCGGCCTGTGCTTTATCAGGTGAATCCAGTCATTCAACTCCATGTCCCAGCGCATCTGCTCCTCGAGCAGATCCGGCGATTCCGCCACGTCAACCCCAAGCGCCTCCATCAGGTGAACGACGTCCAACAGGCTGGTCTGCAGCGGCGTCGCCGTCAGGAACAGCGCTGCCTTCGAGCGCCCGCAGATGAGCCGCGCTAGGCCATGAGACAGCGTCTCAGGGTTCCGCAGGTGGTGCGCCTCGTCGAAAATCGCGAGGTCCCACTCGATGGCCGTGCCCTCCAGCTTTGCCTGATGCTCCTCCGCGCGGATTAGCTCCAGGTTCACTACACACCGGGCGAACCGAGGCGACAGAATCCCGTCACGCTCCAGCGTCACCAGCGCCTGCCGAAGATCCTTTGAAGACAATGGCTCCAGCCGAAGATCGAACCGCTGAAGCATCTCGTCACGCCACTTGCCCACCAGCGACTTAGGGCAGATTACCCATACGTTTCCCAGACCGTCCGCCGCCCGCGACTCCAGCTCCGCCCAGATAAGACCAGCCTCTATGGTCTTGCCCGTGCCCACCTCGTCCGCTATCAAGATGCGCTGATCTGGCGATTCCAGCATCTTCTTAACCGGCAAGAATTGGTGATAATACAGGTCGGTCTTCGAAGCCCTGTACGAGAGAAGCTGGTCCGTCAGAGGATGCTCCAGACGGCGCAGAACCAGCGCGTTCTTCAGCTCCGCAGGCCCCATTTTCACCAACCCAGGAGCCGCCTCCAACTCTCGCATCGGCACAAGCCGTATAGCCCCATCCACGAATACCCGCGCGGTCTCCCCGTCAATGCCAATGACCCACCCAACCGTCTCTGGATCGGTCTTGTATATAATCTTCATGTTCGGGTGCAAGTCGGTCATATCGGGTTTCCTTATGCCTTGAGCAGCTCGCAGAGATAGACCCAGTGCGGCTTGCTGTACCGCACCACTTCGTTCACTTCGACCGGATCAGAGTTCCAATTTTGATAGATGTTCGAGAACCTGATAGGCAACCCGATATACTTGTTCCCATCATCGTCTATCTTCTCAGTCGCGCCGAGCACGAGGTCACGAAACTGCTCCCAAGCCTCGGCATCATCAGCGTCTATGATGGGCTTACGGGTTTCAGGATTCAACCAGGTCCATTGGCCATATCTCACAAGGGAGTAGTGGCTTCCGCAAAACTCCACGAGGTCTCCATAATGGTTTGTGCGCTTATCCGAGCTCGGCTCCACGACGTGAACGACGGACGTATGCAGCTCGCCGTTTGGCATCCTGAATGTAGTGCCGCAAACCTGGCATCGCTTCCCATAGTCGCCCTTCACCATGGCTCTGAACTTATCGGCCAGGTCCTTGGCTGCCTCTGTGGGTTCCCACCGTGTGCGTGGCCTTCTCACATGTCTCCCCGTTTGACCAATCCGGTCGGATGTCTCCGTGTCCTTGCTAGCGGACTGCTCGGTTAGAGGGCCATCATCAGCAAGCAGCACTGGCAAGGATTCTGTTGGAGTAGGGATGCTTGAAGATCCAAAGAACTTCTTCGCGAAAGGCTCGCGACCGCCTGCTTCAGTAGGTGCAATCTCAGAAGGCGATGCCCCGCTGTCTTGGTCTGTCGTGTCTTGCGAGTCACCGTTTAATGTGGCCTCATTCCCTGCGATGGTTGTAGTTGCAGATACTTCTCCTGGTATTCCAATCATTTCGATAAGCTTATCTGCAGTGATGCCATGCTTCCTCAACATAGCAACTGCTTCAGGGTCTACATCTATCGCATTAGCCAGTTCCGCTATCTTGGGCATTATTGGCTGCTTGAACCGGATCTTGGACTGCAGGAAGTCGTTATTCTGCCAGCCGAGATTATCGAAGATTACCGACTCTGGACGCTCCAAATCGCCATCTATATTTGGTATCCATTCGGATTCGTTCAACTTTCGAACGAAATTAGCATCGAATGTCGTGCTTCTAGGTCTAAAATATCTCCAGGTATAATGACCAGAAAAAACAACGGATCCTTGCCGCTCTTCCAACTCAACAAGAGCATCCCAGAGCAATTGAGGCTTCCTTTTACGAAGTTCTGAATCAAGCTCTGGCAAGGAATCCAACAACTTATCCAGCCCTTTCAACTTCCAGTCCTTTAGCTTGATAGTTTCCGTGTTCTCCGATGGATCATATCCTGCCTTTTTTCGCATATCCCAGAGTTCCTCATAGGAAAAATATGGCGTAAATGATTCTGGTTTCAGGTACCCAACTACGCCGCATTCATCCAAGAGTTTTCCAACATCTGCATCTCTTAGAGACTCGTAACTATCATCAACAATATAAACACCCTCAATCCTGTCAAACAATTCCTTCAACGGGTCTGTTGCCAAGTACACGCTGCCCGGCTTGCACCAGAATTTCTTATCAGTGCCAGAATCTACTGCGCTGATGAACTGAGAATCCCGTAGACCATTCAAGAGTTTTTCGCGCTGCAGGCTGGAATCTGTGGGAAACGCCCTTATGATGCGCTCAATGTCCATAGCATATTCTTCATCGTCGGGGAAAGTCTCTTCCTGGTATTTCGGCAGAACGTTCATGATTACGTCATCCACCAAGTCAGGTTCTCTTATACCAAGAGAACGCAGGAATGACTGTGCATCGTTAGAAACACATACGGCAGGATGTACGGTTGGGAAATCAGTCTTGTCTTCACCAGGCAAGAATGCCTGAGGCTCTCCGTTCACGTTTGACTTCGGCGTAACATGGCTGCCATCTTCTAGTCTGATCAATGGCACGTTGTCAATTGGTCGCCGCATATTGGATAGTGGCCTGGTCAATGCCGGCTGGCCGTTGAGAAACTTGTATAGACTCATAATCCAGTTATCAGGCTGGTTCTTCAAGAATGTGTGGTCAAGTTTCCGGATTATACTCTCCGGCGTTATCTCCTCCACACCCAGCTCGTTTATAAGATAGTGGCGAACTTTGGGGGCACTATCCTGTGTAATGTCTCTGCTTAGCCACATCATATCTTTACCGTACAGGGCCGAAAGCTGGTCGGTAGAGAGAAGAGCCCGAACCGCTTCTCCTCGGCCCAGCAATGAATTCTCCGCTGAAACGTATCCTCCGTCCAGTGTAGGCAGCAAGGGTTCTGACATCAAGGTTCGCTTGGTAGCAGCAAACAGCGGCGCGAGCATGTTAGCGTCGAGTTCAGATTCCGTCCCCGAATCACTGTTCAAGTATGAAAGTGGATCATTTCTCCTATCGAATCGCTGTGAATCCAATGGCAGACAGCCCAGCACGTCTGTATTCAGGTAGTTCTTGTCGCGAAGCCAGCGCAAGGCATCCTGAAGCAGATTGGCGGTTTCATGTATGAGGCTCTTGTTCCAAGGATCATCCTGCGGCACATTGTCGCGGCTAGGAGTAGTCTTGTAGGGACCCTGTATGAGGAAGCCGAGATGAGTGTCGAACGCGGTAGGGAAGAAGACCACCAGTCGAGAATTATCGACTGGCTCAAGTCTCTCGTGTTCAAGGTCCAGAGAGAAAGCGATTTCGATATTGCCGGCAGGAAGATTATTGGGCACTGGGCATCCAAAGACCAACCATTCTGTCTTAGTGTTTTTTCCATCAAGGACATCCACACTGATGGACACTCGGCGAACTCCCTCGCCAAGATGCTTGGATTGCCGGCGATAACTCCCTGCACGCCCATCGTCTATTATCCATTGAATTCCCGAGATCTGGTGCAAGAACAAGAGACTGGAATCCCCAAGCCTACCGAGCCCTGCGGCTATATCGCTATACGCAGACCCATCATCTGATATCAGGGGAAATACGAAAACGGTTTCGTCCGGATCCTTCTTGATGGACGACGTAGCCTCCGGTCGAACATAATTACTGATGGCGAAGTCTTCAGGGCCGGAATGAACCTTGGGCCTGTCCGTGACAGCATAGACCGACTTGAAGCCGATGCCAAACTTACCGATCGCGGTCAGGTCGTCGCTTTTGGTGGACTCGCCGATTTCGCATATCCCACGGACATCGTCCTCGTCGAACGGGCGTCCGAAATGGCTAACCCGAAGGTGATCTCTCGTCAACTCGAACGAAACGGACCTCTTGCCCTGCCACTTGGCTCCCCGATTCTTTAGCGCGTCCTCTGCATTCTGCAATAGCTCGAAGATAAAGTGCGTACGATCACTATACAACTTAGCAAGGATGTTCCCAATATTCCCTACCTTGGTGCCGTACTCCTTTATCTTATCCTCGCGAATCTTCTTGTAGTCCAGCGCCATCAGCCGTGCCGCTCCCTGTAAGTGTGATTCCTGCTGTTAGGCCAGCCCATGCACTCAATCTATCACGAGGTAGAATCCATGTCCAGCCGCTGTCCCCCAATTCATAGGCCGCGTGCGTCCCCCTTATCCGCCGGCAGTTCCCCCGCCCCTATACGACCATACGTCGTTGTATAGGGTCTTGCCGAAGCCGCCTATTACCCATAGCTTGTTCTCGAAGACCAGCGCGGCCGGCTCGTGGCGGACCGGCCATGGGGCGTCCTCGCCGCGTTGCCAGGTTGCGCCGTCGGTGGAATGCCACACGTCTCGGCGGTTGCCGTAGTGGCTGCCGCCGAGTATCCACATCCTGCCGTCGTGTACGACTGACCTGTGGAACCGCCGCGCCGGCCATGCCGCCGCGCCAGTGGCCTCGCGCCACTCCACGCCGTCCGTCGAGCTCCAGACGTCCTGGAAGTCGACTGCCGTGTTCGCGTAGACGCTCTCGTCGTACACGCCGCCGCCGAGCACCCACATCTTGCCGTCGAAGACCACCGAGGATTGCATGGAGCGGGCGCACCAGGGCGCGTAGTCGGTCGCCAGCGTCCAATCCGCCCCGTTCTCGGAATGCCAGACGTCGTGGCTGGGCTTGCGTCCGTTGTCCCAGTCCATCCCGCCCATTATCCACATCTTGCCGTCGTGGACGACCGCCGAGGCCGCGCTGCGGGGGCTCCACGCCGCGTTGTCCGTCACCAGCTCCCAGCTCGCCCCGTCGGTCGAGCTCCACACGTCGTTGTATGCGATATGCTGGTTGCCTATCTTGTTGCCCACGTAGCTGCCGCCCGCCATCAGCCACATCTTGCCGTCGAAGACGAGGCAGTTGGGCAGGTTGCGGACGGCCCAGGGCGCTTCCGCGGCGGCCTGCGTCCACTCCTTGCCGTCGCGCGACCACCAGACGTCGTTCACGCGCTGCGGGATGAATCCGCCCATTATCCACATGCGCCCGTCATAGACGACGTGGCCCATGGAGTCGCGCGGCGTCCACGGCGCGGCAGGGGTTTCGAGTGTCCAGCCGCCGTTTGGCTTCATTTCGAGGTTTCTCCTAGTACTGCTTCAGTGTAGTCTTGGCATCCTGAATCACCCTCACCCTAACCCTCTCCCATCAAGGGAGAGGGGATAAGGCAGGACTGCCGGCGCCCTCGATTTGCTGAGGCGACCGATCCACGGCTCGCAGGGTCAGGCATGGTTATCCCCACTGCACGCGCCAGTTGTGAGATTCGCCCGCCGCGTAGTCTGCGGGCAGCATCACCTGCTGCCGCCCCTCTATCACGCTTGGCTCGGCGGATACGGGCTGCCCGTCCAGCGTTGCGCCGCTGATAGCCGCGCCCGCATAGACGAACGGCAACGCTATCGCCGCGCCCGAGACCGCCGCGCCGGCCTCGATGGTCATTTCCAGCCGCATCGCCGCCTCGTCGAAGCCGTAGCCTACGAGACGCAGCGACCGCCGGCCGTCGTTGAAGGCGACCCAGCCGGTTCCGTTGACGAACAGGAAGCCGCGCTCTTGGCAATGCTCCATGGCCGCCTCTATCCATCGTTGGATGGACCGCGGCCCTGGCTGCGCGGCGTGGGGATGGAAGTAGGGGTGATAGACTGTGTGGAAGCGGTCTATCGCCTGGTCCGCCTGCCATTTGGACAGCTCGATGCATTGCTCGATGGACTGCGCGGGCTCGAAGACCTTGTCCGTGGTCATTCCGTCGTCGGCGGACATGGTGTTCTGCTCGTATATGTCGAGCAGCGCCCCGTCCTCGTCCATGAACTTGACTGGCAGCCCGCTTCCGTTGACGTATGCCGCGCGGTGATACCGCCCGCCCGCGAAGCTGGTGTCGAGCCGCACGCCGTTCTCGCGCAGGTACTTCGCCTGCTCCGTCCAGCCAACCCAGACGACCGAGTGCCCGCGGTTGGTTACCGGGTCGTGGCCGTACCTGGCCCGGAACTCCCCCATCTCCTCGCGCAGGCCCTCGCGCATCTCCTCCATCGTCGGCATCAGGCTCACGAAGGGGTGCTCTCCGAAGTCGTGCCCGCGCTCGACCAGCTCCCGCTCGGTCTCCGGCTCGACTATCTCGTGATGCTCCGGCTTCAGGTACGTCGTGAACGGAACGCCGTACCGGTCCGCGGTCGCGATGATATTCCAGAAGTCGCGGGCGTTCATGTTGTCGCTGTCGCCGTTCAGGAACGCGGCGGCCGGCGCGCCGTTCGGGAAGTGCCACACGCGCGGCATGGGCTGCGTCAACGACGCCATCCACTCCATCACCCGAACCAGCGCGTCCTGGTGAAGGTCGGCTTGCGGCAGGTGCCGCAGGTCCGGGTCGAGGAAGCCTACGAACAGGTCGTTCGGGATGAACTGCCGCGCACCGTCGGCGTCCGCCCTCGGCCCGTCGCTCGCCTGCTCGCGCCGCCCCTGGTGGAAGAGCACGGCGCTCTCCGCCAGGTCGTATGCGAACACGGCCCAGCGGCCCTGTCCCAGCGACCCGATGACTATGGCGGGGTTCGGCGTTACGTAGTCCGCGGTCGCCGCGAAGTAGGCGACGACTGCGTTCGGCTCGCCGCTCCACGTGTACTGCTCGCCCCGTCCGTGGAACTGCAGCGGCCCGTGGTCGATGCCGATGTTCAACGCGCATATCTCGCTGAACGACACGTAGCGGTCAACCATCGTCCGCTCGGCCGGCGACGAACCCAGCCCCAGCCGCGCCGCCATCTCCCGCGGAGGGCGCAGCGCAATCAGCCCCCCGCCCCCGCGCGTGTACTCCAGCAGCGTCTCCTGCGCGTCCGCCGACGGCTCGACGTGGGCGAGTATCACGACCTGCCGGCCCGCCAGCGCGTCCGCCGTCAACGCCCCGGACGCGAGGTCGTGGACCTCGCGCCAGTTGTACCCCTCGATGTCCAGTATCTCGGTTATGTACCCCGAGAACCGATGCGGCGAACCGCTGTCCAACACAACCAGAATCGGCGCAGCCGCGCTGCTATCAGCCATCACGCCCTCCTCGAACAATGTGAGAGGGAAGGTTAGGATGCAGCCGCCATCGTGTCAACTTGGCGCAACGCGCTTTGACGCAACCTAACCAGGTCCATATCATGGACTACACCGAATCATGTCCTTTTAGGTATCTACATGGCTGTCGCAACCGCAACCATCGAAGACCTGCGGAATCCCGACGACTCGCGGACTCCGCAAGAGAAGGCTGCCGACCACATAGACGCCAGCAAGATGTATATCGAGCAGGCCGAGGAAGAGTTTGCGAAGGGCGACATCCTTCAGGCTTCGGAAAAGGCATGGGGAGCGCTCGTCCGCAAGCTCAAAGAGATGTCCATGCGCCATGGCCTCGACCACGAGACCCATCAGAGCGTGGTTGATGCCGCAGCCGAGCTGCAGAACGACTTCTCCGCCCCAGCCGAAGGACTCTACACCCTCGTGACGAGCGTCCAGGCGCTGCACATCAACTTCTACAATAGCACGCAGCGCGAGGCTGCCGTCCGGTTGGGGCTGGACAACGCGAAGAAGGCCCTCGCGATACTCGACCGCCTGCCCTCCCCGCCCGCGCTCTCGGATGAAGAGCACAGGCAAAAGCGCAGGCTGAGAGAGAGAACCAAGGAGATCACCCCGGCTCGTACCCCAACTCCCTAGCCTTCCGGAAATCCCTCTCCGCATCCGCAATCTTGCCCAGCTCCCTATAAGACAGCCCCCTGTTGTTGTAGGCAAGAGCGTACTGTGGGTTTAGGCTGATGGCCACATCGTAGTCCTGAATCGCCCTCTCGACCTGGCCCAGGTCGCCATGAGCGTTACCCCTGTTGTTGTATGTGGCGGCGTACTGTGGGTCTAGGCTGATGGCCTTGTCGTAGTCCTGAATCGCCCTCTCGTGCTGGCCCAGGTCGCTATGAGCGTTACCCCTGTTGTTGTATGTGGCGGCGTACTGTGGGTCTAGGCTGATGGCCTTGTCGTAGTCCTGAATCGCCCTCTCGTGCTGGCCCAGGTCGCTATGAGCGTTACCCCTGTTGTTGTATGTGGCGGCGTACTGTGGGTCTAGGCTGATGGCCTTGTCGTAGTCCTGTATCGCACACTCGTACTGACCCAACTCGTGATAAGCCAAGCCCCTGTCGTGGTATGTGCCGGCGAACTGTGGGTCTAGTCTGATGACCTCGTCATAGTCCTGTATCGCACACTCGTGCTGGCCCAGGTTGTAATAAGCCAAGCCCCTGCTGTTGTAGGCAGGGGCGAACTGTGAGTCTAGTCTGATGGCCTTGTCGTAGTCCTGAATCGCCCTCTCGTACTGCCCCAGCCTGTAATAAGCCAGCCCCCTGTTGTTGTAGGCAAAAGCGAACTGCGGGTCTAGCCTGATGACCTCGTCGTAGTCCTGGATCGTCCTCTCGTGCTGGCCCAGCCAGCTATAAGCCAAGCCCCTGCCGTCATATGCAAGAGCGTCCTGCGGGTCTAGCCTGATAGCCTCGTCGAAGTTCTGTATCACACGCTCGTACTGTCCCAACTCGTGATAAGCCAAGCCCCTGTTGGTGTAGGCAAGCGCATCCTGCGGGTCTAGCCTGATAGCCTCGTCGAAGTCCTGAATCGCCCTCTCGTACTGTTCCAGCCTGTAATAAGCCGAGCCCCTGTTGTTGTATGCGACCGCGAGTAGCGGGTCTAGCCTAATGGCCTTGTCATAGTCCTGGATCGCCCTCTCGTACTGACCCAAGACATAGTAGGCTCTACCCCTGTTGTTGTATGCGGCAGTGAGTAGCGGGTCTAGTCTGATGGCCTTGTCGAGGTCCTGGATCGCCCTCTCGTACTGACCCAAGACATAGTAGGCTCTACCCCTGTTGTTGTAGGCGGCGACGAGTAGCGGGTCCAGCCTGATGGCCACGTCGAAGTCCTGAATCGCCCTCTCGTGTTGGCCCATGACAGAGTAGGCTTTACCCCTGTTGTTGTATGCGGCGGCGAGCAACGGGTCTAGGCTGATGGCCTCGTCGTAGTTCTGAATCGCCCTCTCGCGCTGGCCCATGACAGAGTAGACTCTACCCCTGTTGTTGTATGCGGCGGCGAGCAACGGGTCTAGGCTGATGGCCTTGTCGTAGTCCTGAATCGCCCTCTCGCGCTGGCCCAAGTCGCTATGAGCGTTACCCCTGTTGTTGTATGCGGCGGCGTACTGTGGGTCTAGGCTGATGGCCTTGTCGTAGTCCTGAATCGCCCTCTCGTGCTGGCCCAGGTCGCTATGAGCGTTACCCCTGTTGTTGTATGCGGCGGCGTACTGTGGGTCTAGGCCGATGGCCTTGTCGTAGTCCTGAATCGCCCTCTCGTACTGCCCCAACTCGTGATAAGCCAAGCCCCTGTTGTTGTAGGCAAGCGCGTACTGTGGGTCTATCCTGATGGCCTTGTCATAGTCTTGGATCGCCCTCTCGTACTGCCCTAGGTCGTCAAGAGTGTTACCCCTGTTGTTGTATGCGACCGCGAGTAGCGGGTCTAGGCTGATGGCCTTGTCGTAGTCCTGAATCGCCCTCTCGTACTGCCCCAACTCGTGATAAGCCAAGCCCCTGTTGTTGTAGGCAAGCGCGTCCTGCGGGTCTATCCTGATGGCCTCGTTGTATTGCTGTATGGCCAGCTCGTACTGCTTCATATCAAAGTAGGCGCTGCCCTTGTCAATGTATGCGGTGGCTCTAACAACAGGCGTGGGTGTGCTGGTCGGCGTGTTGGTTGGATTAGGCGTGGGCGTGCTGGTAGGTGTGTTGGTTGGATTAGGCGTGGGTGTGCTGGTCGGCGTGTTGGTTGGATTAGGCGTGGGCGTGCTGGTCGGCGTGTTGGTTGGATTAGGCGTGGGCGTGCTGGTCGGCGTGTTGGTTGGATTAGGCGTGGGCGTGCTGGTCGGCGTAGGTGTAGGTGTGCTGGTGGGAGTAGGTGTGGGTGTGTTGGTCGGAATAGGCGTGGATGTGTTGGTAGGCGTAGGCGTGGGTGCGCTAGTGGGCGTGCTGGTAGGCGTAGGCGTGGGTGCGCTGGTGGGCGTAGCCGTAGGCGCGACAGCCACAACCTGCAGAGGCTCCGTCGGAGCCGGCGCCAAAGGCTCTCCCGCCGAACCCGACCCGCAGCCCAACCCCACCACAAGTGTAGCCAAGCCCACGATCCACCATCCTGTCCGCTCACGGCTCACTGCATACCTCCAAACAACTTGTCGTGCAAGTATCTACCTATTGACTTGTCAACCGCTGTAAGAACGGCGAAGAACGGGCTGATGTCACTCTTGCGCCAATCGCTGCCCCTTACGGGTGGAACCGCAGCAATATCCGGCTGATGTGCCCTTCGCGTCCGAATGCGTTCACGCCCTTTGCCATTATCTCGTTCTTGCCCGGCTTCAGATTCCACGTGAACGACCGCTCGGCGTCCCGCCATGGCTCGTGGTCTATCCGGACCAGCAGCCGCTCCAGGTTGGGCATACTGTCCTGCAATTCGACCTTCAGCGCTGCCTCGCCGCGTTCCCATGCCTCGGCGTCCGCCCGCAGGTCTATCTGCACCTGGTCTATCGTCGGGTACATGTCGCTCTCGTTGCCCGTCCACGCCTCCGCGCTCGGAATGTTGGCGGATATCAGGCGCGGGGGCGTCCGCTCGTCCACCCAGTTCAGCATCGGGATAGGCCCGCCGCGCGAGTGGTGCGTGTTGCCGAGATAGACCCCGACGTGCGAGTAGTAGTCGCCGACGCGGTTCCGCGCGAACACCCAGCTCGATGCGTCGTGCTCGTCCAGCGTGTCGTATATCTTCAGCAGCCCTGAGCTCGTCTTCTCCGTCCGGCGGAACGGCGTCGGTCCCTGCGCCATTCGAACCTCGCCCCAGCGCCCCCCGACCCACGCGCGGTGGATCTCCAGCGCGCTCAGCGGAACGCCGTCGAGCTCGTAATGGACGTTCATGTCGGCGTCCAGCACTATCCACTTGTGGAGGTCGTGCGAATAGACCTCCGGGATAGAGTGGCCGATGTTGCCCTCGTCGTGGGCCATCCACTCCGTCTGCGCCTTGGCTATGCCGGCCCGCCGGGCCACGAACCCCAGCGCCATCAGGCTCTGCATCATCGTTATCGAGTAGTAGCCGCAGTTGAAGTCGCTGCCCCGCTCCGCGGCCTCCAGGATCTCCAGCGCGTTCCTCGCCTCCGGCTCCCGCGTCCATCCGTGGTCCCAGCGGTTGCGGACCCACTCCCGCAGCAGCAGCATCCGCTCGAACTCCGTGCGCCCGCCAGAAATCACGTCGTCGAGCTCGTACCGCTCGCGCAGCTCCCTCAGCATGTCGTCAGGCGCTTGGTAGTCGTACTCGTAACCGCTCCGCACTATCCATTCGTTCTGCCACTCCACTATCCGCAGCTCAGGCGCGATCTCCTCGATGGGTTCGCGTGTCTCGGTTGTCATGAATCTCCTCCAGTCGCTTCGTCAGTGTATGAAGCCGAGCATGACGCGGGCCGCCTATGGATTCCACCGCAGCAGAATCCGGCTGACGTGCCCATCCCGCCCGAATGCGTTCACGCCCTTGGCCATTATCTCGTTCTTGCCCGGCTTCAGCCTCCAGGTGAACGACCGCTCGGCTTCGCGCCAGGGCTCGTGGTCTATCCGCGCCAGCAGCCTGTCCAGGTTGGGCATACTGTCCCGCAGGCAGACCTCCAGGACAGCCTCGCCCCGTTCCCAAGCCGCCGCGTCCGCCCTCAGGTCTATCTGCACCTGGTCTATCGTCGGGTACATGTCGCGCTCGTTGCTCGTCCACGCCCCCGCGTTGGGCCTATTCCCCGCTACCAAGCGCGGCGGCGTCCGCTCGTCCACCCAGTTCAGCATCGGGATAGGCCCGCCCCGCGAATGGTGCGTATTGCCGAGGTAGACCCCGACGTGGGAATAGTAGTCGCCCGCGCGGTGCCGCGTGAACGTCCAGAACGTCGTGTCGGCTTCGTCCAGCGTCCCCCACACGTCCAGCAGGCCGGAGCTCTCCTTGTCTGTCCTGCGAAACGGCGTCGGACCTTGGACCAGCCGAACGTCGTCCCAGCGACGCTCTACCCACGCGCGGTGGATCTCCAATACGCTCAGCGGAACGCCGTCGAGCTCGTAATGGACGTTCATGTCCGCGTCCAGCATGATCCACTTGTGGAAATCGTGCGAATATACCTCCGGGATAGAGTGGCCGATGTTGCCCTCGTCGTGGGCCATCCACTCCGTCGCCGCCTTGCTGATGCTTGCCCGCCTGGCCACGAAGCCCAGCGCCAGGAAGCACTGCATCAGCGTCATCGAGTAGTAGCCGCAGGCGAAGTCGCTGCCGCCCCGCGCCGCCTCCAGGATGTCGAGAGCGCTGTCCGGGTTGGACGCCACGCTCCAGCCGTGGTCCCAACGGTTGCGGACCCACTCCCGCAGCAACAGCATCCGCTCGAACTCCGTGCGCCCGCCAGAAATCACGTCGTCGAGCTCGTACTTGCGCCGCAGCTCCTCCAAGAAGTCGTCAGGCCCCTGGTAGTCGTACTCGTACCCGCTCCGCGCTATCCACTCGTTCTGCCACTCCACTATACGCAGCTCAGGGGCGACCGTCCGCGCCTCTTCCAACTTCGCAGCTGTCATCGAGCCCTCCGCCGCGGCGTCTAGCCTCTGCCGCCGTAGGGGTCTGCGGCGTCACGCAGACCGTCGCCGATGAAATTGAAGCTGAGGATGATGATAATGACTATCAGGCCCGGTACCAGCACCCATGGCGTGAGGGCGATTGAGCGCACGTTCTGGGCCTCGACCAGCATCACCCCCAAGCTGATGGCCGGAGGCCGAAGCCCAACGCCCAGGAAGCTCAAAGCGGTTTCGGCGATTATCACCGCGGGCACGCTCAACGTAACCGACGCGATGATGTGGCTGATGAACGACGGGAGCATGTGTCGGAATATGATTCGGCCTTCGCGCGCGCCGGCGAGACGGGCCGCGGTGATGAACTCCTCTTCGCGGAGCGACAGGAACCGCCCCCGGACGACGCGGGCCATGCCCGTCCAGCCCAGCAGGGCGATGATGGTGGTAATGGCGAAATAGACCTGGACGATGCCCCACGAGCTGGGCACCAGGGCCGCCAGCATGATCCACAATGGGAGCGTCGGTATGGAGATGATGAACTCGATCAGCCGCTGGATGAGCACGTCGAGCCAGCCGCCCGCGTAGCCCGATACGCCGCCCAGCACGACGCCGAGTATCAGGCTGATGAGCATTCCGACCATGCCGATGGAGAGGGAGATCCGTATGGCGTGGACGATGCGCGACCATATGTCGCGTCCGAGACGGTCGGTGCCCAGTGGATAGAACGGCCTGCCGTCCTCGGTCTCTATGCCCATCAGGTGAATGTCCGTCTTGAACAGCCAGAGCAGCTTGTACTCCTGGCCGCTTATGAAGAACTTGACCGGGAACTTCGTATCCTTGTCGGGGGTGTGATCCAGGGCGAAGGTCTCCTCGTTCCGCACTGTCTTCAGGTCATAGACGAATGGGTCGAACCTCCAGAGGCCGTTGATTCGCTGGGGGCCGACTAGGGAGTCCTTGCCGTGCGTGATCTTGGGGTCGTGTATCGACAGGAAGTTGGGGAAGAGCGCGATGAGGAAGAAGAACGAGAGCAGGACGGCGGCGACGACGGCGAGCCTGTGCTTCTTGAAGCGCCACCATACGAGCTTCCACTGAGGGGCTAGGTATATATCTTCCTCTTCGGTCTGGGTCCTGAGCGCGGCGGCTTCAGCCATGCTTCAACCCTCGATGCGGATGCGAGGATCCGCCCACGCCAGGATGAGGTCTGATACCAAGGTGCCGATTAGCGTCAGGCCGGCCAGGATGAAGAGCAGGGAGCCTGCGAGCAGCATATCCTCTTCGAGGGTGGCTTCCAGGAGAAGCGGGCCGATGATGGGCAGCCCGAGCACGACTCCCAGGATGGTGGCGCCTGAGAATAGCTGGGGGAGCGCGTAGCCGATGCCGCTGAAGAAGGGATTCAAGGCGGTCCGCATGGGGTACTTCAGTATGACGCGCCAGATGGGGAGGCCCTTTGCCAGGGCGGTGAGCACGTAGGGCTTGTGCAGCTCGTCGAGCATGTTCGCGCGGACGATTCGCGTCAGGCCCGCCATGCCGTCCGTCCCAAGGATGATCGCCGGGATCCATATGTGCTTCAAGACGTCCAGGACGCGCGCCCAGCTCCAGGGCGCGTTCATGTATTCGGGTGAGAAGAGGCCGCCGATGTATCCGCCGCCCAGGTCGAGCACGACCCACATGATGGCGAGGGCGAGTAGGAAGTTCGGCGTTCCGACGCCAATGTACGCGGCGAACGTGGCTATGTAGTCGAGGATGGAGTACTGCTTGACAGCGGAGACCACGCCTATGGGTATGGCTAGGGTCCACACGAACAGGATGGTAACGAACGATAGGCTGACGGTCATGAGCAGGCGGTCCTTGACCAGTTGGTTGACGGGCGCTTCGCGGGCGGTGGAGAGCCCGAAGTCGCCCCGGAGCACCTTGCCGAGCCACTTGAGGTATTGCATGTAGATGGGCTGGTCCAGGCCGTACTGCCGGCGCAGGGCGTTTTCTTCCTCCTTCGTGACGGGGAAGCCCTGCTGCATGGAGACCCTCGCCAAGTACGAGGTAACGTAATCGCCCGGCGGGGCCTGGAGGATGGCGAACGAGGTCGCCGATATGAGGAATAGGAGGGGGATGATGATTAGTAGGCGTCGAATTGCGAACTGGAGCATAGCGTTTTCCTTCAGCCCGTCGGAACCTCAGACATCACGTCGGACGTGGACGTTCGCAATGCGCCGCCTTGTGGGTGGGCCGGACAGGTCCCCCCACAAGGCGGCTTTTGGCTGGCAGTCCAGCGTGGACTACCGCTGCCAGTAGAACTGCTCGAGGAAGGCCGTGGAAGGCGAGCGCTCGGTCGCGCCGCCCATCCAGCTGGAGGGCACGTTCCGCAGGCCGTTCTTGACGGCGGCGTAGCGGGGCACGTTGCCCACAAGCCCGATGCCGTACACGTCCTCAGCCCATCGTCGGAATATCTCCTTGCCCAGCGTCGCCTGCTCGGCCTCGGGGACCGTCGTGCCCTTCAGGTGAAGGTCGATCAACTCCTTCATCTCCCCGCTTGTCTCTATCCCGGGGTCATCTTCAGGATGGCACTGGCAGTAGTGGGACCCGTAGGCCGGGCCCGAGAAGCTCCACCATGCCGTCGGAGAGGTGTACGAGTTCTGGACGAACGGATGGGCGGCGTTGATGACGTACATCATGAACATGTTCTCGTTCTGCTGCACGCGGTCTCGGATGATTGTGCCCCCCTGCTCGCCGCCCAACGCTCCGCCGTACTCGGTCTTGAGACCGACGGCCTCCCAGTACTGTGGGACCTGCAGCGAGGCGCTGTCGTTGATCTGGTTCCATGCGTCCACCAGGAGGACCACCCGTTCGCCGTCCTCGAACGTCCTGAAGCCGTCCGAGTCCTTGTTCGGCAGGATCTCGTCGAGCATCGCGTTGGCCGTGTCCACGTCGTACTGCGTCCAGGCGAACGCGGCCTCGTCGCCCGGATAGAAGGGCGAGTTCTTGAGTGGGACGACCTGCCGGGCCTCACCCAGGCCGAGGTACGTGTTCTGGTTGATGGCGTCCCTATCTATCGCGATCGATAGCGCCCTGCGGAAGTCCACGTTTCGCAGCAGGTCGCCGTAAGGCCCGGGGAGTGAGAAGTTGATGTACATTCCATCCCAGATGCCCCTGGCTACCGGATGCCCGACCAGGCGGTAGTCGCCGTTCTCCTCGCCCTGCTTGAAGAGCGGAAGGTCCGCGTTGTTGATGGCGAACGCCTGGAAGTCAACCTCCCCGCCCAGCACCATCAGGTTGATGCGCTCCTGGTTGCCCGGTATGAGGAAGTGCGTCATCGTGTCGATGTAGGGGAGCTGGTTACCCTCCGGATCGACGCCGACGTAGTAGGGGTTGCGTTTGAAGACGACTACATCGTCCTTTAGTATGGAGCCAGTCTGGTACCAAGCGTTCAGGACTGGTATTTCGGGATTCTCGTGTGGGCCGTCGTTGGCGGTGTACCACTGCACCCACGTCTCGAACCCGGCCTCCGCAGCATCGGCGTCTGCGTCGGTGTTGTAGCCCTTGTGGAACTGCTTCATGAAGTGGGCCGGCGCAAAGGTGGAGAAGCTGCACGGGTTCGTCAGCCTCTTCGCCATCGAGGTCATGGCGCTTGGGAAGACGTACTGAATGGTGTAGTCGTCCACCTTGACCAGTGTGCCGTCGTCTGCCTCGGTCTGCCCTCGCAGGTAGCTGGCTATCCTGCCCGGGCGCAGCTCTTCGTTGCCCTCCACGTCGTCCAGCCAGTAGAGGAAGTCGTCCGCAGTGAACGGCATCCCGTCCGACCACTTCGTGCCGGCGCGCAGCTGCACCGTCGTAACCTTGCCGTCCGGCGATATATCTAGGCTCTTGGCAAGGTTGGGGATTATGGTGCTGCCGTCGGTGCTGAAGCGGAACAGCGTGGAGCGCGCGTACCGCTCCTGGTTGCAGACAGACCGGGACGAGAATGCCGCCCGCATGTCGCCGCCGTACTTGCCGATCTCGTCGAACACCGGGATCACCAGAGGCTCGGATGGCAGACGCTCCTCGACCGGGGGCAGCTTGCCCGCCGAGACAAGCTGCGCCAGCTCGGGGGCCTCCTTGTACTCCAGCGGAGCGGGGGCCGTTGCCTCCCTGACGAGCTCCTTCTGCAGCTCCACACCCTCCAGGGCCTTCTGCGCGTCCATCGCTGCCGCGGACGCCGCCGCGCCTGCGGCCTCGGCGGCTGCGCCCGCAGCCTGGGCGGCCGCGGTTGCCTTCCTGGCCTCTTCCACAGCCTCGTTGACCGACGCGCTAATGATTCTCTGCACGTCGGCAGTCGTCAACTGGCCCTGCGCCGAGGCGTCCACTATCTTCTGCACGTCGGACGCGGTCAGCTGACCGCCGGTCGCGTCGCCGACTATCCTCTGCACGTCGGCTGCCGACAGCTGGCCGCCCGTCGATGCGTCTACGATTCTCTGCACGTCGGCGGCGCTCAGCTGCCCGGCCACCGATTCGCTGACTATCCTCTGGACATCAGCGGCGCTCAGCTGGCCGCTGGTGTCAATGTCCGCCACTGCGGACTTGACGATCTGCTCAATGTCGGCGGCGCTGGGGCCGGTATCCGCCGGCTGGTCGGCAGTACACGCAACGAGCGCAGCTGCCAAGAGCGCCGCCCACAACAAGCTCAACTTCCTCGCTTTGCCTATCATCCGTATCCTCCTTGCGGTATGCGCCGCGCCTGTCAGCGCGGACGCTGGGGAGCTGCTTACGGGGACTGCCACGGGGGTAGAGCCCCTGCCCCGAATGATACGCGACACTACCACAAGCCCATTCACCATGTCAAACAGCGGAAATCCCCGGGAACAGGGCAAGCGCATCTAAATGAGGTGTGAGACATGAATTAGTAGGAGCGCAGGGTCCCGCTTGCATCCCCAATCCCGAAAATTGCCCCCAAATTGCCCCAAGTTGCCCCTTGACACCGCGAGAACAGCCGTGCTAGTCTGGTAGACGGCTCGAAGGGGCGTAACCCAAACGAGCGCAGATTGAGCTCTGCCAAAACTTGTGGGCATTCATACCGTCGCTGATGTTGGGATGGGACCAGCCGCGGTACGAGAAGGTCGGTCTGTGTTTTCGGCGTCCCGCTAGGACGACGCAGTGCCAAATGCGTCTCCCCCGTTCCAGGTGCGGACTCTCGGACGACCGGGAGGACCGTAGCCAGCGCAGCCCGACGCCTTGGCGGGTGGAAGGTCCAAGCGCGAAACGCAGGCGGTCCCGCAAGGGGCCGTCAGCCGTCCGGGAAAGTTAGAGGAGGGGCTGCACCCCCAGTGTCGGCGGGCGATCGACGTCGGCATCCTCGAAGCAAGTACCGGAGTCACTGCCTTGCAAGGCAAACTCATCTCCCGCGAGAGCGGGAGAAACCAGGAGTAGACAGGACGCGGGTCGCAAGACCCGCCAAGTACCCTCTCCCTCAAGGGGGAAAGGGCCAGGATAAGGGCAAAACGCCCCAACCCTGCGCCCCTCCCCCAAAGGGAAAGGGCAAAGGAGACAAGGGCGATTCCCCGCCCTGTCCCCTCTCCCCAGACGGGAGAAGGGCCAGGATAAGGGCGATAAGCCAGGCGCAGAAGCGGCCAGAACCCGCCAGAGCGCCAACAGAAAGGAGCCGGCCGAGACAACGCGAACATAGACGAAGGCACCAACAAGGCCCCAGCCTTCATCACCCCTCCCCTAACGGGGAGAGACCCAGGGTGAAGGCAATTCAGCGCGTCCCCCATCCCCGGAGCGCAAGACGTCCCGCCTGCGCTTCTCCCAATCCTGCAAATCCACCAATCCCGCAAATCCTGATTCCGGCGCCTCCACCTTGACGCTCGTTACGCCCGGCGCAGCGGCTGCCAGCGTCGGTACGTGGCTGCGCGCCATAGCCATTCGGCAGGCCCAAAGCGGAACCGGACGAGCCAGGTCTCCGACCACAACAGCTGCAAGGCCCAGACCCCCAAGACGAATGCCAGCGCCCCGGCCCGGTTGACCTCGGTATCGCCCAGCAGGACGGTGAGTATCAGGACCCCCAGCGCGCTCTGCGTCAGATAATTCGTCAACGCCATCCTGCCCACGGCGCGCAGCCGCCGCTTCAGCCAATTGTCTTGCCGCTGGTTCCAGAGGATTATCAGGCTCATGTACCCCAGCGACGCGGGAATAGTCCCCAGGTTGTTGGGGATGTTGCCGATGAAGGCCACGTGGTTTGAGAAGTCGTTCACCGCTACGAGGACGACTCCCAGCGCGGCCAGCGCCAGGCCGCCGCCAATTCCCACGATTGCGAACCTGCGGTATGCTTTGGCCGACATGTCTCCGTGCATGAAGCCGACCCGGTACAGCCCCGCGCCCATGATGATCAGTCCCAGCCCGCGCATGAAGTAGCTCAAGAGCGCTCCCAGGCCCAACCACGCCTCCACACCCTCTTGGGCCGGCTCCGCGTCCGGGTGGGTCCATATCCCCGCGAGCGTCGCGTCCGTCGAGTTGGCGATGGACTGCAGCAAGAGGTCGCTGGCAATGGGCATGAAGAAAATTACGGCCCCGATGACGATGAGCGCCCTGGCCGAGAGCTTGCGCATCGCAACCAGGAAGAGCGACGAAATCGCATAGATCATCAGCACGTCCCCGTCCCACAGCATGTAGTGCAGGATGCCGATGATAAACAGCAGCGCGTTGCGCCATAGGTTCAACAGAACAGCCCGCCCGCCGCGCGCCGACGCCCGCTCGATGAACAGCATCACCCCAGCGCCGAACAGCAGCGAGAACAGCCCCATGAACTTCTGATCGACGAAGACCTCCCCAAAGACGCCCACCGACCAGTCCAGCCACGTCTCCGACCCCCCTGCGCTGATATTCAGGTACGGGACCAGTCCGAACTTGAAGCTGACCGCGTTCATCAACAGGATGCCCAGAACGGCCACTCCGCGAACTAGGTCGAGGCTGGTTATCCTGGTGGATTCCGCCACCGGGCCGGGACTGGATTCGCTCGACGTAGTGGCCGCGTTCCTGTTCGCCAACGGACTGGACGCCTATTCAGGCTTATCCTTCTGATGTGCCTGAAATATCCTGTACGCCATCCCGCTGGTCTCATCCCACACCCCATCGGAAGGAGGTTGGACCCCGCGGATTCGGTCCAAAGCGTCCTGCGCTGGCTCCGCAATGAAGTCCGGGCAGCTCTCGACTATCAGTTCCAGGCGTGGAGCGGCCCGCTCCTCTCGAAACTCGCCGAGATGGGCCATAACAGCTTCGGCCACGCCTGGGCCTATGGGGTATCGGTCTGCCTTCATGTGGGTGAAGATGTCTTCCAGCAGGTCGAGGAGATGACGCCGGATCTCCTCCGAGTCTGGAGACGGCTTCCAAACCTCTCGGTCATTGTCGAGCCCGCCGCTGGCGTTCACCATGATGGGGCCAATGGGTATGGGGTCCCGGTCTGGACGGCGATGGGGATGGTTGGCGCAATACGTCCAGAAGGGATCTGGAATCGCCTGGTCTCTAATCTCGCAGTGGGGTTCTATCGAATCGTCCCTGCGCGCGTATCCCCTCTCGCCTCGATTCGCGCGGTTGAACCAGCACGTCCCGCAGCAGTCGGACCCTCCATTCGGCATGACAAACTCTCCTGCGGCGTGCTGATGGCTCACGCCGGGACGCCGAGGATATTGCCCTCGGCGTCCCGGGTGGGACTATGAAAATGATCGAATTGGCTTCAGCGCCCCACTTTTGCGCGGACCGTCGACTCGAACGCCGTCATTCTCGAGAGCGGCTCGCGCGGCCACGTGCGCTTCCAGTCGTCCTTGACGTTCAGGCGCAGCCTTGGACCGAAGCCCCCGATCTCCATCTCGATGGTGTCGCCGTCCTGGATAGGCCCAAGCCCCACGTGGTTCGTGCCCGTCGAGATCACGTCCCCCGCCTTCACGGTGGTAATCCACGACACGAACTCGACGACCTCGTACACCGAACGGCCCATGTCGGAGGTGTTGAGGTCCTGCCGTATGTCGCCGCTGATCCACAGCTTGATGTCCAGGTTCTGCGGGTCCGCCACCTCGTCGGCCGTTACTATCGCCGGCCCCATCGGCGCGAACGTGTCCCACGACTTGCCCCAGAAGAAGCTGCTGTTGCCGTTGGGGTCGACGCCGCGGGCGGACACGTCTATGAACTGCACGTACCCGAAGATGTTGGCCGCGGCGTCCTCCGCGCATACGCGGCTTGCCGTCTTGCCTATCACGACGCCCAGCTCGGCCTCGTGATGGAAGTGCGGCGCCGGGCAGTCGGGCAGGACCACGGTGTCGCCGTCGCCGATCACCCCGGACGGCGACTTCAGGAAGGCGTCCCTGTCGCCCACGAGGGCGCGCGAGGCGTTCTCCATGTAGTTGCCCGCCATGCAGACCAGCCGCCTCGGCTCCGGCAACGGCGCGCGCAGCCGCACGTTCCCGACAGGCGTTCCGTCCGACCCGGCCGCCGCGCTCTCGATGGCGCCGCGCAGGCCGTCGAACCCCTCGATGATGCCGCTCATCCACGTCTGCCCGTCAATGTGCGGCACGTCCGAGACCACGCCCGAAATGTCCACCACGCTATCGCCCTTCAGGACGCCCGGCGTGAAGTCGTTGAAAAGAACCAGCTTCATGTTCGTACTCCTCGTTCTTTGCGGGACGCCCTAGGAGGCGACCCGATTGGATAGCGTTCCGACGCCCTCGACCACTCCCTCCACCAGGTCGCCCGGCTGGATAAAGACCTCGTCGTCGTCGCTCTTGCCCGGCGCGAGCGGCACCACCCCAGTCGCTATCATGTCCCCAGGCTCCAGGGTCGTGAGCTTGGAGATGTAGGCGATCTGGTGGGGTATGTCGAAGAGCATCCGGCTCGTGTTGCCATCGACCCGGACCTCGCCGTTGACCTTCGTCGTAACCTGCAGGTTAGTCGGGTCCCCCACGTCCTCCGCCAGCCTGATCCACGGCCCGGTCGGGCAGAAGCCGTCGAGCCACTTGCCGTTCAGCCACTCGAACCACTCCTTCATGTTCTCGCTCGCGTTCCGGTCGGGATGGAGAATCAGGTCCCGGCCCGAGAAATCGTTGATGACCGTGTAGCCGAAGACGTGGTTCATCGCGTCTTCCAGCGAAATGTGCCTGCCGGGCTTGCCGATGACCACGCCCAGCTCTATCTCCTGGATGGTGTCCACCGTGGACGTCCCCTGCGTGTTGGGGATCTCGTCGCACGGTCCCAGCAGGGCGGTTATCGGCTTGATGAAGAACTTCGGGATCTCCACGTCCACGTCCACGTCGAGCCAGGAGTCGTGCGGATGGTAGTTGCCCGCCAGGGCGAATATCTTGCCGGGCCGGCCTATCGGCGCGAGCAGCCGCACGTCGGCCAGCTTGTGCCTCCTGATGGCCGTGCATGCAACATTGCCCAGCCCCTCCTTGTCCAAGAGCAGCAGCGGCCCCACGTCGCCGCCCGCCCCGTGGATCTCCATGATGTTGTCGTCGTCGTCGATCACTCCCACCGCTGGGCCCGAGCTGCCGGGCGCAAGATACCGCGCAAGCCGCATAGCAATTCCTCCCTAGTCGTTCGTGAATCTATCTGGCCGCCAATTCTATCCCCACGCCCTACTACCGTCAACAAACACTGCCCTACCCAATCACCTACCTGCGCCATTGCCAATCCACGTCCAGTTCGTAGGGACTCGCCTAGGGTAGGCAGTCCCGCCTCAATCCCCTCTCCCGTCAAGGGAGAGGGTTAGGGTGATTCAGGAATGTCGAGGCTACATTTGGGCCTACCAGGGCATCGTACGGCCGTAGCGCTTGCGTACCGAGTCCGCCACCTCTGCGCTTGGAGCGGGCGCTATCTTCGCGCCCACGTTCTCTATCAGGTGCAGGACTATCTCCTCGTCGCTCATGGAATCGTCCCGCCACGAGCAGTAGAATGCGGCGCCGGCCTTGTCGAGAGCGGACTTGACCGTCTCTCGCGCATGCTCCATGTGGGGCGGGTACGGCGGGTCGTGTCCGTCGGGGTCGCCGAACGACATCCCCATGTCCCCGGGGCCCCACTCCGCCCAGGAGATGCCAGGTACGGCGGCGATGTTGTCGGCGTCCGCGAGGCAGTGGCGGTCCTCTATCTTCAGTCCCAGGAACAGCTCCCCCTCGGGATTCAGGGGCCATGGGTCCGCGATCCTGACGTAGCGGCTGGGCTCCACGCCCCATATCTCCGCCGGCTGGCCCTGGCCGCCTCCGCCCCGTAGGCCCTCTGGGACGCCCATGTCCGCGCCGATGGTCTGGAACGGATACCGGGTCGTCGCGACGAACCACCTCACCGCCTCGGCGCTGCGGGCGTGAGTGTGGAGAATGCCATGGATGCCCGCGGCGAGAACGTGGCGGGACTGCCAGGCGTTGTACCTCACCTCTTCGGGGCTGATGCAGTTCGACGGAAGCGTGCATATCACCGTCGGCGTCGGGTGGCCGCTCGGCGTCGGGCCGCCGTCGCGCAGCCCCCGCATGTAGTCGTGCAGCCCCTTCGTGTCGAAAGCGTGGTGCTCGAACTCGACCTGTATCATGTCGGCCCAGGTCCCGGCCGCCTCGAGCCCGGCGTCATACGTCAACTCGGCCGCGCCGGTCGAAAAGACGGGCTGGCCCTGCTCGATGAGCTCTATGACCTTGTTCACCCTGCCCATCCGTACACCTCCGATATGCAAGACGTGTTGGAATCGGCGCGTAGTCTAGCACAAGAAGCCCTCGCGGCCCTATCCCTTGCGGTGAGTGAAGAGCAGGCCCGACCATGTACGGTCGCCGCGCTGGGCCGCCGCACCCGCTTTTCACTTCCACCGCCTTCACCTCTCGCAGACCACGCCGTCCGAGTCGCCGTCGCGCGCGCTCGGGACCTTGTCCGCCGGGAAACCCCTGCCGCCGCCGCTGCTCCCCTGGACACGAGGCTCGCCCGCCGCTGCAGCCGCTTCACACGATGGGTATGTCGCGCCCGGGGCAGTAGTCCGGACGGCGCGCGGCGTGGCCGTGTTGCACGGCCTCGTGCTCTCCCACGCCTCCGCGGCCTGCCCGACCGGTTGGCCGTCCTGGTACGGCGTAACCTGGAACCTGTACGTCGTCCCGCATCCCAGGTTGAACGCCCAGTGAGACCTCATGTGGGTGCTCGGCTCGGTCACGGACTGCCCGCCGCCGACATACGACACCCTATATTCGTCCGCGCCAGGATACGGCTCCCACGTAAGCTTCACGCGGTTCTGGCTAACATGCTCCGACGGGACCTCGAACATGAACGCGGAGGTCGACGTCGGCGTGCCTGTCCGGTATTCGTCGATGACCGCCTGGATGCGGTCGATAGCATCCGCGCATGGGTTCTCGCCGTCCGCAATCACCGCAGTAACCGTCAGCGTCGCCAACACGCCGGCCGCGAATCCGGCCAGAATCCTGAGCATGTCCACAGCCTCCTGCCAAAGTACACGCAGCCCGAAATCCTAGCGCCAACCAGGGCATCAGTCATTCCGGCGCAAGGGAGGAGGATGTCAGGGTCAGGCGCTATCCATCGCTCAATCCGCCGACCATATCGTGAAATCCTCGAACCGCGTGGACTTGCCGGCGATGCCGTGGCCCGTGAAGTAAGACCCGACGGCGGACACGTTCCCCATCTTCATCCACCCGCTCAGATCCAGCTTGCCCACGTATTCCCCATTTATGAACAGCCAGCCATCTTCGCCGAGTGCGATTATCCGGACGTGGTTGCTGCCTGCAGGACTTGTCGAGATATGGCTCGAAATCCGGTTCTTCAACCTCTGCGTAGAATCGGCGTCGCCGGTTCGGAGGCGATGATACCACCACTGACCAAGCCCAAGGCCGCCGGACTCGGCGCTGATGATGACCGCGTGGAATTCATTGAAAGCGCCCGCGCGGAACATGAAGCCGCTGCTCCACTTGCCCTCCTGTATTGAATACGGATTGAAGAAGCGAGCCTCGATCATCCCGTCCATCACTGAAGTGAACGTGCGCTGTACGTCTATGAAGCCGTCGTCAGGGTCATGTGCAATGGAGCCGTCCCGGGGCCCGTACATCTTTCGGAGCGAGCGGACGGAGAAATCAGAGAATGGGGTGGAGTGACCGGGCAGCTCGTCTCCATCGAACCAGGCTCCTATCAAGTTAATCGTGCCGGACGCTGTCAGGCCGCCCAAGTCCAGTTGCGCTTCGTAGCTTCCGTTGACGAATAGCCATCCCTGGTCGCCCTGTGCAATCACGCGGACGTGATTCTTTGAATCTCTACTTGTCCTGATATTTAGCGAGGATCCAGTCCGCAGCAGCAAGTCGTCGTCCGGATTGCCGCTTCGCAGGTAGTGACGCCAATCCCCTGATTTGTGAATTACCACCGCGTGCCCTGTGTTCCGGCCTGTTCGCCGCAACAGGAAACCGCTGCTCCAGGTGCGTCGAGTTATGTTGTGAGGAGTCGTGAAGGTCGCCTCTGCCACGAAGTCCGCAACGTTCGTGCGACTGTCGAAGGACGGGATGAACGCATCGTTATCATGCTCCAACTCACCACTCGCCGGCCCAAACGCATACCCAGAAGTGCGAGTGGTCGGCGTTCTTGTAGGGGTTGGGACGGGGGACGCGCCGGACTTCATCACCGCCAGACGGGACTTCAGCACATCGTGCCTGATGGCGTAGCCTATGCCCTGCGCGTCATAGCCCGCCCCCGTCGCGCGCCGCACTGACGTGTTCATGCCTACGACTTGGCCCCTGAGGTTCAGCAGAGGTCCGCCGCTGTTGCCCGGATTTAGCGCGGCGTCCGTCTGGATGCGGGACGTCTGGAGCGCGGACACGATGCCCTGCGTAACGGTCATGCTGCCCAAGTCTAGCGGGTAGCCAAGCGCAACCACCTGGTCGCCCACGCGCACGCTCGTCGCCGCGAACGGCAAGACCGTCAGGCTGCGCGTCGTATCGACCTTGAGCAGAGCGATGTCACGCGCGGCGTCCGAGCTTATCACCCGCGCCGACAGCCGCACGCCGTCGTCGAACACGACGGTTACCTGCCTGGTCCCGTCTATGACGTGCTCGTTGGTCAGGATGTGCCCCGCCGAATCGACCACGAACCCAGACCCAGCGCCCAATGCCCAATCGACGCGCACCACGCCGGCCCGCGCCCGCTCCACCACGTCGGCAATTGACTGCGCCGCGCCAGCCGTAGGCGTGGGTGTGCGGGTAGCCGTGGGTCTGGGCGTGGGCGTGCGGGTAGCCGTGGGTGTGCGGGTAGCCGTGGGCGTGGGCGTGAAGGTGGCCGTAGGCGTAGGCGTGCGGGTAGGCGTGGGCGTGAAGGTGGCCGTAGGCGTGGGTGTGCGGGTAGCCGTAGGCGTGGGCGTGAAGGTCGGCGTGGGCGTGGGTGTAGGTGTAGGTGTAGGCGTGGGTGTAGGTGTAGGTGTAGGTGTAGGCGTGGGCGTGGGTGTAGGTGTAGGCGTGGGCGTGAAGGTCGGCGTGGGCGTGGGTGTCGGCGTAGGCGTGGGCGTGAAGGTTGGAGTGGGTGTAGGCGTGGGCGTAGGTGTGAAGGTCGGTGTAGGCGTGGGCGTGAAGGTCGGCGTGGGTGTATCGGTGGGCATGGCTTCCATCGTCGCCTGGATACCAGCCTCTATAGTGGCCTGGATGTCCGGCGTGGGGGTGGGCGTCTCCGTGGGCATGGCCGCGGCGACCGCCGCTTGCACGGTGGCGCCTATGTCCGGCATGGGCTCGGGCTGCGAGCACGCCGCCCACAAGAGCGCCGCTATGGCAAGAAGCAGGACCCGGGGCGCGACCGTCGGCCGGGGCCTGGAGCTGGACGCCGAAGATGGGCGCAATGTCCTGCCCTCCGCGGGACCAAATGGCCCGGGTTCCGCAATGGCTGCTTGGCAGTATAGCGGAGCAGGGCGACTCGGCGAGTCGCCCTGCTGGAAGCTCTTACGTTAAGTTGGGAAGGGGGCGTGCGGCGGTCTGTTACGGCTACTCTACGGCCACAGTCGCGCCGGCTTCCTCCAGCACCTTCTTGGCATCCTCGGCCTCGTCCTTGCCGATGGCCTCCTTGATGGCCGCGGGAGCGCCCTCGACCACCTCCTTGGCCTCCTTCAGGCCGAGCGTCGTTATGGACCGGACCGCCTTGATGACGTTGATCTTGTTCGCGCCGAAGTTCTTGAGCACGACGTTGAACTCGGTCTGCTCCTCTTCCTCTTCGACGACCGCGGCCGCGCCGTTCGTGGGGGCTGCCGCGACTGCGACAGGGGCCGCCGCGGATACGCCGAACACGTCCTCGAGCTCCTTGACCAGCTCGGAGAGCTCCAGCACCGACATTCCCTTGATGGCTTCCAGTATCTCTGTCTTCGTAGTCATCTCCCGCTCCTTCGTTGTTCTCGTTCTATTCGTCGGCAGGTTCGCCGCTTTCTGTCTCTATCTTGCGCTGCAGCACGCGGGCCAGGGACGCGGTCGGCGCGTTCAGCACGTATGCCAGGCCGGTTATCGGCGCTTGGAGCTGCCCCATCAGGCGGGCTATCAGGTCATCCTTGGACGGCAGGTCCGCGAGCCGCTCCACCTCTTCGGCAGTCAGCACCCGCTCGCCCAGCAGCCCGCCCCTAATCGTCATTGGCGAGCGAGAGACGCGGATGAATTCCCTGATAGCCCTGGCGGGCGCGGCCGGGTCGTCGAAGCCGAAGGCGATGCCCGTGGGTCCTTCGACTATCTCCTTCACGCCCGGCTTGCCCGCGGCGTCGGCGGCTAGGTGGGTCAGGGTGTTCTTCACCACGCGGAACCTGACTCCCCGCTCGCGGAGCGACTGCCGGAACTCCGTCATGGACTGCGCCGTGAGGCCGGTGTAGTCCGCGCTCACGGCCGCCTCGCATGTCTCCAGCAGCTCGCGTATCGAATCGACTTGCGTTCTCTTCTCTTCCGTTGGCACCGCTATCTCCACATAGAAAATCCCTGGGCCGCAGACCCAGGGAACGGCGGAAGCCGAGAATCGGCTCCCATGCAATCCGTTGCCTCGACGGGCTGGCGTTTTCATCCGCCCTGCGGCGGAGCCCGTTGTCTGCGGCATGGCGCGGGGTTGCCCGCGCCGACTCTATTCTACTTCGAGCGCGCTCGCGCTGGCAACGTCCAGCTTGACGCTCGGCCCCATCGTGCTCGTCAGGTATGCCGAGCGGATGAACTGCCCCTTCACGCCGCTCGGCCTGGCGCGAACGATGCTGTTGACCAGGGTGGCCATGTTCTCGATTAGCTGCGAGTCCTCGAAGCTGGCGCGGCCTATGGGCATGTGCATGAGGGCCGTCCGGTCTAGGCGGTACTCGACGCGGCCCTTCTTGGCGTCCCCGATAGCCCTCGGCACGTCCTCCGGGGGCACGACGGTCCCGGTTCTTGGGTTCGGCATCAGTCCTCGTCGGCCCAGGATGCGCCCAAGCCGTCCAACCTTGCCCATCATGTCGGGCGTGGCGATGGACACGTCGAAGTCGATCCATCCGTCCTGGATGCGCTTGATGATGTCGTCGTCGCCAACGAAGTCCGCGCCGGCGTCCCTCGCCGCCGAGGCAGCTTCTCCCTGCGTGAAGACCAGCACCCTGATGGGCTTGCCGACGCCGTGCGGCAGAACGGCGATGCCGCGCACTTGCTGGTCGGCGTGACGGGGGTCGGCTCCTGTCCGCAGGTGGAGCTCCACCGTCTCGTCGAACGACGCGGTCGCCCCTTCCTTCACGATGGCGACGGCCTCGGCGGGCTCGTATTCGCGCCCCTCTTCCCGCAGCGCCGCGGCGGTCTGGTATCTCTTGCCTCTATGCGCCATGTGCCATCCTCGAATGCAATCTATGCGCCGCGGTCGACGGTGATGCCCATGCTCCGCGCCGTCCCTTCGACGATGCGCATGGCCGCTTCCACGTCGGCGGCGTTCAGGTCCTTCATCTTCTGTTCGGCGATCTCCCTCACCTTGGAGGCGGGGACCGAGCCGACCTTCTCGACGTGCGGTTGGCTGCTCCCCTTCTCCACGCCGGCTGCCTGTTTGAGCAGCGCCCCGGCCGGGGGGGTCCGCAGCTCGAACGCGAACGACCGGTCCTCGTATATGGTGAGCACGACGGGGACGATGCTGCCCGCCTGCGACGAGGTGCGCTCGTTGTACTCCTTGACGAAGGCCATGATGTTGACCCCGTGCGGCCCCAACGCGGTGCCCACGGGCGGCGCGGGCGTTGCCTTGCCCGCCTCGATCTGGAGCTTGATTATGGTCCTGACCTTCTTTGCCAACCTCTAACCTTCCTTTTCCACCTGGCGGAAGTCGAGCTCGACGGGCGTCTCACGCCCGAAGAACGAGACGAGTATCTTCACCTTGGCCCGGTCGGGGTACACCTCGTCCACGACGCCCATGAAGTCCACGAACGGCCCCTCGGTTATCCTCACCGACTGGCCCTTGTCCAAGCCCAGGCGCACCCTTGGCTGGGACGCGGACATCAGCCTCATTATCTTGTCCACCTCGGCGTCGTCGAGCGGGACAGGCTTCGGGCGCTGGTCGTACTCGTCCTCCGCGGAGACGAAGCCAGTAACGCCCGGGGTGTTGCGCACGAGGTACCAGCTTTCGTCGTCCATCGTCATGTGGATCAGGATGTAGCCTGGGAAGACACGGCTCTTCTTGGCCTTCTTCTGGCCGTCCCTGATCTCGATCTCTTCCTCGGTCGGCACCACGACGTCGAAGATCTTGTCCTTGACGTCCATGGTCTCGACGCGAAGATCGAGATTCTTCTTCACCCGCTCTTCTTGGCTGGAGTAGGTGTGGACGATGTACCAGCGAGGCTCGATTTTCGCGGCGGTCTTCATGGGTCAGCGTAGTATGAAGTCGAAGAGCCGCGCGAATCCCAGGTCGAAGAGGCCCAGGAAGACGCCAATCGCCCCGGCCACCGCTATAACCATTATGGAGAGCCGGACGGTCTCCTGCCAGGTCGGCCAGGTAACGCGCCTAAGCTCGGCGACCGCCTCCCCGATGAAGCGGAGGGTGAATATGCGTCGGCTCGCCTCGGCCGTGGCCCGCGAGGTTACGTTGGCGTTCTTGGCCATCAGACCCTACCGGACCTCCCTGTGAGGCTTGTGAGTCCTGCAGCGAGGGCAGTACTTCCTGAGCTCCAGCCGATTGGGGTCGTTGCGGCGGTTCTTGGACGTGTGGTACGTCCTCTCGCGGCAGTCTGTGCAACTGAGGTTGATGAGAACCCTGCTGTCGCCTTTGCGCGCCATTTGTTCGTAATGCCTTCCAGCCCTTCCCCTAGTCTAGGAGAAGGGCTGCGACGGAGGCTGTTACCTGACCACTTCCGTTATCACGCCGGAGCCCACGGTCCTGCCGCCCTCCCGGACTGCGAACCGCAGCTGTTCGTCCAGCGCCACCGGCATGATCAGCTTGACGTCCATCTCGATGTTGTCGCCCGGCATGACCATCTCCACGCCTTCGGGGAGCTTGATCTCGCCCGTGACGTCGGTAGTCCTGATGTAGAACTGGGGCTTGTAGCCGGAGAAGAAGGGCGTGTGCCGGCCTCCCTCCTCCTTGGTCAGCACGTACACCTGCGCCTTGGCGTCGGTGTGGGGGGTGATGCTGCCGGGGGCCGCGAGCACCTGGCCCCGCTCGATCCCGTCGCGCTCGATTCCGCGCAGCAGGACCCCGACCGCGTCGCCCGGCTCCCCCTCGTCCAGGGTCTTGTGGAACATCTCCACGCCGGTGACGACCGTCTGGTGGGTATCCTTCATGCCCACTATCTCGATCTGGTCGCCCACGTGGACGATGCCCTTTTCGACCCTGCCCGTAACGACGGTGCCGCGCCCCTTGATGCCGAACACGTCCTCCACCGGCATGAGGAACGGCTGGTCGCGCGGGCGCTCGGGAATGGGGATGTACTCGTCCACCGCGTCCATCAGCTCCCAGATGCCCTTGCCCCACTCGGACTCGCGGGACGTGTCCTCGGCCTCGAGCGCGTTGAGGGCGCTAACGCGGACTATGGGCACGTCGTCTCCGGGGAACCCGTATTCGGTCAGCAGCTCGCGGAGCTCGAGCTCGACGAGCTCTAGGAGCTCCTCGTCATCCATCGCGTCCACCTTGTTGAGCGCCACGACGACAGCCGGCACCTCGACCTGGCGAGCCAGCAGGATGTGCTCCCTAGTCTGGGGCATGGGGCCGTCCGGGGCGCTGACCACGAGGATGGCGCCGTCCATCTGGGCGGCCCCCGTGATCATGTTCTTGATGTAGTCCGCGTGGCCGGGGCAATCCACGTGGGCGTAGTGCCGCCCATCGGTCTGGTACTCCACGTGCTGGATTGCGATGGTAACGCCCCGCTCCCTCTCCTCCGGCGCGTTGTCGATGCTGTCGAAGGGCCGGAAGTCGGCCAGGCCAGCGGTCGCAAGCGTCTTGGTGATAGCCGCCGTGAGCGTGGTCTTGCCGTGGTCCACGTGGCCGATGGTGCCCACGTTCACGTGGGGCTTGTCTCGAACGAACTTCTGCTTCGCCATTCTCGCTCCTCGATGATTTGTTTCTGTGAGAGCCCTCAAGCAGACTCGAACTGCTGACCTCGTTCTTACCAAGAACGCGCTCTACCGCCTGAGCTATGAGGGCGCGTCAAGCCCCTGCCTGCGGGCCTCTTCAGTTTTTCTGGTGGAGGGAGTAGGATTCGAACCTACGTAGCCCTTCCGGACGCCAGATTTACAGTCTGGTGGTTTTAACCACTCACCCATCCCTCCCTGTGTCGGCAAATCCAGTGTAGCATAGGGTTTCCAGCAATCCAATAGGCGCAGGCTGCCCGCTCGTCCATTTTCCCCGCGGGGAGGTTCGCGTCCGCCAAGCGCCAACCGACCGGAGGGACGAACGCCTCCCCGTCGCGCGAGAGCCCCAGAGGGGACTCGAACCCACTAACCTGCCGATTACAAATCGGCTGCGCTGCCTGTTGCGCCACTGGGGCACCGTCATGACCCGACCACGCCGGACAATAAAGACGGCTAGCCGCTGGAAGCCCAACCCTAGCCTCCCAAGAGTATAACCGAGCCTCCCTCCTAAGGTCAATCCTTTCGTCCTGAACCAGGACGCCCTCCTTGACACTATGGTAGCTGCAAACTAACATCTGTTGTACGGGGCGCGTTGAAATACGCGCTCCTCAGACAATTGAATAGGAAGGTGAGTAGCAATGGAGACAGCCATTGTTGGAGTACTCGCCGTCCTGATCGGGCTGGGTCTAGGCGCCGCAGCGGGGTTCTTGGGTCGTAGAATGGTGAGCCGGAGCAGGCTCACCGCCGCAGAGCAGCAGGTCTCACGCATATTGGGAGACGCTCAGGAGGAGCGGAGGAGGCTGATTCTCGAGGGGAAGGAGCGGGCTCTCAGTGTCCAGTCGGAGAGAGATGCCGAGCATAGAGAGAGGCGAGCGGACATCAACAGGTCCGAGAAGCGCCTCGCGAGCCGTGAGGAGAACCTTGACAGACGCGCCAACAACCTAGAGCGCCGAGAGCGCAAACTCACCGAGAAGGAACAGGCGGCCGACGCAATTCGCGCCGAGCTCGAGACGATAAGCGACAAGGAGGCCGAACGGCTAGAAGCGATAGCCAACCTCTCCGTGGCAGAGGCCCGCTCGGAGTTGATGGAGCGGGCCTCGCAGGAGATCGACCACGACCTCGCGGTGTACTACCGCGACGCGGAGGAGCGGGCCAGAGAAGAGGCCAACGAGAAGGCCCGCACCATCGTATCCGAGGCCATCCAGCGGCTTGCCTCGGATGTCGTATCCGAAGCGTCGCTGTCGTCCGTCGCCCTGCCCAACGACGATATGAAGGGCAGGATCATCGGCAAGGAAGGCCGAAACATACGCGCGCTGGAGAAGGCCACGGGGGTCGATCTGATAATCGACGACACCCCAGAGGCCATTACGCTCTCCTGCTTCGATCCTATCCGAAGGGAAGTGGCGCGGCTGGCGATTGTCAGGTTGATAACCGACGGCCGCATACACCCCGCGCGGATCGAGGAGACGGTGGGGAGGTCCGAGAAGGAGTTGGCCGAGACCATACGCAAGGCCGGCGAGGCGGCCATGATGGACGTGGGCGTCCGCGGCCTGAACGCGGAGCTCATCCGGTTGCTGGGCAGGCTCAAGTACCGCTTCAGCTACGGCGAGAACGTCCTGCAGCACAGCATCGAGGTCGGGCATCTCTCCGGGCTGATGGCGGCCGAGATAGGCGCGAACGTCAGGGCCGCCAAGACCGGTGGGCTGCTCCACGACATCGGCAAGGCCCTGACCCACGAGGTCGAAGGCCCGCACGCCGAGATCGGGGCCGACGTGGCGACCCGCAACAGGATCCCAAAGCACGTCTGCGCCGCCATCGCGGAGCACCACGACGACCAGCACAGCAGCCCGGAGTCGTTCATAGTGGCTGCCGCCGACGCAATCAGCGCCGCCAGGCCCGGCTCGCGCCGCGACACGGTCGAGCACTACATCCAGCGCCTGGAGGCCCTGGAAGAGGTCGGCAGGGGGTTCGACGGCGTGGAGAAGTGCTTCGCAATCCAAGCCGGGCGCGAGATCCGCATCATGGTCAAGCCGCAGAGGGTGGACGACGTGGCTGCAACCAAGATGGCCCGGGACGTCTCGAAGAAGATCGAGGACACCCTTGCGTACCCGGGCCAGATCAAGGTTACGGTGATACGAGAGTCCCGCTCCGTCGAGTACGCAAGGTAAGACCGCATCGTGAAGGGTCAAGCCAAGTCGATGCGCGAGCGTGGCCGGAGATGATAGAGGCAGACCTCCATCTCCACACGACGTTCTCGGACGGCGCCCTCACGCCGACGCAGCTCGTCGAGCTGTGCGCCAGCAGCGGCCTGAAGCACGCCGCCGTTACCGACCACGACTCCACAGAGGGGGTCCCGGAGGCGCTCCAGGCCGCCCGGCGCTTCCCCGACCTCGATGTCATCGTCGGCGTCGAGCTGAGCGCCGACGTCCCCGGCAGCGAGATACACCTGCTGGGGTACTTCGTGGACCACGAGGACGAGGCGTTCCAGCGGACGCTGGCAATGTTCCGTGACGGCAGGGAAGAGCGGGCGCGGCGGATGGTCGAGCGGCTCGAAGAGCTGGGCGCTCCGGTGTCGTGGACACGAGTCCAGGAGCTGTCCGGCGGTGGAGCGATCGGCAGGCCGCACGTCGCCAAGGCAATGGTAGAGGCTGGGCACGTCCAGCAGATGAAAGACGCCTTCGACGCCTACCTGGGACGCAACGGCCCAGCATACGTCGAGCGGGCGCGCCTGACCCCCGTCGAGGCCGTCCAAATGCTGGCCGCGCAAGGCGCTGTCCCCGTCATGGCGCATCCAACCTTCTCCATACCCCAGGATGCCGGCGTCTCCAGCCCCGAGGGCAGAAGGCACAGCGCGCCAGTCCAGCAGGGTGCGGAGGGCCCAGGCGTCGCCAGCGTCGAAGGCGCGAACTCCCTCCGCCGAATCCTCGCCGAGCTCAAGGAAGCCGGGCTCGCGGGCATGGAGGTCTTCTACGGCAGGTACACCCCCGATGAAGTCAACGCCCTGAAGTCGCTCGCCGACGAGATGGGCCTGATACCATGTGGAGGCAGCGACTACCACGCAACAGGCGCGCTTGAAGAGGCCCGCCCGGGCGACGTCGGACCGCCAGCATCCACTGTCGAGGCCCTCCTGGACGCCGCGGACTCCATCAGGGGCAGTCTCTCGCGCCCTCTTGAGACGCGCCCCGAACCAGAACGGACCGGGACCTCATGATAGAAGCAGCCGCGCTCGTGGCAGCCGCCTACCTGCTGGGTTCCATACCCTCCGCGTACCTGGCCGCCCGCTTCCTGAAGGGCATAGACATCCGGGCATACGGCTCCGGCAACGTCGGGGCCTCCAACCTCATGGAGCACGTCGGACTTCGCGCCGGGCTCGCTCTCGGGGTGTTCGACACCCTCGCCAAGGGCGCTGTGCCCGTCATGGCCGCCCGCATCCTCGACCAGCCTATACACGTACAGGCCGCCGTCGCCCTCGCCGCCCTCGCGGGCCACAACTGGTCGGCGTACCTCAGGATGACCGGGGGACGGGGCATCTCCGTAAGCATCGGCATACTGCTCGCCATGTCGCTCTGGCTCGAGCTTGGCATAGGGCTGCTCCTCATAGGGCTCGTCGGGCGTATTGTCATGAAGGACACCGGCTTATGGTCGCTTGCCGCGTTCGCCGTCCTGCCGGTGGCCGCCGCTCTCGCCGACCGGCCGGCCGCTATCATGTACATGTTGGTGGGAATGGCCTTGCTGCTCGTAGCCAAGCGCCTCACGGCGAACTGGGAGCCGCCCTTGATCGAGACCTACGGGTTGCCGAGGGCGCTCGGATACCGCCTGCTCTGGGACCGGGATGTTCCCCGGAAGGAGTCGTGGACAGGGCGCAAACCCTCGTCGGAGCGGCAGAGAGGATAGCCGAATGGCCGAGGAGCGCGGCGCGAACACGTACTGCGCGGAGCATACCGAGACTCCGACCAACGTCCGGTGCAGCCGGTGCGACAAGCCGGTCTGCCCCGCGTGCATGGTGCAGGCGCCCGTCGGAATCCGCTGCCGCGAGCACGGCCAGGCAAAGAAGCTCCCGACCTACGAGGTCCCGCCCAGCGTCCTCGCCCGCGCAATAGCCGCAGGCATCGGCATCGGCATCGCGGGAGGCGTCATCCTGGGATTCGCGTTGCCATACCTGTGGTCGATCCCCTACGCATCCTTGGCGGCAATAGCGGGCCTCGGCTACCTGGTGGGCGAGGGCGTCAGCCGGGCCACCAACAAGAAGCGCGGCCAGTCGCTGATGATACTGGCGGGCGCTTGCGTCCTCGCGGCGTTCGCAATAGGGTCCGCGGTAGCCGCAGCCCGCACGGGTATCCAGCCCGGCCTGTTCGACCTGCTGGCGCTTGGGCTTGCAGTCTTCTTGGCGGTCACCCGCGTCCGGTAGGAACGCCAGGCGCGCCGCCATCCCGCCGACGGGACCCCCAAGCCCCTTGGGTGAAGACCTACGCAGCCAGCGGCAAGTTGACAGAATTCGTAGCCGAATTGTACGATTGGAGTACAACTCTCACACCCAACAAGCCTGTTTGGACGCAGGGCGCATGGATTCTGATGGACAAGCTCGACTCCAACATCATAGACATACTTCGGGAAGACGGGCGCGCCTCGAACGCTTCGATAGCCCGCAGGGTGGGCGTCAGCGAGGGCACGGTCAGGCGGCGGCTGAGACGTCTGGTCAGGGAAAAGTTCATAGATATAGTCGCCCTGCCTGACCCCATCAAGCTCGGTTACAGGTCTCAGGCCCTCGTGGGCGTCCAGGTGGAGCCCGACAAAATCGAGCAGGTGGCAAACTGCCTGTCCGACCTCTCCGAAGTCAACTGGGTGGCCGTAACCACCGGCTCTTACGACGTGTTCGCGTGGGCTACGCTGCCGTCGCCGGAGGCCCTGGGTATCTTCCTGCGCACTCAGGTCGGGGTCATCCCGGGCGTGCGACGCACGGAGACCTTCGTCAATTTGGACAAGAAGCGGGGGCACGCTATAGCCATATAGCGACGCCAGGCGAAGCGAGCCCCCGCAGAAGGCCCCCTCGGTAAGGGGGCTTTCTTGTAGGGGCGCGGCCCGCGGGAGTTGGACCTGTCTGAACCCAGCGGACGACGCTACAGGAGACAGATATGCTTAGGACAATCCACTGCGGCGACCTCGGACGCGAGCGCGACGGCCAGCGCGTAACCCTCTGCGGCTGGGTACACAGCCGCAGAGACCATGGCGGGCTCATCTTCATAGACCTCCGCGACCGGCGCGGCCTCGTCCAGGTCGTATTCAACCCAGAGCTCGCCCCAGACGCCCACGCCGCCGCCGAAAGGTTCCGCAGCGAATGGGTCATCCAGGTCTCCGGCGACGTCCGCGTCCGACCCGAAGGCACCCTGAACCCTGCGCTCGACACCGGCGAGATTGAGGTCGCCGCAGCCGACGTAACCGTCCTGAACGAGTCCAAGACGCCCCCGTTCGAGATAGCCGACGAAGACCTGGAGGTGGACGAGCTCCTCAGGATGAAGTTCCGATACCTCGACCTCCGCCGGCCCAAGATGCAGCAGACCCTCACCCTGCGCCACAAGGTCGTCAAGTACATCCGCGACTTTCTGGACGAACGCGGCTTCCTCGAAATCGAAACACCCATCCTCATCAAGAGCACCCCGGAGGGCGCGAGGGACTACCTCGTCCCCAGCAGGCTCTACCCAGGACGCTTCTACGCGCTCCCGCAGTCCCCCCAGCAGCTCAAGCAGCTCCTCATGGTCGCCGGCATGGACAAGTACTTCCAGATTGCCCGGTGCTTCCGCGACGAAGACCCCCGCGCCGACCGCCAGCCCGAGCACACACAGCTCGACCTCGAGATGAGCTTCGTGGAGCAGGACGACGTCCTAGAGCTTATAGAGGAGCTCTACACGTCCATGATAGAGACGCTCACGCCCGAAAAGCGCTTGGTCAAGCCCTTCACCCGCCTCACGTACCGCGAGGCCATGGACCGCTTCGCCACCGACAAGCCCGACCTCCGCTTCGACCTCGAGATGGCAGACCTCACCGACATAGCCGCCGCCAGCCAGTTCCGCGTATTCTCCTCCGCAGCCTCGCGCGGCGAAATCGTCAAGGGCTTCGGCGTCCCCGGCGCAGGCTCGTATGCCCGGCGCCAGCTCGACGAGCTCGTCGAGCTGGCCAAGACCAGGGGCGCCCAGGGCCTCGTGTACATCGCCCTCGACCCATCGGCCCCGTCCCTCGACGACCTCACGGCCGATCACGTGAGGTCCCCCGCTGCCCGTTTCCTGTCGCTCGACGAGATCCGCGCCATTGCCGCCCGCGTCGACGCAGGCCCGGGCGACCTAGCGCTCATCGCCGCAGGCCCGCCCAAGACCGCCAACGTCGTCCTCAGCGCCCTCCGCGGCGAGATGGGCAGACGCCTCAAGCTCGCCGACCCCGACGAGCTGCGATTCGCCTTCGTCGTGGACTTCCCCCTATTCGAGTGGAACGAGGACGAGGCCCGCTGGGACGCCATGCACCACGCCTTCTCCATGCCCAACGACGCCACCATAAAGTACCTGGAGAGCGACCCCGGCAAGGTCATAGCCAACCTGTACGACCTCGTATGCAACGGCGAGGAGTGCGCCAGCGGCAGCGTCAGGGTCCGCAGCCGCTCCCTCCAGGAACGCATATTCGAGGTGCTGGGCTACTCCAAAGAGCAGGTCGGCCAGCGATTCAGCCAGATCCTCGACGCCTTCGAGTACGGAGCTCCGCCGCACGGCGGCATCGCATCCGGCATAGACCGCCTCGTAATGATACTCACGGGAGCCGACAACATCCGCGACGTCATCGCATTCCCCAAGACGCAGAACGCCATAGATCCGCTCTTCGAAGCCCCAGACCACGTGGAGGAGAGCCAGCTCAAGGAGCTGCGCGTCTCCATCTCCGAATGAGGAGCCAAACATGCCAGTCGTACAGCATCACGTACTCGAACGTCTCGCCGTGGACGTATTCACCGCCGCCGGAATACCCGGCGACGAGGCCCGCGTCATTGGCTCCCACATCGTAACCGCCAACCTGCTCGGCCACGACTCTCACGGCGTCTGGTACATATCCAGGTACGGCGGCCAGGCCCTCGAAGGCTACGTCCCCTGGTCCGAGCGCGAAGTCCTCAGGGACACCCCGCTCTTCCGCCTCAGCGACGGCCGAGGCGCGCACGGCATAGTCGCGCTCACCCGCGCCGCGCTCGAAGCCGTGGACAAGGCCCGCGCCTCCGGCATAGGCATGGCCGGCGTCCGCAACGTAACCCACATGGGCAGGCTCGGAGCCTATCCCGCCCTGATAGCCGAGCGGGGCATGATAGGCATGGTATGGACGAACACCGGCGGTCTCGCCGTCGCCCCCTTCGGCAGCGCCGACAGGCGCCTCCGACTCGCCCCCGTCGCATACGCCGCGCCCCGCAGGAACGCCCCGCCCTTCATGCTCGACATGACCTTCAGCGTCGTCGCAGGCGGCAAGATCGAGCAGAAGATAGTCCGAGGCGAGTCCGTCCCCGAAGGCTGGCTCGTTGACTCCGACGGCCAGTACGTCACCGACGGCGAACGGTACCATGAACAGGAAGCGTCCATCCTCCCACTCGGCGGCCTGCAATTCGGACACAAGGGGCACGGCCTCGGCATGATGATGGAGATGATAGTAGGGCCGCTGACCCTGGCCGGATGCACCGACGGCCATGGCGGGGGCGGCGGCGCCCTCGTAACCGCCATAGACGTCGCGGCCTTCACGGACGTCGACGCATACCTAGACGAGGTGGAGTCATTCGCGGCATATGTGTCATCCGCCGAGCCGCTGCCAGGCGTCGAGCGCGTCTATGCCCCCGGCGAGTTGGAGGAGCAGACCAGGAAGCGCCGACTCCAACACGGAATAGACGTGCCGGAGCCGACCTGGGCAGAGATAACCGAGATAGCCGACCGGCTGAACGTGCCCATGCCCTCGATAGCTCCCTGACCCGTCCCTGCGTCATGCCGATTTGCGAGTATCGCCCCGGCCGGCGATACTTTACGCAAGACCGACGAACGGACCTAATCCATTGATTGACGAATCCAAGCTCAAGCAAGCCGCCGCATCCATCATTGAGGCGGTCGGCGACGACCCGGCGCGCGAGGGACTGGCGGACACCCCAAGGCGTGTCGCCGAAATGTACGCCGAGCTCTTCGCAGGCATCGAGCGGGACCCCGCCGATGTCCTGTCCGTCGGGTTCGAGGAAGACCGCCATGATGGGATGGTCGCGCTAACAGGCGTGCCCTTCTTCTCCATGTGCGAACATCATCTCCTGCCCTTCTGCGGAGCCGCCGACATCGGCTACGTGCCCGGCGCAAAGATAGCCGGCGCAAGCAAGCTCGCCAGGGCCCTCGACATCATCGCCCGCCGGCCTCAGTTGCAGGAGCGCCTGACAGCGCAGCTTGCCGACGCAATCGAATCCTGCCTGGCGCCCCAGGGCGTCGGCGTCGTCATATCCGCCGAGCACCTCTGCATGACCATCCGCGGCGCGCGAAAGCCCGGAAGCCGCATCGTAACCTCCGCCATGCGCGGAACCTTCCAGACCGACGCCGCCGTCCGACGCGAGTTCGACTCCGTCAGAGGACGCGCGCATTGAGCGTCACGCGCCTGCGGACCATCGAAGAGGCGCAGCCGCTCTGGGAACGGATGCTCCCGCATACTCACTCCCCCGTCGTCTTCATGGCCCCGTGGTGGCAGAGCGTCTGGTGGAAGCGCTTCCGCGGCGAATCCGAGCTCCTCATGATGCTGGTCGACGGCCCGGACGGCCCTGTGGGACTCGCGCCCATGGTCAGAGACGGCGACACGCTCGCCCTGCTCGGCGGCGGCGACCTGTTCGACTACCGCGACTTCATAGTCCCGCGAGGCTCCGAAGACGCCTTCTGCTCCATCCTCTTCCCCCGCCTCGAAAGCATGGACTGGAGCGCGCTCCGGCTCGATTCCATACGCGAAGGCTCGCCCACCCTCCGACTCTTCCCGCAGGCCGCCGAAGCCGCGGGCATGTCCGTGGAAATCGAAGTCGAGGACGTCGCCCCGGCCGCAGTCCTGCCGACGACCTGGGATGAGTACCTGGCGGCGCTGTCGAAGAAGAACAGGCACGAGATCAGGCGCAAGATTCGGCGGCTCCACAACGCAGGCCGGCTCGACAGGCGCGTCTGCGAGTCTTCCGAACAGCTCCGACCCATGATGTCCAGCTTCCTGAGCCTGCTCAGGGCCAGCAATCCGGACAAGGACAGCTTCATGACCGCCGACCGCGAGGCGTTCTTCTTCGACGCCGCCGAAGAATCCGCCCGCCGAGGCCACCTCAGGCTCGAGCTCACGGCCCTCGACGGCCAGCCCGTGGCGGCGTGCCTCGGATTCGACTACTCAGACGCTTATCTGCTGTATAATAGCGGCTACGACCCCGCGCATTCGAGGCTCAGCGTCGGAATCGTCAGCAAGGCGCTGGCTATCCAGGCGGCCATCGAATCCGGCAAGCGCGTCTTTGACTTCCTGCGAGGCTCGGAGGATTACAAGTACAGGCTCGGAGGCCAGGACCGCCGAATATACCGGCTCGTCATCAGGCGGTAACGCGCCGACGCCGGACACCCACCTATGACCCATCGGAGAAGCGAATGCGCCATATCGCCCTGCTGAGCGTCCACGGCTGCCCGTTCGCGCGGCTGGGCGAGCGCGACTCCGGCGGGATGAACGTCTACCTCTTGCAGGTCGCCCGCGAGCTCGGAAGGCGAGGACACAAGGCCGACGTCTATACCAGGGTCCACGACCCCAACGACCCCGAGATAGTCGAGCTTGGCGAGAACGCCAGGGTCATCCATCTCTACGCCGGCCCCCACGGCGAGACCAAGCAGGGCCTCCGCAGGCACATCCCGCAGTTCATCCAGAGCCTATCCGCCTTCCAGCGGCGCGGCGGAACCGCCTACGACCTCGTCCACTCTCACTACTGGCTCTCATGCGCCGCCGGCGTGGAGCTTTCCCGTATGTGGGACGTGCCCCACGTGGCTACCTTCCACACCCTGGCCCGCGCCAAGATGGAAGCCCGGCCCGCCGAACGGGAGCCGCAGGCCCGCGTCGACGCCGAAGCGGCCGTTACCCGGAGCGCCCACTCCATCGTCGTGTCCACCGAGCGCGAGCGCGGCGACCTCGCGCGGCTCTACGGACTCCCCCCCGGCAAGGTCCGGGTCGTGCCCGCGGGCGTTGACCTGGAGATGTTCCGCCCCATGGACCGCGAGGAGTCCCGAAGGCGGCTTGGGTTGCCTCAGGAGCGCATAATCCTCGCCGTCGCGCAGCGCATCGAGCCCCTGAAGGGCTTGGACGTCATCATCGAGGCCCTCGCAATCATGGACGGGCGCGAGAACACCCGGTTCGTCATCGTCGGCGGCGACGAGAGCTCCGCGTCCGAGATAGCTCGCCTCCAGTCGCTCGCGCAAAGGCTCGGCGTGGGAGACAGGGTAACCTTCACGGGCGCGGTCAGGCAGGACGAGCTCCCCGCCTACTACAGCGCCGCCAACGTCTGCGTACTGCCCTCGTACTACGAAAGCTTCGGACTAGCCGCCCTCGAATCCCTCGCGTGCGGCGCTCCGGTGGTCTCCGCCAGCGTCGGCGGCCCAATGTCGTTCATAGCGGAGGGCGAGAACGGATTCCTCGTCCCGGACCGCTCCCCAAGGTCATACGCCGACGCCATCGAGTCCGTGATTGGAGACGGACGCCCGAACCCGGCCATGGCGCAAGCCGCGAGACGCACCGCCGCCGGAATGGGCTGGGACTCAGTGGTGGACAAGCTCCTCGCCCACTACGACTCGATCATAGCCGAGAGGTGGGCCAGCGCCGCCGGCGCCTAATAGCCGCGCCGCCTTGCCTACGGAAACGTCCAGCCTGCCAGATTCGTAGGCGTGATGGTGATTAGCGCGAACTCCATCTCGCGGTATGTCTGCTCGGCGTACTGCCTACCCTCTTCCTCGCCGCGGTAGTTGATCGCCATGTCCCACAGCAGCCTCTTGTCCCAATTCAGCGAGACCTCCGCCGCGCCGTTGACCTGTATGAACCCGCCCGGCTCCGTCTGCCAGGGAATCGAGATGCCAACCCGCGAGTCGTTGCGCAGGTTGCGGACCTTCACGCTCGAAGGCGCCGACAGCACGTACAGACGCCCGTCCTCGTAGAGGTGCCACACGGGGGCGAGGTGCGGCGAGCCGTCCGGACGCAGCGTCGCAAGGTTCGACAGCAGCGGCATCCTCAGGTACTCGTCTATCTCTTCGCGCGTCATCCTTGGCATTTCATCCAACCTCCACGGGCACAGCGGCTTTCTCGGACAGCCAGAGCGGGAGCGCCTGCGCCTCGGATGCCTCGGCCTCGTTGGGCCGAAGCCTCGACTCGACCTCGTCCCAGATAGTATCCGCCACCTCGTCAACATCCCGAAAAGCGTCAACCACCGCGAACCGTTCCGGGTTCGCGGCCGCTGTCCTCAGGTAACCTCGGCGCACGCGCTCGTGGAACTCCAACGGCTCCGCCTCGAAGCGCCGCGTACCCTCGCCGTCTATCCGGCGGGCTTCACCCGCGCCGGGCTGCCCCATCGCCATCTCCAGCTGCGCCGAGCCGAGTCTCCGAAGCCCGTCCGCTATTGGGCCGTCCAGCAGTATCGTCACGTCCGGAGCTATCCCGCCCGTCGCCAGCCGGTTCACCACCGCCACATCGTCGAGTCCGATACGCCGGCCGTAGCCCTGGTATGCCGTGGTGGAGTCCATGTAGCGGTCCGCTATCACCACCGCCTGCGGATCCTTGGCCAGCAATGGGCGTATCGTCTCGCGCGCCAGGGCCGCCCGCGCAGCCGCGAAGAGCAGCAGCTCGACCTCCGGCGGAAGGCCCCGGTTCTCGTCCCTCAGCCAGTTCCGAAGATACTGCCCCAGCTCCGTAGAACCCGGCTCACGCACCAGCGCGGTCTGGTATCCCAACCTCGCAAGGCGGCTTCTCAGGCGCTCCGCCTGCGTCGTCTTCCCCGTGCCCTCGCAGCCCTCGAACGATATGAAGAACCCCAACCCGACCTCCTATCTGGCAGGCGGGTTTGACGTAGAACACCCGCGCCGCGCTCTATCTCGCGCCTGGCGGCTAGGTTGCCGGCGCGCCCCTCGCCTTGCCGCGGGGCGCTGCCGCCGTCCTCATCGCCGGCCTACCGTCTACGCAGGACCACCCGCCTGTCAGGCTCGCGGCCAGAGCTGCTCGACTCCAATCCGCGGTCCTCCGCAAGCTGGTGCTGCAGGCGGCGTATGTACGCTACCTGCGGGCTCAGGTCGGCGCGGCGCTCGCCCTCGGCTATCCGGTCCGCCGCCTGCTCGGCCTCCTTGACGGCCTGCTCTATCGTATCCTGATATTCCACCCTCTTGCGGCTGCGCCCCAGCTCCTTCAGGAACTGGTGTATCTGGGACGACGTATTCTTGCGGAGCACGTACACCGACTTGCCGCCGTTCTCGGCGTCACTGAGCGTCTTCGTCCTGCGGCGATAGTAGCTCTTGGTCGTCAGCAGCATGTCCGCCGACTCGACGTCGCCCACGACCTCCATTGGCGCGTTGGACGCCTTGACCGCCTGGCGCAGCTTGTCCTTATTCACGCCGTAAGGGAGGATGCGTGTAACGGCCTGGCGTCGGGCCGGCGAGTCCTCCGCGGGGGCCTCCTCCCGCTCCTCGCGGCCTCTCACGCGCTGCCGGGACCCCGGCCGCCACTCCAATCCCCGGCCGCGCCCGTTCTCCCCAAGTATGGCCGTTTCGACGTACTCCCGCCGGCTCTGCGTCGCGCCCTCGGCGTCGAGAGTCCTGCACTCGGCCGTGACGGGGTAGCCCCGCAGCATCTTGTCCACCGCGTCCGCGACCTCCGCGTGGATGGTCACGTCGCTCCAGCCCTGTATCTCCACCAGGGCGTCGAACGTGGGCGGGGCGCGCCGCTCCAGAACCGTCTTCTGCGTGCGCCGACGCCTGGCCTCGTCGTCGCCCAGCGTAACCGAGTCTATCCCCCCGACCAGGTCGCACAGGGTCGGGTTCATTATCAGGTTCTCCAGTGTGTTCCCGTGCGCCGTGGCCACCAGCTGCACGCCCCGCTCCGCTATCGTCCGCGAGGCGTCCGCCTCCAGCTCGGTGCCTATCTCGTCTATGACGATGACCTCCGGCATGTGGTTCTCCACCGCTTCTATCATCACCGCGTGCTGCTGCGAGGGCGACGGCACCTGCATCCGCCTCGCGCCGCCTATCCCCGCGTGTGGTATGTCCCCGTCGCCCGCGATCTCGTTCGACGTGTCAACCACCACAACCCGCTTGCCCGCGTCGTCCGCAAGCACGCGGGCGACTTCGCGCAACATCGTCGTCTTGCCCACCCCCGGCCGGCCGAGCAGCAGGACGCTGTTGCCGGTGAACACCAGGTCCTCGATGATCTTGATGGTGCCGTATACCGCCCGCCCCACCCGCGCGGTCAGCCCGACCACCTTCCCGGTCCTATTGCGTATGGCAGAGATGCGGTGGAGGGTGCGCTCGATGCCGGCCCTGTTGTCAGCGCCAAACGTCCCGATGCGCTGAACGACGTACTGGATGTCCTCCTCGGTCACTTCGCGCAAGGCGAGGGAGACAGTCTCCTCGAGGAACCTGGCCTGGGGCTCCCGTCCGAGGTCGAGCACGACCTCGAGCAGGTCATCCAAGCGGCTGCGATTGTTGAAAGGCTCCGCGATGTGCGGAGGCAGCTTCTCGATAATCTCGTCGAGGTCGCTGTCGATCCACTGCTGCATATACTGCCGGTTATTCCTCCGCTCATGCGCCGCTCCACCCGGTCAGGGCAGCGGGCGCAGCGACTCCTCTACCATGCTCTTGAAAAGCCCGTGTACCCGGTCATCGTCCGTGAGCTCCGGGTGGAACGCAGTGGCCAGCATCCTGCCCTGGCGGACCGCGACCGGCCTGCCGTCCCGGAGCCTGGCGATCGCCTTCACAAGCTCCCCAGCCCGGTTCACCACCGGAGCCCTTATGAACACGCCCCGAAACGGCGCCTCGTCCAGCCCGTCAATCTCCAAGTCCTCCTCGAAGCTGTCGATCTGCCTGCCGAAGGCGTTCCGGCTGACGTCTATGTCCATCAGGTGCAGCGGCTCCGGCCTCCTGTCCGTGAGGCTGTCCGCCATCACTATCATCCCCGCGCACGTGCCCCAGACCGGCAGCCCAGCCCTCACCTTCTCCGTCAGCGCAGCCCTGAACCCGTAGATGTCTATGAGCTGGACTATCGTCGTGCTCTCCCCGCCCGGTATTATCAGACCGTCCACGTCGTCGAGCTCCGCCGGCAGCCGGACCTCCGGCGCGTGGACCCCAAGACGCTCCAGCGCGAGCCTATGCTCCAGAAAATCGCCCTGTATCGCGAGCGCCCCTATGGTGAGCGTCCTACCAGCCACGGACCGCTAGCTGCTCCTCCTCCGGCATCGTCCTCACGTCCAGCCCCGGCATCGCGTCGCCCAGACCCCTCGATACGTCGGCGATGATCTCCGGGGCGTTGTAGTGCGTCGTCGCCTTCACGATGGCCTCCGCCATCCTTCCAGGATTCGAGGACTTGAATATGCCGGAGCCCACGAACACCCCATCCACGCCGAGCTGCATCATCAGCGCCGCGTCCGCCGGCGTCGCAATGCCGCCCGCCGCGAAGTTCACCACGGGCAGCGCGCCCGTTTCGTGGACCTCCTTCACCAGGTCGTAGGGAGCCTTCAGGTCTCGCGCCGCGGCCATCAGCTCGTCGCTGTCCATCCCGCGGATGCGCTTCATCTCCCCAATGACCGACCTCGCGTGCCGAACCGCCTCCACGATGTTCCCGGTGCCCGCCTCGCCCTTGGTGCGGATCATCGCCGCCCCCTCGCCTATCCGCCGTAGCGCCTCGCCAAGATCGCGGCACCCGCACACGAACGGAACCTTGAAGGCGTTCTTGTCAACGTGGTTGTTCTCGTCCGCAGGCGTCAGCACCTCCGACTCGTCTATGTAATCTATCCCCAGGGCCTCCAGAACCTGCGCCTCGACGAAATGCCCAATCCGGCACTTCGCCATCACGGGAATCGTTACCGCGTCTATGATCTCCACTATCTTGGTCGGGTCCGACATCCGCGCGACGCCGCCATCCTTGCGGATGTCCGAGGGCACCCGCTCCAGCGCCATCACCGCCACGGCCCCGGCGTCCTCCGCTATCCTCGCCTGCTCCGCCGTCACCACGTCCATGATGACGCCGCCCTTCAGCATCTTGGCCAGGCCGGTCTTGACCTGCCACGTTCCGGTCTCGACAATGGTGTCCGTCGCCATTGCTAATGTCTCCATCCAAGATTTCTGAAATCACCGCCATTATACCCCCACCCCCGCATCTTAGCAATTTGGCGATTTGCCCGCCTTATCCCCTCTCCCTTGATGGGAGAGGGCTAGGGTGAGGATGCCTCCCCCTCCCCACCCCTCAACACCAGAGGGCCAGGGCGAGGGTAATTCACGACGCCATCTCATCCCATTCTCCAATCCTGAAAATCCCACAATCCCGCAAATCCTGATTCAGACTCCCCCACCACGGAAGAGAGTAGCGGGTTGGCCCTAGTTCACGTTGGGGTCCGCCTACCAAGATGAATAAGATGCCATCGCCCGGGCGCGCGAGCCGGTTGTTATATTCGGGCCGCTCGCGCTACAATGGGTTGCAAGGGTGAAACGCATGACAGATTACGCAGTAGTACAGGCTGGCGGCAAGCAGTACAAGGTCTCCGAGGGCGACACCATCCGCGTGGAGTCCATCCCGGAGCCCGACGGCGAGGTCGTGGAGATAGGCGACGTCCGGATGGTGTCGCGCGGCGGCCAGGTCGTGCTGGGGTCTCCGTCGGTGGCGGGCGCGAAGGTTACGGCCGAGGTGATGGGGCGCGGCAGGGGCCGCAAGGTGGTGGTGTTCAAGTACAAGCCGAAGACGCGGTACCGCCGCCGAACGGGGCACAGGCAGCAGTACACGGATCTGAAGGTGACGGGCATCTCGTACCCGGATCCGGGGGAGCAGGATACCGATGGCGCATAAGAAGGGCGGAGGCAGCACCAGGAACGGGCGCGACAGCAAGGGCCAGCGCCTCGGCGTGAAGCGGTACGCCAACGAGCGCGTAACCGCTGGCTCGATTATCGTGCGGCAGCGCGGGACGCGGATTATGCCCGGCGCGAACGTTGGACTCGGCAAGGACCACACCCTGTTCGCGCTGGTGGACGGCACAGTCAGCTTCGAGCATCAGACGCGGGACAAGAAGCGGGCGAGCGTCTACCCAGAGGAGGCCGGCTCATGAAGGCTGGAATCCATCCGAACTATCACGCCGAGGCCGTGGTAACTTGCTCGTGCGGGGCCTCCTACACGACGGGCTCGACCAAGCCCCAGCTTCGCGTCGAGATTTGCAACCAGTGCCACCCGTTCTACACCGGCGAGCAGCGCATCGTGGACACGGAGGGCAGGGTCGAGCGGCTGAAGCGCCGCTTCAATCTCCAGTAGCGCGGGCGTACTGAGCTATCGAGCGAAGGGGTGAGAGGACCTCACCCCTTTTTCACGCCGGTTTCACGAGGGGAGGCCATGTCGGCCAGCAGAGCGACATACGGCGGGCAGGCAGTCATCGAGGGCGTGATGATTCGCGGGCAGCGCTACGCGAGCATCGCGGTGCGCAGGCCGGACGGCGCCCTCGCGAAGAAGTGCGAGCCGCTTAGCCAGATATACACCGGACGGCTCCGCCGAGTCCCCGTGCTGCGGGGCGTCCTGGTGCTGGCGGAGACCTTGAGCCTGGGAATGCGCGCTCTGATGTACTCGGCGAACGTGGGCGCGGAGGCCGAGGGGCAGGAGATAGGAAAGGGCGCGATGGCGGCGACCCTGGGCCTCTCGATTGCGTTCGCCGTCGGGCTGTTCTTCGTGCTGCCCGTGCTCGCGAGCAGGGCGGTCGAAGGGCCGTTGGGCTCGGACATCCTGAGCAACCTGGTCGAGGGGCTGATACGGCTTGGCCTCTTCCTCGGATACATACTGCTGATAGGCCGCATGGCGGAGATCAAGCGCGTCTTCATGTACCACGGCGCGGAGCACATGACTGTCCACGCCCAGGAGAACGGCGACCCCCTGGAAATCCGCGCCATACGACGTTACCCGACGGCGCATCCCCGATGCGGCACCGCGTTCCTGCTGACAGTGATGGTCGTGGCCATAGTCGTGTTCACCTTCGTGGGGCGCGATCCGCTCTGGTGGCTGATAGTGTCCAGGATAGTGCTGATTCCCATAGTCGCGGCTGTGAGCTACGAGGTCATCAGGTTCAGCGGTTTCCACTCCTCGAACCCGCTGGTGCGAGTCATCACCTCCCCGAACATCGCCCTGCAGGCCCTGACGACGCGGCAGCCGGATGACGACCAGATAGAGGTCGCGATAGCCGCCATGGAGCAGGCCATCCACGCGGACGAGCTGCATGAGCGGACCGCCGCATAGACCGCGAGCCAGCAGGAGAGCGCGTTGAACGGGATAGACCTCAGGAGCGACACGGTCACCAAGCCGACGCCGGAGATGCGCCGCGCCATGTACGAGGCGGAGGTCGGCGACGACGGGCTGGAGGGTGACCCGACCACTCGGCGGCTCGAGGAGCTGGCGGCCGAGCGCGTGGGAACCGAGGCGGGCCTATTCGTCGCCAGCGGGTCAATGGGCAACCTGGTTGCGGCGCTCTCGCACGTCGAACCGGAGGACGCGATGCTCATAGGCGCAAGGTCGCACATGGCATGGAGCGTCGAACAGGCGCACGGGCATCCGACCTACGGCCGCGTCCGGGTGCGCGCGGTCGCCGAGCGGGGCGGGATGCTGCCGGTCGAGGACGTGGAGCTCTCGCTGCGTGAGGAGGGCGATTCGGGCGGGGCGATGGGGCTAGTGTGCATCGAGAACACCCACAACTCGGCGAACGGTATGCCGCTGAGCCTGCCCTACGTTTCGGCGGTGTCCGAGGCGGCGAAGCGGCACGGCGCCGCCCTCCACGTTGACGGGGCGCGCCTGTTCAACGCCGCCGTGGCGCTGGGCGTCCCTGCCGCGAGCCTGATTTCGGACGCGGACTCGGTGTCGTTCTGCCTGTCGAAGGGTCTCGCGTGCCCCATAGGGTCCGTGCTGTGCGGCAGCGCGGAGTTCATCGCGGAGGCCCGCAAGCAGCGCAAGATAGTGGGCGGCGAGATGCGCCAAACCGGCGTCATGTCCGCGGCGGGCATCGTTGCGCTGGATACGATGGTGGACCGGCTCGCGGACGACCACGCCAACGCGAAGCGGCTCGCCGAGGGACTCGCGGACATAGAGGGCGTGCAGGTTGACCCAGACGAGGTGAATACGAATATCGTGTTCTTCGAGACGGGGGACAAGCCGGCGGAGGAAGCGCAACGGGAGCTCGGCGAGGCGGGCGTCCACTGCTTCGACCTTGGCGGGCGCATCCGGATGGTAACCCACTACGAGATTTCGAGCGGCGACGTAGAGGCGGCGCTGGCCGCCGTGAGCCGTGTCATGAGGAGTTAGCGAATGAGCGGCGCAGTGGTGATACTGGGCAGTGCCCGGACGCCCATCGGGAAGATGGGCGGGGCGCTTTCGGGCGTCCCGGCCACCGAGCTCGGGGCGGCTGCGATTCGGGCGGCCGTCGAGAGAGCGGGCGTCGAGCCGTCGGACGTGGGCTATACGATAATGGGCAACGCGCTCTCGGCAGGACTCGGCCAGGCGCCCGCTCGGCAGGCTGCGATTGGCGCGGGCATCCCCGACACGGCGTCCGCGCTGACGGTGAACAAGGTCTGCGCGTCGGGAATGATGGCCGTCGCGCTGGCGTCGCTGATGGTTCGCTCCGGCGAGGCGGACATCGTAGTCGCGGGCGGCATGGAGAGCATGAGCCGCGCCCCGCACCTCCTGCCTGGCAGCAGGGCCGGGAAACGGCTCGGCGATTGGGGGCTGGCCGACTCGATGATCCACGATGGGCTCTGGTGCTCATTCGGGAACAACCACATGGGTACGCTGGCGGAGGGCACGGCGACGGAGTTCGAGGTTACGCGCGAGGAGCAGGACGAGGCAGCCCTGCGGAGCAATCAGCGGGCCGCGCGGGCTTCCTCCGACGGGAGTTTCGCGGCCGAGATAGTCCCCACTACGGTCAACGGGCGCAGGGGCGCGTCGGTGGTGGACGTGGACGAGGGGCCGAGGGCGGACACGAGCATGGAGAGCCTGGCGGGTCTGCCTGCGCCCTTCCCGCCGCACAGATCGGTCACGTCGGGCAACTCGTCGCAAATATCGGACGGGGCAGCCGCCCTGGTCGTGGCCCGCGAGGAGACGGCGCGAGACATGGGACTCGATCCGAAGGCGGTGATAGAGGACCACGGGTTCGCGGCGAACGAGCCCGCGAGGCTGTTCGAGGCCCCGGCTCAGGTCATGCGCTCCCTGCTGGAGCGGGCGGCGATGAGCATGGACGACGTGGATCTGGTAGAGGTGAACGAGGCGTTCGCCGCGCAGGTCGCCGCGAACGGCAAGGAGCTCGGCTGGGACTGGGAGCGCGTGAACGTCAACGGCGGCGCGGTCGCGCTTGGGCATCCGATAGGCGCGAGCGGGGCGCGGATCCTGGTCACGCTGCTGCACGCGCTCGAACAGCGCGGGCTGGAGTCCGGAATGGCGGCGGTGTGCCACGGCGGAGGCGGCGCAGTGGGTATGCGGGTGTCCCGGGCATAGGGGCTTTTCCGTTCGGCGAAACCGTGTCAGCTTGGGAATCGCCTCGACTGCCATGTCGAAATATAGCTCGTCCTCCTCCACTCCCACGCTGGCGTAACCCACTGCCTCCGCGGCGCCAGGGTCGCTCCTGCGCCGGCGAAAGGGTCTAGGACAACGCCTTCCCGACCGTCTGGACGTCTATACGTCAAGCAGAGCGCGGTCCCGACATATTTGACCGCGGGGGAAGGCCGTATTAGAATCAAGGGCACGCTCGCGGCGCAGGAGCGTAGCTCAGTTGGTAGAGCAGCGGTCTCCAAAACCGCAGGTCGCGGGTTCGAATCCTGCCGCTCCTGCCACTCTCTCACCGCATAGCCGAAACAAGCTCTTGGAGGGCGGCCCATATGCTGATCATCGACGGCGACTACCCGATGGCTGTTGGCGCCCTGCACTGGGACCGGGACCACACCTGGGAGCTTGGGCGAATTCGGACGGCCGAGCCCGGCGTCGTGAAGAACGGCAGCTGGCCCGACGCCTACGCCATGGCCTCCCTGCCAGAGATGCGGAAGGCGCAGATCGCCGCCGCTCTCGTCAAGGTCGTCTCATGCGTCAAGCGGCCGGGCCACCCCCACGGCGAGTACCGCACCCAGAACCTGGCCTACGCATCCTCGATGGGACAGCTTGCATACTACCGCCTGCTGGAGTCCCAAGGCGAGGCCGCGGTCCTCGGAACCCGCGAGGCATTCAGCGCGCACATGGACGCCTGGTCCAGCGCGGCAGACCACGCCGACATGCCCGTCGGCCTCGTCATCGGCATGGAGGGCGCCGACGCGATAGTGTGGCCGGAGCAAGTGCAAGAGTGGTGGGAGAGCGGCCTGCGGGTCATCAGCCTATCGCACTACGGCGTGAGCGCCTACTCGCACGGCACGGCCACGGGCACGGACGGCGGGCTGCTTCCGCCCGCGAAGCAGTTGCTGCTCGAGATGGACAGGCTTGGCATGATACTCGACGTCTCGCATACGTCCGACGCCTCCGTGCGAGAGGAGCTTGAGATATTCGAGGGGCCGGCGCTCGCCAGCCACCAGAACTGCCGCGCCGTCACGCCGGGCGAGCGTCAGCAGCCAGACGACATCCTCAAGGCCGTCATCGAGCGCGGCGGGGTCATCGGGTCCTCGATGGACACGTGGATGATATACAAGGGCGGCCTCGACTGGAGCGGGCATATCCCCAGCCCGTGGGAGGTCTTCCCGCGCGAGTCCGTAACCCTCGAGGACTACGTCGACCACATAGACTACGTGTGCCAGCTTGCCGGCACTTCGGAGCACGCGGCCATCGGCGGCGATACGGACGGCCAGGGAGGCGTGCCGGAGGCTCCCTACGAGATAGACACTGTCGCCGACTACCAGAAGGTGGCGGACGTGCTCTCGCGACGCGGCTACAAGACCTGGGACGTCGAGAACGTCATGTACCGCAACTGGCAGCGCTTCTTCGAGGCGTGGCTTCCGTCCGAGGCGGATCTGGCCTAAGGTCGGGATGTCCTGGCGGGTTCTAATCCCGCCCCTACGAGACGTCAGCCAGGAAGGCGAAGAGCTCCTCCACCAGCTCGTCCGGCGCTTCTTCGGGGATGAAGTGTCCGCAGTCTATGGTCCTGCCACGGACGTCGTTCGCCCTTTCACGCCAGACGTCGAGCATGTCCAGGCTGCCGCCCGTCTGCCAGCCTCGGCGCTTCGCCATGTTGCCCGCCCATAGCGCCAGCGTTGGGCAGGCGAGCTTCCGGCCCCTGTCAACCTCGTCGTGCTGGAGGTCGAGCTCGATAGAGCGGTAGTCCATGCAGGTGGCCCTGATGGTTTCAGGGTCGCTGAAGCAGCGCAGGTATTCGGCGTATGCCTCGTCGGTTATTGCGCCGTCGGTTGCGGACCAGCGCTCCAGCAGGAAGTCGAGGTACGCCTTCGCGCTGTTCCCTATCATCGTCTCCGGCAGCGGCGCAGGTTGGCGCATCAGGTGCCAGTGGAACCACGCGAAGGACAGGCTCGCGTCCATGTTCTCGAACGCGGCCTGCGACGGCGCGACATCCAGCGAAGTGAATGAGCGAACGCGCTCGGGGTGGTCCAGCGCCATGCGGTGGCCCACTCGCGCGCCCCGATCATGCCCGGCGACGTGGTACGAGTCCCACCCCAGGGCCTCCATCGCCTCCACCTGGTCCAGGGCCGACGCGCGCTTGCAATAGACGCTCAGGCCGCCGTCGGAAGGCGGCTTGCCGCTGTCCCCGTAGCCGCGAAGGTCGGGTGCTACGACCGTGAACCGCTCGGCCAGGCGCGGGGCGACCTTGTGCCACATCACGTGAGTCTGCGGGTAGCCGTGCAGCAGGAGCAGAGGCTCGCCGCGTCCGCCGTGAACCAGATTGATAGTCGCGCCGGAAGTCTCGATCTGAGTCTTCACGAAGCCATCGAACACCGCTCAACCTCCATATCTACTGAGACCTGCCCAGCGCGTCCAAGTCAATATAGCCCGACACTATCCGCCGCCGCCGCGCCTGCCGTCGCGCGTCCAGGTCAATATAGCCCGACACTATCCGTCGCCGTCGCCGCCGTCGCGCCTGCCACAGCGCGTCCAAGTCAATATCGCCCGACACTATCCGCCGCAGGGTAGCGACGTAGAGCCTATGCTCGACCGCGCTGACTCGCTCCGCTAGTGTGTCGGCGCGGTCGCCGTCCAAGACCTGCACCTCCCGCTGGGCGATGATAGGGCCGTGGTCTATCTGTTCATCCACCAAGTGTATCGTCGCCCCGGTAACGCGGTCGCCGGATGCAAGGACTGCCTCATGCACGGCCTTGCCGTAGAATCCGCGTCCTCCGAACTTCGGCAGCAGCGCCGGATGGACGTTGACTATGCGGCTGCGGAAGCGCGATATGGTCGCCGGGCCGAGCTTCCTCATGTAGCCCCCAAGTACGACCAGGCTCACGCCGTGCCGCTCCAGCGCGTCCAGTATCGCCCTGTCGAGGGCGTCGCCGTCGGGGTGCGTCCTCTCGCTCAGGTGATAGCTGGGAATGTCCGCGGCGTCGGCGCGGCGAAGGGCCCCAGACCGCGAGTTGTTGCTGATGACGACGCAGGGTTCCGCGTCGAGACGCCCGCGCCGGCAGGCGTCTATGATGGCCTGCATGTTGCTGCCCCCGTGCGACGCCAGGAATCCGAGTCTCATGCTGCGGCTGGTCCTGCGCTCTGTGTTCGCTGCGGCGAACCTCTTTAGCCTACGTACTCGGCGAGCGACAGGATATTGCCCTCGGTGTCGGCGACCTTCGCCAGCCTGATAGGCTCGCCGGGCCGACTCTCGGGCTTGAGGGTAACCTTGCCGCCGCCCGCCGCGACCTCGCCGCACGCCGTGTCCAGGTCTGCGACGGTGACGCTCACGCCGGTCTCCCGCGTTCCCGCCCTCGCTGCCGCCGCCGTGCAGGGCTATTTGCGCCCCGCCTAGGGCAAGCTCCGTCCACGTGGGCGAGTCGTAGCCTACCTCGAATCCCATCGTGTCGGCGTAGAACGCCCTCGCCCTGTCCATGTCGTGGACCATCAGCATGTACTTGATAGAGCGTATCTCCACGGCCTGCCCTCCCGTAAGTCGCTCGTCGTCAGGAGCCGCGCCGTAGGACTCGCCCGCCGCGGGACTGGGTATGCTCGCCGTCGGCGATGACGACGCTGCCGTTCACCAAGACGTATGACATGCCCTCGGAGAGGCGGTGCGGGTCCTCGAAGGTGGAGTGGTCTATGACCGCGCCCGGGTCGAAGACCGCCACGTCCGCAGCCAAGCCCTCCTCGATGCGTCCCCTATCGGAGAGGCGGAGACGCTCGGCGGGCATCCCGGCCATCTTGTGGACGGCCGTCTCCAGGGACATGAGGGACTGCTCGCGCACGTATCGGCCTAGTATCCTGGGGTAAGTTCCGTAGAAGCGCGGATGGGGCTTGTCGTTGGCGTAGATGCCCGTCGGGGAGATGGCGTTGCCGTCCGAGCCGATCATCGCCATCGGATGGCTCAGGAAGTAGCGCACGTCGCTCTCGACGCGGTTGTGGATGACGGCGCCAACCTGGTTGTCCTCCTCGTCCATGAGAGCGATATAGGTCTCCAGCGCGTCCGCCTCGCGCTCGGCGGCTATGTCTGCGACGCTCTTGCCTATGACGTCCTGGTTCTTCTCCGACTGGACGTATGAGATGACCACGCCGTCGAGCTGCCAGGGAAGGCCGCCGAAGTGCCCATTCTCGCGCATGTCGTCGAGCGCCCGCCTGCGCTGTACGGGGTCGCGGAGGCGTCCCAGCATGGCCTCGTCGCCGCCTTCCTGCAACCACTGCGGCACGCTCTGGGCGAGGTGCGAGCCTGCGGCGGTGTAGGGATACACGTCATACGTTGCGTCCAAGCCGTCCGCGCGGGCCTTCTCGATAACGCCGACCATCTCCTCGCCCGAGCCGTATGCGCGGGGGTCTATGATAGCCATGTGTGAGTACTGGACGGGCACGCCTGCCCTGCGGCCTATCTCCATCGCCTCTTCGATCGCGCCGACGTGGTTGCCCGCCCATACCCTCGCGTGGGTTACGTAGAAGGCCCCGTCGTACTGGGAGAACGACTCGGCCAGCGAGGCCACCTCGTCGGTATCGCCGTACATCGAGGGCGCGACGGTGAGGCCGGTCGACATGCTGAACGCGCCCTGCTCCACGGCCTCGGCGGTGAGCCGGCGCATCTCGCGCAGCTGGTCGGCGCTCGGAGCTCGCGAGTCGGCCAGCCCGACGGCGTATCGCAGCGCCGAGTGGCCCACTTGCGGCGCGACGTTGATGCTGAGGCCGTTCGCCTCCAGCCGGTTCGCCCAGCCGTCCAGGTCGGTCCAGTCCCACTCGATGGGGGAGATGTGGGACCGGTTCAGCGGCTCTGGACCCATTATGCCGACGGGGTAGGGCGAGTAGCCGCAGTTGCCGACTACCTCGGTGGTAACGCCCTGATGCACCTTGCTCTCGCCGCCAGGGTCGTCGAGCAGGGTCCTGTCGGAGTGGGAGTGCATGTCTATGAAGCCCGGGGCCACGATCTGGCCGGATGCGTCTATCACGCGGTCGGCCACGGCGTCCTCGAGCTGTCCAATGGCGGCTATCTTACCGCCCGCGATGCCTACGTCGGCCTCGTACCTCAGGCGGCCGGCGCCGTCCACAACCATGCCGTTGGCTATCAGCGTGTCGAACTCCATTCGTTCCCCCTGTCGGCCTTCTCGATATGCCCCGTGAGGTTCAGCGGCTACTCGTTACGATTCCTCTCGGCCCGCTCACGCTCGCTCGTCCGCGCTGGGGGAGGAACCGCGCCTGGCGGGGGAGGAACAGACGAGTACTCCTCTCTCCACTGGGCATAGACCTCCTCGCGGCCCTCCGTGCGGCCTTCCTCGCGCAGCTTCGCTCTTACCCTTTCTATTCTGGAACCAAGCAATGCGATTCCCTCCCATATCGTCATGACGGCCAACAAGGCGAGGGCTACGCCGTGTCGAACTCCATTTGTCCCCCCTGTCGGCCTTCTCGATATGCCCGTGAGGTCAGCGGCTACTCGTTACGATTCCTCTCGGCCCGCTCACGCTCGCTCGACCGCGCTGGACGAGGAACCGCGCCTGGCGGAGGAGGAACAGACGAGTACTCCTCCCTCCACTGGGCATAGACCTCCTCACGGCCTTCCCTAAGGCCTTCTGTGCGGCCCTCCATGCGGCCTTCCTCGCGGCCCTCCGTGCGGCCTTCCTCGCGGCCCTCTGTGCGGCCCTCCTCGCGCAGCTTCGCTCTTACCCTTTCTATTCTGGAACCAAGCAATGCGATTTCCCCCCATATCGTTATGACGGCCAACAAGGCGAGGGCTACGCCGTGTCGAACTCCATTCGTCCCCCCTGTCGGCCTTCTCGATATGCCCGTGAGGTCAGCGGCTACTCGTCACGATTCCTCTCGGCCCGCTCACGCTCGCTCGACCGCGCTGGACGAGGAACCGCGCCAGGCGGAGGAGGAACAGACGAGTACTCCTCTCTCCACTGGGCATAGACCTCCTCCCGGCCTTCCCTAAGGCCTTCTGTGCGGCCTTCCTCGCGCAGCTTCGCTCTTACCCTTTCTATTCTGGAACCAAGCAATGCGATTTCCTCCCATATCGTTATGATGGCCAACAATGCGAGGGCTATGGATACCCCCACCGGGCCTGAATTCTTGGCGAGAGATACGGCGGTCTCAACCGGATCGGCCTGCTGGTGTATCCGCTCATACAGGACGAGGCCGACCACTCCAAGAATATATAGGATGGAGAATGAGAGGGAAAACCACCTCAGGTAGGACTCTGACACTCCCCATATTGTCAGTCTATCCTTATTGACAGGCTCTCCTCTCACTATAGCATAACCTCCGCCAGAACCTAACACGGGGTGGGCGGCCGGTCAAGATTCTCCGGCCGCATGATAGCCCGTTGCTGTATAATGCGCGTCCCGGCAGAGGGCGCTGCATGATAGTCGACACTCACGTTCACTTCATAGACCCCACGCGGCCCCAGGGCGTCCCGTATCCCGATCCTGCGGAGGAGTCGCGGCTGTACCGCACCGCGCTTCCCCTGCACTACAAGGCCATCACCGCTCCGCTTGGGGTCACAGGCGTGGTGGTCGTCGAGGCAAGCCACTGGGTCGAGGACAACCAATGGATACTCGACCTCGCGGCCCGTGAGCCGCTGATAGTCGGCTTTTCCGGCAACCTGGACATGCGGTCGGACGACTTCGAAAGCAACCTGGACCGCTTCGCCGCCAACCCGCTCTTCAGCGGCATCCGGCCGCGGACGCTCGCCCCGGCGGACTACTCGGACCCCGTGGTCGTTGGAGCGGCGGACATCCTGGCGGATAAGGGCTTGGAGCTCGACGCTCACCTCGGCTACTACGAGATGGACGGCCTGTTTCGACTCGCCGCCCGCGTCCCGCAGCTTCGAATCGTCATCAACCACATCGGCGCGGGACGCCCCATAGACGGCATCGCGGCGAATCCGGAGTGGGCCGAGGTCATGCGGCGGATAGCCAAGCATCCCAACGTCTATTGCAAGGTCTCCGCAGTACTCCAGCACAGCGCGGCGCTGCCTGCGCCGAACGACGTGGACTTCTACAGGCCGACGCTGGACGCGCTGTGGGATGCGTTCGGCGAGGACAGGCTCATATATGGCAGCAACTGGCCGAACGTGGAGCAGATCGGCCCCTACTCGCAGGAGCTGGGCATCGCGTCGGCATACTTTGGAGAGAAGGGGGATGCGGCTGCCGAGAAGTTCTTCTGGAGGAACGCGAAGACCGCCTACAAGTGGGTGGACCGCTCCTCCGAGGGGGTGTAGCCATGGATGTTTTCGAATGCGTCCGCGGGCGCATGACCATCCGCGAGTTCGAGCCGGACCCCGTGCCCGAGCCGACCGTCCGCAAGCTCCTGCAGGCCGGGCGATGGGCCCCGAGCTCGCGCAATCGGCAGCCCTGGCGGTTCGTGGTGGTGCGGGACAAGGATACGCTGAGGCGGCTGGCCGGGATTGCGCCGAGCGGACGATTCATCGCCGACGCGCCCATGGCGATAGCCATCGTGATGGAGGACGCCGACTCCCCGGACCTGGACGCGGGCCGAGCCCTACAGCAGATGGAGCTGGTGGCATGGTCCGAAGGGCTGGGTACCTGCTTCGTAGGGCTGCCGACTGAGGAACAGAAGCGCCGCGTCAAGGACCTCCTCGGCATCCCGGAGCCGATGGACCTGATTACCGTCCTGCCGTTCGGATACCGCGCCCGCACGCCGAGGGGCAAGAGGCGCAGGCCGCTCTCGGAGATAGCCCACGACGGCCGGTTCGGAGTCCCGTACGAATCGTGAACGTCGAAGGGGGCGGGAAGACGGCGCGAGGGGAATATGTGGAGGCGACGGGCGGATTCGAACCGCCGAATAGAGGTTTTGCAGACCCCCGCCTTAGTCCACTTGGCTACGTCGCCTCGTGTTGACGATGGTGCCGAGGAGGAGACTCGAACTCCTACAGCCTAAGCGGCCACAGCGCCCTCAACGCTGCGTGTCTACCAATTCCACCACCTCGGCGCACCATGATTATAGACAATGCCAGGCGTGCATGTCCATAGCCGCGCCGCAGACATAGTATCGCGGATTCATGGAGGTTGACGTGAGCGAGCCATACGTGAGCGACGAGACGCTGGCGGCGCTGCGCGAGATTCCGACGCAGACGGCCATCGACGCGATGTACAAGATGGGCTGGCCCATGGGCTTCGTGGAGGGCGCGGAGCCGCTGAGCCTCGGCCAGAAGATGGCCGGCCGCGCCATTACGCTGCGGTTCGTCCCCACGCGCCCAGACCTACAGGCCGACAAGCCCAAGGACGAGCTCTCGCCCGAGTACGTCGCCATCGAGATGTGCGGGCCGGGCGAAGTCCTGGTGATAGACGCCATGCGCTGGCGATACTCCTCGGTCGGAGGCGACATCAAGTTCTTCCGGCTCAAGCAGCTCGCAGCCGCCGGCATCGTCACGGACGGCGGCGTCCGTGACAGCGTCTCACTCAAGGAGTACGGCTTCCCGGTCTATGCCGCCAGCAAAACGGCCAAGCAGGGCGGCGCTGAATTCCTGCCCTGGCAGGTCAACGGCGCCATACAGTGCGGCGGAGCGCTGGTGCGGCCGGGGGACGCCGTAATCGGGGACGACGACGGCGTGGTGGTAATCCCGGCGCGGATAGCCGATGAGGTCGCGGCCAGGGCGCGGGAGCACATGGACGTCGAGGACTTCGTGAAGGCCCGGCTCGACTCCGAGCGCTGCTCCCCAGGAAGGTACTACCCCTTCAACGAGCGCGCCTGGGATCTGTACGAGAGCGAAACAGGCAGGAAGCGCCTGCCATAAGCCCGCCTGGACTGCGCGGGCCGCGGTCAGAACAGACTGCGGACCGCGGCTGCGATTTCGGAGCGCTTGGCGGCGCTAACGCGTCCGATGGCGCTCCCGAATACGCGCTCGTTTATCGTGTAGATCCGATCTGGCCTCGCCCAGCTTTGGAACTTCAGTCTTCCGCTCGTCATGTCGCTGGGATCAATGGATATACGTCTGTCTCGCGCTCTTGGGCTGCTGGTTATTTGGCAGAGAACCCAGTCCTGCATCCCCACGTCCGCGAGCGCCACGGCAGGCCGAACCTTGGTCACAGACATGTCAGTGAATGGCATGGGGGCCAGGACTACATCTCCAACCAGGACGGGGTCTTCCGCCTCGACCGGGTCAACGGGCACGTCGCGCATTTTGCCAGTGACCATATCGCGTATCTGCATTGAGCTTTGCCCCCTCTCTAATTGCCAAACGCAGGAGGTTCGGTAGCCTGGTTATTCTCTTCCTCCACCATGGCGAAGGCTTGCTTCATCAGGTTCGCTAGGCGTCGGCACAGGCCACAGGGGCCGCAGTCAGCCGCCGTGCATCTGGTCCACTCCATGGTGACGTGCTCCGCGCCGTCCATATATCCGTGAAGGTAGGCGTGGTCTTCCTGGTCGCCCTGACTATCTCTGTGTGTGAAAAACAAAGTCATTCTTCTGCTCCTGTGTGGGTTGCGCTATCTCCGCTTGTCCCTTGGTCTTATGCCAAAGCATACACGCCCTGGACGCGATGATGTAAATACTCTTTCGTACATCACGGAGAATTTCTCGGCAGACAAACGTTCTCCCCGTCTCTTCAACGGGATGAACGTTATACTCGCTCAGGGTGCCAGGACTACATCTCCAACCATGACTTCAGCCACTCCTCGTCCTCAGGCTCGCTGAACATTGCATGCACTCCCATCATGGACCACTCGCGCTTGTCGCGGTCGCCGAACACTACGAGGTTTCCGTCTTCCCAGTAGGCCATGCGGTCCACTATGTCCATCGTCTTGACGCTGACGGCGCACACTCGACGCAGCAGGTCAATGACGCGCTCCTTGTGGTCGGCGAAACGGTACGTGTCGAACCGCTCGCGGATGGTAGGGTCGCGGGGTTTCCTCTTGTATTGGTCGAGTACCCACTCCAGCGCCGAGCGGCTCCCCAGCTGGTATCGCCAGGCGTCCGGCGGTATCCCGGCGAGGGTGGTCTGGTCGTCCAGAATGATTATGCCGCGCTCCTTGTCGGCGCGGAGCTTGGGCTTGGATAGAGGACCATCCTCGCCCGTCGAGGGGGCGGGGGCGGCGGCATAGGGAGCGGCTGCTCCCTCCCGGACCGCGGCGGAGGCTCTCTTGCTCTTTGGGCGAGCGCGCTGAGGTGATTTCTCGACGCGCTCCAGTGGGTATGGCTCTATCGTCTCGAAACCGATGTGCAGGTCCAGCAGATCCCGACCCATCCGCGCCCAGATGTCGAACTCGTGGTACAGCGGCAGGCGAGGGAACTCGCGCAGCAGGTCGTTGGCGTAGTCGTAGCGGTACACCGGGTCGTGCAGGACGGCGTATGTATAGGCGAATATCGCCTCGGCGTCAATGCCGTCTGGGTAGATCTTGTCGAAGTCCTTGCCCCACTCTTCGCGGTAGTGATCGTTGACGCGGCGTATGCCCCAGTCGGTGATGTTGCTGACCCGCTCGCCTTCGGGGGTGTAACGGTAGAGGGGGAGGCATTGGGCGCCATCAAAGAACAGGTGGTAGTCGGCTGTCTTATCGGTCGCCAATGTCGCGAAGGGCCTGCGGGCGCCAGTGGCTTGGAAACAAATAACCTTATTGTCTTGTTTCAAGTCAGAGCCAAACATCTTGTAGTGGTTCTTGGTGAGAACATCGTTTATCGTGAAGTCAGCAAAATGTTCCTTTGTTACGAACGGGCGATAAAGTGTCTGGATGCGGTTCGCTTCGTTATAAACGATGCGCCTGCCGCGCTGGAACTCATTACGCAAATCGCGGCTCCACTTGATAATTGGGTTGTATGACTCGTCTTTGGTATCCATAAATTCATTGTACATGTCAGCAAAGAAGAGAGCCTTGGCGCGGAGATTAGGGATATTGAAATCGTACACCCAATCATCGCGATTGGACTTCACTGCATTGGTCACTAGATTGAATACTGCCTTCTCATCATCTAGGGTCTTCGCGAATTTGGTCTGTCTGTCGGCAAGCGGCGTCAGATCCTCAAAGTCGCTGTTGGATTGGTTGAGCCAGTTGCCATGCGCGTCAGGCGTAATGGCATCGAAGGCAATATCGGGGATGTCGATCTTTTTCAATTTCGTCAGTTTTTCGATACCGGACTGGTCATCCGCAAGAGCATGGTAATGAACGTTGGCCTGGTCCTGCTCCGACGAGCTTCTGACAAAGAAGCCGATCGCTACACCAGTCATGATGTTGAAAACGTTGCCAACCCGTCGGTTCTTTCGCGCATCTCCGCCTAGGTCAATAATGTAGAGATCGCTGAACTCTTGGAGGGATACTTTACGGAATACGTCATCCTGAATTTTGTCCAGATAGCCACGGTTGGTTATGAACGCGATAATCCCATCGTCGGCCAGACGGTCGGATGCCCAGCGGATGAACCGCTTGTACATGTCGTACTGATGAGTTCTCTGAGATGTTCCTTCCTTTATATAGGTCTCCTTGATACGCTGATCTATCTCAGGATACTTGCGGTTCGGGTTGAATTCATTCCAGTTGGTTTGGCTGTCATTATACGGCGGGTTGCCGATGATGACGCTGATAGTCTTCTCGTTCTGGAGTTGGACGCGCATCCAGTTTTCGGTGGATAGGCCGCCGAGGTTGAACCCGCCCTGCCGGATTACCGCGCCGCCGGTGGCGCCCGTATCCTGCCAGTCCATGTTGTCCAGCGTGTCCACGAAGCACAGGTTGGGGAACTCCAGGTAGCGACCCGTCTTTTCCTTGTAGGTGTACTCGATGTTCAGGTTGGCGATGTAGTAGGGCAGTATCGCCACCTCGTTAGCGTGTATTTCGTTGAGATACTTGTATTCCAGCCTGTCTTTGGGCAGATAGTCTATCAGGCTGGTTATGAATGTGCCGGTCCCGGTGGCGGGGTCGAGAATCTGGACGTTGTCGTCGGCGAGTCGGCGTCCGAAATGCTTTTGCAGCAGGTGGTCTGCTCCCCGTATGATGAAGTCCACCACCTCGTTGGGCGTGTATACGACTCCGAGCCTGTCCGCCGCGGCGGGGTTGTACGCTTTATAAAAATCCTCGTAGATGGCCTTGAGGAAGCCCTGCTTCTCGGCGTGGTCGGCTATTTTGTCGGCGGCGCTTCCGATGGCCCCGTAGTAGGCGCGGAGCCGGTATATGGCCTGCCGCCGGACGGTGCCCGTGAAGAAGGTTACTTCAAGGGCGTCCAACCGCCGCGCGATGTCGTTCTCATGGTGGAACTGGTCCTCTGCGAACACGCGCAGGAACACGTCCTTGGTTAGGATGTGCTGGAGCAGCATCTCGCGCACGTCCGCCGCCGCCACCTCGGGGCTGATGGACTGCCTGCACAGCTCCAGGAAGTCGGCGGCGGCGGCCTTATAATCCTCGTTTTCGGACGCGGCCTCTTCGACAGCCTGGCGCAGGTTTTCGAGAACGGCGGGCAGGTCGGCCTTGAACTGCCGCTGCGCCTCCCTGAACTCCTCGATCTGGGGCAGCTCGTAGTCGAGGAAGCGCTGGATCAGGCGGTGAAGGTCGCTTGGTCGGGACATGTCGGCCCGCATAGCCACTTCGCGGTTCTGGATCAATACGGCGGTGCGGGAGTCCTCGAAGAGGATGTTGTCGCGGGGGTAGCCGCGGTCGAACTTGCGGGCAATTTCGGCGTCGAGGTTGTCGCGGGAGTCCTTGGCCTCCCAGTAGCCCCGCGCCATCCGCAGGGTGTCCTTGACCGTGCCGTCGGGCACGACGCCGGAGAGAGTGCGCAGCTCGGGCACCAGCGCCAGTTTCTCCTTGTGGTCGCTGCAGTAGGCGGCCAGGCAACTCTGGAAGGCAGGCCTGATGTTCAGCTCGCTGTCTGAGCCGCCGAACTCTATCAGCTCCTGCTTGGCCGTGTAGTAGGTCTCTATGTGGGGGTACGTGGGCATGGATATCGGATATGGGATTCGCAGCCGCTCCCTAATTCAGGTGGGAGCCTCCGCTTACGTTGAGGGCCTGGCCGGTGATGTTCCTGGCGGCGTCGGAGGCCAGGAACGCGACGGCGTTTCCGATGTCTTCCGGGGTCTGCTCGCGTCCCATGGGGATGCGCTCCTGGATGTACTTGTCGAACACCTCCCGGGCGGACAGCCCCTTGTCCTCGCCGCGGATGGCGCCGTGTCGGACGGCGATGCGCCGCCAGAGAGGGGTCCACAGCAGGCCGGGGCACACGGCGTTCACGTTGATGCTGAACGCCGCCTGCTCCAAGGCGGTGGACTGGGTGTAGTTGATGACGCCGGCCTTGGAGACGGAATAGGGGCCGCTGGTGGTCGAGCCTATCCTGCCGGCGATCGAGGCGATGTTCACTATCTTGCCGTACCGACGCTCGCGCATGTGGGGAAGGACTGACTCGGTTGCCCTGGCGACGCCTTTGACGTTGACGGCGTAGAGCATGTCCCAGTCCTCTTCGCTGTGGCGCTCGCGCTCCTCCCATCCCGGCGCCGAGATTATGCCGGCGTTGTTGACGAGCGCGTCTATGCGCCCGAAGCGGTCCAGCACGGACGCCGTCATTGCCTCCACCTCGCCCTGCGCGGTGACGTCCACCCTGACCTGCAGCGACTCGCGGCCCATGTCGGAGATCTCGGCGGCGACGCCGCGGGCGTCGTCCTGGTTCACGTCGGCTACGGCGACCGATGCCCCGTTGCGGGCCATCACGATGGCGATGCCGCGCCCGATGCCGCGCCCCGCCCCTGTTACGATAGCTACTCTGTTGGTCAGGTCCATGGTTCCTCCGGCTTGTCGTTGGTCATTCCCGGCGGCGCCCGGTGTACGTCTCCGCGAGCGCGAAGCAGAAGGAGCTGGCGGGGCCGTCCGGCCCGGTGATGCGCCTCCATCTCTCCCGGACGTATGGAGCGCCCGGGACAGGCGCGCCGTCCAGGGTGACCGCGCCATCGTCCGCGAACATCAAGACCGAGAAGGACACCGCGACGCCCCTCTCGTTGGGAGGCAGGCCGGTCATGATGAAAGGCTCGGCGAGCGCCGACCAGCTTGCGGTTACGGCGCGTCCGCCGGCGCGTATGACCCACCCCGGCGCGGTCCTGACGTCGCCGGTCCTGTCGAGCGAGCCGTCGAGCGTGGGGAGGTCGAGGTCGTTGAAAGGGTCGTCGGGCGCGCCTACGCGGACGCGCTCCATGGTGAAGTCATAGACTTCGCGGTTGTCCGTAACCGCGGCCCGGAAGCCGGGGACGTCGATCAGGGCGACGTTGCCCTCGCCCGCCGGGCTGTATCGAGTATGGTAGATGCCGACCGAAGCGCGGTTCGAGTCCTCGCCGGGTCCTCGCAGGTACGCGATCCAGTGCTCCCCGGACCAGAGCAGCCCGCCGTCCTTGGTCATACAGCCCTCCTTGCTAAGAAGTCCTCGTTCCGTGCAAGCTGCCCCGAATTATATCAAGTCGCCGGCGTTGCGGCATGGACAACGCGCCCCTGTCGCTGCGCCCGTCGAGGGAAGGGCTATGGTCAGGCGCCTGGTGGCGTTGCGGCATGGACAACACGGCCCTGCCGCTGTGGACGCCTCTCAGGGATGCCGCGGCGCCAATGCTGGCGCGGCGTTCATGCTACACTGGCGCCCGGCCCCCTATCGGCTGGAGGTTGAGTGGATGGAGCCTGTAACATCTCCCAACGGGGGGAGTGTTCGGGAACGTCAATCGTTGCGCGATCGGTTTGCCGGACGGCTGTCCGTCAATTCGGAGTTCACGCGCAAGACGGTGTCCTACCAGGGGAACCGGAGCGCCCCTGGTCTCCGTTGGATGAAGTACAAGGAGGGCTTTTCGCGCTCGCTCGTCGAGCGTTTCATTGACGAGCGCCAGCCAACGGCGGTCCTAGACCCGTTCGCAGGCATCGGCGCTACCGAGTCAACCGTGTCGTAGATGCGTTATGGCTGGTTGGTGGTTGGGACTGTCTTCCTCGCGTCGGCTATCTCTATCGGGCCGGGCTACGCCTTTGGGCTGTTCATTGAGCCGTTGGAGGATTCCTTCGGATGGCGGCGCACGGCCATCAGCGCCTCGCTGTCCTTTGGGGCCGTAGGCAGCCTGACGTCGCCGATCCTCGGCAGGTTCATGGACCGCTACGGCGCCAGGCCGTTGATGACGATGTCGCTGCTCCTCATAGGCGTCAGCTTCCTGCTGAGGCCGCTGATGACGGAGCTATGGCACTGGTACGCGCTGAGCTTCATCCAGTACGTCGCCTTCTCCGGATCGACCGGCCTGCCCGCGGGCCGGCTCGTAGCCGTCTGGTTCCCGAAGACCCGGGGTCGGGTCATGGGGCTGACGACCATGGGCAACAACTTCGGAGGGCTCACAATCCCGCTCATGACGGGGTTCATGCTGGCTTCGGGCAACTGGGAGGGGGCGTTCCTGCTGCTCGCGGGCCTGACGTTCTTCATCGGGTTCCTGTCCCTCGTCCTGGTCCGCGAGTTTCCGGAAGGCGGCGAGGCGGAGGACAGGCCGAGGGGCGGCGGCGCGGCAATCGACTTCCCCGGTTCGACTGTCGGCGAGGCCGTCCGGATGCCCAGCTTCTACCTGCTCGGCCTCTCGCTGATGCTTGGGAGTTTTACGTACAGCGCCGTGGTGCCGCAGGTGGGCGACCACCTGATAGCCGAGGGGATGCCGCAAGACGTCGTGCCATTCGCCATCAGCCTGCTGGCCGCCTTCGGAATGGCGGGAAAGATCAGCTTCGGCTATCTCTCCGAGCGTTTCACCGCCCGCAGGATGATGATGGTGAGCCTGGTCGGGCAGGTCGTGTTCATACTCATGATGGTCAGATTCCCCACCCCGCCCGTCGCTTGGGTGGCCGCGCCGCTGTTCGGCCTGTTCATGGGGTCCTACGGCGCGCTGGTGAACCTCTCGATCCAGGAGACATTCGGGCTGAAGCACTTCGGCAGCATAGCGGGACTCATCTCGATGGTTATGATATTGCCGTTCTTCGCCGGCCCCCTGATGGCCGGCCAATCGTTCGACCTGGCGGGCAGCTACGGCCCGGGGTACATAGCCGTTGCCGTCATGTTCGCAATCGGAGCGGTTACGCTGACCAGGGTGCGCCCCTTGACGTCGGCAACAACATACACAGTATAAGGAGAAATCGATGAAGCTCGATGACAAGACGATGCTCAGGAGGCTCGGCTCTGGGGAGCCGATAGACGCTGTATGCGGCGACGCGGGCATGAGCCGGGCGGGGTTCGATGAGTGGTGGAGCGGGCAGCTCGCGTCGCGGGCGCCGGACCTGGAGACCAGCCGAACGCTGGACGGGGCTGGCCGGGTCGAGGTCATCAGGGACGAGCTTGGGACGCCGCACGTATATGCGGACACCGACGACGACCTGTTCTTCGGGTACGGCTTCGCGATGGGGCAGGACCGCCTGTGGCAGCTCGATTACCTGCGGCGCAAGGCGATGGGCCGGCTCGCCGAGGTATTGGGGCCGGACGGGCTGGAGATGGACGTGATAGCGCGGACGGTCGGCGTCAACCGCATTGCGGAGGAGGAGATAGGGCGCATTCCGGGCGAGACTCGGCGCCGGCTGCACGCCTTCTCGCGCGGCATCAACGCGGCGATGGAGGAGAGCCGGGGACTTCCGCCCATCGAGTTCGACCTGCTCGACTACGAGCCGGAGGCGTGGACGCCGACAGACTCGATAGCGATATGGGCGGAGTTTCGGTGGTATCTCACGGGCCGGCTGCCCGTTATCGCCCTGCCTGAGATGGCGCGGCGCGCCCTGGGGGAGGGACCGTTGTACCGGGCGTTCCTGATGGGCGAGGCCGAGGAGGAGAGCATCGTGCCGAGCGGCCACTATCCGGCCGGGAGGTCTGGCGGTGAGAGGGTGGGCGACGTGGTGAGCGATCCGGACGAGGGGCTTGGCAGCAACAACTGGGTGATAGGCGGCAAGCTCTCGGACTCGGGGCTGCCTATCCTCGCCAGCGACCCGCACATCGCCTTTGGCAGCGTCTCCTGCTGGTACCAGGCGCACCTGTCGGGCGCGGGGTTCAACGTGGTGGGGGCTGGGTACGCGGGGGTTCCCGGGGTGATATTCGGGCGGAACGAGCGGACGGCGTGGGGGCTGACGAACAACATATGCGCCCAGCGCGACCTGTACCAGGAGAGGGAGAATCCGGCGAGGCCGGGCTGGTTCCTGTACGGCGGCGAGTGGGAGCGGGCGAGGGAGGTGGAGGAGGAGATCCAGGTCAAGGGCGGCGCGACTGTGACCAAGAGGATTACGCTGACCCGCAATGGCCCGCTGGCCGACGAGATCGTCCCGGAGATTGCGAGGGACAGCGGCCCGGTGTCGCTGAGATGGATGGGGCATGAGCCTTGCGACGAGATCACGCCGATGTTGGCGGTGAACAGGGCCGGGAGCGCGGCGGAGATACGGGAGGCGCTGAGGGGGTGGGTAGCGCCGACGTGGAGCTTCGGGTTCGCGGACGTGGACGGCCATTTCGGGTACCAGTCCGTCGGCAGAATACCCATCAAGGAGAACTGGGGGCGCGGCTATCGGCCTGGTTGGGATCCGGCGCGCCAGTGGCGGGAGGCGATTCCCTACGATGCGATGCCGCGCATGGAGGATCCCGACCAGGGTTGGGTGCGCTCGGCGAACAATCGTCTTGCGCCGGAGGATTTTCCGTATCCGCTTTCCGGCGTATGGAGCAGCGGACACCGCGCCCGGCGCATTCGCCAGATGATCGAGGAGAAGGGCAGGCTGACACGTGAGGACGTTGCGGAGATGCAGCTGGACTCGGTGTCGCTGCGGGCGGCGGAGGGCGTGCGCGGGCTCGTCAGGACGCTGGAGGCGGTGGACGACGACAGGATAGCGGCGGCGCTGGGGCATCTGCGGGAGTGGGACTTTCGGATGGAGCCTGACCGGGTGGGAGCGGCGATATTCGAGAGCTTCTTCTACTACTGGGGGTTGAGGGCAGCCGCGGAGCGCTTCGAGGCCGGGCAGGCGGCGGTTCTGGGCACGGCGATGGCAGGGCTGGCGCTCGACCTGCTGAGGGCGGACGATCACGCCTGGTTCGTCCACGGAGAGCGCGGCAGGGCTGTTGCGGAGGCGATGGACGAGGCGCTAGACGACTTGGAGTCGAGGCTGGGCGGCGACATGGACGCATGGACTTGGGGGTCGGTTCACACCGTCAGGCTCGATCACCAGCTGGCTTCCCGGGGCGAGGTCTTCGAGACGCTCAACCGGGGCGGCGACCCTGTGCGCGGGAGCGGGGTAACCGTGTGCAACACGGGGTTCGATCCTACGTATCTGGCTGCGGTGGGCGCGAACTACAGGATCAACGCGGAGCTTGCGGACGATCCGCCGGGCCTGTGGGCTGTCGATACGGCGGGGCAATCGGGCCACCCGGGCAGCGCGAACTACTGCGACCAGCTTGGGGCTTGGCTGGACGGGCGGCACTACTACCTGCCATTGGACCGCCTCCGCGTGGAGGAGGCTGCCCGTTCGAGGCTGGTTATCAACGGGCGGTAGGCGCTGCCTGTCGGGGGAGCGGGGTTTGGGACGCGTTGAGTCACCCTCACCCTGGGTCTCTCCCCTGTTGGGGAGGGTGATGAAGGCTGGGGGCCTCTTGGCGCCTTCGGCTATGTTCGTTTTGTCTCGGCCGGCTCCTTTCTGTTGGCGCTCTGGCGGTTCTAGCCGCTTCTGCGCCTGGCTTATCACCCTCACCCTAGCCCTTTCCCGTATAGGGAGAGGGGACGGGGCGGGGAATTGCCCTTTGTCCTTGCCCTTTCCCTTTGGGGGAGGGGCGCGGGGTTGGGGCTTTTGCCCTTTGTCCTGGCCCTTTTCCCCCGTGAGGGAGAGGGTACTTGGCGGGTCTTGGGACCCGCGTCCTGTCTACTCCTGGTTTCCCCCGCTCTCGCGGGAGATGAGTTTGCCTTGCAAGGCAGTGACTCCGGTACTTGCTTCGAGGATGCCGACGTCGATCGCCCGCCGACACTGGGGGTGCAGCCCCTCCTCTAACTTTCCCGGACGGCTGACGGGCCCTTGCGGGACCGCCTGCGTTTCGCGCTTGGACCTTCCACCCGCCAAGGCGTCGGGCTGCGCTGGCTACGGTCCTCCCGGTCGTCCGAGAGTCCGCACCTGGAACGGGGGAGGCACATTTGGCACTGCGTCCTCCTGTCGAGACGCCGGAACACAGAGCGGCCTTCCCATACCGCGGGGGCCCCGTCCCAACAACAGCGGCGGCATGAATACCCTGATATTTGGTAGAGGTGGCTCTGTGCCCGTTTGGAGTACGTCCCTTCGGGCCGTCTACCAGACTAGCACGGCTGTTCTCGCGGTGTCAAGAGGCGCTATGGGGCAATTTTGGGGCAATTTTCGGGGGAGGCCGGGGAATCACCCTCACCCTGGCCCTCTCCCATCGAGGGAGAGGGGACAGGACGGGGAGGGGATAGGGTGGGAGCGCAGGCGGGACGCCCTGCGGTCATTGGGGGTTGACGTGTTGGGTACATGTGTTCTATCATTGTGTTAGGGGACTGACCCTTTGCCGCGCGGGGCGGTTCTCTCTTCCTGTTGGGCTTGGGGGCGTCCCGGGGCTAATCATTCGGGAGGTCATGAGCGTTGGGCAAGGAAAAAGTCGGTTACGGCGATAGGCGGAGGGCGCGGGCTGGGTCGGCGCGGGCTAGGGCGACGCGCAAGTCGGCGCGGGCTAGGCGGATGGCACGGGCTAGGTCTGGGTGGGCTGGGCCTGTGGGGTTCGTGCGGGGGATGCTGGGGGAGGCGCCGTATGACAAGCAGCGAGAGATATTGAGGGCGGTGGCGCTGCGTCCGCGGGTGTCGGTGGTGGGCTGTCACGGGTCCGGCAAGGATTGGGCCGCGGCGCGGGCGGCGCTGTGGTGGGTTACGGCTCATTATCCCGCCAAGGCTATCGTGACGGGGCCCACGGAGCGGCAGATAGATGACATCGTTTGGAACGAGATGCGGACGGCGCACGCTCGGGCCGGGGGGAGGCTGCGGGGGCGGATGTTCAAGACTCCGAGGTACGAGGTGGACGAGCAGGCGTTCGCGCTGGGGTTCGCGACGAGCTCGCCGTACAACCTGCAGGGGTTCCATTCGCCGAACCTGTTGGTGGTGGTGACGGAGGCTCACGCGGTTGGCGAGGAGCACGTGGAGGCGCTGAGCCGGTTGAATCCGGATAGGCTGCTGCTGGTGGGCAACGCCTATTCGGTTCCCGGGGCGTTCTATGATTCGCAACATTCGAAGCGCTGGCTGTACCAGACAATCAGGATAAGCGCGTTCGACACGCCGAACGTGAGCCGGGGGGAGGAGTGGGCGGCCGGGATGATCGGGGCGCCGGACGTGGAGGCCCGGAGGGTGGAGTGGGGAGAGGGGAGCGCGGAGTATTCGAGCATGGTGTTGGCGAAGTTTCCGGAGGAGCGGGAGGAGTTCGTGGTTCCGTTGGAGTGGGCGCGGGCGGCTGCGGAGCGGACGTTGGAGGCGGCTGGGCCGGTGGTGTCGGCGTGCGACGTGGCGCGGTTCGGGCGGGACAAGACGGTGGTCGTGCGCCGCCAGGGGGGTGTGGCGCGGATAGCTCACAGGATCCAGGGGCAGGACACGATGCGGATAGCGGAGTGGCTGGCGGAGCATTGCGAGCGTGAGCTGGTGGATTACCTGGTGGTGGATGAGACGGGTGTTGGGGGCGGGGTGATTGATAGGCTTCGGCAGCTGCGGGTTCGGAGGGCGCGTCTCGTGCCGTTCGTGGCGGGGAGCAGGGCGTCGGAGCCGGAGCAGTTCGTGAACCTGGGGGCGGAGGCGTGGTGGAAGATGCGTCGGGCGTATGAGTATGGGGAGCTGGATACGGAGTGGGATTCGGCGCTGGTGGAGCAGGTTACGACGCGGAGGTATAGGCGCGAGGGGGAGCGCATCAAGCTTCAGAGCAAGTATTCGATGCGGCGCTCGCCGGATGAGGCGGACGCGCTGGCGATGACGTTCGCGGTGGACACGAGGCGGAAGCGGCTGATGATATGGACGTGAGGGATGCAGGCGGGACGGCTGGGGGCCTGGGGGAGAGGGGAGGGGATGCAGGCGGGACGCCTGCGGTCCTGAGGGCGGGGGATGCGGGTAGGCTTGACAGGTGACGAAGGAAGCGCTATGTTCGCTGTCGAATTCTGAGGTGAGGTTCAGACGTGGATACGTCCATGCCGACAGTCCGAGGCCTGTTCAATGGGAACATCGTCTATGAGATTCCCATCTACCAGCGCGCCTACGTCTGGAACAAGGCGGATCAGTGGGAGCCGCTGTGGCTGGATGTTGTGGGGATTGCAGATGCCCTCGATAAGGATACGAAGCCTCACTTCCTCGGCGCCACTGTGCTCAAGGAGGCGAAGAGCGGGTCTGTAGAAAAAGCCAAGCAGTACTCCGTAGTAGATGGGCAGCAACGACTGACGACTATCCAATTGTTGTTGGCGGCGGTGGCCAATGTTTTCAGGCGCAAGGAGGGACTATCCGAGAAGCTAGAGGATCTAAGTGAGACCGCTGATGGATTGACAACGAACAGGACCAGCAAGGGGAAACTAAAGTCGGACCCCGACAAAATCAAACCCCTAGGCAGAGACTTCCAGACATTCACTGAAGTGATGGGGGCTAGCCGAGATGGCACTCTGATACAGGATGGCAACGGCTCTATCGGCAACTGCTATAGGTTTTTCCTTGGGAAGGTAACTTGTTGGCTTGAAGGATACGAAGATCCGGGGGAATTGGAAGAGCGCGCAAAGGCGCTGCTCACCGCCATATCTGACAAACTGCATGTTGTGGCCATATACCTGGCTGATTTCGAGAATGAATACGCCATATTCGAGGCGTTGAACGCACGAGGCGAGCCGCTATCGGAGTGGGAGAAGACGAAGAATTACATACTTTTCAAGGCTGGCGAGACCTCTGGGATTGATCAGGAAGAATTGTATGAACAATACTTGATGAAATTTGATGATCCTCAGTGGATGGTAGAGACAGGATCAGGGGCGGGACGTCGGCGTAGGTCGGATCTTTTCTTGGATTACTGGCTTGAGTCAAAGCTGCACAAGCAGATTGACACGCGGCGCGTGTTCAGGGAATTCCGCACTGAAATAGAGAGCGGCAAGATCGACCTAGAGAGTTGGTGCGACGAGTTGGGAGAAGATGGCACTTATTTTATGAAATGGGCGACAATTATGAAATGGGAGACAACGGAGGCGTGGGATGGAGACGTAGAAACGATTTTCCACTCACGCAGGGAGTCTCTTGGAATCGGGGCGGTGTGGCCATACCTGTTGGCCCTGTCGCGAACAGAGATGAGCTGCGACGATAAGAACAGGTGCTTCCGCGCGCTCGACAGCTTCCTATGGAGACGCGCTATCGTGGGTATGACTACCAACGGCTATGACAGCGTCGCCATAGAGTTGCTAAGGGCATTGCCAGACGAACCAAGCGGTGAGACTCCGTACAGCGACGCAATCATCGAATATCTCATTGCACGTGAAGACGAGAGAGATTTGTGGCCCAGTGACAGCGAGGTGCGTCAAGCGGTCCTCGAGAGGCCGTTGTATAAGAAGCTCAGGAATCAGAAAAGTGTCCGGAGATTGCTCGAGGCAATCCAGCGTGCAATGTTGAGATGCAGACGGGCTGGGGATAAGATAATGTCGGATGGGCTGCCCATCGAGCACATAATGCCACAGAGACGTGACGCAGAGCATTGGCCTCTCCCGGCGGATGCCGCCGAGGACGCCGAAGAGATGCGCGAACGTATCATCATCCATCGTTTGGGGAATCTGACGTTGGTCGATCCCATCCTGAACTCAGGAATGGGCAACAATCCATGGACTGTCAAGCGCCAGGAACTCCATAAAGAGGATAATCTATATATCAACAAGGATCTGCTCAACCACGCGCCGGAGGACCATTGGGATGAAGAGCAGATCCGTATGAGAGGCGAGCGTCTTGCCGACTACATCGTCAAGATCTGGCCGCGGGGGCATTACGTAACGGGGGAGATCGAGCAAGTCAAGCAAGTATAGGGTTCGCGGCGGGCCAGGGGGCGGGCGGGACGGCTGCGGTCCTTTTTGGACAAGGCCGGGGAGTCACCCTCACCCTAGCCCTCTCCCATCGAGGGAGAGGGGAGGGATGCGGGCGGGACGGCTGCGGTCTTGGGGGCGAGGCTTGACACTGGCGGTTACTCGGACTAAGGTAGCTATCACCTGTCCAAGGTCATCTTGCGCCCTATTGATGGGGCGCGGCGTGAGTTCAGCGTGTGATTGGAGGCCCTCGGGCCTCCTTGTAGCTCACGCGGGATTGAGGTGACCTTGGACAGTGACCGAAAATCCGCGCTGCAAAGAGGCATCTGCAATGAAGCGAACGTTGGTCATGTTGGGATTGGGGCTGATGGCGTTGACGGGGGCGCTGGCGCTGACGAGCTGCGATAGGGTCTCACCGAAACAGGTGGGCGCGTTCCTGTCGGAGTACGAGACGTGGGAGGACGTGCCCCTGCCGCCCGGGACGTATGTGACGCCCACGCCGTTGGTCATACACCGAACGAACTTGGGCCTGCGGACGCACAGCTATTGGGGACAGCCGAACTTCGAACTCGCGTGGGACGAATTGGCGGGAGCGCGGTACTACGAGGTGGAGATGCGCGGCGGCGAGGGCGACCGATGGGTTTTATGGAAGAGGACGGACAGAGCCATGTTCCGGCCAGATCCAAACAGGGACCCGCCCGCCTGCGGGCCTGACGTGAATATCCAGGTGCGCGCATTGGGGACTGATTACGGCGCTGACGGCTGGGTATCGGAGTCTCTGGCTATCAGGAGCATCGCCTGTCCGCCCACGCCGACGCCTACGCCAACACCGATACCGACCCCCGCCCAGTAGTTTGGCGTGGAGGGTGAAGGCAGGCGGGACGGCTGCGGTCCTTTGGGGCGAGGCCGGGGAGTTACCATCACCCTAGACGGGAGAGGGGATAATGCGGGGATGGGAGCGCATGGCTCGTCGAGGTTAGGTCAACCTGGCGTTGAGATACACAAAAAATATCAACGCGATGCTGCCTGCGATTACGAGGGAGCAGGTTATCAGCCAGAATGGGATGATCCGTCCGCCTGGCAGCTTCATGCCGTTGAATGGCGTCTGTGAGATTGCCGCCAAGCGTCCCTGTGCCAGCAGGAGCTCCAGGGAGTAGAAGAGGCATCCGATGGCGAACAGGTACTCGCGCACCTCGAACAGGCCTGCAATAGAGGCGTTATGGTAGTTCACGTTATACCAGTTCACGAATGTTAGAGCCAGGATGAGCGTTATGGTTGCAACGGAAGCAATGACCAATTTGGCTTGCCGTGAAATCAGGGAGAAGATTAGGAAGAGCAGAAGCAGCCCCTTCTCTTCAACCAGAACAAACCCGAAGGATCTTCTGATGCCCATTATGTATTCTCTGAAGCTCATTCCCAGCTCAACTCTGATGCCCGCTCCCTCATAGGAAATTAGTAGCAGAAGGCCCATCATCAGCAGGATTGACGGCAGCGGAATCCCGAGGAGCCGGTCTTTTCGGCAAAAGAAAGCCGCGCAGGTTGCCATACACAGGAGCAGCGCGCCATTCAGGTAGATAATGTCGAACGTTCCATTGGCGAAATTGTGGACGGTGATCTCTTCCTGCTGATTCAAGGTCATCAGGAAGTCGGGCGTCTCAAACCCGAAGATGCGCTGTCCCCAACTGATTTCTTCGCCGGCGACAAACAGCATCGCCATACCGCCAAGAATATAGACGCAGCGCCGGGAGAAGCCGCGCTCCATCCAGGCCGTGACGAACAGCAGGAAGCCGGCCAGGAGGAACCATACCGCGGTGAGAGACTCCACCCAAGAGTCTTCCAGGGTCAGGGCATGGAATGCCCCCGGGTCGGCGGCGATGAGAGAGCTGAAGAAGAATACGCTCAGACAGAGGGAGAGGTAGCCAAGGACGGCAATCTTGTTGTCAAGACCCGTTTGCGGGAGGGTGCGCTCTTTTGTTCTGTCATGCACAGTGGCTTTTGACGCGGGGTTGAGATTATGGGGGGGGCCAAGGACAGCCCGCGCCATTCAGCCATGCTACTCCCAGCAGGTCAGCGGGTCAACCTGGGTCGTCAGGCGGGACGTCTGCGCTCCGGGGAGAGGGCGGGATGCGCTTCGTTCTTGCGGTCCGCAAGCTTTTCGCTTGGGTTATGATACGGGCTCGCTGAGGCCGAATCCGTTGAGCCGTGGAGTTGCATCATGCCCTTGACAGATCTTGAAATCACGTCCGACGCTCCCTATGCCGATGGGAGGTCCTTCGGCGACGCCGGCCCTTACCGCGCCCTGGAGGGGGTGGCCCGTTTCGCGGTGGATCCGGCCGCCAGCGCCAACGCCGCGATCACGGACATTGGCCTCGCGCCCACCGACTCCCAGGGCCGCGTCAGGTTTTCGTCGCGCTTCGCCATGCTCATACCGGTCGACCCCGGCCGGGGGAGCCGGCGCCTGCTGTTCGACGTCTGCAATCGGGGCAACAAGACTGTCTTCAACAACTTCAACAGCGCCGGCCCGGTCGAGGACCCGGCCGCGCCTCTCGCCCCCGGCAACGGCTTTCTGCTCCGGCGCGGCTACACCGTGGCATGGTGCGGCTGGCAGGCCGACGTTCCGCCGTCGCCCGGGCTGATAGGGATGCAGGCTCCTCTTGCCGAGGGCGTGACCGGCAGGATGATGAACTGGTTCCAGGTGGATGAGCGGACCGCGACGCACATGCTCTCCGACCGCGAGCATCTGCCCCATCCACCCGCCGACGAGGACGAGGCGGCGGCGGCGCTCTACGTCCGAGACCATCCCAACGGGCCGTTGTCGGAGGTCGAGCGCGCCGAATGGTCGTTCGCCCGGCTCGACGGCGGCGAGGTTGCCACGCACGTCCGCAAGGCGTCGGGGTTCGAGCCCGGCCGCATATACCAGCTCGTGTATACGTCGGCGCTCAGCCGGGTCGTCGGGCTGGGGTTCGCGGCGGTTCGCGACGCGGTGTCCTTCTTGAAGTATGAGACGGCGGGGAATCCCGCGGCCGGCGCGGTCGACTACGCCTACGCATTCGGCAGGTCGCAGAGCGGGCGCTTCCTGCGCCACATGCTCTACGCGGGCGTGAACGAGGACGAGGCGGGCCGCATGGCGCTCGACGGGGTGATAGCGCATGTCGCGGGGGCAATGCGGGGCGAGTTCAACCTGCGATTCGGGCAACCATCCAAGGACATCTGCTTCGTGACGCCCGAGCTCTTCCCATTCACCGACACGCCGCAGACGGATCCTGTTACGGGCAGGGCGGGCTCGCTGCTGGGTCGGCTCGACGAGCGCGGCATGACTCCAAAGACGATGTTCGTGAATACGTCCGCGGAGTACTGGCGCGGCGACGCGGCCCTGATTCACACGGACTTGGAGACGATGGCGGACGCGCCGGAGGGCGCGAATGTCCGGCGGTACCACTTCGCGGGCACGCAGCACGGCTCGGGCGAGTTTCCGCCCCAGGACGCCAGGCCCGCCGACAACGTGCGGGGGCAGCTTCCATTCAACGCGGTGGATTACAACCCGCTGATAAGGGCGGCGCTGGTCAATCTCGACAGATGGGTCAGCGCAGGGGAGCCTCCGCCGCCGAGCCGGCATCCGAGCCTGGACGACGGCACGGCGGTCGAGTCGGAGTCGCTGCGCGGTCGCTTCGAGGCTCTGCCCGGAGCAGTCTTCCCGCCAGCTCCCACGAGGGCCATCAGGCTCGACTACGGCCCCGACCAGGCGCTGGGGAGGACTACCACGCTGCCGCCCGGCGAGGGCGAGACGTACCCGGCGCTGGTGTCGGACGTGGATGACGACGGCAACGAGGCGGCCGGCGTCCGCCTGCCCGACGTCTCCGCACCGTTGGCGACCAACACGGGCTGGAATCTGCGGCATCCGGACATAGGCAACCCCGGCCTGGTTATCGGCGTGACCGGCGGGCTGATGGGCTGGACGCTGCCGTTCGCCCGGACGCGGGAGGAGCGGGAGGCGGCGGGCGATCCGCGCCCGTCCATCGAGGAGCGCTACCCGTCGGAGAGCGGCTACATCAGCAGGGTAGCCGACGCAGTGGGAGAGCTGGTCAGCGAGGGTTACGCGCTGGAGGAGGACCGGGAGGAGATGATAGAAGCGGCGCGGGCACGCTACCGGTGGTTGATGGGTGGGGGTTTCATTCGTAGGGGGTGATATAATTGAGCAGGGGAGGAATCGGATGCTAGGGCATACCGTACTCGAAAGGTTGACGGAGGCGTTCCCGGAGCGCCTAAAAGATGTCCCAAAGTCAAGGTATTGGACATTCAATTTCGGTTTTGGAGCCACCATATACATTCCTTATAGTGACCCTGACCGCGCTCACGTCACTTTGTCATCCCTGGATAACAGCAGATTCCCCAATAACGACAGAATCAAAGCGTTTGCCGAAACCGCAAATGTTGAGATTCATGAGATACCGAACAGAGAGTATTGGTTTCGGTCCCAACATATAGGTAGGCTCATCTCCCTGCTTCGGCAGCGTTAGCGGCAAACAGCCTGTGGCAGCCCTGCAATCATGAGGCAGTAGATGGGTATGATGGCGGCGGCGGTGGTGAGGGCTCTGGGGCGGGTCGAGTGCGAGGACGCGGCGGCGCCTGAGCCTACGCCCGGGCGGGTTCTGGTTCGCACCAAGCTGGCGTCCATATGCGGCAGCGACCTGCACATCGCCTACCAGGGCTGGAGTGTAACCAGCCTGCCTCTCGCGCCGGGTCATCCGGGGCACGAGGGGGTGGGCGAGGTGGTGGACGGGGGCGGGACGGGGTTCGAGCCTGGGCAGGTCGTATTGACGGTCCCGCGCATATGGGAGTCGGCCGCCTTCGCGGAGCACCAGCTGCTCCGTCCCCAGAACCTGCTGGCGCTCCCAGACACGAAGCCTTTGGCGCATCTGCTGATGGCGCAGCAGCTCGGCACCGTCATATTTGGCTGCCATAGGCTGCCTCCGCTGGAGGGTAGCGCGGTCGTGGTTCTCGGCCAGGGGTCGGTCGGCCTGTTCCACGACTTCGCGCTTCGCCGACTCGGCGCGGAGCGCGTCATTGCCGTCGAGCCGGTCCCGGAGCGGCTCGAGGCGGCCCGGAACATGGGCGTGGACGAGGCGATACCAGAGACGGGCGCGGCTGCCACTGGCGCGGTGATGGACTTGACGGGAGGCGAGGGCGCGGGGGTGGTCGTGGACGCGGTGGGGAGCGTGGAGACGCTGAACCAAGCGATAGCGATGGCGGGGAAGAATGGGCGAGTCGCGGCGTTCGGGCTGCCGTCCAGCATGGAGCCGGTGTCGTTCGATTGGGCTGCGTTCTTCCGCAAGAGCCTGACCATGCACGCCGTCCACGGCGCGCAGGAGGCGCCGGGGCTGCCGGACTTCCAGGCGGCGGTGGGCCTGATAGCCAGCGGCGAGATAGACGTGTCGCCGTTCGTTACCCACCGATTCCCGTTGAGCGAGGTCGGCAGCGCCTTCGAGCTTGCCGAATCCAAGGCGGACGGGGCTCTCAAGGTTTCGCTGAGCCTCTGAAGGGTTATAATGTGAGCGCCGCACCCTGGGATTCCCGCTCTTGCGGCAGCCGCGGACTTGGGGCTGGCTCATGTATGACCTGACCATCGCAGAGGCCGTCGACGCTGTCAGGACGCGGAGCGTCTCCGTCGTCGAGCTGATGGAGTCGCTGCTCGCCCGCTCGCGGACGCTCGACCCGGCGCTCCGCGTCTGGGAAACGCTGGACGAGGACGCGGCCCTGGACGCGGCGCGGTCCGCGCAGGCGGACGTCGAGCGCGGCAGGCTCCGCGGCCCCCTTCACGGAGCGCCCATCGGCGTCAAGGACATCTTCAACACGCAGGGCGTCCGCACCACGTCAGGCTCGCCCATCTACGAAGACTTCACGCCAGGCTTCGACTCCACCGCAGTTGCGCGGTTGACCGCGGCGGGAGCGATCATGATGGGGAAGACCGTAACGACGGAGTTCGCGTCCTTCGACCCGTCGCCGACCCGCAATCCATGGAACCCGCGCCATACGCCGGGAGGGTCGAGCAGCGGCTCGGCTGCAGGCGTTGCCGCCCGTATGTTCCCGGGCGCCCTGGGTTCCCAGACATCCGGCTCCGTGCTCCGGCCGGCCTCGTACAACGGCGTCGTGGGCCTCAAGCCCACCTTCGGGCGCATCAGCAGATACGGCGTAACGCCCGTCGCGTGGTCGCTCGACACCGTTGGTTGCTTCACGCGAACGGTGGAGGATGCCGGCATCATGCTCGATGCGCTCGCAGGCATGGACGAGCTCGACCCGGCATCCTCGGCGGAGCCGGTATCGCGCTATGCGGATGCCGCCGTCAACCCGGCGCCCCCGCGAATAGGCGCGCTGCGCCGTTTCTTCTTCGAGCGGGCGGACGATGAGGTTGCCGCGCATACGGACGAGGCGATCGGCCGGCTCGCCCGCGCCGGCGCGTCGGTCAGCGAGGCCGAACCCGAGTGCGATTTCGACACGCTGCTCGCCGCCCACCGAATCGTCATGAACGTCGAGTCGGCCGTATCGCGCGGGCCGGACTTCGCGGCTAGGCCGGACGACTTCTCCCCGAACGTGCGCGGCTCGATCGAGTGGGGCATGATGGCGCCGGCCACCGCCTACGTCCAAGCCCAGCGCCGCCGCGCCGCTTTCCGACGCGAGGCCGCAGACCTGGCGGCCAGGTTCGACGCGCTGCTGACGCCCTCCACGCTGACTCCAGCCCCGCGCGACCTGACCACCACCGGCGACGCATCCTTCCAGGCGCCCTGGACCACCGCCGGCCTGCCTGCGATCTCGCTGCCGTCCGGCCTGTCGGCGTCGGGGCTGCCTCTTGGGATTCAGCTTGTGGCGGCTCCATTCGCGGAGTCGCGGCTGCTCTCGGCCGCCTCATGGTGCGAGGGCGCGCTGGGCCATCTGCCCCCGCCTGGCGAGGGCTGAAGTGGACGTTCGCAGGCGCAAGGACAACCCGTGACGCATAGAGACGATGCGGCCCCGGATAGCCTGCGCCCCAAGATCGCAGTCGTAACGCCCACGTACAACGAGGCGGAGAACCTGCCGGAGCTGGCGCGCCGGATATTTGCGCTGGATATCCCCGATTGCGCGCTGATAGTGGTGGACGATGGGTCTCCCGACGGCACGGGGGAGGTGGCGGAGGCGCTGGGCCGGGAGTTGCCGGGGCGCGTCAGGCTGATCCAGCGCGGCCGGAAATTGGGGCTTGGGACGGCTTACGTGGACGGGCTGGCATACGCGCTCGATACCGGGGCCGACTACGTGGTCCACATGGACGCTGACCTGTCGCACGCGCCGGAGTACATCCCTGGATTCCTGGCAGCCCTGCGCGACGCGGACGTGGTGATAGGCTCGCGGTACGTGGCCGGGGGCGGCTCGCAAGAGGAGTGGGGCATCCGCCGCCGGGCGCTCAGCGCGCTGGGCAACTTCGCGATACGCGCCGTTACGGGGATCAAGGCGAGGGACGTTACGTCGGGATTCAAGGGGTTCCGGAGAGAGGCGCTGGAGTCGTTGGACATGGAGGCTTTTCGGTGCAAGGGGTTCGCGTTCCTGCCGGAGGAGACCCACGCCTGCCAGCGGCGCGGCTACCGCTTGGTCGAGCATCCCATCGTCTTCGCCCAGCGGTTCAGCGGCGAGTCGAAAATGAGCTTGGCGATAATCATCGAGGCGATATGGAGGCTGCTGCCACTCAGGTTCACCAGGCGGCCGGCCGGGCCGCCTAGTGGGGGAAGCCGCGCAGCACGACCCACACAGAAGCCGCCAGCAGCTTGAGGTCGAGGAGCGGGCTCATCCGTTCGATGTATAGGTTGTCGTGCCTGATCTTCTTGCTGGGGTGTGTGGAGTATCGCCCCCGCGTCTGTGCCAGCCCGGCGAAACCGGGCCGTGTGCGAAGCCGGCTCCTGTACCCCGGTATAGTCTTCTCGAACTCTTCGTAGAGCTCGGGCCTTTCGGGTCTTGGACCTACGAGGCTCATCTCGCCCTTCCAGATGTTGATGACCTGCGGCATTTCGTCAATCCTGTACTTGCGAAGAAACCTGCCTATGGTTGTAACGCGAGGGTCGTATCGGCTGGCCCAAACCGCTCCCGTCTGCTCTTCGGCGTCCACGCGCATCGTGCGGAACTTGATCATCCTGAAGGGGCGGCCATCTTTGCCCAGCCGCGTCTGGACATAGAAGACGTGGCCATGGTCGCCTAGCCAGATGGCGAGCGGGATGAGCGTCCAGAGGAGCGCCCAGGCAGGGAACAGCAGGACGTGGGCGGCAACGAGCAGCGCGAGGTCGAACGGACGCTTGTAGGCGTCCCTGGCGCGGGGGGCGTTCATGCGTCGCGCTTATCCTGGCTGCGGGCCAGGAGCTTCGCGGCGGCTTCGGACTCCACCACGCGGTACACGTCCTGGAGCGGGGCGCCAGTCTCGCGGGCTATGCGGCGGCAGCTCTCGTACTCGGGCGAGACGGACAGGTCCAAGCCGTCCAGCCGCTTGACCTTGACGGACGCTCGGCCGAGGCTCGTTTCAATGGCGACGACGCTGCGGTCGGCCTCGTATCGGTGGGTCTGGCGGACGCGGACGCCGAGCGTGGAGGTCTCGCGCAGAATGAGGGCGGCGGCCTGCGATTCGAGACCTGGGTCGACCAGGGCGCTGAGCATCGTGCCGGGGCGGCCCTTCTTCATCTGTATGGGGGTGAGCCACACGTCACGCGCTCCGAGCTCGAAGAGGAGCTCGGCGGCGTATGGGAAGGTCTCCGCGCTCATGTCGTCAATGTTGGTCTCGAGGAGGCTCAGGGTGGACGCGCCGAGCGGCTCCAGGGCTTCCCCGACTCGCAAGGCTAGGATGTTGGGGTATGCCGCCGGGTCTCTTGCGCCAAGTCCGCAGCCGGATTGCGAGATGGTCATGGCCGGCTGGTCGAACTCGGCGAGGGTGGCAACGATGGCCGCGCCTGTCGGCGTAACCATCTCGCCTGCGTCGGCGGCTCCGCCCGGCGGGGGGACCGTCGGCGCGCCGGCCATGCGGAGGATGGCGGTCGCGGCGGGCGAGGGGGCGGCCAGGGGGCCGTGCTCGCTGTGGAACACGCCGGAGCCCGTGGGGAGCGGCGAGCAGTAGAGGCGCTCGACGCCGAGCATGTCGAGGCCGAGGATCGCGCCGACAACGTCTATGAGGGTGTCGGCGGTGCCGAGCTCGTGGAGATGCGCGCCGCTCTGTCCGTCGTGCGCGTCGGCTTCGGCTTCGGCCAGGCGTTCCAGCGCCGCCCGCGACCGCGCCGTTACTGGCTCCGGCAGAGCGGACTCTTCGAGCGCGGCTATCATGGCTGCGACAGTATCGAAGCGGGGGGATGCGTCCACGTTCACGGAGACCAGCGCGCCCGCGACTCCGCCACGCCGGGCCCTGCGCTGCGAGATCGAGAAGTTGCCGAGCGGCAGGGACTCGAGGCTGGAGCGCAGCTCTTCGAGGGAAACGCCCGCGTCCACGATGGCTCCGAGCAGCATGTCGCCGCTGACTCCGCCGACGCATTGGAGGTAAGCGACCTTCAATTGCCGCTGGCCTCGGCGGACGCCGCTCTGCGCGCAGGACGCGGGACGGCATACGCAATGGCTTCCCCCAGCGTCTCCACGGCTCGATCGGACTGGTCCCTGGGTCGTCCACGCGGCTTGGGGGCGAGGCAGCGGGTGAGGCCGAGCCTGGCGGCCTCCGCTATGCGTCGGTCGGCCTGGGGCGCGGCGCGCACTTCGCCCGTGAGCCCTATCTCTCCGAAGGCGACGATCCCGGGAGATACGGGGGTGTTCCGGAGGCTGGAGGCTACCGCCAGGGCGATGCCGAGGTCGGCGGCGGGCTCGGTTATCCTGAGTCCGCCCGTTACGCTGACTACCACGTCTTGGTCGGCGAGGGAGAGCCCTGCCCGGCGGGTGAGGACGGCGCAGACGAGCAGCAGCCTGTTGAAGTCGAGTCCGGTCGCTATCCTGCGGGGCGCTGGGAGCAGCGACGGGTTGGTGAGCGCCTGGACTTCCACGAGCATGGGGCGTGAGCCTTCGATGGCGGCGACTACCACCGAGCCGACGGAGTCCTGCCTGCGCTCGGCCAAGAACACGCTCGAAGGGTCTGGCACGTCCACGAGGCCCTCGCCGCGCATCTCGAACACCCCGGTCTCGTTGGTGGACCCGAAGCGGTTCTTGGCGGAGCGCAGCAGGCGCCATGCGCTGATGGGGTCGCCTTCCAGGTAGAGCATGACGTCAACCATGTGCTCGAGGACGCGGGGGCCCGCTACGTCGCCGCCCTTGGTGACGTGGCCTGTGATTATGACGGGCGCGTCGGTGGACTTGGCCCATTCCAGCAGCGCGCGGGCGCATTCCCTTATCTGCGTCACGCTGCCCGCGGCTGCGGATTGCGAGCCGTCGAAGAGTGTCTGTATGGAGTCCACGACTACGAGGGCGGGCTGGCGCTTCTGGAGCTCGGCCATTATCCCGCCTATCTCGGTGGCTTGGAGGAGGTAGAGGCCCTTGCCAGTCAAGCCGAGTCGGTCGGCGCGCATCCTGACCTGGGAGGCCGACTCTTCGCCTGTTACGTAGAGACTCTGGCCCCCGGTTGAGGCGATGTCCGCCGCGATGCGCAGTATCAGGGTGGACTTGCCTATGCCGGGGTCGCCCGCGAGGAGAATGACCGAGCCCGGCACGATACCGCCGCCCAGCGCTCGGTTGACCTCCTGGGAGCCGACTTCGAGCCTCGACACTTTGTCGATGGAGACCTGCGCGAGCTCGACGGCGGGCGCGGACGCGCCGGCCCAGTGTCCACGGCTGGGGCTATCGAGCTTGAACTCGGAGAGGGTGTTCCACTTGCCGCACGCGGGGCAGCGGCCCTCCCATTTCGGACTCTCGGCGCCGCAGCTATCGCACAGGTACGCCGTCTTCGCCTTCGCCAAGAACTTCACTCTCCCGTAGGCGGGTTTCGAGGATAGGGTAGGGCTGGCAGGCCCGCTCGTCAATCGCCATCGGTTCAGCTTGGTGGGTCTGGCGGTTGGAAGAATCGCCGGCGCGTGTAGGTCCAAAAGCCAGCGGATCGCCGAGCTATTCTTGGTTGACGGTTGAACGCGGGCGTTGCTAAACTTGTCGCGGCGAAGCGGGAGAAGCCGCGCGTCTCACCAGACCCTAGGGAGGCAACTGAACTTGGCAAGCAACGTCATCAACCGCATCGACGAGATAATCGAGAGCCGGAGCCTGCTGACCCACCCCTTCTACCAGGCGTGGAACGCCGGGACTCTTCCGATCGAGTCGCTGAAGCAGTACGCGGTCCAGTACTACCACTTCGAGAAGGCTTACCCGACCTTCCTCAGCGGTGTCCATCACCGGTGCGACGACCCGGACGTTCGGCAGCATCTGCTGGACAATCTCTGGGACGAGGAGCACGGCGAGGCCAACCACGTGGAGCTGTGGCTCAGGTTCTGCGACGGGCTGGGGCTCGACCGCGGCGAGGTGGTGGGGAGCGCGCCGGAGGCCGCGACGACCGAGCTCGTCGAGACCTACAAGGGCCTGACCTCGACCGGCTCGTTGGCCGCGGGCGCCGCCGCCCTGTACGCCTTCGAGTCCCAGGTGCCGAAGGTCGCCGACGCCAAGATAGCCGGCCTTAGCGAGCACTACCAGATCGACGACGCCCGCTCGACCTCCTTCTTCCAGGTGCATAAGACCCTGGACGAGCAGCACTCGGACGCCGAGCGCCAGATGATAGCCGCCCTCACGGATAGTGAGACCGACAGGACAGCGGCCGTCATGGGCGCAGAGGTTGCAGCCGCGTCGTTGTGGCAGTTCCTCGACGGGGTGTACTAGCGGCTCCGTCCATGACGGGTAGGCAGCCCCGCCTTATCCCCTCTCCCGTCAAGGGAGAGGGGATAAGGCGATTCAGGGTGCGCGTTCTTGAGTCGGCGTCGTATGCTTGGCACCATAGGCAGAATATCGGCGGAAGATGGAACGCGCAGTAAATTGCAACGGGATTTGATTCGGTCTGACAGTCTCTGGCGTGCCTCGGCCGCGCTCTATCAGAACATAAATACGTGGGGGGGGGCAATTCCTTCCTCCACGCTGCGCCACGGGCTGTTCGCCCTATTCATCGGCGGCGTCCTGGCATACGGCGGCGCCTTTGCTTGGCACATGCTGGCCCGCTTCGACCTTATCAACCTCATACGGGACGTCAACAACGACGACTCCTTCTATTACTTCCAGATTGCGTATAACCTGGCCTCGGGGAACTTCTCCACCTTCGACGGCGGCATCACCCAGACCAACGGCTACCATCCCCTCTGGCTGCTGCTGATCACGCCCTTCTACTGGGTATTCGACAAGGAAGCGGCGCTGTTCGGCATCAAGGCGTTCGAGATCATGCTTATCGCCGGCGGGGTGGCCCTCATCGCGGCAGCGGCGCGGCTGGCGCGGCTGCCTTGGTATCCGCTCTTTGCCCTGTTGCCGATACTCTATCAGGCTCGCGTTCTCTTTCAGGGGACGGAGGCCGCCGCCGCGCTGTTTATGCTGGGGCTGCTGTTCCTGGCGTTGCCGCTCTATGCCCGCAACCCGGGGCGGTGGACTTGGCCGCTGGCCGCCGTGGCTTTTGCCCTGCCCTGGGTACGATTGGAATACATCGCCATATCGCTGGCAGCCACGGCGGCTATGCTGCTGCTGGAATGGTCGCGGCGGGAGCGGCCGGGCGGCGCCTCTTGGCGCGCTGCCCTGATTCCCCCCTTCCGGGTTCTAGTCCCAATCATCAGCGCCATCACCGGCATCCTGACCTACTTTGCCTATAACAAGCTGGTCTTCGGCGGCATCGCGCCGGTGAGCGGGGCCAGCAAGCGGGTGTGGTCCCAGGCCAAGTGGGAGAACGAAGGCGGCTACAGCCTGTTCCAGAACTTCCGTGACGTCTTGCAGATTCCGGCCTTCAACTACGAACTGCTGGCGGCGTTGGCAATCTGCGTCGGTTTCCTGCTGGTGTGGTGGCTGGTCCGCCGCTCCCGGAGCCGGGAGGACTGGTTGCTGCTGGCCTTTTTTGTGGGTGTGTTCAGCTTGGCGGTGGAGCATATCGCCAAGTTCGCGCAGACCGTCCTTCAGATACATCCCCAATGGGGAGGTTATAGCTGGTATTTCGTCCCGGCGTACCTGATGCTGACGCTGATCGTTCCCCTAATCTGTTACGTTGCCATTCACTTTCTGCGCCGTCTCATCGGGCCGAGGTCGGCGCAAGCGACGAATGTGGTGAGCGTGGTTATTGTACTTATCGGCGCGGTCTTCCTGTTTGCAAAGGCGGACTTCACGGGACCGTTCCGGTATGTTGACTGGGAAAGCGAGTCAACATACCGCGAATGGGAGGTTACTTCTCATATGGGTGTGCAGGTTATGGACCGCGCGTTGCCTGAGGACAGCGTGGTCGGGTCGTGGTCCGCTGGCGTCACCGGGTACTTCTCGCGCTTTCCGGTGGTGAACCTGGACGGCTTGGTCAATTCCTACGGTTACCTGCGCCGAAAGGGAGGAACCGAGGACGCGTTCTACCAGCGTTACGGAATTACCCACTTCTCCGACCAGCGTCCGGAGGCGTTCAGGTGTTGGCAGCCTTGTTTTTTTCAAGGCCCGCCGTATCACCATGACCACGATGTCGAGCTCCAATTCAAGCTCTGGCCCGCCGAGCCGTCGGAGACGTCATCGGACGGGAACAATCGTTCCGACTGGTTCTGGCAGCGGATGGAGCCGCGCTTCGACTATCAAGCGGGAGATGTCGGAGTGATCGTGGACGGACGGATGGCGCAGGCGTTCGCCAGAGATTGCGCGCCGGACGAGTTGGCAGTGTGGTCATGGACTGGCGCGGATGAACCGGTCGCCAAAGCCTGGACGCAAACGGAGACGGGGCTGTGCGTGGACGCGCTCGTGCTGCCCCACGACGCCTCCCCTCCCGTGCGGGCGGATGCGATGACGGCCGGCGATTACCTGGTCGGAGATACGGCTCAATGAGTAGCGGCCCAAGCGCAGCGAGCGAGCCGCCAAGGGCATCCCTCGTTCTCATTCTGGCCTGCCTGCCCTGGTTGGCCCTGCTGGCCTGGCTGGCCTCAGTGTCGTGGTTCCTGACGGACGACGCCTTCATCAGCTTCCGCTACGCGCGCAACCTGCTGGAGGGTCACGGGTTGGTGTTCAACCCCGGCGAGCGGGTGGAGGGTTACTCCAACTTCCTGTGGACGCTGGAGCTGGCCGCCATCTGGCGGGCGCTGGGCGTGGCCCCGGAGGACGCGGCCCCGTGGCTGTCGGCGGCCTGCACCGCCGGAACATTAGGGGCGCTGGCATGGTGGGTCTATCGCCTGCCCTCGCTGCGAAACCGGGGATTGGTCGGCTGGATGGCCCTGGGGTTGGTGTGCGGCAGCGCGACTTTTGCCGTGTGGACCTCGGGCGGCGGACTGGAAACGCGGCAGTTCACCTTCTTCATCGTCCTGGCCGTCGTCTGCCTGAGCCTCTACCGCGACAGGCGAGCCGGCCTGCTGGCGGCGTCTTTGAGCCTTGCCGGGGCTGCCCTGACCCGGCCCGAAGGCCCGTTGATTGCCGCGTGCTGTTTCGGCTGGTTCTTCGTCCAGCGGATGGCCGACGCCAAACGGCTGAGGGCGGACTGGCGCGAATTGGCGTATCTGGCGGCGCCCTTCGTCATCCTGACGGCGGCCCACTTCCTGTTCCGCTACGCCTACTACGGCGAGTGGCTGCCCAACACCTACTACGCCAAGCACGTCAGACCATGGTACGAGGCGGGCTTCCGCTACCTGTGGGCGGCGGCGCTGGATACCGGGCTGTACCTGCTGATTCCCCTGGCGTGGGTTGCTTTGCGGCATCGGTGGCGGGAGACCCGCGACGGGATTTTATGCCCTGGTTCTGCTGCTGATCGCCGTCCACATGGCCTATGTGATGCGGATTGGCGGCGACCATTTCGAGTATCGCCCGTTGGACTTCTACTGGCCCTTGCTGGCGCTGCCGGCTGCTGGGGGGATTGCCTGCATCGGCTCGCGGATTGCCGCCTTCGATTGGCGGCGCATACCCCACTCCCACCGACTCTGGCGACCGGGAGCAAGGACTTGCGCGCTTATCCTGTTCATCCCCGTCATCTTCTACTGCGGCGCCATACAGGGAGCCCTGTTGTTCGAGGGCCCCAGGATTGACCAGCGCATTGACCAGCGCATCGAGAGACTTCACATAGAGCTCGACGATGGCAACGCCGGCTGGCTGCTGGCCGCGCCGGGGATGCCTGTGTTGACCGCTATCTCCAACGACCTGCGCCGTCAGTCTGTTGAGCAGAGTATCGGTTTACGATTCGTGGAACACCGCGATTTCGCCAACGCCCAACGGCGTTGGTGGCAGCCCTACGAGAATATGGAGCGGGGAGTGATTCCTGATGACGCGCTGATGGCAAGCGGAGGTCTCGGCCGGTTCTATTATCTTCCGGACCTGCGTGTCATTGACATCTTTGGCTTGACCGATGCAACGGTGGCGCGCAATCCTGTCATAGTGCCCAACCGCCAGCGCGTAATCGCCCACGAGCGCCTACCGCCGCCCGGATACCTGGAACAGCGGGGCGTCAACTTTACAGTTCATGCTGCCGCCTCCAGCGAGGCCCAGGCCCTCCGCCGAGGTCACTACGCCGTGCAGGTCGGCCCCGGCCTGTGGATGCCCTTCAACGCCGCCGACCCTGATTGGGTCGCGGCAAGCTTCGCTGGACACGACTTGCGGGCTCGGATTGAAACAATGTCGGTGGGCGATTACCTGGCAGAACTGGTCGGCGACCACCCGCCGTCAATCCGCGCCGACTTCGACGTCTATCTCAGCGACAACACCCTGATCTACGTGAAGGAGCCGTGCGCCCGCGCCGACGCGGCGGAGAAGTTCTTCCTCCACCTGTTGCCGGTTGACGTGAACGACCTGCCCGGCTATCGCCGGCGGCACGGCTTTGACAACCGGGACTTCAATTTCTACTGGTTCGGCGGGATACTTGACGGGAGATGTATGGCGGAGGTGGCTCTCCCGGAGTATGATATTGCCCGCATCAGCACCGGCCAGTACGTGCCAGTCGAAGGCGGTTACCACCACCTCTGGGAGGGGGATATCCGGCTCAATGAGTAGCGGCCCAAGCGCAGCGCTGAAGGGACCGACGTTGAGCGAGCCGCCAAGGGCATCCCTCGTTCTCATCCTGGCCTGCCTGCCCTGGTTGGCCCTGCTGGCCTGGCTGGCCTCGGTGTCGTGGTTCCTGACGGACGACGCCTTCATCAGCTTCCGTTACGCGCGCAACCTGCTGGAGGGTCACGGGTTGGTGTTCAACCCCGGCGAGCGGGTGGAGGGTTACTCCAACTTCCTGTGGACGCTGGAGCTGGCCGCCATCTGGCGGGCGCTGGGCATTGCCCCGGAGGACGCGGCCCCGTGGCTGTCGGCGGCCTGCACCGCCGGAACCGTCGGCGCGATGCTGTGGTGGATAGCGCGCCTGCCCTCGCTGCGAAACCGGGGATTGGTCGGCTGGATGGCCTTGGGGTTGGTGTGCGGCAGCGCGACTTTTGCCGTGTGGACCTCGGGCGGCGGACTGGAAACGCGGCAGTTCACCTTCTTCATCGTCCTGGCCGTCGTCTGCCTGAGCCTCTACCGCGACAGGCGAGCCGGCCTGCTGGCGGCGTCTTTGAGCCTTGCCGGGGCTGCCCTGACCCGGCCCGAAGGCCCGTTGATTGCCGCGTGCTGCTTCGGATGGTTCTTCGTCCAGCGGATGGCCGACGCCAAACGGCTGAGGGTGGACTGGCGCGAATTGGCGTATCTGGCGGCGCCCTTCGTCATCCTGACGGCGGCCCACTTCCTGTTCCGCTACGCCTACTACGGCGAGTGGCTGCCCAACACCTACTACGCCAAGCACGTCAGACCATGGTACGAGTCGGGCTTCCGCTACCTGTGGGCGGCGGCGCTGGAGACGGGCCTGTACCTGCTGATTCCCCTGGCGTGGGTTGCTTTGCGGCATCGGTGGCGGGAGACCCGCGACGGGATTTATGCCCTGGTTCTGCTGCTAATCGCCGTCCACATGGCCTATGTGATGCGGATTGGCGGCGACCATTTCGAGTATCGCCCGTTGGACTTCTACTGGCCCTTGCTGGCGCTGCCGGCTGCTGGGGGGATTGCCTGCATCGGCTCGCGGATCGCCGCCTTCGATTGGCGGCGCATACCTCACTCCCACCGACTCTGGCGACCGGGAGCAAGGACTTGCGCGCTTATCCTGTTCATCCCCGTCATCTTCTACTGCGGCGCCATACAGGGAGAACTGTTGATCGAGGGCGCCAGGATTGACAAACGAATCTTGAGACTTCACATAGAGCTCGACGAGCGCAACGCCCGCCGGCTGCTGGCCGCGCCGGGGATGTCGGCGCTGGCCGCTATCTCCAACGACCTGCGCCGTCAGTCTATTGAGCAGGATGTCGCTTCACGATTCGCGGAACACCGCGAGTTCGCCAATGAGATGCTGCGTATGTGGCAGCCCTACGAGAATATGGAGCGGGGAGTGATTCCCGATGACGCGCTGACGGCAGGCGGAGGTCTCGGCAGGTTCTATTATCTTCCGGACCTGAAAGCCATCGACATTTTCGGCTTGACCGATGCGACGGTGGCGCGCAATCCTGTCCAAGCGCCCAACCACCAGCGCGCAATCGCCCACGACCGCCACCCGCCGCCCGGATACCTGGAGCGGCGCGGCGTCAACTTTACAGTGCATGCCGCCGCCGCCAGCGAATCCCAGGCCCTCCGCCGAGGTCAGTACGCCGTGAAGGTCGGCCCCGGCCTGTGGATGCCCTTCGACTCCGACGACCATGATTGGGTCGCGGCAAGTTTCGCCGGATACGACTTGCTACAGTGTGGAGAGGTGGAATAGCCCCCGCCAGTCGCTGTCAGCCGTGCGCCCCGCCCGACACGGAGGCGGCGTTCTTCCTCCACCTGTACCCGGTTGACGTGAACGACCTGCCCGACCGGCGCCGGCAGCGCGGCATTGAAGCGGCACTAGCCTGGCAGCGGCTATTCCTCGCCTTCGAGACGCGCCAGGCGTGAGTCTGGGCCTACCAGCATCACGACGTCTCCGGGCTTGATCTTAGTCCCGTCTTCGGGCGTTACCGCCAGGCCGCCGTCTGGCTTGCTCACCGCAAGGACTCGCACCCGGTGGGCAGCCGAGACGTCTTCCACGGCCGCGCCCGCGAGAGGGGATCCCTCTGCGACCTCTATCTCGGATATCCTAGAGCCTGCGCGGGAGCGGTCGGCTATGTCGTCGAAGAGATCGACCGCCATCGGCCTGATGGCGGACAGGGCCATGCGGCGCCCGCCTATCCTGTAGGGCGTAACGACCCGGGCGGCGCCAGCCATGATCAGCTTGTCGCGCGTCTCGGCGTCGTCAGCGCGCGCCACGATGTTGATGCCCGGCTTGACGGAGCTTGCCGTAAGCGTTATGAGCACGTTGACGCTGTCGCTGCCGACCGCCGCGATGAGCCCGCGCGCGCGGTCCACGCCGGCCAAGCGAAGCGTCTCGTTGTGGGCGGCGTCGCCACAGATAGCGAGCAGCCCCTCCTCCCTGGCAGCCGCGACCGCGCCCTCGTCGGAGTCGATCACCACCACCGGCGCGTTCTCGCCCTGGATCGCCGCTGCGACTTCGCGGCCCACCCGGCCGTAGCCGCAGAGTATGAAGTGACTCTCTAGCGCGTCGATCTTCGCCTTCATTCTTTGCCTCCGAACGAAGCCCCTCAGCGTCTCGTCCTCCACCACGGTCTGCACAGTCACGGTGAGGATATACAGCATAAGACCGACGCCCCCGACCATGACGACGAGGTTGAACATGCGGCCCGCGGGCGAGAGGGGGCGGATCTCCTCGTACCCCACGGTGGTCATGGTAACCACCACCATGTACACAGCGTCGAGTAGGCTCCAGCCCTCGATCGCCATGTAGCCAGTAACGCCGCCGAGAAAGAACAGGGATAGGGCCAGGCCTCCCCGTGTGATTCGGCTGGAGGCTGCGACCGCCAGCAGGCGCTGCAGGAACCTTCTGATGGACAAGGCTTGGGCCCGCTCCCCTCGACGACTGCGGCATATCGGGGCGTCTTACTTTATCAGGAGGACGAACAGACCCTTCGCAAACACGAGGAAGATGAAGAAAGCGATGAAGAATAGGAAGACCTCCAGCCCCATGAAGAACACCAGGAAGGCCAGGAATCCCAGCGCTATCAACGCCGCGAAGACGTACATCGCCTTCTCGACGGCATCTGCGAACGAGTCTACCTTCACGGCTTCGATGACCGAGTTCCGGAGCTCCGGGGTGAAGATCTTGCGCCGTTCCGCAGGCTGCCCATCCACTCGATGCGGTATCGAGGGCTCGTACTTGCTCGGCTCCGCCATAGCTATGCCTCCGTCCGAATGAACATGTCCAGCAACTCTCCTGGGAGCGCGGGCGTCCCCGCCTGCTACACGTGGAAGATGTACATGTCGCGGTTGGCTGCGGGCAGGTCTACCCATGCGCCGCCCTGCCGGTGGCTTTCTGCAACCGCGATGCAGGCCTCGGTCACGCGGTGGGTTACGGCAATGTCGCCGTGCGCATCGCGGCCCTGCTCGTGGGCGTCCACCAGGTCCTCCAGGCACACGAGGGTGTTGTTCGCCGGCTCCACGCTGGGGAAGGGCGCGGGCAGCATCTCCGGCCGACCTTCGCCGTCACCCGACGCCTTGCGCATGGCGACGTTCGCTCCATTGTCCATGGTGCGGATCATCCCGCCGCCGCCTATCACCTCGAACTCGAAGCCGACCCCGGGCACGGACGAGACCATCATGCCGTCCTCCAACTCCAGCTGATAGACCGCCTGCGGGTCGGATTCTATCCGGTTGCCCTCTATCCGCGTGCCGCGCGGGATGAGGTCGCCGCGCGCCGCCGCTATCTTCGGGTCGCCGAGCAGGTACGAGATGGTGTCTATCGAGTGGATGTGTCCGTGCATGAGGCTGGAAGCGCCGTAGTGAACGGCCGTCTTCACCTCGCCTATCTCGCCCGCCTCGATCGCCTTCCGGGCGGCCTTGTATGCTGGGTTGTGCCGTCGCAGCAACCCGGACCCGTACTTTACTCCGCGCCGATTGCACGCCTCCAGCACGGCGTCGGCCTTGGCGATGGAGCAGGACATCGCCTTCTCGACGAACAGCATCCGCACGCCGGCTTCTATCACGGCGATAGCGTCGTCGGCGTGGGAATCGCCCACGAAGTCCTTGGAGGGAGCCTCTCGGCCTGGCTTCTGGAGCCCGGTGGCGGTCGTGCATATGGCCGCCACGTCGGGGCTGTGGCGGTCTATCATCTCCGCGTAGCTCTCATAGGTCGGAACCCCCCAGGCTTCCGTGAACATGCCCCGACGCTCCTCCAGCAGGTCCGCTCCCGCCGCGAGCTCCAGCCTCTCGCTCGCGGCAACCGCGTTCGCAATGGACATGTCGAGGAAGCTTCCCATGCGCCCCAAGCCTATTACCGCCACAGTGTATTTCTTCACGCCAAGCTCCTTGTATTGACTCAGTACAGGTCGTCTTTCGTAGTTATCTCGCACCAGCGCGAGGTTAGCAGGTCTTCTATCAGTGCGTCCCGGGCTTCATCGCTCCCGATGCGGCGCAGGGCTTCGAGGGCCTTGCCCCGGACGTACCGGTCCTCGTCGCCCAGGATGCCCTTGAGCGCCGGCACAGCCTCCTCCGCGCCCTTCCCAATGCGCGCCAGCGCCAGGGTGGCGTTTCGCCTGATAACCTCGTCGGGGTCGTCCAGCGAATCTATCAGGCCGGGCACGGCTTCCGCGCCGTCCTGTCCGGCTATGCCAAGCGCCTCGGATGCGTGGCGGCGGACCTGCTGCGACTCGTCACCGAGCGCCTTCAGCAAGGCGGGAACTCCGGCCGCGGCGTCCGGGCCGATGTCCCCCAGCGTCTCGACGGCCGCGTCTCGCACCGACCATCGAGGGTGAGCGGCCGCCTCCGCCAAGGCGGGAACCGCGGGGCCGCCGATTGTCGCCAGCGCGTAACTGATGTTCCGGCGGATCTGCTCCGGGCGGTCGGCGGCGGCAAGCCTGCCGTAGGAGACCTCGCCGGCCGGGGCCGCGTCGCCGTAGTCGGCCTCGAGAGCGTCCATCAGGGCTGGCGCCGCGCCCTCCCCGATGCGTCCAAGAGCATAGGCGGCGTCGAGGCAGGCGGGCTCGGGGTCGTTCACGACGGAGTGGACGAGGTCGTCGATCGAGCGGCTGGAGATTGGGACGCCGCCATGCCCGTTGCCCCCTGTGTGCCAGCTCCACATGGCCGACCACATCTCGTCGCGCTCGCCGCCAGTCTCCCACTCCGCGCCGGCGCTGTCCCAGCTCGGCGAGCGCGGCTCCTCCATACGCAGGAACAGGAACTTGACCATGTAGCGCTTCCTGTCGCTGCGGTTCGCTGTGCCGCGGTGCCATATGTCGTAATCTACGATTGCGACGCTGCCGGCGGGCACGGGGAGCGCCATCTCCTCGCGCGCCGCGCCTGCCTCCGCGGTATTGTAGTAATGGCTGCCAGGCACGAACGCCGTAGGCCCCATCTCCAGGGTCGTGTCCTGCGGGTAGTACATCGCGAGGACCCAGCGTGTGCGGTGCCGACGCCGAGAAAAGCCGTCCTTGTGCAGGGTCTGCCCCTCGCTGCGCGGCGGGCGGTAGTGGCAGTGCCTATGAGGATGCATGTAGTAATTCTGGCCGAGTATGCTCTCCAGCGCGCCGTGCGCCGCGGGGTCGTCCCACACCTTCTTGATGGCAGGGATGCGCGCCATCAGGTTGTTGCCAGGATTGCCCTCGGTCTCGAACACGTTCTCTATGGAGTCGAACACGGCCCGGTGGAACCCAGAGTCCAGCCCTGGCTCGACCAGCGCGTAGCCGTCCCTGATGAATCTCTGCATCCCGGCGTCGTCAAGCATGGTAGTTGTCATGATGGGACGGAGTTTAGACGCGAAAGCCCGATGGTGTCAACGCGCGTCCGAACGCGCCTTGCTATGGAACGGCAATCTGTACGGGAGCGCGGCCGGCTTCTATGGACTCGCCGCCGGACTCGATGGTGGCAACCAGCCGCCACCTGAGCGTTCCCCCGCCGGCGTGAGGCGGCCGCTCGTCGGCAACGTCGAGGGTAACCTCGTACCTCGCCGGCGCGTCGGGCCGAAGGCGCGCGCCCTCCGCGAAGGCGGCTGCGCTGTGGACGAATATGTTCGTGTACTTCTCCACCTCGCGCTTCCGGGTCGTGCCAGGCATCGGCTTCCCCCGGCTGACCATCCCCCCGGTTCGGCCCAGCGGCTCTATCTTCACGTAGGTATCCACCCACCGCTCCTCGCATTCGAGCTCGACCCTGGCCGCCGACACGTCCATCTCTTGGCGCGCGCGGAGCTCGACCGCAAGCTTCATCGGCTTGCCGAGCTTGTATAGGCGGTCCTCGAACGTCATCTCCGCCGTCACGGGCCCGGCGAACAAACCTCGCAGCAGCGACTTGAGCATGGCCGGCTCCCAACCGCCTTGTCCCCTCTCCCCTGACGGGAGAGGGCTAGGGCGAGGGTGATTCAGGACTCCAATACTACCTGGAACCAGTAGTAGATTATCAAAACCGCAGGCGTACCGGCGAGGGCTTCGTGTTGATGCTCGAGTGTGTCAGCCGTCGGGGATGGCGCGCCACCAGTCGAACTCGTAGGGGGCGCGCTTGATGTAGGTGAAGCAATGTACGTTGCCCGTCCAGCGGTGGTATCGGTCCCAGGCTTCGATAGCGTGGACGGGGCCGGGCATCAGGGCGGCGAAGCCCTTCTGCAAGACGTTGAATCCGTCGGCGCCGCTCGGCGCGTAGCTCTCGCCAAAGAATATCCTCCCGCCAGCCGTCTGTAGGTTCGACAGAGCGGGCGCGAACGCGAAGGCGTCCTCGATTACGCCGGTTTCCGGCGCGAACGAACCCATGAAGAAGTCCGGCGCGCGAACCACGCTCACCTCCTGCCCCGCGGCAGCGGCGACCCGGTTCACTATCTCGTCCAGCTTCGACGACGCAGCCTCGTTCAAGGCCCACATGAGCGAGTCGCTCCGCACCTCGTGGACGCTGATGACGGCCGGGACCTCGCGCCCTACGGCATCGAGCCAGAACAGCGTGTCCTCGACCAGCACGTAGCGGCTGGTCTCGTCGGGGACATCGAGCCACTCACTGCGCGGCGGGGCGCTGATGCCGTCTATCTGGCCGCTCACGGACGACGACGCTTCCCTGAATCCGCGAAAGCCCGTGTCCGCCGCCACCGTGGGGGTCTGCCACACCCTGTCCACAATCAGCGAGCCGCTCCGGAGCGAGCGGATGCGCCCGACCTGGCCCGCGCCAGCGCCCTCGTAGATGCGGACGTACCGCGCGAGCTCCCACTCTGGACGGGTGAAGTCGGCGCCGTCGGAGTCCACCAGCTCCGTGGGCGAGCTCTCCGGGGACGCGGCGAGGCCCTCCCCGGCGCTGGTCCAGCCGCGGGCGAAGAATACCGCGTCGGGGGGGAGAGGCTTCATGAGCGCGCGCGCCTGCGCCGGCTCCGCGGCGGCCAGCATCCAGCCGGAGCCGTCCGGCACGAACGCCAGCGCCTCGTCAACGTGGCCGACCCGGAGCCAGCCGACGTTGATGGAGAAGGGAGCCTGCGCGGCCTGGTCCTCCAGGAACCGCATCAGCTTGGGGCTTATCGTGTCCCCAACCACGATGCGCCCCAGCGGCCACGCCTGCGTGGGCGGCATGACCTCGATGTTGCCGCCGAAGTCCCCTGCGTTGAGACCGTCGTCGAGGTGGAAGTTCCAGAATCGGAACAGCCCCGCGTCCGGCCCCAGCAGGCGCTCCCTGGGCCACTCCGGCGTGTCGTCCTTGATGCCGTCGGTCGTCAGCCGAGCCCTGGGGAGCCGAAGAGCGATATGGGTCTTGGGACGGCCGGGCGCGTGCGTGTATCCAACCTCCACGTGGTCCTGCGTCCACTGGTCGCCGCCGGTGTGGTAGGAGTAGAGGGCGACCGTGTCCTGGATGGCCGGCCTGAAGTCCTCGATGCTGGAGTCTCTGCCCCACATCTCTACCGCGTCCTGAGTGTTCGGCAGAAGCGCCAGGGGCGCCACGCGAAGCTTCACCCTGTCGGCCCCCAGCGCAACGCCGCCTGGGCCCGTAACCACCAGCTCCAGGTCCAGCTCCCCCGAATAGCCATGCTCGAAGACGCCGCCGTATGCCATCGGCTGGGTGTACCGGAAGAACAGCCCTTCCACCCCAAGCGTCGTCTCGCCTCCGGGAGCCAGCCGGTCCGTCAAGTCTATCGCCGTCGAGCGCTCCCCAGGCCCTCCCCAGAACGACCGCCGGCCGGGCTCTATCGCGTCGAATACGTGAACGCCCTTGATGTGATCGAGGGACGGCGCTCGGAGGATAGCCGACTCGACGCCGCCGGCGTCGATCCCCTCGACGCGGACTACGAGCTCGGTGAGGTCTAGGGCGTCCTTCGGGCCGTTTATCACGAAATCCTCCGACACCGGCGCGCCCCGCTCGTCGAACTCGATCGCGTCCGGCCCGCCCCGGCCGGCATCGTCGCGGTCGTAGTTCACCATGAAGATAGCGCCCCGCTCGTCCGTCCAAGCGTCCTCGCCCGCCTCGTCCAGGACGTCGTGGACCACGCCGTCGCGGTCGGCGTCCACGTCGAGGTCGACGCGGACTGCGGAGGGATCGAAGGGAGCTGCCGCGGGCTCGGCGTTCGCGGCGGGGCTGCCGCAGGCTATAGGGGCGAGCGCCGCTAGGAGCGCCAGGGAGAGCGCGCCGACGATCATCCGCGCTCGTCGAACCGCCAGCGCGTCGCGTCGTCCGGGAACGAGGTCCACGCGAACGCTGTCCGAGGCGTAACGGCGTATAGCCCGCCGGTGGCCCACGTATCGGGACCGGGGTCGTACCCCAGCGCCGAGTACTTGGCGCTGTACGCTTTCGACAGGCGGACGTAGAAGCCCCTGTCGGCCCCGTGAACCTCGCGCGCGTCTCCATGCACTATCACGACGTCAACGCCGCTCTCGAGATGCACCGAGACCGCCGGATTCGATGCTAGGTTGCGCCCCCTGCGCGTCTTGGGGCTGCCGTCGAAGTACAGGCGGCCCTCCAGCATCACGCCCCATACTGGGGTCGAGTGGGGCCGACCGCCGGGCCCGGTGGTGCATACCCAGTAGTGGATGGCGTCCGTGAGGCGTTGCTCGGCGTGCCTCCACGGCAACATCCCCTCTGCGCCGCGGGGAATGCCGTAGCCCGGGACATGCGGGCGGCTCGACACAGGCTCTACCACGACGTCACCTCGTCAGCTTGATGCGCGGGTCCGCCACAGCAAGCAGGATGTCCGATATCAGCGTCCCCACCACGGTCAGAACGCCCGTCATCAGGACGATGAATCCGGCCAGATAGACGTCCTGGATCCGTATCGACTCCAGCAGCACCGGCCCCAGCGTCGGCAGGCTGAGCACGACGGACACGATGATGCTGCCGCTCACGAGGGACGGCAGCAGGTAGCCCACCGTGCTTATCAGGGGGTTGATGGCGACGCGGACCGGGTACTTCATGATGACCTTGGCAGGGTGCGCGCCCTTCGCCCTCGCGGTAACCACGTAGGGCTTGGAGAGCTCGTCCAGCAGGTTGTTGCGCATGACCCGGATCAGCCCCGCCGTGCCGGATGTGCCGAGCACCACGGCCGGGATCCAGAGATGGTTGACCAGGTCCATCCACTTGGCGAAGTTCCACGGCGCTTCCTCGTAGTCCGCGGACAGCAATCCGCCCACGCTCTGGTCGAAATAGGCGAAGGCGATGTACATCAGCACCAACCCAAGCAGAAAGTCCGGCACCGCCAGCCCGCTGAACCCAACGAACGTGAACAGGTAGTCCCCCACCGAGTGCTGGCGGACCGCAGAGTATATGCCGACGGGTATGGCGAACGTCCACGTAACCAGCACCGTGAAGCCGGTCATCACCACCGTGAGCCAGAGCCGGTCGCCTATCACCTCGCGGATAGCCCGCTGCTGGAACAGGGAGTCGCACGGGTGATGCCAGAGCGACAGCCCCATGTCCCCGCGAGCAAGATTGCCTATCCACTTCAGGTAGCGGATGTACTGAGGCTGGTCCGTGCCGAAGTAGGCGCGCCAGTGCGCCACTATCTCCGGGTTGTACTGCGTAGAGCCCACCGTCATGTACTGGTCCATCGCCCTCGACACGGAATCGCCCTCGGGCAGCTCGATGATGATGAAGGCCAGCACGGAGATCGCCATCACCGTCAGGAAGGCCATGACCAGGCGACGGGCGATGTACGCTGCCATCTGCGCCCCCCTACGACTCGACGTACTTGATACGCGGGTCCACTATCGCCAGCAGCACGTCCGAGACCAGCGTGCCGATCACCGTCAGCGTTCCCAGCATCAGGATGATAGGCCCCGCCGTGTAGGTGTCCTCCTGCTGAATCGCGTCCAGCAGCACAGGCCCCAGCGTCGGCAGGCTGAGCACCACCGAGACGATGACGCTGCCGCCCACGAGGGATGGCAGCAGGTAACCCACCGTGCTGACCAGGGGATTGATGGCGACGCGGACCGGGTACTTCAGAATGAGCCGCCACGACACCGCGCCCTTGGCCCTGGCCGTGATGACGTAGGGCCTAGCGAGCTCGTCGAGCAGGTTGTTGCGCATGACCCGGATCAGCCCAGCCGTGCCGGAGGTGCCGAGCACGATGGCCGGCACCCACAGGTGGTTGATCATGTCGAACAGCTTACCCCAGTTCAACCCGCCCTCGAGCCAGGACGATTTCGCGTAGTCCGCCGAGAAGAGGCCGCCCACGCTCTGGTCGAAATAGGCGAAGGAGATGTACATCAGCACCAGACCCAGCAGAAAGTCCGGCACCGCTAGGCCGCTGAACCCCACGAACGTGAACAGGTAGTCCCCCACCGAGTGCTGGCGGACCGCAGAGTATATGCCGACGGGTATGGCGAACGTCCACGTAACCAGCACAGTGAATCCCGTCAGGGCTACCGTCGTGAACAGGCGGTCGCCTATCACGTCCTTGACCGGCCGCTGGTTCCCCAGACCCCCGTAAGGCACCATCGTCTGGCCCAGGTCGCCCTGCAGCAGCGCCCAGATCCACTTGCCGTACCGCACGTACTTCGGCTGGTCCAAGCCCAGCCGGATACGGAGCTCGCTCAGCATCTCCTTCGCAATGACCTCGGAGTGAGTGCGGGTGGTGCGGTCGTACATGCGGTCGATAGTGTCGCCGGGCGGCAGCTCGATAATCACGAACGCCGCCACGGAGATGACCCATACCGTGAAGAAGGCGAGGAGAAGCCGGCGGGCGATGTAAGCGGCCATGAGATGTCACCCCGCGTCAATTGCGCACAATATATATACCAGCGCCGCAGCCCAGTCAACCATACCACGCCGCTGATTCGCCGCAGGTGTCTGCCAAGTCCCTACACGGACGCCCTGGGAGCGCAGGCGTCCTGCCTGCATCCAACCCCTACCCCGGCTCCCTGATAGTGAGGCGTTGGTTGGCGCTGACGTCGGTCAGGGTCTGGAGCTTGCCGCTGGGCCATCTCACCGACACCGAGTCGGCCTGGCCGAACTCGCCGAGCCCGAAGTGCGCCGGCAGCATGTTCTGCCCCATCGAGCTCGACCCGCCGGAGATCTCCCTCACCTGGCTGACCGCCCCGGTGGTAACGGTAATCCTAGCCCCGATGCCGTCGCGGTTGCTGACCACGCCGACTGGCTCCACCACGAGCCAGTTGCTGCCCCACCGACAGGGATTCTCGAAGAGCTTCGCCGCGCCGTCGAGGTTGACGACGTAGATGTCCAGGCAGCCGTCGTTGTCGAAGTCCAGGTACGAGCCGCCCCGTCCCGCGCCCGGGTCGTCGGTTCCGCTCTCGGCTGACACGTCCTCGAACGTGCCGTCGCCCGCGTTCCGCAGCAGCACGTTGCTCTGCTCCTCCGGGTTCGCGCCGACCTCGCTGCCCTCCAGGAAGCCGCTGACGATGTAGATGTCCTCGAACCCGTCGTTGTCGTAGTCCAAGAAGGCCGTGCCCCAGGCCACGCGCAGCTTCCGCCCTATCATCCCGACTCCCGCTCCGGCCTCCCTGCTGGCGTTCGAAAAGGTCAGGCCGTCCGCGTTGTTGCGCAGCAGCACGTTGTCCTTGATGTTCGTCACGAACAGGTCCAGGGAGCCGTCTCGGTTGTAGTCCCCGACCGCCAAGCCCATGCCGTACACCGCGACGTCCGCCCTGGAGTCCCAGGAGACGTCCCGGAAGCTCCAGCCGCCATCGGGCGCGGGCCCGTCGTTTCGCCATAGCACGTTGGGCTGGACCTCCACGCCGAAGTCGTTGACCACGTACAGGTCGAGGTCGCCGTCGTTGTCGTAGTCCAGCCAGGCCGGCTGGAACCCAGCGCCCCATACGTTGCCGAGCGTCACGCCCGGGCCCTCTCGCGGGGCTGACGTGTCTCCCAGCAGCGCGGTTACGTCCTCGAATAACCCGCCGCCCTCGTTGTGATACAGCGCCATGCCGCCAACCGCGGAGACGAAGTCCTTATCCCTGAACAGGTCCGGGTTCCACTCGTGCAGGTGCCGCGCAACGACCACGTCCAGCAGGCCGTCGCCGTCGTAATCCCCCCAGGCGCACCCCATCGAGCGGTAGTAGGCATCCCCGTCGTGGACGCCGGACTGCCTGGCAACCTCCTCGAATCTGCCGGTCCCAGTGTTGCGGAACAGCCTGCTGGGCCCGTAGTTGGTAACGTACAGGTCCCTGTCGCCGTCGTTGTCATAGTCCGCCGCGCAGCCGCCGTTGCCCTCGCCCCCGGGGTCGGCCACCCCAGCGGCTGCCGCCGCGTCCGTGAACGTGCCGTCGCCGTTGTTGCGGTACAACGCGTTGGGACCGTTGGAGTCCGAGACGTAGATGTCCTGGAGGCCGTCGTTGTCGAAGTCGAAGACTACCGTCCCGCCGCCAAGGGTCATCGAGCGGTTGGGCTTGTGGTGATGGAAGGCCACCCCGGCCTCGGCGCTCATCTCCGTGAACCGGAGCTTGGCAGTCCCGCAAGCCGCCAGAACGCATAGCGCAACCCAGAACAACGCTGATGTCAGATGTCTCATGAGAATAGAGCGGCTGCGAATCAGAACGTTAGCATAACCATCGAGTCTCATTGGTTGCAACTGGCTCGTCGCTGACCATAGAATTGAGAGGCGCCGGCGCTATGCCGGGAGGACAGCGAGCGATGACGGCATCCAGGCGGGAGATTCCCAAGGCATACGACCCAGGGGCGTCCGAGGGCCGAATATACGACCTCTGGATGAAGGGCGGCTACTTCACCCCCGACATAGACCACTCGAAGACACCCTTCACGGTCATCATGCCCCCGCCGAACGTGACGGGCGAGCTCCACCACGGCCACGCCCTCACCATAGCCCTCGAAGACCTGATGAGCCGCTGGCGCAGGATGAAGGGCGACCCCACGCTCTATCTCCCCGGCACGGACCACGCCGGTATCGCGACGCAGGTGGTCGTGGAACGTATGCTCGCTGACGACGGCCTCACCCGGCACGACCTGGGCAGACAGGAGTTCGTCGCCGCGGTGTGGAATTGGGTCGAACAGTACGGCGGGCGGATCTACGAGCAGATCAAGCGGCTCGGCGCCTCCTGCGACTGGTCGCGCCAGGCGTTCACCCTCGACGAAGGCCCCAGCCGGGCCGTGCGCGCGACGTTCGTCAACCTCTACGAGAAGGGCCTGATATACCGCGGCGAGCGCATCGTCAACTGGTGCCCGCGCTGCGCCACCGCGCTGTCCGACCTCGAAGTGAAGCACGGCGAGGAAAAGGGGAGCCTCTACCACGTCCGCTACCCGCTCGAAGACGGCGGCGGCTACCTGACCATCGCCACGACCCGCCCGGAAACCATGCTCGGCGATACCGCGGTCGCCGTGAACCCCGGCGACGAGCGGTACGCCAACTGCGTCGGCAGGCGCGTCGCGCTCCCCATCATGAATCGCGTCATCCCCGTGATAGCGGACGACGCCGTTGACCCCGCGTTCGGGACCGGCGCCCTCAAGGTAACCCCGGGCCACGACCACAACGACTTCGAGATACGCAGCCGACACGACATCGACATCGTGAACGTGATGGACCTGCGCGGCGTGATGAACGAGAACGCGGGCCCCTACGCCGGCCTCGAGCGCTTCCAGGCGCGAAAGGCCGTCACCGCCGAGCTGGAGCGCGCCGGCCTGCTCGAGAAGGTCGAGCCGTACAGCCACTCCGTCGGGCACTGCGACCGATGCGCCGAGGTCGTCGAGCCCCTCGTGAGCAAGCAGTGGTACATGAAGATGGAGCCCCTGGCCAGGCCGGCCATAGAGGCCGTCGAGGACGGACGCGTCCGCATCGTCCCAGAGCGGTTCGCAAAGGTCTACTTCAACTGGATGTACAACATCCGCGACTGGTGCGTCAGCCGGCAGCTCTGGTGGGGGCACCGCATCCCCGCCTGGTACTGCGGAGCGTGCGCCGAAACCATCGTGTCGCTCGACGACCCCGACGCCTGCTCCGCCTGCGGCTCGCCCGACCTGGAGCGCGACCCGGACGTGCTCGACACCTGGTTCAGCTCGGCCCTGTGGCCCCACTCCACGCTCGGATGGCCGGACCAGACCGCCGACCTCGAATACTTCTACCCCTCGACTGTCATGGAAACAGGCCACGACATCCTGTTCTTCTGGGTGGCGCGGATGATGATGATGGGTATGGAGAACGCGGGCGAAGTCCCATTCCACACCGTCTACCTGCACGGGCTGGTACGCGACCCGACCGGCGCGAAGATGAGCAAGTCGAAGGGCAACGTGGAGGACCCACTCGACCTGATAGACGCCTACGGCGCCGACGCGCTGCGCTTCGCCCTGACCACGGGCAACTCGCCGGGCAACGACATGCGGCTGACGGACGCCAAGATGCGGTCGAGCCGCAACTTCACCAACAAGCTCTGGAACGCCGCCCGGTTCGTCCTCTCGCACCTGGAACGCTGGGACGGCGCGCCCCTCTCGTGGGATCGCCCGGACGTGGAGCACGTCGAGGACAGGTGGATACTCAGCCGTCTGAACCGCGCCGCCGCCCAGGTCGACCGCTTCATGAACGAATTCCAGTTCGGCGAGGCCCAGCGCGTAATCCACGACTTCCTCTGGGGCGAATACTGCGACTGGTACGTGGAGATGGCGAAGGTCCGCATCCGCGCCGACGACCAATCGCCCGTCCCCACGCTGGCCTACACCCTCGAACGGACGCTCCGGCTCCTCCATCCCTTCCTGCCGTTCATCACCGAAGAGATATGGCAGAACCTCGCGCAGCGCATGGACGGCGAGCCGGACGCCCCAGCGCTGATGGTCGCCCCGTACCCTGCCGCGGAGCCGGACGCATACGACGACCAAGCCGAAGAGCAGATAGAAGCCGTCATCGAGATAGTCCGCGCTGTCCGCAACATACGGGCCGAGTTCAGGATACAGCCCTCACAGACCATCGAGGCCGTCGTCCACGCCCCGGATGTCGCCGGCGCGATACAGACGGAGACAGCCGCTATCAAGACCCTGGGCCAGGTCGACCCCCTGGTGGTGAACGGCTCCGACGCCGGGCCCAGCGCGAACGACCGGGTATCCCTGGTGCTGTCCAGGGGAACGGTAGAGGTCCCCCTGGGCGGCCTCGTCGATCTTGGCAGAGAGAGGGAGCGCCTCGCGGGAGAGCTCACGGAGAACGGGCGCAACTTGGCCCGCCTCGAAGCCCGCCTCCAGGACGACCGGTTCCTGTCCAGGGCCCCGGAGGACGTTGTCGAGCGCGAGCGTGAGCGCCTAGCCTCAGTCCGAGACCGCCGAGCCCGCATACAGGAAACCCTCGCCCGGCTGGGAGGCTAGCGCTCCGGGGAGCGGGGCGCCCCTCATCCTGGGAGCGCAGGCGTCCCGCCTGCTCTTTTCCCAATCCTGAACATCCACCCAATCCCGATTCAGACGCCTCGCGTCCCTAACTTATCCCCTCTCCCTTGACGGGTGAGGGTGAAAAGTGGCAGCGGTCACCCCCACTTCGAGCGGGCCCCCAGCCCCTCGTTCGCGGCGAATCGGTCATCCTCGTCTGGGGGCGCCATCCAGCTTGCGGTTTGGACGCTGCGCATCCGCTCCAGCTGGTCCAAGCCCTTCCGCGTATCGCTGGCTATCCGCGCCTTGTCGCAGTTCTTGATACGATACCTGAACAGCCAGTACGTGAACTCCCGCGACTCCCCCATGTCGATAGACTTGCGCGCCGGGAGGCTCTTCTCCTCCCTGAACGTCGTCAGCAGCTCGTCGCGGGACAGCCTGTATATGAGCCGGAACGCCGCGTCCGAGGCCTCGTCCTTGTATTGCAGCCCGTTGCTGGCATAGCGCTTCATCACCTCCAGCTCCACCGCAAGATGCAGCGCCTCCTCCACCGTCACCCCGTAGTAGTAGTTCAGGTAGCCCCTGTACTTGTCCACCCCGATGATGTCCTTGAACCGGTCCATGTCGAAGGGCGGGGGAAAATGCCCGTGAAACAGCAGCCGCTCCCTCTCCTCGTCCGGCACGTGCCCGTCCACCGTGTCTAGGAGACGCTCGGCCAGCGCCAGCCAGTCGAACGCCTCCCCGGCGATGAAGTAGTTCAGGTCGCGGCCCTCGCGCGTCTCCCGCGCCGACGGCCAGATAGCCATCGCCTCGACCAGTGCCGTGGGCCAGTCGCAGCCCTTCGCAAGCGAGGACGCCAGGTGGTCGACAGCCTGGTTCGTCGAGTGTTGGGACGCTGTGGCTTTCATCCGTCCTGTCCTCTGCTGCGCGGCTCTATCGCCGCGCCCTTTGCGGTGAGCGCTTCTACCTACCATGGCATCGCTTGTACTTCTTGCCGCTTCCGCAGTGGCAAGGCTCGTTGCGCCCGATCTTCCGGCCGCCGACGCCGACGGGCGCCTTCTCCCGGTCGCCCATCACGTTCGTCATTACGCTGCGGTCCGCGCCGCGCCTTCTGCCCGGCGCGGCTGGGCGCGCCGCCTTGCCGTTGGTCCCAGGCTGGACGATGTTCAGGTGGTAGATAGTGTGAACGATGTCGTACTGGATCCGGGCCTTCAGCTCCTCGAACTTCTCCATGCCCTGCTTCTTGTACATGACCAGCGGGTCCCGCTGGCCGTAAGCCTGCAGGCCGATGCCTTGCCGGAGGTTCTCCATGGACGTCAGGTGAGGCACCCAGTTGGCGTCAATCACCCTCAGCATGAGCTGCCGCTCGATGTCCCGCGTCATCTCTGCGCCCAGCAGCTTCTCCTGCGCGTCGTAGAGCTCGGTCGCGGCCTCCATGACGCCGTCCTCTATCTCTTCCTGGTCCATCTGCGCCACCGCGTCCGGGTCCGCAAGGTCGTCCCGCAGGGGGAATATCGCCTGGAGCTCCCCCAACATCCCCTCCACGTCCCAGTCATCGCGCGGAGACTCGCCCAGGTAGCGGGCGGTAATGCCGCTCACCTCGCTCTCCACCATCTCCTGGATGTTCGCCTTCAAGTCCGCCCCGCTCAACACCTTGTTCCGCTCGTCGTAGATGACGCTGCGGTGTGTGTTGATAACGTCGTCGTACTCCACCAGGTGCTTCCTGATGTCGAAGTGGTGCCCCTCGACCTTCACCTGGGCCCCTTCGATAGACCGGCTGATCATCTTGTTCTCCAGGGGCGCGTCGTCCTCCAGCCCGGCCCAGTCCATCACCGACTGTATCTTGTCGCCCCCGAATCGGCGCATGAGGTCGTCGTCCAGGGCGACGTAGAAGCGGGTCGTCCCCGGGTCGCCCTGCCTGCCGGCGCGTCCGCGGAGCTGGTTGTCGATGCGCCGCGCCTCGTGCCGCTCGGTGCCTATGATACGCAGCCCGCCGTTCTTCACGACCTCCCTGTTGGCGGCCTCCCACTCCTCCATCTCTATCCCAAGTCCTTCGGGGTTCCCGCCCAGCACGATGTCCGTGCCGCGCCCGGCCATGTTGGTTGCCACGGTCACCGCTCCCGGCCTCCCCGCCTGCGCGATGATGGCGGCCTCTCGCTCATGCTGCTTGGCGTTCAGCACCTCGTGGGGTATCCCCTTGCGCCGAAGATTCTCGCTCAGCAGCTCGGACTTCGATATGTCCGTCGTGCCCACCAGCACGGGGCAGCCCTTCTCGTGCAAACCTTCGATGTCCCTCACCACCGCGTCGTACTTGGCCTTCTGGTTCTTGTAGATCAGGTCAGCCTGGTCGTCCCTGACCATCGGAAGGTTGGTCGGGATCTCCACCACGTCCAGCTCATAGACCTTCCAAAACTCCTCGGCCTCGGTCGCCGCGGTCCCGGTCATGCCGGCCAGCTTCGAATACATCCGGAAGTTGTTCTGCAAGGTGATGGTCGCGTAGGTGATGGTCTCCCGCCGGACCGCCAGACCCTCCTTCGCCTCGATGGCCTGGTGAAGCCCGTCTGAGAGACGCCGGCCGGGCATGAGACGGCCCGTGAACTCGTCCACCAGCGTCACCTCGCCGTCCTTCACCACGTACTCGCGGTCCCGCTCGAAGATGGTCCGCGCCTTCAGCGCGTTCTCCACGAAGTGGACCAGCCTGAAATTATCGGGCGAATACAGGTTATCGACCTTCAGCAGCCTCTCTATCTTGCTCATCCCCTCGGCCGTCAGCGAGGCCGTCCGATGCTTCTCGTCTATCGTGTAATCCTCGGCCTCGGAAAGGCCAGGCGCCAGCTTTGCGAATCGGTAGTACTCCTTCGGAGACTCCTCCGCAGGCCCCGATATGATTAGAGGCGTCCGCGCCTCGTCTATCAGGATGTTGTCCACCTCATCCACTATCGCGTAGTGCAATGCCCCCCCGCCCGCGGCGCCCCCCGACTTCTCATCCTGTTGGACCTGGGCGCTGCGCCTCACCACCATGTTGTCCCTCAGGTAGTCGAAACCGAATTCGCTGTTCGTGCCGTAGGTAACGTCCGCCGCGTAAGCCTCGCGCCGGGACGCCTCCCGCAGATGCTCCATACCCTTGCGCCCCTTGCCCGACGAGTCATACAGGTACGCCGTCTCGTGCTGCAAGACACCCACCGACAGCCCCAGCTTGTCGTAGATCTGCCCCATCCACTGCGCGTCGCGCCGAGCCAGGTAGTCGTTCACCGTTACCACGTGGACGCCCTTGCCGACCAGCCCGTTCAGGTAGGCGGGCAGCGTTGCCACCAGCGTCTTGCCCTCCCCCGTCCGCATCTCCGCGATCTTGCCCTGGTGCAGAACCACGCCGCCTATGATCTGGACGTCGAAGTGCCGCTGGCCCAGCGTGCGCTTCGCGGCCTCCCTGGCCGCCGCGAAGGCCTCCGGGAGGATGGCGTCGAGCGTCTTGCCGTCACGGATGCGGGCCTTGAACTCGTCCGTCTTGCGGCGCAGCTCCTCGTCCCCCAGCCGCTCGAAGGCCGGCTCCAGCCCATTTACCTTGTCAACGTAGGGCTGAAGCTTCTTGACCGATCGCTCGGAGGAGCCGCCGATCAACTTGGCGATGGACTTGAACATTCGGATTCATCCTCCTTCCTCCGCGTCCACGTCTACGCGGTCGCTCGGCGCGGCGTCTAACGCTGGGTCGAAAATCGGGACGCCGCTGTCTTCATATCCGCTATGAGCGTCCGGGCGCTCTCGATGCCAAGCCCTACCATGTCCGCTTCCAGGTCGTCCTCGTAGAAGTTGACGTGAAGGGCCTCGCCAGTCCGAGCCGCTTCATGTTCTCGACGCGGTTCGGGGAACGCGCTATCAGCCTCTGTGCGTTCCTCATCACTACGTAGTGAGGGCCGTCCTCCCAGCCCCGCTCGTGGGCGGCGGCCTTCACGCAATGGGTCAGCGCGCCCCAGGTCTTTTCAGATGCATGGATCAGGTCATCCCCCTGGAACTCCGCCTCGGCGCGCTCGAGGAGGGTGTCGCTGATGTCCTTATGCCTAGCTGCGGCAGCCATGCTCCCTATCACCCGGCTCACTGCTGGTGTCCGAACATCGCCCCCACCGAAAGCCCGCTGTGGATGCGGTGGATGGCCTCGCCCAGCATCGAAGATATGGGCAGCACTCTCATCCGGTCGAACCGCTTTTCGTCCGGAATCGGCAGGGTGTCCGTCACCACCAACTCGCTCAATGGGCTATCCGCCAGCCTGCTCGACGCGCTGCCGGAAAGCAGCGGATGCACCACCGAGCAGTAGATGCGGGCCGCGCCCTGCTCCTTGAGAATCTGCGCCGCGGCCGTGACCGTCCCCCCCGTGTCTATCTCCTCGTCCACTATCAGGACAGTCTTGCCCTCGACGCTTCCGATGACGCTCATCGCCTCCACCCTGTCCTCGTTGCCGATACGCTGCTTCTCTACGATAGCGATGTTGGCGTCGAGCAGGTTCGCCATGTCCCGCGCCTTCTTGGCCCCGCCCACGTCCGGAGCCGCGACTACCAGGTTGCCCACGCCCCGCTCCTCGAAGTTGGCCGCCAGCGTCGGAATCGCGGTCAGCTCGTCCAGCGGTATGTTGAAGAAGCCCTGGATCTGCCCGGCGTGCAAGTTCATGGTCAACACCCGGTCCGCCCCGGCCACGCTTATGAAGTCGGCGATCAGCCGCGCTGTTATCGCAACGCGCGGCTGGTCCTTCTTGTCCGTCCGCCCGTATGCGTAGTACGGAATCACAACCGTGATGCGGCCCGCGGACGCGCGCCGAGCCGCGTCTATCATGATAAGCAGCTCCATCAAGTGGTCGTTGACAGGCTCCGATAGCGTCTGGACGATGAAAACGTCCTTCTCCCTGACGTTCTCTAATATCCTCACGAACGTCTGGTCGTTGCTGAACTTGAAGACGTCGCATGACCCCAGCGACACCCCCAGGTACGAGCAAATGTCGCTGGCCAGGTCCCGGTGGGCGTTGCCGCTGAAAACCTTGAGGTCCTCGAAAAGGGGCATGACGGGCTCGCTCACTCCTGCCGAGGATGCAATCAATGGGATTATAGCACACGCCCCGGCGCTCCCCTTCCTCCCGCCTCACCCCCCGCCGCGTCCCCTCTCCCTAGACGGGAGAGGGCTAGGGTGAGGGTGACTCCCCGGCCTCCCCCGAAAATTGCCCCCAAATTGCCCCAAACTGCCCCTTGACACCGCGAGAACAGTCGTGCTAGTCTAGTAGACGGCTCGAAGGGGCGTAACCCAAACGAGCGCAGATTGAGCTCTGCCAAAACTTGTGGGCATTCATACCGTCGCTGATGTTGGGATGGGACCAGCCGCGGTACGAGAAGGTCGGTCTGCGTTTTCGGCGTCCCGCCAGGACGACGCAGTGCCAAATGCGTCTCCCCCGTTCCAGGTGCGGACTCTCGGACGACCGGGAGGACCGTAGCCAGCGCAGCCCGACGCCTTGGCGGGTGGAAGGTCCAAGCGCGAAACGCAGGCGGTCCCGCAAAGGACCGTCAGCCGTCCGGGAAAGTTAGAGGAGGGGCTGCACCCCCAGTGTCGGCGGGCGATCGACGTCGGCATCCTCGAAGCAAGTACCGGAGTCACTGCCTTGCAAGGCAAACTCATCTCCCGCGAGAGCGGGGGAAACCAGGAGTAGACAGGGCGCGGGTCGCAAGACCCGCCAAGTTACCCTCTCCCTCACGGGGGAAAGGGCCAGGGTGAGGGCATACGCCCCGCCCTGCGCCCCTCCCCCGAAGGGAAAGGGCTAGGAGACAAGGGCGATTCCCCGCTCTGTCCCTCTCCCCAGACGGGAGAAGGGCCAGGATAAGGGCGATTCCCTCGCAAAAGGAGCCGACCGAGACAAAACGAACATAGCCGAAGGCGCCAACAAGGCCCCAGCCTTCATCACCCTCCCCCAACGGGGAGAGACCCAAGGGTGAAGGCAATTCAGCGCGTCCCCCATCCCTGGAGCGCAGGCGTCCCGCCTGCATCCCCATCTTAATTCCCCTCTCCCCACTCACTACTCAACACTCACCACTATCCCCATGGCGTCCCGCCAGCGCTTCTCCCAATCCCGCAAATCCTGATTCCGGCGCCCACCCTAACGGTCGTACACCTCCGGGTTGACGCAGGTCAGCAGCCTCTCGCCCCTAACGCCGTTGAGCAAGTTGGTCGCCGAAATCCTGGACATCTCGCGCCTCGTGGCAACGCTCGCGCTTGCGATGTGGGGCACGATTACGCAGTTGTCCAGCGTCAGCAGCGGATCGTCCATCGGTATCGGCTCGGGGTCGGTCACGTCCAGCCCTGCCGCCGCGATCTGCCCGCCCGTGAGCGCCCTGTGCAGCGCAGCCGGATCCACTATCGGCCCCCTGGCCGCGTTCACCAGCACGGCGTTCGACTTCATCTTCGAGAATGCGTCGTCGCTGATTAGGTGATGAGTGCTCTCGTCCAGCACCGTATGAAGCGACACGAAGTCCGACTCCCGAAGCAACGTGTCGAGATCCACGAAAGTCAGCGGGTAGTCCGCCTCCAGGTCCTCACGGGGAGCGATGTCGTAGTACAGTATCTTCATGTCGAACCCCAGGCCGCGCTTGGCGACCTCCAACCCGATGCGCCCCATCCCGATGATCCCCAGCGTCGCCCCGTACAGGTCCTGCCCCAAGTAGTGGAGCGGATGCCACGTCCGCCACTTTCCGGCGCGGACCGCCCGTTCGCTCTCCGTAACCCGCCGCCCCGCCGTCAGCATCAGCGCCAGAGTTGCGTCAGCAGTGGTCTGCGTCAGCGCTTCCGGAGTATAGCCAACGGGGATCCCCCGCCTGGTCGCCTCCGGAATGTCTATGTTGTTGTATCCGACCGCGATCTGGCTGATGACCCTGAGCTGCCGCCCCGCGGCGTCCATCAGCTCGCCGTCTATCCCGTCGGTCAGTAGGCACAGCAGCCCGTCAATTCCCCTCACCTTCTCGAGCAGCGTGTCCCGCGGCGGAGGCAGCTCGTCCTTCCACACCTCGGCGTCGGTCTCCTCCTCGATCTTCTCGATGTACTCCGGGAATATCTCGCGCGAAACGAACGTGCGGGCCATTGGATGCTTCTCCGCCTGAGGTTGATTGCGAACTAGCGCCATTGTAGCACGCCGCCTTGCTCCATAAGCCCATATCCGTGATAAGGTATCGGCGATCCCACCGAGGGGGCTAAGAATGGCAGGAATACAGGCGTCGGTCCGCTGGAGCAAGGTCATCTGCAAGCAGCCTGGCAACTACCTGGGATGGCCGACTATTGCCCGCGCAGGCGACGGCGAACTCCTCGTTGTCTTCTCCGGCGAACGCGAAACACACGTCTGCCCCTACGGCGTGAACCAGCTGATACGGAGCCGCGACGGGGGCGAGACCTGGAGCGACGCCGAAACCATCAACAACTCCCCCTTGGACGACCGCGACACGGGGCTGCTGGTAACCCGGTCGGGCGCGCTCGTCATCACCTGGTTCACAGGCGTCTCGTACTCTGACCCCCAGAGATACCGCGAACAGTACCCCGCTGAGTACATGTCCTGGCTGCGCCACTGGCGCAAGATACCCCCGCGCGACAGGGAGCGCTATCACGGACACTGGTCCCGGCGATCCACCGACGGCGGCAAGACCTGGGAACCCCAGGTCGATACGATAGTAACCGCGCCCCACGGCCCCATACAGCTCGCGGACGGGCGGCTCATGATGGTCGGCAACGCCCGCGTCGAGGGCCGGCCGACTGTCGCTGCCGTCGAGTCGAGAGACGAGGGCCGATCATGGCGGATGGCAGGGGTCATTCCGATCCCCGAAGACAAGCTCGCCGACGCTCAGTACTTCAACGAGCCGCACCTCGTCGAGCTCCAAGACCGCAGGATAGTAACCCTGATACGCTACGAACCCACCAAGCGGCGATACGACGAGTGGCACATGCACCAGTCGGAAAGCCTCGACGGGGGCAGGTCATGGACGTCCGCGCATCGGACCCCCATCTGGGGATGGCCGCCCCACCTGATTCGCTTGGCGAGCGGCGACGCCCTCGTAACCTACGGAATCAGGCGGCAGCCCTTCGGCGAAAGGGCCTGCCTCAGCCACGACGGCGGGCGGACCTGGGACATCGAGAACGAGATAGTCCTGCGCGACGACGCCCCCAACGGCGACCTGGGCTACCCGGCCACCGTCGAGATAGAGCCCGGCGAGCTGCTTACCATCTACTACCAGGTCGAGAACGAGGGCGAGAAGACCTGCATCATGGCCACCAGGTGGAGCCTGGCATAGCGTCCGGGCAAGAAGGGAGGACGCCGTGTACTTCAAGAGAGAAATCCCCGTATTCAGCGCAGTGTACCGCCCCCTGCCGGTCAAGCGGTACGTCATGACCACGATGGGCGGGTTCTGGCCCGCGCTGCACAAGCTGCCCAACGGCCACCTCGGCGTCGTAACGCGGGACGGCGACTTCCACATCGGCGAGCGCGGCAGGCTCGTGTTCGTGTCCTCTCCCGACGGCGGCGAGTCGTGGAGCCATGCCTCCGTCATCTCCGACGTTGGCCCGGACGACAGGAACCCCGCGTTCGGCGTCGCTGCCGACGGCGCGCTGCTGGCCTGCTTCATCAGGGCCGACAGGTACGTAGACGGCAGATGGACGCCCGACAAGGACCGGGGCGGATATACGGCGATGTGGATGTCCCGCTCCACGGACAACGGCGCGACGTGGAGCGAGGCCGAGCTCGTGAACGGCCAGGGCAACGAGATCTGGAGCTACACCGCAAGGACCGGCCCTGACGACCACCACCGATACGCATCGGCCTTCAACAAGATGCTCACCCTGCCCGACGGCGCGATGCTCATGGCATACGGCATCAGTACCACCGAAAGGCCCAGGCAGGCGGGCGGCTCCTTCCTCGTCCGGTCCTCGGACCACGGACGCACTTGGACGGACTGCGTCACCCTGGGCGAGGGATACGGAGAGCCGGCCCTGTGCCACCTCGGCGGCGACCGGCTCTTGGTCATGCTTCGGGGAACCGAGGAGGGCGCAACCGGGTTGTGGCAAACCACGTCCGACGACGCAGGGCGCAGCTGGACGCAGCCCATCCGAATCACGGACGACCAGGAGCACCCCGGCGACGTCATACGGCTGCAGGACGGCCGGCTGCTGCTGACCTACGGCCGCCGTGTCGCGCCTTACGGCGTACACGGAATGCTCAGTGGCGACGACGGCAAGACCTGGGACACCGACCGCAAATTGCTCCTGGTAGGCGACGTCGGCGACCGGGACTGCGGATACCCCAGCTCCGTCCAGCTCGACGACGGCAGAATCGTCACCGTCTATTACGCCTGGAGCATCCTCGACGACTCCAGGATGGGGGTGTACGGCGGCTCGCTCATATACCGCCCCGAAGACCTGTGAGCGATTGCCGCCAGATCCGGGATTCCCGCGCCCCCAGTACTCCGTCCATTAGATATGACGGGTAGGCAGTCCCGCCTTATCCCCTCTCCCGTCAAGGGAGAGGGCTAGGGTGAGGGTGATTCAGGATGCCAAACTACATTGAACCAGTACCAGGGAGGAATATGAGCGAAGAATTGTTGACGCTCGATGCCGTTGGGCTTGCGGAGGGTATCCGCGCCCGGCAGGTTTCACCCGTCGAAGCGCTGGGCGCGTGCCTAGACCAGATAGAGGCGCTGAACCCTAGGCTCAACGCCATCGTTACGATGGTGGATGGGGCGATGGAGCGAGCCCGCCAGGCCGAGGACGCCGTTATGCGGGGAGAATCCTGGGGACCCCTGCACGGCGTGCCCTTTACCGTCAAGGACTGCATAGACACGGCCGGCATAAGGACCACCGGCGGGTCGCTCATATTCGAGCGCAACGTGCCCGACGAGAACGCAACGGTCGTAACTCGCCTCCTGGAAGCCGGCGGCGTCATGATGGCCAAGACGAACCTGCCTGAGTTCGCCCTCTGGTGGGAGACCGACAACCGGCTGTTCGGCAGGACGAACAACCCTTGGGACGAGAGCCGCACGCCGGGCGGGTCCAGCGGAGGCGAGGCGGCAGCGGTCTCCAGCCGAATGTCGCCCCTGGGAATCGGCAGCGACGTCGGCGGTTCCATACGCGAGCCCGCGAGCTACTGCGGCATCGTGGGCCTGAAGGCAACCCACGGGCGCATCCCGCTGACAGGGCACTGGCCGGATGTGCTCCTCCGCTACATGCACGTCGGGCCGCTGACGAGGACGGCCCGCGATGCCGCGCTCGCCCTCTCCATCCTATCGGGAGCCGATGGCGCGGACCCTTACGCGCTGCCCGCGCCGCCGCCCGACGTGGACCTCGAACGACCACTGGGCAAGCTGCGGATAGCGTACTGCCCGGAGGGGCCTTTCGCCCCGGTGTCCGCCGACGTGCGTCAGACCGTCAGCCGCGCGGCCAGCGCATTCGAAGAGATGGGGCATCACGTCGAGCTGGTCTCACTGGAGTCGTGGAACGAGTTGTCGGGCCAGGCTATCTCCGATGCCATCTACGCCGCCGAAGGCCGCCACTGGCTCACTCCCATCGTCGAGGGCAAGGAGGATATGCTTGCCGCGCCGATTCGCCGCCGCCTGGCAGCGCCCGCGCCGTCCATGCAGGAGTACCAGGAGGCGGTTGCGGACTGCGAGCTGCTGCGGCAGGATGCGGCCAGACTCTTCGCCGCCTACGACCTGCTCCTCTGTCCGTCCACGCCGATTCCGGCGCACCCCCACGGCGCCGCAAAGATCGACGTAGATGGGGTGTCGGTCGTCGGGCGCAATGCGCTGAGGGCCACCATACCGTTCGACCTGACTGGCTCCCCAGCGGTTTCGGTCCCCTTCGGACGCAGCTCGGACGGCCTGCCCATCGGCGTCCAGCTCGTAGGCCGCCACCTGGACGAGGCGACCGCGCTCCGAGCGGCGGCAGCCCTAGAAGAGGCAGGTTCCACCTGATTCCAAGCCGTTTCACCGGATCCAGCTGTAGGTTTTAGCGTCCTGAATCACCCTCACCCTAGCCCTCTCCAGTCAAGGGAGAGGGGATAATGCAGGACTGCCTACCCGTCATATTTAAATGGACGGGGACTACTTTCGCCTTGACCGGAGGTGGGCGTATACGTCCTCGGGCTTGCCGCCGTTCGCCGACAGTAGGACCAGCAGGTGGTACAGCAGATCAGCCGCCTCGCGGGCCAGCGCGTCCTTGTCGAGCTTCACGCCCGCGATGACGGACTCGCCTGCCTCCTCGATAACCTTCTGGCCTATTCGGTCCACGCCGCCCCTGAACAACTCGGTAGTGTAGCTGCCCTCCGGAAGGCTCCGCCTGCGGTCCTGGATGACAGAAAATAGCTCGTCGAGGATTCCGGGCCCCGTGTCGGCATGTTCGAAGCCGGGCAGCTCTTCCAGGGCCGTGAAGAAGCAGACTCGCTCCCCCGTGTGGCATATCGGGCCGTCGGGGTCCACCTGCAGCAGGATGACGTCGGCGTCGCAGTCGATGGACGCGGACCTGACGCGCATGTAGTTGCCGGACACCTCGCCCTTGTGCCAGAGGTCGGCTCGGCTGCGGCTATAGAACCAGACGTCGCCGCCCTCCAGCGTCCGCTTGAGCGCGCCAGGGCTCATGTAGCCCAGCATGATGACCTCTTTGGTATCCGCGTTCTGGGCTATCGCCGGCACGAGCCCCTTGTCGTCCAGCCTGACCCGCTTCTCTTTGTCCAATTCGCCGCTTCCCATTCTCAATTCGCCATTCTGACCGGCAGGCCACGCCTGGCAAGGTACTCCTTGACCTCGCCGATCCTGATCTTGCCGAAGTGGAATATGCTCGCCGCTAGGATTGCGTCGGCCTTCCCCGCGGTCGCCGCCTCGTACAGGTGCTCCATCTCTCCCGCGCCGCCGCTGGCGATGACCGGCGTCGTGACGGCCTCCGAGACCGCGCGGAGCAGGTCCAGGTCGTATCCCGCCTGCTGCCCGTCCGTGTCCATGCTCGTTACCAGCAGCTCGCCCGCGCCCAGGTCCACGGCCCGACTGGCCCACCTCACGGCATCGATCCCCGTCGGCCTCCGCCCGCCGTGAGTGTACACCTCCCAGGTGGAGCCTTCATCGAGGGCAAGGCTCGCATCCACGCCGTTCGAGGGAGCGCCGCGCTCTTCGACGCGCTTGGCGTCGAGGGCGACCACGATGCACTGGCAGCCAAAGTGTGCTGACGCCTCGGCGACGAGGCTTGGGTTCCGGACTGCCGCCGTGTTGAGCGAGACCTTGTCGGCCCCGGCCTCCAGCAGGCCCCTGACGTCTTCTACTGAGCGTACTCCGCCGCCCACGGTCAGCGGTATGAAGACCTGCTCGGAGACCTGCTTCACGATGTCTATCATTATCCCGCGCGAGTCGGAGCTGGCCGTGATGTCCAGGAATACGAGCTCGTCGGCGCCCTCGCGGTCGTAGAGCGCCGCGAGCTCGGCGGGGTCGCCGGCGTCCCGTATATCTACGAAGCTGACGCCCTTGACCACGCGCCCGCGGTCGACGTCCAGGCACGGTATGATCCGTTTCGTCAGCAACCGGGCCGCCTCCTAGCCGAGTGTTGATTTGCCGCGGCGATGGCCTGTCCCAGGTCCACGTCCCCCGTGTACACGGCGGTCCCGACTATCGCGCCCTCGACGGGAATCTCCGCGAGCCTGGACACGTGCTCGACCGACGAGACGCCTCCTGCGACCAGCGCCTTCATGCGCGTCGCCGCGGCCAGGTCTTCGACCGCGCGGAAGTTCGGCTCGGTGAGGGTGCCGTCCCTCGATATGTCCGTATAGACGATGCGCTCCACCCCGGCCGCCTCTAGGTCCCGGACGAGCTCGATGGCCGAGGCTCCGCTCTCGCGCGTCCAGCCGCGGAGGGCGACCCGGCCATCTCGCGCGTCGACGCTGACCACGAGCGATTCGCCGCCAAGCTCATGCGCCAGGCGCTCGACCAGGCCAGGATCTTCCACGGCTGCCGTGCCGACTACCACTCGGTCGATGCCGCGCGCGATGGCGCTCCGCGCCGAGGCCACGTCCCGGACGCCTCCGCCGTACTGTACCGGAACGGGAACCGAGCGCGCGATCATCTCGACCACACCGATGTTGACGGCCTGGCCGGTCCGCGCGCCGTCCAAGTCCACCACGTGCAGACGGGCGGCGCCCCGCTCTACCCAGAGCGCCGCCATTTCGGCGGGGGAGTCGGAGAAGACCGTCTCGCGGTCGTAGTCGCCCTGGAACAGGCGCACGCACCGCCCGCCCCGGATGTCTATTGCAGGGATGACTTCCATCGCCGATTACGCGCCTCGCTCCACGAGTTTGACGAAGTTCTTGTACAGCGTCAGCCCGGCCTCGCCGCTCTTCTCCGGGTGAAACTGCACCGCCGCGACGTTGCCCCAGCCCAATGCCGAGCAGAACTCCACCCCGTAAGTCGTCTCCCCGGCCACCAGGGCCTTGTCCTCAGGGTCGGCGTAGTAGCTGTGTACGAAATAGAAGTACGAGCCGTCGCGCACGCCCTCGAACACGGGGTGGTCCTGCCGAAAGCTGACCCGGTTCCATCCCATGTGGGGCGTCTTGCAGCCCGGCGGGAGCCGGCGCACCCAGCCTTCCAGGAGACCGAGGCCAGGCTCGACGCCCTCGTCGGAGCCTTCCAGCAGGAGCTGCAGCCCCAAACATACGCCCATGAAGGGCCTGCCGCTGTGTACGAATTCGCGTATCGGCTCGACCAGGCCGAGCGCTCTCAGGTGGCGCATGGAGGAATCGTTCGCGCCCTGGCCGGGGAATACCATCGCGTCCGCAGCGCCTATCCGGTCGCGGTCGCTCGTGACCACGGCCCTCGCGCCGAACCGCTCCAGCGCCTTCTGGACGCTGCGGAGATTGCCGGCCTGGTAGTCCACTATCGCCACGTATTTATCGTTGAGGGACACCCGAACATCGTAGCACACGCCAGAAATCGAGGATTGCGAATGAGCGGCCCTTGCACGGGGCGCTTCGATGGAATGAAAATGGCGGTCATCCTCACCGCCGCTCCGCGAAAGCGGGAGCCCACTATTTTCATGGGAATGAATGAGACCCTGCGCGCCGCCTGGGTCCAGGCTTCGGAACGGCTCTCTCGGCTCGGCGTCGAGGACTCGGCCCTCGAGTCCGAGGCGCTGCTGCGCGGCGCGCTGGAAATCGACCGGGCGGCCTTCTTCGCCGCCCTGGAGGACGAGGTGGGACCCAGGGAGCTCGAGCGGCTGGGTTCGATGGTCGAGCGCCGGGAGCGGGGCGAGCCCCTCGCCTACATCCTCGGATGGAGGGAGTTCTACGGCTTGGAGATGCGCGTTACGCCCGCGGTCCTGATACCGCGCCAGGAGACCGAGCTGCTCGTGGACAAGGCAGTCGAACTCGGCGCCGGCCGGTCAGCCATCGCCATAGCCGACGTTGGGACTGGCAGCGGCGCCGTCGCCGTGGCCCTCGCCGTCAACCTGCCGTCATGCAGGGTGTACGCCACCGACGTATCACAGGCCGCGCTCGACGTGGCCGAGACGAACTGCCGCAGGCACGAAGTCTCCAGGCGAGTGCGGCTCACGCGCGGCGATCTCCTGGCTCCCGTGGGCGGCCCGGTCGATCTGATAGTGTCGAACCCGCCGTATATCAGGTCAGGCCAGATAGCGCGGCTGAGCCGGGAGGTCAGGCGCGAGCCGGTCGTGGCTCTCGACGGAGGGCCCGACGGCCTCGACCTCACGCGCCGACTCTTCGAGCAGGCTCCCGCCGTGTTGAAGCCCGGCGGAACAATGCTGGTGGAGATAGACCCGCCGCAACTGGAGGCGGTCATGGCCCTGGCTGCCGCATCCTTCCCCGATGGACGGGCTTCGTACCTGCGCGACCTATCGGGAGAGCCCCGCGCGGCGGCTGTAACCGCCAGCTAAGCCAAGAACAACGCCCCGCGAGGTCATGCGCGCCTGCCGGGGGCTTCGCGCAGCAGAGCGGCAAAGCCGGCCTGCGCGAAGTCGCGGTCGTGGGCAAGGGCTTCACGGATGTTCCTCTCCTCCATCAGGATGAAGCTCGCGCAGTCCGCGACGCTCCACCGCTTGTCGAGACGCGAGGCGTAGAGGGCGACGGCGGCCTCGAACTGGCGGCTCGTCTGGGGCACGACCTCCACTTTTGGGTCGTCTGCAAGCCCAGCCACCGCATTGGAGGCTATCTTGCGGCTCTGCTCTCCAAGAACCCCCATGAAGTCCAGGAACTCGACGAGGACCATCTCACTTGTGACTATCCTATGAGGCCCCAGCCGCTCGACGACGACCTTCGCTCTTTCATGCAGCCTGTCTTCGGGTCTCAAGGCCGCTATCCAATACCCGGAGTCCGCGAATACTTCTCTCAGATTTCCTCCTTTGGTTTGCCGTACATGTAGTGCTTGATATTTATGGAGGCGTCGTCCGGTATGCCATCCAAGGCCCCCTCAGGCATGGAGCTGCGGAGCTCCTCGAACATTTTCATCACGGACAGCCCCGCTGAATAGTTAGGCTCCACTTCTACCTTGCGCTCTGCATCCTCGGTCCCGTCCTGCGCTGCGTCCTCCGCGGATGGCGCGGCCTCGCCCGCCGGGGGCTCCCGGCTGTCGCCGTTCACTGTCAGGAGGATTTCGTCGCCCTCCGCGAAGTCCAGCGGCTCCAGGGGCACGATGGCCCCGTTGGTGAACTTTGCCCTTATGCTCGTAGTCATGGGGTCTCCTCCCTCGCGGCTGCCAGATTCGGATGCCGTCGCGCCATGTCAAGGATACCACGATCCGAACGAGGTCATGCGCGCCTGACGGGGACTTCGCGCAGGCCGGCTTTGCCTCTCTCCTGCGCGAAATACTACTCTCAGCCTTCCTCCTCCTTCGGCCAGCCGTAGAGGTAGTGTTTGTAGTTAATGGCCCCATCGGCCGGCAGGTCATCCCAAGTCTCGTCAGGGTAAGCGCTGCGGAGCTCCTCGAACATTTTCATCACGGACCGCCCCGCTGAATAGTTAGGCTCCACTTCTACCTTGCGCCCCGCGTCTTCGGCCCCGTCCTGGTCCGCGTCCTCCGCGTATGGCGCGGCCTCGCTCGCCGGGGGCTTCTGGCTGTCGCCGTTCACTGTCAGGAGGATTTCGTCGCCCTCCGCGAAGTCCAGCGGCTCCAGGAGCACGATGGTCCCGTTGGTGAATTTTGCCCTTACGCTCGTAGTCATGGGGTCTTCCTCACTTAATTATACGGGAATATCGAACTCATCTGTTGGCTCTCCGAGCAGAGCCCGGACGATGCGGCGGCTGGCGTAGCCATCCCCATAAGGATTGACCGCCCTGTTCATCTTGGCGTACTCGCATTCGTCTTCCAGCAACGTCTGCGTCTCGCTGACTATGCGTCGAGTGTCCGTACCCACGAGTTTGGCGACTCCGGCCGCGATCCCTTCCGGGCGTTCTGTTACCTCGCGCATGACCAGTACTGGTTTGCCCAATGCCGGGGCCTCTTCCTGGACACCGCCGGAGTCTGTAAGCACCAGGTAGGAAGCGTTCATGAGGTGGACCATAGAAACATAGTCTAGCGGGTCTATCAATCGGACCCTGTCCAATCCCGAAAGCATCCTGCTCACCGGCTGTCTTATATTGGGGTTCATATGCACAGGGAGAATGATCCGCACTCCGGGGCGGATGGACGCCAACTCTCTGATTGCGGCGCAGATATTTTCCAGGGGCTGACCGAAACTCTCACGCCTGTGGGCGGTAATGAGTATCAGTTTGTCGTCACCGCCGGCGGCAATTAACTCGCTGACGCCATGCGGTCGAGGCGTTGAGACGATGCGTTGCAGAGCATCTATGGCCGTGTTGCCAGTGATGACGACAGCATCTTCCGGCGCTCCCTCGCGCAACAGGTTTCGTTTGGCAGACTCGGTGGGGGGAAAATACAGGTCGGCAATGGCATCCGCAACTTTGCGGTTCATCTCCTCCGGGAAGGGCTGCCACTTGTCGTGGGTGCGAAGCCCCGCCTCTACGTGAGCGACTCTGGACCTCGAATAATACGCGGCCAGGGACGCAGCCGCCACAGTAGTCGTGTCCCCCTGCACTACTATCCAATCGGGCTGTTCGACATCCAGAACAGGCTCCATTCCTGTCAGGACCGCTGCGGCGACCTGCGCAAGCGATTGGGACTCGGTCATCAACTCCAAGTCGTAGTCCGGCTGTATGCCGAAGATGTCCAGAACTTGGTCGAGCATCTGTCGGTGCTGGCCTGTAACGCATACGGAATAACGGACAGCTCCGTCCTTGGAGCGTCGGCCAAGCTCGCTCAGAACGGGCGCCAGCTTGATTGCTTCCGGGCGCGTGCCGAAGACGACCAAGACCTTTATTGGAGCGTCTTTCATCGCCATGTTCCTATCGGGTTATTCACGAGGCTTCGTCGCAACAAAGCGGTAGGTTGCGAACTGGCGGGCGCTTGGCGCTGCGTATGAGCGACTTGATTATGGACAGCCTTCGCTGCCTTGCTAGATAGGTTAGAGTGTTCGCGATTCTCTTTGACATGCTTTTGTTTGTCCTCAAACTTGCTGATCAGCGCGAGTTGTGGCAATCTGCCGCACAGCGGACGAGGAGCCGGGAGCGAAGCTGGCGGAATCTTCTATCAGCTCCCAATTCTCTCGGAACCATTGTATGGTCAGTTCCAGCCCTTCCTCGAAATTGGTTTTTGGCGCGTATCCGATGAGGTCTTTGGCGCGGTCAATAGACGCCAGCAGCCTGCTCTTGGTGTCCCATTTTCGTCGCGAGACGTATTGGATTCCAGCGCTATTGCCGGTGGCGGCGTTCACCATGTTAGCCAGATCTACAATCCTCGTTTCCGAGCCGGATGCCAGGTTGAACTCCTGTCCGACCGCGCTCTCCAAGTGTCCGGCTCCAAGCAGGCCGTCAACTATGTCGCCGACGAAAGTGAAGTCACGGGTCGCCTCGCCGTCGCCGGTGATGGGGAGAGGCAAGCCCTTCATTGCCCAGAATATGAAGTTGGGTATCACGTTGCGATACTGTCCTGGTATCTCGCCGGGGCCGTAGGAGTTGAAGAACCTGGGTTTGACCACCTTCAGGCCGTAGTGGTTGTAGAAGAAGTTGCAGTACAACTCGCCCACCATCTTTGTTATCTGGTAGGGCGTACTCAGGTGCATCGACATGAACTCCTCGCGCAGCGGCAGGGGCGAGTCGCTGCCATAGATGGAACTTCCGGACGAGGCATAGACGAATCTTGCCACTCCCGCCAGCGAGGCGTACTGGAGCAGTTTCAGGGTACCGCGTCCATTGATCTCGAGATCGCGCTCGGGGTAGTCGACCGAGTTCTGATTGGCGAAGAAAGCCGCCAGATGGTACACCACGTCCGGCTTCTCGAAGAAGGCTCGCTTCAGCGCGATTTCGTCCGTGATGTCGGCTTCCACGAAGAGCACGCTGGGAGAGGATGGAACACTCCACCGCTCCGCCGATGATAGGTTGTCGAGAACAATCACCTGGGCGCCTGATTCTACCAAGGCGCGCGTCAGATTGGAGCCGATAGCTCCGGCACCACCTGTGACCAATACCGACTTCCCACTGTAGTGATCGCGGAATAAGCTCATATATTTGCCTCCTGGCGCGGATTCTTTCGCCATATGCCTCTGGTATCAATGATCTTTCGACCTGAAAGTGAAAGCTGTTCCCATCTGACACGACGAAACTCTTTGTGATCAGTGAGCAGGACGATAACATTCGCGCTGTCCAACGCAACACTGAGGTCCACTAACTCTGATCTGTAATCTTCAGTTAAATCCAATGATACGTCGGTGATATTCGGCTCAACTACCAGGAGCCGACCAGAATATGATTTCCGAAGTTGCCGTATAACGGATATCGAAGGACTTTCGCGAACATCATCGGTATCCGCTTTATAGGCAAGGCCAAGGCAGGCAATAACGGGAGACTTGATCTCTTTGCATACTGAGATGACCTGTTCAGCTACCCGTCGCGGTCTGTCATTATTGACTTGGCGCGCCATATGAATCAGACGCGCCTCCTCTGGCACCGAATGGACTATGAACCAAGGATCAATAGGGATACAGTGCCCACCTACGCCCGGCCCTTGTCTCAAGATATCAACTCGTGGGTGATTGTTGGCTATATCGCAAACTTCCCACGGGTCGACGTCTAGGACATTACATATCGTGGAGATTTCGTTGGCAAAAGCAATGTTAACGTCACGGTAAGCGTTCTCGACCAGCTTGACCAATTCCGCAGTGCGCGTATTGGTCATATGATAGCCGCCTTGTGAAAAAATTTGGTAGATCTGGAGCGCGGCCATAGTGCAGGCAGGCGTGATTCCACCTATAACTCGGTCGTTGTGCGTCATCTCAAATAGAGTATTTCCTGGCAATACTCGTTCCGGACAGTAAACAACGCGAATGTCACTACCTTCACCTGCTTTATGAGGAAAGGATAGATCGGGGCGTGCATCAGCAAGCCATTCGCAACACATCTCTGTCCCACCAACAGGCAAGGTGGATTCTAAAATGACGAGATTTCCGATTTCGAGCAACGGGGCCATTCTGTTCAAGGCGGCGCGAACGTGGCTAAGATCAGGGGCATAATTAGCAGTGATAGGAGTAGGCACAGCAACGATAAATACATCAGCAGCTACAGGTGTATCTTGCGCGCGCAACATCGCGGACGAGACCACATCGCGCAGCATTTCATCTAGGCCAGGTTCTACTATCGTTGTTCGGCCTGAGTTGATAGCGGCTACGCGCTCAGCGTCAATATCTACTCCAGTCACTTCGATGCCACGCTTAGCCAGAAGTAATGCAGTTGGCAAGCCCACGTATCCGAGGCCGATCATGCAAATATGTTTGAAAGGGTTGCCCACGAATCAGTTCCTCAATATATCAGAAACTACGTGCGTGAACTGCTTGATTCTCAGTTCCCACGTGTGGTTCTCCATAACATGGACGTAAGCGGCCTCAACGATTGCCTGGCGTTCGTCCTCGTGGTTCAGGTAGTAGAAAAGCGCGTCGTCGAAGTCGTCGAGATCCGGGTCGAACATCACGCAGTGGGTCTTGTCCTCGAACAGCCTATCGTATGCGTCCGACCTGCTGCAGAAGAGCAGCGCTTTCGTAGCCATCACTTCATAGAAGCGCGGTCCCACCAGACCAACTGCGCTGGGAGTAGCCAACCACATCTTGCTCCGGTTGATCAGCCGCGCATAGTCTTCCCCTTTGGGCAGACGAAAGCCGGGCAGGCGGGAACCCTCCGACCAGAACAGCCTGATACGCCAGTATCGGGGCGCTTTGACAGGCCAGCGCAGGTAGAGGCGGCTTTTGATTCTCGACCTGACATCGGTCCATTGGCTGTGCAGGTTCCCCGAGAATCCCAGCGAGTAGCCTTTTCCTTCTGAATAGTCGTGGAACATCTCGGGAGCCACGGCAAAGGGGAAGTGAACGAAGGGAACTCCCGTTTGCTCCTGCCATCGGCCATAGTGGTGATGCACTGTAAAGACCGCGCTGATAGCGTTGTCCTGAATGAATTGGAACTTCTTGTCGAGCTTCTTGTACTCCTTGTTCAGCACCATTACGCTGGGTATGCCTACGTTGGGAACTCTAATCGCCGGATGCGGGTCGAACTCGGGGACGGCCGGGTCTTCGAGCTCCCAGCCTGCAGCGAAGCATATGAGTTCTGGTTCGAACGGACAGAGCTTCAGTACATCGTCTATCGTATGCCGCCTATCGTAGCCTTCCAGCCCCGGCCCGTACTGGAAGATGCGGTGGGCGCGTCCCAGGGCCTCGGTGAAGTTGTGCTGGTAGTACGCCGAGCCGTATCTGCTGAAATCCGGCTGAAGCACAAGGATGTCAAGCCGGCTCGTCATGCCATGCCCCTCTCTGCCGTCTTCAATAGATCGGAAAGCGTGAGGCTTTCTGATGCAGTATCGAGACTATAAACGGAATTGCCACCATCCACCAGACCATACGGTGCGCCGTATTGGCCCACGCCGCTCCCTCCGCGCCGTACAGGGGGATAAGCAATATCATGGCGGCAAGAAGCGTGATGAATGCGGCGGTCCACGCTACCAGCGATGGCCGAATGCGGCCTACAGATTGAGGCAGTACAGCGAGCGGCGATATGCTGGCAGCGACGAAAGACCCTATGGACATGATGAGCAGCAATGGGACAACGCCTGAGAAGCCATCTCCCAGAACGAGCAAGGTTACAGGTTCGCGGAAGATGGCAAGCATCCCAAATCCAGCGGCGGCCAAGGCGAGCGACAGCAGAGTGAACCGAAGCGCCGTGCGGCGCAACTCCCCACCCTCGCCCGAGTACCATTGCCTGCTGTACTCGGGCTGCACTCCCGCCATCAATGGTTGGAACGGCCGCCTTGCGGTGTCCACTATCTGCCTTGCCGCGCGGTACAGTCCGGCGTCAGCCACGCCTGCGAATTGCGCGACGAGGATGGAGTCCACATTCTCGGCCAGCGCCCCCATAGAGCCTTTCACGAATGTCCCAACTTGGAACCATACCATGTCCTGCGGCGTTGCGACTGACAGCGAGCGCAGGAAGCCGATTACGCCCGCCTGCCGCGCCGCCACTGCGGTTGCGACGAACAGCCCGATCCCATATACCGCAGCGCCCGCGACATGCGCCCAGATTATATCTATCAGGCCGCCGTCCGTCAACCACGCCGCCACAATCAAGCCGACCCGCGTCAGTACGCTCGCGATAGTAACTGCCAGCCCCAGCGACACCCGGTCGGCTAGCCTCAATACCGCGAGCGACTCGGACTGCGCAGCTATGAGGACGCCCACGGCGCCGTACAGGAGCGCCGCGTCCGTGTGCGCCGGGTCGAGTCCCAGCATGGCGCTGGCCGTGAGAGCGAGGGCCGCGATGACGGCGTATGCAACGAGGGACAGGCCCAGTGACACCGCCAGCGTGAAACGCAATATGCGGGCCGCCTCCTCGGGCCGCCCCGCGGTTACGCTCCGCGTCACGAATGTGGTGACGGCGTCGCCGCCCGGCATGGCTATCAACCCGTGGACGATCGAGGCGGCGGCGATGATGATGGCCAGGACGCCGAAGCCCTCTGGCCCAAGAATCCTGGCGGATAGGGATATCTGCGCCAGCCCGCCCAGCAGCTGGACGACCATTATGCCGCCCATCCATAGCGTCTGGCGGGCCACGCGCCGGTCCGACTGGGATAGGAGCCGAGCGATCAGGGGAGGCACTGCCAAGGCATGGCCGTAATCACCACTACGCTATGCGAGCGGCACGTAATTCAGCACTCTCGCGCCGGAGTCCTCTTCCCACTCCGACTTCTCCACGAAGGAGGTTCCAGGGACACGGAAGATTTCCTCTTCCGTCGTCCCGTCGAGGATGAGTCCGGACAGACCAACTGTCCACCCGGGGTCCATCTTGTCCCTGTCTCCGTCGTACACGATGTACACGTGCAGATACTCGTCGCCTTCGTGGTCTATCTTGGGTATCACGGTAATCGGGTCGAACACAAGCTCGTCGCCGTACTGTTTCTCCAAAGCGTTCCTGACGATGTTGGCGACCTTCGTCTTCGTCTCCTCCGTCGTCTTGAGTAGTGTCCTTCTTGACATGTGCAGCCTCCCGGTTTGTTCGAATCTAGCACAGCGTTGTCAGTCTCGGCGCTGCCTGAATAGAACATGGGTTGCGAACGCGCGCCTGTCCGCAGGCGCAGTATCCTTGAACCGGGTCATGGTTCTCTCTGCTTCGTCTATGAGCCACATCACATCGGAACGATACAAGATTATTCCGGGGTCATAGTCGGCCTTGTGACGTTCAGATTGCATCATCACGAACATCCTTGCGAAAGATTGGATCCCTTCTGGGAGCTCACGGCCCGGCGAAGCTCCGCTTGGCGAGGCCGACCGGGACTTCCTGACGCCAGCAGCCTGGCTATTTCAATCAGGTCGCGCGGATTCACGATGCTCGCTCCCCAGAGGTCAGGTTCGGATTATAGCATGGCCGCCTTCTTTTGGTTGACCGGCGCGCTTGGGGCGTGCTAATGTGATGGTAGATGCGTTGATGGGGAGTAGTAGCGGGCGCGGTGCGATAGAGAACGGGGGTAGGTGGAAGCCCGGCGCACATGGACCCGCGAACTCGCCCTTCGGCGGCCAGGCAGCCGCCGGAGCCCGGCGGTTGCGCTGGGTCTGAGCATCCGGCCTGAACGCTGACGCGAGTAGGGCCGGACGGCAAAAGCGCCGTTACCGCTTCGAGGCGGCCCCGGCTCGTTTGGGGCAACCAGGGTGGTACCGCGGGGTACTGAGCAATGCAACCAATCCCGTCCCTGAACACAGGGGCGGGTTTTTCTTTTATGCAGGGGGACGACATGACGACGGCGGCCAAGACGATGAGCAGGACGGACGGACGATACGACGCGCCGGCTATCGAGTCGAAGTGGCAGGAGCGGTGGGCGAGCAGCGGAACCTATACCGTCCGCGACGACGACCCGCGGCCCAAGCGGTACGAGCTGACCATGTATCCGTACCCGTCGGGCGACCTCCACATCGGCCACTGGTACGCGATGGCTCCGTCGGACGCCCACGCCCGTTACATGCGGATGCGCGGCTACAACGTGCTGCATCCTATGGGGTTCGACGCCTTCGGGCTGCCCGCCGAGAACGCGGCTATCAGGGACGGCGTGCATCCCTCGGCGCGCACGGCGAGCAACATCGAGAACATGCGCGGACAGCTGCGCTCGATGGGCGCGGTGTACGACTGGGAGCGCGAGATCGACACCTCCGCGCCCGAATACTACAGGTGGAACCAGTGGCTGTTCCTGAAGCTCTACGAGAAGGGCCTGGCGTACCGCGCCTACGCTCCAGCCAACTGGTGCCCGTCGTGCAACACGGTGTTGGCGAACGAGCAGGTTCTGGACGGCCGCTGCGAGCGGTGCGAGACCGAAGTCGTCCGGCGGGACCTGAACCAGTGGTTCTTCAAGATCACCGATTACGCGGACGAGCTCCTCGACCACTCGAAGCTGGAGTGGCCGGAGAAGATAAACATCATGCAGACGAACTGGGTCGGGCGCAGCGAGGGCGTCGAGATCGAGTTCGACATATCCGAGTACGGGCTGGACGAGAAGGCGTTCACCACCTTCACGACACGCATAGACACCATATTCGGCGTTACGTTCGTGGTGATCGCGCCCGAGCATCCGCTGGTCGAGAAGCTGACGACGGCTGACCGCCGCGACGAGGTCGCCGCCTACGTCGAGCAGTCCCGCCGGCAGACGGAGATAGAGCGCCTGTCCACCGATAAGGAGAAGACGGGCGTCTTCACCGGGGCCTACTGCGTCAACCGGCTGAACGGCGAGCGGGCGCCCATCCTGGTCGCGGACTACGTGCTGCTGTCCTACGGTACGGGTGTGGTGATGGCGGTGCCCGCCCACGACCAGCGCGACTTCGAGTTCGCCAAGAAGATGGGCTTGCCCATCAGGGTCGTGGTCGCGCCAGAGGGCTGGAGCGGCGAGGATCTGGAGGAGGCGTACTTGGACGAAGGGACGCAGGTCAACTCCGGCCAGTTCAACGGCCTGCCCAGTAGCGAGGGCAAGGAGAGGATAGCCGACTTCATCGAGGAGAGGGGATGGGGCCGCCGCGCCGTGAACTACAGGCTGCGCGACTGGCTCATCTCGCGCCAGCGCTACTGGGGCGCTCCCATTCCCATCGTCTATTGCGAGCAGTGCGGCACAACGCCCGTGCCTGAGGACGACCTGCCGGTGCCGCTTCCCGACGACGCCGAGTTCCTGCCGACGGGCGAGTCTCCCCTGAAGCGCCACGCGGGGTTCCTGAACACCGAGTGCCCAGTTTGCGGAGGGGCCGCGACGCGCGAGACCGACACGATGGACACCTTCGTGGACTCGTCCTGGTACCAGCTGCGCTTCGCAAGCCCGCGCTGCGACTCCGGCCCCTTCGACCCGGAGGCCGTGAAGGCATGGAACCCCGTGGATCAGTACACGGGGGGCGCGGAGCACGCGGTGATGCATCTGCTGTACGCCCGCTTCTTCACCAAGGCGATGCGCGACCTGGGCCTGCTGGACTTCGACGAGCCATTCACCAGGCTCTTCAACCAGGGCCACATAATCGCCGAGCATCAGAAGATGAGCAAGTCTCGCGGCAACGTCGTCGCGCCCGACGAGTACGTCGAGACGGTCGGGGCCGACGCGGTGCGGTGCTACCTGATGTTCTTGGGACCCTGGGACCAGGGCGGGAACTGGAGCGACACCGGGTTGAACGGCATGTCCCGGTGGCTGAACCGCGTCTGGGAGATGTGCGTAAGGAACCCCGCGGACCTCGACCGGACACCCGTTGACGAGGAGGCCGCGCGCGGCATGACGCGCGTCGTCCACAAGACCATCAGGCGCGTCACGGAAGACCTGGAGAAGTTCAAGTTCAACACGGCCCTCGCGGCGCTGATGGAGTGTAGCAACGCCATGAGCCGCGCCTGGGACGCCGGGGCCATCGGCTCCGACGCCTGGAGCGACGCGGTCGAGAAGCTGCTGCTGCTCATGGCTCCGATGGCCCCCCACGTCAGCGAGGAGCTCTGGGAGTACACTGGCCGCGATTTCAGCATCCACGACCACCTGTTGCCCGAGTGGGACCCGGACCTGGCGACCGACGAGGTGGTGACGCTCGTGGTGCAGGTCAACGGACGGCTGCGCGACCGCCTGGAAGTCCCGGCGTCCATAACGGAGGCCGAGGCGAAGGCGGCCGCCGCGTCGAGCGAACGGGTGTCAGCCCACGTACAGGGCAAGCAGGTCGTCAGGGTGGTCTACGTGCCCGGCAAGCTGGTGAACGTGGTGGCGAAGTAGTCGTCCAGGACGGCGCCCTTCACCGGCGGAAGAGCCAGCTGCGTATCCTGCTCGCGAAGTCCTGTTCGCCATCCTTGGGAGGGAGCAGTATCCAGAGAGCGAGCAGCGTCCCAAACACTGCCGCGGGGAGCGCCGCTTCTACCCACCAGTCGGGCATGGGTTCTACGGCCTGACGGGGGCCGAGGTCATGGACGCGCCCGTGTCCACGAGGGCGTCCATGACAACCCAGCGCTCGCCCTGGGGATCTCCTATGCCAATCTCTACGCTGAACGTCCCCAAGGAGGCCCTAGCTGGCTGCGAACTCGGCCTGCCGATCCTCGACCCTGGTTTGGGCGGCAACCGCAACCCCGCCGGACACTGCGCCGACAATCATCTGCGCCGCGTCCCGCGCCGAGACCTTGTCGAGGTTCACTACCAGGTCGAACGCATCCGGGGCCTGTATGTCGCCGCCCCACAGGTTTCGGGCTATGGAGAGCGTCTCCTTGTCGGCCTCCTTCAGCCATTTCGACGCCTGGCCCTCGGATGCGTCTTCCTGCGCGGCTATCTGCCGTGCCCGGCTCTCGAACGATGCCGAGACGAATACGTTGACGCTTCCCTGGTGGCCCGCGGCCGTGACGTGGGAGCCGTGGCCGTGCATAACCACGCCGCCCTCTCGGCAGAGCTTCTTGGTTACGCCCTCCAAGGCGCTCACGTACTTGTCCTTGGTAAGCTGCCCCTCTATCAGGTCGTGGTCCAACTGGGAATCCGGCCTGATGACGTGGTATCCGGCGTCGTAAGGGGCGGACCACTCCATGGGGACGATGATGGAGTTGAGCAGCCTAGTCCAGAAGGAGCGGAAGCTGGCCTCGAAGCCCTCTATCTCGGCGGGCGAGCACTGCAGCCGGCGCCGCAGCTCGTCCGCGATCTCGTCGTCCACTAGACGGCTGCCAAGCATGTTTGCGACCTCGTAGGCCACTTCGCCGGAGCGGCTGCCGTGGAGACCCGTGATGGTCACCACCGGGGCGGGCCCGGGCCGCTCGCCGGCCGGCTGCCGGCTCGCGTGCGTGCGTGCGTCGATAGTCAGGATGTATGCGTTGAGCGCGCTCCCATCCGCGCGGGTGCGCAACTCTCGCTTGTCCGACCGGACGAACCCAAGCTTCTCGAAGAGACCGAGCGCCGGCAGGTTGTCCTCCGGAACGTTCACCCACACCCTGGTCAAGCCGAGGGTTGTGAACGTGCGGTCCATGAGGATGAGCACGGTCGCCGCGCCGTATCCATGATGCCACAGGTCCTTGCGGCCTATGAGGAGGGACAGCTCCGCTCCCCCCTCGCCGTCGAGGATGATCTGGCACTCGCCCACGTGCTCCTGCTGGTCGTTGTATATCGAGAAGATGAGGCGGTCGGGGTCGCCGAAGATATGCATCCACTCGTAATCGCTCGATTCGAGCATATGGTTCGGGTCGTAGCCGCGGTGAATCGGGTCGCCGCTGGCGTAGTGTCCGAACCAGCGCGAGGACACCTCCTCGTCTTCCAGCCACCATCCGACCCTGTCCACGTCATCACGCGAGACCGGCTTAAGCGAAATATTTGGGAGCATGTGTCTGCCTCCTTTTCTTGCCTCGAAGGGCGGTAATCCGAATATATTTCTTGTAGGTTAGTGAGATCGGGTCGGCTTGTCAAGGCTGACATATTTTTCATAAGTTTTCCGTCACTAATGGGGCGACAATGCAGTTTTTCGGATTCATGTATCCCATAACAAGAAAAAGGCTTCATGTAGTCAGGACTACCCGATGGCCGCTGGCGTGGTACAATTGTCAATGCTGGCGCTCATGGGGGCCAACGTAGCTCAGTGGTAGAGCAGCGGTTTCGTAAACCGCAGGTCGACGGTTCGAATCCGTCCGTTGGCTCCATGGCACACTGGCCTGGTGATTGATTCCGCCGCGCTTTCGGGATAACATCTGACGCATCCTGCGGGTGGAGTGATACGTGCCAGGTCCTAGGCGGCGGCCGGTCTTGACCCCCGACGAAGCGCTCCGCTTCCACTACGGCCTCCTGGTGGTGGACAGTCAGCAGCCGGGCGCTACCTCCGGCCTGCTCTTCAACGACGCGATGCGCGCCGCCCTCGACGAATACGTCCATCAGGGCAAGACACGGCACGAAATCCGCAAATTGCTGCAGGCGATGGCGGCGCGAGAGGTCCAGACGTCCGCCGAGGCCCGCCGCGAGTACATGGAGCTGTGGGAAGCGTCGGGCGTGGACGTTGCAAGTGGGACATACGCAGGCCCCGAGCCCCCGGAGACAGCCTTCGAAACTGCGTTGACCGCCATATCCCAGGCGCGTGCCATGATAGACGCCCTCGGCGGCCAGCTGCGCCTCGTCCTGACGGCGAACGACATCGAGCGTGTCCACCGCGACGGCGTCCGCGGCGTCATATTCGACTTCCAAGACACTACGCCCTTCGGCGGCGACCTCGACCGAATCGCCTTGTTCCACAACCTGGGGCTGCGCGTCGTCCAGCTCACGTACAACCTCCGCAACCTCGTCGGTGACGGCTGCACGGAGCGCTACAATACCGGGCTGACCTACTTCGGGCATGCGGTCGTCGAGCGGCTGAACGAGCTGCGTATGCTGGTGGATGTGAGTCATTGCAGCCAGCAGGTCGGCTGGGACGCCCTCGAGGTTTCGAACAGCCCTATCGTCGTTACGCACTCGACAAGCAACGCCGTCTGCTACCACGACAGGGGAAAGGACGACGACCTGGCCCGCGCTATCGCCCAGCGCGGCGGCTTCTTCGGCGTGGCGGCCATAGGCGGGTTCATACGCGACCGCGCCGGGGCGACGCTCGATCACTTCGTCGATCACGTCGAGCATCTGGTTGACGTCATGGGAATAGACCACGTTGGCATCGGGTGCGACAAGTGCGGGCCGGGGCCGGGCACCGAGTCGAACATTGAGTTCCCGGAGTCATTGGGCCCGTTCGACACGTCATACCTGTACAAGGCGGACCCGGACCCCAGGAGCGCCCGCGGGGACTTCTCATGGGCCGGATTCCGCCCCGAGCACCGGCTCCGGGACGACCACCGCATAGACGGGTTCGACCGATTCACCGACTGGCCGAACATCACGGTCAAGCTCGCCGAGCGCGGCTTCGACGAGGACGAGCTGCGAAAACTGCTGGGGCTGAACTACCTGCGGGTGTTCAGGGAGGTGGTTGGCTGAATGGAGAAGATACTTGCAATAGACGGCGGCCCCAAGGCCGTGACCGAGCCGAACGGCGACTGGTGGTGGAAGGTCGGGGATTTGGAAAAGTGGTTCGTCAACCGGGTGATTGACGACTTCGACAACGCCTACGACGAGCTCGACAAGTTCGAGGAGGAGTTTCGCCAGCTCGTCGGCACGAGATACGCTCTCGCCACGTGCAACGGCACCGCGGCTATACACTCCGCCGTCTTCGCGGCCGGGGCGCGGGAGGGCATGGAGGTCATCGTGCCGTCCGTAACCTGGCACGCAAGCATCACGCCCATCCTCCACTGCGGCGCGACTCCCGTCTTCTGCGACGTGGACCCGGACACCTACTGCGCGGACCCGGACGACGTCAGGTCTCGCATGACATCCCGGACCTGCGCCATCGTCGTCACGCACACCTACGGGAACCCAGCCGACATGGACTCGTTCTTGGACATCGTGGACGGAACGGACGTAACCCTGATAGAGGACGCCTCACACGCCCACGGGGCCGAGTGGGACCGCAAGCAGGTCGGCTCCATAGGAGACATTGGATGCTTCAGCCTGCAGGGGAGCAAGGCCGTGACGGGAATCGAAGCCGGTGTCGCAACTACAGACGATCCCGCTCTCTACGACAGGATGCTCGTGCTGGGGCAGTACGGCAGGATAGAGAAGTTGGCCGTGACGGGCGAGTTCGCCGCCCTCCGCAACATGGGGCTGGGGGTCAAGTACCGCGCGAACCCCATGGCCGTGGCCATGGCCAGGGGGCAGCTCCATAGACTCGCGGGGTTGAACTCGTCTAGGCGTAGATGGTTCCAGCGTCTCGACGACGCCCTCCACGAGATACCGGGCGTCCATTCGCAGGCTGTGTATCCGAAGGCGACCCGCGGCGGCTTGATCCTGTACGCCGGAACGATAGACGCCGACGTCATAGGCGCGCCCGTGCCCATGGTCTTGAAGGCGCTCGCGGCCGAGGGCGTGCCCACCACGCCCGAGATCACACCATACGGCTACGGAGCCATGCACCTCGAGCCGCTGTTCAACGACTTCGAGTTCAGCGGTCTTGGCGGCCCTTGGGCCGACCTGCCGGCGGATACGCGCAGGCCGATGTCACCCGGCTCGCTGCCGGTCAGCGAGCGCATCCACCGCAGCCGTTTCTGGCTCACTACACCGGTCGACCCCAGCCCCGAGTGGATCCGGCAGGTCGCGGCGGCGTTCGCCAAGGTCGCGGCGCAGGGGCCACGGCTGTCCGAGCTTGCAGAGTCCAAACCCTGATTCGGAGGGTATCGCATTGGCAATACATCCGCTCCGGTTCTTCGACGTCAACTGCGGAATAGGGCCGTACTACAACCCGCCGCCCGGCCACGACCCCAGCGTCTCGGCCCTGCTGCGCGGCATGGACGAGCTCGGCATCGCGGAGTCAGCCGTCTATCACTTCCAGGCCCAGCAGTACGACTACCGCGTCGGCAACGAGACGCTGCTGCGGGAGACCGCCGAGCATGACAGGCTCCATCCCGCGCTGATGGTAGGGCCTGGACACACGGGCGAGGCGCATTCGCCTGACGAGGTGGCTGCCCTGATGCGGAGCGGCGGTGCGCGCATCCTGAAGATGTTCTTCGGCGTCCAGCCCTTCGTGCCAGGCCCGGACCCCTTCCTGATGGCTCCGCTCCTCGACCGCGTGGCGGAGCGCCGGCCGCTGTTGATACTCGACCACGCGGATATACACGGCGTGCGGTTCGATTGGATAGTGGACATCCTGGAGGGCTGGCCCGGCGTCAAGGTCATCCTCGTCCTGCCCAAGCTCGAGTACCACGAGCGCTACTTCTATGCGTTGTGGGAGCGGTTCGACGGCTTCTTCCTGGAGCTGGCTGGCGACCAGACCATGGGGACGCTGGAGGCTATCGTCGCCCGGTTCGGCCCCGAACGGGTCGTGTACGGCTCCCGATACCCATACTTCACGCCGTTGCAGACGATGCTCCAGGTCATCTATTCGGAGATCGACGACGAGGCCAAGCGCAAGATAGCCGGAGGCAACGTGAGATCGCTGATGGAGGACGTGATATTGTGAACACCGACAGCGGCATACTGCGCTCGGCGCTGGCAGGCGAACCCCTGGATGACGTTCTCGTCATAGACGTACACGTCCATTGGGGCAGGTGGCTGACGATGAATCTGCCCGCCGCCGAGGACGGCATCGTTCGCAAGATGCGGCGCGCCGGCGTGTCCAAGGCCTGCGTCAACGGGATACTCAACCCCGACGTCGCTGAGGGCAATGACCAGGTGGCCTCCGCCGCGAAGCGATACCCCGACGAGATCATAGGCTTCGCGGCCCTGAACCCATACCAGCCGAGGCCGATGATAGACGAGCTGAGGCGTTGCGTCGAGGAGCTGGGGATGAGGGGGCTGAAGGTGCATCAGATGGTCTCGGCCCCAGCGTACAGCCCTTTCCCGATAGACCCCCTCGACGCCGCGTGGACGCAGGTCTGGGAGTACCTGGACGCGCGGAATATGCCGGTGCTGTGGCACGGCGTCGTTGAGGAAGCGGTGATAGCGCGGTTTTCCGGAATCCCCTTTGTCATGGCGCACGGGCTGAGCAGCCCCGCGACCTTCCGCGCCCTGGCGCGCTACCCCAACTTCCACATAGAGACGGCATCGACGCAGAACACGCGCTGGTACATGGCCGAGGCCGTGGACGTCCTAGGCGTGGATAGGGTGTTGTGGGGCACCGACGCGCCGCTGGACGACTTCGCGCACCGCTGGGGCGTCATCCTGGACAGCGACCTTTCGGAGGACGAGCAGCGTATGGCGCTGGGCGGCAACGCCGCACGCCTCCTCGCTCTGTAACTTCGAGACCGAAGGGACTGGTATTAACAGTGACTCCGGCTTCCGTCAGCCCCCACTACGAGCCCCACGAAAGCCCTCCTGCCCTGGTCGCCGCGGGAGTTGGCTTGCAGTTCACGGTTGTCGCTTCCATCGAGACGCTGGTGGGGCCCGTTATCGTGGTCAAAGGGTCGGGGGGAAGTGACGCCTTCCTGCTATGGCTGGTGTTCGCCACGCTGGTGGTAATCGGCGTGTCCACGTTGCTGCAGGTAGTCCGGCTTGGTCCCATCGGGACTGGAGCCGTCTTCCCCGTGTACACGTCCTTTGCCGCCATACCGTTCTGCATCATGGCGCTGGTGGACGGCGGGCCCACAACAATGACCACCCTGGTGCTCGTTTCGGCGGCATTCCAGATCATCTTCTCCAGGTGGCTGTTCAACATCAGGCGGATCATCACGCCAACGGTGTACGGCACGGTGATGATGCTGATTGCACTCTCCCTGGCTTCTGTGGCGCTTGGTCTGCGGGACGAAGCGCCGGTGTCCTCCCCTTGGTCCGCGCCGGTGGCGGCTCTGGCTACCCTTGCCATCATTGTCGGGATAACCCTCCGGGGCTCGGATACGCTGCGTCTCTGGGCGCCGTTGTGTGGCATAGCCGTCGGATGCGCGGCTGCGGCGGCTATGGGCATATACGACCTTGGCATAGTGGCGCAGGCTTCCTGGGTGGGGATTCCCCTCGACGCTTGGCCGCTGGTGAATGGGCTGCACTACGGCGCCTCCTTCTGGTCCCTTGTTCCGGCGTTCCTGTTCCTCAGCGTGATCATCTCCCTTCAGACTGGCGGCACTTTCATCAGCCTGCATCAGAGCTCATGGCGCCAGGCCCGGGCGGTCGATTTCCGGGAAGTGCAGCGGTCAATCTCGACCACCGGCGCGGGCAATCTGATAGCCGGCCTTGCCGGAGCGCCGCCCAACATCGGAGCTCTGACCATGGTCTCGTTCGTCCAGATCACTGGGGTCGCTTCGCGCAAAGTTGGATACTGGGTCGCCGGAGCGTTCATCTCGCTGGCGTTTCTGCCCAAGGCGTCCAGCCTGTTTGCCAGCATCCCCAGCCCTGTCATGACGGGATTCATCATCACGGTAGCCGCAGTCATGTTTTCCGAGGGCGCGCGCACCGTTGTCCAAGACGGTCTCGACAGGCGAAAGGTTGTGATTGTGGGAGTCTCCGTCCTAATCGGCGCGGCTTTCGAGTTTCGGCTGTTCTCCCTGCCAGAGCTTCACCCAGTGTATGAAAGCCTGCTCCGAAGCGGCATGACAGCCGGAGGACTCACTGGGATATTCCTGAATCTGTTCATGGAGCTCACCGCCCCGCGGCGTATGCGTTTCCGGTCGACATTGGACGTCGAGGCATTGCCGGATCTCAACGAGTTCATCTCCAAGTTCACGGAGCGGCAGGGCTGGGGCTCGGAGATGACGGACCGGGTAAGCGCAGCCGCGGAAGAGACTCTCCTGACGCTGGCTCCGCTGGGTCGAGAAGAGGATGACCAAGACAAGTGGCGATTGCTCGTTCTGGCGTCCAGCGACGGCCCGGTGGCGGTCTTGGAGTTCATAGGCGCGGCGAGCGCAGAGAACCTGGAGGACAGAATCCGGCATCTCCAAGAGCAGGCCGTGGAAGCTCCGTCATGGCCTGAATTCTCTATCCGGTTGCTTACGCACTACTCCTCCTCCGTGCGGCACCAGCGGTATCACGACGCAGACGTTATAACGATCCGCATCGACCCGCCCGGACGCTATGAGCAATCGCAAGGGGCATCCTGAATCACCCTCACCCTAACCCTCTCCCTTGACGGAAGAGGGTTAGGACGGGACTGCCTACCGTTATGGACGGAGTATTACCTGAAGCGGAAGGCGTATAGGTCGGCGTCCTTTAGGGCGAAGCGCAGGCGGATAGGCTTGCCCGCGAGGGCTGACAGGCTTGCGCTGCTGTTCCAGCGGGCGGCGCCCTCGATATGGTCTCCGAAGATTTCGGCGCTGTCGTCCAGAGTGAGGTCGAGCTGAGGGCGGCCCCCGGCGTCCTGTACCTCGACCCTGACGTGGCCGACGGCAGAGGTGGAGTAGTTGAGCTCGAGCTCGCCGCCGTCGAAGGTCAGGGGGCGGGTGGTGAATTGGCCGCCGGCGTGGCCTGCGTGTGCGGATACGAAGCCGTCGGTTCTGAGGGCGTATCGGCGGATTCGCATGGTGGGAGTGTCCTTGCGCTCCATGCCGTAGAGGGACATTTCGCCGGGCGAGGTATGGAGGATGCCGCGCTCGACGTAGATGCTGCGCTCGTGCCAGTTGTCCGGGTCCGGGCCTGGCCTTATGAAGGCTTCCATGAAGCTGCGGTCGAAGTGGAGTCCGTCGCGGCTGGACATGAAGACGGCGTCGTCGACGCCTACGCCGCCGGGCCAGTCGGGGTTGGGGGTGCGCTCCTGCACGAACCTGGACGGGAACATGAGGTACATGCCGGGGGCGCGGTCGTACTGGACGCATGAGTTGGTGTAGAACTGCTCCATGGGAACATCGCCGGTGTCTATGTCCACCAAGGGTGACCAGTCGAGGAAGTCGCGCGAGGTTGCTCGGCGAATCCAGCGGAGGCCGCCGAGGAAGGGGCCTTTGCCGGCGACGCCGCGCGTGTAAGCTACGTACTCGCCGCGCCAGGCGTCCCAGAAGGGGATGTTGAGGCTGTCGAACGGCCAGTCGGTCATGACGGGTTCTTCGCTCAACTTGCGCCAGCGGATGCCGTCTGGGGAGGCGAGGGCATAGAGGACTCGCTGTTCGCGGATTAGGGCCTTGTACCGCTGGTCGGGCGGGGCGTCGGGGTTGTCGTCGCGGAAGGGGGCGAGGTTGATGCCCGGGCCGGTCCAAACGAGGTTGTTGGCCTTGGAGCCTTGGAAGTCGAGTACGCCGAGTTCGGGCTTGCGCCAGTGGATGCCGTCGTCGCTTTCGGCGTACGCGGTGAAGGAGTCGTGGTCGGATCGGCGGAAGCCGATTGGGTCGCACCTGTACCAGCCGCGGTAGATGCCGTCTTCTGGGAAGGTTACGAGGTAGCTGACGCCGCCGCGCTCCCAGGGCCTGTCCATGGCGATGGCGGTTTCGCGCGCGATTGGCTTGTGGAGGCGCCTGCGGGCTCCGTCCGCGTCGTCTATCCAGAAGTCATCGGTGAAGAGCTGTCGGTCGGTCCCGATGTTCACTGTCGTCATGGTCGTTCCTCCACTGGTCATTTGGGCGAGCTTCCTGGGAAGCGCCACTGTTTGAGCGCTGCGTCATTGTCCGCGCAGGGTTTCATGGCGAGGCTGCGCCGCAAGTGGCTCGGTCCGCCGGTAGGCTGGCCGTCCTCCGGCGAGACTGCCATGCATAGGTCGGTATCGGACAGGACGAGCGCCCCGCCGAGGTCATAGACGAACCGCTGCGCTTCGGAGTCGGAGCACGCCTTCAAGTATAGTCGGGCGAGCGGCTGCGTGCCGTCGGCCTCGATGCACAAGTCGTAAGCGGGCATGTAGAGGTTGCCCGGCCGGGGCTGGTTCAGGGCGAACATCTCGTCGTCGGCGCCTGGCTTGCAGGTGTGAGCCATGAGCGCGGCTTGGAGGTTCAGGTTCGCGCCGAAGCCTGGCACGTCAACACAGTAGTACTCTGGCTCGTCGAGGGGGTCCGAGAGCTGGACCAGCGTGCCGGCGGCGTTTGCAGAGTCTATCCCGGAGCCGCTCGGGGTGGGCGCGACCGTGGCTGTGGGCGCTGGCGTTGGAGCGGGCGTCTGCGGCGCAGTTATGGGCGCTGGGATGATTGGGGTTGGGGGCGTCTCTGGCGAGGCGGGGGCCGGTTGGGCGCAGGCGGCCATAACCACGGCTGCCAGCAGCGCCAAGGCCGCCGACGCGCGGATGCTGCGAGCCGCGGCCAATATCAGGGACGCTGTGGGAGTCGGCTTGGTGTGGGCTGGCGCTGACGTGGGCATAGCATACCTTGCGCGTGATCCTACTGGACTGGCGCGAAGTGGTCCCATCCTCCGCGCTCTACCTCGACGGCAGCGCCGGACGGGCCGATCACCTCGACGCCGACCCCGTCCATGACCTCGCCGATGATGGCAATGGGGGTGGCCAGGGTCTCCCGCGCCTCTCTCACGACGTCCGGGGGCGCGGTGAAGACGAGCTCGTAGTCCTCGCCCCCGTTCAGCGCCAGGGCCTGCCAGTCGTCGGGGAACGCCCGCCTGGTGTCTTCGTCCACGGGGATGCGTGCGGCGTGTATGCGCGCGCCTACTCCACTGGCGGCGCACATCTTTTGCAGGTCGGCGGCGAGTCCGTCGCTGACGTCCATCGCGGCCAGCGCTCCCAGCCGTCTCAGCCCTGCGCCCTCGGCGACGCGCGGGGTGGGGCGCAGGTGGGCTTGCATCAGCGAGGCGTGCGCGTGGTCGTCATTTGGGACGCCTGCCAAGAGCAGCCGGAGCGCGGCTGCCGAGCGTCCGAGGCTGCCGGTAACCGCGACCAGGTCCCCGACGGCAGCCGCGCTCCGCGTCATCATGGGTCTTTCGCTGGGTCCAGCGTCGCCGACCATGGCCGCTGTAACGAAGAGCGCTGGGGACTTCACTACGTCGCCGCCTACGATTGCCCCTCCGTAGGCGCCGCAGGCGTCGAGCATCCCCTCGTACATCTCCAGGACGCTCTCGACCTCTATGTCATGGACTAGGCCGAGCGTGATGACGGAGAGGCTGGGCTCGCATCCCATCGCGGCCACGTCGCTCATGTTGACCGCCATGGATTTCCAGCCCAGGTCCCGCCAGGACATGAGGCCGCGCTGGAAATGCGCGCCCTCGACCATGGTGTCGGTCGTCAGCGCGCTCGCGCCCTGGCCGCTCCACCAGGCGGCTGCGTCGTCGCCTATGGAGTGTACGATACGGAAGCTCGATTCGCCGCGCTTGGGGATCCGCGCGGCGCTCCTCGACGCGACGGTCTTCGCGAGGATGTCTATCAGCTGGAATTCGCCAATGTCCGCAACGCGCATAGCCCGTTGATTATAGCGGGTGTACAATGTCGCAGGGTCTCCCCCTCTGAACCTTGAGCGCTGCGGGGTGTGAAGAGTGACTGGCTACGATTACGACATGGTGGTTATTGGATCGGGGCCCGCGGGCCAGCGGGCGGCTGTGCAGGCCGCCAAACTGGGCAAGAGCGTCACCGTCGTCGAGCGCCACGCGCACATCGGCGGCGTAATGGTCAATACGGGCACAATTCCAAGCAAGACGCTTCGAGAGGCCGTGATGTACCTGACCGGATACCGGGAGCGCGGCATCTACGGCGAGTCCTATTCGGTCAAGCAGGACATCACCATGCGGGACCTGCTGGTCCGGACCGACCACGTTATGCAGCACCAGACCGACATTCTGCGCCACCAGCTGCTCCGGAACAGGGTCGAGGTAATCTCGGCAGAGGCATCCTTCATTGACCCGCACACGATAAACTTGGCCTCCGTGGATGGGAAGAGCAACCGCACTATTACGACCGACAAGGTCTTGGTGGCGGTTGGCACGTCAGCCACGAGTCCGAGCGGGATGCGCGTGGACGGAAGGCGCATATTCCTCAGCGACGACATCCTGAACATACCCGACCTTCCGCGCTCCCTTGCTATCGTCGGCGCCGGCGTCATCGGGCTGGAGTACGGCAGCATATTCGCGACCATCGGGATACGGGTAACGCTGATAGACAGGTATCCGCGCCTGCTGCACTTCGTGGACGAGGAGGTGATAGACGCCCTTGTCTATCACCTGCGTCAGAAGAGGGTTACGCTTCGGCTGAACGAGGATGTTACCGAGATAGAGCCTTTCGAGGACAGCCGCGGAGAGCGCGTGAGGATCAAGCTGGCGAGCGGCAAGCTGATAGTGAGCGACGCGGCGCTGTACAGCATTGGGCGCACAGGGGCCACGTCGTCCCTCAGGTTGGAGGCGGCCGGCCTCGAGTCGGATGAGCGTGGCCGGCTGCGGGTGGACGAGAGCTACCAGACGGCCGCGCCCGGGATATATGCGGCCGGAGACGTTATCGGATTCCCAAACCTCGCCTCTACGTCTGGCGAGCAGGGCCGGCTTGCGGCGTGCCACGCCTTCGGGATGCCGTCGTCCAGCTTCCCGGGACACTTCCCCTACGGCATATACACCATCCCAGAGATCTCGATGGTGGGCAAGACAGAGGAGGAGCTCACGGAGAACGGCGTGCCCTACGAGGTCGGGAAGGCGCAGTACAGGGAGATCGCGCGCGGGCAGATAATCGGCGATGACTCGGGCCTGCTCAAGCTCGTGTTCGACATGGATACGCGGGCGCTGCTCGGCGTGCATATCATTGGCGAAGGCGCGAGCGAGCTGGTGCATATCGGACAGGCCGTCATCGCGTTGGGAGGGACCGTCGATTACTTCGTGGAGACGGTGTTCAACTACCCGACGCTGGCGGAGTGTTACAAGACAGCCGCGCTGGACGGCATAAACCGGCTCGCCATGTAGCAGCCGGTGAGCCAAGGCGGGAGCGCAAGTACGTGAAGGCGCAAGGATGGATGTGATTGCGCTGGCATTCGGGCTGCCAGAAGGTTATACTTGACGCCATCAGTCCACGGAGGGTCCAGATTGGCGTTCGTCACGCTGCGTGAGGGCGAGGATGGTGAGCAGCTTCTGAAGAGGTTCCAGACCTCGATGCAGAGGTCCGGCGTTCTGCGTGAGTTGCGGAACCGCCGATTCTTCCGGTCGAAGGGCGAGCAGGAGCGCTTGGACAAGGCGCGCAGCCTTCGCCGCATCCGCCGCCGCCGCAACCGCTAGTACTGTTTCAATGTAGCCTTGGCGTCCTGAATCACCCTAGCCTTCTCACGTCTAGGGAGAGGGGATAAGGCGGGACTGTCATAGCGCGGCCAGCCGACCGACGACGCTCGACAGGTCGTTCAGCCGCTCCAATTCCTCGGCGGAGAGCTCCCAGCCGAGCGCGCCCAAGTTGTCGTCGAGCTGCTCGATAGTGTCGCTGCCGGAGATAGCCACCGTTATCTCGGGGTGCGAAAGGACCCAGTTCACCGCGACCTGCGCCATGGTCTTGCCGCGCTCGTCTGCTATGTCTCGAACGGCGTCGATCACGGCGACGGTCTCGGTGGTCATGGAGGCCTTGAGCTGGTCTATTCGGTCGGCCCTGCCCCACAGCGTGTTCGGGCGCGCGGAGCCGTCCGTGCCGTATGCCCCGCTGAGCAGACCAACCGCAAGCGGGCTGTAGGCCATCGCGCCAAGGCCCTGGTCGCGGATGACCCCGAACAGCTCGTCCTCCGGGTGGCGCCGCAGGAGGCTGTACTGGTTCTGGACTGCTATCAAGGGGTCCGCGCCGGCGCTGTCCTGCGCCCAGAGCATCTTGCAGACCTGCCACGCCGCGAAGTTGCAGGCGCCCACGTATCGGACCTTGCCAGAGGATACGAGGTCGTCTAGCGCCCGCACGGTCTCGGCGATGGGGGTCTCGGCGTCCCAAGCGTGCAGCAGATAGACGTCGATTCGGTCGGTTTCCAGCCGACGGAGGGAGTTTTCCACCTGCCGCAAGATGTGGTGGCGCGAGCTGCCTCGGTCGTTGGGACCGTCGCCCATCGGGCTGTGTACCTTGGATGTGATGACCACGTCGTCCCGCCTCGACTTCAGGACGCGCGCGAGCGCCTGCTCTGACGTGCCGCGCACCCTGCGGTCATCGCCGAGGCCGTATACGTTGGCGCAGTCGATCAGGTTGACGCCGGAGTCGATGGCGCGCTCGATGAGCCGCTGGGCCTTTATCCTAGACTCCTGGCCTCTGAGCCCCAGCCCCAGGGCGATCGGCGATACCTTGACGCCTGCGCTGCCGAATCTCACGTATTCCACGACCTGCCTCCTCGTATCTCGCATTGGCGTCCTGAATCATCCTCACCCTAACCCTCTCCCGTCAAGGGATAGGGACAAGGCGGGACTGCCTACCCGTCATATTCAAGTGGACGAACCGCTGGCGCTTGTGCGGCGGGATGGGCATGTATAATATCAGCCATGCTTTCTCGCTCGTTGACGAAAGCGGCCGTCCTCATCCCAACGATTCGACCGAACGTCCGGTATTGGCGTCCGTCTGCGTTGACGCGCGGCACATCTTGGCGCACGGCTGATTCACCCTAAGAGCAATTTGATATAGAGGCAACGGCCGGCCATCTGCTGAGCAACCGCGCTTTCGACGAATACCCGGAAAGCGTGAACTTATCAGGTCGGGCGAGTTGCAGCGCGCCACTTGGTAGAGGACATGGACCTGTTGATCGCTGGGGCAAAGGAGCTTGGGGTGGGGATTGACGCTCGCCAGGTCCGGCAATTCGAGATGTACTATCGCGAGATGCTGGAAGGGAATTCACGGATGAGCCTGACCGGGGTTACCGACTGGGAAGAGACGCAGACGCGGCATTTCGTCGATTCTCTGAGTGTCGCGGCAGCCCTTCCGCGCAGGATGTTTCAGGCAGGCGAGGCGCTCATGGACGTGGGGAGCGGCGGCGGGCTGCCAGGCGTCCCGCTCAAGATCGCGTATCCGGAGGTGTCGGTAACCCTGCTCGAGGCGAACGGGAAGAAGGCGGCCTTCCTCCGGCGGCTGGTCGAGGTATTGGGCCTGAGCGGCGTCAGCGTCGTTCGCGGGCGCGCCGAGGAGGCGGGGCATCGCCCCGAGCTCCGCGAGCGATTCGGCCTGGTGGTATCCCGCGCGGTCGCCAGGCTCGACGCGCTCGCGGAGCTGACCCTGCCGTTTTGCCGGGTCGGAGGAACGACCATAGCCCAGAAGGGGCCGGACGTACGCCGTGAGGTTGACCTTGCCCGGAATGCCATCGAGGCCCTTGGAGGAGGCGATGTCCGCGTGATAGAGGCTCGGCCTGCCGGCAGTCCTGCCCCGCGAACGCTGGTGGCGGTCTCCAAGGCAAGGCCGACCCCGAAGCGGTTCCCCCGCCGGCCCGGGATCCCGTCGAAGCGGCCCCTGTGAACATGAGCGCCGTAAATTGAGCTCGATAGAGAGGGAGGCGGCGCAGGACGGTCTTGGCCCGGCGCTAAGACGCCGCTTCCTGTCCGTCCCAGCCCTGGTCTCACTGGTGGTCGCCGTCCTCTTCGTCCTATTCCTCGCGACCCGATTCGATCTCGACTGGGGCAAGACGTGGGCGAACATCCGCGGCATGGACCTGGCGCTCTACGGCGCTGGACTGGCGGCGTACTACGCCAGCTTCTTCGTTCGGGGGCTGCGCTGGCGCCTCCTGGTTCAGAACGCCGGGCTTCATACCCACGAGGGCGCGAATCTGCCCTCGGCGGCCCGTTTCGCCCAGCTCATAATCATCGGCTGGTTCGTCAACTCCATCGCCTGGCTGAGGATGGGCGACGCGTACCGCGCCTACGCCCTCAGCCGGGAGGCGAAGGTGGACGTGCCTTCCAGCCTGGGCACGGTGCTGGCCGAGCGCGTCATGGACATGTTCGCCGTTCTGGTCCTCGCGCTGGCGGGCGTGGCCTGGTTCTCGGCTACCAGCGGGGCAGGCGTGGTGGAGCGGGTCCTCATAGCCGCCCTCTTGATGGCCGGCGCGCTGGCGGCCCTGCTGTTCTTCATGAAAAAGTTCGGCGCCAGGCTCGCGCGCCGGCTCCCGGACAGGATAGAGAGGGGATACCAAGCGTTCCAGGACGTAACGATGGACAGCTTGGCGCAATTCCCGGCAGTCATGGCCCTCGGCCTGATAGGCTGGCTGCTGGAGACGGCGCGGCTGTACCTGGTTGTACAAGCCCTGGACCTGTCCATTACCCTGCCCCTCGCGCTCGTGGCGGCCCTCGGCCATGCCATCCTGAGCGCCGTTCCGACCCCCGGCGGCGTCGGCGCGGTCGAGCCGGGCGTCACCGGCCTGCTGGCGCTGGGAATGGAGCGGAGCGACGCGGCGTCGGTCACCCTGGCCGACCGGACGATAACCTACCTCAGCGTCCTCGTCATCGGCGGCATAGCCATGCTGCTATGGCAGGCGTCTATAGCGCGCCGAGAGAGGAGGGCGAGGTAGTATTGGCGTCCTGAATCACCCTCACCCTAACCCTCTCCGTCAATACTACCCTCGGCCCACTACTCCCCAGGCCGGAACTCCCCCTCCCAGAGGTGGTGGTAACCGTCTTCCACAACACGCACTTGGCCGGTAAAGATGCGGGCAATATCATAATCAGGGAGAACCGCCGTCGCTATACATCTCCCGGCGAATATCACGCCGCGCTGGCCGAAGCGGAAGTCCGGATTGTGGAAACCGCGCTGCCGGCGATGGATGGGAAGACCGCTCACGTCAACCGGATACAGATGCAGGAAGAACCACGCCTCCGTGTCGGGCGGGGCGTACGGCTGACCAGCGACTGGCGGGGGCTATTCCACCCCTCCACGCTGTATCAGCATCACATGGTCCAGCATGATGTGGCCCCAGCCGCCGGTCTCGTCGTCGAAAAGCTCCAGCTGCAGGCGCTTTCCAGCATAATCGGCCAGTGGGTGAACCACAAACCTGAAACTCTCCGTGTCCCGGCCGCGCCAGACCGCGGCCTCATCTCCGTTGGCCAGCAGGCGCACCCCGACGCCCTCGCCATCACCCCCGGCAATCAGGAAGACCAAGCGTTGCTCGACCGACGCGGTGAACTCCGGCGAGAGCGCCCGTCCGGTGGCATTGTCTGCCCTGCTGGGATGGTAGCTCGTCAGGAAGCCCGGGCCGAAATTGCCAAAAATGTGCTGCTGACCTTCAACGGCCGTGTGCTGACCGTGGTTGACAACGGCATCGCCAATAACCTCCCAGCCGTCGAAGTCGTCCTCGAAACTCCCGATGAACCGTTCGCCAACGTAGTAATTTTCCCCGTCGCGGAAGTGATTGTCGGCAATGACAGGCGAAAGGACTCTCCCGGCCCGCAAGTCGTGTCCAGCGAAGCTTGCCGCGACCCACTCATGGTCGTCGGAGTCGAAGGGCATCCACAGGCCGGGGCCGACCTTCACGGCGTACTGACCTCGGCGGAGGGCCTGGGCTTCGCTGGCGGCGGCAGCATGCGCTGTAAAGTTGACGCCGCGCCGCTCCAGGTATCCGGCCGGCGGTAGGCGGTCGTGGGCGATTGCGCGCTGGCGGTTGGGCATTGTGACAGGATTGCGCGCCACCGTCGCATCGGTCAAGCCGAAGATGTCGATGACTTTCAGATCCGGCAGGTAATAGAACCTGCCGAGACCTCCGCCTGCCATCAGCGCGTCTTCAGGAATAACTCCCCGCTCCATATTCTCGTAGGGCTGGTACGCACGCAACTGCTCATTGGCGAACTCGCGGTGTTCCGCGAATCGTGAAGCGACATCCTGCTCAATAGACTGACGGCGCAGGTCGTTGGAGATAGCGGCCAGCGCGCGCATACCAGGCGCGGCCAGCAGCCGGCGGGCGTTGCGCTCGTCGAGCTCTATGTGAAGTCTCAAGATTCGTTTGTCAATCCTGGCGCCCTCGATCAACAGTTCTCCCTGTATGGCGCCGCAGTAGAAGATGACGGGGATGAACAGGATAAGCGCGCAAGTCCTTGCTCCCGACAGCCAGATATGGATCGGAGGTGGAGTAAATTGGCGCAGCCAGGCCGCCAACCGCGCTGCAAGATGAACGATGCCCCCAGCAGCCGGCAGCGCCAGCAACGGCCAGTAGAAGTCCAACGGGCGATACTCGAAATGGTCGCCGCCAATCCGCATCACATAGGCCATGTGGACGGCGATTAGCAGCAGGACCAGGGCATAAGTCCCGTCGCGGGTCTCCCGCCAGCGATGCCGCAAAGCAACCCACGCCAGGGGAATCAGCAGGTATAGGCCCGTCTCCAGCGCCGCCGACCACAGGTAGCGGAAGCCCGACTCGTACCACGGGCGGACGTGCTTGGCGTAGTAGGTGTTGGGCAGCCACTCGCCGTAGTAGGCAAAGCGGAACAGGAAGTGGGCTGCCACCAGGATGACGAAGGGCGCCGCCAGGTACGCCAATTCGCGCCAGTCCACCCGCATCCCCTTGGCGTCGGCCATCCGCTGGACGAAGAACCAGCCGAAACAGCACGCGGCAATCAACGGGCCTTCGGGCCGGGTCAGGGCCGCCCCGGCCAGGCTCAGCGACGCCGCCAGCAGGCCGGCTCGCCTGTCGCGGTAGAGGCTCAGGCAGACGACGGCCAGGACGATGAAGAAGGTGAACTGCCGCGTTTCCAGTCCGCCGCCCGAGGTCCACACGGCAAAAGTCGCGCTGCCGCACACCAACCCCAAGGCCATCCAGCCGACCAATCCCCGGTTTCGCAGCGAGGGCAGGCGATAGACCCACCATGCCAGCGCCCCTAATGTTCCAGCGGTGCAGACCGCCGACAGCCACGGGGCCGCATCCTCCGGGGCAATGCCCAGCGCCCGCCAGATGGCGGCCAGCTCCAGCGTCCACAGGAAGTTGGAGTAACCCTCCACCCGCTCGCCGGGGTTGAACACCAACCCGTGACCCTCCAGCAGGTTGCGCGCGTAGCGGAAGCTGATGAAGGCGTCGTCGGTCAGGAACCACGACACCGAGGCCAGCCAGGCCAGCAGGGCCAACCAGGGCAGGCAGGCCAGGATGAGAACGAGGGATGCCCTTGGCGGCTCGCTCGACGTCGGTCCCTTCATCGCTGCGCTTGGGCCGCTACTCATTGAGCCGGAACTCCCCCTCCCAGAGGTGGTTGTAACCGCCGTCCACAACACGTACTTGGCCGGTAAAGATGCGGGCAATATCATACTCCGGGAGAGCCGCCGTCGCCATACATCTCCCGTCGAATAGCACGCCGCGCCCGTCGAAACCGAAGTCCAAGTTGTCGAAGCCGTGCCGCTTGCGATAGTCGGGAAGGTCGTTCATGTCAACCGGGTACAGGGCCAGGAAGAACCACGCCTCCGTGTCGGCCGGGGCGCACGGCTCCTTCACGTAGGTCAGCGTGTTTTCGCTGAGATACACGTCCCAGTCGGAGCGGATTACCGGCGGGCTCTCTCCGACCAGTCTTGCCATGTAATCGTCCACCCGCATTGTTTCAACCCTAACCGGAGGGAAGGCGTCGTGGGGCAACACGAGGGCAGCCACGCACAGCCCCGTCTCCGTTTGCTTCCAGGCTTTGGCGGCCGGTTCATCCGCCGCGCCAGCCCATGACCACACTGCCAACTCGTCCGGCGCGCAATCGCTGGCGAACGCCTGCGCCATCCGTCCGGCCACAATCACTCCGACATCTCCCGATTGATAGTCGAAGCGCGGCTCCATCCGTTGCCAGAACCAGTCGGAACGATTGATCCCGCCCGATGACGTCTCCGACGGCTCGGCGGGCCAGAGATTGAATTGGAGCTCGCCATCGTGGTCATGGTGATACGGCGGCCCTTCGAACAACAAGGCGTCCAGGTGTTGGCTGACTGAAAGCAGGTTGGCGAAGTGGGTAATTCCGTAACGCTGGTAGAACGCGTCCTCGGTTCCTCCCTTTCGGCGCAGGTAACCGTAGGAGTTGACCAGGCCGTCCAGATTCACCACCGGAAAGCGCGAGAAGTACCCGGTGACGCCAGCGGACCACGACCCGACCACGCTGTCCTCAGGCAACGCGCGGTCCATAACCTGCACACCCATATGAGAAGTAACCTCCCATTCGCGGTATGTTGACTCGCTCTTCCAGTCAACATATCGGAACGGCCCGGCGAAGTCCGCCTTCGCAAACAGGAACACCGCGCCAACAACGACGATGCCCACGCTCACAATGTTGGCTGCCCGGGGCCACCTCGGCCCGATGAAACGGCGGACGAAGTGGATGGCGACATAGCACCTTGCGGGAATAATAAGCGCCATCAGCAGGTACGCCGGGACGAAGTACCAGTCATAACTCCCCCAGTAGGGATCCACAGTGAGAACGGTCTGAGCGAACTTGGCGAGATGGCCGACCGCCAAGCCGAACACGCATACCATGAAGGCCAGGGGCAGCCAGTCCTTCCGGTACCTAGAACGGCGGGCGAGCCACCAGACCAGAGCGACGTAGGCGCAGACCTCCAGCGCGACCAGCAGCTCGTAGTCGAACACGGGAATCTGCAAGACGTCCCGGAAGTTCTGAACGAAGCTGTATCCGCCTTCGTTATCCCACCGGGCTTGCGACCACATCTGCTTGGTCGAGCCGCTCACCGGCGTCAAGCCCCCGAAGACGATGCCGTTGTATGCGAAGTAGACCAGGATGCCGCCGACCGCGCCCAGCAGCGGCGCAACGGCGTTCATCGCGAGCACGGAACGCCCCTCTCTTGCCCGATGGCCGGTCCGCTCCCGCCTCGACCACTCGATGAGACCGAGCGCGGCGGTGACCGCCAGCGATATGGCGATGTACTCCAACCGCGCCCAGGGCAGAGCGAAGGCCACGCCGGCCAGCGGCCACTTCCACCGCCCCGGGTCCCGCGCGTAGAGCGTCGCGGCCAAGAAGAACAGCCCCAACATGAACAGCGCGGCGGCCGCTTCCAGTCCAAGAAATAAGCCGTCGCGCTGGTAGAGCAGCGGCAGCGTGGCGAACAGCAGAATCCAGGGCAGCCGCGCCAGCCGCGCCGCCACGACGACCAGCGCCGCCCCGCCGGCGATGAGCATGATCTCGAACGCCTTGATGCCGAACAGCGCCGCTTCCTTGTCGAATACCCAATAGAAGGGCGTGATGAGAAGCAGCCAGAGGGGATGGTAGCCGTTGGTCTGGGTGATGCCGCCGTCGAAAGTGGAGAAGTTCCCCGAGGCCAGGTTATAGGCTATCTGGAAGTAATAGAAGGAGTCGTCGCCGTTGACGTCCCGGAGGAGGTTGACGAGGTCGTAGCGGGCCAGCATGTGCCAAGCAAACGCGGCGCCGTATGCCAGGATGCCAGCGACGAACAGGGCGAACAGCCCGTGGCGCAGCTGGGAGGAAGGAATTGCCCCCCCCCACGTACTTATGTTCTGATAGCGCGCGCTCAGGGCGCGCCACAGATTGTCAGGCCGAATCAACCCCCGTTGCAATTCACTGCGAGGTATTCCGGGATTCGCGGGCCTACCGGATGAACTCAACCGAGTCTCCTACTGACGCCTTCGAGCGTGGCGATGACCTTCAGTCGATATTGAAGGCGGGGCCAAGTCCAAGCCTCCTCACCAGAAGACTGTGCCATAATCTAACCATCTTATCATGCCATGAATCACCCTAGCCCTCTCCGGTCATAGAGAGAGGGGATGAGGCGGGGCTGCTTTACCCGCAATTCCGCTTGACCGCGCTCCGCGCGAGGTCGTACACTCCCGCGCCGTAGGCTCATGCGTCATCTGTACCCGGAGGCATCATGGGAAAGCCGATCAGCCATATAGTCAGGCGGCCTGGACGAGTCGAGGGAGACCCGGGAGTCGAAATCCCGGTGTCCGAGGATCTGGCGACCGTGCCGGGAATCCCCCTGCGCGAGGTGGACGTCTCGTTCTACAGCCGCGTCCAGCCCCTGGAAAGCCAGAACGTCGAGAAGGGCGCGGACAGGGATTGGGTCTGGACGGTGTACGCCGACGACGTAGCGGAGTACATCAAGGGGCACGACGAGCGGATGAAGCCGTTCATCGACACGGCCTCGGTGTCGGGGGACGTGGAGCCGTCGGGCGCTCCGACGGCGGGCGAAGACCTCACGGAGGACATCCGGAGCAAGGCGCGCGAGCTTGGATTCGGGGAGGTCGGCTTCACCAGGTTCGACCGGCGCTACGTCTATGAGAGCAAGCGCGGCTGGGTCAAGTTCCCTCACGCGGTCTGCCTTGCGCTGGAGCAGGACTACGGCCAGACGCAGAGCCTGCCCAGCCTGGAGGCCGAGTACGCGCACTACGGCACATACGAGATAGAGAGCGAAATGGCGGAGAGGCTGGCCGAGCTCATCAGGGACAGGGGCTACCACGCGCAGATGCACAGCCCGCGTGACCCGAGCGCGGCGGTGATACCGATGTTCGTTGCGGCGGGGCTGGGCCAGCTGGGGGCGAACGGGCAGCTGCTGTCCCCGCACTTCGGCTCCAGGGCCCGGCTCATGATGATAACGACCGACGCGCCGGTAAAGTACGACGCGCCGGTCGATTACGGGATGCACGCCTTCTGCCAGAAGTGCCAGATATGCGTGAACCGATGCCCCGGCCGCGCCCTCGTGAAGGACAGGGTATGGTGGCGCGGGGCCCATAAGAACAAGCTCATCTACGAGCGGTGCCGCCCCGTGATGGCAACCTACGAGGGCTGCGGCGTCTGCATGAAGGTCTGCCCCGTCCAGAAGTTCGGGATGCCGGCGGTGATGGAGCATTACGTCGAGACCGGCGAGGTGCTCGGCAAGGGGACCGACGATCTGGAGGGGTACGCGCTGAGCGACAAGGGGTACTTTGCTCCGGGCAAGCTCCCGCATTTCGAGCGGAGCTTCTTCGAGTTTCCGCACGGACGCCGCGAGGACTGGCTGTTCGAGCAGTTCAAGGAGCGGCTCGCCAACGAGGAGACGCCGACGACCGAGGACCTGTCGCAGTTCGCGCGGAAGGTCAAGTCGGCGATGGTCAAGAGCCGCGCCACGCGCGACGAGTAGCCCCAAACGCCAGGAGACGGACATGGTTACTGGAAACAAGGTGGACTTGAAGCGTCACAGCAGGGCGGTTAGCGAGGGGCCTGACAGGGCGCCGGCGCGCTCCATGCTCCGGGCCGTCGGACTCGACGACGAGGACATGGACAAGCCTTTCGTCGCCATAGGCAACCTCGCCAGCGACGTTACGCCGTGCAACGTCCACCTGGACCGGCTCGCGCAGAAGGTCAAGCGGGGCGTCCGCGAGGCCGGCGGCGTTCCCTTCATGTTCGGGACTATCACGATAAGCGACGGCATCTCGATGGGCACCGAGGGGATGAAGGCGTCGCTGGTCAGCCGGGAGGTGATTGCGGACTCGATAGAGACCGTGGCGTTCGGGGAGAGCATGGACGGCCTGATAGTGGTCGCGGCGTGCGACAAGAACATGCCTGGCGCGATGATGGCCATGGCGAGGCTGAACCTGCCGTCCATGTTCTTCTACGGCGGGGCTATCCTGCCGGGCAACTACCAGGGCAAGGACGTGAACATTCAGGACATGTACGAGGCGGTGGGCTCCTGGTCCCAGGGCAAGATGAGCCTCGAGGACCTGCTGGGCATGGAGAGGGTAGCGTGCCCGGGTGAGGGAGCGTGCGCGGGGATGTTCACCGCGAACACGATGTCCTCCGCTATCGAGGCCATGGGGATGTCGATTCCAGGCGCTTCTTCGATCCCGGCCGTCGATCCGAGGAACGAGGACATGGCGCTGAAGTCGGGCGGGATACTCCAGCGCCTGCTGGAGCGTAACATCAAGGCGCGTGACATCCTGACGCGCGAGGCGTTCGAGAACGCCGTGAGGGTTGTGCTGGCCATGGGCGGCTCCACCAACGCGGCGCTGCACCTGCTCGCAATCGCCCACGAAGCCGACGTGGAGTTAGAGCTCGACGACTTCGACCGGCTCAGCCGCACTACCCCGTACATCACTGACCTGCGCCCCGGCGGACGGTTCGTCATGTCGGACATGGACAAGGTGGGCGGCGTGCCCGTGGTGATGCGGGAGCTGCTGGAGGCCGGGCTGCTCCACGGTGACGCGCTCACCATCACGGGCAAGACCATCGCGGAGAACCTGGAGGCTTTCGACGCCAGGCCGGACAGCCGCGTGATATATCCCGCTTCCTCGCCTCGCAAGCCCACCGGCGGCCTGGCCATCCTGAAGGGCAACTTGGCTCCCGAGGGTGCTGTCATGAAGGTTGCCGGCACCGCGCACCTGAAGCACGAGGGGCCCGCAAAGGTCTATGACGGCGAGCGAGCCGCGTTCGAGGCCGTGACCAAGGGCGAGATCAAAGACGGCGACGTGCTGGTGCTGCGCTACGAGGGGCCGAAGGGCGGTCCTGGGATGCAGGAGATGCTCGCGGTTACCGGCGCTATCATGGGGCAGGGGCTCGGCGACAGCGTGCTGATGATGACCGACGGGCGGTTTTCGGGCGCCACCCGCGGGCCGATGATAGGCCACGTCGCGCCCGAGGCCCAGGTCGGAGGTCCCATAGCGCTGGTGAGGAACGGCGACGTCATCTCGATGGACGTGGAGACGCGGGATCTGTCGGTCATGGTATCCGACGAGGAGCTGACGCGCCGACGGAGCGAGTGGTCGCCGCCGAAACCCAGGCACACGACCGGCGTGATGGGGAAGTACGCGAGGCTGGTGTCCTCCGCCTCCAAGGGAGCCGTTACTACTGGTTCAACATAGTAACGGCGTCGTGAATCACCCTCTCCCATCAAGGGGATAGGGGATAAGGCGGACTGCCTACCCGTCATGTTGAATGGACGGAGCGCTATCTGACGCGCCGTCAGCCGGCCGGCGCGTCCTCGACTACCCGCGTCAGCAGCACGGGGATGCCGCTCCCGCGCACGACCCTGCTGGCCATGCTGCCCATGATCCACCCTGCCAGGCCGGTCCGGGCGTGTGTGGTCATGGCAATTATGGGGTTGTCCCTCTTTTGGGCTACTTCTGTGATGACCGTGGGCACGTGCCCCATGCCCGCGACCTTCTCCACATTCTCCAAGCCTTCCTTGTTCAGCCGTTCCCCAACGAACGCCAGGTATGCGAGCGCGTCTTCCCTGAAGCTCTGGGTCAAGTCCTCGTGGACGATGGCGGGGTACTCGCCGAACGAGACCGATTCGATGCCGACGGATGCAATCCTGAGCAGCGTTACGCCCAGCCCCAGCGTCTTGGCGAGGCCGATTGCCCCTGGGAGGGAGTGCTCGGCTACGTCCGATCCGTCCAGCGGCACTATGATGTTTCCTATCTTATCTTGACCCACTTCGGACTGGGGCTCCTTGGGGCGCACGACCAGCATCGGGTTGGAGACGCTCTGCATGACCTTCTCGGTCGTGCTCCCCGTTATCAGCTTGCGTATGCCCGCCTGCCCGCGCGTGGCTATCGCTATCAGCGCATCCGGGTAGCGGTTCGCCTGGCTGACTATGTGCTCCACCGGGTCCTGCGTATCGAAGACCTGGTTCACCTCCGGCACGTGGTCCTTCAACGCGGTGGCCACCTCGTTGACGTACTCCCCGGCCCCGGTGCTCACGTTGGTCAGCATGGACTCGAATTCGGAGTCCCACTTGGGATAGCTGTCGGGGTCCGTCGCGGCGTACTCGACAGGCTCGACCACCCGCACGATGTCAACGGGCAACTTGAGACCGCCTGCCAGAGCGCGGACGTATGGGAGAATATGCTCGGCCAGATTCGTCCCGTCCAGAGGCACTATCACTCGACTGTACATTGCTCCGCTCCTGTCCGAACTTTGATTCCTCCACGCATCTCCCGCGGTCTAACCGTCCATTCATACAGTATCATAATTTGGCTGGGAATTTCGGTCAGCCCCCTTCAAGCCGCGCTTCCGCCAACATCGCCGCCATCAGGAACGGGTTGAATCCCAGTTCGATTGCTCTCGCGGCGTCTGTGTCCGCGTCCGAATCGCGCCCGGTCGATGCGGCGGCGACGGCCCTGCCCGCGAACGAATCGGGGTTCTCCGGGGCTAGCTCGATGGCGCGGGAGTAGTCGGCGTCGGCGTCGCGGTATGCCCGAGTCTCCAGGTGGATGCCGGCCCGGCGTCTGAACGCCCGCGCCTCGGCCGCGTACACCTCGGCGTCGTAGGGCGTGATTGCTGCCGACGCGTCGAGATCGGCTATGGCGTTCGTGAGCCATCCGATGGCGGCGTCCAAGTCGCCCTCGTCCGCGGCGAGCCTCCCCAATTCGTAGTAGGCGAGGCCCCTTCCCGTGTAGGCGCTCGCAAGGACGCCGTCTATGGCGATTGCCCGGTCGTAGCTCTCGATGGCGTTTTGAGGCTCGAACAGCTTCACCCAGGCGTCGCCCCGCGCGACGAGGGCGCCTAGATTGTCACCGTCGGACGCCAGGACGGTGTCGAAGTCGTCCATGGCCTTGGACGGGTCGCCGCGCTCCAGGTGAGCCAGGCCGCGCGCTAGGTGCGCGGACATATCCGTGGGATCGAGCCTGATGGCCCTAGTCTGCGCGGTTACCTGGTCGACCCGCGTCAAGCCCTCTGCGAACTTGAAGTCGAGAATCGCCCTGTCGCGCCGCCCCAGCGCGTACAAGGACATGCCCCGCTCTATCAGCGCCTCCACGTTTTCGCGGTCTAGGAACAGGGCGCGGTCGTAATCGCCTATCGCCCGCTCCAGGTCGCCCTGTCGCCTGCGGACATTGCCGCGCTTGACGTGAGCCGCCGCGCTCTGCGGGTCGAGCTCGACGGCGCGATCCAGGTCGCTCATAGCGTCCTCGAGACGGCCCAGCTTCGTCCTGGCCTCGCCGCGTCCCACGAGCGACGCGACGCTATCGGGGTCGAGCGCTAGGGCGCGGTCGAAGTCGGCGAGCGCATCCTCGAGGCGGCCCGCCTGCATGAAGGCCGCGCCCCTGTCCAGGTACGCGAGGGGGTCTTCAGGCGCAAGCTCTATCGCCTTCGCCAGATCTTCGATCGCTCGATCCGGCTGCTGCAGCTCCGCGAACGCCCGCCCCCGGAACGTGTACACCATGCCGGACTGGGGATTCAAGCGGATCGCTTCGTCGAAATCGGCTACCGCGTCTTCGGGCCTGTCGGACAGCGCGTTGTAATCGCCGTAGGTCGTGTCCTCGCTCAGGCGCATGTATGCGTACCCGCGCCGCAGGTACGCGTCGGCGTTGGACGGCTCTGCCTGTATCGCCTTGTCCAGGTCGGTTATCGCGCTCTGGAACCGCCCCGCGTTGCTCAGGGCGACGCCGCGCAGATAGTAGGCGTCCGTGTTGGCGGGATCGAGCGCGATGACCTTCCCGTAATCATCAATCGCGTTCTGGCACGCGGGGCCCGGTCGGCATAGCTGGGGGCGCATGTCCTCGGGATGGAACAGGCTTATATGCACGTAAGCGGCTGCACGTTCCAGGAGAGCGTCGGTGTTGCCCTTGTCCAGATTCAGCGCCGCGGTGAAGTCCTGTATGGCCGCGGAGTGGCTCCCGGCCTCGGCTCGCTCCCTTCCCCTCGACACGTACTGCCCAGCCGTTTCCAGGCTGCCCTCGGCCGGCAGCGTTCGCGTGACCGGCGCGGCACTCCCGCCTTCGCCCTCCGGCCCCGGATCCGAGCACCCCGCGGCTGCCAGGGCAAGCAGCAGAACAGCAATCGAGCGCCAAGCCAGCGGCCCCATCTTCATCCTCTCACCCCTCCCGGCGCACCCTCTTCGCTGGCGCTCATCCCAAGCAACCCGGTCGCTATGCATGTCATCTCACCCATATTTGGACGAAGCCGCCAACCCCGGCCATCATGGGCCGGGGCTGGCTCGGCGGGTTGGGGGCTGGGGCTAACCCGCTCGTTCAGCTGCGGAGGTGAGAGCTCGGCGCACGTACACTTCGGCCATCGCCCTGCGGTACTCGCCCGAGGCGAACACATCGTCTATTGCGTCGCCCGCGAGGTCGTCTGCCACGGCGGCGGAGGCGCAGGCTATAACGCCTGCGTCTAAGGCATTGCCTGTCAAGGCGGCCTCTACGCTCGACGCCTTGGCCGGGGCGGTCTCGACACCGCCGACGGCCACGCTTGCGGCGGCGCAACGCCCGTCCTCGACGGTTACCACGGCTGCTGCGCTTACGACGGCGTACCTGGAGGCGGGGTGGAGCATCTTGGCGTATGCCATTCCCTGCCCGGCCTGGATCGCGGGGAGGCATACGGCGGTCATCACCTCGCCGTCGTCTAGGGCGGTGGTCATCAGGTCTTGGAAGAAGTCGCCCGCGCATATCGAGCGCTTGCCGTTGGGGCCGGTGGCTTTGATGGTCGCGCCGAGGGCGACCGCGACGGTCGGCAGGTCGGAGGCAGGGTCGGCGTGGGCGAGGTTGCCGCCGATGGTGCCCCTGTTGCGGACGGCGGGGTCGCCGATGAGGGCTGCGGCCTCCGGCACTATGGGGCAGGCGGACTGCAGGTCGCAGGAGGACGCCAGCGTCGAATGGGTCGTGAGCGCGCCGACGCAGACGCAGTCGCCGCAGACGGAGATTCCCTGGATCTCGGCGATGCGGCCGACGTCTATGAGGGAAGCGGGGCTGGCGAGCCTGAGCCGCATCAGGGGGATGAGGCTGTGTCCGCCGGCAAGGAGCTTCGAATCCTCGTTCTCAGCCAAGAGCTCTACGGCTTCGGCGACAGAGCTCGCGCGATGGTAGGCTACGTTTGCCGGGTACATGGGTTCAGTTCTCCTTTCCGTTTGCGTGGATGGCCCGCCAGACCTTTTCGGGGGTCAGCGGCATGTCCAGCTTCTCGACCCCGAAGGGCTTGAGGGCGTCCATGACGGCGTTATAGACGGTTATGGTGGATGCGATGGTCCCGGTCTCGCCGACGCCCTTGACTCCGAGCGGGTGATGCGGCGAGGGGGTTACGCTGCTGCTGGTCTCGATTTCGGGGAACATGTCGGCGCGGGGGAGCGCGTAGTCGAGCATCGAGCCCGTGAGGAGCTGGCCGTCCTCGTCATAGACCGCGCCCTCGCAGAGGACGGGGCCTATGCCCTGTACGACGCCTCCGTGGATCTGGCCCTCGACTATCATGGGGTTGATCTGCGGGCCGCAGTCGTCGCAGGCCAGGTAGCGGTTGACGTCGATGCGCCCGGTGTCCTTGTCGAGCTCGACCACGGCTATGTGGGTGCCGAAGGGGTAGGTGAAGTTGGGCGGGTCGTAGAAGGTGGAGGCTTCGAGGCCAGGCTCGACGCCTTCGGGCATGTCCCAGGCGACGTTAGCCATGAGGGCGATGTCCTGGATGGTCTTGGCCTGGTCGGGGGAGCCCTTCACGAAGAAATTGCCGTTCTCGTAGTCGATGTCCTCGACCGCGGCTTCGAGCAGGTGGGCGGCTATCTGCGTCGCCTTGTCCTTGATCTTGCGTGCGGCGATGGCGACCGCCGCGCCTGAGACGGCGGTGGTTCGGCTGCCGTAGGTTCCCCAGCCCATTGGGGTCTGGCTGGTGTCGCCGTGCATGATATTCACGTCGTCCACGTCCACGCCGAGCTCGTGTGAGATGATCTGCGCGAAGGTGGTCTCCTCGCCCTGTCCGTGCGGGGAGGAGCCGATGGCGACGTTGACCTTGCCCGAGGGGTGGAAGCGCACGATAGCGCCCTCCCAGAGGCCGCCCTGGAAGCCGACGGCTCCAGCGACCTGCGACGGGCCGAGCCCGCAGATCTCGGAGTAAGTGGTTATGCCGATGCCGATGTACTTGCCTTCGGCGCGGAGGCGCTTTTGCTCCTCGCGGAGCTCCTGGTAGCCTATCTTCTCGGTCGCCATGTCGAGGGACATGGCGAAATCGCCGCTGTCGTAGGTGAGGCCCGTGGCGACGTCGTGTCCGTCTTCGAAGGCGGGGATGAAGTTCTTGCGCCGCACGTCGGCGGGGTCCACGTCCAGCTCGTTGGCGAGCTTGTCGACGAGCCGCTCGACCAGGAATGTGGCCTCAGGGCGTCCCGCGCCGCGGTAGGCGTCTACGGGGACGGCGTTGTTGAAGACGCCGTACACGTCGGCCTTCACGTTGGGGATGTCGTAGGCGCCGGAGTACATGAGGCCGTGCAGTATGGTGGGGATGCCCGGCGCGGCGGTGGACAGGTACGCTCCCATGCCTGCCCAGACCTTGGCGCGGATGCCCGTGATGTTGCCGTCCGAGTCGGCTGCCAGCTCCACGTCCTCGACGTGGTCGCGCCCGTGGATGGTGGACTGGTAGCCCTCGCTGCGCGTGGCTGTCCACTTGACGGGGCGGCCGGTCTTGATGGCGCAGAAAATGGCGATCACCTCGTCGGCGTAGTACGGGATCTTGCTGCCGAACCCGCCGCCTACCTCCGGGGCTATCACCCTTATCTTGTGCTCCGGCAGGTTGGTTACGACATGGGTGAGGAACCTTGCGATGTGGGGGTTCTGGGTGGCGCTCCAGAGGGTCAGCTCGCCCGTGGCCTGCGTAAACTGGGCGACAGCGGAGCGCGGCTCCATCGCGTTCGGTATGAGGCGCTGGTGCAGGATCCGCTCGCCGACCACCACGTCGGCGTCGTCGAACGCGGCGTCCACGTCTCCGCCGGTCATGACCCAGTGGAACGCCTGGTTGTTGGGAGCGTCCTCGTGGAGCTGCGGGGCGTCGTCGCACATCGCTTTGTCGGGCTCTATCACCACCGGCAGCGGCTCGTAGTCGACATCTATGAGCTCGAGGGCGTCCTCGGCGGCGTATCGGCATTCCGCGACCACGACAGCCACGGCGTCGCCCTGGTAACGGACCACGCCGCTGGCTATGGGGGGATGGGCTGGGGTCTTGAGGTCCGAGTTCGGGACGAGCCACGCGCAGGGCACGGGGTTGAACTCGGCGTTGATGTCATCGCCGGTGAAGACGGCGAGGACGCCGTCCATGCCTGCGGCCGCGCTGGTGTCGATGCTGTTGATTCTGGCGTGGGCGTGGGGGCTGCGGAGAATGGCGGCGTATGCCATTCCGGGCAGGGTTACGTCGTCGGTGTACGCAGCTTTGCCAGTGATGAGCCGGGGGTCTTCGCGTCGGCGTATGCCAGAGCTGAAAATCCTAGTGGTCATTCTGCGCCCTCCTTCTGTGCGTCCGCCGCCTCGGTGACCGCGCGCACGATGTTCTGGTAGCCGGTGCATCGGCAGAAGTTGCCCTCCAGCCCGTGACGCACCTCTTCTTCGCTTGGGCTTGGGTTAGCCTCCAGCAGCTTGGCCGCGGCCATTATCATGCCCGGCGTGCAGAAGCCGCACTGGAGACCGTGCTTGGCCCAGAACGCCTCCTGGAGCGGGTGGAGGTCCCCGTCATCGGCCAGCCCCTCGATGGTGGTTACCGATGTTCCGTCGGCTTGGACGGCCAGCATCGTACACGACTTGACGGCCACGCCGTCCACGTGGACGGTACATGCGCCGCACTGGCTGGTGTCGCACCCGACCTTAGCGCCCGTCAGTCCTCCGACGTCCCTGATGAAATGCACCAGGAGCGTCCGGGCTTCCACCTCGCCCTCGTAGTCCTTTCCGTTGATACTGATCTTCGTTTCGACCTGCAAGGGCCTGCCTCCTTTCATCTGCCTGCAATTGACCTTATCCGCCCGCTTTCTTCTCCGTTCGCCCCAACTATATCCACCAATCCGAATGCGGTCAAGCGTTGCTTCGAATGACGCTGGATTCGGCTTGTGACGGCGCGATGGACGCGGTGGTACGATGTGTCTAGGCAAGGAGGGGCGCAATGAAGGTCGAGGGGAGCTATTACGTCGAGGCGAGCCCGGGCGCGGTGTGGGATGGACTCATGAGTCCCGAGCTGCTGGCGCAGTGCATCCCGGGATGCCGCCAGATGGACGAGACGGGTGACGGCGAGTACGCCGTCAAGCTGAAGGTGGGAGTCGGGGCCGTGTCCGGCTCGTATACGGGGAAGGTGCGGATCCACGACGTGGAAGCGCCGCGCCGCTTCAGGCTCACGGCGGAGGGCAAACGCCCCGGCACGTCCGTGTCCGGCACGGGGTTGATCACCATCACCCCCGAGGGCGATGGCGCTCGGCTGGACGTGGTGGGGGAGGCGGCCGTGACGGGGGTGATAGCCCGCGTGGGTCAGCGGCTGATAGGCAGCGCGGCCCGCCTGATGATGGGGCAGTTCTTCGGCGCAGCCAAGCAGGCCCTCGAGTCGAGCGCCTGACGGCGCCGCGCCGCTAGTCTCCCGTCAAGGGAGAGGGGACAAGGCGGGGATGGATGTGTCTGAAATCAGGATTTGCGGGATTGGGGGATTCTCAAGATTGGGAAGAAGGGGATGAGATGGGCGTCGTGAATTATCCTCGCCCTGGCCCTCTGTCGCGAGGGGGGTGGGGAGGTTGCAGGCGGGACGCCTGCGGTCCTTTCGCGCCTATGTTCGCGTTGTCTCGGTCGGCTCCTTTGCGGGCTTATCACCTTCACCCTAGCCCTTCTCCCGTCTGGGGAGAGGGACGGGGCGGGGAATCGCCCTTGTCTCCTAGCCCTTTCCCTTCGGGGGAGGGGCGCAGGGCGGGGCGTTCGCCCTCACCCTGGCCCTTTCCCCCGTGAGGGAGAGGGTACTTGGCGGGTCTTGCGACCCGCGCCCTATCTACTCCTGGTTCTCCCGCTCTCGCGGGAGATGAGTTTGCCTTGCAAGGCAGTGACTCCGGTACTTGCTTCGAGGATGCCGACGTCGATCGCCCGCCGACATTGGGGGTGCAGCCCCTCCTCTAACTTTCCCGGACGGCTGACGGTCCTTTGCGGGACCGCCTGCGTTTCGCGCTTGGACCTTCCACCCGCCAAGGCGTCGGGCTGCGCTGGCTACGGTCCTCCCGGTCGTCCGAGAGTCCGCACCTGGAACGGGGGAGGCGCATTTGGCACTGCGTCCTCCTGGGGGGGCGCCGAAACACAGAGCGACCTTCTCATACCGCGGGGGCCCCGTCCCAACAACAGCGGCGGCATGAATGCCCAGATTTGGCAGAGGTGGGTCTGTGCTCGTTTGGAGTACGTCCCTTCGGGCCGTCTACCAGACTAGCACGGCTGTTCTCGCGGTGTCAAGGGGCGCTATGGGGCAATTTTCGGGCAATTTTCGGGGGAGTGTCACCCTCACCCTGGCCCTCTCCCATCAAGGGAGAGGGGACAGGACGGGGAGGGAGAGGGGATGGGGATAAGGCGGAACATCACCCTCGCCCTCGACGGCGAGGGGATAAATGGACGGAGTATTAGGGTGATGCGTTGCCGGCCCTGTTCAGGAGGCCCATCAGCCGCGACTTTCGCCGGGCTGCGTTCTTGGGATGGATGGCCCCCTTCTTCGCCGCCTTGTCGAGCGCGACCACCGCTTCCCGGGCCGCCTCCTCAGCGGACTCGGTCTCGTCGGCAGCCATGAGGCGCCGGGTCTTGGCTACCAGCGTCTTGGCCTTCGAGCGCAACGGCATCTTAACCCGCCGCCTGCCCTCTGATACTCTCGCTGAACGGTCTGATGGCAATCGTTATCTCCTTCTCCACGCGTTTGTCGTCATGACGCAACCAGTGTACCATCCTCGCGCTATGAGGATGCGGGCACCGGGGAGAGCGACTTCGCCCGGAGGACGCGCATCACGCCGTCCACGTCCTCCAGCTTGGAGAAGAGGCGGCTGAGCTGGGTGATGCCGTCGGTGTACACGGTCAGGGATATGACGCTCACGTCGTCGTCTTCCTCCGATACGCAGGAGGCTATGTTGACTCTTTCCTCGGAGACCAGGGCGGTGACGTCCCGCAGGAGTCCAACCCTGTCCCACGCCTCTATGCTGATGCGGACGGGGTAGAGGGTCTGGGTCTGCCCCCACGTTACCTCCACCAGCCGTTCCGTTTCCGTCTCGTGTACGATGTTGGGGCAATTTCGTCGGTGGACCGTTACGCCGCGGTTGCGCGTTATGTACCCCGTTATGTCGTCGCCCCGTATCGGGCTGCAGCATCGCGCCATCCGTGTCAGCAGGTCTCCCACCCCGAGCACCTGGATGCCGGACGCGGGCCCCGTAGAGGGAAGTGGGACGAGGTGCTCCTGCTGGGGCGTAACCTCCTGGGTGGTCAGCTTGTTGACCACGTCGCTTATTGAGATTGCGCCGCTCCCCAGGGCCGCGAAGAAGTCGTCGGTCGAGTCCAGCCCCATAGACTGCGCGACTTCCAGGTCGTCCAAGTCCGTGTTGAGCCTGCGCAGCTGCTTCACGAAGATTTCGCGTCCGCGCTGGATGTTGGTCCGCCTCGCCTGCCGGTTGAACCACTGGCGCACCTTCTCGCGGGCGGAGGTCGTCTTGACGTAGCCGAGGTTCGGGTTGAGCCAGTCCATGCTAGGGCCGCGCACGGTCTTGCTCGTCATGATATGGACGGTGTCGCCGTTCTGAAGCTCCGAGTTGAGCGAGACGAGCTTTCCGTTCAGCTTCGCGCCGATGCATCTGTGCCCGACCTCGGTGTGGATGCGGTAGGCGAAGTCGAGGGGCGTCGAGCCTGCGGGCAGCTCCTTGAGGTCGCCCTTGGGGGTATAGACGAAGACTTGGTTTTGGAACACGTCGGTCTTGAACGACTCGACGAACTCCTCGGCCCCGCTCACGTCGCGCTGCCATTCGAGGAGCTGCCGAAGCCAGGTCATCTTCTCCTCGAACCGCACGTCGGTGGGCTCGCCCTCCTTGTACAGCCAGTGCGCCGCCACGCCGTACTCCGAGAGGCGGTGCATTTCGTGCGTGCGAATCTGTATCTCGACCGGGGAGGCTCCCTCGCACAGCACCGCGGTGTGGAGCGATTGGTAGAGGTTGTCCTTGGGATTCGCTATGTAGTCGTCGAACTGGCCTGGAAGTGGGCGCCACTTCGCGTGGACAGCTCCCAGCGCCGCGTAGCAGCTCTTGACGTCGTCCACCAGGATCCGCAGGGCGAACAGGTCGTATATCTCGTCCACGGTCTTGTTCTTGGCGCGGTAGGCCATCATCTTCTTGCTGATGCTATAGAAGTGCTTTGGCCTGCCCTTGACCTCGGCCTGCAGCCCGTTCTTTTCGAGCTCGGCCTCCAGCGTGGACTTCACCCTCTCGATGTACCGCTCCCGCTCCTTGCGCTTCGAGTTGACCAGCCCCGCTATCTGTTTGTACTCCTCGGGGTTCAGGTGCTGGAAGGCCAGGTCCTCCAGGAGCCACTTGATCTCCCATATGCCCAGCCTGTGCGCCAGGGGCGCGTATATGTCGAGCGTTTCTTGGGCGATGGCCCGCCGCCGCTCCTCGCTCAGCGCCCTCAGCGTCCGCATGTTGTGGAGCCTGTCAGCCAGCTTTATCAGCACGACGCGGATGTCCTCGGCCATCGACATGAGCATCTTGCGAAGGCTGGCGGCCTGGGCGTGCGAGTCTTCCGAGGGCTGGCGGCGCGCGTATTCTATGGTCCCGGACAGCAGGTCCGTCTTGTTCAGCTTGGTGACGCCGTCCACCAGCTTGGCGACGTCGCCGCCGAACCTGCTCTCCAGGTCCCCATACGGCACGCCGCAGTCCTCCATCACGTCATGGAGGAGGGCCGCGGATAGGGCGTCCGCGTCCAGCTTCATGTCGGCCAGGTAGATGGCCGTGTTCAGCGGGTGAATGATGAAGGGGTCTCCGGACTTGCGGACCTGCCCATCGTGGGCGGCATCCGCAAAGTCATACGCCCTCCGCACCTTCTTCACCCTGTCTTTAGGAAGGTACTCGGCAGCCCTGTCTATCAGGCTTTCGAGAAGATCCAAGACGCCCCCTCCCATGCCTTTACAGGCGGATTCACGCCTTCAAGTATATCCAGCCACGCCCCGCATGGCAATTCGGGCCTGGCGCAGGTTCCAGTTAGTTTGGCGTCCTGGATCACCCTAACCCTTTCCCGTCAAAGGAGAGGGGATGAGGCGGCGGCTGTCTTCATGGCAATGGCGTGGGTGGTGGTCTTGGGGCCGTGCCGCGTCATTGAGTTGACGCTCCGCGAGGTAGTAGACTTGCCCGCACAGGGCAAGGAGAACCTCGATGGGATATACGGAAGACCTGCAGAAGACGGCGGCCAGGCATCTCTGGATGGCTAACCGCGATTGGACGGAGATGGCGGAGACTGGGGGGCCCACCGTTGCGGTCGAGGGCAAGGGGCTCCGCGTTACAGACTCGGACGGCAACTCGTGGATCGACGTCAACGGCGGCTACATCTCCGTCGGCGTCGGGCACGGCCGGGTGGAGATAGCCGAGGCCGCTTTCGAGCAGGCCAAGAAGCTCAGCTTCATGCCAGCCGGCACGACTACGGAGGCCACAGTCAGGGTAGCCGAGAAGATAGCATCCCTGGCTCCGGGCAGCCTCAACCGGGTCTTTCCCGTCAGCGGCGGCTCCGAGGCCACAGAGACGGCCCTGAAGATAGTCCGCGCCTACCACGGCCGCCGCGGGCAGCCCGGACGATACAAAGTGATCAGCCGCGAGGGGTCGTATCACGGCGCGACAGGGGGCGTGTATTGGCTCGGGACGAGCGCGGCCGGTTACCGGGAAGGCTTCGAGCCGACGCAGAGGGGGCTGCTATACGCGCCCCAGCCCAACTCCTACCGATGCTCCCTGGGGGGCGAGACGCCCTCCGAGTGCGCCGTCCTGTGCGCCGAAGCCGTCGAGCGGCTCATCGTCGAGAACGGCCCCGAGACTGTCGCGGCGGTCTTCGCGGAGCCCGTCGCGGCCCGCGCGTGCGTGGTTCCCGGCGACGAGTATTGGCCCATGCTGCGCGAGATATGCGACCGCTACGGCGTCCTCCTGGTCGCCGACGAGATAGTTACCGGGTTCGGTCAGACGGGCAGGATGTTCGCCGTCGAGCATTGGGGCGCCGCGCCCGACGTCATGGCGGTCGCCAAGGGAGTGGTCAGCACGTATCTGCCCTTCGGAGCCGCCATCGCGACCGACGAGGTCGCCGACGTATTCGCAGGCAAGGACAACTACCTGCGCCACGTCTTTACGGCGGCGGGACACCCCGTATGCTCTGCCGCGGCGCTCAAGAACATCGAGATAATCGAGGACGAGAACCTGGTGCGGAACGCCGCGGAAGTCGGGGCCTATCTCAAGGCGCAGCTCGAGACCCTGAAGGCCGACCACCCAATCGTCGGCGACGTGCGCGGCATCGGGCTCATGTGCGCGGTGGAGCTCGTGAGCGACCGGCGAACGAAGGAGCCATTCGCGCCAGAGATGGAGGTCGACTCGAAGGTCCGGGAGAAGCTCAGGAGCCGCGGCCTGCTGCTCGGAGCCTCCGAAGGGGTGATAGCGATAGGCCCGCCCCTCGTAATCACCCGCGCCGACGTGGACGAGATAGTCCACGCCATAGACTTGGCTCTCTGGGAGATAGAGGGGGAGATGGGGATCGCAGGCAGCGTATGAGAGCAGGCATCCAGAATCTGGCATCGGGAGGGGCGTCGTGACCTCATCCGCGCATTTCAGCCCGGCGCTGTTCGAGTTCCTGGCCGAGCTTGCCGCGAACAACAACCGGGAGTGGTTCAGCGCCAACAAGGCGCGTTACGAGAGGGACGTCCGGGATGCCCTCGTCCGATTCGTGGCCGACTTCGGCGAGAAGCTCGAGGAGATCAGCCCTCACGTGGTGGCGGACCCTCGGCCCTCCGGCGGGTCGGTGTTCAGGATATATCGGGACGTGCGGTTCTCGAAGGACAAGAGTCCGTACAAGACCAACGCGGGCGTTCACTTCCGCCACGAGGTCGGGCGGGAGGTCCACGGGCCGGGCTTCTATCTGCACCTGGAGCCTGGCAACGTGTTCGGAGGCGCGGGCATATGGATGCCCAACTCGGAGACGCTTGGGAGGATACGCGGCGCCATAGCCGCGAATCCTGGGAAGTGGGAGCGCATAGTCAACGACGAGGGGTTCAGGTCGCTCTTCACGCTGGAGGGCGACTCGCTCAAGCGCGCGCCGAAGGGGATCGATCCGGGCCATCCGCTCATCGAGGATCTGAAGCGAAAGTCCTTCGTGGCGGGTGCGGCGTTCGACGAGGGCGAGGCCTGCTCGCCCGGCTTCATCGAGGTCTACGCGGACATGTGCCGTGCCGCCGGGCCGTTCTCCGAGTTCCTCACGACGGCGGTCGGGCTGGAGTGGTAGCGGCTTTCCGGCTTACACGCAGCCTTCGAACTCTCGGCCGCTGACCAGGTGCCAGAAGCGGTTGCCGTGGATGCTGCCGTGGCGGATGTGGTAGCCCTCTGGCGTAACGGCAAAGCCCTGGTCCGGGTCGTCGGACGCGCCGGAGTACTCGCCGAACCTGGAGGTCGCGTCGGCGTAGTGGAGCGCCCAGCCCCGCCGCCGCTTGGTGGACTCGTTCGGGCCTGTGGCGTGGAGGGTCCAGCGGTCGTGGAAGGCGGCGTCGCCGGGGTTGAGGGTGATGACCTCCTCTTGGGAGAGCTCCTTCTCGCCGATGGCCTCTTCTCCGAGGTCGTCGAATCCGAACTGGGGATAGTCGGCCTGGATGGTTATGTAGTGGAAGGGGCCGTTTTCGATGGTCAGCCCGTCGAGGGAGATCCAGCAGGTGGCGCTGCGCTTGCTGAGGTGGAAGAAGCCGTCCTGGTGGTACCTGTTGGAGCCTGCGTACGGGGGGTCGTCGTTGAGGGGGGCCTTGTTGTAGATGTGGTCGAACCAGAGCTTGGCATTGGGGCTGAGGACTTCGTTCAGGACGCTGACGATGTTCGGATGGGCGGCGATTGAGCGGAAGTACTCGTCGTTATCGGCAAGGTGGCTGATCTGGCCGGAGAAGGAGCTGTAGGGGTCGTCGGTTGCGGTTGCGGCGCGCTCGTCCGGGTCCACCGGGCGCCTGCGTACTGGGTACACCCTGTTCTCTCGGCGGGCGTGGCGGTCGGTGAGCCTGATTTCGGGGTACTCGTCCAGCCCTTTCTGCTTGGCGCGGGCTTCCCCAACGGAGTCGGGGCCGGACATGGGATAGCGCGCCTCGACGCTCGCGCGCTCGGCGTTGTCGCGGGCGTTGTAGCCTTCGAGGTCGGCGGCGATGGCGTCGGCGTGCTGCCGCATCGTCTCGACCTCCACCGGCGACAGGACGTTCCGCACTATCACGTAGCCCTTGGTCCTGAACTCGTCGTTCTTGATCTCGTTCATTTCCATCCGGTAATCCTCCGCCGTATGGCTCTGGTCCTTGCGGGGCATTGTAATCGGGAAGAACGACCTTCGCAACAGGTCTTGAAGTTGACGCCTCCGCTGACTAATCTATGCTAGGCTTGCGCCTGAAGCCTTGTCCTTCGCCGCGCCGGCGGCGCGAATCCGAAGTCTTGGAGGATCTGCCTGATGCCGAAGACCGATACCCGAGACCTGCGCAACGTCGTACTCATGTCCCACGGCGGGGCGGGCAAGACGATGCTCGCGGAGGCGATGCTGTTCACAGCCGGCGCCACGACCCGGCTCGGCAAGACCGACGACGGGAACACAGTGTCCGACTACGAGCCGGAAGAGCAGAAGCGCGCGACGAGCGTCCAGACCTCGGCGCTTCCGTGCAGCTGGCGCGGCTGCAAGATCAACGTTGTGGATACGCCGGGCTACGCGGACTACCGGGGCGAGGTCAATTCGGCCATACGGATTGCCGAATCGGCTGTCATCGTGGTGGACGCGACGGCCGGCGTGGAGGTCGGCACGAGGCAGATGTGGCAGATGGCGGACGAGCGAGGGCTTCCGCGCGCGGTGTTCGTCAACAAGATGGACCGGGAGAACGTGAGTTACGAGAGCGTCTTGAACAACCTGGTGGAGGCGTTTGGGCGCGGCTGCCTCGCGGTCCAGCTGCCTGTGGGCGAGGAGTCCAACTTTTCGGGCTCGGTCAGCCTGCTGGACGAGGACGCCGAGATACCGGCCGACGCGCGGGACGCCTACGACGATCACAGGGAGAGGCTGATAGAAGCCATCGCGGAAACGGACGACGACCTGACGATGAAGTACCTGGAGGGCGAGCGGCTCACGAGCGAGGAGATAGCGCAGGGGCTCAGGCAGGGCATCGCGTCCGGGGCCATAGCGCCGACGCTGTTCGGGGCGGCGGGCTCGGGCATCGGCGCGAAGGAGCTGATGGACCTGGTGGTGGACGCGATGCCGTCGCCTGCGGAGGGCAGGCCGGCGGCCGCGGTGGACGGCTCTACCGAAGAGGAGGTGTCGTTGAGCGCGGACCCTGACGGGCCGCTGGCGGCGCTCGTCTTCAAGACTTCGGCAGACCCGTTCGTGGGCAAGCTGTCGTACATCCGCGTCATCAGCGGCGTGTTCGAGAGCGACAAGCAGGTCTGGAACGCCACACGGAACGAGGCGGAGCGCGTCGGCCAGGTCTACGTGCTGACCGGCAAGGAGCAGGAGGGTGTGGACGCGCTCGCTCCGGGAGACATCGGGGCGGTGTCCAAGCTCTCGACAGTGTTGACGGGGGACACGCTGACAGAGCGGGGCAAGCCGTTGACGCTGCCAGCCTTCTCGTTCCCGATGCCCGTGTACCAGATGGCGGTATATCCCAAGTCGAAGGCCGACGTGGACAAGATCACGACGGCGATGGCCCGCATCACGGAGGAGGATCCGAGCCTCAGCGTTCAGCGCGAGCTCAACACCGGGGAGCTGCTGCTGGGCGGGCTGGGCGACGTCCACGTGGAAGTGGCCGTGGAGAAGATGCAGCGCAAGTTCGGGGTCGAGCTCGAGCTCAGGACCCCCAAGGTGCCGTACAAGGAGACTATTACGAGGCAGACGCAGGTCGAGTACCGGCACAAGAAGCAGTCCGGGGGGCACGGACAGTTTGGGCACGTGTACCTGGACATCGAGCCGCTGGGCCGCGGCGGCGGGTTCGAGTTCGCGGAAAAGGTGGTCGGCGGGTCGGTGCCCCGCGAGTATATCCCGTCGGTCGAGAAGGGGTGCAGGCAGGCCCTTGTGGGGGGAGCGGTATCGGGCTATCCGGTGGTCGATCTCAGGGCGACCCTGTACGACGGCAGCTTTCACTCGGTGGACTCATCCGGGGTGAGTTTCGAGATAGCGGGCAGCCACGCGCTGTCGGACGGCATCAAGAAGGCTGGGCCTATCATCCTAGAGCCGGTCATGCGGGTGGACGTGCGCGTGCCGGACTCGGACGCGGGGGACGTGATGGGAGACCTGAACGGCAAGCGGGCGCGGATATTGGGGATGGCGCCCCAGGGCGACGGCACGACGGTCGTGGAGGCGGAGGCTCCGCAGGCGGAGATGCTGCGCTATGCGACCGACCTGAGGTCTCAGACGCAGGGCCGCGGCTCGTTCACCATCAAGTTCGACCATTACGACCCGGTTCCGGGGCACCTGACGGACCGGATAATCCAAGAGCGCCAGCGGCAGGAGGCGTAGCCCCCGTCCTAAACCTTCCTGGCCGGGCTATGGGCTTGCGGACCAGATGGTGTGGTAGTTCTCGCCTGTGAGGACTGCGGCGAGCTCGGACTTCTCCAGTGAGCGAAGCTCCCGGAGCGCGCTGTCGCACTCTCTGGTGGCCTTGACGTGGCCGTCCCTTTCGAACCGCGACACCAGCTTGTCCCACACGCCCAGGTTGACCAGGCTGTTGACGGACTTGGGCCAGGGTATCACTGTGATGTTGTGGGCGCGTGGGAAGTCCGGCCGCATACTGCGGAGGACCCGGATGCGCTCTCTGGGCGAGCCAACTACGGGGCATACGCAGACGAGCGGACCCTCGTACTCGCTCGACCGCGTGTCGATTACCAGGGCCTTGTTGAAGGTGGGGAACGAGAGGGATATAACCTCGCCGTTTTCCAGGCTATCCATGACCTCGTCGAGGTCGAGAACGAAGTCGCCGTCCATTGTTCTCCTCTCCGTCTAGGTTACGAGCTCTCTCACGGTTTCGATGAACGCCGGCAGTACCTTTCGCCAGTCGCCAACGACGCCGTATGACGCCTCCTGGAATATGTTGGCGTCCGCGTCCTTGTTGATGACGACGATGTTCTTGGCGCTCGAGCAGCCCGCCATGTGCTGACTGGCCCCCGATATGCCCACTGTGAGGTAGAGGTCTGGCGCGACGGCCTTGCCCGTCAGACCTATCTGCGCCGCGTGGTCTATCCATCCCGCGTCGCAGGCGGCCCTGGATGCTCCGACTGCGCCGCCGAGCAGGTCGGCAATCTCTCGCAGCCGCTCGAACGGCTCCGGGCCACCCAGCCCGCGCCCCCCCGCGACTATCACCGAGGCGTCCTCGATCCTGACGCCCTGGATATCCTGCTTGACGCTCTCCACTCGGCGCGCCCGTATGTCAGACGGCGCGATCTCCACGTCCACCCGGATGATATTGGCATCCGTCGAGGGGCTTGGCTCGGCGGGCTCGCATACGCGCCCGCGCATCACTATGAAGGGTGGGGCGTCGCCGGTGAAGGCGACCTCCGCGGTTGCGCTGCCTCCATAGACGGGGCGGGAAGCCACCACCTCGCCGGTCTCGCCGTCCCTGCGGACGGCTGTGCAGTCCTGCGCCAAGGCCGCGCCCAGCCTGAACGCGGTCCTCGGGCCGACGTTCTGACCCAGGGGCGTCTTGCCGACCAGTACCGCGCCGGGGCTGGCGCTCCTACATACCTGCTCGAAGGCGGTAACGTAGGCGTCTATCGAGGTCCCGTCGAGCGCCGGGCTTTCGGCGAGGAGAACGCTATCGGGGCCGAGGGCCGCGGCCTGCTCCCCATGCGCCGCCAGGCCGTCGCCCAGCAGCGCCACGGCGACGCTGCCGCCCAGCGTCCGGGCCGCCGCGACGAGCTCGCCGGTTATCGGGTCCAACCCGTCGCCGCTGGTCTCTCCCAGCGCCAGTACGTCAACCACGCCGTATCCTCGTCAGTGTGTGCGTGTCCATGCGCCTCCGCCTATATCAGGCCGGCCTCGCGCAGCCTGATGGCAAGGTTCCGACCTGCGTCCGCCTCGTCCTCGCCCTGCACCAATTCCACCTGTCGGCTGCTCTCCGGCGCATAGAGGTCGACGATGCGGACGCCCGGCTCCAGCATATCGGGGTCTATGTCGAGGTCGTCGGCTGACCATACCTCGGGCGTCTTCCTGCCAGCCGCCATGATGCCCCTCAGCGTCGGATATCTGGGCTCTCCCAGCTCGTTGCTGACGGTCACCAGGGCCGGCATGTCGGCTTCTATCACGTCGTAGCCGTCCTGCGTAACGCTGTGGACGATGACGCCGGAGGAGTCTATGACCTCTATCTTCTGCGCGACCGCCAAGCATGGGAGCCCGAGTATCTCTGCCAGCCCCAGCGGCACGTGGGCGTTGTCCCAGTCCGACGCCTGCCGCCCGCACAGGATGAGGTCGAAGCGCCCTATCCTGCGGACCGCGCTGGCCAGGACGCGGGCCGTCGCCCTCGCGTCGAGCTCGGCGAAGGCGTCGTCCTGTGCGAGAACCAGGGCGTCCGCGCCCATCGAGAGCGGCTTCTTCATGACGTCCATCGCGTGCCCGCCGCCCACGGACAGGACGGTGATGGTTCCCCCGACCTCGTCCTTGATGCGGAGAGCCGCCTCGACTGCGTTTTCGTCGAAGCCGTTGATGACCGGAGGGATGCCGGGAGCGTCCGCGGCCCTCTTGGCGTCGGGGTCTATGCGGAAGGCGGACGCGGGCATCTCCGGGTCCATCACCTGCTTGACGCAAACGATGATATCGACGGCCAAGTGGGGTCTCCTGCGTGAGCGTCGCGATTGGGCCGCGGGTTATTATAGAGAGTGTCGGCGCAGCCCCGTCAACACGAACGAGGGTTTATAATTGGGCATTGGCGCAGACGGACAAGTGGAGGATGAGCAGTTGAAGGCAGAGCTCATAGACGGCAAGCGGATAGCGGCGGAGGTGCGGGCGGAGGTTGCGGCGGGGGTTGCGAAGCTGAAGGAGCGGAGCGGCGTAACGCCCGGCCTCGCCGTCGTCCTGGTCGGCGACGATCCGGCCTCGGCGGTGTACGTCCGCAGCAAGCAGCGGGCGGCCATCGAGGCGGGAATGGGGGCCCGGGACGTGAGACTGCCTGGCGGAGTGTCGCAGGACGAGCTCCTGCGGGAGGTAACAAGCCTCGGCGAGGACGGCTCCGTGCATGGCCTCCTGGTGCAGTTGCCCCTGCCGGACCACATAGACGTCAACGCCGTTATAGAAGCCATAGATCCCAACAAGGACGTGGACGGACTGCATCCGGCGAACGTGGGACTGATGGCGCAGGGGCGGGAGCGGTTCGCGCCGGCTACGCCCTCGGGCATCCAGCAGATGCTCATGCGCACGGGGCGCGCCCCAGAGGGCAAGCACGTCGTCGTGTGCGGGCGCAGCGAGATAGTTGGCAAGCCGCTCTCCATCATGCTCATGCAGCGCAGGCCGGGCGCGAACGCGACCGTAACGGTGTGCCACACGAGGACCAGGGACCTGGCCGCTATGACCCGCCAGGCGGACGTGCTGGTCGCGGCGATGGGGCAAGCCAGGATGATAACGGCGGACATGGTCAAGCCCGGCGCGGTCGTGATAGACGTGGGCACCAACCGCGTAGACGCGCCGGAGCGCAAGCGGGGCTACAGGCTGGTCGGCGACGTGGATTTCGACGCCGTGTCGGAGAGGGCGTCGGCGATAACGCCCGTGCCCGGCGGGGTTGGCCCGATGACTATCGCGATGCTGCTCCGCAATACCCTGGACGCCGCCATGCGGACGGTCGAGCCAGACTGAAGACCAGCGACTTCGACTACGAGCTGCCCGGGGATCTGATAGCGCAGGTTCCTGTTACGCCGCGCGACAGCTCGCGGCTGATGGTGGTGGACAGGGGCGGCGGAGCGCTCCGCCACGGCCGCTTCCACGACCTCCCCGAATACCTCAGGGCGGGCGATGTCCTCGTCTTCAACGACAGCCGCGTCATACCGGCGAGGCTGTACGGCAGGGGCGTTCCGTCGGGCGCGAATATCGAGCTGCTACTCCTGGAACGCCTGGATACGGGCGCGTGGAGGTCGCTCGTCAAGCCTGGGAAGCGGATGCGCGCAGGCGCGAGGTTCGAGGTCGGGGAGCGAGGCTGCGGCGTCGAGGGCAGGGTTACGGCCGTGAACGACGATGGGACGAGGGACGTCGCGCTGGCCGTAGAGGGCCGCCTGGAAGAGCTTGGCGCCGCGCCGCTGCCGCCGTATATCCACGAGCCTCTCGCTGACCCGGAACGCTACCAGACGGTGTACTCGCGGGTGGAGGGCAGCATAGCCGCGCCGACCGCAGGACTGCACTTCACGCCCGAGCTGCTGGAGCGCGTCAGGCGGATGGGGGTCGAGGTCGTATTCGTTACACTGCATGTTGGGTGGGACTCCTTCCGCCCCGTTGCGTCGGAGGCGATAGAGTCGCACGAGATGCACTCGGAGCGCTGGCATATCCGCGAGGATGCCGCCGCCGCGGTCAACCGGGCCCGCTCCGAGGGACGCCGGGTCGTATCGGTCGGGACGACCGCGGTCAGGCTCCTGGAGCACGCGGCCTCCTTGCAAGGCGGGGGGGCGCGGGACGTGGTGGCGCCGGGCAAAGGCAGGGCCGGCCTGTTCATATACCCTGGATACCGATTCAGGGTGGTGGACGCGCTGGTTACCAACTTCCACCTGCCGCGCTCGACGCTGTTGATGCTGACCAGCGCGTTCGCGGGCCGTGACCTGGTATTGCGGGCGTACAGGGAGGCGGCGCGTCGGCGCTACCGCTTCTACAGCTTCGGCGACGCGATGTTCATCGTGTAGCGCCATCCCCTCCTCCAATCGCCCTCGCCCCAAAGGACCGCAGGCGTCCCGCCTTATCCCCTCTCCCTCCCCGTCCTGTCCCCTCTCCCTATGATGGGAGAGGGCTAGGGTGAGGGTGATTCCCCGGCCTGCCCCGAAAATTGCCCCCAAATTGCCCCAGATTGCCCCTTGACACCGCGAGAACAGCCGTGCTATCCTGATAGACGGCTCGAAGGGGCGTACTCCAAACGGGCACAGATTGAGTTCTGCCAAAACTTGTGGGCATTCATACCGTCGCTGATGTTGGGATGGGACCAGCCGCGGTACGAGAAGGTCGGTCTGTGTTTTCGGCGCCTCGCCAGGAGGACGCAGTGCCAAATGCGTCTCCCCCGTTCCAGGTGCGGACTCTCGGACGACCGGGAGGACCGTAGCCAGCGCAGCCCGACGCCTTGGCGGGTGGAAGGACGAAGCGCGAAACGCAGGCGGTCCCGCAAGGGCCCGTCAGCCGTCCGGGAAAGTTAGAGGAGGGGCTGCACCCCCAGTGTCGGCGGGCGATCGACGTCGGCATCCTCGAAGCAAGTACCGGAGTCACTGCCTTGCAAGGCAAACTCATCTCCCGCGAGAGCGGGAGAAACCAGGAGTAGACAGGACGCGGGTCCCAAGACCCGCACAAGTACCCTCTCCCTAAAGGGGGAAAAGGGCCAGGATTAAGGGCAACCCCCCCAACCCTGCGCCCCTCCCCCAAAGGGAAAGGGCAAAGACAAAGGGCAATTCCCCGCCCCGTCCCCTCTCCCCAAACGGGAGAAGGGCCAGGATAAGGGCGATAAGCCCGCAAAAGCGGCTAGAACCCGCCAGAGCGCCAACAGAAAGGAGCCGGCCGAGACAACGCGACATAGACTCAGGAGCGCTGGCGGGACGCCTGCGCCTCCCCCTCTCCCTTCACAGCAGAGGACTATGGTGAGGGTGATTCAGCGCGTCCAAAACACTGCTCGTAGGGAGCTCGTCGCACCTCTTCCTTGGAGCGCAGGCGTCCCGCCTGCGCTCCTCAATCCCGCAAATCCTGATTCAGCCACTCGCCCCATTCCCCCTTTCCTTCACGGCAGAGGGTTAGGATGGACCAGCGCTACCTTTGCATCAGGTCTATGGTGGGCTTGCGTTGGGCGTGAACGGTGTAGGTCAGGGAGGCCGAGCCGCCGCCCTCGACGTTCGCCTCCACCTCCAGCGACGTGGGCCCGTGCAGGTAGGTCAAGGCATCGTCATCGAGACGGAAGGGGCGGTCGTGCCCCGGGTAGAAGACATTGGACGCCGCGAGTATCTTCTCCACGCTCTCCGTGGCGTCGTGTACGTCCCAGAAGACGTTGTACGGCAACCCTCGGCGCACCGTTCCCCCGTCTGGCATGGCGTCTCCGGCCACCAGCGCCTTTTCACCCTCGCTCTCGACCACGACGCTGACGTGGCCCCGCGTATGGCCGGGCGTATCGATTATCGAAACGCCCGGCGCGATCTCGTCGCCGTCCGATACCGGGTCCACCCTCAGCTTGCGCAGCATGTCCGCGAAGTAGCTCGCAGACATCACGTCGCGGCGGTTGGGGTTCTGCGCGTAGTCTATCTCCCTCGGATGAACGAGTATCCGCGACTGGGTGAACAGGTCGGTGTTCTGGCAATGGTCCCAGTGAAGATGCGTAAGCACAACGGTGTCGATGTCCTCGAAGCCGAGGTTTCGGCTCTCGAGCGCCTTGAGGAGCCACAAGCGCCGCGACGCCGGGCCAGTGTCAATCAGGATGCGCCGGCTGCCCGACTCCACGAGCGAGACCGTGGAGTAGCCAACGTTGCCCTGGTCGGTGACTAGGGCGAACCCATATGTCAGCACGTCTATCTTGGACATGGCTTGCAGGTGATGCGCTGCGGATATTGCGCCGGCTCTTCGTCCGCGGGCGCGGGGTCGCTCTCGACCAGCCATATCGCCCGCGCGGCGTCCGCTATCGCGCCCTGAATCGCGGCCGTCCTCTCTTCGCCCCACAACTCGACGGCCCGCCGCTCCAGCGAAACGGCGACCTCCGCGATCTCGTTCCTGCGCTCTTCTGTACTGGCTGCCATCGTTAACGTCCGCCGAGAGGCTATTCCGCCGCGCGAGCCATGTCAAGCCTCCCGCCCCAACGCCGAATCGCTTCCTCCTGCACGTCGAACAGGGTTCGAATGCCTGTCTCAGCTAGGTCGAGCATCTCGTCGAGCGCCCGCCTCGGGAACGCGCCCTCTTCGGCTGTGCCCTGCACCTCCACGAACTCGCCCCTGTCGGTCATCACGACGTTGAAGTCGGTCTCGGCGCGGAAGTCCTCCTCGTAGTTGAGGTCCAGCAGGGCTTGGCCGTCAATCACGCCGACGCTGGTTGCGGCGACCGCCCACTTCAGGGGCATAGCCCTCAGCTTCCTGGCCCGCACTAGGCCGTCTAAGGCTTGGTATAGGGCCACGTATGCGCCGGTAATGGCCGCGGTCCGCGTGCCGCCGTCGGCCTGCAGCACGTCGCAGTCCACGGTCAGGGTGCGCTCGCCCAGCTTGTTGAGATCGACGGCGGCGCGGAGCGACCTGCCTATCAGCCGCTGTATCTCCTGGGTTCGCCCGCGCGGCCTGCCGACCTCGCGGGGCGTGCGCGTGGTGGTAGAGCGCGGCAGCATGGAGTACTCGGCGGTGATCCAGCCCTGCCCGGAGCCCTTCAGGAAGCGCGGCGCTCGGTCTTCCACCGAGACGGCGCACAGCGCCCGCGTGCCGCCAGCCTGGATGAGAGTCGAACCCTCCGCGAAAGGCTGCGGGCCAACCTCTATGATGGTGTCGCGTATCTGGTCGGGCTTTCGGCCGTCGGGTCGCGTCAAGTGGCTCTCCAGTCGGGTATCAGGATGTCCTTATGGTACATGAGATTCACTCCCGGGTCTCGGCCAGGCGTCGGAAGCGTATCTCAGAGCGCTTGGGGCCGTCCTCCATGCCATATACGACGGCTATGGAGCCGTCTGGCATCTGGAGCGGCGTGGCGTACATCATCGGCCCGTCCCGCTTGTCTATCACCGTCTCGCCCCGGTCGATGGTCCACACTGCCCCGTCGTCGCTGGACACGCGCAGCGCAGGCAGCCCGTAGTTGCGACCGATCCGCGACCTGTATATGGACACGATGCGCCCAGAATCGAGCAGCGCCAGGCTCGGCGTGCCCGACCCCTTGAAGGCCGGCTTGGGCTGCGACCACGTTTTGCCCATGTCCTTGCTGACGCTGGTGTGGATGGTGGGAACTCCGCCGTCGGAGCGCAGGCTCGCCAGGATCCGCCCGTCCTCCAGGAGCAGCAGGTTCGGCTCCTGGTAGGGCTTGCCGTCCGCGTAGCCGTGTCCGATGATGGACTCTTGGCCCCATCGCATCCCGCCGTCGGAGGAGCGTATGACGAACGCGCTCGGCGCGCCCCCGTAAGAGCCGTAGTAAGCCAGCAGAATCTCGCCGTTGGGCAGCGGGACGACCGGCGCGGATGTGGCGGTTCTGGAGCTGACCCCAACGCTGACCGGCTCGCCCCACGTCATCCCACCGTCGAAGGAGTGCGCGACCTTCAACCCATCCGGCGTGGTTGACCGCGCGTCCCCGTCGTACTCGAAGTAGTTGACGATGAGAGCGCCGTCGGCAAGCAGCGCGACGTTCGGGTCCCGCAGGTCTAGCCTTGGATGCTCGGCAACGACCAGCTCGTCAGTCCAGGTCCTGCCCCCGTCCGCGCTCCTCCGCGATACTATCCAGCCACGGTCCGTGTAGTGAAGCCTGCCCTTGCGATAGACGGTGAGCAGAGCGCCGTCGGGCAGCCGCGCCAGCCCGGGGAAGGCGTTGTAATACTCGTCGCTCGCCACCTCCACGTAGCCCTCTCCCTCGGTCAATACCTCCGGGGTGGGCGTGGGCTTCACCTCAGGCCCGCGTATGGGTGTCTGCAGCCTGACGACCCGCGTCGGTATGGGGGTGTATGCCGGGGGCGGAGCCGTGGGAGCGTCGGCGGTGGCGATCGAGGCCGGGCCGCCGTCCTCCGGCCCCGAGCACGCGATTGCCAGCGTCGCAATGCACAGCGCGATTGCGCCCGCGATGCCGCGCATGGGTCCCTACCGCTCCGTCCTGACCATCAGCCGCCGTCCGTCGCTCACGAACTCGATGGTCCCGTTCTCGCTCGTGAGGCCCAGGTTGTCCCTCGGCAGCCTGGCCGTCAGCGCGTGAACCACCTCCGGGTGTGGATGCCCATGACGGCTCTCCGCGTCTACCGATATGACTGCGGCGACCGGGCTCACCGCGTCGAGGAACTCCGCGGACGAAGACGTCCTGCTGCCGTGATGCGGGACCTTCAACACGTCGCTGTCAACCGACGCCAATTCCACGAGCCTCGCCTCCGCGTCTGCGTGGATGTCCGCAGCCAGCAGGAAGCTCGTCTCACCATACGAGACCCGCAGCACCACCGAGGCGTTGTTCAGGTCCGACGACGTGCCGCTGGGCAGCTCCACCGGGGGCCACAGCACCTCGAACAGCGTCCCGTCCACGCTGAATCGCTGCCCGCCCACCGCCTCGATGGACACCGCGCCTTCCCGCTCGGCCAGACGCCGCCACTGCTCGTATACCATCCCTCCATGGTCCACGCTGCGCTCCATGACGCGCGCGACCTCGTAGCGTCTGAGAACCTCCAGCAGCCCCCGCGCGTGGTCGGCGTGGGGATGCGTCAGGACCACCATGTCAACCGACCGGTCCCAGAAGGGCAGCGCACTGTCCAGCAGCCTTGCCGCCGCCGACCCGTCAGGCCCGCCGTCCACGAGTACGCTGTGGCCGTTCGGCGTAACCACCAGCGTCGCGTCGCCCTGTCCCACGTCCGCGAACAGCACGTGCAGGTTCCCGTCCGGCATGGACATCGCGGTTGCCCATACGAGGGCTGCCGCCGCCGCCGCGCCTGCCAACCCCCACCGCCAGCGCGGATCCAGCCGCCTGTGTCCCGGACCTCTCCCCGCGTCAGACGCCTCAGCCGCGCGCAGCCTGCGCCGGAACGCGAAGTACGCCGCCGCCAAGACCGCATAGTAGATCCAGACGAAGTGCGAGGCCAGCCGACCCGTTTCTATCGACGCCGCAGGCAGCCTGGCAAGCGCGTCCACGACCGCGGTTACGTAGGCCGACGTGAGCCAGGCGGCCCAGCCGAACGGCGCCGCAAGCCACCCCCCAACCAGGCCCGCGCCAGACGCAGCCGCGTGAGAAACGATGACCGCCGGGAGAGCCGGCAGGGTAAGCATCGTCGCGGGTATCCCCAGCAGCGATACGCGCCCGAAGTAGAAGACGACCAGCGGAAGGGTAGCCACAGTGGCCGCTGTCGTCATCGCGGCGGAGTGAGCCATGAACGCGGCGAACGGGTTCGCGCCGTCCCTGGCCCCGGGCTGCATTGCGGCGAGCAGACGATCGCCCATCGGCCGGGCAATTACCGCGATGCCCGCCATGGCGGTGAAGCTGAGCTGGAACGATACGTCCATGAGCGCCAGCGGGTCGAACGCGGCCATCACCGCCGCCGCAAGTCCCAACGCGGGAAGCGCCGCGCGAGGTCTGCCAAGCCCCAACGCCGCCAGGTACGCCGTTCCCATGATGGTCGCGCGAGTTGCGGAGGGGGACATGCCGGACAGCATCGCGTACGCCCAGATGAGAATGAGAGGCATGAGCAGGTAGCGCTGCCCCTTGCGGCCCAGCAGCCATTGGCTCATCGCAAGGCCGATTCCGAGCAGGATGCCCACGTGCAGCCCGGATATGGCAAGCAGGTGCGACGCGCCCGTGTCCCGGAACTCCTCGACCACGTCATCGGGCAGTCCGTCCCGTACCCCAAGCAGCACGGCTTGGCCCAGGGCAGCCTGAGGCTCCGGCACGACCCTTTCCAGCGACTCCGCCAGCTTCCGCCGCATCCCGTACAGCAGCGCGTGGACCCGGCTGCCGTTTCCCTCGTCAATCAGCTCCACGTCTGGGAACGCCATGACCGAATCCGGGCGTATCGGAAGGCCGCTGGACTCGTGGCGCAGGCGCGGGCCAAGCCGACCCGTAAGCCGTAGACGGTCGCCGTAACGGAAGTAAGGCGCTTCCCTAGCCCGGACCAGCTCCGGCGTCTCCCGCGCGAACGCCAGCAGCTCGCCCGACTCGTCCGCCCACTCCCCGCCGGAGCGGATGCGCTCGACCTCCAGCCGCATCCTGGATGCGGAGCCCGCAGGCTCCGGATCGTCCGCCACGACGCCCACGATCTCGATGGAGGCGTCGCCGTGGTAGGAATAGAGATGTCCGCCCGGCTCATACGGCAGCGCCTCCACCCTCATCAAGCCGGCCGCGGCGGCAAGTAGCAGCACGGAGGCGAACACGCCCTTGCGCAGCGTCCTGCACAGGAGCGCAAGCAGCGCCGCGACGATGGTAATCAGCGCAACGGATAGGGACGGCGCTTCCGTCCGCAGTCCCAGGTAGGTCCCAGCTGTGAAGCACGAGGCGAGGAGCAGCAGGGTCATCGCTACCCCGCCCTTATCTGGCTTCGGCCAGGCCTCGTATCGAGTCGAGTATGGCCGGCCCTATGCCCTGGACCTGCAGCAGGGCGTCGACGTCCGAGAAGGGGCCGTTCGCCTCGCGGAAGCGCAAGATGGCTTGCGCGCGAACCTCGCCGATGCCAGGGAGGTCCTCGAGCTGGCGCGCGCTCGCCGAATTTAGGTCCAGCTTGCCGGAAGAATATGCCGCCGACGGAACGACGTCGCCCATGGACGACGGAGCCGCCCGCGCGATGGATGGGACGTGCCAGTGCCCTTCGTCCTCGATACGCGCGGCTAGGTTCACCGAATCGAGGTCGGCGTCCGCCGTTGCTCCTCCGGCCGCGGCCAATGCGTCGTGCAGTCGGGCTGCGGCGCCCAGCGAATATACACCTGGATTGGCTACCTCGCCGGTGACGTACACCTCGATAGTCGGCGGGGCCGCCGGAGCGGGCATCGCAACCTCGACCACGCCGCCGGACGCCGTTGACCTCGATATGAGGAAGATCGCGCCCAGCAGCAAGGCAACAGCGGCCGCCGCCAACGCCGCCTGCGCGAGGAGCTTGGACGTCATGACCTCGTCACCTTTGCGTGATTCCAGCCGGGGAGGGAATCCGTACCGCCTGTTCCTTGCGCTAACATAGTACGCATATAGGCATATGTCAACTACTTATCCACCCCTGATTCACCCTTTGATATCCCGAACAATAGTGCTATATACTTACAACCGGCCAGAAGGGGCGTACTCCAAACGAGCACAGACCCTCCTCTGCCAAATCTGGGCATTCATGCCGCCGCTGTTGTTGGGACGGGGCCCCCGCGGTATGAGAAGGTCGCTTCTGTGTTCGGCGCCTCGCCAGGAGGACGCAGCGCCAAATGCGTATCCCCCGTTCCAGGTGCGGACTCTCGGACGACCGGGAGGACCGTAGCCAGCGCAGCCCGACGCCTTGGCGGGTGGAAGGTCCAAGCGCGAAACGCAGGCGGTCCCGCAAGGGCCCGTCAGCCGTCCGGGAAAGTTAGAGGAGGGGCTGCACCCCCAGTGTCGGCGGGCGATCGACGTCGGCATCCTCGAAGCAAGTACCGGAGTCACTGCCTTGCAAGGCAAACTCATCTCCCGCGAGAGCGGGGGAACCAGGAGTAGATAGGGCGCGGGTCGCAAGACCCGCCAAGCCCCCTCTCCCCTCACGGGGGAAAGGGCTAGGATAAGGGCGATTCAGGCGGCCAGAACCGCCAGAGCACCAACCGAAGGAGTGGCCAGAGACAACGCGAATATAGACGCAGGCACCAAGAGGGCATCAGCCTTCATCCCTCCCCCCTCACGGAGAGAGACCAGAATGAGGGCAATTCAGCGCGCCCGCCTTATCCCCTCTCCCTCGACGGGAGAGGGCTGTGGTGAGGGTGACCCAGGCCCCCTCCAAACCCTGCTCGCGGGAAGCGCGCCGCCCCTCATCCTGGGAGCGCAGGCGCCTCCCACGCCTAGGCGTAGCCGAATAGCGGGGGGAAAGCTACGACCACAAGGGCGAGCCATACCGCATAGATTGGCACGTATGCCGTCTGCCAGCGTTCCAGGGCGGTGAACGCCCCGCGTCCCGCCAAGAACCGGGCGTAGAGCCATGCCGACCATGCCAGGTTCGCCAGAAGTATCAGGTTCTCGCCAAGCGCGGCCGTCTTGTTGGCGCTGAAGCCGTATTCTGAAATGCGGGCGGCGATGGACGCCAGCGCTAGGAGATCCACTGCCAGGGCAACGATTACCAAGAGCAGCGGCAGGGCGTCGAAGGCGTTGGGAGGAGCGTGAGGGTCTCGCGCCGAGATCGAGAAGAGCAGCAGGCCGAGAACCACGACCAGCAGCAGGTCGAAGCCTATCAGCATCTCCCGATCCAAGTCCATCCATCTGCCGGTCTCCACCATCGCCGCCAGGAATGCCAGCAGCATGACCGCGAACAGCGGAGTGAAGATGCGGGCGAGCATCGGCGCTATGCTGCCTACGAGGCCGTGCCTCCGCTCGACCATCCACGCGCCGACTATCACCGCGCCGTTCGCCCCGCACGGCAGCAGCCATTCCGTTACCAGAACCGTAGCGTCTAGCCCTATGGCTGCGAACATGCCCCACGTGAACGCCGTGAACACGCCGCCGCCCAGGGCGATGAGTACGTAGTATATGAACAGGTCGCCGGAAAACCGCACGAAGTCCATGCGCCCGCCCACGGACAGCCAGCGGGGCCCGGCGTAGGCGACGCCCACGACGAGCCACAGCAGGATTGGCAGATGAAGCCACGTTAGGATCTCCGTGGAACCGAGCGGCTCGAACGGAAACACGTTGGCGAAGACCGCGGCCGCGGCGAACGCCAGGACAAGCCAGAGGGCGCGGCGCAGCTCGAACCCGCGCTTCCATACGAAGTACGCCGCCAGCATCGGCAGAACGAAGAAGCTGTTGTTTCGAACATAGAACCTGGCTATCTCCTCTCCCATCTCCCTGGAGAGACCATAGCCGAACAGGTCTGGAACCTTTATAGAAAGTGCGGCGACGGCGGCCAAGCCAAACACGACGACCGTCTCAACGTTCGCCATCCTCCACAGGGAACGATTGGAAGTGAAGCCTCGCTCGACGCCATGGACGGCGGACCGCTCGGCGTCTGCGTCCTCGGCAGCCGCGCCGCGCTCGACGAAGAGCCGCTCGGCGTGCGTCCTCGAGAACTCGCGCGTGGCCGTGTCGAGCGCGGCGAGCCGCCTGATGGCTACCAGGAAGGCTTCGTCGTCTGCGAGGCCGGCGTCTTGGAGCGCGGCCATCTCGTCCCGCAGTCGGTTTTCGAGGTCGCCCAAGCCGGGCGTCCCTTGGCGGCGCAGGCGCTCTCGCCACTCGGCAATCTGGCTCTCCAGCGCGCTCTCGTCAGCCACTATGCCGTTCTCCGTTACCGCGTGAAGATTGGGCCGCGCACGTAGTCGGCGGCGTCGGAGAGCAGGAAGGCAATGACCTTCGCCACGCCTTCAGGCTCGCCGAGGTCGGAGTTGCCCTCGCGCCGGCGCGCGTCCTCGCCCAGTGCGGCGACCTGCTGCTGGATGATGTCGAGCTTGAGGGGCGTTTCTATCTCGCCTGGGCAGAGTACGTTGACGCGAATGCCGTCGCCGCGCAGCTTGGCTGCCAGCGTCATTCCAAGCCCATTCACGCCGCCCTTGCTCGCGCCGTAGGAAATGGCGCTGCTGGGTCCCGTCACGCCCGCGCCGGACGCTATCATCACTATCACTCCGCGCCCCGCCCGCCGCATCGCCGGGACCGCGTGCTTGGCTGCCAGGAAGCTGCCCTTGAGGTTCACGTCCATCGTGTCGTCCCAGACCTGCTCCGCCACGTCCTCTACCGGAACCATGGAGTCCCGGGCAATGCCCGCGGCCGTAACCAGCGCGTCAATGCCGTCCATGCGCCGCTCGGCCTCGGCCATGAGGGCGCAGACGTCCGGCTCGGCTGATACGTCGGCTCGCGCGAACCACGCATCGCCGCCATTCTCACGTATCTGCGCCGCGCACTCTGCGCCGTCAGCCTCGTTCACGTCGGCTACCGCCACGCGGGCGCCCGATGCGGCGCAGTGGATGGCGGACGCTCGGCCTATCCCGGTGGCCCCGCCAGTGATGACTATTCGTCTGCCCTTCAGGTTGGTTCCCGCCATGTTATCCCGGCCTCGACGCCGGTATTGTACAGCGAGCGGCGCGCCTGCGGTATCCTCTCCTCTGGCAGGTGCTCTATCTGGACGTAGCCGTCCGGGCACGCCTCCTCGAATCGGCGCAGGTACGCCGCCTGGTCGAGCAGCCCCTCGCCAATAACGGCCTCCTCGATATGCAGAACGAGGCGGTCCTGCACCACGAAATCCTTGGCGTGCCCGCATATGGTGTACTCGCCCAGCGCGTCGAACAGCCGGTTTATCATAGCCGTCGTGTCATAGGCGTCTGCCAGGCTGCCGACGAAGTTGACCGGGTCGGCGTTGAAGCGCAGTGTGTCCGAGCCTACGGCGGCGATGAGGTCCCTTATCCGCTCTGGGGTATTCAGGATAGAGAGGGCGTGGCCCTCCACGGCCAGCATCACGCCCTCGCTCTCGGCGGCTATGCACACCTGCTTGAGGCTGTCCACGAGCGCGTCGAACGTCTCTGGCCTGAAGTTGTCAGGATGCGGGTACCACGAGCCTTCGGGGTTGAGGCTGCCTGGCCTCACGTACAGGTTGCCCGCGCCGAGCCAGCGCGTAACCTTGCACATATACTGCATGGACTCAATGCCCAGCGCTCGCCGCCGCGGGTCGGGGGATACGAGGTCTGGATGCCGCGCGACGGCCTGGCAGGGCGCAACGCCGCCGGCGCGCATCATCTCGCGGAGGCGGGTTGCGTCGGCTCTGGTCGCGGACAATGGGTCGTGGTAACGACAGGCCGCGCCTGCGAATCCCAGCTCGCGGATGCGCGAGATGGTAGCGTCCGAGACCTCCCGGAGGTCTCTCGGCATCAGGCCCTGCACGCCCAGAAAGGCCAACGCTACCCCGCCGGCCTCGGCGGCATCGAGAGACCCGGGACCACTACGGCGTTGGGGATGCGCGCCAAGGCGTCGGGGGCCATCTTGACCTTCGACGAGCGGTCGCCCGACCCCAGTATCACGTAGTCGAGGCCCATGAGCTTCTCGTCGAAGTACACCGGGATGTCCGGGGGCAGCGCGAAGGGCGTTACGCCGCCTATCTCCATACCCGTGAGGGCCGCCGTCCGCTCCGCGCCGGCGAATGACAGGCGCGATACCCCCATGAGCTTGCGGACGGTCTTGTTCACGTCGAGTCGGTCGGACCCGCGCACGGTGCAGGATGCGTATCGCACTGGCTGCCGCTTCGAGGCGACGATTATCGTGTTGCCGCAGTGGTCCACGGGGAACCCGTACCGCTCGCAGAACTGCGCGGTGTCCGCAAAGGCGGGGTCGCACGGCACGACCTCGTAGGGAACGCCGAGGGCGTCCAAGGCGGCGGCTACGTTGGCTGGCGGCGCGGCTTCCACTACTTCACCGTGATGGCGCCCTTCATGCCGAAGGGTTCGTGCGGGATGCAGATGAACTCGAACGTGCCGGGCCTGTCGAAGGTAACCTGGAACGTCGTAGTCTGGCCGCCGTCCACCGACTCGTCTATGCCGAGCTCGTCCGACGTGAAGGTGTGAAACTCCGTTTCGCCCGACATCTGGAAGGTAACGGTCTCGCCGAGTTGGAAGGTGAACTCGGACGGCACGAACTTGTACTCGCCGCTGCCGCCCTGGTCATGGTTGGCGAGCTTCACAACCTTGCCGGAGGCGGCCGGCGCGGCTGGCTCCGTCGGCTCCGCGGTGGGCTGCGCCGGGGCGGGCCTTGTCGGTCTCGGCGTCGCGGTAGGCGAGTCGCCGCCGCCGTCACAAGCCATCCCCGCGAGGGTCATCAGGACCAGGACCGCCAGCGCCGGCGCTATCTTATGCACGCAGCTCAACTCCTCGTCTCAAGGTCGCCGTGATGGGTTGCGAGGTCAACTGATACCAGTATATCCGAACGCCGGCCGCCCATTCCAGAATACAAGGGCGTGGCAGGACCAACCGCAACTAAACCTGCTACTGGTTCCAGGCAGTTTTTGGCATCACCCTCACCCTAGCCCTCTCCCGTCAAGGGAGAGGGGATAAGATAGGGACGGGAGGTTCCCATGGACATCGGCTCTCTGCCGGGCAAGGCCGGTACGCCTTCGAGTTCGGCGGCTGGCGGCCAGGCTGGGCCTAGCTGGAGTATGGGTCTGCGGCGTCCCTGAGGCCGTCGCCCATGAAGTTGAAGGCGAGAATAGCTATGATAACCGGGACGGCCACGAACATGAGCCAGGGATAGAGGGCCACGGTCTGCGCGTTCTGGGCCTGCTGGAGCATGACCCCCCAGCTGACGGCGGGGGCGCGCAGGCCCAGCCCCAGGAAGCTCAGGGCAGTCTCGGCGATTATCATGCCGGGTATGGCCAGGGAGATCGCGGCGATGATGTGGCTGGTAAAGGACGTCAGCATGTGCCGGAAGATTATCCTCATCTCCGGCACGCCGATTAGCCGGGCTGCCGTCACGAAATCGTCTTCCCTCAGCGACAGGAAGCGGCCTCGCACCACGCGCGCCAGCTCCGTCCATCCAATGACGGAGACTATGACCGTGATGGCGAAATATACCCGCAGGGCGCTCCAGTCCCTGGGAACCGCCGCCGCCAGGGCCATCCAGAGTGGTATGGCTGGGATGGAGCGCAGTATCTCTATCAGGCGCTGGATCGACAGGTCCCACACCCCCCCGTAGTATCCGGAGATGCCGCCCAGCACGATCCCGAGGAAGAAGCTCATGGCAACCCCTATCAGGCCGATAGACAGGGAGATCCGGGTGGCTATCATCAATCGGGACCAGGCGTCGCGCCCGATGTCGTCGCTGCCGAGCAGATATATGGACGGGCGGACTTCGAGGGGGACGTCGGGAGCGATGCCGAGCAGGTGCCGGTTGGCCGGGAAGAGGCCCAGCAGCCTGTACTCGAAGCCCTCTACGAAGAAATGCACGGGTATCTTCTCGTCCGGGAGGACCTCGTAGTCCTTCTTGAAGGTGTCGGGGTCTCGGAAGCCCTTGAGCCCGTTCACGTGGGGCCTGAACCTGCCCTCGTCGAAAAAGCGGATGGGCTGGGGCCTCAGGTAGTGGAACTTCTCCGTGTGATAGGCGGGGTCGGCGGTAGCCAGGAACTCGGCGAACGCGGCAACCATGTAGAACCCGATTAGGATGATGGCGGATACCACGGCGAGGCGGTGGCGCTTGAATCTCCACCACATCAACCTCCACTGGGAGGCGACGAATATCTCCTGTGATTCGTCGGACACCGCGCCCTGGTGGACCGACATCGCGCCCTCGGAAGCCATCAGTCAGCTCCCACTACGCGGATGCGCGGGTCTATGACGATGAGCAGAATGTCCGAGATCAGCGTGCCGACGACGGTCAGGGCGCCTAGCAGCAGCACTATGGTGCCTGCGAGGTACATGTCCTGCTCCAGCAGGGCGCGGAGCATGACGGGCCCCAGGGTCGGGAGACCAAGCACGACGGATACGATGATGCTGCCGCCGATGAGCGCCGGCAGCAGGTAGCCGATAGTGCTGACGAGCGGATTGAGGGCGACCCTGACGGGATACTTCATGATGGCCCACCACAACGGCAACCCCTTGGACATGGCGGTCAGGACGTAGGGCTTGGGCAGCTCGTCGAGCAGGTTGTTCCGCATTATTCGAATGAGGGACGCGGTCCCTGCGGTGCCGAGCACTACGGTGGGTATCCAGAGATGCTTGATCAGGTCCCAGACGCGGGGCCAGCTCCACTCGGCGGTCAGGTACTCGCGTGAGAATAGGCCGCCCACGGTCTGCCCGAAGTAGGCGAACGATATGTACATCAGAATAAGCGCCAGCAGGAAGTCCGGCACCGCGAGCCCGGTGAACCCCAGGAACGTGAACGTGTAATCTCCGAGCGAGCGCTTCCGCACCGCGGAGTAGATGCCAATCGGAATAGCGAAGAGCCACGTGAATATGATGGTAACGCCGGCCAGCATGATCTGGTACGGGAACCTCTCGAAGAGTATCTGCTTGACGGGCACCTCCAAGTAGTAGGAGTATCCGAATTCGAGGCTCGCCATGCGCCGGATCCACTTCCAGTACTGTACGTAGAGCGGCCTGTCGAGGCCGTACTGGCTCCGCAGCGCCTCCGCCTCGTCGATACTCACCGGGTCCCCCGCCATCTCCAGCTGGAGGACGTAGTTGTCTATCCAGTCACCCTCCGGCAGCTGTATGACGACGAAGGATATGATCGAGATGGCGAAGATGGTGACCGCGCCGAGAAGGGCCCGCCGGCCCATGAATCCTAGCAACGGGATTCAGCCTCCATCCTGGCGTTAGGCGCCTACGAACCTTGTGGATTACGGCTTTCGCCGGAATGATGATTTGAACGACTATTTACGGTCCATTATGCCTGGGGCGGGTTCCCAAACCCGCCCCAGGCGGTGTTGCGGTTGGTCGGCGGCCTACTGGTCTATCCAGTAGGTCTCGGGGCGCGGGCCCTGGTTGTGCAGCCCGGTCCCGTTCACGGTGTTCTCCGGCACGCCCATGAAGTTCTTCTTCTTGACGAAGGTGCCCTTCATGAGAGGCGTGGAGCCGACCGTCGAGAGGGTGATGACCTCGTTGGCGTGGATCCTGTACACCTCTTTGCCGATCTCGATCCGCTCGGGCGAGCCTATGGGGAAGGTCTTGCCCCTATCGTAGAGCTCTATCAGCTTCTGGAGAGGGAACTCGCCCTCTGGGTTGGCGTACTTGGGGTCGTTAGGCGCGTCGCCCTTCTCTCCGCCGGTGTCGTACCAGCGTCCGACCTCTACACCGGAGCGGAAGGCTTGGTGCCACGGAATCGTCCAGTACGGATAGACCCAGGGGCTCTGGCCTCCGCCTGTCTCCCAGACGAACATGTACTCCTCGTTGTTCTGGATGTTCCTCGCGGCGTCGCGGGTCTCGGTGTTGGTTCCGGTGATGCCGATCGCCTGCCACTGCCGCAGGGCCATCTCGGCGACCGGCGCATAGTCCACCGCATACGCTCCGAGCGTCACCGTGTGGAGTTGGAGCGGCTCGCCGTTGTCAGGCCGCAGCCTGATGCCGTCGGCCCCCTTCTCCCGGAGGCCCTTGCCATCAGGGTCGACTGCCGTCGACAGCGTGATGCCGTCCAGCAGCTCGTTGGCCTCGGCCACGTTCCGCACGGCGTTCAACTGGAGGTAATCGTCGCCCGGGTAGTACACGGTCCCAGGCTCCGGCACGTAGGCGCGGGTCTCGCCCATGCCCAGGAAGAAGGTCTCCTTGATCTCTTCCCTGTTCAGGCCGAGTGAGAGGGCCTTTCGGAAGTCCCTCGTCCTCAGCAACTCGCCGATGAGGGGGTCTGCGTCGTAACTCTGGTTGATGTTGATGGCCGCGTCGCTGGGGCAGGGGCACTCCCAGAAGATCATCTCGGTGTTGGCCTGCGCCGCGTTCTGGCGGTACAGCGGCACCTTCGCAAGGGTCATGTGCCGCCCCTGGAAGCTCACGTCGCCGTTGGCGGCCCGAAGCGCCACCGTCTCCAGGTCCTCGACCAGCACCAGGTGGATCTTGTCGAGGTACGGGAGCTGGTTACCCGCCGTATCCACCGCGTAGAAGTACGGGTTCCGCTCCTGGATCCACTCCTCGCCCTCGCTCGGATCAATGGTCTTCCAGGCATTCAGCACTGGAAGGTCGACGTTCTGGTAGTGGTTGACCTTGAGGTTCATCAGCTCGACCCAATTCTCGACCTCCGCCTCGGAGATGGCGGAGTCCAGGTCGGCCATGTTGGCGGAGTCCGGATGGAACTGCTTCAGGTAGTGGCTGGCCGAGTAGAGGCCGCGGAGCCTGTTCGAGAAGAGACCCGAGCCAAGCCCTCTGTCCACAAGCGCGTAGTTGGGGTCGTCCCACGTGTAGCTCACCGTCTTGTCGTCCACGACCTCGAACTTGGGCGCGTTCTTGGTTATCGGGCTCTTCCACTGACTGGAGAGCACCGGCGTGTACTCCTCGTTCAGCTGGAGGGACTCCCACGTCCACCTGAAGTCCTCGGCGTCGAACGGGTCGCCGTCGGACCACTTGTGTCCCTCGCGGAGAGTGATCGTCAGCGTCCGCCCGCCGTTCGAGAACTCCACGTCCTTGGCCAGCCTGGGAATCCAAGTGGAGCCGTCGCCGTCCCACGCTATCAGCGCGTCGGCGGACACGTAGGAGTGGTCGCCCGCCCACGTGTAGAGCCGGTTCCAAGTGCCTCCGTACTTCCCGATGGAGACCGGGGGTATGACGAACGGCTCCTTGGGCAGTCTTTCCTCGACGGGCGGCAATTCCCCGGCCTGGACCTTCGCCGCGAGGGTCGGGGCCTCGTTGAAGGAAGTCGGCGTCGTAACGGGCACGGTGTACTTCACCATGCCGTTGTCATAGGCGCCGGCCAGCGTCGGGGCGCCGGTGTCCATGGTCATCGTCTCTTTCGGAGCTTCAGTCGCCACCGCCTTGGCCGCGGGCGCCGGAGCGGCCGTGGGCTCCGTCTTGGAGGGCGCCGCGGCTGCGGCATCCTTGGCCGAGTCGTCGGTATCCTCCGTCTGGTCGGCTCCGCCGCACGCCGCCAGTCCCACCATCAACGCCGCCAGGATGGATATGATCCAGATGCCCATTCTCGTAGGTTTAGCCTTCATTTGAATTCCTCCTTGCTGCAATCTGTCCTATCATCGCCTATTCGATTGACTGCGCCCGGAACCCCCGCAGGGTAAGTACCCCAGCCTATGACTTGGGAATGATACTCAGTCCGCCGTCATTGTCAAGTGCAAGTGGCTGGCGACCTTGCGTTTCCCTCCCTCATCCCGTTACAATAGCCTCAGGCCGGGGTGTGGCGCAGTCGGAAGCGCGCGTCGTTCGGGACGACGAGGTCGCTGGTTCAAGTCCAGTCACCCCGACCATTTCTCGTTTCCACGCCAAGCGCCGCCCCACGTCCAGGCACGCCGCGCCCTCAAGAACCGCGCTGACGCCGCGTCCACCAACCCCATGGAGTTGATCCGCGAGTTCGGCGGCTCCTTCGTCTTGCGCGACCGGGGCGCGCTCGAGTCCGCCCTAATGCGCCCAGATCGGGTACTGCGACGCCCTCATAGAAGACTCCTAACCGCTTCTTCGCCAGCTACGCGCCTGGCTCCCACAGCCGCCGAACGCCGTACCGGTCGATAGCCAACCGCCGCAATCTTACAATCAGACGCACCCAAACCTTGCAATCAGACGCGCCATAACCTTACAATCAGACGCACCCAAACCTTGCAATCAGACGCACTCCAGCCCAGCCGATGGCCGCCTCCAATCTCTACCCGCGTTACGCCGAACAGCCCCTGATCGAGGCGCTGTCGGACTCGCCCGCCGTGCTGGTACACGGGCCGCGACAGTGCGGCAAGACCACCCTCGCCCTCATGGTGGGCGAGGCGAGGGGCTACTCCTACATAAGCTTTGACGACGACGTTGCCCGCGTTTCCGCGGAGGCCGACCCTGTAGGCTTCGTCGCTGACCTGCCGGAGCGGACTATCCTGGACGAAATCCAGCGAGCGCCAGCCCTCGCCGCCGCGTTGAAGCTGGAGATAGACCGGCGACGAGCGCCGGGCCGGTTCCTGTTGACGGATCGACACAGGCGCTCCTGGTCCCAAGGCTCGCGGACTCCCTGGCTGGCCGCATGGCTATCCTGCGGCTCCATCCTCTCGCCCAATGCGAGCTGGAGCGGCGTTCACCCGGCTTCCTCGACGCGCTGTTCGCAGGTAGATTCGAGACCCGGCGCGCCGAACGGCTGGGCAGCGAGCTCGCCGAGCGTATCGTTGCGGGCGGCTATCCGCCAGCCCTCGCCCGTCCGCCCAGACGCCGCGGAGCATGGCATCGCGATTACATGGACGCCCTCGTACAGCGGGACGCGCGCGACATCGCCCGAATCGGCTCATTGGACACGCTCCCACGGCTGCTCGCCCTTGCCGCCGCGCAGACATCGGGACTGCTGAACGTGAGCAGCCTGGCTTCTCCGTTCCAGGTCAGCCGAGTAACCATCCGGGACTACCTCACGCTGCTCGAGCGCATGTTCCTCGTGGAGCGGGTCTCGCCCTGGCACAGCAACCGCGTCAGCCGGCTCGTCAAGACCCCGAAGCTGCACTTCGGGGACACCGGCCTCGCTTGCGCCCTGCTCGGCGTGAACTCCGACGCCCTGTACGCCGACCGCCCCCTGTTCGGCCAGCTCCTCGAAACATTCACGCTCTTGGAGCTGCGGCGTCAGGCAAGCTGGCGCGGCCATCACCTCGACTTCTTCCACTACCGCGACAAGGACGGCGCCGAGGTGGACATAGTGATAGAGCAGGGCGCGAGGTCGCTGGCGGGGGTCGAGGTCAAAGCCGCCGCCACGGTCACGGAGTCCGACTTCCGTGGACTCCGCAAGCTCAGGAAGGCGGCCGGCGACCGATTCGCCGCAGGCGTGGTTCTATATGACGGCGAAATATGCGCCAGCTTCGGCGGGGGACTCTACGCCGCGCCAATCCGGGCCCTCTGGGAAGACATCGCCTGAACGACGACATCCGCGCAAGCGCGAGGCAAGGGATTCACGCTGTTCCAAGCCCCACAAGCGCATACGCTCCGCCGTAACGTATAATGTACCCGCACGCCTCAAACCCAAAGATGAGTACTGCCAATTGACAGACCGAATCCAGCTAGGCGCGATATTTCCGCAGACCGAGATCGGCTCCGACCCCGCGGCCATCAGGGACTACGCCCAGGCCGCCGAGACTCTCGGATACGACTACATCCTGGCGTTCGACCACGTATTGGGCGCGAACCCCGCCAGCCGACCAGGATGGAAGGGCGTGTACAGCCACGCCGACCCGTTCCACGAGCCTTTCACGCTGTTCGGCTATCTCGCCGCGGTCACCCAGAATATCGGCCTGGCAACTGGCGTAATCATCCTCCCGCAGCGGCAGACAGTCCTCGTCGCAAAGCAGGCCGCCGAGGTGGACGTCCTCAGCGGCGGACGGCTCCGCCTCGGCATCGGCATAGGATGGAACGCCGTCGAGTACGAGGCCCTCGGCGAGAGCTTCGGCAACCGCGGCGCGCGCTCGGAGGAGCAGATCGAGCTCATGCGGAAGCTCTGGACGAACGAGCTGGTTACCCACCGGGGCCGCTGGCACACCATCACCGACGCCGGCCTCAACCCCTTGCCGGCACAGCGGCCAATTCCAGTGTGGCTAGGCGGCAGCGACGACCGCGTTCTGCGGCGAATCGCCCGCATTGGCGACGGCTGGATATCCAACCTGCGCCAGCCCGACCACACCGCCCAGCGCATAATCGCCGACATCCACAGGCACGCGGACGACGCCGGCCGGCCCGCGGACGCCATCGGCATCGAGGGCTGGACGTCCATACGCGGCGGCGACCCGTCCCAGGCCGTTCGAGCATGGGCAGACGTCGGCGCGACCCATGTTTCGGTCAACACCATGCGCGCCGGCCTAGACTCCCCGCAGGACCACATAGACGCCATACGCCGCTTCATGGAAGCGGCCGCCCAATAACCTCGGAACGCCGTCGCCAGCCAACGATAATGCAATCCTGAGGCAAGTCAACGACATGGACTCGAACCGGGTTCTGAAAGACACTCCCCTGCGCCAAGTCCACGAGGCCCTTGGCGGGCGAATGGTTCCATTCGCCGGCTGGAACATGCCCGTGCAGTACTCCAGCATCCTCGACGAGGCCCGAGCCGTCAGGTCGGGCGCCGGCATGTTCGACGTCTCGCACATGGGACGCCTCGAAATCCGGGGCCCCGACGCCGCCTCGCTGTTGAACCGCGTCCTGAGCGCCAACGTCTCCAAGCTCAGGATAGGAAGGGCGCGCTACTGCCTCATATGCAACGAGCGGGGCGGCATCATAGACGACGCGATAGTCTATCGGCTGGGAGACCAGCGATACATGCTCGTCCCCAACGCATCGAACGCGGAGGCGGTTACGGCCTGGCTGTACCGCTGGCGCGAGAGTACGGACCACGCCGACATCCACGCGCTGACCGAGGAGACGGCGATGATCGCCCTGCAAGGGCCCGCCGCCCAGATGTTCCTGTCCGGCCTCACGAGCTGCGACCTGCCATCGCTCCGTCTGTTCAGGGTGGTCGAGGCCGACGCCGCAGGCGCTCCGGCTATCATCGCCCGCACTGGCTACACGGGCGAGGACGGGTTCGAGCTGATTCTCCCGGCCGACGCAGCCGCAAGCGTCTGGGAGGCGCTGGCCCGCGCCGGGGCGGAGCCGTGCGGGCTCGGGTCCAGGGATGTGCTGCGACTGGAGGCCGGCCTGCCGCTGCACGGCAACGACATAGACACTGGGACCAACCCCTTTGAGGCCGGGCTCGACAGGTTCGTCGATATCGACCGCGAGGAGTACGCCGCCAGGGAGGCCCTGATTCGAATCCGCGATAGCGGCCCGGCGCGCCGGCTGGTCGGCCTGGAGATGGTCGGGCGCGGCATCGCCAGGCAAGGACACGCCATCCTCTCCGGCGGCGAGACGGTAGGCATCGTCACCAGCGGCAGCTACTCGCCCACGCTTGACAGAGCTATAGCTATGGGCTATGTTCGGGAAGGATGCTCTGATCCTGGGACATCCCTATACGTGGACATTCGAGGCCGCAGGGTGGAAGCCGAAGTGGCGTTGCTTCCCTTCTACGCCGAGCGGCAGGTCCCTATACTCGCGCCCATCGGTTAGCGGAGAAAAGCCATGTCCAGCCCCTCGGACCGCAGGTACATCAAGGACCACGACTGGGTACAGGTCGAAGACGACGGCGCCGCCACGTTCGGCATCACCGACTACGCCCAGGACAGCCTCGGCGACGTGGTGTTCGTGGAGCTCCCCGAACCCGGCTCGCAGGTTTCGCAGTCCGAGTCCTTCGGCGAGATAGAGTCGGTCAAGGCGGTGTCCGAGCTGGTCGCCCCACTGAGCGGAACCGTTACCGAACGCAACGAAGCCGTGCTGGACGCCCCGGAGCTCGTCAACGATTCGCCCTACGCAGACGGCTGGCTGCTGAAAGTCGAGCTCGCAGACCCCGCCGAGCTCGACAACCTCATGTCCGCCGAGGAGTACGACTCCTTCCTCGCGTCCGGGTCATAGCGGCCCAGCCGATGGACAGCGCGGGCTTCACGTCCCCATACACGCCGAACACCGACGACGACCGTCGGAAGATGCTCGACGCCATCGGCGTAGATAGCATAGACGACCTGTTCCTCGACATCCCGGCCGAGCGGCGCAACCCCGCGCTCGACCTGCCGCCGCCCGCCTCCGAGCTCGAGCTTCGGCGCGAGATAGAGGCCATGGCGAACCGGAACCTCACGCCCGGCGAGTACGCCTGCTTCCTCGGCGCGGGCTCATACCGCCACTTCGTGCCCGCCGTGGTCCGCCAGATAGCCAGCCGAAGCGAGTTCATGACGTCCTACACCCCCTACCAACCGGAGGTGGCGCAAGGCACGCTCCAGGCGCACTACGAGTTCCAGTCCCTCGTCTGCCAGCTGACCGGCATGGAGGTCGCCAACGCCGGCATGTACGACGGCTCCACAGCCCTCGCCGAAGCCGCGCTGATGGCAGCCAGGGTGACCAGGCGCAACCGCATAGCCGTATTCGAAACCGTTTCGCCCTACCTGCGCGACGTTATCGAGACCTACACCGAAGCGCCGGGGCTGGAGACGAACCCCGCGCGTGCGGGCGTTGGCGAACATGGCCCGGCCGTCACCACGTCCTCCCCCGAAGATGGAACAGGCCTGCCTCCCGACACGGCCTGCCTCGTAGTGCAGCAGCCAAACTTCTACGGCTACTTCGAGGACATGGCGCCGCTGTCGAAAGCTGCGCGCGACGCCGGCGCGCTCCTGGTCGTGTCCGTCGATCCGCTCTCTCTCGCCATGTTCAGGCCCCCAGCCGACTTCGACGCCGACATCGTGGTTGCGGAGGGGCAGGCGCTCGGCGTCGCCCCCACCTTCGGCGGCCCATACGTCGGCTTCTTCGCGTGCAAGCAGAAGTACCTGCGCCAGATGCCAGGCCGCATCGTCGGCAAGACACAGGACACCCGGGGACGCGCCGGCTACGTGCTCACGATGCAGACCCGCGAGCAGCACATCCGCCGCGAGAAGGCCACCTCGAACATCTGCACGTCGGTCGGGCTGATAGCGCTGATGTCCACCGTCTACATGGCGTCGCAGGGCAAGCGCGGACTCCGGCACGTAGCCGAGCTCTGCTACCACAAGGCGCACTACGCCGCATCGCTCATCGAGCGGATACCGGGCTACTCCATAGCGGATCGCGTCGCGCCGTCGTCCAGGGAACAAATCTTCTTCCGCGAGTTCGTCGTCGAATGTCCGGGGCCGCCTTCCGAAATCAACGAGCGTCTGCTCGAATACGGCATCATCGGCGGGCTGGACGTGAGCGGCGGTTACGCCGCCCAGAACGGGATGCTCGTCTGCTGCACCGAGGTCAACTCGCGCGAGGAGATAGAGGCCCTGGCGAGCGCCCTCGCGGAGATAGGACGAGACTATGTTCAGCCCTGACTCCGACGGACGCCGAAAGCTCCTCATGGACCGCAGCGCGCCCGGCCGCGTCGGGACGACCATGCCCCCGCTGGACGTGCCCGAACAGGCGCTCCCGCCCGCCGACATGCTCCGCGCCGACCTCGACATGCCCGAGGTGAGCGAGGCCGAGCTCGTCCGGTACTTCTCGCAGATCAGCCAGTTCAACTTCTCCATAGACCACAACTTCTACCCGCTCGGCAGCTGCACGATGAAGTACAACCCGAAGTTGAACGACGAGATGGCCGGGCTGCCAGGCATGGCCGAGATTCACCCGCGCCAGCCCGCCCCCACCGTTCAGGGCGCGCTCAAGCTCATGCACGAGCTCCAGGGCCTGCTGGCGGAGATAACGGGCATGGCGGGCGCGAGCCTGGCGCCCATGGCCGGCGCGGAGGGCGAGCTGACCGGGATGCTCATGATCAGGGCGTACCACCTCGCCCGCGGCGACACGAAGCGCACGGCAGCCCTCATTCCCGACAGCGCCCACGGCACCAACCCCGCGTCAGCCGCCATGGCCGGCTACGACGTCGTAACCCTGCCGACCGACGCCAACGGCAATACCGACCTGGACGCCCTCAGGGCCGCCGTCGGGGACGACATCGCCGGATTCATGCTCACCCAGCCAAGCACGCTCGGCCTGTTCGACACCAACATCACGGAGGTCATACGCATCGTCCACGACGCCGGCGGCCTCCTGTACGGCGACGGCGCGAACCTCAACGCCCTGCTGGGCCGCGTCAAGCCCGGCGACCTGGGCTTCGACGTCGTACACTCGAACCTGCACAAGACCTTCACGCAGCCTCACGGCGGCGGCGGCCCAGGAGCCGGCGCGGTCATGGTCAACGATAGGCTGCTGCCCTTCCTCCCCTCGCCCGTGGTCGAGCGCAGGACCGACGCGGACGGCAACGAGAGCTACGACCTCGCGTCGCCGCCGCAGACCATAGGCAAGATGGGCGCGTTCCACGGCAACTTCGGCGCTCTCGTGAGGGCGTACTCCTACATCCGAACGCTCGGCGACTCCGGAGTCAACGCTGTCAGCGAGGATGCCGTCGTCAACGCCAACTACGTCCTCAGCCAGCTCAAGGACCTCTACGACCTGCCATACGACCGAACATGCATGCACGAGGTGGTGTTCTCGGCCCGGAACCTGAAGCGCGATTACGGGGTCTCAGCCCTCGACGTCGCCAAGCGGCTCATAGATTACGGCGTACACCCGCCGACCATGTACTTCCCCCTCATCGTCGAAGAGGCGTTGATGATAGAGCCGACGGAAACCGAGTCGCGCGAAACCCTCGACCAATTCATCGGTGTCATGCGCAGGATAGCGCAGGAAGCCCGCGACAACCCCGCCCTCCTGCGCGACGCGCCCCACGACACCCCCAACACCCGCCTCGACGAGGCCGCCGCCGCCCGCCGACCCAACCTCCGCTGGCGCCCCCAATAGCCGGCTGTACGTGACCGAAAGCGACCGCCACCGCATCCAGATATTCCAGAGGACCGCCGGGCTATAGACACGAGATTGTCGCGCTTGGTATGATTGCCGCATTGGTATGATTGCCGCAGAGGAGGCGACGGTATGGAAACGCAAGAGTTGAGGAGAATCCAAACAGTGGATGTGCATGACCTGTGGGGAGGCAATGAGAATGATGCGGGTTTTGCTTGCTGGCTGTCGAACAACTTGGACCTGCTGGGTAGAGAGTTGTACATGGACCTGGAACTCGTCTGTCTGGAGCCAGGGAAGAGGGGCATTTGGTTCTGGAGCGCTATACTGGCGAAGGAGGTTGGCAGCGGTGTGAAAGCCGCCATCGTGGGACGACCGTCCACCTCCGACCACAACCATCTGTCGTATCTGCCCGGCTACGCTGCCGAGCACGACGCCCGCATCCTGATCATGGTGTCGCCTAGGATCAGGGACGAGCATCATAAGGCCCTGGAGTGGCTCAACAGGAATACGGCCGATGAAATCGAGGTCTACGGCGTTGAGGTGCGAGCCATAAAGATAGGCGACTCGCTCCCCGCCATCGATTTTCGCCCGGTCGTGGCACCCGATGCTTGGCACAGTCGAGGGGAGAGCTGGGCATGGAAGTACCGCGGCTTCTTCCAATCGCTGGCGGACGAACTGGACATAGAAGACCTCAACTTAAACACGACTGGCCCGTACACCAGTCACTGGCAGGCCAGGACTCATTTGGATGGCAGTATTAGCTACTATGCTTCCTTCGAGAGCGGACGCAAAGCCTGGGTGTATCTTTGGATCGCCACAGATGACTTGGAGAAGAACAGGCGGATATACGAGGCGCTGCGCAACTGTGCTTCAGATTTGGAGAGAGAACTAGACGGTGGGATAAAATGGATTGGACGGCGCGGACGAAGATCGCAATTCAGCCTCGGCATATCCAAAGAGGGATCGATAGACGACTCGGACGAGAAGATTGACGATACCAGGGATTGGATGCTGGAATATATTCCCAAGTTCATGGACGCCGTCAATCCACGCCTTGAAAAGATATGGGAGACCCTTCAATGACAGGACCAGAGTCGGGGAACAAAGAATACGTGAACCTGCGAGAGGTCTGGCAAGACGAGGCCAGTGACTTCACACCTTGGCTTGCCCAAAACCTCGATCGGCTGGGCAAAGCGCTGAACATGGAGTTGGAGTTGTGCGGGACGGAAGCGCTCGCCGGGGACTTCCGTCTCGACATCCTTGCGAAAGACGGAAACGGCAAAGCGGTCGTCATCGAGAACGAGCTGGAGCCTACCTGGGACCACGGCCACCTCGGCCAGCTCCTCACATACGCGGCGCACTTCAGCGCCAGAACCCTGATATGGGTTGCACCCTGGTTCAATGATGTGCAGCGCGCAGCCATCGAGTGGCTGAACCGGTGGACGGGCGAGAATATCAAGATATACGGCGTAGAGGTGCGCGTCTTGCGTATCGGCGATTCACCGCCCGCGCCCGAGTTCCATATAGCCGTCGGCCCCGGCTCATAGCCGAGACGAGCGTAGCGGCTTTCGATACGGAGGAGGGCGCCATGGACCTCGTCGAGCTCATAGACCGCGCGCCTTGGCGGGAGGCGGTTACGTACCGGGACAGCTGGCCTCACGAGTACGTCCTCATCAAGAAGGACCAGCAGCAGGAGCTGCTGGACGCCGTGTGCGAGCGTTTCACGCGCGGCGAAGGGGTAACTTGCCGCTTCTTCAACCGCGTCAGCCCATACCTGTTCATCGGGGACTACAAGTACTGGCTGATGACCCCCTGCGCCGAGATAGACCTGTACGCCACTGAGGACGATTACGTGCTGAACCGCGCCATGCTCTACCACGACCGCAGGGACTTCTGGATCCGGGCGGGCGATACGGGCAGGCGCGAGGACACCCCAGCGCCTTGACGTGAAAGGCGCGCTTGGGCGAACATAACGGCGGCGGCGCCAATCCTGAGTCCAGGAGATGAGGCTATGAAGACTAATGGAAACGGCCATCACAAGTCTTTGGTCGTCGTGCAGCTCTCTGGCGGCAACGACGCCCTCAACTCGGTCATACCCTACGCGAACCCGTTGTACTACGACTTTCGGCCCCACGTCCACATCGCCGAGGACGCCGCGCTGCCGCTGGACGACGAGCTTGGGCTGAACCCGAGCATGACGGCGATGAAGGGCCTGTGGGACGATGGCAAGCTGGCTGTCATCAACGGCATCGGCTACCCGAACCCGAACCGCTCCCACTTCCGCTCGATGGACGTCTGGCACACGGCGGAGAGCGAGAAGATAGGCGAGGAGGGATGGCTCGGCCAGGCCATCCGCGACCTGGACCCCGACAGCGAGAACGTGCTCACGGGCGTGAACTTCGGCCGCGGCCTGCCGAGGGCGCTGTACGCCAAGGGAGCGCCGGTGGCGTCGGTGGGCAACCTCGAGACCTACGGCCTATTCCCAGACATACAGGACGAGCGGCTGCGCGCCTACGCCCTCGACGCCTTCTCGCGCATGTACGGAGGCGAGGCCGGGGACAACGTAGCGCAGTTCATCAAGCAGACCGGCTCGGACGCGCTGAAGGGCGCCGACGTCCTTCGCACTGCCCCGCAGCAGTACTCGTCCAGCGTGGAGTACGCCGACAACCCCATCGCCCAGAACATGAAGTCGATCGCCCAGGTCATGACCGCCGACCTCGGAACGCGGGTCTATTACACGCAGCACGGCAGCTTCGACACGCACGCGGGCGAGCTCAAGAGCCATACCCGGCTCTGGAGCGAGGTCTCCGACGCCGTTGGGGACTTCATGGACGACCTGGACGAGCACGGGCTGGCGGACGATGCCGTCGTCTTCATGTTCTCGGAGTTCGGGCGGCGCATCAGGGACAACGGCGCGGGCACCGACCACGGCTCCGGCGGGGTCGCGTTCGCGCTCGGGGGCGCGGTGCGGGGCGGACTGTACGGCGAGTATCCGTCCTTGGACGAGGACAAGCAGCTGGAGGGCGACCTGCGCTTCAACAACGACTTCCGCAGCGCATACTCGACCATCCTCGACCGCTGGCTGGGACTGGACTCGGTTCCCATAACCAACGGAACCTACGAGCAGCACGACTTCATCGCGAAGTAGGGATCCGAGCAGTGCATAGGTAGATTGCGGATTCACGGCGCTTCTACTTGGGATTGGACTTACACAGCTCGGATTCGCTATTATGTGCTATGAGGCATAAGGAGGTTAGCATGGGAAAGGACAGGCCGGAGGCTGAGGCCACGGACGAAAAGGGTGGGGCAGTGGACGCGCTCCTAGACCCAGAGCGCAAAGCTGGCGCCGACTGGTTCACCAAGCTCGTCCGAGTAGAGAGGGCCAAGGCTTTCCGACGCGAGGCTCAGACAGCGAGGAAGGGCAAGCCGATCACGTTCTCCGGGACCGGCCGTCGACTGAGGTCGGACTAGCTGATGCCTACGGAGAATCCAGACAGCCTCTCCGCCATACCGCCACAGAGCCCTGTCTATCACGCGCAACGGGCCGACCAGTACGACCGTCAAGGGTTGATCCGGCAATACGAAGAAAAACATTCGTGTCGCTTGGTTGTGATGATCGACCCCATAATCAATCGAGGCGTCACGTTGTTCGAGGAGCTCATCTACGACGCCGACCCTAAAGAGGACCTTCATCTCCTACTTCACTCTCCTGGGGGCAATGGAGAGATTGCGATCCGTATAGCGCGCGCCGCCCAGTCGCGGTGCAAAGAATTGACTGTCATTGTCCCCGACCAAGCCAAGAGCGCCGCGACGCTCTTGTGCTTGGGCGCTAACCATATCATGATGGGGGCTGCAAGCGACCTTGGTCCGATTGACCCACAGTTCTTAATAAATGAAGAGTGGGTGGCAGCCAAAGATATTATAGCCGCGGTTGACGATGCGGCGGAGAAAGTCAAGGAGTATCAGGAAACATATCCTGTCTATGCTTCGTTGCTGAGTGACATCACGGCTCTCATGCTGCAACAAGCACGCTCGGCGCTTGATCGCACATCTGATCAGCTAGAAGAGGCGCTGAAGAGCAATCCAGACCGCCAACCCCAAGAAGTCAAGCGGCTAAAGGATAAACTCAAAGGCCCTATGATCGAGCGCCCGGCCGCACATGCCGCCTTGTTCAGCGCGGATGATGCTCTTGAAGCTGGGTTGCCCGTAATCAAAGCAGACCCCTCTGGAAAACAGTGGCAACTCATATGGCGTTTGTGGACCAAGTACTTCGCATTAGGCTCGAAACTCTATTCCGGTGTCTATGAGAACGCCCGCGTCTCACAGATAGGCTTCGACGAATACGCCTGAAGGGTCCGCCGCTCTGAAATAGGTGCGCTCCCTCGCTGATAATTGCTACGCTGGTAGTTTCGAGGGAGACTCCTGCGTATGCTGCGGATCCTCTGGCGGATAGTCATATACGCCCTCAGGCACAAGACTCTCTTCGTTATCGCCTACGTTGCGATGGCTGGGAGCATCTGCGCCCTGCTGGTCATCCCCAGGTTGCTGGGCAGCGCTATAGACACCGCGCTGGAGGGTGGCGCGCGGGCCCAGCTGCTCCTGCAAGCCGGCGTCATCATCGCCATGGCGGCAGTCCGGGGAGCGATGATGTACATTGACGACTACACCTCCGAGATAGTGGTAGAGCGGGTCGGACGCGAGATCAGGACCGACCTCTTCCACAAGCTCCAGAGCCTCAGCTACGGCTTCCACGACCAGCAGCGCACCGGAGACCTGATGTCTAGGGCGACCGCGGACGTGGACTCGGTCAGGGTCTTCCCGATATGGGGGCTGGGCGAGTTCGCCTTCATGACAATCCTCGTTATCGCCGCGTCGGCGCTGATGCTGACGATGAACCTGCGGCTTGGCTTGGCGGTCCTCGTCTTCATGGCCTTCGTCATATGGCGGTCCGCCGCCGACATACCCGTCATGGTCGGCCTGTACCGGCAGGGTCAGGACGCCATAGGCCGGATGGCGACGGTGGTGCAAGAGGCCCTCACGGGCATCCGCGTGGTCAAGGCTTTCGGCGGGCAGGCTCTGGAGCGGGCCAAGTTCCAGCAGACCGCCGCGGACGCCAGAGACTACCACTCCGCCGCTTCGAAGAAGTCAGTCAACCGCCAGGCGCTGAGCGCCCTCGTGATGAACGCCGCCATCATCGCGATAATCGGGCTCGGCGCCCAGGAGATACTGTCGGGGCGCCTCTCCCCCGGCGGCATGGCGGCCTTCCTCCTGTACATGGGCTTCCTGGCCCAGCCCATCCGAATGGCAGGGCACGCCCTGGTGATGGCATCGAGCGCCAGGGCGGCGGGCGAGCGCGTCTTCGAGATCATCGACGCAGAGTCGCCCGTCGAGGAGCGGCGGGGGGCCGTGTCTATGCCGAGGGCCAGCGGACACGTCCGGTTCGAGGGGGTCTCCTTCAGGTACGGCGAGCGGGCCCCGGCGCTCTACGAGGTGAGCTTCGAGATCGAGCCGGGCCAGATGGTCGCGCTCCTCGGAGCGGCCGGCTCCGGCAAGACGTCCCTCGCACACCTGATACCCCGCTTCTACGAGGTTACCAGGGGCCGCGTCCTGATCGACGGCCTCGACGTGCGGGACGTAACGCTGGCGTCGCTGCGCGGCAACGTCGGAATCGTGCTCCAGGAGTCCTTCGCCTTCGCCTCGACCATCAAGGACAACATCGGGTACGGGCTGGACGACCCGGATATAGAGGACATAATCGCAGCCTCGAAGACCGCCCAGCTTCACGACTTCGTGGATGCGCTGCCAGACGGATACGACACCTGGGTCGGGGAGCGCGGCATAACGCTGTCGGGAGGGCAGCGGCAGCGGCTAGGCATCGCCAGGACCCTGCTCACCGACCCGCCCATCCTGATACTGGACGACTCCACGTCCAGCGTCGACGTGGGGACCGAGTACAGGCTGCAGGAGGCGTTGTCCCGCGTAATCGAGGGCCGGACCACGTTCGTGATAGCCCACCGGCTTTCGACTGTGCGGCGCGCCGACCTGGTGCTGGTCCTGGACGGCGGCAGGATAGTCGAGCGGGGGACCCACGCCGAGCTGATGGCGCGGGGCGGGTACTATCGGCGCATTCACGACCTCCAGCTCGCCCCCGCTGGCGGAGACGCGGAAGCCGCGCCGCATGGAGCGGACGAAGTGAGCGAGGCGCGCTGATGGCTGCCAAAGGTCAAGCGTCGGAGCGCCGCAGGTCCGAATACATCCACCTCGACGACACGGCGGAGGTCGGCCAGTTCGAGGCGGTCAGGAACGTGGCGAGGCTGTTTGGCCTGCTGATGGCCTACAAGAGGCAGGCCGCCCTCGCCGCGATGGTCAAGGCCGTATATATACTCTCTCTGGTCGCCATACCCTGGGTCATAAGGCTGCTCATCGACGACTACGTTACCAAGGGCAGGCCCGTCTCGGAGATGGCGCCCCTGCTGCTCGTGCTGGCCGGCCTGGCCGCCATCCAGTACGTCTCTCAGCGCGCCAACGGGCTGCTGCTGTTGAGGCTGGGCCACGGGCTGCTGTATGACCTGCGGGTCGCCGTGTTCAACCAGCTGCTGCGGCTGTCCATGACGTTCTACGACCGCAACCAGGTTGGGCGCGTCATGTCCCGCGCGCAGAGCGACGTCCAGCAGGTCCAGGGCGTGATGAGCGCCGGCTTCCAGGCATTCAGCGAGCTGTTCGTACTTATCGGCGTGGCGGGCGGAATGCTGGCCATGGACATCAGGCTCGGACTGATCTCGCTCGTCTCGGTCGTACTGATATTCCCAGTCGTCATCTTCTGGCAGAAGTACGCGCGGGCCGCCTACATCAAGGCGCGTCAGACCGTGGCGGACGTGAACGCGCGGCTGCAGGAGAACCTGACCGCCGTCCGGGTAGTCCAGAGCCTCGGCCGCGAGCAGGCGAACATGCGAGGCTTCGATGAAGCCAACAGGGCGAGCGAGAGAGCCAACATCGAGGCGACCAAGTTCGGCGCGGCGCTGATGCCCTCCGTCGAAGCCCTCAACGCCATCGGCCTTGCCCTGGTGATCTCCGTCGGCGGCATGATGACGCTTGCAGGCTCCCTGGAGGTGGGAGTCCTGGTAGCTTTCTCCCTCTACATAACCCGCTTCTTCGAGCCTGTCGAGAGGATCGCCCACGAGTACAATGTGCTCCAGCGCGCCATCGCATCCACCGCGCGCATCTTCGAGATACTGGACATCGAGCCCCTCCTCCAAGACAAGCCCGGCGCAAAGGCGCTGCCCACGATAAAGGGCGCGGTCCGTTACGACGGCGTGAGCTTCCACTACGCGGAGGGGTCGCCCGTGCTGCGGGGCATAGATCTGGAAATCGAGCCCGGCGAGACGGTGGCCCTCGTCGGTCCCACCGGCGCCGGCAAGACTACCCTCGTATCCCTCCTCATGCGCTTCTACGACGTGAAGCGGGGTAGGATAACCATAGACGGCCGCGACATACGCGACGTCACCATGGCGTCGCTTTCGGGTCAGATGGGCGTGGTCCTCCAGGAGCCTCACCTGTTCGCGGGCACGGTAGCCGAGAACATCAGGTACAGCCACGCCGAGGCTTCGGACGACGACTTGGCAAGGGCCGCCCGGGCCGTGGGCATCCACGACTTCATAACGCGCCTGGAGAAGGGATACGACACGCCGATAGAAGAGGGCGGCAGCAACCTGAGCGTGGGCCAGCGGCAGCTGGTCAGCTTCGCCAGGGCGCTGGTGGCCGACCCGCGCATCCTCATACTGGACGAGGCCACCGCCAACATCGACACGGAGAGCGAGATGCTGGTCCAGAAGGCGCTGAAGGAGTTGCTGAGGGACCGCACCGCGCTGGTGATAGCCCATCGGCTCTCCACGATTCGGGACGCCGACCGCATCGTGGCCCTGGAAGACGGCCGGGTCGCCGAGCGGGGAACCCACGACGAGCTCGCCGCCAACGCCGGCCTCTACGCCAAGCTTCTCTCATACAGCGACGCCGCCGCCGAGCGCTCCGGCTCGTAGCCCGGCGGCTATTCCAGCGCCGACAGAGCCACGCAGATCCAGGAGCCCACCAGACCCACCAAACTGAAATTGGCTCAATTTGGCCGGTAGTGTTGACACCGCGGAGCGGGTATGGTACATTTGTTTCGTACAGAAGTACGCGGCAGGGAGAATACAACATGGCAGAAGTTCGGACGAGAAAGAAGAAGCTCTCGGACCGCCAGAAGCGGATAATGAAGTTCATCAGCAACTTCATCGAGGAGCGCCATTATCCGCCGACGGTCCGCGACATCCAGTTCGGGTGCGAGGTCAGCTCCACGTCGGTCGTGGACTACAACCTGCGCATCCTCCAGAGGGAGGGGCACATCAAGCGCACCCCAGAAGTGTCGCGGAGCATCGAGTTGACCGGCAAGTACGCCCGCAAGGACAACATCATCAACCTTCCCAGCCGGGAAGACATCGTCAGCGTGCCGGTCCTGAGCAGCATCGCCGCAGGCGACCCGCTGCACATCCCCTCCTCCACCTCCTGGAAGGATGAGGCCATGGACACGGTGGATATCCCGTCCTCCATGATCGGGGGCAAGACCGACGTGTTCGCGGTCAAGGTCAAGGGCGAGTCCATGATCGACGCGCTGGTGGGAGACGGGGACCTCGTTATCATGGAGCCGACCGATCAGGCGAACGAGGGCGACATGGTTGCGGCATTCCTGACAGACCGGGAAGAGGTTACCCTCAAGCACTTCCACATGTCCAACGGGATGGTTACGCTCCGGCCGGCCAACTCCACGATGGAGCCGATCGAGGCGCCGGCGGAGAACGTGTCCGTCCGCGGCCGGGTCGTGGGTGTGGTGAGGACTCTCTGATACGAACGTCCGCAGCGTGATGCGGCCGGACGGCCTTGCCGTCCGGCCGTAAGCTTGGGAGCGTCGCGCCGGGGTTCGGTTATACTGTCGGGCGTACGACCTGCGGAGCGGGGGAGACGCCAACGATGAACCTCGAGATGCGGGGCATTGCGCCCGACGAATATCCGGCTTTCATGACGTCCGCCGCGCGCGGGTTCGGCTGGAGCTGGAACGCGGAGGACGCGGAGCCGCCCAAGCCGGACATAGACCGCTCGCTCGCAGTCTTCGAGCGCGGCTCCATCGTGGGGTGCGCCCACGCATTTGGGAGCGACATCAACATCCCTGGGGGCGCCGCTCCGGTGGCCGCAGTGGATGACGTGGCTGTGCTGCCCACCCACAGGCGGCGCGGCATCATGCGGATGATGATGGCCCGTCAAATGGAGGACTTCCACGAACGCGGCGAACCCATCGCAGCGCTGTTCGCGACCGAGAGCTCCATCTACGGACGCTTCGGCTACGGCATCGGGGGGTTCGAGGAAACCTGGACGATAGACACCCTGCGCTCCGCGTACTCCGCGCCCTTCGCGCATATGGGGCGGCTATCCTTCGTCGAGCCAGCCGACACGCCCGATATTTTCCCGACCGTCTTCGCAAGGGCCATGCGAGACCGCCCAGGCTCCATACCGCTCACGCAGCACCGGTGGCAGAGGATAGCCAGGGGGAAGCGCTTCCACGTACAGTACGAGGAGAATGGGCAGGTCGAAGGCTATGTCCGCTACAACATCGAGAACAACGGCGTGGTCGTGGACGCGCTCATAGCCGCGACGCCGTCCGCCCACGCATCGCTATGGCGGTTCTGCTTCGACATAGACCTTACGTGGGAAGTAAAGGCCCGCATGCGTCCGGTGGATGACCCGCTGCCCTGGATGCTCGCCGAACCACGGCGCCTCTCTCGCAGGTCCTACGACGGGCTGTGGATCCGCCTCGTGGACGCGCCCGCGGCCCTCGCCGCCCGGAGCTACGACACGAGCGGCCGGCTCGTGATCGAAGTATCGGACCCGTTCTGTCCATGGAACGAGGGGCGATACGAGCTCGAAGCAGGCCCCGACGGCGCAAGCTGCTCGCGGACGTCGAAGTCCCCCGACTTCGCAATCACGGCCAGCGACCTCGCGTCCGCGTACCTGGGCGGAGTCCCCTTCACGCTCCTCGGCAGAGCGGGCAGAATCGAAGAGCTTGCCTCTGGGTCGCTCAAGCGCGCCGACGCCATGTTCGCCGCGCCGCTCAAGCCCTGGTGCGCCTTCCACTTCTAGCATATCGGGTTGACCGGTTTCGTTGAGCTGGGGTAACATTGCTCGCATACGGAACGGCAAGGAAGAGACGCTTGGGAACCCCATAGGCCCGTCCACGCTCTGCAATCCGCTGACTACGAAGCCTCCCGCGCTTCACGCGGCGCCGCGTGCGGGGGGCTTTGTTTTCGTAGGCCGCCCACCAATCTCACCGAAAGGCATCGGCATGGTCATGGAACAGGACATAACGGAGCTGAGGAAGCGCATCAGGCACTCGACCGCCCACGTGATGGCGGACGTCGTAACCCGCATGTTCCCCAAGACGAAGCTCGCCATCGGCCCCCCGACGGGCGACGGCTTCTACTACGACTTCCTGGCGGACGACCCCTTCTCCCAAGAGGACCTCGACGCCATAGAAGAGCGGATGCGCGAGATCATCGCGCAGGACCTCCGCTTCGAGCTTCGCGAGTACCCCAAGGACGAGGCCCTCTCGATGAACTCGGACGAGCCGCTCAAGCTGGAGATAATCAGGGACATCCCCGAGGGCGAGCCCATCACCACCTACAAGCACGGCGGCTTCGAGGACCTGTGCGCCGGGCCCCACGTCGAGTCCACGGGCAATATCCCCGCCTTCAAGCTCCTCAGCGTCGCCGGGGCGTACTGGCGCGGCGACGAGACCCGCGAATCGTTGCAGCGGATCTACGGGACGGCCTTCGAGTCCCAGGAGGCCCTCGACCAGCATCTCCACAGACTGGAGGAGGCGAAGCGGCGCGACCATCGCGCGCTGGGGCGCGACCTGGACCTCTTCTCCATACACGACGAGATCGGGCCCGGCCTCGTGGTGTGGCACCCAAAGGGGTCGCGGATACGCGGGCTCGTCGAGGACTTCTGGAAGCGCGAGCACTACGCCTGGGGATACGACCTCGTCTATACGCCTCACATAGGACGCTCGACGCTGTGGGAGACGAGCGGGCACCTCGAGTTCTTCAAGGAGAACATGTTCGCCAACATGGACATGGAGGGCCAGGACTACTACCTCAAGCCCATGAATTGCCCGTTCCACATCCTGTACTACAAGACGCGCCTCCGGAGCTACCGCGACCTGCCCATGCGAGTAGGCGAGATAGGCGCCGTGTATAGGTACGAGCGCGGCGGCGTGCTGCACGGCCTTACGCGGGTCCGAGGGCTCACCCAGGACGACGCCCACATCTTCTGCCGGCCCGACCAGGTAGAACCCGAGGTCAACGGCGTCCTCGACCTCACCTTCCACCTGCTGAGCAGCTTCGGGCTCGACGAGTACGAATTGATGCTCTCCACCCGCCCAGAGAAAGCCGTCGGCGCGGACGAGCAGTGGGACCTGGCAACCGAGTCCCTCCGGCGAACCCTACAGGCCCGCGGGCTCGACTTCGAGGTGGACGAGGGAGGCGGCGCGTTCTACGGCCCAAAGATAGACATCAACATCCGCGACGCCATCGGGCGGGAATGGCAATGTACGACCGTGCAGTTTGACTTCAACCTGCCCGAACGATTCGGCCTGACCTACATCGGCGAGAATGGGCGCGAGCATCGGCCCTACATGGTCCACCGCGCGCTTCTCGGCTCCATGGAGCGGTTCATGGGGGTGCTAATCGAGCACTACGGCGGCGCATTCCCAACCTGGCTCGCGCCAGTCCAAGCCGTGATCATACCGATAGCGGAGCGGCACGCCGACTACGCCAGCCAACTACTCGGAAGGCTTGCAAGCGCGGGCATCAGGGCCGAGGTGGATGACCGCAACGAGCGCATGAACGCCAAGATCAGGGACGCGCAGCTCCAGAAGGCGCCATACATGCTCGTCGTGGGCGACCGCGAGATAGCGGCGGGCGCGGCGGCGGTGAGGCTCCGTTCCGGCGAGAACCTGGGCGCCAAGAGCGTGGACGAGATAGCCGCCAGGATCACCGCCGAGATAGAGGAGCGGCAATGACGAGCGCCGCCCCGGCGGGTGGTGTAATTGGGCCGTCGTCGTAATACAATAGCCTCGACGGTCCTCATCCTTACGATGCCAGGTGACCTATGGTACGCGCATACGTGTTGATGGAGATGTCCGCGGGCCGCGCGAACGAGCTTGCGCGCTTCCTGTCGGCCCAGGACGAGGTGCGAGACGCCGCCCGCATAACAGGCCCCTACGACGTGATAGCCGAGATCGAGGCGGACAGCGTCGAATCGATCGTCGGGTTCGTGGAGTCGAGGATACACACGGCCCCGGGGGTCATCCGCACCATGACCTGCGCCTGCATAGGGTAGCTATCAGGCCTGGCGCGAGCTTGGATTGTCGGGCGCTCCCACCTCGTCCACTTCCTCGACGTCCGGGCTCCCGCGCCGACGCTTGTGACCGCGCAGCGCGTGGGCGAGAACCAGCGCGGCAAGGCCGCCAATCCCCATCGCCGTCACGGTGTCGCCTGTGTTGCTGACTCCCGCAACGGTAACCACTACCCCGTCGTTCGCCATGTTCAGCCCGACCAGGGTCGCGTACCCGAACACGATGCCGAGCAGCGAGGTGTACGGCAGCCTCTGGCCGCCGAGGGCCACCAGCATCGCGACGGCCACGGACGCCACGCCAAACACCGGGAAGAGGGCAACGATGGCCCCGCCCAAAGTCGCCAGGCCGTCGCCGCCCCGGAATCTGGTGAATATCGAGCGCCAGTGGCCCAGCACGGCAGCTCCAGCCGGGAACACCAGCCACGGAGCCTCCACCCCAAAGCGCTCCGCGGCCACGACTGCCAGGGCGCCCTTGCCCATGTCCCCCAGGAGCACGAACATGGCCGGGACCCTACCGACGCTGTGCATCACGTTGGACGCGCCAGGCAACCCGGTCCCCGCCTCGAAGATGTTGACGCCCAGCCGGCGGCTGATCAGGTCGGCCAGCGGAAGCGACCCCAGCAGGTAGCCGATTACTATTGCAAGCAAGAGATCGGGCACTGATTCACCCAAGACGAAGAAGTATCAAAATGCTCCGGCCCCTGATTATACCCATGCATCATGCGTAAATCCACAGGCTCGCACAGGATTAGGGGATCAGCGCGGGCTGCCCGCCTTCTCTCAGCTTATCTTTGGCAACGCCTATGAACTCGCGGAAGAGCGGGTGCGGGCGGTCCGGCCTCGAACGGAACTCGGGGTGGAATTGCACTCCAACCATGAAGGGCTGGTCGGCATACTCCATGATCTCGACCAGCTCGCCGTCAGGAGATAGCCCGGTGGGCCATATGCCCACTGCTTCGAAGCTCTCACGGTAAGCGTTGTTGACCTCGAATCGGTGGCGGTGCCGCTCGCGGACCTCGCCGCGCTCATATGCCCGGGCCGCCCATGAGTCGGGCTCGACCCGGCACGGATAGGACCCCAGCCGCATGGTGCCCCCCATCTCCTCGACGTTGCGCTGGCCGGGCATTAGGTCTATGACCGGGTCGGGCGCTAGGGCGTTGAACTCCGTAGAGTTGGCCCCGTCGAGCCCCATCAGCGAGCGAGCCGCCTCTATCACCATGACCTGCATCCCAAGGCATAGACCGAGGTATGGAACCTTGTTGCCGCGGGCGTATGCGGCCGTGTCGATCATGCCTTGGACGCCGCGCGGCCCGAACCCGCCCGGCACGACGATGCCCATCGCGTCGGCCAGATACTCGTCCGGGCCATTTGCTTCGACCTCCTCGGCTGGGACCCAGCGCAGGTCGACGCTGAGGTCGTGGAACAGGGCCGCGTGGGTCAGCGCCTCCCGCACCGACAGGTACGAGTCCGGCAGCTCAACGTACTTGCCGACCACCGCTATGGTGACGACCCCCTTCGGGTCATGCATCCGCTCCACCATCTCGCGCCACGGCCGGAGGTCCTTGATTGAACGCTCCAGCCGCAGGGTATCTATCACCAGGTCGCCCAGCCCCTCCTCCTCGAGTATCAGCGGGACCTGGTACACGGTGGAGACCGTGGGGAGCGCTATGACGCCCTCCCCAAGCACGTCGCAGTGGACGGCGATCTTGTCCTTGATATCATCCTCGACGGGATAGTCGCTGCGGCATACGATGGCGTCGGGCTGGATGCCTATGCTCCGCAGCTCCCTGACGCTGTGCTGGGTCGGCTTGGTCTTCAGCTCCCCCGTCGCCCCTATATAGGGAAGGTACGTTACGTGAATGTAGAACACGTTGTCACGCCCGACCTCATTCCGCATCTGGCGGATGGCCTCCAGGAACGGCAGGCCCTCGATGTCGCCCACGGTGCCGCCGACCTCGACGACGATGACGTCAGCCCCGCTCTTGGACGCCAGCCGGCGTATTCGCTGCTTGATGGCGTCGGTAACGTGGGGAACCGCCTGGATGGTGCCGCCCAGGAACTCGCCCTTGCGCTCTCGCGCGATGACGTCGCGGTACACTTGCCCCGCGGTGACGTTCGAGAGCTTGGTCAGGTCGATGTCTATGAAGCGCTCGTAGTGCCCCAGGTCCAGGTCGGTCTCGCACCCGTCGTCGGTGACGAAGACCTCGCCGTGCTGGTACGGCGACATCGTGCCGGGGTCCACGTTGAGGTACGGGTCGAGCTTGAGGAGCGACACCGACAGCCCCCGGCTCTTGAGAATGCGGCCAAGGGACGCCACCGCGATCCCCTTGCCCACGGAGCTTACGACGCCGCCTGTAACGAATACGAACCTGGTCATCCGAAGGCGGATGAATGTGCGAGCAATATAGTCGTCCTCCGTTGGCCGGGCAGAGTATAGACCCGGCCACCTGGGGTGTCAACGAGAAGACATCGTCGGTGGAGCGAGGTCGCCCGCCCATAGGCGCCGCATCTCCTCCGACATCCGCAGCAGGTCATCCAGCTTGCCTTCGGCCCGCGCCTCGCCGTCCTCCAGCACGATTATATGGTCCGCGCGCAGGTACGCCTCCCTGCGGTGGGACACGACCAGGCTGGTTGCGCCCGGCATCTGCGACACGCGCTCCCACAGCTTCCGCTCCGTGTCCACGTCCAACGCGCTGGATACGTCGTCGAACACGAGCAGGCCCGGCGCTCTCACGAATGCCCGCGCCGCCGCCGCGCGCTGCGCCTGACCGCCTGACAGCCGCACCCCGCGCGGCCCCACGACGGTATCGAGCCCGTCCTCCAGCTCCTCCACGTCGCGCTCCATAACCGCGGTCCAGATCGCGCCGTCCAGGTCCACCTCCGATTCGGGCAGGCCGAGCAGGATGTTGGCGCGCAACTCCTCGCTGAACAACCTCGGGACCTGCGGCACGTATGCGCAGCGCGGCGGCACGAGGAAATCGCCCGGGTCATCCACCGCGGCCCCGTTCCACCTGACCTCGCCCGACTCCCGGGGCAGCGATCCCATTACAGCCCGCAGCAGCGTCGTCTTGCCCGATCCGATGCGTCCGGTGACGACCGTGAAGCTGCCGCGCCTCAGGTCGAGGTTCACGCCGCGGACGCCGCGGCCCGACTCCGGGTGCAGGTAGGTCAGCCCCTCGACCTCCAGGGATTCGAACCGGTCGGCGTCCGCACTGGGCGCGGACTCTACCTCGGGCAGCCGCCCGAACAGGTAGCTGGGACGCTTTCGCACGAGCTGCGCCGGCTCCGCTCCAGGCATCATCGCCCGCAGCCGGTCCAGCGCAACGCCCGTCTGGCGGTACTGCATGAGCGTCCTGCCGACCTCGGACGCCGTCCACTGGATCCACCCCAGGTAGAAGACGAACAGCGAGAGGTCGCCCACCGTGAAGCTGTCCGTACCCAGGGACCGCGACGCCACGACGAGCACGAACCCCGTGCCGATGTTCTGCACGTTGGAGAATACCGCGTTCAGGGTCTCGCTCAGCAGCACGTCCTTGAGCGTCGTCCTCCTGCGCTCCGCGTTGAGCGCGTCGAAGCGCCGCAGCGCCCGCTCTTCCGCGTGCGCCACCTTGATCGCCTCTACGGCCCCGAACATCTCCCCGATGAAGCCCGTAACGTCTCCGGCGGCCTCCCTGCTCTCCTTTCGGTAGCGCTGGATACGCACCCGCGCCACGTTCACCACTACCACCACGACGGCGACGGGCAGGAAGACGCCGAAGGTCATCACGAGGTCTATGCGCGACATGATGAAGAGAGCGGTCGGCAGGAACAGCATGTGCGCCAAGAAGAACTTGAACTGCGACATGTACATGGCGACTGCCGTGGCGTCGTCGCGGAATCGGCTGACCGCCTCGCCTGGCGAGCTCGGCAGCGAGCGATGCCCCGGCAAGGCCATCAGGTGCGAGAAGGCGTTGCGCTGGAGCAGGGCGGAGACGTTGAAGAAGGTGTAATCGTGCAGCACCACGCCGCCTACGAACAGCGTGAAGGTCAGAACGCCGATAGCGACCAGGACGGCGCACAGCTCCCATATCCCGAACGTTACGCTGGCCTCGCCGGTGAGCTGGTCGAAGATCTCGCGCTGCGCGAGGCCCACCGCGTTCTCCAGAACCACCATCCAGAAGACGACCAGCAGCAGCTCGGCGAGCATGGGCCACTTCAGCGCCCAGAATATCCGCAGCAGGTAGCGCCACGCGCTCATGACGGCGCCTCCCCCGACCCTGCCGCCAGCATTGCGTGGAACCTGGAGCCGGACTCCTCGGCCAGCCGCCGCCGCTCTCCGAGCTCGACGATGCGCCCATGCTCCAGCACCATTATCTCGTCGCAGCGGTCCAGGGTCGCCAGCCGATGGGCTATCACTATCAGCGTGCGCCCCTCGGCCAGCCTGTCCACGGCCCGCTCTATCAGCCGCTCGGTGCCCGGGTCTATCCGCGACGACGCCTCGTCCAGAACGACGACGCGGGGGTCGCGCAGGAAGACGCGGGCGAACGCCAGCAGCTGCGCTTCGCCGGCGGACATGCCCGCGCCGTCGGAGCGCAGCACGCTGTCGAGCCCGTCCGGCAGATCCCGGTACCACGCGCCCAGCCCCAGCTCCTCGATGACGGAGACCAGGCGGTCCTCGGGTATGCTGTGGTCCATCAGGGTGAGGTTGTCGCGCACGGTGCCCTCGAACAGGCGCACGTCCTGCGTTACGACGCCCACCTGCCCCCGCAGCTCCGAGAGCTTCGCGTCCCGGACGTCATGGCCGCCCAGCAACACTCTGCCCCGGTCGGGGTCGTAGAGGCGGAACAGCAGCCTGGTTATCGTCGTCTTGCCGCTGCCCGTGCGTCCGACCAGCCCAAGCGCCCTGCCCGGCGCAAGCTCGAATGAGACGCCGCGCAGCACAGGCTCGCCGGGGTTGTACGAGAAGGTAACGCCGTCGAAGCGAACAGGCAGCGCCCCGCCGGGGAAGCGGACTCCGGGGCCGTCCAATACCTTGCGCTTGGCGTCCAGCAGGTCGAGGATGCGTATCACGCTGGCGGTTGCCCGCTGCAGGTTGTTGATCTGCTGCGTGAAGCGCTCTATCGGCTCCAGTAGCATCCGCGTATAGTGGACTATCAGGTACACCGTCCCGATGGTAACGTGGCCGTTCAGGAACAGCCACGCGCCCACTCCGAGGGCGACCGCGTTGCCCACCGCGAACGAGAACCAGGTCGTGTTGAGCACCAGGCTGATCATCAGCGACGCCACCAGGTTCTTTCGGAACCAGTCCCGTATCCTCGTATGGAACCCAAGCATGACGTGGGGCCTCGCGCCGCTCGTGCGGATGTCCTCTCTGCCCGCAAGCCGCTCCTCGATGAACCCGAAGGTCTGCGCGCTCGCTTCCCTGACGGCGCGGAAGCGGTCCACCGTCAGGTTGCGAAGGTTGTACAGCGCGAAGAGGATGACCAGGGTGAACGCAGTCAGCGACAGGCCGGCGCGCCAGTCTTCCAGAAAGAGCAGGACCAGGATGCCCGAGAGCAGGAAAACGCTGCCGAGTATGTGTATGACGAAGGTCGAGAAGAACCCGCCCAGCTCCTCGGCGTCGCCGTCTATGCGCTCTATCATCTCGCCGGGCGTGCGCCGGTTGTGGAACGACATGTCGAGCGTCATGCAATGCCTGGCGAGGTCGCCGCGGAGCGCGTTCGTCGCCGTCCACCCGACCCGCCCGCTCGTGTACGCCGTCAGGACGTTGACGGCCTGCTGCATGAGGGCGACGACGGTGAACAGCAGGGCTATCCCGACCAGGCGGCTCACGGCGCTCCCCGCCAGCGCTTCGTCTATGAAGTAGCGCAGAATCTGCGGGCTGAGCAGCTGCAGGCCGATGTTCGACAGCAGCGCCACGGCGACCACAGCCGCCAGCGCCTTCTGCGGGCGCAGGTACGTCCAGAGCAGGCTCGCGTAGCGGCTGAACGGCACGCGCGTCTTTGGAGGGGATAGGGCTTCGGCGCCCTTGCTTGCCATAGGACAATGATAGACACAGGGCAGCCCTACGACTACCATTCTCCATCGGACACTCCCATCAGCGCCGGAGGGACGCCATGAAGCTCTACCGACTCCTGAACGACGATGCCGACCTGTCGCTTGCCGTCGAAACCGACGACGGCGCGCTGATAGACCTCACCTCCATAGATCCGGACCTGAATGAAGTCGAGGACCTGGCGCTGGCGTCGTCCCTGTCCGGGGTGGGCATGGACGAGATAGCCCAGCGGCTGATAGACACCGGCGAGGGCGAGACCCTTCGCCGCTCCCAGCTCAGCGTTCCCAGCGCCCTGGACATGCCCTTCGACCCGCCGGAGGTCTGGGCCGCGGGCGTTACTTACAAGACGAGCGAGATGGAGCGTCGGCGCGAGAGTCGAACGCCGGACATCTACTCGCAGGTCTACGCAGCCGAGCGGCCGGAGCTATTTCTGAAGGCTACGGCGGACCGCTGCGTGGGGCCGTTCGAGGCGATAGGCGTCCGCGGAGACTCGGAATGGAACGTGCCGGAGCCCGAGCTCGCCTTCGTACTCTACAAAGGCGAGATAATCGGCTACACCATCGGCAACGACGTCAGCAGCCGCTCGATAGAGGGCGAGAATCCGTTATACCTTCCACAGGCCAAGACGTTCGATCGTTGCTGCGCGATAGGCCCATGCTTCGTTACCGCAGAGTCGCTAGGCGACGCCGGCAATCTCGCCGTCAGGTGCGAGATACATCGGGACGGCAAGCGCGTGTTCGAGGGCGAGACCTCCACCTCCTCGATGGCGCGGAGCTGCGAGGACTTGGCGGACTGGCTCCAGCGCCACGCGGTCATGCCCAACATGACCACCGCGTTGACCGGCACGGCCATCGTGCCCCCGCCGGAAATCACGCTGTTGGAAGGCGACGTGGTGAGGATCGAGATAGAGGGGATTGGGACTCTCGAGAACGACGTGATTGTCGTCTAGCGCTCCGTCCCATTTAAATATGGACGGCCAGCCAGCCCCCGCCTTATCCCATCTCCCTTGACGGGAGAGGACTAGGGTGAGGGGTGGGGTGATTCAGGGGACGCCAATCGGCAGCGAGGAGGCTCCGTTGGATGCGCTCGACCTCCACCACCCAGGCGCGGGCGGATTAGGCAGAGCCGGTTGCCCATCCCTCGCGGGACGGGCAACCGGCCGAGAAGCGCGGTCAGCCCAGTGGCATGGAGCCCCGTTAGGGTTAGTTACTCCGTGGGCCAGCCGTCAGCGATCTCGTTGGCCGCAAGGGATGCCTGAATGGCGGTTGCCGCCTCCGCGGTAACCCAGCCGGTCCAGATATCGGTCTTGCTGTTCAGCCACCAGATCGCAGTGTCGTTGGTGTCGGCGTCCGGGTTGTCGTCCTGCCATCTGACGGCTTCCTTGAAGACGTCAATGTTGAAGTCCCACTTCCGCAACATCTCGATGACGTCGGGAGCCTTGCCAGGCAGGTCGGGATTCACCGCGATCAGGATCGTGGCGTCCTCGTAGGCGCAAGCCTTCGTGGTGAACCAGCACTGGTCGCTGTACGCAGGCTCCTCGAGGCGGACCAGGTCCAGCTTGAGGGCGGGGTCGTTGGTGCCCCACTGGTAGCCGAGCCAAGGCTCCTGCCTCTCGTAGGCGCCGTAGATGTCAGCGTTCAATGCCGCGCCGTCTCCGGGGTTGATCACGTGTACGTGGTCCGTCAGGCCATAGGCCTCGATTTGCTTCGCGTTGACATCCTCGCAGGACCAGCCGATGACGCAAGATACCAGCCGCGCCTTGCCGCCGGTCTCGGCGGTGGCGAACAACTGCTTGTACTGGTCGTCCTTCAGGTCCTCGATGCTGTCCAGGTCGGGATACTGCTCCTGGAGGTATGCGGGGATGACGAAAGAGGACTGCCAGTCGGAGCCGAGGCTCTTGCCTACGGAGAGGACTGCGCCCTCCTCCCGGGCTGCATTCCAGGCTTCATCCTGGTTGGGCAGCCAGATCTCCATGGTCACGTGAGTATCGCCCCGCTGAAGACCCTGGAACAGGGGCAGCGTAGCTCCGAACTTCACGTCCGTCGGATAGCCGTAGCCCTTCTCCACGATGTACTGGGCGATGCGATTCTGGAGCAGTGCGCTCGGCCAGTTCAGGTCACCGAAGATGATGGTCTCCTTGGTCGGCTGCACGGCCGCAAGCGCCTTCGAGGCATCCATCGCCGCCGCCTCTGCCGCCGCAGTCGCCTTCCGCGCCTCGTCCACCGCCGCGCTGACCGACTCGTTGATGATCTTCTGCACGTCAGCCGTCGTCAACTGGCCGCTGGTCGATGCAGCTACGATCTTCTCCACGTCCGCAGCCGTCAACTGGCCGCCGGTCGATGCCTGGACGATGCTCTGAACGTCGTCAGCCGTCAACTGCCCGCTGGTCGATGCAGCTACTATCTTCTGCACGTCGTCGGCCGACAACTGGCCGGCCACCGAGTCATCGACTATCTTCTGGACTTGGGCAGCTGTCAACTGCCCAGCCGTCGATTCTCGGACGATCCCCTGGACTTGGGCAGCTGTCAACTGCCCGCTGGTCGAGGCGTCCACGATCTTCTGCACGTCGGCAGCCGACAACTGCCCGCTGGTCGAATCGGCCACTATCCTCTGCACGTCGGCAGCCGACAACTGGCCGCCCGATGATTCGTCCACTATCTTCTGCACGTCGGCAGCCGACAATTGGCCGCCCGATGATTCGTCCACTATCTTCTGCACGTCGGCAGCCGTCAACTGGCCGCTCATCGAGGCACCCACCGCGGATTCGACGATATCCTTGATTTCGGCGGCGCTGGGCCCGGTATCCTCGGCCGCGCAAGCGAGCGCCCCGACGAGCACGGTCGCCAGAAGCGCTATCCAGAACACTCTTCCTGTTCTTACTGCAGCTATCATCTTCGCTGTCCTCCTTGGTAACTTGTGAGCGACAGAATAGCGCGTCAACCGGCTATCCGCCACCCTTGTAACCTGAACTGTATCAGAGTTTTCGTCTCGATGCTACCCGACGCTTCTCAATGCCTCCTGTCTGCCGCGGGCCACCGACTGAGTGAGGCGGTCTATTATGATGGCAAGGAACACGATTGCCAATCCTGCAAGCAGACCGTTGCCCGCCTGCTGCTTCTGGAGAGCGCGGTTCACGTTGTCTCCCAGCCCGCCAGCGGCCACAAGGCTGGCGATGGTTACCATTGCGAGGGCCATCATGGTGGTCTGGTTGATGCCTGCCATGATAGTGGGCAGAGCCATGGGGACCTGGACCTTGGTGAGAATCTGCCAAGGGGAGGCTCCGAACGCCCTGGCCGCTTCGACAGTCTCGGAGGACACCTGGCGGATCCCCAGGTTGGTGAGCCGGATTGCCGGGGGGACTGCGTATATGATAGTGGCGAAGATGCCGGCGGGCTTCCCCAAGCCGAAGAATATGATGGCCGGAAGCAGGTACACGAAGCTGGGCATCGTCTGCATCCCGTCCAGGATGGGGCGCATCACGTTGTCCGCCATCCGGTTGCGGGCGCCCACCACACCCAGCGTAAGACCGATTGACACCGCAATCGCAACCGCAACCACCATCAGCGCGACCGTGTCCATGGTGTTCTCCCAGAGGTCCATGAAGCCGATGAAGAGCAGCGCAAGCGTCGTGAATGCCATGAGGCCCCAGCGCCCCACGCCAAAGGACAGGAGGGCAAGTCCGACCATCACCGCCGGCCAGGGCAGCCACTTCAGCGCCCTCCCGATATAGCGCTGCGCATAGTCAACTGCTGCCTTATACCCCCCGAACAGCCAGGCGCCCGCTGTGTTCATCCAGTCTACCGCGTCGTCAATGGCGCCGCCGGTGACGTCCCTCACCGACCTTTCCAAGGTCAAGAAACCGTCGGTGGAAGGTTGGCGGGACACGGTAGTGGGGAACCCCATCTCCGGACCCCAGATCAGCAGGCTTGCCAGCAGCGTGGCGAGAACGACCGCGGCGCCGATGGCCCAGAGGTAGAGGCGCGGAAGAGCGCCCAGCCTGATACGCGACGACGAGGCGTCGGCGCCGGTTCCCACGTCCTGAATTTCAGCCATCCCAAGCCTCCTAGCCGCTGTCCGACATGCCCATGAGCAGGGCGCCCCTCTGTATCTCCCCCAGCAGGCTCCCGTTATCACCGACCACGGCTATCGGATATTCGGTCTGGGCGGCCATTGGGATGATCTCCTCGATGTAGGTATCGGGGGATGTCGTTACAGCCGGGTCGGTCTGCGCCCCTTGCAGGGATGTCCTGCCCTCGGAGAGCATCGTCTTGGCCTGTGCCTCCGTGAGGACTCCACGCAGTGTATAGTCTCGCGCAATCAGGAACACTTCGTCGAGTCCGCGCCTCTGCATGGTGTTCAGCGCTACGCGGGGTCCCTGTCGCTCGTACACGACCGCGACGGGTTCGCGCATGATGGCTTTGGCCTGGATGACCTTTGCCCTGGACACGTCCTGCACGAACTCGGTCACGTATTCGTCCGAGGGCAGCGTTACTATCTCCTCGGGCGAGCCCTCCTGTATGATTTCGCCGTCTCGCATGATGGCGATGCGGTCGCCTATCTTGAGGGCCTCGTTCAGGTCGTGAGTGATGAACACGATGGTCTTGCGTAGCTCGGTCTGGAGGGTGATGAGCTCGTCCTGCATCTCTCTTCGTATGAGGGGGTCGAGTCCGCTGAAGGGCTCGTCCATCAGGAGCACGTCGGATTGCACCGCCAACGCCCTGGCAAGCCCGACGCGCTGCTGCATTCCGCCGCTCATCTCCCTGGGGTAGTAGTTCTCCCATCCCTTGAGCCCGACGGTCTCTACCGCCTCGGCAGCCACCTTGTACCTGGCGTCCTTGTCCATGCCGCGTATCTCCAAGCCGTACGCCACGTTGTCCAGCACCCGGCGATGGGGTAGGAGCGCGTAGTGCTGGAAGACCATGGCGATCTTGGTGCGCCGGAACTCCAATAGCTGATCTGGCGCGTACTCGAGGACGTCCTCTCCGTCGAAGTATATCTGCCCCTTGGTAGCCTCTATGAGCCTGATGAGGCATCTCACGAGGGTCGATTTGCCGCTGCCCGACAACCCCATGACGACGAAAATCTGCCCTGGGTCCACGTCGAAGGAGATGTCCCGCAGCCCGACGACCACGCCCAGCTCGTCCTGTATCTCGGCCCTGCTCTTCGAAGCATATTCCGGCGCAAGAGCCTGCTCCGGCTTGTCGCCGAAGACCTTCCACACGTCCCTGACTTCTATTGCGTGGCGGTCCTGTTCGCTTTCGCTCATCTTGTCAATGTCCCCCGGTGGGCGTAGGGTATCATATCATGCTAGGCGAGGGTAGCCTATCACACCATACCCTAGCGGGGGTAGCCTATCACACCAAGGCGTGTTCACACTAACCCCCACCCTAATCTTCCCGAGAGTTGGGAATGGACAAGGGGATCCGGGGTGACAGCGTGAAGAGGCCCTAGACCGGAGGGGAGATGAACAGGTTCAAAGAGGCAAGGGACAGGGGCGGCCAGTACCTGCTGGGGCAGATACACGAGGACGGCAGATTCGGCGACCTCGAGCGCGGCGTTACCGAGTACTACAAGGCCCCGGCGGCCCTCATGGTATGCGGCATGTCGGGGGCCGCCAGCCGGCTGCTCGGATGGGTGCGCCGCAACGGGTTCGCGGAGAACGGCGACTTCGGTCCCCGGCCCCCGGACGAGATCGACAGCTACTACTACACCTATCACAACGCTTGGGTGATCAAGGCCGCCCACCGTATGGGCCAATTCGACCTCTCTCAGCGGGGTATGAGCTTCCTGCTTGACTTCCACGACCCCGAAAGCGGGGGCTTCTACTCCAGCCCGACCGAGCGCGGGGCGGAGACCCAGCAGGACCTGTGGGTCGTGAGCGGCAGCGGCTGGAGCGCCATATACACGGGTCGGCTCGACGTCGCCCGGGGCGTCGGCGCGTGGATGAAGCGCATGATGGACGAGCAGCCCAACTATCCCGAGGAACTCTGGACGGTGTACAGCCGCGCGGGGGGCGTGGTCACCGAGGTTCTCGACGGCGACGACTTCCGGTACGCGCTGACGCGGGACGAGTCGCGCGATCAGTCCTTCTACCACCCGGGCATTGCGGCGGGCTTTCTGTCGCGGCTGTACGCGGCGACGGGCGAAGACGAGTGGCTGGACCTGGCCCGCGAGTATATGCGCTTCTGCGAGGGCGTCGGCGACTACCACTTCCGCCTGCTCCGCGCCGGCAAGGTGGGCTGGGCGGCGGCGGCGCTGTACACGCTCACGGGCGAGGCCAAGTACCGCGATATGGCTATCCGCGTGGGCGACAACCTGATCGACGCCCAGTCGGAGAGCGGCTCGTGGGAGTGGGCCGCGTCAGGCCGCTCCGGCCCCAACAACGACGCCACCGCCGAGCTCGTAGTCTGGCTGGACGAGATCCACCAGGCGGTGGGTGAGGATTAGCCGGATCCGCTGCCCTGGTAGCGGCTGAACCACCGGCCGCGCCCGTGGCCGCCCAACTCGTTGGCCTCGTCTCCGTCATCGGCGTCGCTGATGGGCTCCGTCGTCTGGGCGCCGCGGCGCCTGGCCGGGTCGTTGGCTTCGCTCCTGTCCGGGGCGAGGTTCCGCTCGTTGGGCGGGAAGCGCCTCCTGCTCCAGAGGTCCTCGAAGTAATCGGGCGTGAAGAATACGCGGTCGTCCGAGACGTTGATCAGCTCCCAGGACAGGTTCGGGGGGAAGGCGGCAACCTCCACGTGCTTGCCCATGTCCTTGACGGCCTGCACCGCGTAGGCGAAGTCGCCGTCCCCGCTCACGAGGACAGCGAGGTCGTATCTGTCCTCCCACGCGAACCGCAGCAGGTCCGTTGCGATCATGACGTCCACGCCCTTCTCCACGGTGAGGACGCCGCGCATCTTGGCTCCGCCTAGGCGGACCTCCAGGTACGGAGTGTTGTATAGGGCCATCAGGAATTTCTGCTGGTCCTGGTATGCTTGGTGGTTGCGGTCCGCGTCCCGCAGGACGTTGTAGTAGTACACCCGGAACAGGGGCCGCCCCTTGCACAGCTTTTGCGAGAAGGCGTGGAAGTTCAGGTCGTACCGGCCGCAGTTCTCTTCGAGGCTGTGGTAGAGATTGCTCCCGTCGATGAAGATGGCCACGCGGGGCGGCGCAGGGTTGTTGTTGTGATGCGGGTGTGTCGTGGTCTCGTCGTCTGTCATAAAGCGAACCTACCTAGCTCAAGAAAGAATTGAAGGCTGCGAGCGGAGATTATACCCTAATATCCAAAATATCCAAATCTGCGCTCGAACCGGGTAATCGCATCTTATTCATCTTGGTAGACGGATTCCAACGTGAACTAGGGCCAACCCGCTTGGGGTTGCCCCTACCCGCCTGGATTCTTCACCAGGAGAGGGTTGTTCGCCTCGTCCTCTGTCCGTTGTCTCTGTCCGGCTCCTTTCTGTTGGCGCTCTGGCGGGTTCTAGCCGCCTGAATCGCCCTTGTCTCCTAGCCCTTCCCTTCGGGGGAGGGGACGCAGGGTGGGGCGTTCGCCCTCACCCTGGCCCTTTCCCCCGAGAGGGAGAGGGAACTTGGCGGGTCTTGCGACCCGCGCCCTATCTACTCCTGATTCCCCCGCTCACACGGGGGATTGAGTATGCCTTGCAAGGCAGTGACTCCGGTACTCGCTTCGGGGATGCCGACGTCACGCGCCGCCGACACTTGGGGTTGCAAACCCCACCCCGGGCTTTCCCGGACGGCTGACGGCCCTTTGCGGGACCGCCTGCGTTCGCGCTTGTTCCTTCCACCCGCCAAGGCGTCGGGCTGCGCTGGCTACGGTCCTCCCGGTCGTCCGAGAGTCCGCACCTGGAACGGGGGAGACGTATTTGGCACTACGTCCTCCTGTGCGAGGCGCCGAAACATAGAGGGACCTTCTCGTACACGCGGGTGCCCCGTCCAACAGCAGCGGCGTGTATGATGCCAAGGGCAGAGGTGGGCTCTATGCTCGTTTGGGATACGCCCCTTCGGGCCGTCTACTAGACTAGCACGGCTGTTCTCGCGGTGTCAAGGGGTGGATTGGGGCAATTTTGGGAGAATTTGGGGGGACCTCACCCTCACCCTAGCCCTCTCCCATCGAGGGAGAGGGGACAAGATGGGGAGCGCATGCGTCCCGCCTGCGCTCCAAAGGGGGAGGAGTCCGAATCGGGATTTGCGGGATTGGGTGGATGTTCAGGATTGGAAGATGGAAGGGGCGCCAGCAGGCGCTGTGGATATGTCGTTCCATGACTACCCAAACCTGGATGGCCTGTATGATAATCCATGTCTTATACTCATTTAGACGCGATTGCCCTGGCGCTCGAACCGGGTAATCTTGACACGATGCGGAGCGTCGGCGACTATTGCCATGACACGGGGGGTATGAACCATGACCCTGCAAGAGCGGCTGCAGGCAGACTTGAAGCAGGCGATGAAGGATCGGGACGATACTCGCAAGTCCGTCATACGGTTCGTTCGCGCCGCCATCCACGACCGCGAGATCGAGAAGCAGGCTGCCCTGGACGACGAGGGTGTGATCGAGGCGCTCGGCCGCCAAGCGCAGCAGCGGCGCGACAGCATCGAGGCGTTCGAGAAGGCCGGCAGGACCGACCTGGTGGAGAAGGAGCGCGCCGAGCTCGCGGTGATCCAGGGGTATCTGCCGGAGCAGATGTCGGAGGATGAGGTCGCGGATATTGTGAAGGCCGCTATCTCCGCCATCGGAGCCGCGGGCCCGCAGGACATCGGCAAGGTGATGGGCCGCGTGATGCCGCAGGTGAAGGGCAAGGCGCCCGGCAAGATGGTGAGCGGGATAGTCCAGGAGATCCTGCGATCGTAGCCGTCGCGCAGAATGACAGCCCCCATCCCAACCTTCCCCCATTGCGAGAAGGCGCCTCTGAGGACCCCCGTTGAGGTTCGGCGTAGTCGTCTTCCCGGGGACCTGGAGCGACGTGGACTGCCATCACGTCCTCGGGGAGGTGTTCGGGCAATCGGTCGATTACGTATGGCACCGGGAGACCGACCTTTCGCGGTACGACTGCGTGATACTGCCGGGCGGATTCTCCTATGGCGACTACCTGAGGGCTGGGGCGATCGCGCGGTTCTCGCCGGTCATGCGGGCCGTGGAGAAGATGGCTGAGGACGGCGGCTTGGTGTACGGCATCTGCAATGGCTTCCAGATACTCTGCGAGGCCGGGTTGCTGCCGGGAGCCTTGGTGCGTAACTCGCATCTGCAGTTTCGCTGCGAGTGGGTCAACCTGCGCGTCGAATCGGCCGACTCGCCGTTCACGGGCTTGGCTGAAGCTGGGCAGGTACTGCGCGTGCCCATATCGCACGGCGAGGGCAGCTACTTTGCGGACGAGGCGACGCTGTGTGAGTTGGAGGCGACGGGCCGGGCGCTGTTCCGGTACTGTACGGGGTCGGGGGACGTGACCGACGAGGCGAACCCGAACGGCTCCCTCCATAACATCGCTGGGGTTGCGAACGCCGCCGGCAACGTGCTGGGGATGATGCCGCACCCGGAGCGGTGCTGCGAGGAGATAGTGGGCGGCGTCGATGGGCGCGTGATATTCGAGTCGATCATCGCGTCGGCCGGCGCATGATCGGCATCGGGCTGGCGCTGCTGGCCGCGTCGGGGTTCGGCGCGACGGCGATATTAGCGCGGCTGGGACTGCGGCGCATGAGCACCGCTTACGGCGTGCTGCTCTCGATGGTTGTCAGCGCGGCGCTGGCGCTGGCGATCGCGGCGGCGCTGCATCCCGGCGAGATCGCGGGCGTGGTTACGAACTTGTCCGCGCTGGGATGGTTCCTGCTGGTCGGAGTGTTGAACTTCCCTCTGGGGCGGACCTTCAACTATCTGAGCGTGAGGCTGGCCGGGGTGTCGAGGGCGAGCACGGTGGTGGCGACGTCGCCGCTGTTCGCGACGGCTCTTGCCGTGGCGCTGCTCGACGAGGCGGTGAACGCGCCGATATTGCTGGGCACGGCGGCTATCATCGTTGGGCTGATACTGACGCTGTACCAGAAAGAATGACCATGCCGACGCGGCAGACACTCTTGGGGTACGGCTCCGCCCTCGTCGCGGCGGCCAGCTACGGCGCAGGCGCGATAGCCGCCAAGAAAGCCGTGACGGACGTGGCGTCCCCGATGACTACCACGGCGTTCGCGCTGCTGTTCGGGACGCTAATAATGCTGGCCGCGCTGCCGCGGGCGTATGGGGAGGCGCGGAGCGCGCCGCGCCGGTCGGTCATGTTCATGGCGCTGGCGGGGGTGGCGGGCGTGTGGGGCGTGGGCTTCTACCACCTGGCGCTGATGGTTGCGCCGGTCGTGCTGGTAACGCCGGTGGCGAACACGTATCCGCTGATGACGATGGTGGTCATCCAGCTGTTCATGCAGCGCATGGAGCGGGTGACGCTCCGCACGGCACTGGGGGCGGCGCTGGTGGTCGCGGGCGTTGGGCTGATCTCGGTAGGGCAGGGGACGTGAGGAAGGGAGGCGGATCAGGATGTTGTGGATTGGGCGGGCTTTGACAGGAGGCCGCGTTGGATGAGTATTTCGATGACCTCTTGGTTGGTTAGGCGGTTGCCCTTGATGGAGTTGCAGTAGTTGCATAGGAGCTGGAGGTTGGCGATATTGTGACGGCCGCCCATGGACTGAGGCTGGATGTGGTCGAATGTGAGATTCTTGGCAGGCATGGGTTCGCCGCAGGCGGAGCACTTGCCGTTCTGTTTTTCATAGAGGCGGTGTTTGACCTGGGCATTGGGCGGGGGCGCGTCGTAGCGGCTGGCGCTCATGCCTAGCACGGGGTCGACGACGCGCTGCAGGTGGGTGACGACGCCCCAGATGTCGTCGTCGGAGAGTGTGGCCTGTCCGTCCGGGACGGCGATGATGGCTTCCTTGCGCTGGAGGCGGTCTACGACCATGTTGTAGGCTTCGGGGGCGATGTCTATGCCAAACCAGCGTCGTTCGAGCCTTTCGGATGCGATGCAGGCGGTGGCGCAGCCGGAGAATGGGTCAAGCACGATGTCGCCTGGGTTGGAGCTGGCCCTGATGATGCGATCGAGGAGGGCAAGGGGTTTTTGCGTCGGCCAGCCCATGCGCTCCTTTGAAGTGTTGATGATGGGCTTGATGTCGTCCCAGAAGTCACGGACATAGACATCGGCGTAGGGTCTTCCCTGTTCGTCGAAGGCGGCGTTGAAGAAGGGCTTTTCGTAGATGACGCGCTCATGCGGGGGGTTGTGACGGTATCTGTTGGATTTGACGTAGAAGAGGATTGTGTCATGCTTGCGGGGCCAGTACCGCTGGCTAACGCCGCCTGTCCTGTAGCCCCACGCGATGTCGTTGCGGAAGTTGTTCTTGCCGAAGATGGCGTCCATCATCATCTTGAGGTAGTGAGAGGCGTGATGGTCGCAGTGGAGATAGACGCTGCCGGTTGGCTTGAGGATGCGGCGCATTTCTATAAGGCGGATGGCCATGAAGGCCAAGTAGCCCTGCATTCCAGCTCCGGCGGCAGGCTTGGCCGCCTCGCAGACGGCGAACACGGCAGGGTGGATGAACTCGATCTCGTCGAGCCAGGCCTGTTTTTCGGAGTCCATCTTCCAGACGTCGTCGAATCCGATCCTGCGATCCTCGCTATACCCGAATGGGTCAAAGTAGCGGCGCTGGGAGTTGAAGGGAGGATCGAGGTAGATGAGGTCTATGCATTCGTCGTGGAGCTCGCGCATGATGTCGAGGTTGTCGGCAGTGAAAATGGTGCGGTTGTCCACGTTGGGTAGCATGGGGTTGTGGTGGAATGGCGGCTGGCGGATCATCGGTATGATAGCACAGGGAGGACGGCGGCAGAGCATCGCATCAGAACACCCTCTCCCACGACGGAGGAGGGAAAGGGTGAGGATGACAGAGTTGGGATTACGGTTGCCGATGGAGCTGGTTCCGCCTAGAATATGTGGCCAGCCATGACCGTCACCAAGCAAGCCCTCGACGCCCTCGCGCTCTCGGAGGCCGAGTATGAGGCTATCGTGGAGCGGCTGGGCCGGGAGCCGAACGAGCTCGAGCTCGGCATGTTTGGCTCGTTGTGGAGCGAGCATTGCGGCTACAAGCACTCGAAGCCGCTGCTCCGCATGTTCGCCTCGCAGAGCCCCCGTCTGCTGGTCGCGGCGGGCGACGAGAACGCCGGGGCCGTGGACATCGGCGGCGGGTTGGCCGTCGTGTTCAAGATTGAGTCGCACAACCACCCCTCGGCCATCGAGCCGTTCGAGGGCGCGGCTACAGGGGTGGGCGGTATCGTGCGCGACATCTTCGCAATGGGCGCGCGGCCGATTGCGCTGCTGAACTCTCTGCGGTTCGGTCCGCTGTTGGAGCCGCGCAACCGCCACCTGTTCAACGGGGTGGTCGCGGGCATATCGTCCTACGGCAACTGCATCGGGATACCGAACGTCGGCGGCGAGGTCGTCTTTTCGCCCAGCTACTCCGGCAACCCACTGGTGAACGCCATGTGCGTGGGGCTGGTCGAGAAGGACAAGCTGATACGCGCCGCGACCGGACCGCCGGGCAGCGTGATGCTGCTGGTCGGCTCGGAGACGGGCAGGGACGGGATACACGGCGCGTCCGGCCTGGCGTCCCGCACGTTCGAGGACGAGCGTGAGATGCGGCCGGCGGTGCAGGTGAGCAACCCGTTCCTGGAGAAGGCGCTGATAGAAGCGTGCCTGGAGGCGGCCGCGAGCGGGCACGTCGTGGGGCTGCAAGACCTGGGCGCGGCTGGCCTCACCTCGGCCTCTGTCGAATCGGCCAGCAACGGCGGAACGGGATTCGAGCTGGACGTGTCCGCAGTGCCGCGCAGGGACAGCGGCATGACGCCTTACGAGGTGATGCTCTCGGAGTCCCAGGAGCGTATGCTGGTCTTCGTGCAGGAAGACAGCGTCGAGCCGGCGCGCGGGATATTCGACCGCTGGGACATCCCCACGGCGGTCATCGGCAGGGTCACCGGGAGCCGCGGCGCGAGGATATTCGAGGGCGGCGTCCTGAAGGGGGACGCGCCGGTGGGGCTGCTCGACGACCCGCCCCAGTATCGCCTGAACGGCGTGGAGCCGGAGTGGCAGGCGCAGCTGCAGGGCTGGGACATGGACTCCGTGCCGCTGCCCAGCATACCGCCGTCAGACGCGCTGCTCCGGCTGTTGGCTTCCCCCAATATCGCGAGCAAGGAGTCCGTCTTCCGGCAGTATGACCACCAGGTGCAGACGAACAGCGTCGTAACGCCTGGGGCCGATGCCGCAGTCCTGCGTATCAAAGGAAGTGCGAAAGGGCTGGCGCTGGCTACCGACGGCAACGGGCGCTATTGCTACCTCGACCCATACGTCGGCGGGATGATCGCCGTGGCCGAGGCGTGCCGCAACGTATCCGCGATGGGGGCGGAGCCTGTTGCGCTGACGAACTGTCTGAACTTCGGCAACCCGGAGCGGCCCGACGTCTACTACCAACTCGAAAGATGCGTTGAGGGCATGGCGCTCGCCAGCCGGACCCTGGGCGCTCCTATCATCAGCGGGAACGTGAGCCTGTACAACGAGACGCGGGGCGAGGCAATATATCCGACGCCCATCGTCGGGGCTCTGGGACTGCTCGACGACGTTGCCGCGCGCGTCACGCCGGGGTTCAGGGTCGAGGGCGACCTCGTGGTCCTGCTCGGCGTCACGGAGCTGGAGGGCGCGGCGGCGGCGCTGTCGGGCAGCGAGTGCCTGGAGACGATGCATGGGCTGGTGGCCGGGCAGCCAGCGATAGACCTCGGAGTGGAGGCGGCGGCGCAGCGTGCGTGCCGAGAGGCCGCATCTCGCCGGTTGCTCCGCTCGGCGCACGACTGCTCCGACGGCGGTCTGGCCGTCGCGATAGCGGAATCGTGCATCGCCACGGGGCTTGGCGTCGTGGTGGACGCAGCCATCGCGGGACGCTGGGACGCCTCTCTGTTTGGCGAATGCCAGTCGAGGATCGTCGTATCGCTGGACCGCGAGAGGCTGGACGAGCTCGTGGACGTATGCGGCGAGGCGGGCGCGCCCTGGTCATTGATCGGCGAGGTCGGCGGGGCCTCGATGGTTGTCCCGGGTCTCATGGACCTCCGGGTCGAGAAGCTAGGGGCCGCCTGGCGCGGAGGCATCGAGATCCACGGAGCGCCAGGCCCCGAGGACTCCGCGTCATGAGCCGCGTATGCCGTGCGTGGGGAACACGAGGCTCTGGACGGCTTGTACGCTGGACTCGGCGAAGGTCCTTGCGTCCTCCTGGGCGGCCTCAACTTCTGCGGCGCCACCCGGATCCGAGAGGGTCGCGGCGCCCCGCTCACTCGCATATGGTTCGGGTATGTCGTCGGGCAGAGGTCTGCCCAGCATAATCCCATATGCCGACGACCAGGCCCGCGCCACCGCTTGAAGATCGTATCCGCCTCCGCCGAGGGCCAGCCACTTGGGCGCCTTGTCGGCGAATCTGCTGACGGCTCTGCTGAACCCCTGCACCGTGAGCGAAAGGTGCGTGATCGGGTCTCGGAAGTGAGTATCGATGCCCAGCTGCGAGACGATTACGTCCGGTTCGAAGGCGTCCAACAACGGCGTCACCACCTCGTCGAAGGCCCATGTGTACACGTCGTCCGAAGTGTATGGATAGAGGGGGAGGTTGACAGAATAGCCGCGGCCCTTCCCCGTCCCGACCTCATCTGTGAAGCCGGTCCCCGGAAAGAGGAACGCGCCGGACTCGTGTAGCGATATGGTGAGCGCCGCGTCGGTGTCGTAGAAAGCGTGCTGAACGCCGTCGCCATGGTGGCAGTCGATATCGACATATGCGACCTTGAGACCCTTCGACAGCATGGCCTCGATCGCCACTACCGGGTCGTTGAAGACGCAGAACCCCGACGCATATCCCGGCATCGCGTGGTGCAGCCCCCCGGAGATGCTGATGGCGGCATCTACCTCATCAGCCAGCAGCACGTCCACCGCCCGCATGGTCGCCCCGGTGGAGAGCAGAGCCGCCTCGTACATTCCCTCGAATATGGGATTGTCACCGTGCCCAAGTCCGAACGCGAGCGGGTTGACGGAGTAATCGTTCGCGCTAACGCGCCGCACGCAGTCGATATACTCCGGAGTGTGGAACAGCAGCGCCTCGTCGACTATGGCCGCGCGGGGCTCGACGAGGAGCGCGCCCGGCTCTTCGAAAACGCCGTAGGATCTCAGCAGCTCGTAGGTGTAGCGCAGCCTGACGGGTTTGAGGGGATGGGTGTCGCTGAGGACGTGCCTGGACAGGGCGTCCCCATACACGAACGCAACGGGCTTACGTCTCATGCACCCCGTTCTCCGGCGTGGGCCTGTGGAGACGCTGCCATATCCAGCGCCACAGAACCACGACCATGGCGACCGCGGCAGTGCCCGATATGAACGCTGCGGTGCCAACCACGCTGGGGCCGGGTGGGGAAGCGGGGAGCGGCGCGCCAGCGGCCGGCGGGGAGTCTGGAATTCGGCTTTCGCTGTCATCGCGCAGATCGCTCACGGCCGGAGGTGAGTCTGGAACCCGGCTCCGCACGTCGCTCTCGGAAGCGGCTGCCTGGATTGCAGGGCCGGGCCTGGGAGGGGCCACGGACGCGCCCAGGAGACCGGCGCGCCAGGCCCGCTCCAAGTCGTCCGGGGTAAAGCCGTAAGCCGTCTGGAATGCCTGGTCGAACCGTTCGCCCGAATCGAGGGCCGCGAGCAGGGCGCCCATGCGCTCGGGCCCATAGTTGTCCATCATGTAATCGACGATGCTCCACGCCTGGCCGTAGAAGACGCTGATGTCGCGGGACTCCCCGGGTACCGAGCCCATGTGATTCAGCTTCAGCAGCCGGTTGGCGCGGGCGGCGCTCCTGACGGCGGCGCTGTAGGCGATGGCGCCATCCTCGAATTGCATGGCAAGGCCCTCGTTCAACCAGGCGGGCACGCGCGCCAGGGGCGAATCGACAGCCTGGTCCAGCAGCAGGTGCGCCGCCTCGTGGACCATCGTGTCAGCGCTGAGGCCCTGCATCACGAATAGGCTATATTCGCTGAAGGCGAACCCTGCGAAGAAGTGGCCCCGCCGAGCGGCCTCGCTTGGGAAAGGAAAGGCGCTCCGGGCCTCGCGGCGGCTGTTGACGATGACTGCCTTCATCGGCTCGACCTCGCCCAGCCCGAATACCGACTTGACCTCTTCCAACCGCTCGACCACATCCGCCGTCAGCCGCTCGACGCGCCGCCTAGAGATGTCGTGCCAGAGGACCGTCAGGTCTCCGCGCGTCAGCTTGTTCCAGCGATAGCGCGGGTCCCTATACTCGAACGAGGACCTGGCGGTCTCCAGGGTGTTTCGGTCGGCGTCGGTGATACGGTAGTAGTACTCGACGTCAACGCCCGTGGGGATGTAGCTCGCCCCTGACGTCCTGATACTGAAGTCGGAGGCAACGCGGCGTCCGGGCGTGAAGTCGGGGTAGCCGTATGTCTGCACGCTGCGCCCGCCGAGTGTGTAGAAGAGGCGGATCTCCGTTATCGTCGCGTCCGCCTCGGCTTCGAGGTGGAAGACGAGCCTGTCTGGATATTGGATCTGGTGGCCCGCCGAGACGACCCGGATGCCGCTCTTCGACGCGACGTCGGCGGCAGCCGAGGCGCTGCCGCCCAGCAGAGCAATCATTACGACCGCCGCGATTACCCTTAGCGTCTTCATTCCCCAGTCCTGTTGCGGGAGCCGCCTGGCTCAGATTCCTACTATCCTGATTGCGGTCCTGGCCCTGTAGCGGCGATTGATGTTCAGGAGCAGCGCGGTGACGCCCTCGACGTAGCCAGCATTGGCGAGTCCCCCACCGTCGATGGCCCGAATCCCCTCTATCTTCTCGCTGAGCGCCATGACCTGCCTTCGCGCTTCCTCGTCGTCGCTGCATACTATAACGTCCGAATCGACCTTCACGTTAGGGTCGAGCAGGTCGTGGGCGCTGATAGTCTGGAAGGCCGCGACGACCCTGGAGCCGGGCAATGCGGCCTGGGCTTCGAGGGCTGCCGAGCCTTCCGGCGCCGGCACAATAGACGCAACGCCCTTGCGGAAGCGGAGCGGCGCAACCACGTCCACCACGACCTTCCCGGCAAGATGCCGCGACAGGCTCTGCAGGGCCGGTTTCTGGGCCGCATAGGGCAGGGCTATGAACACGATGTCGGCCCGCTCTGCGGCTTCCTCGTTGAGGGCGCCCATGACGAAGGCGGCGGGGGCGAGCTTTGCTACCCGGCTGGCGGCCTCGTCCGCCCTGGCGGCATCCCGCGAGCCTATGACGACGTCCTCGCCCGTCAAGGCGAGGCGCAGCGCCAGCCCTCTGCCCTCCGGCCCTGTGCCGCCCAGGAAGCCGATCATTCCGCAGCCCTTACTGGGCGGACGGACGGACACCCGGTTCTACTATCACCTCCATGGCGCCATGCAGCTCCCACGGCCTGAAGCCCTCGACGAACGTCTTGGCCTCTTCCATGGACGCGATGCCCTTCTGGGCCCGTCCGGGATCGTATCCGAAGGTCTGGGCAAAGGCGTCGAAGCCTCTCTTCGTAGCCCTGACGCCCCCGACCTCCTCCTCATGTCCATCGTCCATAGCGAGGACGAGCCGCTGCCCCTTCCTCACCTCTCGCCAGTACACCTGCATCACGGTCCCTCCAGTGAGCCGACGCATCTTGCTCTCATCATCCGTTCCTTCCACCAAGCAGCCTCTAATCTACCCGCATCGAGAGCGGCGGCGCAAGCCGCGCCAGCGTCCGAGCCTGTTGATAATGCCCGGAACCAAATTGACACTCATTCCCGCGACGTGCTATATTGCAGGCGTGAACACAGCCATACTTTAGCTGCGTAGAAGGGGAGTATCAGCGGTTTGGCGCACAGCAGAGAGCCGGGAGATGGTGTGAACCCGGCGTGTTGCGGCCGTGAACTCGCCCCGGAGCACCCGTCCTGAAGGGACTCGGAGGAACCGCGTGCAGAGCATAGTCGAGACGAATCGGCGCTCTGCGCGCTTGGTAGCCTAAATCCGAGTTCCGCGTAGGGTCGGGCGGTTTGGCCCCGTTACAGCCTTTGAGTGGCCTCGGCGTTCGTCGGGGCAATTAGGGTGGTACCACGAGACCTCAGTCCCGTCCCTTTGCCAGGACGGGATTTTTCGTTATGGCGGCGCGGACGCCGCCAGCGGCCCATAGGAGGCGATGAACAGAGATGAAGATGACCGGCTCCCAGATGGTGTGCGAGAGCCTGATACGGGAGGGCGTGGACGTGATATTCGGCCTGCCCGGCGGCGCCATCCTGCCGCTGTACCAGACGCTGCCGGAGTTCCCGCAGCTCCGGCACATCCTGGTGCGGCACGAGCAGGGCGCGGCGCACGCCGCCGACGGCTACGCCAGGGTCACCGGACGCCCAGGCATAGCCTGGGCCACCTCGGGGCCGGGCGCGACCAACCTCATCACGGGCATCGCAACGGCGCAGATGGACTCGATACCCATGGTCGTCGTGACCGGCCAGGTTGCACGGGCCGCCATAGGCAGCGACGCCTTCCAGGAGACGGACACGACAGGCATCACGCTGCCTATCACCAAGCACAACTACCTGGTCATGGACACGGAGGAGATACCGCGAATCATAAAGGAGGCCTTCCACATAGCGAGCACGGGCCGGCCGGGCCCGGTCCTCGTTGACATCCCCAAAGATGTGCTCCAAGAGGAGGCGGAGTTCGAATACCCGGATTCTATCGACGTGCCGGGCTACAAGCCTACCCTAGAGGGCCATCCCGCGCAGATCAAGCGGGCCGCCCGTGTCATTGCCGAGTCCGAGCGGCCGGTTATCCTCGCCGGGCACGGGATAATCTTCTCCGGCGCATACGACGAGCTGCGTGAATTGGCCGAGAAGGCCCAAATCCCCGTCATAACCACCCTGCTGGGCATCAGCTCCTTCCCGGACGACCACGTGCTCTGCGTTGGAATGCCCGGGATGCACGGCATGGCATACGCCAGCAAGGCCATCGAGGACGCCGACCTGCTCATCGCGCTCGGCATGAGATTCGACGACAGGATCACCGGCAAGCCCAGCGCATTCGCCATCAGGTCCAGGAAGATCCACATAGACATAGATCCGTCCGAGATAGGCAAGAACATCCCTGTGGACGTCCCCATAGTCGGAGACCTCAAGCGCGTGCTTCGCAAGCTCAACAAGATGGTCAAGCCCGCGACCCACCTGGAATGGATACAGCACATAGACCGCCTCAAGCGGGAGCATCCCTCGATGTACATCCGCCCGACGGACAAGCTGCTGCCACAGTTCATCATCAACCAGCTCTCGAAAGCCACCGAGGGCAGGGCGGTCATCGTAACGGGGGTGGGCCAGCACCAGATGTGGGCCGCCCAGCACTACATGTTCAAGGACCCGCAGACGTTCGTGTCGTCGGGCGGCTCCGGAGCGATGGGCTACGAAGTGGCCGGGGCTATGGGCGCAAAGGTCGGAGCGCCCGACAGGGTCGTCTGGTCGGTCGCAGGCGACGGCGGATTCCAGATGACCATGGCCGAGCTTGCCACGATGGTCGAGAACAGGATCAACGTCAAGTTCGCCATCATCAACAACTCGTTCCTGGGCATGGTGCGGCAGTGGCAGGAGTTCTTCTACCAGAAGAGCTACGTCGCCACGCAGTACACCCACAACCCGGACTTCGTGAAGCTCGCGGAGGCGTTCGGGATGCTGGGGCTCAGGGTCTCCGACAAGACCCAGGTCATGCCGGCCATTGAGCAGGCCATGAGCTACGACGGCCCCGCCCTGATAGATTTCGTGGTCGAGGAAGAGGAGAACGTGTATCCAATGATCCCAGCGGGCCAGTCCATACACTCCCTGATAGAGGAGCCCCGGCCCGAGGAGGTTGTGGCGCGATGATGACCAACGGCAGCCCTCCCAGGCGCACTATCACCGCGCTCGTCCAGGACAAGCCCGGCGTCCTGAACCGAATATCGAGCATGTTCAGGCGGCGCGGCTTCAACATCGCCAGCCTCGCGGTCGGCCACAGCGAGGAGGCCGACCTCTCGCGCATGACCTTCGTCGTCGAGGGCGACGACAGCACCGTCGAGCAGATGACCAAGCACCTGCACAAACTGATCGACGTCATCCGCGTCTCGGACATCTCCGACCAGAACATCGTCTCGCGCGAGCTGGCCCTCATCAAGGTCAAGTCCAACGTGCAGACCCGCAGCGAGATAATGCAGATAGTCAACGTCTTCCGAGCCCACATAGTGGACGTGGCGCCGGACTCGCTGATAGTCGAGGTGAGCGGCAACGAAGACAAGGTCGACTCGCTGCACGAGCTCCTCAAGAGCTTCGGGGTCGTCGAGGTGATGAGGACCGGCACCATTGCCATCAACCGCGGCGCGGGCAGCAGATCGAAGCGCGCGGGCCGCGTGGACTGGGGCGAAGCGTCCTCGGTATAGCATCAAAGACTGGAGAGCAACACAACATGGCAAAGATGTACTACGAAGACGACGCCGACATGTCCCTGCTCGAGGGCAAGACTATTGGCGTGATCGGATACGGCAGCCAGGGCCACGCCCACTCGCTCAACCTGCATGACAACGGCGTCGACGTCGTGGTCGGCCTGTACGAGGGCAGCAAGAGCATCCAGAAGGCCGAGGGCGACGGCCTCCGCGTCGGGCTCGTCGCGGAAGCGGCGCGGGACTCGGACATCATCATGATGCTCATCCCCGACCACACGATGTCGCAGGTGTACCAGGAGTCGGTCGAGCCGCACCTAGCGGCCGGCAAGACGCTGATGTTCGCTCACGGCTTCAACATCCACTACAAGACGATAGTCCCGCCCGACACGGTGGACGTCTCGATGGTGGCGCCAAAGGCGCCCGGGCACCGGATGCGCGAGGTGTTCACCAAGGGGTCGGGCGTGCCCGGCCTGCTAGCGATTCACCAGGACGTGTCGGGCCGCGCACACGATATAGGCATGGCATACGCCAGGGGCGTCGGATGCACCAGGGCAGGTGTTCTGGAAACGACCTTCGAGGAGGAGACCGAGACGGACCTGTTCGGCGAACAGACGGTGCTGTGCGGCGGCGTCACGGCCCTGATCAAGGCCGCCTTCGAGACGCTGGTCGAGGCCGGCTACCAGCCGGAGTCGGCCTACTTCGAGTGCATGCACGAGCTGAAGCTCATAGTCGACCTGCTCTACCAGGGCGGCATGGAGTACATGCGCTACTCCGTCAGCGACACGGCGGAGTACGGCGACTACTCGCGCGGGCCTGTGGTGATAGACGAGCGCGTCAAGGAGAACATGAAGCGTGTGCTGGAGGCGGTGCAGGACGGCAGCTTCGCCCGCGAGTGGATAGCCGAAAACGACGAGGGCCGCCCGCGCTTCAACCGCCTCCGCAAGGAAAACGCCGAGCACCCCATCGAGAGCGTAGGCAAGGAGCTACGGGGAATGATGTCCTTCCTAAAGGACGCGGACTGAGGGGCGAAAAATTGATACTTGCAGACAGTATCAGGCAGCACGTGATTGAACATTGCGTAAAGCCGGTCCGTGGCGCGGGCAGGTCGGTTGTTGCAATTCGCGCTGGCGATGTGCATAAGGATATGGGGTTGCGTGACCGCATGCCCGCGGTCTGTGACGCTTTGGACGCGAAGAAGTTTCCCGAATGCGCGGGGCTGGAGTTTTTTTGTCGAACAGGGCCACGTCAGGGAGCGAACGCAGTATTCCTGTACAAGGTTATATATTAGTGCCTACAACAGGACAGTCTTGTAAGCAACCAGGTATTTACAAGCCGGCGGGTTGTGGCTGCAACTACATAGTTCATCTGAAGAAGGGAGACCTCTTCCCAGTTTGTAAGGGACATGACCAGTCTGTGGAATGGATACTCGACGAAGTAAGAAGCGATAGTATAATTGAACGTGTCGTGGGATGGTTCCTAATCGCTGGATGCGCTATTCTGATGGTGATAATCATTCTCATCCTGATGATCGCTCTCATAACGGCGGTTGGCTGATAGTTCATAGGTCTCCTGTGTTTTGCATGAGGGCAGCCGATGCGGATATTCCAAGATTATGACGGAAGGCCGGTGCTTCTGACTGATGTGGCCGAACGGCACATCCGGGCTGGACACCATGAGATCAGCATATTGGGGACGTATGAGGTCATAGGAGGAACTTTAGCTTCACCAGATATTATAGTAAGACATAATCAGGCTCTACAATACTACCGTATGTACATGAGCACCCCATTCGGCGACAAGTATGTTAGAGTGGTAGTAGTGGAGGAGGACGGGACAAGATATGTTCGCACGGCATACGTCACTGGTAGAATAGTGAAAGGACAGGTGGTATGGACAAGCGGCATGTGAGCATCTCCTACCTTGCCGACGTGGACACGCTCTTCGTCCATTTCGAGGCGAAGGCCGGGTACTACGACGCGATGCCTGACAATGACCGTGTGCAGGCGCGGTATGACGCGGACGGGAGAGTGATAGGGTTCATGGTCGAGGGGCTCAGGGATGTCCAGGGTTGGCTGGATGTGGAGTTGTCGGACGTCGTCGTCCACGCCGGATTTCCGGCCCAATAGTTCCAGAGGATAGCGAGCATCTCCATTCGGTCCAGACCGAGACACTGTTGCTTGGCTCAAACGCTGACATACAGGGGCTTGCCTGTTATACTGACGGCGTGAGACAAAGCGAAATGAACAGAACAGAGGTACCCCACGTAGTTCGCCGTGAAGGGCGGGTCCTGGCAGGGCTCGTCCTGGCGGGCTACGTTGCCCTTACGTGACTCCTGGGCCATGTCCACCCAGGCCCCTCTCCGCCCGTCGGGACGACATGACGAATAGCGGCGAGCGTGGCCGCAGTGCCGGCTGTTCATGCCGGTTGCGCAAATCCCAAAGGAGTCAAACCACCAATGACCACTACAGACAAGGTAATGATCTTCGATACGACGCTGCGAGACGGGGAGCAGTCCGCCGGCATCGGGCTGACCACGGCCGAGAAGCTCGACATCGCCCGGCAGCTTGACCGCCTCGGCGTTGACATCATCGAGGCCGGGTTCGCCGCCAGCTCGCCCGGCGACTTCCAGGCCGTCCGCGCCATCGCCGCCGAGGTCCGCAGGCCCATCATCGCGTCGCTGGCTCGGTGCGTGCCTGGCGACATAGACGCCGCGTGGGAAGCCCTGAAAGACGCCGAGCGGCCCCGCATCCACGTCTTCATCTCCAGCTCCGACGTGCACATCATGGAGTTGCTCCGCAAGAATCCCGAAGAGGTCATGGAGCAGGCAGTCGCGTCCGTAGAGCGCGCCAAGGGCTACTGCGACGACATCGAGTTCTCGCCCATGGACGCGACTCGCACCGACCTCGACTACCTCTACAAGCTGGTCGAGTCCTCCATAGACGCAGGGGCCACGACGGTCAACATCCCCGACACGGTGGGGTACGCCGTCCCGAAGGAGTTCGCCGAGCGCATCCGCAATATCCGCCAGAACGTGCCCAACATAGGCCAAGCGGCGCTGAGCGTCCACTGCCACAACGACCTAGGCAACGCCGCGCCCAACAGCATCGCCGCCGTGATGGAGGGCGCGCGCCAGGTGGAGGGCTGCATCAACGGGCTCGGCGAGCGGGCCGGCAACGCTTCCCTCGAAGAGGTCATCATGACCATCGAGACGCGCAAGGACCTGCTGGGGGTTCACACAGACATAGACACGACGCAGATATACCGGACGAGCCGACTGGTCAGCGACATCACGGGCTTCCCCGTCCAGCCCAACAAGGCGATAGTGGGCGCGAACGCCTTCAGGCACGCATCCGGCATCCACCAGGACGGCGTGCTCAAGCAGCGCGCGACCTTCGAGATAATGGAGCCGCAGGCCGTCGGCTGGCCCAGCAGCGCTCTCGTGCTCGGCAAGCTGAGCGGGCGGGCGGGCCTGAGGGCCAGGCTGGAGGAGCTCGGCTTCCAGCTCACCCCGGACCAGCTCAACGAGGCGTTCGATGCGTTCAAGGATCTTGCCGACCGCAAGCGCGAGGTGGCCGACGCCGACCTGGAAGCGCTGATGGCCGACCAGCGCCGCGCAAGGTCCGAGCCCAGCATCTACAACCTCGACCACGTCCAGGTCTCCTGCGGCAGCCACGAGATACCGACCGCGACCGTCGTGATTACGGGGCCGGACGGCAGCGTCACCGACGCCGCCACGGGCACGGGGCCTGTGGACGCCGTGTACCAGGCGATAAACCGGGTGATCGAGGTCCCCAACAAGTTGACCGAGTTCAGGGTCGATGCCGTGACCGAGGGGATCGACGCCATCGGCGACGTAACCATCCGCATAGACCGCAACGGGCAGTCCTACGTGGGGCGCGGCTCCGACACAGACATAATCGTCGCGAGCGCCAAGGCGTACATGAACGCGCTGAACCGCCTGCTCATCATGGAACGCGCCCACGCGGATGCGTAGGCGAGCTACCCGGGCCGCCCAACTGGGGTGTGCGCCTGCCAGATACAGGCGCACACCCTGCCGCGTTGGGTATAATGGTCTGCGGCGACAGGAGGACGCGCGTGGTCGTAGCAGTTGAACCCCCCGGCACTGAGAGCCTGGTAGCCCGCATCATCGAGGAGCTGGAAGCCCAGCCCGAGGCGAGGGCGCAGTTGCTGCGCGCGCTCCTAACGGACGAGTTCTTGATGCTGCCCGCCAAGATCGACCAGGCGCTGGAGGACATCGCCAGCCTGAAGGAAGACGTCACCGGTCTCAAGGACGCCCAGGTGGAGACCAACCAGAGGCTTGGCGAAGTGGAAAGCAAGGTTGGCAGCCTGAAAGAGGAGACCAACCGGCGACTTGGCAGCCTCGAAGAAGCTCAGGTGGAGACCAACCAGAGGCTTGGCAGCCTCGAAGACGCTCAGGTGGAGACCAACCAGAGGCTTGGCAGCCTCGAAGACGCTCAGGTGGAGACCAACCGACGGCTTGGCAACCTCGAAGACGCTCAGGTGGAGACCAACCGACGGCTTGATAGGCTGCAAGGCGAGGTCAGTGGCCTGGTCGGCGACCGAATGGAGTCGCATATCGCGAGGAACATCTATTCCATCATATCTCAGCCGTTGGGACTGTCTCATGCCAATGTCTATAAGAGAATTACCCAGGACACAACCAGGGACCTTCTCGACCCGCTGGAAAATGCCTTGGATGAGGGGCTAATAGACAAACGCCAGTACGACCGGATATTGAATACGGACATTGTGTTCACTGCCCGCCGCCGCGGAGGTTCCGTCGAGCGGGTGTGGTGCGCTGTGGAGATATCGAACACAGTGGGCGCTAACGACGTGAGCCGCGCTCAGGAAAGCGCCGACGCGCTCTCCTCAGTCGTCGACAACGAGATCCTCGCCATCGCCGCAGGCCCATACATCACCGACGAGGCACAGTCGTTGACACAGAGCTGCGGCGTCGAATTCGTGCGAACGCCGAGCCTCGATTAGCCAGCAGGAGAGAACTGACGATGACCGCCAGGACCATGTTCGAGAAGATATGGGACTCCCGCGTCGTCCACGAAGCGCCCGGCGAGCCCGCCGTGTTGTACGTGGACCTCCACCTCGTCCACGAGGTCACGTCCCCGCAGGCGTTCGACGGCCTGCGGCTGGCCGGGCGTCGGGTGCGGCGCACAGACCTCACCATCGCCACTGCCGACCACAACACCCCGACGTGGGACCGCTCGCTCCCCATCACCGACGAGATAGCCAGAAAACAGCTGGACGCGCTCTCCGCGAACTGCGCCGAGTTCGGCATCGAGCTGTACGACATCAACAGCCCCGGCCAGGGAATCGTCCACGTCATCGCGCCTGAACAGGGGTTCACCCAGCCCGGCATGACCATCGTGTGCGGCGACAGCCACACCTCGACCCACGGCGCGTTCGGGGCATTCGCGCTTGGAATCGGCACGTCCGAGGTCGAGCACGTGCTGGCTACCCAGACCCTCCGACAGAGCAAGCCCATGACGATGCAGATCGACGTCGACGGCCCGTTGCCCTACGGCGTCACCGCAAAGGACCTCATCCTCGCCGTCATCGGGCGCATCGGGGTCGCGGGAGCCGCCGGCCACGTCATCGAATACACCGGCGAGGCGGTCCGCTCCCTCTCGATAGAAGGCCGCATGACAGTCTGCAACATGTCCATAGAGGGCGGCGGTCGCGCGGGCATGGTCGCCCCGGACGACACCACGTTCGAGTACATCCGCGGCAAGCCGAGAGCGCCCCAAGGCGAGGCGTTCGAGGCCGCCGTCGAGCGTTGGCGCAAACTCGCCACGGACCCCGGCGCGGAGTTCCACAAGACAGTCGAGATGCCGGCCAGCGAGCTCGCCCCCATGGTATCGTGGGGCGCCAACCCCGGCATGGTCGCGCCAGTAACAGGCCGCGTGCCCGACCCGACCTCGTTCGACGACACCGGCGACCGCGAATCCGCCGAGCGCGCCCTCGAATACATGGACCTGGAACCCCACACCCCCATACAGAACATCCACATAGACCGCGTATTCCTAGGCTCATGCACCAACGCCAGGATAGAGGACCTGAGGGCAGCCGCCGCGGTCGCCTCGGGACGAAGCGTCAGCGACGGCGTGTACGCGATGGTCGTGCCCGGCTCGACCGCCGTCAAGCGGCAGGCCGAAGCCGAAGGACTGGACGGCATATTCAAGGACGCCGGGTTCGACTGGCGCGAAGCGGGCTGCTCCATGTGCCTCGGCATGAACCCCGACATCCTCCAGCCCGGCGAGCGCTGCGCCTCCACCTCCAACCGCAACTTCGAGGGGCGCCAGGGCAAGGGCGGGCGCACACACCTCGTAAGCCCCCAAATGGCCGCAGCCGCAGCCATCACAGGCCACTTCGTGGACATCCGGGAGTGGCAGTAATCAACCATCACAGAGGACATCCCTCTGCTGCTTCCGGAGATGCGGAGGATTATTCAGACGATACAAGATGAAGAAGTGTGAAAGCATCTCACATCCCAGACCCCAAGGGAGAATATGAATGCAGCCCTTCCTAACCCATACCGGCATCGTCGCGCCCCTCGATAGGGTCAACGTCGATACCGACCAGATAATCCCCAAGCAGTTCCTGAAGCGCATCGAGCGCACAGGCTTCGGCCAGTTCCTCTTCTTCGACTGGCGCTTCCTGGAAGACGGCTCCCCAAACCCCAACTTCGTGCTGAACGAGCCCGGATACTCAGGCGCGTCCATCCTCGTGGCGGGGCGGAACTTCGGATCCGGGTCGTCCAGGGAGCACGCGCCTTGGGCCCTGCTGGACTACGGCTTCAGGTGCGTCATCGCCCCCAGCTTCGCCGACATCTTCTACAACAACTGCTTCCAGAACGGCATCCTCCCCGTCACACTCCCGGAGGACGCTGTAGCCCGGCTCCTCGCCGACGCCCAGCGGCGCCCCGGCTGCCAGCTCACCGTTGACCTCGACGCCCGGCGCGTCCTGGACGACGCCGGGGTAGTCGCCGATGGCTTCGAGATAGACCCGTTCCGCCGATACTCCCTGATGAACGGACTCGACGACATCGGCCTGACACTCCAGCGCGAGGACGATATAGCCGCCTACGAGGCGAGGAGAGACCCTGCCCTCCCTCACACGTAGCGCTGGGTTGCCCTGGCAGGGACACGATCTTGACGCTATCGGCGGGCGGAGCCTACAATGGCATAGTCGCCAGCCCCTCCCCAATGGCCCGCTAGCTCAATTTGGCAGAGCAACTGACTCTTAATCAGTAGGTTCTCGGTTCGAGTCCGAGGCGGGTCACCACGTTGCGCCGCCTACAACCACTAGCCACTGGCTGCCGCCACTGCTATAATGCCCTTGCCATATTCTTGTGGGAGACTCTTGAGGAGCGGACTTGGCAACAGAGCGAATACGCGAATACGAGGCGGTGATGATCCTCAGCCCCGAGGCGACCGAGGACGAGATCGTCGCGACGATAGAGCGGGTGGACGGACTGATAACCGGCCGAGGCGGCGGCGTGGACGAGCGCGAGCGCTGGGGACTCAAGCGGCTCGCATACCCTATCGCAGGCTTCAGCGACGGCAACTACGTCCTCACGAAGTTCTCCCTGGACGCCAGCGGCGTGGCCGAGCTCAACCGGTCGATGGCGGCGTCGGAGGACATCATGAGGTTCTTGGTAACCCGGCTCGCCCCCGCCAAGACCCCCGACGAAGCTGACGACTCCGAGGACGCCGACGATGCCGATGGCGCCGAAGGCCCTGACGGAGAAGGCGAGGTAACCAGCAATGACAATAAATAAGATGATAGTTATCGGCAACGTGGGCAGTGACCCCGAGATGCGGTACACGCCCAACGGCAATGCCGTCACCACGTTCAGCGTCGCCGCCAGTAGGCGGTGGAACTCCGCCGAGGGCGAGCAGCGCGAGGAGACCGAGTGGTTTCGAGTCAACGCCTGGAGACGCTTGGCGGAGACGTGCAACCAGTACGTCACCAAGGGCATGAAGGTATATGTGGAAGGCCGGCTGAAGAGCAGCCCCTACATTACCAGAGACGGCGAGGCCCGCGCCGGCAATGAGATCCACGCTTTTGAAGTGCAGTTCTTGAACAGGCCAGGCCAGCAGGGCGCGCCGGGCGGACCAGGCCAGCCAGAAGGCCAGGGCCCCGGACAGCAAGACGACCTCGAAGACCTGCCCTGGTAACACATAGAAGCGCGAGGACAAGAACATTGACATCACCGACATCATCCACCAGGGCGGCGCCGACCGGACGCCCTCCTGCATCCGGACAGCGACCCCCCGGACCGGGCGGCGGCCCGCGGCAGTACGGCCAGGGAGCGCAGAGAGGCGGGCCCCGCAGGGGACGCGGCCGCTACTACTCCCGGCGCAAGGTGTGCGGCTTCTGCGCCAACAAGATCGCCCATGTCGATTACAAGGATGTCGATATGCTGGTGCGCTACATCTCCGACCAGACCAAGATCGAGTCGAGGCGCAAGTCCGGGGTCTGCTCCAAGCACCAGCGCGAGCTCGCGCGCGCCATCAAGCGGGCTAGGCACCTGGCAATGGTCCCCATGAGCCGCACTCACCTCACCGCCCCCATGGCCGTCCTCTACCGCACCAGGAGGCCGCGCTAGAGCCTCCATCCATTTAATTATGACGGATAGGCAGTCCCGTCTTATCCCCTCTCCCTTGACGGGAGAGGGTTAGGGTGAGGGTGATTCAGGATGCCAAAACCACATTGAAGCAGTACTAGAGCCCGTCCCAAAATCCTGATTCCGACAAGTGGAGACCCCTTTGGTGGCTCCTGGACCCGTCCGGTTCTACTGGTGGAAGAGGTGAAGCGCGTGCCGTAAGGCGAGAGCGTCGCTCTCGCAAGCCGGCGTGGAGTTCTTGGAGCGTGACTTCTTCCAAGACCCCTTCTCAGAGTCAGAGTTGCGCGCCCTCATAGGGACCCGCCCGCCCGCCAACCTCTTCTCATGGCGGAGCCCGTCGTTCCGAAAGATGGGCATCGCCCGCGCCTCTCTCGACGACGAGCGGATGATAGCCCTTATGCTGGAAGAGCCCCGCCTGATCCGACGCCCCATCCTGGCCGTCGGCGATACCCTGGTCGTAGGCGCGGACCCGAAGGCGATCGAACAGGCCCTCTCGCCCCCATGAGAACGGCGCAACGCCTGTCTCACCCAGTGACCGCGAGATCTCAGGCCGTGTCGGCTCGCGCTAGGGCCGCGAGACCCACCCGGGACGACCTCGCTATCAGCGCCGCTACGGCTGCCAGCAACACGACGCCCAGCGCGGCGTAGGTCGCAAGCAGCAGCCCCCAGTCCGTGGCCAGGACGAACGGCGGCGCGGCGCTCTGTCCGGTCTCGGTGAACGAGACCGACGCGACCATCAGGCGGCTCATGTGGAGACCCACGGCGGCTCCGAGACTCATACCTATCGCCGCTATCGCCAGGTGCTCGAAGCTCAGCAGGCCAATTAGCTGTCCCCGCGACAGGCCCGCGGCTTGGAGAGACCCTATCTCAGACCGGGTCTTCCTCGCGAAGGCCAGCAGGTAGGTAACGTAGCCCAGGCCAGCCGTCAGCACGGCCATCGCCAGAACCAGCGTCACCATAGACTTCCAGCCAGAGCTGGTCAGGGGATCGAGTCTTGCCGATTCCAGCAGCGAGCTGAGGTGATGCACCTCCCCCCAGTACCGGAAATCCGTATCGACCGCCGCCTTGACGGCGTCGCGCGCGCCCGGAGACTCCGCTATGAAGAGCTCGTTGGGCGCCGTCTTGGGCGTGTGGCTCATGATGTTGAGATGCCCCAGCAGGTTGTCGAGGTCGGCCAGTATGAAGCGGCCCCCGACGGGGTCCATGGTTGGAAAATAATCGACGACGCCGCGTATCACCATCGGGATGTACCTGCTCTCGACGCCTGCGACGATTATCTCGCCCTCCCGCGTGAATGTCTCCCTGGCGAAATCGGAGCTCACTACGACCGGGACCGGCCCCCCCGTCGGGCTCTGGTAGAACCCCCGCATCCCGAAGTGGTTCTCCTTGCCGAAGGTGAAGACTCCAGCGCGGCGGCCCGTGTGAAAGTCGCGCTCCGTTGTCGTGATGCGCTCCGGCGACAGGGAGGCCGTCACGATGGGAAACCACCTGCGCTGCCCCTCGAAGTCCTCCAACACCTCTACCTGCCTCGTCGCGTCCGACCGGGCATGGATGTTGTCCAGCAGAAGCTGCCCCGGCGTATGGGATGTGCCCACCCCGGGCTCGGATATCTGGATCGATACTAGGTGCAGCGGCCGACGCAGGTAGCTGGGCACCTCCGACGATAGCAGCGTCCAGCCATCGCTGCCCGGAGTGCCGAGGGGAACCGCCGTCACGGAGCCCCCAGGGTCTTCGAGCGCCGCCCACACGGTCATGCCGGGAATGTAGTCGCGCGGTTTCGCCCACAGTCCGATGATGTTGGCGAAATTGGGAATCTCGGCCCTCTCGACCTGTGAGTGAGACCGCAGCGCGGTCATCACCGCGCTGAAATCGACGTCCGAGAAGTCCTCCCTGTACCAGGAGACGTTCAGGAACTCCCGGGACTCGATCGCCAGCATCTGGGCCGACACCGCCGCCGCGCTCCCGTCCGCCCTCAGGGCCACGGTGGCGTTGAGCGCTCCGGGAATGTCTTTGTATCTGGCCTTCATCGCCTCCGCGCCTCCCGCCGCCCGAGCCGGGATATCCGTAACGCGGATGTCCGCAGCGACCCGATACCTTATCCGGTCCTCCTGGTTCCGCTCGAGCGTGCCGCCCACCGTCGTAGATAGCGCCGCCACCCCGGTCGCAAGCGCTATCAGGAGCACCAACCCCGTGTACTGGAACGGGTTGCGAGCCATCTGCCGCAAGCCCATCGAGAGCCATACCGGCGCAAAACGCATGAACACCCCCAGCAGGATAGCGGCCACCTGGACCGGCGCGAGGGCGATCAGCCCGATTGATGGAATATACAGCAGCCCGCCCGGATCGAGAGGCTCCGAGAGCGTGAACGCATACACCAGACCCGCCTGGGCCAGCAGGCCCGCCACAAGGTATCTCAGCATCCTGGCGTGGGTCGTCGCCCAATACATGAACCCGATGCCCAAGACCAGCGCAAGCGTAGCCCCCCACCCCGGGCGCTCCCCGGCAAGCCCCGTCGTGAGGACGACCGCCGCCGCGCTCGACACGGCCAGCGCCGCGCCGATGTGGACGATTGCCCGGGACTCTCCGCTCAGGAAGCGAACCACGAGCGGAAACAACCTCATGAATACCAAGGCGGCGGCCAGCAGGAAGAGCGCCGGCGCGAGCATCAGGGTCTCGTTGACCCCGAACTCGTTGAACAGCCCGCCCGAAACCAGGTGGCCCCGCGCTCTCAGCTCCCAGAATACCACCCCTCCGATGGCTACCAGGGCCACGTCCACGTAGTGCCTCTGGAAGAACGGCGCATCGGGAGGACGCCCCGCCTGGAGCTTGTACGCCAGCAACCCGCCTCGTGACCCGAGCGCGCCCGGCAGCGCCACCACGGCCAGCGCGACCGCGCCCGCCGCCAAGGCCGACAGAAGCGCGGATACGCTGAGCTCGGCCGGCAGCATCTCCCCCCCGGTCACGCCCCGCAGGTAGGGCAGAAGGCCCGACAGCGCCACGATAGCCATTGCCCCGAACGGCGCGGCTGCCACCGCGGCGGCCGTCATGACAAGCGCCTCCCAGACATTCAGGCGAGCCAGATTGAAGACCCCCAGTCCCCTTGTCCTCATCACTGCCGTATCCCCAGACCGGCTCTGCGCCAAGTACGATGAGATCATCGCCAGGTAGAAGAGAACGGTTACAACCATGATGGTCAGCAGAAGCAGCAACGGGACTCTGGAGAAGAACACCTTGCGCTCGAACTCGCTGAGAGTCCTGTTCAGCGCGGCTGCCACCTCCGAGCCCGTAGCCAGACGCGAAAACTCCTTCTCGAAAGCGTCCATCCTCCTCTGCGTCTCCCCAAGGCTCCACGTCTTCAGCATCCCCTTGTCCACCAGGATGATCCATATCGAGTTGACCAAAGTGGTGGGGTACGCTGGACCCAGGCCGTCCACCATCGCGTCCTGCGTAACGAAGAGCGGCGCGGGGGGAGCGCTGCCCCCCTCCAGGTCGTCGCTGCCCGGAGCGGGGGCGCTGAACGGCGCGGGGTCGAGGAACAGGCTCGGATGAGGGTCCCAGTAGTCCTCGTCCGGATCCGTGGGTGTAACTATGCCCACTATCTGCGCGGTCACCCTGGCCGGGTGGCCCGGCTCTGACGACGTTACCACCTCGTCACCGACTCGCAGGTCGAACAGTTCGGCAGTCGTAACGCTGACGATAGCCTCCAGCCTCGGCGTATCCGGGCCGCCCTCCACTTCGCCCGCGGCCATGCGCCCGCTCCGGAACGTCACGTGCTTCTCGATGTCCGACAGAGTCCTGTAGAAGGCGTTGAACGTGCCGGGCGTCACGTTGCCGAAGAACCACCCTGGGACCCTCGGCAGTTCAGCGTTGTAGGTGTCGGACAGCAGATAACGCTGCCGCCCGTCGTATATAGGATCGATTCGCCCGCGAATAGCGTCGTCCAGCGCCTGGTCGGTCTCGCGCAGCCTCTCGTGGGTGAGATGGATGTTGAACGCAAAGGCGTTGATGTTGGAGCGGGGCCTGACCAGTGTGTCCAAGAGAAGATTGAGGCCGAGCCGCTCCAGCGCCGATACGTACATCGGAGCCGTCGCTGCGAGCGTAGCCGCCGCGAAGATACCCAGGAACACGCCGGCCAAGAGACGACGGTCCGCGCGCAGACGGCTGACCACCAGCGAAGTGAACGTTATGGATTGCCCCATGACCTGAAACCCCGTGAGCTATGGATTGATGTTATATAGCGCCCGGCGTAAGGGCAAGCCCGCACGAGCATTCCACCACCAGTCAAGGGCAAGCCCGTGCAAGCATTCCACCACCAGTCGAGGGCAAGCCCGCGCGAGCATTCCACCACCAGTCGGCGCAGCCCCTCTCAGTTCAGTACGTATCACCTGAATCCCGATTCATCCCTCCCCGTCCTGTCCCCTCTCCCTCAATGGGAGAGGGCTAGGGTGAGGGTGACAATCTCCCGAAAATTGCCCCAAAATTGCCCCAATCCACCCCTTGACACACCGAGAACAGCCGTGCTAGTCTGGTAGACGGCCCGAAGGGGCGTACACCAAACGAGCACAGACCCACCTCTGCCAAATCTGGGCATTCATGCCGCCGCTGTTGTTGGGACGGGGCCCCCGCGGTATGAGAAGGTCGCTCTGTGTTTCGGCGCCCCCCCAGGAGGACGCAGTGCCAAATGCTCCTCCCCCGTTCCAGGTGCGGACTCTCGGACGACCGGGAGGACCGTAGCCAGCGCAGCCCGACGCCTTGGCGGGTGGAAGGTCCAAAGCGCGAAACGCAGGCGGTCCCGCAAGGGCCCGTCAGCCGTCCGGGAAAGTTAGAGGAGGGGCTGCACCCCCAGTGTCGGCGGGCGATCGACGTCGGCATCCTCGAAGCAAGTACCGGAGTCACTGCCTTGCAAGGCATACTCATCTCCCGCGAGAGCGGGAGAAACCAGGAGTAGACAGGACGCGGGTCCCAAGACCCGCCAAGTACCCTCTCCCTCAAGGGGGAAAAGGCCAGGGTGAAGGCAAAACGCCCCAACCCTGCGCCCTCCCCCTAGGGGAAAGGGCAAGGACAAAGGGCAATTCCCCGCTCTTACCCCCTCTCCCTCGATGGGAGAGGGCTGGGGTGAGGGTGATAAGCCCGCAAAGGAGCCGGCCGAGACAAAACGAACATAGACGAAGGAGCCGAGAAGGCCCCAGTCCTCATTCACCCTCCCTTCACGGGGAGAGACCCAAGGGTGAAGGCAATTCAGCGCGCCCAAAACGCAGCTCGTGGAGAACACGCCTCCTCTCATCCTGGGAGCGCAGGCGGGACGCCTGCACCCTTCTCATATCTCCTCCACGACAGAAGGCCACGAGGATAATTCAACACGCCCCCATCTCGACTCACCACCCACTACTCTACACTCACCACTATCCCATGAGCGGGCGTCCCGCCAGCGCTCCCCAATCCCGAAAATCCTGATTCAGACACCTCCCGGCTTGGCGGCGGGCGTAAGCCGCAGCTCTGACACCGCCGCGCGGGCAACCGATTCCGAATCCCACGCTATCGAGACCCCCTCGCCCCACAACCACAGCGGCAAGATGTCGTCGTAATGGGGCGACATCGGATTCCCGGACTGGCCGCCCGGTATCGAGAAACGCGAATTCTCCCACCCGCCTACGTCCACTGCCATCCGCAGCGACGGGATAGCGAGAGGCCCCGCCGTAGGGTCCTCGAAAGCCGGAGCGCCCTGCGAAATCGTGTTCACGTCGCCCCCGATGGGGAACGGCCCCCGGTTGAATATCCCGCTCAGTATCCGCCGCTCGCCCGCCGGGTGCCTCAGCGTGAGCGGCCTGACCTTGCCCCACGCCCAGCCGCCGCGGTCCGAGCCGCGCCGGCTCCGCAGCGTCCGCGCGGCTGACGCCAGCGCCTCCTCTATCGCGGCAGGCCAGCCGTCCTCGAACCAGCCCTCCGGCTGCTCCCTGACAAGCCGCGCCGTCCGCCCAGTGCGCCGCGCCGACAGCAGCGTATATGGAACCACCGCGTTCTCGGCTCTGCCCAGGACCCAATCAGCCGAGTTCGGAGCCCGCGCCCGGGCGATGCTCCTCGCAACCGCCGCCATGAACAGCTCGAACACCGACGCGGCGGGTGAATCTGCGGCGACCCTGCCGTCCCAGCCCGACAGCGTCGCCTGCGCCTCCTTGGCGTCCGGGTCGTGGACTGGAACCGCGAGCAGCGTGTCCCGCATCTCGTCCCAGGGCTCCGAGTGGACGTCCCTATGAAGCGCCATCGTGCTCGAAACGTCCCAATCGTCCCGCTCCCCAAGCGCGCTGTATATCCGCGAAACGCGGTAGCCGTCCAGCCAGTCTATGCCAAGATAGGGGCCGTCCCCGTCCCGCGTCGGGTTGTTGTTCGCCGTCGCAATTATCCCCGACTTCGGGTTGCAGGCGTGGGGCATCTCCTCGTGCGGAACGGGAGCGTCCTCCCAGCCCGAATCCGGATCCCAGCCGGGCCTGGGGATAGTCCCCCATCCACTCTTCCGCGCCGGAGTCGTCCCCATCATCTGCCAGCCAATGGCGCCCGACGTGTCCGCATAGACCATGTTCAGCGACGAGAGGGGCCAGCCCTCGCACGCGGCCCGGAATTCCTCGAACGACCGCGACTTGTGTATCGTGAGCATCCCCCTGACCGGCAGGGCGTCCAGCCATATCGCACGCAGCGAGAGCGCCAAGCCGCTACCGTCCCTCTCCACGATTGGACCCCGCGGCGTAACCACCACGCGCTCCACCGCGTCCGGAGCGCCCTTCACAAGAATGACCTCCTCACGCAACTGGCATGGTGCGAAGCCGTCGCCCTCCCGGACGCTCTGCCCGTCCTCGCCCAGCTCCTCTATGAACAGGTCTGTCGTGTCCACGAGCCCGGCTGTAACGCCCCACGCAGCCGTCCCGTTGTGCCCCGCCGGGAACACCGGCCCGCCGACGAAGGTCGCGCCCGCCGCAGACCACTCCGGAGTGCGGACGTGCGCCAAGTACCAGTGGGATGGGAGGGTCGGGCGCAGGTGCGGGTCGTTCGACAGCAAGGGCCGTCCGGTCGACGTTCTCGAAGCGGCCAGCGCCCAGTTGTTCGAGCCGCCCGCGTATCCCGTAACCTCGCGCAGCGCCGCAAGGTCCTCCGCAAGCCGGTCCGCCCGCGGCCCCTGCGGCTCCCCCGGCGGCGTGGACACCGGATGACCGTCGAGATACGCCGGGTCCAGCTCCGCAACGGCCCCGGGACCGTCCGCCTGCAATATCCGATACCGCGCCAGCTCGATGTCCCAGTTCGAGGACAGCGCGAACGCCTGCAGCTTGGCAATCGCGATGATGTCAACCGTCGAGTACGGCGTGGGCTTCGCGCGCAGCATGGCGAACTCGTGTGGGAGCCGACGAGCGCCGAGCAGCGTCCCCTCGCTGATACCCCGCGCGAACGCGCCCAGGTTCGAGCGCATCTCCGCGTCGAGGAGCGGAGCCTGCCGCTCCGCGCTCTCCGCCAGCCCGATGCGCCGCGACAGCCGGTCTATCCCAAGCCCGGCAGGCCCCATCAGCTCGCTCACCGCCCCACGCGCGACGCGAAGCATCATCTCCAGCTGGAACGCCCGGTCCTGCCCCTGGCAGAACCCGACTCCGTACCACGCATCCTCGTCGCTCTGCGCCTCTATGTACGGGATGCCGTAACCGTCCCGCCTGATGGTGACCGTCGAGGCCGCGCCCGGAACCTCTATCGCGCCCGACGTGATGGGCAAGCGGCTCCCCAGCGCCAGTCGGAAGAGCCAGCGCGGTATCCTCACGCGGCTCCCCCGCGCGACACGCGAAGGGCGTGGACGGACGCAGGCGCGCCGGCCATAAGCTCCAGCCCGACATCGAAGACCCGCTCGAAATGCCCCGCCAGCCTCGAAGCGACCTCGCCGACGCCCGCCTCGACGCCCTCGGCTGCCATCGAGGTAACCCGGCTTCCCTTCATGCCGCAGGGCACGATGTGGTCGAACCAGGCCAGATCCGGCGACACGTTGAGCGCGAACCCGTGCGTGGCAACCCCCCGGCTGACGCGCACGCCTATCGCCGCTATCTTCGCGCCCCCAGTCCATACCCCCGTCGGGCGGCCATCGCTCCCGGCCAGGATGCCGAATTCTGCCAGCGTCTCGATGAGAACGCGCTCCAGCGAGCGAACGTATATCAGCGGCCCAACCCCAAGCCGTCGCAGGCTGACGATGGGATACCCCACGAGCTGCCCAGGCCCATGATACGTAACCTCCCCGCCTCGATCGACGTGATGCGCCTCGATTCCCATCTCCGCCAGCCGCTCGGCCGGCGCGAGCACGTCGTCAAGCCTGCCGCGACGCCCCAGCGTATAGACGTGCGGATGCTCCAGCAGCAATAGCGCGCCGTCCATCTCGCCCCCTGCGACGCGCGAGTGAAACTCCCGCTGGAGTTCGAGCGCCGCGGCGTACCTGGTCGTCCCCAGCGTCGAGGGAGCGCAGGGCAGAGTTGCAATATCAGCGATGCGAATCCCCTCTTGGAATGCCGCTTGCCCCTGATGAGTATCGGTCTTGAACGCCTACCGCGCTGGCAGTCAGGGCAATAGACGACGTATCCGCTCACGGAGGCGCCGCGCCTCGGCTTCTGCCATGCGTCGCGCTTCGGCTTCGGCGTCGCGTTCGACCAGGGCGATGTCGCGCTGAGACTTGGCCTCGGCGAGACCGGGTAGATACTCCCCAGTCCTGGGATCGAAGAAGCGCAGCTCTCCGAACTCCCAACACAGATCGAGGCCCAGCGTGGGGCTGCGGCCCCAGACCTGGCCGCCGAGCTCGCGCTGAATGGTTATCGGCTCGTACACCCCTTCCACCAGCCGGTCCCCGGCCAAGGCCGCGTCGTGATACTCTCCCCCGGTAGCGTCGAATCGCCAGTACTCCACCACCCCGCACCGAGCGTAGATGTCGCGTTTGGTCGTGTAGTCGGCCCTTCCCGTGCTCGCCGACGCCACCTCCAAGACGAAGTCGGGCGGTTTGCCAACCTCGCTTATCACGTATCCGTTCCGGTTGCGTATCGACGCTGGGTCCACTCCAAAGGCCACCACGCAGTCCGGGTTCACCCATCCCGCACTGTCGCTGGCGTCCCGGCGGAGATACCCCTCCCCGCTCACCAGCACGTCAGGGCGCTCCCTGAAATGGTCGTCCAGAATGTAGAAGGCGGTGGTAACGTGTGGGAACTGGTACATGGCGTCAGGCGGCCGCGGCGGGTCCGGGAGCTGCTGGACACGATGGTGGTCTCTGGTGGGATGCGGCTCGAGAGCCGCGCTGGTGGTCATGTCTGGCCTCTCGCCAGTGATTGTAGCATAGGATGTCCAGACATGGGTGTTTCGCGATCTACTCCGACACGTCAAGGAGTCAGCCGCCTACCGCGCTGGCAGTCAGGGCAATATACGACGTATCCGCTCACGGAGGCGGCGCGCCTCGACCAGGGCGGCGTCGCGTTCGACCACGGCGGCGTCCCGCTGAGACTTGGCCTCGGCGAGACCGGGTAGATACTCCCCAGTCCTGGGATCGAAGAAGCGCAATTCTCCGAACTCCCAACACAGATCGAGGCCCAGCGTGGGGCTGCGGCCCCAGACCTGGCCGCCGAGCTCGCGCTGAATGGTTATCGGCTCGTACACCCCTTCCACCAGCCGGTCCCCGGCCAGCGCCGCGTCGTGATACTCTCCCCCGGTAGCGTCGAATCGCCAGTACTCCACCACCCCGTACTGCGCGTAGATGTCGCGTTTGGTCGTGTAGTCGGCCCTTCCCGTGCTCGCCGACGCCACCTCCAGAACGAAGTCGGGCGGTTTGCCAACCTCGCTTATCACGTATCCGTTCCGGTTGCGTATCGACGCTGGGTCCACTCCAAAGGCCACCACGCAGTCCGGGTTCACCCACCCCGCACTGTCGCTGGCGTCCCGGCGGAGATAGCCTTCCCCGCTCACCAGCACGTCGGGACGCTCCCTGAAATGGTCGTCCAGAATGTAGAAGGCGGTGGTAACGTGTGGGAACTGATACATGGCGTCAGGCGGCCGCGGCGGGTCCGGGAGCTGCTGGACACGATGGTGGTCTCTGGTGGGATGCGGCTCGAGCGCCGCGCTGGTGGTCATGTCTGGCCTCTCGGCAGTGATTGTAGCACAGGATGTGTAGGGCCGGCGCAGGTTAGGGACCGACAGTCCCGATTCGCCGCTAGTACACGTCGAGGGTGAAGCGCGACTCCTTGAAATCCATGACCGCGTTGGCGAGGCCCTGGGCCGTATCCGGGTCCATCCGGAGAAGCTCGGTCCCCTCGTGCTCCACCACGTGGTCCCGGTTGCGCCCGACGTCGATGACGATGCCGAAGTCTCCCTCGCCCTCCCAGACAGGCGGGGTCGCAAGCCTGAACCCCTTTCCCGCCTCGAGGTTGTAGGTCCCAAGAACCCGCCGCAGCTCTTCCTTCGCCTCGTCGGTTATCCTCATGATGTCTTAGGATATGCTGTTGGGGCTGCCGCTTCAAGAAGGGGCAGGCGCTGGACTTGGACGGCTGTGTTCGGCTAATCTGCACGGAACTCGCAGAGGTGAAGTACATGGCATTGGAGCAGAGACCGCTGGGACGAACTGGCCGGACGATACCGGCCATAGCGCTGGGTTGCGTAACCTTCGGACGGGAGATCAGCGAGGACGACTCCTACCGCGTGATGGACTACGCGCTGGACAAGGGGCTGAACCTGTTCGATACCGCCGAGGCATACGGCGGCGGCAACTCCCAGCGCACGAGACTGGAAACGATGGGCGTGTCCGACCAGCGCGAGGTTACCACCGAGATGAGCTCGTCCGAGAACATCGTCGGCCGGTGGATGCAGAAGCGCGGAACGAGGAACGACATCATCCTGATGACCAAGTTCAGCACCGGCGGGTCCGCCGAGAACGTCCACCGAGCATTGGACGACAGCCTGGACAGGCTACGCACAGACCGCGTGGACATCTACAAGCTCCACCGGCCATACCCCGACGTTCCCGACGACGAGACCCTCGGCGCGCTGGCGGAGGAGATAGACGCCGGGCGCGTGGAGGTGATCGGCTGCAGCCAGCACTCCGCCGCGCAGCTTCGACACGCCCTCGACACCAGCGCGTTCCGCGGATGGCCCCGATACGAGATGACCCAGCCGGGCTACAACCTCGGACTCAGAGCCGACGAGAAGGACCTCCTCCCAATGTGCATCGAGGAAGAGATAGCCGTCACGCCGTTCAGCCCCATGGGCGCGGGGTTCTTTACGGGCAAGTACACGCCCAACCACGCCGACATCCCCAAGGGTACCCGCTTCGACATCATGCCCGCCCACGCCGATCTCTACTTCAACGACCGCAACTTCCGCACAGTCGAGAGGCTGCGCAATAAGGCCGCCGAGATGGGAATCCCCATGACCCGCCTCGCCATGGCCTGGTCAATGACACACCCGGCCATCACCGCCGCGCTGGTCGGCGCGAGGAAGCCCGCGCACATAGACAACGCCATAGCCGCGTTCGAGATGGGGCTGGATCCCGAGCTGAGGGCCGAGATGTCGTCCTGGGGCGACGGGTAGGGGGCGCTTACTGGCGGTGTTGCCTGGGGTCCAGGGCCTCCCGGATTCCGTCGCCGATGAAGTTCCAGGACAGCACCACCAGGAAGATGGCAAGACCCGGGAACGTCGTGAGCCACCATGCGATGGTGATGAACTCCCTGCCTGCGGAGAGCATGTAGCCCCATGAGGGCGTGGGCGGCTGTATGCCGAGCCCCAGGAAGCTCAGGCTGGCTTCTATCAGGATGGCGTAGCTCATGCCCAGCGACGCCTGCACGATTATGGGCGACAGCGTGTTCGGCAGGATGGTCCTGAACATGATGCGCCAGGGGCCCGCGCCCAGGGCCCGCGCGCTCTCCACGAACTCCTTTTCGCGTATCGAGAGCGCGTTCGCCCGCGTGATGCGCGCGAAGGAGGGGATGAAGCCGACGGCGATGGCGAGCATGGCGTTGCGCAGCGACGGGCCGAGCACGGCGACCATGAGAATGGCAAGCAGGAGGCCAGGAAAAGCGAGGATGGCGTCCACGATTCGCATCAGGACGCTGTCCGTCCACCGCCCGAAGTAGCCGGCGGCAAGCCCGATGGTTACTCCCACGGTCGTGGATACGAGCATTGCGAGCAGCCCGACCTGCAGCGAGACCCTGCCGCCGTAGATTATGCGGCTGAAGTTGTCGCGCCCCAGCGTGTCTGTTCCCACTGGGTGAGCGAAAGACGGCGGATACTGGAAGAGCGAGGGCGGCTGCCTCAGCACGCTGTAGTCCTGGAAATTGGGGGCGGCCAGCCAGCCGGCGCGAGTCATGAAGGGCGCGGCTATGGCCGCCAGCGTAAAGGCGGCGATTACCAGGACGCCGAACAGGGACGTGCGGTTGCGCAGGAAGCTCTCGACGATTACGCGGAACAGCCCGGCGCGCCGGCGCGGCGCGGCCTCTTCAAGCTCCAGCATGGGCTTGTCCTGGGTTGCGCCGCTCATTCGTAGCGTATCCTGGGATCGAGATAGCCGTACAGGATGTCGGCTAATAGGTTGAAAGACACGTACACGACGGACGTGATGAGGACTATCATCTGCACGATGGCGTAGTCGCGGGCCTGTATGGCGTCCACGAGCAGCAACCCGACGCCGGGCCACCTGAAGACGGTCTCGGTGACGAGGGCGCCGGCGAGCAGGGCTCCGAAGTCAAGCGCGATTACGGTGACCACGGAGAGCATGGCGTTCTTGATGGCGTGGCGCGCCACGATGAGGCGGTAGGGAATGCCCTTGGCCCGGGCGGTTCGGATGTAGTCGGAGCTCATAACGTCGAGCATCCCGGAGCGCATGTACCGGGTGAGAGCGCCCATCAGCTGGATGCCCAGGGCGACGGAGGGCAGGATGAAGTACTGCCAGTGGAAGCCTTGGCCTATGGGGCCGTACCCCGACGTGGGCAGCCAGCCGAGCTGCACCGCGAACAGCAGGATGAGCATCAACCCGACCCAGAAACTCGGGGCGGCCACGCCGAACAGCGAGCCGGCGGAGATGACGTTGTCGAGCCAGCTAAATGGACGCAGCCCGGCGATGATGCCCATGGGTATCGAAACCGCGACTCCCACGAGCATGGCCGAGAGGGTTAGAGGGATGGTCCGTTTGAACTTCTCCCAGACCAGCGAGGAGACGGGATAGCCCGCGCTGTACGCCAACGAGTCGCCCATGTCCCCTCTGAACAGCTTGCCCACCCAGATGGCATACTGGACGTATATCGGCCTGTTGAGGCCAAGATCCTCCCGTTCCCGCTCCAGCGCCTCGCGCGTAGCCTCCATGCCAAGCCGCGTCACGGCCGGGTCGCCCGGGGCGTACCGCACCGCGGCGAATATGACGAACGAGAGCACGACGACCACGTAAGCCGTCTGCAGGAGCCTGCGGGCTATATAGGTCTGGATATTACTTGTCTCCTGAGATAGAAGGGAGCGTTCCTCTCCATCCTGGCAATATATACCGTTCCAGCGGACGCGGTGGAGGCCATCAGCGCCCTAGCCTACTTCAGGCAACGCGCCACGGCTCCCCCAAGTCTTCTCCGAGGCTTGGAGCAAGTCGCCGGCCCTGAGTTCGCGGTCGCATGGTCCAAGAACATGTACCCTGATGTCCTGACGTCGCTTTGCAGCGGCAATCGTGGCGGTAGTCTATTTGAGCCGGAATCGACTGGCAACCCTCCGGAGCGCCTCGCGCGTCCCGACGCCAAACCCGCTATGCGCTTGAAGCGCGTGGACTGCCGTCCGGGTCATACGGACTGGTAGATGGCTGGACGATACCGGGGCGGCGGAACCGGCTTTCCTTCCTCCTTGGCAGAATCTATCCAGAGCGACATTGCCTTCCTTACCTCTGCAAGCGCCTCCTCGGGGCTGTCGCCGAACGCCGAGCAGTATTGCAGGTCGGGGATATCCGCTACATAGCACTCGTCCTCTGCGCTGTAGAAGACGTTTATGTGGTAGTCCTTCATATCTACTCCAGCAGCTGCAGGCGGTGGCGTTCCACCAATCGAAGAAACTGACGAATTTGGTAAGGCTTGGCTTCTCCCCTCATAGGCTGCGCGTTGATAATCTCATGAATGTCTGGCCGCGAGAAGATATGATGGCGTCCAGACGTTCGTATAAGCCTGAACCCGAACCCTGCCAGCAGGTCCACAAAATCGTCGAAAGCGACATTGCGAATCGCACCCTGGCTCAGCCGTCGTAGAAGCCGCCTGCGATTCATTGGCTATCTTGCATGGGCGCGGGGGTGGGCTTGTGGCCCGGCCCCCGCGCCCATTTCGTTGACGGTTCAGCGCTTCGCGCCGCGCCGCTCTACTCCTGGAATATCCAGTCCTTGGCGTTCCAGTAGCCCTTCGGGTTCACGTAGCCGTTCTGCACGCGGGAGTTCGCCGCGAAGTAGCGCGGCATACTCTGCAGCTTGATCAGCGGCACGTCCTGATTCACCACGATGTCGACTATCTGGCGGTAGAGGTCAGCCCTGACCGCGCGGTCCGACGTGCTCTTGGCCTCGTCGAACAGCCGCTCTATCTCCGGGTTGTAGTACCGCATCCCGTTGTTGCCCTTGAATCCGCTGGTCGGGGAGTCTGCCCTGAACACGCTCTGCATCAGTCCGTCCGGGTCCGGCTCGCGCGTGTACCAAGCATCGCCCAGGTCGAACTCCTTGTGCGTGCCCGCCCAGCAGCGCGACTCCGGCCAGTCCCCGGTGTCGCAGTCAACGCCGAACCAGACCTTGTCGAGCCAGGTCGGGCTGTCAACGATGACTATCTCCATCTCGATGTCGGCCTCGGCCAGGCTCTGCTGGATGACCTCGGCCATCTTCTGGGTAGTCGGGATATTCTCAGGGAAGTACTTGATCTGGAGGGGGTTGTCCGGGCCATAGCCAGCCTCTGCCAGCAGCGCCTTGGCCTGGTCCACGTCCCTGGCGGGGCACTCGAAGGGCAGGTACGCCCAGTGCGACTCCAGTATCGGGTTGCAGCTCACCTCGCCCAGCCCGAAATAGATCGCTTGGTTGATCGCCACCGGGTCCACCGCAAGCTGGACGGCCTTCCGCACGCGCACGTCCGTCATCGGACCCTCTCGCACGTTGAATATCACGGTCATGTAGGACGCCGTGATGCCGTCAACCTGCCGCAACAGCTGTATGCCCTCTGTGGTGGCAAGCCTGGCTACCTGGTCCAGGGGCACGTCCACCGCGAAGTCGATCTCACCCGCCTGGAGCGCCGCCATGCGGGTCTGCGGGTCCTTTATCGGGATGATGAAGACCCGCTGCGGCCGGGCGTTCAGGATGTCCTTGTCGAAGTAGCCGTCGTACTTCTCCACCACCAGCTTGTCGCCGGGCACCTGCTCCACGAACTTGTACGGCCCGGTCCCGATGGGGTTCGTGTCCTGCGTGTCCGTGCTGCCCTCGTCCAAGATGGCCAGAGACCAGTGCGCCATCGAGGGGAGGAAGACGGGGCTGGGCTTGTTCAGCAAGACGGTGAACTCGTAGTCGCCGGTCGCCTCGTAGGAGACGACGTCGTTGAGCTCGCCCCTGCACCGGCCCCTGTCCAATATCTCGAGCCGGCACCGGTTCCAGCTATACTCGACGTCGCGCGCCGTCACGCCCTTGCCATTATGGAACGTCACGTCCTGTCGGAGCGTGAACACGTAGGTCAGGCCGTCGGCGGACACTCGCCAACTTTCTGCCACGTCTGGCTTCGGATTCATCATGGTGGCGTCGTACTGGAGCAGCCTGCTGTAGATCAGCTCCGAGAAGATGATGTCCGTGCCGGACTGGCTCTTGGCCGCGTCCAGGTACTGCACCTCGTTAGAGTTCCCCACGCGGAGAACCGACGTAGCCGAGGGCGGGGGAACCGCCGTAGGCTGCACCGCCGCCAGCGCCTTCGAGGCATCCATCGCCGCCGCCTCTGCCGCCGCCGTCGCCTTCCGGGCCTCGTCCACCGCCGCGCTGACCGACTCGCTGATGATTCTCTGCACGTCAGCCGTGGTCAACTGGCCGGCCGCCGAAGCGTCCACTATCTTCTGCACGTCCGCAGCGGTCAACTGGTCGCCGGTCGATGCTTGGACGATGCTCTGAACGTCCGCGGCCGTCAACTGCCCGCTGGTCGAAGCGTTCACTATCTTCTGAACGTCCGCGGCCGTCAACTGGCCGACCACCGAGTCATTGATGATCCTCTGGACATCCGCGGCCGTTAGCTGCCCGCCCGTCGAAGCGTCCACTATCCTCTGGACGTCCGCGGCCGTCAACTGCCCGCCCGTCGAGTCCTGGACTATCTTCTGCACGTCGCCAGCGGTCAGCTGATCGCCCACCGCGGATTCGACGATATCCTTGATGTCGGCAGCGCTGGGCCCCGCTGGCGGATCGTCAGACCCGCAGGCCAGCGCGCCGACGAGCATAACCGCCAGCAGCGCAACCCAGAGCGCCGTTCCCTTCTTCATCGCAGTAATCATCTGCAATGTCCTCCTAGTAAGTATTGGGAGCATGGTAGCGCGAGAATCGCGCCAAAGTCAAATATCGCAACCCAGAAATCGGCCGCCTCATTCGAATGGTCGGCGTAACGGAACTGCTTCATGGGGGCATAACGCACTGGTTCCAGGTAGTTTTGGCATCCTGAATCACCCTCACCCGTAAAGGGAGAGGGGATAGGCGGGGCGCGTCTGCGGTAGAATGGCGCCAGAGAGACCTTCGAGACAGGCAGAATGAGAGACGGCGCTTGCCGTGGAAGCCCGCGTCTTCTTCGGCAGTTTGCCCCCAAAGGAGCCTTCCAATAATGCGAATCAGCAATATCGAGACCTTCATCGTGGACGCGGGCTGGCGGCCCTGGATATTCGTGAAGGTCGAGACGGACGAGGGCGTGACCGGCTTCGGCGAGTGCAGCGACGCCCGCTCCCCGCTCGGCGTCGTGGGCGCGATAGAGGACATGAAGCCAGCGCTGATGGGCCAGGACCCGCGCGCGTTCGAGATGCGCTTCTGGGACATGCTGCGCCGCACACGCCAGAGCATAGGCGGCATAGCGGCTAAGGCGATTGCTGGCGTCGAGCTGGCGCTGATCGACATCAAGGCGAAGGCGCTGGGCATCTCGGTCGTGGAGCTCTTCGGCGGGCCCACACGGGACAGGGTGCGCGTCTATTGGTCTCACTGCGGCTCCACCCGCGCCAAGGCATCCGACCTGCTGGGAACGCCGCCTATCCGGACGATGGACGACATCGCCGACCTGGGCCGCGAGGTGGCCAGGCGCGGATACACCGCCCTGAAAACCAACGTCGTGCTGCCCGGCGACCCGGCCGACGTCCATTTTGACGGATTCGGCGGCGGTCCCAGCTCGACCGACCAGGTGGTTACCAGGGAACTGCTCCGCCACGTCGAGACCCTCATAGGAACCTTCAGGGACGCCGTCGGTCCGAACGTGGACATCAACCTGGACCTGAACTTCAACTTCAAGCCGGAGGGCGCCAAGCGAATCGCGAAAGTCCTCGAGCAGTTCGACCTGCTCTGGCTCGAGATCGACATGTACGAGCCGGGCGGGATACTGGAGATCAAGGAGTCCACGACTACGCGGATCTGCACGGGCGAGAACCTGTTCTACATGCGCGAGTACCTGCCCTACTTCGAGAGGCGGGCGGCTGACGTATTCATGATAGACGTGCCCTGGAACGGGTTCAGCCAGGCGAAGAAGGTGGGCGACCTTGCCGAGACATACCAGTTCAACGTCGCGCCGCACAACTACTACAGCCACCTTTCGACCCTCATCAGCGCCAGCCTGTGCGCCGTCCTCCCGAACGTTCGCATCATGGAGGTCGACGTCGACGACGTCCCGTGGAAGGATGATCTGGTTACGCGCGTTCCGGAGATAGTGGACGGGTACATGACCGTCCCATCCAGCCCCGGCTGGGGCGCCGACATCGTCGAGGACGCAGCCCGGGCCCATCCGTGGACGGGCGCTTCCAACTGGTAAGAGACGGCCTGCGGAGGCTATATTGGCGGCCGTGTACGAACAGAGCGAGCATAGCGGGTCATGCTGCGTCCCAAGCGCGGCTCGCGCCAGGCCGGCCGCGCGGCGGCGGGGCATCGGCCGGGCGGTCGGCTCTATTCGCGGGATGGTCGAGCTTCCGGGAGGCAAGTTCCTGATGGGCGCCGATGACCCGTCCGGCTTCCCGGCGGACGGCGAGGGGCCCGTCAGGGAGATCGAGGTCGATCCGTTCCACGTTGGGGCCACGGCGGTTACGAACGGGGACTTCTCCAGGTTCGTCAAGTCCACTCGGTACGTGACCGAGGCCGAGCGGTTCGGCTGGTCGTTCGTGTTCCACCTGCTGTTGACCCCGCGGGCCAGGCGCGCGGCGGCGCAGGCGGCCGCCGGGGCCCCGTGGTGGGCGCGCGTGGCCGGCGCGAGCTGGCGCCATCCCGACGGGCCGGGCTCCCACGTCAAGGACAGGATGGACCACCCGGCGGTGCATGTCTCCTGGAACGACGCCATGGCCTACTGCGAGTGGTCAGGCAGTCGGCTCCCGACCGAGGCAGAGTGGGAGTACGCGGCCCGCGGCGGGCTGGAGCAGAAGACGTATCCGTGGGGCGACGAGCTCACGCCGGGCGGGGAGCACGTGTGCAATATCTGGCAGGGAGAATTCCCGGACTCGAACACCGCGGAGGACGGCTACGTCGGAACCGCGCCGGCAAGCGCGTTTCCGCCCAACGGGTTCGGGCTGCATAACGTGGCCGGCAACGTGTGGGAGTGGACGGCGGACTGGTTCAGCGCGACTCATCACGCCGAAGGGCCGCGCCGCAACCCGACGGGCCCAGAGTCAGGAGACGCGATCGTCACGCGGGGCGGCTCCTACCTGTGCCACGAGTCCTACTGCAACCGTTACAGGGTTGCCGCCCGAACGTCCAACACGCCAGACAGCTCGACGGGCAACACCGGGTTCCGCTGCGCCAGCGACCGGAGGGCGCCGGGGTGACGACGGCCGTCCTGCTTGGGCTGCTGCAAGGAGTGTCGGAATGGCTGCCGGTCAGCTCCGAAGGCGTCGTCGCCGTGGCGTACTCTCTCATGGAGGACAAGCCCTTGAACGAGGCTGTCGGGTTCGCGCTTTGGCTCCATGCCGGGACGATGCCCGCCGCCCTGATAGTCCTTCGGCGAGAGGTGGCGGCCCTCGTCCGAGAAGCCGCGGCGCTGCTGGCGCAGCGCGCGCGTCCCGGCGCATCATCTCTTCCATCGACTCGCCAGCCTCGACCCAACATTCTCAATTCGCCGTCGCCCCTGCCGCTCTTCCTCGCGGTAGCGACGGCTCTAGGCATGGTGATTGGCCTGCCCCTCGTCCTCACGCTGGGCGAGCTATCCGGGCTTGTGGGAGCGTCCGCCATGGGGACAGTGGGCGTTCTCATGCTGGTGACCGGGGCGCTGCAGCTGCGCCGGCGCGAAGCCGGCGACCGCGATAGGACTCGACTGAACATCTTCGACGCGCTTCTGGCGGGCGTCGCCCAGGGCCTGTCGGTCCTGCCGGGGTTCAGCCGATCCGGCCTGACCGTCGCCGCCCTGCTCGGCAGGGGCGTAGAAAAGCGGGAGGCGCTGGCGCTGAGCTTCCTGATGAGCATTCCTGTCAGCGCCGGCGGGGCCGTCTTTGCCGCGTTGGGGTCGGGGGTTACACTCTCGCCCGAGACGCTCGCGGCGGCTGCCGCAGCCTTCGTGGCCGGCATGGCGACCATCCGCGCCATGCTGGCGTTCGTACAGCGGGTGAACATGGGGGTTTTCGTGATGCTGGTGGGCGCGGCAATAGCGGCGTCGGCTATCCTGGACATTGCGCGGTCGTAGCGCGGAGTCAGCCTCTCACCCCAGCATGTTCTTGTACACCTGCTGCCCCTCCCGGAAGAGGTCAATCACCTCCCGGCGCTGCTTGTCCGTGTAGAACTTGCCCTTCGAGCCGATCCACTCCAGCGAACGCTTGATGGCGTCGTCGAAGTACGCCGCGGCCTCACTCTTCTCCGGACCAGCCGCGCCCGTGGTGACGTATACCGGGCTGGTGTGGGCGAATACGGGCTGCGCGAAGCTGTCCCGCGTCTGGCTCCACAGCCTGGCGGCTATCCAGCCATCGCACTCCGCAGGCACGTCGGCCTCCAGGCTTCCACTGGCCGCGCCTTCGGGGAACGACTCGGAGGCAGCGGCCGCGCCGTTGTATATGACCTCGACCCGGCTGACCGGGTAGTGGGATTTCCACGCGACGCGGACGGGGACGCGCTCGCCCGGCTTGGCCTCTATCTCGCCCCCGGGCTCCTTGCCCTGCGCCGTCAGCGACAGCGCCGGGCCGTTGGTGATGAACGTCCGCCCTTGCCTCAGCGCGTCGAGCCATGCGGAGTACTCGAAAGCCCCGCCTGTGCGCGCATAGACGCGGTTGGCCGAGCTTATGAACCAGTCGGAGCCCGTCGAAGCCGGCAGCCTGGCGCCGGCGTTCAGCATCTTGTAGTAGATGTCGTACTCCGGGTCCATCCAGTTGGGGTCGAACAGGTTGAAGGCGTCTATCTTGCCCAGCGCCGCCGCCACCGGAGCCTCCATCCCGCGCCCGTTGTGGCACCAGATGACGACCCCGCCCTGTCGTCGCGTGTCGTCGCAGGCATATGAGAGGGGCGGATAATCGGGGTCGAAGGCGTCCACGAGCAGGCCGCGGCTCACGGGTTCGACCACGTTGCGGATGTTCAGCAGCATGATGTGCCCGTAGCCGGGGCTGTGGGTCCCCTCCGCGTTGTGCCGGTTCTCCTCGCCGCATTCCACGTAGTGGTGGGCCGAAGAGAAGTCGGTCAACATGCCCGGGGCGTACTTGTTGCTCGCGTATTCGAGGTCCCAGCGCTTGAGGATGCTGACAGCCGTCATCCTCAGGTCCTCGACGCGGGGATCGAGCCGCAGCCGCTCGTCCGGTCTCGTCTCCTTCTCGTCGTAGTGGATATGCGTATTGCCCGGATGCCAGCCATCCTCTCCAAGCTTCGACCAGCGTTCGAGCGTTACGTCCACGACCACCGCGCCGCGCGACGGAGCTTCCAGGTCAATCCGCGCCGGCGCATACTCCGTGCCGCGCTCCACGACCACGCGCGTCCAGCCCCTCGCGACGTCAACCTCGAACCGGCCGTCCGAGTAGAAGAAGGACGCGCCGGGCCCTACCTTCAATATGGCGTCGGCGGGATGGACGAACGCCCCCGTCGAGTCCGACACGTGGACCCGCGCCGGCGTCGTCTCGCCGGTCTCCTTGTCGAGTATCCTGCCTGATAGCCTGGCCATGACGATTCGCTCCTAGCGCTGGTTCAACGTAGTATTGGCGTCCGAACCCTTGGCCCACTACTCCCCAGGCCGTATCTCCCCCTCCCAGAAGTGGTGGTAACCGCCGGGCACGGGAACGTACTGGCCGGTAAAGATGCGGGCAATATCATACTCAGGGAGAGTCGCCGTCGCCATACATCTCCCATCGAATATCACGCCGCGCCCGTCGAAACCGAAGTCCAGGTTATCGAAGCCGTGCCGCTTGCGATAGTCGGGAAGGTCGTTCAGGTCAACCGGATACACGGCGAGGAAGAACCACGCCTCCGTGTCGGCCGGGGCGCACGGCTCCTTCACGTAGACCAGCGTGTTTTCGCTGAGATACACGTCCCAGTCGGAGCGAATTACCGGCTCGCGGTCGCCGACCAGTCTTGCCAAGTAATCGCCGGCCGTCATCGCCTCCGCCCGCACCGGAGGGGAGGCGTCGCGGGGCAGCACGAGCGCGTCCACGCACAGCCCCGTCTCCGTTTGCGTCCAGGCCTTGGCGAACGGTTCATCCGCTCCAGTCCATGACCACACTGCCAACTCGTCCGGCGCGCAATCCCTGGCGAACGCCTGCGCCATCCGTCCGGCCACGATCACTCCGACATCGCCCGATTGATAGTCGAAGTGCGGCTCCATCCGCTGCCAGAACCAGACGTCGGCGTCTCTCATTGGGGAGTAGGACCAGAGTTTGAACCGGTAGTCTGCTGAATCAGGGTCGGGATGTGGTGCGCCCTCGAACATGACGTTGTCCAAGGCGAATCCACGCTTTACATTCAAATCGCCTCCAGCGACGTTCGCGAACCAGATAATCCCGTAACGCTGATAGAACACGGACTCGGTTACTTCCTTGAGGGCCTGCCAGTAAGGGTAGCGATTGCGGGCGCGATAGTAATCCCAGGAATTGACCAGGCCGTCCAGGTTCACCACCGGAAAACGCGAGAAGTATCCGATGCTGCCGGCGTCCCACGACCCGACCACGCTGTCCTCGGGCAGCGCGCGGTCCATAACCCGAACGCCCATATGAGAATTAACCTCCGATTCGCGGTATGTTGACTCGCTTGCCGAGTCGGCATACCGGAACGGTCCTGTGAAGTCCGCCTTTGTAAGCAGAAAGGCTGCTCCGACAACGACGATGCCCACGCTCAGCAGGTTGGCCGCTTGGGGCCACCTCGGCCCGATGAAACGGCGGATGAAGTGGATGGCTACGTAGCACCTTGCGGGAATAATAAGCGCCATCAGCAGATACGCCGGGACGAAGTACCAGCCATAACTCCCCCAGTAGGGATCCACAGTGAGAACGGTCTGAGCGAACTTGGCGAGATGGCCGACCGCCAAGCCGAACACGCATACCATGAAGGCCAGCGGCAGCCAGTCCTTCCGGTCCCTGGAACGGCGGGCGAGCCACCAGACCACAACGACGTAGGCGCAGACCTCCAGCGCGACCAGCAGCTCGTAGTCGAAGACGGGAATCTGCAAGACGTCACGGAAGTTCTGAACGAAGCTGTATCCCCCTTCGTTATCCCACCGGGCTTGCGACCACATCTGCTTGGTTGCGCCGCTCACCGGCGTCACGCCTCCGAACACCAGCCCGTTGTATGCGAAGTACACCAGGATGCCGCCGATCGCGCCCAGCAGCGGAAGCACGGCGTTCAGGCGGATACGGAACCGGCCCCCTCTCGCCTCCGGGGCGCCGAGGCCCTCCCCCTCTCCCGTCGAGGGAGAGGGTCGGGGTGAGGGTGATTCCCGCCTCGACCACTCGATGAGACCCAGCGCGGCAGTGACCGCCAGCGATATGGCGACGTACTCCAGGCGCGCCCAGGGCAGAGCGAAGGCCACGCCGGCCAGCGGCCACTTCCACCGCCCCGGGTCCCGCGCGTAGAGCGTCACTGCAAAGAAGAACAGCCCCAACATGAACAGCGCGGCGGCCGCTTCCAGTCCAAGGAATAGGTTGCGCTGCTGGTACAGCAGCGGCAGCGCGGCGAACAGCAGAATCCAGGGCAGCCGCGCCAGCCGCGCCGCCACGACGACCAGGGCAACCCCGCCGGCGATGAGCATGACCTCGAACGCCTTGATGCCGAACAGCGCCGCTTCCTTGTCGAATACCCAGTAGAAGGGCGTAATCAGCAGCAGCCAGAGGGGATGGTAGCCGTTGGTCTGGGTGATGCCGCCGTCGAAGGTGGAGAATTTCCCCGAGGCCAGGTTATAGGCAATCTGGAAGTAATAGAAGGAGTCGTCGGCGTTGACGTCCCGGAGGAGGTTGACGAGGTCGAAGCGGGCCAGCATGTACCAGGCAAACCCGGCGCCGTAGGCCAGGACGCCAGCGACGAATAGAGCGAACAGGGCGGCACTCAGCTTGGAGGAAGGAATTACCCCCTCCCCATACTTATGTTCTGATAGGGCGCGCCACAAATTGTTCAGCGCCAAGTCTTGTAGGCCCTTCCCGTTACTGTTCAAGGCGTATCTCTTCCTCCCACATGTTACCGAAACCGCACGTACTGGCCGGCGCCAGAGGGTTGGGGTGAGGTGAACTCGTTCAGATAGATGGCGTACACCATAGAGGGGAGTGAATGGACACAGAGGGTGGATCAGGATGCCAAACTACCAGCCTCAGCCGCCGGTGAAAGTCAGTCCAGCAGGGCGTGCAGCTCTTCGAGGGTCTGGCTGTACTCGTCTATGGGGAAGCCGTCCACCCTCATGGCCCGCTGCCCGCTGAAGCTGTCCACCGCGCCCAGCGAGACCACGCGCTCCACCATCTCCCGCTCCTCGGCGACGCTGGGAAGCAGGTTCCGGCCAACACGCCGCGACAGGGCGGCGACGAGGCCGTAGCCCCCCCAATTCGATACGCTGGATATGACCAGCTTGGAGACCGTGGTCACGCATGGGAGCTCCACCAAGGACGGCACGGTCGGGATGACCTGAGCCAGGTTGCCCATCCCTATCTCGTTGCCGCCGTCCCCGACGCCGATCGAGGGTATCTCGCCCGTGAACAGGCAGTCGGCCTTGGCGGTGTATTCGGTGATGTCGACGTTCCGCATGTTGCGAGCCTTGCCGTCCTCGCTCGGCCCGCAGCGCTCGATGGATATGAGCAGCGAGGGCGCGAAGTCCCTGATGACGCCGTCCGCGAAGCGTCGGCTCGCCGCGTCGTCGGTTATCGGGAAGTCTATGACGGGCGAGCCGTCCGTCGCCAGTCCCTCGACCACCGCCGCGGAGTAGCGGTCGGCCACGTATGCCACTTCGCACCCGAGGGACCGCAGGGCGTTTCCAATGGCAACCGCGCCGGGCGGCCCGTCGTTCTCAGGAGCGCCCGCCATCAGGATGTAGAACCCCGTGACGATGAGCGCCGCCCCGGGGTTGTCCAGAATCAGCCCCGCCGCCTCGTCGGCGTATCCATCGGCCATATACGGCCTGAGGGCCGATATGCCCCGCATGTCCCGGTCCAGTATCACGTCCTCGATGTCTATGCTCACGATATACGGCCCTGTTCCATGAAGTCAGAGGGCGGCCACGTCCTCGTTTAGCTTGTCCGTGATGAACATGTGGCCTGGAGAGTGCGTGATCATGAGCGGCGGCTTCGAGGCCATGGCCACCGCCTGGGGCGTGACACCGCAGGCCCAGAATACCGGCACGTCGCTCTCCCCTACGCGGGCGACGTCGCCGAGGTCGGGGGAGTGGACGTCCTCCACGCCTATCGCGTCCGGGTCGCCGATGTGTACGGGCGCGCCGTGTACGGCCGGGTATCGCGAGGTGATCTGGACGGCCTTCACGACCTTGTCTTGCGGTATCGCCCTCATCGAGACGACCATCGGCCCGGAAAACATTCCCGCCGGCTCGGTCTCGATGGACGTGACGAACATCGCCGTGTTCTTCCCGGTCTCGTAGTGCGGAATGCGGATGCCGGCGTTCACGAGGGCGGCCTCGAAGGTGAAGCTGCAGCCGAGCAGGAACGACACCATGTCGTCCCGCCAGGCGTGCGAGATGTCAGTCGGCTCCTCGACCAGCTCGCCGCGTTCATAGACGCGGTACCTGGGCAGGTCGGACCTGATGTCGGCCCCCGGAGCCATGTTCCGGGGCTCGGACGAGCCGGCCTCGACCACCTCGAGCAGTGGGCACGGCTTCGGGTTGCGCTGGCAGAAGAGCAGGAAGTCGAACGCCTGCTCCCTCGGCAATACGACCAGATTCGCCTGCACGCGACCGGGCGCCATGCCGCTGGTCAAGCCGCTGAGCTCGCCGCGGCGCATCATCGCCCTGAGGTCCCTCGGATCTGTCGGCAGCGCAGGCGTTGGCATGGGTCCACCTCGATTCTGTCGGGGTCGAGGCTATTCTACCACGCGCCGCAGAGCGTAGGCCGCAAAGCTGGGGCGGCTGACACCCGTCCGCGCCCCTCATCCTGGGGGAGCGGGCAGGACGCCTGCGCTCCTAATATGCTATATTTTATCATGTCAGCCTTGGCCCCAATCTTAGGAGGAGGCGCAGTGGTTGCGGCAAAGCGCCTGGACGACATGCGCCTCACGCCGACCACAGGATAGACAGAATGGACCCCCAGACCCAAGACCGCCTCGACGCCCTGCTGCGCAACTTCGAAGAGCTCAGCCCGCGCTTCGTCGGATACCCCTGCAACCAGGACTTCGACTACACAGCCCTCGTACCCTTCCTGCGCTACTGCATCAACAACCTCGGCGACCCCTTCCACGACAGCAACTTCCAGCTCAACACACACAAGATAGAGCGCGAAGTCGTCCTCATCTTCGCCGACCTGATGCGCCTGTCCCGCGAAAGGGCTTGGGGCTACCTGACCTCCGGCGGCACCGAGGGCAACATGTACGGCCTCTACATAGGCCGCGAGATATTCCCAAACGGCGTCGTCTATTTCTCGCAGGACACCCACTACAGCGTCGTCAAGATACTTCGCGTCCTCAAGGCCCGCAACATCATGATCAAGAGCCAGGACAACGGCGAGATAGACTACGACGACCTCTACGAGACCATCCGAATCAACCGCGACTCGCCCGCCATCATCATGGCGAACATCGGAACCACCATGAAGGGCGCCATAGACGACGTCGACAGGATACGCGGCATACTCGACGACCTCGCCGTCACCGACTCATACATCCACGCCGACGCCGCGCTCAGCGGCATGATACTGCCCTTCGTCGACGAGCCGCAGCCCTACGGGTTCGACCACGGATTCGACAGCGTCGCAATCAGCGGACACAAGATGATCGGGTCGCCGCTCCCGTGCGGCGCGGCCCTCACCAAGAAGGAATACGTCGCCCGCGTCGCCCGCTCCATCGAATACGTCGGAGTGCTGGACACCACGCTCACAGGCTCGCGCAATGCCCTAACCCCGCTCATGATGTGGTACGCCTTCCAAGAGCGCGGACTCGACGGCTTCAAGAGCGTCGTCCAAGGCTGCCTGGACACCGCGGAATACGCCGTAACTCGCTTCCAAGACAGCGGCATCCCCGCCTGGCGCCACGAGAACTCCGTCACAGTCGTGTTCCCGAAGCCATCCCCCGAGATCATCCGCAAGTGGCAGCTCGCGTCATACGGAGACATCGCCCACGCCATAACCATGCCCCATATAACGCGCCAGACCATAGACCAGGTCGTGGACGACTGCGTCAACCAGGATTCCCCATCCCCCAGCTGGAGGTCGAACCATCACCCACCCATTTGACGCGACGGTATAGCCAAGCGTCACGCAGGGGCGGATTTCATACACTGAATAGCGACACAGCGCAGCAGCCCCGCCAACAATACAAAGAAGGAGCGCGCAATTGAACAGGATAATCGTCATGGCGAAGAACGAAGTCGGAGTAATCGCCGACATCAGCAGGGCCCTGGCCGACAACAACCTCAATATCGAGACCATCAGCGCCGAGGCCCTCGGAGACGAGGGCATCATCACTCTCACTACCAACGACTACGACGACGCCCTCCAGGTCCTCACCGACGCCGGCTTCAAGACTGTCAGCGACGACTCTCTGATAGTCAGGCTGCCCGACGAGCCCGGCGCCCTCGCGAAAATCTCCGAGAAGTTCAAGCAAGCGGATGTCAACATCCAGAGCCTCCACATAGTGGACCGCCGCGACGGCCACACCACCATCGCCATCTCCACCGACGACCGCGCCAAGGCCGAGACGCTCGTTGACAAGGGAACGGTGGTGTAGTAGAGTCTTGCGTGCCCAGCCCAGAATGCAAGGAGTTAATAGTTGTTCCGGACATATCCTGTAAAACTCCAAGACCTCTTAAAAGATGCGGACGCTGGGCGTCTCCAGTTGCCCGAATTTCAGCGCAGTTACGTCTGGGGCGATGAGGATGTCCAGAATCTCATCGCCTCGGTCGCCAAGGGATACCCCATCGGGGCGTTCTTGTCCCTTTCAACAGGGGGAGAGGTCAACTTCAAGCCGCGTCCACTTGAGGGGATTGAGGAAGCTGGGGACTTCTCTCCCGAGGAGTTGCTGTTGGATGGACAGCAGCGCCTCACTTCGCTCTACCAGTCCATGTACTCGAAGGATCCGGTACACACTCTCAATTCTCGTGGAAAGGAGATAGATCGCCTTTACTACCTTGATATTCGTAATGCCGTAAGCGCCAGAGCAGATATAAGAGACGCGATCATCGGCGTACCAGCAGACCGCATCATGCGAAAAAATTTTGGGCGAGACGTGGACATTGACATATCCACCCGTGATAGGGAGTTCAGTATACATGCGTTTCCTCTTAACTATGTCTTTGACCATACACTCTGGTTCCCTTGGTTAGAATCTTGGGGAGCTCACTGGCAGGCGCAAGGCGAGGACGTTTCCGATTGGAAGATGAAGTTCCACGAAATTATCAGCCAGGTTGCAGAGTATCAGATACCGGTGATCCGCTTGGATGAGAAGAACGGACGAGAGGCCATATGCCTCATCTTTGAAAAAGTCAATACCGGGGGCAAGCCACTCAACACCTTTGAACTTCTCACGGCTATCTATGCTGCTGATAGGTTTGATCTGCGTGAGGATTGGAATGGGCCACTCGACAAACCCGAGCAGGGACGTCGACAAAAGATACATTGGACAAAGATAGATGGGACACCGATTCGGATAGACGTGCTGAGTGGGGTGTCTGCCATTGAATTCCTCCAAGTTTGTACGCTCCTGCACACACTGGAAGAACGGTTGGCGAAAGAGAAGGCTGGCGCTGAGGGCAGAAATCTACCTCAGGTGAGTTGCAGCCGTGATGCGTTGCTTCGTCTTCCCCTTGAAGCCTATAGGGAATATGGCAACTCAGTAGAGAGTGGCTTCAGAGACGCTGCCAGCTTCCTGCACGAACAGAAGCTTATTGCGAGAAAGGACATACCATATGCGCCGTTGACTGTCGGACTGGCCGCTACCTTTGCTATCCTCAGACGTGAAGGCCGAACTGTCTCAGTTACAGACAAAGACAAGATCAAGAAGTGGTTCTGGTCTATGACTCTGGGCGAAATGTATGGGTCGCGTACCGATTCATTGCTTGCTCGCGATGTGCCAGAACTCGTCTATTGGATCAATGAGGATGGCCCAAAGCCGCGCACTATGGGCGAAGCGATATTTCAACAGGACCGACTTCTGTCGCTTACGTCCCGCAGGTCTGCCGCATATAAGGGTATCCATGTGTTGCTCATGGGGCATAAGCACGGTGGCTGCAAAGATTTTATTACAGCCAAGGCCACGGACGCAATGAGGTTCTTCGATGATAGAATCGATATCCACCACATCTTCCCACAAGCTTGGTGCAAGAAGAATGGCATTCCATCTAAGAAATGTGATTCTATAGTCAACAAAACGCCGCTTTCTAAGAACACGAATCAAATTATCGGCGGTGGTGCTCCTTCATCATATCTTAAGCGTATAGAACAGAAGGCGAAGTCGTCTTCCGAGGACCTTGATGGTATTATCGAGACCCACCTTATAGAGCCGGAACATCTCCGCAATGATGATTTCGATGAGTTTTTTAACGCCCGCCTCGAGGAGCTTACCCAAGTCATAACTGATGCTATGGATAAGCTTGTTATCACGGAACATGGCACTAATGAAGAAGAAAGAGACGTTATAGAATCCGAAGAAGACGAAGAGAATACTTGACATATTCCGGCCACAAACGAATGGCAAAGCCGAAGATATTCGTCAGCTATTACCCCCACAATCCCGTGCTGAAATACCGCTCCCCGATGTCGTTGATGATGGTAACCACTCGGCCCTTGCCGGCTTCCCTTGCCGCTAGGTACGCCCCCTGTACGGACGAATCGTGTGATGGAAGGACACGCCCACGAGCCAAGAACCTCGAACGTCTAACTTCCCGCTGTAAGAAAAAGGCAGAGGGTAAGCTGACGCCGCGCTTTACATTGCCCGGTGTATCAGGGTCTGTATCCACGCACTTCGAATTCGTAAAGCTCCTTCTTGGAGTTGCGCTTCCTTATGCGCGAAACTGTTACGTCTTGGAAACCCGCCGAAGAAAGCAAGTCGGCGTACCACTGCTCCGTAGGCGCTTCGATACCATAGAATGTAGAATTGCCAACTACATATGTGGCGCTTCCGCCACTTCTTATAACCCGATACGCCGAGCGCAAATGCTCCGACACGTCCGCAAAATACTTGTGAACGTACCTTGACAACAAAGCTCCGTTTGGCGCGCTCGCGCCGGCAATGCTGCTCAATGTGCGCCTGAATTCATCACCCAGGGGAACCTCGCTGGATGGATGCCAATTCGCCAACATACTCGTAGCCATGCCCCATGTGCCGCCGATTGCTCGCCAGTCCAATTCTCCCGCCTGCCTCGAATTGGTCAAATATCCAAGCCAATACATGTATGGCCGCAATTCACGGATATAACTCATGCGATTGGCGTAAGGAGGCGAAGTATAGAGGATATCAATTGACCGATCCGATACTGACCTCATAGTCCGAGAGTCATCAAGTGACACAGCCACTGTTCCAAGCAGCTCCGCTTGAGATGTCTTTGCTACGTATGACACTTCCCTATTGAATGCATCAAGTACATCATCGACTCTATCATCGAAAAATCTGGGCTGTCTCTCATCCTGGGAGCTAAAAGACATGGACTGGTGGTTGAATGCAGCGTTGCTTTGGCTGATCATGACTCGACAGAACGCTATGTTGACCAGATCGTCAATCACTGAACCGTCAGCAGTCTTATTGATAGCGAACCTCAAGGCGGCAACTACGCTGAGAATATCCTCCTCCCACCAGCGAGTAATACGATGCATTGGCGGAATAGGAGCAACGCAGTCAGGATTTTCTCTCACAAGCTGAATCGCATATCTGGCTCGCTCAACCATGAGATCCACCTGATCCGGATCATATCTCCTGGTTTTAGCGTTGGCGAACCAAATCAAGAAGGGGTTTATATCCAAGAGAAGGGCATCCAGCCCATCCTCTGCCGCAGCGAGCCCCGTGGTGCCTGTGCCTGCGAACGGATCGAGCACACGCTGTCCTGGCTCGACCAGAGCCAAGGCGCGTTTGACCAACTGGTACGAGTATGCTGGAGTGAGGCGAAGCCAGTCGTGACGCCCAGCGCCAACATTGCCCTTGAAAGTAAGGTAGGCGTTTTGACGATTGTTCATGTCGCATCCAACAAGTAATCGATGGCTCTCTTGATCTCATCAGCCAATGTTGCCGAGTTGCGCTCAAAGAACCCTGCTAGGTCATAAGCAAGCACGTCCCGACAGAAAGCATACGTTGAACTACAGGAATCTTCGGTTCCGAGCGTCCCGGTAAGTACACCCCATTTTGCGCCTTGATAACGTATCATCAAGTCGGTGTCTAACTGCTCGGACATTATCATCAGAACCGGCAGGTATCTCTGGGTATAAGCATTTGCCGCATTCGCAAGATCGGCATTCTGTCTCTTACTGTCCTTACTCTTGTACCCTTGCCTCACTTCAAAGACAGCGCCCGTGATTTCGATATGTACATCCAGGGACTGCTTGAATCTCCATAGCCAGTCCGAAACCCTGTCTTTGCACGCCTCATCTTCGATATGCGCGATGTCCACGCGTCCATCCAATCTAAGCTTACGGACCCCGCCGCCTTCTCTGGGCACGTCATACTCCCAGGAAGCCTGGCCTTCAGTGAGCCCGAACTGATCCCGTATCACTGTGCGAAATAGACGTTCGCAGCCGATTCCCAATTGCCTATATATCGACGTGATACCCCCCGCAGCCTTATGGGCCGTGTAAATGGACGGCGAATTCAACCCGAACCACGAGTAGAAGGGGTCGTCACCATATCTGTCCAGGAACGCCGCAAGATCCAAGCCAGCTCTCCCAAGCCCGAACTTTGGCCGGTAGCTATGGCGACTTGAATCGCCTCGACTATCAAGTTCAGGTAATGTTCGTCCCTCTCTTCGTAGCTGTTCGCACTCACCTTGCGCGTCCCCGGGGCTTATCCCCACAACCCCGTGCTGAAGTACCGCTCCCCGATGTCGTTGATGATGGTAACCACTCGGCCCTTGCCGGCTTCCCTTGCCGCCAGGTACGCCCCCTGTACGTAGGCGCCCGAAGACTGCCCCGCGAATATCCCCCGCGACGCCAGCGTCCGCGACATCCTGTAACCGTCCTCCACCTCGATTCGAATCATCCGGTCCACCACGTCCTCGTCGAACGTGTCCGGCACGATGTGTCCCTGTCCGAGGGGCTTGAGTCCCTCGACCCCCGGCCATTCGTCGAAGTTGATGCCCACTACCTCGATGTTCGGGTCGCGCTCCTTGAGCCTGCGCCCCACTCCGCTGATTGTCCCCCCCGTCCCGACGCCCGCCACGAAGTGGGTGATGCCCTCGACCTGTTCGAGTATCTCCTCCGCCGTCGTCTCGTAGTGCGCCTGCGGGTTGTTCGCGTTCGAGTACTGGTCGCAGTAGAAGTACCTGTCCGGCTCCGCCTCGTACCGCCGCTTCACCTCGTGGATGGTCTCGTCGTAGCCCATCATCGGGTCGGTGAAGACCATCTCCGCGCCGTGCGCCCTGAGACGCTTCTTGCGCTCCTCGCTGGCGTTCTCGGGCATCACCAGCTCGACCCTGTACCCAAGAACCGCGCCTATCATGGCGTAGGCGATGCCCGCGTTGCCCGACGTCGCGTCCAGTATCACCTTGTCCCTGGTGAGCCTGCCGGACAGCGCGGCGTCCACGAGCATCCGCAGCACGGGCCGGTCCTTGATGGACCCCCCAGGGTTGAGCTGCTCGCACTTCGCGTGGATCTCCGCGCCGCCCATGTCCAGCGGCAAATCTAGCTTTACCGTCGGCGTGCCGCCGATGGCGGACAGCGGCGGATACTTGGCTATGAAGTCCAGATGTTCTCGTGGCATAGGCATGACTGATTCCACCAATGAGGAAGCGCGGTCGGACGCTCCTCCATTATCCCACTACCCGCCGCCCGCTTTCCACTACCCCGCTATCTCGTCCTGGGGTTCAGCACGTCGTTGAGGGCGTCGCCGAGCAGATTCCACGCAAGTATGAGCAGCCAAGCCGCGATGCCGGGCGTCAGAAGCATCCACGGCTCCTCCCGGATTACGCTGATGTGCCCGCCCTCCAGCAGCATCGTGCCCAGGCTCGGACGCGGCGGCTGTATCCCCAAGCCGAGCCAGCTCAAAATTATCTCCGTCCCCACGTATGCGCCCATCCCGATGCTCACCGTGATGACTATCGGCGCAATGGCGTTGGGCAGCAGATGCCTGGACAGTATCCGCGCGGTGGATGCCCCGTTCGCCCTCGCCGCCTCTATGTACTGCGTCTCCTTCAGGTAGAGTATCTGGCCCCGCACCAGCCGCGCCATCCCTATCCACCCGAACCCAACCAGCGCGATGGAGACGACGAAGTAATCCACTATCCCAATCCGCACCAAGCCGTCCAGCAGGTCGAACCTGTCCTCCAGCGCTCTCGCCCAATCCAGTATCCGCGGGCGGAGCGTGGCCGCGATGATGATGACCAAGAATATGTCCGGGAACGATGCGAAGACCTCCCCGATACGCATGATGAAGCCGTCCACCCTCTTGCCGTAGTAGCCGGCGACCAGCCCCAGGCTCACGCCTATCATGATGCCGCCGGTCAGCATCGCCACCAGCGTCAGGATGACCGTGTTCTGGATTCCCCACAGAACCCTCGTGAAGAGGTCGCGGCCGGCTCTGTCCGTGCCCGCGAAGTGGGATTCCGTCCAGAATCCGCCGATGCCCTGGTCCAGGACGTAACTCGGCGGCTTCCTGATTACCGTGTAGTCCTGCGCCGTGTAGTCGTATGGCGCAATCCAAGCCGCGAATATCCCCGCCGAGTAGATGACCGCCAGCGAAACCATGCATACGACGGCGATCTTCTTCCGCGCCAGCCGCGCCAGGGCCCGCGCCAAGTGGCCCCGGCTCCGCTGGGTCTGCCGGTCCACCTCTGCTTCGAGCTCGCGGACTCCCATCGGCGCCCGCCTACTGGTACCGGATCCGCGGGTCTATGAAAGCGTACGCCACGTCCGCCAGCAGGTTCGCCAGCACGAACGCCCCCGCCCCAATCAGCGTAATAGCCATGATAACCGGGTAGTCTCTATCGAACACCGATTCCACTGCGAACCGGCCTATGCCAGGTATGCCCAGGATGGTCTCCGTGATGAAGGCGCCGCTGATGAGGCCCGCCAGAGAGAACGCCAGTATCGTAACTATCGGGATGAGCGCGTTGCGGAAGACGTGGCGGGAGTTCACCGTCATCTGGCCGATGCCCTTGGAATGCGCCGTGCGGATGAAGTCCTGCCCCAGCACGTCCAGCGTGCTCGCCCGCATCAGCCGCGTCAGCCCCGCTATCCCAGGCACGCCCATCGTGATGGCGGGCACCAGTATCCTGGGGTCGAACAGGCCGCCCCAGCCGGAGCATGGGACCCAGTGCAATTTGAGGCAGAACGTCCACAGCAGCGCTGGCACGCTGACCATGACCGGCACGGACATCAGCACCAGGGCAACGGTGACAGAGGCCGGGTCCTCCCATCTGCCTTGCCTGTGAGCTATGAAGAAGCCCAGCGGCAGCCCGACCCCCAAGCTGATGACCATCGCGGCAATGGCAAGCTGGGCCGAGACCCACATCTTGCGGATGACCAGGTCGCGCACAGGCTGGCCGCGGTACCTGAAGCTCTCCCCAAAGTCGCCCTGGGCGAAGTTCCAGATGTAGTCGCCGTACTGTGCCAGGAATGGGCGGTCAAGTCCGAGCTCGTGGCGGATGCGCTGCGCGGTCTGCTCGTCGTAGCGGTTCCCAAGCATCACCCGCACGGGGTCGCCCGGCCCGAACCGGCCCAGCGAGAACGTTATGAACGAGGCCGCCAGGAGCAGCAACGGCAGCCACAGAAGACGCTTTACGATATAGACCCACATCGCCCCAGTCTGTCCTCCGCCGACTACCCAACCATATCACGCCGCGCCCTCACCGCGCAGTCCTTGGGCTGGAGCGTCCACCCGGGTCGCAGGCGGCGCTCCAGCCCAAGGATATGGCAGGGCCCCTAGCCCTCGATGGTTATCCGCTTGAGCTTCGGCACTATCATCGGCGTCATCTCGTAGCCCTCCACGTAGGACTTCACCAGCGTGTAGCGGTCGCCCGTGAACCACATGGGCACCCATGGGGCCTCGTCGACTATCATCTGCTCCGCCTGGTGATAGAGGTCTATCCGCCTGACGATGTCCGGCTCCGTCCTAGCCTCCTCAAGCACGGCGTCTATCTCCGCGTTCCTGAAGTCCCCGTGATTGATGCTGCTCTCGCTGTGGAAGAGGATGTCCAGGAAGTCCTGCGGGTCCGGGTAATCCGCTTCCCAGCCAATCCCAGCGTAAGCCTGGAACTTCTTCTCGTCGAGGTCCTCCAGGTAGGTGGCCCACTCCACCTGCTGTATCTCCACCTCCACGCCCAGCTCCTGCTTCCACATCTCCAGCACGACCTCCAGGTCCAGCCCGATGGTTCCCCCCGTGCCGGGCACGGTGATGACGATTCGGGGCCTGGTCTCTGGGTCTGCGTACTTGGATTCGGAGAGGAGCTGCCTCGCCCGTTCGGGGTCATGGCGCAGCCCGTCTATCTCGTTCGTGTAGCCAGGAAAGCCCGGCGGCAGGATGCTGTAGGCCGGCTGCACGAGCTCGGACAGCACCTCGGTCGCTATCAGCTCCTTGTCTATGGCGTGATTGAGCGCCTGGCGGAACTTCGTGTCGTCGAAGGGCGCCATGCCCGCGTTGAAGCCGATGTAGGAGACGCTGAATCCGGGCGGGGAGACCTTGACCTCCTTGTTCAGAGGCTCGTTGGGGTCCAGCACCCGCTCCAAGTCGTACAGTCCGACCCCCGTTATCTCGATCTCGTCGTTCTCGTACATCGCCATCGCCTGGCCGCCCGCGAGGTTCATCACCACAGTCTCCACCCCGGCGGGCTCGCGGTAATACTCCTCGTTGCGCTCCAGGACGATCCGCTCCGCTATGCGGTACTCCGACAGCTTGAACGGCCCTGTGCCTATCGGGTTGTCGATCCACCAGCTCCGTCCGCCGCCCTCCACCACCTCGCGGTCCAGGACGTAGGCGGTGGGGTAGGTCAGCTTCGCTAGGAAGTACGCCTTGGCTGCGTCCGTGGTTATCTGGAGCGTATGGGCGTCAATGACCTTGATGCCCGAGATCTCCGACGCCTTGCCGTCTATGTACTCCTGCGCGCCGATTATGTCGTTCAAGTAGGTGTCCGCCACCGGCGAAGCGGTCTCCGGAGCCGCGGCCCGCTCTAGGGACCACTTGAAGTCCTCGGCCGTCACCGGCTTGCCGTTGTGGAACTGAGCGTCGGGGCGCAGCTTGAAGGTATAGACCGTGCCGTCCTCGATTGTCCAGCTCTCGGCGATGTCCGGCACGAGCTTGAGGTCCGTGTCCAGCGCCACCAGCCCGCTGAACACCTCGACCACCACGCCTGCCGAAGTGGTGTCCCCAGTCAGGTGAGGGTCCAGGGTTGGCGGGTCCGACCACAGCCGCCTGAACGTGCCCGTCGGCAGCGGCTCGGTCAGCTCGCTGGGCTGCTGCTCCAGCGCGACTATCGGCGTCGCCGCGGTCCCCGGCTGCCCCGGCGTCTGCGCCTGTTCCGGCTCGGCGGTCGCCCCCGGATCGGCGGGCGCAGCCATACTCGCGGACGGCGGCGTCTGCGTAGGCTCTTCATCCGCGGACTGGCTCGTGCCGCCGCACGCTATGGCAGCCAGCGTCATTAGGGTTATCAGGGTTATAACGAGCTTCTTCATCGGTATGCTCCTGCCGCTATAGAGTCTGTGTCGTCAAATGGCGAATCCATCAGGCTTGGGACTGCCGACCATCGCCCCGAAGCCCGCCTATGCCGTGAGTCAGGTAGGCGTCTATGAAGCCGTCTATGTCTCCATCGAGCGCGCCCTCCGCGTCCGAAGTCTCGTGGCCCGTCCGGTGGTCCTTGACCATCTTGTAAGGGTGCAGAACGTAGCTGCGTATCTGGTTGCCCCACTCGGCTGAGACGTGCTCGCCCTTGAGCCTGGCGACCTCCTGGGACCTCAGCTTCATCTCCCGCTCCATCAGCCTGGCAGTTAGAATCCGCATCGCTATCGCCTTGTTCTGGTGCTGAGACCGCTCGTTCTGGCAGCTAACCCGGATTCCCGTCGGCTCGTGGGTGATGCGCACCGCCGTCGAGTTCTTCTGCACGCTCTGCCCGCCAGCTCCACCCGCCTTGAACACCTCGATCCTCAGATCCGAAGGGTCTATGCTCACGTCCACGCCCTGCTCCACCTCCGGCAGCGCCTCCACCAGCGCGAAGGACGTGTGCCGCGCGTGGTCGGCGTCGAAGGGCGACAGCCGGACCAGCCTATGCACCCCGCGCTCGGATCTCATGTATCCGTATGCGTATTCGCCGGAAATCTCCAGGGTTGCGCTCTTGACGCCCCCTTCTTCGCCTGGCGATACGTCGAGAACCTGGCAGCCGAACTCCCTGCGCTCCGACCACCGCGCCAGCATCCGCATCAGCATCCGCACCCAGTCCTGGGACTCCACCCCTCCAGCGCCCGCGTGAACCGCGACGATGGCGTTCCGCTGGTCGTATGGACCGGCAAGAGCGAGCTTGAACTCGAGGCCGTCGAGCTTACCGGTCAATCCGCCAATCTCCTCGACGAACGTCTTCGTCAACGAGTCGTCCTTCTCCTCGATAGCCGCCTCGATCAGCTCCACGAGCGACCCGGCCCGCTCCTCCAGCCCGCTCCACTCCTCCACGTCCCCGCTCAGGCCCGCGAGCCGCTTCATCTTGGACTGGGCCGACACGGGGTCGTCCCAGAACCCAGCCGCCATCGTCTCCTTTTCGAGCGCGATCATCTCTCTCCGCTTACCCTCGATGTCAAAGACGCACCATGAGGTCGGATATCCGTTCACGGATCCGCGCCGCTTCGCCCATCAGGTCATGCATCGGTGACTATGCCTCGCAAGCTCGGATGATTTCGCCATCCGAATAATTAAACGACGGCGGCTCCCCATGAGTTAGCGCCGGCGCAGCCAGCCTATTATATATCAGGGTGGGTGGAGGGCTGAGAGGTCCCAGCGCGTTCCAGCGCGAAAGTCAGGCAACCACGAGGGTTGCGCCGCCTTCGCTACATTCGGGTTCGACGTCCCTTCGGGTCATAGGGCGGCGTCAGGCGGGCCTTGGCCGGGAAGCGCCGCGCCAGGACCTCGATCTCGTATTCGCCGGAGCGGATGTACTGCGGCGTAACGCCGTCGACGCTCTCCACGTAGCCCATGCCCACCGAGCGCCCAACCGTGTGGCCGAACGCGCCTGAGGTCGTCCGGCCCACGAGCTCGCCGTTGCGGAAGATCGGCTCGTCGCCCAGCAGCAGAGGCTCCGGGTCGTCCAGCGCGAAGACCGCAAGACGCCTCGCCAGGCCGTCCCGCCGCTGCGCCAGCAGCGCGCCGCGGCCAATGAAGCCCCCGGGCTTGTCCATGGCGACCGCGAAACCGAGCCCAGCTTCCAACGGCGTGTCCAGGTCCACTACGTCGTGTCCCCAGGCCCGGTACGCCTTCTCCATCCTCAGGGACTCCATCGCGTGAAACCCGGCGAGCCTGAGGCCGTGCGCCTCGCCATGAGCCGCTATCGTGTCGAAGACCCCGGCGGCAAACTCGGTCTTCATGTACAGCTCCCAGCCAAGCTCCCCGACGTAGGTGATGCGGGTAGCCCGCACCGGCGCGTAGCCGATCGCAACCTCCCGCGAGTGCAGGAAGGGGAACGCCTCGTTTGACACGTCGCTGTCCGTAACCTCCGACAGCAGGGCCCGCGACCGGGGCCCCATCAGACCGAGTACGGCATAGGACGAGCTGACGTCCGTCAGCCGCGCGTCAGCTCCGCTCGGAATGTTGGACTCTATCCAGCCATAGTCCCGGGCCGCAACCGAGCCGCCCGTCACTATCAGGTAGCGGTCCCGGCCCATGCGCGTAACCGTGAGGTCAGCCTCGATGCCGCCACGCTCGTTCAGCATGGCGGTATATACGACGCGGCCCGTCGGCGCGTCCACGTCGTTGGCGCAGATCCGCTGGAGGATACGGGAGGCGTCGCCGCCCTCCAGCATGAACTTGGCAAACGACGTCTGGTCGAACAGCCCGACGCCCTCCCGCACGGCCCGGTGCTCGCCCGCCGAGTATTCGAACCAGTTCTGTCTGCCGTAGGAGTACTCGTACTTCGGGGCCGCGCCCTCCGGCGCGAACCAGTTCGGCCGCTCCCATCCCCCCGATTCCCCAAAGCAGGCCCCCCGCTCCGCAAGGCGGTCGTGGAAGGGCGACCTCCGCGCCATCCGCGCCGTCTCCATCTGCTTGTGCGGCCAGTGCATACCGTACAGCGTACCGACCGACTCCACAGTCCGGTCGTACAGGTACTTCCGCCCGTTCTGGTACTCGTGGAACCGGCGCGGATCGACCTCCCACGCGTCCATCGTCGGGTGTCCGGCCGTCATCCACTCCGCAACCAGCCGGCCCGCGCCCGGCCCGGCCGCTATGCCCGTCGAGTTCAATCCCGCGCATAGGAACATGTTCCGCAGCTCGGGCGCCTCCCCCAGTATGTACCGGTTGTCCGGAGTAAAGCTCTCCGCGCTGACGTAGAAGCGGTCTATTCCCGCCTCGGCCATCTCTGGCGCTCGATAGACCGCGTTCTCCCAGAAGACCTTGAAATGGTCCCAGTCAGGCTCCACCAGGCTGAAGTTGTATTCCTCGCCAGGCCCATCGGGCCAAGGCTTGGCGGCTGACTCGAACCCTCCCATCAGGATGGCGCCCTTCTCCTCCTGGTCGCGCCGAAAATAGATCTGCTCGTCGGGGTCGCGGAGAGACTTTGCGTCGTAGGGCAGCCCCATCGGCTTGGTAACCAGGTACATATGCTCGGCTGCCATCAGCGGGACCTTCACCCCCGCCGTCATACCCAAGCGCCTCGACCACATCCCAGCCGCGTTCACCACGTACTCGCACGCGATGTCCCCCACGTCCGTGGAGACGCCGGTCACGGCCCGGCCGTCGTGCAGAATCCCCGCAACCCTGACGTTCTCTATCAGGGTGGCGCCGCGCATCTCCGCGCCCCGCGCCAGCGCCGCCGCGGCAAGATGGGGAACCATCTGGGCGTCCTGCGGAATATAGAGGCCGCCCACCAAGTCCTCTATCCTCATCATCGGCCACATCTCGCCCGCCTCCCCCGGACTGATAGGCTCTATCTCGATGCCGTAGGACCTGCCGAGCGAGGCAATCTTCCTGAACTCGTCCATCCGTCCCTGGGTGCGGGCGACCGAGATGCTCCCGGTCCGCCTGAAACCCGTCTCTATGCCCGTCTCCTCGGTGATGCGGGAGTAGAGATCGATGCTGTAGCGGGCGATGTCTATCAGCGTCCTGGAGTTGCGAAGCTGTGTGACGAGCCCAGCCGCGTGCCAGGTCGTGCCGCCAGACACGTTCTTGCGCTCCAGCAGCGCAACGTCCTTCCAGCCCAGCTTTGCCAGATGATACGCCACGCTGCAGCCAGCTATGCCGCCCCCGATGATTACTACACGGGCGTGACTGGGCAGCGGGGAGTTGCGAGTTGTGTATCGTGTATCGCCTATAATGAGCATATTGTGATGATGTGGGGGCGGGTTTGCAACCCGCCCAATGATTGGTATCCTCATGGCAGCATCGCGCTAGGAGGGGGCAAATGCCGGAGCCCGGATATTGGCTCTTCAAGTCGGAGCCGTCCGCCTACTCCTTCTCGGACCTGATGTCCGAGGAGGACCAGACCGCCGAGTGGGACGGCGTCCGCAACTACCAAGCGCGGAACTTCCTCCGCGACGACGTGAAGCTCGGCGACCGCGTGCTCTTCTACCACTCCAACGCCAAGCCCATCGCAGTCGTCGGGACCGCCACCGTCGTGCGCGAGGGCTATCCCGACTTCACCGCCTGGGACCCGGACTCCGACCACCCAGACCCGAAGAGCTCTCCCGACAACCCTATATGGTTCATGGTGGACATCAAGGGCGACGCCGAGCTCCCCAACCCCGTAACGCTCAAGCGGATCAGGTCCACGCCCGGCCTCGAAGAGTGCTCCCTCTTCAAGCGCCCGCGCATCTCCGTCCACCCCATCACCAAGGCCGAATGGGACATAATCCTAGACCTGGCGCAGAGAGAGGAGAATTGAAATGGCAAATCGGGCTGGCGGGGATGCGCGTCCCTGGTGGATTGCGTTCATGGGCGCCGCGGCGCTTGCGGGGCTGATCATGTCCCTGGCGTGCTCGTCCGAGGTCGAGCAGACAGCCGCCTGCGCGGATGAAGGGCAGGTCCTCGACGTGGGCTTCTACGCCTTCTTCGCGCCCATGAGCTACAGCGGCAGCGAATCCCCCGGCGCTCCCGGCTTCGATAGTCACCTCGGCTACGAGGCCGACCTGCTCACCGCCCTCGAGAGGATGGACGGCGCAGGACTGGCCTTCTCCCGCAAGCCCATCGAGCAGTGGGACGACATATGGCTGAAATCGGCCACGCCAGAATACGACATCGTTGGCGGCGGCATCACCATCCTCGACTCGCGCACCCGAAACGCCGACGGCGAAGAGGTTGTCGCCTTCACATCCGGCCACGTTACGTTCCGCCAATCCCTCCTCGTGCGCGCCGAGGACGAGCAGCGTCTTTCCAGCCACGACAAGCTCACCAGCGGCGTGCGCGTCGGCGCTCTGGCCAACTCCACCGGCGAAGCCCGCCTGCTGGAGATAACCGGCATCGTGAACGCGGACGGCGCACTGGCCGCGGGAACCCGCGTCGAGACACCCGATGGCGAGGTAACCGCCGACGGCAGCGACAGCTACGTCATCACCTCCGCCAAGGAGACTCCCAACCTCGCCAAGAGGCAGCGTCTCCACCCACCCTCCGACACCATGCCGCAGGTGATATACCTGGGCGACGAGCTCGGCGAGATCGAGCTGCTGGAAGCCCTCCAAGACGGCAGAATTGACGCGCTCGCCAGGGGCGAAATCGGCAACCGCGACGCCTCCCACGCCACCAACAGCCAGTTCGTGGTTACGGCCCTCGACGATGCAGTCGAGCGCGGCGGATTCACCCTCTCGGTGGACGACGCCGACCTGCTCTCATGCCTCAACGAGAAGATCGACTATCTGACGGACAACCGGAACATTGGCTACGCCGAGTGGCGGGCCGACTCCTCCGTGTTCATTCGACGCGCGGAGGAGTGGACCGGCGGGTAATGCCCGGCTGACGCCGCCCTGTTACAGGCTGAGCGTTGGCTCCAGCTCTCGAAGCCGGCGCCGGCGCTCCTCGTAGTCCGGCATCACGCGGCCAACCTCTTCCCAGAACTTGGGAGAATGGTTCGGGACGAGCATGTGGCACAGCTCGTGAACCGTCACGTACTCGATCAGCTCCCGGGGCGCCATCGCGAGCCGGAGATTGAACCGCAAGCTACCCTTCGACGAGCAGCTTCCCCACCGCGTCTTCTGGTCGCCTATGGATATCCGCGCGGGCTTCACGCCCACCTTGGACTGCCAGCGCTCGACCAGCACGCCTAGCTCCTCGTAGGCGCGCGCCTTGTACCAGCGCTTGAACATTTCCCGCAGCGCCCCTCGACGCTCCTCACCCGTCAGCGTCTCCGGGCACTTGACCAGGAACGCCCCATTCTCGAGCTTGACGGACACCAGGGGCAACGGAGACGGCCGCACGATAATGGGAACCGCGCTTCCCATGTACGGCAGCGACTCGCCCGGCTCGAACTGCCGAGCCACCGGGGCAGGTCTCTGCTCGCCCAGCTTGCGGATTATCCAATCAGCCCGCTTCCTGACGAGATCCTCGATCTCCCTGTTGCGGGTACGCATCGGAGCCGCGACTTCTACCAACCCGCCGGGGCGGAGCGTGATTGTGATGGTCTTCCTGCGGCGCGGGCTCCGCGCCACGCTGTATCGGATGACGTCATCGCCCACCCGCAACGAGCGCAGGGCAGTCATGCCAAGTTCAGAAAGGTCACGCCTGTCCCAGCCCTATCTCGTCGGGCGGCAGGATGTGACGGGGGTCATACAGCGAGCGCGGCTAGGCCGCAGATGCCGCGATGCTCTCTTTCGCGCGGGTTGCGACCTGCGCGAAAGCGCCGGGGTCGTTGAGGGCGAGGTCTGCGAGCAGCTTGCGGTTCACCTCCACGCCGCCTAGCCGGAGCCCATGCATCAGCTGGCTGTACGATATGCCGTTGGCGCGGGCGGCGGCGTTGATCCTGATGGTCCAGAGACGCCGCATGTCGCCCTTCTTCTTTCTGCGGTGGACGTAGGAATACTTGAGGGCGTGGATGAGGGACTCGCGGGCTCGGCTGAACAGCAGGCGCCGAACGCCCTGGTGTCCCTTGGTTTGCTTCAGCACCTTCTTGTGCCGCTTGCGGCGCGTGGCGCCAGTCTTGATCCTGGTCACTGGGAGACTCCTGGTCTATGTGGGGTGACGGGCAGCGAGCCGCGCCTAGTCGGGCAGTCCGTTCGGAAGGAGTTGGCGGACGCGCTTCTCGTCCCCGCCGGTCACCTCGAGCTTGTGAGAGTAGAGCCGCCTGACGTTCGCGGGCTTCTTGCGGCGCAGGTGGCTGCGGTGTCCTTTCATGCGGCGCACCTTCCCGGTTCCCGTGATGCGGAAGCGACGGGCCGCTCCCTTGTGAGTCTTAAGCTTTGGCACTGGCTGGCTCCGTTATCTTAGCCTGTTTGGGCTTCGGCTGGTTCTTCTTTGCTGGGCTTACTATCATCGACAGGAAGCGTCCCTCGAAACTGGGCACCTTATCCACCTTCGCGTCTTCCTTGAGGTCCTCGGCCACCTTGCGCAGCACCTGCATCCCAATCTCCGGGTGGGTTATCTCGCGCCCCCTGAACATCACCGACACCTTTACCTTGGCGCCCTCGCCCAGCAGCCGCCGCACCACCCGCGTCTTCGCCTCCCTGTCGTGGTCCCCGATGCGGGTCTTGAACCTGACCTCCTTGAGTTCGTTCGACGCCCCCTTGGACTTGCTGTCCCTCCGCGCCTCCCGCTCACGCCGGGTTACCTCGTACCGGAACTTGCCGTAGTCCATTATCCGGCATACCGGGGGACGCGCAGAGGGCGCGACCTCGACGAGGTCCAGGTTGCGCTCCTCAGCAAGCTCGATAGCCCGGCGAGTGGGCATCACGCCCAACTGCGAGCCCTTCTCGTCTATGAGAAGGACCTCGGGTATCCTTATCCTATCGTTAGTCCGGTAGTCCTTGGCTATGCGAATGTCCTCATGAAGCCAGCCTTCTTGCCCGACTCCAGCAACGCCGCATCTGAATATAGCACACGACGGGCGCCCGCAACAATAGCGGGAACCCACCAAACCAGGGCAATCTAATGGCCCCTCGTTCAGTTCGCCCGGCAGGGCAACCTACGTGTCTCCCGCCAGCGGGGGATTGATGCGGGCGCGCTGAATCGCCCTCACCCGTCAAGGGGGAGGGGAGGTTGCAGGCGGGACGCCTGCGCTCCTGCGCGCCTATGTCGCGTTGTCTCGGCCGGCTCCTTTGCGGGCTTATCACCCTCACCCTAGCCCTCTCCCATCGAGGGAGAGGGGGTAAGAGCGGGGAATCGCCCTTGTCTCCTAGCCCTTTCCCTTCGGGGGAGGGGCGCAGGGCGGGGCGTTTGCCCTCACCCTGGCCCTTTCCCCCGTGAGGGAGAGGGTACTTGGCGGGTCTTGCGACCCGCGCCCTATCTACTCCTGGTTTCTCCCGCTCTCGCGGGAGATGAGTTTGCCTTGCAAGGCAGTGACTCCGGTACTTGCTTCGAGGATGCCGACGTCGATCGCCCGCCGACACTGGGGGTGCAGCCCCTCCTCTAACTTTCTCGGACGGCTGACGGGCCCTTGCGGGACCGCCTGCGTTTCGCGCTTGGACCTTCCACCCGCCAAGGCGTCGGGCTGCGCTGGCTACGGTCCTCCCGGTCGTCCGAGAGTCCGCACCTGGAACGGGGGAGACGCATTTGGCACTGCGTCCTCCTGGCGAGGCGCCGAAACACAGCCGGACCTTCTCATACCGCAGGTGGTCCCGTCCCAACATCAGCGACGGCATGAATGCCCTGAAGATTTGGCAGAGGTGGTTCTGTGCTCGTTTGGGGTACGCCCCTTCGGGCCGTCTACCAGACTAGCACGGCTGTTCTCGCGGTGTCAAGGGGTGATTCGGGGCAATTTTGGGGCAATTTAGATGCGACTGCCCTAACCTCCAAACCTCACCAAATCCACGGCCTGGAGACAAGGAGACCCCGGCCTACGCAGCCGCCCTGACCACCACCTCGAACCGGCGCATCGCGCAGGTCGAGCCCAGCTCCTTGAACCGCACCACCTCGCCCACGCCTTCCACCCGCGAGCCGACCGCGGGCAGGGCGTCGGCCGCGGTCCGATAGACTTGGCCGAGCGGTTGGCCGGACTCGGACTTCAGAAACCAGGTTGCGGCAGTATCAGCCACTCGGTTGCCTCCTTCGCCTCTGGAGCGCCCTGGGCAGGTCCTCCGCGCTGAGCAGCGTCTCGTAGGAGTTGATGCGCTGCGCGCGGTCCGCTATCGGCAGCCTGACCTTCACGCCGCCGCGCCTGTGCGACTCCCGAACCGCCACCGCCACCTCCAAGTCGTGACGTCCGTCCTCGCCAGAGCTCGCGGGCTCGTCCCCAGTCTCGATGCAGCGCATGATGTCCCTCACGGCCCGCACCGTCGCGCTCTCGATCTTCTGTCGACGCGGGAAGAGGCGCCGCGATAGGCCGTCCTCGCCGTCCCGCGTCCATAGCTCCACGTCCTGCGTGTCATTCAGCACCCTGATGCGGCCCTCGGTCCCCACCACCTCCGACTCGCAGTACCGCCACTTGTCCTGCCGCACGAGGGCACGCGCGCCGTTCTCGAACGCCAAGTACGATATGCCGCCCAGGTCGTCGTCCTCGCCCGGCCCGGCCGCGCTGTCGTCGTCCAGGTCGCCGAACACCCACTCGACCCTGCCGCCGCCCCCCGCCAGGAACCGCGCCAGGTTCAGCATGTGCGAATTGTGCGACAGGTTGCCGACCTGGTACACCGTAACCTGCATCACCTCGCCGATGGCCCCGGCGTCGATGAGTTCCCGCGCCTTGCTGTACCAGGCGTCCCAGCGCCTCGCGCAGTTCACAGCCAGCGCTATCCCCGCCTCCCGGCAGGCCCCGACCATCCGGTCCGCCTCCTCCAGGCTCATCGCTATCGGCTTCTCAGCCCAGATAGCCCGCACGCCAACGTCCATCTCCGCGATGGTCGTTACTATCTCCGCCCGCGGACGCGCCGAAGTGCATACCGACACGATGTCGGGCCGCTCACGCTCCAGCATCTCCCGGTAATCGGAGTATAGGTTCGTCACGCCGTGCTTCCGTCCGAACGCCTCCCGCTGCTCCTGGTACGTGTCCGCCCCGCCTACGAACTCGACCTCGCGCACCTCCAGGTAGCTCCCCATGTGGCTCATCGGCAGCATCAGGTACGGACTGCCTGCCACCTCGTCGTCTATCATAGTCGCGATTCTGCCGAGCCCGATGATAGCCGCCCTGTAACGCGCCGACATTGGTATGCCTCCTGCATCACGGACGCGGCTATTCTAACAGGATGCCAAGGCCGTTCGCTGTGCTAGAATCGCGCCGTCAAGCCGAATGCCCATGAAACTCGTAACCTCTGACCAGATGCGGACCCTCGAGCGCCGCGCCCAGAACGCCGGCGCGCCGCTCGACGACCTGATGGAACGCGCTGGCCTCGAGATCGCCCGCAGCGTCCGCCGACACCTCGGAAGGGTCGTCGGCGCCCACGTCCTCGCTCTCATCGGCAAGGGCAGCAACGGCGGCGACGGCCTGGTGGCCGCCCGCAGGCTCATCTCGTGGGGCGCGCGCGCCGCCGTATGCATCGTAGGCGAGCGCCCAGAGGACGACCCCAAGCTGCGGCTGGTCCTCCGCCAGGGCGCGCCCGTCATACACGCGGGCCGAGACGACTGGATCCCCCGGCTCCGCGATGCCCTCGCGCACTCCGACATCGCAATAGACTCGCTGCTCGGCACGGGACGCTCCAGGCCCATCGAAGGTCTGATGAAGCAGGCCCTGCGCGAGCTGTCCGCTCAGAAGGCAAGCCGACCGCGCCTCCAGGTCCTCGCCGTCGACGCGCCCTCCGGCCTGGACGCCGACACCGGCGCGCTCGACCCCGCAGCCGCGCCCGCCGACCTCACCATCACGCTCGGCTACCCCAAGGCCGGCCTGTACGCCTTCCCCGGCGCGGACGCCGTCGGCCGCGTCGAAATCGCCGACATCGGCATCCCCGAAAACCTCGACGACGACCTGCCAATCGAGCTCGCCGCGCCCGATTGGGCGGCCGAGCGCCTTCCCGCCAGGCCGACCTCCGCGCACAAGGGGACCTTCGGGCGCGTCATGATAGTCGCAGGCTCCCGAAGCTACGTCGGCGCGGCGTCCCTCGCCGCCCGCGCGGCAGGACGCGCCGGCGCGGGACTCGTAACCCTCGCCGCGCCCGAAAGCCTCCGCGCGTCCATAGCCCCGCTGGCCGCCGAGGCCACGCACCTGCCCCTCGACGAAGCCGGGCCGGGCATCCATTCGCTGCGCGCCGCCGCCCAAATCCTCGACGAGATCGACAGCTGCGACGCGCTCCTCGTCGGATGCGGACTCGGCCAGGCCCGCGAAACTCAGGCCATGCTCCGCGAGCTGATAATGTCCGGTCGAGCGCTACCGCCCACACTCATAGACGCCGACGCGCTGAACTTCCTCGCGCGCCAGCGCGAATGGTGGACCGAGATGGACGCCCCGGCCGTGCTCACGCCCCACCCCGGCGAGATGGCCCGCCTCACCAAGCTCGCAGCCGCCGACGTGCAGCGCGACAGGACGACCGCCGCCCTCGAAGCCGCCAAGCGCTGGAATTGCGTCGTCGCCCTCAAGGGCGCGTTCACAATCACCGCAGCCCCGGACGGGACCGCCGTCGTCAGCCCGTTCGCCAACCCAGCCCTCGCGTCCGCAGGCACCGGCGACGTGCTCGCAGGCGTAATCGCCGCCCTCCTAGCCCAGAAACTCACCCCGAAGGACGCCGCCGCCCTGGGCGTCTACGTCCACGCCGCAGCCGCCGAAATAGTCCGCGCAGCCATCCTGGGGGAAGGCCCGGATGGGGGGCGCGCCGGCAACTCCGGCCTCCTCGCCGCCGACCTCCTCCCGGCCCTGCCCAAAGCCATCTCACGCCTTACTCCTCCTCACTCTCCCCATGGCTAACCTGACAGGTCCCGACCGCGCCCGCTACGTCGCGCGCATGTTCTCCCGAATATCGCCGCGCTACGACCGACTCAACTCCATCATGACCGCCGGGCGGCATCACGCATGGCGCAAGCTCGCCGTACAGCTCGCCCTCGCCGACTACGCAGACCCGCCCGGACTCGCCCTCGACGTCGCAACGGGCACCGGCGACTTCGCAATCGAGCTCGCCGACCGACCGGAAATCAGCCGCGTCGCAGCCCTCGATTTCGCCGAGCCGATGCTCCATCTCGCAGCCGCCAAGTCCAACGACGCCCCCATCCGCTGCCTCGCGGGCGACGCCCACAACCTGCCATTCCCGGACGACGCCTTCGTATGCGTGACCGTAGGATTCGGCATCCGCAACTTCACCGACCTGCCGCGAGCGCTCGCGGAAATCGCCCGCGTCCTCAGGCCAGGCGGGCGCCTCGCAATCCTCGAAATCGTCCGCATGGACGGCGCAGGCCCACTCCCGCGAATCCTGCCAACCCTCTTTCGCCTGGCCGCCCCCGCCCTGGGCGCCCTCTTCGCAGGCAACCGCGAGGCCTACACGTACCTGCCCGAATCCGTCCAGGGCTTCCTCACCGCCGCCCAAATCTCCAACGCCATCCAAAACGCCGGCCTAACCCTCCACACCCTCCGCCCCCTCGCCCTAGGCAGCGTAGCCATCCACATCGCCGCCAAGCCCTGAGACCAGGGCCTTGCCATCAGCGAATAAAGGTTCTATGATAGACGCTACATGAAAATGAACTATCCCGACTTCTTCCAAAAAGCCACCGGGTTCGCCCCGTACCCGTACCAAGCCAGTCTTGGCACGAGCGCAGAGCTCCCCGTGCTCCCCGCGCTGCTCCGGATCCCCACCGGCGCGGGCAAGACCGAGGCCGCAATCCTCGCTTGGCTATACAGGCGCGCCCAAGACCCTGGCGCCACGCCGCGCCGTCTGGTGTACTGCCTCCCCATGCGCACCCTCGTGGAGCAGACCGTGGAGCGCGTCGAGCGCTGGCTCTGCAACCTGGACATGACGGACGAGGTCAAGGTAATCACGCTGATGGGCGGGGAGCGGCGCGACCAGTGGTATCTCGAACCCGAAAAGCCCGCCGTCATCGTCGGCACGCAGGACATGCTGCTATCCCGCGCCCTCAACCGCGGCTACGGAATGGGCTACAACATGTGGCCCATCGAGTACGGCCTCCTCAACAACGACTGCCTATGGGTGATGGACGAGGTGCAGCTCATGGCGAACGGGCTGCCGACGTCCACGCAGCTCGCGGGGCTGCGCGAGAAGCTCGGCACGTTCGGCCCGGCTCGAAGCATGTGGATGTCCGCGACCGTCCGCCCGGATTGGCTGGACACGATAGACCACCGGATGCCTCCATCACTCCACATCTTGGAGCTCAGCGGCGGCGACCTAGACGACGTCCGCCTCGCCACGCGCCACAACGCCCGCAAGATGGTGGCCGAAGCCACTATAGAAGGTAAGAAGCGAGCCGCGGACATTGCCAACCGAATCTCGTCTCATCACAAGCCGGGCGCCCTGACCCTTGCCATAGTCAATACAGTGGAACGGGCTCAGGACGTGTACAAGGCGCTGAAAGCCCCCCGCGCCAAACTCTTGCCGGACGCCGAGAAGATACTGGTACACTCCCGCTTCCGCGCGGGCGACCGTGAGAAGAAACGGGACCGCATCATCGCGCCGCTCCCTCCATCTGGCCGGGTCATAGTGGCTACGCAGGCCGTCGAGGCCGGCGTGGACATCTCCGCCCGAACCCTCATAACCGAGCTCGCCCCCTGGCCATCCATGGTCCAGCGCTTCGGACGTTGCAACCGCGAAGGTAAGGACGACCAAGCCAACATCCTCTGGGTTGACGTGGGTGAGAGCAAGCAGGACACTGCGCCGTATGAAGCGGCCGATCTGGAACGCGCACGCGGCATCATGAAATCCCTAGAAGGCAAGTCCGCCGGCCCCGCCGACCTGGAAGACATGCAAGACAAGATAGGCGACCCCAACCACCTCGCCGTGATACGTCGCCGCGACGTGGTAGGACTGTTCGACACCACGCCCGACCTGTCAGGCAGCTACCTAGACGTGTCTCAGTACGTCCGCGGCACGGACGAGAAGGACGTGTCGGTATTCTGGCGGGACATTCCCGACAGCAACCCGGATAGGAAGGCGCCGAAGCCGCGCCATGACGAGATAGTGAGCGTGTCCCTCGGCTCCAAGGGCATAAGGGATTACCTGAAGGGGAACGTGCAGGCGTGGAGATGGGATTTCCTCGATAGCGAGTGGATTCGCGCAAACGAGATATATCCCGGCATGATCTTGATGCTGGACGCGAAGGACGGCTGGTACTCTCCTGAGACCGGCTGGACGCCCAACAGCAAGGAGCGCGTGAAACCCGTACCCCTCTCCGACAGGGACAAGGAGCCGGAGGAGGGGCAGGGGGACGAACCCACGAACACGGGGAGGAAGACTTGGGTTTGCCTGTCCCGCCACTCCCGCAACGTCGAACGCGAAGCGGACGCAATCCTCAATAGCCTCTCGGCGTTCATACCTGATACCGACGTCCGCAAAGCCGTGTCGCTCGCCGCCCTCTACCACGACGCGGGCAAGGCGCACTGCGCGTTCCAGGATATGCTGCGTGGTGGGCGCGAGGACGCCCCTGCAGCCCATGTTCAGCTGGCGAAGGGCAAGGGCAACGGGAGATTCGACAAGGACCGCCGCCACTTCCGACACGAGCTCGGCAGCGCCCTCGTAGTTCTCTGCCACGCGGACGCATCCAACGACGACGTGCGAGGCCTAGCCGCTTACCTGGCCGCCGCCCATCACGGCAAGGTCAGGCTTGCGATAAGGTCGCTGCCCGGAGCGCGAAGGCGTAACAATACGGACAGCAACCCGGATCCGGACAAGCTGCTGGGGTACAGGGTGTCGGAACCGGAGACTTTGCCGCCCGTGGATCTCGGCGATGGGCCTTGCGTGCCCAAAACGACGCTGGACCTGTCCATCGCCCAGATGGGAATCACCGACGACGGCGAAGTCTCTTGGCTGGAGCGTAGCCTCGCCCTGCTCGACCAGTACGGCCCCTTCAAGCTCGCCTACCTCGAAGCCATAGTCCGCGCCGCCGACATGCGCGCCAGCAAGCAGGAACAGGAGTCCGCACAGTGAGCCAGCTCCACGAACTCGCACTGCGGGGATGCTCCCCAGAGCCGCTCATGGCGTATCTGAAGGCGCTGGGCATATTCCGTCTGGTGGCCGAGCAGCAGGACCCGACCGCCCGCGCATGGTGGAAGAACGACACGTTCACGCTGAGCTCGGCGCTGGACCGGGAGGGGCTGGTGGAGTTCTTCCTAGACTACTACAAGCCTACGCCTATCGTGTCGCCGTGGAATGGCGGCAGCGGGTTCCATGAAAAGGACAACTCGAAAGCCATGGACGCTATTCTGGAACTGGAATCGCCGAGATTCGAGTTGTGGAACGAGGTGGTCTCCATAGGCAAGCGCATAGCGTCCACAGGAGAAGATATAGCTGACAAGAAGAACCTCAAAGAGTGGACACTTGCTCAGTGTCGGTCCCAGTTCCCCGATGACGCCTTGGACTGGCTCGACGCGGCGTATGTGCTTACCGCGGGCGGCGCAAAGTTCCCGCCTCTGCTTGGTACGGGCGGCAATGACGGCAGGCTGGAGTTCAGCAACAACTTCATGCAGAACATCGTCTTGGCCTTCAACATAGAAGAGAAGCGCAATGGGGAAGCGACCGCCAGAAGCCAGATTGTCGCGGCCCTGTTCAACGAGGGTTCTCCCGAACTCGTGAAGAAACGCTCGACGGGATTCTACAATCCCGGCGGCGTCGGGGGAGCCAACGCATCCGTGGGATTCAACGATGACTCTCTTACGAATCCCTGGGACTATATCCTCATGTTCGAGGGCGCCCTGATGTTCGCAGGAGCGGCGGCCCGCAGGCTCTCGTCGCAATCATCGTCCAAGGCGGTGTTCCCATTCACTGTCGACAACTCCGCCGCCGGCTATGGAACATCAGCGGATTCCGAGTACGGCGATTCGTCCAGGGCCGAATTCTGGGCCCCACTCTGGAACCAGCCAGCCAGCCTCCCAGAATTGAATCACCTCGTATCCGAAGGGCGAGCGCAAATGGGTCGGCGGCAGGGGGCCAACGGCACGGACTTCGCAAGGGCAGTTGCCGGGCTCGGAACGGAGCGAGGCGTTTCGCAGTTCCAAAGATATGGGTTCATGGTACGGAACGGCATGTCGTACCTAGCCGCTCCGCTAGGACGGTTCCATATCCCAAAGGACAATGACGTGGCGGAGCGCGCCAAGCTCGCCAACGTGCTCTTCGACCTAGACGGATGGATGAGTAGGCTCAAGCGCAATGCCTCTGGCAGCAGCGCCCCAGCCGGGAGCGGCGCCGCACTGAGACAGGTAGAGGACGCCATCATGGAGTTCTGCCAGCGTGGAGGGCCGCGCTACTTGCAGGAGGTGTTGATTGCCGTGGGCCGCGCCGAGAGGTGGCTTGCAAGCTCGGGGTTGAAGGAGAATGTCCCCCCGCTCAACAATCTCTCACGGGATTGGATTAGCCATGCCAAGGACGATACCGCCGAGTTCCGGCTGGCGAGAGCCGTGGCATCTGTCCTTCACGAGCCACCGCAGGGGCCGCGCAAGGTCGGGCCTATCAGAGAGAACTTTGAGCCTGTGGACACCAAGAGAGACTGGAAAGAGGACAGCACGTCGTTCGTCTGGACCGCAGCCGACCCTCTCTCGAACATGATCAGCGTTCTGGAGCGTCGCTGCCTCGAAGGTCAAATGCAGGGCTTGGAAGATCGTCACCCACCCCTCAACGCGACATATTCGGCCCGATTGAATGACATCGTGTCGTTCCTGAACGGCGGAGTGGATGTTCAGCGTGTTCAGCGGCTGACAGACTTGGCCCTGCCACTGTCGTTCGTGCGCTATTGGCATCGCCCAGAAAGGGAAGACTCGCAAGAGGGTGAACCTATTAGCGCGCCCTTCGATTTGCCCACCGCCTACGCAGCCATGAAGCTGACTCTGCTTCCCGGCAAGTTCGAATGTCCAGACTTCGATGCGGACGTGCATATCTCAATGGAGCCGTCCATGCTGGCGATGCTGCGTGCAGGGAGGGTGAACGAAGCCTACCGGGTGGCATATCGTCGTCTAATAGCATCTGGCCTACGGCCCTTGTCCGACACACCAGGCATACCCGACAGGTCAGAGCAGGGACGCAGACTGGCAGCCGCCCTGCTGTTCCCGCTGGACTCGAACGCCCACTGCGCCCTTGCGAAACGCGCCTTGCGAAAGCCGGAACGGCGAGAAACGACTGGATAGAGATACAAGCAACCTAGATTACAGGAGGATTCGACATGACGATTGATTGGCAGAAGTTGGACGGCGAGCCTCGGCTCCTGATGGAGGCCGAGTTGGAGCCGATTCAGGGGACACGCTTCCAGCCTACGGGCTTCCCGGATCTGGGAGCCGCAGAGTATGAGGCGCCCACGGAAGACGGCAAGGTTGACATGGTGCTCGTGGAGTCCGCGCAGTCCATGGCGAACCGCCTCGAGGCCGTCTGCTGGGACGACGCAACCGGCTCGCCGCACTCCGCGCTCGATGGGATGCCCTACGTCTCGGTATCCCTCTGGGATAGCGGCAAAACCACGAACTCGATACAGGAAGCTCACAGGCTCAACTCCCCGTACATCATGCGGGACGACCAGTTCGGCGATAGGCTTCGCCTCGAAGCGAATATGCCTGGCCGTAAGGAAAAGGAAGAAGCCGGCGTATTCGACCGCGCCGCCCTCGCCAAGACTGTATTCAAGTATGACCCCGGCTCGGTGCTGCACGGGGTATTCCTTGAAAAGCTGCTCGGTCTCGCCCGGCTCCAGCGATGCCTGTCCGGGTTCATAGAAGCCTACAACTCCAACACCGCGGACAGCGGCGGTGTCAAGAATGACCGGGTCGCGCCCTCGCCCGGCTCTCTAAACCAGATTGGGTTGAAAGTCAGCGCCGCGGAAGGCTTCGGCAACGTTCCGTTCCACCGCACGGAATACGCCGCCGAACGCATCACCGCGTACTTCAACCTGGACCTGGCGCAGATCAGGGCATACGGTCTGGGGGAGAGCGCGGAGCGGTTCCTGATCACTCTCGCGCTGTGGAAGGTGCAGAGGTTCCTGGAGACCGGATTGCGGCTGCGGACTGCCTGCGACCTGGACATGTGCGGCGACTTGAAGGTGACACGCCCGGAAGAAGGGTTTTGCCTGCCGGCGGCGTCGAAGCTGGAGGCAGACCTGCCCGGCCTCATCCAGGCGTGCGCCAGCGATGGGCTGTTCGCAGACCCGCCCGTCACGCGGCTCGCCTTCAAGAAGGGAAAGTAGCCGGACATGCTCGCCATCAAGTTCGAGTTCACGGCCAACCGCTACCACGCCACCCAGTGGGGCCGGCACGTCAACGAGGGCGTGCCGGAGTGGCCGCCGTCCCCTTGGCGCATCCTGCGGGGCATCGTCGCCGTGTGGCGGCGCACCCTGCCAGAGATTCCTGAAGGTCGCGTCGCGCCGGTCCTCGAGGCGCTGGCGTCGGAGTATCCGGAGTTTCATTTGCCCCCGGCATCTACTGGGCACACCCGGCACTACATGCCCTACAACGAGGGCGCGAAGGAGCGCACCACGCTGGTCATAGACTCGTTCGTCGCCGTTCAGCCCGGCAAGCAGTTGTTCGCTATATGGCCTAACGTGGATCTGGACGCGCAGCGGCGGGACGACCTGGACCGAATCCTCCGCAACATGCCCTACCTTGGCCGAGCCGAGTCGTGGGTACAGGGGGAAATCGCTCGTGCCCATCCCAAGCCAAACTCCTACGCTCTGGAAGACGGCACGCTTCCCGAAGGCGATTTGGAAATAGTCCGAACCCTCGTACCGCGCAGCCCTATTGACCTGAAAGCCCTGCAAATCGAGACTTCCGAGCTTCGCGGAGCCGGCCGCATAGACCCTGAGGACGCGCAGTGGTGGCCCTACGTCCGCGAGCGCGACTGCTTCACGTCCTATCGAACAGCAGAGACAGCCACGCCAGAACGCGGCGAGGGTGCGGCCGTCGTCCGGTTCGCGCTGGCGGGCAACGTGCTGCCGATGGCGTTCGACACGCTGCGCTGGGGCGAGGTGGCGCGAGACGCTGCCATGTCCTACTACGGTGGCAGAAACAACAAAACGGCAAAATCTCCAACCCTGTCCGGCAGGGACGAGGAGTCCGGCAAGCCCCTGGAGGGACACAAGCACGCCTTCTATCTACCCGCTGACGAGGATGGCGACGGGAAGCTCGACCACCTCACCGTCTGGGCGTCGTATGGGCTGACGCCACAGGAGTTCGAGGCGCTCGTCTCGATGCAAGAGCTCAACCGCGGGGGAGGACGCGAGCCGCTCCAGCTCGTATATCAGGCGCATGGCAAAGAGAGCGACTTCTCCGGCGTATCGCCCATATTCGGGAAGTCCAAGCGCTGGCGGTCTATCACGCCCTACGTTCTGCCCCGCCACACGAAGTTTCGGGGGCCGAAGGACGACAGGCACATGATTGACGGGCCGGTTGAGCAGATCGAGCGCGAGATTGACATTCGCTGGCCCGGACTATCCGGGCGCGTCACGAAGGTCGCAGACCGACGAACACGCATAGCCCCTATGCGCGAAGGACGATCGAGCGGCTTCCGTCCGTTCGAATTCTTCAGGTTCAGGAAGCGCGGCTCCACTGGCGGCGGCGCGTTCAACTTCGAAATCGAGTTCGACCAGCCCGTCCAAGGCCCTATAGCCCTGGGCTTCGCCTGCCACTACGGACTCGGCCTCTTCGTTCCCGTCCAGGGCTGATGGGGCCTGCCACGCAAAACCCCCGGACCGAAAACCCGTCCGGGGGCTTTGACGCGCAAGAGGGCCTGTAAGCCGAGTTCTGTACCTCCGCGCGCAGGGGTTTACGCCCGCCGAGGCGGGCTTCGTCCCCATGACCGCGGAGGCGGCGGCCATCTATCTAGCCCCGCCGTTGCCGACGGGGTCATGCGGCCAACCCGGGGACTGGCCGGGCGCCATAGTCCCTCTATTTGGCCTTGCGCCGGATGGGGCTTGCCTAGACCCCCGATGTTGCCACCGGAGCGGTGAGCTCTTACCTCGCCTTTTCACCCTTGCCCCGATTACTCGGGGCGGTACGTTTCTGTGGCGCTTTCCGTCGGGTCGCCCCGCCCCGCCGTTAGCGGGCATCCTTTGCCCGGTGGCGCTCGGACTTTCCTCCCTCCCGACGAATCGGGACGGCGGCCGCCCGGCCCTCTTGCGCCTCGCCATTGTAGCCCGTCGAGCGACGCGCCGCCAGCGCCTCCCTGTTAGAGAACAGGGCAATCGCATCTATAAATTGCCAAAATTGACCCCAAATTGCCCCAAGCTGCCCCTTGACACCGCGAGAACAGCCGTGCTAGTCTGGTAGACGGCCCGAAGGGGCGTACACCAAACGAGCACAGACCCACCTCTGCCAAATCTGGGCATTCATGCCGCCGCTGTTGTTGGGACGGGGCCCCCGCGGTATGAGAAGGTCGCTCTGTGTTTCGGCGCCCCCCCAGGAGGACGCAGTGCCAAATGCGCCTCCCCCGTTCCAGGTGCGGACTCTCGGACGACCGGGAGGACCGTAGCCAGCGCAGCCCGACGCCTTGGCGGGTGGAAGGTCCAAGCGCGAAACGCAGGCGGTCCCGCAAGGGCCCGTCAGCCGTCCGGGAAAGTTAGAGGAGGGGCTGCACCCCCAGTGTCGGCGGGCGATCGACGTCGGCATCCTCGAAGCAAGTACCGGAGTCACTGCCTTGCAAGGCAAACTCATCTCCCGCGTGAGCGGGAGAAACCAGGAGTAGATAGGGCGCGGGTCGCAAGACCCGCCAAGTTCCCTCTCCCTCACGGGGGAAAGGGCCAGGGTGAGGGCAAACGCCCCGCCCTGCGCCCCTCCCCCGAAGGGAAAGGGCGATAAGCCAGGCGCAGAAGCGGCTAGAACCCGCCAGAGCGCCAACAGAAAGGAGCCGGCGCAAGACCAACTGACAGAGGACGAGGCGAACAACCCTCTCCTGGTGAGAAATCCAGGCGGGGGGACGCGCAGGGGCAACCCGTTGTGGTTGGCCCTAGTTCACGTTGGAATCGCCTGCCAAGATGAACAAGATGCGATTGCCCTGTGTTAGAGAACTACCTCCACGCGGTCATCCTCCACCACGACCCGCGCGACCTGGCGCTCCATGATGTCCCGGCGCTCGGCGAAACCAAGCGAGCTCCACCCCGAGAGCGCCTCCCTAGCGTCGACCTGCCCCTCCGCGCCGACCTCCCCACGGGCCGAGTCCAGCTCCGCGACGTACTCGCCGAGTACTCGCAGAGTTATCTCCTTTCGCGCGGCGCGTCTCGCGGCGGTGAGCAGCCGGCGCTCCGCGTTAGCCGCGTCGTCAGCCTTGCTGGACGCCGCGTCCCCGACCCTGCCGCCAGACCCACCCTTCTCGTCGAGCGCCTCCCGCACCTGGTGCGCCACGACCTCATCGAGCTTCGACTCCCGCCAGGTGTGATACCCGCAGCGCCCCTGGTTGTTTCTCGACTGGCACTGGTAGTAGCGGTACGTCCCCGAAGCCCTGGCTCCGTCCTTGCGCTTCCACGACCGACGCCGCGTTACGCCCATCATCCTGTTGCCGCAATAGGCGCAATACGCGATGCCGGATAGCAGGAACGGACTCGACCGGTTGACGCGGCCAAAGGGCTGGCGGGACCTGGCGGTGTCCTGGGCCTTCCTGAAGTCCTCCGGCGACACGATCGGCTCGTGGGCCTTGGGACGGCGTATGCCCAACCGCGTGTAAGTGCCTATGTAAGCCGGGTTCCGCAGGATGTCCCTGACACCCACGACGCTCCAGCTCCCGCCCCGGCGGGTGGTCAGCCCTCGCCCGTTCAGGTCTTGCGCTATCAGCCTGAAGCCCAGGCCGTACCGCGTGTACATGCGGTATATCATGCGCACGACCGACGCCTCCCTCGCGTCTATCTCCAGCCGACCGCTGTCCCCTATGCGGTAGCCGTAGGGCGTCCGTCCAAGGGCGCGGCCCTGCAGGGCGCGCATACTCATAGACTGCTTGACCCGGCTGCTCCGCTCCGACGAGACGCCGCCGACATCGAACAGACGCATGGCGTTCTGCAGCGGATTGGGATACTCGTCGTCCATGCAGACGACCTCTACGTCGAGCCGGTCGAGCGCAACCAGGGACCGCGCCACCGTCTCGAGGTCATCGCCTAGGTCGGCGGCCGAGCCTGCCACCACAATGAAATCCGCGCCAACGAGTTCGATGTAATTGAGCAGCCCGCGCACGCCCCGGCCGCCCTCTTCAGGCAACCCGGCCTCGAGGATCGTTACGGGCTGATGGAGATTGAGGCGGCAGAACTCCTCGAATCGCGCCTCCAGGCCCGACGAGTCCCCGGGCTCTCCGACCCTGAAGTATCCGACCGCACGCACGCGACCGACCTCATACCACGTACAGGATGCGTCCGCACGAGCTGCACTGGACGACCTGCTGGCCGACGCGGGCCCGCTGCATCTCCTGGGTCGTCAGGGCTAGGCGGCAGCCCTGGCACGTACCCCGCTCGACCAGCGCAACCGCCCGGCCGCCCTTGCTCTTGCGCAGCGATTCGTACATGGGCAGCAGATTGACGGGCATGGACGGCAGCAGCGCCTCCCTCTCGTTCCGCAAAGCCGCCAGCCTGGCCGTGAGGTCCCGCTCCTCCTCGCGCCATCCATCTTCGAGACCCGGCCTCGCCTCTTCGAGCCTCGATGCGGCGTCGCGAGCCTCGGCCAAGACCGGCTCCAACTCTTCCAAGCGTATCATCACCTCGAGAAGCTGGTCCTCGGCATCCCTTTGCCGGGCCGCCGTGAACTTCCGCTCCTCTTCCGCCGCCGCCAGATGCTGCGGATTGGTTACGCCCCCGCCGTACAGCCGCTGGTCAAGCCGTTTGAGGCTGGTGTCTATCTCGGACACGAGCCGTTCGATTCCGCGGCGCTGGGTCGAGAGCTCCTCGGCGCGCTTCTCGAGCTCGCCGAGACGCCGCTTCGCCGACTGGATCCCGGAACGGTCCGAGAGCTTGCCCCGGACGGACGCGAGACGCTCCTGGGCCGCCGCGGCCTTCAGGTCAATATCCTGGAGGTCGTTGAGCTGCTTGACCTCGAACATGGGCCTAGTATAACCCATCCCACCCACCGACATAGCGCTCCGTCCTTGCGTTCCTGCCCTCGCTCTCTATAATTGGGGACATGCGGGGGTGAACGGCTTATGCGTCCAGAGACCAAGCGGCCCAAGACCAAGATCGTATGCACCCTTGGCCCGGCGACTTCAACCGAAGAGGCCGTGCGGTCGTTGGTCGAGTCCGGGATGAGCATAGCGAGGCTCAACTTCTCGCACGGCTCCCTCGAAGAGCATCGGCAGGCGGTGCAAACCGTTCGCAGGGTCTCCGAAGAGATGAACCTCCCCCTCGGCGTCATGGTGGACGTGCCGGGCGTCAAGTACCGCACCGGCCCCACGAACCCCGGCGTCGTCAACCTCGCTCCGGGCGACGTCATCACCCTGACGAGCAGAGACCTAATCGGCAGCCCACGCCTGGTCTCGGTAGCGCCGCCCGGAATACACCTGGACGCCGCGCCCGGCAGGCCGGTCCTGGTCGACGACGGCCTGATAGAGCTGAGCGTAACCAGCGTCGAAGACGAGGACGTAACATGCGCCGTGGTCAGGGGGGGCCGTCTCACCGAACGCAGAGGCGTCGCCACCCCGGGCAAGAGCCCGTCGCACGAGTTCCCGGACGAAAAGGCCGTGGCCGCCCTCGAATTCGCCGCGACCCACAAGGCCGACTTCGTCGCGCTCTCAACCGTCTCCGGCCCCCACGACATTCACGCGGCACGCCGGATACTCGACAGGCGAGGCCACAAGCCCTGCGTCATCTCCAAGATAGAACGCGCGGACGCCCTCGGACACTTCGACGAGATACTGGCCGCGAGCGACGCCATAATGGTCGCGCGGGGCGACATGGGCGTCGAGGTGCGCCTCGCCAGGGTCCCCGTCATACAGAAGCAGCTAATCGCCATGTCGAACCAGGCGGGCAAGCCGGTCATCACGGCCACCCAGATGCTCGAGTCCATGATCCTCTCGCCCGTGCCCACCCGCGCCGAAGTCACGGACGTGGCAAACGCCATATACGACGGCACCGACGCCATTATGCTCTCCGGCGAGACCTCCGTAGGCCAGTACCCAAGCGAGGCGGTCAAGGTGATGGTCGAGGTCGCGCTGCAGGCCGAAGCCGCTCTGCCCTATGAGAAGATCATCGTCGATAAGTTCGAGCATCTCGAACCCCAGACCGACGACGCCATCAGCTACAACGCCTGTCACACCGCATACCAGCTCGACGCGGCGCTCATCATCGCCTTCACCGAATCCGGCGGGACCGCTTCCCGCGTCTCCAAATACCGCCCCGTCTCGCCCATACTCGCCCTGACCTCCAGCGCAGAGGTCCAGCGCAGGCTCACCCTGGCATGGGGAGTGGTCCCCATAATCGTGTCCAAGATCCGCACGGTGGACGATTTCTTCCGGCTTGGAGAAGACGCGGCCATCAGCATGTGCGGCGCCGAGCCCGGCGACCTTGCCGTGCTCGTGGCGGGGCTGCCGATAGGCGTCCCAGGAGGCACCAACCTGCTCAGGGTGCTCACCATAGCTTCCGGGGACGGCGGCGACTAATGCTCCGGATCTACGACACCCTCGCCAAGCGGCTCTCCACCATCCAGCCGCTCGAACCCGGCCGCGTCGGCATGTACACCTGCGGGCCGACCGTGTACAGGGACGCCCACGTGGGAAACCTACGGTCGTACATGATGGCCGACTGGATTCGCCGCGCACTGGAGTTCCAAGGCGTCTCCGTCCATCACGTCAAGAACATCACCGACGTGGGACACATGCGCCAGGAGGCGCTGGAGCGGGGCGGCGACAAGGTGATCGCCGAGGCGCGCGCCCACGGCATGGCCCCCCAGGAGATCGCGCGCCATTACACCGACCGCTTCCTCTCCCATGAGCGCAGCCTGAACATCCTCCCAGCCGACCAATACCCAAAGGCGACCGACCACGTGCCCGACATGATCGCCATCATCCAAGACCTCTTGCGGGCCGGACACGCCTACGCCGTCGCCGGCAATGTCTATTACGACGTGTCCAGCTTCGAGGAATACGGCAAGCTCTCCGGCAACACCGGCGACCAGGGCCTCCGGGAAGCCGTCCGCATCGAGCCCGACCCCCTCAAGAAAGACCCACGCGACTTCACCCTCTGGAAGCTCGGCGAGCCGGGACGGGACCTCGTATGGGACAGTCCATGGGGCAAGGGCTTTCCAGGCTGGCACATCGAATGCTCCGCCATGTCCTTGAAGTATCTGGGCGCCCGGTTCGACATCCATACGGGCGGCGTAGATAACATCTTCCCTCACCACGAGGACGAGATCGCCCAGAGCGAGGGCTTCGCCCGCGGGCCCGTGGTCACGACCTGGGTCCACGGCCAACACCTGCTCGCCGACGGCGTAAAGATGGCGAAATCCGCCGGCAACTCCTTCACCCTCGCCGACGTCGAGTCCCAGGGCATCGATCCCCTCGCCCTGCGCTACCTGTGCATGACGGCCCGCTACAGCGCCCGGCTGGATTTCACCTTCACGTCCTTGAAGGCAGCGCAGCGCGGCCTCCTCAGGCTGCAGAACAGCGTCTGGGAATGGGGACGCCTCCCTGAAGCGAACAGCGGGGGCGAGTCCGCCATCCTCGAATGGGAAGCCCGGTTCCTCGACCGCGTCAACGACAACCTCGACATGCCCGGCGCCCTGGCGCTGAGCTGGAAGGTCGCGCGGGCCGCCCTGCCTGGAAGGGTCAAGCTGGCGGCGCTGCTCCGCTTCGACCGCGTCCTCGGACTGGGGCTCGCCGACGTCGCCGGCCGATACGAGGTCACGGAAGAGACCATCGCCTCTGTCGAGCACAGAAGCGCCCACCGCCGCAACCGTGAGTACGACGAGGCGGACGCCCATCGTATCGAGATCGAGCGCGAAGGCTTCGTCCTCCAGGACGCCACAGGCGAAACCCGCGCCCGCCCCAAGACCGCCTGGGAGAGGCGCGAAGATGCTTGGCCCTCCATCTCGTCCTCGTCCGAAGTCGAATCGCTAATCGACCGGGCGGACGAGGTTGACTTCACCATCGCCATCGTTGCCAGCAACTACCTGGACGATGCCCGCCGCTGCCTGAAGAGCGCCCTCAGGTGGGTGGGGAACAGCGCGGTCGAGGCCGTAGTGGTGGACAACTGCTCCACCGACGGCGCGTCCGAATGGCTCGAGGAGAGGGCGAAAACGGACGCCCGATTGCGGGTCATACATACAGACCACGCACTCGGAGAGGGCGCCGCCCGCAACATCATCCTGCGCCAGGCTCGCGGCAGGATAGTAGTCATGCTCGATACCAGCGTGGAGGTTACAGGCGACCTATGCGGGCCGATCGCGTCCATCCTGGCCGACGAATCCATAGGCGTCGCAGGCCCCTTCGGCCTGACAACATCGGACATCAGGACCTTCCACGAGCCCAGGGGCCGGACCGGCGACGTGGACGCAATGCAGGCGTACTGCTTCGCGTTCAGGCGGTCTTGCCTGGCCGACGTGGGGCTGATGCGCGAGAGCTTCCGCTTCTACCGCAACCTCGACATAGACTACAGCTTTCATTTCAAGGACAAGGGGTATCGCATCGTCGCGGACCCGGGCCTGCCCGTCCGGTTGCGCGAGCACCGCGTATGGAGCGCCCTGGACGAGGACGAACGCGACGAGCTCAGCCGCAAGAACTTCACCCGATTCCTGGCCCGCTGGGGCAAACGTCTCGACCTGCTCACGAGCTCAGAGCGCTGATATACGGGCGCGTTTCTCCGCGTATAATCCAACCATGCGCGCGCTGATACTCTCGCTCCTCACAATCGCTCTGGCCGCGTGCGGCGGCTCGCCCGAGCCCACGCCTACGCCCATCCCCAGCGTGGACGTCAGGCCGGAGGACGCTGGCCGAGTCCTGGCGCTGGCTATGTCCCCAGGCTTCCACGCCGACCAGACGGTATTCGCCGGGAGCGAGCGGGCGGGCATATTCAAGTCCACCAACGGCGGCGAGTCCTGGAGACAGGTCAACACCGGCGTCACCGATGGCAACGTGCAGGCCATCGTAGTATCGCCCAGCTTCGAGGACGACCGCACCGTGTACGCGGGAACGCGCACCGGGGGGCTGTTCCGCTCCGTCGACGGAGGCGAGAGCTGGAGCCCCGCCGGCCAGGGCCTTCCGGACGGCAACGTCCCGCACCTGGCCGCGGCCGCCTCTTCGGGCAGGCATTGGCTGTTCACCGGCTCCAACATCGGCGGCGCGTACGTCTCGCGCGACGGCGGGGACACCTGGAGCCTGTCCGGGCTGGCCGAAAGCAACGTCCTGCTCACAGCCACGTCCCCAACGTTCGACTCCGACCGCGCCATATTCGCAGGCTCCGGGCGCGACGGCATGTTCAGGTCCACGGACGGAGGCGGCTCGTGGACCGCAGTCAGCCAGGGCCTTGGCGATACCTTCATCCTCTCGATAGCCATGTCCCCCGGCTTCGCCGACGACCGAACCCTATTCGTGGGCACCAAGTGGGAAGGCATATACCGATCCACGGACGGGGGCGATTCGTGGGATAGGGCCAACAGCGGCGTGCTCAGCAAGAGGACCCTCGACCTCGCAATCTCACCCGCCTTCCCCGAAGACCAGACCCTGTACGCCGGCACGGTATCAGGAGGCATATTCGTAACCAACGACGGCGGAAAGTCGTGGAGAACGGCCCACCAGGGGTTCAACGCTGTCGACGCTGTCGCCCTATCGCCCGGCTTCGCCGACGACCGCACCGTAATGGCCGGCTCGGCCGACGGGCTCGCGCTGCGCTCCACAGACGCAGGCCAGAGCTGGCAAGAGCTCTCACTCTCCAACCAGTGATTTGACCGACGACAACCATGACCTACGCCCTGTATAATCCCTGTCCTCATCAATGCGACCCAGACGGAGCGCGATGCGGCTCGAAGGCAAGGCAGCCCTGATAACCGGCGCGGCCAACGGCGTGAGCGGAAAGCTCATGGGGTTCGGCGGCGCGTCCGCGCGGATCTTCGCGCGAGAAGGCGCGAAGGTCGCCATCGCCGACATAAACGAACAGGACGGGGAGACCACCGCCGCCCAGATACGCGGCTCCGGCGCTGACGCCATCTTCGTCAGGCTCGACGTAACCAGCGAAGAAGAGTGGGCCAACGCCCTCCGCGTCGTCGTCTCACAATTCGGCAAGCTCGACATCCTCGTCAACAACGCGGGCTCCACGTCCCGCGAAACCGTCGAGGACACCACCATCGAGATGTGGGACGGCCAGATGGAAGTCCACGCCAAGGGAGCCTTCCTCGGCGCGAAGGCCGTCATCCCGGAGATGCGAAAGGCTGGCGGCGGCTCCATCGTCAACGTCTCGTCCATCTTCGGCATGATAGGCAGCCCGTCCTCCACCGCCTACCATGCCGCCAAAGGCGCCGTCCGCGTCTTCACCAAGGCCGCCGCCATCCAGTACGCCAAGGATCGCATCAGGGTCAACTCCGTCCACCCCGGCTACGTGGACACGCCCATGACCCACCAATACTTCACTGACGCGGACCTCGTGGCCCGCCGAACCGAGAGCGTCCCCATGAAGCGATTCGGCACGGTCGAAGAGATCGCCTACGGCATCCTATACCTGGCATCCGACGAAGCCTCCTACGTAACAGGCGCGGAGCTGGTGATAGACGGCGGCGCTACCGCGCAGTAGAATACCATCCAGCCAGATTGGTCTGGAGGGCGCAGGGATGCCCAAAGACACAAGCCCATTCACCCCAGGCAGCCCCGTGCCCGTCGATCTGTTCGTAGGGCGAGGAACCCAAATCGAGGAGTTGCGCCGCTACGTGGAGCTGGCCGTCGCCGGAAGACAGGAGAACATCTTCCTCACCGGCGACCGCGGTATCGGAAAAAGCTCCTTCGCGGCCTTCGTCAGCGAGCTCGTCTCGAAAAAGCTGAACGCGCTCGGCGTCCACGTATTCCTCGGCGGGGTCGACTCCTTGGATGACATGGTGGAGCACGTCTTCGACCAGATACTGAAAGAGACACACAGACAGTCCTGGTTCGAGAAGATAGAAGGCATGTTCGGGCAGCACGTCCAGCAGGTCGGACTCTTCGGCGTCTCGGTCAAGTTCACGCCTCCTCCAAGCGCTCTGCCGAGCTTGGTAAGGAACTTTCCCGAGGCCATAGGCAACATCGTAGCCAAGATATCCGATGAGCGCGCCGGCCTCTTCTTAATCCTCGACGACATCAACGGGTTGGCCGAAAGCGCCGAATTCGCCAACTGGTACAAGTCCTTCGTTGACCAGGTAGCAACTCAGTTCGGCCCCTATCCCGTCGCCGTCATGCTCATCGGCCTTCCCGAAAAACGCGACTCATTGGCAGCGGCGCAGCCGTCCCTCATGCGGATATTCCGCGTCGCGCATATAGACAGACTGTCAGACGAAGAGGTCAGCGAGTTCATCGAGCAGGCGTTCAACGGCGCCGGCATCGTCGTCGAACCCCAGGCGCTTCACTTCATGGTCATGTTTGCCAGCGGCTTGCCCATACTCATGCACGAGATAGGAGATGCGGTCTTCTGGGAAGATGAAGACGGCATCATTGACGACAAAGACACTTGGGCCGGACTCTTCGCCGCCGCCCAGAACGTGGGCAACAAATACCTCGATCCAACTGTATATCGAGCGCTGCGAAGCCCGCGATACCTCTCTATCTTGGGCAAGATAGCCGGGCCTTACGGAATCAAGCGCAGCGAAGTCATGGCAAAACTGGATATAGACGAAAGGGGTGTCTTCGACAATCTGCTGCGAAAACTCCGCGAACTCAACGTCATCGAGCCAGACCCGGACGGTCCGCGCGGCGCATACCGGTTCGTGAACCAGATATACCCGCTCTACATAAGCATGGCGTCCTCCACCCAGCCCCCTCCCGCGTAGCGCCTGACCCTAAGCCGGCCGCAGCCTCCGGAACAGCCGCCGCAGGTCGCCCGCCTCCCACACCATCAGCGCCGGCGTCGCTATCGCTATGGAGCTGTACGTCCCCACCACCACGCCTATCAGCAGCACCCACAGGAAGTTCCGTATCGTCGGGCCGCCGAACAGCAGCAGCGCCAGCAAAGTGAACATCAGCGTCAGGCTCGTATTCAACGACCTGCTCAGGCTCTGCGATATGCTCAGGTTCGCGTTGACCTGCAAGCTCCGGTTCGGGTATATGGCGACGTTCTCGCGGAGACGGTCGAAGACGACGATTGTGTCGTTGACGCTGTAGCCTATCACCGTCAGCAGCGCTATCAAGAACATCGCGTTCACCTCGACGTCGAACAGCACGCCGAGCATCCCGAATATCCCCACCACTACCGCCGTGTCGTGAAGCAGCGCCACGATGGCCGCCGCGCCGTACCGGAGGGGGCTTGGCATGTTCCTGAACGCCCACCACACGTACAGGAATACGCCCACCGCCGCGGCAAGCACCGCCCACATCGCGTTGACCACCGTCTCGGCCGCAACGACAGGCGACACGAGGTCGAACGACAGCGTCGTAACCCCGTCCGGCGACAGCCGAGACTCCAGCTCCGCGACCATCGCGTCCTTCTCATTCTCGTTCAGCTCTTTCGTCCGCACGAAGAACGCCCGCTCGTCCATACGCTGCACGATGGCGTCCGGATAACCGAGCGTCGTCAGCTCCGTCCGCAGGTCTTCTTGCTGCACGTCCGCCGCGAACTCCAGCCCCGTCGTCGAGCCGCCCGTGAAGTCGATGCCGGGATTCAGCCCTCCCCCAATCGCCAGGAACGCTATCCCCGGCGCTATCACAAGCGCCGATGCCAGGAAGAACCACACCCTCTTGCCTACGAAGTCCAAGTCACCCTCACCTTAATCCTTTCCCATTGGGGGAGAGGAGATTTGTATTCCGCTCTCGACGAGCGCCCGCGCGTCGGCGCTCCATCGTGGAAGTGGAGGCTTTGACTCCTCATCCAGCCTGGGCCTCCTGCTGCCGGGGCAGGTCCGAAGATCCCGCCGGCGCGAATATGCCGAGCCTGCGCCCGATGGCCGTGGCAGCCATCACCCTCAGGAAGGTCCGGCTCACTATTATCGCCGTGAACATGCTGATGAGAACGCCGAACGCCAGCGTAATAGCGAACCCCTGCACGATGGTCGCGCCCAGCGTGTCCGCGAACCAGAACAGTATCGCGCACGTTATCAGGGTCGAGACGTTGCCGTCCCGAATGGCGGGCCACGCCCGGTTGAAGCCGATGTTGATGGCCGACAACAGCGTGCGGCCCGCTCTCAGCTCCTCCTTCATCCGCTCGAATATCAGGATGTTCGCGTCCACCGCCATGCCGATAGACAGTATCACCGCCGCAACCCCTGACAAGGTCAACGTAACCGGCATCATCTTGAACACGGACAGCAGCAAAGCCGCGTATATCACCAGGGCCGCAGACGCGACCAGACCAGGTATCCGGTAGTACGCGACCATGAAGGCGAGCACGAGGCCCAGTCCTACGAGACCCGCGACGACGCTCTTGGCGAGCGAGTCGGCGCCTAGGATAGCGTCAATGTTGCGCTCCTGTATCAGCGCGATAGGCACCGGCAGGCGCCCGCCCTCCAGCAGCAAGGATATCTCGCTTACCCGGTCGAACGTGAAGTCCCTGCCCTCGATGAACGCCACGCCCCGCGTGATTGGCTGGTTGACGCGCGGCGCTATCAGCTCCTCGTCGTCCAGAACGATGGCCAGCAGGTCCGGCGTCCCCGCTATCTGCGACGTTATCTCGCCGAACTTCCGCGTGCCCTCGGAGTTGAACTCGATGTTGATGATGGGCAGCCCGGTGGTGTTGTGCTGACCAGGATACGCCCGGGCCAGGTCCTCACCCGTTAGGTTGATGTCCTCGTCCACCTTGCCGAACAGCTCGGTGAATACCAGTCTCGCATCCGGCGCGAACCGCTCCAACGCATCCTCAACCGAGGGGATGGAGTTCCCGAGGCTCAGCAGGAACTTGTCGGTGTCCGGGACCTGCCTGACCTGCGGGTCCACGGGTAGCGGTATGAAGGTGCCGTCGCCGATGGGCGCAATCGGCTGGAAGGGAATCAACAACGGCTGCTCGGACTGGCCCTCGACGGCCAAACTCAGGAAGTTGGGATATACCGAAGCAGCGCCCCGGGCAACGACCAGGCTGGCCTCTAGGCGGCCCATCAAGTCGCGGAACTCGGCCGCCGCCGATGGCTGAAGCTCGATGACCATCGCCGGCGCTCCTACCGCATCGTCGGCTTCGGGAGTGGGCGTACCCTCGGCAGCGGGCGTCTCCTCCGCTGTCGGCGTACCCTCCGCTGTCGGCATACCCTCCGCTGTGGGTGTCTCCTCCGCCGCAGGCGTACCTTCCGCCACGGGCGTCTCCTCCGCCGCAGGCGTACCCTCCGCTGTCGGTGTCTCCTCTGCCGCAGGCGTACCCTCCGCTGTCGGTGTCTCCTCTGCCGCAGGCGTACCCTCCGCTGTCGGTGTCTCCTCTGCCGCAGGCGTACCCTCCGCCGCGGGCGTCTCCTCCGCTGTCGGCGTCCCCTCAGCGGCAGGCGTCTCCTCCGCTGTGGGTGTCTCCTCCGGCACGGGACCCAGTGGGATGGCGACCTTCGAGTCGCCAGGACGGAACGCCGGGAGCGTGCCCGGGTCATCGGACCCGCCCAATAGGATAGTCCCAACTTGGAACGAGACCACCTCATCGGCAGTTAGGCCCAAGACCTCCTGCTCTACTTCGAGTATGCGATGCTTGAACTCCAGCCGCGCCGTCTCGCCTATGATCCTCTTGGCGCGACCGGGGTCGTCCACGCCCGGAAGCTGGATCAGCAGCCTATCCTCTCCAAGCAGCTGGAGTATCGGCTCACCCAAGCCCGCGCCGTTGACGCGCCGCTCGATAGTGCGGATGAGACCGTCCATCTGGTCCCGGGTCGGCGGAATGGCCTCGCCAGCGGGGCCCTCGAGAGACGCCTGATACACCAGGTGAGTCCCGCCCTGCAGGTCCAGCCCCAATTCCAAGCCGAGCAGGGAGCTGCCGCCCCGCTCGAAATTGCCAAGCCGTATCGTCGGGTCGTCTACTCCAGGAAGATACTGGTAGCCCAGGGCGAGGCCCGCCAGGACCACGAGGATGACTATGAATGCCAGTGTACGAGCGTATCTACGCACCGGGGCCTCCGGGCTGGAGCTTGACCGCAATGAGCCGCAGCGCCTCCTCCTTGGTACTGACCTCGCCGCTCGCGTGAGCTTCTCTCACCATCTCCAGCATTTCTCCTATCCTCGGCCCGGGCGCTATCCCGAGCTCGTTCATGATGTCATGCCCATTGACAAGACCAAGCGGCCTTGTCGTCCTCTCCTCCAAGAACCTGCCTCGAAGGATATGCCCGGCGACCTGGCGGCGGTACCGCCAGTCCTCCGCGTCCAGGGCGGGGCCGCGGGCCGCAAGATAGTCTGCCATGTTCAAGTACACGGTGTCGAAAGCGGCCTCTCCCAGGTCCCTGTGGAAACGGTACACCGCTCGACGGGTCGGGATCTCTCCGCGTTTCGCCATCTGGCCGGGCCTCAGGTGATTCTCGATCATCGTACTCACGAGCTCCACACCGGCCCGGCTGAACCTCAACCTCGTCAGGATGTCCCTCGCGACCCTGGACCCCTCGACGTGATGTCCAAGGAAGCGTATGCGGCCTGAAGGCTCGACCGTCTTCGTTGCAGGCTTCGATATGTCGTGCAGCAGTCCCGCCAATTTTACCAGATTCAGCCTGCTGTGACCGTCGCTTGCGGGCTGCGCGAAGTATTCGTCCAGATTCTCCAGGTACGCTTCTGTCCCAAGCAGGTCGCGCCCCTCGCCAGACTGGAGCAGTCTCTCGACCTGCCCCACCGTCTCGATAGAGTGGTCAAACACGTCCCAGTAGTGCTCCTTGGGCTGGGCGACGCCCCTGGCGTCCTCCAGCTCCGGAATGACCCTGCGCAGCAGCCCCAGCTCATCCATGTCCCTGATCCGCCGCGCAGTTGACCTGGCGCCCAGCAGCTTCATCAGCTCGTCCCTCACCCGTTCGGCTGCAACCGACGATACGAGCCCCGCGCGGGCCTTGACCCAGCCGCGGGTCGCGGGCTCGACGTCGAAGCCTAGCTGCGCGGACAGGCGGACAGCCCGAAGCAGCCTGGCCGGGTCGTCCTCGAACACGCCGCTCGAAAGGGCGCGGACCTTCCGTCGCTCGAGGTCCGACGCGCCGTCGTAGGGGTCGATGAGGTCGGCCCGGCCCATCAGCGGGATTGCCATAGCGTCAATGGTGAAGTCCCGTCCTCCCAGGTCCTCCCAGATCGAACCCCGGAGCGGGCTAATATCTACCCACGGCGCTCCGTGGCCTGGGCTGAGCCTGAAGATGCGCCGCGCCGTATCCAGCGCGTGAACCCTGTAGCCGAGAGCCGCCGCCGCTTCCGTGGCGGCTAGGCCGACGTCGCCAGCGACAGCGATGTCGATGTCCAGGGTCTCCCTGCCGAGCAGCGCGTCACGCGCCACGCCTCCGACAAGATACGCGGGAAGGCCCCGCGACGAGAAGAAGCGGCGGAGCGGCTCCACGATGGCCGGAAGCCCCGGCAGGCGCGCGGCTGTGATAGGCGGTTCGACTTCGGCTGCCTGTACCATGACAACGAGCCTAGACGGCCACCGACTCCATATCGTCCTCCTCCTCGCGCCCAGTCTCGTTCCGAGCCAGCGACTGGTGCGCCTCCAGGTGGTCGAAGTAGAGGATGCCGTCCAGGTGGTCTATCTCGTGCTCCAATGCCTGCGCCAGCAGGCCGTCCGCCGTGATGCGGAAGACGTTCGAACTGCGGTCCAACCCCCTGGCCTTCACCCAGATAGCCCGCTTGATGGTCCCGTGGTATCCAGGAACACTCAGGCAAGCCTCCGTCACCTCCCGCTCGCCCTCGCGGTGTACTATCTCCGGGTTGACGTACACCCTCGGATCGTCCTCCTCCGGGATGTCTATGACGATGACGCGGCGCAGGTCGCCGATCTGGTTCGCGGCCAAGCCCACGCCGCCCACCTCGCGCAGGGTATCGAGCAAGTCGTCGGCCAGGGCGTGGACCGACTCGTCGATCCTGCGCACCTTCTTGGCCTTGCGCCTGAGTATGGGATGCGGGAACTCTAAGATGGTTCTTGCCGCCAAGTCGGTTGCTCCGAACACCTTGTTCGGGCCGCGATGCGCCGCCCTACCCTACGATTATATCTATGGGCGAAGCGGGGTGTAAAGCCGAACCCGGCTCGGAGACAGGGCAATCGCATCTAAACCCCGCTCGCTCAGCAGGCAAGGCGGAGGTGTCTGAATCAAGGTTGGGGCAGCTTGGGGTCAGCCGGGTTGAAACGCCGATTTGCCGCTGGTATCCTTCTCCTCAGGCTCGAGGAGCGGCGCTCCCTTGGGGCCCCAGCGGTAGCAGATCTATCCAGGAGGACCGACGACGATGACGCAGACCAACCAGGACGGCGATGTCAGCGAGGCGCAGATAGCCTCACACTGGCGCGAAGAGGAGCGAATTCACCCCGGCGCGGCGTTCATATCGCAGGCCAACATGGCCGACCCGTCCGTCTTCGAGCGGTTCACGGAGGACAGGTTCCCGGAGTACTACCGCGAGTACGCCGACCTGCTGACGTGGGACAAGTACTGGCATACGACCCTCGACACCTCGGAGCCGCCGTTCTGGAAGTGGTTCGTCGGCGGAAAGCTGAACGCCTCCTACAACTGCGTCGACCGCCACCTGGACGAGCACAGGAACAAGGCTGCGTTCATCTGGGTCTCCGAGCTGGAGGACGAAGAGGACCGAGTCATCACGTACCAGGAGCTCTACGTCCGCGTCAACGAGTTCGCGGCGCTGCTGCGGGATTTCGCGGGCCTGAAGGCTGGGGACCGCGTTACGCTCCACATGCCCATGATGCCCGAGCTCCCGGTCGCGATGCTTGCCTGCGCCCGGCTGGGCGTCATTCACTCCCAGGTGTTCGGCGGCTTCAGCGGCGCGGCCTGCGGCGACCGCATAGTGGACTCCGGCAGCAACACGCTCATCACTATGGACGGCTACCATCGCAGCGGCGGGATGCTCGACCACAAGGTCAAGGCGGACGAGGCCGTGGCGCACGCGGAGGCGAACGGCGCGAAAGTGGACAAGGTGCTGGTCTGGCGGCGCTACAAGGGCCAATACCAGTCGGAATCGCCGATGGTCGAAGGCCGAGACTACTTCGTGGACGATCTGCTCGAAGAGTACACGGGCAGGCGGGTCGAGCCGGTCTCGATGCCCGCGGAGGCTCCCTTGTTCCTGATGTACACCAGCGGCACGACCGCCAAGCCCAAGGGAGCGCAGCACAGCACCGGAGGGTACCTCTCATACGTCGCCGGGACATCCAAGTACTACCAGGACATCCACCCCGGAGACGTGTACTGGTGCATGGCCGACATAGGCTGGATAACGGGCCACTCCTACATCGTCTACGGGCCTCTTTCGGTGGCGGCGACGAGCGTCATGTACGAGGGGGTCCCGAACTACCCGGACGCCGGCAGGGCGTGGCGCATCGCGGAGCGCCTCGACGTGAACATCTTCCACACTGCGCCCACCACCATCCGGATGCTCCGAAAGGCCGGGCCGGACGAACCCGCGAAGTACGATTACCACTTCAAGCACATGACCACCGTCGGCGAGCCGATAGAGCCCGAGGTGTGGCGCTGGTACTACGAGGAGGTGGGCAAGAAGGAAGCCGTGGTCGTAGATACCTACTGGCAGACGGAGACGGGCGGATTCCTGGGCGCGACGTTGCCGGCGCTCCAGGCCATGAAGCCTGGCAGCTGCGGGCCGGGCGCGCTCGGCATATTCCCGGTCATCTACGACGAGGACAGCAACGAGATCGATCCCGGCTCCGGCAAGGCCGGCAACATCTGCGTCACGAGGCCCTGGCCCGGGATGATGCAGACGGTATGGGGCGACCCCGACCGGTTCGTCGAAACCTACTTCAGGAAGTTCAACAAGGACCCGGACAGCAAGAGCTGGCGCGACTGGCCCTACTTCACCGGCGACGGGGCCACGCAGTCTGAGGACGGCTACTACCGCATCGTGGGCCGCGTGGACGACGTCATCAACGTCGCCGGACACCGCCTGGGCACGAAGGAGCTGGAGTCGGCGGCCCTGACCGTGCAGGCCGTGAGCGAGGCCGCGGCTGTGCCCGCCATAGACGAGCTCCGGGGTCGCGTGCCTGAGATGTACGTGTCGCTCAAGCCGGGCTACGAGGCTGGGCCGGAGATAGTCGCAGAGGTGAAGGGCGCGATCTCCACTATCATCGGGCCTATCGCGAGGCCCGCCCACGTGTGGGTGTCCGCAGACCTGCCCAAGACGCGCTCAGGCAAGATCATGCGCCGCGTCACCGCCGCCATCTCCAACTTCGTGGACGTCGGGGACACCACCACCCTGGCGAACCCCGAAGTGGTCGAGGAGATACGCCAAGCCGTGCAGAGCGCCAAGGTCGCAGCCGGCCAGGTCCCCAAGGACATCCCCCAGGCCATGATAGACGAGATCAGGCGCTTCGGCGAGGACGCCTAGCCGCCGCCACGCCGAGCGCCGGTTCATAGCGGAGCTGGGTCGTATCAACCCAGCCTGTCGCTACGTCTCGTCGCCCGGCTCGTGAGCCAAGATCTGGTGAATGAATATGCTCGTGTCGAATGCGGGCATACTCATCAGCTCCAGCGTGCCCCGTGAGCCGAACTCTATGGAGACCCTGGCTATGGTCTCGTTGTCGGGGGCCTGGATTACCGTCACGAAGTCGTAGGGACCAAGGGTGGCGTACTGGGCGATGACCTTCGCGCCGAAGCCCTCCATCTCCTGGTTCACCTCTTCTATCCTCAAGGGCCGCTTGTTGACGGTCTTGCGGCCCTCGTCCGTCAGCTTGCTGAGCATTATGTAAGTAGCCATGTCGCTCTCTCCGGTTGCGCGGGAATTGCAGCGCCGATTCTAGCCCCATGCCGGAAATCCGGTCAAGACGGCTGGCGGTGGACATGTCTAGGGGAATCAGGGTCAATTTTCGATATATTCTTGTAAGACATGCGTATAAGGCGATTTGGGGCAATTTGGGTGAGATGTCGGAATCGGGATTCGCGGATTGGGAGGATTTTCAGGATTGGGGGAGGGGATACGCTCACCAGCAGGCTTGGCTACGTGATGGAGCATGGGAGCGGTCGGGTAGCGTCCGCGTGACCTTGCAGGCGGGACGCCTGCGCTCCCAGGATGAGGGGCGGCGCGTTCACCGCGAGCAGAGTTTGGAGGGGGGCCTGGGTCACCCTCACCCTAGCCCTCTCCCATCGAGGGAGAGGGGATAAGGTGGAGACGGGATCCCTAGCCGCTGTCTGCCGCCTTGCTCAGGGACGCGCCTGTGGATTGCAGGGTTGTCCATACGATGACGGCGGCTACGAGCATGACGGTCCCCATGACGGCGAAGGTGTAGGTGTAGTCGAGCCAATTGATCATGCCGCCCGCGATTACAGGTCCGGCGACCTTGCCCGCGTTCTTCATGGATCCGACCAGGCCCATGCCGGTCGCCAGGCGCTTGCCGTCCGCGCGCGCGGACACGAGGGCGACCGTGGACGGGAATACGAGGGCTTGGGCCGCGCCTATGAGCGCCGCCGGGGCGACCATCACCACGCCCACCGCGGACACGGGCAGCAGCAGCAGGGCCGCTCCCAAGGCTACCATGCCAGCCGCGGCCATGTTCACGAATCCCAGCCGGTCGCTCAGTCTTCCGCCTATCGGGTTGCAGAGTATGTGTACGCCCTCCTGTATGGACAGGAACGCGCCCGCCACTACTATGTCCACGCCGGATGCCAGCGCAAGCAGCGGCGCGAAGGCCTTGACCGCATATACGGCGGTGTAGATGGCCGCGTCCATGCCGCCCGCGAGCCAGACGGCGGGGGTCTTCGCGCCGGCCCGGAGCGCGTCCGCGACCTGCTGTCTGAAGGGCGCGCGGTCGGCCCTCGACGCGGAGGCCGTCTCTGGGAGCAGCAGGACTGGAATGAACGCCGCCGCGCTCAGCAGTCCGATTATGGTGAACACGCCTACCGGGTCGGTGTACTCCAGCATCGAGGCGGCTGCCAGCGGGCCGACGACGTAGCCGGCATTGCGCGCAGTGGAGAACCATCCCAGCCGCTCGGCTATCCGCTCTTGGGACAGCTCGGCGACGTAGGCAAGCGTGACCGGCCCGTAGATTGCCGTCGCAAGACCGTGGATCATGCGGACGGCGAATAGCTGCTCCGGCGTGGATACGAACCCATATACGAATGGCATCCCCGCGAAGAATGCCGCGCCTATCAGCAACCAGAGTCTGCGCCCCGTCCGGTCCGAGAGCGCGCCGAACGTCGGTTTGAGGACCAGGCCGGTGAGTGTCGAGACCGAGACGATGATTCCCAGGAAGAGGTCGCCGGCCCCAAGGGCGGCGGCGTAGACGGGCAAGAGTGGGGATTTCCCCATCTGGTACGCCGAGCGCACGATGAAGTCCGCGCTCGTAATCAGCGCAAAGCCGCGGGACCGAATCATGCCGATGCAGTCGTCAACTTACGATTCATCGTTGTGCCGCTGAGACTATACGGACGTGAAATCGAGGTCAAGTGGTTGCTTATGCGTGGCTGACTGCGTAGGATAGGCGGCGCCCGGCGGTCCTCCTCTCGCTCGGACGGGAGAGGACCGGGGGCGGTGTGACGAAGGCGCCGGCGAGGCTTTCGTCCCCGACACGAAGGAGGTGCGGGATAAGCCCAAAACGGCGTCTGGTGGTCGTCTCCAACAGGCTCCCTCAGATCGAAGCGCCCGCGGACGAGCAGGAAGCCCGCGTGGCCCCCGTGGGCGGCCTGGTGGTCGGATTGGCGGTCGCCCTCACCGCTCCGCTGGATCGGCGCGAGGCGTTGTGGGTGGGCTGGAGCGGCAGGGCCGCCGACGGAACGCCCGCCAACTTCGCCAGGCGCTCGCGGGTGCGAGGCTTGGATCTAGCCGCCTTCGACCTGTCGCAGAGCGAGGTCCGCCTCTTCTATAACGGCTTCTCAAATCGCACCCTGTGGCCGCTCCTGCACAGCTTCCCCGCCAAGATGGTCGTCCGGCACGACTACTATCGAGGCTATATGCGCGCCAACCGGCGCTTCGCCGAGATACTGATGCCGATGCTGCAGGAGAACGACCTCGTATGGGTGCATGATCACCACCTGATGCCCCTTGGGCGAGAGCTGAGGCGGCTGGGATGGACCGGGGAGATGGCATGGTTCCTCCATACGCCAGTACCGCCGGCGGATGTGTTCGGCCTGCTGCCGTGGGCATCCGAGCTTCTGGAGTCCATCCTGGACTACGACCTGGTGGGTGTGCATACCAGGCGGTACGCCCACAACCTGTTCGATAGCCTTTCGACGGAGATTCCGGGCATGGTCATCGGCGATACCTTCAGGCACAAGGGCCGCTCGTTGACCATTCGATCCCACCCCATCGGCACCGACTACGAGGGGCTGAGGAGGATGGCGGAGAAGATCGACCGGCGCGCCGCGGAGCGTCTAGTCGGCGTTATCTCGGAAGGCCACAAGTTCGTGCTGGGCGTGGACCGCCTGGACTACACGAAGGGCATCATCCAGCGGCTGCGGACCTTCGAGTACCTGTTGGACCGCTATCCGGCGTTGCGCGGCAACGTCTCCCTGATACAGATCTCGGCCCCGTCGAGGACCCGGGTCCCCGAATACGTGGAAGAGCGGCAGCAGGTGGACCAGCTAGTCGGCCGGGTGAACGGAAAATTCGCCGAGGCCGACTGGACGCCGATCCGCTATCTCTACAGGTCGTATCCCCAGGAGGAGCTCGTCGCCTTCTACCGCCGAGCCGACGTGTGCCTCGTCACTCCGTTGCGCGACGGCATGAACCTTGTCGCCAAGGAGTTTGTCGCGGCCCAGCAGGCAACCGACCCTGGGGTGGTAGTCCTGTCTAGGTTCTGCGGGGCGGCGGATTCGATGAGGGACGCGATTCTAGTCAACCCTTACGACATCGAGGCGACGGCGGCAGCTACGTACAGGGCGCTTCGATTGTCGAGGCGGGAACGGCTGCGCCGCTGGCGGTCACTCAACGAGGATGTGAGGACGCGCACCGCCGAGGCGTGGAGCGAGTCCTTCCTACAGGACCTAGAAGGCGTTTCGCACGATATTCGCGCCCGGGCGCACACCCGCGACTGACGCCTAGCGCTGCTTCAATTTAGTTTTGGGTATCCTGAATCACCCTCACCCTAACCCTCTCCCGTCAAGGGAGAGGGGATAAGGCGGGATTGCCTACCCGTCATAATTAAATGGACGGAGCACTAGGGCAGTCAGCCTCGCTCTTCTCCCCACCACTGGCGTAGTCGGCAGGCTATCTCCTTCTCGCGGCCCTGGTCCGTGGGCGCGTAGTACCTGCGGCCCCGCAGCGATTCAGGGAGGTTCTGCATGGGGGCGAAATGCCCCTCGTAATCATGCGAGTACTTGTAGTCCTCCCCGTAGCCCATATCGCGCATCAGCCCGGTGGGCGCGTTTCGCAGGTGCAGCGGGACCGGGTCGTTGCGCGTGTTCCGCACGTCCTCGATAGCCGCGCCGATGGCCAGGTACGCGGCGTTGCTCTTGGGAGCGGCCGCCAGGTACACGGTCGCCTCGGCGAGGGGAATCCGGCCTTCGGGCATTCCGATGAAGTGGACCGCCTGCTGCGCCGCGACAGCGACCTGCAGGGCCTGTGGGTCCGCGAGGCCAACGTCTTCGGCGGCTAGGATGACGAGCCGCCTTGCCACGAACAGGGGGTTCTCTCCCGCCTCTATCATCCGCGCAAGCCAGTAGACGGCGGCGTCGGGGTCCGAGCCGCGGACCGACTTGATGAACGCGGAGATTGTGTCGTAATGCTGGTCGCCGGCCCTGTCGTACAGCATGGAGCGTTGCTGCATGGCGTCCTCGACGAGCTCGCGGGTGATGGAGCGGACGCCGGATTCGTTCGGCTTGGCGGCATTCACCGCGAGCTCGAGGGCGTTCAGCGCCGTCCGCGCGTCGCCGTTCGACAGCGTCGACAGGGCTGCCGCCGCGTCGTCGTCTAGGCTGGGCGACAGATTGCCGAGGCCGCGCTCCTCGTCCGCCGCGGCTCGCCGCGCGATGGACTCGATACGCTCGTCGGTCAGCGCCTCCAGGGTGAACACGCGGGCCCGGGAGAGCAGGGGCGCGTTGACCTGGAAGGACGGGTTCTCCGTGGTAGCGCCAATGAGGGCGACCACGCCGCTCTCGACGTGCGGCAGTATCACGTCCTGCTGCGCCTTGTTGAAGCGGTGGATCTCGTCTATGAAGATGATGGTCCGGCGGCCGTGCATACCCAGCCGTTCCTGCGCGTCCTTGATCTCGCGCCGCAGGTCGGCAACGCCCGACGTTACCGCGCTGACGGGGCTGAAGTGGCTCATGGTTGCATCCGCTACGAGGTGCGCCAACGTGGTCTTGCCTGATCCGGGAGGCCCCCACAGGATGATGGAGGGTATCTGGTCGGCCTCGATGGCCCTTCGAAGCGCCCGGCCCGGCCCTACTATGCGCTCCTGCCCGACGAGCTCGTCGAACGTGCGTGGCCTCATCCTGGCGGCGAGGGGCGCGGTCCGCTGGAGCCGCCGGTCGGCCTCGCGATCGAAAAGCGTCATCCCGCCGCCATTGCGCCGACCGCCGCGCGGACAAGCTCATCGTCCTGTTCGGGCAGGACGGCGCGGAGGTCCAGCAGCACGGCGCGGCCTTCGATTCGGCCTATCACCGGCGGTCTGCCCCGTCGGAGACGCGCCGCTAGGTCCTCGGCTCCCCCGTGAGCTTCGCAGCTCATGGATACGAGCGTGGTCGGAAGCGTCTCGCCCGGCAAGCTGCCGCCGCCGATGGCGGACCGGCCTGGCCGCGTCTCCCCTCCCAATGCCTCGGCTAGGGCGCGCGCCCTAGTCTTCACTTCGTCGGGCTCGGCGGACACCATGCGCCATATCGGTATCTTGAGCTCCGCCTCGCCCCTCACGTAGTGAAGCAGAGTAGCGCTCAAGGCGGCCATGCTGAGCTTGTCTATCCTGACAGCCCTAGCCAGCGGATGGCCGCTCACGCGCTCGACCATCTCCGCAGTCCCGGCGATGATGCCTGCCTGCGGGCCGCCCAGCAGCTTGTCGCCGCTCACGAAGGCGAGCGATACGCCGGCGGCTATGCTTTCCTGGGGCATGGGCTCGTGGGCGAGGCCGTGCCTGGTCGTATCCAGCAGGCAGCCGCTCCCCAGGTCGTGCAGCACGGGGACGCCGGACCTGCGGCCCACTTCCACCAGCTCGGTCAGCGCCGGCGAGTGCGTGAAGCCAGACACCTTGAAGTTGCTTGCGTGAACCACGAGTATCGCCCCGGTGGCATCGTTGATAGCCGCCTCGTAATCGCGGGCGTAGGTGCGGTTGGTCGCGCCCACCTCTACGAGCTCGGCGCCGCTCTGCCGCAGCACGTCCGGTATCCTGAATCCACCGCCTATCTCGACCGCCTCGCCCCTGGAGACTATGACCTGCCGGCCGGCTGCAATGGCGGCAAGGCCCAGCATGACGGCAGAGGCGTTGTTGTTGACGGCAATGCCCGCCTCGGCGTTCGTGACGCGCTGGATGAGCCGCGAGACGTGCGAATGCCGTGAGCCGCGCTTGCCGGTCTCCAGGTCGAGCTCGAGGTCGCTGTAACCCTGCGCGGCGCGGCGGACGGCGAGCGTCGCCTCGACGCTGAGGGGGGCGCGCCCCAGGTTCGTGTGGAGTATCACCCCCGTCGCGTTGATGACGGCCGAGGGCGAGGCCCTCCACTCGCTCCCGGCGCGCTCCTGTATGGCCGTGACGAGCTCGGCCAGAGCGGGCGGACGCGCGCCATCTCTCACCGCGGCCCTGCTCTCGGCAAGCTCGGCGCGGACGAGTTCGACCACCGCGGCGCGGGAGGACTCGGCTTCGAGGCGGCGTATCCTGTCGTCGGACAGGAGCCTGTCCACGCTGGGAAGGCTTCGCAAGGCTTCGTCTACGGGGCTTTTGTCGGCGATGCTCACGGAGCGGATTATAGTTGATTCAGGTTGACCCTGCTATCGGGGCATTGCTATCATGTGAAATCCTTCACTGGCCCGGAGGGGACCATTGAAGACAATTGGAATTACAGGGGGTATTGGCAGCGGAAAGAGCGAAACGGTCAGGATACTTGGGGAGATTGGGGCGGAGGCGATCGACGCGGACGAGGCGGCGCACGAGGTCTATGAGCCCGGCTCGGAGGGTTGGCGCGAGGTCAAGGCGGCCTTCGGAGACGAGGTAGTGGGGGCTGACGGGAAGATCGACCGGGGCAGGCTCGGCGGCTTGGTATTCGGCGACCCGGAAAAGCTCGAACGGCTCAACGGCATCGTACACCCGCGGGCTCGCGCCATCGTAGCGAAGCGGCTCGACCAAGCCCGGACCGCGGGCAGGGCGTTGGCCGTTGTCGAAGCCGCCCTGCTCTTGGAGGCCGGCTGGGACGACATGTTCGATGAGGTCTGGGCCGTGGTCACGCCTGACGACGAAGCGGCGCGCCGCGCCGCCCGCAGGGGCATGGATGGGGACCAGGTTAGGGCTAGGATGCGCGCCCAGATGTCGAACGCCGAGCGGATGGCGCGGGCCGACGTCTCGATAGACAACTCGCGCGGTCTCGATGACCTGAGCGCCATCGTCGTCGCCCAAGCCCAGAGACTCTTGGCCCAGAATGACGCGCTCTGACCACCGCAGGCCATCTAAATGACAACTCGAACCCAGACTCTATACCGCAGTTACATAATCGAAGAGTACCACCTGGCCGACGAGCCCTACTACGTCCCCGTCGGTGACGAGATCGAGTTGTTCGAGGCGGCATACCGCCAGCGGATACCCATCCTGTTCAAGGGTCCTACGGGATGCGGCAAGACCCGTTTCGTCGAGTACATGTCCTACAGGCTGGGCCAGCCGCTGACCCGCGTCAGCCAGCGCTCCGGCGAAGACGCGGACGACTCCGACGTCCAGAACGGCCACCGGAACATACCCCTCGTGACCATTGCGTGCCACGAGGACCTGACGGCCAGCGACCTGGTGGGCAGGTACCTCCTGCAGGGGGACAGCACTATATGGATCGACGGCCCGTTGACGCGGGCGGTCAAGGCGGGCGGCATCTGCTACTTGGACGAGATAGTCGAGGCGCGTAAGGACACGACGGTCTTGATACACCCGCTGACCGACCACCGCCGAATACTGCCGGTGGAGAAGAGAGGCGAGCTGCTGGAGGCCGCGGAGGGCTTCTTGCTGGTGATGTCCTACAATCCTGGGTACCAGAGCGCGCTCAAGGACCTGAAGCACAGCACTCGGCAGAGGTTCGTGGCTATCGAGTTCCACCCGCCTCCGCCGGAGATCGAGTCGCAGATAGTCGAGCACGAGGCGGGCGTGGACAGGAAGACCGCCGAGCAGCTCGCCAAGCTCGGCGAGAAGGTGCGGAACCTTCGGGAGCACGGCTTGGCAGAGGGCGCGAGCACCCGTCTGCTGATATACGCTGGGAAGCTGATGGCGCAGGGCATCCAGCCCAGGCGGGCCTGCCAGGTCGCCGTCAACTGGGCGGTGACCGACGACTCGTCCATACACAGCAGCATCGCCGAGGTCATCTCGTCGATATTCGAGTAGCGCACCCATCAGCGCCCATCAGGGCAGGCGTCCTCGCGCTGGTGTACCCCAAGAACGGGGAGATGCATCTGCTGCTCAACAAGCGGAGCGAATCGGTCGAAGACCACAAGGGCGAGGTATCCTTTCCAGGCGGCAGGATGGACGAGGGCGATGGGTCGCTGCTGGAAACGGCGCTGCGCGAGGCCCACGAGGAGATCGGCGTGAGGCCCGATGACGTACAGACGCTCGGAGAGCTCGACGAGGTGGACACGATGACCGGCTATCGGGTCAGCCCGTTCGTGGGCGCTATACGCGGGGGATACCCTTTCGTTATCAACGAGGTGGAGGTGGCGGAGCTGGTCGAGATACCCTTGTCCGCGTTGTTTGACGGCTCGGCAGTCCGTGACGAGGTTCGCCGCGTGGACGGGGTCTGGACCATCAGGGAGAACTACGCATACGGCGGGAGCCTGGTGTGGGGCGCAACCGCCCGTATCGTGAGCGGGCTGTTGGACATGCTGCGCTCGCCAGACGCCGAGCGACTATCACCCATACTGGAGAGCCTGCGTGAAACAGAAGACGCTCCGCGAGCTTGACCTCGCAGAAGAACGCTTGGAAGCGGCCCACTCCGGGCTGGCGGCTACGTTCGCCCCGGCCGCCGAGATAGTCGCATCCGAGCTGAGAGATGACCAGGTAATCGAGTGGGCGGAGAAGGGCCTGGAGATGGCCGAGCAGTCGGTTCGGTCGTGGGAGGCCGCGGCCCGGTTCTTCGAGGTGAGCCCGGCCGTGGCCCGGATGATGCCCTTCAACTACTTCATGAAGTGGGCGGATTGCGGCTCGGAGCTGTGCATGGAGTCGCCGACGCTCGCGGTCAGCTACTTCGCGGCAAGCCCGGGCGCGATGAGCCGCCTCAGGTCTCGCCACATCGAGACGTGGGCGAATCTGGGACGGGGCCTGTACAAGGGCACCTGGAAGTCGAGCGCCCTCGCCACCAGGTTCTTCGAGGCGAGCCCGAAGCTGCTGGCAACCCTGACGGTTCCAGAGATGGAACGGTTCGCCGGGCTCCTGGGCGCCCTGTCGCACCGCTCCTACGACATGGCGGCGGAGTGCTTGGCTATCTCCGAGGACATATTCCCGATGCTGGGCGAGGACAAGCGCGCCTTCATACGGCTCGGCGCGTCGTTGACGGAGACGACGTGGAGGCAGGTCAAGGGGCTGTTCGAATCGGTGGCCCGCGCGCTCCCAGCGATCCAGCCCGACCAGCGCGCTAGGTTCCTCCGACTGGCGCAGGGCTTGCAGGATTCCGGCAAAGCCAACCTGCCAGCCGCAATATCCTCCGCCGGCCAGGCGATGTCGCAGCTCGACGGCGAGCATCACGAGCCTATCCTTGGGATGGGCGAGACGCTGATGAAGAAGACCCCGGGGGCTGTCCCCAGCTTCATCGAGAGCTGCCCGCGGGCGCTCGAAAAGGTCTCTATCAGCCAGCTCTCCCAGTGGTTCGAACAGGGAGTCGGCATACTCGACCTCAACGAGGACGGCGGTCTGGCATACTTCCGCATCGAGTCCGCGAAGTCCCACGAGGCGCTGGAAATCCTATCCTCCAGCGTCGAGCTCTCACGCATCAAGGACGTGATGGAGATGTACTGCCTGGCGCTGGCGGGCGCGGACGTGAAGCTGGCAGCCAGCAACGAGCTGGCGGACAAGAACATCGGCTGGGTCTCCGACGAGGCGCCCACGACCGAAGGCTCGACGGTATATTTGCCCGCCCAGGAAGGGCGGTATCCGACCAAGGAAGAGAACTTCGCGCTCTACAAGGTGGTTTCGACTCACCAGGTAGCGCACTTGGAGTTCGGCAGCTTCCGCTTCCGATACGACCTGCCCTCCACGCTCTTCGACGACCTCAGGCCGCAGATAGCGGCTGTCCCCAAGGACCGCGATGCGCAGGCGGCGGAAGGAGGCTGGGCAACGGACATGCAGCGCTTCTTCGACCTGTTCGAGGAGCGCCGGCTCGCCTTGGATGTCTTCACCATCGTGGAGGACGGCCGGCTCGACGCCATCGTCGTTTCGGATTACCCGGGCATCAGGACCTCCTACCTGGCAGTCCAGGACGGGGCGCTGAAGAGCCGTCCGGACATCCGCTCCCTCCCGGCGCGCGAGGCGCTGGTCGAGCTCATGGTCAGGTTGAGCCTGCGCCAGGAGTCCGGCCTAGCGGCGCCTGCAAAGTACAGAGACGAGGCCGGCCAGGTAGCCGCGCTTGCCAGGAAGGTCGCCACGCCGACCGCCGTGGTCGAGGACGCGGCGGAGGCCACCCTGCGCATATACGCCATCCTATCCCAGGTTCCCAACGAGGAGACCGCGCCCGACGACTGGGAGGAGGTGGACGTCTCGGATACCGAGGGAGCGGAAGCCGGGTTGGACGACCAGCAGCTTCTCAACCAGTTGACGCAGCAGTCCGAAGAGGGTCAGGCGGACGAGCAGGAGTACAACCCCAGCCAGGACGTGGACTACCGCGGTGAGTTCAAGCCGGAGCTCGGCCAGATGATGACCGAGCTCCGGATGCAGCGCCAGGAGCAGCCCGGCGACCAGGAAGGCGAGCAGATCACCCAGGAGATGCTCGAGGAGATGCTGAAGTCGAGCGCCGAGGTGGACCTGGAGAGCGGGGAAGGCGGGACGGAGGAGGCCACGGGCGCATTCGCTGACAACATGCTCAAGGAGGCGGGGCTGAACATGCCGCAGACGCCGGAGATGGGCCAGGGGCCCCTCGTACACCTCGACGAGGACGGCGGGCCGCTGAACCCGGACGAGCCCCAGACCTTCGTGTATGACGAGTGGGACTTCAGGGCCGACGACTACAAGCCCAGGTGGTGCATCGTCCGCCAGAAGACCATGGCCGAGGGCGACGCCGGGTACTTCGGGAGCACTCTGCACAGCTACGGCCCCCTGGCGGACCAGATCCGCCGCCAGTTCGAGATGCTCGTCCCGGAGATGTTCCGCAAGGTCCGCAAGCTGGAGGACGGCGAGGAGATCGACATAGACGACGTGATAGAGGCAATCGTCGATATCCGCACCGGCGCGGGGCCGAGCGAGAAGCTCTACTGGAAGCGCAACAAGGTCCAGCGCGATGTCGCCGTGGTGTTCCTGCTCGATACCAGCGCGTCCACCGCCGAGGCCATCGAGGAGGCGAAGAAGGTTACAGACGACTGGGACGCGCCCAGCGACCCCGTGGAGTACATGGTATGGCTGCGGACGCGCCGAGGGGAGGGCATGCGCCGCTCCTACAAGCGCATCATAGACCTCGAAAAAGAGGCCATGGTGCTGCTGATCCACGCCCTCGAAGCCATCGGGGACGTCTATGGCATATACAGTTTCTCTGGATACGGCCGCGAGAATGTCGAGTTCTACACCATCAAGGACATAGACGAGAACTTCTCGGAGCGCGTGCAGCGCAGGATAGACCGCGTCGCCCCCTTGCACGCAACTCGCATGGGCCCTGCCATCCGGCACGCCACTTCGAAGCTGGAGGCACAGGACGCCCGCACCAAGCTGCTGTTCCTCATAAGCGACGGCAGGCCACAGGATCGCGGATACAGCCGCGAAGGGGTCGAGAAGGAGTACGCCGTCCACGACACCAGGATGGCGCTCGACGAGGCCCTCGACAAGGACATCAACGCATTCTGCCTAACCGTGGACAAGAACGGCCACGACTACCTCAAGACCATGTGCGCCGACATGGGCTACGAGGTGCTGGACGACATCTACACCCTGCCGAACAGGCTGCTGTACCTGTACCGCCGCTTGACGATATAGCGAGGATTCGGAATGATGGACACACACCGATTCCCGGAGGCCCCCGATGCGTATTGACAGGCTCGATGTTTATCACGTCGCCATGCCGTTGATCTACCCGTGGCGGACGGCATACGGCGAAGACTACGACATTCATTCCGTGCTGGTCAGGGCCGTCAGCGGCGAATGCGAGGCGTGGTCGGAGTCCAGCCCGCTCCGCGCCCCGACCTACCTGACAGAGAGCGCGACTTCGGTATTTCACAACGTGGCCGAGTTCTTCGGCCCCCACGTCGTTGGCGGAGAGTACGAGACCGCCGATGCTCTGAACGAGCGTATGAGCGTCTTCAAGGGCAACAGCTTTGCGAAGGCGGCTATCGAGATATGCTGGTGGACCCTCCAGAGCGCCATCACGGGGGAGCCGCTGCACAGGCTGCTGGGCGGCGAGACGCGCGAGGTTTCCGCAGGCGCGGACTTCGGCATCCAGGACTCCTACGACATGCTGCTGGGGAACATTCAGCAGGCCGTGGACGCAGGATTCCCCCGCATAAAGCTCAAGGTCGCCCGCGGCTGGGACCTGGAGATGCTGCGAATAGTCCGCGCCGCTTTTCCGGACACGACCTTCCACATAGACTGCAACTCAGGCTACACCCTGGACGACCTGCCCTTCTTCGAGGCCCTCGACGACATCGGACTCGCGTTCATCGAGCAGCCTCTGCACTATGCCGACGTGCTCGACCACGCCGAGCTCGCGAAGCGTATCCAGACCCCTATTTGCCTGGACGAGACGGTCGTGAGCGTCAAGGCCGTGGAGCAGGCCATCAGCGTCGGCGCTTGCGAATACGTGAACATCAAGCCGGGGCGCGTCGGCGGCCTTGCCAACGCCGTCGCCATCCACGACCTGTGCCGGAACGCCGGCATCCCAGTCTGGATAGGGGGGATGCTGGAGAGCGCCTTGGGCGGCGCCATATGCGTCGAGGTCGCCACGCTTCCCAACTTCACGTACCCAGGCGACCTCTTCCCATCGTCCCGCTTCTACACCGACGACCTGTCCGACCCGCCGATGGAGCTGACGCCGCGCAAGACCTTCCAACCGTTCGAAGGGCCGCTGCCCTCGCCAGACCCAGATCGCCTGGCCCGCATGACGGAGCAGTCCAAGTCGATAGCGTAGCGGGGCCCGGCGGATTCGCGTCGCGGCGAACTCGCTTGACAAGCATCAGCCGGCTGCCAGGAAGGATGACATGGGCACGTTCAGCGCTGTAATTGGGATTGGGAGCGTGGATGGCGAGAAGTTCGAGGACGTGGATGCGTTGGTGGATACGGGAGCGACCACTACCATGATTCCGGGCTCCATGCTCAGGCGGCTCGGCATCGTTCCCAGCAAGCGCGAGACGTTCGAGTATGCCGGAGGCGAGCGGGTGGAACTGGAGATGGCAGAGGCAAGGGTGCGTGTGGCTGGGCGAGAGACTACCACGTGGGTCATCTTTGGCGAGGACGGAACATCCGCGCTGCTGGGCGCGTACACGCTGGAGGGTGTATTCCTCGGCGTCGATCCCTACGGAAGGAGGCTCATCCCTGTTCAGGGGCTGCTGAAGCAGGCGTCGTCAATCTCCACTTGGTTTGAGGGCAGGGCAATCGCATCTTAATTCATCTTGGCAGGCGATTCCAACGTGAACTAGGGCCAACCACAACGGGTTGCCCCTGCGTGTCCCCGCCTGGATTTCTCACCAGGAGAGGGTTGTTCGCCTCGTCCTCTGTCCGTTGTCTCTGTCTGTTGGCGCTCTGGCGCCTGAATCACCCTCACCCTAGCCCTCTCCCATCAAGGGAGAGGGGATCAGGCGGGAATCGCCCTTGTCTCCTGGCCCTTTCCCTTTGGGGGAGGGGCGCAGGGTTGGGGCGTTTGCCCTCACCCTGGCCCTTTCCCCCTTGAGGGAGAGGGAACTTGGCGGGTCTTGCGACCCGCGCCCTATCTACTCCTGGTTTCCCCCGCTCTCGCGGGAGATGAGTTTGCCTTGCAAGGCAGTGACTCCGGTACTTGCTTCGAGGATGCCGACGTCGATCGCCCGCCGACATTGGGGGTGCAGCCCCTCCTCTAACTTTCCCGGACGGCTGACGGGCCCTTGCGGGACCGCCTGCGTTTCGCGCTTGGACCTTCCACCCGCCAAGGCGTCGGGCTGCGCTGGCTACGGTCCTCCCGGTCGTCCGAGAGTCCGCACCTGGAACGGGGGAGACGCATTTGGCACTGCGTCCTCCTGGCGAGGCGCCGAAAACACAGAGGGACCTTCCCGTACCGCGGCTGGTCCCATCCCAACATCAGCGACGGTATGATGCCGAAGGCAGAGGTCAATCTGCGCTCGTTTGGGGTACGCCCCTTCGAGCCGTCTATCAGAATAGCACGGCTGTTCTCGCGGTGTCAAGGGGCGCTATGGGGCAATTTGGGGGCAATTTAGATGCGATTGCCCTGCAGGGGTCGTCCGCCGCGTTGACACCGAGCCGCGCCGTTGGATAGAATCGCCCCGCGCCGAAGCCCGGGAGGTAACCAATGCCCGTGATAGACGCCCATACCCACCTTGGCCAGTGCCGGGTCTTCGACCTGGACAGCGCTGAAGACGGACTGATAGACAGCATGGACGAGCACGGCATAGACGTTAGCCTCGTCCAGCCCTATCCTGGCGCTCCGTCCGCTTCCGACGTACACGACCGCATCGCAGCGATGTCGAAGGCCAACCCCGGCCGCTTCTTTGGCATCGCCAGCATCAACCCCCACCAGGACGAGCAGGCGTACTTCGCCGAGCTCAGCCGGTGCGTGAAAGGTCTCGGCTTCGTCGGCGTGAAGCTCCACACCATAGGCCACGCCGTCAATCCCGCAGGCGCCGACGGCTCGTTGATCTTCGAGTCCGCCGCACAGCTTGGCATACCCGTGATGGTCCATACGGGCCCGGGCATCCCGTTCGCGGCGCCTTCCGCCCTGCAGCCGCAGCTCGAAAGGTTCCCCAAGGTGAAGGTGGTCATGGCGCACGCCGGTCACGGCATATTCAGCGGCGAGGCGATAGCCATGGGGCAGGCATACCCGCAGGTTTCTCTCGAACCCTCGTGGTGCGCCTTCTACAACGTGGGCGGGATGGTCGAGGCGCTCGGCGCGGCCCGCGTGCTGTTCGGCTCCGACCTGCCGCCCAACATACCGATACAGGCCGCCACCTTCCAGGCGCTCGGCCTGTCCGAGGACGACGAGGCCCTCGTCATGGGCGGCGCGGCCAAGGAGATCTTCGAGCTCGACGTGTAGATCCTTCCAGGGCGGGTCGGCCCGCTCCTGGCAACCTAGCGCGAGGTGGTGAAGACATGATTTCGCTCCACGTATATCTGACGCCCAAGACTGGGATGGGCGCCGAACTCGACTCGGCCGTTCGCGATGGCTGGCTTCCCGCCATGTCCGAGCAGCCCGGATTCATCAGCGCCGTCATCCTGAAGCCGTTCGACGACGAGGACCTGGAGGCGCTGGGCGCGTCGAAGCCGGACGCCGCGATGGAGGCGGTCTGCCTCTGGCAGTCGGAGCAGGACCGCCTCGACTGGGTGGCGCGCCCTCTCCACGACGAGGTGTTCGAGAAGGTTACCGCTGCCGCGTCCAGCGTCTCCTACACCCTCCAGACGGTAGAGCAGGGCTGGGGCGTCTGATGCTCCAGGCAACGCGGGCATCGGTACATAGCGCCCGATGATCCTCCCGCCGCCCGCCCATTTTCATTGAATTCTCAACCTAGCGACACAGGGTATTGACTTGACGACCGATTTCGCGGTAGACTGCCGCGCGACACTTCACAGGAGGTTGGTGAATGATAGCTAGATTTAGGAAGGGTGGGTTGCTCTGGACGGCGCTGCTTGTGGCAGCGCTTGCCGGAGCGCTCGCCTGCAGTTCCGCGGATCCCGCGCCGGTGGCGAGCGGACCCAGCGCCGCCGACATCAAGTCGATTGTCGATTCCGCGGTAGCAAATGTTGACACCGGCGCGAGCATGACGGACATAGAGAAGTCCGTCATGGATGCAGTCCAGACCCAGATGGGCGACCAGTTGACGGCTGCCGAGGTGCAGAAGATCGTTGACGACTCGGTCAGCGTTGCCGTAGATGAGGCCCGTAGGGCGGCCGATGCGGCGGAGGCAGCCGGGATGGCAGCACAGGCGGCTGGGGAAGATGCTAGGAAGGCGCTGAGCCTGGCCACCCTGCCGGAGTTGAGCCCGGAGGGGGCATCGGAAGGGTTCTCGAAGGTCGTGCTCCCCGAGCTCGAGGCGCCGCCCAGGTCCGCTTTCGCGGAGGGCTTCACGCTTGCGGCTACCCAGGAGCTCCAGTACCTCTACCAGTCTGGTCCCAAGGAAGAGGTTACGCCTCCGTTCAGAGAGGGCGGCGGCGACCGCGCTCACTACTGGTGGATCTTCATGCCGCCGTTCCACTTCGCCTCGATCGCCAACAACATGGAGCTGCGCCAGGGATTCGCAACCGGCTACTCGGTCAGCGACGACGGCACAGAGTACCTGCTCCATATCAACCCCAACGCCATCTTCCATGACGGCACGCCGATAACGGCGCAGGCTGTCAAGGATGCCTGGGAGTTCGCGGCGTGGCCCGACAACCAGGTCGGCTGGGGCGCGATACTGCTCCATTCCAGGGCTATCCAGGGAATGGACGCGCTCGAGGCGGGCGACGCGACAGAGGCGTCCGGGCTGAAGGTCATCGACGACCTCACCCTTTCGATGAAGCTGAAGCAGTTCACGCCGACGTGGGCGCTCCAGCTCGCGGTTTGGATGTTCGGCGTGTACAGCGCTGACCAGGCGGAGAACGACCCAGAAGGGTTCAGGGTCAATCCCATCGGCGCAGGGCCTTACAGGGCCACCTACGACGATGCGACCGACACCCAGTACTACACCGCCGACGCGAACTACTGGGGCAAGGCCCCGGTGATCCAGCGAGTCGTCAGGCCGACCGTCAGGGACTTGCAGGCCGGCTATCTTCTGTACGAGAACGGCGAGCTGGATGTCCTGTACGCCGACTCCGTGCGGCAGCCTGCGATCTGGCAGCCGGACAATCCGTTCCACGGCGACCTGGTGCAGCAGGGCGGGAAGGGCCTCTGGTACACGGCCTTCGTGACCGACCATCCGCCCTTCGACGACCTGAACGTCCGCAAGGCATTTGCCCACGCGGCGAACATGTGGGAGATAGTCCCGGCCATCCTCGGCCCCAAGGCGCAGTACGGCGCGGGCATCGTCACTGAGGGCAACGCCTGCTCCCAGTACCCCGACCTCGGGTTCGAGTACAACCCCGACAAGGCGCGCGAGGCCCTGGCGGCTTCCAAGTACGGCAGCGCGGAGAACGTGCCCATCCCCACGCTGGAGATCTCCAGGCCCTCGATCATCAGCATCTTCGAGGTGGTCCAGGAGCAGTGGAAGGACAACCTGGGCATCGAGATCAACTTGGTCCGCCTAGAGCCGGGCCAGCAGCGGCGTGAAGTCGTTGAGTTCAGGCGGCAGAGCCTGGGCGGTCGCATACCGGACCCGAGCGGCGTCCTGACGGACCTCGGCCACTCGACCTCCGGAACCGTCAAGAACTCGCCCAAGTTCAGCAACCCGCAGTTGGACGCCCTGATTGAGGCGGCCCAGCGGTTGAACCTGGACGACCCGAGCTACTGCTCCGCTTGGCAGGAGATCGAGAAGGCCATCATGGACAACTACTACTACTTCCCGCTCATGGCGGGCGACGACCGCACCTGGGTCGTGCAGCCGTGGGTGCAGGGATACGTAGGGTCCCTCGGTCAGTACTTCAACACCCTGCCTTGGTGGCAGATCGGCGAACGCGACAGGGGCCTCTACTAAATAGACAGCCGTCTCACCGGTGGGGGATGCCGAAGCCCAACGGCCGCGGCACTCCCCATCGGCAGACAGCTTTGCAAGGCAATCGGACCGGGACCTCCCAACCCCTAAGCGGGTTGGGGGTCCTTGGTCTGTTTCAGGCACTTCCGAGGCTAACGATGGCCGCAACTCCAACTACTATGACGATGCTGCCCTATCACAGGATGGGAGACATCGACTACGACAGCCTCGACTTCGACCCCAACGAAATCGTAGATAAGCCCGAGGCCATGGAACAGAGACTCCCTCAGGAGGAGGTCGTCGGGCTCCTCCGCGCACATCTCACCGACTTCAACCGGCGCGCTGACATCTTCCTCGACGCCGACACCATCATCTGCTACGACCGCCGCGACCTGAACGTCCGAGTCTCGCCTGACGTGTACCTGGCATTCGGCGTTGACGCCAGGGCCATCCGCCCACGCAAGCTGTACCTGCCCTGGGAGGTCGGCAAGCCCCCGGATTGGGCATTGGAGATCGCGTCGTCCAGCACGGGGCGCGAGGACGTGGGCAGGAAGCGGCGGATATACGCGCGAATTGGCATCCCGGAGTACTGGCGCTTCGACCCGACCGGGGGTGATTATCACGGGCAGGCTCTGGGCGGCGAGCGCCTGGTCGAGGGCGTGTACCAGCCCATCGAGCTTACGACGGAGCCGGACGGCGTCCTGAAGGGATACAGCCCGGTTCTGGGGATGAGCCTGTGCTGGAACGACGGTTGGCCACGGTTCTACGACCCGCGAGCCGGCGCCTACCTGGAGAGTTGGGAGCATGTCTCGGAGGCGCGGCTGGACGCCGAAGCGCGCGCGGACGACGCCGAAGCGCGCGCGGACGACGCCGAAGCGCAGGCTGCGGTCGAGCAGGCCGCTCGCCTGTCCGCGGAAGCGCGCGCGGACAGGGCAGAATCAGAATTGCGGAGCCTGTTGCGCGGCAGAGAATCGGAAGGTTAGCGGATCACCATGTCCAGACGTGAATTTGTCGATGCACACATGCAATCGCGCGTTGCCCGAGGCTAACGATGGCCGCAACTCCAACCACTATGACGATGCTGCCCTACCGCAGGATGGGCGACATCGACTACGACAGCCTCGACTTCGACCCCAACGAAATCGTAGATAAGCCCGAGGCCATGGAACAGAGACTCCCTCAGGAGGAGGTCGTCGGGCTCCTCCGCGCACATCTCACCGACTTCAACCGGCGCGCTGACATCTTCCTCGACGCCGACACCATCATCTGCTACGACCGACGAGACCTGAACGTCCGAGTCTCGCCTGACGTGTACCTGGCATTCGGCGTTGACGCCAGGGCCATCCGGCCACGCAAGCTGTACCTGCCCTGGGAGGTTGGCAAGCCCCCGGATTGGGCGCTGGAGATAGCGTCATCCAGCACGGGGCGCGAGGACGTGGGCAGGAAGCGGCGGATATACGCGCGAATTGGCATCCCGGAGTACTGGCGCTTCGACCCGACCGGGGGCGATTATCACGGGCAGGCTCTGGGCGGCGAGCGCCTGGTCGAGGGCGTGTACCAGCCCATAGAGCTTACGACGGAGCCGGACGGCATCCTGAAGGGATACAGCCCGGTCCTGGGGATGAGCCTGTGCTGGGACGAGGGCTGGCCCCGGTTCTACGACCCGCGAGCCGGAGCCTACCTGGAGAGTTGGGAGCGCGTCTCGGAGGCGCGGATGGACGCCGAAGCGCGCGCGGACGACGCCGATGCCCAGGTTGCGGTCGAGCAGGCCGCACGCTTGGCCGCGGAAGCTCGCGCCGCTGTCGAGAGGGACGCGCGATTGGACGCCGAGACTCGCGCCGCCAACGCCGATGCCGAGCTGCGTCGTCTCAGGGAGCTGCTGCGCCGTCAATCAGGCGGTTAGACCAGCCCCCTGGACTCGCCCCGCGCTATCGAAAGGACCAGCGCGGCCAGGGCGAGGCCCGCGGCGACCAAGTACGCCCTGTGCAGGCCAGCCACGAACGACGCCTTCAGGCCATCCCCGCCGCTCTCGGACACCGCCGCCAGGCTAGGCTCGTATCCCATTGCCCCCATCGTGAAGGCGACGATGGTCGTGGCGACCGCGATCCCCATGACGTTCGAGGACGTCCGCGTAACGTTCAGCAGCGCGGAGGCGATGCCGTACCGCTCCCGCGCCAGGCCGCTGGTTATCGCGCTCGTGTTCGTGGACGAGAAGGCGCCCATGCCCGCGCCGGACAGGGCCATGCCCGCCATCACGTGGATCGGCGGCGAATCGACGCCCAGCCGCCAGAAGACGAGCATCGCGGCGGTGGACAGCGCCATTCCTCCTGCGGCCAGCCACCTGGTGCCGATGCGGTCCGACAGCCGACCGCTGATAGGGCCCGTCGTCGCCATCAATATCGAGCCCGGCAGCATCATCAAGCCAGCGTCCCGGGCCGAGTAGCCGAGTACCTGTATCAGGAAGAAGGGTATGAGGAAGAAGACCGACGACCCGGCCAGGAAGGATAACGCGCGGGCGGAGACGCCGATGGAGAATATCCTGCTCTCGAACAGCCCCAGGTCCAGCATCGGCTCCGATGTGTGACGCTCCCACAGCACGAACCCAATGGCCAGCATCCCTGCCAACGCCAGCCCCGCGACGATGGGCGGCGAGGACCACCCCAGCCTGTGGGCGTTGGTCATGCCCAGCAGGAACGCGACCAGCGCGGACGAGGACAGAACCGCGCCCGGCCAATCGAAGGAGAACCTCTTGCCTCCCGGCCGGCGCTCTGTCCTTCCCCGCTTCAGCACGGCCGCGGCTGCCAGAAGAGCCACAAGCCCGACCGGGACGCCCGCGAAGAAGACCGCCCGCCACCCATAGGCGCTCACGAGCAGCCCGCCTGCAATCGGTCCCGTGATAGACCCCGTGCCGATGATGGTCATGTACATCCCAAGCGCCTTGCCGCGCTCTTCGCGTGTGAACACGTCGATTATCATGGCCATGCCGTTCGCCTGTATCGCGGCTGCCGCCGCGCCCTGAAGAACCTTCGCGGCGACCAGCGCGGGAAAGCTCTGGGACACGCCGCCGAGAGCGCCCAGCGCGATGAAGCCGACCAGCCCGGACATGAAGACGCGCTCCCGGCCCAGCATGTCGGAAACGCGGCCCATTGGCAGCAGCAGCGCGCTCGTGCTGAGGATGTAGCCCAGTACTATCCATTGCGCCGTGGGGATGTCGAGGGCGAACCTCTCGGCGATGCGGGGGACGGCCAGGTTCACGCCCGACTGGTCCATCACCGTGAGGAAGAGCCCAACGGCTATCGCCCCGTAGGCCCACCACTTGTAGTGGACGCTGGAGGCTAGCCGGCGCGACGGGCCGATGGAGGTCATCCGGTTGAGTCTAGCCCGCGGCAGTCCGGCCGGTCAAACGCTCCGCAAGCTTCGGACGTCCATTGGCGGCGGTACAGCGCCTGCGGGACGTCTACGAGACCTGGCGCATGATGTTGTACATGTGCATGTACAGCTTGAACGCCTCGCGGACGTAGCCAATCGGCCCGATGCCTCCGGACTCCCCCACGTGGACCTGTATCTGCCGCTGGAAGAACGAGAACTCCGTGTGATACGTATCGCTCCTGCCGAGCGCCGCCGCGAGCCGGCGGGACTCCTCCGACGGCACCAGCTTGTCGCCAGTGTCGTGCATGATGAGCATACGAGCCTCCAGCCGGTCTATGGCCGCGCTCGGCGATATGGCCTGGAAGAACTCGGCTGTCGCCGGTGACAGCGCCGCGATGACGCCGTCGGCCTCCTCCGGCGGAACGCCCTTCAGCAGCCGATAGGCGGCGCGCGCGTCCGGAGCCAGCGACGAAACGCCGGCCTCCGCGGCTGCGTCATCGTCCACGAATACGCGGGTCAGCGCCGCGCGGTCGGCGTCATTCACGACACCCTCTATCAGGTGGTCGCGGAAGACGCGATATACCAGCGAGTCAGGCTCCCAAGGCGACGCGTAGCCGTCCCCAAAGCGGCTCCTGCTGCCGATGGCCTTGGCGAAGTCCGCCGCGTCGTAGTAGCCCGCGAAGAAGTTCACGAAGCTCACGTCGCTCCTGATGCGCTCGTCCTGCGCCGCCACAGTCGCAAGGGACGCCCCCACGCATATCCCGCCCATTCCCACCCGCTCCGGGTCCACGGAGTCCAGGGTCCGCAGATGCTGGAAGGCGCGGACCAGCGCGTCAACGTCCTCGACCGCGATGCGTCCCGTACGCTGCGTTTCGGACCATGGGATCATCACCGCCATGCCCGCGCGGGCCAGCCCCTTGCCCAGGGCTACTATCCGAGGGTCGAACCGACCGCCCGGCACGACGCCCTGGAAGAAGACCACGGCGGCGTGCCGTCCGTCTCCCGCGGGCCTGTACAGGTCCGCCACCCCCTGCCCGGAAGCCGTCTCGTAGCCAATCTCCTCCACGATAGGCTCGCGTGAGAGCCAGGATTGCGGCTTGATGGGGATGTCGGGCAGCACCTCTGGGATGAACAGCGCCGCGCGGGCGGCTGCCCTGCCCTGCGGCGTAACGACGGCGAGGAGCGCAACCGCCAGCGCGAGCCCGGCAAGCGCGGCCAGCGCTCGCAACGCGAATTTCCGGAGCTTCGAGAGCACGGCGAATCAGACCTGCATTATCTTCTGCCGCGACATGGACCAGCCGCCCCAATCGGCCCCGCACTCCGGACACGACGCCGCGTCCGCGATGACCTTGGCTCCGCACCCGCCGCACCAGAGCAGCCATCCGCGCCGACCTTCAGGCATATCCGGAACGACGAACCCCGCGGCGTCCATTATCGCGTGGGTCATCTTCATTATCTCCACCGCGTCCCGGCCAGAGTTGAGGGGCGGCGTATCGTTCCTGACGCAATCCATGAAGTGGCGCATCTGCGCGGCGACGGTATCTACAGGCTCCAGCTCCTCGACGACCTTCCCGCCGCGAAGTACCCTGCCAGCCCCGCTGCTCGTGTTGTCTATGAATACGGAGTAGCCGCCTCCGTAGGCGGTGAATCTCTCGCTCCGGCCTCCGCTGCCGTGGCTGGCGGTCATCTGGCCCAGCGCCCCGCTCTCGAATCGGATGCTCGCAACGACATTGCCCTCCTGCGTCTCGTCGCTCATCTCGCCATGGGCCCTAATCTCCGCGGCCCGGCCGCACATGAAGTGGAGCGGATTGACGACGTGGATTCGGACGAGGGACAGGTACGCTGGGTTGGGGCGCGCGTAGTCCGCCATCACCACGTCGGGCCCCGTTTCGCCGAATATCTCCTTCGCCCGCAGCAGGCCGAAGGTCCGATTCCAGGCGACCATCATGTGCTTGCCTGCCCTGTCAGCCGCATCCGCCATAGCCTGGGTGTCCGCCACAGTGTAAGCGGGCGGCTTCTCAACCAGCACGTGCCGCCCGGCCTCCAGCGCCGTGATGGCCTGGTCCTTGTGGGCCAGGTCCGGCGTGAGCACGAGAACGGCGTCCAGCTCGACGCTGTCCAGCATCTGGCTCAGCAGGGGAAACGCGGCGTCCACCCCGAACTCGCGCGCCGCGACCGCCAGCCGGCTCTCGTCGAGGTCCGCTAGAGCGGTAACCGCCACGTCGTCGAGGGCCGCCGCGGCCCGCGCAAGCTGGATGCCGCGATGCCCAACCCCCGCTATGCCAACGCGAATTGTCATGTTGCAAGTATCGGATGCCAGGCTATTCCGTTAACCCAGCCTATCCTGAGTCCTCACGTTTCATCATACTGACCGCCGTCGGCCCGTTCAAGAAGCCTGCTCCCCGGCGTCCAGGCCGTACTCTGCCAGGATAGACCGCATCAGGCGGCGCGGCTCGACCCCTGGACCCGGCTGGAACGCCTCCGCGTGGATGCCGACGCTGCGGGCCCCGGCGACGTTCGCCTCTTGGTCGTCGATGAAGAGCGCATCGCCCGGAGGCAGGCCGAGCTCGTCGAGTATCGCCTGGAAGTAGGCCGTGTCGGGCTTCTTCCGCCCCATGTCGCACGAGTAGAACTCCCTGTCGAACAGCTCCGAATACCCCAGCGCCCCGGACATGTAGCGGGCGCGGTAATGCATCTGGTTGGACGCGAGGCAGCACAGGACGCCCCGCGAGCGCAGGCCGCGCACGATGCCGACGATGTCCTGGTCGGCGCGGATGGTCTTGGAAGCGTCTATGAAGACGCCGACCCGCCCCGGCCTGCCCCACTCCGCCAGCAGGTCCGACATCGTGTCGTGGAAGCTCCCCTGCCCCGCCAGCGCCGGGCCCTCGGCCTTCCATACCTCCATGTAGCGCTCCTCGACGTCCTCCGGCGGGAGCGCCAGGATGTCGGTCAGGACGGAATGGAGGGTAACGTCCTGGCGCTGGAGCACGCCGTCCGCGTCGAGCAACACCGCCCTGATAGCCATGGCGCCTCCTGTATGCCGCCGAACAATCAAGCCCCGGCATTATAACAACTCGTCTGCTAGAATCCCCTCGTTCACGCGAACGGCGGAGGGACGCATGGACTCGCTTTGGATATACGTCCTGTGGGGATTCGGAGCGTACCTGCTCGGCTCCATATCCTTCGGCGACGTCGTGGCGCGCATTATCGGGGTCCAGATACGGGACATGGGAACCGGCAACCCCGGCGCCGCCAACATGTTCCGAGAAGTGGGCCCGCGCTACGGGGCCCTCGTCCTCGCGCTCGACCTCGCCAAGGGTCTGGCCGTAACCCTGCCCGCCTTCCTGTTGGACCTGCCATGGGCCGCGCTGGCCGGCGTATCCGGCGCGCTGGCCGGTCACTTCGCGCCAGTCTTCTGGAGGTTCCGGGGCGGCACGGGCATGGCTGCGGCCATGGGCATGGCCTTCGGGCTCGTGCCAGCGGGCGCGCTAATCGCGGCGCCAGTAGCGCTGATTACGCTGCGCCTGTCCAAGAACTCGGGCGTCTCCGGCGCGCTGTTCTTCCTGCTGGCAGTCGCCGCCGGCTGGCTGATCCACAGGGAGCCAGCTTACCCCGCCATAGTGCTGGCCAGCGCGGCGGCGGTGCTAATAAAGAGCCGAATCCAGTACCGCTGACCATCTGTCAATATAGGGCAGGACGAGGACTGGCGCTTCTCAGTTTGACCTGACTCTGGTTCTCACGTTGATAGTCGTCAACATAGGAGGCAATGCAACATGGGAATGTCTCAAGAACTCACGGTGACTCTGGTTCTCGCATTGATAGTGGTTAACATCATATGCGGGGGCTTCGCCTCGTTCGTGGCGAGCACAAAGGGCAGGGAGGGAGTTAGCTGGTTCCTCTTGGGGTGCCTCTTTGGGTTCATTGCGCTGGTGGCGGTGGGCCTTGCAGAACCCATAGACCGGGCAAGGCAGTTGAGAGAGGAGCGTGACAGGTTGAACGAGGAGCAGGACAGGTTGAACGAGGAGCAGGACAGGTTGAACGAGGAGCAGGACAGGCGCGAGCGTGAAATGTGGAGGGAGGAGCAGGCGGAAAGGGAGGAGCGTGATAGGTTGAACGAGTAGAGGAGGTAGGAGGCGATTATGCCAAGAGGACCACAGCGACAGAAGCGGTCCACCCTGTGGCGTGGCGCATCCCGCCCTTCTGGAACCTCCTCGTCGGCGCCGGCATGGCTAGGACGCCATCAATGCGCGTCGAGGCGGAACGTCACCCTGACGTACTTGTTGCGCTCGTCCTGCACGATCTCGGGCTCCATGCCGTTGAACTCGCGCATCGCCTTACGCATCACGGGCCAACCTCTGCCTCGTTGCTCCATGAACCCCTTGACGAGCATATAGTTCGCCATAGATTCGTTCCTCGACCTCGGATGCGCGCCAGCGCGCACGCTCTCCACGCTCATGTGATTCGGCAGCGCCCCTGGGCTGGTTACGTCAACGTGCCCGGAAAAGACCTCGAATAGCGTCTTGGAGCCGGTAATCGCATAGTCACGATGGACTACGGCGTTCACCAACGCTTCCCGAACCGCCGCTCGCGGCAGCAATGGACGGTCCTCACGAACCAGTCCCGCATAAGACTCGAACCGCCCAAGACCCAAAAACCACCCGACCGCTCGTCGAACCTGCTCGTCCAAACGACCTGTGGCCTCGGCGACCTGCAGTACTTCCGACGCCCTATCTTCACCCCCATACGCGACGCAATCTACGCGAAAATTGCGTGTCTGGGGGTAGCGCTGAGGTTCCTTGCCAAAGGCCACGACGCCGTAGAGCGTCGGATACAAGGCGCCTCCAAGCTCGGCCGTCACGCCCCGATTGCGAAGGTCATCCTCGTTATCGAGCTGGGGATCGTCCTCCATATCGAGTCCAAGTCCATGCAGATAGGAGCGAAAGGCGTGGAGGTCTATATGCGCAGACGTCGCAGCCTGTATCGTGCGCTCCTCGGTGAGGATGTACCCAAAGGCGTTGTAAAGCTCCTGAAGCTCGACCGCCGACGGCTCGACGTTGCTGCGTTCACGCCGAACCCACACCCGGCCGCTGTAACGCAATGGTTCGAACCCGCGTTGCCGAGGCGTCTCCACCCAATGCACCCAGCCCTTCGGACCCTCATGCCGTCCACACTCTGCGGAAACAGGCGCGCTGCATCCTGTCTGGAGGAACTGGGTCAGCCGCTCCTGAACACGCTCGGCATCCTCCCGCACGCCCACGATTTCACGGGAATCCCCTATGCCCAGGATGATAACGCCGCCCTCGGTGTTTGCAAAGGCGCAAATCGCCCTGCCAACTCCCGACAGGTCCCCAAGCCCGCGTTTGAACTCGGTCACACGGCTCTCGCCCGCTTCGATGCGCCTCAGAACACCCAGCCAATCCATTCCTGAACCCCTAATACACGCGCCATCACTTCCCCCTACAACCCACGCACCGCCTCTTCCAGGATAGCCGTCGCCTCCTCGTATGACGTCCCGCGAGCGAACGTGATGGGCTGGCCGAAGCGCACCTCCACGTCGCCCCGGCGGAATATCGGGAAGCCCGTTGGCGAGCCGATGTTGCGGATATGCAGATTGATTGGCACGACCGGAATGCCCGACTCCACTGCCGCCAGCCCCGTCCCGCCCCTGAAGGACTTCATCGGCCCGCCAACCGTCAGCTCGCCCTCAGGGTAGATCATCGCCGACCAGCCGTCGTCCAGGATGCGCCCCATGTTCTCCAGGCTGGCGCGAACTGCGCCCCCCTTCGAGAACGGGAAGCCGTTGCCTATGAGCGGGTGCGTTACGCGGTACGCCGGATTGCGCCACATCTCCTCCCACGCCGCGATTGCCACCCTCCTCCGATGTCGCGCCGGCATGGCCTTGAGGATAATGCCGTTGTCGAGGCGCAGGCAGTGGTTCGCGGCGAATAGCGCCTGCCCGTCCAGCCCGGCGACGTTCTCCGCGCCCACTACCTTGAGCCGATACAGCCAGCGCAGCGCCGGGAAGATGACCACGCGCTGGATGACATCCCTCAGTGGCTTGCACCACCAGCTCATCCCCCAGCGCGGGAACTTCTTGTCCTCAGGGGCGCGCGAGCCCTGGGCGACCATCTCGGCGAGGGCCGCGACCGTCGTCCCCTGCTCCATCGCCGATTCGTCGAGATAGACCCCGAGATCCTCTTCGATTGCCGACAGGAGCTCCACGCGCTTCAGCGAGTCCATGTCCAGGTCGCCGTCCAGCGTCTTGCCCGCTTCGACCTGCGACACGGGAACCTCGGCCACCTCCGCTACGACTCCCTCCAGGGTGGGCGCGGCTTGGCCTGAGGGCTGCGGCGCCGACGCCTCCGGCTTGCCGCCCTCTGCGCTCGACAACATCTCGGCGAGCAGCGCCTTCTTGACCTTGAGGGTGTGCGTGCGAGGAAAATCCTCGTCGGGCCAGACTGTGAACCCGCGCACTCGCTGGTGTTCGGCGAGCTCCCCGTTGACCCATGCCACCGCGTCGGCGGCCTGCCCGGAGTCCGCCATGAGCAGCGCCGCGTGTACCTGCGGACCGGAGTCTCTGGGCAGGCCGACCACCGCGGCATCCTGCACCGCGCCGTGCTTCACCAAGGCGGCCTCGATGTCCTCGGGATAGACGTTCAGGCCGCTTCCGAGTACTATCATGTCCTTCTTGCGCCCCTTCAGATGCAGGAACCCCCGCTCGTCGAACTCGCCCTGGTCGCCCGTCTTGTACCAGCCGTCCTCGAACGACGACGACGTAGATTCCGGAGCGTTCCAATAGCCCTGCGTAACGTTCTCGCCCCTAACCAGAACCTCGCCGTCGCCCGCTATCCTGACCTCGACGCCCGGCAGAGGCGGGCCGGGAGAGTCGTAGCGTGGTGCGGTCTGGGGATGGCACGTGATGACGGGCGACGTCTCGGTGGCGCCGTAGCCCTGTATCACCTTCACGCCGAGGCGGTTCCACGCGGCTCCGAGGCCCGGGTCCAGCGGAGCTCCGCCCGCGAAGATGAAGGACAGCTTGCCGCCGAACCTCTTGTGTACCTGCCTGAAGAGCAGCCGGCGAAGGGGGAATGGCAGTCGCTCGGCAATCTTCATCAGCCTGGCCCACAGCGCTTCCTTGCCCTGCCGGCGCACCTCTCGCTCAATGCCCTTCATGAAGAGGTCGAGCAGCTGCGGCACCAGTATCATCATCGAGACGCGCCGCTCCTTCATCGTCCTGAACAACACCGTCGGCTGCCTCGCCGTCGGATATGTGACGTTCGCGCCGGCGGCCAGGGGCACCAAGAGGCCGCCCATCTGCTCGAGCATGTGGCTCAGCGGCAGAATGGACATCAGGCGGTCGGAGCTCTTGCCAGGCGCGGCCTGTGTGACGGACGCGAGGTTTGCCATGATGTTGCGGTGTGTGAGCATGACGCCCTTGGGGTCGCCCGTCGTCCCCGACGTGAACATCAGCTCTGCAAGGTCGTCTGGGCCTATGTCCATGCCGCGGGGCGAGGCCATACCCGCCGCAAGCCCCTCGAGCTCCTCGAAATCAATCTCGGGAACGCCAAGCTCGGCGTGGTAGCGCGGCGTTGCGCGCGAGACGAACGACAACTTGGCATTCACCCTCGACGCGACGTTCTCCACGAAGTCGCGGGAGCTGCGAAGGTCTATCGGAACGGCAACGACCCCGGCCCGGAGGCACCCGAACATGGCGATGACCCACTGGGGACAGTTCGGCCCCCATATCAACGCGCGGTCGCCCTTGGTCAGCCCTCGCTCGTTCAGCAAGGCGGCGATTCGCCCGGAGCTGTCCCACAGGTCCGCGTAACTCCAGCGCTGGTATCGGAAGCCAGGCTTGAACAGCAATGCCGGGCGGTCCCCAAACTCGCCCGCGCAAGCCTGCAGGAAGTCCACCAGCGTCTTCTCGTTGGGCTTGTTCCCCGCCATGCGAGTCCCCTTCACCTAGGCTCTGGGGGCGCCTGCCTCTGAACGCGGCGTGGGCGCCGCAGCCTCGGGGTCCCCATAGTTCTCGTCCCATCAACTGGCATCATACCAGACTCTACCACGCCCGGTTGCGCCGCGCGTCTCCTTCCACGAGGTTCGATCTACGCCCTGGCAGCTGGCAGCCGCTCCACCAGCAGCTCCAGCTCGCGGCGCCCATTTGCCCTGAGCGGCTGGTAGTGGCTGAAGCAGATGGTGTCGAAGTCCAGCTGGAGAAGCTTGGCGAGGGACTCGTGCGCCTGGCGAACGTCGGCCGTAACCGCTTCGGACGGCGGGCCGAGCCTCCCGAAGCGGAACTGCATGGCGTCGCCCACGACGAGGACGCCCTTGCCGGGAATGAGCAGGCAGATGCTCCCCGGCGTGTGGCCGGGCGTATGCACAACCCTGACCTCTTCCTCGAAAGGCAGCGCCTCGCCGTCCTCCAAGCGTATGTCAACGGATGCCGCCCTGCCGTACAGCGCAGTTACGACGGGTCGCGTTACACCCGCAACGATTCGGTTCCTGTACGGGTCCGGCCTCGGCTTTGAGCCATCGATGAACCCCGCGTCGAGCCGGTGAGCCGCAACCCTCGCGTTCGTCCCTGCGACCAGCCTCTCAAGGCCGCCCACGTGGTCGGGGTGGTAGTGGGTAACGGCTATCACCGAGACCTGCTCCGGCCGTATTCCCAGCGCCTCGAGACCGGAGAGTATGAACCCGGCGCTGCCATTCCCGCCGGCGTCTATCAGGAGGGCGCTGCGCTCCGCCGCAAGAACGGTAACACGCGCAGCTACTGCGTGTACCTGGTACAGCCCCGGCGCTACCTCTATCGGATTGGCGAGCTTCAAACCTTGCCCTGCCGTATGATACCACTGCGGATGGGCTGATTCAGGATAGTGTCATGGGGCAATCTCCCCAAAATTGCCCCAAAATTCCCCCAGATCGCCCCTTGACACCGCGAGAACAGCCGTGCTAGTCTAGTAGACGGCCCGAAGGGGCGTACACCAAACGAGCACAGAACCACCTCTGCCAAATCTGGGCATTCATGCCGTCGCTGATGTTGGGACGGGACCACCTGCGGTATGAGAAGGTCCGGCTGTGTTTCGGCGCCTCGCCAGGAGGACGCAGTGCCAAATGCGTCTCCCCCGTTCCAGGTGCGGACTCTCGGACGACCGGGAGGACCGTAGCCAGCGCAGCCCGACGCCTTGGCGGGTGGAAGGACGAAGCGCGAAACGCAGGCGGTCCCGCAAGGGCCCGTCAGCCGTCCGGGAAAGTTAGAGGAGGGGCTGCACCCCCAATGTCGGCGGGCGATCGACGTCGGCATCCTCGAAGCAAGTACCGGAGTCACTGCCTTGCAAGGCAAACTCATCTCCCGCGAGAGCGGGGGAAACCAGGAGTAGACAGGACGCGGGTCCCAGACCCGCCAAGTACCCTCTCCCTCACGGGGGAAAGGGCCAGGGTGAGGGCAAACGCCCCGCCCTGCGTCCCCTCCCCCAAAGGGAAAGGGCTAGGAGACAAGGGCGATAAGCCCGCAAAAGGAGCCGACCGAGACGAAACGAACATAGCCGAAGGCGCCAACAAGGCCCCAGCCTTCATCACCCCTCTCCTCACGGGGGGAGAGACCCAAGGGTGAAGGCAATTCAGCGCGCCCGTCTTGTCCCCCCTCCCTTGACGGGAAAGGGATAGGGTGAGGGTGACTCCCCCTCGCCCCAAAAGGACCGCAGGCGGGACGCCTGCCACATCCCCTCTCCCCTGACGGATAGGGGCAATTCAGCGCGCCCGCCTCATCCCACGCTGGCGGGAGACACGTAGTTTGCCCTGCCGGGCGGACTGGACGAGGGGCCATTTAGACGTGATTGCCCCTGGATAGTGTCACGGGTCGGATGGACCGGGTACCTCTACAGGCGGCTCGTCCCTGAAACGAAAAGACCAGGGGCCGTCAGCGCCGTCCGCCGGGGCATCGAAGATAGAGACCCACGGCCTCGGCGCGCCGCCGGGTCTCAACAGCGCGGTCTCGGTAAGCTCGTAACCGCCGGGCGACTTGGCCCAGGCGGCGAGGCCAGACTCCGAGCTCCGCAGCGTCGCGCCGTCTGGCGTGGTCATCGAAAAGTCGTCCTGCGACACGCGGATATCTTCCCCGGAGCCGTTGGCGAGGACGTACCGCACCTCGACGAATACGCCTTCCGGCTCTGTTCCGCCTATATGAGGCAGGAGCCGGGCGCCGCTGACCGCTATCACAACCGTCGCTGGCTGCGGCGAAGCTGGCGGGGGGTCCGGTCCACCTGAACAGGCGACCGAACATGCCATAACCGCCGCGGCCAAAGCATGGGCTTGAGTGACGAATCGCGCGGTTACTCCTCGCCGAATCGGAGCACCTGCTGAAGTGAAAGCCGTCGGACCACGATAACGACGGCAGTGATTATCAACGTGAACGCTGCGACGATGGCCGCGTACGTCAAGGCAAGGGCCGCCCAATCGACGTCGAGGGCGTAAGGCGGCAGGGCCCTGCCGCCGGTGTCGTCATGGCCGAGGAAAGTCATGATAGTCGCGCCCACCTGGCCGCCCATCCAGGTGCCCAGCGCCAGGCCTGCGACCACCATCAGGGCCTGCTCCAGCCAGACGAGCGTGGAAAGCTGGTTCATCGAGAGTCCGACGGCGCGGAGCAGCGCGAACTGGCTCTCACGCTCCCTGAAGGAGACGTAGGTGTGTACGAGGAAGCCGATGCAGCTCAGTATCATCACCGTGACGAACGCGACGTTCAGCAGGGCGCGCCAGCCCGCGTCCAGCAAGGGATCGACCTGTGTCGTGGCGAGGAGGGCCTCTCGGTCGTGGACGGTGGAGCTGTTGAAAGGCGAGACCCTGAGCCGCTCTGCAAGCTCGCTCCTGTCGGCCAGCCCCTCCTGGGTGACCAGCCACGCCTCGTTGGGCGCCACGATCTCCCCGTAGGTAGCCTCTATGTTCGAGACCAGGGTCAGCGACCCCAAGTCCGCGACGAGCCAGGGTTCCGCAACCGTATTCAACGTGGGGAAGTAGTCCATGGCGCCGGCGATGCGGACCGGCAGGCGACCGCCTCCTACGGTTACGTCGAACTCGTCGCCAACCGAGTGTCCGGAGTCCTTCAGGAACCTTTCGGAGGCTAGGACGGACAAGGGCGAGATGGCCTGTCCGTGGTGAATCCCCCTGCTCGTTCTGGGCATACCGCCCGCCCATGCGAAGAGCGCCGAGCCTCCACCCCCTTCAGCGGCGTTGGACGAGTGGCGCAACGAGTCAGAGACGGACTCTGAAGTAGTCTCCAGCGCGCTCCATCCATCCGTGCCGTCGAAGTCCTCCAGCGTGACCGTCTGCCCGGCGTCGGTAATGGCGCTGATTTCGTCTATCAGAATCCAGCCGGGTTCGAGCTGCCTACGGTCGTTCCGTTCGCTCACCACGACCGAGAGCAGGCGAAGAGGCGGCACCGGTATGACCCACCGGTTGCTTGAATCGAAGCGCCTTCCGTGCAGGCTTGCCGACATCCGCGTCCATTCGGTCGCGGTGAGGACGCCGAGCGAGTACGAGAAGTGCCGGTCGTTCGCGTCCCGCAATCGGATGACCACCTCCAGCGATTCGTATGGCCGGTCGGCCCGCACCCTGGCGTCTATGTGGCTTGCGTCGAGAGGGACGGCGACCCCGTCCGGCAAGGGGGAGTGCTCTAGGGACGCAAGCGCCTCCTCCAATGGGACCTCGGCGAAGTCCGGGCGATGCCACGCGACGTCCGGGAAGGCGGCCGCGTCCACCGCCAGGATGTTGACCGGCTTGCCGGGGGTCGTGCTCAGGTCGAACGCCCTGCCCCGGTGCGCCGGCATGACCCTATCGATGCCCTCCACGTCCTCGTACTTGCCGGTGAATGGCGTGGTGAGGCCCCTCGGCTCCGGCAGGACGCCCTGGACCCGCATGTCGCTGCCCGTCGAGTAGAGCGCGCGCTCTTTGTAGTTGAGCTGCAGGGTTCCTCCCACGCTGGCGACGAAAACGCCGAGCCCCGCCATCAAGACCAGCAGCATGGACAGTCTGGCGTAATGCGTGGGGTTGCGCGCCATCTGCCACAGGCCCAGCGCAAGGCCGGCCGGGAGCCGGGTTGACATGAGCCGGCTCCCGAGCGACAGGGCAAGAGGCAATAGCCGCAGCAGCGCCATCGCCGAGGCGGTGAGCGCCAGGGCCGGCATCGCTAGGAGGACCTGGTCGACCACCGTCTCGCCAAACACATTCGTCGCGGCGATGGAGCCCTGCTCGGATAGCTGGCGGAACATGAGCAGCGCCGCCGCCAGGAGAGCCACGTCGAGATAGTACCTTTGGAACCAGGGTTGGCGCGCCGGTCTCGCCGATTCCTGGCGGTATCGAGCTACACCGGTCCTCGACGCCTGCACGGCCGGGACGAGCAGCGCGCCGAACGTGAGGAACGCTCCAAGGGCGCTCATCCAATATGACCCGCCCGATATGTTCACCGGAAGAGCCGAGCCGCCCGTCAGATCCGAGAAGGCTGGCGTGTAGCCGAGCGAGCCTATTGCGAGCCCCGCAATCAATGGCCCCGCGAGCGCCGCCGCTAACGACAGCGTGGCTGCCTCGACCAGGAACACGGCGAGTACCTGGACAGACGTCGCTCCGCGGCTCCGAAGAAGGACGATTTCGCCGCGCTGCCGCGCCATGACCATCGAAGCGATCATGACTATGTAGTAGAGGATGACGATGACGATGAGGACCATTGCCACCAGCATCGGCAGCTTGGTGAAGAAGTGCCTGCGCTCGAAATCGCGCAGCGCGTCATCGAGGCCGGTAATCTGCTCATATGCGTAGAGGTTGGAGCCGAGCCTGTCGCGCAACACCCTGAGTCCGACGAGGGCGTCGAAGGAGTTGCGGGCGTTGAGCCGACCCCTATCCACGTCGAGGTGCCAGGCGTAGATGCTGTCGAGACGCGGGAACGACGGACCGAGCGCGTCGAAGTAGGTCTCTTCGGAGATGTATAGCTGGAGCGGCCGGAAGTTGATTTGCGTCCCGCGGAGCAGCACCCTCTCCCCCAGGTCGCGGAGCCCCGCGGCATCCTCGGCCGCGTCGAACAACCCGCTGATGGTCACCACGACGTGGGGAGTGGTCCCCTCGCTGACGGGAACGGCGGCGATGCGGTCTCCGGCGGCAAGGCCAAACGACTCGGCCTGGTCAGCGGGAACGACGGCCTCCAGCGCAAGGGGCTCGCCTGGCGCGTTAAGTCTCTCGTCCCGGGGCATCCTTCCCCCGGAGCGGAGCTCCGCGCTGGTCTCCAAGCCGGTGATGAATACGAAATTCGCCCTGCCGTCGCTGTCCCAAGGGGACTCCGGGCTGTCGAGCTGGTCGGGAGTCGTAACCGCGAAGACCGCCGACTTGCCTGTCCGCGTGATGTTCCTCGCCGTCCAACCTGCAAGGGGCCTCATCTGGGCGTTCAGTATCGAGGAGACCGCCTGGTACTGCTCGTCGGTCGTCGGCCCTTTTTCCGTAACCAGCACGACGTTGACGTCCGCCTCGGGCAGGCCGTCTAGCGTGAACCTGAGCGCAAGGTCCCTGAGAGAATCGAAGTATAGGACTGTGCCCGCCATCATGGCCGAGGTGAGCAGCGCGCCCACGACGACCGGGGAGAGCAGGCGCCAGCGCGCCAGGCCGCGGCGGACCACGAGCTGCCATATCGAGAAGAGGCGTGAGAGCCTGATGCGAAAACCCATGAACCTATTTCAAGCCATATCCGATCCAGGCGTTTCGGCCCAGCGGGGAATCATCATGCGCTTCACCTTGCAAGGCGGCGTGACGCTCATAAGAGTACACTATTGCCGCGGAGCTCACTATGAGACAGTCCCATGACTTGCGTCCCCGCAGTCCCGCGCCGCCGCCCGAGCGCGTGATACACTTACCCCGCCTTGCAGAACAGGTGGACGCGGAGCGATGGAATTGACCGTTGCCGGACCGGATAGCGAACGCGCCCGCAAGAGGGCCATACACGGCTGGTGCATGTACGACTGGGCCAACTCGGCCTTTGCGACCAGCATCGGCACGGCGATACTGCCCGTATATTTCGTAGCGCTGTTCAGGGACGCCTTCGGTTCAGAAGCGTTGTTCTTGGGGTTCAGCCTCACGGGCAGCTCGGTTTGGAGCCTCGGCGTCGCCGTCTCCACAGCCATCGTGGCCTTCAGCAGCCCCGTTCTCGGCGTGATAGCCGACAGAGCGGCCATCAAGAAGACGCTGCTCAAGACCTACACCGTCGTCGGGGCTGCCTTCACCGCGCTCGGCTTCTTCAGCGCATACACCGGCGCGCCCTGGGCCTGGATATTCGGCTGCTACGCTGTAGCCAACATCGGCTTCGCGGGCGGCATCGTCTTCTACAATTCGTTCCTGCCGTACCTTGGCGAGGCCCGGGAGTTGGACAGGATCAGCAGCCGGGGTTACGCATACGGATACGTGGGCGGCGGGCTGCTGCTGACGATGCATCTCGCGCTGATACTGGCTTTCACGGACAGCGGCAGCCTCGATCTCGTCACGCGGCTCGCGGTGGCGTCGGTCGGCGTATGGTGGCTCGGGTGGGCGCTGTGGACGTTCAGGACATTGCCCGAGCCGAAGATAGCCGCTCTTGCCGGCGGCATAGACCTCAGATCCGCCGCGCCCGCCGCGTTCGCGCAGCTCGGACGGACCTTCAGGGAGGTCTCCCGCTTCCGAATGTTGGCCTTCTACCTCGCCGTGTACCTGTTCTTCAACGACGGCGTGCAGACCGTGCTCGCCGTCGCAGGAGCGTTCGGGCCCGACACGCTAGGCATATCGCTGGTGTCGAACATGGCCACCATCCTGATAGTGCAGTTCGTCGCCGCCGGGGGCGCCGTGCTGTTCGGACGCCTGGCCGATGCAATCGGCGCCAAGGGCGCGCTCATGATAGCGCTGGCCGGCTGGTGCTTCGTCATCGCGATAGCGGTGGGGTTCGCCCCGCTCGAGCCGGCCTCGCACGCCGACTACGACTACCGACTGGAGATCGCCGACTCCGGAAGCTACGCCGTCGCAGCCAAACCCGACCTTTCGGACGACCGCAGGGAGGACCGCGAGTGGGAGGACGCGCACGGCAGCCTGTTCGAGCGCGAGACGCTGACCCGCTCGCAAGCGCAGGACCTGCTGGAGGCCGTCAGGACGTCGGAGGTCTCCCGATTCGGCATTTCCGTCCAGGGCGGACCGCTCGACGGCGAGGCCGCGGTGGGGCCGTCGCACCCGTCCGTTCTGGGCGGGCCGATAGGCTGGTGGCCCCGCGCCCTGCGCCAGCGCATATGGGAACCACTGGGGTTGGCGGTCGATTTCCAGTGGATGGTCCTGGGAATACTCGTCGGCCTCGTCCTGGGCGGCAGCCAGGCCCTAGCCAGGAGCCTGTTCGCCTACATGACCCCCGAAAGCCGCAGCGCCGAGTTCTTCGGGTTCTTCGGATTCGTCGGCAGAGCGTCGGCAGTCTTCGGCCCCACGCTGTACCTCCTGTTCACCGGCATCTACGACACGCGGGTGGCAATCCTCGTCATACTCATCATCATCATCGTCGGCACTGCGCTTCTGCGCTGGGTCAACGTCAGCGAAGGCAGAGCAACGGCAATCGAGGAGGACCGCCTAACGCAGGCCGCGGGAAACGCCTAGGCGCGATACCTGAACAAGAACACAAGCCAACCCATCGGCACTCTCTCGGCGCAAATGAGCCGTGACGAGCTCTTCGGGCTGTTTGAGATGGGGCATCAGCCGAGATAGCGCCGGTTCGTTCAGATAGTTGCTGCGTCTATGTCGATGCCCTGCCTCGGCGCAGTGAGCGGCCTGGCAGGGCGCCGGTGTTCTCGCCTCGCTCTATGACCACCTTGCCGTTGACTATGACGTACTCTATGCCCACCGGGTAATGCTTCGGGTCCTCGCGGGTTGCGCGGGTCTTGACGGTGTTCGGGTCGAAGGCGACGATGTCCGCCTTGAAGCCGTCACGCAGCAGGCCGCGGTCGGGGATGCCTAGCCTCTGCGCCGGGAACGACGTCATCTTCCTGATGGCCTCGGGCAGCCGCAGATGCTTCTCGGCCCTCACGAATTCTGCCAGCACCAGGGGGAAGCAGCCGTAGGTGCGCGGGTTCGGATACTCCCCGAACACGATGGCGTCGCTGGCTATCATCCCGTAAGGATGCGACACGAACGCCGACAGCGTATGAGCGTTTGTGCCCAGCGCTACCATCGAGACGCCCAGGTTCTCCTCTATCATCAGGTCGAACATCGTGTCCCAGGGGTCGAGTCCGCGCTCCTCTGCGATGTCCGTCAGCAGCCGCCCCTCGTGCTTCTTGTTTCCGCGCCGCGTGAAGTTGGTCAGCCAGCTGTTGTCGAGCGCGTCGCGCGGTATCTCCCTCTTTAGCCGCGCCCGGTCGGCTGGGTCCCGCAGCGCGGCCATGAGCCGCTCCGGGCCGCCGTCCTTGCTCCATTTCGGGAAGTTGATGACCAGGTGCGTGCCCGAGTATGGGTAGCTGTAGCAGTCGAACGTAACGTCCATGCCCTCGTCTCTGGCGTCCTCCACGAGCGCGATGTAGTCCAGGTGGCTGCCGGCTCCCTGCGCGCTCTGGCGGTAGTGGGTCAGATGCACGGGGCAGCCGCTCCGGCGGCCGATCTCGACCGCCTCCTCGAACGGCGCGAGCAAGCTCACCTCGCGCAGGTCCGAGCGCGTGTGGGTATGGTAGAACCCGCCCATGCGGGCCGTCGTCTCGCAGAGCGCCACGAGCTCGTCCGTGTCCGCGTATGCTCCCGGCTCGTAGTCCAGCCCGGTGGACAGCCCCCACGCTCCCTCCTCCATGGACTCGCGCACGATGGATTGCATCTCCGCAATCTGCGCCGGCGTGGCCGGCGCGTCGTTCCAACCCACGCTCCATATGCGCGCCGGGTTGTTGCCAAGTATGTACGCGATGTTGACGGCGACGCTGTTGTCGTATTTGCCCAGATACTCGGCCACCGTGAGCCAGTCCGCGGGCATTGGCGGATAGCCGTTCAGCCCGGAATCGAGCCAGATGTACCTGTGCAGCTCCTCTTGGCTCTTGAAGGGCGCGTGGGAGATGCCGTCTATGCCGACCAGCTCGGTCGTAACCCCCTGCCGCACTTTCGGGTCATGGCGCGGAGCGCCCAGGATGGTCAGGCCCGCGTGCGAGTGCAGGTCTATGAAGCCCGGGCACACGACCAGCCCGGCCGCGTCAATCCTTCGCGCGGCGTGGACCTCCGGCAACTCGCCGCGTCGGACGGCGACGCATTCGTTTTCCACGATGACGGCGGCGTGGAATCCAGGGCTGCCGCTTCCGTCAACCACGAGCCCGTTTTCTATCAGCAGGTCAACCATGTCCGCACCCTATGAACTGGATTCCTCCGTCAATATCTCCCGGAGGCGGCCTGCGACTATCTCCTCTTCGCCGTCGCGCAGGTTGACTGGAACTACGGCTATCCCGCCCTCCGGCCCGGCCGGGCCCAGGTATATCGGCGGGTCGCCCTCGCGCAGCCGCGAAATCACCTCCGCCTCGGACGGGCCCCGCCATGCGCTCTCCAGGAACACCAGCGCCCGCGCGTGGCCGCTCCTAGAATCCTCCAGGCCCGGCATCGCTTCCGCCAGCTCTGCACGGACGCTCTCGATGCCGCGCAGGGCTTCGACGATGTACTCGCACTTGCTCCGCCAGGACGCCGCGACCGCCTCGTGGTCGGTGTCCACGAAGAGTTCCAGGGCGGCGATCAGCCCGGCTATGTTCTCCTTCGACACCTTGGCGGGCCTGCCGATGCCCTGGCTGTTCGGCGCGGCGTTCATGGCCGCCGCCTCTATCAGGTCCTTGCGTCCGCACAGGATTCCCGTGGACTGCGGCCCCATCACGCCCTTGCCGCCGCTGAAGCTCACCAGGTCGGCCCCTGCCCGTATGTACTTCGTGAGGTTCTCGGCCGGCGGCAGCATGGCGGCCGCGTCCACGATGACCGGAACTCCCCGCTCGTGGGCGGCCTCCACCACTGTCTCTAGGGGCAGCGCGCCGCCCTTCCTGGGGCCGAATACGTACGCCGCCGCCGCCGTCTTGCTGGTAATCGCGTCCTCCAGCTCCCAGCGTTCGGTCGCGCCGGTGTCCCCTATCTCCACCAGCCTCGCGCCCGCCGCCCGAAAGTTGCGGTCATACGAGACGCGGTGCGCCCGGTGGATGACTATACGGTTCTTCATGCCGCGCGTGTCGGGAAGCCGCCACACCTTCGCGGGGTCCGTCCCAGCCATGCACGCCGCCGCCTGCAGCAGCATCCCCGCGCCAGAGCCAGCCGTCACCAGTCCGGCCTCCGCCCCCGTAACCCGCGCGATGACCTCGCCCGCCCGCCTGTTCAGCTCGTGCATGTCGACGAAATGCCGAGAAGCCTCCTCCATGGCCCGCAGCGCCGGCGCAGGCATGATGCTGCCGCCCGCGACCGTAACCCAGGACCAAGCATTGATGACCGGCCTGACCCCAAGCCGCTCGTAGAACCCTTCCCCTCTATACGATTGCATGAGACCCCCCGCCTCGGAGTTGGGCCGGAGTGTAAATGCGCCCCTGAATGACTGTCAAACCCACCCGGAGGCTGTCACACCCGCTCCGCAGTCTGCCAATGCTCGTAGAGACTTATGAGCATGAGATTCGTTGCAAGGGCCAGATGAAGGGACGACGATATCCACGCCGTGAACCACTCGGATTCCGACATGATGGATAGTCCGAGGATAATGCGAACCGCCATCGTGATGAAGTACGCCGCTCCCAGGACCGCAACCGGGCGCCGCCAGCTTCGACCCACGACGGGGCGAAGCGCGTACATGCGCAATACGACCCACACGGAGGCTGCCAGTATCAATACCTGGGATCCCAACAGGACAGGATACGGCAACTCGCTCCCCTGCCACGCCTCGAATGACGGGAGAAACGATACGGGCGTCCAGTTCTGGACCGCTTGTCCGATCACTCTGAGCAGGAATGCGAAGCTGAGCAGACCCACCGCGTGAGCAAGGGAGCGGCGGGTCCGTTCATCAGACGACATTGCGGTAATGCTCGTGCCAGTCGCTGGAGAAGACGTGGTCCGGGTCCGCTTGGCGCTTCCGCTCCAAGAAGCTTGGGAACTGTGGATATGCGCGCTTCAGTTGCTCTCCCGAGGCGAAGCGGTTGTAGGTCAGGAAGTAACTCCCGCCCAACGAGAGCGCGGCGTCTATCAAGCCTCTCAGGGCGTTCGCGGCCATGTCCCGTCCGTGGGGCGTATGCTCCACGTGCAGATTGAACACGATGCATGCGTAGCGCTTCGCCGCCCAATTGAGAAAGGTCTCATGGTCGGCCTCGATGAGCCGTATCGTCCCGTATATCACGTTCGAGCGGTGACCGACCAGGATGTCCCGCGACTCGCGCATGAACTCGACGAGCGATTCGAGGGGTACGTACAACTCCGTGATGGTCTCGGAGCCGGGATTCGCGGCGCCCGCCGCGGCGTCCAAGGCGCGATGGTAGCCATCGACGTAGGCGCTCATCTGGAAATCGCCGCTGTCGTAAGTCTGGCCCCGCGTGCTCATGTAGAAGCGGGCGTACTCTTCGAAGGCCCTCGCCTTATCGACGTGGGCTAGATGGATCAGTCTCTTCCAGTCTTCTTCTGACAGCGTCATCCTGCCATCGTCTCTTCCCGCCGCCGCGTCATTCGTTGGGCGGTAGCATGAGAACACCCCCGTCCTCAGGAACCCTTCGGATGCTTCGTCCGTCATGTACTGGAAGTCCCCATACGTGAACCCCGCGCGGATGCGCGAGCGGAAGGCGTCGGGCAGCTCCTCCACGTCGAAGATTTCGACCGCGCGCTCCAGTCGATGCGAGGGCTGGAGACGCAGCCGAACGGACGTTACGACGCCGAAGAGCCCGTACCCGCCGACCGCGACGCGGAACAGGTCGGGGTTGGATGACCGGCTGCATTCACGGACGCGCCCATCCGAATCGACCATGCTGAACGACTCGATGTCTTGGACTATCGGCCTGAATTGCAGGCCGCGCCCGTGCCCGTTCGCGGCGATTGCGCCGCCCAGGCTGAGCCGGTCCGCGCCTGTCTGCTTCTGCACGATGCTCCATATTGGGCCGTCGCCGTCCTGCATCACGCGCAGCCCTGGCACGAGGTCGGACCACAGAATCCCCGCTTCGGCGTGGACTATTCCCCGCTCGCGGTCGACGCTCAGGATCCGATTCATCGACCGCATGTCGATCAGCGTTCCGCCGGAACGGAACTGCTGGCCGCCCATGGAGTGACGCCCGCCGGCTACGGCGATGTGGCCTCCGGCAGCCCTCGTTCGTCGAACCACGTCCTGCGCGTCGGCGGTCGACGCCGGACGCGCCACCCTCGAGACCGCCGTCTCGTTCAGCAGCGAGTGGATGTCGTTGACGATTACCCCAGACACGTGTACGGCTCCTTGCGGCTCTGCCGTATCGACCGGCCCGTAGTGTTGAGTATCGCAAGGAGACTGTCAACTCGACGCGGCCGGATACAGCGACCAGCCAACCTCTGGTACACTACACCGCACTTCGGGTTAGGAGCATCGCTATTACGAACTTGGACAGCGTGGAGGCCCTGGCTTTCGACGTGTTCGGCACAGTCGTTGACTGGCGCTCCAGCATCGCGTCGGAGGGAGAGAGGCTCGCGTCCGAGAAGGGCATAGAGGGCATGGACTGGCTCGCGTTCGCCGACTCGTGGCGGGGAGGCTACGAGCCATCCATGGCTAGGGTCCGCCGAGGCGAGCTTCCTTGGATGAACATCGACGCGCTGCACCTCATGATTCTCGACGACCTGCTTGATGAGCTCGGCATAGACATGCTCACGGAGGGCGAGAAGGATCATCTCAATCGCGCGTGGCATCGCCTCGCGCCCTGGCCGGACGCAGTAGCCGGGCTGACCCGCCTTCGGACGCGGTTCGTTACCGCTACGCTCTCCAATGGCAACGTGGCGCTGCTGACCAACATGGCAAAGAACACTGGGTTGCCCTGGGACTGTATCCTGTCCGCCGAATTGTCCCGCCACTACAAGCCAGACCCCGAGGTCTATTCGACCGCCGCAGACCTGCTCGGGCTGCCCGCCGAGCGCGTCATGATGGTCGCCGCCCACGCCTCCGACCTCGAGGCCGCCCAGGCCGTGGGCATGAGGGCGGCCTATGTATCGCGGCCACTGGAGTTCGGCGCCGGCGGGCAGCCCGAGGACGTGACGGGCAAGCCCTTCGACATATTCGCCGACGACTTCGTGGACCTTGCCGACAAGCTGGGCTGCTGAGGGTATGGACACACGACCACGCATGGGAGGATAACATGAGATACGCCATCGGAGACCGGAAGTACGCACTGGACCCGGACTGGGGAAGTCTGCCCGACGGGTACGAGTTCAACCAGGTGGCAGGCGTCGCGGTGGACGCCTCCGACAACGTGTACGCCTTCAACCGCAGCGACCATAAGCTGATGGTCCTAGACCGTGAAGGCAGCTTGGTCAAGGTCTGGAGCCGCGTCTTCGACCAGCCTCACGGCGCGCACGTGGACAAGGACGGCAACGTGTATCTGGTGGACCGCGACACCCACGTCGTGGAGAAGTTCAGCCCCGACGAGGAGTTGCTTCTCACCCTTGGCGTCAAGGGCCAGCCGTCGGACACCGGTCTCATCGACGAGGAGTTCCTGGTCGAGCGGGCGGCCGGGCCTCACAACATGCCGACCGGCGTATCCACCGCGCCCAACGGCGACATCTTCGTATCCGACGGCTACGGCAACTGCCGCGTCCACAAGTTCGACTCCGAAGGCAACCTGCTCGTGTCCTGGGGCATTCCGGGCACGGACGAGCCTGGGGAGTACAAGTTGCCGCACGGTATCGGCGTGGACAACGCCGGCAGGGTGCTCGTGTGCGACCGTGAGAACCACCGCATCCAGGTCATAGACCAGGACGGCGGGCACATCACCATCTGGACCGGCTTCCGCCAGCCGACATCCGTAGCCTTCGATGACGATGGGCTGGTCTATGTGCCCGAGCTCCAGGCGCGGCTGTCGGTCGTGGACGCTGACGGCGGCCTGCTTGCGCGCTGGGGAGGAGAGGAGAGCCGGGAGCCGGGCCAATTCGTCGCCCCGCACTGCGCGGCGGTGGACTCGCAGGGCAGCGTCTATGTCGGCGAGGTGCTGGAGGGCATGAGGCTCCAGAAGTTCGTCCGCGAGGGCTAACCATGGGCTGCAGCCAGGGCGTCCGCAGACGCCGAGGAGTGATTGGGTGACGGCGTCCGACGCGCGGTTTTCCATCAGGCAACTCGAAGAGGAGGGGTACACCGGGCCGGTGGCCCTGCTAACGCCGGACGAAGCGGCTGCGGGGCGCAGGGCCTTCTTCGAGGCGATCGGGCAGGATGAGGATGCGCCCGGCCCTTCCGGGCGCCGGCCAGGCGGGTTCAACTTGGAGTACCGGTGGGCGCACGACTTGGCGACCCACGAGAAGGCGCTCGACTACGTGGAGCTGGCGCTGGGCCCTGACATCGTGCTGTGGGCCACGGTCTTCTGGTACAAGGAGCCGCGCAATGCGAAGTACATCCCATGGCACCAGGACGCGAGCTACTGGCCTATGGAGCCGCGCATCAACCTGACCGCGTGGATAGCCCTGGGGCCGACCTTCCGGGAGAATGGCTGCCTGCGGCTGATTCCCGGCTCTCACAAGGCATGGCTCGACGACGATTACCGGCCCCTGGACGCTCAGAGCGCATTCTCGCGGGGGCTGAGTCCGGACCAGGTGGACGAGTCGAGGGCCATCGACCTTGAGATGTCGCCGGGCGAGGCGGTCTTCTTCAGCGAGGCGACGCTGCACGGGTCGAACGCCAACGAGAGCGACGTGCCCCGGGTGGCCTACTCGCTACGCTTCACGACCCCCGAGGTGAGGTTCGACCCTGATGGGCTGAAGGAGCAGCGCATCGACTACCTAGCAAGGACTATCTTGGTGCGCGGCAAGGACCGATACCGGCTGAACGACTCGCTGATGGCGGAGCCGCCGGCGGACTAGACCAGCTTTAGGTGGTCTTCTGGCCTCAGCCCGCCGCTATTGCGTCTCTTGAAGTCTGACATGCCCAAGCCGCCTCAGCTCCGGATGCGGTTCGACAGGTACGACATGCTGCCAGGCGTCGAGCTTCCTGTCGGCTACACGCTGCACACGCTGGCCGAGAGGGGCGAGGACGACTGGATCGAGGCGCTGAACGCTACGGGAGAGCTTGGGGAGTGGGACCGCGCCAGGGCGAGGGAGTGGCTGGAAGCGGCCCCGCCGGGCTCGTCGGCCGCAGACCGCCCGGTCGTCCCGGAGGGTTCGTTCATCATCGTGTTCGACGGCAGGGCGGTTGCCACCACGTGCATCGTCGCGCCCACAGAGTCAGAGCCCTGCGCGGAGGTGGGATGGGTCTCCGTGTCTCCCGACCACCAGGGCAGGGGCCTGGGCTTCCAGGCGGCGCTCGCCGCGCTCCTCTACGCGAAGAGGATGGGCTACCCCGAATCACGCCTGAACACGGACGATTGGCGCCTGCCCGCTATCAAGACATATCTCAACCTGGGGTTCGAACCCGTCATCGAGCACGAGACTCACCCCCGCCGCTGGAAGGACGTATTCGACGCCCTGGGCATTCCAGGCCCCATCCGCCGCGCCTTATGAGAATCACCATGGCCTTGCGAAGGCCACGTAGAGGGATGAGAATGGCGGCGCATACCCCGGAGCGCATACTCACCGGGCCGCCGCCGGCGGACGATAGGAGGCAAGATGCTTAGAGTCGGGCTGATAGGCATTGGTCACGGACGGACGCTCATGCAGGCGAACCTGCCCGAGTATGACTACCTGCAGATGCGCGTGACGGCGCTGTGCGATGTGGACGAGGCGCGGCTGGCGGGGGCCGTGGAGGAGTACGGCGTCAGGGCCGCCACGACCGACTACAAGGAGCTGGCGCGGCGGGACGACGTCGACATCGTCGGCGTCTACTCGCCGGGGCCGGTCCACGCGTCCCAGATATTGGCGGCGCTGGACGCCGGCAAGCACGTGATGGTCACCAAGTCCATGGTCTATTCGATGGAGGAGGCCGAGCGGGTGGTCGAGGCGGTGGACCGGACGGGCTTGACGCTGCTGGTAACGCAGACGATGCGGGGCGACGCCAAGCACATGGAATCGAAGCGCCTCTGCGATTCAGGCGCCCTCGGCGAGCTGCTCCTCGGCGAGGCCAGCTACATCCACGACCTGAGACCCGTGTACGCCAAGACGCCGTGGCGCACGGAGGCGCCGCAGGACCTGCTGCTTGGAGGGGCGTGCCATCCCATCGACGCCCTGCGGTGGTTCATGGGCGACGTCGAGGAGGTCCACTGCTACGGGCTGCGCGGCGGGGTCGCGGCCAACTATCCGCAGGAGGACAACTTCGTAATCAATCTGCGCTTCGCCAGCGGCAGGATAGGCAGAGTCGCGGCCCTGTGCGGCGTGGTTCACCCCCCGGCCCTCCCGATGAACGGGCTTGGGATATACGGCGCGAAAGGCTCCATAGTCGATGGCAGAGTGCGGCTGGACCCGGATGGGGCCGTCCCGATGCGAGAGTACGACATCACGTTTCCGGGCGCCAAGCGCGGGCACGGCGCGGAGATGATAGTGATGATGCGGCACATGGCCGACTGCGTCACGAACGGGGCGAAGCCCTGGGTGGGCGCGCGCGAGGGGGCGCGGGTCGTAGCGACGGGCCTGGCGTGCTGGGAGTCGATGCGGACAGGCCGGCCCGCCAGGGTACGCAACGACTTCTAGCCCGGAATCCACCGCCGGGCCCGAGGGTCAGACGCGCGTCACCCGGCATCGCTCCCACCCTATCCCCTCTCCCTTGATGGGAGAGGGTTAGGGTGATTCAGGGCCAGTGCTACATTGAAGCGGTACTAGCCGCTGTTCCCATCCTGGTCGCCGGAGCGCTCCTCCGTCATGCTCATGAAGGGCTTGAGGAGGTTCGTGAACTCCATGGGGAAGATGAACTTGGTGGACGAGCCGGCGCCGAGCTCCTTCAGGGTGTCGAAGTACTGGAGGCTCAACGTGTTCGCGTCCACCTTCCGCGCGACCTCGTAGATCTTGTCGAGGGCGGTACTGAAGCCCTGCGCGCGAAGGATGGCGGCCTGCTGGTCGCCCTCCGCCTGGAGGATCTCGGCCTGCCGCTCGCCCTCCGCTTTCAGGATGGCGGCCTGCTTCTCGCCCTCGGCGACCGTGATGGCGGCCGCCCTGGTGCCATCGGCTTCCCGCACCACCGCTCGGCGCACTCTCTCGGCGGACATCTGGCGGTTCATCGCGTCCTGGATGTCCGAGGGAGGCTCGATCTCCCGGATCTCGACGTTGGTAACCTTGATGCCCCAGCGCTCGGTCTCGGCGTCGAGCTTCTCTCTCAGCAACGTGTTGATGCGCTCGCGCTGCGAGAGCACCTCGTCCAGGTCGATGTCGCCGACCACAGCCCTCAGGGTGGTGGTCGCGAGGCCGATCACTGCGACGCGGTAGTTCTCCACCTCCAGGACAGACCTGTCGGCGTAATCCACCATCACCCGCATATAGACGAGGAAGTCTATGTCTATGGGCGCGTTGTCCTTGGTGATGTTGGTCTGGCGCGCGATGTCCAGCACCTCTGTCCGCAGATCAACGCGGGTGCCGCTGTGCATGATGGGCACCAGCCAGACCGGGCCGGGGCCTCTCATGCCCTCGAAGTTGCCCCAGCGGAACCGGGCCATCCTCTGGTAGTTCCTCAGGAAGTTGACTATCGCCATTTCACACCCTCCTTAAAAAGTGTATCCCTACGCTTCTACGTCCATGTCCACGTCGGGCGACTTGAAGACCCTCAGGGTAAGGCCCTCGGACTCGGATACTATAACCCTTTCGCCCTTGTCTATGGGCTCGCCCGAGTCGCTGACTGCGGTCCAATCCTCGCCGCCGACGTGGACGGTTCCGCGCGGGCTCAGGGCAGTCGCCGCGACGGCTATCTGGCCGACGACCGACAGCGTCGTGCCCCGGTCCTCGGAGGCGAGCTTTCGAGCCTTCGCAAGGTCCCTGGCCACGAAGAGGACTATGGCCGCGATTCCCGCCGCTATTCCTGCCAGCAGGAAGTAGTTCACCCTGAAGCTTGGGGCGCCGGGCGGCTGGGGGATTTCAGGGGGCGTTATACCGCCCAGCAGCAGGAAGCCGCCCGCCAAGAAGGCTATCACGCCCGACACCCCGAATATCCCGATGCCCGGCGCCTGCGCCTCCAGGTAGAAGAGGGCCATTGCGAAGACCATCAGCCCGGCGCCCACCCAGTTCACCGGCAGGTCGCCGAGCGCCACGAAGCCCAGGGCGAGAGCTATTACGCCCAATATGCCGGGGCCCCATAGACCGGGCAGGATGAACTCTATCAGGAGGGCGATGAGCCCCAACGAGACGAGGGCAAAGGCCACGTTTGGGTCGGCCAGAAAACCCAGGAACGACTCGAGGAGCGTCCTCTCGATCTCGCGGACCTGGACCCCTTCGAGGTCCAGGGTCACATTGCCTGAGCGCAGCTCCACGGCCATCCCGTCGAGCTGCTCCACCAGGTCCGAGACATCGTCCGCGACCAGGTCCACGATGTCCTTGTCGAGGGCCTCCGTCGCGGAGTAGGCGGCGGCATTGAACACTGTGGACTCTAGGACCTCCGCGTTCCGGCCGCGCTCCCCGGCGATTTCTCGGAGGAAGGCGGCGGCATCCTGGGAAGCCTTGCGCTCCAACGTCTCTGGCAGGTCTTCGCCCAGGCCGACAGGCGACGCGGCGCCGATGTTCGTGACTGGAGCCATGGCGGCCACGTGCGCCGCCGCAGTCAAGAACGTCCCGGCCGATGCGGCGTGCGCGCCTTCCGGCGCCACGAAAACCACCACCGGGGTTTCCGAATTGAGGATGGCCTCGACGATCTCCCTGGTGGAATCGAGGATGCCGCCGGGCGTGTTCAGGCGGATTATCAGCGCCCGAGCGCCGTCCTCGGTGGCCTGGTTGATGGCTCGCTTTACGAATCGGGCTGAGCTGCCGTCTATGGCGTCGTCGAGCTCGATGAGCGCAACGTGGGGTTCGGCGGCCAAACCCTGGGAGACCACCGCGCCCCCCAGACCCAGCGCCAGCAAGACGACTGCAACGACCCGTCTGATAACCATGGTCCCCAGTCTAACACCTGCCGCCGAACTCGTAACGCCCTGCGTTACATGTAATGATATACCTATATTACCCTCCCGTCAACCCCTGTCTCGGATTGGCAGTCCCGCCTTGTCCCCTCTCCCGTCAAGGGAGAGGGAGATTCAGGACGCCTTCCCTATCTCTGCGGTGAGAGCTCGATGACCGGCGCGGGCGTTCGGCGGATCATGACGTTGACGCAGGCGGGCTTGCCAGATGCGGCCGCCCTCTCCAGGGCGGGCCGCAATTGCGAGGCTTCCGTGACGCGCTCCCCGTGCCCGCCCAGCGACTCGGCGAGCCGGTCGTACCGGGTCGGCAGGAGCTCGCAGCCGACCAGTCTGTCTTCGCCGTACTCTCGAAGCTGTATCTGGTACTCGGCGTTCCAGGCCGCGTCGTTCCCCACGACGGCCACGAATGGCAGGCCGTGCCGCGCGGCGGTGTCGAGCTCCAGGGCGTGGTATCCGAAGCTGCCGTCGCCGGTCGTCAGGAATACGGACGAGCCCGGCCTCGCGGCCCGCGCTCCCAGGGCGAAGGGCGCTCCGCCGCCGATAGCCCCCGATGGGCCGTTGATCAGGCGGGGCCGGATGGGTATTGCGGCCTGCGCCCATTGCCCGAATTCGCCGCCGTCCGAGACGAATACGGAGCCGCCGAGGCGAGACATGACGTCTCGGACCGCGCGGCCAACTTCTAGGGGATGCAGCGGCTCGCGCTCTCCGGACTTCACGGAATCCCAGGACGCGGGCCGGTAGGATACCGCGGCTTCCACCTCGTTGTACCAGCCAGGATCGACCGCCGGCAGGTCTCGCAGCCCGGCCGCGATCGATCCTACGGCCCCGGCGGGGCTGCCCACCGCCGCCGCGTCCAGCCGCGTTGGGTCGGTGAGGACACGGCGGGCCTGCTCGATAACGGCAGCGTCGGAGTCGATCTGGAAGAAGCGGCATCTGGGGGCGAACGTCGGGGGGCGGCCCATCTTGAGCGAGAAGTCGAGCTTCTTGCCGAGCAGCAGCGCTGCGTCCGCCTCGGGCAGTACGTCCGCAAAGGCGCCGAGGCTCGGGTCCGCCGTCCCGCGCGGGCTCTCCATGAACACGACGGGAATGCCGGTCTCCTCGGCGATTGCGCGCAGCGCCGCATACGCCTCTCCCCGCGCCATCGCCGGGCCGGCCAGCGCCAGAGGACGCTTGGCCCGCGCCATGCCCTCTACGACCGCGCGAATCTCCGCATTATCGGCGCGCGACTCGACCGGCGGAAAATCGCCCGGATCGACGCCGCCCGCGTCATCCGGCGCTTCGCCCTCCAGGAGATCCACGGGCAGCGCAAGGTGAACGGGGCCGGGCCGCCCGGACGCAGCTATCCGGAACGCCTGCGCCACCTCGCTGACCAGGGTGGACGCATCCGCCGCAGTCCACGACGCCTTGGCAACAGGCCCCGACATCTCGGCCTGCGCCATCTCCTGGAACTCGCCGACTCCCCCGCGCGGGGCATCGCCGCTCAGGAGCACCAGGGGCGACTCGGCCATCCTCGCGACGTACATCGCCGAGAGGGTGTTTGCGAACCCAGGCCCGGCCGTTGCAAGCGCGACGCCCGGCCTTCCAGTCAGCCGTCCCCAAGCGTCCGCCATATGCACCGCCGCCGCCTCGTGCCGGACGTGCAGCAGCTCGATTCCCGCCCCGATGCTCGCGTCGAACACGGACATTATCTGGTTGCCGGACAGCGCGAACACCGTCCGCACTCCCGCGGCCCCCAGCGCGGATACGAGGGAGTCAGCCCCCCGCCGTCCCGCCGCCCCTCTCTTCCCGCTCACGGCGCGCCCACTGCCGTCCAGATGGTGAACTCCTCGAACTTGGTGGACCTGTCCGCGATTCCGTCCCCCGCGAAGTACCCGGTGATGGCGGACACGCGCCCGGCATAGAGCCAACCGCCAAGGTCCAGCTCGTCCACGTAGGCGCCGTTTATGAACAGCCACGCCTTGTCGTGGATGGCTATGATACGGATGTGGTTGCTGCCGGTCGGCTCCGTGGATATGTGGCTGGAGGTCCGATCCGCAAGCTTCTGCTCCGTCTCGACGTCGCCCGTGCGTAAGAAGTGGAACCATCTGCCCGACTCGTTGACTACGGTGGAGTGATGCTCGTCGGAGTTGCTCTGCCGTATCAGGAAGCCGTTGCTCCAAGCGCCTTCCCGCGTGGAGTAGGGGTTGAAGAAACGGGCCTCGACGATGCCGTCAGCCATCGAAACGAAGCTGTCGCGCTCGTCGACGAGGTGGACTTCAGGGTGGTGCTCGATTTCGTTGCTGCGCGGGCCATATATCCTCCGAAGGGGGCGGACGGTGAAGTCGGAGAAGTGAGTGGGGCCAGTCCCCGCATCCGAGAAGGCATAGAGCGTGACGCCCCCTGATACGGTCTGGTTGCCCAGGTCCAGCTCGGCCACGTAACCGCCGTTGAGAAAGAGCCATCCCACGCCGCCCAGGGCGATCACGCGGATATGGTTCTCTGCGTTCGAGGACATCCTGACGTCTGGTGAAAGGCCCTCCGCGGGGGTCTCTTCCGTCATCTCTGGAAGAAGGTGATGGGACCATGCGCCTGACCGCCACACGGCTACGGAGTGGGTCCTGTACGCCGTCTCCCGGATCAGGAAGCCGACGGCCCAGTCTCCATCTACGACTTGGGGGGTTCTGAAGGTCGCCTCCACAACGAGGTCGGCAACGTCGACGTCGCTGTGGAAGATCGCAAACCCGCCGCTTGCGCCGGGGTCTAGTGAGCCGCTCTCGGGGCCGAAAGCGGTCTGCGTGGATACGGCTTCCGTATTCTGGAGGGGCGCGACGGCCGCGCCTGATCGCATTAGCGGGAGGCGGCTGGACAGCGCTTCGGACTTGATCGCGAAGCCGATGCCCTGGGTCTCCGCGCCTTCGATCTCGCGGCGCCCGGCGGTGTTCATGCCCACGACTTGGCCCCGGGTGTTCAGCAGCGGGCCGCCGCTGTTGCCTGGATTGAGGGCGGCGTCAGTCTGGAGGTAGTCGATGCCCCCGAACGTCCGGAAGGCGGACACTATGCCCTTTGTAACGGTCAGGCCGCCCCTCAGTCCGACCGGATATCCGAGGGCCACCACCTCCTCGCCCTCGCGCACGCCTTTGGCCAGGGGCAGAGGCGTTAGCTGGCTCTCCGCCTCGACCTTCAGCAGCGCGATGTCCAGCGCGGCGTTGGACCCGATCACCTCGGGCGTCAGCCGAACGCCGTCGTCGAATACGACGGTTAGCTCCCCGTCCTGGTCTATGACATGCTGGTTCGTGAGGATGTGTCCGTCGGAATCTATGACGAACCCCGAGCCTGAGCCTGACTCGCCCGATACGCGCACCACGCCCGCCCTGGTCTGCTCCACCACGTCGGCAATCAACCGGGCCGCGCCGGGAGCTGTGGCGGCGGTTGGCGGGGTTGCCGGCCTGGCGGCGATTGGCGGGGTTGCCGGCCTGGCGGCGGCCGGGGTCGAAGCGTCCGCGTCTCCCACCGACCAGACGGTGAAGCCCTCGAACTTCATCAGCCCGTCCGGCGCGTCGCTCTCGAAGCGCCCTCCTACCGCGGACACGCTCCCGGCCCCGGTCAGGCCGCCCAGGTCCAGCTTGGCTACGCAAGAGCCGTTCAGGAACAGCCAGCCCTCCCCTCCGAGAGCGAGGACCTGCATGTGGCTGCTCCCCGCCTGTTCGATGGCTATGCCCTTGGAGTTCCCTTCCGCCAACTCCTGTTCAGGCTGGGCGCCGCCTTTCCGCAGGTAGTGGGACCAGTTGCCGTACTGGTCGGCGACGACGGCGTGGCCCTCGCCCGGTCCGCTGTGCCGTATCAGGAAGCCGCTGCTCCAGTCTCCATCCCGGGCGGCGCTCGGGTTGAAGAAGTGCGCCTCGATGATGCCGTCCGTAATGGAAGCGGCGGCGCGGTGCGTGTCCATGGGGCCGTCGTCGGGACTGTGCTGGATGGAGCCGGCGCTGGGGCCATAGGCCATTTGGATAGGGCGGACGGAGAAGTCCGTGAAGCGCGTGGAGCGCCCGGGCAGCTCGTCCCCGTCGAACCAGGCTCCGAGCAGCCCGATGGACCCGGGTCCCGTCAGGCCGCTCAGGTCTAGCTGGGCTTCGTAAGCCCCGTTGACGAAGAGCCATCCCGTAACGCCCGAAGCGATCAAGCGGATTTGATTCTGCGCGTCTTGGCCCCTCCTGACGTTTGGGGAGGAGCCTTCCATGAGCAGCCTGTCGTCTGCAGGGCCGCCTTTCCGCAGGTAGTGGTACCAATCTCCCGAGCTGCGGACTACCACCGCGTGGGCCTTGACCCCATCGGACCACCTTATCAGGAAGCCGCTGCTCCAATTCCCCTGTGTGACGTCGTGAGGCGCCGTGAAGGTCGCCTCGGCCACGAAGTCGGCCAAGTCTGCGCCGCTGTCGAATATAGGCACCAATCCGTCGCTGGGGTCGTGCTCGAGAGAGCCGCTCTCCAGCTCCAGGCTGACCCTCGGCGTGATTATCGGAGTGGGCGTGGGCGTATCAGCTGGGGTTGACGATGGAGTGGGCGTGGGTCGAGGCGTGGGCGTGAGGGCGCTGGTCGGAGTAGGCGTCAGTGCCCGCATGGTCTCCGCGACCTGGGCCATGACTTTTGCCTGCGCAACGACTGTTGCTTGGACGTTCGGCGTGGGCGCGGGGCTCGGCGCGGCCCTCGCGACGGCGGCCTTCACGAGCGCCTGGATGTCCGGCGTGGGCTCGGGCGGGGGCGACTGAGCGCAGGCCGCCGCCCAGAAGAGCGCCGCGAGGGCAAGGAAGAGGCGCGTCATCAGGCCGCCCGGTTCACAACCAAGGGTCCGGAGAGCTCCCCTCGATACATGGGCGGATCGAGCGAACCCTCCAAGGGCGCTGTCCTGTAACGCGGTCGGCGTCTCGGCGGCTCTCATTCATCGGACCTGTATGGACCTGGGGTCGCCGGCATCGACTCGGACCTCCCTGAACTCCACCCTGCCGCTCTTCACCATCTCGCGGATGCGGCGCTGCTTGTCGGAGAGACGGCTGCGGCCGGATTTGAACTCGACCAGCACCACCTTGTCCTCCTCGAACTGCACCCCGTCTATGGGAGCGCCGAGGAACCTGAACCCTCTCGGGTCCCACGGATAGGACTCGGCGAGCGGCAGCCACTGCTCGGCGGTGAAGCCGCGCCTGACGTCGTCGCCCCTCTTCTGCCGACGCAGCCTCACGTAGCTTCTGGTTATGCGTACCGAGTAGATTACCGCGGCTGCCAGCGCGAGCGCCAAGCCTGCGACGGTCCACCATATCATCGGAATGTCCAGGGGCTGGCCTCCTCGGTGTCGCGGGGATGAATCAACTTCGGGCGTCGAGCCACTGGGCGGCCTCCTTCGCGTGGTAGCTAATGATGAGGTCGGCCCCGGCCCGCTTGATGGCCGTGAGCGCCTCGAGCGTAACCCTTCGGGCGTCGAGCCAGCCATTTTGCGCCGCCGCCTTCACCATTGCGTATTCGCCGCTGACGTTGTAGGCGGCTACCGGAACGGAGAAGCGCCGCTTCGCCCTGGCAATGACGTCCAGGTAGGCCAGCGCGGGCTTGACCATCACCACGTCGGCGCCCTCCTCGATGTCCTGGGCTATCTCGCGCATGGCCTCCCGCGCGTTGGGCGGGTCCATCTGGTAGGAGGCCCGGTCGCCGAATCGGGGCGCCGATTCGGCGGCGACCCTGAAGGGGCCGTAGAATCCTGACGAGTACTTGGCCGAGTACGCCATTATCGGCGCGCCGCCGAACCCACCCGCGTCCAGGGCCGAGCGGATGGCATGAACTTGGCCGTCCATCATCGCGGACGGGGCGATCACGTCGGCGCCGGCCTCGGCCTGGCTGACCGCCGCATTCGCCAGCACCTCCAGCGTCGCGTCGTTGTCCACGGAGCCGCCGTCCGAGAGGATGCCGCAATGGCCGTGGTCGGTGTACTCGCACAGGCACACGTCCGTGACGACGATGACCTCGGGGGCGGCCTGCTTGATGACGCGGATGGCCTCCTGGACGATGCCGTTGGGCTCGTAAGCCTCGCTGCCCTGCGGGTCCTTGCTGGAGGGGATGCCGAACAGGAGGACTGCGGGGATTCCAAGGTCGACGACGGACCCTATCTCCGGCAGGAGCCTGTCCAGCGATAGCTGGCATATGCCCGGCATCGGCGGAATCTCGGCCTGGACGTTTCGACCATGTGTTACGAACAGGGGATATATGAGGTCGTCCACCGATAGGCGTGTCTCGACGACCATCCGCCTGAGCGCCGGAGACGCCCTTAGACGCCGCATCCTAGTGGTCGGGAAGCTGCTCATCCGGCGACACTCCGGTTCCCGTAGTAGTCCCTCATGGCCTCGACCAAGCCTTCGAGCGTGCTCTCACCTGCAAGTATAGCAACATCCAGCCCGGCATTGCTCGCCTCGCGGGCGGTGATAGGGCCGATACACGCGGCCTCGACGCCCGCGAGCCTTCCGACGTCGTCGAGCAGCGCGATGAATCCCCTCACGGTGGACGCGCTGGTGAAGGTTACAACGTCAATTCCGTCCGACAGGACTTGGGGCAAGCGGGCCTGGGACCCCTCGACGTGTACGGTGCGGTAGGAAGGGACGGTCTCGACCTCGGCTCCGAGCCGCTCCAGCCCGGCCGAGAGCGCCGCGCGCCGGGTCTGCGCCCCTGGCAGGAGGATACGCAGCCCCGAGACGCCGAGCCTGCCCATCTCGTCCACCAGGCCCTCGGAGACGGACTTCGAGACGACGAGGTCGGCGGCGATGCCCGACTCGCGCAGCGCGCGCGCGGTGCCCCGACCGATGGCGGCCACCCGGCTTGCCCGAAGGGCGCGGGCGTCTCGGCCAGCCCCGGACAAGCGGTCGAACATGGCGTTCACCGCGTTGGCGCTCGTGAAGACGACCCAGTGGAAGCTATCGAGCCGGTCAAGCGCCGAGTCGAGAGGGCCGAAGTCGTCCGGCGGCTCGATGCGAATGGACGGGACCTCCACGACCTCGGCCCCCTCGCGCTCCAGCAGAGCCGTCAGCTCCCAGGACTGGGCGGAGGACCTGGTAACCAGGACACGCCTGCCGAACAGGGGCCGGTCGTCGAACCAGCGCAGCCGCTCCCGCAGGCGCGCGACCTGGCCGAAGATCGCTGTGACCGGCGGCCCCAGCCCCTCGGCACTGGCCCGATCGAGCACGTCCGAGAGCGTCCCGACGACGGTGCGCTGCCGCGGCGTTGTACCCCACTCGACCAGCGCGGCGGGCGTATCGGCTGGCATGCCCTCGGCCGCGAGCCTATCTATCACGGAGCGAAGAGCCCTCCAGCCCATCATCACCACCACAGAGCCTCGCGTCCTGGCCAGCGCGGACCAATCGACCGGCGACCCCGGCTTGTCGGGCGACTCCGAGCCGGTGACGAATGTGGCGGACGAGGCGAGCCCCCGGTGCGTTACGGGAATGCCGGCATACGCGGGGGCCGCTATTGCCGAGGTAACCCCGGGCACGACCTCGAACGTCACGCCCGCCTCCGATAGCGCGCCGGCCTCCTCGCCGCCGCGCCCGAAGACGAAGGGGTCGCCGCCCTTCAGCCTCACCACGCTCTTGCCGCCCGCCGCGTTGGACACGAGGCGGGCGTTGATGTCCCGCTGACGGCTGCCGCCTCCGCCGGGCGTCTTGCCCGCGTCCACCAGGTCGGCGTCCGGCCGGGCCCGGCGCAGCAGCCGCGCGTCTACCAGCCGGTCGTACACGACGACGTCGGCCGACTCCAGGAGCTCCAGCCCGCGGACCGTTATCAGGCCGGGGTCGCCGGGTCCCGCGCCGACGAGATATACGACGCCTGCTCTCGCGGTTACGATTGCAGCATCTCCCCGGCCTCCTGCCGCAACGCCTCCGCCAGCGCATGGCCCAGCTCGGCGGGGCGGGCGATTAGCCCCGTCGCATCCTGGCGGAATATGACGGAGCCGTCCGGGGCAGCCGCCATTCCCCACATTCGGAGCTCGCGGTCATGGACGGGCTTCGCATATGCGGCCACGGGGACCTTGCAGCCCCCGCCGAGCCTGTGTAGGAAGGCCCGCTCGGCCTCCAGGGCGGCGCTGCTGGGCCGATGTTCGACCGCGCGGAGCATGTCCAGTACGCCGTGGTCGTCGGAGCGCGCCTCGACGGCCAGAGCGCCCTGCCCTGCGTCAGGGACGAACGTTTCGGGCGGAAATATATCGTGCGCTTCGCCGAGCCGGCCCAGGCGGGCGAGACCTGCCGCCGCCAGCGCTACGCCATCGTAGCCCGGACTGCCGACCTTGTCTATGCGCGTTCCAACGTTGCCGCGGATGGGCGCTATCTCCACGTCGGGGCGGAGCGACTTCAGGAGAGCCGCGCGCCGGGGGCTTCCCGTCCCGATTCGCGCCCCCGGCGGCAGGTCCGAAAGGGGCAGGCCCCACCTGTCTATCAGGGCATCCCGGGGGTCCTGCCGCGGGACGGTCCCGGCCAGCGCGAGCCCCGCGGGAAGAGAGTGGGGCAGGTCCTTGGCGCTGTGTACGGCCAGGTCTATATCGCCCTCCAGGAGTGCCGATTCGATATCCTTGGCAAACGCGCCTCGGCCCAGGCTCGACAGGGACGCGTCCTTCCTGCGGTCCCCCGTCGTCGTCATGGGCGCCACGATGAAGGCCGTTCCGGGGAAGCGCGCTCGGAGGCGTGAGACCACCTCCTCCGTCTGGACTATGGCGAGAGGGCTTCTGCGCGTTCCGACACGGCATCTAGGGGGCATTGTCGTCCGGCGAGAGGTCCTCCCACATCTTGCATACCCCATCCGGGCAATCGCACCCGGAGCCGATCATAAGGTTGGACATGAGCGCCTCCCTGGCCCCCTCGGCGTCTCCCAATCGTATCATCTCGACGAGGTCGTCCGTGATGCAAGCCTGCCAGTGGTCGGGATGCAGCCTGATTCCGCGTCGGGAAAGCTCGGCGCGCGCCTCCGCCAGCATCGGCGCGAGGTCGCCGTACTCGATGGCGCGGTATCTCGACCCGGTGCGGCTGGTCCCGGCCATCTCTTCCCGCAGCTTGCGCGCGAGGGCGGGGCTGGACCCGCCGGTCGAGGCCGCGATGATAACGTCGCCGTTCCTGACGATGGCGGGGGCTATCCACGAGCAGAGGCGGGTAACGTCGTTGACGTTCAGGGGCACGCTGCGCTCGTCGGCCTCCCGCGCCGCCTCCTCGTTCACGCGGCTGTCGCGGGTGTCGGCGACGATGGCAATGAACGCCCCGTCCAGGTCCCCGCGCCGGTATCCCCGCCGGCGCCAGGTCAACGCGCCCTCGTCGGCCAGCGCCCGCACTGCCGGAGTAACCTGGGGGCTGTACACGACGACGTCGGCGCCGAATTCGACCAGGCGCCCCACCTTCTCCTCGCCCACGGCTCCGCCGCCTATCACGACGCAGCGCCGGCCCCTGAGGTCGAGGAACACGGGATAGTAGGCTGGCACGGCAGGTCCTCGGGGAGTGGGCTGCGCGCCAGCTTCGCAGCCTGCAAGAGCCGGCGCGGGCTTACTGTACCATCAGCGCGCGGCGGCATTCAATTGGCTGTATGTCCCGGGTACCTGTTTTCAGCTTGGTAGACTGGGGCTCTCGATTCCCAATTCCATTTCGCTGTGCTATCTTGGCGCCGGGAGGGAGATCCTGCAGGAAGCTAGGCGGTTACTGTTCAGGCGGCTCCGCGGCGAGATCCGCGACACGCGCGTAATCGAAGCGATGGAGCGCGTTCCGAGGGAGGCGTTCGTCCCCCAAGACGCCCAAGAATACTCATACGAAGACTTCCCTCTCTCCATCGGTGAGGGCCAGACCATCTCGCAGCCTTTCATGGTCGCCCTGATGCTGGAGGCTCTCGAGGTCAGAAGGTCCGACAGGATACTCGAGATCGGGACCGGCAGCGGATACCAGGCGGCGATCCTCGCGGAGCTTGCCAAAGAGGTCATAACGGTCGAGCGGATCGAGTCGCTGTCCGGCCCGGCGCGGGAGCGTCTTCGCGCCCAAGGATATGGCAATGTTGCCGTCGTAATGGCGGGAGACGCATTGGGCTGGCCGGACGGCGGGCCGTATGATGGCATCGTCGTCGCGGCGGCGGCACCGGCGCTGCCGCGGACACTCAAGGAGCAGCTCGCCGTAGGCGGCCGCATGGTCATTCCGGTTGGCTCACGGACCAGCCAGGAGCTGATGAAGGTTACGCGGACGGCCGACTCCTACTCGGTGCGCACCTTGGGGGCCTGCCGCTTCGTTCCTCTCATAGGCCCCGGAGCCTGGCCGGAGGAGCGGGCTGCCCCCTCTTGAGCGGGGGTTCAGCCTGAGTTCGGCGTCCGTTCGGCTGCTCGCCGCCATCCGGGCACGATCAGCGTCGGCCAGCGCCGTTCTTTTCCGCGACCGTTTGGGCGCATGGACACGCACGTTCCGGGCGACTCGCCCAACTACCAGACCTACCAAGCCGAGATAAGCGCACATGGGTTCGCTAGTGTCGAGGCGGGGGAGGCGCTATAATGTGGGGACGAACGGGAATCTCTTGGGGTGTGTCGAGCGCGAAAAGTGGGGGCAGCCCACTTTTTTTATTAGAGAGAGACCGTCCTGCGGAGGTAGCGAAGGATATGAAGAGCGATTTCATTATCGCTTTGACGCAATTGGCCGCGGAGCGAAACCTGCCTAGGGAGATGGTGCTGTCCGCTATCGAGGCGGCGCTCGCCTCGGCATACAAGCGCGACAGCGTGGCTGCCGGCCAGAACATATCCGTGAAGCTGGACCCCGGGAGCGGCGACGTAAGCGTCTTCATAGTGAAGACCGTGGTGGAGGAGGTGACGGACTCCCTGTTCGAGCTGCCCCTCAAAGAGGCCAAGAGGATCAACGCGGACGCGCAGATCGGCGAAGTCGTACCGACCGAGAGGCTGCCGCACAGCGCCGGCCGCATAGCGGCCCAGACCGCCAAGCAGGTCGTAATGCAGCGGCTGAGGGAGGCGGAACGGGACCTGGTGTACCAGGAGTTCGCCGACAAGGCGGGCGAGATCTTCACGGTCACCGTCCAGAAGATAGAGGCGCGGCAGGTAATCGTCGAGATGGGGAGGGCCGAGGCGACATTGCCGCAATCGGAGCAGCCCGCATACGAGCGATACCGCGTGGGGCAAAAGATAAAGGTGCTGCTCCAGTCCGTCAGGCAGTCGAACGAGGGGCCCGAGATCGTCGTGTCGCGCGCCGACAAGATGCTGCTCAGGCGTCTGTTCGAGATGGAGGTTCCCGAGATATACAGCGGCTCGGTCGAGATCATGGACATAGCGCGGGAGGCTGGCTCGCGGAGCAAGGTCGCCGTCTTTGCCAAGCAGGATGGCGTAGATGCCGTTGGGTCATGCGTCGGTCTTCGCGGCATACGCATCCAGAACATAGTGAACGAGCTGCACGGCGAGAAGATAGACGTGGTGTCGTGGGTGAAGGACCCGAACGACTATATCACCAGGGCGCTGAGCCCTTCCATGGTGATGCGCGTCGAGGTGAACGAGGAAGACAAGTCGGCCATCGCCGTAGTGCCGGAGAACCAGCTTTCCCTTGCCATAGGCAAGGAGGGCCAGAACGCCAGGTTGGCGGCGAGGCTCACGGGCTGGAAAGTCGATATCAAGAGCAACGTTGAGATGGAAGAGATCGAGAAGGCTGCCGCCGCCCGTGCCGCCGAGGAAGCGGAGAGGGCCAAGGCGGCGGCAGAGGCCAAGGCGGCGGCGCAGGCCAAGGCGGCGGCGCAGGCAGAGGCGGTGGCGCAGACAGAGGCGGCGGCCCAGGCGGAGGTTGCGGCCCAAGCGGAAGCTGCGGCCCAAGCGGAGGCTGCGGCTCAGGCGGAGGCTGCGGCCCAGGCGGAGGCTGCGGCTCAGGCGGAAGCGGCGGCGCAGGCGGAAGCGGCAGCCGCTGCGGTCGAAGAGCCGGCCATGCCCGTCGCCGTGGTCGAGGAGACGACGCCGGCTATCGAGGTCGAGGAGGCTGCCGTCGAGATGCCTGCCGTCGAAGAGCCGGTGGTCGAGGAACTCGAGACTATCGAGGAGCCGGAGGTTCTCGAGGACCTCGTGCTAAAGGAGCTCATGGGCGGCGAGGTGGTAGAAGAAGTGGGGGCGGCAGCCAAGGTTGAAACCGTGGAGGCGGCCACCTCTATCGAGGAGTTGTCCGAGGATGTATGGACAGTCCGGAACGTGCCGGCTCCCCAGCCTAGCGTGATAAGATTCCGCGAGGATATCGTGGAGCTGGGCGGAGCCGACGGGCCGCGGCGTGGAAGGCGCAGGCGCAGGCGGGGGGGAGCCGGGCAACAGAACAGAAGGCGCTGAACCATGGCCGGGCAACAGACAGCCAGGAGAGTCCCGCTGCGCAAGTGCATAGTGTGCGGCGTGAAGACGGACAAACGCGGACTCATACGCATCGTGGCTCCCCAGGAGGGACCGGTCGAGGTCGACGCGACGGGCAAGGCGCGCGGACGCGGGGCTTACGTGTGCAGGAGCGGCGGCATGGAGCACGACAGGTTGGGACGCGGGCGACTCGACCACTCGCTCCGCAGGAAATTGACGGAGGAGGAGTGGTCGGCGCTGGTCTCGTCCATCGGGGCGGCCAGGGACACCGAGCAACGGTAGCATTATGACGAACCAGGTAGTTACAACCGAGAGGGCCGCGCAGAGCCGGGTGGAGACGCCTGCGGCGGAAGCGCCCGGCCGCCTGATAGAGATACCCGCGGGCGTGACCGTCGCCGAGCTGTCGGGACGGATGGGCGTCGACGCGATCGAGACCATCAAGCAGCTCATGCGTGCAGGGTTCATGCTCAGCATGAACGACGAGGTGGACTTCGAGACTGCTGCGATGATCGCCCAATCCTTCGGTCTCAGGGTCAGAGCGCCCAGGCGGGAGGAGCGCGGGCCGGGGTCCCTGGTGGTCTCCAACGAGGGCGAGGAGAAGTCGCGCCTCATCTCGAGGACGCCGGTGGTTACTATCCTGGGGCACGTGGACCACGGCAAGACCACCCTGCTCGACCAAATCCGCAAGACGAACGTGACGGCGGGCGAAGCCGGCGGGATAACACAGCATATCGGCGCCTACCAGGTTCAGCGGAACGGGGAGCGCATCACGTTCCTAGATACGCCGGGGCACGAGGCGTTCACCGCCATGCGCGCCCGGGGCGCGCAGGTTACGGACATCGCGGTGCTCGTGGTTGCCGCGGACGACGGAATCATGCCCCAGACCATCGAGGCGATAGACCACGTAAGGGCGGCGTCGGTGCCTATCGTGGTGGCTATCAACAAGGTCGACAGTCCGAGGGCCGATCCCGAACGGGTGAAGCGCCAGCTCGCAGAGAACGACCTCCTGATCGAAGAGTGGGGGGGCGAGGTGGTCGCAGTCCCGGTCTCCGCGCTGACCGGCGATGGGGTGGACGACCTGCTGGACAACATCAGCATCGTCGCGGAAGTGGAGGAGTTGAAGGCGAACCCCAGCAGGTCGGCAAGGGGCGTCATCGTCGAGGCGCAGATAGACAAGAGCAGGGGGCCTATCGCGACTCTGCTCATCCAGACGGGGACGCTCCGCGTCGGCGACCTGCTGGTTGCGGGGGAGGTATACGGCCGGGTCAGGGCGATGCGCAACGACAGAGGCATGACGGTCGACGAGGCGGGGCCGTCCGTCCCTGTCGAGGTGATGGGGCTGAACGGGCTTCCCCAGGCGGGGGACATCGCCGAGGCGGCGTCGAGCGGCCGGGCCGCCCGCGCGGCGGCTGAGGAGCAGAAGCGGCGGCGCGAGGACAAGCGGCGGTCGGGGATCACCCTGGCGGAGGTTCACTCGATGATCGAGTCGGGCGAGGCGGCGGCCCTCGACTTGATAGTCAAGACGGACGTGCAGGGGAGCATCGACGCGGTCCGAAACGCGCTCCAGGCCCTCAACACCGAAAAGACCAGGGTCAACATAATCCACGCGCAGACCGGGAGCATTACGGAGAGCGACGTGCTCCTCGCCGTTGCGTCCAAGGCGGTTATCGTTGGCTTCAACGTCCAGCCCGAGACGGGGGCCCAGGCGCTGTCGGCGCAGGAAGACGTAGAGGTCCGCACCTACGACATCATCTACCACCTGGCGGACGACGTGCGAAAGGCGCTTACCGGGCTTCTCGCGCCGGAGACGCGGGACGTGGTGGAAGGAATCGCCACCGTCAGGGCGGTCTTCGGCGTCGGCGGCAAGAGGAAAGCGGCGGGATTCTACGTCAACCAGGGGAGGCTGTCGCGGGCGGGGACTATCCACGTCATTCGGGGCGGCAAGACCCTGTTCGAGGGCGCAGCTTCCAGCCTGCGGCATTTCAGGGACGATGTCCGGGAGGTTGCGACCGGTCTCGAAGGGGGTCTCGTGCTCGACGGCTTCTCGGATTTCCAGGAAGGCGACGCGCTCGAATCGCACCGCGTCGAAGAAGTCGAGTAGCCGTTTTCGGGCCGCGCGCTCTCATCATCCTGCCAGACCCGCGCCCATCGCGTATCCACGCGCTCATGGGACAGGAGAGACCGAGGTCAGCTATGAGCCGCCGCATGGAGCGAGTCAACGTCCTGTTGCGCCAGGAGATAAGCCGCATAATCTCGACGGAGATGGCCGACCCCAGACTCTCGTCGCTCCACACGGTTACTGGCGTGGAGTGCTCGCCCGACCTGTCTCGCGCAAGGGTGTACGTCAGCGTGCTCGGTGACGACGCGGGCAAAGCGGACACCATCGCCGCATTGAAGTCGGCCTCCGGCGCCATACGCAGGAGCCTGCGCTCGCTCGCTCTCAAGAAGACGCCGCAGCTCTCGTTCCACATCGACGACTCTATCGAGAAGGGCGACGCGGTGCTGAGGCTCCTGGACGAAGTCGCAGTCTCGGAGGTTGGCGAGGGATGAGCAGGCAGCCGCGCTCCACCAGGCACGGACCGGAACGCCGCATAGACGGCGTGCTGAATATCGACAAGCCCGAAGGCTTGACGAGCATGGATGTCGTCCGCCGGGTCAAGCGAGCGAGCCGAGTCAAGAAGGTCGGGCACGGCGGCACGCTGGACCCCTTCGCAACCGGCGTCATTGCCGTGTGCATGGGCCAGGCGACGAGGATGATGGAGTACTTGGTGGAAGGCTCCAAGACGTACCGGGGGGTGGTCGAGCTGGGGATAGAGACGGACACCTACGACGTGCAGGGCGAGGTTACGCGCAGGGCTGACCCGTCCGGGGTTACCCTCGGCGCGGTCGAGGCGGCGTTGGCCGAGTTCCAGGGGGCCATCCTGCAGGTGCCGCCGATGTACAGCGCTCTCAAGCGCGAGGGCAAGCGGCTATATGACCTGGCGCGGGCCGGCGTCGAGGTGGAGCGCGAGCCGCGTCGGGTCGAGGTCGCCAGCGCATCGGTCGCCGACTGGGCATCCCCGCTCGTCGAGGTCGATATCGAGTGCGGGCGAGGGTTCTACATGAGGTCCCTGGCATACGACCTGGGAGTCAAGCTCGGCTGCGGCGCGTACCTGAAGAGCCTGGTCCGGCAGCGGAGCGGGCAGCTCGACATCCGGGCCGCCGTATCGCTGGAGGAGGCCGAGCGGCGCTTCGAGGACGACTCGTGGCCGAGCGTCGTTCAGGCTCCGGACGCGGTAGTGGGCAACCTGCGGGCCGTAATCGTCGGGCGCAAGGCGGAGCAGTGGCTGCGCCAGGGTCGGCCGATGCCGCCGGGTCTGAAGCTCCCGCCGGGCCGGCCCGGCGAGAGGCGCCGGGTCTATACGACCGACGGCCGGTTCGTCGGCATCATGCATTTCGACGCGCCTTCGGGGGAGTGGCGGCCCCAGCGATTGCTGAACATCAAGTACGCCTAGCGCTGGTTCAATGTAGTTTTGGCGGTCTGAATCACCCTCACCCTAACCCTCTCCCGTCAAGGGAGAGGGGATAAGGCGGGACTGCCTACCCGTTATGTTTAGATGGGCGGAGCGCTAGATCTGCCGCCGCCGTCCGTGGCGCTAGCTGGCGGCCCTCTAACCCGACGGCGTGGGCGTCGGCTCTGGCTCCATCGTCGGCTCTGGCGTGGGCGCTGGGGGCGGCTCGAGGACGTAAGCCCTGTCCGCGTCTATCAGGTCGTTGACCTCATACGACGAAATCAGCACGTAGTAGTCCGACCCGTCCGACTTGGCGTAGAAGACCCCGTCGCCCTGCCCCCCGACCGTCAGCGTACGGGCCGTGACCGACCCGGCATCGTCCCGCGCCTCCACGGTATAGATGAGCTGCGGCTCCGCGAACCCGTATGACTCCTCCTCGCCGCGTCCCAGCGGCGCCCGCGCCGAGACCGACGCCGCCCGCGTCAGCAGCGAGTTGATCTTGCTGGTATCGATAATCTCGCCCTCGGCCAGGCCTCCCTCCAGGGTCCATTCGCCCTGGTCGTCCTTCAGGAGCGCCAGGCGTCCGTCCGCGTTCTCGATAGTCAGCGACTGGATGTTGTCCCGATCGACCGCCAGGTACTCCGTATCGATCCAGCTTGCGGCGTTGACCGGCGCGTCCGAGGTCGTGAGGTCCGACACCTTGTACACCTCGGCCTGGTCGTCGGCGCGGACGTGGCTTGCGCTCACCGTCAGCGCCGCGCCGATGTAGAGCCGGCGCCTCTCGCCCTCGTATGTCTCGAACTCCAGCATCCGCTCGAATCCGGATGGCGACACGCGCAGCCGCAGATGGCTCGACGGGGTCCGGGTTACGAGGTTGTCGGCCTGCAGGTCTGCTATCTTGTCGAGCAGGCCGCGGAGCTGCTCGGCCCTGCACGGGTAGTCGTCCGCCTGGGGCAGAACGCAGCCGCCGTCGCCCTTGGACACCTCGATTACGCTGCCCTGCGGTCCAGTGATGGTTACACTGGCGATCCGGTCCTGCTCGACGTCGGGGAACAGCGCCCCCACTTCCGGCGACGATTCCGGCCAGAACACGACAGCCAAGACAACGACCTGCAGCGCAAGCGCCGCGGCCAGGACTCTATTGAGCATGCTGACGTTCAATCTTCGTCACCCGGTTCGACCAGCTTCATCGGCTTCTCGCCGCGCTCCCTGATATTCCATACGAGACCCAGGGCTATGAGGGCTATCAGGGCGACGGCGTAGTTGGCCGCCTCCCATGCCGTCTGCTCCCGCTCCTCCAGCGGCCTCAGCAGGCGCGTGTAGGTGCCCCGGGCCCGCAGAGAGAGGAGGTCGTCGTCCTCCACCGCCCAGTCCACGGCGTTTTCGAGGAACTGGAGGTTCAGCAAATACCTGTCCGCCGACATGCTTCGGGAGAGATTGAGTATCACGTCGTCCAGGAACTCGGAGCTTCCGAAGACCACGAGCCGGGCAGATTCCGGCGACTGGTCCACCAGCCCGGGGCCGGTTCTGCCGAGCTCGTCGTCCTCGAAAGGCGAGGGCTTGTCCTTGAAGAAGCTCTGGAAGGTTCCCCGCATGGAGACGGCGAGCGGGCGGACCGCCTGGCTGCCCTCGATAGGGAACCCGACTCCCGGATACTCGTCCATGTCGGGGTCCACGTCGCTGGACGCCCTCAGCCACGATTCGCGCGACGACCTGATGAACACCTCAGCGTCGCGGTCCCCGCTCTTGGCCGGGTTGATTCGCAGCGGCGACGCCCACTGCATCGTTACCGCGGGCATGTTCGCGGTTATGGCGCTCTCCGTCTCCATCCCGTCCCTGCGTATGTCCACGAAGGGCGGATACGAGATGCGCTGGAGGTCGAGCACGGGAACGCCGCCGACGTTTCGCTGCACCTGGATGGGGAACTGCTCGTTCTGGGTATCCATGACGAGCTCCTCCCCGACCTCGATGCCGTAGGACGCGAGCATTTCACCCATCCCGTCCCGCACCTTGTCGAGGGTGATTCCTGACGAGATCTGTATTGGCGATACTATGTAGGAACCCGTGGCGGCCACTACAGAGCCGCCGCGCATGAGGAACTGGTCTATTGCGAAGAGCTGCTTGTCGGTCATTTCTCGGGGCGAGACGACGACGAGGACGTCGACCGCCGGAGCCTCGCCCTGGTGCAGGTCGGAGACCTCGAGGGAGTAGTTCTGGGATAGCTGCTGCGTGACGAAGCTCCAACTCGATATGGGCGGGACCTCTTGGCCGTACAGGCCGGTAACCGGTTCGTTGGAGGGGACCCACAGCCCGACCCTCTTGAGGAGGCCCGGAACGGCCCTTCGGATGCCGGCGTCTATGGACGCCCGGATGTCCGCCTCCGTCGCCTCTCCGCCGGGGTAGATCAGGAAGCTCTGGTCGCCCTTGTCCAGCACCATGTGGAAGTAGTACGCGTCGGTCGAGGCCAGCGAGACTAGGCTCGGCGCGATTCCCTGGGACTGCTGGATCTGCTCGCGGGTCAGGGGGCTGCCGGGCGCGTCGGGGTCTATCGTCTCGACGATGAGCTTGCCGTTGGACTCGGCGGCGAGCCGAGCCGCCACCGCGTCGAACCGCTCCGGGGCGCCTTGGAGCGCCTCTGGGAGGGTCTGGGCGGTGATGTAGGCGGTGAGACGCAGGGGTTCTTCCAGGGCCGCGAACACGGCGTCCTGGCGCTGGAAGCCGGACACGACCTTCTTGATAGCGCTTGTGAGGTCGTACTCTAGGTTCCGCAGGCGCACCGATACGTCGCTGCCGCTCTGGTCGACCTCGATGAGGTCTGCGAAGCTGAGTATGGCGAACTGGTCGCCGTACCTGACGAGGATGTCGAAGTAGGAGTTGACGACGGAGGAGTCGCGGCGCTCGGTTACTGCGAAGGGGGTGGACTGGATGCCGTAGGACCTGTTCGCCTCGGCCTCGATATCCTCGTCGTCGCGCGGGTCGACCACCTCGGCCTCGATTCTGCCCCTCGACGCTATCTCGTACTCGCGCATCAGGTCGCGGATGGTTGGCACGAGGGGCTCCAGCAGCGGATGGGTGCGGTCGCTGATGTATCCCCGCAGCAGCAGGGGCTCCTCGAGGTTCGAGATGACGTCCAGGGTCGGGCCCGTGAGGCTGTATTCGCGCTGGGCGGTGAGGTCTATGCGGAGGCCGGACAGCGGGAAGAGCCAGACGTTGAGCAGGAGCAGGTTGGCGCCTATCAGCGCCGCGCCGAGGACCGCGTTGCGCCTGATGGGCGAGGCGTCCGGCCCTCGTCCCCAGCGCTTCGTCTCCAAGGACACGACGTTGAGGGCGAGGAAGAAGGCGGCTACAGAGGCGTAGTAGGCGACGTCGCGGAGGTCTATGACGCCGCGCTCTATGCTCTCGAACCTGCTGCCGCTGCCTATGGCCCGCAGCGCCTCGGAGACGCCGCCGCCGGCGAAGACGGTGACGCTCTCGGTCCCCACCAGGTAGAGCAGTCCGCCGAGCAGGACCGTGAGTATCAGCGATACTATCTGGTTGTCGGTCCTGGAGGAGACGAATACGCCTATGGCGGCGTATGCCGCGCCCATCAGCAAGGCCCCGAGGTAGCCGCCCGCGACCGGGCCCCAGTCCAGGTCTCCGAGCAGCTCCACGGTTACGGGTATGGAGATGGTCAGGGCCAGGGCGACGGCAAGCAGGATGACGACGGCCAGGAACTTGCCGAGGGCTAGATGCGCGGGGCGCACGGGGAGCGTCAGCAGCACCTCGAGGGTCCCGGCCCGCTGCTCTTCGCTCCATTGGCGCATGGTCAGCGTGGCGACCAGCAGAATCATGAGGATGGGCATCCAGCGGAACAGGGGGCGGGCGTCGGCGATGTTCCGGGCGAAGAAGGTTTCCGCCCAGAAGAAGAGGAAGAGGGTTACGGCGAGGAATACGCCGATGAAGATAAGCGCCAGCGGCGAGCCGAAGTAGGCTCGAAGCTCCTTGCGGGCAATCGCCCACGTCTGCGTCCACAAACCGTTCACTCGCCCGCCGCCTCCTCAGGTTCTACCGCGCCGTCTGACGATGCCACGAGGTCGTTGAATACGGCCTCCAGCGTCCTCGTCTCGCGCCGCAGCTCCCTGACAGGCCAACCCCTGTTCCTTGCCAGCGCATAGACGCCCGGCCGAAGGTCGACCCCATCCTGCCCGGACACGCGGTAGCGGCGGCCCTCGTCGGTATGCTCGCGGGTTACGTCCACCGCTCCGTCTATGTCGGCGAGCGCGTCGCTGACGTCGCCGGCGCCGCCGTCCAGCTCTAGCGTGGTGACGGAGGACGCCGAGAGGTCGGCCATGCGTGCGTCGGCGCGAACCCGTCCGTTCAGCAGCACTATGGCCCGGTCGCAGATCGCCTCCACCTCGGAGAGGATGTGAGTTGATAGGAAGACCGTGCTGTGCTTCGCCAGGCCGCCTATCAGGCCGCGCACCTCGATTATCTGCGTTGGGTCGAGTCCTACGGTCGGCTCGTCCAGTATCAGGACCTTTGGGCGGTGCAGTATGGATTGGGCTAGGCCGACGCGCTGCCGGTAGCCCTTGCTCAGCTGGGCTATCGGACGGGCGAGCATGTCTTCGAGGCCCGCCGCGCGGACCGCGCGCGAGATCAGGGCCGGCTGGGCGTCCCTGGGAGCCTGTCGGAGGTCGGCCATGAGGCGCAGGTGGGCTTGCACGGACAGCTCGGGATAGAGGGGCGCGTTTTCGGGCAGGTAGCCGATGCGCTCTTGGACGTCCAGGGTGTGCGACACGACGTCGAACCCGTCGACGAGGACCTGGCCGGCGTCCGACTGGAGGTAGCCGGCCATGATCTTCATCAAGGTCGTCTTGCCCGCGCCGTTCGGCCCCAGCAGCCCGACTATCTCGCCCTCTTCTACGCGCAGGGAGACGTCGTCCAGCGCCTGGACCTTGCCGTATGACTTGCTTAGCCCTGTAACCTCGATCACTTTCGGAGTCCTGCCCAGTCCAATCTCTTAAACGGCTGCGCCTCTGAGAGGGTTAGCATGAAGATTATCTGAAATCCAAGCCGTCCCGGTCAAGGATAGGGGAGAGTGTAGAGTGGTGAGTTAGGGAGGGGGAGGGATGCAGGCGGGACGCCTGCGGTCCTTTTGGGGCGAGGGGGAGTCACCCTCACCCATCAAGGGAGAGGGGACAAGACGGGCGCGCTGAATTGCCTTCACCCTTGGGTCTCTCCCCGTGGGGGGAGGGGTGATGAAGGCTGGGGCGTTGTTGGCGCCTTCGTCTATGTTCGCGTTGTCTCGGTCGGCTCCTTTGCGGGCTTATCGCCCTTATCCTGGCCCTTCTCCCGTCTGGGGAGGGGGACGGGGCGGGGAATCGCCCTTGTCTCCTAGCCCTTTCCCTTCGGGGGAGGGGCGCAGGGCGGGGCGTTTGCCCTCACCCTGGCCCTTATCCCCCTTGAGGGAGAGGGTACTTGGCGGGTCTTGCGACCCGCGACCTGTCTACTCCTGGTTTCCCCCGCTCTCGCGGGAGATGAGTTTGCCTTGCAAGGCAGTGACTCCGGTACTTGCTTCGAGGATGCCGACGTCGATCGCCCGCCGACACTGGGGGTGCAGCCCCTCCTCTAACTTTCCCGGACGGCTGACGGGCCCTTGCGGGACCGCCTGCGTTTCGCGCTTGGACCTTCCACCCGCCAAGGCGTCGGGCTGCGCTGGCTACGGTCCTCCCGGTCGTCCGAGAGTCCGCACCTGGAACGGGGGAGGAGCATTTGGCACTGCGTCCTCCTGGGGGGGCGCCGAAACACAGAGCGACCTTCTCATACCGCGGGGGCCCCGTCCCAACAGCAGCGGCGGCATGAATACCCTGATATTTGGTAGAGGTGGGTCTGTGCTCGTTTGGTGTACGCCCCTTCGGGCCGTCTACCAGACTAGCACGGCTGTTCTCGCGGTGTCAAGGGGCAGTTTGGGGCAATTTGGGGGCAATTTTCGGGGTAGGCCGGGGAATCACCCTCACCCTGGCCCTCTCCCGTCGAGGGAGAGGGGAGAAGGCGGGGGGAGGGAGTGCAGGCGGGGCGGCTGCGGTCCTTTTTCTGATTGACTCGGCAGGTCTAGCGGCATACTATTTGGGTTCAGGTTCGAGGGGGCTGTGAGCATGGCCTCGGCGAAGCGCGAGGGGGTTGAGCGCGATGACCACTGCGCGGCGTGGACGGACGGCTTCGGGCGCGGACGCCGAATCGAGCGGCGGCGCATTGACGGGTTACGAGGCGGAGCTTTGGCGGATGGCGGACGCGCTGCGGGGCAGCATGGACGCCGCCGAGTACAAGCACGTCGTCCTCGGTCTCATCTTCCTCAAGTACATCTCCGACGCATTCGAGGAGAGGCGCGCCAGGCTGGAGGCTGAGCGGGACGAGGGCGCCGACCCTGAGGACATAGACGAGTACCGCGGCGCGGACATCTTCTGGGTTCCGCGGGAGGCCCGCTGGCCGCACCTCAGGGAGCAGGCGCGGCAGCCGGTCATCGGCCAGCTGGTGGACGACGCCATGGCCGCCATCGAGCGGGACAACCCACTGCTCAAGGACGTGCTGCCCAAGGACTACGCCCGCCCGGCGCTGGACAAGACCCGGCTCGGCCAGTTGATTGACATGATTACCAACATCCGGGTGGGGGATGCGGAAGCCCGCTCCAAGGACGTGCTGGGCCGGGTATACGAGTACTTCCTATCGCAGTTCGCCAGCGCGGAGGGCAAGAAGGGCGGCGAGTTCTACACTCCGCGCTGCGTGGTCAGGCTCCTAGTGGAGATGCTGGAACCCTACGAGGGCCGCGTCTACGACCCCTGCTGCGGCTCCTCTGGGATGTTCGTGCAGTCGGTGGAGTTCATAGATGCCCACGCCACTGGCAACGGCAACGGGGGGAGGGCCAAGTCCAAGGTTTCCATCTGGGGCCAGGAGTCCAACTACACCACCTGGCGGCTTGCCAAGATGAACTTGGCTATCCGGGGCATCGAGGGGCAGATAGCGCACGGCGACAGCTTCCACGACGACCGCCATCCAGACCTGAGGGCCGACTACATCCTGGCCAATCCGCCCTTCAACGTTTCTGACTGGGGCGGGGAGCGGCTGACGGACGACAGGCGGTGGCAGTACGGAGCGCCGCCGAGGGGCAACGCCAACTTCGCATGGGTGCAGCACATGGTCCATCACCTGAAGCCCCGGGGCACGGCCGGCTTCGTCCTCGCCAACGGCTCCATGTCGTCGAACCAGTCGGGCGAGGGAGATATACGGAAGAGCCTCGTCGAGGCGGGCTTGGTGGACTGCATGGTAGCCTTGCCGGGTCAGCTCTTCTACTCCACGCAGATACCAGCCTGTCTCTGGTTCCTGGCCAGGGACCGCAGAGGGGGCAAGTACCGAGACCGGCGGGGCGAGATTCTGTTCATAGACGCGCGCAGGCTGGGGCGCATGGTGGACCGCAGGCACCGGGAGCTGACCGACGACGACATCGCCCGCATCGCGGACGTCTATCACGCTTGGCGCGGAGAGGAAGGCGCGGGCGAGTACGCGGACGCGCCCGGTTTCTGCAAGAGCGCGACGCTGGAGGATGTCCGCAAGCACGGGCACGTCCTGACGCCAGGCCGCTACGTCGGCGCGGAGCCGCGGGAGGACGACGGGGAGCCCTTCGGGGAGAAGATGGCGCGCCTCGCCATCGAGTGGCGGGAGCGGCAGGGGGAGGCGCGGCGGCTGGACGCGGAGATAGCGGCGAACCTGGAACGGCTGGGGTTTGGGGCGGACTCTACGGGGGCTGATGAATAGGGCCATGCCACTTGAGTTGGACCACCTGAGGAAATCTATCCAAGCCCTCTCGGACCTGCTTGCGGTCAGCGACAACGACGAGCGCATGGGGCAGTTGAGCGAGGTCGAGCGGACCGGCATCCGCGCCGGCGTCATCAAGAACTTCGAGACCACCTATGAGCTATCCTGGAAGCTGATAGCCCGCTGGCTGAAAACCCACGTCGGTTCCGAAGCCGACGGCGTAACGCGGCGTGAGCTATTCCGACTTGCCGCTGAAAATCGCCTTATCCCTGACGTGGACTTGTGGATGGGTCATCATGTCGCAAGGAACGACACCGCCCACGTATACGACGAGGGAAAGGCTGATCAGGTCTATAGAGCCACCATGGACTTCGCGCATGACGCGCGGCGGCTGCTGGAGATCCTGGAAGCGCGGAATGATTGATCTCAACCCGAATCATCTTGTAACGGTCGAGGGCATCTTGGCCGAGCACGTGCCGGAGTGCGAGGTGCGAGCTTTCGGCTCCCGCGCGACCTGGACCGCGAAGGACTACTCGGACCTTGACCTGGCGGTAGTCGGCGGCGGGCCGTTGGACATGGGAAGGCTGGGACGCCTGAGGGAAGCCTTCCAGGAGTCCGACCTGCCCATGCGGGTGGAAGCGCTAGACTGGCACGCCGTCTCCCAGGGTTTCCGGGATGTGATCGAGCGGGGATACGTGGTAGTGCAGAAGGGGGCGGGAGAGTGGCGCGAAGTGGCGCTGGGGGGAATCGCCGAGATCAACGAAGCTACCTACTCCCCTAAAGAAGGCTGGCCGTTCGTCAATTATCTGGATACCGGGAATATCACCGAGAACCACATATCGGAAATTCAGCATCTCGTTACCGGCACAGATAAGATTCCGAGCCGAGCACGTAGAAAGGTTAAGCAGGGCGACATCGTGTATTCCACCGTGCGCCCCAACCAGCGGCACTTCGGGTTGATCAAGGAAGTACCGGAAAACTTCCTGGCCTCGACGGGATTTGCCGTCATTCGTGGGAAGGCTGATGTCGCTTGCACGGATTTCATTTATTGGTTCCTAGCGCAAGACCATGTAGTCGATTACCTTCATTCAATAGCAGAGAACAGCACGTCAGCGTACCCGTCTATCAAGCCTGGCGACTTGGAACAATTGGTACTGCCCATGCCGCCGTTGGCCGAGCAGCGGGCGATTGCCCACGCGCTGGGGACGCTGGACGACAAGATTGAGTTGAATCGGCGGATGAATGAGACGCTGGAGGGGATGGCGCGGGCGCTGTTCGAGTCGTGGTTCGTGGATTTCGACCCGGTGCGGGCGAAGATGGAGGGGCGGGATACGGGCCTGCCAGCGGATGTCGCCGCGCTGTTCCCGGGCCGGCTGGTGGAGTCGGAGCTGGGGGAGATTCCGGAGGGGTGGGGGGTTGGGACGCTTGATGGTATGATAGAGTTGCTGAGTGGTGGCACCCCCAAGACGTCAGTTGTTGAGTACTGGGATGGGGATATACTCTGGTACACCGCTAAGGACGCTCCCAACCTGAGCGATGTCTTTGTCCTGGAGACTGAGAGGACCATAACCCAAGCCGGGATTGAGAACAGCGCCGCAAGAGTTCTTCCAGTGGGAACAACGACAATCACCGCCAGAGGCACTGTTGGTAGACTTGCCTGTCTCGGCATACCGATGGCTATGAATCAGACCTGCTATGGGATTCGCGGCGCTCACGGGTATCCTGATTTCTTCACCTATTGGAACGTGAGGACAGCTGTGGATGAGTTGCAACAGAGGACTCACGGCACGATCTTTGATACAATCACCCGTCAGACCTTCACCCTCATTGAGATGGCAACGCCGCCTGTAGAATTGGCGAAGGCATTCGAATCGACGCTGGGGCCTGTGATGGGGCGCATCCGCGGCAATCTTCAGGAATCTCGTACTTTGACCATCTTGCGGGATGCGTTGCTGCCGAGGCTGGTGTCGGGGGAGGTGCGGGTGGGAGAGGTAAATCGACCTGCGACAAGGAGTGCATAATGGCTTTGATACCGCCTTCTTTCCTGAACACGGTTGTTGCTTTGGGAAGAGAGTGCCAAGATGGGACAGCCCGATACAACGCAACGGGTTTTCTGTATGGTATTCCCAGTGGTGATACCGACGAGAATGGGAAAAATATGTATCACCCTTTCCTAGTAACTAATCGGCACGTGTTCGAAGGGATATTTAAGCATACTGATACACTGTGTGCGAGGTTCAACAAGCGCACACAAATTGATGCAAATGTGTACACTATGAAAGAGGGAAATCGCCCATGGACTGTTCATCCGGATCCGCGCATTGATGTTGCGGTCTTGGAAATCGACTTAAATAGCTTAAGAGCCGACGGTATCGAATACGCATTCTTCCCGGGCGATACGCATGCACTTACGCTCGAGCAAGCCCGTAGCAGTGAGATCAGCGAAGGAGATGGAGTTTTTGTATTAGGATTTCCATTGGGGGACGCCGGAGATGAGCGGAATTATCCAATCGTGCGACAAGGAATAATTGCCCGTATTCAGAATTGGCTGAGGGGAGATGCACGTACATTCTTGATAGACGCTTCCATTTTCCCTGGCAACAGTGGTGGCCCAGTTCTCCTTAAACCCGAAATCGCTTCTATTCAGGGTACACAACGTAATGATAGATGCGTACTAATCGGCATGGTCTCTTCCTACCTACCATACCAAGAAGTTGCTATAAGCAACCAGACCGGACGGACAAGGATGATATTCGAAGAGAATTCAGGGCTTGGCACCGTAGTGCCTCATGACGCGATACAAAAGACCATTAGAATCGCTGTTGATAATCTCAGTTCTAGCGAACGGGTTGCTGCTCCAGAAGAGCAAACCGAATGAAGCCTCCCCCATGACCACCATCACCGAAGCTGACGTCGAGCGGGCGGCCCTGGAATGGCTGGCGGGTGGAGCATGGGCGAGACATCGCGTCCGACACGCCCGGCGCGGAGCGGGACGATTATGGGCAGGTCGTCCTGGAGGGGCGGCTGCGTGTGGCCGTGGGCCAGACCCGCCGCGCGGCCAAATTGCGGCGCATCGTCTCGAACGGGCGTGAGTCTTGCGCCCTCGCCGCCCTGCGTGATACACTGGCGCCGAGGCTGGTGTCGGGGGAGATACGAGTGAGGGAAATTGTGCCATGACCTTGGGTCAGCAGGAATACAAGGCCATTATTAGCGATCCTAACAAAGTCATTCGTGAAAACATCCTTTGGGAGGGCAATCCCAATTCCACAAGCCGTGAATTCAGAATAGACGTCGAATCCGACGAGGGTTACCCCATTTTTGTAAAGGGCTGGTACAATTCCTCTTCAGGCAAGTTGTCCTACGCTATCATCCATCGCACCGTGGGCCGAATCCATGGCTTGGATTTGGGAGCAGACCACCGGAACCCGGATGGGAAATTGGTGGGCGAGAAGCACAAGCACCGCTGGGCGCCGGACTATCGGGATAAGTGTGCCTACGTGCCAGAGGACATTACCGAGACTTGGGACCGTCCAGTTGCCGTTTGGCGCCAGTTCTGCGCAGAAACGCGTCTGACCCACTCAGGCGCCATGCAGCCCCCTGTAACTCAAAGGGTATTGCCGCTGTGAACGTCAACGAACTCTGCATATCCATAGGGCAATCGCTGCCGCCCCTGTTTGAGTGCTCGCCGGCCCCGCAAGAGGGAGTACGGGTGCGTACGCCGCTGCTGTATCCCGACGGCGGAGTTGTTGACGTTTTTGTACTGGAACGGGGCTACGGTTACACCGTTACCGACTTTGGGGATGCTCTGGGCTGGCTTGGATTGCAATCGGTAAGCAAGCGACGTTCACCCAAGCAACAATCTCTGGCGCAGGACGTGTGCCAAACGCTGCGCATCGAGTTGGTTCAAGAACAACTGGTTCTTCGCAACGTGCTGAACCATGCACTGGCTGAATCGGTGTTGCGGGTAGCTCAGGCCGCCGTGCGCGTCTCCGACCTGTGGTTCACTCTGCGGAGCCAATCCCTCCAGACAACTGCTGATGAGGTGGAGGAGTGGTTACGCGAGAAGCAGATTAACTATGAACGCGCCGTACAGAGACAGGGAAGATCAATGCACACCTGGACGGTCGATTTTGAGACCTACGCCAACCGCACCTCGCTCGTCTTTTTGCTAAGCACGGGCGCCCGTGGGGCGGCCCGTAGGTTGACTGAGCATGTTTTGTCTGGATGTATGGACCTGAACCACCTCAAGGCTACCCAACAAGGTCTGTACTTCATTTCCCTATTCGACGATACCGAAGACGTATGGCGGGAGGAGGACTTCAATTTGGTAAACGAGCAATCAGAAATCGCACGTTGGTCACATTCCGATGAGCTTGAGCGCCTCCTCAGGGCCGCATGATCGCCCTCACCGAATGACTACCCTGACTGAAGCTGACGTCGAGCGGGCGGCCTTGGAATGGCTGGCGGGTCTGGGCTGGCAGGTCGCGCATGGGCCGGACATCGCGCCCGGCACGCCCGGCGCGGAGCGGGCGGACTATGGGCAGGTCGTCCTGAAGGGGCGGCTGCGGGCCGCGCTGGCCGAGTTGAATCCTAGCCTGCCTGACGAGGCGCGGGCCTACGCCTTCCGCAGGCTGACACGCCCGGAGGGGGCGACGTTGGAGGCTCGCAACCGCGCCTTCCACCGGATGCTGGTGGAGGGCGTAACGGTCGAGTACCGGGACGGTGAGGGACACATTCGCGGGGCGCAGGCGGACGTGGTGGACTTCGACGGATTCGCCAACAACGATTGGCTGGCGGTGAACCAGCTCAGCGTTACCGAGAATCGGAACACCCGACGGCCCGACGTCGTATTGTTCGTCAACGGCCTGCCGCTGGGCGTCGTGGAGCTGAAGAATCCGGCGGACGAGGACGCGACGATATGGAGCGCCTGGCGGCAGCTTCAGACTTACAAGGCGGAGCTGCCGACGCTGTTCTCCATGAACGAGATGTTGATAGTCTCGGACGGGACGCAGGCGCGCATGGGCGCTCTCACGGCGGGGCGGGAGTGGTTCAAGCCGTGGCGCACGGTATCGGGCGAGGGCCTGGCGGACCCGCACCTTACGGAGCTTCAGGTGATGTTGGAGGGCGTCTGCTCGCCGGAGCGGTTCCTGGCGCTGCTGCGGAACTTCATCGTGTTCGAGGACGACGGGGGCGGCGCGATTGCCAAGAAGATGGCGGGCTATCACCAGTTCCACGCTGTGCGGGTGGCGGTGGGCGAGACCCTCCGCGCCGCCGAGTTGCAGCGCTACGCGGAGCCGTCCGTCGGATACCAGTCGGGCGTCAAGCCGGGGGGCGAGCTCAGAGATCGGCGCATCGGGGTCGTCTGGCACACCCAGGGTTCGGGCAAGAGCTTGACGATGGCCTTCTACGCCGGGGCTATTATCCGGGAGCCGGCTATGGGCAACCCGACCGTCGTCGTTCTGACGGACCGCAACGACCTGGACGACCAGCTTTTCGGGACCTTCTCGCGCTGCCAGGACCTGCTGCGCCAGCCGCCGACGCAGGCGGAGAGCCGCGCGGACCTGCGGCGCAAGCTGTCGGTGGACTCTGGGGGCGTGGTGTTCACCACCATCCAGAAGTTCTTCCCGGAGGAGAGGGGCGACACGCATCCGGCGCTGTCCAATCGCGGCAACATCGTGGTCATCGCCGACGAGGCGCACCGCAGCCAGTACGACTTCGTCGACGGGTTTGCCCGGCACATGCGGGACGCGCTGCCCAACGCCTCGTTCGTGGGGTTCACGGGCACGCCGATCGAGCTTCAGGACGCGAACACGCGGGCGGTGTTCGGCGACTACATCAGCATCTATGACATCCAGCGTTCCGTCGAGGATGGGGCGACGGTTCCCATCTACTACGAGAGCCGCCTGGCGAAGCTGTCGTTGGACGAGCGGGAGCGGCCGCTCATAGACACGGACTTCGAGGAGGCGACCGAGGGCGAGGAGGTGGAGCACAAGGAGAAGCTCAAGACGAAGTGGGCGCAGCTGGAGGCGGTTGTCGGGTCCGAGAGGCGCGTGGGGCAGATTGCGGAGGACATCGTGGCGCACTTCGAGCGGCGGCTGGAGGCGCTGGACGGCAAGGCGATGGTGGTGTGCATGAGCCGGCGCATCTGCGTCGATCTCTACCGCGAGCTTGCGCGGCTGCGCCCGGAGTGGTGCGACGACGATGACGACAAGGGGGCGGTGAAGGTGGTGATGACGGGCTCGGCGTCCGACCCTCTCGATTGGCAGCGTCATGTCCGGAACAAGCCTCGGCGGGAGGCGCTGGCGCAGCGGTTCCGCGACGCCGACGATCCGCTGCGGATAGCGCTGGTGCGGGACATGTGGCTCACGGGCTTCGACGCGCCCAGCCTGCACACGATGTACGTGGACAAGCCGATGCGGGGCCACGGGTTGATGCAGGCGATAGCCCGCGTGAACCGGGTGTTCAAGGACAAGCCGGGCGGCCTCGTGGTGGACTACCTGGGGCTGGCGCAGGACCTGAAGCAAGCCTTGGCGACCTATACCGAGAGCGGCGGCTCTGGGCGGACGGCTATAGACCAGGGCGAGGCGGCGGCGGTCATGCTGGAGAAGTACGAGGTCTGTTGCGCGCTGTTTCACGGGTTCGACTGGTCGAAGTGGACGACGGGCAACGCGCAGGAGCGGTTGGGGCTGCTGCCAGCGGCCCAGGAGCGCGTCTTGGCTCAAGAGGACGGCAAGGAGCGCTGCTTGCAGGCGGTGCGGGAGTTGTCGCAAGCGTTTGCGCTGGCCGCGCCGCATCCGGAGACGTTTCGCATTCGGGACGACGTGGGCTTCTTCCAGGCGGTGCGGGCGGCGCTGTCGAAGCGGGCGGCGGGAGAGGCGCGTTCCGAGGAGGACTTGGACCTGGCGGTGCGGCAGATCATCTCGCGGGCGGTCGCGCCCGAGGGTATGCTGGACATCTTCGCGGCGGCGGGTTTGGACAGGCCGGACATCTCGGCGCTCTCCGACGAGTTCCTGGCAGAGGTGCGGGGCATGCCTCAGCGCAACCTGGCCGTCGAGCTGTTGCAGAAGCTGCTCAAGGGGGAGTTGTCCGTCCGCCGCCGCAAGAACGTGACGCAGGCCCGCTCCTTCGCCGAGATGCTGGAGCGGTCGCTTCGCCGTTACCAGAATCGAGCGATCGAGGCGGCGCAGGTCATCGAGGAGTTGATCCAGCTTGCCAGGGAGATGCGGGAGGCCAACGCCCGAGGGGAGAAGCTCGGACTATCCGAGGACGAGCTGGCCTTCTACGACGCCCTGGAGACCAACGACAGCGCGGTGCAGGTATTGGGGGACGAAACCCTGCGGGGCATCGCGCGAGAGTTGGTCGACGCCGTGCGGAGGAACGTCACCATAGATTGGACGGTGCAAGAGAACGCGCGCGCCCGGATCCGGGCGTTGGTCAAGCGCATCCTGCGCATGCGCGGCTACCCGCCCGACAAGCAGGAGAAGGCGACGACCACCGTCTTGGAGCAGGCCGAGGTCTTGTCCGAAGGCTGGGCGACCGCCTGAGTTCACTTCCAACCTACACCGCCGACCGCTCGTCCTCGCTGACGGATAACCCTGCGCGGTCATCTTAGCGACCTTCCGAACCCTCGTTTCCACGCGAAGGTTGTTCCAACCGTTACCACTGTCAATACTGCTGTCCCCGCCAACCCTAACAGCACAAGGAGCGGGGAGAAGCCGGTCGGCTCGGGCTCGGGTGATATTGTGGGTGTGGGTGGAGGGGGAGACGCAGTGGGAGATGGCGCGGCGGTAGGCGTAGCCGTGGGCGTTGCGGTAGGCGTGGGGGATGACGTAGGCGTGGGCGTCGGCGTGCCTGTAGGGGCAGGCGTTGCGGTAGGCGTGGGTGTGGGCGTTGCGGTAGGCGTAAGCGTGGGCGTTGCGGTCGGCGTAGGCGTGGGTGTGGCGGTCGGCGTGCCTGTAGGCCTGGGAGTTGGCACAGCCGTAGGCGTGGGCGTTGCGGTAGGCGTAGGTGTAGGCGTTGCGGTAGGCATAGGGGCAGGCGTGGCTGTAGGCGTAGGCGTGGGCGTTGCGGTAGGCGTGGGGGATGGCGTAGGCGTAGGCGTGGGCGTCGGCGTCGGCGTACCTGTAGGGATAGGCGTGGCTGTAGGCGTAGGCGTGGCTGTAGGCGTGGGGGTGGGAGTAGGCGTGGCTGTAGGCGTGGGGGTGGGAGTAGGCGTTGGAGTAGGCGTTGGAGTGGGTGTAGGCGTTGGTGTAGCCGCTGGCGCAGGCGCAGGCGCGGGCGGCGCGGGAAAGGTGAAGACAATCGGCGGCACGACCACCGGCGGCACGGTGTCGTTGTCGGTCAGGGTGACCGTCGCCGAGCTCACCGTCAACCCGACGTCTGACGCGGTCGCCCCGTCCACCACGATGGTCTCGCTCCCCTCGACGATGGTGTCGTCGATAGGGATGATGACGAGGGTGGACGTGCCGCTGGTCTCCGCCGCGTTGATGGTGACGTCGGTAGTCGTCGCCGTGTAGTCGGAGCCGCGGGTCGCGGTCCCCGAGAGGGAGACGGTGACGGCGGTGTCCTCGGCGCGGGTAGCGCCGCCGTCCAGGGTGGCGGTTACGGTGGTAGTGGTGGCGGCGTCGGACTCGTCCAAGGTGGTTGGCTCCACCGACAGGACGATGTCAGTGGGCGTCGCGTCGTCGTCGGTGATGATGATGGTCACCGAGGAGGAGGCGCCGAGCGTTGGGGCTGGACCGCCGCCGCCTGTGGGGCTGGATATGGTGAAGGTGAAGCTCTCGCCGGTCCCTTCGTCTATTGCGTCCTGCGTGGTCTGCACGAGCACGCTCTTGTCCGCGTGGTCCGCGGGGGTGAAGGTCAGAGCGCCGGATGCGGCGGTGTAGTCGGTGGAGGTGGCCGTGCCGTGCGAGGTGGCGTAGGTCACCGTGAGGTCGGCGGTCGGGGTGACTCCGGCAGGTGAGAGCGAGACGGTGGAGGTGGCGGTATCCCCCTCGTCCACCGACGAGGGGCCGGAGACGCTGACGGTGATTGGGTCGCTCTCGGAGATGGTTACGGCTGCGGAGTCGGATGCGGTCACCCGGTCCGACAACGCGCTCGTCACCATGCCCAGCGTCACGCTGATGCCCTCCGCCGTCTCTGAAAGGCTGTCGTCGGTTATGGAGATGGTGAAGGTCTTGGTCGCCCCGGCCGCTGAGTTCGTCGCGAAGCTCACGGAGCCGGAAGCAGTGCCGTAGTCCGCCGCCGTCGCAGTGGTGGATGTGGCTGACCACTCCACCGCGACCGCCGCGTCCACCTCGTGCGAGAGGGTGACGGTGAAGGAGGCGCTTGCGCCCTCTGCCACGCTTGCCGCCGGGCCTGTGATGGAGAGGGCGGCGTTGTCGTCGTCGTTGAGGGTGACGGTGGCCGAGCTCACGGTCAACCCGACGCCTGCGGCGGTGGCCCCCTCGACCACGATGGTCTCGTTCCCCTCCACCACGGCGTCGTCCGTCGGCGTAACCGTGAGGGTGGACGCGCCGCTGGGCTCCCCCGCTCTGATGGTGACGTCGGCAGTCGTCGCGGTGTAGTCGGCGCCGCGCGTCGCGGTTCCCGAGAGGGAGATGGTGACGGCGATGTTCTCGGCGCGGGTCGTGCCGCCGTCGAGAGATGCGGTTACGGTGATGTCCGTGGCGTCGTCGGACTCGTCCACATCGCTGGGGTTCGCCGACAGGTTAATGTCCGTGGGCGCGTCGTCGTCGTCGGTGATGGTGGTGGTCACCGAGGAGGACGCGCCGAGCGTTGGGGCTGGCCCGCCTCCGCCTGTGGGATTGGATATGGAGAAGGTGAAGCTCTCGCCGGTCCCCTCGTCTATTACGTCATCGGTCGTCTGCACGAGCACGCTCTTGTCCGCGTGGTCCGCGGGGGTGAAGGTCAGAGCGCCGGACGCCGCGGTGTAGTCGGTAGTGGTCGCCGTGCCGCCCGAGGTGGCGTAGCTTACGGTCAGGTCTGATGTGGGTGTAACCCCGGAAGGCGAGAGCGAGATCGTGTATGTGGCGGTATCCCCCTCGTCCACAGACGCCGGGCCGGAGACGCTGACGGTGATTGGGTCGCTGGCCGCTATGGTCACGGTTGCGGAGTCGCTGGATGCGGACACCTGGCTCGACAACGCGCTCGTCACGTCGCCCAGCGCCACGCTGAAGCTCTCGGAGGACTCCGAGAGGTCGTCGTCGGTGACGGCTATGGTGAAGGTCTGCGTAGCCCCCGCCGCTGAGTTGGCGCTGAAGGTGACCGATCCGGAAGCCGTGCCGTAGTCGCTCGTCACGGCGGTGGTGGACGTGGCCGACCACGCGACCGTGACCGCCGCGTCCACCTCGTGCGAGAGGGTGACGGTGAACCCCGCGTCGCCGCCCTCGCTCACGCTCTGCGTCGCCGGGGTGAGGGTCAGCGCGGCCTCGTCGAGCGGCTGCGGGTCAGTGGGAGGAGTCGGCGGGGCGTCCGCGTCTCCGTCGGTCAGCGTGATGGTGGCCGAGCTCACGGTCAACCCGACGTCTGATGCGGTGGACCCGTCCACCACGATGGTCTCGTCGCCCTCGACGATGGCGTCGTCCGTCGGCGTAATCGAGAGGGAGGCGGTTCCGCTGGACATACCCGCGTCGATGGTGACGTCGGTGGTCGTCGCGGCGTAGTCGGCGCTGCGGGTCGCGGTTCCGGCCAGGCTGACGGTGACGACGGTGTCCGTGGCGCGGGTGGTGGCGCCGTCGAGGGATGCGGTTACGGTAACGTCCGTGGCGCCGTCGGACTCGTTCACCTCGCTGGGGTTCACCGACAGCGTGATGTCTGTGGGCGCGTCGTCGTCGTCGGTGATGATGGTGGACACGGAGTAGGTGGCGCCGAGTGCTGGGGTTGGCCCGCCGCCGCCTGTGGGACCGGATATGGTGAAGGTGAAGCTCTCGCCGGTCCCTTCATCTATTGCGTCATCGGTCGTCTGCACATCCACCGTCTGGGAGCCCGGGGCTGCGCTGGTGAAGATCAGAGCGCTGGACGTGGCGGTGTAGTCGTCGGAGGAGGCCGCGCCGTCCGAGGTGGCGTAGCTCACCGTGAGGTCTGATGTGGGTGTAACTCCGGCAGGCGAGAGCTTGACCGTGTATGTGGCGGTATCCCCCTCGTCCACGGACTCCGGGCCGGACAAATCCACGGTGATGGGGTCGCTGGCCGATATGGTCACTGTTGCGGAGTCGCTGGATGCGGTCACCTGGCTCGACAACGCGCTCGTCACGTCGCCCAGCGCCACGCTGAAGCTCTCGGAGGACTCCGACAGGTCGTCGTCGGTGACGGCTATGGTGAAGGTCTGCGTAGCCCCCGCCGCTGAGTTGGCGCTGAAGGTGACCGAGCCAGAAGCCGTGCCGTAGTCCGCCACCGTCGCAGTGGTCGAAGTGGCCGACCACGCAACCGTAACTGCCGCGTCGACCTCGTGGGAGAGGGTGACGGTGAACCCCGCGTCGCCGCCCTCGCTCACGCTCTGCGCCGCGGGGGTGAGGGTCAGCGCGGCCTCGTCGAGCGGCTGCGGGTCAGTGGGAGGAGTCGGCGGGGCGTCCGCGTCTCCGTCGGTCAGCGTGATGGTGGCCGAGCTCACGGTCAACCCGACGTCTGATGCGGTGGCTCCCTCGACCACGATGGTCTCGTCGCCCTCGACGATGGCGTCGTCCGTCGGCGTAATCGAGAGGGAGGCGGTTCCGCTGGACATACCCGCGTCGATGGTGACGTCGGTGGTAGTCGCGGCGTAGTCGGCGCTGCGGGTCGCGGTCCCGGCCAGGCTGATGGTGACGACGGTGTCCGTGGCGCGGGTGGTGGCGCCGTCGAGGGATGCGGTTACGGTAACGTCCGTGGCGCCGTCGGACTCGTTCACCTCGCTGGGGTTCACCGACAGGGTGATGTCCGTGGGCGCGTCGTCGTTGTCGGCGATGATGGTGGACACCGAGGAGGTGGCGCCGAGCGTTGGGGCTGGACCGCCGCCGCCTGTGGGACCGGATATGGTGAAGGTGAAGCTCTCGCCGGTCCCTTCGTCTATTGCGTCATCGGTCGTCTGCACATCCACCGTCTGGGGTTCCGGGGCCGCGCTGGTGAATGTCAGAGCGCTGGACGTGGCGGTGTAGTCGTCGGAGGAGGCCGCGCCGTCCGAGGTGGCGTAGCTTACGGTCAGGTCTGATGTGGGTGTAACTCCGGAAGGTGAGAGCTTGACCGTGTAGGTGGCGGTATCCCCCTCGTCCACGGACTCCGGGCCGGAGACCTCCACCGTGATTGGGTCGCTGGCCGCTATGGTCACTGTTGCGGAGTCGCTGGATGCGGTCACCTGGCTCGACAACGCGCTCGTCACGTCGCCCAGCGCCACGCTGAAGCTCTCCGCCGTCTCCGACAGGTTGTCGTTGGTGATGGCTATGGTGAAGGTCTGCGTAGCACCGGCTGCTGAGTTGGCGCTGAAGGTGACCGATCCGGAAGCCGTGCCGTAATCCGCCGCCGTCGCAGTGGTCGAAGTGGCCGACCATGCAACCGTAACTGCCGCGTCGACCTCGTGCGAGAGGGTGACGGTGAAGGAGGCGTCGCCGCCCTCGCTCACGCTCTGCGTCGCCGGGGTGAGGGTCAGCGCGGCCTCGTCGAGCGGCTGCGGGTCAGTGGGAGGAGTCGGCGGGGCGTCCGCGTCTCCGTCGGTAAGCGTGATGGTGGCCGAGCTCACGGTCAACCCGACGTCTGATGCGGTGGCTCCCTCGACCACGATGGTCTCGTCGCCCTCGACGATGGCGTCGTCCGTCGGCGTAATCGAGAGGGAGGCGGTTCCGCTGGACGTTCCCGCTCCGATGGTGACGTCGGTGGTCGTCGCGGCGTAGTCGGCGCTGCGGGTCGCGGTCCCGGCCAGGCTGACGGTGACGACGGTGTCCGTGGCGCGGGTGGTGGAGCCGTCGAGGGATGCGGTTACGGTGATGTCCGTGGCGCCGTCGGACTCGTCCACCTCGCTGGGGTTCACCGACAGCGTTATGTCCGTGGGCGCTTCGTCGTCGTCGGTGATGGTGGTGGACACCGATGAGGAGGTGCCGAGCGCTGGGGCTGGACCGCCGCCGCCTGTGGGCCTGGATATGGTGAAGGTGAATCTCTCGCCGGTTCCCTCGTCTATTGCGTCCTGGGTCGTCTGCACGGGCACGCTCTTGTCCGCGTGGTCCGTGGGTGTGAAGGTCAGAGCGCTGGATGCCGAGGTGTAGTCTGCGGAGGTGGCCGTGCCGTGTGAGGTGGCGTAGCTAACCGTGAGGTCGTCGGTCGGGGTGACCCCGGAAGGTGAGAGCTTGACCGTGTATGTGGCGGTATCCCCCTCGTCCACCGACTCCGGGCCGGAGACGCTGATGGTGATTGGGTCGCTGGCCGCTATGGTCACGGCTGCGGAGTCGCTGGATGCGGTCACCTGGCTCGACAACGCGCTCGTCACGTCGCCCAGCGCCACGCTGAAGCTCTCCGCCGTCTCCGACAGGTTGTCGTCGGTGACGGCTATGGTGAAGGTCTGCGTAGCTCCCGCCGCTGAGTTGGCGCTGAAGGTGACCGAGCCAGAAGCCGCGCCGTAGTCCGCCGCCGTCGCCGTGGTCGACGTGGCCGACCACTCCACCGTGACCGTCGCGTCCACCTCGTGGGAGAGGGTGACAGTGAAGGAGGCGCTTGCGCCCTCGGCCACGCTTGCCGCCGGGCCTGTGATGGAGAGGGCGGCGTTGTCGTCGTCGGTGATGGTGGTGGATACCGAGTAGGTGGCGCCGAGCGCTGGGGATGGTCCGCCTCCGCCGTCGGGACTGGATATGGTGAAGGTGAAGCTCTCGTCGCTCCCTTCGACTATTGCGTCCTGCGTCGTCTGCACCGACACGCTCCTATCCGCGTGGTCCTCCGCCGTGAAGGTCAGCGCGCTGGACGTGGCGGTGTAGTCTGCGGATGTGGCCGCGCCGTCTGATGTGGCGTATCTCACCGTGAGGTCGGCGGTCGGCTTGACCCCGGAAGGCGACAGCGAGACCGTGTAGGTCGCGGTATCCCCCTCGTTCACCGATGCCGGGCCGGAGACGCTGACGGTGATTGGGTCGCTCTCGGAGATGGTGGCCGACGCGCTGCCCGCGGACGCCGACACGGCCACGCGGCTCGCCAACGCGCTTGTCACCATGCCCAGCGACACGCTGAAGCCCTCGGAGGACTCCGACAGGTTGTCGTCGGTGACGGCTATGGTGATGGTCTTCGTGGCCCCGGCTCTGGAGTTCGCCGCGAAGCTCACTGAGCCTGTGCTCGTGCCGTAGTCCGCCGCCATCGCAGTGCCCGGCGTGGCCGACCATGCCACCGCGACCGCCGCGTCCACCTGGTGCGAGAGCTTGACGATGAACTCCGCGTCGTCCCCCTCGTCCCCCTCGCCCGTCGGTCCGCTGATGGAGAGGGTGGCGTTGTCGTCGTCGGTGATGGTGGTGGATACCGAGTAGCTGGCGCCGAGCGCTGGGGATGGACCGCCTCCGCCGGCGGGATTGGATATGGCGAAGGTGAAGCTCTCGCCGCTTCCTTCGACTATCGCGTCCTGCGTCGTCTGCACATCCACCGTCTGGGACCCCGGGGCCGCCCTGGTAAATGTCAGCGTGCCGGATGCGGCGGCGTAGTCGGTGGATGTGGCCGCGCCGTCCGAGGTGGCGTAGCTCACCGTGAGGTCGGAGGTCGGGGTGACCCCGGAAGGCGAGAGGGAGACCGTGTATGTGGCGGTATCCCCCTCGTTCACAGACGCCGGGCCGGACACGATGACAGTGATGGGGTCGCTCTCGGAGATGGTGGCCGACGCGCTGCCTGCGGACGCCGACACGGACACGCGGCTCGACAACGCGCTTGTCACCATGCCCAGGACACGCTGAAGCTCTCCGCCGTCTCCGACAGGTCGTCGTCGGTGATGGCTATGGTGATGGTCTTCGTGGCCCCGGCTGCTGAGTTGGCGCTGAAGGTGACCGATCCGGAAGCCGTGCCGTAGTCGCCTGCCGATGCCGTGGTCGACGTGGCCGACCACTCCACCGTGACCGCCGCGTCCACCTGGTGTGAGAGGGTGACGGTGAACTCCGCGTCGGCCCCCTCGTCCACCTCGCCCGTCGTCCCGCTGATGGAGAGGGTGGCGTTGTCGTCGTCGGTGATGGTGGTGGATACCGAGTAGGTGGCGCCGAGCGCTGGGGCTGGCCCGCCGCCGCCTGTGGGACCGGATATGGTGAAGGTGAAGCTCTCGTCGCTCCCTTCGACTATTGCGTCCTGCGTCGTCTGCACCGACACGCTCCTGTCCGCGTGGTCCTCCGCCGTGAATGTCAGCGCGCTGGACGTGGCGGTGTAGTCGGCGGATGTGGCCGCGCCGTCCGAGGTGGCGTATCTCACCGTGAGGTTGGAGGTCGGCTTGACCCCATCAGGCGAGAGCGAGACCGTATAGCTTGCGGAGTCTCCCTCGTCCACCGATGTCGAGCCGGAGACGCTGACGGTGATGGGGTCGCTCTCGGAGATGGTCACGGATACGGAGTCGCTTGATGCGGTAACCCGGCTCGACAACGCGCTTGTCACCATGCCCAGCGACACGCTGAAGCTCTCGGATGTCTCCGACAGGTCGTCGTCGGTTATGGAGATGGAGAAGGTCTGCGTATCCCCTGCCGCTGAGTTGGCCGCAAAGCTCACGGAGCCGGAAGAGGCGCCGTAGTCGCTGGCCGATGCTGTGGTCGACGTGGCTGACCATGCCACCGCGACTTCTGCGTCCACCTGGTGGGAGAGGGTGACAGTGAACTCCGCGTCGTCACCCTCGTCCACCTCGCCCGTCGGCCCGCTGATGGAGATGGTGGCGTTGTCGTCGTCGGTGATGGTGGTGGATACCGAGTAGGTGGCGCCGAGCGCTGGGGATGGTCCGCCTCCGCCGGCGGGATTGGATATGGTGAAGGTGAAGCTCTCGCCGCTCCCTTCGACTATTGCGTCCTCAGTCGTCTGCACCTCCACCGTCTGGGGGCCCGGGTCTGTGTTGGTGAAGGTCAGAGCGCTGGACGTGGCGGTGTAGTCATCGGACGAGGCCGTGCCGTGCGAGGTGGCGTACCTCACGGTCAGGTCTGATGTGGGTGTAACTCCGGAGGGTGAGAGCGAGACCGTGTATGTGGCGGCGTTCCCCTCGTCCACCGACTCCGGACCGGAGACGCTGACAGTGATGGGGTCGTTCTCGGAGATGGTGGCCGACGCGCTGCCCGCGGACGCCGACACGGACACGCGGTCCGAAAGATCGCCCGTCACCATGCCCAACGCCGCGCTGAAGCTCTCGGATGTCTCCGACAGGTTGTCGTCGGTGACGGCTATGGTGATGGTCTGCGTCGCTCCGGCTGTGGAGTTGGCCGCGAAGCTCACGGAGCCTGTGCTCGTGCCGTAGTCGCCCGCCGATGCAGTGCCCGACGTGGCCGACCACGCCACCGTAACCGCCGCGTCCACATCGTGCGAGAGGGTGACGGTGAACTCCGCGTCGCCGCCCTCGGCCACGCTTGCCGCCGGGCCTGTGATGGAGAGGGTGGCGTTGTCGTCGTCGTTGAGGGTGACCGTCGCCGAGCTCACCGTCAACCCGACGCCCGCGGCGGTGTCCCCCTCGACCACGATGGTCTCGCTCCCCTCGACGATGGCGTCGTTCGTCGGCGTAACCGCGAGGATGGCCGTTCCGCTGGACATTCCCGCGCCGATGGTGACGTCGTTAGTCGTCGCCGTGTAGTCGGCGCTGCGGGTCGCGGTTCCAGCCAGGCTGATGGTAACCGCGGTGTCCGTGGCGCGGGTGGTGCCGCCGTTCAGGGTGGCGGTTACGGTGAGGTCCGTCGCGCCGTCGGACTCGCCCAGGCTGGCGGTATCGACCGACAGGGTAATGCCCGTGGGCGCTGTGTCGTCGTCAGTGATGGTGGTGGTCACCGATGAGGACGCGCCAAGGGATGGTGATGGTCCGCCTCCGCCTGTGGTACTGGATATGGCGAAGGTGAAGTCCTCGCCGCTCCCCTCGTCTATTGCGTCCTCAGTCGTATCCACATCCACCGTCTGGGAGCCCGGGGCTGTGTTGGTGAAGGTCAGCGTCCCGGATTCAGCGACGTAGTCCCTGCCCGCCGCCGCCGTGCCGTCCGATGTGGCGTAGCTCACGGTGAGGTCGGAGGTCGGCTTGACCCCGGAAGGCGAGAGCGAGACCGTGTATCTCACGGATTCTCCCTCGTTCACCGACCCCGAGCCGGACACGCTGACGGTGATCGGGTCGCTCTCGGAGATGGTGGCCGACGCGCTGCCCGCGGACGCCGACACGGACACGCGGTCCGAAAGATCGCCCGTCACCATGCCCAGCGCCGCGCTGAAGCTCTCGGATGTCTCCGACAGGTCGTCGTCGCTCACGGCTATGGTGAAGGTCTTGGTGGCCTCGGCTGCTGAGTTGGCCGCGAAGCTCACCGATCCGGAAGCCGTGCCGTAGTCGCTCGCCGATGCTGTGCCCGACGTGGCCGACCACGCCACCGTAACCGCCGCGTCCACATCGTGGGAGAGTGTGACGGTGAACTCCGCGTCGCCGCCCTCGGCCACGCTTGCCGCCGGGCCGCTGATGGAGAGGGTGGCGTTGTCGTCGTCGTTTATGGTGACGGTGGCAGAGCTCACGGTCAGCCCGACGTCTGAGGCGGTGGCCCCCTCGACCACGAGGGTCTCGTTCCCCTCGACGATGGCGTCGCCGACGGGCGTAACCGCGAGGTTGGCCGTTCCGCTGGACATTCCCGCGCCGATGGTGACGTCGGTTGTAGTCGCAGCGGAGTAGTCGGCGCCATGCGCCGCGGTCCCCGACAGGGTGACGGTGACGGCGGTGTTCTCGGCGCGGGTCGTGCTTCCGTTCAGGGTGGCGGTTACGGTGACGTTCGTGGCGCCGTCCGACTCGTCCACCTCGCTGGGGTTCACCGACAGGGTAATGCCCGTGGGGGCCGCGTCGTCGTCGGTGATGGTGGTGACCGAGGAGGACGCGCCTAGGGATGGGGATGGTCCGCCTCCGCCTGTGGGGCTGGATATGGCGAAGGTGAAGCTCTCGCCGCTCCCCTCGTCTATTGCGTCATCAGTCGTCTGCACGTCCACCGTCTGGGGCCCCGGGGCTGTGTTGGTGAAGGTCAGAGCGCTGGACGCGGCGGTGTAGTCGGCGGCAGTGGCCGTGCCGTGCGAGGTGGCGTAGCTGACGGTGAGGTCTGATGTGGGTTTAACTCCGGTAGGCGAGAGCTTGACCGTGTATGTGGCGGTATCCCCCTCGTCCACCGACTCCGGGCCGGAGACGCTGACCGTGATGGGGTCGCTGGCCGCTATGGTCACGGCTGCGGAGTTACTGGATGCGGACACCTGGTCCGACAACACGCTCGTCACGTCGCCCAGCGTCACGCTGAAGCTCTCGGAGGTTTCCGACAGCTTGTCGTCGGTGATGGGGATGGTGAAGGGCTTGGTGGCCTCGGCTGCTGAGTTCGCCGCGAAGCTCACCGATCCGGAAGCCGTGTCGTAGTCGCTCGCCGATGCTGTGCCGGCCGTGGCCGACCACGCGACCGCGACCGCCGCGTCCACCTGGCGCGACAACTCGACGGTGAAGGAGGCGTTTGATCCCTCGTTCACGCTCTGGGCCGCGGGGGTGAGGGTCAGCGTGGCGTTGTCGTCGTCGGTCAGCGTGACCGTCGCCGAGCTCACGGTCAACCCGGCGCCCGCCGCGGTTCCGTCCACCACGATGGTCTCGTCCCTCTCCACCACGTCGTCGTCCGTCGGGGTGACCGAGAGGTTGGCCGTTCCGCTGGACATTCCCTCGCTGATGGTGACGTTGGTAGTAGTCGCGGCGTAGTCGGAGCCGCGGTTCGCGGTCCCCGACAGGGTGACGGTAACGGCGGTGTCCGTGGTGCGGGTCGTGCCGCCGTCCAGGGTGGCGGTTACGGTGACGTCCGTGGCGCCGTCCGCCTCGTTCAGGGTGGCGGTGTCGACCGACAGGGTAATGCCCGTGGGGGCCGCGTCGTCGTCGGTGATGGTGGTGGTCACCGACGACGACATGCCGAGCGTTGTGGATGGTCCGCCTCCGCCGGCGGGGCTGGATATGGCGAAGGTGAAGCTCTCGCCGGTTCCCTCGTCTAGTGAGTCCTCAGTCGTCCGCACATCCACCGTCTGGGATCCCGGCGCCGCCTGGGTGAAGGTCAGAGCGCTGGACGCGGCGGTGTAGTCGGCGGCCGTGGCCGTGCCGTGCGAGGTGGCGTAATTCACCGTGAGGTTTTCGGTGGGCGTGACCCCAGCAGGCGAGAGCGAGACCGTGTATGTGGCAGCGTTCCCCTCCTCCACCGACTCCGGGCCGGACACTTCCACGGTGATGGGGTCGCTCTCGGAGATGGTGGCTGACGCGCTGCCCGCGGACGCCGACACGGACACTCGGCCCGCAAGGTCGCCCGTCACCATGCCCAGCGTCACGCTGAAGCTCTCGGAGGTTTCCGACAGCTTGTCGTCCCTCGCGGATATGGTGATGGTCTGCGTAGTTCCCGCGGCTGAGTTGGCGCTGAATATCACCGAGCCTGTGCTCGTGCCGTAGTCGCTCGCCGATGCTGTGCCCGGCGTGGCCGACCACGCAACCGTGACCTCGGCGTTCACCTCGTGGGAGAGGGTGACAGTGAACTCCGCGTCGTCACCCTCGGCCACCTCGCCCGTCGGTCCGCTGATGGAGATGGTGGCGGTATCAGCCGGGTCCCCCTCGGCCGCGTCGGAAAGGGTGATGGCCGACGTCTCCACGATGCCCAGGGTCGTAGCGCTGGTGGCGTCGACGATGATGGTCTCGTCGACCTCCACCACGGCGTCGTCTACGGGGGTGATGGTGAAGGCAACGCTGGCCACTTCCTGGTGGGCTGGTATGGTGAGGGTTGCGGGCAGCGTGTGGGTGTAGTCGGTGGTCTCGGTTGCCGTGCCTTCCAGGTCGAAGGTGAGAACCAGCTCCGAGTCCAGGCCTCCGCCTTGGGGTCTGGCAGCCACGGTGTATGACTGCGCCCCGCCGCCCTCGTTTATCGGGCTTGGTCCGGTGATTGACAGGCGGACGGTTTGAGGAACCTCGTCGTCATCGAGCAGATTGATGGTTGCGGACTTTGCCCCCGTCTCGGTCAGCCCCGTAGCCGCCGCCTGTACGATGATGGTCTCGGTTGACTCTACCGTGCCGTCGTCCACGGGGGTGATTCGCAACAGCCCTGACCTGCTGCCCTGGTTGGCTGGGATGTTCAGCGCAGGAATCACGGCGGTGTAGTCCTTGGTGGCTCCCTGCTCGGCTGTGCCTCCTGAGGCTATGGTGAGGGTGACGGGCGTCTCCACCGACCGCACTGCGCCATTGAGCGAGACCTTTACGTTTATGGAAGCCTGTCCGCCGTTTTCCGATACCTCGGAAGGGGTGACGTCCAGGCTGATGTCCGTAGACGCCGTGTTGGTGTCGATGAGTCTGATAGTGGGTGATGTCGCACGAGAATGCCTTGAGTAGAGGATTATTGTTTCCTCAGATTCGACGCTGCTGTCGGCCTCCGGGGTGATGGCCAGCGTAGTCGTCGCCGTCGTAGTGTCCGCTGGTATGATGATAGCGGCGACTTCGCCGAAGCCCCTTATGTATTCGTCAGGCAAGCTCCTCTCGGCAGTGTAGTCTATGTCGCGCACAGCGGTGCCCCTTGGAATCACGCCGTCGGAGCCAGCGACTCCATAGTCCCATATACCCAGTTGCGTTTCGCGCGTTGACGGCAGGCCGTTCAGAACAGCCGTCACCGTAAATGTCGTCCTCCCATCGTCTTCCCGGATGCTGGCGGGGTTGACGCTCAGGGTTATCGAGTTGTCGCCAAAGCTGCACGTCCCGCTGGACCGTTCCGGAACGTCGGTGAATCCATTGGGGAGATTCTCCAGGGGGTTGCCGCAGAGGTGCAGAGTCGTGAAGTCGCTGTTGTCCTCCAGCAGTTCCGCCAGCATGTTGGACGGCACTCTTTCGATGCGGTTGCTCTGTAGATATATTGAGACGAGGGGTCTTCTGCTCTCCGACGTCCCCAAGCCGTGGAACGTGTTTGCTGAAATGCGTCGGATGCTGTTGTTGTTCAGGTAGATGTGCTTGAGCTTGTTTTGGCCGTTGAATATGGTTGCGGGCAGACTCGTAATGCTGTTGTAGTTGATGACCAGCTTATAGGTGATCGTGGTCCCGGTGAACATGTTCCCGTCCAGGGACGTGAGTCTGTTGTTATTCAGCCGTAGAGTCTCGATCTCACCAAGGTTTCTGAACACCCCGGCGGTGATCCGGCTTATATTGTTGTTGTCCAGTTCTATCAGCTTCAGGTTGGGGGAGTTGCTGAAGAGGGCGGTGTCGGTCAGGGCCGAGATGCGGTTATGAGTCAGAATGAGCGTCTCCAGGCTGCTCAGGCCGGTGAACCCGCTGCTGGACACCGAGGTCAGGAGGTTAACTCTCAGGTCCAGTTCCGTCAGGCCGCTCAGGCCGGTGAACATCCCGCTGGACAGCGAGCTAAACCTGTTATTCGACAGGTCCAACTTCTTCAGGCTGCTCAGGCCGGTGAATAGCCCGCTGGGCAGCGAGCTGAAGCCGTTGTCGTCCAGTACCAGTTCCGTCAGACTCGACAGCCCTGTGAAGGATTTCGCGGGCAGCGTGGGTCTCCCGCCACTGCCTCCCAGGTACCCCATCTTCAGCGTTTTCAGGCTGCTCAGGTCGTGGAAGGGGCCTATCGTCTCACCATCCACTACCCGCGTAGGCAGTGTTGTAAGCCGGTTGGACCCTATACCCAGAACTTCGAGCTTGGTGAGCCCGGAGAACAGGCCTGCGGGCAGACTGGTCAGGCTGTTGGACGCCATTTCCACCCATTCGAGCTTGGTGAGTCCGGAGAACAGGCCTGCGGGCAGGCTGGTCAGGCGGTTACTATGAATGTAAATGTGTTGGATGTCCGGCGTGTGGGCGAACAGGCCCGCAGGAATCATACTCAGGGACTGGGGGCGGCCGGCGCCGCCAAAGTTTATCCGCACCATCTTGCTGAGGCCCCTGAGGGCGTGTTCTTCCAGATTACCCCCGAGCGCGTGCCTGGCGATATTGATATACGTGATGTTGGTAGCTCCGGCGAAGGCATCGTTTCGCAAGGCTGTCAGTGGGTTGTCGTTCAGCCTCAGGTCTCCAAGGCTGCTCAGGCCGTTGAACAGACCTGCGGGCAGGTCGGTCATGTTGTTGTCGTCCAGTTCCAGGAGCGTAACCCCGCTAAGGCCCAAAAAGTCGCCCGCCTTCAGGTTTCCCGTGTTCAGTTTTTGCAGGTCCAACGTAAGGATGGCTGACAGATGGGCGGGGGTAACCTCTGCGCAGTGGCTAACGCTGGCCAGGTCAATCAGCTTGTTGGCCACCAGGGTCGTGCGGTCGCACACGCCTTCCTCGATGGTGACATTGGCGCTGCGCGCTCTCTCCGCCCCCAGTTGGTAGCCGGCGGTGGCGCCGGGGGCGTTCAGCGTTACGGTGAAGAACTCATGGGCCGCCTCGACGTCGGTGTCGGAGGCGATGCCTATCTGCAATGAGGCGGTGCCGCTGCCTGCCGACGCGGTGGCGCTGCTGGAGGTCGCCGTGACTGAAAAGTCAGCGATGTCCGCCGCAGGGCCGCTGTAGCTGCCGCCGAAGGAGATGGTGTAGCCGATGCTCAGCGAGCCGGCCGGGACCGGCGCGATGGACAGGTTCACGGTGGCATGCCCACCCTCCCTTCCGGCTTGGGTGGAGACAATGCTGACAACAGGCGTGGACTGCTGCGCTCTGGCGGGCAGCGCAGGAGAAAGAAGTCCCACCGCCGATGCAATGACGCCCGCTGTCAGCAGCGCTAACAGACCCCACCGCAGGACGGCAGAGGCTATCCGTGGCCTTCTGGAGCCTCTGGTCCCGTTATGGGCTCCGCTTTCGTCATCCGAAATCTGCTGCATATTCCCAAAGTTGCAACTCGCGTTGGGTTGCTCTCATAAGAGGATCTGGCGTGAGACACAGGTGGCGCGGTGGCGCGAGCCGCGTGTATGATTCGTATCCATACACGCGCGCTATCCTAATATATATAACAATACGTTAACTATAGGCAACCGCTCGTCTGCTAGGGCAATCGCATCTAAATGGCCCCTCGTCCAGTTCCGCCCGGCAGGACAACCTACGTGTCTCCCGCCAGCGGGATGAGGCGGGCGCGCTGAATCGCCCTCACCCGTCAAGGGTGAGGGGAGGTGGCAGGCGGGACGCCGTGGGATAGTGGTGAGTGTAGTGAGGGGATATGATGGGGATGCAGGCGGGACGCCTGCGCTCCCAGGATGAGGACGCGCTGAGTCACCCTCACCTCAGCCCTCTTCCGTCAAGGGAGAGGGGGTAAGAGTGGCACCTTGTTGGCGCCTTCGTCTATGTTCGCGTTGTCTCGGCCGGCTCCTTTGCGGGTGAATCACCCTCACCCCAGCCCTCTCCCATCGAGGGAGAGGGGGTAAGAGCGGTGAATCGCCCTTGTCTCCTGGCCCTTTCCCTTCGGGGGAGGGGACGCAGGGCGGGGCGTTTGCCCTCACTCTGGCCCTTTCCCCCGTGAGGGAGAGGGTACTTGGCGGGTCTTGCGACCCGCGCCCTATCTACTCCTAGTTTCTCCCGCTCTCGCGGGAGATGAGTTTGCCTTGCAAGGCAGTGACTCCGGTACTTGCTTCGAGGATGCCGACGTCGATCGCCCGCCGACACTGGGGGTGCAGCCCCTCCTCTAACTTTCCCGGACGGCTGACGGGCCCTTGCGGGACCGCCTGCGTTTCGCGCTTGGACCTTCCACCCGCCAAGGCGTCGGGCTGCGCTGGCTACGGTCCTCCCGGTCGTCCGAGAGTCCGCACCTGGAACGGGGGAGACGCATTTGGCACTACGTCCTCCTGGCGAGGCGCCGAAACACAGCCGGACCTTCTCATACCGCAGGTGGTCCCGTCCCAACATCAGCGGCGGCATGAATGCCCTGAAGATTTGGCAGAGGTGGTTCTGTGCTCGTTTGGTGTACGCCCCTTCGGGCCGTCTACCAGACTAGCACGGCTGTTCTCGCGGTGTCAAGGGGCACTATGGGGCAATTTGGGGGCAATTTAGATGCGATTGCCCCTAGCTCGTCTGCCGGTAGCGGGTAGTCCGGTGGGACTGGGAACGGAGAATCATCCTCAACAACGAGCGCAGCCCGGCAACGCCGTCGTCCGCTACACGGTCCCCATGCCCGATGACAGCCGCATATCCGGAAGGGACAACGGAGTGAGGTGTGATTCTGAACGGCCCGTCGCTGTCTACCGTCAAGCCTGGTGGAGCTGGGGGGACTCGAACCCCCTGCCTCCGCCTTGCAAAGGCGGCGCTCTCCCAGATGAGCTACAGCCCCTCTCTGCCGCGCTTCGGCGGCCCGCCCCGTTTCCGACCGAGTCGAGCGGCGCACGATAAAGGGGCCGCTGGTTGGCGGCCCCTTCCCTTAACCGCTGGATAGTGGAAGGAAACGACTTGAGTTTCGTTGCGCCTCCCTGTGAGCATTGCTCTGGGAGGGCGTCAGGATGACGGCGAGCTTGTCTGAGTCGGGGCGCCGCGTCCGCGTCCGGGGAGCTCTTCCCGACGAATCGGGATCCGGCTCGACCCATGGCGTTGGCTGCTATGCCCACTCGCCGATCGACCTGGGAGCGCCTTGGGCCGGGGGCCTTCGGCGTATCTCCCTAGAAAGGAGGTGATCCAGCCGCACCTTCCGGTACAGCTACCTTGTTACGACTTCGTCCCAGTCACCGACCCCACCCTCGGCGCCTGCCTCCCGTTGGGTTGGCCCAGCGACTTCAAGTGTTGCCGACTTCCATGACGTGACGGGCGGTGTGTACAACCCCCGAGAACGTATTCACCGCAGTGTGCTGACCTGCAGTTACTAGCAGCTCCACGTTCATGCAGGCGGGTTTCAGCCTGCAATTCCAACTGGGGCCGCCTTTTTGGGATTAGCTCCGGATCGCTCCTTGGCAACCCTCTGTAACGGCCATTGTAGCGTGTTTCTAGCCCAGGACGTAAGAGCCGTGCTGACTTGACGTCATCCCCACCTTCCTCCCCTTTGTTAGAGGCAGTCTCGCTAGAAAAGACAACTAACGATAAGGGTTGCGCTCGTTGCGGGACTTAACCCAACACCTCACGGCACGAACTGACGACAGCCATGCAACATCTGTGCATCTGTCCCGAAGGAGGTCCGCCTTTCGGCGGATTTCAGAAGCATGTCAAGCCCTGGTAAGGTTCTTCGCTTATCATCGAATTAAAGAACACGCTCCGCTGCTTGTGCGGGGGCCCGTCAATTCCTTTGAGTTTTAGCCTTGCGGCCGTACTCCCCAGGCGGGATACTTATCGCGTTAGCTGCGGCACTGGAGGGGTCGATACCCCCAATGCCTAGTATCCATCGTTTAGGGCGTGGACTACCCGAGTATCTAATTCGGTTCGCTCCCCACGCTTTCGCGCCTCAGCGTCAGGGACAGCCCAGAGAGTCGCCTTCGCCTCGGGTGTTCCTCCCGGTATCTACGCATTTCACCGCTACTCCGGGAATTCCACTCTCCTCTACTGCCCTCGAGCCTGCCAGTTTCCCATGACCCCTCCCAGTTAAGCCGGGAGATTTCACATGAGACTTGACAGGCCGCCTACTCGCCCTTTACGCCCAGTAAATCCGGACAACGCTCGCCTCCTACGTATTACCGCGGCTGCTGGCACGTAGTTAGCCGAGGCTTATTCCTCGGGTACCGTCCGTTCTCTTCCCCGAGAAAAGGGGTTTACAACCCGAAAGCCTTCTTCCCCCACGCGGTGTCGCTGCGTCAGGCTTTCGCCCATTGCGCAAGATTCCCTGCTGCTGCCTCCCGTAGGAGTGGGGGCCGTGTCTCAGTCCCCCTCTGCCCGTTCGTGCTCTCACACCGGGTACCCGTCTTAGGCTTGGTGGGCCATTACCCCGCCAACTACCTGATAGGCCGCAAGCCCGTCCCAAGGCGGCGCCCGCCGAAACGAGAACCTTTCCTCGCCCCGACGTATCGAGGCGAGCTTACGGGGTATTAGGCCGGATTTCTCCGGATTATCCCCCTCCTCGGGGTAGGTCACTTACGTGTTACTCAGCCGTTTGCCACTGCCCTATCCCGACGAATCGGAATAGAGGCCGTTCGACTTGCATGCATTAGGCGCACCGCCAGCGTTCGTCCTGAGCCAGGATCAAACTCTAGTGATCTACTTCGCTTCCTTCCACTATCCAGTTGTTAAGGTGCAAGGGACACATTCATGATAACCCGGTCCGCCCCAGCGTGTCAACAGGCCGGCTCGCGGTCATCACCTACGCCAAGGCAGACATCTTACAACGCCCGGCGCTGGCAGGTCAAGGCCCTAGCCTCCGAAATTTTCGGTATTCTCACGCCCAAGACACTCAGGAGGTGTATACTGGCCCTCACAGCGCGGCCCACCGCCTCCAGGCGGGCCGATCTCCAACGCGAGCCAGGGGTCCCGTGATGACCGATGACAAGGCCAGCACCGTCCTAATCACCGGCGCGTCCAGCGGCATCGGCCGGGCTTCCGCGCTATACCTGGCGGAGCGGGGGTGCAATGTCATAGGCACGAGCCGGTCCCCTGCCCGGCTGGACGCCCTTCGGCGTGACGCCGAGCGCATCGGTGGCGGACTCCACGGCGTCGCGCTGGACGTGAGGTCGGATAGGTCCGTCTCGGAGGCGGTCGAGTCCGTGATAGAGGCGCATGGTCGGATCGACGTTCTGGTGAACAACGCGGCCTACGGACTCTGGGGCCCTGCCCAGACCTTCTCCATGGGCGAGCTCGATGACCAGTTCGAGACCAATTTTTTCGGCGCCTTCCGCATGATCAAGGCCGTTCTGCCGTCCATGCTGGAGCATGGCGGCGGGACCGTCATAAACGTCAGCTCGGTAGAGGGCCGGGTGGTTACGCCGTTCAACGGCGGGTACGCGGCGAGCAAGTTCGCCCTCGAAGGGTTGAGCGAGGCGATGAGGTTCGAGCTGTGGCCCCTGGGGATCAGGGTGGTCCTCGTCGAGCCGGGCCTGTTCGCGACGGACTTCGAGAGGAACCAGGTCGTCGCTTCCGACGCCGAGTCGCCGGAGATGCCCTACGGCCCCATGCTCGCCAAGTACAGGAAGCGGCGCCGGCGCTACGATGGGTTCGCCAAGGACCCCGTCAGGGTCGCGAAGGTCATCCACAGGATAATCCGCGCCCGGCGCCCGCGGTTCCGGTATCGGGTCGGAGGCGAGGTTACTCTTGGAGTCCTGGGGGCGAGCATTCTGCCGGAGCGGCTGTTCCAAGCGCTGCTGAGCCGGGCCCTCATGCGCTAACCTGCCACGATGTCCATCAGGTCGATGCTCTTCAGGTCGCGTTCCAGCACGTACCTTATATAGGCCCGCGTCAGGCGGCCCGCCTCCATCAGGATGGGCGCTGGGACCTCTAGGTCAAGCGAGTCGGCCAATGTCCGGCGCAGGTAGTAGCGCAGCGCTTTGTTGGCGCCGAGTGACAGGGGCAGGACTGGATCGACTGAGAGGGTTTTGCATTGGTGGCATAGGGCTCCGCCCCTGGCGCTGCTGTACACGTAGTCGCCGGGTTCCAGGCGCAAGCGGCACTCGATACATTCGTACAACTCCGGACGGAAGCCCGCCGTGTCCAGCGTTCTCACCTCGAACCAGCGGAGCAATCTCGTTGGCTCGGCGGTCGATTCCAGGGCCTCGAGGCAGCCAATCAGCAGTTGGAACATCTCCGGGTTGGGCTCGCGCTCCGTTGAGAAGGCGTCGGCGAGCTCGGCAAGGTAGCTCGCCGACGACATGCGGGACAGGTCTTCGCGCAGCCGTACGAAGCTCCGCACTATCTGCGCGTCGGATATGACGTCGAGGGTCCGTCCGCGCGAGATCGACACCGAGACGTAGGTCAGGGGCTCCAGGTGGCCCGCCAACTTGCTCGTGATACGCCGAACGCCCCTGGCGGCCGCTCGGACCTTGCCCAGTTCCGGCGTGAAGATGGTGAGGACGCGGTCAGCCTCGCCTATCGGCGTGTGCCTCAGGACGATGCCCCGTGTCTTATATGTCTTCCGGGCTGCCATGCGGGGTCGCCACGGGGGAAGAATGCGGCGGCGGAATCAGAGTTCCTGGCGGGCCTGCATGGCGCGGCTCAGGGTTACCTCGTCTGCGAACTCCAAGTCGCCCCCGACAGGGAGGCCGTGCGCGGGGCGCGTAACCCTGATGCCGAGAGGTGCAATCAGGTTGTGTAGGTACATGGAAGTCGCCTCGCCGTCCATGTTGGGGTTGGTGGCGAGCACCACCTCCTGGACGGCGCCCTCCCGGAGGCGCGAGAGGAGGGGCCGGATCTTCAGGTCGTCGGGATAGACGCCGTTCATCGGCGAGAGCGCGCCGTGGAGTACGTGGAACAGGCCGTCGTACACGCCTGTACGCTCCAGGGCCATCACGTCCAGGGCCTCCTCGACGACGCAGACGCGGGACTGGTCGCGGGCGGGGTCGCCGCATATCGCGCAAGGGTCCCGCTCGGTGATGTTGAAGCAGATGGAGCATAGTACGATGCGTTCCTTGACGGCTACGAGGGCCTCGGCCAGGGAGCGAGCTGTATCGTCCGGCATCCGGACGAGGTAGTAGGTGAGGCGCTGCGCCATCTTGGGACCGATTCCCGGGAGCTTGTGGAATTCCTGGATGAGACGGCCAACCGGCTCGGCGCCTGGGCTGTGGTGGATGGTCATGCTCGTGTAGATTGGGCGGCGGCTGGGGTTACGTCAGTCCCGGTATCTTGAGTCCGCCGGTGAGTGCGCTCATTCTGGATGACGCCATCTCCTGGGCCTTGTCGAATCCGTCGTTGACGGCGGCGACCACGAGGTCCTGCAACATCTCGACGTCGTCCGGGGATACGACCTCGGGGTCGATGGTGAGGGACTCGAGCGCCATCCTGCCGCTCACTACGGCCCTGACGACACCGCCCCCGGCAGACCCCTCTACGGTGGCGGCCTCGAGCTCGGACTGCACCTTCGCCATGTTCTTCTGGAGCTGCTGAGCCTGCTTAAGCATCTTCTTGTTCATCATCGGGTATCTCCTCCTTTTCGGCTACTACCTTCGCGCCCATGGACTGGGCGGCGCGGACGAGATGGCTCCGCAGAGCGGGGCTCTGCCGGGGGCCGTTGCCGCCTCCCCCGACCACCGCCACCTTTATATGGTGCGGGCCGTCCAGCGCGTTAGCCAAGGCATTTTTCAGTACCTTCTGGGTCTGGGGATCGCTCAACTCCTCTTCCATGCGTTCCATGTGGGACTTGAAGGAGAATTTCAGGATTATCTGGCCGTCGGAGATCTCGCGCTCCTTGCAGTCGCGGAGCAGGGCGCCCAGGTTGAAGCGGCGGCCCTTGTGCCGACTCAGCGAGCGCACGATTTCGTTCCACTGGCTATCGAGCTTGGACTGGGGCTCGGTCGGCAGGCCGTCGGTCGAAGTCGGCGTGTACTCGACGGGAGGGCCCTTGGACGCCGGCGCCGGTTGCCTCGAGACGCGCGGGGCAGGCTGGGTCCCTTGGCGCGCCGGGCGCTGCCCCGCGGCTGGCCTCGCCGGCGCGGGCTGACTGCGCGCTGGCGCTGGCGGCGCGGCAGGAACGGGCGGCGCGGTAGGCGCCGGGGCCTGTTCCTCCTCCATGCTAGACCTCACCAGCGCAAGCTCCAGCTCGATGGCCGAAGCGCCCTCGCGGCGCATGTCTATCTCGGAGAAGAGCCGGAGGCTGCGGACCAGGTGCGGCATCGAGGCGTTGCCGGCGAAGGAATCTAGCCGTGCCTGCGCCTCGTCTGGGTGGATGGCCGCGTCCGAGACCCCAGCGCTCGCCAGCATGACGCCGCGGAGGTACCCAACAACGCTTCGGTGAAGCTGGCGCAGGTCAGCGCCTTCGCCAGCAATCTGGTTGATGAGGGCCAAGCCGTCCTTCACGGACTTGCTTGCGACGTGCCCCGCCAACTCGAGGGCCTGCTCGTCGCTTCCAAGCTCCAGTAGGTCGCGGAGATGCTCCTCCGTCAGGGGCGAGCCGTATGACACGAGGGCGCGCTCCAACAGGTTCTCGGCGTCCCGGAGGCTTCCGGCTGACTCTCTGGCTATCAGCGCCAGCGCTTCGGGCGACGCCTCCACGCCCTCCCGGCGGGATAGGTCCGCGAGCTTGGCGGCGCTCTCTTCCAGTGGGATCCGGCGGAAGTCGAACCGCTGGCACCGGGATACTATGGTAAGGGGCACCTTGTGGGCTTCGGTCGTCGCGAGGATGAATATCGAGTGCGCGGGCGGCTCCTCCAGCGTCTTCAGGAGGGCGTTGAACGCCGCGTCGGTCAGCATGTGGACCTCGTCCACGATATAGACCTTGCAGCGGCCCTCCGACGGCGCATAGTGGACCCTGTCGCGGACGTTCCTGATGTCGTCTATGCCGCGGTTGCTGGCCGCGTCAATCTCAATGAGGTCCATGGCGCGGCCCTCGTTGACCGCCCTGCACATGTTGCACTCATTGTCGGGCTCGCCGTCCTGCGGCGCGAGGCAGTTGATCGCCTTGGCCAGAATGCGAGCCGTGCTCGTCTTGCCCGTGCCGCGCGGCCCGCAGAAGAGGTAGGCGTGCGCCGTTCTCCCCTTCGCGACCGCGTTGCGGAGCGTGCGGGCTACCATCTCCTGCCCGACGACCTCATCGAGCCGGGTGGGCCGCCACTTCCTGTAGAAGACCTCGCTCATCTTGGCGTCAGCTCCAGGCGTCGAATACGTCGCGCACTGGGCACGTGAAGCCGGGCAGCGCGTCCAAGCCGTCGAGCGTGTCGTCTTCGGTGAGCGTAGAGACGGCGCGTCCGCCTCGGTACACGTCCACCGCGCGCGTGTCGGGATGTACGACCCACACAAGGCGCGCCCCGTAGCTCAGCCACATGAACGCCTTGTCGTTGACCTCCCTCGGGCTGTCGTTGGGAGACACGACCTCCACCACCAGGTCGGGAGCCACCTCCGCGTAGCCGGTAACCCTCTCGCCAGGAGGCGCTCGCTCTGCCGAGAAGTACGCTATGTCCGGCTCCCGCACGGTGTCCGGATCGCGCTCCAGCCATACGCCGGAGTCAGAGGCCGTCAAGATTCCCAACCTGCGGGGCTTGACATAGTTTCGCAGTTCAGCACTCAGGCTAACCACTATCTCGCCGTGTTCCCGTCCCGTGGGCATTGTCCTGTGAAGCTCCCCGCGTATCAGCTCGCCGCGGACTCCTTGGCTGTACAGACGTAGCAGGTCGTCCGCAGTCAGCAAATTCGTCTTCGTCGCTGTCGTCGTCATGCGCAGCCCTCCTCGCCGAGATTCGGGGTAACCGAAGACATGGCCGCCAATCGCGTGGCAATACCCTATCACATGGGAGATTGTGGGTCGGCCTGCGGGACGCCGGACATGATCCGCTCTTCCAGGGCTCTCATCGCCGCCTCTTCGCCAGGCTCCATGTGGTCGTACCCCATGAGGTGGAGCGCGCCGTGGGCCAGCAGCGCGGCCATCTCGCGGTGTACCGAGCGGCCTGCCGCGCTCGCCTGTCGCTGAGCCTGCGGATATGACACCACGACCTCGCCCAAGGGTTCCTTCTGGCCGGGCGGCAGCGCGAAGTCAGGCATATCCTCTATAGAGGAGGGGCGGCCGCCCGGATCCCCGTAGTAGTCGCCCTCGTGAGCGAACGAGAAGGCCAGTACGTCGGTCGTCTCGTCCAGCCCCCGATGCTTCTGGTTGAGCTCGCGGACCACCTCGTCGCCGGCGATCACCACGCTCACACTGCTTCCGGGTGCTGCCTCCGCGGCAGCCAGGGCGCGGACTACCGTATCCTCCAGCCGTTCCTCCGGCGGCAAGCCGTTGAACTGGCCTATGGCCTGAATCGTCACGTCGAACGGGCGCTTTGAGTGGGAAGGCGTCTCCGTCATTGCAACGGGCTGACTCACAGGCTGCGGCGGGACCGCGCTATTCGCCCTCGCCGCCGCAGCGGACCAGGCGCGACCCGTCGAGATTGCTATGCACCTCGTAGGACGTTCCCTCGAGCTCAAAGATGAGCTTGTAGCCGGGCGTGATGACTGCAGCGTGACCGACTCCCTCTTCGGGACAGCCGAGGCTGGCGTCGGGCCACTGCACCTGTTCGCTGCTGTTCAGTATGAAGGCTCGCTCGCCCAGTCCCAGCTCGGCTGCCAGCAGCTCCCGCGCCGCAGTCTCGATCTCGATCGAATCGCATCGCGATTCGAGCTGGCGTATCGCCGAGGGCCCGCCTTCAGAGGCGGGGACGCCTGCTGATTCGGAGGCGCTCTGCCTAATCTCGTCGAACACGGCCCCCAAGTCGGAGGGCGACCCCACGAACATCGTCTTGTCGGCTAGGTGGGTCTGGTAAGTCTCAAGCGAGCGCTGGAACGTGTAGAACTCCGGGTCCTGCTCGAGGGCCCCAGCGAAGATGTTGATAGCCAGGGCCTCCCCACACCCGCGGATGATGTCGGCGTCCCGTTGTGCCTCCGAGCGTATTACCACCGCCTGCCTGTCCACCGACGCGCGCTTTTCCAAGTCTGCCTTGGTGCCTGCCGCACGCTCACGGTCGGCGATGCGCTGACGCTCGGCCTTCATCCTCTCGTAAATGCTGTTTGCGATCTCGCCAGGGAAGTCCGCCCGCTTCATTCGCACGTCCACTATCTGGATGCCGAAGTCCAACAGCTTCGGCTCCACGGCATCCCGCACCCGGTTCATGATCAGTTCGCGGCTCGTCTGGATGATCTCGGACTGGTTGTCGAGGCCAATCTCGCGGCGAAGCTCGGAGGCCACGATGTCTATCGCCCTGGACGCCGCGCGCGACTCCGTTCTCAGCGTCTCGACGAACCGCAGCGGGTTCTCGATCCTGCCCCGCGCGTACACGTCGATCACCAGGCGCTTCTTGTCCTTCGTAAGCAAGGAGTCTGGAGGCGCGTCGAATACCAAGAGGCGCTTGTCGAGATAGGCCACGCGCTCGATGAACGGGGTCTTGACGTACAGACCAGGACTTCTGATAGACCTTACAGGATCGCCGAACCGGGTTACCACGGCGACCTGCGTCTCGTCTATGACGTACAACGCCTGCGGCCCGATTATCCCTGCGGCCAGTATTGCGAGCAGCAGCAGCGTGGCTATAATCTTCACTGTCCCTCTCCTCTCTCGAGCGGGAGGGGCACGACGTTCGACCCCGCGCCCTCTGTAACGACCACCACGTTCGTCCCAGGATCGACTATGAACTTGGTGACGTTGGGGAGTATCTCCTCCATCGCGTCTAGGTACAGCCTCTGGCGCGTGATGTCCGGCGCTTTCGAGTACTCTGCCAAGATAGCCTTGAATCTCTCCGCTTGGCCTGTCGCAAGATTGATTCGCTCAGACCTAGTGGCCTCCGCGGCCTCCACCAGCTTGGCGGCCTCGCCGCGCGCAGTCGGGAGCACCTTCTCCTCGTATGCGTCTGCCAAGTTGATGACCGTCTCCTTGTCCTCCTTGGCCCTTACCACGTCGTCGAATGAGTCCCTCACCTGGTCGGGAGGATTCACTGCCTGCAGCTTGACCTCCCTGATGTTGATGCCCGCCTGGTACACGTCCAACAGCGACTGTATGAGCCTTTGGGTCTCGATCTGGACATCTTCCTTCTTGTCCGTGAGCACGTCGTCGATAGCCCGGCTGCCTACCACCTGCCGCAGCGCGGTCTCGGCCACGTCGCGCATCGTGATTCCGTCGGGGTCCACTACTCGGAACAGGAAATCCACAGGGTCCTTGACGTCGAACTGCACCAGCAGCTGCACGTCCACTATGTTCTCGTCGCCCGTGATCATCAGGGACTCGACCGGGACGGGGGTGTTGCCCCTGAATCCCAACTCGAGGCGGCGGATCTCATCGACGTTGACGATGGCCCTAGTCCCAACAGGCGTGGGGGGAAACCAGTTGAGGCCCGGGCCCTGCTCGCTGTTGAATCTGCCGAAGAGGCGAAGCACGGCGACCTGTCCCGGCTGGACAGTGTAGAAGCCGGTCGCAGCCCATGCCAAGCTTGCCACAAGGAGGATTGCCAAGAGGATGTAGAGGAGCGTCCCGCCGCCTCCGCCGAGCTTGAATCGGCCAAAGAAGGAACGCAGCCGGTCTATGAGTCCTTCCAGGTTGACTTCTGGTTCGTCCTGTCTCTGCATGTCTCTCCTTGTTGTCCTGATCCAGGCTTTTCGCCGCTGGGACACCGCCAAGTAACATTCTACCACACGCGGGCTGGGTAAAGCCCACCCCACCCTCAATCCCGAAAATTGCCCCAAAATTGCCCCATAGCGCCCCTTGACACCGCGAGAACAGCCGTGCTAGTCTGGTAGACGGCCCGAAGGGGCGTACACCAAACGAGCACAGAACCACCTCTGCCAAATCTGGGCATTCATGCCGTCGCTGATGTTGGGACGGGACCACCTGCGGTATGAGAAGGTCCGGCTGTGTTTCGGCGCCTCGCCAGGAGGACGTAGTGCCAAATGCGTCTCCCCCGTTCCAGGTGCGGACTCTCGGACGACCGGGAGGACCGTAGCCAGCGCAGCCCGACGCCTTGGCGGGTGGAAGGTCCAAGCGCGAAACGCAGGCGGTCCCGCAAAGGACCGTCAGCCGTCCGAGAAAGTTAGAGGAGGGGCTGCACCCCCAGTGTCGGCGGGCGATCGACGTCGGCATCCTCGAAGCAAGTACCGGAGTCACTGCCTTGCAAGGCAAACTCATCTCCCGTGAGAGCGGGAGAAACCAGGAGTAGACAGGACGCGGGTCGCAAGACCCGCCAAGCGCCCTCTCCCTCACGGGGGAAAGGGCCAGGGTGAGGGCAAACCCCCCGCCCTGCGCCCCTCCCCCGAAGGGAAAGGGCTAGGAGACAAGGGCGATTCCCCGCCCCGTCCCCTCTCCCTAGACGGGAGAAGGGCCAGGATAAGGGCGATAAGCCCGCAAAAGGAGCCGACCGAGACGAAACGAACATAGACGAAGGCGCCAACAAGGCCCCAGCCTTCATCACCCCTCCCCCACGGGGGAGAGACCCAGGGTGAAGGCAATTCAACGCGTCCCCCATCCCCGGAGCGCAGGCGTCTCGCCTGCATCCCCAATCCTGAAATCCCCTAATCCCGCAAATCCCGATTCAGACGCCTCTCCCTCAACGGGAGACACGTAAGATTGCCCTGCCATTACCCAACTACCTGAAGCCGACCCGTCTCCGTTGCGCGGTACAGGGCATGCTGGACACGCAGGAAGCGCAGACCCTCCTCGTTGGTGATGGGCGGCTGGCCCTGGCCTCGGATCGACTCCAGGCACTCCTGCAGGAACAAGCTCTCCGCCGCCCCGCGCTCCCTCGGACGCTCGATCTGCGTCTCCCAGCGCCGCACCCTCGTTGGCCTGGGAGCCGAGCCGTCCGCCGATGCTGGACGCTCCGGCATCGGCGGACCCGTCTCCTGCAGGTCCATCGCGAACCGACCGCCGTCCATGTCCGCGTGGATAGCCCCTCGCTCTCCCCATACGGAGAATCCGTGCGGCAGATTCAGCTTCGACACGTCGTAGGGCGCGTCCATGTCGCGCACCGCAGGACCCCAGCTGCCGCCGACGAACGCGCCCACCACGCCTCCGCTGAACCGCACGCTCAATATCACCGAGTCCTCCACCTCCAGCGGCTCCCCCGACCGAACGTCCGCGAACCCCGTAACCTCGGTTATCTCCTGCCCGACGATGCGCTGCATGTTGTTGACCGCGTGGCAGAACTCGTGACCCAGCATCCCGCCTCCGGCCTCCTCCCGCGAATAGACCCACCCCATGCGGTCCCGGATCCTCCAGCGCTGGTGATCGACCAGCATGTAGTGGATGCTGAATATCCGGCCAAGCCTGCCTTCGGACACGTGGCGAACCGCCTCACGCACTAGCGGCCCGTCAATCAGCGACATGGCGAGTAGCAACCCCTTCGAATTCGCCAGCTCCACCAGTGCCGCGTACTCCTCCGGGCTCGTCGCAGCAGGCTTCTCCACGATGACGGGAACGCCCGACGACAGAGCCGCCCTCGCCATGCCGGGAGTCCTGCGCGGCGAAGAATCCACTATCGCGACCTCGACCTCGTTCTCGCGAAGCAACGCCTCCGGCGAGTCATAGACGCTCTTGAGCCGCTCGCCCAGCCCCTCGCGCGCTCCCGCCTCGTTGCTCCCGTCCGCGTCCGACAGGAACACCCCATCCACGTCATGCCGCCGCCTCAGCGCGGCTACCCACCCATGCAGATGCCATCCCATCCCGTCAGAAAGCAGGGCTACGTTCATCGGCTATCCCTCCCAATACCCCAATCCTGATTCGGACAACCCCCGTTTGACACTGCCAAGGCAGCATACTACGATTGCGCCCGCCAGTCATGTTACAGCGGCAACCGCCGGGAGGATAGATGAGCAACGACCGCCTAATGCTCGCCTTCGTAGGGTTGCCCTCCCTAACCGTCGAGGACGCCCCGGCTGTGCTACGTGCCATAGACGCCGCCTACCAGTCCGCCGGCGCCGGCCGACGGTCGCCCTGACGCCATGATGCGCTGGCCCGCGCGCAATCCGCTGACCACGCTCGCCCGCGGCATCATCAGTGCCGCGTGAACACAGGAGGATAGCCATGTCTGACGGACGCATAAAGGTCGGATTCGTAGGGTGCGGCGGCATCGCCCGCAGCTTGTACACGGGCATATACGGCGCGCTCGCCGAGATAGCACAGGTCGTGGCCGTCGCAGACCTCGCCCCCGCGCTCGCCGACCGCCGCAAGCGGATGCTCGGCCACGCATACCGCTCCGAGGCCCACCGCGCCAGGCTCGCCGCGGCCGACGGGCGGACCAGCGCCGAGCGCGAAGCCGCCGCCCACCGCGCCGAAGCCTGCGAAGCTGCCGCCGAATACGACATCCGCGCGTACCCCGACCACGAAGCCCTGCTCGGCGACGACGAGGTCGAGCTCGTGTGCGTCTTCACTCCGCCCGTCATCCGCGCCGTCCCCATCGTCGCGGCGGCCCAGGCCGGCAAGCACGTCTATACCGAAGGCCCGCTCGCCAAGAGTGTCGAGGAGGCCGACGCCATCGTCGCCGCAATCGAGGCCGCGGGGGTGAAGTTCCACGCGCAGGTCGTGGACAGGTATCCGCGCGGCATGGTCGTGGCGCGCCGCGCCGTCGAGCGCGGGCTGCTCGGCCCCATCGGCAGCGCCAACGTCGAGCTGAACAGCCACCGCCCCCAATCCTACTACGGCCCGGTCGGCGAATCCGGCTCCAACTTCCAGCCGACCAAGTGGCACGGAGCCTGGGACGGTGAGGGCGGCGGCGCGGTCTTCCACCACGGCCGATACATCATAGACCCGTTCCTATGGGTAGTCGGCTCCCGCGTCGCCGAGGTCTTCGCCTACTCCGGCCCGACGCTCCGGACCATCGAGCACGACAGCCTATCCCAGGCCGTCGTCAGGTTCGATAACGGCGCGACAGGCTTCATCCACGCTACGCTCATCAGCCACCTCAGCGGCAGCATCCCCGGCGTCAGGGGGCGCATCGCCATCTTGGGCCGCGACGCCGCGATTCAGATCGACCAGGAGATGCCCGCCGAGGGCATACACTCCGACCTCACCATTGCGTCCAGCGACAACCCCGGCGCGGTCGAGGCGGTAAGGGCGCTGGAGGCCGAGCTGTCGCCGGACTTCCCGGAGTACGTGAGCCAGGAGGACCAGACGCGCCTGTTCCTCGAAAGCATCGCCAACGACACCGATCCCCTCGTTCCCATCGAGGTCCCGCATCACCACGTCGAACTCACCCGCGCCATCTACAAGTCTGCCGAAGAGCGCCGGCCGGTGACGCTCCCGCTGGACAAGGGCGACCCCTTCTACACCTTCGAGGGCCGCCTTACAGGGACGGCCGCCGCGGGTCCGCGGACGTATTCGCTGGGCCACGCCTTCGAATAGGGCAAGGCGCTGGCAAGGAGGCCAAGCATGACCAACGAGCGCCTCAAGATAGGAATCGTGGGCTGCGGCGGCATCGCCCGCCTCTATACCGGCATCTACGCGGACTTGGTTGACATGGCCCAGGTCGTGGCCGTCGCTGACAACCGCGAGGGCCGGGCCGACCACAGGGCCGACGCGCTGCTCGAGGCATACTCTACGATGGCGCATCATGCCCGTCTCGTGGCCGCCGACGCCCGCCGCGGCGACGTGCGGCAGTGCTATCTCGACACCGCGGCCGCCGCCGAATCCGCCGCCTCGACCGCCATACGCCGGTACGACGGCTACGAGAGCCTCATTCAGGACGACGAGGTGCAGGTCGTAGTTCTGCTCACGCCGCCGTCCCTCCGCGCCGCGCCGACCATCGCCGCCGCCCAGAGCGGCCAGCACGTCTTCACCGAAGGGCCCATGGCGCGCAGCGTCGAAGAAGCCGACGCGATGGCGGCCGCCGTCCGCAAAGCCAACGTCAAGTTCGTGTCCCAGGCGGTGGACCGCCACCCCCGCGGCATGACCCTCGCGCGCATGGCCGTACAGAGCGGCATACTCGGCCCCATCGCCAGCGCGAACGTCGAGAAGCTCGAATACCACCCGCAGAGCTACTACGAGTTCGGGGGCGCGACAGGCCCCGGAACGACCATGCGCCGCGACTGGATGGGCACCTGGCAAGGAGAGGGCGGCGGGGCCGTATTCCACCACGGACGATACATGATAGACCCATACCTCTGGGTCATCGGCTCCCGCGTAACCGAAGTCTTCGCCTACTCCGAGCCGATGCTCAGGAATATCGAAACCGACAGCCTCACCCAAGCCCTGGTAAAGCTCGAAAACGGCGCCATTGGCGCTATCCACGTATCCCTAGTCAGCCACCGCGACGACGTATCCCCCGGCAGGCGAGGGCGAATCACAATCTATGCGGAGAACGCATCCCTAGCCGTCAACCAAGAGTCCATCCGCGGCAGCGTCATGACGCCCATCGCCAGCCCCGACAACCTGAACCCCGCAACAGCCATACGCTCCAACGTCGTGTTCGCATCCGACGGCAATGCGGCGGCGGTCGAAGCCCTGGAGTCGCTGCGCTCCGAGGTCGCCCACGTGCCGGAAGCCGCCAGCCAGCAGGACCAGACCCGCCATTTCCTCGAAAGCGTCATCAACGACACTGCCCCCATAGTTCCCATCGAAATCCCACGCCATCACGTCGAAGTCTCCCGCGCCATCTACAAGTCTGCCGTCGAGCGCGCGCCCGTAACGCTGCCCCTGCCCAAGGACGACCCGTTCTACAGGTTCGAGGGGCGGCTGACCGGGCGCTCCAGGTAACCGCCAGCCTCTTCACTGCTTGGTCCAGAACGGCTCCAGGCGGTCCGTCGGCTGCCATCCCAGGACCCGCTTCGTCTTCTCGTTGCTGAAGCGGCCGTGAGGCATGTCGGTGAATACGTAGAAGACCTCGCAGCGGGAGGGCAGCGAGTCCAACTCGATGGTCAGGGCTGGGCGGAATGCCTGGGCCGCGTCTTCCCAAGTAACTGTGTAGGGCGTAACGTCCTGCCCGTAGCGCGAGGCGTCGGCCGGGTCTATGAAGTTGTAGAAGAGCAGGGTCAGGACGTGGACCTCGTGGTTCTCGGAGAAGACGCGGCACACTTCTTGGCCGAGGGACTTGGTGAGCGCGTAGAGGTTAGCGCCCGGTTGCGGCGGCGCGTCAGGGCCTATCTCGTAGTCCACGCGCTCGTAGGTTGGCCCGGCGATGGTGAAGTGAGGCCCGGTGTTGACCACGCGCTTTATGCCGCGCTCGACCGCGGCGGCCATCATATTGTACGCGCCCCTGGCGCTCACGTCGAAGGCGAGCTGCCGGTCGTGGCGCAGAACCGAGAGGTTGACAATGGCGTCCATCCCCTCGGCGGCGGCGACCACCGCGTCCAGGTCCGATACGTCCACCCTTCGATACTCATGCGGGGTGTCGTGGAGGTCGGCCACGTCGGTGAGCCGCAGGTCGTGCTCGCCCTCCAGTGCCCTGACCACGTGAGGGCCAAGCATCCCATTCGCTCCAAGCACCAGTACGTTCACGGCTGCCTCCTCTCTCTACCCATCTCGCGCCGCCGCCTTGTCGTCATGCTACCACCGCGTCACCGCCTCTGCACTCTCCGCGTCCTCCGCGACGAGAACTCTCACGCGAGATGCGATGGCCCGCTGCGCCGCCGCTACGAACGTCGCGGTCATCGCGCCTCTCACCGCGGGCTGGAAGCCGTAGGGACCGAACGCGAAGACGATCTCCTCGCTGACGTACTTCTCGGGCCCGTCGAAGTAGTAAGCCGTAGTGCCGCGAAGCTCGCGGGGCAGCGCGTCGTCGTCGTAGATGATGGGGTTGGCAAGCACGAACTGCGGCCCGTCGGTGTTCAGGTTAGGAGGCCGGTACTGCACGCGGATCTCTCCCAGCTGGGCCGTGTCGGTGGTCCTGGGCGCCCACAGCCCGATGCTGTAGGTCTCGCCGGGCGTAACCCACTCGGCAAGTTGCCTCCGCACCCTCACGAACTCGTACCAGCGCTGAAGCCGCTCCAGGTGGCCGGGAGGCAGGCATCTCTCGCCCTCATCCATCCGCCCACCCGCCCTCACGTAGTTGAAGGCTGCAACCCAGTTCGCATAGGTCTTGGCGGCCCTGGACAGCATCATGTCGCCGTTGTACGCGTGGCTGCTCTTCCCGTCGACCACGACGACGTGGGGCATGTCCCGTGACATCTCCCGCGCGAACTCCATCGGGAAGGCGTCCGAGGTCCACGGCCCGGTGTTGTCCGCCGATTGCTCGAAGTTTCGCGCCGACGCCACGGATAGCCCGGTGGACATGTGCGAGGGCACGCCGTCGTATCGTATGGAGAAGTCGTCCCGAAGCAGATCCTCGATCGGCTCGACGACCCACTGGCGGCCATAGCGATTGTTCCCGACCACGACGATTGGCCTGGCGGCGCCTGCGCGGAAGCGCCTGAGGAAGCGCAGGAAGGCGGCGGCCTCGTAAGCGGCCCGTCCGACCTCCCGCAGGCTCCGCTCATCCAGGCTCCACGTCTCGCGGGGCTCGTGAACCAGCTCGGGGAGCTCGACGAACTTGCGATAGAGGCAGCCGATGGGCTCGTTGACGTAGGGCAGGCGGCGGTTCGCGCCGTACAGCCGGGCGTATTCGTGGGAGAACTTCCGGTACTCCAAGTCTCGCTGCAAAGGGTCGCGGACGTCGAACCGCCCCTTCCCGGTCTCGTCGTTGAGCCTGTCCAGGCGCGCCAGCTTCGCCTCGAAGTCTCCGGGCCCGGCAAGGAACTCGGCGAGCGCCGGCGTGATTATCACGTCGTACATGTAAGTGCGGCCCATCCACTCCTTCAGCCGCCTCAGCCTGCGTGACGCCTCGTCCGCCCGCAGCTCCAGGAACGGTCCCGCAAACCCCAGATCGAGCCTGACGCCTGTGGACTCGATCATGATGGCGACGTCTACGGCGTTGAGGACGTCCAAAGCAAGGAGGGCCGGCGCGTACTTCTCATAGACGTCGGCTTGGGAGACCGGCCTGCCTGCGTCGGCTTGCATGCGCTCGCGCAGCCGCCGAACCGCTTCGGGCACGTCGGTCTTCTTCATTCGGGTTCCTCCGCTCTACGACGCCAGCTCCATAGCCTCGGCTTCTTCGGGGACCGGGCCTCTGTATCCGCAGGCGGCGCATCGGGCGTTGGACCTGCCGGAGGCGACGAGGAGCTTGCCGCAGTCGGGGCACGGCTGGGGGAGGGGGCGCTGGTTGGTGGTGAAGGTGCATTCGGGGTAGTTGGCGCAGCCATAGAACTTCTTGGGGCCGCGGCCCTTGCCCCTGCCTTGGCGCTCGACCAGCTCGCCGCCGTCCTCTGGGCAATCTACGCCGGTGCGCTGCATCAGCGGCTTGGAGCTCTTGCACTCCGGGAACCCGCCGCACGAGAGGAAGCGCCCGAACCTGCCGGACTTGATGACCATGGGTCGGCCGCACTCGTCGCAGACCTCGTCGGACTCCTCGTCTATCTGGTCGCGGGGGACGCGCTCGGCCTCGGCGAGGGCCCGCTGGATCGACTCGGTGAATGGGCCGTAGAACTCACTCAGCACCGGCGTCCACTCACGCTCGCCGCTGGCGATGTCGTCCAGCTCCTCCTCCACGCGGGCCGTGAAGCCGATGTCCATGATGTCGGGGAAGTGCTGCGTGAGCAGGCCGCTCACGGCGATGCCGAGCTTTGTCGGGGTGAGCCTGTTCCTGTCCTTGCGGGCGTAGTCGCGCGCCAGCACGGTGGCGATGGTCGGGGCGTAGGTGCTGGGCCGCCCGATGCCCTGCTCTTCGAGGGCGCGCACGAGGCTCGCCTCTGTGAACCTGGGCGGAGGCTGTGTGAAATGCTGATCCGGCGTTATGCCGCGCGACTCGAGGGCGTCGCCTTGGTTCAGCGCCGGGAGGGGCGCGTCGTCGTCCTTGCCGTTCTGCGCGTCGTCCTTGTCCTCCAAGTATAGGCGTCGGAAGCCCGGGAACTTGATGACCGAGCCTGTGGCGCGGAAGGCATACACCGCGCCCGACCTCGCGCCTTCCGCGTCTATGTCAACTGTGGTGCCATCCAGGAGTGCGTCGGACATCTGGCTGGCGAGCATCCGCCGCCAAATCAGGTCGTACAGCCGCAGTTGCTCGGATGTCAGTCGGCCGCGCAGCGATTCGGGCTCGCGGCGTATCGAGGTGGGGCGAATGGCCTCGTGCGCCTCCTGGGCTCCCTTGACCTTCTTCCTATGGGCGCGGGGGGACTTGGGCGCGTAGCCGGGTCCAAACTTGTCCTTGATGTAGCTCCTCGCCTCGGCTACCGCGCTCGCCGCGACGCTCGTGGAGTCGGTGCGCATGTAGGTTATGAGGCCGACCGGGCCATCTGCGCCAAGCTCCACCCCCTCGTATAGCTGCTGGGCGACCACCATGGTGCGCCGCGTGGTGAACCTCAGCTTGCGGAAGGCTTCCTGCTGCAGGCTGCTCGTGATGAATGGGGGCGCCGGCCTGTTCCGTCTCTCTCTGGTGGTTACGCTGGCGACCTTGAAGCGGGCGGGCTCTAGGTCAGAGGTTATCCTGGCGGCCTCGTCCCCGTTGGGTATGGCAATTCGGCCCTTCTGTCCCTTGACGGAGCGGAGTCCGGCCTTGAATACAGCGTCCCCGGCGTCGGAGAGCTTGGCGAGCAGCGCATCTATAGTCCAGTACTCCTCGGCTACGAAGGCGTCTATCTCGCGCTCACGGTCCACTATCAGCCTGAGCGCGACGGACTGGACGCGGCCCGCCGACAGGCCGCGCCGGACCTTCTTCCAGAGCACGGGGCTCAGGTCGTACCCGACGAGCCTGTCGAGCACGCGCCTTGCCTGCTGCGCGTCTATGAGCCGGTCGTCTATGCCGCGCGGGTTGTCGAACGCCTCCTTGACGGCGGGCTCGGTGATCTCGTGGAAGACGACGCGCCGGACCTTGGGCTTGGCGATCTTGGCGGCCTCGATGAGGTGCCACGCGATGGCCTCGCCCTCCCTGTCGGGGTCGGTTGCGAGATAGACGGTATCGGCGGCCGAGGACGCCTTCTTGAGTTCGGAGACGACCTTCCGCTTGTCGGGGAGTATGGTGTACTTGGGCTTGAAGCCGTTATCTACGGCGACCCCGATCTCCCTCTTCGGCAGGTCCCGGACATGGCCCATGGATGCCATCGCGTTGTATTTCGCGCCAAGGAATCGTCCGACGGTGCGCGCCTTGGCTGGGGACTCGACTATGACCAGATCTTTTGCCATTTTTTCCTTACGTAGCCTGGTACTCTGCAGGCGTCTCCTTGAGTCTGATGTAGTTCATCCCGCCCACCTGACTGACCATTCCCTTCAACTCCATCATGGCCAGCGCGCCGCTGACCATGGCGATGTCCAGGCCGCTGGAGCGGATCACCTCGTCTATGTGGACCGGGTCGTAGGTGACGAAGCTGAGGATGGCGGCCTCGTTCTCGTCTTTCGGGAAGAGCGCCGCCATCTCTATCTGCTCGCTGGTCTCGCTCTGCTGTTCAGTGTATGACAGGTTGAGCTCTTCGAGCACGTCCTTGTAGTCCAGTATCAGCTTGGCGGCAGATTCTCGGATGAGCCGGTTGGCTCCCCTGCTGGCCGGATCGGTGATCCGGCCAGGGACGGCGAATACCTCGCGGTTCTGTTCCAAGGCATGCCTTGCCGTCAACAGCGCGCCGCTCTTCGCGCCAGCCTCTACGACGACGGAGCCGAGGGTTATGCCGCTCATGATTCGGTTGCGGCGCGGGAAGTGCTGCGGGCTGGGTCCGGTCTTGGGCGGGTGCTCTGAGAGCAGCGCTCCGTTCTCGACTATGCGGGCGGCCAAATTGCGGTTCTCAGGCGGATAGATGACGTCCACTCCGCTGCCCAGCACGGCGACGGTCCGCCCACCCGCCTTGAGGGCCGACTTGTGCGCTTCGGAGTCTATTCCACGCGCCAGTCCGCTGACGATGGTTACGCCGGCCCTGCTAAGGTCGTGGGTCAGCTGGTAAGCTACCTCTCGACCGTACGGCGACGGACGGCGGGAGCCGACAACGGCTATCGAGCGCTCGTCATCGGGAATCAGCTCCCCGCGCATGTACAGCACCGGCGGCGTGTCGTAGATCTCCTTGAGACGGCGCGGGTACGCGTCGTCGTGCCAGGTCAGGGCCTGGATGCCCGAGCCCTGGATCTGCTCCAGTTCGGCGTCTGGGTCTATGCGGAGCTTGTGCGTAGCCACCGACTGCGCGGCGCGCTTGTCGAGTCCGGCGCCGCGCAGCTCGGTCAGCCCAGCCTTCCACGCCGCGCTCAGGACGCCGAAGCCTGCCTCCATGCGCTGGAAGCTGACCCGCCCGATATGGGGTATCCGGTTGAAGGCCAGCCAGTATTTTAGCTCGTCGGGGTTCATGACGGCTTTCGATTCTAGCACAGAGAGGGCCTGTTACAATGGCCCAGACTCAATCCTCTGAGGAGCGATGGACATGAGAGACCTCGATAGGATCACGTTCAACCACGCGGTGATGGGTGGAAAGCCCTGCATCCGCGGCATGAGGGTTACCGTAGGAACCATAGTCGGACTCCTAGCATCGGGCCAGACTGTCGAGGACATCTTGTCCGACTACCCCTATCTTGAGAAGGAAGACATCTGCCAGGCGCTCGCGTACTCGGCTTGGAGGGCCGGGGAGATCGAATTACCGTTGGGAGCCGCGTGAGGGTCGTAGTTGACATGAACTTGTCGCCTCTCTGGGTCCAATTCCTAGCGCTGATTCAATGTAGTCTTGGCATCCTGAATCACCCTCTCCCATCGAGGGAGAGGGGATGCGGCGCGCTTGTCGTGGTGGATGAGGGTAGGCTGCGCGCGCGGATTCTGCCGTTGGGCTGATTACGCCCTACCGCACGGTTACTCTGGCGGCTGCGCCGTTGAATTCGATGTGGATCCGGTTCTCGGCGCTGCGGTAGCCGGGCGACTCGTGGACGCCATCGGAGAGACGCGGGAATCGGCTGCCTACGTCTAAGGACGATAGGGCGGCGTCGTTCACGATGCGGGCTTCCACGCCGCGGGGTATCCGAACGTCTATGCTGGCGGCGATTGTGTTGAACACCGCCTCGACGTCCCCGGCATTGGCGGGCATGGTGACGTCGAGACTGGCCGCGCCGCCGTCCAAGTACAGGTTGGACACGTCCAGGTCCGCAAGGTCCAAGTCTATGCTGCCCGCGGCTATACCGAGGTCCACGGTAATCTCTGGCGCGCGGGACAGCGACAGCCGCCAATCGCTGTCTCGAACACAGACGACCATGCCCCCGGGGTCGCTCTCGACGTCCAGATCTTCCCGCTCTATGTCGAGGGCGACGGCGCCGCCGCTCCTTTGGAGCGAGATTTCCGGGGCCATGCACTTTGACTCGAACGATCCCTCCACCAGGTTGGACGAGCCGCGGGGGAGGGAGTCTATGGCGAGGCTTCCCAGCCCGAACGCGACCCACAGGTCCAGCTGCCTGGCGCCGCCTAGGGGCTCGGATATCCTGTCGATAGCGACATCGCGGTTGGATGAGGCGAGGATGGCTGCTCCAATGAGGGAGCCGGCTAGCAGGGCGGCAACTATGGCCGCGGTGAGCCATGGCAGCCGCCGCCCAAGCATCAGCTTCACGCCGACGGCGATGAGCAGCGTGGGCCAGAACTGCCAGACCTCCAGCCACAGGCCCCAGCCCAGGACGCCGAAGTTCTGCAGGAGCAGAACGACGCCGACTGCGACCAGGACCAAGGCGAACGTGGGTGGCCCATTCCGCCTGAGATCAGCCATGGCGGTCCCGTTCGTTCATCCTTCGGACAACGAGCAGCGCTCCAAATAGGATCAGGAATACGGGCCAGAATCTCCAATCGAACCAATAGAGCAGGTCGAAGTTGCTCGCGAGGAACAGGACGCCCAACACTATGAGGATAGCGCCGCCGATAATGCTGCCCTCCCGACGATGCCTCCGGCGGCCGGCGCGTCTCCTCTCGTCTCGGGACTCGGCCGGCTCCCCGGCTTCGTATGGCGCAGGGTCCTCGCTGTCGCGCACTTCCGACGCATCAGCGCTCCTTGCGGTAGAGTCCGCCACCGGCTCAGGCACGATGATAGCCAAGGCGACGTACACGACAACGCCAACGCCCGCTGTTGCGAAGGAGCCTATCAACCACACGGCGCGGACGATGGTCGGATCGACGTCGAAGTACTCGGCGATACCGCCGGAGACTCCGGACAGCATCCGGTCGGACCTGCTCTTGTAGAGACGCTTGGCCATGGTCTTCTCCCCCGGTCGGACATACCGTTTCGGCTCGATGATAAGCATTGACCAGCTCATGATACATGAGTACACTCCCGCACACTTGGAGAAGCGCCATAGGGAGGATGCGTGATGGTCGGCGTGCTGACACACCACTGGGCGAAGGAGGGCCGCGTCGAGGAGGCGGGCGCCTTGCTGGACGGCAACGGCCAGGCGCAGAGCCGCGCGCCGGGGTTCGTCGTTCGCTACAGCCTTGCCTCGAAGTCGGACCCCTCGAAGCTGTCCAGCCTCGTCGTCTGGGATAGCGAGGCGATATACGACGCCTGGAAGGCGAGCCCGGAGCGGGCCGCGGCCATGGCTGGCGCAGAGGGGTTGTGGTCTCGCCCCCCGGAGTCCGAGCGGTTCGAGGTGACGGCCGAGCTGGGAGCTAGCGGAACCAGTCGAAGTTGACGCCTAGAGAGCGGTCCTCGATCGGCAGGTCCACGCGGACGCCGCCCGCGTCCGATGACCTCTTGAGCGCGACCTCCACCTCGAAGGCCAGGGCGACCCTGCGCCCCGAGTTCTTGGGTTCGTCCAGCCTGCCCTCTATGCAATCTATCACGTCTGCGAGGGAATATATCGCCCCATAGTGGCCCGTCTGCGGGCCAGGCCATGGCATCTGGACGCGCCCGCGCCCTGCCGCGGTCTCGACGTCCTGCCATAGCTCCCAGCCGCCTTGCGGCCAGGCGTGGACGATCTCGCCCCCGCTCCCGCTGAGGCGCAATTGGGGAGCTCCGGCCCGGAAGTGGACGACCACGCCATCACGGGCGGCCATCATCCCCTGGCCTGTGAACTCGTCGCTGCCGCCCTCGTGCCTGGACTCGTCGCCCGTTCCTATGACCCACGCAGGGTCGTCGTCCAGGAAGTATGCCCAGTTCTGGTGCTGCGAGCTGGGCCTGGTCGCCTCCATCGAGACCACCTCGCCAATAGCCCCCGAGGCGACCAGGCCCCTGGCAGTCTCGAATGCGGGATGCGTCGTAGATATGGCGCCGCAGCTCAGGGGGACGCCCGCTTCGGCGCAGGCGCCGACCATACGGTCCGCCTCCGCCAGCGTGTTCACCATGGGTTTTTCGGTTACGACGCCCTTCGCGCCGCGCCGGACGGCTGCGGCGGTCAGGTCGGCGCGGCCCCGTATGTTCGTGGCGACCGCCACGATGTCGGGTCTGACCTCCTCCAGCATCCGCAGCGCGTCGGTGTAGACGCTTTCGGCCCCGTAGCGCTTGGTGAACGCCTCGAGGCGGCTGTGGTCGCGGTCTGCCGCCGCGACGAGTTCGACGTCGGCCCTGTCCGCCATCGCTTCGGCGTAACTGGTAGGGCGGCCCGACTTCAGGTGCGCCTCGTGGTGGTGGAACCTACGGCGCACGTCTAGGCTGGGCGTCGGGCGGTCCGGCGACTCCAGGTCGAACCTGGGCTGGGCCAGCGCTGGGCCGGGCCGCTGCGCCATGTCGTACAGCATCCCCATCCACCCAAGCCCAATCACCGCTCCGCGATACTTGCCCACAGGTTCACCTCCTAATTCATGCCCTCAGCGTGCCGCGCGCCGCTTACAGGTCGCCCTCTTCGCGCAAGGCCGCCAGCGCCCGCTCGAAGGCTTCGGAGGTACGGTCTATCTCGTCCTCCGTGTGGACGGCGGAGGTCATGAAGCCTATGCCGCCCATCATGTCCACTCCCTCGTTCAGCATGGCGAGCTTGATCCTGGCGGCGCGGCTGCCCGCGGTGGCCTGGGCCAGCTCGTCGTGCGGCACGGTCGAAATCTCCTCGTCCTCGGCATCGACGCCAAGGGCCACGTGGACGACTGACGCCAGGCCGTGCACCTGGCCCGGGACCTCCATCCTGTTGAGCGCGTCCCGAAGGCCTGACTTGAGGCGGGACGCCATCGCGTCGGCCCGGTCATTGAGAGGCTCGCTGGCGATCTTGCGGAGGGTGGCGATGCCTGCCGTGGCCGAGACGAGGTTGGCGTTGAAGGTGCCAGGATGCGCTAGGCGCGAGGTCCCGGCGTCCCCAAGTTGTTCGAGTATGTCGGCGCGTCCGGCGACCGCGCCGCCCGGCAGGCCGCCGGCGACTATCTTGGCCATGGTGGTCAGGTCGGGCATTATCCCAAACCTGCCCTGCGCGCCGCCGCGCGACATGCGGAAGCCGCAGATGACCTCGTCCATTATCATGACCACGCCGCGCTTGGCGGTGAGCTCCCTCACGCCCTCCAGGAATCCCGGATTCGCCAGCGGGAACTGTCCCCAGTGGCCGCCCGTCGGCTCCATGATAACGGCGGCTACGTCGTCGTCCCGCTCGAGCAGGCCCCCCAGCGCGTCTAGGTCCGGCTCGATGACGATGACCGTGCTCATCGTCTCCTCCGGGATGCCGACCTGGGTGTTGATGCCAGAGTCCATGGAGACGTAGTCGTGCCAGCCGTGGAAGTGCTCGCGGAACTTGACCAGCTTCTTCCTGCCCGTGAATCCGCGCGCTAGGCGAATCGCGAGCAGGGTGGACTCGGTCCCGGACGCGGTGAATCGCACTCGCTCCGCCGAGGGTATCAGGTCCTGCACGAGCCGCGCCCACTCGATTTCGAGCTCCGACGTCGTGCCCAAGTGCGTCCCCTCGGCCAGGCGGTCGGCGACCGCGCGGGTAACATCAGGATGCGCGTGGCCGAGCATCAGCGCTCCGAACCCCATCATGTAGTCGATGATCTCGTTGCCGTCCACGTCGCGCTTCGTGCCGCCGCTCCCGTCCCGCGCGAAGATCGGGAAGGGCTTGACCACCCTTGACTGGTGGCCGCCGCCGGGAATCAGCCCCGCGGCGCTCTCATACGCTCGCCGGGACCCGGGGAACTTCCGTTCATACCGCTCGATGATGGTCGCCATTTTGCCCATACCTCTCGCCAGCGCTCGCTGCCCTTGCGCCCCTCCGGGCGGCCCGATTGTACACTACCGGGGCGTCGGCCACCGCTTTGACCGGCGCGGCGCGATGCGAATATACTGCGCCGAGATTCTCCGGTGGAGGCCACGCATAGGCGATGGACGTCTTCGAGGCTACGACGAACCCGTTCGGCGGCATCATCCCCAGGCCATCGGCGTTGCCGCGTGATCCCGCGACGTTCGAGGCGGGGCTTGCAGCGTCCCTCGAATCCTGGCGTGGCCGCGGCTTCAAGGTCGTGTGGCTGGAGCTGCACGTCAACAGGGCGGCCCTGGTTCCTGTCGCTGTAGGGCATGGGTTCGAGTACCACCACAGCGGCGAGAACTACCTGATGCTCGTCCGCCGGCTGGTGGAGAATGCCTTCGTCCCGCCGTATGCCTCCCACTACATCGGCGCGGGCGGCGTCGCCATCAACGAGAACGAGGAGCTGCTCGTCGTTCACGAGAAGGGCAGGGGCTCCGGCCCGCCCTTCTACAAGCTGCCCGGCGGCGCGCTGCACGCTGGAGAGCACCTGGTGGACGGCGTCGTCCGGGAGGTGTTCGAGGAGACGGGAATAGAGACGCGGTTCGTCGCGCTGGCGTGCTTCAGGAACCAGCACGGCTACCGCTACGACAAGTCGGACATCTACTTCGTATGCCGCCTCCAGCCTCTCAGCCACGAGATCACCAAGCAGGAGGAGGAGATCGAGGACTGCATCTGGATGCCGCTCGAGGAGTACTACGACGCCGAGAGCGTGAGCTTCTTCAACAAGCTGGTCGTCCGGGCGGCCGTGGAGAGCCCGGGGGTCGTCCCGACCGAGATCCAGGGGTACAGGGACCCGGAGACCGTCGAGGTCTTCCTGCCCACCGGCACAGTCGAGCTGTTCGCGGGGAGCCCCTAGGCAGCGGCGTTATGAGGGCTGTTGGAGATTAACCTCACAGCGCCTTTGCGACGCGCTTCACGGCGTACTGATCCTCCTCCTCCACCCCCTCGCTCTCGCGGCCCAGGCACTTGATGTACTCCACGGTCCCGCTCCGCTCGACCGTAACCGAGTAGGCCACTGGCTCGCCCGACGGGGTCGAAGACTCCACGCGGACGGTCGCGCCCTCCGAGCCGTTGGCGTAGGGGGCCGCCTCCACCCTTAGCGGTCGTCCAGCCAGGCCCCAGCCCTCCCTCATGAGCGCCACGCCCTCGGCGACCATCTCGAACGGGGAGTCCAGCCCCACGAGGCCGCGGTAATACGGCTGCAGGTCCGACGGCGGACGGCTGCGGAGCGCCAGCGCGTCCAGCTGCTCCGGCCCGACCCTCACCCAGTTGCGGCCCTCCGGCATGTCTATCAGGTTCGGCGCGAGGCGGTGTCCGCCCAGGTGGCTCACCTGCCAGACGCGCAGCCTGCCGCGAAGCCGGGGGGCGTACCGATAGCGCAGCTCATCGTACACCGGGAACCCGAAGGACGCGCAGCACTTGTCCCTGGAGCCGTGGGTGCAGACCAGGATGTCCCGCACGCCGTCCATGTCCCGGCGGAAGCCCGCGAATCGGCCCAGCCCGTCCCGGTCAAGGAGCAGCGCCGAGACCAGGCCGCCGAGCTCCTCCGTCGGGACCAAGTACTCCTCGCGCTGGAAGGTCGTGAACGGCCCGTCGGGGCGCGAGAAGAGCATAACCGCCGCGCGCCCCTCTGCGGAGTACTCGGCGTCGGGGCTCACGCACTGCGCGCGGACCTCCACGCCGGCGTCATCGGCCCGGGCCAGCGCGTCTCTGACGGCGGCTGGGAAGTGAGGCGTCTCCGCCACGTCGAATTGCCACGGCCTGGGCAGCTCGAATGCCAGGAGCCGCTTCCAGCTGGGCGCCGAACCCGCCGGACGCTCGCCCGCTTCCAGCGAGAAGGCCGAGCAGAGGGGACTACTGGGTTTCCGTTCCGTGTTCGAGGTCACGCGATTCCTCCGATAGCTCGATAGTCCATGCCGTTGGACGAAGGACGGATTCGACAAGGACGCATCCCTCTGCGATTGCGAAGCGGCCCGGTCCGCCGGCGCGGTAAGTGTATAGCAACGCCGACCCGCTTGGCTACGCCGGCAGGCGGCCAGGCGCGACGGGTTACGGCGCCTGCCGCCTGTTCACCCCTGAAAGACGCGCTCTCTGTGGTAGGCGAGAAATTCTGGGTCCGGGCCGAACTTCTCTGGGAGGCAGATCGGCTGCCCATCGTAAGACTCTATGGACGACGAGAAGAACTCGTCATCTATCGCCGCGTGTTTCCGGGATACGCGGACGGTCATGTCCTCTTCGATGGTGAGCAGGCCAGTGTCGAATGCCTTGTCGTGGAGCGCGGAGAGCGGCAGGCCGTTGCTGGGATTCATCCTGTTGGGCTTGTCGAGCTTCCAAGGGACTATGTGGCTTGCCACGAGCAGGCTTGGGATGGACAAGCCGGTTATGCAGCAGCGGCTGTTGTACGCGCTCAGGACGGCGGAACGGAAGAAGCTTTGGCCTATGCGTATCCTGGATTGCGCGAGTCTGTCTTCGCCTATGAGGGCAGTTTCGGCATCGGTTTCGGGCGGTTTCTGGGTCGCGTCAACTTCCTGCATGGGCTCGGTGAGACTCTACGGCGAATCGCTCCCAATCAGCCTTCATTTCGCTCCACATTGCGCGGTCATTGGCCGATGCATTCGTCAGCCCCTTTCGGCCTGTGGAGACGATTTCAGGGTCTATGCTGGCGATGTTCACGAGCTTCATTGCCAGGGCTGAAGGCGTGCGTCCGATGGCGTTTGCGACGCGGATAATATCAGGGTTCCTGGCGTGCAACTCGCCAAACAACATGCGGCAATACAAGGCGAAGGCAACGAGGAGCTGCGGGCGGGACCAGGGGATCCTAGGGGATGGCATGGTATGGCCTCTTCATCGAGGCCCTGATATTTCAGGTATGAGTTAGCCTACGTCTGACTGCCAGCCGAACGGATTGTTGGTTAGATTACGATGGAGTCTGGCAGCCTCTTTCTCCTCGTACCGGCGCTGTTCTTCGTATTGCTTCTTGATCATGGCTCGCTGAGCTTCGGTCTGCCAAGGAGGGGTTTCGGTTATGGGGACATTTTCTCGGCTGTGTATTTTCGTTCCAGCCTCAAGTTCCACCCAGACACGCCCCAGTCGGTCTAGGACGAGCCTGATACGGTCAGCGCGTGGACGGGTATATTCTCCTGGCAACCGCATTTCGTTCGAGGCTCGTTCCAACAGATCGCCGTCCGGGTCCTCAATCGAGACTGTGTATGAATAAAATTTGTCGCGACTCCTCTCTGATAGTGGGGGTATTGTAACCCACTCCCCTTTATGAGGCGCCATGTGATGCGGTCGCTCCGTCCATGGGCGAGTGCATCCTGCACAGCAGGCCATTCCCGAAAATGCCTCGTATTGGTCTTCCGAAGCCCCATCTGTTACTTTCAGGGTTATCTTGGCAGGGATGCGTTCAACCGTTTTGGGGATGTACTGTTCATCCTGCATATGGCAGGCTCCGTATGACAAAGCCGTCAATGCCACATCGGGTATGTCAGCATCCACAGTCCTTCTTCCAAGAAGGTCCCTAGTAGTAGTTATTATCTTCTCATCCCCAAAGCGCCTTCCTAGCTCTCTGCGGAAGTATGGGAGTTGTGTTGGGCCGCCGACGAGGAGCACCTCGTCAATATCAATGGCCATATCCGACAGGACTTTTCTCTGCATGCCATCGCCAGCTTCTTTAAGGTATTCCCCCATGGGTGGGGCATGCGGGTCTCTTTTCCACCACAACTTCGCATTTCGGTAGGCGCGCACCATGGAGTCAAGTGTCCTGGATATGAACATCTCTTTTTCCAAGATCGCTTCTACATCATCCATTTTGAGGTTGTGGTTTCCTGACAGAGAAACGCTTCCTGTGGAGGTCAATTGTTCCTTGGATACACGAAGGGTTTGGAGCGGCTCGTCTGAAAACCGCTCTTTGAGAGCGTCATCTATGTTCATTCCTCCCAGTGTCGGTATGCTATCCTGTCCAAGGACAGTGATGTTACGTTTGCCATTGTCGTCTCGCTCTATCTCGACTACGGAGCAATCAAACGACCCTCCACCCATGTCATAGATGAGATAAGAACCATTTTCGAGGGAGCCTATTGACGCCCCAAACTTACAGAACAGCGATGGCTCCTCAGTAATCCACTTTATCTTGCCCTCGCAACCTAGGTCAGCCAGCGCGGAGACCAGGGTCTCGCGGTAGGTCAGGTCACTGCTCACCGGGCATCCGGCGCGCCATTCAGCCTCGACGCCAAGGAGTCCGGCTCTGGAGATAGCCTCTTTCAAGATTAGCCGAATAGCATCCTTGACGGGTATAGTCTTGTTCCAGAGACGGATTGCTCTGCTGCATGGTTCCCACCACGTTGGCCATGACTCGTTTCGCTGCTCGAGATGCCACTCAATGTTGGAGCGAACATAGGAGTCGCTCCCAAGCGCCCACCGCTTGACGTTCCGGATGACCTGAATGTTCCGCTCGTCATTAAGCACGTCAGCGTCCTCGCCGACTACGGTGACTACGTCTCCGCCCGCCTGCCGGGTGAATGCTATGACTGCCGGCATCGTAGTGGTATTGCCGCCGCCTACTAGACAAATGGAAGGGTTCGTACCCTCTTCACTGTCCCATTGGGCGATACGGACGTTGGCAGTTCCAAAATCTATGCCTATTATCTTCTTCATGTCATTCCCTTGTGAGAGCTTTCATGCGGATCAGCACAAGCGGCGGGTTTGTCCTCTTAGTGTATCTCAGTCCTGGGGCGACAATTCTTATCGGAGCGCCGGACACGGGTGGCTGGCGCACTTCATGAATACTAGGATCGAACGGCGCCTCTTCCCCGATTTCACCGAAGGTCTCAGTGCCAAGCGCCATGAGGGCAAGCGTAATTCCAGCATTGGCGTCCCGAACCTTTTGGGGCGACGAATCCGAAGGCCCTACCAATCTCTGGAGGGTCTCGCCAAGAACCAGGATAGCATCGCGGCTAACGTCCAACTCCGCTACCTGGGTTGCTTTCTGGAGCTCCCCTCCCAGGAATCTTGCCATTTTCTCCGTTCCGTCCAAAGCCTCTTCCCTTTCCTCCAGTTTGTCATGCACTGCGGCGATCTCCTTGTCCTTGGCAGTGCGCACCTGTGCAACTTCACCCTGTGCCAGGGACTCGGCCATGGCCTTCCACTCTGCCACGTGAGAATCGGCCGGAACCTGGTATTCTTGTCCTTGGTCTACCACGGCTTCAAGGATTGCCCGACATTCGGAGCGCAACTGCTCGTGGGAGAGCCAGGCGAGCAGAGCCACTTTGAAGAGATGGTGGCGTTCAGACTGGTTGGCGAGCGCCCACTCCTTCTGCATCAAGGATCCCGCCGCTCGAATGGACTTCTCGTCCTTGACCGACAGGAGTAGCGACGAGAGGATTTCGGCCTTCTCGGCGGGGTTGAGGATTCTAAGCCACTGCGCGACTCGCGGAACAGACTCTTCATCCGTGTTAAGCAGGACAAGCCGCAGCCACAGGTCCACTCTGGTTGCGGGGTCTAGAGAATTACGCATCTCGTTCAGGACACGGGCTACTCCATCATCGGGCGCATTCTGAGAAGCCTGCGACAGGGCTTTTGCCACGTTATATATGTTGGAGTCGGATTTCGAGGCGTAGTCGGACAGCCAATCTACAAGGTCGCTCGGACGCTTAAGGTCTGGGATATCAAGGGCATGCGCCGCAATGGTGACAATCCTGTGGAGAGGGATTCCACTCCCGTCGAGGGGGATTTCACTTGGCGCGTTGGGGGAGTCTAGCCATCGGCGGAGGACTGCGACGAGGGCATCAAGCCATGCCTGTGTCGAAGAGGCCGATGGCTTCTTGGAGGCGATTACGCGCTGCTCTATCCCAAACGTGAGATTGTTGATGGCTATGGCCGTGATCGACTCATGAAGATTGCGCAGGATGTCAAAGAGGGCTTTGGTCGGATATTGACCAGGGACGCTATCCACTTCATCGGACAGGATCCACTTTACCCACTCGGCAAGCCGGTCTGCAGGGTCCTGCTTTGCTTTGGGCTGGCTGTCCTGCGTCTTGGACTGGGCCACTCTTCCATTGGTATGAGCGGCCCTTCCGTTGGTTTGGGCTTTCCTGGACGGCACGACGATTTCAGCGAGGCTGATGGGCTGGACATCGCCAGGCTTCGCCGCCTTGAGGATGATAGTTCTTTTCCGGTACGCGAACTGGTCGGACTCCTTCAGCGCGTTCCGGACTCGTTCCCACCATCGGGCCCAGGTGTCAGAGTCAATCACCCTGCCGACGATTCGGCTCTTGATGTCCTGGGTCTTCGCCTTGCCGCCCGAGTCCATGAGCGCGGCCGCAACGAGACGCAGGGGGGCTTCGTCCTGCCAGCGCCTTGCCGTATCAGGATTGACGAGGAGCATGGCGCGCAATCCGTCTTCGGGAAGCTGGTCAAGCACTTTGATTGCCCTGTCACGGGCAATCGAACGTCCCGGCTCCGACTCGAAGTCAATGCGGACCCATCCTCCTTCGTCCTCAAAGTCGGCAATCCGGCCCGCTCCCCAGGTGTGGTGGGATACGAACTGGCCTATCTGTATGTTCTCTTCCGCAAGCATGACGCCTATATTACACCAATGAAGTCGCCGCTCGCTAGCCCCCTACCACCAAATTCAGGGCTGAGCCTGCTTTGAACCACTGGATTTGGCCCTCCGCCATCGAGTGGTCGAGCGCGATGCTCTCGGTTGTGCCGTCCTTGTGGTGGATTGTGCAGGGGACGGGCTGGTTAGGGGCTAGGTTGGCTAGGTTGGTCAGGCTTATGCGGTCGTCCTCCTGGATCAGGTCGTAGTGTACTGGGTCCTGGAAGGTTAGGGGTAGGAGGCCCTGCTTCTTGAGGTTCGATTCGTGGATGCGGGCGAAGCTGCGTGCGATTACGGCGCCGCCGCCGAGGAGTCTTGGGGATAGGGCGGCGTGCTCGCGGCTGCTGCCCTCGCCGTAGTTCTCGTCGCCGATTACCACCCAGCGTAGGCCGGCGTCGCGGTAGTGGGCGGCGGTCTCCGAGTATGCGCGGCCCGTCCGACCCGTGAGCGCGTTCTTGCCCTTGCCGGTCTCGCCGGTGAAGGCGTTGGCCGCGCCCATGAACATGTTTTCGCTGAACTTGCCGAGGTGTCCGCGGAAGCGGAGCCAGGGGCCGGCGGGCGAGATATGGTCGGTCGTGGTCTTGCCCCTGGTCTTGGCCAGGACGGGCAGCTCGATGTAGTCGCCGCCGTCCCACGCGGGCCAGGGGTGCAGAGGCTCCAGGCGCTCGCTGTTGGGGTCTATGGCGATTTCTATGCTGGAGCCGTCTTCCGGGGGCGCGGCGTATCGGGATATGCCGGAGTCGAATCCCGCCGGGGGGACCTCGGGGGCCTGCGCGGGCGGGTGGAGTCTGAAGGCGGAGCCGTCGGGCGCGGCGAGCTCGTCGGTGAGGGGGTTGAAGGAGAGGCGTCCCGCGAGCGCGAGCGCGGTTACGATTTCGGGGCTGGCGATGAAGTTCATGGTCTCGGAGCGGCCGTCGTTTCGGCGCGGGAAGTTGCGGTTGTAGGAGGTAACGATGGTGTTGGGCACGCCGTCGAGGGTTTTTTCGCGCTTCCACTGGCCGATGCAGGGGCCGCAGGCGTTGGCGAGCGCGGTGGCGCGAATGGCCTTGAGGGAGGACATCTGGCCGTCGCGCTTGATGGTCGCGCGGACCTGCTCGGAGCCGGGGGTTACCATGAGGGGCGCGGCGGCGTCGAGGCTGCGGGCGCGGGCCTGGTCCGCCACGTCGGCGGCTCTGCTCATGTCCTCGTATGAGGAGTTGGTGCAGCTGCCGATGAGGGCGGTGTCTATTCTGTCTATGAAGCCGTTGGACTCGTCGGCGACTTCGGCGGCGAGCATGGATATGGGGCGGGCGCGGTCGGGGGAGTGCGGGCCGACGACGTGGGGTTCGAGGGACGAGAGGTCTATCTCGATGAGGGTGTCGAAGCTGCCGGCGGGGTCGGCGAGTATCTCGTCGTCGGGGGTGAGGATGGCCGTGTTGTCGTTGGCGAGGTCGGCGAGCTCGGCTCGGCCTGTGGCGCGGAGGTATCGCTCCATGCGGCGGTCGTATGGGAATACGGACGTGGTGGCTCCGAGCTCCGCGCCCATGTTGGTTATGGTGGCCTTGCCTGTGCAGCTTATGGAGCTTGCGCCTGGGCCGAAGTATTCGATGATTGCGTTGGTGCCGCCGGATACGGTGAGCTGCCCGGCGAGGTAGAGGATGACGTCCTTGGGGGCAGTCCAGCCGCCAATTGCGCCGGTGAGGCGCACGCCGACGCGCCGGGGGTATAGGAGCTCCCAGGGCAGGCCGGCCATGACCTCTACGGCGTCCGCGCCGCCGACGCCGACGGCGCAGGCTCCGAGCCCGCCGGCGTTGGGGGTGTGGGAGTCGGTGCCGATTATCATTGCGCCTGGGAAGGCGTAGTTTTCGAGTATGACCTGGTGGATGATGCCCGCGCCCGGTCCCCAGAATCCCGCGCCGAACTTGGCGGCGGCGGAGCGGAGGAAGGAGTAGACCTCGTCGTTCTCTTCGAGGGACTGCACGAGGTCTATGCCGCCCTCGACGCGGGCCTGGATGAGGTGGTCGCAGTGGATGGTTGTGGGCGCGGCGACGCTGGGGCGGCGGGTCTGCATGAAGTTGAGCATGACGGTCTGGCCGAGCACGTCCTGGAGGGCAACGCGGTCGGGCCTGAGCGCGAGCTGGCTATGGCCGGGCGTGAGGTCCTGGGACTCGGGGTCGTCGAGGTGTCCGAGGAGGAGCTTGTCGGCGAGTGAGAGCGGCTTGCCGAGCCTGCGGCGGACGATCTCGAGGTTTCGGGCGGTCGCGGCGTATGTCTCGGCGACCATCTGGGGAGTGGATTCTATCGCGAGCATGTTGGACCTCGCTGTCGTGGTGGAATGCGCCGCGGCAAGGGCGGGTCGTGTTCCCGCGCGGTCCCGTAGAGGCGGATTCGAAACCCGCCCCTACGGGGTATGCGGTCCGGATGGGCTATCGGGAGAGTCCGAAGTACTCGTAGTTGAGGTCTATGTAGCTGTTCCACTCGGTCGGCGTGTCGTCCTCCGCGAAGATGGCGGTTACGGGGCAGACGGGTTCGCAGGCGGCGCAGTCGATGCACTCTTCGGGATGGATGTAGAGCATCGGTGGAGCGTCGTCCACCTCTGGGGCATAGTGGTTGGGGCTGTCCTCGTCGGCGACGTAGATGCAATCGACGGGGCACACATCCACACAAGCCGCGTCTTTAACGCTGACGCACGGCTCTGCGATGATGTAGGTCATTTCGGCAGGGCCTCCTTTGGTCGGGTGGTGGTCGGTGTGTCCAAGCAATTATACGTGTGCGGCGGCTGGCCTTCAAGCGTCGCCCGGCCGGGGGAGGAATGAGCGCGGCTATACGCCGCCGCCGAGGTTCCGGTCGAGGTTGTAGGCGGCGCTTATCAGCCCCAGGTGGGTGAATGCCTGGGGGAAGTTCCCCAGGGCCTCGCCTGTGAGCCCAATCTCCTCGGAGTAGAGCCCGAGGTGGTTGGAGTGGCCGAGCATACGCTCGAAGATGAAGCGGGCCTCGTCCAGCCTGCCGGCCCTGGTGAGCGCCTCGACGAGCCAGAAGGTGCACATGCTGAAGCTGCCCTCCTCCTGTCCAGCGAGCCCATCCTCGGCCGCGCTGGCGACGTCGTACCGCTGCACCATGCCGTCTTGGGTGAGGTCGTTCAGCGCCGCGTCGATTGTGGACAGCATCCGCGGGTCCTTGGGAGATATGAAGAAGACGAGGGGCATGAGCAGGTTCGCGGCGTCGAGGACGTCGGAGTCGAAGTACTGGACGAACGCCTTTCGCCGCGGGTTCCAGCCCCTTTCCATGATGGCCTCGTAGATAGCGTCGCGTTGTTGGAGCCACTCGCCGCGGTTGGCCGGGAAGGAGCGCTTGTCCGCCAGGCGCAGACCGCGGTCCAGGGCGACCCAGCACATCAGCTTGGAGAATACGAACTGCCGCCGTCCGCCGCGCACTTCCCAGATGCCCTCGTCAGCGCTCCGCCAGTTGCGGGCCACCCAGTCGAGAAGCCTCCTGAGATGCCGCCACAGGTCGTATGAGATTGGGTCGCCGTACTTGTTGTACAGGTACACCGAGTCCATCAGCTCGCCGAATATGTCCAGCTGGAGCTGATGGTGAGCGCCGTTGCCGACGCGGACGGGCTTGGAGGCGCGGTAGCCTTCCAGGTGGTCCAGGGTCTCCTCCCCGGCCAGGTGGCCGCCGTCCAGCCGGTACATGATGGCGGGAATCTCGCCGTCGTCGAGCTCGCTCGCCCGCGCCTCGACCCACCTCATGAACTGCTGCGCCTCGTCGATCAGCCCAACGCGCATGAAGGCGTAGATGGTGAAGGCGGCGTCGCGCATCCAGGTGTAGCGGTAGTCCCAGTTCCGGGAGCCGCCCAGCGTCTCCGGCAGGCTGCACGTCGGGGCCGCGACGATGGCCCCGGTGGGCGCGAACGTCAGCAGCTTCAGCGTCAGCGCGGAGCGCTGCACCATCTCGCGCCACCTGCCCTTGTAAGTGCATCCGCCGAGCCACCGCTTCCAGTAGCTCAGCGTCTCCTCCATCTTCTGCCTGCCGGCCTCCTCGTCCATCCTAACGATGGGGCCGGTGTCTTCATCTATCAGCCCGGCGACGAAGGTGAACTTCTGTCCCGCCGACACATCGAACTCCGCCGTTACGCCGCCGTTCCGCGTCGTGAACGAGCATCCCTCAGGGATCGACACGCGGAGAACGACGCCCGAGTCGGACTCGAAGGTTACGCCGTGGGCGTTTGGAACGGCGCGATGGCTTCCCCTGGCGTAGTCGAAGGCCGGGACGCACTCCAGCCTCATCCGCTTCGTCCCTCGCACGCCTGTTACGCGCCGCACGATGCGGGGCGAGTGCCTACCGCCGATGCGGCTCTCCAGCGGCATGAAGTCTTCCAGCAGCGCCACGCCGTCGGCGCCGGTGAAGTAGGTCATCAGGACGTTGGTGTCCGGGTGGTAGAGCTGCCTGTTTATGCCGTCGCCGAGGGCGTGGATGCGGAACCGCCCGCCGCGGTTGTCGTCGAGGATGGCTGCGAAGACGCTTGGCGAGTCGAAGTATGGGAGGCAGCACCAGTCGATGGAGCCGTCGGACCCCACGAGGGCGACGGTGTGCAGGTCGCCGATAACCCCGTAGTCCTCAATAGGCTTGTACGCCATACTCCCAAGCCCCAGGGGAACCTATACTACCGTAACCCGGTTCTCCACGGAGCCGATCCCTTCCAGGCTGATCTTCACGAGATCGCCGCCCTTCAGGGGGCCCTCAGCGACGCATCCCCCGGTGTAGATGATGACGAGGTCCGGAGGCGAATCGTGGGCTGTTACCCATTCCACGATGTCTTCCGGCGATCTCCGGTGAGCGGTGGTGTTGGAGGCAGCCCCGGCTTCGCGGCCGTTCCGCGTTATGGTCAGCTCCATCTTCCGGTCGGTGGGGTCGGGCAGGCTTTCCGGGGTGGCGACGCAGGGGCCGATGGAGGCGCATCCCGTGAACACCTTGCTGGGGACCATCCACCAAATCGTCTCTCCCATGAGTCCGCCGGCGACCTCGTTGCCTGTGCTGTATGCCACGAGCTTGCCCTTGTAGAGGACCAGGACGAGCTCGCCCTCGGCGACGGAGGTCGTGTCGGAGCGGATGCCGATGTCGTCGAATGGTCCTGCCAGCCGGGTGGGGCCGCCCTTGTACATGACAGGGGGGCGGTCCGCCTCGTATGCGGCGCGGGTGAAGCTCGGCATGGACTGGACTGCCTCGTCGGGGACGGGGTAGTTGCCGATGCCGCCGGCCCAGATCTCGTCGGGGTCCAGGGGCCGGATGATTCTCACGCCTCCCGCGCCGGTCCTGGACGACTCGATGGCCGAGCCGAGGTCGAACGCGGGGCCGCCGCCCGCCGAGAGGACGTTGCGGGCCACGTCGTCGATGGACTGGCCGCCGACGTAGCTGACCTTCATAAGGTCGTCGAGGCTCCTCACCTCGTCGTTGAGAGCCGTGAGGGACGTGAGTACGCCCGGCTCGGTCTCCGCGGCGAGGTGAACGCAGCCAATGTCGTCACGTATCCGATAGTAGCGCATCAGAGCCTCCCGGAGGACGGGCTGGAGTGCCAGATTAGATGGATTGGGTCGTTGATGGGCGCGCCGGGGAGTGAGCGGAGGGCTCGGCGGGTCAGCCCTTCGTAGCCTTGTTCAGGTCTGTGCCCGCCGTGAACCCGGCGCGCCTGTGGGCGGGGACGGTGACCAACTTGCCCGCGTTGTCGCCTCGGAAGGGCTTTACCTTCCTAGCCTTGATATCCCTGACGGAGAAGGAGCCGAAGCCGGTGAGGACGACCCTGTCGCCGTCGGCGAGGGCCTCTTGAATGACATCCAGCACCGCCTTGAGCGCGGCCTCTCCTTCCGCTTTCGATCCGTTCAGCTTGCCAGTGACTCTGGCTGTGACGTCACTCTTCCTAAGCGTAGCCATATACGGACGTAGCCTCCCGTGTTGTTGCGCCTCGCGCCAGTCCGATTGGGCCGGATGTGGTTGGCCGGGAACCGTCTCATCGAAACGCCAAAGGATGGTATTCGGTATCGAATAGGGTGTCAACCTCCAATCAGGCCAATCAGGGGCTTGGGGTGGAGCCCGGCGGCGCTGTGGATATGTCGTTCCATGAGGCCACTCCCTAAACCCAGGATGGCCTGTATGCTAATCCATGTCTTATACTCATTTAGATGCGATTGCCCTGAGTCCAGCGCGGTCGGCAGGTTGGGTTGTAGCCGTTTGGCGCGCCGGCGGTTATACTGGATTGGATGGGGCGAGCTTGAGGCGTCCGTGTGGTGAACCATGGACATGTACCAAGACGACATCCAGACAACCGGACTGGAAGGCCGGTCGCCCGCGCGGGAGCGTGGCGGGGCGCGGCTGACTCCGTGGGCGGTGGTGTTCCTGGTGGCGTTCGGGATGCTGCTGGGGATAGCCCTGGCCTGGGTGTCCTTCAGGACAACGCAGCCTGCGCCGCTGTTCGACGAGGGGCAGGTAACTTCGATATTCGAGCGGGCGAGCCCCGCTATCGTGGAGGTGAGCGTTTCCCATCTGCGGAGTCAACAGCGGGGGTCCGGGTTCTTCGTGGACGCGGATGGGCACGTCGTTACGAACGCTCACGTGGTCGGACAGTCCGGCGACGTCAGGGTTACGCTGCACGACGGGCGTGTCCTGGACGCCGAGCGGCTCGGCAGCAGCCGGGCGGACGACCTAGCGGTCCTGCGCGTGTCTCCCGGCCTGGCGGCTGACATCGAGCCTCTGCGGCTGGCGGACTCGGACAGCGTGATGCCAGGTCAGCTTGCCATTGCCATCGGGAGCCCATACCAGAACGCGAACTCGGTGAGCGTGGGCGTCATCAGCGGGGAAGGCAGGAGCCAGGTGGGCGACCTGAACCGCCCAATTCCGGAGATGATCCAGACGGACGCGGCGTTGAATCCAGGGAACTCCGGCGGGCCGCTTCTCAACTCGAAGGGCGAGGCTGTCGGGGTGGTGTCGGCGGTCCAGATCGAAGCGTCCCGTTTCGGGCCGGAGGCTGTTCTGCAGACCGGCGTCGGCTTTGCTGTCTCGTCGAACACGCTGCGGGAGTTGCTGCCGAGGCTCTTGGAGCCTGTGGAGTTCAAGCGGCCGTGGCTTGGGATGGAGAGCGGCCCGCTGACGCCGAGCCAGGTTTCGGCGCTGGGCCTGCCAGTGGAACAGGGCGTGTACGTGCGGTTGGTATGCAAGGGAAGCCCGGCGGAGAGCGCCGGGCTCCGCGGCGACTCGTTCCGGATCGTTCCGACCGGACGGGGCGATTTCATTACCGCGGTTGATGGGGAGCCAGTCGGGAGCGTCTCGGATATCGTCGAGCGTCTGAACAGGCTGAGTCCTGGTGACGACGTGGCCCTCACCATCATCCGCGACAGGCATGAGCAGAGTCTCAGGGTAACCTTGGGCGAGTGGGAATCCTGCCAGCGAACCTAACTTTGGGCGTAACATGACATCCTCGACGGCGGACATCGCTATCATCGGCGGCGGGTTGGCGGGAGTGTCCACGGCGTACTATCTTGCGCGGGCCGGCGTAACGAGCGTAGTGATAGAGCGCGACGCCGTCGGCAGTCACGCTTCGGGCCACGCCTACGGGGGCATCAGCGCCGTTGGCGTGGCAGGGATGCACGGGCCTACACACGAGCTCATGCGCCGCAGCGTGCGGCTCTATCGCGATATGGCGGCGACGCTGCCGGACGAGACGGGTGTGAACTTCGAATACCGTGACCGCTCGATGCTGACCCTATGCTTCACGGACGAGGAGGCGGAGGCGGCGAAGCTGGGCATCCCGTTCCAGCAACGGGAGAAGGGCTACACAGTGTCGTGGCTGGAGGGCGCGGCGCTGTCGGAGGTGGAGCCGCGCGTCTCGCCGGACGCGCTGGGCGCAGTCCACGTCGAGGGTACGTCGGACCTGGAGCCGCAGCGTCTGACGACGGCCATTGCGAAGGGCGCGGAGATGGGGGGCGCTCGGTTCGAGCAGGGCGTAGTTACCGGGCTGATGCGCGAGGGTTCGCGGGTTACGGGAGTTACGCTGGCGGACCGGCGCATTGGGTGCGGCGGGGTAGTGGTAGCGATGGGGCCGTGGTCTGGCGCGGCGTCGGCTTGGCTGGGGTTCCGCATCGCGGTGGGCCCTCTGAAGGGGCAGATACTTCGGCTGCGCGCGCCCGGGCCGCCCTATCGGGCGTCTCTGGGCTGGGCCGGCAGCTACGCGGTCACCAAGCCGGACGGCCTGGTATGGGCAGGCACGACCGAGGAGGAGGCGGGGTTCGACGAGACGCCCACGATGGAGGCGCGGGCGAGCATCATGGCGGACCTGGTGAAGATGGCTCCCGCGGCGGCGGACGCGCAGGTCGTGCGGCAGACTGCCTGCCTGCGGCCGTTGTCGGAGGACCGTGCGCCCGTGCTGGGCCCGGCGCCCGGGTGGGAGGACGTACACGTGGTTACCGGCGGCGGGCGCTCTGGGGTCATACTCTCGGCTGCGATGGGGCAGGTAACGGCGGACCTCATTGCGACCGGCGCGACGGACATGCCGATCGAGGACTTCGACCCGGGCCGGTTTGACTAGGCTGGACTACCGGCGCGTTGCCGCTATAATATCGGCCCATGTCAAAGGAGTCCTCCAGAGAGCGCCTTGGGCTGGCTTGACGATTTCTGGCGAGACACGGTTGCCGCCGCTGGCATTATCGTGTCTCTGGTAGGCTTTACGATTGCCATCTACCAGGCATGGCGTTCTCGGAGCGCAGCCGAGGCAGTCAGGGTTGCTATGACCCAGAACCTGACCGCCGTGGATTTAGAGAGGGCCGCGAATGGGATCCAGGAGATTCGGAACCTGCATCGGCGAGGTGAGTGGGAGTCAGCTCTCTACCGATACCGCGACATACAGCGTATGCTGTCTGACGTCAGGGTGCGGCATCCGAACCTAACGAGTAGTCAACGAGCTTCTATCCAAGGGACGATAGTTCGACTGGGAGCTATTGACAGACGTGTTAGGGAGACCAGCCAGACGGGGGTCAATCCGATTGAGTCGAGTGACGACGGGGCTTTGCTGAAAGCCCAGATGACTTTGGATGATCTGGCCAGCGAGTTGAAGCAGCAGGTTTAGGAGGGTGAAGGAGCGTATGCGAGACCGGAAAGTAGTGATGCTTGCGCGGAGGCTGATCCATCAGACTGGCGCGGGGCATGTGAAATGGACAGCAGCCGTCGAAGAGAACGAATTCCTAGTGTCCTTCCCCGAATCATCAGTGTCGATCAGCCAGCCAGAGCATGACAGGTACAGGTTCTCAATCTACAATGACATGGGAACCAGGGTCTATTCGGTAGAGCCGCTTATGGAAGACATGTCCACGCCTGTACTGTGGGGCGATCTGAGAAAGCTCTACGAATTGGCCCAGCTTTCAGCGCTGAATGCCGACGAGATTTTGGACGACCTGCTGGTACGTCTGGGCGGGGTCAGTTAGGCGGTGGGTGGGGCGGTTGCCGCGTGACTGACGGGCCTGACATGAGTGCGGCCAGCGCATGAGCGCGGCGAGCATTGCGCTGGCCGCGCTGCCTTTGGCGGCGCTGCTGGGGGCGGTCTTGGCGCTGAAGTGGTCGGCGCCGCGGGCTGGGGCGCTGGCGTGGCTCGCCGGGTGCGCTATCGCGCTACTATTCTTCGGGTCGGACGCGCGTCTGCTCGCCATTGGGAGCGCGAAGGGGCTGAGCCTCAGCTTATTCGTGCTGTCCATCGTCTGGACATCGGTGCTGCTGTACAACGTGGTGGACGAGCTTGGCGGCATCGACGTCATCGGCAATACGATGACTCGGCTGGTGTCGGACCCGCTGGCGCAAGCGCTTGTCGTTGGGTGGGCGTTCTCTGGTTTCATGCAGGGCATCGCTGGGTTCGGCGTGCCCGTGGCGGTGGTTGCGCCGCTGATGGTGTTCATGGGGTTCACGCCTGCGCGGGCGGCGGCGATAGCGCTCGTGGGCCATGCCTGGTCGGTTACGTTCGGGTCGTTGGGGTCGTCATACTTCACGATACAGCTCGTAACCGGCATCGAGGGCGGCGAGATAGGCCCCCAAATGGCGGCGCTGTTCGCAATGCCGATCATCGTCACCGGGTTCGCAGTCGCCCATCTGCAGGGCGGCGCGGGGGCGATGCGCCGCGGAGCGCCGCTGATCCTGGTCATGGGCGGCTCGATGGCGCTCTGCATGTGGCTGCTGGCTCTGGTCGGCGCTCCCCAAGTGGCGTCGCTGGTGTCCGGCCTGGTCGGATGCGGGGCGGGCTGGCTTGCATCCAAGACGCCGCTGCTGCCCAAGGCGGCGCTCGACGAGGCGAGCCAGAGGGTGGAGCCTCGGCGTAGGATGAGCTTTCACATGGCGTTCCTGCCGTACTACTTCGTGCTGCTGCTGAGCATCGTGTCGCAGATACCCGTGGTGAAGGAGATCGGCGCGCCCCTGCTCTGGGGGCTGGACTACCCGGCGGTCGAAACGAGCTTGGGCTACGAGGTGGACGCGGAGTCGAGCTACGCGAAGATACGCCTTCTCCGTCATCCCGCGCCGTTGATACTATTGTCGCTCGCGTTGACCTACGGCGTATTCCTGGCGAGAGGGCTATGGAAGCGCGGCGCGGCGCTGTCGGCGGGGAGGAAGACCTACGCTCAGTGCGTGTCGACCAGCGTGGGAATCGCGACGATGGTCATGATGGCGCTGGTGATGACCGATACGGGGATGACCGTGTTCTTGGGCGGCGCCATCGCGGACGTTACGCAGTCGGCCTTCCCGGTCTTCTCGCCGTACATAGGCGCGCTCGGCACGTTCATGACTGGAAGCAACACCAACTCCAACGTGATGTTCGGGGCGCTGCAGCAGGAGACGGCGGGCGCTCTGGGCGTTTCGGCAGTTACCATAGCGAGCGTCCAGTCCATCGGCGGGTCTCTTGGCAGCGCGATAGCGCCGGCCAAGGTGCTGGTCGGGACAGCGATAGTCGGCCTGTCCGGCAAGGAGAACGAGGTGATGAAGCGGACCATCCCCTACTGCCTGCTCATCGTGCTCCTGGTCGGCATACAGGCGTGGATAATCCTGAACCTATTCTAGGCGCAATGTTCAGCAAGGACAGGGTCAAGCAGTACGTTTTCTGGGCCATGGTCATAGACGCGCCGTTCATCTACATCAGCGCGGTTACGCTGGACAACGCGGCTGCGACCATCGCGTCGCTGGTGGTCATGGGCGCGGCGAGCGCGCTGGCTATCTGGTCGCACTGACAGCCATGGCCGTGAAACCCGCCAACGTCCTCGTCATGCAGTCCGGCGGCAGCACTGCTGTCATGAACCGCAGCCTCGCGGGTGTGGCGAGCGCGGCCGGGCGGCTCGGGCTCGGGAGGATATACGGCGCGGACAGGGGGATCGAGGGGCTCGCGGCGGGCAGGCTGCTGGAGCTTGGGGGCATGTCCGGGTCGCAGTGGAGCCGTATAGCCCGAACGCCGGGGGCGGCGCTTGGATCAACGCGCCGCAAGGCCGCGCCCGAGGAGGTCGAGGCGGCGCTGGAGCAGCTGGACGCGAACGGCGTGGGCTATTGCTTCATCATCGGGGGCAACGACTCCGCGGAGACGGGTCACGCGCTGCAGGCCGGCGCGCGGGGCGCGGGGTTGCGCGTGTCCGTCGTGAACGTGCCCAAGACCATCGACAACGACCTGGCGGAGACCGACCACTCGCCGGGCTACGGGAGCGCGGCGCGGTTCATTGCCCTTGCGACAATGGGCATCGGTCGGGACGTGGAGGCCATGGGCAGGGCCGCGCCCATCGCTATCCTGGAGGTCATGGGGCGCGACGCGGGCTGGCTCGCCTCGGCGTCGGTTCTCGGCAAGCGCGAGGGGCGGGACGCGCCGCACGTGGTCGTGATACCCGAGACGGCGGTGGACGAGGAGCGGTTTCTGGGCCTGATGGAGGACGCTTACGCCAGACATGGAACGGTCGCGGCGGTCGTGGCGGAGAACGCGCGTGGGGAGCATGGCGCGCTGGGCGCTGGAGAGCCTTGGTACCTGGACGATTTCGGGCACGCCTACTACGAGGGGGCGGGCAAATATCTCGCCGAGCTTGTGGGCCGCAGGCTCGGCGTCAGGGTGCGCTACGAGAAGCCGGGCACGATACAACGCTCGCTGTCGGCGACGGTGTCGCAGACGGACGCGGACGAGGCGGAGATGGCGGGCCGTGCGGCGGTGAGGTACGCGCTCGACGGGGCGTCCGACGTGATGGTGACGCTGGAGCGTCAGCCGTCGGAGGGGTACGTGTGCCAAACGGGGGTTGCGCCGCTCGACAAGGTAGCGGGCAAGGTCAAGGCGATGGGGTCGGGGATGTACGACGAGGAGGCATATATGCCGACGGCGGAGTTCGCGGAGTACGCCGCGCCCCTAATCGGGGGGCCGCTGCCCTGGATGGAGCGTCTGAATTCAGCGAGGGCAAGAACGCAAGGACGCGAAGGCGCAAGGACACCGACCCGAACACCCGCCAAGGGAGAGGGATAAGGCGGGACTGCCTGCCCGTCATATTCAAATGGACGGAGCGTTAGATAGGAATCTGTAGGCGATTCTTATACAATGAGGCTTGGAAGCGAGTAGCAGGGCAGGTGCAAGCATGTGGGTCAAGGACAAGCGGGTATGGATTGGGGCTGCTGTGGTCGTTGCGGTTCCTGTAGCGGCTCTTGCCTGGTGGCTGCTGGCGCCGCTGGTGGTGGATAGGGAGGTCCAGGAGGAGTTTCCGTTCTCGGCCAACGCGGAGATGCCCGAGGGCATTCCCAGGGCCGATGCGGAGATGGTCATGGCTACGATGGCGAAGATGGATTCGGAGATGAGCGAGCCGATGACCGAGTCATCGAGCGAGCCCGCGGCGGTCAAGTCAGGTCAGTTCGCGGGCGCGGACTCGTTCCACAGGGGCGAGGGTACGGCCACGATATACAGGCTGGCGGATGGATCCGGCCTGCTGCGTATGGATGATTTCAAGGGGACCAACGGGCCGGATCTCCGGGTGATGCTCACGCCGCACCCCGACCCCAAGAGTAGCGGCGACGTGCTCCAGGACGGCTACGTAGAGCTGGGCAGGCTGAAGGGGAACATCGGCAGCCAGAATTACCCCATACCGGACGAGGTGGACGTGGAGTCCATGGGCGCGGTGGTCATCTACTGCAAGCCGTTCCGCGTGGTCTTCAGCACGGCGCAGCTCAGGTAGGGCGACCCGGATCCTAGTACTGGTTCTAGGTAGTATTGGCATCCTGAATCACTTCACCCTAACCCTCTCTCGTCAAGGGAGAGGTGATAAGGGCGGGCCTATCCGTCATATTTGAATGGACGGAGCGCTACCCTTCTCCCAAGGGTGAAGGGAGAAGAGGGACCTTCACACTGGGGAGGAGAACAAGATGAGAACGTTGCATGAAGGGACTGCTGGGCGATGAGCGCGGGGAGGGTTGGGTTCATAGGGGGTTCTGGCCTATACGAGATGGAGGGGTTGATTGGCGCTCAGGAGGTGGACGTCGAGACGCCGTTCGGCCCGCCGAGCGACAGCATTGTCGTTGGGGAGTTGAGCGGGTCGCAGGTGGCGTTCCTGCCTCGGCATGGGCGCGGTCACAGGATTTCGCCGACGAAATTGCCTGCGCGAGCGAACATATACGCGCTCAAGACGCTCGGCGTGGAGCGGATAGTCTCCATCAGCGCGGTGGGCAGCTTGCAGGAGGGCGTGAGGCCGCTGGACATGCTGATTCCGGACCAGATAATTGACCGCACGCGGAGCCGCGTCAACACATTCTTCGACGAGGGCATAGTGGCCCACGTGGCATTCTCGGACCCGTTCTGCCCGGAGCTGAGCCGGGCGGTGGGCGAGGCGGCCGCGGCCGTGGGCGAGGCGACGGTGCACGAGGGGGGCGCTTACGTGGTGATGGAGGGTCCGCAGTTTTCGACGCGGGCCGAGTCGGCGCTGTACCGGTCATGGGGTGCGAGCGTCATCGGCATGACGGCGCTCCCGGAGGCGAAGCTGGCCCGCGAGGCGGAGATATGCTACGCGACCCTGGCGCTCGTTACGGACTACGACACCTGGCACGAGACGGAGGAAGAGGTGTCGGTCGAGCTGGTCGTCCAGAACCTAGTTAGGAACGTGGGCGCGTCGCGGCGGGTCATCCGCTCGCTGGTTCCGGAGATTCCGTCGGAGCGGGATTGCGTTTGTTCGTCGGCCCTGAATAATGCGATAATTACGGACGGCGAGCTGATAGACAGAGCAACGAGGGCGAGGCTATCGGCCATTATTGGCCGATACATGCCTACTGGCGGCGTGTCAAAATCCATGGAGGTGGGCGATGCCCAGGCGTGAGCAAGGCGAACCCTATTACCGGATCAGCCTCGACGAGGCGAGCGGTATGCGCGAGGCCGGCGGCTCGGTCGTGGTGGACGTGAGAAGGCCGGACGAGTACGAGGCCGGGCACGTGAAGGACGCGATATTCATCCCGGTGGACGATATTCTGGCGAGGGTGGACGAGCTGCCGACGGACAAGGATCTGCTGTTCATCTGCGCCCAGGGAGTGCGGAGCGGCTTGGCCTGCGAGATGGCCGCGGCCATGGGGATGGACACAGAGAAGCTGTTCAACATCGAGGACGGCACGGCCGCTTGGATCGAGAAGGGCCTGCCCGCCGCCTACGGCTCCGACGAATAGGGCGGCTGCATTGGCGCGGGGCTCATTGCTCGTAGTAGGGACGGTCGCATACGACAGCGTGCGAACGCCTGCGGGGCGCCGCGAGAGCGCCCTGGGCGGTTCTGGGGCTTACTTTTCGGTCGCCGGGAGCTACTTCACGGGGGTGTCCTTGGTCGGGGTCGTGGGCGAGGATTTCGCGCCCTCTGACATGGATATTCTGCGGTCGCGCGGCGTCGAGCTGTCCGGGCTCGAGACCAAGCCTGGCCGGACGTTCCGCTGGTCTGGAGTGTACGGCGCGGAGGACGTGAAGACGCGGGACACTCTGGATACGCAGCTAAACGTGTTCGAGGATTTCGCGCCATCGCTGAGCGACGCTCATCGCGCCAGCGGCTACCTTTTTCTGGCCAACATGGAGCCGTCGCTGCAGCTGGACGCGCTAACGCAGATGTCCCCGAGGCCCAGGCTGGTTTCGCTCGACAGCATGAACTTCTGGATAGACGGCAGCGGGGACGCCCTCCGGCGTATCGTGGAGAACGTGGACGTCGTTTTCATGGACGAGGGCGAGGCGCGGAGTTTCACGGGACAGGTGAACCTGTCTGCGGCTGCGAAGGCGGTCATGGGGACGGGGCCGTCGTCGGTGGTCGTCAAGCGGGGCGAGCATGGGGCGCTGCTGTTCCATGGGGACGGGGTATTCTCGGCGCCGGCCTTTCCGACTGAGCGCGTGGTGGACCCCACGGGCGCGGGGGACTGCTTCGCGGGCGGTTTCATGGGGTATCTGGCGGCGACCGGCGACCTGAGCGAGGCGGGCTTCCGCAGGGCGGCGGTGGTCGGGTCTGTCATGGGGTCGTTCGCGGTGGAGAGCTTCAGCCTGGACCGCGTCGGCTCCCTAGAACGGGGTGAGATCGAGGGGCGGTTTCGGGCGCTGACGGAGATGGCTGCGTTCGCGCCTCTGGGGGAGGGCGAATCGCTCCCCTGGCGCGGACGGCAGGATTGGAGAGAGGAGTAAGTATTGGCAACGACGAAAGGGGACATCAAGGACGCTGGGCTGGCTGGCGGCGGCTGGCGGCGAATCGAATGGGCGGCGCGTGAGATGGACGTGGTGCGGATCATCAGAGAGCGGTTCGCACGCGAGAAGCCGCTCTTGGGCATCAAGCTCGCGGCGTGCCTGCACGTTACTTCGGAGACTGCAAACCTGGCCCTGGCGCTCAGGGACGGCGGCGCGGAAGTGTCGTTGTGCGCCAGCAACCCGCTGAGCACGCAAGACGACGTGGCGGCCGCCCTGGACGCGGAGGATGGCATCTCCGTGTTCGCTGTCAGGGGCGAGGACAACGATACGTACTACGCGCACATCAACGCGGCGCTCGACGGGGGGCCGCACGTTACGATGGACGACGGGGCGGACTTGGTGGCGACGCTGCACTCGACGCGCCGGGAGAAGCTGGAGGGGTTGATAGGCGGAACGGAGGAGACGACGACTGGGGTAATCAGGCTGAGCAGTCTGGCCGACGAAGGCAAGTTGATGTATCCCATCATCGCGGTCAACGACGCCGAGACGAAGCACTTCTTCGACAATCGCTACGGCACCGGACAGAGCACGCTGGACGGCATCACCAGGGCGACCAACGTGCTCTGGGCGGGCAAGAACGTGGTGGTGGCGGGCTATGGGTGGTGCGGCAAGGGGGTCGCCATGCGCGCCAAGGGCATGGGGTCGAACACTATTGTGACCGAGATCAACCCTGTGCGGGCGCTCGAAGCCGCAATGGACGGGCACAGGGTCATGACTATGGACGAGGCCGCGCCTATCGGGGACATCTTCATCACCCTCACAGGCGGGATGAAGGCTGTGGACAAGCGCCACGTAGAGACGATGAAGGACGGGGCCATCGTTGCGAACAGCGGGCACTTCAACGTCGAGATAGACATCGAGGCTCTGGAGGAGATGGCGGACGGGAAGCAGGAGGCCAGGGACTGCGTGGACGAGTACCTGATGCAGGACGGCAGGAAGCTCTACCTGCTCGGGGAGGGACGTCTTATCAACCTGGCGGCGGCCGAAGGGCATCCTTCGGCAGTGATGGACATGAGCTTCGCCAACCAGGCCCTTTCCGCCGAGTACCTGGCTCAGAGGGCGGGCAGCCTGGTGAATAAGGTCCACACCGTGCCGCAGGACATAGACCAGGAGGTCGGGCGCCTCAAGCTTGCGGCGATGGGGATAAGCATAGACACGCTCAGCGACGAGCAGCAGCAGTACTTGGAGAGCTGGCGCATCGGGACGTAGCTCCCGGGCCGTCAATCACTACTAGAACGCCGTGGAGGAGTAAGAATTGCCGTACAGCTTCAATGAGTCGCCCAGTTACAAGTTCACCTCGGAATCGGTGACCGAGGGGCATCCGGACAAGCTCTGCGACCAGATATCGGACGCCGTGCTGGACGCGATACTCGCGCAGGATCCCGGGGGGCGCGTGGCGTGCGAGGTCTGCACGACGACCGGGCTGGTCGTGGTGATGGGCGAGATTACGACCGACGCCGACGTGGACGTTCAGACGCTGGCGCGCGATGCGATACGGGACGCCGGATACACCAACCCCGAATACGGATTCGACCACCAGTCCTGCGGGGTACTGATCGCGCTCAACGAGCAGTCGAGCGACATCGCGGGCGGCGTGGACGTCGCCTTGGAGGCCAGGGGCGAGGTGGATGCGGACGAGGCGGAGATCGAGATGCTGGGGGCGGGCGACCAGGGGATGATGGTCGGGTTCGCGTGCGACGAGACGGATGAGCTGATGCCAATGCCCATCTCCCTGTCGCACAAGCTCACGAGACGGATGGCCGAGATCAGGAAGGACGGGACGCTGCCGTACCTTAGGCCCGACGGCAAGTCTCAGGTTACCGTCGAGTACGAGTACGGCAGGCCGAAGCGGGTGGATACTGTCGTGCTGAGCACTCAGCACGACCCGGACGCCGACAATCCCACCATAGAGCGGGACATGATAGAGCGCGTGGCTCGGCGCGTCATTCCCGCCGAGCTGCTGGACGATGGCACGGCGTATCACGTCAACCCGTCGGCGAGGTTCGTCATCGGCGGGCCCGTCGGGGACGCCGGGCTGACTGGGCGCAAGATACTGGTCGATACCTACGGCGGGATGGCGCGGCACGGCGGGGGCGCGTTCTCGGGCAAGGATCCGACGAAGGTGGACCGCTCGGCGGCGTACGCGGCGCGGTGGGTCGCCAAGAACCTGGTGGCCGCGGGCGTGGCGGAGCGGCTGGAGATACAGGTGTCCTACGCGATAGGGATGGCAAGCCCGACGTCGGTATCGGTAGAGACCTTTGGGACGAACAAGGCTCCGGACGACGTGATAGTCAACCTCGTCCACGACCACTTCGATCTGCGTCCTGGCGCGATAATCCGTGACCTGGGCCTCAGGGCTCCAATCTACAAGCAGACAGCCGCCTACGGCCACTTTGGGCGGGATGACCTGGACCTGCCCTGGGAGCGCGCCGACAGGGCCGAGGCCATTCGCAGGGACTGGCAGGGTGGAGGCGGGTGACATAGCCATCCATACACCCGAACGGCTCCTCCGGGCCGTAGAAGGCTCCGGACGGCTTGGCCCCGAGGCGCTGGCGAACCTGGAGCGCTGGCTGACCGCCCCCTGCATGGACGCGTTCGCTCCCGAGATTCAGGCGCTGGTGGACGCCGCAAGCTGGGAGGAGCTCGAAGACGCATTCTCCGCGCGGCTGAGGGTAGGCACGGGCGGAATCCGCGGCCCGCTCGGCCCGGGGCCGAACCGCATCAACGCGCGAACCATCGGCGAGGCCGCCCAGGCGCTGAGCGCCTTCATCGAGGACTACGGGCATGACGCCAAGTACGCCGGTGTCGTGGTAGGGCACGAGGCGCGCAGGCAGTCGAGGGAGTTCGCGGAGCTTTCGTGCAGGGTGTTCGCGGCGAACGGTATACGCTCGCATCTGTTCGACGGGCTACGCGCCACGCCGGAAGTATCCTTCGCAGTGCGATTCTTGGGGGCAACGGCCGGGGTCCAGATTACCGCGTCGCACAACCCGCGCACCGACAACGGGTTCAAGTTCTACTGGTCGGACGGCGGTCAGGTGGTTCCGCCCCACGACGCGCGGTTCATGCAGCTTGTCTCGGACGTGGACGAAATCAGGCTCACGTCCATGCCGCAGGCGCGGGCCGAGGGGTTTGTGACGAGCATAGGCGGCGAGGTGGACGCGGCGTACTTGCGGTCTATACGCGGCCTATCGACCACGGCGAGCAGGTCTGCGAAGGTGGTGTTCAGCCCGCTGCACGGGGCCGGCTCGACCAACGTATTGAAGACGCTGCGAGGCGAGGGATTCGACGTTGTCGTCGCGCCGGAGCAGGCGGAGCCGGATGAGAGCTTTCCCACTGCGGTGGGCGACCTGATCAACCCGGAGTACGCGGAGGTCATGGAGTTGCCCGTGAGGCTGGCCGAGTCAGCCGGGGCGGACGTCGCCCTATGCTCGGACCCGGACGCCGACCGCATAGGCGCAGCCGCTAGGGTTGATTGGGAGTCCGGGCGCGTGAGGATATTGACTGGGAACCAGGTGGGCGCGGCGCTGACGCACTATCTGCTGTCACGACGCAGGGATGCTGGCAGGCTGATGGGCGAGGACGTCGTCATCGAAACCCTGGTGACGACGGGCTTGATAGCCGACATAGCGCGAGGCTTCGGACTGGAGCCCAGGGACGACCTGCTGGTGGGGTTCAAGTTCATCGCGGAGGTCATTGGGGGACTGGAGGACCCTTCGCGGTTCGTATTCGCGGCGGAGGAGAGCCTCGGGTACCTCGCGGGCGATTTCGTGCGCGACAAGGACGCTGCGATTGGCGCGCTGCTGGTGTGCGAGATGGCGTCTTGGCTCAAGGACCGGGGCGCAACCCTTCCCATGTACCTCGACGACATCTATGGTGAATACGGGTACTACAAGAACGCGCTGCACCTGGTCGAGCTGCGCGGCGCGACGGGCCGGGAGGCGATGGGGGAAGTGATGCTCTATCTGCGGTGCGAGCCGCCGGAGAGCCTGGGCGGGATGCGCGTGGTCGGCATATCCGACAGGCTCGGCGAGGCCGACCGCGCGCGATACCGCATGGGGGGGCCGGACGACGTGGTTACGCTCTACCTGTCCGAGGATAGGCGCAGCCGGGTTACTGCGAGGCCGTCTGGCACGGAGCCGAAGCTCAAGATATACGTGCAGCATTACGCGCCGGCGTCTGCGGTCCTAGGCGAGGTCAAGGCGAGGGTGGATGCGGAGGCTGCGGCCATGGGGGAGGCGATTCTCGACCGCTGCGGCCAGGGTCTCAGTCCAGAGCTGCATAGGGAGTGGGTCCGGTCGGAGCGGCGGGTGGTGTAGTTGGCATCCTTGAATCACCCTCTCCCGTCAAGGGAGAGGGGACAAGGCGGGGGAGGGATGCAGGCGGGACGCCTGCGCTCCCAGGATGAGGACGCGCTGAATTGCCTTCACCCTGGGTCTCTCCCCGTGAGGGGAGGGTGATGAAGGCTGGGGCCTTCTCGGCTCCTTCGTCTATGTTCGTTTCGTCTCGGCCGGCTCCTTTTGTTGGCGCTCTGGCGGGTTCTAGCCGCCTGAATCGCCCTTATCCTAGCCCTTTCCCTTCGGGGGAGGGGACGCAGGGCGGGGCGTTTGCCCTCACCCTGGCCCTTTCCCCCGTGAGGGAGAGGGAACTTGGCGGGTCTTGCGACCCGCGCCCTGTCTACTCCTGGTTTCCCCCGCTCTCGCGGGAGATGAGTTTGCCTTGCAAGGCAGTGACTCCGGTACTTGCTTCGAGGATGCCGACGTCGATCGCCCGCCGACACTGGGGATGCAGCCCCTCCTCTAACTTTCCCGGACGGCTGACGGGCCCTTGCGGGACCGCCTGCGTTTCGCGCTTGTTCCTTCCACCCGCCAAGGCGTCGGGCTGCGCTGGCTACGGTCCTCCCGGTCGTCCGAGAGTCCGCACCTGGAACGGGGGAGGCACATTTGGCACTGCGTCCTCCTGTCGAGACGCCGGAACACAGAGCGACCTTCTCATACCGCGGGGGCCCCGTCCCAACAACAGCGGCGGCATGAATGCCCAGATTTGGCAGAGGCGGCTCTGTGCCCGTTTGGAATACGTCCCTTCGAGCCGTCTACCAGACTAGCACGGCTGTTCTCGCGGTGTCAAGGGGCGCTATGGGGCAATTTCGGGGCAATTTAGATGCGTTTGCCTGGACGAGAGGGGTGGTATAGCGGTTGGAGCGCACGGTGTATAATCCACCGCAAGCTCATGCAGGCGCGAATGTCGGACGATAGGCCGCTCTTGATACTGCTCGATGGCCATGCCATGGTTCATCGGGCGTTCCACGCGATCCGCACTCCCATGAACGTCGGCGCCACCGGGGAAGAGGTCCGCGGGGTCTATGGCTTCCTGAACGCCTTCCTGCGCACCCTGGCGGATCTGAAGCCGACGCACTGCGCCATCGCCTTCGACCTTTCGGGGCCGACGTTCAGGCACGCGCAATATGACGAGTACAAGGCGCAGCGCCCGCCCACTCCCCCGGAGTTGCGTAGCCAGTTCGACCGCGTGCGGCTCTTCATGGACGCTTTCAGGGTTCCGATGTTCGAGCAGAAGGGGTACGAGGCCGACGACGTGTTGGGGACGCTGTGCCAGCAGGCGGAGGAGCGGGGGGTGGATACGATAGTGCTCACGGGGGACACGGACGAGCTGCAGCTCGTTTCGCCGCACGTGCGCGTGCTGCTGAGCTACAGCGTCCAGCGCACCACGATGTACGACGAGGCCAAGGTGAGGGAGCGGTACGACGGGCTGGGCCCGGAGTCCGTGCCGGACATAAAGGCGCTGCAGGGGGACGCAAGCGACAACATCCCTGGAGCGCCGGGCGTGGGCGCGAAGACCGCCATCAAGCTGCTGCGGCAGTTCGGCTCGGTCGAGGGGATGCTCGAGCGCTTGGAGGAGGTGAAGCCGCCCCGAATACAGCAGAGCATACGCGAGAACCGGGACAGGCTGCGGCAGGGCAAGTTCCTGACCACCATCGTGCGTGACCTGCCGATAGAGTTGGACATGGACGAGACGCGCTTCTGGCAGTACGACCGCTCGGAGGTCGTGGCGAGGCTCAGGGAGTTCGAGTTCTTCAGCATGGTGGACCGGATACCTGACCCTCAGGGCGGCGAGGCGCCGGCGGAGCGGGAGACGCGCTACCGGGTGGTTGACACTCCGGAGGCGCTGGGCGAGATGGCGGCAGCGCTCGACTCGCCGGACGGGTTCGCCTTCAAGGTGGAGGCGACGGGGGCGAATCCAATGGCGGCCTCGCTGGTAGGCATCGCCTTCTCGAACGCGCCCGATACCGGCTGGTACGTGCCTGTCGGACACGCCGAGGGGGCGCAGCTTGGATTGGGAGACGTGGTGGACGCCATCCGCGGAGCGCTGGGGAACGACGCTATACCCAAGTCGGCGCACAACGCCAACTACGACATGACCGCGCTCGCCAGGCACGGCGTGAGCGTCCGCAACCTGGTATTCGACCCGATGATCGCGGCGCACGTGGGCGGACGGAAGGCCGTCGGCGTCGAGGCGCTGGCGCTGGACTGCCTGAACTTGGAGCTCGTGTCGGACGCGGACGTCGTCGGCTCTGGCAGGAAGCGGATCACGCTGGACCAGGCGCCCATTGCGGGCGCGGCGGAGCACGCCTGCGACCGCGCCGACGCGACCCTGCAGCTGCGGGGGCCGCTGTTGGACGAGGCGGAGGCGAAGGGGGCCGCCAGTGCGCTGGCAGAGGTGGAGATGCCGCTGGTTCCCGTTCTGGTCGAGATGCAGCGCAACGGGGTAACGGTCGATACCGCGCTCCTGGCCGAGATGTCTGCGCGTATTGGGAACGAGGTGCGGCGCATCGAGGCGGGCATGTACGAGCTGGTCGGCCACGAGTTCAACATTGGCTCGTCACAGCAGCTTGGGGACGTGCTGTTCAAGGAGCTTGGCCTTCCGCCGACCAAGAGGACGAAGACGGGCTATTCCACGGACGCGTCGTCTCTCGAAGGGCTCAAGCAGGTTCTCGGCCAGGGAGAGTCCGATGAGGTCGATCCGAAGGCCGTCGAGGTGCTGGACCGCGTGCTGGAGTATAGGCAGCTTACCAAGATCAAGTCCACGTATCTCGATTCCCTGCCCGGCCAGGTCAATCCTGAGACTGGGCGCGTTCATACGATGTATCACCAGACGGGCTCGGCGACGGGGCGGGTGTCGAGCAACGACCCAAACGTGCAGAACATACCGATACGCACGGAGCTGGGCCGCGAGGTGCGCCGCGCCTTCGTGTCGCAGGACCCGTCGGGGTGGACGCTGCTGGGAGCGGATTACTCGCAGATAGAGCTGCGGATACTCGCTCACCTCTCGCGCGATCCGGGCCTGATAGAGGCGTTCGAGAGCGGGCAGGACATACACTCCGCGACCGCGTCGTCTGTCTATGGCGTACCCATCGACCGTGTCGACGCGGAGATGCGGCGTATCGCCAAGGTCATGAACTTCGGGGTGGTGTACGGGCTGAGCCCGTTCGGGATAAGCCAGCAGACGGGGTTGAGCGCCGAGGCGGGGCGCGAGTTCATAAGCGCCTACTTCGGCCAATACCCTGGGATAAAGGGCTACATAGACGACGTGAAGAGGAGCGTCAAGGAGACCGGCTACGTGGAGACCCTGATGGGGAGGCGGCGGTATATCCCGGAGATAAGCTCCAGCAGCTTCCACGTGCGCTCGTCCGGGGAGCGTATGGCTATCAACATGCCCATCCAGGGCACGGCTGCCGACATAGTGAAGATCGCGATGGTCCGATTGCAGGCGCAGATAGACACCCGCCGCCTGCGGTCCATGATGATAGTGCAGGTGCATGACGAGTTGATTTTCGAGTCGCCGAAGGATGAGCTGGAGGAGATGAAGGGGCTGGTGAGCGAGGTGATGCCCTCGGCGATGGACCTAGAGGCGGCGCTGGAGGTGGACGTGAAGACGGGCTGTAACTGGGGAGAGATGGAGTAGCGGACAGTCGAATTGCTCTAACCTCTCCCGCCTTAGGGAGAGGGGATGAGATAGGAGGTCGGACATGAGGGTAGGAATCGGGCTGCCGGCGACTATTCCGGGAGTGGCCGGGGACATGATTGTGAAGTGGGCGGTGAAGGCGGACGCCGGGCCGTACAGCTCGGTTGCCGCGCTGGATAGGCTGGTCTATTCGAACTTCGAGCCGATGGTTGCGCTGGCCGCGGCGGCTGCCGTGACGCGGCGGGTGAGGTTGATGACGAGCATACTGCTTGCGCCGCTTAGGAGCGGGGCGCTGCTTGCGAAGCAGGCGGCAAGCGTGGACGCGATTTCGGGCGGGAGGCTGTCGCTGGGTCTTGGACTCGGCGGACGGCCGGACGATTTCACGGCGGGCGAAGCGGACATGGGGTCGCGGGGCAGGCGGTTCGAGGAGCAGCTGGCGACGATGAAGCGGGCCTGGTCGGGCGAGGCGTTGGGAGGCGGGGTTGGGGAGGTGGGGCCGCCGCCTGCGCGGGCTGGGGGGCCGGAGCTGCTGATTGGGGCGGTCGCGCCGGCGGCTTTAGAGAGGGCTGGACGCTGGGCGGACGGCTTCATAGGCGTAGGCGGCCCGAAGGCGGCGCGGGGTTCATACGACGCGGCGCTCGATTCGTGGAATCGGGCAGGCAGGGAGGGCGCGCCAAGGTTCGTGGCGGCGGCGTATTTCGCCCTGGGCGCCGACGCCGAGGGGAGTATAGAGCGGTATATCAAGGACTACTACTCGTTCATGCCGCAGTACGCGGGGGCAATCATCAGCGGCGCTCCGTCGTCGGCCGGGCAGGTCAGAGACCTGCTGAGTGCGCACGAGGACGTTGGGGTGGACGAGCTCCTGCTGTGGCCGTGCGACCCAGGACTGGAGCAGGTGGACCGTCTAGCGGAGGTTCTGGAGAAATGAGGATGGACGAGCGATGCGCCAGACTTGTAACCGAGTCCGCGGCGGCTATCAGAGGAGCGCGGCGTCTTGTATCTGGCGGAGGTGTGCGGCGAAGCTGTCGGCGGGCGTTTCGACGTCGCTGGTTGTGAGCATGGCGTCCTTTGGGACGTGGCTGGTTACGACTGCGCGGTCCGACAGGCCGATGGGGAGTAGGTTCTTGGCCCTTGCGTCGGTAGCCTCGACCAGGGAGCCGTACACCGCGCGGCCGCCCTCGCCGTCCAGGATGTCGCCCGGGTGGAGCGGGCGCTTGGCGCGGGCTGCGACCTCGCCGACTATGGCGTTGGGCGCGCCGGTCGGCTCGCCGTAGAGCGCGGCCTTGGCGATGGAGATGGGGGCCTCCATGCCGACGAGGTGGTATGGGCGGTACATGAGGCCGTACTTGCCTGTGGAGTCCATGGCCACGCCGTAGTCTTTGAGGCAGCGCAGCAGGTATGGGCTGTTGGAGGTTATGACGACGTAGACGCCCCAGCGCATGGGGTTGTGGACCTCGACGCCGCCTTCGCGGATGCAGCTCACGACCTCGACCACGCCCGTTCTGTGGAGGATGCCGCCGTCCTCGACGGGGCGCAGCAGGTTGGGGATGTCGTCTATGCCGGCGGGCGGCTGATGCATACCGGGCACGTCTGGCGCGAGGCCGGTCATGTTGGCGACGGCGCACATCTCGACGGCGGACTTGGTGCCGTCCTGGAAGGAGTTGTACATCTGGGGGTTGAGGTTGGACTCGGCGGCTTCCTCGTCCGACAGGCCATAGCGTCCAAGGGCCTCGTCGGGTGTGCCGCCGCGGAATTCCGGCAGGTAGCGAGTTCCCTTGCCGGCCGCTACGACCTCGAACCCTGCGCTGACCGCCCAATCGTAGAGTTCGTCTATGTTGCCGGGCTGGTCGCCATAGACGAGGCTATAGACCACGCCGGCGTTGTCGGCCATATTCTTCAGTAGGGGGCCTACGAGCGCGTCCGCCTCGACGGTGACGTTGACGACGTGCTTCTCGGCCATGATGGAGTTGAAGGCGTGGCGGGAGCCCGCGTCCGGGTTGCCCGTAGCCTCGACCACCACGTCCACCTCAGCCTGCGCCGCGACGTCGGGGTTCTCCGAGACCACGACATCATCCGAGTCGATCGCGTCGTTGGCCTGGCCGACGTTCGAGGTCGTTACGGCGTCTTGCGCGTCAAGTCCGGCGAGGCGCAGGGTATTGAGGGCGCGGTTGGGGTCGAGGTCGCAGACGACGGAGAGCTCCATGCCGGGGGCCTGGACGACCTGCGCGGCGACCATGGAGCCGAAGCGCCCGCAGCCGATGAGGGCGACGCGGATGGGTATGCGCTGTTCGTCGAGGGCCTGGAGTCGTTTGTGCATGGACATAGTTTAACCTCGGCGCGGGCTACGATAGAATCTCCAATGATTTTATGACCCATCTGTGTCCGATTCCTAGGAAGTCGGTAGCTTCGGCCATCGCCTTGACGATAGTGCCTTTCTTCAGTTGGCTCGACACGTCTTTTGGACACCATGCAGTGTAGCTCATGAGGTCTAGCGCGTCTTGGTCGATATCGCTCTCATCAACTAGAATCGTAACCTGCTTCACATCTGTATCGCCCAACTGTTGCTCTATAAAAGTCGCGCCTACGCTGTCAGGATCAATACCGAGATTGTTTGTCATGGGCAAGTAGTGGACATCTGAGACAACCCCAATCAAACTCTCTTTCTGTTTGTCAAACGGGTCAATCCTCATCGTTTCACGCGACAAAGACTCAGTGCGCTTGACTCTCTGAATTATTTCTCCATCGACTTTGAATCTCCTCATGCCTTGGAGTAGTCCGTGATTAGGGTCTCTAGCGCTGAACGTTATGCCCTCCAGCCGTGTCCACGCGGTCTTGCCGGAAGGCCGCGGCGCGAGAGAACCTGCGCTGACGCGACTACCGAGGCAACGATGCACGGGCCAAGGTGGACCAAGGTCGTCGAAGAATACCCGCGACTCATGATCGCATTGGAAGAAGAACACCGAGCTGTTGCACGTAGGGCAATTAGTAGGGAATGTCCGTGTGTTGCACCAGCTGCCGTGAGTGGGATACATCATGATGCCTCACCCCACCGCTGCCGTTAGGCGTTGGCGGAAGGCGGTTATGCTGTCTATGAGGGAGGCCAGGGTCTCTTCCCATGTTTCGTTTTGGGCGATGCTCTTGGTGTCGAGGCGTATCTGGGTGTGTCCGACCCTGACTCCTCGGCCGAGCGCTCGCTGGAGGGCGGCCCTTGCGCCGCCGGTGTCCTCGCGCAGCTTCAGGACTACGCACTTATCTTCGCGGGACACCGCCTCGATGCCGGCGTGGGCGGCCTTGAGGCGGAGCTTGGCGGCGTAGAGCAGGTTTTCGACCTGCCAGGGGAGCGGGCCGAAGCGGTCGGTCATCTCGTCCCGCATCTCCGTTAGCGCGTCTAGGGTTTCGGCGGAGCCGATGCGGCGGTACACGTCGAGTCTGGTCGGAAGGTCGGCGACGTAGGAGACGGGGATGCTGGCGGGGATGTCGAGCTCGACGGTTACGGGGCTTTCGGACGCGAGATTCGAGTCGGCGTCGAACGCATCCGCGCTCATGGCGGCTATCTCGGCCCGGCTGGCTTCGCGTCCGTTGGCGGTCATGCGCGCTCGGAGGGTTTCGACGGCCTCGCTCAGCAGGCGGGTGTAGAGGTCGAAGCCGACTGCGGTGATGTGTCCGCTCTGCTGCGAGCCGAGGACGTTGCCCGCGCCGCGGATCTCCAGGTCTTTCATGGCTATCTGGAAGCCCGCGCCGAGCTCTGTGGCTGCCAGCATCGTCTTGAGCCGCTTTTCCGCGACCTCGTTGACGCTGCGATGCGCGGGGATGAGCAGGTAGGCGTATGCGCGGCGCGCCCCCCTGCCAATGCGCCCGCGGAGCTGGTATAGCTGGGCGAGGCCGAAGGTGTCGGCGCGGTTGACTATCAGGGCGTTCGCGTTCGGGATGTCCAGCCCGGACTCGATGATGGTGGTGCATACCAGGACGTCGGTGATGCCCTCGGCGAACTCCATCATTGCATGTTCGAGCTGGCGCTCGGGCATCTGCCCATGGGCGACTCCGACGTTGGCTTCTGGGGCGAGCATTCGGACGTATCCGGCCATGTAGTCTATGTTATAGACGCGGTTGTGGACGAAGAAGACCTGGCCCTGTCGGTCGATCTCGCGCCTGATGGCCTCCCGTATCAGCTCGTCGCTGAACTCTGAAACGTAGGTCTTGATGGGCAGCCTCTCTTCGGGCGGCGTCTCGATGGCGCTCATGTCCCTGACTCCCGCGAGCGAGAGGTGCAGGGTGCGAGGGATGGGCGTTGCGGTCAGGGTGAGCACGTCAACCTCGTGGCGCATCTCCTTGAGTCGCTCCTTGTGGGCGACGCCGAAGCGCTGCTCCTCGTCTATGACCACGAGGCCCAGGTTCTTGAAGCGGATGTCTTTCTGTATGAGCCTGTGGGTGCCGATGCAGACGTCGACCTTGCCGTCCGCCATGGCTTCGACGACTCGCCGCTGCTCGGCGTCGGAGCGGAAGCGGCTCAGCATCTCGATGGATACGGGAAACGCCTGGAGCCGCTCGCGGAACGTGGAGTAGTGCTGCTGGGCGAGCACCGTCGTCGGGACGAGAACCGCGACCTGCTTCCCGTCCATCACTGACTTGAAGGCGGCTCGGAGCGCGACCTCCGTCTTGCCGTAGCCAACGTCGCCGCACACCAGTCGGTCCATCGGCCTCGCCTGCTCCATGTCCGCCTTGACCTGCACGATGGTCTCCCGCTGGTCCTGCGTCTCTTCGTATGGGAACGAGCTTTCCATCTCCGCCTGCCAAGGGGTGTCGGGCGGGTATGCGTGGCCCTCGACCAGCTCGCGCGAGGCGTACAGGGAGAGGAGCTCGGCGGCCATCTCGCGGGTGGAGCGGGCGGCCCGCTCCTTGGCGCGCTTCCATTCCTGGGTGCCCAGGCGCGTCAGCGACGGCGGCTTTTCGAGGGGCGCTACGTAGGGCGTGACGCGGTCTACGTGCTCCATCGGCACGTAGAGCTGGTCGCCCTTGGCGTATTCGAGCACCAGGTATTCGCGGTCGCCCTCGTCCCGCGAGGCGCGACCCGTGCCCATGAACCTGCCGACGCCGTGCTCGACGTGTACCACGTAGTCGCCGGGGTTCAGCTCGGACAGCAGGGCCTCGCGCTTCACCGCGCGGCGGGGTGAGGTCCGTCGGAGCTTGGTCATGCCGAAAATCTCGGAGTCGCTGAACACTGCCAGCTTGCTCCCGTCCACGGACAGGACGCAGCCGTCCCCCAGCCCGGCCCCCCATGCCTGCAGCAGCGTTATCGAGCCCGGCTTTGGGATGGCGTCGAGCCGCTTCGAGACGCGGGCGTCGACGTCGAACTCGCTCATGACCTCTTCGAGGCGGCGCGAGGCGGACGAGACGATGACGACGCGGTGGCCGTCCCGGGCCAGTGTCTCGGCCTCCTCGGCGAACGAATCCAGGCTGCCCATGAAGTCGGGCGGCGAGGCGAACGGCAGCGGGTATCCGCCGTCGTGCGTGAGGTCCTCTGCGCCCCATGGGGTGACGTCGAGGCGCCGTCCGACATGCGCTCGCTCCTCGCTCTCGCGATTCAGGAAGTGCGACGATGGGAAGCGCAACGGCAGCTCCCGGCGGCGCTCCTTGACCCTCCGCAGCTCGTGGGCGCGCTCGTCTATCTCCCAGGCGGCCTCGGCGACCTCGTTGGGGCGGACGGTAACTATTAGGCTGTCGTCCTGTAGGAAGTCCAGGATCGAGCCGGTGTTGAAGAAGCCGGCGTAGAAGTCTATGTCCTCGACGTCCATGCCTTCGAGCAGCATGTCAATCTCACCCTCGATCCTGTTCCGCGACTCCTCGGAGCATCGGGACATGTCGATGTTGCTGAGCATCATGTCCAGCATCTCGCGGTCAACGAGCCCCGGCAGGGTCTCCCGCGCCGGGATGATGGTGACCGATTCCACTAGGTCGGTCGAGCGCTGGGTTTCCGGGTCGAAGCGGCGGATCGAGTCTATCTCGTCCCCCCAGAGGTCTATGCGCGCGGGGGAGTCTGCGGCGACCGGGAATATATCTACGATGCCGCCTCGCCTGCTCACGAGGCCAGGCACGTCCGCGGTCGGCTCCACGCGGTAGCCCATGCGGCGCCAGGATTCGATGGTCTCGTCCAAGTCTATATGCAGGCCGGGTTCGAGGGTCTGGGCGCTGCGCTCCAGGGCGTATCGGCCGATGGTCTTCTGGGCGATTGCGGCTGCCGAGGCGATGACCATCGGGGCGGAATCGCCGTCCTGCGCGAGCGCCCAGAGGGCGTTTATGCGCTGCTGAGAGGTCGCCAGGTCGGGAACGAGGCGTTCGAATGGCAGGGTCTCGGTTTCGGGGAAGTGGAGGATGCGCGTCTCGTCGTCTGTCCAGAGGAGGATCTGCTCGTGCAGGCGGCGGGCGTCCTCAGGGCGCGGCGCGACGACGAGGATGGGGATGTCGAGCGTTCGCCGGAGGGACGCCAGCGCGAACGGGGCGGCCTCGGCGAGTGTCTGCAGCCTGGAATTGAACCGGCTCCGCCGCAGCCCTGCGGTCAGCCGCTGGAACTCCGGCGAGCTGTCCAATATCTCGCCGAGCGCGCTGAGCGACATCGGTCATACCCTCCAAAGCCTAATGGACGAGTCCGCGCGGACTCGCCTGGATGCTGGGCTGTCATTGTAGCACGTCAGGTCGCGTGGTAGCATTCAGGGCGAGATGCGGAGGATGCGCTCCATATGAACTGCCTGAAGTGTGACCGGGAGGTTGTCGAGCAGGCAAAGTTCTGCAGCTATTGCGGCGAGCGGCTGGCTCTCCCATGCACCTCGTGCGGGGTTCTCAATCCACCCGACGGCCTGTTCTGCCACGACTGCGGTCGAGGGCTGGACGAGAGTCCAGCCGAGCCGCGGGGGGCTGCTCCCGGCCGGTTTGCACAGCCGCAGGCGGTTGCCCTGAAATGCCCCCGATGCGGCGCGGCCAACGAGCCTGGGTCAACATATTGCTACCAGTGCGGCCTGCCGCTGGAAGAGGAATTGCAAGCCGCCTCCGGATACGCCGCGCGCGTTCCCATGCACACTCCGTACCGGTCGCCGCGGACCTTGGCGAACTGGACGGTAGGACTGCTGGTCGCCACATGCATCACATACGGACTTCTCATGGCGATGACATTCGATCTACTACGGCTGGTGTCGCAGTATGAAGCCGGGCAATTCGTCTCCCCTCTGGAGTTGGCCGATGCCGGGGAGACCGTGGACGCTATGTCCACTCTGCTCATCGTGTTGTTCATCCCAACCGTAGCGCTGTTCCTGATGTGGATTCATCGGGCCTCACGCAACCTGAAGTCTCTCGGCGCACACGGCCAGCGCTTCTCCCCCGGCTGGGCGGTTGGCTGGTGGTTCGTGCCCATCATGTTCTTCTTCCGGCCGTATCAGGTGATGGCGGAGATATGGAGAGGCAGCCACGCAGCCGAGTTCCTGGCATGGCGGGATGGGACTGTATCAACGCTGCTGCCGTGGTGGTGGGCGCTATGGGTTGCAGGTAACATCATTGGATTCGCCGTCGCATTTAGCAATTCTCTTGGCACAGATGCCATGCTGTCTAGCGCCGCCTTACGGTGGGAACTCCTCTCGCATCCCCTTACCATCGGCGCCGGCGTGCTGGCCATCCTCGTAGTGCGGCGCATAACTAGGCGACAAGACGAGGAATCTCTCAAACATCGCAGGATGACTACAGGGTGGACGACAGGCTGATCATTGGCGTTCGTTGGCATTGTGCTGGTGTCGTTTGCGCCGGGGCTGTTCTGGCTCTGGTTCTACGTGCGGAAGGATGTCTATCGGCCGGAACCGCGCAGGCTCATAGCGATTACGTTCGGCCTGGGCTGCCTGTCCACCATCCCGGCGGGAATGATTGAGGCCATATTCCTCTTCGACATGAATCTCGAAGAGGGCGCGGCGCTTACGGGTGTGGCCGCCGCCATGCTGTTGGTGGTCGGGCCGGTGGAGGAGACGTGCAAGTTCGCCGCCGTTCGGTTCAAGCCCTACCGCTCCCTGTACTTCGACGAGCCGATGGACGGGCTGGTGTATGCCGTGGCTGCGAGCCTGGGGTTTGCCTCGCTGGAGAACATGGGGCATGTATTGGCGTTCGGCCCAGCGGTCATGATAGGGCGTGCGCCCATCACGACGGTGGCGCACCTCGTACTTGGCAGCGTCTGGGGCTACGCGCTGGGCGTCCACCAGGCATCAGGCTATAGGCGGTCGCCGCTCGTAGCGGGCTCCCTCGTCATCGCCGCGTGCGCTCACGGGGTATTCAATATCCTGGTGTTCTCGTCCGCTCCGCTCCCGCTCGGCGCGGTTGTTCTGACCGTCATCGGCGCGGTATGGGCGTTCGGCCGGTTCAAGTGGGGGCAGCGGGTGTCGCCTTTCAGACTTCGTAGGAACTATCCGAAGGCGGCGTGTCCTTCGTGCGGCGAGCTGATCCGCGTCGTGAGCCGCTTTTGCCGGTCCTGCGGCATGGCTGTTGCGCCGAGGGCAGCCCGGCTATTTTGCGGCCGCTGTGGTGAGGGCAACCGGCCTGACGCCGGCTACTGCACGAGCTGCGGGGACCGGCTGCTGCGGGCATGACACAACGGCTGATTCAGTGGGGTACTTGACATCACCTACTACACTAATCTACACTAGGATAAGCAATCTAATAAAAGATTGCATTAGCACTGAGGAGGTATCGATGAACCAGACGCCGGCTACATTCTGGGAGCATGTCTTTGATCTACGTGAGCGTGGGCAGATCCCCCGCGTATGGAAGACCGGGCAGCTCAGTGAATTTCTTGAGCACCCTATAGGGCCATACTCGCCGGGGACTGTCACAACTGACCCGTTCAACTACAGCATTTCGATGAGGGGCGACAAGATAGGCTACTTCGTTCAGAAAGGACAGGCACCCAAGGCGTGGAGGGTGGGGCGCGGCCAGTTCCGGTTGATTGCGGATCCTGAGGATGACATGCAGACCCAGGAGGCCGAGAGGAGCCGGGCGGTGAAGCGCGCCGCGGAGCTCAGATCACAGAAGAGGCAGACCAACGGCCACCCGGTCGGAGCTGCCATTCCGCCGCTTGACCATCCCGAACGTCCCAGCCTGCAAGCTGAGTCGGCGCCCGGCTCCTCCGAACTGTATCCGGCAATCATCGTCGCCCTCACTCCGACGCAGCGTCAGGCCCTGGCCGGACGCAGTACGGAACAGAAGGCCATGTTCATTGTGCATACGCACCTCGCCAGCAAGTATGGAGGCCAGGTGGAAATCGAGGAGGACCATGATGGCGCGGATCTCAGGGTCTACATGAGCGGGAAGAGCGAGCGAATCGAGGTGAAGGGCACTGAATCGCCCACCATAGCGTGGCCCAAGCTAAAGGTGTCCAGCCAGAAGTCGCATGACGCCTTGAGGAATGGAGAGACGTCGATGTATCGGGTAGTTGACGTTTCTGGCGCGAATCCACGCATCTACATCCTGACGTACGGACGGCACTTCACCCTAGAGCCTGAACCGAGATGGGCGGTGAAACGAGTTACGCCGAAGGACGACCGCTACCCCATGCGAGGCGAACCCTATCGGTACGACCTGCCATATGATCCGGTTGCGACAGACGAGTGGGAGGCGCGAGGATGATCATGTTGGACACCCACGTCTGGGTGTGGTGGACGATTGATCCTGCTCGACTGAGCGAGACGCAACGCCAGGAGATCGCTAGAAATGAAGATGACCGGATCGGCGTCAGCGCGATATCCTGTTGGGAAGTGGCCAAGCTCTGCGAGTATGGACGCCTTGCGTTGCCGGTTGGACTGTCCGAGTGGTTCCAGGCGGCGCTCCAGTATCCCGGGATCTCGCTCTTGAACCTGACACCGGAAATCGCCATCGAATCAACCAGCCTGCCCGGCAGCTTTCACCGCGACCCTTCCGACCAGATAATTGTCGCCACAGCCAGAGTGCATCGCTGCCCGCTGGCAACTTCCGATGACAAGATCGCCGGCTACCCACACGTGCGGACCGTGCGGTAATGACATTCAAACGCCCACTCATCACACGTCCACTACCAACAACTCTTCCGAGAAGACCAGTTCGCCCTCGTATAGGCTCTTGACGTCGCCGATGCCTTTTTCCATGACAGGGTGGCGGGTTAGGTTGGGACCGAGATGGGCGAGGACCAGTTTCTTGACGCCTGCTTCCTGGGCCATTCGGGCCGCGCCCAGCGTGCCGCATACGCCCTTGCCCTCATTGTTCGCCTCCATCGCCGACTCGTCGTCCCAGCACATGCAGAACATGACGTCGGCGTTCCTGGCGAGATCGACGACCGGCTGGCACGGCTCGGTGTCCCCCGTGAATACGATGCTGCCCTCCGGGCTGTCTATGCGATAGGCGAGGGAGTCCAGCCAGGGCTGGGCGTGCTCGGCGCGCGAGGCGGTCATCTCCCAATCGCGGCCGGAGAATACTCTGCCGGGCGCTACATCCTTTGCCATGACTTCCGGAGGCTTGCGGGGGAGCGTTCCGCCGCGGTTGAGGTGGACCTGTTGGCTGGTCGGATGGCTCACGCGGGCTTTCCAGTCGTGGGCGAATACCCCGTCCTCCCCAATTATGCCGTAGGTGAGATGCTCCGTGAGCGTCGGCCCGAACACCTGCAGCGTGTTCTCCTTGCCGATGCTCTGGTCCCATCGGCAGAGCAGGAAGCATGGGAAGTCCACGTCGTGATCGAAGTGGTGGTGCGTGAAGAACACGTAGTCTATCTCGGTGGGCCAGAGGCCAGCCTTGACCAGCTTGTGGGTTGCGGCTGGACCGCAATCGACCATGACCTTCTCGCCCGCCACCTCGGCCACGAAGGACGAGCCGAAGCGCTCCGGCGTGGGTGTAGGCGTCCCGCCGCCCAGGATATGTACTTGCGCCAAGTGTCCGCCTCCTCTTGCGTCAGACTTCGATGGTCATGAGCTCGTCGGAGAAGATGACGTTGCCGTCGTAGATTGCGCTCACGTCGCCGATGCCCTTCTCCTTGGCGCCGTGCTGGGACAGGTTCGGGCCGACATGTGCTAGGGCGAGCGTTCGCGCGCCCGCGTCCTGCGCCATCCGCGCCGCTCCGGTCGTGCCGCACTGGCGGTGGGCCTCGCCGTTGCGGTCCATCGTCTCTTGGTGGTCCCAGCACATGCACAGCATCAGGTCTGCCCCTCGGGCAAGCGCTACGACGGACTCGCACGGCTGGGTGTCGCCGGTGAAGACGATGCTGCCCTCGGGGCTGTCTATCCTGTAGGCGAGGGAGTCGAGGTACGGCTGGACATGCTCGGCCACGGCCGCCGTCATCTCCCAGTCGCGTCCAGAGAAGACCTTGCCCGGCGCTACGTCCTTCGCCAGGGCCTCGGGCGGCTTGCGGGGAAGCGTTCCGCCGCGGTTGACGTGCAGCTGCTGGCTCGACGGGTTGTTCACGCGAGTCTTCCAGTCGTGGGCGAACAGGCCGCCGTCCTCCCGCAGTATGTCGTCCGTCAATTTCTCGGTCGGCGTCGGCCCGAACACCTGCAGGGTGTTTTCCTTGCCGACGCTCTGGTCCCATCGGCACAGGAGGAAGCAGGGGTAGTCCACGTCGTGGTCGAAGTGGTGGTGGGTGAAGAAGAGGTAGTCTATCTCGGTGGGCCAGAGGCCGGCTTGGACCAGCTTGTGCGTGGCCGCGGGGCCGCAGTCGATCATGACCTTGTCGCCCCCGACCTCGGCGACGAACGAGGAGCCGAACCGGGTAGGCGTAGGGGTGGGCGTGCCAGCGCCCAGCACATGGATTCGGGCCAATGGGGCCTCCTTCGTGGACATGTCCTCGGCCCATGCCTATAATAGGATTGCGTGGGCGGCTAGGTATGCGCCTCTCGGCCTGTAATAGGCGGCGCAAAGGGTCTTGGCCAGCATACCATAAAGCGCGTCCTTGCAAGGAGGTCGGATGACTGCCAGGCTGTCCCCGTCGGAAGTCCCAGCGGTCCCGCCGCGCATACTGCTCGGACCCGGGCCCAGCACAGCCCATCCCCGCGTCCTGCAGGCGATGATGGCCCCGATGATAGGCTATCTCGACCCAGACTTCATGAAGATCCTTGACGAGGTGTCGGCCCTGCTCAGGCGCGTCTTCCAGACCGATGATAGCCTCGCGCTCGCCATCTCCGGGACAGGCTCGGCGGGGATGGAAGCCGGCATCAACAGCCTCCTGGAGCCGGGCGACACGGTGGTCATGTGCATATGCGGCTTCTTCGGCGGACGCATGGCGGACATGGCGGAGCGCGTCGGGGCGAACGTGGTTACGCTCCAGAGCGAGTGGGGCAAGCCGTTTCCCCCTGATCTGCTCGAGGCCGAGCTCTCCAACCATGAGCGAGTCAAGCTCGTTACCATCGTACACGCGGAGACGTCCACGGGAGTTCTGCAGCCACTCGGCGAGGTGGCCGCCCTGGCCAAAGAGCGCGACGCCCTGCTCATGGTGGACGCCGTCACCTCCCTGGGCGGCGGCAGGGTTGGTGTGGACGAGGTCGGCATAGACTACTGTTACTCGGCCACGCAGAAGTGCCTCGCCTGCCCGCCCGGCATGGCCCCCGTGGCATTGGGCGCCCGTGCCCTCGATGCCGTGAGGGCGCGCGGACAGAAGCCGACGTCGTGGTACCTCGACCTCGATCTCATAGCCAAGTACTGGGGCCCCGAGCACGTCTATCACCACACCGCGCCCGTCAGCAACATCGTCGGCCTGCGGGAAGCGCTGCGCATCGTACTCGAGGAGGGGCTGGACGCCAGGATAGAGCGCCACCACCGCAACGCCATGGCCCTTCGCGCGGGGCTGGAGGCGCTCGGCCTCGATCTCGTCGTGGACGCGCGGCACAGCCTCGACCAGATAACCCCCGTATGGATTCCAGACGGCGTGGACGACCTCGAAGTGCGGCAGACCCTGCTCCGCAAGTACAAGATAGAGATAGGCCGAGGGCTGGGCAGCTTCGCGGGCAGGGTGTGGCGCATCGGGCTGATGGGCGAGTCGAGCCGCGCCGAGAACGTGTTCGCGTTCCTGTCCGCCATGGAAGAGATACTGCCGTCCGTGGGCTACGAGGTCGCCCGCGGCGCGGGCGTCGCCGAGGCAAGCAAGCTCCTGGCCGGGTCCGCCTGACATGAAGCACATCCCGATAGTATTCCCGATCTCGTTCATGGTGATACTCGTCGTCATCTTCTTCTCCGGCGCGTACGCCATCGCAGAGGGAGCAGCCGCCGGGCAGACAGGGACCGCGTCCACACAAGCTGGGCAGGGCTTGGACTGGTACCAGTCCGCCGCGGCATGGGTCTGCCCTCTCCACTAGGAATGTGAACGGAGGAACCTCTTGGCGCGATTCACAGACCGCGTTGCGATAGTTACCGGAGCGGCCACCGGCATTGGCTTCGCAATCGCCTCCCGGCTCGGCGGCGAGGGCGCGCGCGTCGTGATGGTGGACTACGACGTCAGCCTGGCCGAGCAGGCCGCGGCAGACCTGAAAGACAGCGGCGTAGAGACCCTGCCCGTAATCGGCGACGTGGGGGACGCAGACACCGCCAGGCAGGCCGTTCAGGCCGCCGTAGACCGATGGGGACGAATAGACGTGCTGGTCAACAACGCAGGCATCGGCGGCGACGTCGGCAACGTCTGGGAGCTGCCGGTCGAGGAGATGGACAGGGTGTACCGCACCAACCTGCGGGGCGTCTATCTCTTCTGCCACCACGCCATCCCGCGCATGCTCGAACGCGGCTACGGGCGCATCGTGAACATCGCGTCCATCGCGGGCAAGGAGGGCAATCCGCGCATGGTCCCGTACTCGGCGACGAAGGCCGCCGTGATCGGCCTAACCAAGTCCGTAGGCAAGGAGCTCGCGTCAACGGGCGTCAGGGTCAACTGCGTCACGCCCGCCGTGGTCCGCACGCGAATACTCGACCAGCTGACGGAGGCGCAGGTGCAGTACATGCTCGACCGCATCCCCATGGGCCGCCCCGGGGACGTGAGCGAGATAGCGGCGCTGGTGTCGTGGCTGGCGTCGGAGGAGTGCTCGTTCAGCACCGGCGCCGTCTTCGACGTAAGCGGCGGCCGCGCGACGTACTAGGTCAAAGGCAAGTTTGCGCGTGGGTGGACCGATCGTATAGACTTTTGGAATCATGAGGAGCGCCTGCTAACCCAAGAGATATGCCAAGACCGCCCATGAGCAAGAAGCGACAGGTGATCACGAGCCTCTACGCGCTGTGCAAGGAGCGCGGCGATCTGACCTTCGATAATGACGAGGTGCGGCGGGTAGCATCCGAGGTCGGATTCAGAAACCCCTTTGACGCCACAAAGTGGGACACTTCCGCCGCTCTACCGGACGAGCTGAGGGAAGACGATGTTTTTCCGGTGCATCTTGGACAGGGCAGACACCAGTTCGTCACTGGCATAGAGATAGGATACCATCGGTTCGAGGATGTTCCAGAAGAGTGCCGCATCCAGTGGCCCTATCGGCGCAGCATGTTGAACAACGTCAACACCAGCGAAAGCAACACCCTTTCCGTGGCATACAATCAGCACATTATCCACGATTTTCTTTACAATGACATCGTGGCTTCCCCGAAGTCTTACGGGTCCAACCGGACTCATATTCCTCTGGATTACCGCATTGGCCTAGTCAGTATATGCGTTAGCAGAATCCAGGTGGAGATAGATTTCACCATGGAGTATCAAGGTGTCGTCACCGTGTTCGAGGCTAAGAATGGCGCGCCCGCCGATTTCAACGTCTTCCAGCTATTCAATCCTCTCCGATACTATCTGCATTTGATTGATACTGAGGATCTGAAACCTGCTGAAGTGCTCATCGCCGCTGAATGCACGAAGAATCCCGTGGTGCAGTGTTGCTACCTGCTGCGGGAGGGCGAAACATTGCGTCTCTATCTGTACACATTCACGGATCCGCAAGATCCCGGCTCCATCCATCTCGAGCGCAACGCCGAATATACCTTGGTGGAACGATGACCGCCCTGCCCGAACAGTACAGGAACCAGGTCGTCCATGACGACGTTATGACCGTCCTCAGGGATCTGCCGGACGGGTGCGTCGATATGATATACGGCGACCCTGACTACAACGTCGATATAAAATACGACGGCCATAATTTCACGTCTTCGTGGGACGAGTATATCGGTTGGTACATTGATTTGGCTCGGGAAAGTCTGCGCGTGCTGCGTCCAGACGGCAACCTATTCTTCATCAATTACCCGAAGCAGAACGCCTACCTTCGCGTGAAATACCTCGACGAAAACGCCTATGCCGTTCACGATTACGCCTGGGTGTATAACACGAATGTGGGACATTCGCCTCGTCGCCTTACGACGGCGCACCGCTCGATACTCCATGCCACCAAGGATAAGCATAACAGGTTCTACAAAGACCAGATAGCGCACCCCTACCAGAACCCGACCGACCCGCGGATAAGGGAGCGCATCAGCCAAGGTCACAAGGGCAGGATGCCCTATTCGTGGCTGTATTTCAACCTTGTCAAGAATGTGTCACGCCAGAAGGCCGATCACCCATGCCAGATACCGGAGGGACTTTCGGAGCTGCTAATCAAGTCCTGCACTGTCCCAGGCGATTCTGTCTTTGTCCTGTTCGGCGGTAGCGGATCAGAAGTGGTACAGGCGAGGAACTTGGACAGGGTGTACTTGACCTGCGAACTCCAGAGGCGGTACTGCGAGATCATCGAAAGCCGCCTGCGGAACAATGGAGTAATCGCAGACGAGCACCGACATCCAGCCCAGCTGAAGCAGCGTAACGGGACAGACACGCCCTATGCATTGCCGCATGTGCAGCAGACCCAATTGCTGCGGGAGATCCGCTACTATAGGGAGCCTATGTGATACTCGTCTTTTCGTGTCCTCTGGAAGAAGAGCGTCATTATCAGCTTGTCGGTGTGCTCTTGCCATTGGCGAAAGAGATATTGTGACGACACGAGCGCGTCCCATGACCATCGACTCCCATGCTCATGCCTTTCCGCCGATGGGCGGGCCTTCCGGGTTCGCCTCGACGAAGCGCCATGCCATGTACACGCAGCACGCGCTGGCATTGCACCACCAGCCCGTCAGGCGCATGGCGGACAACTCGCCCGTGCGGGAGCAGACGCTGTACGACGGCGAGGATGTAACCCTCGCTGGGCTGACGGACGTGGGCTTTCGAGGGGGCGGGTTCGGACGCTTGGCGTGGACCTCGGAGGGTGAGGAGCGCTATCTCCAGTACCTGCCGCCGACCCTCGTCAACCTGTCGGCGCCTCCGGAGTTGATGGTTGCCCAGATGGACTACGTGGGCGTGGACAGGGCCGTGCTCCAGACGGGCCACCTGTACGGCAGGCTCAACGGTTACCTGGCCGACGCGGCCAGGCGGTTCCCGGACCGCTTCTGGGCGCTGGCGATGATCGACGAGTGGCAAGCCGACTCCCCAACGCAGCTCCGCACACTGGAAAAGGCCATAGGCAGCCTTGGTCTGCACGGCCTGTGGTTCCAGACGAGCGCCCTGGAGCAGCACGGCCGCGCCGAGACGCTGGACGACCCTGTCTTCCATCCCTTCTGGGACCACGTGCGTGACATGGGCATCCCCGTCTATCTGAACGTGACCTCGGCCGCGCCCGGCCCCGAGCCCTACCTCGCCCAGCTCGCGGCCCTCGATCGCTGGCTCCAGCGTTACACCGATGTGCCCGTCATGTATCCGCACGGGCTGTCCCTCTACCGCTTCATGCGCGGAGGCGAGATAGACATCCCGGAAGCGGCTTGGGGCCCGCTTACCGCGCCCAACCTGATGGTCGAGATTCTCATCCCCATATTCCAGGGCGCGATATGGGAGTACCCATACGTGGAGGCGCAGCCAATCATTCGCGAGTACTACGAACGGCTCGGCCCCGACAAGCTCGCCTGGGGCTCCGACATGCCCAACGTCGAGCGCCACTGCACCTACAGGCAGTCCCTCGACTATCTCCGCCTCCACTGCGACTTCATTCCGCCTGACGACATGGCGAAGATATGCGGGGACAACGCGGCCCGTCTGTTCAGGGCCAGCTAGCCGCAGAGGGTATACAGGAAGAGCGTGTCTGTTACTCTTCACGTGGAACGTTCACCGGCTACGTGAAGGGAAGTTGCGGCAGCGCTGACCCAAGAGCGCGTTGCAGTCGGCGCGCGAGTCCTTGCTTTGGGCGGAGGGCATGATTTCAGGTCGTGAGGCGAGGGAGAGAGATTATGGGCGAGAAATTGAAGGTCGGCGTTATCGGGTGCGGCGGCATGGCGGCGAATCACGTAGCGAGCTACCTGGTCTGCGGCCGGTTCGAGGTTGTCGGGCTTGCGGACCTGAGCGCGCAGGCGATGGCGGACTTCGACGGACGATTCGGGAATCGTGAAGGCTACCGACCCAAGCGCTACATGGACGCCTTGGCGATGATCGACGCGGAGGAGCTCGACGTCGTCTCGATTGGGACGTGGCACAAGGGGCACGCCAGATGGACCATAGCGGCCGCGGCGCGCAGGCCGAAGGCGATATTATGCGAGAAGCCGATGGCAGAGGACCTGGGCCACGCCGAGCAGATGCTGGTCGCCTGCCGGCGCAACGGCGTGAAGCTGGCTATCGGGCACCAGAGGCGGTTCCTGCCGTCCTACGTTGCCGTGAGGGACCTGATCGCCTCAGGGGCAGTTGGGCGGGTTGAGCTGGTCAGGGCCGTATCGGGCGCGGGTCTGCTGAACTGGGCGAGCCACCTGTTCGACATGTTCCGCTACATCCTAGGCGACGCTGATTGCGAGTGGGCGATGGGAACGGTGGAGCGGAGCACGGAGCGGTACGAGCGTTCGACGCGGATCGAGGATAGGGCGGTCTGCGCTTTCGGATTCGAGGGCGGCGCCGAGGGGATGCTGCTCAGCGATTTCACGCCGGACTACTACCAGGGCTGTACCGTGTACGGCGACGCTGGGATGATCGACATGAGGCCGGAGTACTACCGGCTGATGAATGAGGATACGGGAGGGCGTTGGGAGACGAGGACGCCCGGCGGGAAGTACTTCCAGCCGGAGGCCGAGGGTTTCGAATACCGTGAGGGCGGGGCTCTGCAGGCCGAGGAGCTTGCGGACTGGGTGGAGGGAAAGCGCGGGACGCACCGGGGCGAGGCGACGCACGGGTACAAGGCTGTCGAGATGGCGTGCGCGATCTACGATTCGGCGAGGCTCCACGAGGTGGTAAGGCTGCCGCTGCAGACGCGGGCCTATCCGCTGGACCTGATGGTCGAGTCGGGGCACCTGCCCGTCCGGTACCCGGGCCGGTACGACATCCGGGCTGGAAATCTGCGGGGGGAGAACATGGGCAGCGATGAAGAGAACCGGTAGGGTGGGGCGATTTATGGGCTATTCGTTGTTCCGGCGTGGGGATGTGATGATATAATCAGGGCTATCCAGTCCAAGCGGGCGGCGGAGTTGCGCGTGAAGATAACCCAGGAAGAGGTCGTGGACCGTCAGGCTGTCCTCCAGATCGAGATGGACGACGCGGACATGGCCCCCTACCTAGAACGGACTTACCGCAAGGTCGCCCAGAGGACGAACGTCCCCGGCTTCCGCAAGGGGAAGGCTCCCCGTTCGATTATCGAGAGTCTCTATGGCAAGGACAACCTCGTCTCCGAGTCTCTGGGCGACGTACTCCCGGCCGCTACGCACGAGGCGATCGCGGAGCAGGGCCTTGACCTCGCTGGCATGCCGAGCGTGGAGGTCGTAGATCTCGCCCCTGTAACTATCAGGGCTGTAGTTCCCCTTACCCCGAAGGTGGACCTGGGCAGCTATTTGGACATCCGCGTCCACTCAGAGCCGGTCGAGGTGACGGACGAGGCCATCGACGAGGAGATCGAGGAGATGCGGACGCGCGACGCGGCCTGGGAGCCGGTCGAACGGCCCGTAGCCTTCGACGACCGAGTGACTGCGGACATCGTCGGCCATGTCGATGACAACGTCATCATCAATAGCGAAGACATCGAATATCTCGTGGAGCGAGACGGCGCGCTCCCCTTCGAGGGCTTCCCTGGCAAGCTGGTCGAAGCTGAGAGCGGGAAGCCTTTCGAGTTCCACCTGGGCATCCCCGGCGACTACGTCAATGCCTCGTTCGCAGGCAAGGAGGCCCACTTCAGGGTCACGGTGAAGGAGATCAAGGAACGGCTCCTGCCCGAGCTCGACGACGAGTTCGCCAAGGGGGTCGGCGACGGGTACGACACGCTGGGCGAGCTCCGGGAGGATATTCGGGCCCGCCTCCAGGTCGAGGCGGAGCATGCGGAGGAAATCAGGTTCAGGGAAGCAGCCCTCGTCACCCTGGTGGAGGGTGCGGCCTTCGTGTTTCCACCACTGCTGATCGACCAAGAGGTCCAGAAGATGGTGGAGCGCCGGGACCAATTCGTGGACAGTATGAACATCACCTTGGACGATTACCACAAGTTCATGGGCAGCACGGAGGCCGAGCGTCTCGAGGAGATGCGGGAGTCCGCCGTAGAGCAATTCAGCCGGTCACATGCCTTGGCCAACCTAGCCAAGGCCGAGGGGGTCGAGGTCTCGGACGATGAGATCGAGGAGAAGCTGGCCGAGATACGCGAGGCGGCGTCCGATGACAGCGCCAAGGTGGACGAGAGCGACCTCGACCGGCTCGATGCCAGGACGGCTGTCGGCGCGTCGCTGCTGATGCAGAAGGCGATGGACAGGCTGGTAGAGATAGCAAAGGGCAACGTAGACGAGACAACCGAGAATGGAGAGGACAACGCCGATGATACCTAGACTGGACAATATCATACCGATGGTCGTGGAGAGTGGCGCCAGGGGGGAACGGGCGTATGACATCTACTCGCTGCTCCTCAAGGAGCGCATCGTATTCCTGGGCACTCCCATCAACGACCAGGTGGCGAACGCCATCATCGCGCAGCTCCTGTTCCTGCAGCGCGAGGACCCCGAGCGGGACATCGAGCTCTATATCAACTCGCCCGGCGGCTCCGTGTACGCTGGGCTGGCGATCTACGACACGATGCAGATGATCCAGCCGGATGTGGCGACGTACTGCGTCGGTCTGGCGGCCAGCTTCGGCACGGTCTTGCTCTGCGCGGGCGCCAAGGGAAAGCGGTACGCCCTTCCCAACGCCACGATCCACATGCACCAGGTGATCTCAGGCGCGCAGGGCCAGGCCACCGACATCGAGATCCACGCGCGGGAGGCTCTGCGAAACCAGGACACGGTCCGCAAGATAATCGCCGACGCGACAGGTCAGCCCTACGACAAGGTCGCCACGGACTCGGACCGGGACTACTTCCTGACGGCGGAGGACGCAAGGGAGTACGGGCTGATCGACGAGGTGCTGGCGACCAAGCTGGCCCAGGAAGAGCAGGCTGCGGACTGAACGGGGACCCGGATGACATCAGAGTCGCATGACGGCGCGGGGCCGGCCCAAGGCCAGTAATCGAGCTTACGGACACGAGAGGGAATATGACCACACCGAAGAGCGGCCAGAACACCTATCACTGCTCCTTCTGCGGGAAGGCGCAGAGCCAGGTCAAGCGCCTGATAGCGGGCACCGACCGCGTCGTCTTCATCTGCGACGAGTGCGTCGTCCTCTGCGGGCAGATACTCACGGACGACAGCCCTGCGATGGCCCCGCGGGACGCCATGGGGATGATGTCCAAGGGCGTGAATCCCAAGTGGCTGTATCAGAAGCTCGACGAGTACGTGGTAGGCCAGGAGCGGGCCAAGAAGGTCCTGAGCGTCGCTGTATATAATCACTACAAGCGCGTCTGGTCGAACCAGAAGACCGCGGACGTGGAGCTGCACAAGTCGAACATCCTGCTGGTGGGGCCGGCGGGTTCTGGCAAGACCCTTCTCGCCCAGACCCTCGCCAGGGTGCTCGACGTGCCCTTCGCCATCGCGGACGCGACTTCCCTGACGGAGGCCGGATACGTCGGCGAGGACGTCGAGAACATCCTCCTGCGCCTGATCCAGGCGGCCGACTTCGACGTCGCCCGCGCCGAGCAGGGCATCATCTACATCGACGAGATCGACAAGATCGCCAGGAAGAGCCCCAATCCCTCCATAACGCGCGACGTGTCCGGGGAGGGCGTGCAACAGGCCCTGCTCAAGATCATTGAGGGGTGCGTCGCTAACGTGCCGCCCCAGGGCGGCCGCAAGCATCCTCACCAGGACTTCCTACAGATAAAGACGGACAACATCCTGTTCATGTGCGGCGGCGCATTCGAGGGGCTCGTCGACATGGTGGAATGGCGCGTCACCAAGGACCAGACCAAGATTGGATTCAACGCGTCTGGCGCGAACGGCACGGACGACGACGTTCTGGAGCAGCTTACCGCCGACGACCTGTTGGGCTACGGCTTCATCCCCGAGCTGGTGGGCAGGCTCCCGGTCACTGTCAGCCTCGCCAACTTGGACCGCGACGCCCTCGTCAAGGTCCTGACGGAGCCGAAGGACGCCCTGGTAAAGCAGTACCAAGCCCTGTTCCGTATGGACGAAGTCGAGTTGGAGTTCACCGAGGAGGCCCTGGGGGCCGCGGCCGACGAGGCGCTGAAGCTCAAGACCGGCGCGCGCGGGCTGAGGGCCATACTGGAGCAGACGCTCCTAGACGTCATGTACGAGCTGCCTTCGCTGAAGGAGATCATCCGCTGCACCGTTGACGAGGACTCCATAGTCGATCACGCGCCCGTGTCCTTGGTGACCGCCGACGCGGAGCTGATACAGCTGCCCACTGTGGAGCGGAAGTCGGCGTAACCCAGCGGGGCAGGGCCATCCAGGCTTTGAGGTGATAGGCTCTGGAGCTGGGTATGCCGGCGGATGCTGGTACAATGCCGTTTCAACTTCAGGAGCGAGGTCAGACGATATGATCGCCATCTTCGTTAGCATAAGGGTGAAGCCAGGGTTGCGGGACCAGTTCGTCGAAGCGACGCTGGGGGACGCGATAGGCTCCGTGAGGGACGAGCCGGGATGCTTCCGATTCGACGTACTCACGGACGACTCCGACCCCGACCTGGTACACCTGTACGAGGTATATGCGGACCAGGCGGCCATCGAGGTACACCGTACCATGCCGCATTACACCGAGTGGTCCGCCAGGGTTGCCGATTGGCGCGACGGCGAGGCGACCAGAGTCTCGATGACCACGTCGTTCCCCTCGGACGACGGCTTCCGACGCCAGAAGCCGCATCTGCCGGAGTAGGGTCATGGACAATCTCGAGGTGGGACAGAGCGCGGAGGTCCGCGTGGAGGTCACCGAGTCGCTGACCATCAACCGAATGGGACGGCCCGGCGCGGAGGTGCTCTCTACGCCGTCGCTGCTCAAGCTCATGGAGGAGTGCTGCATCGAGGCGTCTGACCCGCGCCTGGCCGATGACCGCACGACCGTCGGCTACGCCGTGGACGGCCTGCGGCATCTCGCGCCCACGCCAATTGGCGGTACGGTGACGGTCAGGTGCGTCCTGACAGAGGTGGACCGCAACAGGCTCACCTACTCGATAGAGGCGTTCGAAGGGGACAAGCAGATAGGCGTGGCCGTCCACAAGCGTGCGGTGATCGCGAAGGACGCATAACGCCCTTCGGTGATTGTTGCGCCTCAATCCTGTTTGCTATACTATTGCCGCTTGTCCGGAGGGTCTTCATTCAGGGACGCTCCGGCTATCATGCGGCAACGATAGAATGGATCCGACTGCGGGGCAGGCGGGTCTTGTACAGAAAGGAGTGGGCCAGTGAAGTGGATTGATTACGCTAGGCCTGAGAGCTTGGACGAGGCGGTCAACCTGCTAGCCGACGCGGGCGGCACGGCGCGCCCGCTGGCGGGCGGCACGGACCTCATTGTGCTGTTGAGGACGAACGCCGAACGGGTCGGCAACCCCGACCTCGTGGTGGACGTCAAGGGCGTTCCCGAGTTGAACGAGCTGCGCTACGACGACGATTGCGGGCTGACGGTCGGGGCTGCCGTGGAGTGCTACCGGATCTATTCCGACGAGGCTGTGGCCTGCAAGTACCCCGGCCTGATAGACTCGGCCTCGCTGATAGGCGGCATCCAGATACAGGGAAGGGCGTCCATAGGCGGCAACCTGTGCAACGCCACGCCGAGCGCGGACACGATACCGATGCTGATAGCGCTCGGGGCCACGGCGAACGTGACGGGTCCCAACGGCTCGCGCGAGGTGGCCGTGGAGGACTTCTGCACCGGGCCCAGCAGAACCGTGCTGGCGCCCGACGAGTTGCTGGTGTCGATTTCCATACCTGCGCCAAAGGCCAATCAGGGCGCGCGTTACATCCGTTTCATACCTCGCAACGAGATGGACATAGCGGTCGCAGGCGCGGGCGTCTCCGTCCAGATCAAGGACGGCGTGTTCGAGTCGGCCAGGATAGCCCTCGCGTCCGTCGCGCCGACTCCGCTCTTCGTGCGGGAAGCGGGAGACGCTCTCGCGGGCGAGCCCGTCAACGACGAGAGCATAGACAAGGCGGCGCAGTTGGCCATGGCCGCCGCCACGCCCATCACCGACATGCGGGGCACCGTCGAATACAGGAAGCGCTTGTGCGAGGTGCTGACGCGCCGCGCGCTGAATACGGCTGTCGAGAGAGCAAAGGGAGGCGAGTAGATGCCCGGCAAGACGCACGTCCAGACTCGAATCAACGGCGAAGACATAGAGTTCCTCTGCGAGCCGCGGCAGAGCCTCCTGGAGTGCCTCCGCGATGTCGTGGGGCTGACCGGAAGCAAGGAGGGTTGCAACGACGGGAACTGCGGCGCATGCACCGTCAACCTCGACGGGCGAATCGTCACGTCGTGCCTGGTGCTTGGCGTCGAGGCCCATGGGGCCGAGGTCGAGACCATAGAGGGGGTAGCGAGCCCTGATGGGCTGCATCCTATCCAGCAGGCGTTCCTCGAAAACGCCGCGCTGCAGTGCGGCATCTGCACGCCAGGCTTCATCGTGGCGTCGAAGGCGCTCTTGGAACAGGAGCCCTCGCCCTCGGAGCACAGGATCAGATTCTGGCTCGCGGGCAACCTGTGCCGATGCACTGGCTACGACAAGATAGTTCGGGCTGTCATGGACGCGTCCCAGAAGATGGCTGCGCCGAGCGGATAGGAGCTGGCGGAGGAATCGCCTCTGCTGACACCAAGCCCGGTCCTCCCGATGGGAGGGCCGTGAGACAGGTTCATAGTTGCTGGATGGAGGTGAACTCTTGACTACGACATACGAGCCGAACATGGTGCTGTCAACCACTGAGTACAAGGTGCTCGGCACGCGCCCTATCCGCCACGACGGGGTTGACAAGGTGACAGGCCGCGCGAAGTACGGGGCAGACTACCAGGCCGCGGGGATACTGTACGGGAAGATCCTGAGGACTCCTCACGCCCATGCCAACATCCTGTCGGTGGACACTAGCAAGGCGGCGGCCTACCCCGGCGTGCGCGCCGTGATGACGGGCGCCGACCTGCCGGAGACGCTGAACGAGCCGGGCGATCGGAAGATCACCCTCGGGGAGCTGGGGACCGACCTGAAGTACCTTCGCGATGGGCTGATGGCCAGGAGCAAGGTCGTCTTCAAGGGCCAGCCGGTCGCCGCGGTGGCCGCGGTCAACCAGCATGTGGCCGAAGAGGCCGCGAAGCTCATCGAAGTTGACTACGAGGTCCTGCCGCCAGTGACCAACGTCCGGGAAGCCATGAAGGAGGCTGCTCCACTGCTCCACGATGACATCGAGACCGAAGAGCTCGGCGCCAAGACTGGGCAGGTCAGCAACATCGCGCAGCACTTCCAGCACCGCCTCGGGGACGTCGAGAAGGGCTTTGCCGATGCGGACGTAGTGGTCGAGCGGGAGTTCGACACTGCAACGGTGCATCAGGGCTACATCGAGCCTCATAACTGCACGGTCCACTGGAACGACGATGGGCGCGTCCTGATCTGGAACAGCTCCCAAGGGCCCTTCAACATCCGCGACGCTACCGCCCAAGTGCTGGAGTTGCCGATGTCGCAGGTGAAGCTGACGCCCATGGAGATAGGCGGCGGCTTCGGCGGCAAGTTCGAGCCCTACGGCGAGCCCATCGCCGCAATCCTGTCCAAGATGGCGCACGCGCCGGTCAAGATAGTCATGACGAGGACCGAGGAGTTCGAGTCCACCGGCCCGACCCCAGGCTCGTACATCAAGATCAAGATGGGCGCGAAGAACGACGGAACGATAGTCGCCGCCAAAGCGCATCTCGCATACGAGGCGGGGGCCTTCCCAGGCTCCCCTGTCGGCGCTGCCGCCGAGTGCGTATTCGCCCCCTACAGAATTGAGAACGTGCAGGTGGACGGCTACGACGTGGTGGTGAACAAGCCGAAGACAGCCGCCTACCGCGCTCCGGGTGCCACCAACGCGGAGTTCGCCAGCGAGACGGTCGTCGATGAGCTGGCGGAGAAGCTGGGCCTGGACCCGATAGACATTCGTCTCAAGAACGCCTCGAAGGAGGGAACGCGCCGCGCGGACGGCACACTCTTCGGGCGAATCGGCTGCGTAGAAGTGCTGGAGGCGCTCAGAGACCATCCCCACTACACGGCCCCGCTGGACGGCGAGAACCGCGGACGCGGCGTCGCCATAGGCTACTGGATGAACGCCGGGCTGCAGTCCGCCGTCAACCTCGCAGTCAACAACGACGGCACAGTCGCCCTCACCGAGGGTTCCCCGGACATTGGGGGCACGCGAACCTCCATCTCCATGCAGGCCGCAGAGGTGCTGGGGATCCCCGTCGAGGACTTCCACCCATCCGTCGTGGACACCGACTCCATCGGCTGGACGTTCGGAACGGGCGGAAGCCGCACGACCTTCGCAACGGGCATGGCCGCAGTCGAGGCGGCGAAGGACGTGAGGCGGCAGATGATAGCGCGCGCGGCGCTGATATGGGACGTCGATGCCGACTCGCTCGAGATGGAGGACGGGATCATCCGGTCCAAGACCGACTCCGAGCTGAACATGACCTTCAAGGAGTTGGCGGCAGAGCTGAACAGCACGGGCGGCGCCATCGTCGGAAGCGCTTCAGTCAACGCCACCGGACAGGGCGGAGCCTTCGCAGGGCTGATAGTGGATGTGGAGGTGGACAAGGAGACGGGCAAGATAGATGTCCTGCGGGCAACCATCGCCCAAGACGCGGGCAAGGCGATCCATCCCAGCTACGTGGAGGGCCAGATGCAGGGCGGGACCGTCCAGGGCATCGGCTGGGCGCTCAACGAAGAGTACTTCATGGAGGACGACGGGCGGATGGCGAACAGCACATTCCTCGATTACAGGGTGCCGCTCGCCCTCGACCTGCCCATGATCGACACCGTTATCGTCGAGGTGCCGAGCCCTTCGCATCCCTACGGCGTGCGGGGTGTGGGCGAGGTGAACATCGTGCCGCCGCCGGCCGCGCTTGCCAACGCAGCGTACAGGGCCGCCGGAATCCGCATGAACGTCCTCCCGATGAATCCTCCGAACGTCATGAAGACCATCTGGGAGCAGTAGGTTAGCGCGCATGGCGACGGTCTTCATCCCTTCGCTGCTCCAGCAGCTCACGGACGGCAAGGAGCGGGTGGAAGTGCCCGGCTCCACCGTCCGGCAGATAGTCAACAACCTGGAGGAGATACACCCTGGGATGAAGGACCGTCTCATCGAAGGCTACAAGATCAAGCCGAACATCTCGGTCGCCATAGACGGCGAGGTGTCGGCGCTGGGCATCCTGGAAAAGGTAGGCGAGAACAGCGAGGTGCATTTCATCCCCGCCATAGGCGGCGGCCAGACGCAGCGCCGGGGCGGTTGACATCCGGCGCGTCGTTCCTTACGCCGCCTAATCGGGGGTTGAATGAGAGAATCCATATGGAGCATACCGCCCCGCTGGAGGGCGGCATACTTCTTCCTGTTCACCATCCAGAGCCTGCTTGGCGCGGGGCTGCTATCATGGTATGAGATAACCCAGCGAACCGAAGACACCGTGGTCGAGACTATCATGGCCATAGTGTCTGGCATGGGACCGATAGGCTTGGGAGCAGCCGTTTCGACAATTCTCATTACGGAGGTGATGCAGTACGCCATGACTACGAGAGATTATCTTCGCCAGGTACTCATAGAGCCTCTCAAAGAGAGGCAGCAGGCCAAGTGGCGCTCCCAAGGGCTCGCTGAGGGGCGCGTCGAGGGACGCGTCAAGGGACTCGCTGAGGGGCGCGTCGAGGGACTCGCTGAGGGGCGCGCTGAGGAACGCGCGGCTTGGGAGGCGTGGAACCAGCGGCGGATGGACGCGGAGGCCGAGGGCAAGCCCTTCGACGAGCTCCCCCCTTCCATGCAGGACGGCTCCACCGGCTATACGAACGGCGCTGAGTCGAGGTAAATCTTCATGAACGCTGACCGCCTGCGCGGTGTCATAGTCCCGATATTGACCCCGCTGAACGCTGACGAGACAGTGGACACGGTATCCCTGCGGCGCTTGGTCAACTACCTCGTAGATGGCGGCGTGCATGGGATATGGGCCGCAGGCACCACGGGCGAGTTCGCGGCCCTTGATGACGGGCAGCGGCTCGCATCCATCGAGACTGTGGTGGATGAGGCAGCCGGGCGGCTCCCCGTCATCGCCAACGTCTCCGCGCCAAGCGCCAACCTGACCGCTAGGCTGGGCCGCGCGGTGCAGGAGTGGGACCTCGCGGGCATAGCCGCAACCCCTCCATACTACTACCCATGCGCCCAGGACGAGGTACTCGCCCATTTCCGTTACGTGCGAGAGCGGGCCGGCCTTCCCCTGTGGGTGTACAACATCCCCTCCACCGTGAAGACCGTCGTCGAGCCGCAGACTATCGCAACCCTCGCCGGCGAGGGGACTGTCGTGGGGGTCAAGGACAGCTCTGGCGCGGGCGAGCCGCTCGCCCAGCTAAACGCTCTCTGCGACCAGGCCGGCATCCATCTCTACCGATTCCTAGGCTCGGTGTTTCGCATAACGACCGCGTCGGGCGTCGGGGCGCATGGCGTCATACCGGGCATCGCCAATCTCATCCCCGCCATTGCGGCCAGAGGATGGGAGGCTGGCGAAGCCGGCGACGTCGAAGCCGCGCGCAGCCTGCAGGCCAAGATCATGACCGCCAGCAAGGTAACACAGCTCGCCAAGGGCGGCGGACCGAACGCGGCGAGCTTCTCGGGGATGAAGTCCGCCTTGAAGTTGATGGGCGTGATAGACAACGACACAGTGACCAGGCCACTCAGGTCGCTCACGGCGGACGAGAAGCGGGGGATACCCCCCATCCTCGACAGCCTGGGCATCGGCGCGTCTGGTCCAAGTTGAAGTCTCAATAATTGGACTTGGGCCAAGACTCTTTGGTATAGTAAGGTTGAGTGGACATTGGAAGCTGGGATGCGCGGCCATGCTTGTGAGTCCCGGCTCGCTTGGTGAGGAGCAACATGATGGCTACTGAAGAATTCGGATTCACCAAGTTCTCTGAGAACGCCTTCTACCGAAGCCAGAACGCCCACCTCATAGACATGGCGGGCGTGGGCTCAGGCCAGCGAATCATTGACCTCGCTTGCGGGGACGGCGGCGTGACGAAGCTGATCCTAGCCCGTCTGCTGGGAGCGCGCGACTCGGTCGTCATAGCCATAGACCACTCCGCCGACATGCTCAAGGTGGCGATGGACGAGTTGAAAGACAGGCGCGACGCAGCCGTGCAGTTCGTCCAGTCCCAGGTAGAGAACGTGTCAGATACGGTCAAGGAGTCCGCGGACACCGTCTTCTTCTGCAACGCCATCCACTACGTGCCCGACAAGGGCGAGCTCCTGTCCGAGATAGCCAAGACGCTCAAGCCTGGTGGACAGCTTGCCTTCAACACATCCTTCTTCGACGGCGCCCACCCACCCCAGACCATGGTCTTCGCCCGCAAGTGGATGATGCGCTCCCTCAGGATACTGCGCAATGACTACGGACTGTCCCCGGACAAGTCCATGAAGGTCGAGTCCAGGAAGCAGCTTACGCCCGCCGAATACCGGTCCCTAGTGGAAGGCCACGGATTCCGCATCGTCCGCGAGGAGATCGAGACCGTGCCCGTGCCCTTGGACGGCTGGCGCGACATCAGCGGGTTCCGCGACTTCATCGTGGGCGTCATGCCAGGCGTGCCCATGGACAAGGCAAGCGCCGCCCTCCAGACAGGGTGCGAGCAGGTATTCGAAGAGCTCAAGGTCGAGTGTATGCCCCGGAACTGGCTCCGGGTGCTTGCAGTCAGGGTTGGATGATAGGGGAGCGTCAGCAGATATGGTAACCCGCGTTGGCATCAACGGCTTCGGCAGGATCGGCAGGCAGGTAACCCGCGCCATCTTGGAGCGCCACCAGGACAATCTCCAGGTCGCCGCGGTCAACGACCTGGGCGACCCGGCGACTAACGCACACCTCTTCAAGTACGACAGCAACTACGGCGCGTACCCGGGCGACGTCAATTCCACCGAGGACAGCCTCATTATCGACGGCGCCGAGGTCAAGGTCCTTGCGGAGCGAAACCCGGCGGACCTCCCATGGGGCGAGCACGGCGCCGACATCGTAATCGAGTCCACGGGCTTCTTCACAGACGCATCAGCCGCCGCGGGCCACCGCAAGGGCGGCGCCAAGAAAGTCATCATCTCGGCTCCCGCAAAGGGCGAGGACGCCACGCTCGTGCTGGGCGTCAACGAGGATACCTATGACCCGGAGCGCCACGACGTCGTGTCCAACGCATCCTGCACCACGAACTGCATCGCCACCATGACGAAGGCGCTCCACGACGAATTCGGCGTGCAGCATGGACTGATGACTACCATCCACTCGTACACGGGCGACCAGAACATCCTGGACAGAGTCCACGAAGACCTGCGGAGGGCCAGGGCCGCGGCGCTGAACATCATCCCGACCACGACCGGCGCAGCCAAGGCCGTCGGCTTGGTGCTGCCTGAGCTGAACGGCAAGATACACGGCATGGCTTTCAGGGTGCCCACGCCGACCGGCTCCGTAACCGACTTCGTCGCGAACCTCCAGAAGACGGCATCGGTCGAGGCTGTCAACGATGCTTACCGCGAAGCCGCCGCCAACGGCATGAACGGCATCCTGGACTACTCGGACGAGCCCCTCGTCAGCAGCGACTACATAGGCAATCCCCACAGTTCGATCATAGACGGCCCTTCTACCATGTCAATGGAGGGCAGCCTCGTGAAGGTGGTAGGCTGGTACGACAACGAGTGGGGCTACAGCTGCCGAACCGCCGACCTGGCCGCCTTCCTAGCCGACAAGGGACTATAGCGCGCCGCCGTCCTGGCCGCCTGCGCTGCCTGGGACAGTCTCCACGGCTCCTGCCCGCACTGTGTATCTGGTCATCCGCGGCGACCGCGCCCATTCGAGAGCGGCCAGGTCCGCCGTGGTAACGAATGACTGATGGTAGCCGGCGACGCGCTCCATCACGCGGCCCCTTCGACGCGCGTCCAATTCTGATAGCGCGTCATCCAGCAGCAGGATGGGATCGTCCCCCCCCTCATTGTGGAGATTGGCAGCCTCTGCCAGCTTCATCGCGAGCGCCACGGTGCGGCTCTGTCCCCTCGATGCGTACTGGCCCGCAGGCATCCCCCTGATCTTCACCATCAGGTCGTCGCGATGCGGACCGGACACGGTATGCCCCTGGGCGACCTCGCGCCCCCTCGACTGCTCCAGCGCCTCTCTCAGCCCCGCCGCGTATGCCTCCTCGCCCGCGCCGTTCGGCGCGTCTACGCTCGAAGCATAGACCAGTTCGCAATCCTCGCCGCCGTCCGACAGCTCTCGATACAGCCCCTCGGCGAGAGCCGACAGCGACGCGATAGTGCCGGCGCGCACGGCCATGATGTAGCCGCCTGCGGCGACGAGCTCGTCGTCCCAGAACGCCAGCTCATCGAGCCGCGCCCGGCGGTCTCCTATCGCCTTGAGTAGGTGATTACGCTGTGTAACGACCCGCTGATACCGTTGGACCGCGCGCAGATACCGACGGTCGAATTGGGAGATGAGGATGTCCAGGTATCGGCGTCGGACAGACGGCGACCCGAAGACCAGATCCAGGTCCTGCGCCGTGAAGATGACCGCCAGCACCTCCCCCACGAGGTCCGAGGCGCGGCGGGGAGCGCCGTTGACCTTCACGTACTTCTGCACTGCGCCGGCTGGGGCGGGCAACCCCGGCTCGCTATCCTCTTCCTGCGGCAGGCATCTGAAATCAATCTGCACTCGCACCGGACTTGAGCCGCGCTCTACCGCCGCCGTCACTTGGGTATAGGTCTCCATGCCGGTGGGCGGCTGCCAGCGCGCCAACTCCCGCTCGCTCGAGGCTCGCAGCGACTTGGCGATCGCAAGGAGGTACAGCGCCTCGACGAGGTTGCTCTTGCCCTGGCCGTTCGCGCCTTCGATAATGACCATGCCAGGCCCAAAGTCGAGGTCGAGGAGCTCGTAGCTGCGGAAGTTCGTCAATCTGAGGTGGCTGACGTAGATCGCGTACCTCGCCCGGCTGTCGCTGGAGCCGTTTCGATTCTAACATAGGAGCCCGGCTCTCCCAGCAAATCGACCGAAAGGCGCGCAGCGTCAAAGCGACATGATGAACGGCGGCAAGACAGCCTCGGAACATAGCGCTCGCGCCTCCCTGCGGGGCGCCGCTGCGGGGCGGGAAGTGAAGAAGGGACTGCTCTTCGGGCTGCTATCCGGATTCACGGCCATCACGTGCTGCGTATCCCCGGTTGTGCTTGCTCTCCTGGGAGTCGCAACCGCCGCGGAGGCCGTAACCCTGGGCGACACCCTCTACTACACCTACGGCTGGCTCTTCAGGGCGGCCGGGCTGACGGTAGCCGCCGTTGCCGTCATCCTCTATCTGCGAGGGCGGCGCGCCTGCTCCCTGCGCGGCGCATACCGCTACCGCCTCATGCTGCTCGTCCTGGCGGCTTCGGGCGGCGCGGCCTACGCGGGCCTGTTCTGGCTTACCAAGTACCTGGGCGTCTGGTTCGGCTAACCCAACGCCCTCCGCGTCTGGATGCGAAGCTGGTCCCGCTCGCTCAGGTGCGGAGTGTAACTCTCGATGAACGCCGCCAGCGTCTCGTCCGGCGTCGCCTCCGAAGTGTCGAGCGCGAACTTGTACCGCAGGTGGGAATGCCCGTAGTGATACTCGAACCGCTCTAATACGTGCTCGACGTCCTCGTCCTTGAGCGTGGCGCGCTCGTGGGGAGCCGCGCGCATACGCTCGCGGATGACCTCGGGGCTCGCCTTCAGCAGTACGAGGACCGTGTCTGACGCCTGCTCCAGTATGTCCGTCTCGATGTGCCGACAGAACGACTCGCGGTCGCCGTACTCCCCCTTATGCCCGTAGCCGTAATAGAGAGGCGCGTACACCGCCTCCTCGATGTGGAACCCGACCAGGATGTGGTCGGTGTCGCGGTACAGCGTCGGCATCAGGTGGTAGTAGAACTGGTAGCGTTGGAACATCTCCTTCAGCTCCGGGCCCAGAGACATGAACTTGTCCAGATCCTCCTGGGCGATCTCGTCCCAGTGGCCGACCCATGGCAGCGTGAAATGGTCGTGATAGCGCACGATGCCCAAGGGGGTCGGCTGCCCCATCATCTCGTCGCGCCAGTCCGCTATCTTGTTCACCAGGGTGGTCTTGCCGGCATACTCGGCTCCGACGATTATCAGTTTCAATGCGTCCCTCCATCTTTCGGCGCTGACTGGGGCAATCATAGCGCTATCGCCGCTTTCCCGCTTTGACATGAGCCGCGGGCGTGGCTATAGTGCTTATTGACATCACGCTTGGGAGGGTTGGAGATGACAGGCACAGACATCCCCTTGATGGCGCATCTCATGCGCCGCGCAGGATTCGGCGCCGACCGCGGCGAGCTGGAAGCGCGCGCGGCGAACGGCTACGCCGCCGCCGTGGAGGAGCTGCTGCATCCGGAGAGCCAACCCCCCGTAGATATGTACGAGATGCTCCGCTTCCAGCCCTGGGCCTGGAAGCCTGGAACCATCTACGGCATGGGGCACGCGAGCTGGACCTACCGCATGTTGAACACCCGCGCCCCCCTCCAAGAGAAGATGGCCCTATTCTGGCACGGCATCTTCGCCACGGGCGTCTCCAAGGTCGACCACTGGGACGAGATCATGGACATGGTGGACGCGCTCCGCGAAAAAGGACTCGGCCCGTTCAGGGACCTCCTCGTGGAAATCGCCAGAAACCCCGCAATGATCTACTGGCTCGACAACAACGAGAACCACGCCGACCGCGTCAACGAGAACTGGGGCCGCGAGCTCCTCGAGCTCTTCTCCATGGGAGTCGGCAACTACACCGAGACCGACGTCCGGGAGTGCTCCCGCGCCTTCACCGGCTGGACAATGGCCCCCAAGCTGCCGCGCTTCCCCATGGGACGGTTCGACTGGTTCTTCGAATACCGTCCCGACGACCACGACGACGGCGAGAAGTCCTTCCTCGGACACGCCGGCAGGCTGAACGGCAGTGAGGCCATAGACATCATCTGCCAGCAGCCCGCCACCCTCCGCTTCATCGCCCGCCACCTCTACAACTTCTTCGTCGCCGACGAGGCGCAGGTGCCCGCCTGGTCCGTCACGCCGCCCCGCGACCCCGCGGCAATCGACACCCTGGTAGAGGCGTTGGCCGAGTCCGACTTGGACATCCGCCACACCCTCCGCGTCCTGTTCCACTCCGACTTCTTCAAGGACGCGCGCTTTGCCAAGCTCAAGAGCCCCGCCGAAGTGGTCGTTGGCACACTCCGGCTGGTCGGCGGCTCGGACTTCCCCTCGCCTGGATTCGGCAACCTCTCGCGACAGGCCGGCTACATGGGCCAGGAGTTCCTCAACCCCCCGTCCGTCGAGGGGTGGCACACCGGCCCCGAGTGGATCAACAGCGGCTCCCTGATGCGCCGCACCAACTTCTTCGCCAACACCATCGGCGACGCCTCCCGCCCCGGCGTCCGCGCCATGCTCGACCGGCTCGAGGAACAGGGCGACCTGTCCCCGGAACGGCTGGTGGACGTCTGCCTCGACCTCATGGGCCCCGTCGAAGTAGATGACGCCACCCGCGGCGAGCTCGTCGAGCACGCCGCCGCCGAAGGCCCAGTAACCTGGAACGGCGGCTCTGCCAACGGCGCGGCCAAGGGGCGCGTAACCGAGATGCTGCAGCTGATAGCGTCGCTCCGCGACTACCAGTTCGCGTGAATAAAGCCAAGATGATAGCTGCATTCACGGTCGTGATTGCGGTGATCTACCTCGCCGGCTCGTCAGAATCTGTATGGGCCCAAGACCCTGCGCCCAACCAAGAGATGCCTGCGCGTGCGGCATCATCATTCTGGCCCTCCACACTCAAAGACTGGGCGAGCGTCGTTCAAGCCGCTGTGACGTTCTCCGCGCTCGTGATTGGTGGATGGTTCGCTTGGAAGAAGTTGGAGATATTCAGGGCTAGAGAGCCTCATGTAACCATCTCGCACGATATTTCACACAGATTGGTCGGCTCTAAATACACACATATTGCTGTGACGGCAATCTTGCATAATACATCGAGGGTCAACGTAGAGTTCTTCGGCGGGCTCTCCAGCATTCAGCGAATATCCCCATCGCCAGACGAAGACATTGAACAACTGTACGAGGAAGTATTTGTGGTGGATGAGCAAGAATATATTCAGTGGACCACATTAGAACAGATTAGGCGTTCTTGGAAAAAGGACGGACTCATAGTGGAACCGGGCGAATCGGAAACCGAAATGTTTGAGTTTCTAGTATCAGCAGATGTCAAGTCGATTGCCATTACTACATACTTCTATAATTCGAGAGTTCTTGGAAAAATTGCTGACATGGACATGAGGAATGCTCCTAGGCTGCGTGGGAAGTTGTTGCGCTGGCAAGAAGCAAGAGGCCCTAGAGGTTGGAATCGAACGACGATTTATGATATATTGTAAATTGAGGATGGACATTCAGGAAGGAGGTGCTCAATGTCCCCGCCTAGGAAATATGTGCTCATAACGGAGGGAAGGAGTGATAGGACGATCCCTCCCAAAAAGGACAATTCGGGGAAGCCCCCGGGAGCCAACCCCAGCAGAGAGAACCCGGCCAACAAGGCAACCAAGCCTGACAAGGAGGGTGCTCTCTCGAATCACCGGCCCTCGTAGGTCTCCTCGTTCAGCCGGCTCTGTTGGAGCTCCAGGTATTGCGCCTTCGTCAGGGGCGGCCTGCTCCTCGCCAACGTCTCCATGCCCCTAGCGGCGCCGTTTGCGAGCAGGTCTATCACCGCCATGGCCATCACCTTCGCCGGCCGTATCACCGCCTGCTCGTAGTCCCTCACCGCGTAGTCGGCCCCGTGCCCCATGCCCACCGCGCCCCCGGTGTAGGGGTGGATGGCCGGCAGGATTTGGCTCACGTCGCCCATGTCGGTCGAGCCGCCCCGAACGCGGTCCGTCGGATGCTCGGCGAACCCAGACGCGCCCATGAGCTTTACCGCGTTGTCGCGGAATACTCCCAGCAGCCCAGCATCGTGGCGAATCGGCAGATAGCCCGGGATTGAAACTATCTCGACCTGCCCGCCCAACGCCAGCGCTCCGGCGCGCAGACACCTGTCCATCTTGCGAGCCGCGTCTTCGATGGCGTCCAGCGTCGCGCCGCGCACGCGCCCCTCGTACCGCACGTCCGCAGGAACCGAATTCGCCGAATCGCCCCCGGACGTGATGATGCCGTGCAGCCTCACCGCGTCATCCTGCCTGAACGTCTCGCGCTGCGTGTTGACCGCGTTCAGGGCGACCATAGCCGCTTGCAGAGCGCTCACGCCCCTGTGCGGCGACCCGCCGGCGTGCGCCGCCCTCCCCAAGAACCGCACGTACTTCACCAGGTGGCCGTTGTTCGTCCCTCCGCCGGAGAACCTGGAGTCTCCAGGGCTCGCGGAAGTGTGGACCATCATCGCCATGTCCACGTCGTCGAACGCCCCCAGGCGGATGAACTCCTGCTTGCCTGACAGCAGCCCCAGCTTGCCTTCCTGCCTGAGTCCCCATCGGTACTCGACGTCTATGAACTCCTCGGCCGGCGCCGCCATCAGCGCCACCCGGCCCGAAAGAGCGCTCAGCACGTCAGGCTCCGACAGCGCCGCGGCCGCGCCCAACATCATGCCAAGCTGGGCGTTGTGGCCGCATGCGTGCGCGGCTCCGGTCTCCGGGTCCGCCTTCGGATGACCGGGAACCCTGATGGAGTCCATCTCGCCTATGATAGCCACCGTCGGGCCGGGGCTGCCGCCGTCCAAGTAGCCCTTCATACCGGTGATGGCGATGCCATTCTGGGCCCTGACGCCAAGCTCGGCCAGCTTCTCGCCGACCAGCCGCGCAGTCCTGAACTCCCGGAAGCCCGTCTCCGGGCTGTCCAGCGCCGCGTCCACGACAGACGCCAGCCAAACGCGGCGTCGGTCCACCGCCCGCTGCGCCGCGGCCTTCAGTCCCTCCAAGTTACCCATCACGCCCACAAGCGTTCCCGAACTCCCCGCTATCCACTCGTCGTTATCCTCTACTCCTTGTACGTCTCTTCCCCAGCGACGGCGCGGACGGTCGAAAGGTACTCGAGCTTGGACATCGGGGCGCGGTAAGTGCGCCTGACCTCCAACGCCTTGGCCGCGCCGTCTCCGAGCAGATCTATGACCGTCATCGCCATGGCCTTGCCGGCCGTCAGCACAGCCGTCTCGTAGTCCTCTATCACGTAATCCACGCCGTGGCTGTTCCCGGACGCCGCCGCGACGTAGGGATGTATGACGGGCATGATCTGGGAGACGTCGCCCATGTCGGTCGAGCCTGTGCGGTGTCCCAGGGGCGCGATATTGTCCTCCCCGACGAGGCGGGCCGCGTTTTCCTCGTGCAGCGCCAGCATGATAGGCTCGCTGCGAATCGGCATGTAGCCGGGCAGCGTCGTAATGGTAACGCTGCCCCCGACAGCCATAGCCCCCGCCCTGAGAGCGCGGTCCACCTTTCGGCTCGCCGACGTGAACGCCTCGACGCTGCGACCCCGAACGAACGTCTCCATTCGCACGTCGGCGGGCACAGAGCTCACGGCCGATCCGCCCCTCGTTATTATCGGGTGGATGCGTATCGTGTCCTCGTCCCGGTAGGTCTCCCTCTGCGCGTGTATGGCGGACATGGCTATCATGGCGGCGTTGAGCGCGTTCACGCCCGCGTGCGGCGCAGCCCCGGCGTGCGCCGCCGTCCCCGTGAAAGACACCCGCTTGGCCAGCATCCCGTTGTTGGTGCCCCCAACCGCAAACTTCGCGCCCCGGGGTCCGGCTATTGTGTGCGTCATCATCGCCATGTCCACGTCGTCCAGCTTGCCGAGACGGATGAATTCGGGCTTGCCGCCCAGGAACTCTATGACTCCCGAACGCCGCAGCTCGTCCCGGTACTCGATCTCGATGTACTCCTCGGCGGGTACGGCGAGAAGGGCCACACGCCCTGAAAGCGCCTGCATTACGCCCGGCGCCAGCAGCCCCATGCACGCCGAGAGCATCGAGCCGATTTGGCAGTGATGACCGCATGCGTGCGCCGCCCCGGTATCGGCGTCGGCGTGCGGATGCCCGGGGACTATCAGCGAGTCGAGCTCGCCCATGACCGCCACAGTCGGCCCGGCGCGCCCGCTGTCCAGCATCCCCCTCAGGCCCGTAACCGCGATGCCGTCCTCGACGCGCGCGCCCAGCGACGACAGCGCGTCCGCCGTTGTCCTCGACGTGCGCCGCTCTCGAAACCCCGACTCCGGATGTTCGAGGATGTCCTTCGCTATTCGTATGGCTTCGACGCCGCGCCGGTCTATCTCGGCGCAGGCCGTGTCCTTGATGCTGACAATAGTCAAAGTCCAGCCGCTCCTTTGCGGGTTCTCTGCCGCCAGCCGCCGCCCGGCCCGATTCTACCAGAAGAGCGGCGCCCCGAATGATATAATGACGCAATCCATCGCTCCGAAAGCCCGTGTCAGAATGAAGATAGTAATAGCGACGGACAGCTTCAAGGGTAGCGTATATGCCCCAGACGCCTCCAGGGCCATGGCCGGCGGCATCAGGCGGGTCTTGCCCGACGCCGACATCGACATAGTGCCCGTCGCCGACGGCGGCGACGGCACCCTCGAGACGCTGGTCGAGATCTCCGACGGCCGAATCGAAACGTCAGAGGTGACTGGACCTATCGGCGCAAGGGTCAGCGCCCAGTGGGGAGCGATGGGCGACGGCTTGACCGCGGTAATCGAGATGGCCCGCACTTCTGGCCTGTCGCTCCTGTCCGCCGACGAGTATGACCCACTGAGCGCGACGACCTACGGGCTTGGCGAGGTCATATCCCAGGCGCTCGACGCGGGCTTCCGCCGCTTCATCCTCGCCATCGGCGGCAGCGCAACCAATGATGCCGGGGCGGGAATGGCGCAGGCGCTCGGCGCGCGCCTCTTGGATGAAGACGGCGCCGACCTTCCCCCAGGGGGCGCGGCCCTCGCCCGCCTCGGCCGCATAGACATGTCCGGCCTCGACCCCAGGATCAGCGACGCCCACTTCGACGTGGCATGCGACGTCAACAATCCGATGACCGGCCCCGAGGGCGCGTCTGCGGTGTACGGCCCCCAGAAGGGCGCAACCCCTGTCATGGTCGAGCTGCTGGACGCCGCCTTGGTCCATTTCGCCAGGGTAATCGAGCGCGATGTCGGCGCAGACGTCAACGATGTCCCCGGCGCGGGCGCGGCGGGCGGACTCGGAGGCGGCATAATGGCATTCTTGGGCGGCAGGCTGCGGCCAGGCACGGACATCGTCCTCGACACGGTTGACCTGGAAAGCCATATGGACGGCGCGAACCTTGTCATCACGGGCGAAGGCTGCATGGACTTCCAGACCATCTACAACAAGGCTCCCGTCGGCGTGGCGCGGATTGCCATGGAACATGGCATCCCCGTCATCGGCCTATCGGGCTCGCTGGGCGACGGCTTCCGCCACGTCCACGAACACGGCATAGCGGCGGCCACGGCCATAACACGCGAGCCCATGACCCTCGACGAAGCCTCCGAACGCGCCCCCGAGCTCATCGCCGACGCCGCCGAGCAGGCCATCCGCCTCATGATGACCGGCAGCGCCGTCTTCTCCAAGAGCGGCCATGGGCGCTGAAGACATACGAGCGCAGGTCGCCGACCTCGCCGCGTGCGTACACGCCTTCCACGAGCGATTCGGCATCACCGGCGCGGCCACGCAGGACGACCTGCTCGCCCGCGTCCCCATCCAGGACGAGGAGGTGCGCGAGCTCGACTATGCCATCCTCCGCGAGTCGCCCGACAGGATTGCGAACGAGGCCGTGGACGTCCTGTTCGTGGCGATAGGGACAGTGCTGAGGCTCGACCCCAACATCGCGGCGGCTGCCATCCAGGAGGTCATCGAGAAGAACGACGCGAAGACGCGCGAAACCCACTACCTGAACGACGCCGGCAAGATAGTCCGACGCTGAGGGGAGTGAGACATGGTTGCGACAACCCAGCCCGTGACGGCGGAAGACTTGCTGCGGATGCCAGATGACGGCTTCCGGTACGAGCTCATACAGGGAGAGCTGAAGAAGATGCCGCCAGCCGGATACGTTCACGGAGAGAGCGCGATGTCAATCGGGATCTCCATGGGCAATCACGTGAAGGCGAACGGGCTCGGCAGCGTCTATGCGGCCGAGACGGGCTTCCTGCTGGCGTCGAATCCCGACCACGTCCGCGCGCCGGACGCCGCTTTCGTTCGGCGTGAGCGCAGGGAAGCCGTGGGAGACGCGCCGGGCTTCTTTCCAGGAGCGCCGGACCTTGCTATAGAGGTTGTCTCCCCCAACGACCGATATGCCGAGGTGGACGAGAAGGTAGCCGACTGGCTCGAGGCCGGGACGCTCGCCGTCGTGGTCGTGAACCCGCGCAGCCGGACAGTGTACGTTCACCGCTCGCTCACCGACGTAGCAGCCCTGGCGGAATCGGACACGCTCGACGTCAGCGACGTCGTTCACGGCTGGCGGATGCCCGTCAAGGACATCTTCGAATAGAGCGCGGCGGCAACTCCGGGACGGGTCCTACGCATCAATGCCAGTACTGCTTCAATGTAGTTTTTGTTGCGCGTCCTTGAGTCGGCGTCGTATGCTTGCGCCATAGGAATATCAGCGGAATATGGACGCGCAGTAATTGCAATGGGATTTGCTTCGGCCTAGCAGTCTCTGGCGCGCCTTGGCCGCGCCCTATCAGAACATAAGTACGGGGGGGGGTACTCTCCCTCTCCGTGCGCGTTCTCGGGAACGGCTGGTCCTTGCTGCGTTCGTGTGCCTTCTCGTAGTGGCGGCGGGGCTGCGCTTCTATGACCTGCCGGGACATGAAGTATGGTATGACGAAGCGGTTGCCGCCAATAATTCGAGGGGCTCCCTCTCGGAGGTAGTCCACAATACCCGCCACGGCAACTCCTCGCCCATACTGTATCCCCTGGCGCTGTGGGCGGCGCAGAAAGTGGATATATCCGACTTCAGCATCCGCTTTCTTCCGGCGACGGCCAGCGTTCTGACCGTTGCCGTGACGCTCTTTTTGCTGCCGCGCCTGGGAGTTGCCCGTTGGGCCGCGTTTCTGGCGGCGCTGCTGGCGACTCTTTCCCTTGCCGCCATAGAACACGCCCGGGATGCGCGGGAGTACTCCATCGACGCGCTGCTTGCCGCGCTGCTGATAGCGGGGCTGCTGTGGTATCTGCGGGACGGCAGGAAGGCCCTGCTCTGCGTTTCACTGTTCCTCGCGCCATTGCTCCAGTACGGCTTGGTCCTGTTCGGCGTTGCTGTCATTGGCGCCGCTATAATGCTGCCCTCCCCGAGTTTAGCGGCGGCGGAAGGGAATACATACCTGATCCGGATTCGTAATTGGCTCGAGCGGCGCATCGTCCTGCTCTTGCCCGCATCGTGCTTTCTGGCGGGGTGCATCATCAGCTACTTGATGACTTTGCGGGATCAGTGGCAGGAAGGGGGCTTCGGCTCTGATAGCTATTTGTCGGCGTATTACTACTGGGGAAAACTCGATGCGCGCGCTATCTTCGAGTTCTCGATTGATAGCGTTTGGAGTTTGCTGACCTATCATTTGCCGGAAGCCGTTGCCGTATTGGCGGTTGGCGCATTGGCCCTTATGCTGCTGGCATCCCTGAAGAGGCGGCGATTCGATGCCATTGCAACCCTGGCGCTGCTGGCAGTTGGCATCGCCCTTTTCGCCGCCCTGCTGACCCTTTACCCCCTGGGAAGGATTCGCCAAAACATCTATCTGGGGCCAGTCATATTCCTGGCGGTCGGCGTTGCGTTTCATTGGACAGCCGGTTATCTGTCCTCGCTCACGCGCCGGGAGGGGCTGGCTCCGGCGCTGGCCATCGTGGCCGCTGGCTCAATAGCCCTTGTTGGGGTGGGCGCGATGAGGCAGGACAGTCCGTACGAGACACGTAAAAACATCAAATCCATTCTTGCCGTACTGGAAGAACGAGTGCGGGAAGAGGACATGGTTTTCGCAGTCCGTTATGCAGCCCCTGCTATAAAGTTCTATCAAGGAGAAGAGGAAAGCCCGGGCAATTACTACTACGGGACCCTCTGGTGTGGACCCTCCGCCGAACCGGGTCTCCGCCCGTGTCTCCGTCAGATGGTCGATTTAGTCGCCTTGTTCCCCAATGTTCCAGATAGAATCTTCTTGGTCCATGACAAAATATCAATACTGGAGGAATTGGAGCTGCTGGGCGAGCAAGTTTCAGTTGAGCGCGTCATTGCTGACGACGGAAGATACGGTATCGCTCTGATTGGGAACATCAAAGAGTCCAGCGAACTGGCGGCCCGCCCCGCCTACGAGGAGCTGGTGTCCGGCGAACCAGCAATCCGCTCCGACTTCGACGTATATCTCGGAGAAAACACGCTGGCCTACGTCAGGGAGCCGTGCGCTCGCGCCGACACCGAGGCGTTGTTCTTCCTCGCCCTGTACCCGGTTGACGTGAACGACCTTCCCGACCATCGCAAGCGGCACGGCTTCGACAACCTGGACTTCGGTTTCGACGGGCGCGGCGTGATATTCGATGGGAGATGTATGGCGACGGCGACTCTCCCTGAGTATGATATTGCCCGCATCTTTACCGGCCAGTACGTTCCCGTGCCCGGCGGTTACCACCACTTCTGGGAGGGGGAGATACGGCTTGGGGAGTAGTCGAAGAGCCGTATTGAACCTATGACGCCCGCAGCAAGCTCCCGCACGTCTGCACGACAATACTACATTGAATCAGCGCCAGCGCTGGTTCAAATATGTTTGGCATCCCTGAATCACCCTCGCCCATCGAGGGAGAGGGGACAAGGCGCTACTCCAGCAGAACCATGTGTACTTCTCCCGGTCCGTGGACGCCTGTTACTAGGGTCTGCTCTATGTCGGCGGAGCGGCTGGGCCCGGTGATGATGTTCATGTAGCTGCCCAGGTTGCCGTCGTAGAATGCGCCGCGCCGCAGCGTGAACAGCTCATCTAGGCTCGGCAGCACGATTGCCCTTTCCACGACCGCCACGTGCGCCGGCGGCAGCAGCGCCACGAGCCGGCTCACCTCCGCGCGCGCAAGCAGCGCCACGCTCCCCGTTTCGGCTATGGCGTAGTCCGCGCCCGTTACGCCCATCTCCGCGTGAAACGCCGTCTCGCGGAGCGCCTCGCGCCCGCTCTCATCGCCAGCGGTCATTGTCTCGGCGCGGATGCCGACGTTCGCCAGCGCAGCGTCTATGCCCATGCTGTCCAGCAGTTCGTGGGCCGACCTCACGACCGTCTTCGCCTCCACGTCCAGCGCTGCGGACCGGATGTACCCGGCCGCCTCTTCCAAGGTCGAGACCCTCGCGACCTTCCATCCGGCGCTCGCCGCCGACCGCGCCAGTGCGTCCATCAGCTCGTCCGAGCGCTCCGAAGCGTCGTTCGCGGCGGCCCGCGCCCGCGCGTCCAAGTCGGCCGGATCCAGGGACAGGGCTGTCTCGGAAGGCGGCTGGACTGACGCGCCGGGAGCGTCCCGGCCCAGCGCTCGCCGGATGCTTGCCATGAACGCTTGGCGGTCAGCCATCGCGCCGGCTCTTCCGGAGCTCCGAGCGCCATCGGTCCCTGAATGGGCGGGACGCCACGGCGGGGAAGGTTCTATGGCGTGTCCACGCGGAGAGCGGAGGCGGCAGCTTCCGCAGCCTGCCGTCCTTAACTAGGGGCCGCTGGGCGAGCCTGGCTAGCCGGTTCGCCAGTCGCAGCATCCAAGGACGCGCCACCGCAAGCCTCCACGCCTTCATCGTCAACCGCTCTGCGAGCGAGGCCCGCGGCGAGCCGGAGTGTGGCCCGCCCTCCGCCAGGTCGCTCCGCATGTGCAGGAGCATACGGGGGATGTCTATCCTGACGGGGCACACCTCTCGGCAGGCTCCGCACAGGCTGGACGCATACGGCAGGTCCTTCGCGTCCGGAAGGCTCGTCAGCATGGGCGACACGACCGCCCCTATCGGGCCCGAATAGACCCAGCCATACGAATGGCCGCCCACCTTGCGGTAGACGGGGCAGGCGTTCAGACACGCGCCGCAGCGGAGGCAGTAGAGCGCTTCCCGCAGGGCGGGGTCTGCCAGCATCTTCGAGCGCCCGTTGTCCACCACCACCAGGTGAAACTCCTCGGGGCCGTCCACGTCATCATCCCGCCTCACTCCGTTCACCAAGGTTACGTAGCTGGAGAGGCGCTGTCCCGTCGCCGACCTGATGAGCAGGCGGAGGAACATCCCCATGTCCTCCATGGAGGGTACGACCTTTTCCATGCCCATGATGGCGACGTGGACCTTCGGCATCGAGGTACACATTCTTCCGTTGCCCTCGTTCGTAACCAGCACGAGCGTTCCCGTCTCGGCTACGAGGAAGTTGGCGCCCGTGATTCCCATGTCGGCCTCGAAGAACTTGCCGCGCAGCTGTTCTCGCGCGGCGGCTGTCAGGTCCTCGGCGCGCTCGTAGCGCGGGCCGCCGATCTCTTCTTGGAGCAGGTCTGCCACCTGCTCTTTGGAGAGGTGCAGCGCGGGGGCGACGATGTGGTAGGGCGTTTCCCCGCGCAGCTGGATCAGGTATTCGCCCAGGTCGGTTTCGACGGGCTCGACGCCGGCTTCTTCCAGCCTTGCGTTCAGGCCCATCTCCTCTGAGAGCATGGACTTGCTCTTGATGACCGTCTTTACGCCCCTGGCGGCGGCCAGGTCGAGGATGTAGCGCGACGCCTCGTCCGCGTCCTTGGCGAAGAAGACCTTGCCGCCGGCGCGCTCCACGTTCTCGGCGGCCATGCCGAGGTAGTGGTCGAGATACTCGATGGTGTGAGCCTTGACGGCCCGGGCGCGGTCTCGGAGGTCTTCCCAGTTGGGGGTCGCCTCCGCGGCGCGTTCGCGGGCCATGTGGAAGCCGTCGTACAGCCCCCGCATGTTCCGCTGCACGTCGGCGTCCGCCAGCGCGCTCGCGGCGGCCCTGTTGAAGTCCCCGGTCTTCGGCTTCATCTACCCCATGGCCTCGTCGAGGAGCTGCGCGACGTGGACGGCGCGGGTGGTCATGCCGCTCTTCTCCATGCCGCCGGCTATCTGCATCAAGCACGTGCTGTCGCAGGCTGTCACGGCGTCGGCGCCCGTCTCCGCGACGTGCCGGAGCTTGTCGGCAAGCATTCCGCCCGATATGTCGGGGTACTTGACCGCGAAGGCGCCGCCGAATCCGCAGCAGACGTCCGCCTGGCGCATCGGGGCCAGCTCTACGCCTGGCGCGGCCTCGAGCAGCGCCCTCGGCTGGGTCATGACCCCTAGCTCTCGGCGCAGGTGGCAGCCCTCGTGGTACGTTACCCTGGTCCGCCGAGGCGGGCCTGAGGATTCGGGAAGGCGCGTTATCCCAAGCGCGTCGACTATGAACTCGGTCAGCTCGAACGTCTTGGCGGCGACGTTGCGCGCCTTGGCCGCCAGGTCGGGCTCGTCGTGGAAAAGCTCTTCGTAGAATACGCGGACCATGGCGGCGCAGGACCCGGAGGGTATCACGATGGACTCGGAGCTCTCGAAGGTGTCGAGGAACCGCTTGGCGAGGGGCTTGGCGTCGGAGCGGAAGCCGGAGTTGAAGGCGGGCTGGCCGCAGCAGGTCTGCTCTTCCTGGAAGTCGACCTCGACGCCGAGCCGTCGGAGCACGCGGACCGCGCTCTCGCCGACTTCGGGGTAGAACTGGTCCACGACACAGGTTACGAAGAGAGACGCCTTCATTCGGCGGAGGCCGCCGTCAGATTATCAGGGCGCGGACGATGAAGCCGAGTACCCAGGCCATCATGAACGCCGGGCCGCCGGCGAATAGCAGCCCCTCCGTCTTGTGCTGCGCCGGTCCCCTGAGTTTCAGGTAGAGCACGTGTCCGCCGATGCCTATGGCAATCAGCCATACGGAGAGCGTGGTTACGCCGAGCGCGGCGCCTATGGCGAGGCCGGCGGCGCCCCAGAGGAAGGGTGAGTCCGTGATGCGTTGAATCTCCATAGCGCCAATTAGGGTACACATAGCGCGCCAAGATTGCAATAAGTGGGGGAGACTGGCCTGCCCGTGAAGGAGAGGGGATGGGGCGGGGAATCACCCTCACCCTAGCCCTCTCCCATGAAGGGAGGGGACAAGACGGAACCCTGCATACCCGTTGTTAAGGAAAGGGAGCAGGCGGGACGCCTGCGCTCCTAGGACCTGGGGGATGGGACCTGCATACCCTCGTCATTAAGGAAGGGGGCGGGACGCCTGCGCTCCCGGGAACCTGAGGGGACGTGGTTATAGTATTGGGAGGTAGCGTTCTATCTCGTAGTCGGTTACGTGGGTTCGGTAGCGGTCCCACTCGACCTTCTTGTTTCGGATGAAGCTTTCGAAGAGGTGGACGCCGAGGGTGTCGCGCACGAGCTCGCTGTTTTCGGTTATCCGGACGGCGTCCCAGAGGCTCATGGGGAGCATCTCGATGCCGAGGGCTCGGCGCTCTTCTTCGTCGCTTGCGCGGAGATTCACTTCGGCGGGGGGCGCCAGGTCGTATCCCTTTTCGACGCCGTTCAGTCCTGCCGCGAGCATGACGCTGAAGGCCAGGTACGGATTGCACGCGGGGTCCGGAGCGCGGTACTCGACCCTCCGGGACTCTTCGCGGCCGGGCCTGTAGGAGGGGACGCGGACCAGGTCGGAGCGGTTGACCATCGCCCAGGAGGTATAGACGGGGGCCTCGTATCCGAGCGGCTCGTCCACCGGGCTCTGCACCAGGCGCTTGTAGGAGTTGACCCACTGGTTCGTTACGGAGGTTATCTCGAGGGCGTGGCGGAGGAGGCCGGCGATGAACTTGCGGGCCACGTCGGAGAGCTTGTCGGGGTCGTCCGGGCCGTAGAAGGCGTTGCGGGCGCCTTCGAATAGCGACTGGTGGGTGTGCATTCCGCTGCCGTTTATGCCGTGGATGGGCTTTGGCATGAAGGTTGCGTAGCAGCCGCGCCGGGCGGCGGTTTCCTTGACTACGAGGCGGTACGTCATCACGGTGTCGGCCATCGTGAGGGCGTCGGTGTGTCGGAGGTCTATTTCCTGTTGGCCTGGGGCGACCTCGTGGTGGCTGAACTCGACGGGGATGCCGAGCTCTTCCAGCGTGAGCACGGTTTCGCGCCGGAGGTCGGAGGAGAGGTCTTGGTGGTCCTGGTCGAAATAGCCGGCTTCGTCGAGCGGCTCGGCGCCTTCCGGGCTCTTGAAGTAGAAGTGTTCGATTTCGGGGCCGACGTAGTAGGTGTAGCCGAGCCTTGCGGCGCGTTCCAGGTTCTTGCGGAGGATGAACCTTGGGTCTCCCTCGAAGGGCTTGCCGTCTGGGGTTACGATGTCGCAGAACATCTTGGCGACGGCGTTGGCGCTGGGGCGCCAGGGTAGGATGCCGAAGGTTGCGGGGTCGGGGAGGGCGTACATGTCGCTCTCTTCCGAGCGGACGAAGCCCTCGATGGCGGAGCCGTCGAACCCGATTCCCTGGGTCAGGGCGCTTTCGAGCTCCTCGACTGTGACCGAGACGCCCTTGAGACTGCCTAGGATGTCGGTGAACCAGAGGCGGATGAACTTGACGTCGTTGTCCCTGGCTTCGTGGAGGACGAACTCGACTGCTTCTGGGTCCCTGGCAATCATGGGGGCCTCGATGTCCTGGGAGCTGGGGTTCGTAGGACTGGGCAAAGCAGAGGGCCTGCGCCCCACCCCGACGGCGCAGGCCCCGCTTGTTTTTTGAGATTGCCTGTCTAGGAGGCTGCCCCGCACACCGTGTTTAGGATCAGCTCCGTTACCTTGTAGGGGTCGCAGTTGGCGTTGGGGCGCCTGTCCTCGATGTAGCCTTTGCGGTCTCGGTGGACCTGCCAGGGGATGCGGACGGAGGCGCCCCTGTCGGAGACGCCGTACCTGAATTCTCGGTAGGAGCAGGTTTCGTGGAGGCCGGTGAGGCGCTCTTCTATGCGGTGGCCGTAGTTGGCGATGTGCTTGTCGTGGTTGGCCTTGAGGGCTTCGGCGGCGGCTACGCAGGCGTCATAGTCTTCGCGCATCTGCCTGGTGGAGAAGTTGGTGTGCGCGCCTGCGCCGTTCCAGTCGCCCTGGACGGGCTTGGGGTCGAGCCTTGCGCTGACGCCCTTGTTCTCGTCGTCGGAGATGTGGATGTCTTCGCCGATGCGGTAGAGGAGCCACCGCGCGAGCCAGATGTGGTCGCCTACGGCTGGGGCGCCGATGGGTCCGATTTGGAACTCCCACTGGGCGGGCATGACTTCGGCGTTGATGCCGGCGATCATGAGGCCGGCTTCGATGCAGGCGTCCATGTGGGCTTCGACGATGGGTCGGCCAAAGACCTCGTCGGAGCCTACGCCGCAGTAGTAGCCGCCTTGGGGGGCGGGGAAGCCGTTGGCGGGCCAACCGAGGGGCCTGATGCCGTCGAAGAAGGTGTATTCCTGCTCGATGCCGAACCACATGTCGAAGTCGGCGTACTTTTCGGCGGCGGCGGCGCAGGCGGCCCTGGTGTTGGTGGGGTGGGGGGACATGTCTGTGAGCAGGACTTCGCACATGGCGAGGAGGTTGTCGCCGCCTCGGATGGGGTCTGGGCAGGTGAAGACGGGCTTGAGGACGCAGTCGGAGTTTTCGCCGGGGGCTTGGTTGGTGCTGGAGCCGTCGAATCCCCAGAGCGGCGGCGCCTTTCCGGAGGGGATCACCATGCTCTTCGAGCGGAGCTTGGCCGTCGGGTCCGAGCCGTCTATCCAGATGTATTCCGCCTTGTAGTGGCCCATGAGGTCCTCCCCGTTGGTCTTGGCGGTCATTTTGGGGGAGCGATGTTTCTTGGCTGTTAAGTAATTGTTAACTTTCTATTACATTCATTACAGCCGGGGGGGCGGCGGCTTGACAGCCGGACGCGGGCGTACCTATACTCACGTAGGGTGGCGGGGCGCTTCTTCGAGTGGGCCAGTAGCTCAGCCGGTTAGAGCGCAGTCCTGATAAGACTGAGGTCCCTGGTTCGAGTCCAGGCTGGCCCACCAGGATAGTGGTTGAGAGGGGGATGCAGGCGGGACGCCTGCGGTCTGGGGATGAGGGCGCGTTGAATTGCCTTCACCCTTGGGTCTCTCCCCCGTTGGGGAGGGTGATGAAGGCTGGGGCCTTGTTGGCGCCTTCGGCTATGTTCGTTTCGTCTCGGTCGGCTCCTTTTGCGGGCTTATCGCCCTTGTCTTCTTGCCCTTTCCCTTTGGGGGAGGGGCGCAGGGCGGGGGTTTGCCCTCACCCTGGCCCTTTCCCCCGTTAGGGAGAGGGTACTTGGCGGGTCTTGCGACCCGCGCCCTATCTACTCCTGGTTCCCCCGCTCTCGCGGGAGATGAGTTTGCCTTGCAAGGCAGTGACTCCGGTACTCGCTTCGAGGATGCCGACGTCGATCGCCCGCCGACATTGGGGATGCAGCCCCTCCTCTAACTTTCCCGGACGCTGACGGGCCCTTGCGGGACCGCCTGCGTTTCGCGCTTCGTCCTTCCACCCGCCAAGGCGTCGGGCTGCGCTGGCTACGGTCCTCCCGGTCGTCCGAGAGTCCGCACCTGGAACGGGGGAGACGTATTTGGCACTACGTCCTCCTGGCGAGGCGCCGAACATAGAGGGACCTTCTCGTACCGCGGGGGCCCCGTCCCAACAACAGCCGCGGCATGAATACCCTGAAGATTTGGTAGAGGTGGGCTCTATGCTCGTTTGGTGTACGCCCCTTCGAGCCGTCTACCAGACTAGCACGGCTGTTCTCGCGGTGTCAAGGGGCAATTTGGGGCAATTTTGGGGCAATTTTCGGGGTAGGCCGGGGAAGAGGGGAGGCAGGCGGGACGCCTGCGGTCCCAGGGGGCAGTGTGGGGGTTCTACGCGCCCATTCTTAAGAATGGGCGCGTTTTGGCGTGATTTTGGGGTTGCTGGGGGTTGCGGCGGGGGTGGGTTGGGCTTTATACTGGAGGACTTGGCTTGCGGGGAGCGTCCGGGGCTGTCGGTCTGGGCGTTTTGCGAGTTTTGAATCAGGTAGGGGCGTGGATTTGCTTCATAGGTGCAGGTGTATGAGCGCGGCTCCAATTGCGGAAGTCGCGCCACCCGTCTCCAATCAGGGGCTTGTTCGAGCTTGCAGGTCTACGAACGCGGCTTTCGCCGCGCGGTCCCGCCTGCGCCACGCATATCAGAGCAGCGCGCGCTTGGCGCGCTGTGTCGTTTTGGATTTGGCGAGGGGAAATCCCCCCCCCCCCCCCCCCCCGATAATTGGCCGTGGGAGCCTGCGGAGTCTTCTTGGACGCGCGGACGCGCGTAAGTTTGGACGCGGGATGACTGGATGAGAAGGGGTAAAGGCAGGCTTATCAGGCTTGGCGTTCTGGGCGCGGCTGTACTTGCGGTCGCGCTGCTGGGCGACTTCGTGCCGCCGTCGGCGAGCGCGGCTATCCAGCTCCAGGCCGGGGCGTCCGCCGTCGGCAGCGCGGGGCTGCTATCGGACAACACGCCGCCTGTAGAGCTGCCGTTGGACGGGACGCCGCCTATGCAGCTGCCGTTCGACATCACGCCTCCCGCGCAGCAGCCATCGGACAACACGCTGTCGGACCAAGGGTCGGCGACGAGCACGCCGCCTGCGGAGGAGCCCGAGGAGAAGGGCGATCCGCCGCCGGAGGAGTCTGAGGAGACGGGCAAGACGACGGCGACGAGCACGCCGCCGGCGGAGGAGCCGGAGGAGAAGGGCGATCCGCCGGCGGAGGAACCGGACGAATCGGGCGAGAGCGGCGATCCGCCGGCGGAGGAGCCTGAGGAGAAGGGCGAGACGCCGGCGACGAGCACGCCTCCGACGGAGGGGACTGAGGAGACGGGCGAGGGCGGCGATCCGCCGGCGGAGGAGCCGGACGAATCGGACGAGAGGGGCGATCCGCCCGTGGAGCCGCCGGCTGATCCTGAGGAGGAGACGCCTGCGACGAGCACGCCGCCCGTGGAGCCGCCGGCTGATCCTGAGGAAGAGGCGCCTGCGACGAGCACGCCGCCCGTGGAGCCGCCGGCTGATCCTGAGGAAGAGGCGCCTGCGACGAGCACGCCGCCCGTGGGGCCGCCGGCTGATCCTGAGGAGGAGACGCCTGCGACGAGCACGCCGCCGGTGGGGCCGCCGGCTGATCCTGAGGAGGAGACGCCTGCGACGAGCACGCCGCCTGTGGGGCCGCCGGCTGACCCTGAGGAGGAGGCGCCTGCGACGAGCACGCCGCCTGTGGAGCCGCCGGCTGATCCTGAGGATGAGACGCCTGCGACGAGCACGCCTCCTGTGGGGCCTCCTGGCGAGCCTGCGACGAGCACGCCTCCTGTGGGGCCGCCTGGCGAGTCTGCGACGAGCACGCCTGCGACGAGCACGTTGCCGCTCTGGTTCAGCGAGGGGGTAGGGACGCAGAGTTACACCGTAGGCCAGCCGGTCAGCGCAGCGCTGCCGTCGGCGTCGGGCGGGTCGGCGCCCTTGGTTTATCGGCTGGAGCCGGGCCTGCCCGCCGGGTTGTCGTTCGACGCGGGGGCGCTGGCGATATCGGGGGTTCCGACCGAGTTCAGTCCCCCGGCGGTCTACGAGCTGGTCGTGACGGACGCTGTGGGGGATTCGCTCTCGCTGCAGTTCATCGTCGAGGTGTATGAGGTTGCGGTCCAAGAGTCGGCTGCCACGGTTACCGGCGTGAGGATTACGTCCAGGCCGGCCGGCGTTTTCACCTACGTTCTGGGCGAGAACATAGACGTGGAGGTAACGTTCAGCGGCCCGGTTACGGTTACGGGGTCGCCGCAGCTGGCGCTTGGCATAGGGGCGAACACGCGGCAGGCGGCGTACCGCTCCACTGCCTCGTCGACCGTGAGCTTCCGGTACGTCGTGGTTGCCGATGACGTTGACGTGGACGGCATCAGCATCGCGGGGGACGCGCTTACGCTGAACGGCGGCTCCATAACGGAGGCGGTCGGGGGCAGGGCGGCGCTTCTGGGTCTGGGGACGCACGCGGTGTCGAACAGCGGGCGCCACTCGGTGAACGACTTGGGGCCGTCCTTCGGGAGCGCGAGCGTCGAAGAGGTGTGGGCCGAGAAGAGCGGGGCCATCACCCCGGTCGTATTGCCGGAGGCGACGGGCGGGGACGGCTCGTTGGTCTATACGCTGACGCCTTCGACGCTGCCTGCGGGGATGACGTGGACGGCTTCGACGCGGACGATAGCGGGGGCTCCCACGACGCCTGCTACGACGACGGCGTATACGTGGACGGCGACGGACGGGGACGGGGACTCGGCGAGCCTGAGCTTCAGGATACGGGTGACGGCTCCGACGGGCCCGGCGCCGGACGACTTGACCCTCGGCTCGACCATGACCAATTACGTGACCGGGGAAACCCTGGCGGTAACCGTGCGGTATCCCCGGAAGATGTCCGTCAACACGAACGCGGGGACGCCGTATCTGAACCTGGTCATCGGGGACAAGACGCGCCGGGCCTTCTACAACACCAGCGCATCCGACAGCAAGAACGAGAACGCCGGAAATCTCAACCCCTATGGCTACCTCATCTTCCAGTACGTCGTCCGGGCGGACGACTTCGACGAGGACGGGATAGCGGTTCCTGCGGACGGGCTGCGGCTGAACGGGGGAAGGATACTCACGCTGGTTGCTCCCGAGGACGCCAAGCTGCACCTGGGGTCTCACGAGGTCGAGAGCGGGGACAGCAAGAGCGAGAATATGAAGGTCAACGACGTCCCGCCCACCTTCGGGAGCGCGACGATAGCCAACAGGGTGTATGACGTCAACACGACGACCACTCCCTTCGCGCTGCCGGAGGCCGGGGGCGGCGGGGGCATGTTGACGTACACGCTGACGCCGACGACGATGCCCGCGGGGATGACGTGGACGGCTTCGACGCGGACGATAGCGGGGACGCCGACGGCGACGACGACGGCGACGACGTACACGTGGAAGGCGACGGACGGGGACGGGGCCTCGGCAAGCCTGACGTTCAGCATCGAGGTTCGGGATCCGACCGGCCCGGCCGTCTTCGACGTCATTAGGTACCTAGTGCAATCGGAGCATCAGGACGACGCGGATACGGACAACTACACGGTCGGCGAGACCCTCCGCGTGGCCCTTAATTATCGTCCCAACTCCGTGACCGTTACCGGGTCGCCCCAGCTTACGCTCATCATTGGAGACAAGCGGGTCAAGGCCAATTACGACGCCCTTCACTCTTGGTCGAGAGGCGTGGTGTTCAGCCATCAAATTACGTCCGAGGATTGGGACGGGGACGGGATAGCGATTCCCCAGGACGCCGTGCTGTTGAACGGCGGGTCCATCCGCGTGAGGGGCGGCCCGCAGGACGGTCTGGACGTCAAGCTCAATCTGGGGTCTCACGCCATCGTGAGCGGCAGCCGAGATAGCTCGCGGATGCGTGTGAATGACACCGTGCCGTACATCCAAAACACGTATGTGACCAACGTCAGGGTACCGGTGAACAAGCCGGTCGAGCTGGCGCTGGTGGGGCAGGTGTATGGGGATGCGCCGTTCATCTTCACCGTCTCGCCGGAGCTGCCTGAGGGCTTGTACATAGGCACGCCGGACGCGGCGAGCGCCATGAGCCCGAATACGCCGTGCCTGATGGGGCAGACCAGCGAGATCGTTTCGGGCAAGAAGTTCTGGCTTCGCGCGTCGGACCGGGACGGGGACGAAAGGCTCTTGAGCTTCTTCCTTCTGACTACGGGGGAGTCGGCGGCGGTGGACGAGGTCGAGATACTGTCGAGTCCATACGCCAACGACACCTACGGCGCGGGAGAGGTGATAGAGGTCGCGGTGGGGTTCGATCGGGGCATTACGGGGACGAGCTTGTCGCAGTCGGCGTTGGCCATAGACGTTGGGGCGAATACCCGCAACGCCGCCTATGACAGCACGGACGCCGAGGGCAGGCTGGTCTATAAGTACACTGCGCAGGCGGGGCGAGACCTTTCGGGATGGGTGTACGAAGGCGGCCGGTTCTTCTATAAGGAAATCATCTTCCCGGCGGACGGCGACGCGGACGGAATCAGCATCAGCGCGGATGCGCTGAAGCTGAACGGGGCGGCCATCAGCGACGCCTCGACCCAGGTCGACGCTTGGCTGGACCTGGGGACGCTGGCGGTGTCCAACGATTCGTCGCACAAGGTGGACGGGTCGGTGGCGACGCCGATGGCGGTCGAGGCGGTGTCCATAATCAGCACGCCGGCCAGCGCGGACGGCTACGACGTCGGCGAGGTCATCGAGGCCAGGGTTACCTTCTCCAAGCCTGCCAGCGTAACGGGCGCTCCGCAGCTGGCGCTGGCGGTCGGGGCTACGAATCGGCAGGCGTCTTACCAGGCGGCCAAGTCCGGCGGGGATCACCTGGTGTTCAGCCACACGGTGACGACGCAGGACAAGGACGCGGACGGCATCAGCATCGCGGACACGCTGGACTCGAACGGAGACGTTACGGCGCACGCGCTGACGCTGAACGGCGGGACTATCAGCGATGCGGGCGGGACGGCCGCCCCGCGCGCGCTGGGGACCAGCGCCATCGTCAACGCATCGGCGCACAAGGTGTATACGCCGCCGCGCGTGACGGGGGTATCCATACTGTCCGGTCCCGGGGTGAACGGCACCTACGACGCGGGCGAGACCATCGAGCTTCAGCTCACCTTCAGCGAGACCACCCTCACGAACGGCAGACCGCAGGTTGCGTTGACCATCGGGGCGAACACGCGGCAGGCGGTATGGACCAGCGACATTACGGGCCATGGGCGGACGCACCTGTACCAGTACGTGGTGACCGCGAGCGACGAGGACACCGACGGCATCAGCATTGGGGAGGACGCGCTGAGTCTGCCGCCGGGGGCGCGGATTCGCGCCATCTTCGGCCTCGAGGACGCGGAGCTTTCCTTGGGCAGCCACGCCATCGAGGACGACTCGGCGCACACCGTGCGGGACTACCCGCCGACGCTCGGCAGCATCCAAGCGCAGAACTACGTGATGGGGACGGCGGTTGACTTCGCGCTGCCGCAGGCGGTCGGCGGCAACGGCACGCTGACGTACGCGCTGTCGCCCGCGGCGCTTCCGGACGGGCTGACGTTGACGGTCTCTTCGTCGGCGACCTCCACCATAACGGGGACGCCGACGGCTACGACCACGGCGACGGCCTATACGTGGAGTGTGACGGACGTTGACGGGGACAGCGCGCAGTCGTCGTTCAGCATCGCGGTTGCGTCGTCGAACGCGCCGAAGGTGGCCGACGTGCGGTTCTATAGCAGTCCGCGCGCGGGCTCCGGCAACACGTATGACGCAGACACGCGCAGCCCGATATACGTACACGTGGAGTTCGACCAGGAAGTGAAAGTGAACTATCCGCGCGACGGGACGGGGGGCCCCCGGCTCGCGCTGGAGATAGGCAGCGAGACGGTTCAGATGGAGCTCTCGATAGGGGGCGGCTATGCCGTCGTCTGCGTGGTCGGCGGCGAGCGCCGCGTCGGCAACAGCCGGATGATTGACGCCGTCTGCACACCGGAGCGTACGACTCTGCAGTTCATCTACAACGTGCAGGGGACCGACGAGGACCAGGACGGGCTTAGCATCCCCGAGGGGGCGTTGACGCTGGATAGGGTGACTCTGCGCGACCGGGCCACGAACTCCATAGACGCTTCTTTGGGGCTGGGCAGCCACGCCATCACCAACGATCCCGGCCACAAGGTGGACGGGGGGTCGAACGTGCCGCCGGTGGTGGAGAGCTTGGAGCTGGAGGGTCCCCAGGCTCCGGCTCCGGCCGGCGGTTACGGGGCGGGCGACACGATATCGGTCTATCTTGGCTTCGATGAGCACATCACGTTGACCGGGAGCCCGTCCATCGCGTTGCAGGTGGGCAGCCAGACGAGGCGGGCGGCGTTCCATTCGGTAGTGAGGCCGGCTGGGTCCGCGCCCAACGCTCCGTACAGCAAGCTGAAGTTCACCTATACCTTCGTGACCACCGATTCCGACGCGGACGGCATCAGCATCGCGGACACGCTGGATTCGGACGGGAACGTTACGGCGCACGCGGCAGCGCTGAACGGGGGGACGATTCGGGATTCCGGCGGCCGTGACGCGGTTTTGGACCTTGGGGCGCTGGCGATAGTCGACGACTCGGATTTCCGGGTACTCGCGCCGCCGAGGATTACGTCGGTGAGCGTCATATCTCCGACGCAGCAGAGCGGGACCTACACTTGGCCGTTCCACGTGACGATAGCCATAGATTACGACCAGCCGGTAACGTACAGGCCGGCCTCGGCCACCAGCACGGGGATGCGGTTGACGGTGGGGATAGCCTCGGGCGACCAGGCCTTCCATCCGTCGGGCAGTCAGACTATGAACAACCGCATCGCGTTCGCGCACAACGTGATGCATAACGACGTGGACACCGACGGGATCAGCCTGGCGGCGGACGCGCTGGACCTGATGGGCGGGACGCTGCGGGACGCGGAGGGCGAGGACGCGCAGACTGACCTGACGGGGTTCACGTTCACGAACAAGTCGGACGCGAAGATTGACGGGACGAAGGCCAACTTCTGGCCCGAATTCGCCACCAGCGCCCTGACGGTTGCGAACCCGGCGGTAGGGAGGGCTGCCGCCATAGCGCTGTCCTCGCCGGGCGGGGACGAGCCGCTGTCCTGGAGCGTGGACCCGGCGCCGCCGGCCGGGCTCTCGATGAACGCGGTTACGGGGGCCATATCGGGGACCCCCACGCTAGAGACTCCCCTGAGGGAATATACCGTTACCGTCCAAGACCATCTGGGCGTCCCGCCCGGCGGACAGGGCAACTACGCGGTAGGGAACGGCGACACCGCGACCACCACGTTCCGGATGCGGGTTACCGGGCCTCGGCCGGCGGTGACCGGGGTTAACTTCGTCGGCGGGCCGCTGGCGGGCGACACCTACGGGGCGGGCGAGGAGGTGGTGGTCGGGGTGACCTTCGACTCCGACGCGGCGGGGGACATCCTGGTGGGCGGCGCTCCCGAGCTGGCGTTGAAGATAGGGGGCAATACTCGGCAGGCGGTGTATTACTACACGGCGCAGGGCGCTCGGACGCTCTATTTCCGGTACACCGTCCAGGCGTCGGACGTGGACGCGGACGGCGTCAGCATAGAGGCGGGGGCGCTGACGGTCGGGAGCGGGGCTATCATTCGCAGAGTGGGCGGCCATGACGCGGTGACGGGCCTGGGGGTCCACACCGTCGCCGACGCCTCCGGGCACAAGGTCAACGGGGCGACCAGCGTTACGCCGAGCGTTACGGGCGTCCGCGTGGTCTCCGAGCCGGCGCGGGGGAGCGCCTACAACCTGGGCGAGGAGATAGAGGTCGAGGTGGAGTTCAGCCACGCCGTCGCGGTTACGGGCTCTCCGACGCTGGGCCTGACCATCGGAACCGCGACGCGCCAGGCGTCCTACGGGCAGGCCGGGGTCAGCCCGCGTTATCACTATTTCCGGTACTTGGTGCAGGGGACCGACGCGTCCCTCGACGGCCTCCAAACCACCGTGAACGCGCTGTCGGTTCCGTCGGGGTCCCATATCCGCAACGGGGCCGGCGCGAACGCGCAGCAGGGGATTCTCAGCGCGGCGCAGAGCATTTCCTCCAGCAATGTCAACGGCTACTCCAACCGCGCCGCGTTCATCCGGGACGTCAGGATAAGCTCGATTCCGGCGGAGGGGACGACCTACAAGCTGGGCGAGACCATCACCACGCAGGTGCGGTTCAGCAAGCCGGTAACGGTGACCGGAGCGCCGAGGCTCGGCATTATGATGACCAGCGGCATGGGCGGCGGCGGCGCGCTCTACGCCCGGAGCGTCCGCGTCCAAGAGACGCCCGGCCCCTCCCAGCCCCACCACTTCTGGCTGGAGTTCGACTACACCGTCCAGAGTTACGCCAACATTGCGGACGACTACGACCCCGACGGCATCACCGTCAATGAGATAAACGTCGCCGTCAGGAACGAATGGGTTCTGGTGCTGATGCCCTCCGACGCAACCATCGTGGGCGCGGCGGACGGCGGCCTGGCGGCTCAGCTGCGCTCCCGCGTGACGGAACGGGTCTGGGACGGGACCCGGTGGGTCGACCGCACCATGAACCACTCCCTGGTCAACCAGTCGGAGCACAAGGTGGACGGGCGTCAGCCGCGGGTTACGAGCATCGAGATCCATGGGCAGCCGGCCAACCTGACGCGGTGCAACGACCCGGACCAGCCGCCGAGTCCGACGGTCCGCTACGTCTGCAGTTTGACGCCGGGGGCGCTGAACCCGCCCAGCTACTTCGCGGGGGAGACCATAAACGTACTGGTTACGTTCAGCGGGCCGGTGCGGGTGAGCTCGGCGAGCGTGCCGCTGACGCTGGCGAACGGGACGGTTACGGCGAGCTCGTGGTCCTACTATGAGCCCACCGTCAACAACTACTCGAAGGTCCTGATTGGCTACACGGTGCATGTCAGCGACCAGGACCCGAACGGGATAGGCGTTTCGCGGAACGCGCTGTCGGGGGAGATCGGCAGCCGGGCGGTCGGCAACCCGGCAGTCCTCACCCACGCCGCGGTGGCCGAGAACCGCCGCCACGCCATTCTCAAGAGGGGGCAGGCGCCGGCCTACACCCGGTATGCCACAGTACAGAGCGAGCCCAACGCCGCCAGAGGCTACGACGCGGACGAATATATCCGGGTGGGGGTCGTCTTCGACGAGCAGGTCGACGTTGCGGGCAGCCCGCGGCTGTCGCTCACAATCGGCGGCAACGTCCGGACGGCGAGTTACGTGGGCAGCAACGGGACTATCCTGAGCTTCCGGTACCTAGTGCAGGCGGGCGACGTGGACACGGACGGGATAAGCCTTCCGGCGAACGCCCTGTCTCTGAACGGCGCGAGGATTACGACGCGGCGCAACAACGTGGCGGCGAACATCGGGAGCGGCGCGACGCCGGCCTTCGCCGGGCACAAGGTGGACGGCTCGCAGAACCGCGCGCCGAACGTAACCGGGGCGGCGATCACGTCCAGCCCGTTGGCCGGCGGCGCCTACGGGGCGGGCGAGGCGATATACGTGGAGGTGTCGTTCCACAAGCGGATGGCCGTTACAGGCTCGCCGCAGCTGGTCATCACGCTGGACGGCGCGACGACGACGGCGGCGTATCACCGGACGGACGACCGCTCAATCAGCTTCCGCTACCAGGTCCGGACGGGCGACACTGACCCGAACGGCGTCTCCGTCGGCGCGGGCGCCCTGGACCTCAACGGCGGGACGATAACCAGCCGCAGCGGGGTGAGCGCCAACCTGGGGCTGGGGAGCCACGCGATAACCGACGCCGCGGGCCACCGGGTGGACGGTCACGTCATCACCGTGCCGACCTTCCCCGCGATTGCGGACAAGGGCTGGTACGTGAACCGGGCGGTATCCGACGCGCTGCCGGCCGCGGTGGGCGGGCGCGGCGGCCTCACCTACTCCCTGACGCCGGCGCTGCCCGCGGGGATGTCCTTCAACAACGTCAGCCGGGTCATATCGGGGACGGCGAGGGCGGTGGCGGCGCGGACCGCCTACACGCTGACGGCGCGGGACGCCCACGGCGTGCGGGGCAGCGTCAGCTTCGACATCACGATGAGCCAAAGCGCGGTCCCAACCTTCGGCTCCCAGACGGTCGCCGACCAGAGCTGGCTCAGGGCCGGGCCGATAACCGAGTTCACGCTGCCCACGGCCACCGGCGGCGACGGCGCGCTCACCTACACCATCATCCCGCCTTTCCAGCGCGGCGTAACCATCGCAACCTCGACTCCGTACACCGTGAGCGGCGCTCCCGCCGGCGCCAGGGCGCGGACCATGTACACTTGGACGGCCACCGACTCCGACGGCGAGACGGCATCGGTGACCTTCCACGTCACCACTGATCACGCCGGCATCAACTTGCCCTTCTTCGGCACCAAGACGATTGCCGACCAGAGCTGGTTGCAGAACAAGCAGGTACTACCTACCCAGCCAGAGGACTGGCAAACACCCAATCCCGAGATATTTAGTGGGAACATCTGGTACAACACCCGTATCTTCCTCCCCACTGTGGAAGGCCCAGGATTCGATAGTGGTGACCCGGACAGGTACTACGATAGCAAGGTCCAATACACGCTCTCCCCGGCCCTTCCCGCCGGCTTAACCCTCGCAACGACTACCCGCCGCCACCTGAGGAACCTACCCGAGATTGGCGCTGGTCAAATCAGCGGGACGCCCACCGAAGCCATGTCGCGGACCCTGTACACGTGGACGGCGACCGCGCCCGACGCGGACAGCGCGACCCTGTCCTTCTACATCACCATAGCGCCGGACCTGATGCCCTACTTCAGCGAGTTTGTAGAGAACAAGCGCTGGGTTCGGGGGAAGCAGATAGCGGGGTTCACGCTGCCGGAGGCGAACAGCGGCGACGGGACGCTGACCTACGCGCTGACGCCGGCGCTGCTGCCGGCGGGGGTAACGCTGGACGCGGCCACGCGCGCGGTGAGCGGGACGCCGACGGTTGCGGCGTCGAGCACGCTGTACACGTGGACGGCGACGGACGCCGACGGAGACACGGGGAGCCTGACGTTCGACATCGAGGTAGGGGTGCCGCCCAGCTTCGGCGACCAGAGCATAGCGAACAAGGACTGGGCGCAGGACCTGCCGATAGCGCCGTTCGACCTGCCGGCGGCGACCGGGGGCTATGGGACGCTGACGTACACGCTGTCGCCTGCGCTGCCGGCGGGGGTAACGCGGTCGGCGACGTCCACGTTCGCGGTGAGCGGGACGCCGACGCCGGCGATGTCGAGCACGCAGTACACGTGGAAGGTGACGGACGAGAACGGGGACACGGCGGAGCTGGCGTTTTCCATCAGCGTGGACAGCGAGCCGAGCTTCGGCGACCAGACCATCCCCGAGCAGTTCTGGACGGAGACCGTGGACGTAACGCCGTTCACGCTGCCCAGCGCCACCGGGGGCAACGGGACGCTGACCTACATGATGGAGCCGGGGCTGCCCCCCGGAATGGATATTAGCGACAGCCACCGGGTGACCGGAGCGTCCCCGTTCCACCTACGCAAAATGCAATTCGATTGGATGGTGACGGACGAGGACGGCGACAGGGCGAGAATCCGGTTCTACGTGACCATATACGAGGACGTGGAGCCGACGTTCGGGACGCAGACGATAGGCGACAAGTCTTGGACGCAACGCCAAGGGATAACCGCGTTCACGCTGCCGGAGGCCACCAGCGGCAACGGCGACCTGACCTACACCCTCAGCCCCGCGCTGCCCGCAGGCGTAGCGACCACAACGGCGTTCGCGGTGAGCGGCACGCCGAGCGGCTACCAAGGCGCGACGACCTACACGTGGACGGCTACGGACGCGGACGGGGACACGGCGGAGCTGACGTTCACGATAACGATAGCCGAGGACCTGGCGCCGACGTTCGGGGCGCAGACGATAGGCGACAAGACGTGGACGCAGCGGCAGGCGATAGCGGGGTTCGATCTGCCGGAGGCGAGCGGCGGGGACGCTCCGCTGACGTACACGCTGAGCCCGGCGCCGCCAGACGGCGTAACCTACTCGACCACTACGCCGTTCGCGGTGAGCGGGACGCCGACGGGGCACCAGGGCGCGGCGAGCTACACGTGGACGGCGACGGACGCGGACGGGGACGCGGCAAGCCTGACGTTCACGATAGCGATAGCGGAGGACCTGGCGCCGACGTTCGGGGCGCAGACGATAGCCGACCAGGCGTGGCGGCAGTATGACGGCATAACGGCGTTCACGCTGCCGACGGCGACGGGCGGCGACGGCACGCTGAGGTACACGCTGAGCCCCGCGCTGCCGGCGGGCGTGAGCAAGAACGCCAGCCACGAGGTCAGCGGGACGCCGAGCGTGAAGATGGCGAGCGCGGAGTACACGTGGACGGCGACGGACGGGGACGGGGACACGGCGAGCCTGACGTTCGACATCAGCGTGGACGGCGTGCCGACGTTCGGGGCGCAGTCCATCGCGGACAAGTCCTGGACGCAGCGGCAGGCGATAGCCGGGTTCACGCTGCCGACGGCAACGGGCGGCGACGGCGACCTGACGTACACGCTGAGCCCCGCGCCGCCTACGGGCGTAACCCGCGCGACCACGACCCCCTACCGGGTGAGCGGCGCTCCGAGCGTGAAGATGGCGAGCACGGAGTACACGTGGACGGCGGAGGACGCGGACGGGGACACGGCGAGCCTGACGTTCGACATCAGCGTGGACGGCGTGCCGACGTTCGGGGCGCAGTCCATCGCGGACAAGTCGTGGCGGCAGTATGACGGGATAACGGCGTTCACGCTGCCCGAGGCCACCGGCGGGGACGGCGACCTGACGTACACGCTGAGCCCGGCGCTGCCGGCGGGCGTAACGCTGAACCTCACGACGCGCCAGGTGAGCGGAACGCCGAGCGTGAACCTGGCGAGCACGGAATACACCTGGACGGCGCGGGACGGGGACGGCGACACGGCAAGCCTGACCTTCGACATTGCGATTGACGGCGTGCCGACGTTCGGGGCGGCGACCATCGGGAACAAGACGTGGACGCAGAACAAGGCGATAACGGGCTTCATCCTGCCGGCGGCAAGCGGCGGCGACGGGTCGTTGACGTACACGCTGAGCCCGGCGTTGCCAGCCGGCGTGAGCAAGGATAACAACCACCGGGTGAGCGGCACGCCGACGGGGTACCAGGCCGCGGCGACCTACACTTGGAAGGCGGCGGACGCGGACGGGGACGCGGTGGAGCTGACCTTCACGATAACGATAGCCGAGGACCTCGCGCCGTCGTTCTCGACGACCATCGCCGACAAGTCCTGGAAGCAGCACGACCAGATAACCGGGTTCACCCTGCCGACCGCAACGGGCGGCGACGGGTCGTTGACGTACAGGCTGAACCGCGCGCTGCCGGCGGGCGTAACGAAGAACGCCAGCCACGAGGTCAGCGGTACCCCGACCGTGAGGCTGGCCACGACGACCTACACGTGGATTGCGCGGGACGCCGACGGCGACACCGCGAGCCTGACCTTCGACATCGTGATTGACGGCGTGCCGACGTTCCACACGGCCTTCCCCGTCAGCGACCAGACGTGGACACAGCGCCAGCGGATAAGCGATGTCTATCTACCCACCGCCGGCTACGCGGCCGATCACTACGGGGACGGCACGTTCACCTACACGCTCTCCCCGGCCCTTCCCAGCGGCGTAACCCATACATCCACGAGCCCCGCGCTAATGGGATCGCTGCCCGAGGCCAAGAGCGTCATCAAGGGTACGCCGAGCGTGAAGCTGGCGCGGACGCAGTACACTTGGAAGGTGACGGACGGCAACGGCGACACGGCGAGCCTGACCTTCTACATTACGGTTAACGGCATCCCGACGTTCGGGTCGACGACCATAGCCGACAAGTCCTGGACGCAGCGCCAGACGATAGCCGGATTCACGCTGCCGACGGTGAACGGCGGCGACACCCCGGTGACGTACACGATCAGCCCGGACCTGCCCGCGGGCGTGACGAAGAACGCCAACCACGAAGTAAGCGGCACTCCGACGGGCCACCAGGCCGCGACGACCTACACGTGGAAGGCTAAGGACGCTGACGGAGACGAAGCGGAGCTGACCTTCAAGATAACGATAGCGGAGGACCTGGCGCCGTCGTTCGGCTCCCAGTCCATAGCCGACAAGACGTGGACGCAGAACCAGGCGATAACCGGGTTCACGCTGCCGGCGGCGAGCGGCGGCGACGGCACGTTGAACTACACGATCAGCCCGGCGCTGCCAGACGGCGTGAGCAAGAACGCCAGCCACGAGGTTAGCGGTACGCCGACGGGCCACCAGACCGCGACGACCTACACCTGGAAGGCGACGGACGCGGACGGAGACGCGGCGCAGCTGACGTTCACGATAACGATAGCCGAGGATCTAGCGCCGACGTTCTCGACGACCATAGCCAACCAGACGTGGACGCAGCGCCAGGCGATAACCGGGTTCACGCTGCCCACGGCCACAGGCGGCGACGGCTCGGTGACGCACACGCTGAGCCCGGCGTTGCCTGCTGGCGTGAGCAAGAACGCCAGCCACGAGGTGAGCGGTACGCCGACGGGCCATCAGACCGCGACGACCTACACGTGGAAAGCGACGGACGCCGACGGCGACGCGGTGGAGCTAACCTTCACGATAACGATAGCGGAGGATCTAGCGCCGTCGTTCGGGGCGACCATTGCCAACCAGACATGGACGCAGAACCAGGCGATAACCGCGTTCACTCTGCCGACGGCAACCGGCGGGGACGGCACGCTGAACTACACGCTCAGCCCCACGTTGCCCGCGGGCGTGAGCAAGAACGCCAGCCACGAGGTGAGCGGCACTCCGACGGGCCACCAGACCGCGACGACCTACACGTGGAAGGCGACGGACGCGGACGGGGACGCGGCGGAGCTGACGTTCACGATAACCATAGCGGAGGATCTGTCGCCGTCGTTCTCGACGACCATAGCCAACCAGACGTGGACGCAGAACCAGGCGATAACCGCGTTCACGCTGCCCACGGCCACAGGGGGCGACGGGACGCTGACGTACAGCATCAGCCCGGCTCTGCCCGCCGGCGTAACGAAGAACGCAAGCCACGAGGTAAGCGGCACGCCGACGGGCCACCAGACCGCGACGACCTACACGTGGAAGGCGACGGACGCTGACGGCGACGCGGCGCAGCTGACCTTCACGATAACGATAGCGGAGGATCTAGCGCCGACGTTCGGCTCGGCGACCATAGCCAACCAGACGTGGACGCAGAACGCGCAGATAACGGCCTTCACGCTGCCTGAGGCTACCGGCGGAGACGGCACGCTGAACTACACGCTCAGCCAGACGTTGCCCACGGGCGTGAGCAAGGATGACAACCACCGGGTGAGCGGCACGCCGACGGGCCACCAGACCGCGACGACCTACACGTGGAAGGCGACGGACGCGGACGGAGACGCGGCGGAGCTGACCTTCACGATAACGATAGCCGAGGATCTCGCGCCGACGTTCGGGGCGACGACCATAGCCAACAAGACGTGGACGCAGCGTCAGGCGATAACGGCGTTCACGTTGCCTGAGGCTACCGGCGGGGACACTCCGCTGACGTACAGCATCAGCCCGGCTCTGCCCGCGGGCGTGAGCAAGAACGCCAGCCACCGGGTGAGCGGGACGCCGACCGGGTACCAGGCCGCGACGACCTACACGTGGAAGGCTACGGACGCCGACGGCGACAAGGCCGAGATCATCTTCACGATAACGATAGCCGAGGACCTCGCGCCGTCGTTCTCGACGACCATAGCCAACAAGACGTGGACGCAGCGTCAGGCGATAACGGCGTTCACGTTGCCTGAGGCTACCGGCGGGGACACTCCGCTGACGTACAGCATCAGCCCGGCTCTGCCCGCGGGCGTGAGCAAGAACGCCAGCCACCGGGTGAGCGGGACGCCGACCGGGTACCAGGCCGCGACGACCTACACGTGGAAGGCTACGGACGGCGACGGGGACGCGGTGGAGCTGACCTTCACGATAACGATAGCGGAGGACCTGGCGCCGTCGTTCTCGACGACCATAGCCAACCAGACGTGGACGCAGAACCAGGCGATAACCGGGTTCACGCTGCCGACGGCAACTGGCGGGGACGGCTCGTTGACGCACACCCTCAGCCCGGCTCTGCCCGCGGGCGTGAGCAAGAACGCCAGCCACGAGGTGAGCGGGACGCCGACGGGTTACCAGGCCGCGACGACCTATACATGGAAGGCGACGGACACGGACGGAGACGCGGCGGAGCTGACCTTCACGATAACGATAGCCGAGGATCTCGCGCCGACGTTCGGGGCGACGACCATAGCCAACAAGACGTGGACGCAGCGTCAGGCGATAACGGCGTTCACGTTGCCTGAGGCTACCGGCGGGGACACTCCGCTGACGTACAGCATCAGCCCGGCTCTGCCCGCGGGCGTGAGCAAGAACGCCAGCCACCGGGTGAGCGGGACGCCGACCGGGTACCAGGCCGCGACGACCTACACGTGGAAGGCGACGGACGCCGACGGCGACAAGGCCGAGATCATCTTCACGATAACGATAGCCGAGGACCTCGCGCCGTCGTTCTCGACGACCATAGCCAACCAGACGTGGACGCAGAACGCGCAGATAACGGCGTTCACGCTGCCTGAGGCTACCGGTGGCGACGGCACGCTGAACTACACGCTCAGCCCCACGTTGCCCGCGGGCGTGACCAAGAACGCCAGCCACCGGGTGAGCGGGACGCCGACGGGGTATCAGTCCGCGACGACCTATACGTGGACGGCGACGGATGCGGACGGCGACAAGGCGGAGCTGACCTTCACAATAACGATAGCCGAGGACCTCGCGCCGACGTTCTCGGCGACCATAGGCAACAAGACGTGGACGCAGAGCCAGGCGATAACGGCGTTCACGCTGCCGTCGGCGAGCGGCGGGGACGCCCCGGTGACGTACACGCTGAGCCCGGCGTTGCCGGCGGGCGTGAGCAAGAACGCCAGCCACGAGGTGAGCGGGACACCGACGGGCCACCAGACCGCGACCACCTACACCTGGAAGGCAACGGATGATGACGGCGACGCGGCGCAGCTGACCTTCACGATAACGATAGCCGAGGATCTAGCGCCGTCGTTCTCGACGACCATAGCCAACCAGACATGGACGCAGAACCAGGCGATAACCGGGTTCACGCTGCCCACCGCAACCGGCGGGGACGGCTCGTTGACGCACACGCTCAGCCCGACGTTGCCCACGGGCGTGAGCAAGGATGACAACCACCGGGTGAGCGGGACGCCGACGGGGTATCAGTCCGCGACGACCTATACGTGGAAGGCGACGGACGCGGACGGCGACAAGGCGGAGCTGACCTTCACGATAACCATAAATTCGGATCTGGCGCCAACGTTCTCGACGACCATCGGCGACAAGACGTGGACACAGCGTCAGGCGATAACGGCGTTCACGCTGCCCACGGCGAGCGGCGGCGACGGTACGCTGAACTACACGCTCAGCCCCGCGTTGCCCGCGGGCGTGAGCAAGAACGCCAGCCACGAGGTTAGCGGGACGCCGACGGGCCACCAGGCCGCGACGACCTACACGTGGAAGGCGACGGACGGCGACGGGGACGCGGCGCAGCTGACCTTCACGATAACGATAGCCGAGGATCTAGCGCCAACGTTCTCGACGACCATCTCCAACCAGGCGTGGACGCAGCGCCAGGCGATAACGGCGTTCACGCTGCCCACGGCGAGCGGCGGGGACGGCCCGGTGACGTACACGCTGAGCCCGACGTTGCCCACGGGCGTGAGCAAGGATGACAACCACCGGGTGAGCGGGACGCCGACGGGCCACCAGTCCGCGACGAGCTACACGTGGAAGGCGACGGACGCTGACGGAGACGCGGCGGAACTGACCTTCACGATAACGATAGCCGAGGACCTCGCGCCGACGTTCGGGGCGACGACCATAGGCAACAAGTCGTGGACGCAGCGTCAGGCTATAACCGGGTTCACGCTTCCGACGGCAACCGGCGGGGACGGCAATCTGACGCACAGCATCAGCCCGGCTCTGCCAGCGGGCGTAACGAAGAACGCCAGCCATGAGGTTAGCGGGACACCGACGGGCCACCAGACCGCGACGACCTACACGTGGAAGGCGACGGACGCCGACGGCGACAAGGCCGAGATCATCTTCACGATAACGATAGCCGAGGATCTAGCGCCGTCGTTCGGGGCGCAGACGATAGGCGGCAAGATGTGGACGCAGCGGCAGGCTATAGCGGGGTTCGACCTGCCGGAGGCGAGCGGCGGGGACGCTCCGCTGACCTACACGCTGAGCCCGTCGCTGCCGGACGGCGTAACCCGCGCGACCACGACCCCCTACGCAGTGAGTGGGACGCCGAGCGTGAGGCTGGCGAGCGCGGAGTACACCTGGACGGCGACGGACATCGACGGAGACACGGCGAGCCTGACGTTCGACATTGAGATTGACGGCGTGCCGTCGTTCTCGGCGACGATCGCCGACAAGACGTGGACGCAGCGGCAGGCTATAGCCGGATTCACGCTGCCCACCGCCAGCGGCGGCGACGGCGACCTGACGTACACGCTCAGCCCGGCGCTGCCCGCAGGCGTAACGCGGGATCTCACGACGCGCGAGGTGAGCGGCGCGCCGAGCGTGAAGCTGGCGAGCGCGGAGTACACGTGGACGGCGATGGACGAAGACGGAGACACGGCGAGCCTGACGTTCGACATTGAGATTGACGGCGTGCCGTCGTTCTCGACGACCATCGCCAACCAGACGTGGACGCAGAACAAGGCGATCACGGCGTTCACGCTGCCGACGGCGAGCGGCGGGGACGGGTCGCTGACGTACACGCTCAGCCCGGAGCTGCCCGCAGGCGTAGCGACCACTACCCCGTTTGCCGTGAGCGGGACGCCGACGGGGTATCAGGCCGGGACGACCTACACGTGGAAGGCGACGGACGCGGACGGAGACGCGGCGCAGCTCACCTTCACCATCACGATAGCCGAGGACCTCGAGCCGTCGTTCGGCTCGGCGACCATCGCGGACCAGTCCTGGAGGCAGTACGACCAGATAACCGCGCTCCCGCTCCCTAAGGCAACCGGCGGGGACGGCGAGTTGATCTACACCCTCAGCCCCGCGTTGCCCTCAGGCGTAGTCCGCGGCGCGACCACGACCCCCGGCGCGGTCAGCGCGGTCAGCGGCGCGCCCAGTGTGACGCTGGCGGCCACGACCACGGAATACACCTGGACGGCGATGGACGCGGACGGCGACACGGCAAGCCTGACCTTCGACGTTGAGATTGACGGCGTACCGTCCTTCGGCTCGAATGTCGCAGCCAACAGGGACTTCACGAAGGGCAGTGAAATAACTCACTTCAATCTGCCGCTGGCGTTCGGCGGCGACGGCGAACTGAGGTACACCCTCAGCCCCGCGCTGCCCGACGGCATAGTCCTCGGCGCGACCACGACCCCCAACCGCGTGAGTGGTACGCCGACCGCCTACCAGGACCACACCATGTACACATGGACGGCGACGGACGCGGACGGCGACACCGCGAGCCTCGAGTTCCGCTTGAGCGTGAGCGCACATGCGCTTCCTGACCCGAGGGGTAAGCGCAAGATTACGGATCCGAATGAACCCTTGAATATCCCGGGTATGATAGATGACAAGTCCTGGACGCAGCGGCAGGCGATAGAGGCGTTCCTGCTGCCGGAGGCTACCGGCGGAGGCGCATCGCTGACCTATACGTTGAGCCCGGCGCTGCCCGCCGGCGTGAGTTGGGCAACCACCACCGACGAGAGAATCAGGGTTAGCGGCACTCCCAGCGGGACGATGCCCCGGACGCGATACACGTGGAGCGCATCCGACGCAGAAAGCAGTGTGGGGATCTGGTTCTACATCGAGGTTGACGGCGTGCCGACGTTCGGCTCGGCGACCATCGGGAACAAGTCTTGGACGCAGCGTCAGGGGATAACCGCGTTCACGCTGCCCACGGCGAGCGACGGGGACACTCCGCTGACGTACACCCTCAGCCCCGAGCTGCCAGCGGGCGTAACGAAGAGCGCCAGCCACCGTGTGAGCGGTACGCCGAGCGTGAAGCTGGCGAGCGCGGAGTACACGTGGACTGTGCGGGACGCCGACGGCGACACGGCGAGCCTGACGTTCGACATTGCGGTTGACGGCATACCGACGTTCGGCTCGCAGTCCATTGCCGACAAGGCGTGGACGCAGCGGCAGGCGATAACGGCGTTCACGCTGCCGGCGGCGAGCGGCGGGGACACCCCGGTGACGTACAGCATCAGCCCGGCGCTGCCAGCGGGCGTAACGAAGAACGCCAGCCACCGCGTTAGCGGTACGCCGAGCGTGAAGCTGGCGAGCACGGAGTACACTTGGACGGCGACGGACGCGGACGGTGACACGGTAAGCCTGACCTTCGACATTGAGATTGACGGCGTACCGTCCTTCTCGACGACCATCGCCAACCAGACGTGGACCCAGCGCCAGGCGATAACCGCTTTCACGCTGCCTCTGGCCACCGGCGGAGACGGGGCGCGGACCTACACCCTCAGCCCATCGCTGCCCGCCGCCGTGTCCAAGAACGCCAGCCACGAGGTAAGCGGCACGCCGACGGGGTATCAGTCCGCGACGACCTACACATGGAAGGCTACGGACGGAGACGGGGATGCGGCGGAGCTGACCTTCACGATAACGATAAATTCGGATAGGGCGCCAACGTTCTCGGCGACTATCGCCGACAAGACCTGGACCCAGCGTCAGGCGATAACGGCATTCACCCTGCCGACGGCAACCGGCGGGGACGGCTCCTTGACCTACGCCCTCAGCCCGTCGCTACCCGCCGGCGTAACCAAGAACGCCAGCCACCGGGTCAGCGGCACGCCGACGGGTCACCAGACCGCCACCACCTACACGTGGAAGGCGACGGATGGCGACGGAGACGCGGCGGAGCTGACGTTCACGATCACGATAGCCGAGGACCTGGCGCCGTCGTTCGGCTCGGCGACCATCGCCGACAAGACATGGACGCAGCGTCAGGCGATAACGGCATTCACCCTGCCGACGGCAACCGGCGGGGACGGCTCGCTGACCTACACCCTCAGCCCATCGCTTCCTGCCGGCGTAACCAAGAACGCCAGCCACCGGGTCAGCGGCACACCGACGGGTCACCAGACCGCGGCCACCTACACCTGGAAGGCCACCGACGCCGACGGCGACGCGACGCAGTTGACCTTCACCATTACCATAGCCGAGGACCTCTCCCCGTCCTTTGGCTCTGCGACCATCTCCAATAAGTCTTGGACGCAGCGTCAGGCGATAACCGCGTTCACGCTGCCCACGGCAACCGGCGGCGACGGCTCGCTCACCTACACGCTGAGCCCGTCGCTGCCAGCGGGCGTAACGAAGAACGCCAGCCACCGTGTGAGCGGTACGCCGACCAGTCACCAAACCGCGGCCACCTACACCTGGAAGGCCACCGACGCCGACGGAGACGCGGCTCAACTCACCTTCACGATAACCATAGCGAGGGACAACGCTCCATCCTTCGGCGCTCAAACCATCGGTAACAAGACCTGGACGCAGCGGCAGGCGATAGCCGCGTTCACCCTGCCCACGGCAACCGGCGGCGACGGATCCTTGACCTACGCCCTCAGCCCGTCGCTGCCCGCCGGCGTAACCAAGAACGCCAGCCACCGGGTCAGCGGCACGCCGACGGGCCACCAGACCGCCACCACTTACACTTGGAGGGCCACCGACGCCGACGGCGACTCGGCGCAGTTGACCTTCACGATAACGATAGCCGAGGACCTCGCGCCTACGTTCGGCTCGGCGACCATTGCTGACAAGTCTTGGACGCAGCGTCAGGCGATAACCGCGTTCACGCTGCCGGCGGCTACCGGCGGGGATGGCTCGCTGACGTACAGCATCAGCCCGGCGCTGCCAGCGGGCGTAACGAAGAACGCCAGCCACCGCGTTAGCGGCACACCGACTGGCCATCAGACCGCGAGGACCTACACGTGGAAGGCAACGGACGCTGACGGAGACGAGGCGGAGCTGACGTTCACGATAACGATAGCGGAGGACCTGTCGCCGACGTTCGGCTCGGCGACCATAGGCGACCAGTTCTGGACGAAGAACGAGGAGATAACTGCGTTCACGTTGCCTACGGCGACGGGCGGCGACGGCGAGTTGACGTACACGTTCAGCCCTGACATGCCAGCGGGTGTAACCCTCGCAACCACAACCCCATACAGCGTGAGCGGCGCTCCGACGGCCCAACAGGCCGCGGTCACCTACACGTGGACGGCGACGGACGCGGACGGGGACACGGCGGAGCTTACATTCGCCATCGAGGTGGCAGATGTGGTGGTCGAGGACCCGGTACCTGGTTCGGTTCCCAGCTTCGGCTCTCAGACCATCCCGGACCAGTCGTGGACGCAGCGGCAGCAGATAGCCGCGTTCACGCTGCCTACGGCGACGGGCGGCGACGGCGAGTTGACCTACACGCTCGGTCCTGCGCTGCCCAACGGCGTAACCCTCGCAACCACAACCCCATACCGCGTGAGCGGCGCCCCGACCGGGCATCAGGCCACGACGACCTACATGTGGAAGGCGACCGATGAGGACGGAGACGAAGCGGAGTTGACCTTCACGATAACGGTGTCGGAGGACCTCCAGCCCACCTTCTCGGCGATAATAGCCGCCCAGTCCTGGACCCAGAACCAGCAGATCACGCCGTTCACGTTGCCTGCGGCGAACGGCGGTGACGGCGCTCTGACCTACACGCTCAGCCCCGCGCTGCCGACGGGCGTAACCCTCGCAACCACAACCCCATACCGCGTGAGCGGCGCCCCGGGCGCGGCGCAGGAGACGACGACGTACAGGTGGACGGCGACTGACGCGGACGGCGACGAGGCCGAGATCAGCTTCACCATTACGGTGGAAGTCGCCCAGGCCCCGCCTCCACCCATACTCCCGCCCATATTCCCCACCCAAACGCCGACTCCCACGCGGACGCCAACGCGCACGCCGACGCCCGAGGTCATACCCACGGCTACGCCCGAGATCGTGCCCACGGCTACGCCGACGCCCATCGTTGCGCCGACAGCGATACCCACTGTCGCGGTCGCGCCGACGGCTACCCCGAATCGCAAGCCGGCGGCTGTGCCAACGGCGGTTCCTACGCCTAGGCCGACTGTTGCGCCAGTGTTCACCCCGGCCGCTGCGCCCACGGCTATACCCACTGCCGCGCCGACGGCTGTTCCCACGGCTGCGCCGACGCGCACGCCTGCGGCCAAGCCCACGGCTATCCCGACAGCCACGCCTACGTTCACGCCCACGGCGACGCCTACCGCCACGCCTACGGCTACTCCGACAGCCGCGCCCACGTTCACGCCCACGGCGACGCCTACGGCTACTCCGACAGCCGCGCCCACGTTCACGCCCACGGCGACGCCGACTCCCACGCCCGCATCAGGCGGCGCTAACGCTCGAATCGTCGGTGGCAGCCTTACCCGCATCATCGGAGGCAGCCTCGCCGCCGACGACAGCAACCGCAACGTTCGGTTCGTAGGAGACAGCCCGAACGACCAGACCTTCGCCGCCGAGCCCGACCGACAGTCGAACTCCATATTGTCAGCCGCGTTCGATGGAGGAGTGAGCGCAGCCGTGAGCTTGCTGCTGGCGCTGCTGCTGCTCATCGCGGCTATCGTCGCAGCCGTCAGGAACCGAGACCGCATCGCCCGGTGGATAAGCCTTGTTACGCCCTAGCGCCAGTACTGGCGCTAGGTAGTGTTGGCGTCCCGAATCACTCACCCTCTCCCGTCGAGGGAGAGAGGATAAGTCGGGATTGCCTACCCGTCATAGTTGGGATGGTGGGGACATGACCCGTGGTGGGTTCAGGCCATGTATATGGTGATGCCGGCGTGGGGGAAGGCGACCTGCAGGCTGGCGCGCCTTTCGCGGGAGAGGGTCGCCTCGTAGTCCACGCGCCCTGGTGCATTGCGCGCGAGCCTGTGGGGGCACGCCTCGCGCCGCTCTTCCTGGGGACACAGGTGGATGTCCGCCCTGCTGTCCCAGAACCCGACCAGCCGCATTGGGAAGTACAGCGTCTCCGCGACCGAGCGGAGGTCGGCAAGTATCTCGCTGGCCCGCGCCCCGCCCCCAGCGCGAATATCTACAGTAACGCGGTCCATCACCAGACAGCCATCTCCGCGCTGGCCGCGACCTGCGCCGCTACCCACGCCTCGGGCGTTCTCTGTCCGCCGTGTCCAGCATGATGGTTACCGGCCCGTCGTTGATCAGCGACACCTTCATGTATGCCTGGAAGCGGCCTGTCTCGACCTTCAGCCCCGTCTCGCGGAAGAGGTCGAGCGTGCGCGCGAACAGGGAATCGGCGTGCGCGTGCGCGGCGGCGTGGGTGAAGCTGGGGCGGCGGCCCTTCCGTGTATCGCCGTATAGGGTGAATTGGCTGACCACCAAGAGCTCGGCCCCCATGTCCAGCGCAGAGCTCTGGAACCTGCCCTCGTCGTCAGAGAATATCCGCAGATTGACGGCCTTCTCGACGATGTATCCCGCCTCGGCCTCGGTGTCGTCCCGCGAGATGCCGACGAGGACCAGGAGACCCGCGCCTATAGCCCCGACCGTTTCATCGCCGACCACGACCGACGCGCCCGTGACCCGCTGCAGCAGGGCCCTCATTGGCGCGGCCTCCCTAGTTGGAGGAGACCTTCTCCTTCTTGGACTCGGACTTCGCGCCCGAATCGGAGCCGGACTTGGACTCGTCCTTCTTGTTCTTGGAGGTGTCCTTGTTCTTTGACGACCCCTCCGCATCCGACGACGAGGAGCGTCCGTTCGATCCCTTGCCGTAGTCGTTGACGTAGAATCCAGATCCCTTGAACACCACTGGGACGGCGCGAATGAGACGCCGGGAGGTCATGCCGCAGTCAGGACAGTCGGCCACAGGCTCCGACGAGAAGCTCTGGCGCAACTCAAACTCGTGCCCACAGGTCTGGCACTGGTAATCGTATCTTGGCAACGCTACTCCGTTTATTTCAAACAACAGATTGGCAACCATCCGCCTCGGCTGCCAATATGCCCACCTCAAATTAGCACCGACAGGCTCAAAATGTCAAGACGAACCCATATCAGTCAGGGCAATCGCATCTAAATTGCCCCCGAAAATTGCCCCATAGCGCCCCTTGACACCGCGAGAACAGCCGTGCTATTCTGATAAACGGCCCGAAGGGGCGTACTCCAAACGAGCACAGAACCACCTCTGCCAAAACTTGTGGGCATTCATGCCGCCGCTGATGTTGGGACGGGACCACCTGCGGTGTGAGAAGGTCCGGCTGTGTTTCGGCGCCTCGACAGGAGGACGCAGTGCCAAATGCGTCTCCCCCGTTCCAGGTGCGGACTCTCGGTAACACGGGAGGACCGTAGCCAGCGCAGCCCGACGCCTTGGCGGGTGGAAGGTCCAAGCGCGAAACGCAGGCGGTCCCGCAAAGGACCGTCAGCCGTCCGGGAAAGTTAGAGGAGGGGCTGCACCCCCAGTGTCGGCGGGCGATCGACGTCGGCATCCTCGAAGCAAGTACCGGAGTCACTGCCTTGCAAGGCAAACTCATCTCCCGCGAGAGCGGGAGAACCAGGAGTAGATAGGGCGCGGGTCGCAAGACCCGCCAAGTACCCTCTCCCTCACGGGGGAAAGGGCCAGGGTGAGGGCAAACGCCCCGCCCTGCGTCCCCTCCCCTAGGGGAAAGGGCTAGGATAAGGGCGATAAGCTAGGCGCAGAAGCGGCTAGAACCCGCCAGAGCGTCAACAGAAAGGAGCCGGCGCAAGACCAACTGACAGAGGACGAGGCGAACAACCCTCTCCTGGTGAGAAATCCAGGCGGGGGGACGCGCAGGGGCAACCCGTTGTGGTTGGCCCTAGTTCACGTTGGAGCGCCTGCCAAGATGAACAAGATGCGATTGCCCTGCCAGATCAGTGGAGCGCAACGCCAGCGCGCAATGTTCCTGGCGGCGCTTATGACCGTCCCCAGCCAGAAATTTGCTACTGGGTGTACTTGATCCTGGGGTCCACCACGGCGAGCAGGATGTCTGATATGAGCGTGCCTGCGACGGTCAGGACTCCTAGAAGCAGGACTATAAAGCCTGCGGTGTGGACGTCCTCGCCCTGGATGGCGTAGAGGAAGACGGGGCCGAGGGTCGGCAGTCCGAGCACGACCGAGACTATGACGCTGCCACTCACCAGGCCTGGAAGCAGGTAGCCGACGGTGCTCACCAGGGGGTTGACGGCTACACGGACGGGGTACTTCATGATGAGGCGCCAAGAGGTGAGGCCCTTTGCGCGGGCGGTTACGACGTAGGGCTTGCCGAGCTCGTCGAGCAGGTTGTTGCGCATGATGCGTATGAGGCCGGCCGTGCCCGCGGTTCCGAGAACGATGGCTGGTATCCATAGGTGGGCCAAGAGGTCTCGCAGCTTGGCGACGCTCAAGGGGGCGTCCTGGTACTGGGGCGAGAAGAGTCCGCCGACGCTCTGCCCGAAGTACGCTAGGCCGATGTACATCAGTATCAGTCCAAGCAGGAAGTCGGGGACGGCCAGGCCCGCGAAGCCGACGAACGTGAAGGCGTAGTCGCCGACGGTGTGCTGGCGGACGGCGGAGTAGATGCCGACGGGTATGGCGAAGGTCCATGTTACGACGATGGTGAAGCCCGTGAGTGTGATGGTCGTCCATATGCGGTTGCTGACGAGGCTCCTGACGGGCACGGCTGCAAGGTACTGCTCGCCTGGCTCCGATATGGCGAGGCCGAGGTCGCCGCGCAGCAGCCGACCGAGCCAGATGGCGTATCGCTGGTACTGCGGCTTGTCGAGGCCGAAGTGCCGGCGCACCTCGTCGGCCACGCGGAGATCCACCGCCGTGCCCATCTGCATCTGCCTGTCTAGGAAGTGCTGCACGTTGTCGCCGGGCGGAATCTCGATGACGAACCACGCGAGGACCGATATGACCCAGGCGGTGAAGAGGGCGAGCAGTACGCGGCGGACGATGTAGGCGGCCAACTTGCGCTACCTTGCGTGGTTTCCCTTTACAATGGGGCGCATGGCCATGATGTGCTCTGGCCCAGTCGCGCAGCATCCGCCGATTATCCGCGCTCCCATCTCCTTCCATTCGGCGGCGAGGTCGGCGAGCGCGGATGGCGGGTAGGCGCTCGTCTGCAGGATGTCCGGGCCCGCGCTCGGAAGCTGATTGGTGAGCTGCGGGCGGTTGACGAGCGGCCCGGTGGGGTTGTACCCGATGTTGGGGTATGCGCCCACCGGTCCGTCGAAGGCGTCGGCGAGGATGGGCAGCCCTGCGGTTACAGCTTGGGGGTTGCTGCACATTATCAGAACCGCGTCCACGGGGTGGCCCTCTAGGGCGGCGGCGAGGTCGCGGATGTCCTCGCCGAACTGCATCTTGCCGTCCTGGTGGAGGTGCCTGACGCCTAGGAAGACGGGGAGCCCAATCTCGGCGCAGGCGTCCACGGCGGCCACGCAGTCGGCGATGTATCCGACGTACTCGGCGAGTATGACGTCCGCGCCGGCGTCGGCGAGTATCTGGGCGTGCTCGACGTACTCGGCGCGGAACGCCTCTGCGCCCATCTGCTCAACGTCGGGGGCGTCAATGCCCAATCGGAAGTACAGGGTAGGCGCGGCGATGCCGCCTGCCACGTATGCGCCGGGGTTCCCGGCGTCCCTTGCGCTGACGGCGTTATCGGCGGCTGCGCGGGCATAACTCTTCCAGTTGTCGCGGAGGCCGATGCGCTCCATGGCGGACGGGGTGGTCCAGAAGTTGTTGCTGATGATGATATCCGCGCCGACGCGGAGGTAGTCCTGGTGGACCTGCCGCACCACGTCGGCGTTGTCTATGTTAGACGTGGCGGACCAGGCCTTGAGGATGTCGGTCGCGCCCTTGAGCACGTCCACGCCCCTGCGCTGTAGCTCGGAGCCTGTGCCGCCGTCCATGAGCAGGGTTTCGCCGGCTTCGAGGCGGTCCATGATGTTTTGGGTGGGCATTGGTTCTCCTGACGTGCGATGTACTTTATGGGACGACGGACGGCATTATAGCGTTTGTGGCGCGCTTTGCATGGCGTCTACGAGCTCGGCGGCGGCGGTTCTTGGGTCGTCGGCCAGCGTTACGGCCCCCACCGCGCAGATGCCGTCCGCGCCTGACCGCATCACCTCCGCGGCGTTGTCCTTGGTGATGCCGCCGATGGCGACGATGGGCTGGTCGGCGGCGCGCTTGGCCTCCTGAACGAGCTTGGTTCCCACGACGGGGCGCCGCGCCTTGCCCATCGTGGAGGTGGGGAATACTGCGCCGACGGCGATGTAATCGGCGCCTGCCGCCTGGGATGCGGCGACCTCTTCCATGTTGTTGTTGGAGCGTCCGATGATTTGGGCCGCCGTCGTCACGCGCCTCGCCTCGGCGACGGGCATGTCGCCCTGGCCGAGATGCAGGCCGCTCGCTCCGCTGGTCAGGGCGATGGCGGGGTCGTCGTTGACGATGAAGAGCGCGTCGTATCTTTCGCAGAGAGCCTTGATTTCGCGGGCCGTCTGCAGCGTATCGCGCGGGTTCCCGGTCTTGTCCCTGAGCTGCACGAGGGACGCGCCGCCTTCCAGGACGGCCCCCGCCATCTCGATAACCGGCCGACCCCGTGTCGCTTCGGGATCGACTATTACGTAAAGCCCCTGCGCCCGCGCCGCAGTCTCAGCCCGCAACTCCATGCCGACCTTCTGCTCGGCGCGGGCGAGCACTCGCCGGGCCTGCGCCGTCCAGCTTGGGCTCACCGTTTCGGCGGCATCATCGGATAGCGACTCGATGATGTCGAGCGTGAGCCGTATCTGGGCGATGGCCTTGAGGGCGACTTCGCCCGGCCGCTCTGACAGGCGCCGGTATCCAATCCTGCGCTGCTGGCTCTCGGACCTGGGGAGCTCGCGGGCCTCGTCGAGCGGGAGGGCTTCCCGCGCCATGCGGATATCGGAGTAGAGGCCCAAGGGCGCGGTAACGAACGCCTCCAGGAGCCGCAGGTTCTCTACCAGGGCGTGCATCTGTCCGGCCACGAAGGGATTCACGGCGTTGATTCTAACATCAAAGCTCGACCGCGTTCTCGATTATCCTTATCCGAGCCAGTCCGCGCCTGTCCAGCTGCACTGCGGCGAGATCGACACGCCATTGCCTGTCCTGCATGTCGTGGGCCTGGAGGTACGCTTGGGCGGCGGCTATGATGTGGCTGCGCTTGGAGGGGGTTACCGATTCCTCCGGCAGGCCCATTGAGGAACCGGATCGGGTTCGGACCTCTACGAAGACGATGACGCCGCCGCGCTCTGCGACGATGTCTATCTCGCCTTCGCGTGTCCGGTAGTTGACCTCCGCGATAGAGTATCCCAAGCGTTCGAGGCGCGCCTTGGCCACGGTTTCGCCCCAGCGCCCCAGCTTCTGCCGCGCCCCGCTCACGGCGGCGATCCCGTCTCTTTCATCGGCGAGAAGGTGAGACGGTGGATTGGGCATGGGCCGCGCTCTGCTATCATCCTGAGATGTTGCGGCGTGGCGTAGCCCTTGTTTCTGGCGAATCCATATCCTGGGTAGCGCTCGTCCGCCTCGTCCATCATGCGGTCGCGGGCGACCTTCGCCACGATTGAGGCTGCTGCGATAGAGAGGCACTTGGCGTCGCCTTTCACGATGGGTTTCTGCGGCAGGTTGACGTTGGGCAGGGGGAAAGCGTCCAGCAAGAGATATTGCGGCATGAGTGGGAATGCGTTGAGGGCGCGCTCCATGGCGAGACGTGTGGCTTGGACGATGCCCAGCTGGTCGATCTCGTTGGGGCTGGCGGAGCCGATCTGCGTCGACGCCTCTTCGCGCAGGCGTGGCTCGATCTCCTCGCGCTGGAGCCGGGTCATGGCCTTGCTGTCGCGTACGTCCTTCATCCAGGGCCGGCTGGCGTCCTGCGGCAGGATGACGGCGCCGGCCACGACGGGGCCGGCGAGTGGGCCTCGCCCGACCTCGTCGAGCCCGGCTATCATCGAGTATCCCGTCTTGAGCAGGGCGGCTTCCTCGTCGTAACGGGGCGCAGTACCTCGGGGCTGCCGGCGAGGCTTCCGTGATTTCATCGCGGGTGGATGGCGCCAAGCTCAGGACGCGGGCTCGGGTCTATGCGGTTCTCTTGAGCGCCGCGGCGGGCGGATGGGTCTCGATGTATCCGCCGCCGATGACGCGCTCGCCGTCGTAGAAGACGACCGGCTGGCCGGGCGTGACGGCGCGCTGAGGCTCGTCGAAGCGTACCTCGGCCCATCCGTCCGCAGGCAGGAGAGTCGCCCTGGCTTCAGCAGCCTTGTAGCGTATCCTGGCCTGGACCGGAATTGGGCCCGTGGGCGGCTCGCCGGCGGTGAAGCTGACGCGGGAGGCCCACAGGCGGTCGCGGTACAGGGCTTCCTCCGGGCCCAGTGTAACGCGGTTTGTCGCCGCTTCGATATCGACGACGTACCGCGGGGTTCCGGTGTTGCCCGGTAGGCCAATGCCGCGCCGCTGGCCGATGGTGAAGAAGTGGATGCCCGGGTGCTGCCCGAGGGCCTCCCCGTTGACATTCACGAGCTCGCCTGGCCGCGGGGTGGAACGGCTGCCGACGAACTTGCGGTAGTCGCCGTCGGGGATGAAGCATATCTCCTGGCTGTCCGGCTTGTCGGCGACTGGCAGGCCGGCCTCGGAGGCCATCCGGCGGATGTCGGTCTTGGGATACTCGCCGATGGGCAGCAGCAGCCGGCCAAGCTCGCCCTGGGTGAGCGTGAACAGGACGTAGGACTGGTCCTTCTTCGGGTCTGCGCCCTTGAGGAGGTCCAATCCGCGCCCTCCGCGCCTTATGCGGGCGTAGTGTCCAGTGGCTATATAGTCGGCGTCCAAGAACATGGCTCGGCGCAACAGGAAGTCGAACTTGATCTTGTCGTTGCACGCGAGGCACGGGTGCGGGGTCCGCCCCCGGTCGTACTCCTCGATGAAGTAATCGACTACGTGCTGCTGGAACTCACGCTCGAAGTTCTGGACGTAGTGCGGCGCTCCGATGGCATTGCAGACGCGGCGGGCGTCGTCGACGTCCTCGACGGAGCAGCAGCGCTTGCTCATCTTCGGCGCGGCGTCGCGCTCGACCGTCCACAGCCGCATCGTCACGCCCACGACGTCGTAGCCCTGCCGCTTGAGCAGCAGAGCGGCGACGGAGGAGTCCACCCCGCCGCTCATGGCGACTATCACACGCTCTCTCGTCATACAATCAGCGTAACACAAGCTCGCGGTGGTTGGCGCGCTCCGGGATTTGGGATGGCGGGTACGTGCGAGGCTGGGGCCTGTGTTGTAGAATGGGGCTGGCCTGGTCGGGGGCTGGGCCGCAGCGCAATTGGAGATCGTCGGAGGGGCGCATGAGTTACGCCGAGATGGAAGAGGTCGAAGCAGGGCTCAAGTTCAAGTCCGCCAGCGGGCTGCTGGTGGAGACCACGGGTGTCTCCCAGAACATCGAGTCGCATGACATCAACGTTCACGAAGTGGTTATCCTCGAGGGTGTGGGTGAGGGGAACACGTACCTCTACAACCTGGATTCCGCCGAACCCGTGGAGTAGCAGGCTCTTCGAGGGAGCGCGGAGGTCCTTTTGATAGGCTCGTTGTTTGGCCGCAAGAAGAGGAGGCCGGCCGCTGATGCCGCCGTCAGCGACAGCATTGAGGACGCCGCCGCCGGGGACGTGTTCACCGTCACGGGCCACGCGGTCGAGTACGAGGACGCCTATTTCATCGTCGAGAAGGTCAACCGGTATCGAAGCGCCGCCGGCAGCTGGCGTGAGGCGTTGGGGGTGGACAGCGAGAGCAGGCTATGGGTATCGTGGGCGGAGGATGCCGGTGTACTCTACGTCACCGTGTCGCCCGATGTTCGTCCGGTCGGGCTCTCGACCATAGGGCTCACCGACCAGGACATGATCCGCCTGGACGACGAGCAGTCTATCGACAACTACGTCATCGTGGATGGAACGAGTTACTACTACAGGTTCAGCGCCGAGGCCACCCTGTTCGAGGGGAACGGCAGCGGACAGGAGTTCTACATGTGGGACTTGGTCTCCGAGGACGATACGCGAGTATTGACCATCGACAAGTGGGAGGGCCTGCCGTTCCACGCCCGTTTCAGTGACGTGATCTCGCCGGATAACGTAACCTTGTACAAACAGCTAGGAGGGCCTGATGGTTGACGCATTCGTTGGCACGCTGGAGTTCTTTCCGCGCGGGCTGGTGTACGTCGGGATGGGTATCGTGTCGCTGGTCCTGGCGAAGCTGGCGCAGGACTTCCTGACCCCGTACCGCATCAACGAGCAGCTGGGACGCAAGAGCAACACGGCCCTGGGGCTGAGTATCACCGGGTACTTCCTGGGAATAGTCATCGTCTTCGTGGGCGCTCTATACCAACCGCTGACGGTCATCCGCAGCGGACAGTGGCAGCTCACCGGCGATTTCTGGATGGAGGCGCTGGAGGTGTTCCTGTACTCGATTGCGGGCATCCTGGTGCTGAACGCATCGAGGCTGCTGGTGGACAAGCTGGTCCTCTACAAGTTCAAGACGGAGAAGGAGATCATCCAGGACGAGAACATGGGGACTGGCGCGGTGGAGTTCGCGGTCTACGTGGCCGTCGGGCTGGTCATCGCGGCGTCCATCGCCGGCTCTGGCTCTGGCGCGAGTGACGTCGGCATAGCCCAGTCCGTCGTCAGGTCCGTGGCGTTCTTCGCGCTGGGAATGGCGGCGCTGGTGCTGTTCGCGCTGTTCTACCAGCTCACCACCTCGTTCGACATCCACTCGGAGATAGAGCGGGACAATGCCGCGGTCGGTATAGCGCTGGCGGGCAACCTGGTTGCCATCGCGCTGGTCATCTTCAAGGCAGTCTTCGGGGAGTTCGTCGGGTGGACGGAGAGCCTGACGGCGTTCGCGACATTCGCGGTCATAGGGTTCGCGCTGCTCTACGTGGTGCGAATCATCGTTGATTTCGCGTTGCTGCCCGGCACGCGGGTTGCGGAAGAGCTGGCCGCATCGCGAAACAAGGGGGTTGCTTTCATCGAGAGCGGCGTAGTCATCAGTGCGGCGCTGATCCTATACTTCGCCATCTAGCCGCTGGCGTCGAGGCGGCGCGCCCTTCGGACAGCCGTACTCGCGCGGGCGGCGGCTTCAGCGCGCTCCTGCATCTCTTCCATGTACGTAAAGCCGGCCTCTATCACGAGGTCGAGTGTCTCCGCGTCGGGCGGTTCCGGTTCCACGGTCCAGGCGAGCAGCCGGTCGAAGAAGTCTGCCGGGCTCTCGGACTCTGCCCAGTCGTCGAGCCACTCGTGGACGTCATCGAGGGCGATTGCCTCGAAGGCGGACGCTACCGGGTCCAGGCCTTCTTCCTCGTACACCTCCGGCCGCATGTCCACGCCGCGCCCGGAGCCAATCTCCACGGCCTCCGTCTCCGAATCGAAGGTTACGTCGGCGAACGCGTCGTAGCGTCGGCGCAGGCTGCTCGAGCTGGCGCGGAGCTCCTGCAGGGCAGATGCGGCGTTGGATGTGAAGCTCAGGGACTCGTCGAGGAGGCCCTTGCCGCGCAGCCTATCGGCCACCTCCCGAAGTCGGCCATCCACGCCCTGAAGGGCTGTGTCTCCGCTGCCTGCGAGGGTCAGCAGAGCCTGCTCCTCCAAGCGCTCGAGGAGATCGTCCTTCGACTGCCAGAAGCCCCGGCTGGCCGAGTATGCGAGGGGGGTGAAGCGCTGTTCGAGTACTAGGTCGAGCAGCGCGGCCTCGGGGATGCCGTCCGCGCCCGGCCTGGCCCTGCGCAGGCTCCCGATGGAGTCGTCAGGCTGGGCCTGCTGGCCATGGTTGACGTGGAGCTGTAGGGCGCTCCGGAACTGGCGCGAGCTGCGGAGGATGGCGTTCAGCTCGGCGCGCATATCGGGCAGGTCCGGGTTACGGGCGATCTCCGCGTCCGAGGGCGCCCAGGCGCTCTCGTCCCCAAACAGCGCTTCGAGCAGGCTGCCCAAGGGCTGGCCGAGATCAACGTCGCCCAGCTCGGCTTCGAAAGCGTCGTCCAGCGGCATGTCGCCGAGGGTGATGCGGAGGCGGACCTGTCCGCGGCCCAATAACGGGCCTGCCCCGCCAGCGTATTCACCGCCGCGGCCCTTCTGATACTTCGGCCTCGTCACCGTGTCTGCCATGATGCTCATGATAGACTAACTTTCGGGAGGCAGCATGGCCGCGCATAGGTGGAACCCTCTACGCCCGCTGCGGGAATGGGACATTGAGTATGACTTCAGCGAGATAGACTCGCTGAAGGAGCAGTGGCTAACCACTAGAGCCATGGTGGAAGGATCGAACCCGGATGCCTATTCAGGGTTCATGGAGAGATTGTACAGGCGTTGGTCTATCGAGACGGGCGTGATAGAGGGCATCTACGACCTGGACATGGGGATTACTGAAACACTGGTCGAGCGCGGCATCAGCGCGGATTTCATCGAGAGGGGCGGTACTAACAGGGATCCCGCGGAAGTGGTCAGGGTAATCGGGGACCACCGGCGGGCGGCGGAGTTCGTCGACGATTGGATCAGGGAAGGGCATCCGCTGACAAAATTGTTCATCACGGAGATGCACTCCATCATCTGCGCGGGCCAGGATACGTTCCGGGCCGTCGATCAATTCGGGCGGTGGTTCGATGCGACGCTGAACAAGGGAGTGTTCAAGACTCTGCCGAACAACCCCACGAGGCCGGACGGCGCCTTGTACGAATATGCTCCGCCCGAGCAGGTGGAGAGCGAGATGGACGCGCTCGTGTCGTTCTACAACGATGCCGAGGCCCGGCGGTATCATCCGTTGCTGCTGGCCGCGTGGCTGCACCACGCCTTCTCGACGATACACCCATTCCAGGACGGCAACGGCCGCGTTGACCGCGGACTGCTGACGTGGCGCCTGGTCCGCCGTGAGTTCCTGCCCGTGGTCATATCGAGGGACGTCCGCACAGAGTATATAGACGCCCTGGAAGGCGCAGACAAGGGCCATATCTCCGACCTGGTGGGCCTGATAGTCCGATTGGAGAAAGGAACCATTCTGCAAGCGCTCGGACAGCCAGGCGACTCGGACGACTCGAAGGTCCTCGGCCAGGTGATGGACAGCATTGCGTCCCGTCTCAGGAAGCGTCAGCAAGCGGCGTTGGAGCAGGTGAAGAGTGTGAATGCCGTGGCGCTCTCGCTCAGGGGACAGGCGTCAACCTATCTGGAAGAGAAGGCGCGGGAGGTGGATGACAGCCTAGCCGCGGTTGATGCGGGCGTCTCGTCGAAGGTTATGGTTGGAGGGCCAGACGAGAGAACAGACCACTGGTACCGCCGTCAAATCTTGGAATCGAACAGAGACAAGTATTGGGTCAACTTCAACGAGAACAGGTACTTCGCGCGTATGACGGTCGAGCCTGCGAGCGAATCGAGAGTCCCGCGTCTCGTCTTCGTCGTATCCCTACACCATGTCGGACGCCAATCGACCGGACAGATGGCAGCCTCGGCCTTCGCCGAGATCCACTACAATCCGACTGACGACCCTGCGAATACGGGCGGAGAAGATGCCCCCACGTTGTTCAAGGACTGCACGCTCGACCCATTCACGCTGACGTGGAGGAGCGACCCTGAGAAACTCAGGAGCAGGTTCGACAAGTGGCTGGAGGAAAGCCTAGTCGTCGCTCTCCGATACTGGGCCGAGTTCCTGGAAGTCTGACCCTCTTCAGTCCAGCCCCAGCAGCTCGATGGCGTTCAGGCCTAAGACCTTGCGCTTGGCCTGAACGCTGATGTCGGCGTTGACGATGCGGCCGACCTGGTTGCGAGCGTCCATCAGCGGCATGTCGGAGCCGAAGAGCACGCGGTCCTCGCCCGCGCCGTTCACCAGATCGGTGATGGTATTGTGGTCGCCGAACGAGGTGCAGGTCTCGAGGTAGATGTTGGGGCAGGCTTGCGCGGCTTCGACTGCCTGCTTCTGGCCGACGCGGGAGTTCCCAGAGTGCGCGAGGACCCAGTTGATGTTGGGGAAGCGCTGCGCGAGCGGCACGAAGCGGAGGGGCTCCGTGAGGTCGTTGTCGCCGCTGCCGGCCGAGGAGTGGCTCATGATGGTGATTCCGCGGTCGTTGCACCACTCGAAGGCCGGGAAGTACCCGGGGTCGTCAATGGGCCTCTGGTAGTAGTTGGGATAGACCTTGAGGGATTTCAGCCCCAGGGAGTCGAAGGCGCGCTCCAACTCTGGCACGACCTCGTCGGGGTAGTGCGGCGACACGAAGGCCACGCCCACGAAGCGGTCGGGGTACTGCTCGACGAACCGCGCCGCCACCTCGTTGCCGCGGGATGCGTCCGAGTGGAAGATGCAGTTGATGTTCGCGCGGTCCACGCCTGCCGCGTCCATTATGCTCACGTAGGTCTCAATGTCGTCGAAGACTGCGGAATTGCCCCAGCGCCCGGAGTGGGTATGGAAGTCGAATACGGGCGTGTCCATCATTTCTCCAGTCCCAGCAGGCGGTCCAGGTTGCCGGCGCATATGGCTGCGAGAGTGTGGTCGTCCAGGTCGTTGTGGTGCAGGTTGTATAGCTGGTGCCCCATGGAGGAGTCGGGGAACCTGGAGCCAAACAGGATCCGGTCGGGGCCGCACGTCTTCATCAGCCGTTCCACGCCGTCGGCGATGACGAATCGGGACATCTCCACGAAGGTGTTTGGGACGGCGCGGAGCAGAGGGATTGTCCAGGGCGCGTGCCTGTAATGGACCTCGGCGAGGATCAGGTTGAGGCGCGGGCGGGCCTTTGCGACGTCGTGGAGCTGGGTGGTCTCGACCTGATCCACGGGTATGGACAGCGGGATAGCCTGGGACTCGATCCATTCGAGCCAGGGGCCCGCGGCCCATTCAGTGAAGGGGTACGAGTGGGCATCGGGGGCCATGCGGACGGACCGAACGCCGTGCTGGGACATCGAGTCCGCGAAGGCGTCTAGGTCCTCGACGGCGGGGTTGGCTACGAACTGGGGGACGATTCTGGGATGACCGGCTATCATCTCCATGAGCAACGCGTTGCCCTCGACGGTGTCGAAGTGCTCCGCGTGGGGAGAGTACGCGAGGGCGCGCTCCACGCCGGTCTTGTCCATGGCGTCGAGCAGCCCTTCTGTCGTATCTACCACGACTGGGCGGTCGTGCCTGCGGCCGAGGGCGACGTTCGCGTCGAACACTGGCACACGGGGCTCGAAGTTGAGGTCAACGTTTCCCATGGCGGGGAGTGTATCAGGAGCGGGGACGCGGCTTCAAGGGAGTGTCGGCCCTAAATCCACCATCTACGCCATTGCCATGAACACAGGAGGGAACCAGTCCACGGCTAGTTCGTAGAGGCGGCTCGCCGAGGTTGCAACTCGCCCAATCCCGAAAATTGCCCCCAAATTGCCCCATAGCGCCCCTTGACATACCGAGAACAGCCGTGCTATTCTGATAGACGGCCCGAAGGGACGTACTCCAAACGGGCACAGAGCCACCTCTGCCAAAACTTGTGGGCATTCATGCCGCGGCTGTTGTTGGGACGGGGCCCCCGCGGTACGAGAAGGCCGCTCTGTGTTCCGGCGTCTCGACAGGAGGACGCAGTGCCAAATGTGCCTCCCCCGTTCCAGGTGCGGACTCTCGGACGACCGGGAGGACCGTAGCCAGCGCAGCCCGACGCCTTGGCGGGTGGAAGGTCCAAGCGCGAAACGCAGGCGGTCCCGCAAGGGGCCGTCAGCCGTCCGAGAAAGTTAGAGGAGGGGCTGCACCCCCAGTGTCGGCGGGCGATCGACGTCGGCATCCTCGAAGCAAGTACCGGAGTCACTGCCTTGCAAGGCAAACTCATCTCCCGCGAGAGCGGGAGAAACCAGGAGTAGACAGGACGCGGGTCGCAAGACCCGCCAAGTACCCTCTCCCTCACGGGGGAAAGGGCCAGGGTGAGGGCAAACGCCCCGCCCTGCGTCCCCTCCCCCCGAAGGGAAAGGGCTAGGATAAGGGCGATTCCCCGCCCCGTCCCCATCTCCCCAGACGGGAGAGGGCCAGGGTAAGGGTGATAAGCCAGGCGCAGAAGCGGCTAGAACCGCCAGAGCGCCAACCAAAGGAGCCGGACAGAGACAACGCGACATAGAGACGAAGGAGCGCAGGCGTCCCGCCTGCCACCTACCCTCACCCGTCAAGGGTGAGGATAATTCAGCTCGCCCCTCATCTCACCGGAGCGCAGGCGTCCTGCCAGCGCTTCTCCCAATCCTACTCGGCGAGAGTGGATTCTATCACTTCTAGGGCATAGTCCACGTCGTCGGACGAAACGTCATTGTGGGTTACGAGTCGCCACACGCCGCCCGCGCGGGCGCCGACCCTTATGCCCCGCTCGTCGAGCTTCCGGGCGATCTCCGCGCCGTCTGGCCTGTCCACCTGGATGAAGACGAGGTTGGTCTGCACGGCGGCTCCCACGGAAACCCCGTCGATGCTGCCGAGTCCGTCGGCCAGCCTTCGCGCGTTGACGTGGTCGTCCGCGAGCCGATCGATCATAGACTCCAGCGCGACGATGCCCGCGGCCGCGACGATGCCGGACTGACGCATTGCCGAGCCAAGCCACTTGCGCCACCGGCGAGCCTCGGCGATGGCGTCGGCGCTGCCGCACAGCAGCGAGCCGACCGGACAGCCGAGACCCTTGGACAGGCAGAAGGTGACCGTGTCCGCGTCCTTTACCAGCTCAGACGCCGGCGTCTCCAGCGCCACCGCGGCGTTGAACAGCCGGGCCCCGTCGATATGCACCGCCAGCCCGCGGCTCCGCGCCGCCTCGATGATCGGCTCCATCTCGTCGGGCGAGATAGCCGCACCGCCCATCGAGTTGTGAGTGTTCTCCAGCGCAACCAGCCTGGTCCTCGGATACCCCAGGGCGTCGTCGTGGATGGCCGTCTCCAATAGGCCGGCGTCGTATAGGCCGCGCTCGTCGTTCGGCAGCGCCGACATGACCACGCCGCCCAGCACCGACGCCCCAGCGCCCTCGGCGCGGATGATATGCGACCTGTCGCCGCCGATGACCTCCTCGCCCCGCTGACACTGCGACAGGATGCCGATGAGGTTCCCCTGCGTGCCGCTCGTCACGAATACGGCAGCCTCCTTGCCCAGCATCTCCGCGGCCATGGCCTCGAGGCGGTTGACCGTCGGGTCCTCGCCCGCCATGTCGTCCCCCACCTCGGCGGTCGCCATGGCCCGGCGCATCTCCGGCGTGGGCTGGGTCTTCGTGTCGCTGCGCAGATCGACTATTCGCATGGGAGCGCTCCTGGTGGACGTGGGGCTGGCGCGGCTCATTCTAACAACGGCGCTTGTCAAACGCCATAGCGTCGCCTACCATGTGCCCTACTTATGGGCCATACGAAAGTCGATATCTACAGCGGCGGCGTTACGCTGGAGGGGATAGTCGCCCGGCCTGAGAAAACGGAAGCTCTGCCGCCTGCCGCGGTCCTGTGCCACCCGCACCCGATGCTCGGCGGAGACATGGAGAACCCGGTGCTCTCCGCGATAGATTGGACCTGCATGGGCGAGGGGATAGCCACCCTCAGGTTCAACTTCAGGGGCGTCGGGGAGAGCGGCGGGGCATTCAGCAACGGCGCGGACGAGCCGGGCGACGTGAAGGCCGCCTTCCGCCTCCTCGACGGGCTCAAATGGGCCGACCCGCGCCGCATGGCCGCCGTAGGATACTCCTTCGGCGCGTCGACGCTGCTCGGCGGCGTGCGCAAGCTCAAGCCGCCCAAGGCGTTCGTGTTCATCGCCCCGCCGCTCTCCGCCGTGCGAAGCTCGGCCATGGCGAAAGACTCGCGCCCCAAGCTCTTCATAGTCGGCCAGAAGGACGGGGTCGCGCCCTCCACCGAGTTGCAGCGGGCCCTCGACGGCATTGAGCAGCCGGTTGAGTTCCACGAAATCCCGAACGCCGACCATGGCCTGGCCGGCCACGAGCTCGCGGTGGCGGAGCGGGTTGCCGAATTCCTACTCTCGAAGCTAAACGACTCCTCTCCAGACATCCCATCGAACCAGGCTCGGCGGGGCGGGAGCGGCTTCTGGCCCTGGCGGTGAGCATGACTCCCACTTTCACGGAGGCTGATATGGCCGCGGAACAGGACACGCGCGTAGAGCGCGACTCCATGGGTGAATTGCAGGTCCCTGCGGATGCATACTACGGCGCGCAGACGATGAGAGCGGCGCTGAACTTCCCTATCAGCAGCCTGCGCTTTCCCCGAACCTTCATCAGCGCCCTCGGCCAGATCAAGCTGGCCGCGGCCCAGGTGAACGAGGAGCTCGAGCTGCTAGACCCTCAAGTCGCCGAAGCCATCGTTGCGGCCGCGTCGGAGGTCGCCGACGGAAAGCTCGACGACCACTTCGTGGTGGACATATTCCAGACGGGATCCGGCACCTCGACGAACATGAACGCCAACGAGGTCATCTCGAACCGCGCCGTCGAGATGGCGGGCGGCGAGCTCGGCTCACGCGACCCTGTCCATCCCAACGACCACGTCAATCTCGGCCAGTCCTCCAACGACGTCATCCCCACCGCCATCCACCTCGCTGCGCTGAGCGGCATCGCGAAGTCGCTGCTGCCGGCCCTGGCGCACCTGCAGACGCAGCTAGACGCCAAGGCCGAGGAGTTCATGCCCATCGTCAAGACCGGCCGGACTCACCTGCAGGACGCAACCCCCATACGGCTCGGCCAGGAGTTCCGGGGCTACGCCGGGCAGGTCGACCGGGGCATCCGGCGCATGCGCCACGCCATGAACGGGCTGTCCGAGGTGGCCCTGGGCGGGACCGCCGTGGGCACGGGCGTCAACACTCACCCGGAGTTCGCCCTTCGCGTGTGCGCGAAGCTCACCGAGATGCTGGGCTCCCCGATACGGGAGACCGACAACCACTTTCAGGCCCAGAGCAGCCTCGATGCCGTAGTCGAGGCGAGCGGATCCCTCAGGACCGTCGCCGTCAGCCTGATGAAGATTGCCAACGATGTCCGCTGGCTTGGGTCGGGACCCCGCGCGGGGCTGGGGGAGATCGAGCTGCCGGAGGTCCAGCCGGGCAGCTCCATCATGCCCGGAAAGGTCAACCCCGTCATCCCGGAGTCGGTCTGCCAGGTCGCCGCCCAGGTTATCGGCAACGACGCGGCCGCCACCATCGCCGGCCAGTCGGGCAACTTCGAGATCAACGTCATGATGCCCGTCGCGGCCCATAACCTCCTGGAATCGATCGACATACTGGCCGCGTCCGCCCGCAACTTCGCCGACCAGTGCGTCAGCGGCATCAGGGCCACGGAAGCCGGGGCGCGCATGGTCCACAACGGCCTCGCCATCGTTACGACGCTCGTCCCTCACCTCGGCTACGACCGCAGCGCGGCCATTGCCAAGGAGGCTCAGCAGACGGGCGAGACCATCCGCCAGGTCGCCGCCCGGCGCGCCGACTTCACCGAAGCCGAGCTCGACGAGATCCTCGACCCTGAAACGATGACCGACCCGCGGCTGGCCCCCAGGGTATCGCTGGGCTGACGCGGGTTACCCCGCGGGGACCTCCATGTCGGAGAGCCACTCGTCCGTAACCTCCCTGCCCAACAGGAAGTGCTTGCGGTCGGGGTACCAGATGATGCGCTTCCCGTCCAGCTCGGTCAGGCTGTCGTAGGTGCCCGTCTCCGTGCGGTTCTGCACCCCTGCCGAGACGCCGTCGCTGTCGGCGAAGAGCTTGGGCTGGCTGAACCAGATGGGCTGCCGGGCGTTCGGCCTGTACTCCCCGAGCAGGAAGAACATCGACCTGCGGTTGAAGCTGTAGGGCCGGCCCCACATCGGCTGCGGCCCGGTACTCGCGCTCCCGTCGTTGTTGTGGGACTGCTGGAGGAAGCGCCCGTCCTCGAGCGCGAACAGCGGGGGCGGGCTGCTCGGATTCAGCACACGCTCGCCGCCGTCCCGGTATCTCATCGGCTCGACGGGCCTCCACGTTGCGCCGTCATCCTCCGAGACTGAGTAATAGACCGAGCCTACGCTTGTCCGCAGCGCCATGAACAGCCGTCCGTCGGGCAGCGGGACGGGGCACGGCTCCATGCCTCCCTTGGGCAGCCCCGCAACCGGCTCGTCCGGCAGCCACGTAACCTCGATATCCGCGGGGTCCGGCCCCTCGTCTATGTTGTCGAACCGCACGAACTCGAGGAACGCCCGGTCCTTCGGATATTCGTCCCGGTGGGCGTTCCAGCGCCCGAACGCCCAGAGCCATCTCCCTTTCGAGTCGCGGATGGCGTTGACCCAGCCAATCCAATTCGGCGGCGCCTTGGGGTCCGGAGGGTCCCACGGACGCCGGTTCATCGGTATCACCTCCGGCTCCGACCAGGTTACGCCCTCATCGTCCGAGTACCTGCACCGCATGACCCCGTGCGAGTTGCTCTTCAGGTCGCAATGCTCCTGCCGCTTGATGTAGAAGACGTAAATTCGCCCCGAGCCGCTCACGATGGGAAAGCCGTAGAACGCGCAGTGGTAACGCGCCTCGTTCGGCCCGTCTATCTCGTAGGGGGCGCTCCAGGTCTCGCCGCCGTCCTCGCTGCGGGCCATCACCACGCACGAGTTGTCCGCCGCCTCGTAGGTGCCCTGGCACCACGTCCCTATCAGGTTCCCCTTCGTAGTGGTTACGACGAGGAAGTGTACGTTGTCCGTGTCGCGGCCTATGAACTCCTGCGGCAGATACACCACGTAGTCAGGGTTGCTCCGCTTCCACTCGTCGGTGTAGCAGGGCGGCTCACCGGGCTCGCGCTCTATCGGGGCCCCAATCGTCCCATGTCTCAGGCTATATCTACCCATCGTCGGACCTCCTTGCCGATTCAGCGGAATTACGCTATCGCCCGCCGACCAAGCGTGAATGTACTCCTTGACGTGGAATGTTGCAAGGATGCCTTCCAGGGCGGCAGCTGATGGATTTGGGGGCCGTATCGTCGTTGACACGCATATAGGCCGGATTTAGAATCTACCTGTCGTTCCCAGGCGCTTCGGGACGGGACAGCCCGGGAACGCCCTACAACTTGGAGGACTTAGATGGAGACCAAGGCTTTCATCCTGATAGAGACTGCCGTCGGCAAGTCGCGCGACGTGGCAAGCGAGCTCCGCAACCTGAACGACGTGCGCTCGGTGGACCCCGTGACCGGTCCGTACGACATCATCGCCGTCGTCAGCGCGGCGGACCTCAACGCCGTCGGCGACCTCGTATCCAGCCGCGTGCATACGATAGACGGCATAGTCCGCACCGTGACATGCCTCGCCGTCGGCAGGGTATAGCCCGCGCGGTCCCATTGCCATTCGACCATCCGGCGGGCGTGTGCCGTGAGCCTTGAGACTGCGTTCTCGATAGACACTTCCAGCATCAAGTACGGGCCGGGCGTAACCCGCGAAGTGGGTTTCGAGATGGCCCGGCTCGGAGCGCGCCGAGTCATGGCATTGACCGACCCGGGGCTTGCCGACAGCGCCCCGGTCGATACGGCGTTGCGCTCTCTCCGCGCCGCGGGCCTCGACGCGCAGCTATACGACCAGGTTCGCGTCGAGCCGACCGACGCCTCCTTCCAGGACGCCGCCGCCTTCGCCGCGGACGGCAAGTTCGATGGCTACGTCGCTGTCGGCGGCGGCTCCACCATAGACACCGCCAAGGCCGCGGATCTCTACGCCGCCTACCCGGCCGATTTTCTCGAATACGTGAACGCCCCCATCGGCCGAGGCGTCCCCGCGCCAGGCCCGCTCAAGCCCCTCATCGCTATCCCCACCACCGCCGGCACTGGCAGCGAGACGACCGGCGTCGCCATCTTCGACCTGGTGGAGATGCGCGCCAAGACCGGCATCGCGCACCGCGCCCTGAGGCCGGCCATGGGCCTCGTCGATCCGGAGAACACCCGCACCCTGCCCAGCATGGCCGCGGCCTGCAGCGGGCTCGACGTGCTCTGCCACGGATTAGAGTCCTACACGGCGTTGCCATTCCACCAGCGCCAAGCCGTCGAAAACCCCGGCCTGCGGCCCGCGTACCAGGGCTCCAACCCCATCAGCGACGTATGGGCCATCCGCGCCGTCGAGATGGTCGCGCAGAACATTGTCCGCGCCGTCCACGACCCATCGGACGACGAGGCTCGCGGCGACATGCTCCTCGCCGCCAGCTTCGCGGGCGTCGGATTCGGCAACGCTGGCGTACACCTCCCGCACGGCATGTCGTACCCCGTATCCGGCATGGTCCGCGGCTACCGCGCCGACGGCTACCCGGACGACCGCCCCATAGTCCCGCACGGCATGTCCGTCGCCCTCAACGCGCCCGCCGTCTTTCGCTACACGGCCCCAGCCAACCCAGACCGCCACCTGCGCGCCGCCAGGCTCATGGGCGCAGACACCGCCGGCGCGTCCCCAGAGGACGCCGGCGACATCCTCGCCGACGCCATAGTCCGCCTCCTCCGCGAGATAAACATGCCCAACGGCCTCTCCGCCCTCGGCTACGGCCCGGACGACGTGGGCGACCTCGCGGCGGGAACCCTGCCCCAGCACAGGGTTACCAAGCTCGCCCCTCGGCCTACGGGCGAGGCCGAGCTCCGCGCCCTATTCCTCGACTCGATGACCCTTTGGTAGACTAGACAACCCCACCCAGCATGGGATATTATGCCATGCACTCAGAAGAGCAAATCAATGGAATTCAAGCTAGGAGAACTTTTCTGCGGCCCTGGTGGCTTGGCTTTGGGAGCCATGCGCGCCTCGGCTCGGAGGTACGGGGAGACTTATTCTATCAGCCACGCGTGGGCAAATGACTTTGACAGCGACTCATGCGAGACTTACAGGCATAACATTAGTCCGCATTCGCCTAGCTCTGTTATATGCCGGGATGTCCAAAAACTGGACTTTTCTAGCCTTTCTCCAATAGATGCTCTTGCTTTTGGATTTCCATGCAATGACTTCAGTGTAGTGGGTGAAAAGAAAGGTATGAACGGGGTGTATGGGCCTTTGTACGAGTACGGAGTTCAGGCGTTGAAATACTTTAGGCCTCAGTGGTTCTTCGCTGAAAACGTCGGAGGCCTGAGAAGTGCCAACGATGGCCGCGCCTTTCAGATCATTCTTGAAGAACTAAGTCAGGCAGGTTTTATCATATCTCCGCATCTGTACCGTTTTGAGGAGTACGGCGTACCGCAGGCTAGGCATCGCATAATCATAATAGGCATACGATCAGATATAGCCACTGAGTTCAAGGTGCCCGCGCCTATGCCGATATTGGGGTCGCCACGCACCAGCCGAGAGGCACTTGAAGAACCGCCTATACCTCACGATGCCCTTAACAACGAGCGGACTAAACAGTCGCCTCAAGTTGTTGAACGCCTGAAACACATCAAGCCGGGCGAAAACGCATTCACTGCCAGTCTGCCGCCGCGTCTCAAGATCAATACTAAGGGAGCGAATATAAGCCAGATATACAAGCGCTTGGATCCTGACCGACCTTCATACACTGTCACAGGAAGCGGCGGAGGTGGTACTCATGTGTACCACTGGATCGAAGATAGAGCTCTAACGAATCGCGAGAGGGCACGGCTTCAGACATTCCCTGACGATTTTGTATTCAAGGGGGCAAAGGAAAGTGTCAGGAAGCAAATAGGCATGGCACTTCCTCCCTTGGGAGCACAGGTCATATTCGAGTCCATACTAAAGTGCTTCGCAGGTATGGAATACCCTGAAGTCGCGCCGAATATATCGTTCAGAGGCAGAGTTATTCCAGGACGCCGGACACAGCTAAAGCTCTTGGAGAAGGAAAATGCTTACAGAGAATCTCTTTGATAAAGTCCTTGTGGATCCTGTTAGACGGTCCGCTGATACCCTCTACATAGTTTCTGGATATGCAAGTGCAACTATGGTGCATAAGCATCTCTTGGGACTCAAGAGATTCAGGAAGGATATCCGGGTTGAACTGATCGTCGGTATGGCTGTGCAGGATGGCGTATCGGTAAAGGATCATAATGGTTTCAAAGAACTGGCGTTGAGCCAGTACAAAGATCTGTTCGTCTGTCGCTATATTGCCTACAGCCCTCCCGTCCATTCGAAGTCCTTCACTTGGTACCATGGGGATATTCCCAAGATTGCCTTTGCTGGATCAGCAAACTACACCCAGGCGGCTTTTAGTGATTTCAGAAGAGAGGTTATGATCGAGCATGACGCGGAGACCTCCCGCGATTACTTTGACTTGATACTACAAGACACTATTGACTGTTCTGATCCACAAGTGGATAGTCGCATCACCATTCACAGCGAGCCTGAATACTCAATTCGAAGAGCAGAAGAAGAAATTGAAGATGATAGAAATGCCTCTGAGATAGAGGAGAATCTGGCACGACTTCCCCATAAAAAAGTGACATTCCTTGATAGGAGTGGGAGATTGCCAGAGCGGTCAGGCCTGAATTGGGGTCAGCGTCCTGAAGAAAGACGTGAACCAAACCAAGCCTACATAAGACTTCCTGTTGCTCTCGCTAGGACAGATTTTTTCCCGCCCAGAGGCGAGCAATTCACGATAATTACCGATGATGATAAACAGCTGATATGTGTTCGCGCACAGGATCACGCCAAGGCGATACATACGTCTGATAGCAACAGCCGTATGGGTCAATATTTCAGGTTCAGGCTTGGGCTACCGGAGGGTAGTTTTGTGAGGAAAATGGACATGGAACACTACGGGCGTACAGATGTTGATTTCTACAAGATAGATGATGAAACCTACTATATGGATTTCTCTACTAATGGATAACCTCTCTCGCGAGGATCGAAAGAAGAACATGTCTCGTATCCGTTCGCGTGACAATAGCTCAACAGAGCGGAAACTCAGAGGTTCGTTAGTTGGAGCAGGAATATCAGGTTTTAAGATGCATGTAGTATCGCTTCCTGGCAAGCCTGATTTTGCCTTTCCACAGCATAAAATTGCAGTATTTGTTGATGGCTGTTTCTGGCATGGTTGCCCCGAGTGCTATATACGTCCTAAATCAAGTCAGTCCTACTGGGACGAAAAACTTGTTAGAAATAAGAAACGTGATGCCAAGGTGGATATTGAGCTTATGGACATGGGTTGGAAGCCCATACGTATATGGGAACATGTCATTAGACATCCATCAAAAGCGCGTGAGATTATAACTGAAGCCCTTGAAGACAAGGAATGTAGCTAGTGCCCATGAATTTTTGTGTGCCTGCGATGCGCCGTCGTTGAATTGCTCGTGAATGATTGGGCCACATACAGACTTGGCGCGGACATCGGCGGCACGTTCACCGACGTCGTCCTCGTTGGGCCGGGCGGCGCGTACACGACCCGCAAAGTCCCATCCACGCCATCGGACTACGCCGTCGGCGTCATGGACGGCGCGGGGCAGGCCCTCGACGCCCTCTCGCTGGACGGCTCCTCCGTCCACGAGATAATTCACGGCACGACCGTCGCCAGCAACACCGTTCTCGAAAACAAGGGCGCGAAGACCGCCTTGGTCACCACGCGCGGCTTCCGCGACGTGTTGGAGTTCCGCCGCCTCCGCGTTCCCCACCTGTACAGCCTATTCTACGAGCCTCCCGCGCCCCTCGCGCCGCGCCGGCTCAGGCTCGAGGTCGAAGAGCGAATCGGCGCGGACGGCGAGGTCGTGCGCCCGCTCGACGAGGCGTCGGTGTACGCCGCAGTCGAGCGCATCCGCGCCGAGGGGGCGGAAGCCGTCGCCGTGTGCCTGCTCCACTCCTACCGCAACCCCGACCACGAGCGGCGCATCGGCCATATAATCCGCCGCGAGCTGCCCGACCTCTTCTGCTCCTTATCCGTCGAAGTCCTTGCCGAGATCCGCGAGTACGAGCGGACCAGCACCACCGTCGTCAACGCATACCTGGGGCCCATCGTCGAGGGTTACATGCGCTCCCTCGCCCAGCGAGCCCGCGCGGCCGGGCTCGCCGCGCCCATCCGCATCATGCAGTCCAACGGCGGCGTCATGTCCGTCGCCAGGGCAGCCGATTCCCCGGTCCGCATCGTCGAGTCCGGCCCAGCCGCCGGCGTGGTGGCGGCGCAGCGCGTCGGCCAGCGGCTTGGCCTCGACAACATCATCAGCTTCGACATGGGCGGCACGACGGCCAAGGCGTCTCTCATCGAAGGCGGACGCCTCAGCTGGACGACCGAGCACGAGATAGGCGCGGGCATCTCGCTGTCCAGCCGGCTGGTGAAGGGCGGCGGGCACGCCGTCAAGGTCCCCGTAGTAGACCTCGCGGAGGTCGGCGCTGGCGGCGGCAGCGTCGTATGGATAGACCGAGGAGGCGCCCTCAAGGTCGGCCCGCAGAGCGCAGGCGCGGTTCCCGGCCCAGCCTGCTACGACGCCGGCGGCCAAGAGCCCACGGTCACCGACGCCAACGTGGCGCTCGGCTACGTCAACCCCAGCCAGCTCGCGGGCGGCGCGGTCAAGCTCCGGCCAGAACTCTCCGCCAATGCCCTACGCGACAGGATCGCCAAGCCGCTCGGCGCAGGTCTCCTCGAAGCCGCCTACGGCGTACACGTCGTAGCCAACGTCACCATGATCCGCGCCATCCGCGCCGTCTCCACCTACCGGGGCCGCGACCCGCGCGACTTCGCCATGCTCGCGTTCGGCGGCAGCGGCCCCATCCACGCCGCCGAAATGGCCCGCTCGCTCGGCGTCGCCGTCGTCATAGTCCCACCGGCCCCCGGCCTCTTCTCGGCCGTCGGCCTGCTCGAAGCCATGCCCGAATACCACTTCGCGCAGACCCACTTCGCGCCCGTCGCCGGCATCGACCCCGGATCCCTGCGCGACGCCTACCAGCGCATGGAGGCCCGCGCAATCCGCGACCTCGTATCCGAAGGATACGCCGCCGAGAACATCGAGACCCGCCGCTCCGCCGACCTCCGTTACGTCGGCCAGGCATACGAGCTAACCGTCCCATGCCCGACAGGCCCCGAGGACCGCGCGGACGTCCACGCCCTCGCCGCCGCCTTCCACGATGAGCACGAGCGCACCTACGGCCACCGCGCGCCCGCAGAGCCCGTCGAAATAGTGAACCTGCGCCTGACCGCCATGGGCAAGACCGCCCGCGTAACGCCAACCCACCCCCTGGTCGCCTCCGACGCTGCGCCGCGCGGCGTCCGCAGCGCATACTTCGGGCCTGACCACGGCCTCCTCCCAACCCCCGTCATAAGCCGCTCCGACCTCTCGGATACCCCAGCGGACGGCCCGATGGTAATCGAGGAGTACGACGCCACTGCGGTAGTCCCGCCCGACTGCGCCGCCCGCCTCGACCACGCCGGGAACATCGTGATAGAGGTCCGAGGGCCTACAGCGTAGGGCGCCACTCCAGCCAATCTATGCCAAGTTGCCGAGATACGGGCATATATGCCGCGCATCTCATGCCCGCCTAGCGCTTGACCATTCGTTGCGTAATCAAAGCGAAACGGTATAATACTTCCCCGATTATGGCAGCCTCAAACGCAAACAAGGTTGCTTCGAGTGTATGTTGGCGCCTCTGGTAAAACTGACCACTGCAACCCGTCCGGGCCGATTCACCCTGTTGCTGGCCGCTATTGCCGTCTTGGGGGCGGCCCTCATCATGGCGCGGGAAGCGGCCTATGGCGTGGGGCTGGATGGGGATTGGGCCGCCTACATATCCACGGCCCGGAACCTGCTGGACGGGGAATGGTTCGTTCAGATTTACGAATGGCCCTATCTGCACTGGCCGCCTTTGTATCCCATGCTGTTGGCCGCAGCCAGCCTTGGGGTGTTCGATCCTTACGCCGTCGCCGGCCCGCTGAACGCCGCCATCTTCGGGCTGACCATATTCGTCGCCGGTCAAGGGCTGCGGCGGCGCATCCGGCATCGCTTCCTTGTCATCTGTGCCTGTCTCGCCATCATGCTGGCGCTCCCGCTGACCAGAGTCGCATCCATGGCCATGGCCGAAGCGCCCTTCATCCTGTTCGCAACGCTTTCACTGGCGCTGACCTCCAAGTTCCTCGATACCGCCAAGCGGTCGGACCTGATTTGGGCGGCGGCCTTCGCCTCCTTGGCCTTCCTGACTCGCTACGTCGGCGTCACCTTGATTATAACCGTCGCGCCCCTGCTGCTCTTCCAGCGCGGCGCCGCGCCGTCGGAGAAGGCGAAGCGCATTGGTCTGTACTCGCTGATTGCCGCGGCGCCGGTGGGGCTGTGGCTGGCGCAGAACGTCCTGTTGCATGGCAGAATCCACGGAAACAGACTGCCGTCGTCGTACAACTTGTGGGAGATTCTGGACAAGTTCCTCAGCGACTTGGCCCGGTGGGTGTTCTTCTACCTGCCGTCGGGGGATGTCAGGGCCGCCGCCGCAGTATTCGTCGCCGTAGTTCTGCTGGCGCTGGCGGCAGCCGTTGGGTATACATTGGTTCGCTCGCATCGGAAGGGCGCGGATATGGATGGGTGGAGTCCGTTCTATCTGTTCGGCGGCTTTGCCCTGGTGTACCTGATTTTCCTCGCGGCTGCGCAATCGCGGACCGAAATACTGCCCCTGGGCGGCAGGTATCTGTCCCCCATGTACGTGCCGCTCTTGTTTTGCGCCGTGTTCGCGCTGGACCGGTTCATGAGCTATGCGCGTGGGCGTACATTGCCGTCGGCTGTTGGCAAACTGCCAATAATTAGAACAATTATACGGGGGAGGGCAGCAGAGACTCACAGCCTGCTGGTCGTGGTCGTTGCCCTAGTCTTCTCTCTCTGGCTTGCCGTCGGCGCGGCGCTCAACGCGCGTGAAATCATTCGGGCCAATGGACAAGGTATAGAAGGCATAGGCCCCGCCTGGGCCAATTCGGAAGTCTTGCAGTACGTTCGGGAAGCGCCGGTTGACGTTCCGGTACTGAGCAACTCGTCCGTCATATACATCTACACCGGCCGCGAAGATGATTATCTGGCTACGCACGCAGAAGATAGAGATTTGGGCTGGAAGCTCAACACTGGAGCGAAATGGCAGATAGAAAATGCGGCAGACGGCACGTATATCGCCTGGCTCCATTCCTTTGCGCCCAATTACGGTTACAGCATAGAGGAGCTGCCGTATCTGGAGCCGGTGGCGGAACTGTCCGACGGCGTCATATTCAAGGTCAACCGGGCTTATGACGCCTCCGCAGATTGACGGGCGGAGCGCGAGTTCATCGTGTCCGGCGAACCCGTAGTCCCCACTGCCAAATAATCGCTCGTCCAGGCCGCCCGGCAGGGCAACCTACGTGTCTCCCGCCAGCGGGGGATGAGGCGGGCGCGCTGAATTGCCCTCGCCCGTCAAGAGGGGAGGTGGCAGGCGGGACGCCTGCGCTCCTGCGCCTATGTCGTCTCTGGCCGGCTCCTTCTTTTGGCGCTTCTGGCGGGTTCTAGGTGCTTCTGCGCCTGGCTTTATCACCCTCACCCTAGCCCTCTCCCTCGACGGGAGAGGGGATAAGAGTGGGAATCACCCTCGCCTTGCCCTTTCGAGTGCAGCGTGTTGACATACTCTCTTTGACGTGCTAGGGTATTCAAGTGAAGATGTGCCCTCGTCCACTTCATGGCCCCCGCTTCAGCTTTTCCTTGGACTCCCTCTGCCATCCTTGCCGCAGCCTCGTCCGGTAGTGCCGCGCTCCGGGCGCAATTTCCCATTCTCTCAAAGGAGTGTGAGAACGTATGGTCTTTCCCGCGTTGAAGTCGGTGAACGGCGGTCAGCCTCGGCGAGATTACTCCAGGGTCCCGGGTGTGCTCGAGGTCCCAAACCTGATCCAGGCGCAGATTGACTCGTTCAACTGGTTCACGACCGACGGGCTGAAGGACCTCTTCAGCGAGATCTCTCCGATAGATGACTACTCCGGCGGGCGGTTCGAGCTCAATTTCTTGGACCATAGCTTCGACGAGCCTATTGCGACGGAGGAAGAGTGCCGGGAGAAGGAGATGACGTACTCGTCGTCGCTCAAGGTGCGGGTGGAGCTGGTCAACAAGGCGTCTGGCCCGGCGCAGGGGGAGCGGAAGTTCCAGGACCTGTTCATAGGCGACGTGCCGTTGATGACTTCGACGGGGACGTTCATCATCAACGGCGCGGAGAGGGTCGTGGTAAGCCAGCTCGTCAGATCTCCCGGCGCATACTTCACCATATCTATGGATCCGAACACGGGAAGGCCGCTTGGATCGGCGAAGCTGATACCCAACCGCGGCGCGTGGATAGAGTTCGAGACGAGCAACAAGGACATCATCTCGGTCAAGATCGACCGGAAGCGGAAGAGCCCGGTGGCGATGATGCTCAGGGCGCTGGGACACGTTACCGACGACGAGATATTGGAGCTCTTCGCGGACGTGGACGACAACCCCGAGCATCCCTTCATGCAGACGACGATAGATAAGGACATGAAGGTCGTCACTCACGAGGAGGCGCTGCTGGAGTTCTACAAGCGGACCAGGCCGGGCGAGCCGCCCAGCCTGGACAACGCGAAGAAGATGATCGACGACCTCTTCTTCAATTCGAGGCGGTACGACCTGGGCCGTGTTGGACGGTACAAGCTCAACAGCCGCCTCTCCCTCGAGACCGACCCCGACGACCGGGTCCTGTCGCGGAACGACATCATCAGCCTGCTCCGCAGGCTGATCGAGATCAACAACGGCGAGCAAGAGGGCGACGACATAGACCATCTCGGGAACCGGCGCGTGCGCTCCGTGGGAGAGCTCATACAGATGCAGGTCCGCTTGGGCCTGCTGCGCATGGAGCGAGTGATAAAGGAGCGGATGACGACGCAGGTTGACCCGGCGGAGACGACGCCGGCGGCGCTGATCAACGTGCGTCCGGTGGTCGCGGCGGTCAGGGAGTTCTTCGGGGGGTCGCAGCTCTCGCAGTTCATGCAGCAGACGAATCCTCTGGACGAGCTCACGCACAAGCGGCGGCTTTCGGCGTTGGGTCCGGGCGGCCTCTCGCGCGAGCGGGCGGGCGTTGACGTGCGCGACGTTCACCACTCCCACTACGGGCGCATATGTCCGATAGAGACGCCGGAGGGGCCGAACATCGGGCTGCTGGGATCCATGGCTACCTACGCCAAGACGAACGAGTACGGCTTTCTCCAGACCCCGTACCGCCCGGTCAAGATGACGATGTCCAGCAAGGACCCGGCGCTGCTCGGTCGAACCGTAACCCAGGACGTGATGGGCGGCGTCAGGAGGATCGTTGCGGCAGGCCGCGTCGTAAAGGACAAGGGGATACTCACCCGGGTAGCCAGCCTGCCGGAGCAGGATATAGCGGTCGAGCCTACTGAGGAAGATCCGAGTACGGCCATATCGAGCAGGGACCCGTCGCTGATGGGCCGAACCGTGACCCATGACGTGATGGGCGGCGGCGCCAGGATCATCAAGGCGGGCCGGGTCGTGTCGAAGGGGATCCGGACGCAGATAATGGCCCTGCCGGAGCAGGAGATTTCGGTCAGGCCCTACGTGTCCGCGAAGGAAGAGGACATCGTCTATTTGACCGCGGCGGACGAGGAGCGGACGCACATCGCCCAGGCTACGGCTCCGCTGGACGAGGCGGGCCAGTTCACGGAAGAGCGTGTGGAGACGCGGATCGGGGAAGGCGTGTCCACGGAGCCGCCGGAGAACATCGGCTACATGGACGTTTCGCCGATGCAGCTGGTCAGCGTCTCGACCGCGCTCATCCCGTTCTTGGAGCACGACGCCGCGAATCGCGCGCTCATGGGGTCGAACATGCAGAGGCAGGCGGTGCCGCTGCTTCGTCCTGAGGCTCCTCTTGTGGGCACAGGTCTCGAAGGGCGAGTGGCGCAGGACAGCGGCCAGGTCGCGCTCTCGAAGGCGGCTGGCGTGGTGTCCGAGGCGTCCGGGGACAGGATAGTCGTTACCGATGAGGAGGGCGAGGCTCACGAGCACCGCCTGCGCCGGTTCGTGCGCAGCAACCAGGGGACGTGCATCAACCAGCGCCCGACGGTGAACGCGGGCGACGTGGTGGAGAAGGGGCAGTTCCTGGCGGACAGCTCTTCGACGGACCAGGGCGAGCTTGCGTTGGGCCAGAACATGCTGGCCGCGTTCATGAGCTGGGAGGGATACAACTTCGAGGACGCGATAATCATCAGCGAGCGGCTCGTGAAGGAGGACCGCTTCACGTCCATACACATCGAGAAGCACGAGGTCGAGGCGAGGGACACCAAGCTGGGGTCCGAAGAGGTTACGCGCGACATTCCGAACGTGGGCGAGGAGAGCCTTCGCAACCTGGATGAAGATGGGGTCATCCGCATCGGCGCGGAGGTCGAGCCTGGGGACATACTGGTCGGCAAGATCACGCCCAAGGGCGAGACCGAGTTGAGCGCGGAGGAGAAGCTGCTTCGCGCCATATTCGGCGAGAAGGCCCGTGACGTGCGGGATACCTCGCTGCGAGTCAAGCATGGCGAGGGCGGCAAGGTCATTGACGTCAAGGTATTCAGCAAGGAGGATGACGAGGAGAGGGAACGCCTCTCGAGACGTGGCAAGGAAGGCGAGTCCAGGGGTTTGTTGGAGACCGCGGGCGTGAACAAGATGGTCCGGCTCTGGGTTGCCCAGACGCGGAAGATAGCGGCGGGCGACAAGATGGCCGGCCGGCACGGCAACAAGGGGGTCATATCGCGGATCCTTCCCGAGGAGGACATGCCGTACTTGCCGGACGGCACGCCGGTTGACATCATCCTCAACCCTATCGGCGTTCCCGCGCGGATGAACTTGGGGCAGGTGCTGGAGACGCACTTGGGACATGCCGCCAAGTCGCTGGGGTTCAACGCCGTCACGCCCGTGTTCGATGGAGCGCCGGAAATCGCCATTGAAGACGCGCTCGGCCAGAAATGGCTGATGGAGAAGTCGGGCGCGATAGACCCGCGCCAGCTGGATGACCAGGGCGCGCCGCGCATCGACCTCGACGCGGTGCGGGCGTGGTTGGAAGAGCGCGGTTACAGCTTCGACAGGATAGTTACCAAGGCTGAGGCGGGCGAGGCCCGGAAGGCGTGCCTCGAAATCTGGTTCGAGGAGGAGGTCGGGCAGGACGTCAAAGGCATGTCCATAGAGGATATGAAGAAGGAGGCGCTCCGTCTCGATAGGGAGCGGCACATCGCGGCGCCGATACTGGGCAAGTCGGTACTGTACGACGGGCGCACGGGGGAGCCGTTCGACCAGCCCATCACGGTCGGCTACACCTACATGATGAAGCTGATTCACCTGGTGGAGGACAAGGTCCACGCGCGGGCGACCGGGCCGTACTCCCTGATCACCCAGCAGCCGCTCGGCGGCAAGGCGCAGTTTGGCGGGCAGCGCTTCGGCGAGATGGAGGTGTGGGCGCTGGAGGCCTACAGCGCGGCCTACAACCTGCAGGAGATGCTTACGGTCAAGTCCGACGACGTCGTGGGCCGTGTCAAGACCTACGAGGCCATCGTCAAGGGCGAGGACATCGTGCAGCCCGGCATTCCGGAGTCGTTCCACGTGCTGCTCAAGGAGCTCCAGAGCCTTGGCCTGTCGGTCGAGCTGCTGGCCGAGTCCCCTGACCAGGCCGCTCTCGTCGAGGGCGACGGCATGATGTTGAGCGACGAGCCGAGCCTGGAATTGGTCGAGGGCATGGCCGAAATCGAATACGGAGATGGGGGCGTACCGGTTCCGGCCGGGTCTGCGGCCGACGAGCCTGGCGGGGCCGAGGTGGAAGAGGCGGCGTCAGGAGACGGCGGCTAGGCGGGGTTGGATTCCCGGTTGGTCTGAAGTCGAGCGGATAACAAGGGGGCAGAGCTACATATGGTCCAGAGCGGCAACGACTTCAATGCGGTCCGAATCGCGTTGGCTTCTCCTGATCAGGTCAAGTTGTGGTCCTATGGAGAGGTGACGAAGCCCGAGACGATCAATTACCGCACCCTGCGGCCCGAAAAGGAAGGTCTCTTCTGCGAGCGCATCTTCGGCCCTACGAAGGACTGGGAGTGCTACTGCGGCAAGTACAAGAAGATCCGTTACAAGGGGGTCGTGTGCGACCGCTGCGGCGTAGAGGTGGCGCGGTCGAAGGTTCGGCGCGAGCGGATGGGGCACATCGCGCTGGCGGCCCCCGTGGCGCATATCTGGATGTCCAAGGGTATCCCGAGTAGGCTGGGAATCCTGCTGGACATATCCCCGCGGAACCTGGAGCGAGTGCTCTACTTCGCCCAGTACCTCGTCATGGAGGTTGATGACGCTCTGCGCCACGCCGCGATTGAGGGCCTCGAGCGCCATATCGAGAGGTCGACAGAGCGCCTGGACGCCGAGACGGAAGAGAAGACCGAGGAGTTGAAGGCCGAGATTTCCAAGAACCTGGAGAGCCTCGACGCCAAGATGGAGGAGGAGATCCAGAAGCGCCGGGCGGAGCTGGTCGAGGGTCTCGACGCCGACGAGAAGGAGGACAGCGAGGGGCAGGCTGATGAGCAGCCCGATATCGAGAGCATCCGGGCGAAGTTCGAACAGGACAAGATCGAGGTCGCAGGAAAGGGCAACGCGGAGATCGAGGGTGTCCGGGTGAAGTTCGAGCAGGCCAAGAAGGAGATCGAGGAGGAGGCCGAGGAGAGGATCGAGGACCTGGAGGAGCTGCAGGTCGGGTTGCTGCTCACCGAGAGCCGGTACAGGGACCTCCACGACCTTTTCGGAGAGGTGTTCAGCGCCGGCATGGGAGCAGAGGCCATCCTCAAGGTGCTGCAGGGTCTCGACCTCGATACGATGCGGGACGACCTACAGGGCCGGATCCGGTCGACATCCGGGCAGCGTCGGAAGAAGGCGATCAAGACGCTGCGCATCGTAGAGGCGTTTCGCAAGAGCGACAACAAGCCGGAGTGGATGATACTCACGATGCTCCCGGTGCTGCCGCCGGAGCTTCGGCCGTTGGTCCAGCTCGACGGCGGTCGGTTTGCGACCAGCGACCTGAACGATCTGTACAGGCGGGTCATCAACCGGAACAACCGTCTGAGGCGGCTGATCGAGTTGCAGGCGCCCGAAATCATCGTCCGCAATGAGAAGAGGATGTTGCAGGAGGCGGTGGACGCGCTGATCGACAACGGCCGCCGGGGCAGGCCGGTTCCGGGCAGCCACAAACACAAGCTGAAGTCCCTGTCCGACCTGTTGCGCGGCAAGCAGGGGCGGTTCCGGCAGAACCTGCTCGGCAAACGCGTGGACTACAGCGGGCGCTCGGTGATAACGGTGGGGCCGAACCTGAAGCTTCACGAGTGCGGACTGCCCAGGCGGATGGCGCTGGAGCTGTTCAAGCCCTTCGTCATGAACAGGCTGGTCCTCAACGGCCATGCCCACAACATCAAGAGCGCGAAGAGGTTGGCTGAGAGCGCCAGGCCCGAGGTCTGGGACATCCTCGAGAACATCGTGGCGGAGCGCCCCGTGCTGCTCAACAGGGCGCCCACCCTGCATCGGCTGGGCATCCAGGCGTTCCAGCCCATCCTGGTGGACGGCGGCGCGATTCAGGTCCATCCGCTGGTCTGCCTGGCCTTCAACGCGGACTTCGACGGCGACCAGATGGCGGTCCACGTGCCGCTGTCGAAGGGCGCCGTCCAGGAGGCGAAGAAGGTGATGCTGAGCTCGTACAACATGCTGTCCCCGAGCTCTGGCGAGCCCATCGTCGCGCCGACGCTGGACATGGCCTTTGGCTGCTACTACCTCACGATGGTCGAGGAGGACGCTCGGGGCGCCGGGCGCAAGTTCGCGGGCCTAGAGGACGCCCGGCTTGCCTACGAGATGGGCAGCGTCGATCTCCGCGCAGAGATCGGCGTCCGCCACTCCGGGGGCGAGAACGGCTCCGGATGGATGGACACCACCGTCGGCCGGATCATCTTCAACGACGCTCTGCCGGACGGGATGGAGTTCCGCAACGGCGTGCAGGACAAGGACACCCTGAAGGAGATTACGTCGGAGTGCTTCCAGCGCTTCGGCAACGAGGCTACGGTGGAGGCGGTTGACTCCATCAAGAACCTCGGCTTCCAGTACGCCTCCAAGTCGGGCACGACCATCGCGCTCAACGACATCGCGATTCCTGCAGAGAAGGCCAAGATAGTGGACGAATTCTGCCCAGACACAGGAGGCGCTTGTCCCCACGAGGAGTGTAACCCCTATTGCGATAAGTGCGGTCACAAGGAGACTTGCAAAGCTCAAAAGGCTGGGCGCAAGGCTCAAAAGGCTGGGCGCGAGTGCTGTGAGTCCTGCAAGTTCTGCAATCTCGACGACCCTGATGAGTGCAGGAACCACTTTCATGCCGAGCATAAGGTCAACACCCTAGAACAGCAGTATCTCGACGGTCTCATCACGCCAGAAGAGAAGTACAGGAACGCGGTCAAGATATGGACCGGAGCCAACGACGAACTCACCGACGTCATTGACGAGAACATGAAGAACTACGGCGGCATCTACCTGATGGCCGTCTCTGGCGCGAAGGGCAACATCGCCCAGATCAAGCAGATGGCGGGTATGCAGGGGCTGATGGCGAGCTCCAAGGGGCACATCATAGACAGGCCCATCAAGTCGAACTTCCGCGAGGGGCTGAGCGTGCTGGAGTACTTCATCTCGACTCACGGGGCGAGGAAGGGTCTGACGGACACCGCGCTTCGCACGGCGGACAGCGGCTACCTGACGCGCAGGCTGGTGGACGTTGGGCAGGAAGTCACCATCACTATGGACGACTGCGGCACGGTGCAGGGGTTCTGGGTGGAGAAGAGGCCGACCGAGCCGCTCGAGACGCCGTTCGAGGATCGGGTGAGGAGTCGCACGCTCGCCCTGCCGGTGGAGGTGGTAGATAGGGAAACTGGCGAGATAGAGAAGATAGCCGACAGCGGAGACACCGTGGACGATGCGTTGGCCGACAAGATTGCGTCAGCCGGCGTCGAGGGAGCCATGGTGCGGTCGCCTCTCATGTGCGAGGCGATCCGCGGCCTCTGCAAGAAGTGCTACGGGCCCTCGCTGGCGTCGGGAGCGCCGCCCATCGAGGGCGAGGCTGTTGGCATCATAGCGGCCCAGAGCATCGGCGAGCCAGGCACGCAGCTGACGATGCGGACCTTCCATACTGGAGGAATCGCAGAGAGGGGCAGCGCCAGGGCGGACATCACAGGCGGCCTTCCCAGGGTCGTAGAGCTCTTCGAGGCCCGCAACCCCAAGGGCGAGGCCGTCCTGTCGGAGATCGACGGCGTAGTGGAGACTCTGGAAGAGGCTGGGGTCCGCAAGGTCGTCGTTCGGAGCACGGAGGAGTACAGCGACGAGTACGAGCTGCCGGAAGGGTACAGGGCGCTGGTGGATGACGGCGATACTATCAACATCGGCGACAGCGTGGCCGAGCCCGGGCCGACGGCGGATGGGGACGACGGGGCGGCGGTGATGCAGCCTGCCGACCTGATGGCGAGAGTGGCCGGGACGGTCCACGTGAACGGCGGCGTGATAGCGATCGAGTGGGAGGAGAAGGATGAGCGCGAGTACGTCGTGCCTGCAGCCTCCCGTATCATAGTCGGGGACGGCGACAAGGTGGCCGCGGGGGACGCTCTCACGGCAGGCCCCAAGAGCCCGCAGCAGATACTGAGGATCCAGGGCGGCGAGGTCGTCCAGAGATACCTGATAGAGGAGGTGCAGAAGGTCTATCTGTCTCAGGGAGTCATGATTCACGACAAGCACATCGAAGTCGTGGTCCGGCAGATGATGCGCAAGGTCCGCATCGAAGAATCGGGCGACACCAACCACATTCAGGAAGAGTACGTTGGCATTCGGGAGTTCGAGGAGAGCAACGAATCGGTGATGGCCGAAGGCGGCGAGCCGGCGACGGCCAGCCCGGTCCTCCTCGGCATCACCAGGGCCTCCTTGAACATGGAGAGCTTCCTGGCGGCAGCCTCCTTCCAGGAGACGACGCGCGTGCTCACCGAGTCGGCTATCAACGGCTCGGTCGATAATCTGCGCGGACTGAAGGAGAACGTCATCATTGGCAGGCTCATCCCCGCGCGCTTCGACATCTCGGAGGAGGGGCGCGAACGGCTGGGCCTGGAGGACCATGACGCGTACGAGCCGATGGGCGCCCTCGCCGCTCCTCTCGCCCCCGCCGGCCCGGATTGGGAGGATATTCCTGACGCAGACCTCCCACGCCTCTAACCGAACGACGTCGAAGGGCGCTACACTGGACATATGGACGTGATTGACCAAGGATGAGTACGACCACCGTCGCAACAGGGCCGTCGCTGCCTCGACGCCGGATGTTCGCTCCGGACTGGGAGCGTCTTCGATTCGCAGCCTGCATGACCATATACGGCGCGACTATCGGCGGGTGCGCGATCCTGGTGAACTTCCTGTCCAGAACGCAGTTCCCGGACGTGCCCGAGCACATGAGCTTGCAGGCGTCGCTGTTCTTCGCCAGCGCGGGAGCCCTGGCGGGCGCGGTGATGACGGCGCCGGTAGCGTATTGGCTGTATGGGGGGCTGCCGACCTTTGCCTTCACCCCGAGACCCAGGCGCGGCCCCAGGAGCGCCATGGCGTGGGCCCTGTTCGGGTTTGGGTACGGCCTCTTGTTGCCGCTGCTGCTAGGGATACTGCTTCCCGTGTGGCTCAGGTTCTTCGCCTTCTACGGGGGCGCTATCAGCATGATGACCCTGCTGTCCAGCCTCATAGACCTGACGATTGGGTCGATCTACCTCGCGCCTCTCTTTGGGTTCGAGTACTTCTTTACCAGCATCGTAGCTGGCGCCCTCTTCGCGGCCGGGGCCCTCGCGATCGACACGTTCAACTCGTCGAAGGACCGGGCGACCGCCAGGTACGGCTCATGGTCGATGGCAGTTGGCCTGTCGGTGTTGGTCGTGATACTCCTGGTCGTCGTGCCGGAGACCAGCCTCGCAAGGCTCGGACGGCTCGGATAGCGGTCATCGGCAAACCGGAGGCAGGTATGTTGCGTAGAAGTAAGCGTATGCGCCGAGTCCACCCTACTTCCGGCAGTCACGTCGCCAAACCCGCCCCTGGGGTTGCGCGGCGTCCTTCAATACCGAACGGGCGCGGCGCGGCAAGGCGAATCGTGTTATCATGGTCAAGGCAGCCCCACTCCCCTCCATAGACCTGCCGTTGGGGCGAACGTTGTTGCGGAGGGTCTCCGATGAATGCTCGATGGTTGCGTAACGGCTTCATCTATCTGCTGATAGTGATAGCCGTGATTGCTATCTTCTACACAGTCTTTCCCAACGTGGGCGGCGGTTCGGAAGAGAGATCGATCAGCGAGGTCATCGCGATGGCCAAGCAGCGCCAGATCGATACGATAGAGGTCCGCGGGGACAGACTCACCGCCATCACCACCAGGGGAGAGACCCTGACCTCTCGCAAGGAGGATGGGGCCAGCATCTTCGTTCTGCTCCAGGACGCTGGCGTCGATCCGTTCGGCGCGAACCCCACCGTCGTGGTCAGGGGTACGAGCGGATTGGGTAGCCTGTTCGGGATACTGCTCAACTTCCTGCCCCTCATATTCTTCGGCGCGGTGCTCATATTCATGATGAGGCAGGCGCAGGGCAACACGAGCCAGACGTTCAGCTTCGGACGGAGCAAGGCCCGGATGCTGGTCGGGAATCAGCCCGGCGTGAGCTTCGATGACGTCGCCGGGACCGACGAGGCGAAGGAAGAGCTGCAGGAGGTCGTGGAGTTCCTCAAGTACCCCGAACGTTTCCTCAGCCTTGGGGCCAGGATCCCGAAGGGCGTGCTCCTCGTCGGGCCGCCTGGCACTGGCAAGACCCTGCTGGCCCGCGCGGTCGCGGGCGAGGCCGGCGTGCCCTTCTTCTCCATCAGCGGCAGCGAGTTCGTCGAGATGTTCGTCGGCGTCGGGGCGTCCCGTGTCAGGGACCTGTTCGACCAGGCAAAGCGCAACGCCCCCTGCATCGTCTTCGTGGACGAGATCGACGCTGTCGGACGCCACCGCGGCGCGGGACTCGGCGGAGGCCACGACGAGCGCGAGCAGACGCTCAACCAGATCCTCGTCGAGATGGACGGCTTCGACACCAACACCAACGTCATCGTGCTCGCGTCCACCAACCGGCCGGACATTCTGGACCCGGCCCTGCTGCGCCCCGGCCGGTTCGACCGGCGCGTTACCCTCGACAACCCGGACATCAAGGGACGGGAGGCCATCCTCGGCGTCCACGTCAAGGGCAAGCCGCTCTCGGAAGGCATTGACCTGGAGCAGATCGCCAAGCTCACACCAGGCTTCAGCGGCGCAGACCTGATGAACCTGGTCAACGAGGCGGCTATCCTAGCGGCCCGCCGCAAGCAGTCCGAGATCGACTTCGACGAATTCGTGGAGTCCATCGACAGGGTCATGCTCGGCCCCGCTCGGAGGTCGCGGGTCATCAGCAGCAGGGAGAAGGAGATCACCGCCTACCACGAGGCCGGACACGCCCTCGTCGGCCACTTCCTGCCCCACGCCGACCCCATCGCAAAGGTCACCATCATATCGAGAGGGGCGACGGGCGGGCACACCCGGTCATTGCCGGAGGAAGACCGCCACATGTGGTCGCTGAACCAATTCAGGGACCGCATGGCCGAGGCTCTGGGCGGGCGCGTGGCGGAGGAGACGACGTTCGGCGCGGACGAGATCACGACCGGCGCAGGCAACGACCTGGAGATGGCTACCAACATCGCGCGGACTATGATCACGCGGTACGGAATGAGCTACAAGCTCGGCCCGCGCACCTTTGGCAAGCGTGAGGACCTTATATTCCTGGGGCGCGAAATATCCGAGCAGCGCGACTACAGCGACAAGGTGGCCGAGACCATAGACGACGAGGTCCACTCGCTCATAGACACGGCTTACGTCAGGGCGAAGGCGCTGCTGATAGAGCACAAGGACAAGCTGGCCGTGCTTGCCAAGTACCTCATGGAGCACGAGACGGCGGACGCGCCAGTTCTCGAAGAGATGCTTGGCAAGCCCCCAAAGGTCAACCGTCCCACCCCCAGCGCGTCTACCCCGCCCACTCCCCCCAAGGCGCCCGAACCCCAGCCTGTCGCCCCCTCCGTAGGCGCCCCCGCACCAGCCGCGGATTAGGAAAGTCTTCCCCTCCTAAAAGGGTTAGGGCTGGCTGGTGGCTCTACTTGCGCCGTCGCGCTTCTGGCAGCAGGCCATCACCTTGGCCAGCCGTCATGACGCCAGACTTGGCAGCGCGTCTTCCAGCGCGTCCATGACCTCCTGAATCTCGGACGGCTCGACTCGGCCCATGTGGCCTATTCGGAATATCTTGCCTTCTACCGGGCCCTGTCCGCCGCCCAGTACGACGCCGCGCTCGCGCATTGCGGATAGCAGGGCTGCGCCGGACATGCCCAATGGGACGTTCACGGCGGTCACCGTGTTGGAGGCGACGGACTCGTCGGGGAAGAGCTGGAGGCCGAGCGCCTTTATGCCGTCGCGGGTCATCTGGGCTATGGTCTTGTGGCGCTCGAACAGCGCCCCCAGCCCCTCTTCGGCGATCTTTTCCAGGGCTAGGTCGAGGGCGAAGAAGGCGGACAGGCCTGGCGTGTAGGGGGGCTGGCCCTTCTGGTAGTACTTGCGGTACTGGCCGACGTCGAGGTAGTACTTGGGCATCGCGGCGCGGTCGTAGGCCTCCCAGGCGCGGCTGCTGAAGCTGACGAACGCCAGGCCGGGCGGCAGCATCCAGCCCTTCTGGGACGCCGTGGCTACCACGTCGCAGCCCCATGCGTCGGTCTGCAGGGGTATCGAGCATACGCTGCTGATGCCGTCCACGAGCAAGAGCTTGTCGAATTCGCCCTTGACGACGCCAGCTATCGCCTCGAGGTCGTTGGATACGCCCGTGGAGGTCTCGTTGTGGGTAACCAGCACGGCCTGTATGTCGGGGGCGCTCCGCAGCGCGTCCCGCACAGCGTCGGTGTCCACGGCCTGGCCCCACGGGAAGCTCAGATCGGTTACCTCCGCGCCGTAGATGCGGGCTATCTCGCCGAATCGGTCGCCGAAGAAGCCGATGCTGAGATTCAGAACCTTGTCGCCCGGCGACAGCGTGTTCACCACCGCCGCTTCCATCGCCCCGGTGCCCGACGCGGTGAGGATATAGACGTCGCCGTCCGTCTCGAAGACCTGCTTTATCCTGTCGGTGACGCGGTACAGGAGTTCTTCGAACTGGGGGCCGCGATGGTTGATCATCGGGCTCGCCATCGCTTCCAGCACGTCTTCGGCGACGGGGATTGGGCCCGGTATTCGCAAGTTCAATTCGTTCATCGCCTCACCTTGTTCCTCTCCCGCCGGTGGGGAGGATAATGTATCCTCATTGGAGTCTTACTATACGCCGCCTGCCGACCCTGAGCGCTCCGCCGGCCTTGATGGACGCCGCGGGGCCGTTCTCGGTCAGACGCTGGTCGTCCAGGCGGACGGCGCCCTGGTCTATGAGACGGCGCGCCTCGGTGGAGCCGGACGCGAGGCCCGCGGCCACGATGATGTCGCTCACGCGCTTGCCATCCAGGTCTGCGGGAATCTTGTACGTGGGCGCGTCGTCGGGCATCTCTCGCCGCTGGACCGTGCGCTCGAAGTGGGACTCGGCTTCCCGCGCCGCCGCGTGGTCGTGGAACTGGGCGACAATCTCGCGCGCCAAGCGCTTCTTGAGGTCCATCGGGTTGACCGAGCCGGACTCCATGCCCAGCCGCATCTCTTCCAACTCTTCGGACGGCGCGTCCGTGAGGTAGTCGAAGTAGTCTATGACGGTGTAACGGGACTTCGCGCCTCCCTCGTCGGCGAGCTCGTCCATCGCCGCGCTCACGTCAGGCAAAGACATGACCTTGCCGTACATGTCGTTTGGGGGCTCATCGAGGCCGATGTAGTTGCCGAGGCTCTTCCCCATGCGGCGAACGCCGTCGGTTCCGACGAGTATCGGGACGAGGATGCACTGCTGCGGCCGCTGCCCCATCATGCGCTGGAGGTCGCGTCCGACGAGCAGGTTGAACTTCTGGTCGGTCCCGCCGAACTCGATGTCGGACTCGATGGCTATCGAGTCATACGCCTGCATGAGAGGGTAGAGGAGCTCGGTTATGGCAATGGGCTGGTTGCTCTGGAAGCGCTTGGCGAAGTCGTCGCGGGCTAGGAATTGCGCGACGGTGAATCGACTGGTCAGCTTTATCACGTCCGCCAGTCCGAAGGGGCCGAACCAGTCGCTCTGGAACCGCGTCTCGGTGCGGTCGCGGTCCACGACCTTGAAGAACTGCGCGAGGTACGTTTCGGCGTTGCTCAAGACCTGCTCGGCGGTGAGCATCGGGCGGGTCGCCGATTTGCCGCTGGGGTCGCCTATCTGAGCCGTCCAGTCGCCGACGATGACGACGACCTTGTGCCCGAGCTCCTGGAGCTGCCTGAGCTTGCGGAGGCCTACGGCGTGGCCTAGGTGGAGGTCGGGCGCGCTGGGGTCGAAGCCCATCTTGAGCCGCAGGGGTTCGCCGCGCTCCAGGAGCTCGACGAGCTCGGACTCGACTATCGTCTCCGCGACGCCGCGCTCTAGGAGTCGGCGCCGCATCTCCGGATTCAACTTCATGGCTGCCCTCCCAGTATCCGCCGCGTCTCGGCGATGTCCGCGTCCACCTGCGCCTGCAGCTGTCCCACGTCGTCGTACCTAGCCTCATCGCGCAGTCGGCGTACGAACTCCAGGCGCAGCTCCTTGCCGTACAGGTCGCCCTGAAAGTCCATCACGAACGCCTCGATTGCCCGGCCCGCGCCGGGGAACGTGGGCCGCTCGCCTATGCTGCAGGCGGAGATGCGCCGCACGCCGTCAATAACGATCCAGGCGGCGTAGATGCCGTCGCGCGGGGGCAGGATATCTGCCGGGGGCAGGATGTTGGCTGTGGGGAATCCGAGCGGCCCGCCCCTGCCGTGTCCCTTCACGACCTGGCCGGCTATCGAGTATGGGCGTCCCAGCAGGGAAGCCGCGCGGTCCATCTCGCCCTCCGAGATAGCGGCGCGCACCGACGTGCTGCGGACGATCTCGCCGGACGGTCCCGCCAGGGGCTTGACGATTTCGAGGGCGAAGCCCATATCCTCGCCCAACCTAGCGAGCGTCCGAGCATCGCCTTCTCTGCTGCGGCCCATCGCAAAATCGGGGCCGGCTACGAGCGCCCTCATGCCCAGCGACTCCTGCAGCATCCCTGCGAATGTCCGCGCTCCCAGCGTCGAGAGCTCCAGGTCGAAGGTTGCCTGGACTACGCGATCCACGCCGGCCTCCTCGAGGAGGCGCTCCCGCTCGCCCGGCGTGGTCAGGTAGCGAGGCTCGAAGCCGGACCTGAGCACGGACGCAGGATGATTGCGGAACGTCAGGACGACGGATGCGAGCCCGCGTCGCTTCGCGGTGTCTTGCAGCTTCGACACCAGGCGCTGGTGGCCGAGATGGACGCCGTCGAACACGCCGATAGTCACGGCGGATCCCCCGAGCAGGTCGATCTCTTCCAACTCCTGGCGTATTCGCATGGCGCATTCTATCTTACAACCTCGCGCGGCGGTTCAGTAACCCTTTTGACGGCTACGCAGCCAGGGTCGCCGGCGGGCGTTGCGAATGTCCGATGGATTTGGGGCTGTGATACACTCACCTCGTGAAGGAGAATGAAGTGGCGAGCGGTCGCTCTTGGGGCCTCTCTGATAGGAAGACGGCGCCTGATGCCCGCGCGTCTTGGGGCGGGGAGCGGGCTTGGCTGGTGTATGACGGCGAATGTCCGCTCTGCAATAGCTACGCGCGGCGCCTGGACGTGAGAAACGCCATCGGCGAGTTGGAACTGGTCAACGCGCGGGCGGGCGGGCCGCTGGTCGAGGAGATACGAAACCTGCCCCATGACTTGAACCAGGGGATGGCGCTGAAGCTGAATGGGCGCTACTACTTGGGCAGCGACGCCCTCCACGCGCTGGCCCTTCTGTCCGGGAGACGCGGCGCTTTCAGCATTATGAACCGCTTCCTGTTCGGCTCGGCGTCGTTGGCCCGGCTGGGGTATCCGCTGCTGAAGCTCGGACGCAGAATCCTGCTGAGGCTGAAAGCTGGGAGCGCGCCGCTTCTTGACCAGCCGCCTCAAGAGCATGTTCGATCGCATTAGGAGCCACGGGGCGGCCTCCTGCGCGGCGGAAAGAAGAAGCCCGTTCCCCAAGCGATATGAATCGTGGCCAGAGCCAGCGGGACGAGGACGGCGGCGGAGTCGCGGCGGCTGACGCCGATTGCCAGCGCGCCGACGACCAGCGTCAACAGGTATGCGACCGGCAGCGTCAACGCCCAGAGCGCTCCGCTCACCGCCAGCGCTGCGGATGCCGCCAACCCCAGCGTCAGCGCCGGAGCGGCGAGATGCCTGGCCCGCAGGGAAAGCGGGTGGAGTATGAGCCCCGCTGACTTCCAGCGTCCATAATTGAAGTACTGCGCCGCCAACGCCGCCAGGCTGCCTCGCGGAAGGTATTTACTCTTCAGCTCGGGGTCGAACCATACCACCCTTCCCTGCTTCCGCAGCCGCCAGTTGAGCTCATAGTCTTCGTTTACGCGCGAAGCAATGTCGAACCCACGCGCGTCTTCGAGCGTCTCTCGACGCCAGGCGCCCAGATATACGGTGTCTGTGGGACCCTCCGCCCCCCCCAAACGGTAGCGGGCATTGCCGGCCCCCAGGAAGTTGCTCATCGCCATCGCCACCGCCCGCCGGAACATGGTGGTTCCTACGGGGACCTGCCGGCCGCCGACGGTGGCCGCTCCTGTCCGCGTTAGGGTCTCCACGGCGCGGCGCACGTAGCCCGGCGGAAGCGTGGAATGGGCGTCGCAGCGCACGACAATCTCCCCTCTGGCCTCGCGCAGCGCGCGGTTGAAGCCGGTGGATACGATATGTTCCGGGTTGTGCGTCACTCGCACCGCCGGATAGCGCTGCTGAAGCATCTCCCCCATGGCCGGGGTGTCCGAGCCGTCGGCCACTATCACCTCGATGGGGCCGCCGTAGTCCTGGCGCAGTACCGAATCAAGGGCGTCGGGAAGCACGGCCTCCGCGTTCCGCGCCGGGATGATTACCGATACCGGAGGCATATGTGGGAGGGCGCCGCTTGCTTCTGTATCCCGGCTACCGCATTTCATGTCTATCTTCTTCTGCGCTTGCAGGGGGCGCGAGTCCACGAACCGCGTGGGTGGATTCACGACTTCGCAGGATTGGCGCGGGAAGAACCGCGCCGCCGTTCCCCTCCCCGGTCGTCCCCCGGCCCTGGACGACCTCAGAGTATATGCCGCAGAGCCGCCCTACGACTATATCATAGTCGTATTCCTTCAGCGCCTTCCGCCTATTGTGCTGTCCCATGCGCTGCCGTGCGGAAGGGTCGTCGCGCAGGCGCGCCAAGACGCTCACATACGCGTCAACGTCATCTGGGTCTGCCAGGTAGCCGCCTTCGGGAACGTCAACCATCTCCGGAATCGCCCCCATCCTAGACGCCGCCACCGGCAGTCCCACAGCCATAGCCTCCAATACACTGACGGTGAAGCCTTCATGCAACTTGGTCGGAAACAGGAACACGTCGCTCTCTGCCAGCAGCTCTACAACCTCGCGGTTCTCCAATGGACCTATTACCTTTACCCTGCCTTCCAGATCATATTCTCCAATGCGCCGCAGCAGCTCTGCGCGGGACTCGTCGGGAGCCCCGCCTACCAGCTTGAAGCGCGCGCCGGGCAGGCGTCTGGCAACTTCCACAATGGTATGAGCGCCTTTTTCCTCTATCAGCGCGCCTGTGAAGATGACTCGCAATCTGTCCTGCCTATCCGAGCCGGGGCTGGCCTCCGGGATTGCATGAACATCCACGAAGTTCGGCATCAACGGGTAGGTCTTGTGGGCGAAGCCGCCTAGCTGCAATACGGAGCGGAAGCTTGGCTGCCCTTGGGCGAGAATCCGCGCGGCGCGGTTGAACATGACGCGGTATGCCCATCGGTAGAATTGCGCGGCCGGGCCGCGGCCCGGCGGAATCCGGAACGTGCCGTGCAGGTTGACCACGCAAGGCGTCCCCGCGCGCCCGGCCATCAGGACGGAAACCAGGTCGCGCACCGCGCCGGTGGTGGAAAGCGAGCAGTTCAAGTGCATCAGGGAGAAGCGCCAGGAAGCCAGTGAACGATATATCCGCCAGAGGATTCTCAGGTTGCGCTTCACCTCGGTCGGATTCAGCCTGAACGACGCTCCTCGATGACGCCGGAACGCCTTGGTGTCAACGACCTCGAACTCGAAGGGCGGGGGCAATCCCTTCTGGACCAGTATCTGGGTCCAGGTCTCTATTCCTCCCAGGGGGGGCGGCAGCGGCGACACCACCAGCGCCCTTATCGGCTGCCCCGATTCGGCGCTGTGCGGCAGGGGGCCGCTGGTCTCCGCGTGGGGGACCGGCCCCGGGCCTGTCGTGGATGGCGGAGGCCCCTCATTTGCAAGGAAATAGAGCCTCGTGCCCCTGGAAGGTATGACGAGCCTTGCGGCGAGCGACCGAACTCGTCCAGCCTGTCCGAACATCGCTATATGGCACACCGATCCCGCCGCGAAGGGGGCTGTGATGGTTGTTGAAGAGGCAAGCTATCACAAGTATAGCCAAAGAAAGCGCCGCCATGCCACTACGCCGAGGGCCGAAGCTCGACAGCCATGACTGCCATGGCCGGCCTGGATCTCTAGCGGGCGGAGGTGGTGATTTGGGCTTTGTGGTTTCATTGCGCCGCTCCGGAGGGCGCTGTTAGAATCTCACTAACGGCCGAGGCGCGTGGATGGAGGCTCGATGGTACTCAGCGACCGGAGCATCAGGGAAGAGATAGACAGGGGGCGCATCGTCATCGAGCCGCTGGGAGAGGGTTGCATCCAGCCGGCGAGCGTTGACGTTCATCTCGACAACCGCCTGCTGGTGTTCAGGAACTCGCGCAGGCCCTACGTGGACGTCAGAGAGAACCTGGATGGCCTCACCGAGATGGTGGAGATAGAGGGGGACACGCCGTTCATGCTGCATCCCGGCGAGTTCGTGCTGGGGAGCACCCTAGAGCGCATTGAGCTGCCGGACGACCTGGTTGCGAGGATCGAAGGGAAGAGCTCGCTTGGGCGCATCGGGCTGCTGATCCACTCGACGGCGGGCTACGTGGATCCGGGATGGAAGGGACACCTCACGCTCGAGCTCACCAACGTGTCGAACCTGCCGATAACGCTGTACGTCGGGATGAAGATCGGGCAAATCTCGTACTTGAGGTTGAGCGCTCCCGCCGAGAATCTGTATGGGTCGCCCGGCTTGGGCAGCAAGTACCAAGGACAGGCCGTTCCGACGGCCAGTCGCGCGTACAGGGACTTCACGGACGGACACGATGTTCAGGGAACATGACCTCATCCTAACCCTCTCCCGTCAAGGGAGAGGGGATGCCCCGGGATATGCTCATCAGTCATGTTCCAGTGGACGTGTCAATAGCGCGGCGCCGCGACGGTGGTTCTGAACCGTGGGCTACATGTCGCACGCCCTGGAGTTGGCGAGGAGGGCTGTTGGGCGGGTCAGTCCGAACCCCCCGGTTGGCGCGGTGGTGGTCAAGGACGGCGCGGTGGTCGGCGAGGGTTGGACGCAGCCGCCCGGCCAGCGACACGCTGAAATCGCGGCGCTCCGGCAGGCCGGCGAGGCGGCCCGCGGCGCGGCGCTCTACACCACGCTGGAGCCCTGCAATCACCACGGGCGCACGCCGCCATGCGCTGAGGCCCTAATTGAGGCGGGGGTCGCCGAGGTCCACGCCGCCATGCTGGACCCGAACCCCGTCGCGGCGGGCGGTATGGCGCGTCTCGAAGAGGCGGGGATACGCACGCAAGTCGGTGAGGGCGAGCCGAAGGCGCGGCGTCTCCTCGAAGCCTACGTCAAGTACGTGAGCGCGGGGATTCCGTTCGTTACGGCGAAGTTCGCGATGAGCCTGGACGGGAAGATAGCCACGCGGACCGGCGACTCGAAGTGGATCTCCGGCGACAAGGCTCGGTGGGAGGCGCATCGGATTCGCGCGGCGTCGGACGCGGTCATGGTGGGCATCAACACGGCGCTGGCCGACGACCCGCAGCTCACGGCGCGCGACAAGAGGGGAAAGCCGCTCGATAGTCAGCCGTTGCGCGTCGTGGTGGACAGCCGCGGGCGCGCCCCGGCGCGGGCGCGGATGCTGCGCGAGGCCGGCGGGACGCTCGTTGCGGCGGGTGAGATCGCGGACGCGGCAGCCGCGGCGCTCGAGGAGGCGGGAGCGGCTGTCGCCAGGCTCCCCGGCAGCGGCGGGAGGGTTGACCTGGCGGCGCTGATGCGCCATCTCGCCGCCGAGCGCGGCGTAACGTCCGTGTGCGTGGAAGGGGGCGGGACCCTGCTCGGCTCCATGTTCGACCTGGGCCTCGTGGACAAGGTAGTCGCCTTCGTGTCGCCGGTCATCATCGGCGGCGCGGACTCGCCGTCGCCCGTCGGCGGCGCGGGGTTCGAGCGTATGGCGGACACCCTGAGGCTGGAGCGGGTGCGCTGGGACAGGTACGGGCGGGACATGGCGATAACCGGGTACTGTAGTGGATAGCGGCTCAAAGTCCGACGGCCCCATGACAACGTAGTACTGGGTTAGCGGGTATAGGAGAGGTATGTTCACTGGCATAGTCGAGGAGGTCGGCGCGGTTGCGGAGACGAGGCCCGGCGGGTTGACCATCCGGGCGTCCAAGGTGATGGATGGGCTGAAGGTCGGCGACAGCGTTTCGGTGAGCGGGGCGTGCCTGACGGTCACGCGGCGGGACGGCGAATCCTTCGCAGTCGATGCGGTTCCCGAAACCCTGCGCCGAACGAACCTCGGCGCTCTCTCGGCTGGCAGCCTGGTGAACCTGGAGCGGGCCGTGCCCGTGGGCGGACGGCTCGACGGCCACGTCGTGCAGGGACACGTGGACGGCACAGGGGAGATCGAGTCCATCCGCAATGACGGCCAGGCGCTGATGGTCGAGATACGCGCGGCCGAGTCCGTGATGCGGTACGTGGTGGAGAAGGGATTCGTCGCTGTGGACGGGGCGAGCCTCACGGTTGTAGAGTGTAACGAGGAGCGGTTCTCGGTCACCATCATCCCGCACACGCGGGAGCGCGCCATCATGGGGTCGTGGAAGGCGGGGGACGAGGTGAACATCGAAGTGGACATACTAGCCAAATACGTTGAGCGGTTGGTTGCGGCTGGGGGGCGTCCCAGCCACGGAAGACCCCTGTGGACATACTAGCCAAATACGTCGAGCGGTTGGTTGGGCTGCGATAACGACGCGGCGGGCGCCTCGCCGAGCCCTGCGAGCCGCCCTAGGAGTCCATTGCAGGAGCGTCACATGCCTCACATAACTATCGAGCAGGCCATCGAGGAGGTCAGGGCGGGCCGTCCCCTGATAGTGGTGGACGACGAGGACAGGGAGAACGAGGGCGACCTGGTCATCGCGGCCGAGAAGGCCACGCCCGAGGCCGTCAACTTCATGGTTACGCGCGGGCGCGGGCTCGTGTGCGTTCCGATGACGACGGCGCGGCTGCGAGAGCTCCAGCTCCCCATGATGGTGCAGGAGAACACTTCTCGGCTGACCACCGCCTTCACGGTGTCGGTGGACGCGCTGGAGGGCACGACAACCGGCATATCAGTCCATGACCGCGCGACGACCATCAGGGCGCTGATAGACCCGGCCACGAGGCCCGAGGACCTGGGCCGGCCCGGCCACGTGTTCCCGCTGCGCTACGCCGATGGCGGCGTGCTGGTGAGGGCCGGGCACACGGAAGCGGCTGTCGACCTCGCTAGGATGGCGGGGTTCTATCCGGCCGGGACGCTGTGCGAGGTGCTGGCGGAGGACGGGTCGAAGGCGCGGATGGACCAGTTGGAAGAGCTGTCCGCGCAATACGGCATCGGCATCATCACCATCGCGGCTATCATCAGCTACCGCCGCAGCCACGAGAAGCTGGTAGAGCGCGTAGCCGAAGCGCGCATCCCGACCGACCACGGCGTGTGGGAGGCCATCTCCTACCGCAGCTTGGTGGACAAGGACGAGCACGTGGCGTTCGTGATGGGCGAGGTCAGCCCGGACGACCCCGTATTGGTGCGTGTGCACAGCGAGTGCCTCACGAGCGACGTGTTCGGCAGCATGCGCTGCGACTGCGGCGAGCAGGTCGAGCTTGCGAAGCAGACAATCGCGGCGGAGGGCAAGGGCGTGTTCCTCTACATGCGCCAAGAAGGGCGCGGGCTTGGCATCCACAACAAGCTCAAGGCCTATCACCTCCAGGACGATGGCCTCGATACGGTGGACGCCAACGTGAGCATGGGGTTCGCGCCGGACATCCGCCACTACGGGATAGGCGCGCAGATACTGGAGGACCTCGGCGTGGGCAAGATGCGGATACTCACGAACAACCCGCGCAAGCTCGCCGGGCTCGATGGGTACGGCTCCCTGGAAGCGGTCGAGCGCGTGCCTATCGTCGTGAAAGCGAACGAGGAGAACATCCGCTACCTGCAGACCAAGCGCGAGCGGATGGGGCACCTGCTGGACGACGCCAACGCGGGCGGCGCGGTGTAACGATGCGTGAGATTCGGGGCGGACTCGACGGCCGGGATCTCAGTATCGGGATAGTGGCGGCGCGGTTCAACTGGCCCATCACCTCAAGGCTGCTCCGGGGCGCAGAGGCGGCGCTGCTTGCAAACGGAGTGGAGCCGGATAACATCACCGTCGCCTATGTGCCGGGATCGTTCGAGGTCCCGTTCGCTGCGATGAGGATGGCGAGGTCCGGGAATTGCGACGCGGTGATATGCTTGGGCGCCGTCATCCGCGGCGAGACCGACCACTACGAGTACGTCGCGGGCGAGGCGGCCCGGGGCGTCGCTGACGCGGCTGCCCATACCGGCGTGCCCGTCATATTCGGCATCCTGACGACTGACACCATCGAGCAGGCCGACGCCAGGTCGGGAGGCGCGGACGGCGGCGGAGTGGAGAAGCCGATGGGCCAGAGCAAGCCGGGCCTGGAGCGCTGGGACGGCGAGGGCAACGCCGGCTACAGCGCGGGGCTCGCGGCTATCGAGATGGGAAGCTTGACGCGCTCTCTGGACGCATTGACCGAGGCATGATAGATGGTCGTCCGCGTGTAGATGGCAGCCCCGGATCGCCCCTCCAAGTTGCCCGATTCCATTTTGCGCCAATGATGGACGTGGTAGACGCATGAGGATTGACGATGGAGCGTCTGGCGCGGACACTCAACTTGGATGCGATTGTCCTGCAGCCCGCGCTAACGCCGGGCGCCTCTCGGTCGTTGTATCTAGCGATGCCGCTTGCCGTGCGATTAGAATCTATATGGACAAGGAGTCTAACGAGTGACATTCCTGACGAAGATGGCATTGCAGAGGCCGACGGTGGCTATCCTGATGATAGTCATCGTGCTGGTCTCAGGCGTATTCACCTACCGGAGCCTCCAAGTCGAGTTGTTCCCGGAGATAGAATTCCCCCTCGTTACGGTAAGCGTCGCCTACCCGTCGGCGGACCCGGAGGCCGTCGTCCGCGACGTCACCGCGCCAGTGGAGCGGGCCATTTCCGGGACCGCGGGGCTGGAGACGGTCCAATCCACGTCGTTCGAGGGAAACTCCATAGTCCTGGCTACGTTCAGGTTCGGGACGGACATGGCCGAGGCGGAGAGCGTGATAGAGGCCGCGGTGAACGGGGTTGCGTTCCCGGACGGGGTGTCTGACCCCACGGTGGGCAGGTTCAATCCCGACCAGATTCCGGTCATACAGTTCAGCGTCGTCTCGGACCGGGACACGGCAGAGGCGCAGGGCATCGTTCGCTCGCTCGTGCTGCCCGCCATCTCGGACGTCGAAGGGATAATGCAGGTCCAGGTCGATGGCGAGATCGAGCGGCGGGTTTCGGTAGCCGTTCAGCCGGACAGGCTGGCGGCGAACGGAGTCTCGCTGTTCCAGGTGTCTTCCGCGCTCGGCGAGAACAACCTGACGCTGCCGGCAGGGCTCGTCTTCGACGGCGGGCAGGCCATGCCCGCGAAGACGACCCACACCTTCGACTCGGTCGAGGACATCAGGAGCTTGGTGGTAGGCGCTTCGGAGGATGGCCCAGTGCGGCTGGGCGACGTGGCCGACGTGTCGCTTGGCGATGGAGCGCCGACGAGCATCTCGCGCACCAACGGCAAGCCCAGCCTCAGCGTTTCCATCGTGAAGACGCCGGAAGCGAACACCATAGACGTTACGACCGGCGTGCGCGAGGCCATAGACGGGCTTGCGGGACTTCCGCCGGACATGGAGATAGTCGTCGTGTCCGACCAGGGCCCGGACATCCAGAGCCAGATAGACACCCTGCTGCGTGAGGCGATGTTCGGGTTCCTGTTCGCCGTCTCCGTGGTCTTCGCGTTCATGCTGACTATTCGTCCCACGATAGTCCGCGGGCTGTCCAACACGCTGCGCCCGACGGTGGTCATAGCGCTCTCGATCCCCCTGAGCGTGCTAACCGGGGTGCTGCTGATGGCGTGGCAGGACATGACGCTGAACTTCATGACCCTGGGCGGCCTGGCTATCTCGGTCGGGCGCGTGGTGGACGATTCCATAGTCGTGCTGGAGAACGTCTATCGGCACATACAGGGCGGGCGCGAGCGCTGGCGGGCGGCGTTGGAGGCGACGGCGGAGGTCGGCCCCGCGATATTCGCGTCCACGATGACCACCGTGGTCGTGTTCGTGCCCCTCGCCTTCATACAGGGACTCGTCGGCGCGTTCTTCCTGCCGTTCGCCCTCACGGTGAGCTTCGCGCTCGCGGCTTCCCTGATAGTCGCGCTGACCGCGGTGCCCGTTCTCGGCGCTTACCTGCTGCGGCCGGGCGACCTGCCCGAGGGCGCGGGCGAGGATGACGAGATACACATGCGGGAGACGTGGATGCAGCGCCTGTACACCCCCCTTCTGAAGTGGACGCTGCGGCACAGGCTCATAACGCTGCTCGTGGCGTTCGGAATCACGGCCGCCAGCCTCGGGTTGCTCGCGGTCATACCGGTAACCCTGTTCCCGTCGGGCGGGGAGCGGACCTTGCAGATCACCCTCACCCTGCCGCCCGGCGCTCCGCCGAGCCAGACCGTCGCAGAGGTGATAGATATAGAGGAGCGCGTGGAAGAGGTGGCCGAGGTGTACACCGTTACCATCGGTGCCTCCAGAGTTACCTTCGGCGGCGGACCGGGCGCATTCAACCAGGCCAGCATGCTCGCCACCCTGTCGGAGGATGCCCCGGAGGACATCGCCAACATCCTCAGGAGCGACCTCGACAAGCCCGGCCGGGTTGTGAGCGTCAGGGAGATAAGGTCCGGCCCTCCAGCCGGCGGCGTTGAGGTCAACGTCACCGGGGGCAGCTACGACGACATAGCCTCGGTATCGAATGAGCTGACGGCATCCCTCGCTGACATCGAAGAAATAGTGAACCTCGAGAACAACGTGGCGCAGGCCAGGGACGAGGTCGAAATCGCGGTCGACCCTGGGAAGGCCGCCGGCATAGGCATGAGTGTCCGCCAGGTCGGGTTCCAGGTGAGCCAATACCTGATAGGGCAGACCGTTACCAGCGTCACCATCGAGGGGGAGGCCATAGACGTGGTTCTATCCGGGGACCGCCGCGCCGCGAACGGAATTGACGCGGTCGCGGGCCTCATCATCGCCGGGCCGGGCGGCGCGGCTCCCCTGGGCGAGCTGGCCGACGTAACCGTCAAGGAAGGCCCTGTAACCATCATTCGCACTGACGGGGCGCTGTCGGCGAGCGTCACCGGGGACATCGTGAGCGAGAACACGCAGGCGGTGGGCGTCCTGGTGAACGAGAAGATAGCGGCGCTCTCCCTGCCCCCCGGAGTGAAGGTCAGCAGCGGCGGCGTCTTTGCGGACATCGCGGAGGGCTTCCAGGCCATCTTCATATCCATGGGCGTGGGCATCGCGCTCGTCTACCTGGTGATGGTCGCGAGCCTTGGGTCGCTGCGGAATCCGGTGGTCATCGTAACGACGCTGCCGCTGGCGCTGATAGGCGCGCTCGCCGCGCTGGCGATAACGGGCCGGACCCTGGGGCTGCCCGCGATGATGGGCATACTGCTGCTCATCGGCATCGTCGTTACGAACGCCATCGTGCTCATAGCCTTCGTGGAGCAGCTGCGGGCCAAGGGCATGTCCGTGTACGACGCCCTGGTGTCCGGCGCGCGCGTGCGGCTGCGCCCCATACTGATGACGGCCCTCACGACCAGCTTCGCGCTGCTGCCGCTCGCCGTCGTTTCGGACGACGGCGGCGGAATCATAAGCGCAGAGCTGGCGACAGTGGTCATCGGCGGACTGCTGAGCTCGACGGGGCTCACGCTCATAGTCGTGCCCATCGTCTACATCATCTTCAACGAGAGCATACCCAGGCTTTGGGAAAGGCTCTTGGGGCTGCGGGAAGCCCGAGGAGAAGCATGAACGAGTTCGTCAAGTTCGAGGAGCGGTTGATCGGGGACGGCTACGAGTACACCATCGGAGTGTCGGCGGCGGACCTGACGGGGAGCGGCTCGCTGGACCTCGTGAGTACAGACACCGGCGTAGGGCTGTACTGGTACGAGAACGACGGCGCGGGCAATTTCGCCAAGCATGTCATACATACCCGTTCGGGCGAGTGGCTGGAGCGGCACGCCGTCGCGGACATCAACAACGACGGCAAGCCGGAGATAGTGAACATAGACAACATCGGCGGAAGCGTGTTGTGGTTCGAGTTCGACGGCGACCCGCGCGAGGCGAGCTCTTGGTCTCACCACTACGTCTGCAAAGGTAGGCTTCCGGGCGCCTATGACGTGGAGGCCGCTGACTTCGACGGCGACGGCGAGCTGGAGATAGCGGCCTCGAGCTGGATCAAGGGCAACATGTTCGCATACTTCGACCGGCGGGACGGCGAGTGGGCGATGAGCGTGATAGACTCCAACGTCGCGGAGACCCGCATGGTTCGGGCCGCGGACGTGAACGGGAGCGGACGGCTCGACCTCGTGGGTACGGCGACCGGGGACAACCTACTCGCCTGGTACGAGAACACGGGCGACCCTGCTGCCGGGCCCTGGCCGCGCCACGTGATTGACACCCCTCCCAAGCCGAACCACGGCGACACCGTGGACATGGACGGCGACGGAAGCGTGGACGTGCTGATAGCGATTCGCGGGGACGACTCGGACAAGCGCTCCCTGGAGACGCCCGGCGCCCAGATAGCGTGGTACGAGAACATGGGCGGGGACCGCTGGGAGAAGCATGTCATCGCCGACCAGTTCCACTACGCTTCCCAGGCGATCGCGGCGGACGTGGACGGCGACGGAGAGCTGGAGGTCCTGGCGACGGCGTGGGGTCCCGACGGTCGGCTCGCGCTCTTCAAGCACAGAGGCGACCCGCGGGGCGAGTGGGACATGCAGGTCCTGAAGGCGGGCTGGAGCAAGGCGTGCGAAGTAATCGCCGTTGACCTCGACGGCGACGGCCGACTGGACGTCGTGGCGTGCGCCGAGCGGGGCAGCAACGAGCTCCGCTGGTGGCGAAACCTGGGCTAGCCCCCGTCGGCGTTCGTCACGTAGATCTCCCCGTCCCCGTCACGGTCGGAGACGAACGCTATCCTTCGTCCATCGGGCGACCACGCGGGTTGCCGGTCATCGTAGGAATTGCCGGTGAACTGGGCGAGGCCTGATCCGTCGGCGTTCATCACGTAGATCTCCCTGTCCCCGTCGCGGCTGGAGCCGAATGCTATCCTGCGTCCGTCGGGCGACCACGCGGGGCCTAGGTCATCGTAGGAGTTGTCGGTGAGTTGAGTGAGGCCTGAGCCGTCGGCGTTCACCACGTAGATCTCAGGGTCACCGTCGCGGTCGGATACGAACGCTATCCTTCGTCCGTCGGGCGACCATGCGGGGCCTAGGTCATTGTCGGAGTCGTCGGTGAGCTGGGTGACGCCTGAGCCGTCGTCGTTCATCACGTAGATATCGGCGTCACCGTCGCGGTTGGATACGAACGCTATCCTGCGTCCGTCGGGCGACCACGAGGGTTGCCAGTCATTGTCGGAGTTTTCGGTGAGCCGAGTGACGCCTGAGCCGTCGGCGTTCACCACGTAGATATCAAAGTTACCGTCACGGTTGGAGTGGAACGCTATACTGCGGCCGTCGGGCGACCACGAGGGTTGCCAGTCATCGTCGGAGTTTTCGGTGATCTGAGTGAGGCCGAAGCCGTCGGCGTTCATCACGTAGATCTCGTTGTCCCCGCTGCGGTATGAGGAGAACGCTATATTGAGTCCATCGGGCGACCACGCGGGGTCCCGGTCCTCGTCGGAGTTGTCGGTGAGCCGAGTGACGTCGGCGTTCGTCACGTAGATTTCGAAGTTACCGTCGCGGTTGGAGACGAACGCTATCCTTCGTCCGTCGGGCGACCACGCGGGGATTAGGTCAGCGGAGTTGTCGGTGAGTCGAGTGAGGCCGGAGCCGTCGGCGTTCATCACGTAGATCCCGGTGTCCCATGTGCTGGTGCTGGAGACGAACGCTATCCTGAGTCCATCGGGCGACCACGCGGGGATCGTGGGGAATAGGTCATTGCCGGAGTCGTCGGTGAGTCGAGTGACGCCTGAGCCGTCGTCGTTCATCACGTAGATATCGGCGCTCTCGTCGCGGCCGGAGACGAACGCTATATTGAGTCCATCGGGCGACCACGCGGGTAATACGTCCTCGTCGGAGTTGTCGGTGATCTGGGTGACGCCTGAGCCGTCGGCGTTCATCACGTAGATCTCGTAGTCCCCGTCGCGGTTGGAGACGAACGCTATCCTGAGTCCATCGGGCGACCACGCGGGTAATACGTCCTCGTCGGAGTTGTCGGTGAGCTGAGCGAATGTTGGCGCAAGGGTGGGCGTCGGCTCGTCCATGGTGGGCGTTGGTTCGTCCATGGCGGGCGTCGGTTCGTCCATGGCGGGCGTCGGTTCGTCCATGGTGGGCGTCGGCTCGTCCGTGCAGCCTACCAGGACGGCGCCGACGAGGATGACGACGACCGCGAGGACTGCCGCCGCTATGCCCTCGCGCCGCGAAACGAACGCCAAAATCCGCTCCTCCATTGCCCTAAGGCTGCAAAGTGTATCCCGCCACCCCGCCGAGCGCCAGCCCCGCCGGCCTGCCACTGCCTGCCGCTCCCCACGCCTCATCCCCTCTCCATTGACGGCGACGGCCGGATGGACGTCGTGGCGTGCGCGGAGCGGGGCAGCAAACGAGCGCCGCTGGTGGCGAAACCTGGGCTAGCCCCCGTCGAGGACGTAGATCTCGTAGTCCCCGTCGCGGTCGGATTGGAACGCTATCCTTCGTCCATCGGGCGACCACGCGGGTTGCCGGTCATCGTAGGAATTGCCGGTGAACTGGGTGACGCTTGAGCCGTCGGAGTTCACCAAGTAGATCTCGCCGTCCCCGTCGCGGTTGGATACGAACGCTATCCTGCGTCCGTCGGGCGACCACGCGGGGAACCAGCCATCGTAGGAGTTGTCAGTGAGCTGAGTGACGCCGGAGCCATCGGCGTTCACCACGTAGATATCGTAGTCCCCGTCGCGGTTGGATACGAACGCTATCCTGCGTCCGTCGGGCGACCACGCGGGGCCCCGGTCATCATAGGCGGAGTTGTCGGTGAGTTGAGTGACGCCTGAGCCGTCGGCGTCCATCACGTAGATATCGTAGTCACCGTCACGGTCGGAGCCGAACGCTATCCTGAGTCCATCGGGCGACCACGCGTGGAATAGGTCATTGTTGTCGGTGAGTTGAGTGAGGCCTGACCCGTCGGCGTTCACCACGTAGATATTGCTGCTGTCCCCGTCGCCGTCGCGGAAGGAGAGGAACGCTATCCTGCGTCCATCGGGCGACCACGCAGGGTCCCAGTCAGTGTAGGAGTTGTCGGTGAGCTGAGTGATGCCGGAGCCGTCGGCGTTCATCACATAAACCTCGAAGTCCCCGTCGCGGAAGGAGAGGAACGCTATCCTGCGTCCATCGGGCGACCACGCGGCTAATCCGTCATAGGCGGAGTTGTCGGTGAGTTGAGTGACGCCCGAGCCGTCGGCGTTCATCACGTAGATCTCGGCGTCACCGTCGCGGCCGGAGATGAACGCTATCCTGCGTCCATCGGGCGACCACGCGGGGAGTACGTCATTGTAGGAGTTGTCGGTGAGCTGAGCGAACGTTGGCGCAATGGTGGGCGCCGGCTCGTCCGTGCAGCCTACAAGGACGGCGCCGACGAGGATGATGACGACGGCGAGGACTGCCGCCGCTATGCCCTCGCGCCGCGAAACGAACGCCAAAATCCGCTCCTTCATCAACTCAGTACTCCGTCCATTCAAGATTATGATGGGTAGGCAGTCCCGCCTTATCCCCTCTCCCTCGACGGCCGGCTGGACGTCGTGGCGTGCGCCGGAGCGGGGCAGCAACGAGCGCCGCTGGTGGCGAAACCTGGGCTAGCCCCCGTTGAGGACGTAGATCTCGTAGTCACCGTTGCGGTCGGAGACGAACGCCATCCTGCGTCCGTCGGGCGACCACTCAGGGTTCCCGTCCTTGTCGGAGTTGTCGGTGAGCTGAGTGAGACCGGAGCCGTCGGCGTTCACCAAGTAGATCTCGTAGTCCCCGTTGCGGTCGGAGACGAGCGCTATCCTGCGTCCATCGGGCGACCATGCGGGGTCCCAGTCATCGTCGGAGTTGTCGGTGAGCCGAGTGATGCCGGAGCCGTCCGCGTTCATCACGTAGATCTCAAAGTTTCCGTCGCGTTCGGAGTGGAACGCTATCCTGCGTCCGTCGGGCGACCATGCGGGGCCCCGGTCATCGTCGGAGTTGGCGGTGAGCTGAGTGATGCCGGAGCCGTCCGCGTTCATCACGTAGATCTCAAAGTTTCCGTCGCGTTCGGAGTGGAACGCTATCCTGCGTCCATCGGGCGACCACACGAGGGTCCCGGGGCCTAGGGATGAATTATCGTAGAAGTTGTCAGTGAGCTGAGTGACGCCGGAGCCATCGGCGTTCACCACGTAGATCTCGGGGTCCCCGTCGCGGTATGAGACGAACGCCATCCTGCGTCCATCGGGCGACCACGCGGGGAATACGTCAGTGTAGGAGTTGTCGGTGAGCTGAGTGATGCCGGAGCCGTCGGCGTTCATCACATAAACCTCGAAGTCCCCGTCGCGGTCGGAGCCGAACGCTATCCTGCGTCCATCGGGCGACCACGCGTGTTGCCAGTCATCGTCGGAGTTGTCGGTGAGCTGGGTAACACCGAAGCCGTCGGCGCTCATCACGTAGATCTCGATGTCGCCGTCGTGGTCGGAGACGAACGCTATCCTGCGTCCATCGGGTGACCACGCGGGGTCCCAGCCAGCGTTGGAGTTGTCGTTGAGCCGAGTAAGGGTGGGCGCCGGCTCGTCCGTGCAGCCCACCAGGACGGCGCCGGCGAGGATGACGACGACGGCGAGGACTGCCGCCGCTATGCCCTCGCGCCGCGAAACGAACGCCAAAATCCGCTCCTCCATTGCCCTAAGGCCGCAAAGTGTATCCCGCAAGCCCGCCGAGCGCCAGTTAGGAGCCGGGTACGCCGCGTCGGTATAGCCTGCCGCGCGGCGCCGGCCGCTGACTGGCGGGGTGGAAGTTCTGGACGGCGTCGTCGTAGCGTATCTGGCTCATTGCCATCGAGCCGCCGTCGTCGAACTGGATCATGGGCTCGCCGCCGGGCTGCTCGCTCTCGATGATTTCGGCCCTCGACGAGGCGAGGCGGTCTAGCAGGATGGAGCGATGGGGCTCTGGGGGCAGCCATGACTGATGCTTGGCCTCGACCCGGTTCTTGTACGAGCTGGCGCCGCCGTCGTCGAGTATCCATGGGCGGTCGCGCTTGATTTCGAGGAACAGCCTGTTGAGCTCGAGCGCAAGCTCCATCCGTTCGCGCAGCTCATGCTCCAGCGAGCTGGCGACCGAGCGGATGGACTCGGCGGCCTCGCCAATGCGCTCGGCGTCCGCTGCGGCGTAGCGGTCTGGGGACTGCGCCAGGCTGGTCAGGAACGCTATGGCGCGGTCCGCGGGCTCGGTGTCGGCATTGGGCGCGTCGTCAAGCCGGCGGATGGCGGAGCTCACTCTTGCGCGGTAGTCATCGTACTCGGCGATGCGCTGCCGCATCCGGGCGAGCATGTACCGGGCGTCCTCGAGCAGGGGCGATACGATTTCGAGGGGGTCGGCGTCCGCGCGTTCCCGCTCCTCGTAGTGCAGACGCTTGAGCTCGTCCATGGCGCCGCAAACGTCGCTGAACCGTGTCTGGCGTGTAACCATGGGTCCTCCTTGTCGGGCGGGTTTCAAGAGCCTGTCTCGCAAGACTCTGCCTCGATCCTCTCCCGCCGGGGGAGAAGGGACTTGAACCCGTCCTGCCTGTGAGCCGGGTTCCTACGATTGCGATGGGGCGCCGCGCCAGAAGTCGTTGTAGGCGGCGAGTGGGCCGTCGTCGTTGGGGCCGGTTGCGAGGTCCATGCCTCCGAACACGTATATCGAGCCGTCCAGGGCCGTCATCCCCATGACGCGCCTCACGCCTGGCCGCCGCGCCCTCTCGGAGTAGTCCTTGGATGCGTCGTGTGGGTCCAGGCATTCCCACGCGCCGGATTCCAGGTCGCGCTGCCATAGGTCGTTCAGCTGCGGGCCGTCGCCGACCTGCGAGCCGAAGCCGCCGAACAGGCGCCAGCGTCGGCCTATGCGCGCCTGTCCGAGTCCGTATCTTGGGATGGGGCGCGTGGCGTCGTCGGGCGCGTTCTCCTGGAGCTGCGTCCATCGTCGGCTGGACGGGTCGTACTGCCAGAGGTCGTTGTAGAACTCAGGCGCCCTGTCTTCCGTGTCGCGCCCGCCCCAGAGGTACAGCTTGCCGTTCCAGGCGGTCATGGCGGGGCAGTAGCGCTTCGGGGGCCAGCCGGGCGAGTCGTCCGCGTCGGGGCCGTGATGCTCCCACGCGTTCGCGGCGGTATCGTATGCCCATAGCTGCGGGCTCATGTGGAACCAGCTCCACTGGCCGGTCTCGGCGTCGCGTCGGGGTATCCGGCCGGCCCAGCCGCCGAAGACGTACAGCTTCTCGCCAATGGCGGCGAATCCCGACGCGCCGACCACGGCCGGGCGGCAGTCGTCCACGTGGGACGGCGACCGCAGGCTGCGGGCGTCGTTGGGTTCGAGCAGCTCCCAGGCGCCGATTTCGGGGTCGTATGACCAGAGGTCGTTTATGAGCTGGGGACGCCATCCCGCGCCGAGCGTGGTAAGTCCGCCGAAGAGGTAGAGCTTGCCGCCAATCGCCGTCCACGCGGGGAGCATCCTGCCGCATGGACGGTCGTCGGAGTAGGCTGTACCCGCCCTGCCGTCGTCGTCCTCGAGCCTCGTCCACGCGCCCGGAGCCGGGTCGTAGCGCCAGAGGTCGTTCAGCGCTCCCATCTTGGTTAGGTCGCCGGAACGCTCCGGCGTCCCATGCCTGGCCGTTCCGCCGCCGAATGCGTAGAGCGAGCCGTCGTGGGCCGCGAGGCCGCCCGGCAGCTCGCGGGGCGTTGGGGCGTCGCCGCCCGGCTCGGCGGCGTGGGGATGCAGCATCTCCCACTTCCAGCTTGGCGAGCCGATCATCACTGCCCTCGGCGCAGCGCCCTGCCTGGGCGGGCCCCGGTGTGCTTGCCGTCGGCTATCACGGCGACGCCGTTGACGAAGACGTGGGCGATGCCGTCCGGGTACTGGTGGGGGTCCTCGAAGGTTGCGCGGTCCATGACGGCGTTGGGGTCGAACACCACGAGGTCGGCGGCGAGTCCCTCCCTTATCAGTCCGCGGTCTCGGAGTCCGAGGCGCCGCGCGGGGAAGCCGGTCATCTTGTGGACGGCCGTTTCGAGCGGCATGACGGCGTCTTCGCGGACGTATCGGCCTAGGACGCGCGGGTACGCGCCGTAGAATCGCGGGTGCGGCTTGGCGGAGGCGTACAGGCCGTCGGGCGATACCGCGCGTCCGTCGGAGCCGAACATCGCGATCGGCTGGGACATGAAGTATCGGACGTCGGACTCGGCGCGGTTGTGGACGACGACGGATACGACGCCCTCCTCCTCGAGGTTGACCTGCAAGACGGCCTCTTCGGGCTCGACGCCGCGGTCGCGGGCTATCTCCTCGACCGTCATGCCTATCAGCCCCTTGTTGGCGTCGCTGCCGACGTATGCGACCTGCCACGTGTCCCAGAGCGGGCGCAGGCCGCCGGCGGCGCGGGTGAGCTCGTCGCGGACGCGCTCGCGCGTTGGGAGGTCGCGCAGCCTCGCCATGTACTCGTCGTTGCTGCCCTTCTGGACCCATAGGGGGATGGTCTCGTTGAAGTTGGAGCCTGCGGCGGTGTACGGGTAGATGTCGTAGGTGATGTCGAGGCCGTCGGCGCGAGCCTGTTCGAGGAGGGCGAGCATCTTGGGGCCGTCGCCGTAGAAGCGCCGGTCGGTGATGGAGATGTGGGAGAACTGGACGGGGACGCTCGCTCGCCGGCCTATCTCGACGGCCTCTTCTATCATGGTGATGTGCTTGCCCGCGCCGGTCCTGGCGTGGGTGGCGTAGAACGCTCCGTCGTATCGGGCGACGGCTTCGCAGAGGGAGACGAGCTCCTCCGTGGATGCGTAGGCGGAAGGGGCGAAGGATAGGCCGGTCGAGAGCGAGAACGCGCCCTGCTCGAATGCTTCGGAGGCGAGGCGCCGCATCTCGCGCATCTCGTCGGGCGATGCGGGGCGGTTCTCGGTCGCGCCGGCGGCGACCCGCAGGGCGGCCTGTCCGACCTGCGGCGCGACGTTCAGGCTGACGCCGTTGGATTCGAGGTCGCTCGCCCAGTCGTCCAGGGTGTTCCACGTCCACTCGACGTTGGAGATGAGCAGGCTGCCCAGCTGCTCCCGCAGGGTCTTGGGGCCGGCGCTTCCAGCCGGGAAGGGCGAGTAGCTGCAGTTGCCGGTAACCTCGGTGGTTACGCCCTGGTGCGCCTTGCTCTCGCCGCCGGGGTCGTCGAGGAGGGTAACGTCGGAGTGGGAGTGCATGTCTATGAAGCCGGGCGCCACGACGTGGCCGGAGGCGTCTATGACGGCTGCCGCTTCTGCGGCGGGGAGGGAGCCGACGGCTTGAATCTTGCCGCCTGAGACGGCCACGTCTGCCTGGCGGCCCGGCTTGCCGGAGCCGTCTATTACAGCGCCGCCGCGAATTATCAGGTCGAACGCCATGCCGCCTCCCCTGGCGCGGGCGCTTACTGCGCGCAGCCGCGGCCTGGGATGTCCCAGACCTGCTCTACGACGCCGTTGCGGACGGCTATGTACTGGTCCCAGCGGTTGATCATCATGTCCTGGTAGGACGGGATGAGCGTGAACTTGTCGCCGACCCGCAGGGACGCGCCGTTGGTTCTCAGGACGACGTGGTCGTCCAGCAGCTCTTCGACGGCGACGCCGGGCATGTCCTCGACCTGGTCCGCGCCGCGGGAGGATAGGGCGAGCATACCCACGTCGCCTATGGCGATGCCGGGGCGGGGCGTACTGATGATGGAGCCCAGGACCTTGTTGGCGATGCGGAAGTCCTCCATGTAGTGGTACAGGGTCCCGCCGAGGGCGTACGTGCCGCCCTCGACCTCGGTTACGCCGTCCATCTCCTTGGCCACGTCTATCGTGAAGGTCTCGCCGCTCGACACGACCTCGACGGCGATGCCCTCCGCCTCGATGGCGTTGCCGACGTCGAGGCATCGCTGGATGGTATCGCGGCCCACCTGGAAGCGGTCCTCGTGGGTGGTGAACTCGGGGAGATACTGGTGGCTCATGACGCCCTTGAACTCGACGCCCGGCAGCCGCTCGGCGAGCTTGGCTATGGCGACGCCCTGCTCGGCGCTCCTGACGCCGCCGCGCTCCATCTGGGTTTCCACCTCTATCAGGACGCCTATCTTCACGCCGTAGGCGTCCGCGACGTCGGAGAGCGTCTGCACGTTGTCGAGGTTGTCGACGCAGACCTTGATGTCGCCCTGCTTGGCGAGGGCGCACATTCGGGCGATCTTGTCCTTGTGGGTTACCTGGTTGGGGATGAGGACGTCGGTGACGCCGCCCTCGAACATGACCTCGGCCTCGGATAGCTTGGCTGTGCATACGCCGCCGACGGTCCCGCCGGCCTCGATCTGCATCCTTGCGAGCAGCGGGCTCTTGGTGTTCTTGGTGTGCTGGCGCATCTTGACCTCGCTGTCGCGGTAGGTCTCGGCGACCATGCGGAAGTTATGCTCCACCGCGTCCAGGTCAACCAGGAGGCAGGGCGTGTCGAGGTCTTCGATGGGCGTGCCGGGCACAGGTCGGTAAGTGTCCATGTGGCTCCTTCCATGTCATGCGAGGCCGGGCGATAGAGTATCACACCAGCCCGGGCGTTATCCTGAGGTTAGGCTTGCTATTATGTCGCCCATTTGGGTGGTTCCCACTATGTCGCCGCCGTCTGCCGCTATGTCGGGGGTGCGGTAGCCTTCCGCGAGCGCGCCGTCTACGGCCCGCTCGATTGCGTCGGCTTCCTCGCGCAGTCCGAGTGAGTAGCGCAGCATCATCGCCGCGCTGAGGGCCATGCCGATTGGGTTGGCGACGCCTCGGCCCGCGATGTCCGGCGCGCTGCCGTGAATCGGCTCGTAGAGGGAGACTATCCGCCTGCGCCGTCCGCCTTCCGCGGGGAGACCCGCGAGGCTGGCCGATGGGAGCATCCCCAGCGATCCGGCGAGCACGGCGGCCTCGTCGGAGATGATGTCGCCGAAGGTGTTCTCGCCGACGATTACGTCGAAGCGGCTGGGGTCCCTGATTATCTGCATCGAGAGGTTGTCGACGTAGATGTGCTCCAGCTCGACGTCGGGGTAGTCCGCGGCGGTCTCGGTCGCTATCTCGCGCCAGAGGCGCGAGGTGGCGAGCACGTTCGCCTTGTCGGTGGAGGCGAGGCGTCCTCGGCGGGAGCGCGCCAGCTCGAAGCCGACGCGAACTATGCGCTCGATCTCCTTTTCGGCGTAGCGCAGGGTGTCCACGGCTCGGCGTCCCCGCGAGGTGTTCCATCGCTTCTTCGGGCGTCCGAAGTAGAGGCCGCCGGTCAGCTCCCGCACCACCATGATGTCCACCCCGTCGAGCAGATGGGGCTTGATGGGGCTGGAGTTGACGACGGCCGGGAATACCTTCACGGGCCTCAGGTTCGCGAACAGGCCCAGTCCCTTTCGCACGGCGAGGATGCCGTCCTCCGGCCTGGTGTCGGCGTTCGGGTCGTCCCATTTCGGGCCGCCCACCGCGCCGAACAGAACGGCGTCGGTGTCCCGGCACATCTCCAGAGTTTCGTCCGGCAGCGGCGTGCCGAAGTCGTCTATGGCGTTGCCGCCGATTCTGCCGTAGCGCAGGTCGAAGTCGTGTCCGAACCTGGACGCGACCGCGTCCAGGGCCTTGACCGCCTCGGCCGCAACCTCGGGCCCGATGCCGTCCCCGGGCAGTACTGTAATCGTAGAGTTCATGCTCCCTCCTCACGGGGTCAATCACCCTCACCCTGGCCCTCTCCCATCGAGGGAGAGGGGATGAGCTGCGGGGCACTATCATACATTAGGGCAGGCGCCTTCGCGGCGCATACCCTACAATAGCGCGGCTCGGCGTTGGGAGGAGACTATGCGGACGGCTGTTGACATTGGCTCGCGGTTGGAGCTTTTCGTGGACGATTGGCTGTTGGAGGAGACGCCTGGGGCCTGGCTGCGGCTGCATCAGCCGGTTCCGCGGGAGACGGTTTTTCAGTTCGACCAGGCTTGGGAGTCGCCGGTGAGCGCCTGCTCGAACGTCATCTTGGACGGCGGGCTTTATAGGATGTGGTACAGGGCGGGGGCGGATGGGGACCAGCGGGCGGCGTATGCGGAGAGCGAGGACGGGATCCATTGGAGACGGCCGTCCATGGGGATGGTGGAGTTCGAGGGGTCGACGGAGAACAACATTTTGCTGGATGGGTCGGTCGCGAGCCAGATGGCGGTTTTCGAGGACGCGAACCCGTCGGCTTCCGGCGAGCGGCGGTACAAGGCGATCTCTCGGATACGCCGGGCGGACGGCGAGCGGGACGCGATTCGGGGCCATTACTCCGCGGACGGCTTTGCGTGGAACACCTTCGAGAAGGATCCGATTCTGACGGCGCCGGACGATGGGACCCGGCCCGCGTTCGACTCGCACAACGTGGCGTTCTGGGACGGCGCTCGCGGGCATTACGTCATGTACATGCGGAGCTGGATACCGGATCCGGGCTCGCACCGGGGGCAAGGGGTTCGGTCTATTCGGCGGAGCGTGTCGGACGACTTCACGAACTGGACGGCGCCGGCGCAGATCGATCTTGGGGACTCGCCGCTGGAGCATCTATACACGAACGCCTGCACGCCGTACTTTCGGGCTCCGCACATCTACTTGATGTTTCCTCGGCGCTTCGTTCCGGAGCGCAAGTTTCACGACGAGCCGATTCCGGACGGCGCTTCCGAGGGGGTATTCATGTCCAGCCGGGACGGGATACGCTGGGATCGGCGGTTCTTGGAGCCGTTTCTTCCGCCGGGGCCGGACCCGGACAATTGGACCGACCGCAGCATGACGGCGGGGGTGGGGGTCTTGCCGACGGGGCCCGCGGAGATGTCGCTGTACTACAAGGAGCGGAACCTTCGTCCGACCGCTCGGTTCAGGCGGGGGAGCCTGCGGACGGACGGCTTCGCGTCGCTCTACGCGCCGTTTGGGGGCGGCGCGGCGCTCACGAGGCCGCTAACTTTCGCGGGGGGCGAGCTGATTTTGAACTACGCCACGTCGGCGGCGGGCAGTCTTCGGGTGGAGGTCCAGGACGCGGAGGGCAGGCCCATCGAGGGGTACAGCTTTGCCGAGAGCGAGGAGATATTTGGGGACGAGATAGAGCGGGCCGCGCGTTGGGCGGGCGGCGTGGGGGCGGGGGCCTTGGCGGGGAGGGTGGTTCGGCTGCGGTTCGCCATGCGGGAGGCGCATGTCTATTCGATGAGGTTCCGGTAGAGGAGAGGGGGGATCACCCTCACCCTGGGTCTCTCCCGTCGAGGGAGAGGGGTGAGATGGGCGTGTTGAATTGCCTTCACCCTTGGGGGTCTCCCCTGTTGGGGAGGGTGGTGAGGGCTGGGGCCTTGTTGGGGGCTTTGGCTATGTTTGTTTTGTCTTGGTCGGCTCCTTTCTGTTGGCGGTTTGGCGGGTTCTGGCCGCTTTTGCGCCTGGCTTATCGCCCTTGTCCTGGCCCTTTTCCTGTTTGGGGAGAGGGGATGGGGCGGGGAATCGCCCTTTGTCCTTGCCCTTTCCCTTTTGGGGGAGGGGCGCAGGGTTTGGGGGGTTTGCCCTTTGTCCTGGCCCTTTTTCCCCTTTAGGGAGAGGGTGCTTGTGCGGGTCTTGGGACCCGCGTCCTGTCTACTCCTGGTTTCTCCCGCTCTCGCGGGAGATGAGTTTGCCTTGCAAGGCAGTGACTCCGGTACTTGCTTCGAGGATGCCGACGTCGATCGCCCGCCGACACTGGGGGTGCAGCCCCTCCTCTAACTTTCCCGGACGGCTGACGGGCCCTTGCGGGACCGCCTGCGTTTCGCGCTTGTTCCTTCCACCCGCCAAGGCGTCGGGCTGCGCTGGCTACGGTCCTCCCGTGTTACCGAGAGTCCGCACCTGGAACGGGGGAGACGCATTTGGCACTGCGTCCTCCTGGCGAGGCGCCGAACACAGATGGACCTTCTCGTACCGCGGGGGCCCCGTCCCAACAACAGCCGCGGCATGAATACCCTGATATTTGGTAGAGGTGGGATCTGTGCTCGTTTGGGTTACGCCCCTTCGAGCCGTCTACCAGACTAGCACGGCTGTTCTCGCGGTGTCAAGGGGCAATCTGGGGCAATTTTGGGGCAATTTTCGGGGGAGGCCGGGGAATCACCCTCACCCTAGCCCTCTCCCATCGAGGGAGAGGGGATAGGACGGGGAGGGGATAGGGTGGGAGCGCAGGCGATAGGGTGGGAGCGCAGGCGGGACGCCCTGCGGTCATTGGGGGTTGACGTGTTGGGTACATGTGTTCTATGATTGTGTTAGGGGACTGACCCTTTGCCGCGCGGGGCGGTCTCTCTTCCTGTTGGACTTGGGGGCGTCCCGGGGCTAATCATTCGGGAGGTCATGAGCGTTGAACAAGGAAAAGGGCGGTTACGGCGGGAGAGCTGGGCGGAGGGCGCGGGCTGATTGGGCGCGCAGGTCGAAGCGGGCTGGGTCGATGCGCAAGTCGGCGTGGGCTGGGTCGGGACGTCGGGCGACGGCTGGGCCCGTGGGGTTCGTGCGGGGGATGCTGGGGGAGGCTCCGTATGACAAGCAGCGGGAGATATTGCGGGCGGTGTCGCTGCGTCCGCGGGTGTCGGTGGTGGGCTGTCACGGGTCCGGCAAGGATTGGGCGGCGGCGCGGGCGGCTCTGTGGTGGGTGACGGCTCATCATCCCGCGAAGGCCATCGTGACGGGGCCCACAGAGCGGCAGATAGATGACATCGTTTGGAACGAGATGCGGACGGCGTACGCGCGGGCCGGGGGGAGGCTGCGGGGGCGGATGTTCAAGACTCCGCGGTACGAGGTGGACGAGCAGACGTTCGCGCTGGGGTTCGCTACGAGCTCGCCGTACAATCTGCAGGGGTTCCATTCGCCGAACCTGTTGGTGGTGGTGACGGAGGCTCACGCGGTTGGCGAGGAGCACGTGGAGGCGCTGAGCCGGTTGAATCCGGATAGGCTGCTGCTGGTGGGGAACGCCTATTCGGTTCCCGGGGCGTTCTATGATTCGCAACATTCGAAGCGCTGGCTGTACCAGACAATCAGAATAAGCGCGTTCGACACGCCTAACGTGAGCCGTGGGGAGGATTGGGCGGCCGGGATGATCGGGGCGCAGGACGTGGAGGCCCGCAGGGTGGAGTGGGGGGAGGGGAGCGCGGAGTATTCGAGCATGGTGTTGGCGAAGTTTCCGGAGGAGCGGGAGGAGTTCGTGGTGCCGTTGGAGTGGGCGCGGGCGGCTGCGGAGCGGACGTTGGAGGCGGCTGGGCCGGTGGTGTCGGCGTGCGACGTGGCGCGGTTCGGGCGGGACAAGACGGTGGTCGTGCGCCGCCAGGGGGGTGTGGCGCGGATAGCTCACAGGATCCAGGGCCAGGATACGATGCGGATAGCGGAGTGGCTGGCGGAGCATTGCGAGCGGGAGCTGGTGGATTACCTGGTGGTGGACGAGACGGGGGTCGGCGGCGGGGTGATTGATAGGCTTCGGCAGCTGCGGGTTCGGAGGGCTCGGCTTGTGCCGTTCGTGGCTGGGAGCAGGGCGTCGGAGCCGGAGCAGTTCGTGAACTTGGGGGCGGAGGCTTGGTGGAAGATGCGTCGGGCGTATGAGTATGGGGAGCTGGATACGGAGTGGGATTCGGCGCTGGTGGAGCAGGTTACGACGCGGAGGTATAGGCGGGAGGGGGAGCGCATCAAGCTTCAGAGCAAGTATTCGATGCGGCGCTCGCCGGATGAGGCGGACGCGCTGGCGATGACGTTCGCGGTGGATACGAGGCGGAAGCGGCTGATGATATGGACGTGAGGGGGAGGGGAGGGATGTAGGCGGGAGGGCTGGGGTCCTTTGCCTTGAAGGTTGTGTTGTGGGGTATTGCAAACGCGGGGCGCGTGCGGGTATTATGCTCGCCGGGTCGAGAAGTCGAGGCAGGGGGAGGCTGGGGGATCACCTTCACCCTAGTCCTCTCCCGTCGAGGGAGAGGGGATAAGATGGGATTGCAGGCGGGACGGCTGCGGTCTTTTTGGGGCAGGACCGGGGGGGGGGGGGGGGGGGGAATGAGGTGGGGATTGCAGGCGGGATGCCTGCGCGCGCGCCGAGGGGCGCTAATGGAATGAGCGACATAGGGCGTTTTAATTGGAAGGCGGCCGCGGCGGGATTGCTGGCGGTTGTGTTGGCGTTTGTGTCCGCGGACGGGGGGCGCGCGCAGACGGTCACCGAGCCGGACAAGGTAACCGACCTGACCGCAACCGCGGACGCAACCAACGGCGCTACGCAGATCAACCTGTCTTGGAGCACGCCCTCCGACGGCGGGTCTCCCTTGGCCGAATACGAGCTCCGGCGCAAGACCGGGTCAACCAGCTACGTGCTGCTGTCGGCGAACCTTGGGGGAAGCGATACGAGCTACTCGGACACGGGGCTGACGCCCGGCACTACGTACACCTACGTCATTCGCGCCGTCAACGCCGAAGGCGAAGGGCAGTGGTCGACCGACGCCTCCGCGCAGACGGCCTCAACCGCGCCCGCCGCCGTGTCGGACCTGGCGGCAGCGGTGGACGCGACCTACGGCGCGACGGAGATTGATCTGACGTGGACCGCGCCCAACCCCCACGGGGAAGATATCAGAGGATACGAGCTCCAGCGCAAGGCTGGCTCCGGGAGCTACGCGAACGTATCTACGACGATAGGGGCAAGCGCGACGAGCTATTCGGACACGGGCCTGGCGCCCAGCACTGCGTACACGTACCAGATTCGCGCCGTGAACTCCGAGGGCGAGGCGGGGTGGTCGAACGAGGAGAGCGCGACGACGCAGGCCAGCCAGGCTCCGTCGAGGATAACGGACCTGTCGGCAACCTCCCAAACCTCGCACGAGGTCGAACTGACGTGGAGCGCGCCCGCCTCCATCGGCGGCGCCGCCATCACGGGCTACACGCTTCAGCGCAAGGTCGGGTCTGGGAGTTACGAGGACATAGCGACTTCGACCATCGAGGCGGGCGATACGAGCTACTCGGACACGGGCCTGACGCCCGAGGTGACGTACACGTACCGGATTCGCGCCTCGAGCTCCGTCGGCGACGGGGCGTGGTCGAACGAAGCATCCGCATTGACGGTCCGAGCGGAGAGGCCGAGCGTGCCGTTCGACGTGCGGGGCGAACAGCTTGGCGGGAGCGCCACGGAGGGGCCGACCGGGACCCGACTGAGATGGGAGAGAGCTACCGGCGACGATGATTTTTATCAGGTCTTTAACGCCTCCCTTTGTAGTCGTGCGCCCTGTCCGAACTCGGCCCGGATAGGGGTTGTCTCCCCACCCGCCCCTCGCCCCTATGACACATACGATTTTCATCGCGATGATCTCAATCACGGCACGACGTACAGGTACGGCGTGCGCGCGTTCAGCTGGACACGACGCGACGGGCCGTTTGGATTCGCCGACATTACGGTGGGCGCTCCGGCCGCTGGAACGCTGAGCGCTCCCAGCATTAGCAACGCTTCGGTGGTTTTGAGCTGGACGGCGTCGACCAGGGTTTTCGGCAATCCCATCACGGGGTTCCGGGTGGAGCGGAGGATAGGCCACACCGGGCCGTGGGACCTGATTACGACCACGGCTTCCACGACCCTTGCGTATACGGACAGCACGGCGGTGGGCAACACGACGTACCGGTACCGCATACGCGCGGTGAACTCGGTGGGTGTCGGGGACGCGACGCGGCAGCAGAGCGCGACGTTGGGGGCTGGGCGTCCGGGCGCGCCGACGGGGCTGAGCGCGACCGCTTCCGGGTCGACGGCTATGGACTTGACGTGGAGCGCGCCGGCCTCCAACGGCGGGGCGTCTATCACGGGCTACACGCTGGAGCGCAAGAGCGGGTCTGGGAGTTACGCGGTGGTGTCGTCGGGCATAGGGGCAAGCGCGACGAGCTATTCGGACACGGGCCTGACGCCGGCGACGACGTACACGTACCGGATTCGGGCCGCGAACTCCTTTGGCGGCGGGGGGTGGTCGAACGAGGAGAGCGAAACGACGGGCACCGGGGCGCCGGAGGCGGTGTCGGACCTTGCGGCGACCGTGGACGCAGTCAACGGCTCGACGCAGATCAACCTGACGTGGAGCGCGCCGGCGGACAACGGGTTGGCGATAACGGGCTACACGCTTCAGCGCAAGAGCGGCACAGAGGGCTACGGGGACGTTTCTACGGCGATAACGGCAACCTCGACCAGTTATTCGGACACGGGCCTCATGCCGAACGTTACGTACACGTACCGGATTCAGGCTAGGAACTCCGGCGGCGCCGGGGCTTGGTCGAACGAGGAGGACGCGACGACGGACGTGGCGGCGCCCGCGGCGGTGTCGGACCTGTCGGCGACGAAGGACGGGACCGACAGCTCGACGGAGATAGACCTGTCGTGGACTGCGCCCGAAGACAACGGGCGGGAGATAACGGGCTACACGCTTCAGCGCAAGAGCGGGTCTGGGAATTACGCGGACGTATCTACGAGCATAGGGACAAGCGCGACGAGTTATTCGGACACGGGCCTGACGCCGGGGACTGCGTACACGTACCGGATTCGGGCCGAGAACAGCGTGGGCGACGCGGAGTGGTCGAACGAGGCGTCGGAGACGACGGACGCAGTACCGGACGCGGTGTCGGACCTGACGGCGACGAAGGACGGGACCAACGGCGCGAGAGAGATAGACCTGGCGTGGACGGCGCCGGCAGACAACGGGGCCGCCATAACGAGTTACACGCTGCAGCGCAAGAGCGGGACCGGGGGCTACGCGAACGTATCTACGAGCATAGGGGCAAGCGCGACGAGCTATTCGGACACGGGCCTCACGCCGGGCACGAAGTACACCTACCAGATTCAGGCGGTGAACAGCGTGGGGAGCGCGGGGTGGTCGAACCAGCCGAGCGCGACGACGGACAAGGCGGCGCCCGCGGCGGTGTCGGACCTGACGGCGACGAAGGACGCGACCAACAGCTCGACGGAGATAGACCTGTCGTGGAGCGCTCCCGCCGACGACGGGGGGGCGTCTATCACGGGCTACACGTTGCAGCGCAAGGCTGGGTCCGGGGATTACGCGGTGGTGTCGTCGTCCATAGCGGCAACCTCAACCAGTTATTCGGACACGGGCCTCGCGCCGGGGATTGCGTACACGTATCGGATTCGGGCCACGAATTCCGAGGGCGACGGGGCGTGGTCGAACGAGCCGAGCGCGACTACGGACTCCACCGCGCCGGATGCCGTAACGGACCTGTCGGCGACGAAGGACGCGACCAACGGCGCGAGAGAGATAGACCTGTCGTGGAGCGCGCCGGCAAACAATGGGGCCGTCATCACCGGGTACAACGTGCAGCGCAAGGCCGGCTCGGGAAGTTACATAAACATTGTCAGCGTAAGCGGTACCAGCTACTCGGACACGAGCCTCACGCCGGGGACGGCGTACACGTACCAGGTTCGGGCCTTGAACAGCGTCGGCTACTCGGGGTGGTCGAACGAATCGAGCGCGACGACGGACAAGGCGGCGCCGGACAGGATAACGGACCTCAGGGCGACCGTGGACGCGACCAACAGCAGGACGCAGATCAACTTGTCGTGGAGCGCTCCCGCCTCCAACGACGGGGCATCCATAACGAGTTACACGCTTCAGGTCTTCAGCACTGATCCACGGTTCCTGACTTGGACGGCGCTGACGGCGCCACCGACAAGCGCAACGAGCTACTCGCACACGGGCCTCAGGCCCGCAAATTCGTACCAATACCGGATTCAGGCCACGAATTCCGTCGGCACCGCGGCGTGGTCGAACATACCCCTCAAATCTACGGACACCGCCCCGCCGGATGCCGTAACGGACCTGAGGGCAACGAAGGTCGGCGCCAGGAGGGTCAACCTGGCGTGGAGCGCGCCTGCCGCCAACGGGGAAGCCATAACGAGTTACACGTTGCAGCGCAAGGTTGGGTCTGGGAGTTACGCGACCACGACCACGTCCATAGGGGGCAGCGCGACGAGTTACGGGGACACGGACGTTACGCCGGGGATGACGTACACGTACCGGATTCTGGCTGTGAACAGCGTGGGCGCCGCGGGGTGGTCGAACGAAGACAGCGCGACGACGGACAGGGCGGCGCCGGACTCCATAACGGACCTTACGGCAGCCAGGGACGCGACCAACCCCGGGAGGCAGCTGAACCTGTCGTGGACCGCGCCCGCCGCCAACGGGAGTCCGCTAACGGGGTACACCCTTCAGGTCATAACCACTGTTGTACCGTTTTGGAGGACGCTGCCGGCGCCATCAACGGCAACCACAACTTACTCGCACACGGGCCTCACGCCCGGACTGGCGCACTCCTACCGGATTCAGTCCAGGAACTCCGTCGGCAACTCGCCGTGGTCCAACATATCCGACTTCGTGCTGACGGCCGCCCTCCGGCCGGACGCCGTGACGAACCTTACGGCGACGAAGGACGCGACCAACGGCGCGAGGGAGATAGACCTGTCGTGGAGCGCGCCGGCCGCGAACGGGCGGGCGATAACGAGCTACACGCTGCAGCGCAAGAGCGGGGGCGGGAGCTTCACGAATTTATCTACGACGATAGGGGCAGGCGCGAGGAGGTATTCGGACACGGGCCTCACGCCGGGGACGGAGTACACGTACCGTCTGCGGGCGACGAACAGCATCGGCGACGCGGGTTGGTCGAACGAGCCGAGCGCGACGACGGACAACGCTCCGCCGGACGCGATAACGGACCTTACGGCGACCAAGAACGGGGCGAGGAGGGTTGACCTGACGTGGAGCACGCCGGCGGCGAACGGGGCGGACATAGCGAGTTACACGCTGCAGCGCAAGGCGGGGTCTGGGAGTTACGCGGAGGTATCGTCGACGATAGGGGCGACCTCGACGAGTTACGCGGACACGGGCGTTAGGCCGGGGATGACGTACACGTACCAGATTCGGGCTGTGAACAGCGTGGGGAACGCGGATTGGTCGAACGATCCGAGCGCGACGACGGACAACGCAGTACCGGACGCCATAACGGACCTTACGGCGAGCCCCTCGGCCTCTGACCCGCACCGTTCCGTGGACCTTGTGTTCACGACGCCCGCAGACAATGGAGCGGCGATAGACCGGTACTCGGTTAGGCGGCGCCCCGCAAACTCAGAGCAGCCGATAGTGTGGAATCTGGTAGATCCGTGGAATGCGGTGGTAGACGGGAGCAAGACCACCATCGTCATGACCGGCACCATCGAGCCCGGCACTGGATATAGGTTCGAAATCATTCCTCGCAACTCCATCGGCAACGGCGCGTTGTCCAACGTGGCGAGCGTAACGACGGAGGCGACCGCTGCGCCGGACGCGATAACGGACCTGGCGGCGACCTCCACGAGCGCGAGGGAGATCGGGCTGTTGTGGAGCGCGCCGGACGCCAACGGGGAGCCGATAGCGGGCTATAGGCTGGAGCGCAAGGCTGGGGACGGGAGTTACGAGGAAATTGCGACTACGACGCGCATCGCGGCCAGCGCGACGAGCTATACGGACACGGGGCTGACGCCGGCGACGAAGTACACGTATCGCCTGCGGGCCAGGAACTCCGTGGGCGAGGGCGCGTGGTCGAACGAGCTGGTGGAGACGACGCCCGCGGCGGTACCGGACGCGGTAACGGACCTGTCGGCGACGAAGGACGCGACGAACGGCGCGAGGGAGATTGACCTGACGTGGACGGCGCCAGCCGCGAACGGGTCCGCCATCACGGGCTACACGCTCCGGCGCATGGAGTCCGGGATAACTTGGGAGACGGTGTCGGAGAGCATCACGACCACTTCGTACTCGGACACGGGCGTGAGGCCGGCGACGGAGTACAGCTACTACGTGTACGCCACGAACTCGGTGGGGGACGGTCCGTGGTCCGGGCTTGCCAGGGCGACGACGGACGACGCGGCGCCGGACGCGGTGGATGACCTGTCGGCGACTTCCACGAGCGCGAGGGAGATTCTCGTGGAGTGGACCCCGCCGGCCGCGAACGGGCAGCCGATAGCGGGCTATAGGCTGGAGCGCAAGGCAGGGGACGGGGACTACGAGGAAATTGCGACTACGACGCGCATCGCGGCCAGCGCGACGAGCTATACGGACACGGGGCTGACGCCGGCGACGAAGTACACGTATCGCCTGCGGGCCAGGAACTCCGTGGGCGCCGGCGGGTGGTCGGAGCTGGTCGAGACGACGCCCGCGGCGGTACCGGACGCCGTAACGGACCTCGCGGCGGTCAAGGACGCGACGAACGGCGCGACGCAGATCCGCCTTACCTGGACCGCGCCCAATAACAACGGAGCCGCCATCACGAGCTACTCCATCCATCGCTTTAGCGATGATCGACCGATGTGGATAACGCTTCCGCCCATATCGGGAACCTCAACCAGCTACTTGGACACCGGCCTCACGCCCGGAAATCTACACGTGTACCATATCCGGGCCACGAACTCCGTAGGCGACGCGGATTGGTCCGACGACGCTCGGGCGACGACGGACGCCGCCCCGCCCGCGCGCATAACGGACCTGTACGCAACCTCCACAAGCTCGACCGGGATCGACCTGACGTGGACCACGCCCGCCGCCAACGCGCGGCCGATAACGGGCTATAGGCTGGAGCGCGAGGCCGGCGACGGGAACTACGAGGAAATTGCGACTACGACGCGCATCGCGGCCAGCGCGACGAGCTACTCGGACACGGGGCTGACGCCGGCGACGACGTACACGTATCGCCTGCGGGCCAGGAACTCCGTGGGCGCCGGCGTGTGGTCGAACGAGGCGTCCGGAACGACGGACAACGCCGCGCCGGACGCCGTAACGGACCTGTCGGCAACCGCCGCGAGCTCTGACCCGCACCGCGCCGTGGACCTCCAGTGGACCCCGCCGGCCGCCAACGGAGCCGCCATCGCGAGTTACCGGCTGGAGCGCAAGGCGGACGGGGGGAGCTACGAGGTTGCGAGCTCGACCCTCGCGGCAGCCATGACCAACACCGGCTATTCCATTCACACGGACACGGGCCTGACGCCCGGCACGAGGTACACGTACCGGATTCGGGCGACGAACTCGGTGGGCGACGCGGGGTGGTCGAATGAAGGGAGCGCAAGGACGAACGCGGCCCAGGTTCCGTCGTCCATAACGGGCCTGTCGGCGACCGCGGACGGCGCGAGGGCTATCAACCTGTCGTGGGCGGCGCCCGCCGACAACGGGGCCGCCATCACGGGCTATCGGCTGGAGCGCAAGCCCCGCTACCGCCCGGAGAACTTCGCGCTGGTGTCGTCGTCCATAACGGCAACCTCGACCAGCTACAGGGACACGGGCCTCACGCCCTGGCAGAGTTACACGTACCGGATTCGGGCCGTGAACAGCGTGGGCAACGCGGCGTGGTCGAACGAGCCGAGCGCGGAGACGGATCAAGCCCCGCCCGGCACAACGTACCTGAGGGCGGCCAAGCTCGACGCGAGGTCTATCCGCCTGTCGTGGGGCGCGCCCAGCAACTACGGCCCCAACTTCCGGGGTTACCGGCTGGAGCGCAAGGCCGGCTCCGGTAACTACGAGCTGGTGTCGGATTCCATCGGGGCAGGCGCATCTATCCACACGGACACGGGCCTCACGCCCGGCACGAGGTACACGTACCGCATACGCGGTAAGAATGCCCTAGGGGGCGGCGCGTGGTCGGACGCGGCGAGCGCGACGACGGACACGGCGGCGCCGGACGCGATAGCGGACCTGGCGGCGACGACGGACGGGACGAACGGCGCGACGGAGATCAACCTGACGTGGACGACGCCGGCCGCGAACGGGTCCGCCATCACGAGTTACCGGCTGGAGCGCAAGGCGGGGACCGGGAATTACGTGGGCGTGTCTCCCGGGCCTCTCGTGGGCGACACGAGCTACTCGGACGTTGCGCTTGCGACCTCGACGGCGTACACGTACCGGTTGCGGGCGACGAACGGCGTCGGCAACGCGGGGTGGTCGAACGATCCGGTTGCAACGACGGACGCGGGCGGCGGGGATCCGCCGAGCGACGGGCCGTTCGACCTGCGGGGGGAGCAGAATGGGGGGAGCGCGACGCTTCCACCCACCGGGAGCTTGGTGAAATGGGGCGACGCTCCGGGCGCCACGTCGTACCAGTTCCAGTACTCCACGGACGGCGGGACCACGTGGGTTCCCGACCCCCCGTTCGGTTACGGCGCCAGCAGCAAGGAGCATGGACTCGGCAGCGCCCATATCACTGCGGGCACGACGTATTGGTACCGCGTGCGGGGGGTGAATGGAGGCGGGGTAGGGCCTTGGGACACGGTTGACGTTACGCCGGGCGCTCCGGCGGCGTATTCCGGGTTCACCGCGGTCGTCAGCAACGCGTCGGTGGTTATAACGTTGGGCACGGCGCCGACGAGGGTTTTCGGCAACGCCATCGACGAGATCCGAATTCAGCGGAGGATAGGCAACACCGGGCCGTGGGAGGGGGTCATATCCACGACCGACGGAAGCGGGGGCTGGACGGACGTTACGGCGGTGGGCAACACGACCTACGTGTATCGGGCGCGGGCGGTGAACTCGGTGGGGGTTGGGGATCCGTCGCCGCAGAGGTCGGTTACGCTGGGTCCTGGTCGTCCCGGCGCTCCGACGGGCTTGAGCGCGACCGCTTCCACGGCGTCGGGCGTAGACCTGACGTGGACGGCGCCCGCCGACAACGGAGGGGCCGCCGTCGAGGGGTACGTCATCGAGCGCTCGACCGGCTCCGGGGTCTGGACGGTGGTCTCGCGGCCGGCGGGGGACGCGACGAGCTATGAGGACACGGGCCTGACGCCTTCGACGGAGTACTACTACCGCATCCAAGCCGTGAACGCGCACGGGACCAGCGGGTGGTCGAATGAGCCGGTCGTGACGACGCCCGCCACCTCCAAGCCTGGGCGCATAACGGACCTGGCGGCACTCCCTGACCCGACCGACGGCGATACTGAGATTCTCCTGGGGTGGACGCCGCCGGCCGCCAACGGCCCCGCCATCACGCGGATAACGTTGCAGCGCAAGAGCGGCTCCGGGAGTTACGAGGACGTCGCGACTTCGACCATACCGGCAGCCGCAGTCAACTATGTTGACACGGGCCTCACGCCGGCGACGGCGTACACGTACCGCATGCGGGCGACGAACTCCTTGGGCGACGCGGCGTGGTCGGACGAGGTGAGGGCAACGACGCGGGCCGGCGTTCCGGACGCGATAACGGACCTGTCGGCGGAGCTCTCGTCGTCTGACCCGTACCGGGTCGTGGATCTGTCGTGGACGACGCCGGCGGACAACGGAACCTCGACCACGGGCTACACGCTGGAGCGCAAGGCCGGGTCTGGGAGTTACGCGGTGGTGTCGTCGTCCATATCGGCGAGCGCGACGAGCTACACGGACACGGGCCTGACGAACGGCACGGAGTACACGTACCGCATTCGGGCGACGAACGCGGAGGGCGACGCGGATTGGTCGAATGAACCGAGCGTGACGACGACGGCGGCGGGGGCTCCGGCGACCATAACGGACCTTACGGCGACGAAGGACGCGACCAACGGCGCGAGGGAGGTTGACCTGGCGTGGACGGCGCCCGCCTCCGACGGGGCCGCGATACTGAGATACGAGCTCGAGCGCAAGGCCGGGTCTGGGAGCTACGTGACTGCGAGCTCGACGATATCGGCGAGCGCGACGAGCTACACGGACACGGGGCTGACGCCGGGGACGACGTACACGTACCAGATTCGGGCCGTGAACAGCGTGGGCGACGCGGCGTGGTCGAATCAACCGAGCGTGACGACGGACAACGCGGCGCCGGACGCCGTAGCGGACCTGGCCGCAGTCGCCTCGACTTCTGACCCGTACCGCACCGTGGATCTGACGTGGACGGCGCCGGCGGCCAACGGGGCCAACATCACGGGCTATCGGCTGGAGCGCCATGACGGCGACGGGGTATTCGCGCTGGTGTCGTCGTCCATAGGGGCGAGCGCGACGAGCTACACGGACACGGGGCTGACGGCAGGCGTCGGATATACGTATCGGATCCGGGCCACGAACTCGGTAGGCGACGCGGCGTGGTCGGGCGAGTCGGGCACGGCGACGCGGGACGCCGACGCGCCGGACGTGATAGCGGACCTGTCGGCGACTTCCACGAGCGCGACGGCGATAGCGCTGACGTGGACGGCGCCGGCGGACAACGGGGCGGTCATCACCAGCTACACAATCGAGCGCAAGGAGGGGACTGGGAGTTATGTTGCGTTGTCGGGCGGACCTGGCGCGAGCGAGACGAGCTACACGGACACGGGCCTGACGCCCAACACCGCGTACACGTACCGCCTGCGGGCTTGGAACAGCGCGGGCGCGGGCGGGTGGTCGAACGAGGCGAGCGCAATGACGCCCGTCGCGCCGCCGGCCAAGATAGAGGACCTGTCGGCATCGGGCGCAAGCGAGACCACGGTCCGCCTGACGTGGACGGCGCCGGCGGACAACGGGGCCGCCATCACCAGCTACACGCTGCAGCGCAAGAGCGGCACCGGGAGTTACGCGGACGGAGCGGCTATCCTAGGGATAGGGGCAAGCGCGACGAGCTATTCGGACACGGGCCTCGATCCGGCGACGACGTACACGTACCGCCTGCGGGCTTTCAGCAACGCGGGCGGAGGCGAATGGTCGAACGAGGCGGAGGCAACGACGCCGGCGGCCGGGGCTCCGGACGGCGCGACGGACCTTACGGCGACGAAGGACGCAACCAACGGCGGGACGGAGATTGACCTGTCGTGGACGGCGCCCGACGACAACGGGGAGTCGATAACGAGATACGAGCTTCAGCGCAAGGCCGGCGGGAGCTACGCGGACGTATCTACGACGATATTGGCAAGCGCGACGAGCTATTCGGACACGGGGCTCACGCCCGGGACGGAGTACACGTACCGCCTGCGGGCCGTGAACAGCGTCGGCGACGGGGCGTGGTCGAACGAGCCCGAAGAGACGACGGACAACGCGGCGCCGGCGGCGGTGGATGACCTTGCGGCGGCCGCGGACGCGACCAACGGCGCGACGGAGATTGACCTGACGTGGACGGCGCCCGCCCCCCACGGGGCTACCATCAGCGGCTATCGGCTGGAGCGCAAGGTCGTCGGAGGGGACTACGAGGTTGCGAGCTCGACGATAGCGGCCGGGGCGACGAGCTATTCGGACACGGGCCTCACGCCGGCGACGGCGTACACGTACCGGATCCGGGCCACGAACAGCGAAGGCGACGCGGGGTGGTCGAACGAGCCGAGCGCGACGACGGACAACGCGGCGCCGGCGGCGGTGTCGGACCTTACGGCAACGAAGGACGCAACCAACGGCGCGAGGGAGATTGACCTGGCGTGGAGCGCGCCCGCCGCCCACGGGGAAGCCATCACGGGCTATCGGCTGGAGCGCAAGGCCGGGTCTGGGAGCTACGGGCTGGTGTCGTCCATAGGGGCAAGCGCGACGAGCTATTCGGACACGGGCCTCACGCCGGCGACGGCGTACACGTACCGGATTCGCGCCGTGAACAGCGTCGGCGACGCGGAGTGGTCGAACGAGCCCGACGAGACGACGGACAACGCAGCGCCCGCGCGCATAACGGACCTGTCGGCAACCGCGGCAAGCTCGACCCAGATCCGCCTGACGTGGACGGCGCCGGCAAACAACGGCGCCGCCATCAGCGGATACACGCTTCAGCGCAAGAGCGGCGCCGGGAGCTACGCGAACGTATCTACGAGCATCGCGGCAGGCGCGACCGAGTACTTGGACACGGGCCTCACGCCGGCGACGGAGTATACGTACCAGATTCGCGCCACGAACAGCGTTGGCGACGGCGACTGGTCGGATGGAGACAGCGCAACGACGCAAAACGCCGCGCCCGAGGATGTGGATGACCTGGTCGCAACCAAGGATGCAACCAACGGCTCGACGCAGATCAACCTGACGTGGAGCGCGCCCGTCAACAACGGGGCCGCCATCACGGGCTACACTATCCAGCGCATAAGCGATGATCGGCCAACGTGGACGCTGCTTCCGCCCATAGCGGCCAGCGCGACGAGTTACTCGGACACGGGCCTCACGCCCGGAAACGACCACTCGTACGCTATTCGCGCCACGAACTCCGTCGGCGACGCGGAGTGGTCCAATTTCGCTCTGGCGAGGACGGACAACGCGGCGCCGGCGGCGGTGGATGACCTTGCGGCGACCGCGGACGCGACCAACGGCGATACTGAGATCAACCTGTCGTGGACGGCGCCCGCCGCCCACGGGGCAGCCATCAGCGGCTACACGCTGCAGCGCAAGGCCGGGTCTGGGGAGTACGAGGACGTTGCGACTTCGACGATAGCGGCAAGCGCGACGAGCTATTCGGACACGGGCCTCACGCCGGCGACGGAGTACACGTACCGCCTGCGGGCCAAGAACTCCGAAGGCGACGGGGCGTGGTCGAACGAGCCGGTCGCGACGACGGACAACGCGGCGCCGGCGGCGGTGTCGGACCTGTCCGCAACAGCCGCAAGCTCGGTCGCTATCCGCCTGACGTGGACGGCGCCCGACGCCCACGGAGAAGCCATCACGGGTTACCGGCTGGAGCGCAAGAGCGGCGGCGGGAGTTACGCGGTGGTGTCGTCGTCCATAGCGGCGAGCGCGACGAGCTATGAGGACACGGGCCTCACGCCCAGCACTGCGTACACGTACCAGATTCGGGCCACGAACTCCGAAGGCGACGGGGCGTGGTCGAACGAGGCGTCCGACACGACGCCAGCGCCCGGGGCTCCGGACGCGGTGTCGGACCTTTCGGCAGCCGCGGGCGCAACCAACGGCGGGAGGGAGATTGACCTGACGTGGACGGCGCCCGACAACAACGGCTCCGCCATCACGGGCTATCGGCTGGAGCGCAAGGCGGCTGGGGCCGTGAGCTTCACGCTGGTGTCGTCGACCATAACGGCAACCTCAACCAACTACACGGACACGGGCCGCGCGCCGGTGACGAGGTACACGTACCGGATTCGGGCCGCGAACAGCGTCGGCGACGGCGCGTGGTCGAACGAAGCCAGCGCGACGACGAACGCCGCCGCGCCCGAGCGCATAACGAACCTCTCGGCGACGAAGGACGGAACCAACGGCTCGACGCAGATCAACCTGTCGTGGAGCCGGCCCGCCGACAACGGGGCCTCCATCATCAACTACACCATCCAGCGCAAAGCCGGTTCCGGGGACTATGCGAACGTAGCGACGAGACTGGCCAGCGCAATCAGGTACTCCGACAGAGGGCTCACCCCCGGAACGGCCTACACGTACCGGATTCGGGCCGCGAACAACGCCGGCGGCGGCGCGTGGTCGAACGAACGAAGCGTAACGACGGACGCCGCCCCGCCCTCGCGCATAACGAACCTTTCGGCGACGAAGGACGGAACCGACGGCGATACGGAGATTGACCTGTCGTGGAGCGCGCCCGCCGCCAACGGGGCATCCATCAGCAGCTATACCCTCCAGCGCAAGGCCGACGGAGGGAACTACGCGAACGTATCTACGACGATAGGGGCAGGCGCGACCAGCTATTCGGACACGGGCCTCACGCCGGCGACGGAGTACACGTACCAGATTCGCGCCGTGAACAGCGCCGGCAACGCGGTGTGGTCGAACGAAGACAGCGCGACGACGGACGCCGCCGCGCCCGCGGCTGTGGCTGACCTATCCGCAACCAAGGATGGAACCAACGGCGCGACGCAGATCAATCTGTCGTGGACGGCGCCCGCCGCCCACGGAGCCGCCATAACGAGCTACACGCTTCAGCGCAAGGCCGGCTCCGGGATCTACACAGACCTATCTACGACGATAGGGGCAGGCGCGACCAGCTATTCGGACACGGGCCTCACCCCCGGAACGACCTACACGTACCGCATCCGCGCCAGGAACTCCGTCGACTACGGCGCATGGTCGAACGAAGCCAGCGCAACGACGGACCCCATCGCGCCCGCGCGCATAACGAACCTTTCGGCGACGAAGGACGGAACGAACGGCGCGACGGAGGTTGACCTGACGTGGAGCGCGCCCGCCGACGGCGGAGCCGCCATCAGCGACTACACGTTGCAGCGCAAGATCGGCGGAGGGGACTACGCGGACGTATCTACGGCGATAACGGCAACCTCAACCAGCTACTCGGACACGGGCCTCACGCCGGCGACGGAGTACACGTACCGGATCCGCGCCAGGAACTCCGCAGGCGCCGGCGTGTGGTCGAACGAAGACAGCGCGACGACGGACAACGCCGCGCCGGCGCGCATAACGAACCTGGCTGCAACCGCCACAAGCGCGAACGACATCCGCCTGTCGTGGACGGCGCCCGCCGCCCACGGGGCCGCCATCAGCGACTACACGTTGCAGCGCAAGAGCGGCGGCGGGGTATTCGCGGACGTATCTACGACGATAGCGGCCGGCGCAACCAGCTTCACCGACAGCGGCCTCACGCCGGAGACGACGTACACGTACCGGATTCGGGCCAGGAACTCCGTCGGCTACGGCGCATGGTCGAGCGATACGCCCGGAACGACGCCCGCGGCCGGGGCTCCGTCGGGCGTGTCGGACCTGTCGGCAACGAAGGACGCAACCAACGGCGGGACGGAGATTGACCTGTCGTGGACGGCGCCCGCCGACAACGGGGAGGCGATAACGAGCTACACGCTGGAGCGCAAGAGCGGCTCCGGGGGCTACGGGCCGGTGTCGTCGTCAATAGCGGCAGGCGATACCAGCTACTCGGACTCGGGCCTGACGCCTGGGACGACGTACACGTACCGCATCCTCGCCAGGAACTCCGTCGGCAACGGGGCGTGGTCGAGCGAGGCGAGCGCAACGACGGACGCCCTCCCGCCCGACGCCATAACGGACCTGTCCATAACCGGCACGGCCGTGGTCTTCCTTAGGTGGACCAATCCCGCCGACAACGGGCGGCCGATAACCAGCTACAGGCTCGAGCGCAAGGCAGGGTCTGGGAGTTATGCTGCATTGTCAAACGGACCTGGCGCAGGCGCAACCAGATTCATAGAGATCCTCTTCACGCCCGAAACGACGTACACGTACCGGATCCGGGCCGTGAACAGCGTCGGCAACGCGGCGTGGTCGAACGAGGTGAGCGTAACGACGCCTGCCGCCCAGGCTCCGTCGGCCGTGGAACTGGCGGCAACCTCCACAAGCTCGACCACGATCGACCTGTCGTGGACCGAGTCCAGCGCCTACGGAGCCGCCATCACGGGATACACGCTGCAACGCAAGGCCGGATCTGGGGGCTACGCGGACGTATCGACTAACATCGCGGCCAGCGCAACCAGCTACACGGACACGGGCCTCACGCCGGCGACGGAGTACACGTACCGGATTCGGGCCGTGAACGCCATAGGCAACGCGGATTGGTCGAACGAAGACAGCGCAACGACGGACAACGCGGCGCCGGCGCGCATAACGAACCTGGACGCAGCCGCCGCAAGCTCGGTCGCTATCCGCCTTACGTGGGCCGCGCCCGCCGCCCACGGGCGGGCGATAATGAGCTACACGCTTCAGCGCCATGACGGTGACGGGAGCTACGCGAACGTATCGACGAGCATCGCGGCAGGCGCGACCAATTACATGGATACGGGCCTCACGGCGGCGACGGCGTACACGTACCGCCTGCGGGCCACCAACTCGGTAGGCGACGGCGTGTGGTCGAACGAGGCGTCCGGAATGACGACCGCGGCCGGGGCTCCGTCGGCCGTGGCGGACCTTTCGGCAGCCGCGGGCGCAACCAACGGCGCGACTGAGATTGACCTGACGTGGACCGCGCCCACCACCAACGGAGCCGACATCACCGGCTACCGGCTGGAGCGCAAGTTCGGGTCTGGGAGCTACGAGCTGGTGTCGTCGTCCATAGGGGCAACTTCAACCAGCTACACGGACACGGGCCTCACGCCGGCGACGGCGTACACGTACCGCATCCGCGCCGCCAGCTCCGCAGGCGCCGGAGCGTGGTCGTCGAACGATCCGTCCGCAACGACGGACGCCGCCGCGCCCGCGGCCGTGTCGGACCTGTCCGCAGCCCCCGAAAACGCGACCTCTATCCGCCTTACGTGGACCACGCCCGCCGCCCACGGGGCCGCCATTACCAGCTACAGGCTCGAGCGCAGGGCAGGGTCTGGGAGCTATGTCCTTGCGACCTCGACGACCATCGAGGTGACTGCGACGTTCTTGGTGGACACGGGTCTGACGCCCGGCACGGCGTACACGTACCGCCTGCGGGCCTTCAACTCCATAGGCGCCGGCGCGTGGTCGAATGAGGCCAGCACAATGGCGCGGGACCCCGCCCCGCCGGACGCCGTAACGGGCCTGTCCGCAACGAAGGACGCGACCAACGGCACGACGGAGATCGACCTGTCGTGGACCGCGCCAGCCGACGACGGCGGGGCCGCCATCACCGGATACACGCTGGAGCGCAAGAGCGGAACAGGGAGCTACGCGAACGTATCTACGGCCATCGCGGCCAGCGCGACCAGCTACTCGGACACGGGCCTTGCGTCCGGGACTGCGTATACGTACCGGATTCGGGCCGTGAACTCCGTAGGCGACGGCGCGTGGTCGAACGAGGCGAGCGCAACGACGGATTCCACTGGCGGAGGAGGAGGCGGCGGCTTCTTCTTCGCCCCTCCCGCCCCCGCCCCTACTACCGCCGCTCCTGCCGTGAGGAACGTGATCGCCGTCGAGCCGGCCGCGCTGTCGTTCACCGTCAGTCAGGGTGACGGCAACCCGACGCCCAAGACGCTAGAGGTGTGGAACACCAGGACCAGAGGCATGATTTTCAGCGTGTCCAGGAACGTAACCTGGGTCACCGCAAGACCCTCGCAGGGCAGGTCGGACCGCCCCACCGATCGGGTCCAGGTGTCCGTGTCCGTGAACGCGGCCGGCCTGGAGGTAGGCACGCACACTGCGCGGCTGCAGATAGTGTCGAGCGGCGCCGAGAACACGCCGCAGAGTGTAACGGTAACGCTGACTGTGCTCGGCCCAGCAACGGCTCGGGGCGTTGCGGGACCCGGCCAGAGCTTGCAGATAGAAACGCCGGACGGCTCCGCGCAGCTGACGGCGCCTGCGGGCGCGGCGCCCGCGAGGGTTGAGATCAGGCTGACGGGGCTGGACGTCTCGACGCTGGCCGCGCCGCCCGCCGAGAGCGGCGGCGTTACGCTGGCCGTGGAGCTGGACACGTTCGACGCGAACACCGGGGCGTTGAAGCCCACGGAGTACTCGTCCGCCGTGGACCTGCGCTTCCGCCTGCCGGAGGGCGACGGCGCGGCGTGCGAAGAGGGCCGCGCGCGCGTGTACCGCGTGACGGACGAAGGCGTCTGGACGCTGCTCACGCACCGCTGCTCGACGGACGTCTTGGGCCGCGTGTGGGCCGTCGTCGAGCTCTCGAGCTTCAGCCGGTACGTGCTGACGATAAGCGGCGCGGCCGCGGTGGCCACGCCCGCGCCGACCGCGACGCCAACGCCCGCGACGGCTGCCACGCCAACGCCAACGCCTGCGACGACCGCGGCGCCCACGCCTGCGCCTACTGCGACGCCAACGCCCGCGACGGCCGCGGTGGCCACGCCCGCGCCTACCGCGACGCCAACGCCCAGGCCCGCGCCGACTGCGACTGTGACACCCAGGCCGACGGCGACGCCCAGGCCCGCGCCGACTGCGACGCCAACGCCTGCGCCGACCGCGACGCCCACTCCCACGCCTACTGCGACGCCCAGGTCCGCGCCGACCGCGACGCGCACGCCTGCGCCGACTGCGACGCCAACGCCCGCGCCGACTGCGACGCCAACGTTCGCGCCGACGGCGACGCCAACGCCTGCCACGGCGCTCATGTCCGCGCCGACTGCGACGCCCACGTCCGCGCCGACCGCGACGCCAACGTTTGCGCCGACTGCGACGCCAACGCCAACGGTTCAGCCGGAAGAGGGCGAAGGCGGGGGCATCCCCGGCGCCCTGTGGCTGATATCCTCGGCGGGCTTGTTCGCGGTCATCGCCTTCGCAGCCGCCGGCGTGTTCCTATACTTCAGGTTCTACCGCAAGCCGCAGGACTGAATACGCAAGGGAAGTGAATGGACACATCAGGAGGTCCCGCGGCGCGTGTGGGGGCGAAGGCGCCGGGCTTCACGCTCCCGACCATAGACGGCGGCTCGGCCAGCCTGTCCGACTTCCTTGGGCGCAAGGTCGTCATCTTCACGTGGGCGTCTTGGTGAGGCTGCCGCGCCCAGCTGCCGGTCTGGCAGCGGCTATACGCAAGACATCGCGGCGGCCTCGAAGTGCTCGCGATAGCCATGGACGGCCAGGGCCCGGAGCGGGCCAGGCCCTACCTGGAAGCGGCCGGAGCCACCTATACGTCGGCCATTGACGCGGAGGGCGTTACGGGGCGTTTGTACGGGTTCAAGACGGTTGCGAACGGCTTCCTGATAGACGAGCGCGGCGTGCTGGCGTTCAGCAAGATCAACGGGTTCGACCTCCGCAGGCCGGAGTTGTCGCGCCTGATAGAGCATTGGGTTGAAACGTCCGAGACGCTCCCGTTCACGGAGACGGACGACCAGTACCTGGCCGCCCCGCGAGGCGCCGCCAGCTCGAGCGCGATGGGCCTCTACCGCCGGGGCTTGGACGAGTACCGCAAGGGCGACAGGACGGCCGCCGCCGCCCTCATGCGGGAGGCCCTGCGGCACGACCCGGACAACATCATCATCCACCGGCACGCCTGGGCCATCGAGAATCCGGAGCGCTTCTACGACGGCCCAATAGACCAGAGCTGGAAGCGGGAGCAGCTCCGAAGAGGGCGGTAGCGGATCATCCCGCCGCATGAACGACCGGCAGGTTCAGCCGGGATGGGCGGGCCGAGTCGTGGTATATGGTCTGGCGGGCGGTGGCTGTGTCGGCGTCGAGGCCGGGCTGTGTCCCGGTGTTCTGGTTGCGCTCGTAGCGCGGGAAGTTGCTGCTCGACACCTCCAGCCGCACGCGGTGGCCTGCCCGGAACAGGTTGCCGGTGTCCCACATGTCCACCTCGATTTCGTACACCTCGCCCGGCTCCATCAGCGACGGCTTCTGGATGGAGTCCCTGAACCTGGCGCGGGCTATCCCCTCGGTCAGCATTACCGCCTTGCCGTCCGGGTGTACGTCCGACAGCGTTCCAGTGAAGTCGGTGTCCGGCGCGCTGGACGAGGCGTACAGGGTGAGCGTGACGGGGCCGACCACCTCCATGTCCTCCGCCAGGGGAGCCGTGTCGTACACCAGCACGTCGTCCCTGCGCTGGGCGGCCCGCCGGTCCGCGGGCCCGCCCATCTCCATCATCATGAACTGCCCGCCGATGGTCGGAACGGGGTCGTTGGGGTCGTAGGCGAACCTGTCCGGCGGCTCGTTTATGGGGGGCTCGCCGCTCAGTTCGCCGTCGCCGAACAGCGAGTTAGCCCCGCGCCCGGAGTGGAGATAGAAGCTGCGTCGGCGCACGCCCTCTAGGGGCCAGGTATCGCCGGTCCGCCACCTGTTCGCGCCCATGACGAACACGCGGACCCTGGGCTCGTCGTCCATGCCGTTGTCCACGCCCTTGAGCCGCCTGTCGTTCCAGCGTATCTGCTCGTCTACGATGTCCACGAAGGCTGCGCCGCCGAAATCTACGGCGCCGAAACGCTCGCTGGACCCGATGTTGCGGTGGCTCCACGGTCCTATCAGCAGCCTGCTCAGGCGCCGCGCGTCGGGCGTTCGCGCCTGGGAGGTCCAGCCCATGAAGAGCTTGCACGTCTCATGGACGAGGTTGTCGTACCAGCCCGTTATGAAGTACGCGGGCACGGCGACCTCGCCGTACTTGTCCCGCATCGAGTAGGACTTCCAGAAGTCGTCGAACGTATGATGGCGCACCACCTCGCGGTAGAACTCGAGGTCAACGATGTCGTCCAGCGCCGAGACGAGGGGGAGCCGGCGGTATATCTCGTCCCAGTCCATCAGGGCGGTCGCCGCCCGCTTGTTGGTGCGGCCGGTCATGTTGATGAAGAACTGGGCGACGTGCTGCTGAAGCGCCCCGTCCACGCGCTGGTGGCCGAAGTTGTCCTGCTGGGACGCGATGGGGGCGATGGCCTTGAGGCAGCCGCTCCTTTGGGTTGCGGGCTGGCATTGCGTGAAGCCAACGTAGGATACGCCGTACATTCCCACGCCGCCGTCGCACCAGGGCTGCCGGCCTATCCACTCGATAGTGTCGTGCCCGTCGTCGGCCTCGTGGACGTAAGGCTCCCAAGCGCCGTCGGAGTCGTTGCGCCCTCGGCAGTCCTGCATCACGCAGGCGTACCCGGCCTCGACGAAGCGCCGGGTCCACTCGACGTACCGCTCGGCCTGCTTGTCGTATATGGTCCTGATGAGCAGCGCCGGGAACGGCCCGTCCTTCGGGGGCATATAGACGTCGGCGGATAGCAGCGTTCCGTCCCTCATCGGGACCTTGACGTCCATGCGGATGCGTAGGGGCTGTCCAGTAACGTTCAAGCCTTCTCCTCCTGGCACTCCGTCGAGGGATTGGGCAGGTTCAAACCTGCCCCCACCGGCTCGGCTGGATTCGATTCTACCGCACCCGACGGATTGCGGCATGGGGTTATAATGTGCGGAGCGCGTTTCAATTCGACCGGACAAACCGGACTGGCATAGAGGGAATGGCATGAACAATCTGAAGCAGAGGATGCGGAACGGCGAAGACATATTGGGGCTGGCGGTTCCGATGACCATCGGGCGCGGCGACCTGGAAGCGCTGATGCCGACGGGCCCTTACGACTTCGTCTCGGTGGACAGCCAGCACGCGGCTTACAGCGAGGAGCGGCTCGTCTCGTTCTGCGATATGGCGGCCGGACTGGACATCCCCGTGCAGTTCCGAATCAAGCACACGCGGCACACCTACTTGGTCGGCAACTACTTGGATCTGGGCCCGGCCGGCGTGGAGATACCGCAAGTGGAGACGGAGCGGACGGTGGACGAGGCCATCGCCAACTTCTACTACCCGCATGATGGGCTGCGCAGCTGGGGCGGCGGCGACCGGCTGGGCATAGCGGAGCGGCCCGACATGCGTGAGTACGCCGACTGGTGGCGCGAAACCGGAACGCTCTGGATGCAGATCGAGTCGGTGGAGGCGGTGACCAAGGCTCGGCATCTCGCCAAGGACGGCGTGGACTGCCTGTCGTTCGGCCCCGCCGACCTGACGTTCAGCCTAGAAGCGCATCCGGGTCATCCCTTCGAGACGGTGGATGACTGCGTGCGCCACGTGGTGGAGCAGCTCCGCGATTCGAGCGTCGCCGTCTGCTTCAGGAACTACGACCCGGCGACTCGGCAAGAGTACCGCGACATGGGCGTTACGGTCCTGCTCGAACGACCGTAGCGCCCCGCAGCGGGAGATACAGAGAGCGCGGAGGCAAAACGCATGGCAATTCTTGGCGGCGGAGAGTTCACCTACGAGGCGTCGGGCGAGGAGTGGGGCGAGCTGCCCGACGGCTGGCAGTACAACGACGCGACCGCCGTCGCGGTGGACTCGCGGGACAACGTGTACGTCTTCAACCGCGGCGGGCATCCCATCATCGTCTATGACAGCGGCGGGCGCTTCCTGCGGTCGTGGGGCGAGGACATCTTCACGATGCCGCACGGCGTGGCGATAGGCCCGGACGACTCGGTGTACTGCGCCGACGTTGGCGACCACACGGTCCGCAAGCTGACGCCTGAAGGCAAGCTGCTGCTGACGCTGGGCGAGCCCGGCCGGCCCGCCGACGCCATGAGCGGCGAGCCGTTCCGCGCGCCCACGCACCTCGCGGTGGATCCGCGAAGCGGCGAGCTCCTCGTGTCCGACGGCTACGGCAACGCCCGCGTCCACCGATACGACCCGGATGGCCGGCTGATAGGCTCGTGGGGCGAGTCGGGCACCTTCCCGGGCCACTTCAACATCGTCCACAACATCGCGATAGACGGCGACGGCTGGGTCTACGTGGCCGACCGGGACAATCGGCGCGTCCAGGTCTTCGACGTGGAGGGCGGATACCAGGCGCAGTGGGTCAACCTCTCCCGGGCCGCGTGCGTGTATGCCGACACGCGCGGTCGGCGCACCCTCGTGTACGTCGGCGAGTACTTCGCTGGCCTGTCCTCCAACGCGCTGGGGCGCTACCTCGGACCGCGAGTTACCATATTCGAGCAGAGCGGCGAGGTCGCCGCAAGGTTGGGCGACGAGTCATACGGCGACGACCCCGGCCGCTTCTATGCCCCGCACGGCATAGCGGTGGACTCGCGCGGCGACATATATGTGGCGGAGGTGTCGGCAGCCGAGTTCGGCGCGATGATGCCCGGCAAGAAGCTGCGCTCCATGCAGAAGCTGGTCAAGCAGGGGTGAGAGTAGGCCATCCCTGTTTCAGTTCAGTAGGCGCGGCCAGATCGGCTATTCCATCACCGCACCCTGGTGTCCCGTCACGTGAAGGAGACAATTTTGTGTACGGGATGCCCCGCGCGGCGATATAATGAGATGCGCTGCGCTTGGGGAAGTGTCGGAATTGGTAGACGAGCATGATTTAGGATCATGTGCCGCAAGGCGTCCGGGTTCGAGTCCCGGCTTCCCCACCATTCTCGGCCCTAAGTAACTCCTTGACCGCGGCAGTCGCTGTTCTCCTGTGTGGAGTTCATGGCCGAGGATGGCGCTACTCACTTATTCAGGGGAAGGCGAAAAGTCACGGCGGCGCCCTGTCCAAGCCCGTCACTTCTTACGGCAATTGTACCGCCGTGCGCTTCGACTATAGCTCGTGTGATGGCCAATCCCAGACCCGTCCCGCCTATCCCACGATTGCGAGACGGGTCCGTGCGGTAGAAGCGGTCGAAGACGTGGGGAAGGTCTGCGGCTTGGATGCCGATCCCGTCATCTATGACCGAGATAGCCAACGCCTCGTCGCTTTCTAACTCCGCCCTGATCGCGATATGCCCGCCGGCCTCGGCGCAATGAATGGCGTTGCTCAGAACGTTTCCCAATGCCTGGCTCATGCGCATCTGGTCGAGGTCCATGTCCGGCAGGTCAGCGGATGCCTGCAGCGACAATTCAACCTGTCGAGCCTGAGATTGCGGCTGCCAACGGTCTGCCTCTGCGGTGAGCAGCTCGTAAATCGAATTTGCTTCGAGCGTGAGTTTCAATTCACCGTAGTCGGTCTCCGCAAGCCAGTCCAGATCAGTTACGAGACCGCGCAGCCTATCCACTTCCTGGACGATGTGGTCGGACGCGGTCTTAGGCGTCTGAAGTCCATCTCGCAGCCCTTTTGCCTCCAGCTGTATGACGGTCAGTGGAGTATTCAACTCATGAGAGACATCGTTTATCAGCCGCTTACGGAGGCCGCGCTGAGTTTCCAGGGCGGAGGTCATCCGGTTGAAGGCCGCGCTCATCTGTCCCAGCTCGTCCGAGGATGTTATTGGCAGCTGGGCCGTATCCCCCTGAGCGATTGCCTGAGTTGCCTTCGTCAAGGCCGTCACAGGCGCTGTGATGCGTTTGGATAGCCAAGCGGCCAGTAGTATGGCAACGCCGGCTGTCAGCATTCCGCCGATAACGGTGATGTACAGAAGCGTATTGAGGAATCCATGCGACTCGGCCGATAGGAGCTCATGGTTCACGTCCACGTAGACGCGGCCTACGGGCTGGTTCGTGGTCAAATCGAACACCGTCTCGCGATGCCCGTCCAGATCGTGCGCGGTGGTTCCGGGCAACAGCTCGGATAGGTTGTCCTTCACGACACGTCCATCGACGCCGGTGATGACGACTCGTATCGGGTCGTTGTGGAAGAGATCTGAGGATTCTCCCTCACTTCCTTCATGCGGCTCCTCCAGCATAACTCCATCGTAGATGTATCCGGCCTCAGACAGCGGTCTGTCCACCGTCTCCCAGCCACCGGCAGCGGTGTACTCCCGGCTCAGATTCTGGGCTAATCGGCTCGCCTCATCATCACCTATCTCGTCTACGAACACACCCAGCCTGGCCTGCGTCGCGTAGTAGCCCACGCCAACGCTGATCAAGACGGTAAGAACGATGACAAAGACGATCGAAACCATGATTCGCCAGCGCAGCGACATCATTCGTCCTCCACCACGAATTTGTAGCCAACGCCGTAGACAGTCTGAATAGGCTGGCTGCCATCTCGGCTGATTTGCTTTCGCAGGCGAGCGACCTGGCTGTCTATGGCGCGGTCGAACCCATCGAATTCATGGTTGAAGGTCAGCGAGATTAGCTGATCACGGGTGAGCGCTTGGTTAGGATGCCGCATGAACGTCGATAGCAGAGCGATTTGAGCCTGGCTCAAATCTACGGGTTCTTCATTGACCGCCACGCTCCTGGTGGTCTCATTCAGTGTGATGTTTTTGCGTGTCAGGACCTGCTGAACTCTGCCTTTGACGCGGCGAAGTACGGCTTCGGCGCGCGCAATGACCTCCTCCGGATCGAAGGGCTTGACGATGTAGTCGTCGGCTCCGCTATCCAGCCCGATGATTCGCTCGGCGTGCGCTTCTCTGGCCGTCAGCATGATTATTGGAACGTCTGACTCTTCACGCAGGATTCTGCACAGATCCACTCCATTGAGGCGAGGAAGCATCAGATCGAGGATTATCAGGTCTGGAGTCAGGTTACGGGCCAGGGCTAGACCGGCTTCACCGTCATGAGCAACCTCAGCAGAGAATCCGGCGCGCTCGAAATACACTTTGACCCAGTTCGCGATCCTCGCGTCGTCTTCGATTATCAATACTGCGCCGCTCATCGCCAGTCCTATAAGGAGCCATCATGGACGCGATGCCTCATAGAGGCGCCGCGTCCATCTACCGGATACGTCCATGGTGAGATTTGAAGTTCCGGCATCTTCCATCGGTCGAATCCGATTGGCCCTAGCCGCCGCCTCTACTCTCGCTGCCGCTGCCGTGTTCGCCGCCGGACTCGCCATCACCTCCACCAACCTCGGCATGCGCTGTCCATCCGGTGAACGATGCTGGCGTAGCAGGTAGGTTGATCGGCGTCACCTCGCTTGGAGCCATGTCCGTCGGAGTCGTTGGGCCCAGCTCCGTTCCGTTCGAGAGATGCACTTCTATCCTGACCTTATCCAGGACGCCGTTGGTCGTGTTCTCCACAGAGCCCTTGAAGGAGTTGCTGGGAGCGTCGTATTTCAGGATCAGTCGGGCGCCGCCTCGAACTGCATCGAAGGTCTCATCCCGCGCCAACATATTGGCGCTGCCTTCTTCACCACCGGCTCCGCCAGATTCACTGCCGCTTTCACCGCTGTGCTCGCCGCCTTCTCGCTCTGAGATGCCCTGACTTACCGTCGCGCGGTCAGAATCTCGGCCGTCTCCGGGTTCGGTGTCGACTGCGCAGCCGTTGATTATCACCGCGGAGAGCATAGCCCCCAGGACCGACCCAACCAGGATTCTTTTCGTCATCAGTCTCTTGTAAATCATCGCTTCGCCTCTTTCGTGGAGTATCTGTGGCGCTACTCACGATAGCGATGAAATGTCGCAGAAATATGTCGTCCGACGTCGGGACTGACCAATGAAGGAAGCCGACAGGCTCAGCCGGCGGCTACGGTTCGCATCCTGACCTCGACCTCGAGGGCGCTTGCCCCGCCGCCCAGGAGGACGCCCCGGGTCGGGGCCACGTCCTGGTAGTCGCGTCCCACTGCAACGCGGACGTGCCGCTCCCCCGGGAGGCTTTGGTTGGTGGGGTCGAAGCCTGTCCAGCCGAGGCCGGGCAGCCAGCACTCGACCCAAGCGTGGGTAGCCGATTCCATCGCCTGGCTGCCTGACTTGGCATGCACGTACCCCGAAACGTACCGGGAGGGAACGCCCCAGGAGCGCGCGACCGCTATCATGACGTGTGCGTAGTCTTGGCAGACTCCCCGTCCGGATTCCAGGATGTGCTCGATGGGGGAGATCGCCGAAGTGCTGCCCGGTACGTACTCGAAGGCGTGGTGCAGCGTGTCGGAGAGACACAGCAGCGACTCCAGCGGATCGCCGACAGGCCTGACGTTGAGGCGTTCTACGAAGGCGTCAAGCGCCGGCGAGGGCCGGGCGAACGCGCTCGCGTGCGTGAAGTCCCAATAGGCGAACGACACGGCCCACGACCGCGTCTCCTCCCACGCGCCAGCTCCCAGCGAGCCAGGAAGCGTGGCGGCGGGCGCAGTCTCGACCGTGGAGCGCGCTGTTATCTCCAGTGCGTCGTGCTCGCGGTGGACGTTCAGGACGTGCTTGGTGTTGCCGAAGCTGTCCTCCTCCTCGTTCAGGGAGGCGGGGGGTTCGGTCTCGGCTTCGAATTGCAGGAGCCGCTGTCCGGAGTCCTCGCGCGGCTTCATGCAGAGGGACATCACGCAGCGGCGTACAGGCGCGGCGTAGAGATAGCGCGAGACGTGCTCGATCTCGCAGAGCGCCCGACCGTCCATTGCGTCAGCGTGCGGGGTGGTCTTCTATGGGGTAGTCGAAATAGGCGGCAGTCACCAGGTCGTGCAGGTCCAGGCAGTATCCGCGCACCTGGCGCAGCAACGCCTCCCTGTCCTCCCGGTCCGGCCACTCGTAGTGAATCAGCGCGCCCAGGCGGCCCGCCAGCCGCCGCGCCGCGTCGCTGGAGCGGGTGTCCGGACCGGGGTCGATGGCGGCCAACTCCTCGGCTGTCATGTCCAGGGAACGGCAGAGCGAGTTCGGCAGCAGAGGGTCGGTAACGAGCAGGTCGAGCGCGTGGCCAGTCTGCACCTCCACGCCGTACCTGCGGTTGTATGCCTCGAAGGCGTGACATATGCGCAGCAGACTGGTCCAGTCCGCGTCCTCTTCCTCCTTCGAGGGGTCAGCCGAGAGCTGCGTCAGTATCAGCCCCGCCGAGAGCTGGGCCCGCTCCACGCTGCGCCCCAGCTGCATGAACCTCCAGCCGTCGTCGCGGTACATGGTGGACTCCGCCACGCCTGCGAAGGTGTTGATCTCCGCCGACGTGGTTGCGTAGAAGCTCTCTGGGGACATCCACCAGATGTCCTGGATGCTCAACTTCTGAATGCGCAGATACGCCAGGTTCAACTGGGTCCACATCTCCGCGCTTATGCAGTGCCGCATCTGGCGGGCGTTCTCACGCCCAAGCGCGAAGCAGCTCCATATCGAAGTGGGGTTCGAGCGCTCGAAGGTGAGGTCGTCGGCGAGGGCGTAGGAATCCGCCAGAGTATAGTCGTCGCTGTCCATCTCGATCTCGCCGAAGGGGGGCGGCCGGTTCATGCTGCCGTAGATGCGCGTCCAGCCGAAATGGATCTCCCGCACCGGGCGGTCCACGAGGGTCTCCGTCTGCAGGCGCAGCAGGCCGCACAGATGCTCCGCCCGCTCCAGGTAGCGGCCCATCCAGTAGAGGCCCTGTGCGCTGCGCGAGAGCATCCCGTTCACTCTTCGTCGTCGTCGTCGGGCATCAGCACGAACTCAGGGTAGGCTTCGATTCCCAGCTCCCCGCTGTCCTGGCCCAGCCGCTCGACCTGGTGTGAGACACGGACGCCCAGGGTCATGTCCAGCGCGCGCCACAGCAGCCAGGATGCCCCGAACGCGAACACCCCGATGGCCACCACGCCGATTAGCTGGTGTAGGATGTTTCCGCCTGCGTTGATGCTGACCGCGAGGGTTCCCCAGATGCCGGCGAACAGGTGGGCGGGAACCGCCCCGACCACGTCGTCCAGCTTGAGCTTCTCCAGGAGCTTGAGCCCGGCAGTGCATATGACGGCGCCCACGGCCCCGATTATGATCGCCCAGTAGTGATCTACGCTGTCGGGGCCGGCGGTAATCGAGACGAGCCCGGCTATCGCGCCGTTCAGCCCGGCGAAGAGGTCCATGCGTCCGAGTATGGGACGCGATACGGCGAGGGCGGCCATGACGCCGGCGGCGGCGGCCAGGTTGGTGTTCACCATCACGTGGCTCATCGCCACCGCGTCGGCTGCGCTTCCCAACGCTAACTGTGACCCTCCATTGAATCCGAACCAGCCGAACCACAGGATGAAGACCCCCAGCGTAACTATCAGGATGTTGGAGGGGGGGGTGGTCTTAACCCCGCCGTCGCGGCGGAACTTGCCGAGCCTGGGGCCGACGACCATCATTCCCGCGAGCGCAGCCCAACCGCCCGTGCTGTGTACGATGGTCGAGCCGGCGAAGTCGCTGAAGCCCAGCTCAGTCAGCCAGCCCCCGCCCCACGTCCACGCGCCCACTATGGGGTATATGACCCCCGCCAGCGCTAGCGTGAACAGGAAGAACGACCACAGCTTGACCCGTTCGGCCAGCGCGCCGGACACGATGGACGCGGCGGTAGCCACGAAGACCATCTGGAAGAACCAGTCCGACATGGTGGAGTAGCTGCCATCCGTTACCACTTCGGCCGCCAGCTTATCGTTACCGCCTACTAGGGCGATCTCGTTGGCGGTCGGGCCGTAGAGGATCTTGAACGAGCCGACCAAGTTGTTCCCAATCTCGAACCCGAAGAGGGAGTAGCCGCCTCCCACGTCTACATACATGAGGTTGTAGCCTATGAAGAAATAGGCGAGCCCCGCTATCGAGTAGAGGCCGATGTTCTTCATGCAGATCATCGAGGCGTTCTTCGTGCGAACCGAGCCGGATTCGAGCATGGTGAACCCGGCGCACATCCACATCACCAACGCGCCCCAGATGAGGAACGAGAACGTGTTCAGGACGAACACAGTCTCCTCGTGGCCTGACGCGTGCGCGATCACTGGCCGGGCCAGGAAGAGACCGAGCGCCGCCAGTCCCGTTACTGCCAGAATGACGGGGGGTCGGCGATACGAAAGCGCGTTCATGATTGTTCTCAAAGTCATCCTCCTGTTTTAGACGGTATGATCGGCAAGCGATGCGCGGAGCTCCCGCTAGTCCTCCAATACCCAGAAATCCTTGCCGCCTCCGCCCTGGCTTGAATTGACGACCAAGCTGCCACGACGCAGGGCGACCCGGCAGAAGGCGCCGGGCGCTATTCGCGTCTCACGTCCGTGAAGCACGAACGGGCGCAGGTCCACGTGGCGAGGCTCGAAGCTGCCGTCTATCAGGCAGGGCGAGCGGGATAGGGCAAGCACCGGCTGCGATATGAAGTCGGCGGGGTTGGCCCGCACCTGATCGGCGTACTCGTCCCTCTCCTCCGGCGTCGAGTGGGGCCCTATCAGCATTCCATAGCCGCCGGACTCGCCGACGCGCTTGACCACGAGGTCCTGGAGGTTGTCGAGCGTGTACTCCAAGTCTTCGGGCCTGCGGCACAGCCGCGTATCTACGTTGGACAGGATGGCCTCCTCGCCCAGGTAGTAGCGGATCATCTCTGGCACATAGGCGTATACGCTCTTGTCGTCCGCGACGCCCGTTCCGGGGGCGTTCACGAGAGCGACGTTTCCGAGCTTGTAGGCGTGCATGAGACCGGGTACTCCGAGCAGAGAGTCCGCGCGGAAGACCAGCGGATCTATGAAGTCGTCGTCCACTCGGCGGTACACGACGTCAACGCGCCGAAGGCCCGCGGTGGTTCGCATGTAGACGAAGCCGTCGTTCACCAGCAGGTCGCGGCCCTCCACCAGCTCCGCCCCTATCTCGTGCGCCAAGAACATGTGCTCGTAGAAAGCGGAGTTGTACACCCCTGGTGTGAGCAGCGCTATCGTGGGGTCCGAGCGTCCTCGCGGCGCCAGGTCGCGCAGGGTCTCGAGCAGGACGCGCCCGTAATGCTCCACCTCCTGCACCCGCGAGCTTCGGTAGAGGCGGCGCAGGCTCCCCTTCGCCGCCTTCCGGTTCGCGAGCATGTACGATACCCCAGACGGGACCCGCAGGTTGTCCTCGAGCACTCGGAACCCGTCGTTGGTGCGTACCAAGTCCGTGCCGCATATGGCGACCCAAGTGCCATGCGGAGCGGAGAAGCCGCGCATCTCGACCCGGTACTGCGGACAGCCCCGCACCACGTCCACGGGAATCACGCCGTCCTCGATGATACGCGCGGGGCCGTACACGTCTTCGAGGAACAGGTTGAGGGCCTTGAGGCGCTGGGTCAGGCCGGCCTCGAGCTGCCGCCAATCGGCGCCAGACATCACGCGGGGCACGCAGTCTATGGGGATGATCCGCTCGTCGGCCTCGTCGTCCCCATACACCGTGAAGGTGATGCCCTCATTGGAGAACGAGCGCGTAACCCGTTCCTGGATGTTGCCCAACTCCTCCTCGGAGAGCAAGACCAGGGCGTCATGGACCTGCCGGCAATGCTCGCGTGGAGCTCCGTCCGGCAGGAACATCTCGTCGTAGATGGACGGGTCTATCTCGTAATTCTCAAAGTCCATGCATCTATCCGATGGCGATTTCTGTGGGCGCGGGGTTGACGCGCCCGTTGATAATGCAACTTGCCGCGCCAGTAGTCAAGCGGCTTCCCCTCATCCTGGCGTCTCGACCGCCTCGGCGGCTTCTTCTGACGCCGCAAGCGCCGCCAGCGGATCCGGGGGCAGCTCTATTATCATCTCCGTGCCTTGGCCGGGCTCCGACTCCACCCGGATTGCGCCGCCGTGCTCTCGGACGATGTCGTTGGACATGGCAAGGCCGAGCCCTGTGCCCTGCCCGGTGGGCTTGGTCGTGTAGAAGGGAATGAAGATGCTCTCGATGACGTGGGGCGGCATTCCCTTGCCGTTGTCCTTGATTCGGACCTCGACCTTGTCCTCATAACGCTTGGTGGCAAGCCAGAGCGTCGGCGCGTAGCGCTCGACGCCGGGTTCCCTTCCCGCCTCCTCGGATTCCCGCCGTCGCTCGTCCGTGGCGTCGCAGGCGTTCCCCACCATGTTCAGGAAGACGCGCCCCAGGTCCTGCTGGATGACTTCGAGCTCTCCCATATCCGGATCGAGATCCTGCCTGATGTCTAGCTGGAAATCGGGATCAGTCGCCCGCGCGCTGTGATAAGCCAGCCGGGTGTACTCGTCCAGCAGCGCGTTGATGTCCGTCTGCTGCGCTTCGCCAGACCCTCGGCCCATCATGAGCATGTCGTGGACGATGCGGTTGGCGCGGTCGCCGTGAGAGCGGATGCGCTCCAGGTTATCGGTCAGGTCCTTCGAGATGTCCTCGATGTAGCTCTTGTCGTCATCGTCCAGCTTGTCTCCAACGTCATCTATCACCTCTTTCATCTCGACCAAGAGCTCTCCGGAGACCTCGGAAAAGTTCTTGATGAAGTTCAGCGGGTTCCTGATTTCATGGGCCACGCCCGCCGTGAGCTCGCCCAGGGCCGCCAGCTTCTCGCGCATCACTATCTGGTCCTGGGCGCCCTTTAATTGCTCGTTGGCGCTCTCGAGCTGCTCGTTGGCGGCCTCCATCTGCTCGTTCATCTGCTGGAGCTCCTGCGCCTGCTTCTCCACCAAGTTCAGGCGTTGGACCTCCAGGGCATGGCGGCGGAACACCTCCAGGGCCGACGCCATGTCCGCCACTTCGTCGCGCCCACTCATCTCGACCTTGGACTCGAGGTCGCCGCCCGCCATGTGGCGCATCCAGGTCGAAAGTATCTGAAGGCGGCGCAGCAGCCCCCTGACGAACAGCCAGGCTATAGAAAGAGCCCCGCCTATGCTGATGGCGCTAATCGTCAGCAGCAGCGTGCGGCCAGTCAGGATAGCCTGAGTCGAAGCCTGTGTCGCGGACTGCGCCCTCTCACGAGCTGAGTTGAGGAGCGCGTCTACTTCGTTGACGAGCTCGACGGCGACGTCGCGGTTGTTTGCCAGGAGGTCCTGCTGACGCTGGATTATGCGGAGCTCCTGCTCTATCAGGTCAAAGCCGTCCTCGGCCCCGATTCCAAGCGCGAACAACTGGTCGAGGATAGGCTTTATCTCGCCGTGCAGGGAGGTATCCTCAAGCGCCGACAGATTCCGCCCGATCCTGCCGGCCGCTGCCTCGAACTGCTCCCGAAGCGGCTCGATCGAGGGCGCGTCCGCTGTTGCGAAGGCGCTTTCCAGGAGATGGCTCGCTATCCGCGCGTCGGCCTGCAGCTCGGCCATGTGGCGGTAGGAGCCGAGCTCTGCTTCGGAGAAGTGCTCGCCGCGGTTCGCCGGGGACTCCCCCAGCTCTCGGTAGCCCGTCATCGTGTAGAAGAGCTGGTCGTCCACGGCTGGCACGAGTACGAAGTCAAGGTCTTCACGCAACTCGGTTAGCTGCGTCCGCAGCCTGTCCCGGCGGAACGTGAGCTCGAAGAGCTCGGACATGTCGTTCTCGATGGCCTGTGCGCTGAGGACCAACGTATCGACCTGGGCGCGGACGCGGTCGGAGCGCTCCTGCTCGGTGATTCGCCTCTGCTCTTCATCCATATCGTCGCTGCCTATCGGCAGCACGCCGCCCACCACTCTCCGCCCCTCGCTGACGACCTGTCCGGCGCGGCCTATGATGGACGACTGCTGAACCTCGACCTCCACCTCCGTCTCAGCATCGACGCCCAGCACCTCGAGCTGCGCTTCGAGGGCTTGGCGCGCCGCCTCGATATCGTCGGACACGCCAAGGAGCTCATCCTGCGTGGCGGCTGCCGTCAGGCGCGGAGCCGCGGCCACCAGCGTGCTGCTGTGCTGCGCGACCCCGAAAGCGGCCACCATCTCGGGAACGCTGCTCTCGTTCACCTGGCTCTGGGCGCTTCCAACGCTGTTGAAAGAGAACCAGCCGACCAGGCTCGCCGCCACAGTCAGGAAGACGGCCCCCCCTATGCCCAAGTATAGTTGCGAAGAGAGGCGAAAGCGGCTTTCTAGCAGCAAGCCCAGACGCGCCGAGAGCCTTGATGCCAGCGCCGAGAGCATATTCATTCGGCGCTCAGCCTATCTACAGAGCGGTAATTGCCATCCGAGCCTATCATCGTCAGGAAGACAGCGTCCGACCCCTGGTTGTCATCCTCTCCATACTGGAGCTTGAACCCCGTGATATTCACTTCGTCCGGGCTGTTCAGGATGCCGAGGAAGCAGGCGCGGCTTACTTCCCTCCCGCACCTGTCGAGGCCGGCGACGGCCAGACGGCCTGCCAAGTAGCCCTCCAACGATACGAAGCCCGGAACTTTGGAGCACGACCCTTCCGGATCCAACCCCGAATCCGCAGACGCCCTTTCGCAGGCGCCAGACTCGACGTATGTGTCCAGCGCCTCCTGGTATTCAGCGACGATCGGAACCGCCTTGTCGGTGGGAAATGGCACGACCTGCGTTACGAGAACCCCTTCCCCCGCAGGGCCTAGCTCCTGCGCCAGGGCGTTGCTCCCCACGAACGACACCGTCATGAAGATGGGGTCCATCCCGATGTGCCGCGCCCAGGCTATGAGAGCCGCCACGGGCTTGTACGCCCCTATCATTATCACCGCCTCGGGGTCTCCCTGGCGGACGTCCAGCAGGGCAGACTTCACCGCGGTGGTGTTGCGCGTATACAGCCCTATCGCCGCCATCTCCATGCTGCGACGCTCCAAGGCCAGGCGCACGCCGTTGTAGCCCGCCCGGCCGAATGAGTCGTCCTGGTACATCACCGCGATGCGCTCGATTCCCAGGTCCTCCGTCAGTCGCGCCACCATCTCCTCGGTCTCCTGGTAATACGACGCCCGCAGATTAAGTATGTTGCCCCAACCAGCGTCCCGCAGAAACTCCGCCCCCGTGAACGGCGCGATATACGGAACCTGCGCCTCGGCCGCTATCGGCGTCGCCGAGCGCGAAGTCGGCGTGCCCACCGCGCCAATCAGCGCGAAGACCCTCTCCTCGATCAACCCCAGGGTATTGGCGATGGCGGCTTCGGGTTCGTAGGCGTCGTCCTTCGACGTGAGCTCCAAGAGACGGCCATGTATGCCGCCGGCCGCGTTCGCCTCGAAGAAGGCCGCTTCTATGCCCAGCTTCATGTTCCTGCCCAGGGCCTGCGCAGGACCGCTCAAGGCGGCGGACTGGCCGAAGATGATGCGGTCGTCGTAGATGCCGGCGTCCTGCTCCGACACGGCCCCGGTCTCCGGCGCGGCCGACGGCTTGGACACGTCGCCTTCGGCCACGTCCTCGACGCCGCGATTGCACGAGAGGAGCCCGCCGAGGATCGCCGCGATGGCGATGGCGGCTGTCAGCGTTGCGCGGAGCGCAAGCGACGGCGGAGCGCCCCGCGTCAAGCGGGGACAGAGGACCCTGGGACTACCGGAGCGCTCCCTCTTCATTCAATCCCGTGTGCGACCAGGGTGAGGTGGTTCTTGTCATTCTCCCGCCGATACCGCATCTCGTCCATCATGTTGCGCACGAGGTGTATACCGAGCCCGCCCACCCGCCGGTCTTCGATGGACGCATCCAGGTCGGGTTCCGGAGCCTCGGTCAGAGGGTCGAAGGGCTTGCCGTCATCTATGACCTCGATGGTGAGAGAGCGGCCGTCCGAAGTAAAGACTATCTCTATCTCGCCCAGGCCGTGCTCAAGCCCGTAGTCCATGATGTTGAGGCCCACCTCTTCGAGAACGAGGTTCACGCGGAACACGAGATCCGGAGGCCAATTCTCCCGCTCCCCAAGGTCTTCTACGGTGGCGGTGAGGTTGTCCAGCTCCTCGTGTTCAGCCTTGATTTTCAGGGATAGGTTGGCGCTCACGTTCAAGTCTCACTGCGGTGCAGCGCCAGACAGGTGATGTCGTCGGATTGCGGGGTATCGCCCGCGAACGCGCTCACGGCATCGAATACCGCCGTGTTCGCCTCTCGGGCGTTGCTGGGCGGCTCGGCGCTGAATATCTGGCCCATGCGATCTACTCCAAACTCCTCGCCGTCCCCGTTCATCGCCTCGGTGACGCCGTCCGTGTACAGAACCACAGTTTCGCCAGGCTCGAGGGTGACGGAGCTCTGACTGTACTCGAGACCTGGCGCGACGCCGAGGGCGATTCCGCCTGTCAGACCCAGCAGCGTCGAGCTTCCGTCGGGGTGGATGACGAGCGGCGCGTCGTGCCCGCCGTTGGCATAGGTGAGCTTTCCGTTGGAGGGGTCGTACACCGCGTACAGCACGGTGACGAACATCGAAGCGTCGTTCTCCTCGTCGAGCAGGTCATTGACCTCCTGGAGCACCTTGCCCGGCTCGATGTTTCCTATCGCCGCGCCCTTCAGCAGTGTGCGGCTGGACATCATGAAGAGAGCCGCCGGCACACCCTTGTCCGAAACGTCCGCGACCGCAATGCCAATCTTGTCGTTATCCAGGCGCAGCACGTCGAAGAAGTCCCCGCCCACGTTGCGGGCCGGCTCCATGTTGGCGAATATGTCGTAGCCCTCGTCCTTGGGGAACTCCGTGGGAAGGATGGACTGCTGAATGCTGCTGGCGACGTTGAGCTCCTTTTGGAGTGAAACCAGCTTGTCGCGCGATGACAGCGCATCGCGCCACTCCGAGAGGTGCTTGAGAGTCCGGTCGATAGTAACCTTCAGGTCTTCGAAGTCGATCGGCTTGGTGACGAAGTCGAACGCCCCCCTGTTCATCGCCGTCCGGATGTTCTTCATGTCGCCGTAAGCCGATATGATGACCGAGCGCACGTTCGGATCGACCGCGGGTATCTGTTCGAGCAGCGTGAGCCCGTCCATCCGCGGCATGTTGATGTCCGAGAGCACCATGTCTATGTCGTCTTCCTCGTTCAGGCGCTCGAGAGCCTCGACGCCGTTGCGGGCAAAGACGAAGTTATAGAGCCCGGAGCGGATGTTGCGCCGCATCCGCTGCAATACGAGCGGCTCCAAGTCCGGCTCGTCATCTACGACGAGGATCTTGTATGGGTCTGGCATCACTCACATACCCCTACCGAGTCGGAGTGGCGGCCAGCCCCCCGCGGGACGTCCGTGGCCGGATGTTCGCGGGGCGCCGGCTCCGATCAGCCTTCGAGCGCGGTTATTGCCTTGTCCTGAGAAGCGTGAACCGGGATGATCTTGTCGAAGCCGCTGATTTCGAAGACCTCGCGAATGCGGTCGGTCAGGGAGCACACCGCAAACTTGGCGTCTTGCCTTCGGAGCGCCTTCGCCAGCAGCAACATGACCCTCAGGCCCGCGCTGCTGATGTACGAGAGCGCCTCGAGGTCCAGCACCACGAGCTCGCTCTCGCCAACCGCGGACTCCAGCGCCTCCTGGAATTCACGGGCATTGGCGCCATCCACGCGGCCCGTGACCCGTGCGACCAAGACCCCGCCTTCCTTCTCGGCTTGCACCGTCAGGTTCTCCGTGTCCGTCACCGTCCAGCTCGTGGGCGCCCCGCTGTCAATTCCCATCGTGTCCTTCTCCTTAGAAGCTATCCCCAAGAAGACCGCCAATGTCGTCATCACGCACCTCCTCCGCTAGAACTCCTGACAAAGTACAAGACTATGCCCAGAAAGTTCAAGGCTATGGAAGAGGTAGTTCCTGAAGATTATTTTCGGATCGAGAGCCGCTCCCCGCCGAAACTCGTCCGTCTATTGTTTATCACTTTACGCCGAACAGGTCAAGTATTCGGCGTAAAGGGGCAATCCCGAAAATTCCCCCAAAATTGCCCCAATCCACCCCTTGACACCGCGAGAACAGCCGTGCTAGTCTGGTAGACGGCCCGAAGGGGCGTACTCCAAACGGGCACAGATTGAGTTCTGCCAAAACTTGTGGGCATTCATACCGTCGCTGATGTTGGGATGGGACCAGCCGCGGTACGAGAAGGTCGGTCTGTGTTTTCGGCGCCTCGCCAGGAGGACGCAGTGCCAAATGCGTCTCCCCCGTTCCAGGTGCGGACTCTCGGACGACCGGGAGGACCGTAGCCAGCGCAGCCCGACGCCTTGGCGGGTGGAAGGTCCAAGCGCGAAACGCAGGCGGTCCCGCAAGGGACCGTCAGCCGTCCGGGAAAGTTAGAGGAGGGGCTGCACCCCCAGTGTCGGCGGGCGATCGACGTCGGCATCCTCGAAGCAAGTACCGGAGTCACTGCCTTGCAAGGCAAACTCATCTCCCGCGAGAGCGGGAGAAACCAGGAGTAGACAGGACGCGGGTCCCAAGACCCGCACAAGCACCCTCTCCCTAAAGGGGGAAAAGGGCCAGGACAAAGGGCAACCCCCCCAACCCCGCGCCCCAACCCCCAAAAGGGAAAGGGCAAAGACAAAGGGCAATTCCCCGCCCCGCCCCCTCTCCCCAAACAGGAGAAGGGCCAGGATAAGGGCAAACGCCCCCAAAAAGGAGCCGACCGAGACAACATGACATAGGCGCGAAGGAGCGCAGGCGGGACGCCTGCAACCTCCCCATCTCCTCCACGACAGAGGACAAGGGCGAGGGCAATTCAGCGCGCCCGCTCCTGGCTCTGAATCCAGGCGAGGGACGCGCGTAAGGCGAAATCAGTCCGGCCTCCTGGCAAGCCTGTAGCCCAAGAACCGGAACTCGCCCCAGGGCTCGAAGAACGCGGCTATCTCACCCGGCTCGATGCCGTAGCGCCGCCGGCAGAAAGCCGTCACCGCGGAGTCCACCGGGATGCGGCTGAAATCGTGCTGGAGCATCGCCGCGTGCGCAGCCGCGTAGGGGCCGATTCCCCACATGGCTAAAAGATCGTCGTATGAGACAGGGCCGTTCGCCGTGTGCCCGCCCTCGTCCATCATGCCGCGGGCAAGCATCGTATCCGTTGCCTCTGCAAGCGCCCTAGCCCTGAACCCTACGCCTGCCCGACCGCGCAGCCCTGACTCGCCCGCGTCCAAGACCTGCGCCGGCGACGGGAACACCCCCTCGCCAATGGATTCGACCAGGGCCGACGCCATCCGCTGACTCCCTGACCATGCAATCTGGATAGTGCAGACCGTCTTCACGAAATCCTCGTAGAACGTGCTGCAACGCAGAAACCTGCCGCCGCCGTCCTCGATAATCGCAGCCAGCTTGGGGTTGACCTCGCGGGCCGCGGCAATGGCCCCCGCGGGGTCCCAGTCCACCGAGAGCCACCGGCCGACCAAGCCCGCCGATTCGTCCACGTCATGCGCGTCCAGGCCATCGCCGGTAACCTGCGCCTCGATCCGTCCGGGGTCGGGCTGCGCCGCCTCTATGGATACCGTCCTGCCCGACCGCAGCCTGTCACGGCGCGACAGGACGCCGCGCTCGTCGTCCCAGAGCCACGGCTCCAAGCTCGCCCAGCCGTGACTCCGCGCGGCGCTGCGGAGACACACCCTGTGCGGAGGATTCAACGCGGTCTTGACGGTAGCCATCGCAGCCTACATCATATCCGAGAATCGCGGGCGTGGGAATCGGGTGCATGACCATCAAGCTATGCATGTTGTCGGGCTCCTTCGAGTACGATTCTCGGGGGTCGCTGGCAATCTTCAGGAAGCGGGTCGAGGCGCGCGGCATGGAGTGCGTAACGGTGGAGTTCGAGTCGGAGGACGACGACCGCTCGCTGGAGCCGATCGAGGACGCGGACGCCCTGCTGGTCTTCACGCGCCGGCTGAACGCCGACGGGCGCGAGCTCGAACGCTTCAAGAGCTGCTGCGCGTCGGGTCGGCCCATCGTGGGCGTGCGCACCGCCAGCCACGCCTTCCAGAACTGGCTCGAATTCGATTCGGAAGTGCTTGGCGGCAGCTACGACATGCATTACGGCGCCGGACCCATCGTTCGCGTCGAGGCGGCGCCGGGAGCCGCCGGCCACCCCATCCTCGAGGGTGTGCAGCCCCTGGAGTCGCGCGGGAGCCTCTACCGGAGCGCCCCTATCGCCGACGACGCGACCCTGCTTCTGACCGGAACGACCGACGAGGCGACCGAGCCGGTTGCCTGGACGCGGATGAACGCGGGCGGGCGGGTGTTCTACACATCCTTGGGACATCAGGACGATTTCCGCGACCCCGGGTTCCTGCGCCTCCTGACCAACGGCGTGCTCTGGGCCGCTGGGGAGCTATAACCCGATGGGCGGCAACCTTCTCCTCAACCTGCGGACACAGGTCGTAACCCACAAGGCCACGGGATTCTGGGACCAGGTAACCATCCCGAAGCTCTTCCCCGCCGCCGAGACGGCTATACTGCTGTGCGACCTCTGGGACGACCACTGGTGCGCCGCCGCGGCGAGACGGACGGCGGACATCGCGGAGCGTGCGAACCGCGTCGTGGAGGCCGCCCGCGCGAACCGTGTCCAAATCATCCACTCCCCCTCGGACACGATGGACTTCTACGCCTACACGCCCCAGCGCAGGCGCATCGCCGGCGCCCCCAGGGTGGAGCCGCCCGACGCTGTCAACCTGCCGATGCCGCCGCCGCTTCCCATAGACGACTCGGACGGCGGCTGCGACTCGGAGGAATCGACTCCGCGCCGAGCTTGGACGCGCCAGCATCCCGCCATCGAGATCGGCGAGGACGACGTGATCTCGGACGACGGCTCGGAAGTGTACAGCTTCATCCAGCGCCGCGGTATCCAAAACCTGGTGATGATAGGCGTGCATACGAATATGTGCGTCCTGAACCGCTCCTTCGCCATCAAGCAGATGACCCGCTGGGGCGTCAGGTGCGTGCTCGCGCGCGACCTGACCGATGCCATGTACAACCCGGAGCGGGCGCCATACGTGAGCCACGAGCGCGGGACCGACCTCGTGGTGGAGTACATCGAGCGTCACTGGTGCCCCAGCATCCTGAGCCAAGACCTGCTGAAGACCTACCGTAATTAGGAGCGGGGACGGCATCGCGTGGGCCGTCGCCGAGGGATTGTGAAGACAGGATAGCCGCCGCCCGCGACGCCTCGGCATAGTATCCTGCGCATATACAACTACGGGCTGTACGTGCTACATTGTCGCCTGCTCATGGCAGATGGAGATACGACAGAAGAGAGGCGCGCTCCCGTGGGTCGGGTAACGCAGGAGGGTGATCCCCCATCTCAATCTTCCCCGCCAACGGGAAGAGCAGGGGAGGCCGCGCGGTGGCGCGGGCTGCTGGCGGTGGTGGTCGTTGCGGGGCACGCCGTCAAGCACGTCTTCAACTCCGGCATGAGGGCGCTGATCCTGCCGGAGATCAAGATCGACATGCGGCTGAGCGCGACCCAGTTCGGCTCGCTGCTGACGGCCAGCCAGGTAACCTCGTGGGGAACCACCGTAGGCGCGGGCTACCTGGGCGACCGGTTCAGCAACAGGGCGGGGCTCATACTCGGCGTCTCCCTGGCCACTACCGGCGTGTCGTTCTTCCTGGCGGGGCAGGCCTCGACCTACCTGGTCATGTTTCTGGCGATGCTGCTGGTCGGAATGGGGCCGTCGCTCTACCACCCGCCCGCGCTCGGCGAGCTGTCCCGGCACTTCCCCGACCGGCGCGGATTCGCTATCTCGCTGCACGGGATGGGAGGGAACGCGGGCGAGGTGCTGGGGCCCGTCATCGTGGCGGGGATGCTGACTCTAGCCACGTGGCGAGGCATCCTGCAGATGAGCCTGCTGCCGGCCGTACTTGCCGGCCTGCTGATATGGGGCGTCATGCGCTCCATATCGAGCCGCCGACCCCAGTCGGCTTCCACGCGGGCCTACTTCTCGACTATCGGCGACCTGATCCGGGACCCCGTCCTGGTGTTCCTGGTGGTGATAGCGGCCACGCGGAGCGCGGGCGACGCGGCGGTGTCGGGCTTCCTGCCGGTGTACCTGAGGGAGGACCTCGCTTTCTCGGCGTCCCGCGTGGCGGTCTATCTGTCTCTGTCCCAGGTGGCCGGACTGATTACGCAACCGATATTCGGCCACGGCTCGGACGCCTACGGGCGAAAGGCCGTGCTGCTTCCAGGCGTCGCCGCAGTCGCGCTCATCTCGCTGGCCTTCGCGGTGGCCGACAGCGGAATCGCGCTGATGCTGCTGGTGATAGCCAAGGGAGCCTTCAGCTTCCCGCTCCACCACATGTTCATAGCCGCCGCCATGGATGTTGCGCAGGGACACGTCCAATCGACCGTGGTCGCGCTGATATACGGCGCGGGGTTCCTGGGCACATTCTCGCCGTCGGTCGCGGGCGTGTTCGTAGACCGGTTCGGCATCCACAGCGCCTTCCTGTACGGCGGCGCGATCTCCCTGCTCGCCGCGCTGATGCTCCTCCCGCTCAGGCTGCCGAGAACGGCCCACCAGCTCGAACAGGCGTCAGGCTGACGCCGCCGGTGGAATGACGCCGGTCAGGGCCAGGTTGGCGCCGGGGCTGCCGGACGTTTCGGCGGCGGAGCGCCGCCGCCTGCTGACGGTGATACTCAAGGGCGTATCACGCTCCTTCTACCTCTCGGCCAGGGCGCTGCCAGGCGGCATGCGGGAGCCCGTCGGACTCGCCTACCTCCTAGCCCGGGCTGGGGACACCATCGCGGACGCGGCGCCGCTCCGGCGCGATGACCGCCTGAGGCTCCTACTGCTATTCCGGGCGCAGCTGGATGGCAACCCATCGGCCGAGGCGCTCGCGGAGATAGCGACCGCCCTGGACGGGACGCCCTCCGAGATGCGCCTGATGCGGGCATTGCCGCAGGCGTTCGCGATGCTCGAATCGCTCCCCTCCGCGGATGCCCAGCAGATACGCGGCGTCGTAACGACGTTGACCCTCGGCATGGAGATGGACTTGGAGTCATTCCCGCCGGGGGGTGAGGGCGGCGCGGCCGCCCTGCGCACGCTCGAGGACCTGGACCGGTACACCTACCTGGTCGCCGGGTGCGTCGGCGAGTTCTGGACCAACGTCATGATGGCGCGCACGCCGTCCCTCCAGGAGTGGGACGCGGAGCGAATGACGGCCCTGGGCGTGAGGTTCGGCAAGGGCCTCCAGCTAACGAATATCCTCCGGGACGTGCCCAAGGACCTGCGTATGGGCCGATGCTACCTGCCCCAAGAGATGCTCGCGCCTGCGGGGTTGAACCCCGGCGGCCTGCGCGGCGAGGCGTCCGGCGCCGCGGCCCGCGCGGTACTGGATGCGGGCATCGAGATGGCCCTGGACCACTTCGCCGCCGCCGAGGAGTACGTACTCGCCATACCGAGGCGCAGCCTGCGCCTTCGCCTGGCTGCCCTGTGGCCCCTGATGCTGGGCCTCGCCACGCTCTCCACGCTGGCCCGCGGCGAGGCATGGCTCGACCCGTTCCGCCCGTCGAAGGTGCGGCGGCGCCGGGTCTATTCGATGATGGCCTTTTCCCTTCTGGCGGCCCGCTCCAACACGCTTCTCCGCGCCTGGATAGCGCGGGGCAGGGAAAAGGCGCTGATGGTGTGTTCGTGATAGGCTTGGCCTCACTCGGATACGTGAGCGCATCATGGACGCGGCGATAATAGGGCTGCCCCGGAGCGGCAAGAGCACGCTCTTCAACGCCGTGACGCGCGGCGCGGCGCAGGTTGCGGGCTACGGCGTCCGAGCCCAGCCGAACGTCGGAGTCGCAAAGGTCGCCGATGCCCGGCTCGACGCGCTCGCGCCTATATACAGGCCGAAGCGCGTTGTCCCCGCCGAGGTCTCCTACATAGACCTGCCGCCGCCGCCAGAGGGCTTCGGCAAGACCCGCGGCATATCCGGCGAGTACCTCAACCACCTGCAGCGAGCCGACGTCCTGGTGATAGTCGTCCGCGCCTTCGACGACCCCGCGGTGGTCCACGTAGACGACTCTGTGGACCCGTTGCGAGACGCCGATACTATGCTGCTCGAGCTGGCCTTCGCCGACCTGGAGATAGTCGAGCGCCGGCTGGCGAGGCTCGCCGACAGTCTGAAAGGCGCCAGGGCCTCGGAGCGGGACGCCGTTATGAAGGAGCAAGCGCTGCTGGCCCGCGTCAAGGAGCGCCTGGATGTCGGCGAGAGGCTCCGCGGCGCGCCCTTCAGCCCGGACGATGCCAGGCTGCTGGACGGATTCGGACTCCTCACCGCCAAGCCGGTGATACTCGTCGTCAACATCGGCGAAGAGCATCTGGGCGCGGCTGCGGAAATGACATCGTGGTTCGACCTCCCGATGGTGGAGGTCGCGGCGCTGTGCGGCGCTCTCGAGATGGACCTGGCGCAGATGGACCCCGCGGAGGAGGCCGAGATGAGGCAGGGCCTCGGCGCTGGCGAGTCGGGCCTCGACCGCATGATCGCCCTTTCGCACAAGGCCGCCGACCTGGTCACGTTCTTCACCGGCAACGACAACGAGGTATGCGCGCGGACGGCGCCGCGCGGGACCGAGGCCGCCAGGGCCGCAGGCCGAATTCACTCCGACTTCGAGCGCGGATTCATCCGGGCCGAGGTGATAGGGGCGGCCGACCTGGCCGAGTGCGGAAGCGTGGCCGAGGCCCGCCGGCGCGGCCTGCTGCGCCAGGAAGGCCGCGCCTACCAGGTGCGGGACGGCGACGTTCTCAACGTCCTCTTCAATGTGTAACGCAGAGCGAGTCCAAAGCGTGAACGAACGTGGTTGCCGCGACCCGGAGGGCGTAGTAACATAGCCTCCATAGTCCGTTGCTCGAACCAGCCGGAAAGCAGTTGCGCTATGCCGTACATGGATAGCCGAACATATTCCGCCGCGATAGCCGTACCCGACGTCGAAGCGCCGCCGGCGAGCGCCGGCGTCGTTCCAGTCCAGGAGCAAGCCCTGGCGGGAGTCGCGCCGTGAGCAGGCTGTCCGAAGCCCTATCCTCGGGCGAATTCGCCGTTACGTGCGAGCTGAACCCCCCCAAGGGGACCGGACTCGGCCCCCTGTTCCAGAAGGCCGAAACGCTGCGCGGCGTCGTAACCGCCTTCAACCTCACGGATTCCGCCGGGTCCAACATGTCGATGGCGCCCATCGGGGCGGCCAGGCTGCTCGCGGAACAGGGCATCGAGACGATACTCCAAGTAACATGCCGGGACCGGAACCGCATCGCGCTCCAGTCGGAGCTCCTGGCCGCCTCGGCCCTGGGGCTGACCAACGTACTGTGCATGAGTGGGGACCCGCCGGGCGCCGGAGACCATCCCGAAGCCAAGGCCGTCTTCGACATAGACGCGGTGGGGCTGCTCCGCGCCGTCCAGGCCATGCGCGAGGGCAGAGACATGAGCGGGAACGAGCTTGACGGCCCGGCCGACATCTTCCCGGGAGCGGTGGTCAACCCCGGAGCGCCCGACCTCGACAAGGAGCTGGCCCGGATGCGGGACAAGATAGACGCCGGGGCCGCCTTCTTCCAGTCCCAGGGCGTATACGAGCCCGAGACCTTCGCGAGGTTCATGGAGGGCGCCAAGGATCTCGGCGCGCCCGTACTGGCCGGGATGATAGTGCTCAAGTCGGCCAACATGGCCCGATACCTCAACGCGAACCTGCCCGGCGTATCCGTGCCGGACAGCATCGTTTCCGAGCTCGAGTCGGCGAAGGACCGCGGCGCCGCGAGCGTCGCCATCACCGCGAGAATCATCCGCGAAATCCGCGGCACGTGCGGCGGCGTCCATATCATGGCCATCGGCTGGGAGTCCCGAATCCCGCGGATAATAGAGGCGGCGGGGTTGACGGCGTGACGGCCATCGTCACCGGCATAGACGTCATCGAGATCGACCGCGTGAAGGACGTTGCCGAACGCTACGGCGAGCGCTTCTTCAGGCGCATCTACACCGAGGGCGAGCTGGCATACTGCCGCGGACGGCCCCCTCAGCTCGCGAGTCGCTTCGCAGCCAAAGAGGCGGTGATGAAGGCCCTGGGCACGGGCGCGAGAGGCGTCCGATGGCGTGACATCGAAGTCGTCCGCCGACCGGGCGGCCCTCCGACCATCAAGCTGCGCGGCGGCGCCCTCGGACGCGCGGAGCGCATCGGCCTAGACCATCTCGCGCTTTCCCTGTCGCACTCCAAAGAGTACGCCGTGGCGTCGGTCGTCGGCGAGAGCGTCCATGGCAACCTCGTCCCGCTCAACCCCGCGGACCGATATACTACCGGCGCGCACTGAAGACATGATGAAGCCCAAGCCACAGGAGCAGACGCAATGACCACCGCAACACACACGCCCCGCGTTGACGACAGGGATTGGACGAAGCTGACCTTCGGCGAGCAGGTCAGGATGCTCGAGGTCGAGGGATACCTGGTGCTGCCCAACGTCCTCACGGAAGACCAGCTCGCCCAGCTCAGGGCCGAGGCCGCCGAGATTCACACGAAGGGCGCGGACTACTCGGAGCGGCAGCGCACCGCCAGCGCCATCGCCTTCAGAGGCGGCGCTCTCACCGAGCTCGTCGCCAACCCGCCCACTGTCGCATTCCTAGAGCGGCTGTTCGGCGATGACCTCATCGCCATGAGCTACGCCTACGCCCGCTCGGAACCCGGGCACCCGGGCATCTCCCTGCACACCGACGGCCAGCCCTGGGGCTCCAAGATCTTCGGCTACGAGGGCAGCGTCCCCGTCCTCGTGCGCGTCCTCAACTACCTGGAAGACCTCACCCTCGAGGTCTCGCCCTTCAGGGTCGTCCCCCGCTCCCACCTCAGCATGCACTCGGACGGAAACCCATACCTGCGCTACGAAAGCCACCCCGACGAGGTGATGGTCCCCGTCAAGGCCGGCTCCGCCGTGCTCATCAACCACCGCGTCTTCCACGGCAACTTCCCGAACGTCGGCGAGTACGCCCGCGAGATGCTCGCCATCGCATACCGCCCCGCCTGGGGAGGCCCCATCCAGGAAGTCGACCTCTGGCCCGACGACGAGGTGGCGAAGCTGCCCGAAGACGTCAGGCGCTTCTTCGGCGACAAGAACATGCATAAGGGCGACTTCCACGGCGGAAACAAGCCCCCAGGCATGAAGAGCGAGGCCCCCGGCATAGACTCCGGCCGCTGGGATAGGCCTTAGCCGCTAGTACTCCGTCCGCCTCACCCCCTCTCCCTTGAATGGGAGAGGGCTAGGGCGAGGGCGATTCAGAACGCCAGACGCTACCTCCGACTGTACACCTGTATCCGGTGGCGGTTGCGGTCGGTAACGTACAGGCGGCCCGCGTCGTCCAGGCGCACCGACACCGGCGCCCAGAAGTGCTTCTCCGTGTGGTAAGACTCCTCGTTCACGTCTCCCTCTAGGAACGCCAGGTCGGGCTCCAGGTCCGACACCGCCCGCGCGTCGCGCTCCTCGACGTTCGCCTCCAGGAAATCGCTCGCCCACGGCGACAGCGTAGCCTGGCCCCGCTCTGACGCAACGAAACCGCCGTCCGGGTCGAAGAGCCGAACTCGGCTGTTCCCCCAGTCCGCGACATAGACGTAGCCCTCGCCGTCCACAGCCACGCCCGAAGGACGCCGAAGCCGCCCAGCGCCGTACACCGCCGCCAGCCCGCCATCAGGCGCGAACCGCTGCACCCGGTCGTTCCCCCAGTCCGCAACGTACACGTCCCCATCCGGCCCGACGGCGACGCCCCAGGGCAATTCGAGCCGTCCCTCCTCGCTCCCGCGCGACCCGAACCCGCTGGCGTACTCGCCGCCGCGCGTGAACCTCTGTATCCGGTGGTTGCGGTGGTCGGCGATCCACAGGCGGCCCTCCGCGTCCAGCGCCATACCCGAAGGCCCGTCCAGCTCGCCCGGCCCCGAGCCCGGCGCTCCCCACTTCCGCAGGAACTGCCCGTCGCCGTCGAACACGCTGACGCGGTTCGTGTACTCGTCGCTCACGTAGACCAGCCCCTCGCCGTCCACCACCAACGCCGTCGTCCATATGAACTGCCCGTCCCCCTCGCCCACCGACCCGAAAGTCCCGTGGAACCCGCTGTCCAGGTCCATCATGCATACCTGCACCCCGCGCGTGTCCCCCTCGTGAGACCGCCCCAGCACGTACAGCCGCTCACCCGCTCCAATCCCAACGTCCACGGGATAATAGAACCCACGCCCCTCCATGGCCGCCACGCCAAGTGTGAAGGCGTACTCCAACCCAACGCTGTCAGCTTTCAATGCGAACGACCTCCCCGCGTTTCAGAAGAGGCAGCCTCGTAAGCATAAGCCTCCAGAACTTCATTCGACATCTCCAACGCTCTCACCGCCTGTTCACGGCTCACTGTCGGGAAGTGCTCCAAGAACACATCGAGAGAATACCCGTGCGCCAGGTAATCGAACAGGTTCTTCACCACCACACGGGTACCCTTGAACACGGGCATCCCGCTCATAATCTCCGCCCGGCTATGAACCACGCTGTCCTTGACCGTGATGGTTACCCTTTCTCCCGCTCCCATGATGCCGTCTTGTCCACTCATAGACTCCTCGAGGTCATCCCATTCACGTTCAATATGCGGCGTGAAATCATACCCTGCGCCGCCGTGCCTAATATCGCACATGTAACGGTCATTGGTATTGGATATTTCAAGGTGAAAACCTCTCTTATCCTGTCTCTTACTGAACAACTCCTCAGGGTTTGGAAGCGCGTGCGCCTTGATTCTCAGCCAGATCAGGCCGGACTTCTTCACCAGCAGAATATGCCGTCCTTCTTGAATCTACCTGGATTTATAGTAAGCCACCAAACGGGCTCCCTAGCATTTATGTTCGCGAATGACGTGTTGGAGCGCGTCAACGAGTCATGCCCCAGATGCGCGTTGACCAATCTCATTGCAGAGGTCTTATTCATAATCATCCCTCTATCACCTGCGCGGACAAGCGCGGCATACCTTCATCCATAGCCAGACCCCTCAACGCCAATGCGAACGACCTCCCCGCGTTTCAGAAAGGGCAGCCGGTCCAGCAGCTCCGGAACCAGCGGCGCCAGGTCCTCAACACGATTCGTTCTGGCCGCAAGAATCACCACCGCGACGTCCTCCTCGCTGATATTCTGCTGGTGCGGGATATGCTGATCTACCGTAATCAGCGCGTCGAACTCATCCCGCGCAAGCGCCAGGAGCTCGCCGTTGCTCTTGCCGTCCCATCCCCGATACCTGGCTGTCCAGACCTCATGCTTGGCCAAGTAGTGACGCAACGGCCACGGGGTTCCCTCATCGAACAGCAGTTTCACAAGCGTAGTCCTCCAGAGCCTTCTTCGCCATCTCAAGCGCCCTCACCGCCCGGTCTTGGTCCATAGAAGGAAAATGCTCGAGGAACACACCCAGCGGATGCCCATGCGCCAGGTAGTCGAACAGGTTCTTCACCGGCACGCGGGTCCCCTTGAACACCGGCATACCCCCCATCGTGTCCGCCCGGCTGTGAACGACGCTGTCGGTGACCGTGATGGTTACCCTCTCTTCCGTCTGCGCTGTCTTCTCAATCGTCTGCGCCATCACGCGCCTCCTTATGGTTACTCCTCCATTCTTCCAGCCTTGGGCCAAGTACCTGCTTGACCCTCAGAAGCCTATCTATCATCCATTCCTGGATATCCTCCAGCGTATCAGCGTCGTCGTGGATGCTCCCGGGACGCTCAGCCGCTATGGCCGAGCCGCGAGCGTGCTTTTCCTTCCACACTAGGGGCTCCCCGAACTCGGTCTCGATAGCGGATTTCTGGTCCATCAACCAGCCGAACAAACCTTCGTTACCCTGGTCAATGAAAATTTCAGCCCAAGCCTTTCCCTTTGACTGGAAACTGGCGGTGTAACAAACAGTCTGCTCCAATAGGGGACACCAGCTTCTGCCATCTGCGATGCGGTTTTGCGTGAATCCGTGCTCCTCACGGATCTTGTCCGTGAGTTTTTGGAAGAATATCCTATAGCGTTCTGTATTGCCCTTACGGCTCCCCGCGGCCCTTTCCTTGCTGACTCTCGCCTTGTGCCATGGGGCGGGAGCGATTAGAACATCGAAGTGAGGAGCCGGAGGAGAATCTCCGATCTTCAGAAGCTCGACCACCACGCCGTAGAATTCGGTGTCCTCCCCCGTGCGGCTGTTGAGCCAATGCAGGGATCGGATATGCTCGACGTTGAACTCCTTCGCTATCCAGACCACCGCCACGTTGCCGTCATAATTGCCTGCATAGGTCAGCAGCTGCCCGAGATGGGTATGATCCGTGTCTTCCAGCTGGTTCTCGATGACCACCCGACGGCCGTTCGTGTCTCGCGCCAGAATGTCCAGCGAGTAGCCGCCGACAGGCGCCTCCTGCGCTTCCACCTCGAGCCTAATCCCCAAGGCATCCCCAAGTACCGATATATTCTCCTTCTCCGCCAGCCACGGCGTGAAATTCCCCGCCTCGTTGGGCCAGACGCCGCGCAGGTCCTCGACCCGCTCTATCCTCGCCAAGTCCCTCATCGCCGCCATTGCCGTACCTCCTACTCCAATCTACTCCTTAAACTCCGCCAGCCTCGGCCCGAACACCCGCTTGAACGCCAGGAACCGCTCGACCATCCAGTCCTGGATCTCCGCCAGCGTCTCCTCATCGTCCTTAATGCTTCCCTGGCGCGCTGCTCTTATGCGTGATGCATTCCTGTCGTCCAAGCGCTGCCAGTCGAGCTCTCCGAGCTCGGATTCAACAGCAGTCTTATCTTCCTTCAACCTGTCGAACAGGCGCTTATTCCAATCCTTATCCTTATCAATATAGATTTCCACTCTGGCCATCCCTTCTCCAGTGAACCCGGCGCCATACAGAACGTAACTATGTCCCGATCGAAAGTCGAAATAGTTTTCTGTCCCCACCTTGCTTGCGTTCTTGAATCTATGCTTCTCCGTCATAGTGTCCACGAGCCTCTGGAAGAACTTGCGGTATCTCTCACCCCGTTCCGACACACCGACCCCAGACCGCATGGTCTGCTTGTGCCATTCGTTGGGAGTAACCACGAGCTTGAAGTTCACCGCTGGAGGAGAATCGCCGATCTTCAGGAGCTCGACCTCCACGCCAAAGAACTCGGAGTCCTCCCCCGTGCGGCGGTTGAGCAGGTCCAGGGCGTCCCTGTGCTCGTCTTCGAACTCCTTTGCGATCCAGACTATTACGTTGGCGTCGAACCCTGCCGCGTAGGTCAGCAGCTGGCCGAGATGAGAATGGTCCGTGTCTTCCAGCTGGTTCTCGATGACCACCGGACGGTCTCTACCCGGATCCCTCGCCAAGATGTCCAGCGAATATCTGTTGCCTACCCGAGCCTCCTGGGCCGTCACCTCCAGGTCCATCCCCAGGGCTTTACCAAGCAGCTCGATGTTATCCGCCAGCCAAGGCGTGAAGTCCTCCGCCTCGTTCTGCCAGACCTCCCTGAGGTCAACCTGCTCGATATTCGCAAGCTCTGTCTTCGCCGCCATTGCCGTACCTCCTACTCCAATCTACTCCTTAAACTTCACCAGCCTCGGATCGAACACCTGCTTGAACGCCAGGAGTTGCTCGACCATCCAGCCCCGAATCTCCGCCAGCGTCTCCTCATCGTCATAAATGCTACCCTGGCGCGCTGCTCTTATGCGTGATGCCTTCTTGTCGTCCAAGCGCTGCCAGTCGAGTTCTCCGAGGTCGGATTCAATAGCAGCCTTACCTTCCTCCAACCTGTCGAACAGGCGCTTATTCCGATCCTTATCCTTGCTACAAAAATAGATTTCCACTCTGGCCATCCCTTCTCCAGTGAACCCGGCGCCATACAGAACATTTCCATGTCCCGATGAAAAGTCGAAATAGTTTTTTGGCTGCGCCTTGCTTGCGTTCGTGAATCTATGCTTCTCCCTCATAGTGTCCACGAGCCTCTGGAAGAACTTGCGATATCTCTCATTCCGTTCCGACACACCGATGGGAGCGCCCACGAGCTCTGTCTTCGTCGCCATTGCCGTACCTCCTACTCTCGCTGAAAATCTGGGGTCGCGGCCGCCATCTCCAGCAGCCCCGCCAGCCCCTCCTCCCCGCCTGGCCCCGACGCCTCCAACCCCGTTGCGAACTCCACCAGCGCCGCCCGCGTGCCCTCCGACACCGAAATCGCCCCCATCTCGTCCAGGCACCGCTGCACCAGCCCTTCGGGGCCGCCGTCGCCCTCCGCCATCCTCGCCATCATCCCCCGCACGCCGGGGCTGTCCGCGTTGCCGAGGCGCTCCGCGGCGTAGTTGACGCGCTCGACCGCCGTGCCCGTGTCTATCCACTCCGTCCCCTGATGCCAGCCCTCTACGCTCGGCGGGTTGATGAGCGTCTGCCCCATGAACGACATCGGCCCGATATTCGCGTTCATGACGAGGCTTGGCCCTTTGCACTCTTCCGTGAGGCGCAGCGCTCCCGCCACCAGCTCGGCAGGCCCCTTCACCTTCCTGTACCGGACCCCATCCGACTTGAAGAAGTCGGACTTGAACAGCGTCCGCAGCATCTCGCCGATGTTGTAGTCATGCTCGAAGTACGCCTCCACCAGCAGCTCGATTGCCTGCGGGTCCGCCGGCGCTTCGTAATGCCACTGCGGAACAGGCGGCTCGTCCGCGACGAAGAAGTGGTACAGATGCCGAGCCAGGAACCGCGCCGTCGCCGGCTGCCTGCATATCACGTCCACCACGTCCTCGCCCCCGAAGCGCCCGCGATGCCCTAGGAACTCCTTCTCGCCGTCGTCGTGGTCCTCCGCCCTGTACTCGAACCAGTACGCCAGCCTGCCGTAGGGCCAGAGCGAGTCCCGCTCCGCCCGCAGCGTCATGTACTCCGTATTGGCGACCGTCCACCCCGTGAACGCCCGCGCCGCCTCCTTCACGTCCTCCTCCGTGTAGTTGCCTACGCCCATCGAGAAGAGCTCCAGCAGCTCGCGCCCGTAGTTCTCGTTGACGGCGCCCGCGTGGTTGTCCTCGTTGTCCAGCCACATGATCATCGCCGGGTCTCTCGACAGGGCGGCCAGCAGGTCGCGGAAGCTGCCCATGCCCAGCCTCCTGAACATGGCGAGCTGGTTCATCAGAATCTTGCCCTGCGTTACCTTCGGATAGCCCGTTGCGAAGACCGAGTGCCAGAAGAGCGACATCTTCTCCTGCAACGGCCCCCGCGTGTTCACCATGCGGTAGAGCCAGTACGCAGCCGCCCCCGTCGTCCCCATCCCGCCCTGCTGGTCGGGGTGATACCGGTACAGCAGCTCGTCGTCTATCCCCTCCTGGCTGTCCGCGGCGACCAGCTCGTCCACCGTCGCGTCGTACCCCGCGTGCGCGCGCGCCTCCAGCTCCACCAGCCCCGCGCCGAACCCGGCCCGCCGCATCAAGTGCCCCATCAGCTCCACGTCCTTACCTATCATGGCAGCGCCCCCTTCCCAGCATTCCCCGCCATGATACCGACGCCTACCCGATGCGGTCAATCTCGTCCCCGGCCTATCCCCTCTCCCTCGACGGGAGAGGGCTGGGGTGAGAGTAACTCAACACGCCCCCCATCATCCTGGGACCGCAGGCGTCCCGCCTGCTCTCCGAGCAGGCCCTACGTTAGCGCGTCGAGATACTTCAGCCCTGATCCGGTATTCAGGAGTATCACCCTCTCGCTCGGCGAGACCTCGTTGGCTTCGAGCAGCTTCGTTAGCGCGGCGGCTGTCGCCGCGCCCTCCGGGCATACGAATATGCCTTCGAGGGCGGTAACCTTGGGGACCCAGCGCAGGATCTCTTCGTCGGTCACCGTTACCGCGCCGCCGTTGCTTTCACGTAGGGCCCTGAGCATCAGGTAGTCGCCTATTGCGGATGGGACTCTCATGCCCGCGGCGATTGTGCGGGCGTTCCGCCAAGGCTCGGCGAACTCGGCTCCGTCGTGGAAGGCGCGGACTATTGGGGCGCAATTCTCGGCCTGCGCGGAGTACAGCCTGGGGCGTTTTCCGTCGGTCCAGCCGAGCTGCTCGAGCTCCTCGAATGCCTTCCAGAAACCGACGATGCCGGTGCCGCCGCCCGTGGGGTATATGATGGCGTCCGGCAGCGTCCAACCCATCTGCTCCGCGAGCTCGTAGCCCATGGTCTTCTTGCCCTCTACGCGGTACGGCTCCTGGAGGGTGGATACGTCGAACAGGCCGTGTTGGGCGGCCCGCTCTCGTGAGATTGCGCCGGCGTCGGATATGAGTCCGTCCACCAGGGTGAGATTGGCGCCCGCGGCTGCGACCTCGACGCGGTTGGCTTCGGGGGCGTCCTTGGGCATGAACACGTGGGCCTCTAGTCCGGCCCTGGCGGCGTAGGCCGCGAGCGCTCCGCCGGCGTTGCCGGCGGAGGGCATCGCGAGCCTGGCTATGCCGAGCTCCTTCGCCTTCGAGACGGCTGCCGAAAGGCCGCGGGCCTTGAAGCTCGCTGTCGGGTTCACGCCCTCGTCCTTGATGAACAGGTTCGCGACGCCGAGCTCGCGCCCCAGCCGATCGGCCCGGAACAGCGGCGTGAAGCCCTCGCCGAGCGTTACGACGTTCGACTCGTCGCGGACGGGCATGACCTCGAAGTAGCGCCACATGTTCGGCGGACGGCCCGCCAGGCTGGAGCGGTCGAGGCTTCGGCGCGCGGCGTCCAGGTCGTAGCGGGGGTATAGGACCTTGCCGCATTCGGGGCATGTCCTGATGGGCCGGTCAGCCGAATAACGGCGCCCGCAGTAGGTGCATTCGAGATCGACGAGGCAGCTCTTCATTGCATGTTGGCCTTGAGGGTCTATAATGGGTTGGCCGCAAGATTGTAGAGGAGCGCCAATGGTTACGCCAATAGAGCGGACATACATCGAACGTCACCCGAAGAGCGCGGAGCGCTTCGAGCTCTCGAAGGAGCTGTTCCCGAACGGCGTCACGCACGACGCCCGCAACCTGAAGCCCTTCCCGTACTTCGTAACGCACGCGCGGGGGTCGCGCAAGTGGGACGTGGACGGCAACGAGATAATCGACTACAAGGGCGGCCACGGCGCGCTCATACTCGGCCACAGCCACCCGGACATCGTGGCGGCGGTTACGGAGCAGATGACGCTGGGCACTCACTACGCCGCCTCGACGGACATCGAGATAGAGTGGGCGCAGCTGGTGCGGGATCTGGTCCCCTGCGCCGAGAAGGTGCGGTTCCACAGCTCGGGCACCGAGGCGACGATGATGGCGGTGCGGATGGCGCGGGCGTACACGGGCAGGACGAAGCTGCTGAAGTTCCACGACCACTTCCACGGCTGGAACGACTACGTGCGCAGCCACGAGCCGGGGGACGGGGGCATCCCCGCAGAGACGGCCAGCACGGTCATATCCATCGAGCCGAACGACGTCGGCCTGGTGGAGAGCGCGCTTGCGGGAGACCCGGACATCGCGGCGGTCATCGTCGAGCCTACGGGGGCGCACATGGGCGATACCCCTGTCAGGCCGAGCTTCTTGGGCGAGCTCCGGGAGGCGACGGAGCGTTACGGGGTCGTGCTGATATTCGACGAGGTGGTAACGGGGTTCCGCACGTCGCCGGGCGGGGCGCAGGCGCTGTACGGCGTAACGCCGGATATGTGTACGCTTGCCAAGATACTAGGCGGCGGACTGCCGGGCGGCGCGGTAGCTGGCAGGGCGGACATCATAGACATGATCCAGCTCAGGGACGACGCGAGCTTCAACAAGAGCAGGCGCATCGGGCACAACGGCACGTTCAACGCGAATCCGCTCTCCGCGGCCGCGGGCCGCAAGGCCCTCGATCTGGTCAAGAATCAGCCCATCAACGACAGGGCGAACGCCGCCGCGGCCCGGCTGAAGGCGGGGCTGAACGACCTGCTGAGCCGCATGGAGATAACCGGCGCCGCGACCGGGGTGGCGTCGGCGGTGTTCCTCAGGCTCGGATTCGAGGTGGACGCGGACGACGATGAGGTGGTCTTCACGAAGGAGCAGGAGCGCATGGCGGGCAACGCCGCTGTCAAGGACCAGCTTACGCTGGCGATGTACAACCACGGGGTGGATGGCGGCCTGCGGTTCATCACAAGCGCGGCGCATTCGGACGACGACATAGACGCGACGGTCGAGGCGGCGGGCCGGGCGCTGGCCGACCTGCGCGGGCAGGGGCTGGTGTAGGGGGGAAGCGGCAAGAGTGTACGCTCGATGGAGAAGCGCGAGGTCATCCGCCGCGTGAAGGCGGCGCGGAGTCTCTGGGACGAGCTGCTGGGATAGGTCGGCGATGAGCTGGCGGCGAGGCCGGGCATCGAGGGCAATTCGTCTGTGAAGGACATCATCGCCCACGTTGCGTGGTACGAGCGCGAGGTTGCCAGGATGCTCGAATCGCGCGTCATGACCAGCTCGGGCCTGTGGGCGGTGGGCGCGGACGAGCGCAACGCCGCCATCTACGAAGAGTCAAGGGGGATGTCCCCAGAAGACGCGCGGGCGGAGTCGTCCAGAGTGTTTCGAGAGCTCGTCGAGCAGCTCGAGCTGCTGCCCGACGCGGGGTACGCGGACGCATCCCGCTTTTCGGGGATGCCAGGCGACTGGAAGCCCTGGGAGCTGATAGCGGGGAATACCTTTGGGCACTATCCGGACCATGCCGGGGCGATTCGCCGTCTTCTGGACGCGAAGGGCTGACACCGCCGCTCAGGCGAGCCACTCGGTGACGCCGCGCCATACCATCAGCGCGCCCACTACGAGCAGAATGACGCCCATGGACATGACCAGGCTTCGCAGGCTGACCTTGCCGGTGAGCCGAGCACCGATGTTCACGCCGGCTATGGCCGCCAGGGCCATGAGCGCGGCGATTGGATAGTCAACCTGGCCCTGGGCGACGTGTCCCGCCCAGCCGGACGCGCCCATGGCGAACCCGATGAACATGTTGGTGCCGGCGGCGATTCTGGGTCCCAGCCCCAGCAGCCGTATCAGCGCCGGGAGCCTGATACTGCCGAGTATCAGTCCGACCGCGCCGCCGATGCTTCCTATGACCAAGCCGAGCGCGGCTGCCAGCGCCGGGCTGCGTCGTCGTCGCTCCGTGCCCGTGGCGAGCGCTTCGGCCATGGCCGAGTCGGAGCCGGAGGCGTCATCGGCGGCGCGCGCCTTGGCCGCGAGCTCGACGCCCTGCCAGAAGACCAGCGCTCCCACCACGAGGATTAGCAGGCCCTCCGGCGCTCTGCCTGCGTAGAACCCTCCCAGGAACGCCCCCGCGAAGCTGGGCAGCCCCATCAGGAGGACGACGCGCAGGTCCACGCGCCCTTCTCTCATGTGGCGTATCGCGCCGAAGAGCGAGGCGGACGTGCTGACGATGATGTTGGTGCCCGCCGCCAGCGTCGAAGGCATACCTAGCATCAGCAGAACGGGCAGCCTGACCGTCCCCAGCGCCAGCCCGACGAATCCGCCCACGACGCCGACGCCGAACGACATGGCGGTCAGCATCGCCGCCTGCCACAGCAGGGCGTCGGACGGCAGGCCCAGCTCTTGGAGGGAGATGTTCAAGGGGTGGACGAGCCAGGCTATTCCTTGCGCTCTTCGGCCAGGCGCTCGAAGGTCTCGGCGTTGTAGTATCGTCCCGGCGGGCAATTCTCCGCTAGGATCATATCCTTGACCACTTCCTCGAGCTCCTCGTGCTCTTCGGCCCAGTCGATCACGTCCTCGGCGATCTGCTTCGGCACGCACACGATGTCGTGGTCCTCCGCAACGATGACGTCGCCTGGCCTGACGGTGACGCCTCCGCACACCACGTCAACCCCCTCCGCGTTGGTGGTCATCCCGGCGCGGCCCGCGGCGGTGATTCCGCCGGCGAATATGCCGTAGCCGTACCCCTTGATTGCCGGCAGGTCGCGGATGCCGCCGTCGGTGATGACGCCCTCGGCGCCTACCATCTTCAGGTGGAGCAGTATCATGTCGCCCGCGATTGCCTTGTCCACGTCCCGGTGGGTCCCGACGACCAGGACGTCGCCCGGCCCGCACGAGCCCATGGCGCGGTACTCGGGGGCGTCCTCGCCGTGCCCAGACTCCTCGTCGACGTCCGGTCGGTATGGGACGTAGGAGAGCGTGCGGGCCCTGCCGACGACGCGCATCCCCGGCGTGTATGCGTTTATGCCGCGCATGAAGCAGTGCGGATAGCCGCGCTGATTGACGGCGCTGTACACCGTCGCGGTTCCCACATCCCGAAAGCGCTCGATAATCTCGTCGGATACGTCGCCTGCCGCCATCTCGTCCTCCTAGCTGGGTATATGCGGTTCGGCCTGGATTATACCCGACCCCGACATCCGCAATCACGGCGGCGGTTCCAATCGGCTATACTATGCGCCTGACCAGACCTCGAAGCGAGGGTTCACATGACTGACGGGAGAAAGGACAAGCTGGCGGGCGCTCTCGTCTCGCTGCCGACCTTCACGGACGATCGGCATAACCTGCTCTTGGACAGGCAGCGCCGGCACATCCGGTGGCTCCTCGACCAGGGGATAATCGGCGACGCCGGCGTGATCATGGTTGCGGGCGGATACGGTGAAGGCTACTACCTCGCCGACGACGAGCTCTTCGCCCTGATAGACGCGCTGATGGACGAGGCGGGCGGCAAGATAGCGACGATGGTCGGCATATTCGACCTGAACGTCCGCAAGGCAGCCCGCCGGGCCAGATACGCCGCGGACGCGGGCATAGACTTCCTGGAGCTCGGGCTGCCGCACTACTCCTGCCCGTCCGAGGACGACGTGTTCATCTTCACCAAGTACATCAACGACCACGCCGACGTGGGCATCATGTGCTACAACAACTTCTGGGTGACGCCTCCGCCGGGCTTCGAGATAACCCGCGGGCTGATGGAGCGCATGACGGAGCTGGAGCGTGTGGTGGGGTTCAAGTGGAGCTCGGCGAGCGCGGCCCACTACGTGGGTATGCTGAGGCTCTTCGGGGACGAGTTCGCCTTCATGGACAACGCGATGACCAGCTCGCTGGGGGCCCGGCACGGCATGAAGGGGTTCGTGGACTTCTACGGCAACGTCGCTCCCAGGCTCTCGCTCAGGAAGCTGGAGTTGACGCGGCAGCGCCGCTACGACGAGCTCGACGCCCTGCTGTACGAGGTCCATTTCGACGCGGAGAATCGGCTGAACAGCGCCGACGCGCCCGGGTTCGCGTCCGTCGCCGACGGCGTGTACGGCAGGCTGCGCTGGAGGCTGATGGGACTCGAAACCGGGTCCAACTTCCCCGCCCAGGCGCAGCCGTCCCAGGCATACGTCGAGCATACCCGCAAGATCATCCAAGCGAGCGGCGTCATGGAATGGGTGGATTGGGACCAGCGCTTACTGGACGACGGGGGTTAGGCGATGCATCCCAAGTGCTGGAAGATGGGGCTCAGGTCCTGGAAAATGGCCGGCAGGTGCTGGAAGATGGCGTTCAAGTGCTGGACGCTGGCCTTCAGATGCTCGCTCGTGGGCGCGGATTGCCGCCTCGAAGAGGACGAAGGATGCTGGACGATGGGGTTCAAGTGCTGCCTAATGAGCTTCGAGTGCCTGTCGCTGTGCGCCGAGGCCTGGTCGCTGGGCATCATGGCCCGCATAGCCGGCGTGAAAGGAGACCCTCGTGGCTGATGACCGCAGGAAACGACTGGTCGGATCCATACTCTCGCTGCCCGTCTTCACCGACGAAGACCACAACCTGCTTCTCGACCGCCAGCGCGCGCATCTGCGCTGGGCCGTCGACCAGGGCATGAAGGAAGGCAAGGCAGTCCTGCTGATAGCGGGCGGCGTGGGCGAAACGTACATGCTCGAGGACGACGAGTTCGCCGCACTCGCCAAGCTGGGCGTCGAGGAGGCCCGCGGCGAGGCGCCTGTCATGGTCATGGTCGCGGAGCTGAGCGCGCGCGAGGCGGCCAGGAAGTGCCAGGTTGCCGCCGACGCGGGGGTGGATTTCGTCTTGCTGTCCCCGCCGCACTATTCCACGCCCTCCGAGGACGACGTATTCCTACACTACAAGTACGTCAACGACCGCGCCGACATCGGCATCGTGCTATACAACAGCTACTGGGTCATGCCAAACGGCTACTCGTTCAGCAGGGACCTGTTCCACAGGCTGGCGGACCTGAGCAACGTCGAGGGCGTGAAGTGGAGCGCGCCGACGACCGAGGACTATCTCGGCTTCGCGCAGCTGTTCAGCGAGCGGCTCAACCTGATCCAGAACCGCTTCTTCTTCTCGATGGGCACGCGGTTCGGCATGAAGGGCTACATAGACGTGCTGGGCAACGCGGCTCCGCGCTTCTCGCTGCACCAGACGGCGCTGATGGAGGCGCGCGATTACGAGCGGCTGGACGCCCTCCACAAGCAAGCCCGATTCGACCCGGTTTACGCCCCCGGCGCCCTGCCCGCGCCTCGCAAGAACATGGTTGCCGACGGACCGAACGCGCTCGTCATCCTGAGGAGCATGGGTCTCGACGCCGGCCCGCCGTTCCCAGGCCAGGCCGACGTCACCCCGGAGTTCGAGGCCCATATCCGCCGCCAGACCGAGGCGAGCGGGATAATGGAGTGGGTGAGCTGGGACCAGTCTATCTTCGACGGGGTGTAGCCAGGAGCGGTATGGTTACGGCCCCAACGCAAAGGAGTGCTGATATGGCTGGCTACGAAGGAATGTTGGCCGAGACGGTGATGTTCGATGGGCACGATGGGGACCTGGTATCGGGCTACATGGCGCGTCCGCTGGGGGCCGGGCCGTATCCGGGCGTCATAGTTCTGCACGAGATATTTGGGCTGGTGACGCACGTCAAGGAGATTGTCCGCAAGATGGCGGCGCACGGCTACGCGGCGGTCGCGCCGGACCTGCATCACCGCGAGGGGCCGGGCGACCCTGAGGACGTGGCGGCGGTGGTGCGCGAGGCTGGGGGCAACCCGGACGCGCGGACCGTCGGCGACGTGGCGGGAGCGGCGGCCCTGCTGCGCTCGCTGCCGTACTCGAACGGCAAGGTTGGCATCATCGGCTACTGCTCCGGGGGCCGTCAGACCTACTTGGCGGCGTGCAGCCTGGAGTCGCTAGACGCGGCGGTATCGTGCTACGGCGGGCGCATCGCGGCGGGGCCGGGCGACCTGAACGAGCGGCAGCCGGTCGCGCCGATAGACATGACGGCGGGCCTGTCGTGCCCGCTGCTGGGGCTGTTCGGCGCGGAGGACGCGAGCCCGTCGCCGGGGCAGGTCGAGGTGATAGGGCGCGAGCTGGAGCGGCACGGCAAGAGCTACGAGCTGCACACTTACGAGGACGCGGGGCACGCCTTCTTCGCGGACTATCGGCCCAGCTACAGGCAGCAGGCGGCGGTTGACGGCTGGGAGCGGGTGTTCGGCTGGTTCGACAAGCATCTGGGCTGATGTAGGAGGCGCGTATGTGCGCGGGAACCGTTGAGGTCGCGGACGTAGAGGGGAGCGCGAAGGGAGCAGGCGGCTGGTTCTCGGTGAGCCGGGCCAGGGCGGTGTATGACCACCCGTTCCACGCGCAGTCCGACGAGGCGTTGATATTGGACTTCGCCAACCCGGAGCGAGGCGCGGGCTCCCGCCTGGCGGTCGAGCTGAGCGCGGACTCGGCGCGGGAGCTGGTGCGGATAATCGAGCGAGCGCTGGAAGCAGGCCAGGCGCAGCACAGGGGTTAGCAGGGGTTAGTCGGGGCGGTCATTCGCCCAGCGATGCGGTAACATATTACGCGGACGCCGGGCGTCAGGGGGTTCTGTCCGCTTGAACGAAGCTGCCGCGCGAATCAAGGTCAACAGGCTGCTGGAAGCCGCCGGGTGGCGCTTCTTCCCTGAAGGGGGGAGTCCCGCCAACGTCAGCCTCGAAGCCGGGGTCGCCCTCGCGCCGTCCGACCTCGACGCTCTCGGCGGCGACTTCGAGAGCGTTGCCAGGGGGTTCGTGGACTTCCTGCTTCTCGACGACAGGGGATTCCCGCTCGTCGTGCTGGAGGCCAAGTCGGAGGACAAGAGCCCGCTCGCCGGCAAGGAGCAGGCGCGCAGGTACGCCCGCTCCCAGAATTGCCGATTCGTTATCCTATCGAACGGCAACCTCCACTACTTCTGGGACCTCGAACGCGGCAACCCTCACGTCGTTACTTCGTTCCCTACGCCCGACTCCGTGGTTGGCTACCAGAGGTTCGCGCCCGACCCGCGGCGCCTGGCGAACGAGCAGGTCGGCGAGGACTACATCGCGCTCACCCAACGCCCGGGCTATGCGTCCGAAGCCGCTTGGAAGAACGAGGACGAGCGTCCCGGCTACATCAGCGCCAACAACCTCCGCTTCCTGCGCCCGTACCAGCTTCGGGCCGTTCACGCCCTCCAGCGCGCCGTCCGGGGCGGCAAGGACCGGTTCCTGTTCGAGATGGCGACCGGCACGGGCAAGACCCTCACGGCCGCCGCCGTCGTCAAGCTGTTCCTGCGCTCCGGCAACGCCCGGCGCGTTCTCTTCCTCGTGGACCGGCTCGAACTGGAGGAGCAGGCCAGGAAGGTCTTCACCGCGTTGCTCTCCGCCGACTTCCAGACGGCCGTATACAAGGAGAGGCGCGGCGACTGGCGCCGAGCCGAAATCGTCGTCAGCACGGTCCAGTCCCTGCTGTTCAATAACAAGTACCAATCCCTCTTCTCGCCGACCGACTTCGACCTGGTGATCTCCGACGAGGCGCACCGCTCTATCGGCGGCAACGCCCGCGCCGTATTCGACTACTTCGTGGGCTTCAAGCTCGGGCTCACCGCCACGCCGCGCGACTACCTGAAGGGCTTCGACGGCGCGCCCCGCGCCGTGCATGACCCGCGCGAGACAGAGCGCAGGCTGATGCGGGACACCTACCGCACCTTCGGATGCGAGAGCGGCGAGCCGACCTTTCGCTATTCGCTCCTCGACGGCGTGAGGGACGGCGTTCTCATCAATCCCACCGTCGTGGACGCGCGGACGGACGTAACCACACAGCTTCTCTCCGAGGGGTTCTTCGTGTCGTTCGAAGACGAAGAGAGCGACGTCGCGCAGGACAAGTCCTACGTCCACCGCGACTTCGAGAGGAGCTTCTTCTCCGACGCCACCAACGCGCTCTTCTGCAAGGTATTCATAGAGAACGCGCTTCGAGACCCGATCAGCGGGGAGGTCGGCAAGTCCATCGTGTTCGCGGTCAGCCAAGGCCACGCGGCCCGGCTGGCGCAGATACTCAACGAGATGGCGCACCGCATGTTCCCCGGCAGGTACCAGTCCGACTTCGCCGCACAGGTTACCTCGCACGTGCAGGACGCCCAGCAGATGGCCGTCCAGTTCGCCAACAACAACCTGCTCGGCTCCGCCGGCTTCCACCCTTACTACCGCACGTCCAAGGCCCGCGTCTGCGTCACCGTCGGCATGATGACCACCGGCTACGACTGCACGGACATCCTGAACCTGGGGCTGTTCCGCCCGATCTTTTCGCCCACGGACTTCGTCCAGATCAAGGGTCGCGGCGCCCGTCCGCACGACTTCAGGGGCGAGCTTCACGACGCAGTCCTCGCGCAGCGGGTCAGCCAGCCGAAGAAGAGCGCCTTCAAGCTCTTCGACTTCTTCGGCAACTGCGAGTACTTCGAGACAGAGTTCGACTATGACGAGAAGATAGCCCTGCCCCGTCCGCGCTCCACAGGCAACGGCGGCGGAGCGCCAGGCGGCGGGGGAGGAGCTCAGCTAACCTATACCGGCGCATACGAACACTTGGGCAAGGACGTGATAACGTCTGTGAAAGAAAGGAAAGTCGGCTTCGAGGGCATGAAGATAGACCGGATGCTGTTCGACAGGTTCGCGGACGCCGTGCGCGAGGACAAGGCCATCGCGGAGGCCGTCGACGCGGGCCAGTGGGACCGCGTCATCGAATACGTGAACCGCGAGGTATTCGACAAGCCCGAGGACTACTACAACCTCGAGAAGCTCCGCAGGGCCGCCGACGTGGACCGCCGAATCGCCCTCCGCGAAATCCTGGAGAAGATATTCGGCCTCATCCCGCGCTTCAAGTCGAAGGACGAGCTGCTCGAAGAGGAGTTCTCCAAGTTCGTGGCAGACCACAAGCCGGAGCAGCCCGCGTCCATAATCGCCATCAAGACCTACTTCAAGGCATACACCACCGACATCGACACCCGCGCCATCATAGACAACCGCCAGTTCTCACAGCTCGCCACCAACCTCGCCTTCTCCATACATGACTACCGCGCCGTTCCAGACGAATACCACCGCCTCGTTCCCGAATACGTCAAGGACTACATATCATTGAACCAGTTCGCGGCGTAGTATAATCGCTGGCTCAATTGGCGTACAAGGAGACGCATTTGATGATGCCGTTCAGTAAGTGTCCAACATGCGGCGGCGAGATTATCGAGAAGGAAGTCGAAAAGCTTCTGCGCGGGGGCGTCAACCTTGCGGTCGCCACTGTCCGCGCCGAGGTCTGCCTGCGCTGCGGCGAGCGGCTGTATCCAAAGGAAACAGTCAGCCGCTTCGAGCAGATCCGCGGCAAGCTGGCCAAGCAGGAGGTAGAAGACTTCTCCCCGCTGGGGCAGTCGTTCCAGGTTACAACGTAGATGCTGGACACCGACACGAGGCGGCGCATAGACACGGCGCGGGACATCCTCGTCGGCAAGGTGCCCGACCCCAAGAGCCAGGTCGAGCAGATCACCATCGCCCTCATCTACAAGTTCATGGACGACATGGACGCCGAGAGCGAGGAGTGGGGCGGGGAGCGGACCTTCTTCGCGGGCGAGTTCGCGCGGTACGGCTGGGCCAAGCTCATGCGCTCCGGGCTCGGCGGATACGAGACGCTGAACCTGTACGCCGAGGCGATAGGCCGGATGCCCGAAAACCCCGGCATTCCCGCGCTCTTCCGCGCCATATTCGACAACGCATACCTGCCTTACAGTGACCCGGAGACCTTGCGGGCGTTCCTGAAGGTGATTGACGAGTTTACCTATGACGACTCCGAACACCTCGGCGACGCCTACGAATATCTGATCTCTGTTCTGGGTGTTCAGAAAGCCACAGGACAGTTCCGTACTCCTCGCCATGTAATAGACTTCATCGTCACTATCATAGATCCCAAGAAGCATGAGGCCATCCTAGACCCAGCTTGTGGCACTGCTGGGTTTCTCATCTCTGCCTACAAGCACATCCTAGCCATAAACACGAGTGAAGACGGGAACAGTACACTGACACCCGACGACAAGGGCCGGCTTGCCACGAACTTCACGGGCTACGACACGGATCCGATAATGGTGCGGCTGTCCCTCGTGAACATGTACCTGCACGAGTTCGCGGAGCCCCACATATTCGAATACGACACGCTGACCAGCGAGGAGCGCTGGAACGAATACGCCGACGTCATCCTCGCGAACCCGCCGTTCATGTCGCCGAAAGGGGGCATCCGACCGCACAACCGCTTCTCGGTCAAGTCGAGGCGCAGCGAGGTTCTGTTCGTGGACTACATAGCGGAGCATCTGACGCCGCCGGGCCGCGCGGGAATCATCGTGCCGGAGGGCATCGTGTTCCAGAGCCAGCGGGCCTACAAGCAGCTCCGCAAGATGCTGGTGGAGGACTGCCTCGTGGCCGTAATCTCGCTGCCGGCGGGCGTGTTCAAGCCGTATTCCGGGGTCAAGACGTCCATCCTGATACTGGACAGGTCGCTCGCAAAGAGGGCCGACCACATCGCCTTCTTCAAGGTGGAGAACGACGGGTTCGACCTGGGCGATCAGCGCCGCCAGATCGCCGAGGACGATCTGCCGAAAGTCCAGGCGGAGATAGCGGCGTATCTGGACGGGCTGCGAGCGCCTGAGGGCGTCGGCATTGCGGAGCCGGCGACGGAGTACGCGGCAGGCGCGGGGCTGGTTGTGGAGAAGGCGAGGATTGCGGCTGATGGGGGATATGGGCTGAGCGGGGAGCAGTATCGGGAGAATATCGCTCATATATCTAGTTTTCCAATAGTTCCTTTGGGAGAAGTGGCAGAAATAATAGCTGGTCAATCGCCGCCCGGTGAATCCTATAACAACGCTGGGACTGGCACTCCGTTCTATCAGGGCAAGACCGAGTTTGGCGAAATCTTTGTTGGTGAGCCTACAAAATGGACTACTGATCCACGGAGATTCGCTGATGAAGGCGATATTCTTATGTCTGTGCGAGCTCCTGTGGGGCCGGTCAATCTAACGACAAGCCGCGTCTGCATAGGGCGCGGCCTTGCTGCAATCAGACCCGGTAAGAAGATACTGACGACTTATGCTTTCCACATCCTGCACAGCCTGGAGACGAGGATAACTGGCAGCGCTGGCGCTACGTTTGCATCTATCAACAAGCGAGACATTGAGAATATCGAAATTCCGTTGCCGTCGCTGGATGCGCAGGAGGAGATTGTGGCGGAGATCGAGGGGTATCAGCGGGTGATGGACGGCGCGCGTGCGGTGGTGGAGAACTATCGTCCGCATGTGCCGATAGACCCGGATTGGCCTATGGTGGCAATTGGGGAAGTGGCAGAGGTAATACCGGGGCAATCACCGCCGGGACGATCGTACAATACGACCGGAGATGGAGAACCGTTCTACCAAGGGAAGACGGAGTTCGGTTCTATGTTCATTGAGGAGCCTGAGAAATGGACAACCGAGCCTCGAAGATTTGCTGAGAAAGGTGACATAGTCATGTCGGTACGTGCGCCTGTCGGTCCTGTCAATCTTACGAAGTTCAGTGTTTGCATAGGGCGCGGTCTTGCCGCGATTAGGCCCAACAACGACCGATTGATGACGAGGTATGTTTTCTATGTTCTACGAGGCATGGAAGCGAAGATAATAGGAAGCGCTGGATCGACATTCGCATCCATCAACAAGAAGGATATTGCGAGAATCCAAGTTCCGGTTCCACCTCTCGAAACGCAACAGGCGATAGTAGCCGAGATCGAGGCGGAGCAGGCGTTGGTGGGGGCGAATCGGGAGCTGGCGGGGCGGATGGAGAGGAGGATTCAGGCGGCAGTGGGGCGGGTATGGGGCGAGTGAACAGCTATTACCCCCCCGTTGGCGGGCCCATAGCGAATGATCCCCCGCTGGGTATCCTGGGTCGCCAGTTCGCATAATGAACTCATATATACTATGGAGTCTCCACATTGGGGGTTGCGCCACTGCCCATGGTATTGTACATTACCTGCCACCAGTAGCCATCCCTATGGTCGGTAAGGAGGCATCAGATGCCCACCAAGCCATTCAAGGTCAATATCTACGATGTCGAACTGCCTCAGTCCGAGTCCGCCGAGTCCGGTCTGACCTCGTTCGGCGTGGCGATTGATGGCGCTTGCGGACAGCCTCTTGATGAGCGGTACAGCGATGTGAACGAAAAGGGCCGCCGTCTGGAACATTGCGACGAGCGCGAGGGTTGCCACCTGCTGAACTTCGTGACTTTCGAATTTGCAGGTCCCGGACGTTCCGCTCCTAAAACACCTGCAGCCCCTATCGACCTTGACCGGGACGAGTCTTTCGCCCATGAAACGGCTATGCTGTATGATCCAGAGGCCAATTTGGCGTTTGTCGAATCTACCCAAGGTGGAATGGGGCCTGGGGCGATAGTCAGCTATTTCGAGAGATTCGCCAATCGCGGGACGTATTACCGGCTTATACCGAGACTAGATGACGATGCGGCGGCGAGGGCGCGCAGGCACCAGACCATCCGCAGTCTGATAATGCGTGTGAACATAGGCCAAGTCACAGAGGCGGACCGTGCATCGGGCATTGGTGTGATTAAATCTCTTGGTGAGACGTACGACGCAGGGTATATAAATATCGAAGTAAAAACTTCACCAGAAGAGAGAAGAAAATCGCTCAGGGTGCCGTCTATATGGGAAACCATCAATACTATAATAGGTTCCAACGATGCGAACAACGTCACTCAGCTAAAAGTGAGCGGGCGTGAGAATGACGACGAGCCACTAGAGATTATTGACCTGATCCAGCATCGTGAAAAACGGGAACGTCTCCTGAACGTGGATGGCACATCCAGGAAAATTCCGCATGAAGAACGCTGGAACGCCCTTATAGATATTCGCCGGGAGTTCCTTGCATAATGTCAGCCAGGGCCGAGCGGCTTTTCCCAATTCTTGCAGGGATAGGTGCGGCCGCGGTCGCCGCAGTGGTGGCCTTCGTGTGTGAGATTGGGCCGCTACCAAAGCCGCTGGCGGCTGGCACCATGACTCTTGGGATAGTCGTTGCAGGATTCACAGCTACTCAACGCAACATGCTACTGGGCATGAGCGGCTCGACTGTGCTACAATTCGCAGCGCGTACAGGATACTACAGGGACGTCCTGGATTATCTTATGCATTCTGTATATGCTGGGATAGCCGTATCATTAGTGTCGCTAATAGGGTTTTTTCTGGGCAATAGCGTTTTGGTATGGTCAATATGGTTGGTAGCCATAACTGGCTTGATAGCACTCATTCTCGCACTCATATTGCGTAACGAAATCTTGATGGTTCGTATGGTAAAACGTTTTGTGGAAGAGCAAAAACGTCCCAACAGGTAATTATAAGCGTGCGTCTACCAGAGACCAATTCACAATATCCCTTGCAGTAGAAATGAAATCGTCCATATCTTCAAACAAGTCCTGTCCCTTGAGACTTCGTTCCACCAGTTCTTGCAGAACCTTTAAGTTTACCGGCGCTCCTTTTTGTGTTTTCTCCGGCTGCATGAAGGCGCTTGGACAAGCAGATCCCTGCGGGCGCGTGTGAATTTCGAGGTCCTGAGGGTCGAATATACCTTCCCAGGTGGCTTTTTGATCAAGCTCAGGTCCGTGAAGTCTTTGTGGAGGGCGAGGTCATTGGAGTAGAGCAGGCGAGAGCCGCTGACCTGCGCTAATGCAATGACGTGTGGGTCGTCCGACTTGCACGCCCCTTCGATTTCCTTGGTCTTTGAATTGACCACATCCTTGTCCACCCTTCTCACTCTCCCGTAACGCACTGCGTTGACTCTCCACCTCTTGAATGACGCACTCTTGTCAAGCTCCTCGAGAAGCTTGCCTCCGACTGCCAAGCGTCCATCGCCCTTATCGAGCCAGTCGAAAAACCCTTTGCCTGCCGGTGGCCTGTTGGTTCCAAACACCTCGGCAACGACGTTTGCATCGAGAATCGCGCACATATCAAATCTGGAGAGACCGTGCCGTTTCTTCCATGAAGAACCTACCGTAGCTGTCTGGCGCGTCTAGGATGTTTCCTTCCTCATCGATTCGGAGTGAGTGGATGTTGACTTCGATGCCGTCGCGCTCGAAGTAGAGGATGGATACGTCTTCGGGCGTGAGCCATTTACCGTCGCGGATGTCCATACGCACGCGGTCCATCAGGTGGTCGCTGTGAGTCTCGACCACCAGCTGGCGGTCAGAGCCGGCGACTTGGCAGAACAGGCTGCCCAAAGCGGCTTGCGCGCTGGGGTGGAGATGCACCTCCGGCTGTTGCAGCAGGAACATGTCCAGGGCGTCCTCCCGCAACAATTCCGTTATGACCGGTAACGCCTGACTGACTCCGTATCCCACGTCTATCAGATTGCGCCACGGGCCCTTCAGCCCTCCTCCAAATTTCCTGACCTGCACCTGGAAAGGCTCGCTTGCCCTTTTGCCGAGCCTCTTGATAGAGATTTCGTCGAAGAGGCCCGCGTCTCTCCCAAAGCTCTCAAGCCCATCCTTGAGGACTGTCCACATCTGTTTGTCCCTGGAGAACACGTCGGCGAGATACATGGGAACGGATTCGCCTTCCGGGTCCGGAGTAGGGCGGGAGGGATCGTAGGTTCGGCGCGGCTTCGCTCGAACTGGCGCGCTTGCAGATGGCCGGGGACGATGGGCATGACGATTCGCCAGCTCGATTAGATCACTACGATCCTCGGAAGTAAAGGGTTCCGAGTTCTCCAAAGGCACAAAAGCCATCCCTTCTGCTAGCCCTTTCGCTAGGAAGAGAAAATAGGAGGGAGGGATCGCCATACCCGCATCAACGAGGAAGGGGACTTTGTCTTCATCCGGAACCTGTAGCTTCCAAGCTCCCCTGGTAGTTCCCACTTTTAGCGCGTTGAGCTCACCAGCTGCAAATGTTTCGTCGATCCAAGTCTTGCCACGAGAAAGGCGTCGTCTTACAGGAACCGGGGCAGTGCCGCTCCGCGCAAAGGCGAACCAAAACTTACTAACCGGATCTCCCTTGCGCCCTGACTTGATGGTGAAACCGGCTTCGAATACATCGGCTCTGCCTCCTCTGGCACCTCGATGATGGGCAATTTCATCGAAGCTGCCGAGGTCGTAAGGGTTCTCCTTGAAATCCGGGTTACGGAAGCGGTAGGCAATATCCACGAGGGCGCGGATCAGGGCCAGGAAGGATGTCTTGCCCGTGCTGTTCTCGCCTACCAGGAGGGTCAGTGGGGCGAGGCGGGCGGTCTGTTCCTCGCGGAAGCAGCGGAAGTTGTTGAGCCTTATCTCGTTCACGTCGGCGGTTACTCGTTGTAGATTTTGTTTGTGCCTGCTAGGGGGATTTGGGCCATGGCGGAGGCTTCGATGGTTAGGGCGGCTAGGTCTTCGGGTTCGAGGCTGTGGACGTCGCTCTTGCCCAGGGAGCGGGTGAGCAGGGCCATTTCCATGGTCATTGCGTTGAGGAAGTTGGCTACGCGCTCGGCGCCCTCGTCCGGGTCGAGCCGCTTGGTCAGGGCCGGGTTCTGGGTGGCGATGCCCACGGGGCATTTCCCGGTGTGGCAGTGGCGGCAGAAGCCTGCGGAGACGCCGACCTCGCTCTCGTAGTCGGCTTCTGGGATGTCCCTGTTGCAGTTGAGGGACACGAGGGCGGCTAGTCCGATTGCGACCGCGTCTGCGCCGAGGGCGAGGGCCTTGGCGGCGTCGGCTCCGCTGCGGATGCCGCCTGACGCTATGAGGCTGACCTCGCCGTACAGCCCCAGCTCTCGCAGGGCTTCGCGCGCCATGACGATGGCTGGCACGGTGGGGATGCCGCTGTGGTCGAGCAGGACCTCGGCGGACGCGCCGGTGCCGGCGACCATGCTGTCTATGACTATGGCGTCGGCGCCGGCCTTGGCGGCCAGCTTGACGTCGTCGGCCACTCGGCACGCGCCGAGCTTCACGTGGATGGGGGGCTTGTGGTCTGTGGCCTCGCGCAGCTGGTCTATCTTCATGGCGAGGTCGTCGGGGCCGAGCCAGTCCGGGTGTCGGGCGGGGCTTCGCTGGTCTATGCCCTTTGGCAGGTCGCGCATCTCGGCGATTTCGTCGAGGACCTTCACGCCCATGAGCATCCCGCCGGTGCCCGGCTTCGCGCCCTGCCCTACCACTACCTCGACGGCCTGCGCCTGGACGAGGTGACGCGGGTCGAAGCCGTACCTGCTGGGCAGCGCCTGGTAGATCAGCTTGTCGGATGCGTCGCGCTCGGCCTGGAGCATCCCGCCGTCGCCCGTGCAGCTTGCGGTTCCGACGAGCGACGCGCCCTTGCCCAGGGCGGTCTTGGCGTTGGCGGAGAGCGCGCCGTAGCTCATGCCGGATATGTACACCGGCGTTTCGAGAGTCAGCGGCTCTTCGGCGTGCCTCGCCCCGATGACGGTGCGCGTGCCGCACTTCTCCCTGTACCCCTCCAGGGGGAAGCGGGTCAGGCCGGTGGATAGGAACGTCAGGTCGTCGAAGTGGGTTACCTTCTGGAACGTGCTGAAGCCGCGAATCCTGTATCGGCCGAGGTCGGCCTTGGCGTGGATGTCGTCAATGACCCACGGGGGCATGGTCTGGCTGCTCGGATGGACCATCAGACGGCGGCCTTTTCCAGTCTCTCTAGGGAGTCGAGGTGGTGCAGCTTCTTGGCGGAGACTATCTTGGTGAATCGGGGTCTTTCGGTGATGCCGCGCCTGTCCAGGATGTCCCAGACGGCTATCAGGTCTTCCTCGGACGCCTCTTCTATCTTGGCGTCGCTGCCCAGCGAGCCGCAGCTCCCGCCCACGTATATGACGCCCTCGTACATCGAGTCGCCGACCGCGTCCCCGGCGTCGCCGCATACGATGATGGAGCCTTTCTGCATCATGAATCCCGTGAGGAAGCCGGAGCTGCCCGCGATGACGAGCGAGCCGCCCTTCATCGAGATGCCCGCCCGCGCGCCCGCGTTGCCGCCGACGAGGATTTCGCCGCCGCGCATGGAGGCCCCGACGGATGCTCCGGCGTCGCGGGCGAGGGTAATCCTGCCGCTCATCAGGTTCTCGCCGAGCGCCCAGCCGGCGTTGCCGTCTATGACGACCTCGGGGCCGTCCAGCAGGCTGGCGGAGTAGTAGCCCACGCTTCCTTCGACGCGAATCTTGCAGGGCTGGAGTACGCCGACGGCGATGTTGTGGCGGGCCTGGGGGTTGAGGACCCTGATCTCCTCGCCCTGCGCGGCCAGGTCCTTGATTTGGCGGTTGAGCTCCCGCGTGGTCAGCGCGTTCGCGTCTAGGTCAACCACGTCATGACCTCGGCTTCCTGGGGTTCTATCCGCGCGATCTCCTCGTGGAAGACGCTCCTGAGGGCCACCTCCTCCGACGCGACGGCCACCACGTCGTCCGTCTCCATGGCGACCAGGGGCTTGGCGGCCCAGCGGTCTTTGGCGCAGCCCATGCCTTCCTTCGTGGATACGAGATAGGTGAAAGTGCCGTCCAGATCGTCTATGGACGCCCTGAGAGCGCTGTCGAGCGAATTCCCGTCCGCCATGCTGTCGGCCAGGTACACGGCTATCAGCTCGGAGTCGTTGTGAGTCTGGAAGCGATGGCCTGCGTCCTGGTACTTCCGCTTCATCTTGTGGTAGTTGGTGAGCTGGCCGTTGTGTACGACGGTGACGTCGGGGAAGGGGTATGCCCAGAATGGGTGTGAGTGGCTGATGTCCACGGCGCTCTCGGTAGCCAGTCGGACGTGTCCGATGCCGTGCGTTCCTTCGAGCCGCGCGAGGTTGTGCTTCGCGTCTATGTCGGCGGCGGTTCCCACGTCCTTCACTATCTCGGAGGACTCGCCGATGCTGTGGATGACTACGCCCGGCGTTGCGAGCAGCGTTTCCGCGAGGGCGGGGACATCGCCGCGGTAGCGCAGGGCGAGACGTATGAAGCTGCCGCGCACGTCCTTGGAGGCGACCGCTCCGCCCAGGCGGGAGATGGCGCTTTCGACCCTGGAGGCGGCATCGTCGGGGTTGCCGTCCGTCCAGAGGCGCGCGACGAGGTCGGCGCTGGTCGGTTCTCCGGCGACGGTCAGGCCGGTCGAGTCCCGCCCCCTGTGGGCAAGGGAGTCGAGCATCCTGACCAGGTCGCGCCCGACCGGGGCTGGCCTGTCGGGCGACGCCTTCTTGTGGACTATGCCGCTGACTCCGCACATGATGCATCCCATTGTATCCGAAAGCGCCAGCCGATGGACACTCCCAGAGCGCAATTTCAGGAGCGGGACAGGAAAGCAAGGACGCGGAGGTGTCACCCTCACCCGTCAAGGGGGAGGGGATACGCTCATTGTGATTGGTCTGGGGGCAGCATGGGGATGGTCTCGTTTTTGGGGTAGGGAGGGCTGGTAGAGTGGCCGGATGCGCCGGCGGTCTCTGGCGCGTCTTGCGGCGCGAAGAGGATTATCGTCCGATTGTCATCGGCGAGGCCCTTGAGCTTATCTTCGATGCGCTCGTGGACGTCGGACCATTCCAGTCTGCCCAATCCGCAGCCAAGGGCTGGTATAGCTATCGAGCGGATGTCCCGGTCTGTTATCTCATCAGCAAGGGCATCAAGCCCCTTCTTGATGTACTCCATGCGGCTCTTCTTGTCGCGCCAGTTGCGCTTGGTTGGGAAGTTGATGATGTAGCGAGGATTGCCTAGGGAGCCGGTCTCGGATACGAACATCCGGCCCGGCTTGACTTCTTTAAGATTGCAGGCGGCCTTGTATTCCTCGAAGTTCTTGCGATACCTCTTCTTGAACTCCTTTGAGAGCCCGTTCCCCATGATGCCTACGCAGTTGACGGGGTTGACCAGGGCTTCGACGTTCGCGTCGAATATGCTGCCTTCGGTCCTGACTTCAATCTCAATCATGCCGGTTCATCCTCCGCGTCAATAGTACCAATCCGGCATGACTTCTACGGGCGGGCGGTGGTCTGCTGGCTGCAGCGCATGGAGAACCTGGTCACGGATCTCGTGGGAGCGGACGCCTATGCGCGAGATCACGCTCAATGGGAACGAGCGCTCTACCAGGAATTCGGCTTGCCTGGCCTCCCTCTTATCTCGCCAGACGGTGGCTTGTATCGCGTCCCAGTCTATCTGGTCCAGTTGGGCGAGGTTGGAATAGTCCTGGAAGCGGTAGGCTCCAGCGTTGGACGACGTGAAGGCCCAGCGGCGGTTGTTGGAATCCGCCCATGTTATTGTTCTGCGCAGGTCGGCTTCCAGGTGGATTATCGGGTCCTGGCCTCCGTGGTACGTCATTTGGGAGTGTCCGGCCCTGAATATGGCGTAGAGCATGACGGAGCGCGGGCAGAAGTAGAAGGGCACACAGTCCCCTACGAACAGTCCGGGGTGGCTGCGGAGGGACAATTCGTAGAGCCGGCGCCGCTTGATCTTGTTTATGCCGATGTTCGTGCCGGGCAAGCCGCGAGTCGCTACCAACGAATCACACAGGAGGAGTCCTTCTGTCACTATGGACGGCAGCCGGTCCCAATGGAGGGTGTGGTATATCTTCGGCTCTGTGGGTGCGAACATGAATCACCTCGCGCGACCTGGGGCGAGCTCCTGGCGGCTCTCCGCCTGCGCCTCGATGTTGGGCCAGTGGTAGAGCATGGGGATGGCGCCGTCTTCGGCCCAGATGGGCGCTTGGTCGGCGTAGTGGGGGCTGGCTGGGTGGCCGGAGGAGCCCAGGGGGGTTATCCAGCGGGAATTGCTCCAGTCGGCGAGGTCGAAGACGTATCGGGCTACGGACAAGCCTGTTGCGGTGAAGGGTTGGGCCTGCGAGTAGGATCCGGAGTGGGGTGTGTCGCCGTCGCCGTTCATCGGCACGCTTGGCGGGTCGAGGAGGTTGGCGAGCTCGGGGAATGCGGCGGACAGGGTGTGTTCTGGGTGTGTTGCGTGGACACGGCCCCACTGCCAGTCGGCCATGTTTTCGCCGAGGGTAACTTGGAGCCACGTTACTCCCTTCGATAGGGCGTCGGCTGCTGCGGAGCTCCAGGTTTCGCCTTCGGGCAGGACGGATGGGTCGTCGTTGTCGGCGGCGGCGGCAAAGCGCGCGCGGAGCTGGGCGAGGTGCATGGGGGCGCCTCGGCCGGTTGCGGACAGGGCTTCGCCGACGAGGGGGCCGAGGTGATGCTCGAACAGGGCCCATTCGAGCTCGCGTCGGAAGGCGCTGTAGATGGTGGGGGCGACGCTGTTCATATCCATGGAGGCGTCCCAGCCGGAGAGGGCTGCCTGCGCCTGGGCGGACGGCTCGTCGAGCGGCTCGACGCTCGCCAGCAGGCTCGAATAGACGCGGGCGGGGATGGAGACCATCTCGGCGTGGATTGCGGTCATGTCGTCGACCGTGGCCTTGTCGAGGTCGTCCAGGCGGTCCTTGATGCGGCGCGCGCGGTACTCTGGGGCGAAGTGGAGGCCGATGTAGTGGGGGTAGGAGTCGGGGGCTATCCTGTTGTTGGCGGTTACGATATAGCCGGATTCGGGGTTCTTGGCGCGGGCGAGCTCTTCGAAGGGCACGAAGCCGTCCCATTCGTACTCGCCCGTCCAGCCGGGGACGGGGAGCCACCTGTTGAGCGCTGGTCGGACGGGCAGCCGTCCGCGGTTCAGGTACTCGACGTTGCCGCTCACGTCGGCGAATACGAAATTATTGGATGGGTCTGTCCATCCGCGCATGGCCTCGTCCATGTCGTCCACGGACTTGGAGCGGAGCATCTGGGGGATGCACTCGGCCCACGTGTTCGGCCCGGCGGAGCCCGTGTACTTGAGGGCTATGGCGTGGTCGGAGCCGGGGCCGCCGAGGATGATCGGGCCGTGGTGGGTCGCCGCGGCTTCGATTTCGATGGAGCGTCCGCCGCGTGACCGGATGGTCTCTCGGGTGACGTCGGCCTTGCGCCACTCGCCCTTCCACTGGTATTCGCCCCTGTCGTTGAACCGCTCGACGTATAGGTCCTGGTAGTCGGCCTGGGCGTGGGTAACGCACCATGCGACGCGGGCGTTGTGTCCGAAGTGCGGGAAGCCTGGGCAGCCCGGGAATGAGAGGCCGATTGCGTCGAAGTCGGGGCAGGCTAGGTGGTTCTGGTAATAGACGTTGGGCGTGTCGAGCGGGCGGTGCGGGTCTCCTGCGAGGAGGGGCTTGCCGGAGGCGGTTCGGCTGCCCATGAGGGCCCAGTTGTTGCTGCCGCCCTCTGCGTCGGCGAGCCAGCTAACGTCGGACGCGCCGGCGGTCAGCTGGGCGAGGGCGTCCCAGACTCCGCCGGCGTAATCCTCGCCGGGGGGCGTTATGATGAGATGCCCTTCTGGGTAGTCGGGGATGAGCTCGGCGGCCCTCTGTACGCCGAGGGCGTTGATGAGCCTGGCTCTCCAGAGCTTGCCTTCGAAGACGCCCATGAGGATGTGGCGCGTCTTGAAGACGGCGAGGCAGTCCTGGGGGCGCCAGGGTTCTGGGGTGACGCTTGTGAGCCGGAACTCTATGGGCAGCGCCCTCGCGGTGTCCATGAATGCGTTCACGCCAGCGGCGTAAGCGTCGAGCATGGCCTTCGCCTCGGCGCTCAGGGCGTCGTAGTCGGCATTGACGGATGGGCCGACGCGGAGCCTGCGCATCAGGGTATCTTGCTCGATGGCGTGGTCGCCTGCGGCCTCGGCCCAGCGTCCGTATGCGGACCGCCTGTCGCGCTCCATGTGCCAGAGCCTGTCCTGGGCGGTGGCGAATCCCTGTCCGAAGAAGGCGTCGTGGACTGTTCGGGCGCGGACGTGGGGGATGCCGTGGGCGTCGCGCAGGATGGCGATCGTGTCTTCGATCCCGTCGAGCGCCAGGGGGCTGGATGTGTCGGGCAGGGCAGCCGCGAGGTCGTCGGGCGTGATGGAAGGTTGGGCCATGCGGGGTACTCCATAGGATGATTCGATCGGGATTATATATTGCGGCTTGGTCACTATGGGGTTTCTCCGAGCGTCTCTACGGTGTCGCCGGACTCGGACTGTAGGCGGGAGCCTGGAGCCGAATGCGCCTTCCTGACGTAGCCGAGGCCGATGCCTGCGCCTGTGCCGGCGTCTTGGGATGCGGAGGTGACGATGCCGGCCTGCTTGCCGTCGTGGATGAGCTTGGCTGCTGGGGCAATGTCGGCGCCTGGCGCCCATCTCAGGCGGACGAGGCGCTTCTGGACCTTGTCGTAGGTGGTGAGGCGGGCTATCACCTCTTGGCCGATATAGCAGCCCTTGGTGTAGCTGATGATAGGCTGGAGGCCGGCTTCGAGGGGGTTGTACGCCTCGCCGAGCTCCGCGCCGAACGCGGGGACGCCCTGTTCGATGCGCACTCGCTCCATGACTTCGGGGTCGGCGCGGACTGCGCCTGCGTCCGTGAGGGCTGCGTCGAGCGCCGGGCCGCCAGGCGCAGGCGCGATGAGATCGAATGCCATGATGCCGCCCACGTCGCGGCGTATGGCGGTGGCCTCGATTCCGTGGACGCTCACGGCGACAGAGGAGCCAGGGGCGGGCGCGGGTATCGGCGGGCGCGAGACGCGCGAGAGCAGGTCGGCGGATGCTGGACCCACGAGGGATACGGAGGTTGTCGAGTCGGTGATGTCTTCTATCTCGACGTCTTCGATGATGGTGTAGAAGTCGAGCCATTCGCGGACGCGGGACTCATTTCCGGGGCTGGTGATGACGAGGAGGCGGTCGTGCTGTCTGAGGACGAAGAGCATGTCGATGATGCGGCCCTTGTTGGAGGTGAGCGCCGTGTTTGCGCCGCCGGATTCGGGCAGGTCCATGAGGGCGTTTGTGGAGAGGCGGTTCAACAGGTCCAGGGCGTCCTCGCCGGAGCAGCGGAGGCGGCCTGATGGCCGTTGGACGAGGGCGGCGCCTGCTGTCAGCGCCTCGTACTGTTCGGAATAGGAGCGGTGCGTGGGCATCTCCGCGTCATTCCTGATGGGTCATCCTCAGCCTGGCCCTCTGCTGTTGAGGAGGGGTTGGCGGTCAGACGCCGAAGGAGGTGCCGCAGCCGCAGCTCGTCTTGGCGTTGGGATTGTTGAACACGAACCCCTTGCCGTTGAGCCCGCCGGAGTATTCGAGGGTGGTGCCCGCGAGGAAGACGTAGGACTTCCGGTCAACCCCGAGCTTGAGGCCGTGCTCCTCGACGATCTTGTCATCTTCGGGGAGCTGGTCCACCAAGTCGAGGACGTAGGTCAGTCCGGAGCAGCCTCCGCCCTTGACGCCAACGCGGAGGTGCGTTTCGGGCTTCCCGGATGTGAGCGCGAAGTGCCTCACGTGCTCGGCGGCTTCGGGACTGATGCTGATGGTCAGCGGCTTTGGCTTTTCTCTGGTGGCAATCACGTGAACACCTCTCAACAAGCTTGGCTTCAATTCTAAGGCCCAAGTCGACGCCAGTCAACTTCTAGCGCTGCTTCGCTGCTTCAATGTAGTTCGGCGTCCTGAATCACCCTCACCCTCTCCTGTCAAGGGAGAGGGGATAAGGGCAGGGCGCGAAAAGACAATCCCCTGTGGTTGCCTGTAGATGTCTCCGGATAGGCGCTCACGCTGGAGCCGGAACGTGGTATGCTTTGATGCTAGGGCGTCTTGACATTAGCCCCCATCCTTACTCTTCCCCTCAGGGGAAGAGACGAAGAGGTATCCGGTGTGGCCGGGGATTTTGGGTGGGCCTCCGCTGTGCGCTACGGGTCTCTGGGTGATAGCGTGAATAGGCCCTAGTGTGTCCTCGATTGCGGGGATTCTATCGCTGCTGCCAGCAACAAACAGCCCAGCCAAGGGCGGCTGTTTGATTTTCTTCGTCGAGATTCAGGCACGACCATTCGGAATATGAGAGGGTTTTTCACCAGAGCTCTGCCGCTCTTACTGTTGTCTGCGGTCGTAACAGCATTCGCCGCGGGCAGCGCGTCGGCGCAGGCAGCCGGCGTATGCGGTCGCACGCAGCAGGTTCAGGACGCCATCCTGGCTGCGGTGAACGAGCTCGACGGCGTGAACGTCAACGGCTGCGGCGAGGTGACGGCGTCACACCTCGCCGGCGTTACCGGGTGGCTGGACCTGTCTGAGAAGGGGGTTGCGTCGCTTGCGCCCGGGGATTTCGCGGGGCTGGGCAGCCTGGACGGGCTGGGGTTGACGGGCAACAGGCTGGATGGACTGCCGGACGGCGTGTTCGAGGGGCTGAGCGGGCTGTCGCATCTGAGCCTTACGTCGAGCGGGCTTCCGGAGCTGTCGGCGGACATGTTAAGCGGGCTGGACAGCCTGCAAACGCTGTTCGTGTGCTGCAGCGGAGAGGTCGCCCTGGCGCCGGGGGCGCTCGAGGGCGTGAAGGCAACCCTGCGCGCGGCGCATATTGCGAGCGACAGCGTGTCCCTCTCGCCGGACGCGTTCGCGGGATTGACCGAGCTGCGGGACGTGCGTCTTCCATTCAGCATGTCGAACGCCCTGCCGCCGGGCCTGTTCGAGGGCGTGAGGGACCTGGAGACGCTGCACCTGTACGGGGCCCCCTATGCCCCCATGCCATTCAACCTCTCGGTGGAACGGGTGGGAAGCGGCCTGTTGACCGAAGGCGAGCCGGCCCGTCTGCGGGTGAGAATCGCCGAGGGCGCCCCGTTCGACACGATAGTAACGTGGACGGCGGGCGGAGACGCGCCACCCGACGCCGGGGGCATCGTGATCATCGAAGCGGGCGAGATGGTGAGCGGGGAGTTCACCATCAGTGGCGATAACGGCGGCGACGGCGGCGCGCTGGTGTCGGTCGCGCTGTCGGCCGCGGCGACTTTCGATGGAGTCGATGAGGAGCTCGGCGATACCGAGGGCAACGTCCAGGGTGTCGGCTTCGGGGTGGGGAGCGCGCTGGACATCGAGTTCGACGCGCTGTTGAGCGTGGCGCTCGCCGTGGATACGGACCCGCACACGCCGGGGCATCAGCGCACGATTGGAGAGGGGGCCGGGTCGAGGCCGTTCACGGTGGAGGCGAGGGTGAGCGGGGGGACGCCGTCGACGGACCTGACGCTGCCGCTGACGTTCGGAGGGACGGCGAAGGAGGGCAGCGACTACACGCTGAGCGGCGCGTCGTCGGTTACGATTGGGGCTGGGCAGTCGTCCGGCGTGACGGCGGATCTGGTGATAACTCCGGCTGACGACGACCTCTACGAGGGGCAGTTCGAGACCATAGAGATCGGGGCGTTCGACGAGCGTCACGGCGCGGCGGCTCCCGCGCAGGCGCTGCTGAACGACAACGACGAGATCGCCACCATCAACCTCAAGGCGGTCCCTGGGGTGTTGACCGAGGGCAGCGGGCCGGTTGAGGTTACGGTGTGGGCGGTCGTAGAGGACGGGCGGGTCTTTTCGGAGGACAAGACCGTGCTGGTGTCGGTGTCGGGCAGCGGCGATGGCAGGCGGGTTGACTTCGAGGGCGTGGAGACCTTCGAGATAGGGATACGCGCCGGGACCGCGGGAGCGAGCGGGACGTTCACACTCGTACCCGTAGATGACCGCGTGGACGAGGCGGACGAGACCATCGTCATAAGCGGGGAAGCGATACTCAGCCGGGAGATACAGGACGCGGAGGTGAGCCCGGAGTCGGTTACGCTGCTGGACGACGACACCCCCCCCAGCAGGATCTTCCTCACGGTGGATACGGACCCATCCACGCCGGGCGTCCAGAATACGCTGGACGAGGACGGGGGGCCGGTGAACGTGGCGGTGACCGTCGAGGTGGATGGAGATACGAGGTTCTCGGAGGCGAAGACGGTCGCGGTGGATGTCTTTGGGAGCGGGGCGCTGGCGGCGGTGGACTTCCTCCCGGTGGAGAGCTTCGGCGTAACCATTCCGGCGGGGGAGGCCAGCCGCGCTGTTGAGTTCACGCTTACGCCGCTGGACGACGAGGTACACGAGGACAACGAGACAATTACGGTGTCTGGCGCGCTTGGGGGCGTCACGGTCATTCCAAGCGCGATAACGCTGACCAACCTGAACGACCCCGCCCCGTCTGGGGTTGCCGTAACGGTGTCCGGGGTGATGTACGAGGGAAGCGCGAGACCCGCGGCGGTGATGGTTACGGCGTCGCTTTTGGGGGGGACGACGCTGCCCTTGGACATGCATCTGCCGCTCACGTTCGGTGGCACGGCTTCGAGTACCGACTACGTAGTGTCTGGGCCTGGCGCCGTTACTATCCGGGCCGAGCAGTCGTCGGGGACGGCCGAGCTTGCGGTTACGCCTGTCAATGACAACTTCGACGAGGGCGACAGCGAGACCATCCTGATAGGCGTTTCTCATGCGGATTACGCGGCTTCGGCGCAGTCCGTAACCATCATAGACGACGATACGGTGACGGGGGTCGCGCTGGAGTTGGACAAGGACGTGGTGTCCGAGTCTGGCGCGGAGAGCTTCAGGGTGCGCGCGGTTCTCCAGGGGGCGGCGCTGGGGGACGCGCTGACGCTGCCGTTGAGGTTCGGAGGGAGCGCGACGACGACGGAATACGCGGTGAGCGGCGCTCGGTCAATCACCATCCAGGCTGGGCAACGCTCTGGAGAGACGACGCTGACGATAGACCCGTTCGAGGACGCGATAGACGAAGGAGATGGGGAGACCATCGAGATTGGCGTCGAGTACGGGCCGTTCTCGTCGGCGGTCGAGGCAACCATCGCCGACAACGACACGGCTGAGATTAGGCTCATCGCGGCTCCGTCGGTCGTCGCCGAGGAGGCCGAACCCACGTTCGTAACGGTTACGGCGACGCTGCGCGACGCTGTGAGCGGCAGCAAGGTGACGCTCCCCGCGGATCTCCCGCTCGAGCTTGTGTTCGGCGGCAGCGCGGAAAGGGGGAGCGACTACACGTTGAGCGGAGTGACGGCGTTGACCATACGCGCCGGACGCTCCTTCGGGGTTATTGCCACGCTCAAGATAGACCCCCGTGAGGACACCCTCGACGAGACGGATGACGACGGCAAGGACGAGACCATAGTTATCGGAGCGCCGCAGCAGACGCATAAGTGGAAGCCGGCCGAGTTGGTCATCGCCGACAATGACACGACAACCCTCGCGTTCTCATCCGACACGGTCAGCATCTACGAGTCCTACGGCTCGGCGACCGTCAGCGTGAAGGCTGCATTGGATGGGGGAGTCCTGCCTGATGACCTGGTCATCCCGCTGGATTTTGGAGGGAGCGCAACCAAGTACTCGGACTTTACGGAGTGGGACCTCCCCGATTACGTGGTTGACGGCGCGGCGGTCATCACCATCCCGGCCGGGCGTAAGGAGGGGAAGACGGACCTGAAGGTGGTGATGATTGACGATAGGGTGGACGAGTCGGACGTGAACGGCCTGGGAGAGAAGATAGCCATCGGCGCGTCGAATCCCAGGTACGCGGGGGCGGATCGGGCGGAGATAGTCATCGTAGAAAACGACATAAGCCCATTCCGGCTCTCGATTGACACGAGCCGCGTGGAAGAGGGTGGCGGCGTGGTGACGGCGCTGCTCACAGTCGAGTCGAGGGGGCCTGCGCTGGGCCAAGACTTCGTGATACCGCTGCGGTTTGGGGGCTCTGCGGACAGAAACGCGGACTACACGGTGTTTGGGCTGGAGTCCATCACGATGTTGGCCGGGGAGACGGCGACCAATACGGCGCTGGTAATCGCTCCGGTCGACGACAAGCTCCATGAAGGCGACGAGGTCATCGAAATCGGCTCCGCGCTCAATCTGGGCGGCATGATGCGGGTCCTCGTCACCATCGAGGACGACGACGCGGCGACGCTCACGCTCGCCGTGGACACGGACCCGGAGCGCGAGGGCAGCCAGGCCGTCATCGCCGAGGGCGCGGAGGATCCGGTGGCGGTGACCGTGACGGCCGCGCTGGAGGGAGGAGTTCTCGGCGAGGACCTGGCGCTCCCGCTCGCGCTCGGAGGCAGCGCGGTCAAGGATTCCGATTACAGTGTCGAGGGGGCATTGGAGATCACGATAGCCGCCGGCCAGTCCTTCGCCACGACCACCCTGGTTATAGACCCGGTAGAGGACAAGGTGGACGAGACCGACGACGAGGGCAAGGACGAGACCATCGAGGTCGGCATATCCCACGACGGGCGCGCGGACGTGAAGCCGGCCGTCCTGACCATCGCCGACAACGACGAGGTGAAGGTCAAGCTCACGACGCTCCCGGCCAGCGTCGGCGAGGGCGCTGGGAGCGCGGAGGTTACGGTGACGGCGGCGTTGGAGGGCGGCATTCTGGCCGAGGACCTGACTCTGCCCCTGAGGTTCAGGGGGAGCGCGGAGAGGGGGGCCGACTACACGGTAGGCGGAGCGGTGGTTACCATTGCGGCTGGGGAAGATACCGGGTCCAAGGTATTGCGAATCACGCTGAACGACGACGGGGTAGACGAGACAGACGGCCGCGGCCGGGACGAGACAATAGAGGTCTGGACCTCGCACGCCCGATATGCGGACACAGCCGCGGCCGTTGTAACCATTGAGGACAACGACGTTGCCGCGCTGTCGCTGTCCGTATCGCCCGGCGCAATCGCCGAGGGCGGGGCTGGCGTGGTTACCGTTACAGCCAGCCTGTCGGGGTCGACGCTGCCGGGGGACTTGCGCGTCCCGCTCGACCATATCACGGGGACGGCGGACATCAGCATAGACTACAAGCTTCGCGGCGCGCGTTCGGTAACCATACCTGCGGGCGGCGTCTCGGCGTCGGCTGTGCTGACCATCCACGCAATTGACGACAACGTTGACGAGGGCGTCGGGGAGACTATCGAGATAGGCTCGAGGCTTGGGTCTCACGGGGCTGTGGAGCCCTTGGTGGTGGAGCTGATAGACGACGATACGGCGGTTCTCTCGTTCGCCGCCGCGCCGGCCAGGATTGAAGAGGGCGGTGGGGAGACATCGGTGAGAGTCACTGCGCGCCTGTCCGGGGCCGTGCTGCAGGACTCTCTCACCATTCCGCTGGCCTTCGGCGGCGCGGCGCTGGCTGGGGAGTACGGCGACTACATTCATAGGGGCGCTTCGTCTGTAACCATACAAGCGGGCCGCAGCTCGGGAACTGCGGGCGTCCTGGTCATCATTCCCAATGATGATTCGATACACGAGGCTGGGGGTGAGACGGTAACCATTGGGTCGGCGCATCCCATGTACGTGGAGGCTGCGCCCGCCGAACTGGTGATAGGCGACGATGACGATGCCGCTGTTACGCTTGGCGTGGATACGGAGAGCGTCGGCGAGAACGCCGGGGCTACGGTGGTTACTGTAACGGCAGGTCGCAATGAAGGCGTCCCGCTGGCCGAGGAGCTTCGGCTGCAGTTGTACTTCGGCGGGAGCGCGACCCGGGACGAGAACGCAACGGATAGGAATCCTGCCGACTACACGTTGGCCGGCGGCGAGCTGATAGTCATCCCGGCTGGCAGCGTGTCGGGGCAGGTCGAGCTCACAATCAGCCCTATCCCGGACACGCTGGACGAGGGGATGGGCGAGGCTATAACCATCACGACTTCTCACGACGGGCGGACGTCCGCGGCGACTATCGTCTTGGAAGACGACGACACTGTTACGGTCAGCCTGGCAGTGGAAGGCGCGGCCGAGATTGCTGAGGATGGGAGCTCGGCGGAGCTGGTCGTGAGGGCGTCGCTGGCCGGGGGCGCTCTGCCTGCGGACCTCCTGCTGCCCCTGGCCTTCGGGGGGAGCGCGGAGAAGGGTAGGGACTACGCGCTGAGCGGCACGTTGGCGATAGTGATACCTGCGGGAGCCGTGGAAGGCATGACGAGACTTGCGGTTACGTCGGTGTTCGACCTGCTGGACGAGGGACAGGCGGAGACAGTGGAGATAGGGGTGGATCACGACCTGTACGGCGGGACAGCGCCGGCGCGCGGGGCGGTCATCACTGACGACGACGCTGTGGGCCTGGAGATGACGGTCGAGCCGCGCGCGGTGAAGGAGAGCGCCGCGAACCCAACTTTGACCGTAACGGCGACCCTGATAGGCGGGGCGCTGCTGTCCAGCCCCCTGACGCTGCCGCTGACGTTCGGGGGCGAGGCTGTGAGAGGGGCCGACTATAGGGTGAGCGGGACGGCGGCGGTTACCATCCTGCCGGGGCGCATATCCGGGGTGACGTCGGGATTGAGGATTGCGCCCGTGCATGACGACGTTGACGAGGGGGAGGGCGAGACGGTCCTCATCGGGACTGCCCACGCGGCGCACCAGGATACACCACCCGCCGAGCTGAGGCTCACTGACGACGACACGGCGCGGGTCAGTCTGAGCGCGTTGCAGGGCGAGGTTGATATCCAGGAGGACGGCGGGCCTGTGCTGGTGTCGGTGGTGGCGAAGCTGGAGGGCGGCATCCTGCCGAGCGACCAGACGTTGCCGCTGACGTTCGGGGGGACCGCAGCCAGGGGAAGCGATTACACGGTGAGCGGGGTCGAGGCCATCGTGATTCCCGCTGGGGACACGTGCAAGAAGCTCCCTGTAATCACGCCGGGCGTGGAGACGCCGTGCGTCACGACGCTCACGATCACGCCTACCGACGACGTATTCGACGAGGGGGAGCGAGAGACCATCGAAATAGGCATCGCGCAGCCTGGCCAGCGCGTCGAGACTCATCCATTCGTCATCACCATCACCGACGACGACACTGTCCCAGCGACTGTGCAGCTCCGCATGAGCCCTAACCCGGCCACTGTCGAGGAGGGCGGCGGACGGCGCATCACCATCACGGTTGAGGCGAAGTTGCAGGGCGAGGCGAGGCTGAGCGAGGACCTAGAGCTGTCCCTGTCCTTTGGCGGCAGCGCGAAGAAGGACGAGGACTACACCACGACAGGCGACGTCGCCATCATCATCCCCGCCGCGGGCGCGAAGGGCGAGGCGGAGCTTAGGATAACGCCCAGTGACGACGACATAGACGAGGGGCTGTTCGAGGTCATCGAGGTCGGCATCTCCCATGCGTTCCACGTCGCGGAGCCTGTCGGCGTGGCGCTGATGGACGACGATACGGCATCCGTCGCGCTCTCGGCGTCGCCGGCGTCTATCGAAGAGGACGGCGGGACCGCGTCCGTCAGCGTAACCGCAAGACTGATAGGCGCAAAGCTGCCGACCGACCTGTCGCTGCCGCTGGTCTTCAGGGGAAGCGCAACGCGGGGAGCCGACTACGAGGTGAAGGGACCGAGCGTGGTTGCCATCCCGACAGGGCAGACGTCGAGCGCGGCTGTTCTGAGTATCACGCCGGTTGACGACGACGTTGACGAGGGGGAGGGCGAGACGATAGAGATAGGGGCGTCGCACCGGCGTTATTCCATCGCCGAGTACGCCGCCGTGGCGCTTATAGATGACGACGTGGCGCTAAGCATCGACATCCGGTCCAGTCCGGGCAGCGTGTCGACGGGCGGCGTGGTGGTCTATACGCTGTCGGTGGTGAACGAGGGGTCCGCCACCTCGACGAACGTGGTTCTCACGGCCAATCTGCCTGAGGGGCTGATCTTCGGGTCGGTCTTGAACGAGGGTATGGCGACCTCGACCGTCCCTGTGCCGGGCAAGCCTGCGACCTCGACCGATCCAGCGCCGGGCAAGCCTGCGACTTCGACCGAGCCAGTGCCGGACAAGCCTGCGACCTCGACCGAGCCAGTGCCGGGCAAGCCTGCGACCTCGACCGATCCAGCGCCGGGCAAGCCTGCGACCTCGACCAAGCCTGTGCCGGGCAAGCCTGCGACCTCGACCGAGCCAGCGCCGGGCAAGCCTACGACCTCGACCGATCCAGCGCCGGGCAAGCCTACGACCTCGACCGATCCAGCGCCGGACAAGCCTGCGACCTCGACCGAGCCAGCGCCGGGCAAGCCTACGACCTCGACCGATCCAGCGCCGGACAAGCCTGCGACCTCGACCAAGCCGGTGGTGGGCGACGGGGCTTCGACCGATCCTGCGCCGGGCAAGCCTGCGACCTCGACCAAGCCGGTGGTAGGCGGCGGGTCTTCGACCGACCCAGCGCCGGGCAAGCCTGCGACCTCGACCAAACCGGTGGTGGGCGGCGGGTCTTCGACCGATCCTGCGCCGGGCAAGCCTGCGACCTCGACCAATCCAGCGCCGGGCAAGCCTGCGACCTCGACCAAGCCAGCGCCGAGCAAGCCAGCGACTTCGACCAAGCCAGTGGCGACCTCGACCAAGCCAGTGACCTCAACCAAGCCGGTGGCGACCTCAACCGATCCGGTAGTTGGGATTCTCATCCCGTGCGTGCATACGGGCGAAGCGTTAGGCGGGACCGTCATCTGTCGTTTCGGGGACATGGGGTCGAGGACGCACAGGGCTATCCTGATAGTGGCGCGGGCTGTGTCGAGTCCGGGCGAGTCCCTGGTCGTCATGGTGGAGGCGCGCGACGGCGAGGGTAACTTGGCCCGGGCCACAGGGATTATGGTGGTGAAGCCTCCGACGCCGTTATCGCGAAGCAATCCTGGCTAGGATGAGTCACCCTCACCCTAGCCCTCTCCCGTCAAGGGAGAGGGGATAAGCGGACTGCCTACTCGTTGTCATCCATGACCATCTGCGCGACGCGCTTGCCCATGCGGACGCTGTAGTTCGTGCCCCTGTCCTCCGGATAGACCTGCGTCGTGTTAGCCAGGTACACCCCTGGCAAGGGCGTCCTGTGCGAGGGCATCCGCTCCGAGTAATTGGTTCCTATCACGGGCTGAGCCGCGTTGACGCGCTGGTGGTAGCTGGCGGCTATCCACGACGGGTCGAAGTCGGGGTTGATCTTGCGCAGGTGAGGGACGTACTCCTTCAAGAGCTCATCGTGGCTCATCGTGTAGAGCCGGTCGCGGCGATCCAGGTAGTTCGACAGATAGACGAGGCGCTGGCCCCCGTAATGCTCTGGGCCTATCAGGTTCGTGTGCTCGATTACGCCGACGAAAGGTATGGACGGGTCGGCCACGTTCAGCCAATAGACGTGCGAGAGCGGGCGGTCGAGTACCAGTATCAGCAGGACTGCCGCGAGGTACCTGGCGCTCTCGAGCTGGGCCCGGTACTCTCCGGGCAGGTTGGGAGCAAGCCGCATGAACATGTACGAGTGCGTGGTTGCGATAACCGCGTCGAACGCCTCTCCCAAGCTCTCGCCTTCCGGTCCTGACGCCTCGATGGCCGGCTGGCCGTCGGCCGTCGCTATTCCGGTAACGGGGGTGGACAGGTGTACGCGGCCGCCCTGCTGGGCGATTCTCTGCGCCAGGGCGTCGAATATCTCCCCGAAGCTGCCGATGGGGTAGCCCAGCTGCTCGCGTGCGAGTCCCTTTCGAGATGCTAGGCGGGTGGCGATCTTGCCCCATATCCAGGGCATTCCTATTTGGTGGTAGTACTGCTCGCCGAACTTGCCGCGCAGCATCGGCCCCCAGAAGCCTTCGAACGCGCTCTCGCCGGCCCACTTCCGCAGCCAGTCCACGGCCGTCGCCGACTCCAGCCGTCTCCAGTCCTTTATCCGTTGGAGCATCAGCGTTACCAAGCCGAGGCGCACACGGTCGACCAGACTCAGCGGCTCGAACCTGAGCAGGTCCATAGGCGTTACGAAGTCATATATCCGCCCGTCGTACAGGGTGCCGACGGTGGAGTCGATCCAGCGCATCTGGCCGCCCAGCCCGATCTCCTCGGCCAGGTCCAAGATGTCCGTGTCGCTCGTGAACAGGTGGTGGTATCCGCGCTCCAGTCTCGCGCCGTTCACGTCGAAGGTGGACGCCTGCCCTCCCAGGAAGGGGGCGCGTTCGTAGACCGCCACCTCGTTGCCCTGCTTGCCGAGCTCGTAGGCGGCGGCGAGCCCGGCCGCGCCGGCTCCGACGATTCCGACTCTCATTCTTGCGCCTCCCCCTCGCCCTCCGCCAGCCGCTGCCCAGCGCGGCTCAGGTTGCCGAGAGACAGGCTCTCCATGAGCAGGAATATCTGTCCGAGCGCTATCATGGGTAGTATCAGGGCGGCGTGGACGACCGCGACGTAGGCTGCGGCAACTGAGCGGTCCACCTCTGCGAGCGGCAGGAGGACGAGCGTTTCGCGGGCCACTATCTCGAACAGCCCCAAGCCTCCGGGAGCGGCCGGGACGGACGCGCCGATATTCGACAGGGCTGTGACCAGCATGATAGCGACCGCCATCTCCACGAAGCCGTCGTAGGCCAAATGGAGGTCGAACGAGTAGCCGATGGCGAAGAAGAGACCGGCGTCGAAGAGCCAGACTGGCGCCGAGATGAGGAACATCGCCAGGACCGAGCGGGGGCTTCGCAGGGCTTCCAAGCCATGTATGAGCTTGTCCGCCAGCGGCTTGCCGCGCGACGCGAGGGCCATCGGCAGTGGGCGGAGCATGGCCTCGACCACCCGGGAGGCGCGGGCCGGCGCGTATGCGGCCAGCAGCAGGCCGACGAACGCTGCCGCGAACGGCAGGCTGATCGCCGCGGCGAGCGCGGGCCAAGGGACGCTCGACCTGTCGCCGAACCCCTCCGCGACGGCCAGCAGCGGCACGAAGACAGCAATGACGGCGACGAACACCAGCAGGGTGAGGGCGTCGAGCACCCGCTCGATGAAGATGGTCGCGAGCGCGGCGGTCTTGCTCACGCCCTCCCGCTCGCCCAGGTGGTAGCTGCGCACGAGCTCGCCGATGCGGAGCGGCAGGATGTTGTTCGCCATGTACCCCACGACCACGACGGGGTAGAGCCGCGCAATGGAGATAGAGCGCATGTGTCGAAGGAGCATCTGCCATCGGGCGGTCCGGAACAGCACGGAGACCTGGTAGAGCAGGAGGGCCGGGACCAAGTACCAGTAGTTGGCGTCGGCCAGGGCGTCCACCAGTCGGTCCCAGTCGGTGGTCAGGAAGAAGAGTGCGAGGAACGCCGCGCCTACGCCCAGCCCGATCCAGTATTTCTTGGCGCCGCTCACTGCTGGCTCAAGATTCCCATTCGTCGTCGTCCGCCGTCTGTTCGTATCCGAGCCGGAGGAGCGCCTCCTGGAGGGTGGGAAGCCAGCCGCGGGTGGTTGCTTCGGCAGGCGCGGTGATTTCCAGGGTCCCGTCCGGCTGCTGCGACACCATCCCCATCCCGTCCCTGTCGAGGGGAACGCTGATAGTCTCCCTGTCGATGCCGAACAGGTCGGTAACCTCGTAGATCGCCATCATATCGTCCATCCCGATGATGTCGTCGGTCACATACGCCCCCGCCAGGTTGTTCTAGGCGCTCCCAGGCCGCCTATCCCACTGGGCTTCAATTATTGCACAAGCGGCGCCTGTTGGCGCCGACCCTCGACGGCCTGCGAGGCTTCTCACTCCTGCCCCCTTGCCGCCTCGAGCTGCGCCATCAGCCTCGCCTCGTCGTATCCGAGCTCCACCGCCTGCGCGATGTCCTCCGCGATAGTCTCCTCGTTGCCCAGCGCGGCGTTCGCTATCGCCCGGTTCACGTAGCCCAGCGGGTGGTACGGGTTGAAATTCACTGCGCTGTCGTAGTCCGCCAGCGCCGCCTCGACGTTGCCCAGCGCCGCCTGCGCTATCCCTCGGTTGGCGAACGCCCGCCCATCCGTCGGCTCCAGCCGTATCGCCTCGTCCAGGTCTTGGATAGCTATCTCGTGCCGGCCCAGCTTCGAGTGCGCGATGCCCCGGTCCACGAAGGCCCTGCTGTGCTGTGGGTCTATCTGCAGCGCCGCGCCGTAGTCCTCGATAGCCGCGTCCAACTCTCCCTTGCGGGCAAACGCCGCGCCCCGGTCCACGTACAGCGCCGGGTCGTTCGGGGAGAGCTCGATTGCGATGTCGAAGAACTGGATAGCCCGGTCGAGCTCCCCTGTCAGCATTAGCGCCAGGCCCGTTCCCGCGTAGGGCCGAGGGTCATCCGGCTCCAGGTCCATCGCCCTCTCGTAGTCCTCGACCGCCAGCCCGAACTCCTGCAGCTCGCGGTACGCCTGCCCGCGCCCCATGTAGAGGTTCCCTATGTCCGGCAGCATTGCAATCGCTTGCGTGTAGTCCTCGATAGCCTGCTGGTACTTGCCCAGCTGCGCGTTCACCTCCGCCCGTTGGACGTAATTCTGCGCGTTGGCTGGGTCCTGCTCGATGGCGATGTCGTATGCTTGGGCCGACTCGCGCAGGAACCCCAGCTCGGTGTACTTGTCTCCTGCGTCTATCAGGAACCCCGTGTTGTCCGGTTCGAGCCTCACGGCCTCGTTCAGGTGCCGAAACGCGACCTCGAAATCGCCAAGCTGGCTGTACGCGGCCCCGCGGTTGTAGTAGGCCGCCGCGTTGCTTGGGTCTAGGTGTATCGCCTCCGCGAAGTCCCGGATCGCCTCCCGTATCGAACCTATCTGGCCTCTGGCCGTTCCTCGGTTCGTATAGACCTCCGAGCTCGTAGGGTCGAGCTCTATCGAGCGGTCGTAGTCTCTGACCGCCTTGTGGTACTCCCGCAGCTTGGCGTAGGAGTTGGCGCGGTTGTTGTAGAGCCGCGCGTCGTTCTGGTCCAGCCCGATCGCCTCGTCGTAGGCCCGCACGGCGTTCCTGTACTCCCCCAGGCTCGCGTACGCGAACCCTCGCAGCGAGTGAGCCCGGACGCTCTCCGGGTCGAGCCTGCTCGCCTCCTCTAGGTCCTCGATGGCTCGCCTGTACGCCTCCAGCCCGATGTAGGCGTTCGCCCGCTCGATGTACAGATCCACGGCCGCCGCGTCGATTTCGATAGCGGCGTCGTACTCGACCAGCGCGTCCTGGTATTTCCGGTCTGCCAGGTACTGCCGCCCGATGGTCCTGTGCCTGTCGGCCTCCTGTATCTGCTGCTCGGTCAGGCGCTCGCAGGCGGCCAGGACGAGGGCGGCGAGAAGAGCGGCAAGGAGCCCCTTCGCCAGCGCTGCATGGTTGCTCATGTGCCTCGCTAAATCGAAGCCGACTTGCTGTGGAGTCCGGTGGCTCCGCTGGGGCGGTTTTCGCGGAACTCCTCGATCTGGGGAGCGCCGTCCCGCTCGGCTGCGCGAACTTGGAAGACGTGCCTGCCTGCCTGGAAGGGCCATTCGTAGCGCCAGATAACCCACGTGGCCTCGGATAGGGGCGAGCGGAGCTCGGCCGGCATCCAGGGGCCGCCGTCCACGCGGACCTCGACCTTAGATATGCCTCGCACGCCCGCGTACGCGATGCCGCCGACGGGAACGAGGGTCTGTCCGTCGTTCTCGTATGCGGCGTCCACGGCGACGGTGTCCACGACGGATACGGTCTTGACCTGCGCGAGCTCGTCCCAGCCGCGCTCGACCCAGTAGCCCTCGCGGTACTCCTCGGTGAGCTCCATGCCGGTTATCCATTTCGGCTGCTTCATGCCGTAGCGGTCGGGCCTCCAGATGCGGAGCGGGAAGCCGTGGTCGACGGGGATCGGGTGGCCGTCCCATGCGTAGGTGAGCATGAGGCGCTCGTCCGCCGCGATTTCGTCGAGGGGGACGGTCTCGTAGAAGCCGTCGCCGGATGTGATGTAGAGGTATCGAGCGTTGCTGCGGACCTGGGCGTCTTCGAGGATCCGCTGCATACTCACGCCGGTCCAGTAGGTCGTGCTGATGAGGTCGCCGCCGAGCCTGTTGGATATGCAGGACAGAGTTACGTAGTGGCTCTGGGACTCGTAGTTGTCGCGGATGTCGTCGAGGCTGAGCATGAGCGGGTTGTCCACGAGCCCCGTGATGGGCAGGACGTAGCCGGTTCCGTCTATGACGGTTGGGGAGACCCTGATGAAGACCTTGTAGTGGTCCTTGATGGGGGTGTATTCGGGGCGCGTGCCCGGCGCGGGCATGGTCGAGTCGCCTGCGTTGGGGAAGGGCGACCTAGGGCTGCCCTGGGTCTCGTGCGCCATGGTCGTGTCGGCCTCGTTGTCCCGCCTGCGCTGCTCCGAGCGGGCGAGCAACTGGCCTACGCCTGCGCCGACGACGGTGACCGTGGCGGTTGCCGCGCCGAGCCGGACGAGGAACTGGCGCCTGCCCATGGCAGTGGCTGCGCGTGTCTCCGCGCCGACGGATACGGCGTCGGGAGGCGCGGCAGGCTCGAGGGCGGCGTAGCTGTAGGCGGCCGCCAGACCCCAGGCGAGGAAGAGCGCGAGGAGCCATATGATGACGAGGGTTGGGGGAGCGGTGGAGGGGCCGATGGCTATGCTTATGGCTATGATGGGCAGTCCGAGCAGGGCTCCGAGTACTAGCCCGCTGGCCCTGCTGGCGAGTCGCAGCCGCGAGCGTATGGCGAAGTAGGCGGCGCCGGCGATTATGCCGATCGCCATGAACTGGGCCATCGCGGCGATCTGCTCGGCGGTCTTGGCGCTGTCGGCGACGCTGATGTCGAGCAGGCGCATCCCGTCGATCATGAGGTCTATGGCGAAGGTTATCATCGGGCCGGGCATGACGCGGGTTATCCAGTCGAAGAGGTCGTAGGGTACGAGGGGGAGGTCGAGCAGCTTGTTTGCGAGATACAGAGCTCCTGTTAGGGCCGCCGTGAGCAGCCCGCCAACGATAGCTCCGGTTCCGAGGCGCAATTCACGCATCATGCCCACCTCCAAAGAGTAGTCAGCCATAATCTTACAATAATTGAAGCTGCCGCGCCGCCATCATATGTCCGTTTAGACGTGATTGCCCTGGCTGCATGGTCTGAGTTCGAGGTCGGCCCGCTGAACCACCCTGGCCGCCGGAGCAGGCGTAACCGCCCTCGCGCTGCTCATCCTGAATCTCCCTCTCCCGTCAAGGGAGAGGGATAAGGCCGTCCAGTTACGCGGGTGTGCTTGCGGGGAGGCCGTGGGAGTAGATTCGTCGGAGGGTCGGCAGGTTCCAACTTACGAACATGGTGAGTATGAACGCCGCGCCGCCGACGCCGAGCAGGATGGGTGCGTTCAGGCGGTCGGCGAGGACGCCGTTGAATAGGTTGGCGGCGGCCATCATGCCGCCCACGTGGATGGAGTAGACCGAGCCGACTCTCCCGCGCACGGCGTCGGGGACGATGGACTGTATCATCGTGTGTGTGAGGGTCATGAATCCGGCCTGTGTCGCGCCCATGACGGCGGCTCCCGCCAGCGCCATGTACATGTTCGGCGCGGCTGCGAGCAGGATGGGGGAGAGGCCGCTGAGCGCTCCGAGGTTCAGGAGCAGCCGCCCCTTCGATGACTCGCTGCGGACGCCGGCCAGCGCTATCACGGAGGTCAGCGCGCCCGCGCCTACGGCCATCATCAACAGGCTGAAGCCGCCGCCCTCCGCGTCTAATTGCTGGCGCGAGAGCACCGGGAGAAGCGACTCGAAGGACATGGTCAGCCCGCAGTGGAAGAGGGCTAGGAGTACTATGGCAAGGAGCGCGGGCGTGCGGTACACGTAGGTCAGCCCGGCTGTGAAGTTGGCCGCGAAGCTCTTGGCGGGGTCCATCTTGCCGGTGGAGGGAGTGCGTATCCTGAGTGTGAGCGCCAGCCCGACCAGGTAGAACCCCGAGCATAGGAAGAAGGCCGCCTCTGCGCCCACGAATTGGAGCAGGGGGGCGATGGCCGCCGGGCCGAGCAGCCGAGAGCCGTGGCCGGCGGCCTGGTTGAGGGCGATTGCGTTGAGGAGGAGCCGGCGGGGCACGAGGTTCGGTATGAGGGCCTGGGAGGCGGGCATCATGGCGGCCCTCGCGGAGCCGTTGACGAAGGCGAGCGCGACCAGCGTCCACACCTCGATCGAGTCGGTAACCACGAGGACGCCCAGCACGAGGTTGTGCGTGGTGTTGACGGCGAACATGGCGGCGACGACGGCGCGCCTGTCGAACCTGTCTGACAGGTAGCCGGTGAACGGGGTTACGAGCACCCTGGGTATCATGGCGGCGAAGGTTACGACACCGACCCATAGGGAGGAGTCGGTGACAGCGTAGATGAGCCAGCCGCGGGCGACGATGAGGGCCCACGCCGCCGCGCCTGCGGAGAAGCTGGCTATCCACAGGGTGCGGAAGTCGCGGTGATATAGGGCCTCCAGGTATCTCGGCAGCCGGCTGCGGGCGCGCTTCATGGCATCGGCGTTTACGACGCCGGTATGACGGGCAGCGCGAGGTGGGACGGGTAGTCCCGGCTGTGGTGAACCGTCTGGCGCGCGACGCGCATCTCCGCGCTCTTGCCGTAGGGGGCGCTGGTGTTCAGGTTGCGGTCGAACCTGGGGAAGTTGGACGACGACACTTCGAGGCGCAGCGCGTGCCCTTTTCTGAACACGTTGGCCGTAACCCCGACCTCTATCTCGTACTCATAGACCTTGTTCGGGGTCAGCGGGGCGGGGTCCGTCCGGCTCTCCCTGTACCTCGCCCTCACTATCCCATCGCAGAGATTCATGGCGTATCCGGTGGACGAGACGTCCACTATCTTGGCGGTCCAGTCGGTGTCGGGGGCGTCGGTCTGGGCGTATAGGACGAGGGTTATGGGGCCGGTGATTTCGGTATCCCGCTCGAACGGGGCGGACGTGAAGCATAGCACGTCGTTCCGCATCTCGACGCCGCGCTGGTCGTATGGCCCCCAGGGAACTATGTGAGGCGAGCAGCAGTTGTTGCCGCCGACTGTCTGGACGGGGTGTTCGGGGTCGTAAGTGAAGTTGTCGGGCCGCTCGGCGCCAGGCGGCTCGGTTGTGAGCGCGCCGTCGCCGCGGGCGGAGTTGGCGCGGCCGCCTGAATGGAGATACCACTTCTGCCAATCGGTCCTGGCGAGGGGCCACTCGCGCTCGTCGCGCCAGAGGTTCGCGCCCATGACGAACAGCCGGATGGGGGCTTCGTCGACGATGCCGTTGTCAATGCCCTTGAGCCAGTAGTCGAACCAGCGCATTTCGATGGCGTCGAGGTCGATCATGGACTGTGCGCCGAAGTCTATGTCGCCGGTCTTGGTGGACTGGCTGAGGGCGTGGGGCCAGGGGCCGACGATGGCCTTGCTCCTGCGGGCCTCCGGCGTGCGGCCGTTCGCGCGCATTCCGTTGAAGTTGTCGAAGGTGTCGGAGGCGTATAGGTCGAACCAGCCGCCCATGTTCAGGGCGGGCGCGGCGACCTCGCCCCACTTGTCGGACACGTCTATCGCCCTCCAGTAGTCGTCGTATGCGGGGTGGTCTATCCAGTCCTTCCAGAACTGGAGGCGTCGTCCGGAGAGTTCGTCAATGTCGTATATGGGGAGCTCGCGGAAGGCCTCCGTCCAGTTGTGGTATTCGATGCTCTGGGCGGTGCGGCCGTTCGTGCGCATTCCCCAGCTCATTGCGACGTTGAGCTGGAGGGCGCCGCCGGGGTAGACGAGGCCGCTGAAGAAGTCGGAGCATATCACGCGGGGGACGGTGCAGGTGAGGTACTTGCTCCTGAGGGGGGCGCTGATGAGCTGGACGAGGCCGCCGTAGGAGCTGCCGGACATGCCGACCTTGCCGTTGCTCCACTCCTGCGCGCCGACCCACTCCTGGGTGTCGAAGCCGTCCTCCGCGTCGTGATGGAACGGGTAGTGGTCGCCGTCGGAGTCCCATCGCCCCCTGGTGTCCTGTATAACGCATGCGTACCCGTGGTTCGCGAGGGTACGGCCCTTCTCTATCATGATGTCCATGTTGTTGCTGTAAGGCGTGCGCATGAGAATTGTGGGGAACTGGCCGCGCGCTCTTGGCAGGTACAGGTCAGACGACAGGTCCACGCCGTCGCGCATGGGGGTGTTGACGTTGAGCCGCATCTCGACTTCGTATCCAGGGTTCATGGCTGCCTCCTCATTGCTCTATGAGCGAGCATGGCGATACGGCGCCGGACGCCTCGTACACCCGCCATTCCCGGGCGCCCTCGCCGGTCGAATAGACTCGCCAGACGCGGCCGCCGAGGTACTCCTCGCGCAGATCCTGTCCGAACGCGGACTCCAGGCAGGCGTTGTACAGGGCGTCTATGCGCTGGACGGTGGAGTCCACGCCGTCCAGCTCCACCGCGCGGCTCTGGACGAGGGCGATGGCCTCGCCGTCGGCGAACTCCGGCTCGGGCCCTCCGACGCATCCGGCGACTGCCAGCAGCAACGCCAGGAAGGCCGCCAAGTAGAGTGATGCCATTTTGTTTGGATTACGCTATGAATGGGTCCAAGCGCCAGAGCCGCCCCATCCTAACCTTCCCCCAGAGGGAAAGGACGAAAGGTGAGCGGGGATGCGCGGCATATGCGCCCGCACTCGGCAACTTGGTATGACGCGGGCATGGCTCTCGGCGCTCACGGGTTGTTTGGGCGGGGGCAGTGTACGTTTGCCGAATGCCCCTGTCAACGAGCCGGGCTGCGATAGAGACTGCCGAGTCCGGGCATCTGCGTGGCCGCGCCAGCTATGCGGAGGAGGCGCCACACGGTCGCCTGCAGGGCCGACACCACGGGCTTCGTCAAGGCAGCCTCCATCGAGTCTATGATGGAAGACGTCCTCATGCTGGTGCAGCTTACGAACACGCCGTCGGCGTCCGGCCGGTTCACGAGCTGCAGGACCAGATCGCTGATGTCCTGTTGGGGGATGTCTTCGATGCCGCCGAGCTTGTTGAGTCCTCTCATATGAACCACTTCGAAGCCGTTGCCCTCCAGGAACTGGGCCAGACGCTCGTTGAGCTCGTCCACGTGGGGAGACAGGACAGACACGCGCCGCACGTCGAGGACGCGGAGCGCCTCGACTGCGGCGGACGAAGTGGTGGTTGCCGGGAGGCCGGTGGCCGCGGCTATCCGGTCCGCGATGTCGCGGTCGCCGCCCACCCCTCTTATGTAGCTGGCCGAAGTGCATCCGTAGCCGATTGCGCCCACTCCCAAGGGAACGAGGTCCTTTCCGGACTCCTCGATGCCGGAGTCTCCCGGCATCTGGAGCAGGCGTTCCAGGGTGATGCCTCTCGTCAAGTCGGGCTGATTGCGCCGCCGCGTCTCCACCATGTGGAGCCTCACGCCCGCTGGCACGAATCGCAGCGTCTCTTGGATGTCATCCTGGCTGGGCGGGCCCGGCCAGACTATGCCGATGGACTGCGGCGCGTTCATGGGGTCCTCCTGGAATTGGCCTACTTGACGAAGAGCTTGCGGGCGACGCTCGTGAGCGCCTCGCACCCGTCCGCGGTTATCAACGTCGTCTCGCTGAACATCGTGCCGCACTCGCCAAGCCGTCGGAGAGCGACGGGATGATGGAAGACCATGCCCGGCTGGAGGCGTGTCTGGTTGCCCAGCATGATGGCGGCGGTCCCGTCGCCCCAGCTCGGCGGGAACCCGGCGCCGACCGCATAGGCGAACACGCCGTGGAAGACCAGGCCCGGCCCTGCTTGGTCTATGCCCTGCCATCCGGCCCTCGCCACCTCGTCGGCGGTTACGCCGGGCCGCATGGCGGAGATGATGTTGTCGAGGGCCGCAAGGCATGCGTTCGCCAACCGCGCGACCCCGGGCGCTGGCTCCCCGATGGATATTGTCCGCATCATCGGAGCGGTGTATCGTTGGACACACGCCCCGAACTCCATGCATAGGCTGTCGCCCCCGCTTAGGGGGACGCGCTTGTGAGTGGAATGAAGGATGCCGGAGCGTCTTCCGCTGGTTACGATGGGCGACAGGCACATGTACTCGGAGCCGGCCTCGAACATCGCGCGGTTGCCGGTAGCGGCCACGTCGTTGTCGGTCTTCCCCTCTCCGGCCGCCTCTATCGCCGCCAGTATCCCGGCGTCCGTGATTCGGGCCGCCTGGCGCAGGTACTCGATCTCTTGGTTTGACTTGGTTATCTTGACCGTCGAGACCAACCTCGAGCCGTCCACCAGGTCGGCGTGGGGCAGGGCTTCGCGGAGCATTGCGAGGGAGTCGGGGGTCATGCCGGGGAGCGACTGCTCCACGCCTACGCGCGACCTGTCCAGCCCATGTTCGGCCAGGAGCCTGGCGAGGTACCGCTCGCGTCCGAGTCCGCCGGGGTAGCCGTGTACTTGTCCGAGCCACGTATGCAGCAGGGCGGTCCCAATCTCCGGGGGATGGACCACCAGTATCGGCTGGCCTTCCAGGGGCAGGATTACGCATTCGCCGTTGTACATCGCGAAGCTCTGGTGGCCTGCCAGGTAGTACACGTTGGGGGGATGTTGGGCGACGAGGACATCGACGTCCGCCTCGCGCATCGCTTTCCGGACGGCCTCTATACGTTTCCCGTACTCTTCGACCGAGAACGCGAGCTCTTGGGGCAGCCCCGCTAGGGATTCCAGCCCCACCGGGCCTCCCGCCAAGCTGCCATGAACGGACACGACCATCTTGTTACCTCCGATTTGCCGAGAAACGCGAGACCCGTTGTCTGGACTTATAACATTTCGGTTGATGAGGCCATGAACGGGTCAATCATCCTCACCCTACCCTCTCCCGTCAAGGGGGAGGTGTCCGAGTCAGGATTTTTGGGATTGGGGAGCGCAGGCGGGACGCCCGCTCATGGGATAGTGGTGAGTGTAGAGTAGTGAGTCGAGATGGGGGCGTGGTGAATTATCCTCGCCATGGTCCTCTGTCGTGGAGGAGATGGGGAGGGGGCAGGCGGGACGCCTGCGCTCCGGGGATGGGGGACGCGCTGAATTGCCTTCACCCTGGGTCTCTCCCCGTGAGGGGAGGGGTGATGAAGGCTGGGGCCTTGTTGGCGCCTTCGTCTATGTTCGCGTTGTCTCTGTCCGGCTCCTTTGCGGGGGAATCGCCCTTGCCCTGGCCCTCTCCCATCAAGGGAGAGGGGACGGGGCGGGGAATCGCCCTTGTCTCCTAGCCCTTTCCCTTCGGGGGAGGGACGCAGGGCGGGGCGTTTGCCCTCACCCTGGCCCTTTCCCCCGTGAGGGAGAGGGTACTTGGCGGGTCTTGCGACCCGCGTCCTGTCTACTCCTAGTTCCCCCGCTCTCGCGGGAGATGAGTTTGCCTTGCAAGGCAGTGACTCCGGTACTTGCTTCGAGGATGCCGACGTCGATCGCCCGCCGACACTGGGGGTGCAGCCCCTCCTCTAACTTTCCCGGACGGCTGACGGGCCCTTGCGGGACCGCCTGCGTTTCGCGCTTGGACCTTCCACCCGCCAAGGCGTCGGGCTGCGCTGGCTACGGTCCTCCCGGTCGTCCGAGAGTCCGCACCTGGAACGGGGGAGGCACATTTGGCACTGCGTCCTCCTGTCGAGACGCCGGAACACAGAGCGGCCTTCTCATACCGCGGGGGCCCCGTCCCAACAACAGCGGCGGCATGAATGCCCACAAGTTTTGGCAGAGGTGGCTCTGTGCCCGTTTGGAGTACGTCCCTTCGGGCCGTCTACAGACTAGCACGGCTGTTCTCGCGGTGTCAAGGGGCGCTATGGGGCAATTTGGGGGCAATTTTCGGGATGAAGGGGAGTGCAGGCGTCCCGCCTGCGCTCCTTTGCGCCAAGGGGGTGGTTGTCTGAATCGGGATTTGCGGGATTGGTGGATTCTCAGGATTGGGAGAGGGAGGGACACCCTCACCCTAGCCCGTTCCCGTGAAGGGAGAGGGGATGAGGCGGTCATCACGTCCTGATTTTCTTGACATGGTTTCGGGGCCGTTGCTACTATCCTCATGCTTTACAATGTTTGGTTTCGCGCTGGGGCCGGTATGCTGGCCCTTCTTGCCCGGAGGACGACTTATTGCCCCACGTCAAGTCGCTGGAGTGCCGCGAGTGCGGCAGGACCTATCCCGTCGAGCCGACGAACGCCTGTGAGTTTTGCTTCGGTCCTCTCGAGGTCAGCTACGACTACGAGTCGATAGCGCGGAGCGTTACCCGCGAGTCCATCGCCGCCGGGCCGTTCTCGATGTGGCGCTATCATGATTTTCTGCCCGTCGGGGCCGAGGCGGCCGTGGACATGGGGACGGGCTTCACGCCGCTGCTCCACGCGAAGAATCTGGGTAGGAAGCTTGGGCTGGACAGGCTTTACGTCAAGAACGACAGCGTGAATCCGACGTTCTCGTTCAAGGATCGGCCGGTGTCGGTTACTGCGACGAAGGCGTTGGAGTTCGAGTTCGAGACGCTGGCGTGCGTCTCTACGGGCAACCTGATGGGCGCGGTGGCGGCCCATGGGGCGAAGGCGGGCATGAGGACGGTGGTGTTCTTCCCGGGCAACTTGGAGGACGGCAAGGTTACGGGCGCTGCGGTATACGGGCCGACGCTGGTGGCGGTGGACGGCACCTACGACCAGGTGAACCGCCTGTGCAGCGAGTTGGCGGACAACCTGCGCTGGGCCTTCGTGAACATCAACATGCGTCCGTTCTACGCGGAGGGCAGCAAGACCCTGGGCTACGAAGTGGCGGAGCAGCTGGGCTGGAAGGCTCCCGACCATTGCGTGGTCCCGGCGGCGTCCGGGGAGCTTCACACGAAGATATGGAAGGGGTTGACGGAGATGGGGGACGTGGGCCTCATAGACCCGCCGTCCACCAGGATGCACCTGGCGCAGCCGGAGGGGTGCAGCCCCATCGTATCGGCGTTCGAGACGGGCGGCGAGCGTGTTGCTCCGGTGCGCCCGGACACCATCGCCAAGTCGCTGGCAATCGGCGACCCGGCGGCCGGCGTCTATGCCTTGCAGACGTTGAGGGAGACGGGCGGGAGCGCGGCGGCGGCGCCGGAGGACGAGGTGGCGGAGTGCATCCAGCTGTTGGCGGAGACCGAGGGCATCTTCACGGAGACGGCAGGCGGGGTGGTAATCTCCGGGCTGCGGAAGCTTGCAGAGTCTGGGGCTATCGGCAAGGACGAGGTGACGGTGGCGTTCATCACCGGCAACGGCTTCAAGACGCAGGAGGTCGTGGAGCATCTGGTCGATCCGGCGCATATCAAGCCGACGTATGCGTCGTTCGAGGCGGCGATGCTGGACGGCAAGTGAGCTGCGAGGGTGGAATAGCGGACGTTCAGGATTGGAGGACTTGCGAATGAGCGTAACAGTCAGGATACCAGCGCCGCTGCGCCGGCTTACGGATGGGCAGGACAAGGTGAGCGCGGAGGGCGGGACGGTGGCCGAGGTGGTGAGTCATCTCGACGGACAGTATCCGGGTATGAGGGAGCGGCTCTGCGACGAGAGCGGTCAGCTGCGCACCTTCGTGAACCTGTACGTGAACGGCGAGGACGTGCGGTTCATGGACGGGCTTGGCACGGCTACGGGGCCGGGCGACGAGTTGAGCGTGGTTCCCGCGGTAGCCGGGGGGTAGGCCCGTCCGGGTTCACGTCTTCGCGCACTCTGCGGGGCGCCAGCTCATCTTCATGTAGCGGTCGCCGGCTTCGAGCTCGTCGAGCATCTGGTTCAGCCGCTTGCGCCGCGTATCTTCGCGCTTGGCCCTGGCAATCCAGGCAAGGTAGTCGTTTCGCTGGTACGGGGGCCTGTCCTCATAGGCTTGCATGAGCCTGAGTTCGAGGAGCGCCCGTCGAACGTGAGGCGGCATCTCTTGCAACGGTCTCTTCAAGGCAGCCATAGCGTCAGTGGTCGCGGGCGTCGTGGTTGTAGCGCCCGACGATGCGGCCGGCGGCGTCCACCACGTTTGCGAACGGGAACTTGACGGTCGTGGTGCATGCGTGGCCGGGTGCAGCGAGGAAGAAGTCGCCGACGTCGAGTTTTTCGCCGTTGAGCTTGACGACGCCATGCTCTTCGCTCTGTGCGAGCAGCTCTGCGCGGGGGTGTCCGACGATTGTGAAGCGGTTGGGGATGGGCTGGTCGGGCGAGCACGCCTTGGAGCCCACGTCGGTCGTTACGGTGTCCATGCCGGGGTCGCGGTCTATGACTTGGCCAAGGACGACGGCGGCAATCTCGAAGGGGAGCTCGTCCATGGTCGCGTTGCGCGAGTCCCAGTATATCCAGGTGCCTGGCGAGACCCTGACGTTCGGCTCGCCGAGGTAGAGGTGGAAGGACCAGGAGCCGCCGGCGACGTTGTCGTCGGCTTCCAGTCCGTGAGCGTCGGCGGCGTCCCATACGTGGCGCATGTAGGCGATGCTCTGGTCGACGAGAGATTTTCGCTCGTCGTAGTCGGGCTTGTATAGGGTATGGCCGTCGAATACGTGTAGTCCGAGCGTTCTCAGCGCTGGGGTTCGGGCGGCCTGGATGTAGAAGCTGGCGGCCTCATCGCCGGGCTGTACCCCTGTGCGTCGCATCCCGGTATCGAGGTCCACGTACACTTCCAACTCCATTCCACCGCGCCGCATGGCTTGCGACAGGGCTTCGAGGTGCTCCGGCGCGCTCACGATGGCCTTGAGGGAAGTATTGGGGTGAGCCTTCTTGAGGGCGGCGAAGCGCTCTATCTTCCTGGGATGCGTGAGCGGGTAGGCGAATATCACCTCGTCCACGCCGTGGCGGACGAGGAGCTCGGCCTCCGGCAGGGTGGCGCACTTGAAGGAGCGGAATCCGGCGGCCATCTGGAGCTTCAGCACGTCGGCGGACTTGTGAGTCTTGGCGTGGGGGACTATTCGGTCGGTCGAGCCGCAGATGCGGATGACGGCGTCTATGTTGCGTTGCACCATGTCCTCGAAGACGAGGAGCTCTGGCGTCTCGATCTCGCGCGGGTTCTCGAGGCGGTACTCGCCGACCTGCATGGCAGCCTCCGTATAGCGCGGTGAGTATAGCAACATGCGGTCGGCAGGGTCAATTTGCGGGAGGGCGGCGTCCGAGCGCGGCGTTCTGACAGCGTTTCATCTAACGTGATATGCTACCGACCTGTAGACAGGTCCAAGAAGAGAGGAGACAGGACAATGACGGATACAGGTTCGGACCCGGCGCCGCGGCTGGCTTTACTGGGCGTGTGGATGAGGGTAGCGCTGGGAGAAGAGTATTGTTTATCCGTCATCAGGCGCGTCTTGGGCTCTCGGAAGCAGGTGTCCAACGAGGCTCGGCAGGCGCTTGATTCGGCGATAAACGGCGCGGTAAAGGACATTCCCCAGTTCCCGAAGAAACCGGCCATCGCCCCGCCCGCCTTCCTGGTGGAGCCGGTCATGCACGCGATGGTCCAATCGGACAAGCTTACGGGGGCGGTTCTACGGGCTTGGTCGGAGTCTCACGCGGAGCTTCACGACGTGGTAGTCGAGCGGCTCGGCGACATCGGCGTAGATGCCGCGTATCCCAACTTCTCGGAGAACAGGCTGCGCGGCCTATGGCCTCCCGCCGATTGGGAGGCTCAGCTCGACCAGTTCGCCGAGGACCACGCCGGGTTCGACAAGGACGACCTGGCGCTGATGATGTGCTACACGTCGGGAAAGGTTCCCAATTTCTCGGACGCGAGTGAGGCGGACGTCGACTTCTCCGGGTGGCTCGACGAGATGCGGGCGCTGCCGGCTGACGAGCCAGCATGGAGGGAGGCGCGGGAGTTCATCGAGTCGGCGCGGGAGGTCATAGACGCCAAGGAGCGGGAGTTCAACGAGACGGGCATCCGCCTTCTCGGTAAGGGCATCGAGGAGATAGGGCAGAGATTCGCGGCAGAGCTGACCTATCTCGAACGGACAGTCGGGTCGTGGTCTCTGGATGGACTTCCGACCTCCTCCGTCTCCCAGTTGACGGACTCGATAGAAAACCTGAAGGAGGCCATGGAAGAGTACCAGCCGGTCCGCGAGCATGCGCCTGTCAGGAGCGAGGAGTTGGCGAGGGCCGAAGAACGGTCGGAGCTGGAAGCCAAAATCCTGTCGCTGATGAATGAGGTGGACCAGGTCATGGCGGGCAGCGTTCAGGAGGCGGTCGAGGTAGATGGCAGCCCGGCAGATGAGGACTCTGCGCGGCGACAGGCCGAGGCTGAGATAGAGACGGCGCGGCAGGCCGAGGTCGAGGCGGTACGGCAGCGGGCCGAGGCCGAGGTCGAGGCTGCGCGGCAGCAGTCAGAGGCCGAGGTTGAGGCGGCGCGAAAGCAGGCTGAGGCTGAGGTCACGGCTGCGCGGCAGCAGTCAGAGGCCGAGGTCGAGGCGGCGCGAAAGCGGGCCGCCGCGGAGAACGAGGACATACGGCAGGAGATGAAGTCGCTGCGGAATGAGCTGCGCGCGAGCCAGAGCCAAGAGGAGAGCTGGCGGCTGGCATACGTGGAGGCGTCCCGGCAGCGGTCGGTCGAGGACGGCGAGGACGAGCCAGCGGCGATAGGGAGTGTTGCAGAGGCGGCGCATCTTGCGGAGAAGATGTTCGCGGCCGAGCTCCTGTTCCGCCCCAATTCGAGGTCTGACATCAAGGACAACCCGTTCGAGGACCCGAAGGCGGTATTCGACGCGCTGAGGTGGCTGGCGACGGTCTATTACCGCTCGCGGATGGGTGAGAGCAACCTGGCGGACCCGGACTCGTCTATCCGGGAGGCGTGCGGGTGGTCATACAAGAGCCACCAGAGCACGTTGACGATGAACAGGTTCAAGAACTGGTACACCACCAGGGTTGACGGCAAGATACGCTGGCTGGGTGAGCACATCGGCAAGGGGACCAGCAAGGACCCGCGCCACACCATCCGCATAGGCTTCGATTGGGACAAGGAGCGGAAGGCCGTCATCGTGGGATTCATAGGCCGGCACCAGCAGACCACGGTGACCTGATCTCCGCGCCACCGCTGCGCCGCTGGCGTAGGCCTTGACAGTCGGCGCGCTTATGTTCTAGGATTGAGTGAGAGGGACTGACCCTGCGTGCGAGGGGTCGGTCCCTCTTCTTATTCAGCGCAGGGCAGCTCCTTGAGGCGGATACACTTGGAGGAGTTATGCTGGACAGGCTGCGTGGAATTGTCGACAAGGCGCTGGGCGCTAGGGCGAACCGGGTCGCGCCGGCGCTGAGCGGGCCGTGGGAGCGGGAGCTCGGCGTTGGGCAGGGCTGGATGCCGTTGTCCTACGGCGAGTACTACCCGAGGTCGGCGCTGGTCTATTCGGCCATCAAGTTGAGGCAGGACGCGGTGTCCCGGGCGCAGCCGGTCGTGTACCGCGCGGATGGGTCGAGGGTGGACGCGGACCACCCGGCGCAGCGGCTGCTGGACCGGCCGAACCCGTTCTGGACCCGGGGCGGCCTGTGGCGCGCGACGGAGACGTATCTCGGCCTATGGGGATCGGCGTTCTGGGGGCTGGAGCGAGGCGACGGGGGCCGCGTGGTGGAGGCCTGGCCCCTGCGGCCGGACCGGATGCGGGTGATACCTGACCCCCGTAGCTACGTGAAGGGGTTCGTGTACACGTCGAACGGGCGCGAGGCCGCCGCGTACCTGCCGGATGACGTGGTGTGGCTGCGGTATTTCAATCCGCTGGACGAGTACGCGGGGCTGTCGCCCATCGCGCCGTTGAGGCTGTCGGCGGACATGTCGTTGGACGCGCTTCGGGCGGGGCGGAACGCGCTGAGCAATGACAGCGCGCCGGGGCTGTTCATCGAGACGTCGGACTCGACGACGGACGAGGAGGCGCGGGAGTTCTACGAGCGGTGGGAGTCGCGCTTCAGGGGCGTGGACAAGGTCCGCAGGCCGGCGCTGCTGAGCGCGGGAATGAAGGTGACGAATTTGGGGTTCAGCCCGCGCGAGATGGAGTATTTCCAGAGCATGAGGTGGAGCCTGGAGGACGTGGCGCGCGTCTATGGCGTGCCCAAGCCGATGCTGGCAGACATCGAGCGGGTGACATTCTCGAACTTCAACACGGCGCGGCGGGTGTTCTGGGAGGACACTATCGTGCCTCAGCTGGCGTTCTACGAGGAGGCGCTGAACGCAAGCCTGATGCCAAGCCTGGGCGGCCCTTCCCTGCGCGTGGAGTTTGACCTCGGAGGCGTCGAGGCTCTGCGCGAGAATGAGAATGACAAGGCCAAGCGGCGAATAGGGTACGTGAAGGCGGGGATAATGACGGCGGCGGAGGTCCGCCGGGAGATGGGGTTGGGGTGATGGAGCGACTGTCGGACGCACAGGGAGAGGGAGTCGCGACGCGCCCACGCCGTCCACGCGAAGAGACGGCCCGCCTCGCCACAGGGGGTTGAGGGATTGCGTTCCACCTGTTAGGATTTGGTTGCGGGCGGGTGTAACTCAGGGGTAGAGTGTCTGCTTCCCAAGCAGAATGTCGTGGGTTCGAATCCCATCACCCGCTCCAGACCCTGCCAATAGTAAAAGGGCGTACACACAGCGTGTGTACGCCCTTCGTCCGTTCTTAGCCTGCAGGCCAGGTCCGCCGTCGCGCCGCTTCTATCTGGCGTCCGGCCTGGTCAGGCTTGGTGTCAGCTTACCAGCGGCCGCCGCCGCCACCACCGCCGCCACCACCGCCACCGCCGCGGGGACCGCGGTCCTCGCGGGGCCTGGCCTCGTTGACGGTCAGGGGCCGGCCCTGGAAATCGCGCCCGTTGAGGGCCTGGATCGCGGTCTCGGCGGCGTTGTTGTCCGGCATCTCCACGAAGCCGAAGCCACGGGACTGGCCGGTGTACCTGTCGGTGATTATCCTTGCGGAATGCACTTCACCGTGCGCCGCGAAAGCGGCCTCGAGATCTTCCTCGGACATCGAAAACGGAAGGTTGCCCACATAGATGTTCATGCGCGCTCCTCCTTGTGTGAGATTCTCCTCGTCGGTGGCAAGCGTCGCATGCGTTCATTAGCTTGGTAGTGAAAGCGCAGGAAGCGGGACGACATTCGCATCATCGAACTATCGGAGTCGGGCACATTATATCACAGCGCGTCAAGCAATGTATAGTTGTTGACACCTGCGCGGCTGCGCTCATAGACTAACGGCTCATTGCTCTGGCGGCAGGAGTGGACATGAGACTCAAGCGGATGGGGTCGGACGGCCCCGAGGTTCCGGTGGTCTGTTTCGGCACGTGGCCCTTGGGAGGCGCGTACGGAGATTACGAAGAGTCGCGGGCGATAGCTACGATGCGCGCGGCGATGGACGCGGGGCTGACGTTCATAGACACGGCCCAAGGATACATGAACGCCGAGGCTATCATCGGCAAGGCGATACAGGGCCGCCGAGACGAGTTGTTCATAGCGACCAAGATCTCCGGCGACGACCACTCGACGGCGAGCATCGACGCGGCGTTGGACAACAGCCTGAGGCTCATGGGCGCGGGCCACGTAGACCTGTACCAGCTTCACCGCGCCGCCGAGCGCCCGATACAGGACACGATGGGGGACCTGCTCCGGCTGAGGGACGCGGGCAAGATCAGGTACATCGGTGTCTCCAACTTCTCGGTGGAACAGATTGACGAGGCGGCGGGATTCGGGCGGATACACAGCGGGCAGCCGCGCTACAACCTGCTCTTCAGGGAGGCGGAGGACGACCTCATTCCTGCCTACGAGCGCAACGGCATCGGGGTGATGGCCCACTCGTCGCTCGCCAAGGGTCTGCTCGGAGGTCGTCACAAGCCGGGAGACACCTTCCCGCTCGATGACGAGCGGTCGGGCTGGCCTGCATTCAAGGGCGAGTCTTTCGAGCGGACCTACGGCATCACGCAGCGGTTGCAGGCATGGTCGAAGGACCATGGGCGCGACATCGTCCAGCTTGCGCTGGCGTGGCCCGTGGCCCACCCGGCGGTGTACACGAGCATCGCCGGGGCGCGCAAGCCGGAGGACCTCGAGACGCTGGCCAGGGCCGGCGAATGGGAGTTGACGGACCAGGACCTGCGGGAGATCGACGACATCCAGGGCGGGCACAGGCTATACATCGAGGACCAGATGGTGCCGGAGCAGCGGGCTTGGCACGAGCGCCAACGCCGGTAAGCGGGCAGCGCCGTACATGAAACCGGGATGGTTTGACCCAGCTCGACGAGTTCCAGCCTCCCTGCTGGACGATTCGAGATAGGCTTAATCCAACAAGGAGTGGCTGACATGGCAATCGAGATTGGCGAGAGGGCGCCTGACTTCACCCTGCCGTCCTCGTCCGGCTCGGACGTTACGCTGTCGGACCTCAGGGGCAAGAAGGTTGTGTTGTACACCTACCCGAAGGACGACACGCCGGGCTGCACCAAGGAGGCTTGCAGCTTCCGGGACGGGATGAGCGAGATAGAGTCGGCCGGGGCGGTCGTGCTGGGTCTGAGCGCGGACGGGGTCGAATCCCACCGCGAGTTCATCGGCAAGTATGGGCTGAACTTCGAGCTGCTGGCGGACGAGGGCAAGGAGGTCATCGAGTCCTACGGCGCGTGGGGCGAGAAGGAGGTCTTCGGGAAGAAGACGGTCGGCATAATCCGCAAGACCTTCCTGATCGACGAAGAGGGCAACCTAGAGAAGATCTGGCCGCAGGTTGCGCCGGACGACCACGCCGACGAGGTGCTCGAGGCGATTCGGGGCCGATAGCAGCTATTGGCGCCGGAGGACACAGCGGCCTCGTCGCCTCCTGAACGCGGCGCGGGCTCTCCATCCGCCGGGATGGCTCACGGCCTGTCCCGCCGCGAGACGGTCTTGACGATGGCGGGCGTGATGCTGGGCATCTTCCTGGCGTCGCTCGACCAGACCATCGTAGGCACAGCTATTCCGCGAATCGTCGCCGACCTGGGGGGCTTCGACCGCTTCACGTGGATCACGTCGGCCTATATAGCCGCTTCGACGACGGCGGTCCCGATAGTAGGGCGGTTGTCGGACCTGTACGGGCGGAAGGTCTTCTACGTGGCTGCGGTGGTGGTGTTCCTGGTCGGCTCGGCGCTGGCCGGGTTGAGCCAGACGATGAACCAGCTCATCGCGTTCAGGGCGATCCAAGGGATAGGCGGCGGCTCGCTGATGGCGCTGGCGTTCGTGGCGGTCGGGGACCTGTTCCCGCCTGCGGACCGGGGCAAGTACCAGGGGTTCGTGGCGGCGATGTTCGGGATGTCTTCGGTCATAGGGCCGACCCTGGGGGGATTCATCACGGACACGTTGTCATGGAACTGGATCTTCTACATCAACCTGCCGCTCGGGGTGGTCATCCTTGCGTTGCTGATCAGGTTCTTTCCGAGCGTCAAGCCTGCGCCCGGCTCGAGGCGGATAGACGCGGCGGGGATGGCTGCGCTGGTCGTGTCCATATTGGCGCTGCTGCTCGCCCTATCGCTGGCGAACGTGCGGTACGAGTGGCTGTCCGTCCAGATAGTGGGGCTGCTTGCAGTGTCGGCGCTGTCTGCGATCGCGCTCGTCGTCGCGGAGCTTCGCGCGGCGGAGCCTATCATGCCGTTGGCGATATACCGGAGCTCGGTGGTGAGCCTGTCGCTGATTGCGACGGCCTGCACGGGGTTCGGGATGTTCGGGACGATAGTGTTCATACCTTTGTTCTTCCAGGGGGCGCTTGGCGCGTCGGCTACCAGCAGCGGGAGCTTCCTGACGCCGATGATGCTCGGCGTGGTAATCGGCGCCGCCATCTCAGGACAGGCGCTCTCGCGCCTTGGGGGGCATTACCGCCTGCAGGGGCTGGTCGGCATCGTGATGATGGGCGCGGGGATGTTCATGGCGTCGCGGATGACGCCCGATACGAGTTTCGGGTCTGCGGTGGCGAGCATCGTAGCGCTGGGCTTCGGGCTTGGGGTTACATTCCCGCCGTTCACAATCGCGGCGCAGAACGCCGTGCCTTACAGTCTGCTGGGCGCGGTGACTTCTGCGACGCAGTTCTACCGCTCGGTCGGGGGAGCGGTCGGCCTCGCGGCGCTCGGAGCGCTGATGGCGACCCGGTTCTCGTCCACGCTGCTGGAGTTGCTGCCGCCTAGCGTGAAGGAAGCGCTGCCTGCGGAGCGCCTCGCCGCGCTGGCGAACGACCCGCAGGCGGTGGTGGACCCGGACGCGGTGGGGGCTCTGCAGGGGGCGGCGTCGGAGCTGGGCGGCGGGGAGTGGGCGGACTATCTGCTCACGGCTCTTCGGGAGGCGCTGGCCTCGGCAATTGGCGATGTCTTCCTGGCGGCGCTGGGCGTGCTGGCGCTGGCGGCGGTCGCGACGCTGTTCCTGAAGGAGCGGGCGCTGTCGAAGAGTTGGGAGGAGGGCGGGCCTACGGCCTCAGGATGAGCTTGCCGAAGGATTGCTGGGACTCCATCACCTCGTGGGCCTTCGCTGCGTCGCGGAGGGGGAACACGCGGTGGATTACGCTCTTGATGACGCGCTTGCCCGCGAGGTCCACTATCTGGCGCAGGTCTTCCTTGCGTCCCATGAAGACTCCGAAGACGGTCTGGTTGCGGAGGAACATGAGCCCCATCTGGAGGTCTGCCTTGTATCCGGTGGTAACTCCGCATATGCCGTAGCGTCCGCCGGGCGCGAGGGAGCGCGAGGCCGCGGGCCAGAAGCCTTCGCCCACGTGGTCGAGCACGACGTTGACGCCTCGGCCCTCGGTAAGCTCCTTCACGCGCTGCTCGATGTCCTCCCGCGAATAGACTATCACCTCGTCCGCGCCCAGCTCCCGCGCCATCCGCGCCTTCTCGTCGGTGCTGGTAGTGGTGATGACCCTCGCGCCGACCACGTTCTTGGCAAGCTGGATGGCCGCAGTGCCGACCCCGCTCGACGCGGAGAGGATGAGAGCCGTTTCCCACGACTTCAACTGGGCGCTTCTGATGAGGATGTTCCAGCTTGGCAGGAAGACCGTGGGCAGCGCGGCAGCGTACTCGTAGGAGAGCGAATCGGGCAGCCTGACGGCGTTGACGGCCGGCGCCTTCACGAGCTCGGCGTAACTGCCGTTGGTGGTGGAGCCGAGCATACTCGGGCTGATGCATAGCTCGTGCTGGCCCGCGATGCAGTAATGACACTGGGAGCAGGTGAGCTTGGGGTTGATGACGACGCGGTCGCGGACCCTAATGCGCGTTACTTCGGAGCCGACCTCCACGACGTCGCCCGCGGCGTCGCCGCCAAGTATGTGGGGCTGGTCGAGGCCGAGGCGCGTGCCCCTGACTCCGAGTCGCGTGAAGATGTCCACGCGGTTGACGGCGCACGCCCTGACCCGGACCTTCACGTCGTTGGGGCCTATCACGGGGTCCGGCATGTCGCCGTAGGTCAGGACCTCCCGGCCGCCGTGCTCGCGGATATATACAGCCTTCATCGCTTCTCCATCGGGCGCGGGTACGAGCGCCGCGCCGCCGTCTGCTAGTACTGCTTCAATGTAGTCTTGGCATCCTGAACCTCCCTCTCCCGGTTCAGGGAAGGGATAAGGCGGGACTGCCTACCCAACATTATTAATATAGACGGAGCGCTAGGTTGTCCAGCGCCTGTACCAATCGCCAGCCTATCGCCGTACACGGCGAGTGTCAACCGCCGCATCATTGGCGACAGGGCAAGGCCGCTCACGACGTTCGGGCGACAGATATGCCTGCGCCCCACGCTAACGCGCGCCCTCCAACTCTTGCCTGACCAGCTTCGCGCCCTTGACCATCGCTTCCAGTTTCAGGTACGTGATCCACCTGGGGAGCTGGAAGAAGCCGCAGTCGGGGCTGACGTAGAGCTTCTCCGGCTCGACGACCTTCAGCATCTCGCGGATGCGCTCCGCCACGTCCTCGGGCCGCTCGACGTAAAACGACTTCACGTCTATCACGCCCGCGCCGAGCTCTCTCTCGTCGCCGACCTCGCCCCAGAGGCCGCTCTCCTTCATCTCGCGGTTGGCGAACTCGAGCACGAGCTGGTCGGACCGGGTATCCAGCAGCGCGGGGAACATCCACTCGTATGTGCGCTTGCCGCGCGGACGGCTGCTCAGGTTGCCGAAGCACACGTGCAGCGCCAGCTTCGCGTCAACCCCCTCGACGGTCGCGTTGTACAGCCTGACCCACTCGTTCAGCTCGCCTGGTATGACCGCGAACGACGGCTCGTCGATCTGGATATAGTCGGCCCCGGCGTCGGCCAGGGCCTTGAGCTCCCCGTTGATGACGGCGGCCATCTCCCAGGCTAGGTCCAGACGGCTCGAATAGCCCTCGCCGGGGCGGACGTGCATCGTGAGCGTCAAGGGCCCCGGGCAGGTCAGCTTGAGCGGCTTGTCGGTGCGCCTCCTCGTGAATTCGTACTCCTCGACTATGCCCAGCCCTTGCGGCACGCTGACCCTGCCGGTCGTGTGGTAGCGCTGCGGGCTGTCGTACCCGTAGAGTCCCACCTTCCGAAGCGGCGGGTCCTCCACGATGTTCGACATGCGGCTGTAGAAGCTCTGCACGAAGTACCAGCGCCGCATCTCGCCGTCGGTGATGATGTCCACCCCGGCGCGCTCCTGGTCCATTATCGCCGCCATCACGGCGTCGTCGAACGTCTCCCGCACGTCGGTCGAGCCGTAGCCGCCCTTCTCGATCTCGTCGAGGGCGGTCCACAGCCAGCTGGGGTAGGCATGGCTGCCGACCACGGTAGTCGGCAGAATAGAAGGCGCGGTCTTGCTCATGGCGCAACTCCGGGGATGGACTTCGGGCGCGTCAATTATAGCAGTGGCGGGCGCGTACCGGTGGGTTAGCTGAGTGCGTCAGCCGTCGCTGCGGTGGTTGCCGTTGATGCCGATCTCGCTATAATAGCGTTTGGCAGGGATTGATCGAGGCTACGAATGACCGCAAAGCAAAGACGCAGGATAATCATCGAGCGCAGTCTGCGCAGACCCTTCTGGGATGGCGTCGCGCGCATCTTCGACTTCACTGGGTTGCTGAATAGGCCCGCGAGGATGCTCCCGCCCGACGTTGCCGACCAATACGCGATCTGGTCTGACTGGAAGGCTATCGGCGATGATTTTAGGGCAATCATGGGCAGTCATCCGCCGAATAGGGCTTCGGCTCGCAATCGTAAGGGCTAGGGCCGAAGATTGGTTGATGACAAGCGTTCAGCCATCCAGCCCGATTCTACTGACCAGCCCCCGGCCGAGTTTGACAGACCAGACCGGCCGTCAGACGCCCAAGCTGTTGACTCCGAATTTCTCATCGCCCGCCAGATGTGGTACGGTCCGTTGCCGCCGCCTGCGGCACTCAACGAGTACAAGGATGTTGTAGCAGACGGGGCTGAACGAATTGTCTCAATGGTGGAACAGCAGACTATCCACCGCATGAAGATGGAAGAGATGATCGTCGAGAGCGACCTCCGGCTCGCTCAGAGGGGACAGTGGATCGGGCTGGCAGTAGTTCTTGCTGTCTTGGCGATAGCTGGATACATGGCTTACCTCGGGGCTACCACGGCTGCAGCGGTGGTTGCAGGGATTGACCTAGTTGGACTTGCCGCTGTCTTCGTCTATGGCAGTCTCCGCGGACGAGTTATCCAGATAGAGGATGACGATCCGGAGGAGCGCCCCGATACAAGCCGCCCTAACATCTGAAATCAGGAGGGCGCGCCGGGCAGCGACTCGCAGGCAGTCTCGTCGCGGTCCCTATCCAGCCTGTGCCGGTCGGTTTCCGGGCCGCCGGCTGCCTCGTAGAACGCCTGCGCCTCCTTCCACGTATCGAAGTCGGAGCAATTGCGGTTGGGCCCATCCGGGTCGTACTTCGTGTCCGGCGGGCTTGCCTGGGGCGTTGGCGTGAGCGCAGCCGGGGTCGCTCCATTCACGGCCGGTGTTGGCGCTGCCGCCGGCGTCACAGTGGGCGCGATGGGCGCTGGCGTGGATATGGCAGGTATCGGCGCAGCGGGGGTGGATGCTGCCGGGGTCGCTCCGCTGACGGCCGGGGTTGGCGATGCCGCCGGCGCCACGGTGGGCGCGATGGGCGTTGGCGTAGGTGTGGCAGGTATCGGCGTAGCGGTGGAGACCTGGAGATATACGCTGTGAGCGCAGGTGGTGAACATCTCGCGCAGGGCGTCCGCCTCCGCGCCAGTCGCGGTCAATCGCCACCCCCTCTTGATAGCTGCCCAGTCAGTGGCGTACTGGCACCAGTACGTCCGGTCCGGAGGCCGCCACTCGGCCGGCGTCTTGCTGCCCTTCGACCGATTGGCCGACGCGGTAGTTGCTTCCAGGTGGCCCCGGTAGGCCAGGCTGTTGGCGTACGCCTCCTTGCGCTCCGCGCTCCACGAGTAGCCTCCCGATACGTGCGCGTTCGCAAGCGGCACCACGTGATCCACGTCGAGCTTCCCAGGGTCCTCGACAACCTCGCCCGTGTACGGGTCCGTCCATCGCCCCGATGCCACCCTGCAAGAATCGCCGTTCCTGAAAGTGACCGGGACCGAGGACTCCGCTATCAGCGTCTCCTGCCGTGTATCCTGGCAATCCCCATCCGCGTCGATCCAGTGGCGCCAATCGTCCCTGTCATATCTCGGCATATCGGCGGCCTGCTCGGAGACGACGATGCGCATCACCAAGGCTTCGGGCTGCGGAGAAGGCGCGGCTGGCGCAGGAGTGGGCGTCGCGGCCGCCGGTTCCTGCGCGGGCTGGGCTGGCCCCCCGCAGGCGGCGAGGACTGCGACGGCAAGCGCGGCTAACGGCCACAGAACCCAGCGCAACCTGCGAATCGGCATCAGAATCCATAAGGTCAATAGTTGGTGTAGGAGCCGTCGCGGCGGTGGAGATGCTGGGCTTCCCAGAACTCGAAGGGTTCGGCTGCCGCTGACTCGTCGAACTCGACGCCCAGCCCCGGGCCCGTGGGCACGGGGAATCGTACGCCCTCTATCTGCGGCTGGACGGGGAACATGTCGGGGCCGAATACGAGGTCCTGGGTGCGCTCTTCGAGCCAGGCGTAGTTCGGCGTTGCAGCCGCGAAGTGGAGATTGGCGGCCGTGCTGATTGGGCCGAGGGGGTTGTGGGGCATCATGTCTATGTAGTGCGCCTCGCACCAGCCCGCGACCTTCATCGCCTCGGTGAAGCCGCCCACGTTGCATATGTCTATGCGGGCGAAGTTGAGTATCCCCTGCTCCACGTAGGGCAGGAATTGCCACTTGCTGGCGAACTCCTCGCCGATGGCGAACGGCACGTCGGTCATGCTGCGCAGGGCCTGATACGCGGCGGGGGTCTCGTCCCGGATCGGCTCCTCGAGGAAGTCCAGCGTGCCCGGCGGCATCCGCTGGCAGAAGGAGGCGGCTTCTGCGACGCTGAGGCGGTGGTGATACTCCATCCCCAGCGCGGGCGCGCTTCCGACGGCTTCGCGCGCCTTGACCATCCACTCGGCGGTCATGGCTATGGACTCGCGCGGCTCGAACAGGGCGGGATCGCCTCCGGTGTCGGGCGTTCCGAAGGTGAAGCGTATGGCGGGCCAGCCGTCCGCCGCCAGCCGCTTGGCGTCCTCGACGGCGTCCGGGCCCATGCCCGCGTGGGACGTGGTGAAGCATGGCGCCCATTCGCGCTGCGCCCCGCCCAGGAGCTGATGCACCGGCACGTTCAGGCTCCGGGCTACGACGTCGTGCAACGCGATGTCTATGGCGGAGATGGCCGCGGCGAGCACGCGACCGCCCTCGAAGTACTGGCTGCGGTACATCTCCTGCCAGAGCGCGCCGATGCGCCGCGGGTCCTTGCCGAGCAGGAACTCGCGGTAATGCTGGACGGCGCCCCTGACGGCGAGCTCGCGTCCCACCAGGCCGGACTCGCCCCAGCCGTGTATCCCGGCGTCGGTTTCGACCTTCACTATCATCAGGTTCCGCACGGCGCCCCGGGCTATCAGCGGTTCTACTTTGGTGATTTTCATGAGATCCCTCGCTTGGCGGGTGATTATATCAGGCTGCCGCCGCGCCATCTCATCGCCAAGGCGTCCGGAGGCCAGCGCCTCGCCTGGAGTTTGGATGTGCTAGAATGAGTCCGCGCATTTCTAGGTCCGGGGAGAGCCATGCCTGAAGGATACGCGCTGAATTGGGGAGTGGCGCTGATAGTCGCCGGCGTAGGGCTCGCGGCGGCCCTTGGCATGTTCCTCGCATCCTATTTGCTCGCGCCCAAGCGCCCCTCGAAGCTCAAGGACATGCCCTACGAGTGCGGCATCCCGCCCGCCCCCCACCGATGGTCCCAGATCAACATCCGCTACTACGTCTTCGCAATCCTGTTCCTCATATTCGACGTCGAGGCCGTCTTCCTCTTCCCCTGGGCCGTCGTCTACCTCAAGACCATCCCCCTAGTCTTCTACGAAATGCTGATATTCATCGCCATCCTGTTCTTCGGCATCGTATATGGATGGAGGAAGGGCGTCCTGCAATGGAGATAGAGCTGGGGCAGGGCTATCGGCCCAACATGGGCAACGAGCCGGGCGAGAGCGTATTCGAGCGCGTCCTGCCCAATGCCGTTGCCGCCAAGTCCAGCGACCTGTTCGCCATGGCGCGCAAGTCCTCCCTCTGGACCCTGAGCTTCGGGCTGGCCTGCTGCGCCATCGAAATGATGAGCGCGCACATGTCCCACCACGACCTCGACCGCTTCGGCGTCGTAACCTGGCCCTCCCCCCGCCAGTCGGACGTGATGATAGTCGCCGGCACCGTCGTGAAGAAGATGGCCGACCCCATAAAGCTGCTGTACGAGCAGATGCCCGACCCCAAGTGGGTCATAGCCATGGGAAGCTGCGCAACCAACGGCGGCCCCTACTACCGCTCCTACTCCGTCGTGATGGGCGTGGACCACCTGATACCCGTGGACGTGTACGTGCCGGGCTGCCCGCCGCGCCCGGAAGCGCTGATGTACGGGCTGATGCAGCTGCAGGAAAAGATACAGCTGGACGCGAGGGAACGTGGCGAGGCGTCCTAGCTCCCAGAAGGCGGCCGGCCCCGGGCTGGACGAGCGCGGACAAGCCCTTTCGGAGATCCTGCCCCGCGCCATGGAAGGCTTCGAAGCGCAGTTCGCCGCCGCCCTCGACGAGGTTACGATGACCGTCGAGCCCCGCGCCGTGCCCGAAGTCTGCCGCATCGCCAAGGATCGCCCCGACCTCGACTTCGACTACCTCAGGTGCCTCTCCGTCGTGGACTACGTGGAGCGCCTGGAGGTCAACTACCACCTCCTGTCCCTGTCGAGGCGGCACAAGATGGTCGTGAAGACGAACGTGCCGCCCGACGAGCCGAGCGTCCCCACGGTGTCGAGCGTCTGGCGAGCCGCCAACTGGTTCGAGCGCGAGAGCCACGACCTGTTCGGCGTAGTATTCGACGGGCACCCGGACCTGTCGCCCCTGCTCCTGTACGAAGGCTTCGAGGGACACCCCGGCCGCAAGAGCTTCCCATTCCACGACTACGAGGAGTGGTAGCCTGTGGTAGAATGAACGCTCACGCGCGCCATAGACCATAGAGGTTGGTGAAGCATGATAGAACAGAAGCGGAAAACCGACACGATACGCACGCCGATGGGCAACGAGATACGTGTCAGGCGGCTAACTCAGGAAGATGTGGAGCGGGAGCTCGCCGAGCTCGAGGCAAAGTATGGAATGACCTCGCAGGAGTTCGCCGGCAAGTGGAACCGCGGCGAGCTGGACTGCGGCGTTATGGACTACTTCAACTGGGAGTTCTATTGCGACTCTGCATATAGGCATGGGCGCGCCGAGCTGGAAATAGAGGAATAGGCGCTTGGACACGCTGCTACAGCGGTACTTGGAAAACGCGCTCTACATTCTCTTGGCGGCGGGCAGTGAGGCTATAGATGAACTGGAGTTTGCAGACGAAGACGAAGACACCGCGAAACTGCAAGTCGTCATAAGATTCTCAGGAGGCAGCCGGCTGAACGTAGGATTGAGAGTGAGTATATTCGATGACTTCCCGCGACGAAGAGCTTACTCATTTCACTACATGACCGGCGATGGAGAGACTATCTTCCGATATGACAATGCAAAGCATCACCCAGGGTTGCCGCATTCTCCACACCACAAGCATGAGGGACCAGACAATAGAGTATCCGGTTGCCGGCAGCCGAGCCTCCGGGATATACGGGACGAGATAGCGGCTTACTTGGAATAGGTATCGGCGTTAGAGACACCAACTATACAGTCAATTCAGGAGGCAGACATTGGCAAACGTACAGCCATAATCACCAGGGAATGATAACGACAACACAAACTCCAACACAGCAAGCCGACGCCATAGACCTCATGGTGAACATGGGGCCGCAGCACCCCAGCACGCACGGGGTCTTCCGGCTCGTCATATGGGTCGACGGCGAGCGCATCGTGAAAGCCGAGCCCCACGTCGGATACCTGCACCGTGGCTCCGAGAAGCTGTGCGAGGGCGAGAATTACGGCCAGGTAATCACCCTGTTCGACAGGCTCGACTACGTGGCGAACCTGAACGGCGAGCTCGGCTTCTGCCTCGCCGTCGAAAAGCTCATGGGCCTCGAGATCCCAGAACGCGCCGAGCGCATCCGCGTCATCCTGTGCGAGCTGAACCGCATCGCCAGCCACATGCTATTCTACGGCGTCTATGGCCTCGACATCGGCGCGATGACCCCGGTCCTGTACGGCTTCCGCGAGCGCGAGCGCGTCCAAGCCCTGTTCGAGGCCGTAACCGGCGCGCGCATGATGCACAACTACATCCGGGTCGGCGGCGTCAAGGAGGACCTGCCCGACGACTTCGGCAAGCGCATGACCACCCTCACAGACCAGCTCGGCCGAGGCATCGAAGAGTGCGACGCGCTCCTGTCCGACAACGAGATGTTCCTAGAGCGCACCAAGGGCGTCGGCGTCATCGGGCCCGCCGACGCCATAGACTACGGCGTGTCCGGACCGAGCCTCAGGGCAAGCGGCGTGGCGGAGGACGTGCGCGTGTCCGAGCCCTACGGCATATACGACATGTTCGACTTCGGCGTGCCCATAGGCGCGAACGGCGACTGCTGGGACCGCTACTACGTGCGCGTCGAAGAGATGCGCCAATCCCTCAAAATCATAGACCAGGCCATGCGGCAGCTGGAGCCGGGCCCGATAATGGCCAAGGTGCGACGCCTGCTGCGCCCGCCCAAGGGCGAGGTCTATGCCAGGACGGAATCGCCCCGCGGAGACCTGGGCGTCTTCATCGTGAGCGACGGCACGGACAAGCCATACCGCGTGAAGGTCCGCGCCCCCTCATTCGCCAACCTCCAGGCCCTCCAGCACATGCTCCGGGACGCCTACATCGCCGACGCCGTCATAATCCTGGGCTCCATAGACATCGTGCTCGGCGAGGTCGACCGTTGACCCTCGCCGACGCCGCAATATACAGCCTCGCCGCGCTTGGCCTCCTCGCCTTCCTCTCCGTCACCGTGCTCCTCCTCACCTGGCTGGAACGCAAGGCGCTGGCCCGCATCCAGATGCGGATGGGCCCCATGCGCGTCGGCTTCCACGGCGCCCTCCAGCCGCTCGCCGACGCCATGAAGCTGATAGCCAAGGAGGACATCCTGCCGTCCTGGGCCGACAGGCGAATATACTGGCTCGCCCCGCTGGCCGTGTTCGTGCCCGCGTTCCTTCTTTGGGTCACCATCCCCGTGGCGCAGGACGTCGTCATCAGAAACCTCGACCTGGGCCTGTTCTACATCGCCGCCGTCTCCGTCCTGTCCGTGCTCGGACTCGTGATGGCAGGGTGGGGCTCCGCCAACAAGTACGCCATAATCGGCGGACTCCGAGCCGCGGGACAGATGCTCAGCTACGAGATACCCTTCATCATGGCTATCCTCGCCGTCGCCATGCTCGCCCAGTCCCTGAACCTGCGCGACATCGTGGACGGCCAGTCCGGCGCCGCCTATGCCCTCGTGCAGCCGTTGGGCCTATTCCTGTTCCTCACCGCCGGCCTCGCCGAGCTCGGACGCACCCCGTTCGACATCCACCACGCCGAGTCCGAAGTGGTCGGCGGCCCGTTCGTGGAATACAGCGGGGCGCACTGGGCCATATTCTTCCTCGCCGAGTACGTCAACACGTTCACCATCGCCGTCCTCACCGCGCTTCTCTTCCTAGGCGGCTGGCGCTGGCCGACCATGCCCTTCGACGGCGCGGCGCACGCCGCCCTCTCCGTCCTCTGGCTCCTCGCCAAGGCATACGCCGTCATCCTCGTCATCTTCTGGATCCGCGGCACATATCCGCGCCTGCGTATAGACCAGCTCATGGCGTTCGGCTGGAAGTTCCTCGTCCCCCTCTCATTCCTGAACATCGTGATAACCGGCGTCGTAACCTTCTACGGCTGGCCCCTCTGGACGCTGACCCTGCTGTCCGCCGCCATTCTCGCGGCGTCCTACGCCCTGATAAGGTATCATGCGGGGGCGGGCCGAAAGCGAACGTCGGTAACAGTGCGCCAGGCAAGCGATCTCAGGGCATCGGGAGGAGCGCGGCGATGATAGGCAGCATCAAGGGACTGGGCGTAACCCTCAAAACCGCCCTGCGCAAGCCAGTCACCGCCCAGTACCCCGCGCCGGACAAGCGGCTCGAGATAGACGAGCGCTACATGGGCTTCCCCGCCCTGCTGTGGGACGACACCGTGGCCGAACCCTACTGCACCGGCTGCATGGTCTGCATCCGAGAGTGCCCCACGCAGTGCATGAGCGCGAAGATGAAGGACAACCCCCTCCACGCCGACGGCAAGAGCCGACGACGCAAGATAGTCGAAGAGTTCGAGATCAACCTGGGCCGATGCATCGTGTGCGGCATCTGCGTCGACGTGTGCAACTTCGACGCCATCGAGATGAGCCACGAGCACGAGCTCGGCAAGTACGCCCGCAACGGCAACCGCGTGGACCTGCCCGAGCTGCTGGACATGGGCAAGCAGTTCCAGCAAGAGACCGGCTGGAAGCCCACCCAGGCCAAGAACATCGGACGGGTCGAAAAGTGAGAATCCCCGCCATCCGCCGCCCGCCATGTCCCTAGCCCTGTTCTACGTCGCGGGGGTCATAACGCTCGGCGGCGCCCTCGCCGTCGTGATGACGCGCAACATCGTCTACGCCGCCTTCGGCCTGCTCGCGTCCCTCATAGGCGTGGCCGGGCTGTTCCTGCTCGCCTTCGCGGAGTTCCTCGCCCTCGTGCAGATACTCATCTACGGCGGCGCTATCGTCGTCGTCATCCTGTTCACCCTCATGCTCACCCGCATCGAGGACTTCGAGCGGCTCACGGACAACGCCCAGTGGCCCGCCGCCATAGCCGCGGCCGCCGCCCTGTTCGGACTGCTCGCCGCCGCGGTCCTGCTCACGGACACGCCCGCCGCAGAGCCGCAGGCCGTCGACTTCGAGACTGTGGGCAAGACGCTGTTCGTGGATTGGGCCGTGCCGTTCGAGATCGCCTCCCTCGTGCTGCTCGTCGCGCTCATAGGCGCGGTCGTCATGGTGCGCTCGAACGGAGACCGCCGATGATAGAGCTGGCCCACTTCCAGCTGCTCGGCGCGGCCCTCTTCGCCATCGGCGTCTACGGCGTCCTCGCGCGGCGCAGCGCCGTACTGGTCCTGATGTCCATAGAGCTCATGCTCAACGCCGTCAACCTCAACCTCATAGGCTACGCCGCCTTCATGGACTTCACCGAAGCCCAACGCGCCCTCGGCCAAGTCCTAGTCATATTCGTCATAACCATAGCCGCCGCCGAGCTCGCCCTCGCCGTAGCCATAATCCTGCGCCTGTACAGAAACAGGTCCTCCGTCAACATGGACGAGATAGACCTGATGAAATGGTAGGAGGAACACAAATGACCACACCGGCAGACTTGGATTTCCTGAAGGTGATGAAAGCAAAGGCAAACCGCCTTGCCAAGATGCTGGACAGCCCTGACAATTGGGCCAAGCCATTCTACTCGGATGTCCACACCTTCAAGCCCGGCGTCCCAAGGGTGTTCATCGGCCTGAACCCCGCGGGAAACCGGTATTCGCATCAGCTCGATGAGTGCGACAAGGTAGAGGAGAAGACCTGGTCGGGAAAGGAGCCGTATCACAACAGCTATTTGGACGAGCGTTGGGGAAAGGGAAACAGCTCCGCTACCGTCGCAGGCCAAGCGGATCTTCAGAAAGTAGTCAAGCATGTTTTCAAGGCCATGTATCGCGACTCGTGGGAGACAGAGCTCAGAAACACCCCCTGCTTCAACTTGATACCCGTAAGTTCACGCGGAACTTGTGATCCGAAACTGGACACGATCTGGGATGATGGGGTCAAGTGGGGTGTTGAGTTGCTTGAATACCTGAGGCCAGAATTCATAATTCTCTATGGGAATGCCAAGACTGGCAAAAGTGTTTGGGCGACGCTCTATGAAAAGTACGGACTGAACCAAATCTCCCGTCCTCTGCGTATTGCCGGGAACCGCTTTCTGAAACAGGACTCCATCAGCGATGAAGTACTGAGTGGCGTCAGAGTGGTGAGTATGCCCCATCTGTCATACATGACAGACCATCTACCTGTTCTTGAAGAAAAACTAAGGACATTGCGTCCATTTTCGTAAAGAGAGAAGTTAGGATGAGAAGTACGTGATAGGCATAGAGTCCGCCTGGCTCATACCCACCCTCAGCGCCGCCGCCTTCGTGGTGGTCGCGCTCGCGGGGCGGTGGCTGCCCATGCGCGGCGCCTTCATATCCATCGCCGCCGCGCTGCTGGGCTTCGTCCTCTTCTGGTTCGCGCTCGCCGACCTCATGCGGAACGGGGACGGCGCGTTCAGCGTCAACTGGCTCGTCCTCGGCGACCTGACCATAACCTGGGGCGTCATCGTCGACCGGCTGTCCGTCACCATGCTCGGCCTCGTCACCTTCGTCGCCCTGCTCGTCCAGGTCTATTCCATCGAGTACATGCGCGGCGAGCCCCGCTTCGGCTGGTACTACGCCGCCCACGCCCTCTTCGCCGCCGCCATGCTCACCCTCGTCCTCGCCGACAACCTAGTGTTCCTATACCTGGCGTGGGAGCTGGTCGGGCTGGGGTCGTACCTGCTCATCGGCTTCTGGCACGAGAAGCGCCCGGCCGCCGAGGCCGCCAAGAAAGCCTTCATCACCACCCGCATAGGCGACGTCGGCCTGCTGATAGGGATCATCCTGCTATACCGCGCCACCGGAACGTTCGACATAACCGGCGTCATCCACGCCGTCGAGAACGGCTTGGAGGCGGGGCTCGTGTCGCAGGGGACCGTGAACGCCGCGCTATTCCTGATATTCCTGGGCGCGATGGGCAAGTCGGCGCAATTCCCCTTCCACGTCTGGCTGCCCGACGCCATGGAAGGCCCAACGCCCGTCAGCGCCCTCATCCACGCCGCCACGATGGTCGCCGCCGGCGTCTTCCTCGTCGCAAGGCTCATGCCGCTCTTCGAGATGGCCCCCGCCGTCCTGCTCGTCGTAACCTGCGTCGGCTTGTTCACCTTCGCCTTCGCGGGAACGCTCGCGCTGGTGATGACCGACCTCAAGCGCGCGCTCGCCTACTCCACGATAAGCCACCTGGGGCTCATGATGCTCTCACTCGGCGCGTTCGGCATGGCCGCGGCCATGCTTCACCTCCTCGCGCACGGCGTGTCCAAGGCCATGCTCTTCCTGGGCGCGGGCAGCGTCACGCATGGAACCGGCAAGACGGACATGCGCGAGATGGGCGGGCTGTGGCGCAAAATGCCCATCACCGCGATAACGTTCACGATAGGCGCGGCGTCCCTGGCCGGAGTCGCGCCGTTCAGCGGCTTCTTCAGCAAGGAGGAGGTCCTGCGCGCCGTCCTAGAACACAGGCATCCCATATTCCTAGTCCTCACGCTCGCCGCGTCCTTCCTCAGCGCGCTGTACATGGGCCGCGTAACCTTCATGGTCTTCTTCGGACGCAACAGGAGCGGCGCCGAGCACGCCCACGAGTCGCCGTGGCTCATGACGACCCCACTGCTCCTGCTCGCCCCCTTCGCGCTGGCGCTGGGTCTCATCACCTTCGGCTGGAGCGACGCCTACCCCGGCTTCGGCAGCTTCCTCACTGGCGAGGACAGGCACGGCCTCGACCCCTGGCTCATAGGCGTATCCAACGGAATAGTGATAGGCAGTGTCATCACGCTCTGGGCATGGTACAAGGGCAGCCAGGCTTCGGACGACTTCGACACTGAGGCGTATCCAACCAGGGCGCGAGCTCCCGCGTGGTGGAGACAGGCCAACCGCGTACTGGTCAACAAGTACTACGTGGACGAGGCGTGCCAGTGGCTCATAGATAGGGTGGTCCTGGCGCTCGGCAGGTTCGTGGCGCTCTTCGACCGCATCGTAGTGAACGACACCGCCGTAGACGGCCCCGCCGTCTCCGTCATGCTCTCCGCCCTCCGCGTCCGATACATCCAGTCCGGCCGCATCTACACCTACGCCATGGCCATGGCCATAGGAATCGTAAGCCTGGCCCTCCTATGGTGGCTAGCCCCATGACCGCCCGCCGGCGGTTGAATCGCCGTATCCCCCGCTGGTATGATGAAGACGCAACGAAAAATCAAAATCCCTGCTCCTCGTAGGAGCATTCTTGAATGGGAGGTTTCATAGCATGTCGAAAATCCGCCGCGAACTTACTGCTTTGTCGGAAGAGTGCGAAGCAAAATGTCGAGAGGCTAACTGGGTTGGGAGCAATCCGCGAAACCCGAACTTCCGTCTTCTGTACTCGAGCGTCGAGAGTTACGAGACAGGTAACAGAATTGCGATTTTGGGTATGAACCCCGCCGGGGGGCCTGATCACGCCAAAGCTGACCACTTCACCCGCCCCTTCAAAAAGCCTGGGTACTCTGCCTATTTGGATGACTCATGGGAGGATTATAATCGGGGGCAACATCCCTTGCAGCGAGTAATTCAAGGACTTGCAATGATCCTTGCGGGGGAAAGTCTATCTAACGCTATGGTGGTGGCTAAGGAGAATGCGCTCGTCAGCGCCGAGGCATCTACCGTACTTCGTAACTCGCCGTCAGGGAATATCATACCTTATCGGGCGTCTAATCTTCGTGAGCTTCCACTTGGACTTGCTGAACATGGCGAGCGCATTGGTTGGCGGCTACTTTGTCTAATGCAACCTAAACCACGCTTGATAGTCACTCTGGCAAATAGAGTTATAGAGGTCCCTTGGCGCACTATTCTGAAGAACAGTGGTCAACCATTGAAGGCAGACTATGAAAAGTCGATTCGTAAGAACGTGAGGCGTAAATACCGTGAAGTTCGTCTTGTGAAAGGCACGCTTGGTGGGGCTTTGCTCATCGGTCTGCCTGCTGTCGTGCACGACCAGGGTCGTCGGGATGTAACGAAACCTATGTTCGATATACTTGCACAAAGGCTAATGCGCCATGGACTACTATAACCTCACTGGCGGATTCCTCAGCAAGGAAGAAGTCCTGCTCGCCGTCCTTATCAAGTCGCCTGCGCTTGACGCGCCCAGTCTTGCGCTGGTACTATGAATCCCATCCGAAGGGAGGCTCCGGAGGAGTCGCCGTTGGCTACCGCAATGCGGCATAAGGAAATCAGCGGGATGTTCCTCGAACATGCCGAAGACGAGTTTGAGAAGGGCGACCTGCTCCAGGCATCCGAGAAGGCTTGGGCGGCCTTCGCTCACCACGTCAAGTCCATTGCCAGGGAGCGCGGCTGGCCGAACAAGTCCCGCCAGGACATCCGCGACAACGCCGCGGCGCTGATTCGGTACACGAGCGACCCAAGACAAGCCACGAGTATGTTCCTATCAATAGACGCGCTTCACGTCAATTTCTACGAGGAACTCTACGAAGAAGAGACCGCGCGGCGCGGAATCGAGTGCGCGAGGACACTAATAGACGCCTTGAAGAACGCCGAGCCAAGCTTCCCAACAGAGCGTCCTCCAATCAGGCGCATCACCAGATTCAAGCAGCGAAGACGAGGGGAACTGCGCTCAATGTTGCTGAGCGCAGTTCAAGCGGGAGAATCGAGATGAAGAACGTGAACGCAAGCGTAACCAACGACAACCGCACAGACCCCATACTCCGCCCCGGCAAACCCCGCCGAGCCTTCCTAGCCTTCCTTTTCGGACGTCCATCCCTGACCGTCGGCCCCTACCAGGTCGCCATCGTCATACGCGACGGCAGGGTTGTGGACATCTTCTCACAAGGCAAGAAGAAGCTTCCTAGGGGCGAAGTTCAGACCTATGTCGCTTCTACCGCGCCATTCAACCTCACGTTCTGGCTCAAGGACCCAGGCGACCCGGAGGACTCTATCAAGGGCGCTATCCTCGAGCATCCTGTGCTCACGGCTGACGACCAGCCGGTCACTGGGCGGATAGACCTCATGCTCTCCGTCATTCTCGACGAGGCCGAGCGGCTCCTGCAGCTGCTCGGGCCCAGCGGACACGCCATTGCCAGCCATGACATCGCTGGCGCCATCGAACCCGACCTCACGTCGAAAGTGCTCGCGCTCGACATCCACAGCCACACGGCGTCCGACCTTCGCGGCAACCGCGGACTGCTCGTGGGCATTTACAACTCCCTCCAGGTCGAGCTGACCTCGACCTTCTCGCGCTACGGGCTCAGGCTCGACAACTTCAATGTGAACTGGGGCCTCACGCCGGACGAGCGGGAGCGCATCAAGGAGCAACGGCACGCCGCCGCGATTCGTGAGGCCGAGCGGCGAAAGGAGCTCGACGCCCTCACCGGCCTCCAGCGCCCCGCCGCGCCATTCCCTGATACGCCGCAGCCGACCTCCACACCAGCCCCGGCAACCCCAGCTCGCCCCACGAATACCCGCCGTGTAACTACAGAACGAACCGTGGGAAGAAATAGCTCAATGGACGCTGAGGGATACATAGAACTGTTCCGGGAATTGGGTTTCGAACCCAAAAAGAATCCTAATGACGGCAAGGTGCTTCGACACAGGAGGCGCGTGCCGCCGCCGTCACTCTACTTCAACCGCAATACGAGCATTGGAGTGTATTTCACGTGCACTTCCTCACTTGATATGGATAAGTTCCCTAGCCAACTCTGGAGTGAGATTCCTCTACACTTGGTGAAGAAAAAGGACGGGCGTTACTTGAATATAATCCCAAAGTCTGGCAGGGAGCGAGACGCTTTGGCGAACATTATCTACCCGGGATAATCTTGTAAGGCAACGCTAATCGCCCCACAATATCTCATGGAGGTGAACGTCATGCACACCGCAGAATTGCTAGGCCGCATCGCAATCGACCGCAATGTCATGGTCGGCAAGCCAGTGATAAGAGGAACGCGCCTGACCGTCGAGCGCATGGTGGGATTGATGGGGCTTGGCATGACGATAGAAGAGATAGTCGATGAGTACGAGATCGAAAGAGAGGACCTCCAAGCCTGCCTCCTATTCGCAGCCAAATCCCTGCGGGACACTACCTTCATGCCGCTTGTCGCCGAAGCCAGTTGATGAGATTCTTGGTAGATGAGAACTTAGGTCCCTCACTGTCCCTATGGCTCACGAGTAGAGGCCACGACGCAACCATGGTGCAGTGGGATATGCGAGGGATGAACGACCGCGATATTATTCGAAAAACATACGAAGAAGAGAGGGTTCTGATAACCCGTAACAAGGACTTTGGGGAACTGGCATTCCACGAGCGGCGCCCGCGCAGGGGCGTCATTTTGTTGCGTCTCGAAGACGACCGGCTCGCAATGGTAATTCGCGCGCTGGAAAAGCTCCTCGACGAATACGCCGACCGCATCGGCGGCAGCTTCGTGGTGGCAACCGAGAACCAGACCAGGTTCGCAGGCCCCGCCTACATATGAGCGCCCTTCACTCCCACATACTCCTCGCCCTCGTAGCCCTCCCCCTACTCGGGGCGGCCGTCCTGATTGCCATCCCCGGCGGCCGGGCCGCCGCCGTCAGATGGGCCGCCCTCATGTTCGCATTCGTCGTCATGGCCCTCTCCCTCTACGTATTCGTCGCATACGACCACGCCGGCGCCGGTTTCCAGTTCGAGCGCGCCTGGGACTGGCTCGCGCTGCCCGGCCCCTGGCCGCTCGGCGAGCGCGGCATATCCCTTGCGCTCGGCGTGGACGGCATATCCGCCCTCATGGTCATGCTCACTGGCGTCGTCATGTTCACGGGAGTCCTCGTCTCGTGGAACGTCTCCCACCGCGGCAAGGATTTCTTCGCGCTGTACTTCCTCTTGCTCGCGGGCGTATTCGGAGTATTCGTCAGCCTCGATCTCTTCTTCCTCTTCTTCTTCTACGAGCTCGCCGTGCTGCCCATGTACCTGCTGATCGGCGTGTGGGGCAGCAGCACGGACTTCAAGACCTTCATCCGCACCAAGGAGTACGGCGCGATGAAGCTGATGCTCTACCTGGTCGCGGGCAGCGTGCTCATCTGGGTCGCGCTCATGGCTATCTTCGCGCAGGCCGACCTCGGCACGTTCGGCTTCGCGGACCTCCAGGCGTCCGGCAGCTTCCCGGCGACGTTCCAGCGCATATTCTTCCCGTTCCTGATGGTCGGATTCGGCGTACTCGCGGGCATGTGGCCCTTCCACACCTGGTCGCCCGACGGCCACGTCGCCGCGCCCACCGCCGTCAGCATGGTTCACGCGGGCGTGCTGATGAAGCTCGGCGCGTACGGCATCCTGCGCGTCGGCATGGGCCTGCTGCCCGAAGGCGCGGAGACCTGGATGCCCGTCCTCGTGGGACTCGGCGCGGTCAACGTCATGTACGGCGCCGTGTCCGCGCTCGGCCAGCGCGACCTGAAGTACGTCGTCGGCTACTCCAGCGTGAGCCACATGGGATACGTGCTGATGGGCCTCGCCACGCTGAATCACCTCGGCGTCAGCGGCGCGGTCCTCCAGATGTTCTCGCACGGCATCATGACCGCCCTATTCTTCGCCGTGGTGGGCGCGATATACGACTCGACGCACACCCGCGACATAGCCGCGCTGGAAGGCATGGCGAAGCGGATGAAGACCACGACGGCGCTGTTCGTCATCGCCGGGCTGACGTCGCTTGGGCTGCCGGGCCTGAGCGGATTCGTCGCCGAGCTGCTGGTGTTCATCGGACTATTCCAGACGTACCCCATCCTCGGGGCGCTCGGAGTCATCGGCGCGGCCATCACCGCCGTATATATCCTACGGCTCATAGCCAAGGTATTCTTCGGAACGATGGACGAGCGATGGGCCGGCCAGCCCGACATCTCGCGGATAGAGGGCGTCTCGTCCGCCGTCCTGGCCGCGTTCCTGCTCCTGATGGGGCTGCTGCCGTTCCCGTTCATACAGGCCATTGACGAGAGCGTGGCGTCGCTCCTGAAGATCGTGGCGGGCGCCGGATGAACGACCTCACGCTGCTGATCCCAGAGTTCCTGGTCGCCGGCTTGGCGTTCCTGACGCTGGGGGCTGACCTCGTCCTGCCGGACCGCCGCAAGCCCCTGCTGCCGGCGATGGCGGCCGTCGGCCTCGCGGGAATCGCCGCGTTCACATTCGCATACCTGCGGGGCAAGACCGGCTCCCTCTACGGCGGGGCGCTGGTGGTCGACGGCTATGCGCTGTTCTTCAAGGTATTCTTCGTATCGCTGGGCGCGGTCGTGGCGCTGTCCAGCGTGGAGTACGTGAAGCGCCGCCTGGAGCATCCGGGCGAGTACTACGGCATCCTGATACTCACCGCGCTCGCGGCCATGCTCATGGCGTCGTCCCGCGAGCTGCTGACGGCGTACATATCGTTGGAGCTGCTCAGCTTCGGGCTGTACGTCCTCGTCGGGTTCGACCGGTACAATCCCAAGTCCAACGAGGCCGGGGCGAAGTACATTCTGCTGGGCGCGTTCTCGTCCGCCCTCATGCTGTACGGCATCAGCCAGATATACGGGCTGCTGGGCACGACCTACTTCGACGGGATCGCGGCCGCGCTGGCCGCGACGCCTGAGCCCGGCTTGGGCGCGCAGGTCGGGCTCGCCCTACTCGCGGCGGGCCTTGCGTTCAAGGTCGCCGCGGTTCCGTTTCACATGTGGGCGCCGGACGCATACGAGGGCGCGCCAACTCCCATCACGGCGTACCTCGCCGTCGGCTCCAAGGCCGCCGCCTTCGCCTTGGCGCTCCGCATATTCGCCGAGGCGCTACTGCCAGCCGCCCCCGACTGGCAGCCAGTCATTGCAGTCGTCGCGGCCCTCACGATGACCCTGGGCAACCTCGTCGCCCTGGCGCAGTCGAACATCAAGCGCCTGCTCGCCTATTCCAGCATCGGGCACGCGGGCTACCTGCTGCTCGGGGTCGCCGCCTTGGCCTCGCTCGACGGAGACGGGGCGACGTCCATCGAGCTGTCGCACCTCGCCGTCAACGGAATCGTCCTTCACATCGCCGCATACGCCGTGACCAACGTCGCGGCCTTCCTCTGCGTGAGCGTGGTGAGCGACGCGACGGGCAGGGAGGACACCGCCGCCTTCTCAGGGTTGGCGGCACGCGCCCCCGGGCTTGCGATGGTCATGGCGGCCTCGCTCTTTTCCCTCGCCGGTCTGCCGATATTCGCGGGGTTCGTCAGCAAGTTCTACCTCTTCAACGCCGCCGCCGCGCAGGGGCTGCTATGGCTCGCGGGCCTCGCCATATTCACCAGCCTGATTTCACTCTACTACTACCTGGCGGTCATCAGGCGGATGTACATAGACTCCCCCGAACACGCCATCGTCGAGACAGGTCCAGCGCCCGGACACGCGCCTATGGACTCCCGCATCCGGCTGCCACGCCTGACCTCGGCCCTGTTGTCAGCGCTGTTCGCAGCCACAATCTTGCTGGGCATCTACCCGGCTCCCCTGATGGCCGCGATACAGCACGCATCGGAGGCGCTGCTGACGTATTCTCGGCAGCTGCCGATATGGTAGGGGCGCGCTGAGTTACTCTCACCCTAGCGCTTGACGGGAGAGGGGATGAGGTGGGCGTGTTGAATTGCCTTCACCCTTGGGGGTCTCCCCTGTTGGGGGAGGGTGATGAAGGCTGGGGCCTTGTTGGCGCCTTCGGCTATGTTTGTTTTGTCTTGGTTGGCTCCTTTTTGTTGGCGGTTTGGCGGGTTCTTGCCGCTTTTGCGCCGGGCTTATTGCCCTTGTCCTGGCCCTTTTCCTGCTTTGGGGAGAGGGCTAGGGGCGGGGGGGATTGCCCTTTGTCCTTGCCCTTTCCCTTTTGGGGGTTGGGGCGCAGGGTTGGGGCGTTTGCCTTCACCCTAGCCCTTTCCCCTAGGGGGAGGGGCGCAGGGTTGGGGCGTTTGCCCTTATCCTGGCCCTTTCCCCCTTTAGGGAGAGGGTACTTGTGCGGGTTTTGGGACCCGCGTCCTGTCTACTCCTGGTTTCTCCCGCTCTCGCGGGAGATGAGTTTGCCTTGCAAGGCAGTGACTCCGGTACTTGCTTCGAGGATGCCGACGTCGATCGCCCGCCGACACTGGGGGTGCAGCCCCTCCTCTAACTTTCCCGGACGGCTGACGGGCCCTTGCGGGACCGCCTGCGTTTCGCGCTTGGACCTTCCACCCGCCAAGGCGTCGGGCTGCGCTGGCTACGGTCCTCCCGGTCGTCCGGGAGTCCGCACCTGGAACGGGGGAGACGCATTTGGCACTGCGTCCTCCTGTCGAGACGCCGAAACGCAGAGCGACCTTCTCATACCGCGGGGGCCCCGTCCCAACAACAGCCGCGGCATGATGCCAAAGGCAGAGGAGGGTCTGCGCTCGTTTGGAGTACGTCCCTTCGGGCCGTCTACCAGACTAGCACGGCTGTTCTCGCGGTGTCAAGGGGCAATCTGGGGCAATTTGGGGGCAATTTTCGGGGGAGGCCGGGGAATCACCCTCACCCTAGCCCTCTCCCATCAAGGGAGAGGGGACAGGACGGGGAGGGGATAGGGTGGGAGCGCAGGCGGGACGCCCTGCGGTGATTGGGGGTTGACGTGTTGGGTACATGTGTTCTATCATTATGTTAGGGGACTGACCCTTGCCGCGCGGGGCGGTCTCTCTTCCTGTTTGGCTTGGGGGCGTCCCGGGGCTAATCATTCGGGAGGTCATGAGCGTTGAACAAGGAAGAGGTCGGTTACGGCGGGAGGGATAAGCGGAGGGCGCGGGCTAGGTGGGCGCACAGGTTGAAGCGGGCTGGGTCGATGCGCAAGTCGGCGTGGGCCAGGTCGGAGCGTCGGGCGACGGCTGGGCCTGTGGGGTTCGTGCGGGGGATGCTGGGGGAGGCGCCGTATGACAAGCAGCGAGAGATATTGCGGGCGGTGGCGCTGCGCCGGCGGGTGTCGGTGGTGGGCTGTCATGGGTCCGGCAAGGATTGGGCGGCGGCGCGGGCGGCGCTGTGGTGGGTTACGGCTCATCATCCCGCCAAGGCCATCGTGACGGGGCCCACGGAGCGGCAGGTGGACGACATCGTTTGGAACGAGATGCGGACGGCGCACGCTCGGGCCGGGGGGAGGCTGCGGGGTCGGATGTTCAAGACTCCGCGGTACGAGGTGGACGAGCAGACGTTCGCGCTGGGGTTCGCGACGAGCTCGCCGTACAACCTGCAGGGGTTCCACTCGCCGAACCTGTTGGTGGTGGTGACGGAGGCTCACGCGGTTGGCGAGGAGCACGTGGAGGCGCTGAGCCGGTTGAATCCGGATCGGCTGCTGATGGTGGGCAACGCCTATTCGGTTCCCGGGGCGTTCTATGACGCGCACCATTCGAAGCGCAGTCTTTACCGGACGGTGAGGATAAGCGCGTTCGACACGCCGAACGTGAGCCGGGGGGAGGAGTGGGCGGCCGGGATGATCGGGGCGCAGGACGTGGAGGCCCGGAGGGTGGAGTGGGGCGAGGGGAGCGCGGAGTATTCGAGCATGGTGTTGGCGAAGTTCCCGGAGGAGCGGGAGGAGTTCGTGGTGCCGTTGTCGTGGGCGCGGGCGGCTGCGGAGCGGACGTTGGAGGCGGCTGGGCCGGTGGTGTCGGCGTGCGACGTGGCGCGGTTTGGGCGGGACAAGACGGTGGTCGTGCGCCGCCAGGGGGCTGTGGCGCGGATAGCTCACAGGATCCAGGGGCAGGATACGATGCGGATAGCGGAGTGGCTGGCGGAGCATTGCGAGCGGGAGATGGTGGATTACCTGGTGGTGGACGAGACGGGGGTTGGGGGAGGGGTGATTGACAGGCTTCGGCAGCTGCGGGTTCGGAGGGCTAGGCTTGTGCCGTTCGTGGCGGGGAGCAGGGCGTCGGCGCCGGAGCAGTTCGTGAACTTGGGTGCGGAGGCTTGGTGGAAGATGCGTCGGGCGTATGAGTATGGGGAGCTGGATACGGAGTGGGATTCGGCGCTGGTGGAGCAGGTTACGACGCGGAGGTATAGGCGGGAGGGGGAGCGCATCAAGCTTCAGAGCAAGTATTCGATGCGGCGCTCGCCGGATGAGGCGGACGCGCTGGCGATGACGTTCGCGGTGGACACCAAGCGGAAGCGGCTGATGATATGGACGTGAGGGGGATGTAGGCGGGACGGCTGGGGTCCTGGGGGACAGGGCCGGGGGAGTTACCCTCACCCTGGCCCTCTCCCGTCGAGGGAGAGGGGATAGGGCGGGACGAGCGGCCCTTGACGGCTAGGGAGGTTGTGTGGCAGCGTTCTGCAAGCTGGAGGAGCGAATGTACGATATGCTGGCGGTTTGCGTCGACTGGGGCCTGTCTTGGTTCACTCTCTTCGCCTGCGCTGTCGTCCTGTGGCTGGCGGGGGGCTTCGCGGGCTGCGCGGCTGACCCATGCGGAGCGAATCTAAGGGAGGTACTAATGATAGGCGAAAACACGCTCACGGTGGAGCGCATGACCGAGGTGCGGGACAAGTACCTGCCCCTGCTCGAGCGCTATCCCAACTATGTAGGGAGCGGCGTCGGACGTTTCCGTGACGAGAACGGAGAGTTGACCGGAGGACGCGGCATCGTGATTTCTGTGCTTGAAGAGGTTGACCCGAGCACGTTGCCGCCTGAGGACCGAATACCGGACTGCTTGGAAGGCATACCCGTGCAGCTTGAAGTATCGGGGCCGTTTGAACTAATCCCACTTGAGGTGGGCGCTTGAGGGAGACAAATGGGCAGGACTACCTTGAAACACCGGCCGCTGTTGAGCGGAATACGTATGTGGTAGCGTTCTGCACAGTTAGAGGAGGGGATGTACGGTATGCTGGCAGCTTGCGTCGACTGGGGCCTGTCCTGGTTCACTCTCTTCGCCTGCGCTGTCGTCCTGTGGCTGGCGGGGGGCTTCGCGGGCTGCGCGGCTGATCCATGCGGAGCGAATCTAAGGGAGGCACTAATGATAGGCGAAAACATGCTCACGGAGGAGCGCATGACCGAGGTGTGGGACAAGTACCGGCCCCTGTTCGAGCGCTACCCCACGTACCAAGGGGGCGGCGTCTCAGATATCCGTGACGAAAACGGAGAGCGGACCGAAGTACGCGGCCTCGTGATTTCTGTGTATGAGGAGGTTGACCCGAGCACGTTGCCGCCTGAGGACCGAATACCGGACTGCCTGGAAGGGATACCCGTGCAGTTTCTAGTAGAGGGGCCGTTTGAACTAATCCCAACTTGAGGTGGGCGAATGGGCAGGACTAGCGCGAACCACCGGCCGCTGTTGAGCGGAATACGTATAGAGAGCGCGACAGGTACATCCAGCATCTCAGACGGCAAGACGGCGCATTACGCCAAATTGTTCCGGGCGGGGCGGCTCTTCGGACACTTCGAAGATGTCGAGCTGGCGAGCGGCCCTTGACGGCGAGGGGCAAGCTGGAGGAGTGAATGCGTAATCTGCTGGCAGCTTGCGTCGACTGGGGCCTGTCCTGTCTCATCTTCTTCGCCGTCGTGGTCGCGCTGTGGCAGGCGGCGGGCTGGGCGGATTATCCATGGGAGGGACATTATCCATGGGAGGGGCTAATGAGCGGGATCCTCGAAGACACGCCGGAAGAGGCGCCGATGCGAGTCCCACTTGAGGTGGTGAGGGAGGCTTATCCATGCGGAGACACGCCTTCGGTGGAGCGCAGGACCGAGGTGCGGGACAAGTACCTGCCTCTGCTCGAGCGCTATCCCAATTATTCAGGGAGCGGCGTCGGACTTCTCCGTGACGAAAATGGAGAGTTGACCGAAGTACGCGGTATCAAGGTTTACGTGTATGAGGAGGTGGACCCGGACACGCTGCCGCCTGAGGACCGAATACCGGACTGCCTGGAAGGGATACCAGTGCAGATTCGAGTAGATGCACCGGCTCGACTCCGCCCAATTGTTGAGGAGGACAAATGAGCGGGACTAGCTCGAAACACCGGCCGCTGTTGGGCGGGATACAGATTTCCTCTTACCGCAGCGGGTGGGACGATTACGCGACGCTGCGTTATTGACGAGTACAGCGCATTGGGCACGGGAAATATGCGCGTATCGAGGCGCCATATAATCCGGAGAGTGGTCGGCAGCTTGGCGCTGACGTCGTTCTTCGTCTTGGCAACGGCAGGATGCTTCACAATCTTCGATGGCAGGCACAGGGGCGTGAGTCCAGCAAGCCCGCCTTCCGAGAAGCAAGTGGGGGGCGACGCGCCCTTGGCGGCGCTGATGTATCTCTGGTACGGCTTTGACTTGGATACGGGAGCCAGCAGGGGCGGAATAGGGTCTTCGCATTGGAATACGCCAGGGCCGCACAGCGCGCATCGCAGGGGCGTTACTGACGAGCCGGAGTATGGGTTCTACGCTTCCGACGATACGAGCGTCATTGCGCGGCAGCTCGCGGACATGGAAGAGGCGGGCATCAGCGTCATACTGCTCTCATGGTGGGGAAGCGGCGATAGCGACCTCGACGGCGTCAAGGAGAACAAGGAATCCGAGGCAATGGATCGCGCGGCTGGAGCGCTCCTCGACTATATTTCGGCCAGCTCAGCCCCGTTCAAGGTCGCCTTTATTGTGGAGCCGTACACGTCCAATCCAGCGGGAATAACCTTGGCGCAGAAGCAGACCATCCTCGACGAGTTGTGGGACAACGAGTACAGCGCGTACCCGGACTTGATGTTTCACTGGGAAGGCAAGCCGCTGCTTGTAACATGGGCTCCCTTGGAGTTGAAGTCGCCGCGCGATCCGAGATTGACCGTCAAGACGTGGGGGAGCTATTTCGGAGGTCCTAACTGGAAGGCGGCGAGCGGTCAAGACTGGAATTGGCACCCTGAGCCCGCTTGGCTGAGCAGCATGATTTCCGAGGACGGCGTATATGTCGTCTTCCCAAGATTCGATGAGTACTGGCTGCACATCATGGGGCGAGTATTCCCTTACCCATATCGCCGAGTAGATCCGTTGTTGACCGAAGGATTGTACGAGCAGACCTGGCAAATTGCCGCCGCCAATAGGGACGATATAAGGCTGATAGTCCTATACGCTTGGAACGAGCACAAGGAACATGCCAGCATCGAGCCGGACAAGAACATTTCTCCGGCGAGCTATGGGCGCTCATTGCTGGAGAAGACGTCTACATACTACCGGCAGTTCCTGTCTGGGAGTCCCATCACCGCCCTAGGGTCGGATTGATTCTGGGCTACTCCCGGCAGATGTCGATGTGTTTGGGATGCAGGCGGGACGGCTGGGGTCCCGAGGGAGGCGTCACCCTGGCCCTCTCCCGTCAAGGGAGAGGGGACAAGGCGGGGAGCCATGCGTCCTTGATAGCGGGGGGCTTGTGTGTTAGCGTTCTGCAAGCAGGGGGGCGAATGGACAATTTGACTGACAGCTTGCGCCGACTTGGGCCTGGCCTGCTGGCGGCGTTCTTGATATTGGCGTCGTTGGCCTGTGGGGACGCTCGAGGCACGGTTGCGGGAGCGGGGACGGAGCAGGATATACCCGTAGCAGTACTGTTCTACCCCACCCATGGATTTCAGCAATCGGCTCCGTATGAGGCGACTGGCGGAAGAGGAACGACTGCATGGAACGCTTACGGGCCGCCCGGGTCAGACGGTCCCTTTCCCTGGACGGGGTTCACCACGACATGGCCTGAAATTGGGTGGTATGCATCGAAGGACATAGAGACCATCGAGTGGCAAGTTGAGCAGATGCAGAGAGCTGGCATAGATACCATCATCGTCTCTTGGCACGGATGGGGAGATCCAGGCTTGGAAGGGGAGACCAGTCTTCCTGACCTGGGGAACGAATATCAATTGGCCGCCAAGATGATGCTGGACTATATAAAGAGCAACAACATTCCGCTGAAATTCGCCCTCTTCGCCGACGCATTCACATGGCATGTCGGGGGAAGACCGCGCCTATCCACCAATGACCTGACGGACGAGCAGCGACAGATGGTTACCGATTACGTGTGGGACAATTTCTACAACCCATCCGCTTATGGCAGCATGGCATTGCGCCTAAAGGGGAAACCGGTGTTGTTTGGCGGGCCAGACGTGATGGGGGGATGGTGGAGAAATCACGGCTGGACTGACAACCGGTTCACCTTAATAGAGGTCGCCAGCAACATAGATTATGAACCTGAATACACGGCCGCCTATACGTATCGGGACCCTCCATCTTCTATCCCCGGTCCGGACAAGATAGTCAACATATGGCCGCGATCCTCTGGTGTTGTAACCTATGCATCGAATAGCCCATATTTTCCGTTCCTAGATCCCAATGGCATTCTGCCGGAGGTTGATCCTCTGGGGATGGAAGGGAAGTACGACGAGGCTTGGCGGCAAATCATAGAGCATCCCCGGCGTTCCGAGGTCGAGCTTATCTGGATATGGTATTGGAACTCGTATTGGGAGGTCTGCTACATAGAGCCTGACGCGGGCATTGGAGCCTACGCGGTGGGCGATCTGTACGTTCGCAAGACGGCGCACTACGCCGATTTGTTCCGGGCGGGACAGCCTTTCGAGCGCTTCGAGGATGTCGAGCTGGCGAGCGGCCCTTGACGGCGAGGGAGATGGTGTGGTAGCGTCCTGCGAACTAGAGGAGCGAATGGACAATCTGACTGACAGTCTGCGCCGATGGGGGCCTGTCCTGCTGGCAGCCTTCTTGATGGCGGCGGCGGCATTGGCGGCGGTGGGGTGTGTGGATACCCAGTCGGACTTGGAGCGCACGATTGAGAATGACGCGCCGTTGCCGACGCTGGTCTCAGGCCAGGCTAATGGGCGGATTCCACTTGCAACTCTCTGGTATAGCTGGTTCGGGTTCGACTTTGACACAGGGGACAGCATTGGCGGCCTGGGATCAACTCACTGGAACCTGGATGCCGGCACCTTTGGGAGTGAAGTAGGTGTGACGGATGAGCCTGAATACGGGTACTACTCCTCGGATGACCCTGGCGTCATCGCGCAACAACTACAGGACATGGAGAGAGCAGGGATAAACACCATCTTCGCATCCTGGTACGGTTGGGGCGACGACAATCTCGATGGCTCCATTGACTCTCCAGAGGGAGTGGGAATGCACCGAGCGACCAAGGCGCTGCTGGATTACATTAGCGCCACGAATGCGCCTTTCAAGGTCGCTATAGCTGTGGAGCCATTCGGTCTGTTCATCTCGCCTGGCTACACTCCTTCATCCGACTATGAGAAGGAGAAGACAGTAGTGGATTTCCTGCATAGGGAAATCTACAGCGTGTATCCGGATGTGATATTCCAATGGGAGGGCAAGGACCTGGTTATACATTTTCTTCCCCTGGATTTGAGGAACACGGATGACGACAGGTTCACCTTCAAGCAATGGGGCAGCGTACCCGAACCAGATTGGAAGGAATATACCAACATCGATTGGATGTTTCACCCGCAGGTCAGCTTTCACAAACAGATTTCTGATGATGGCGTCCTGCTAGTTGTACCCAGGTTCGACGAGTATTGGGCAGAGCTTATGGGCTATAAATTCTCGTATCCAATCCGTCGAATTGATCCACTCCTGAGAGAAGGGTTCTATGAATGCGTCTGGCAGGTCGCTGTTGATCACAAGAGGGAAATTAAGCTCATTATAGTCTATTCATGGAACGAGCATGGCGACCATTCGGCGATCGAACCCACCAAGGGAAAGACCTTCCTCTCTGCGGGTCGGACCCTGATTGAGAAGACTCGAAGGTACTACGAGCGCTTTCTTTCAGGGGAAACAATCGAGCCATATCCACTCGGTCGCCCAGAAACGTCTTCTTCTTGGTTGCGGGCAGATTGTCAGCTTGACCAATAGTTATAGCCGAGCGCGGCGTTATCCCGGTCGCCGGCCCGGAGGCGTAGGCTTCGAGTTGTCTGGAGCGCCACATATTAGGCGGGGACGCTGTGTTTAGGCGGGTCAAGAATCTGGGGACTTCACGACGCTTGGAGGGAATCGCGCTGGTAGGCGCGGCGTTGTGGAGGCCGCAGTGGGCGATGCGCCGGGCTGTGCGGGGGCGTCATGGGTTCGTTGCGTGGATGGTCTGGCTGGGGAGCTGGGCTATTCACTGGCCCAACTTTGCGCGAGATTTCGCCTTCGAAGGCAATCAGGGGGAGACCCTTTTCCTCCTCGCCATCGCGATGATAATCGTATTGCCCGTGTCGTCAATGACGCTTGGGATTCTATCGTTTGCGATGACGCCAAGCGGCGAGGGAGCGGGTTTCGACGGCAGAGACGTTAGGGTGGTCTTGGGGTATTCCGCGGCGCCTCACCTGTTGTTGGGTTCACTCGCGGCATGGGGAGGGGCAGAGGCCTTTGGCCCAATTATCTTTACGGGGCTTCCTGGCGGGGCAGGGATAGGGGGCGCTATTGTAATGGCGTTCTGGGCCGTCGTCGGCGCTACGGAGGATTCGGACATCCTATGGTACATCGTCCCGGCGGTGTTGACGGTATGGAGCGCGAGACTGACCATTGTTGGCATCAGCGGCATAGGCGCAATTGGCCGGCGAGAGATAGCCCGAACGGTCACTGTCGCGATAGTGGTTTCCGCGGTGGCGTGGACTTTCATCGGGTTCCCATTGAGCGTTCTTCTCTATGCCCTCTCGTTTGGTCCGGGGTAGAGCGCGGAGCAGCCCAGAATGAGCCGCAACCTTGGGGAAGACCACGCCATCCTCGCCGACGCTTGGGCTGGGCGGGTCCTGGATAGGATGCAGGATGTGATGGGGCCGTTGCCCGCCCGTCCGCGCCTCGGTCCGCCCGCCATGCGGGTCATCGAGACTGTGGACATGGGGGACGTCTCTCGGCGCAAGGTCGTCTTCGACCCGGAGCCGGGGGATTCGGCGCCCGCGTATATCGTCGCGCCCAAGGGGGTCGTCCGGGGCGCGGCTGGGGTTCTGTGCCTGCACCAGACCAACGAGGTTGGCAAGGGGGAGCCTGTGGGCTTGGGGGGCAATCCCGACCTGCGCTACGGCCTCGAGCTCGCGCGGCGGGGCTGCGTTACGCTCGCGCCGGACTATCCCAATTTCGGCGAATACGCCTTCGACCCATACGCCAACGGATACGCGAGCGCGACCATGAAGGGCATCTTCAACCACATGCGAGCGGTAGACCTGCTGCAATCGCTGCCGGAGGTCGATCCCGACCGCATCGGCTGCATCGGGCACTCATTGGGCGGGCACAACACGATATTCCTCGGGGCATTCGACACGCGGGTGAAGGTCATGGTGTCCAGCTGCGGCTTCACGTCGTTCGGGAGGTACAAGGGCGGCGACCTGGCGGGCTGGTCTCACGCGGGTTACATGCCGCGCATAGCGAGGTTGTACGGGTGCGACCCTGCCCGGATGCCGTTCGACTTCGCGGACGTCATAGCGTCGCTGGCTCCGCGCGCCTTCTTCACGAACTCGCCGCTCCGCGACGACAACTTCGACGCGTCTGGGGTCCGCGAGTGCATCGAGGCCGCGACGCCAGCGTATGAGGCGCTGGGGGCAGGGGAGCGCCTGGCAGCCGTGTATCCCGACGCCGGCCATGACTTTCCGCGCGACGTCCGCGAGCGGGCGTACGCCTTCATCGAAGCCGCAATACCCGCGAGCCCCCGGTTGTGATATGATTCGGCGGACCAGCTCCGCCCAAGTTACGCCGCAGTTTCGGAGGAGAGGCCAATGAGTCCCCGGATAGCCTACGTGGCGCCAGACGACCGCGAGATGGAGGAGATACGCGAGCTTGCCCCGGCGGGGGCGGACGCGCAATGGATAGATCCGAGCCAGGGCGTGGAGGAGATGGCCGCGCTGATGCAGGACACGGTCGTCATATTCGGCGACGCGTCGGTCGAGCTTGCCCGGAGGTGCCCCAATCTGAAGCTCGTCCAGGTCGCAAGCGCGGGCACGGACAGGCTGGACGTGGCGGGTCTCGCCGAGATCGGCATACTCGTTTCCAACGGGGGAGGGCAGAACGCCGCGTCTGTCTCGGAGCACGCCATCGTCTTGATGGTCAGCGTCTATCGCAAGCTCCATCTCCAGCTTGCGTCCTTAAAGGCGGGCACATGGTCCGAGGGATTCGGCGAGGAGCGCCGGCGGGCGTCGCGCGAGCTTTCCATGCAGACCGTGGGCATCGTGGGGCTAGGGCACATCGGCCAGAACGTGGCGCAGCGTCTCAAGGGATGGGGCAGCAGGCTGCTGTATTGCGACGCGGTCGCGCGGCCTTCGGACCTGGAGGAGCGGCTTGGGGTAACCCGCGTCTCGCAGGGGGAGCTGCTGGCCGAGTCCGACGTCGTTACACTGCACGTGCCGCTCCTCGATTCGACCCGGGGCATGATAAGCGACGCGGAGCTGGACGCGATGAAGCCCACGGCCATCCTTATAAACACGTGCCGGGGGCCGGTCGTCGACGAGGCGGCCCTCATTCGCGGGCTGCGAGCCGGCAAGATAGCGGGCGCGGGGCTGGACGTGCTGGAGGAGGAGCCTACGCCGAGCGACAATCCGCTGCTGGACATGGAGAACGTGGCGGCAACCCCGCACATGGCATCCTTCACGCAGGAATCATGGGACAAGAGCCGCAGGTTCGCCCTGGAGAACGCCGTCCGCGTGGTCAACGGCGAAGAGCCGCTCTCGGTCGTTTCGCCCGAATAGGAACCGCGCGATGAAGGTAACAGCCGTCGAAGCCGTCCCGGTCGACCGCTACCTGTTCACGAGGGTGCATACGGAGAACGGGCTGACGGGTTACGGCGAGTCCGGGGCATGGGGCTTCCTGGAGGCCTCGGCGGCGGCCATCGAGAAGTTCGGGCGGTACCTCGTGGGCAAGGACCCGCTGCTGATCGAGCATCATTGGCAGAACATGTACCGCACGAGCCATTTCCGCGGCGCCGCCATCATGGGCGCGCTCAGCGCGATAGACATAGCGCTGTGGGACATCGCCGGCAAGCATTTCGGCGTTCCGGCGCACCAGCTCATGGGCGGGAGAGTGCGAGACAAGGCCCGCGTCTACTATCACGTCTTCGGCGACACGCGCGAGAAGCTGGTGAGGGGCGTCCGCGACGCGCGCGCGGCCGGCTTCACCGCGGTCGGACACCTCACGCCATTCCTCGACGAGGACCGCAGCGTCCCGTACTTCAAGAGCCACGCCGACAAGATGGCGGACGCGATAGAGGCGGTCGCCGCATACCGCGAGGCGGCCGGGACGGAGGTGGACCTCTGCATCGAGATACACCGGCGGCTGACTCCGACCGAGGCCGTTACCCTCGCGAGGGGGATCGAGCGGTTCCATCCGCTCTTCTACGAGGATCCGATCCTGCCCGACAACTTCGACGCGATGGCGCTGGTCGCCAGGAACGTGAACATCCCCATCGCCACCGGCGAGCGGCTGCACACCATCCACGAGTTCCAGATGCTGCTGCGGACCGGCGCAGTTCAGTACGTTCGGCCGGACGTCTGCCTCGCGGGCGGGCTGACGCACAGCAAGAAGATAGCGGCGCTCGCGGAGGCGCACTACGTCGGGGTCGTGCCTCATAACCCGCTCAGCCCCATCAGCACCGCGGCCTGCCTCCAGCTCGCGGCGTGCATTCCCAACTTCGCCATCCAGGAGTATCCCACCGGCGAGCTCGAGCCGCCCAAGAGCGAGATAGTGAAGCAGCCCCTGCGCCAGGAGGACGGGTTCCTGCTCATACCGGACGCTCCCGGAATCGGCATCGAGCTGGCGGACGACGCCGAGCGGAAGCATCCTCCCGTCGCGCACGGGGAGATAGGCGCGCGCCTCCACGTGGACGGCTCGGTCGTGGACCAGTAGGCGGGTCGGGCCGTGATCACCAAGCGCTACTACGTCTTCCTGGGCCTCTTCCTCGCGGCGCTCGCCTTCTTCGTGGCTGGGCTCGTGACCGGCAACGTCGTCATCATGTTCATAGCTTTCGGCGGGATACTCGCGCTCTACATCACGCGCCGCCACTTCATCCCGCCGCGACGCAAGTAGCGCCGCCGAAGGCTTGAGACAGGTAGTTGACATGTGGGCGGCGCCCGTCTATAATTCCTGTTTGTCGCTCTGGAGAGCGTCTCTTCCGTTTCGAGCTCCGTTCGATTCTCGATCATAAATGGAGATAAGGCCGATTCATGCCGACCGTCAACCAGTTGGTCAGGAAGGGTAGGAAGACCAAGCGCCGCAAGGACAAGTCGCCGGCGCTGAGGTTCTCCTTCAACACGATAAAGAATAGGGGCCGGAGGGACTCCGGGTCGCCCCAGAAGCGGGGGGTATGCATCCAGGTCAGGACGCAGACTCCCAGGAAGCCGAACTCTGCCCTGCGAAAGGTGGCGCGGGTGCGGCTGACGAACGGGATGGAGGTCTCCGCGTACATTCCTGGCGAGGGGCACAACCTCCAGGAGCATTCGGTCGTGCTGATACGCGGCGGCAGGGTCAAGGATCTGCCGGGGGTGCGCTATCACGTCGTGCGCGGCGCTCTCGATACGGACGGGGTAGAGGAGCGGCGCCGGGGCCGCAGCAAGTACGGAAGCAAGAGGGCATGAGGCCCGCGCCGGCCAGCCCCAGCCCACGGATCTGAATCATGGCTCGACGCAGACGCGCAGAGAAGAGACGAGTGCAGCCCGACCCGAGGTTTGGCAGCGTGGAGTTGGCTCGCTTTATCAACAAGGTAATGCTGAAGGGCAAGAAGACGACCGCGCAGAAGATCGTGTACGGCGCCATGGACATGGCGGAGCAGGAGTCGCGGAGGGCCGGGCTGGAGATCTTCCAGCAGGCGGTCCGGAATGCGATGCCGCAGGTCCAGGTGCGGTCGCGCAGGGTGGGCGGGACCACGTACCAGGTTCCGACGGACATCCGCGCGGAGCGCCAGGAGGCGCTGGCGATGAAGTGGATCATAGGGTCGGCCCGCGACAGGTCCGGCAGCCCCATGGCGCGGCGGCTCGCCCAAGAGCTGGTGGAGGCGTCCCGGAGCCAGGGCAACGCCGTGAGGAGAAAGGAGGAGATGCACCGGATGGCGGAGGCGAATCGCGCCTTCGCACACTACCGGTGGTAGCCCGCGAAGGCGCCGCCGTTCCTCTGCATCGTTCGCCATGACTCCCCCCTCACGCCTGGAATCCACACGCAACATCGGGTTCATTGCGCATATCGACGCCGGCAAGACGACGGTGACGGAGCGCGTGCTGTTCTTGGCGGGCCGCATCTACAAGATCGGGGCCGTTGACGACGGCACGACCGCCATGGACTGGATGGCCCAGGAGCGCGAACGCGGCATCACCATCACATCGGCCGCCACGGCGTGCCAGTGGAACGGCTACGACATTAACATCATCGACACTCCGGGCCACGTCGATTTCACGGCCGAGGTCGAGCGCAGCCTCAGGATCTTGGACGGCGGCGTGGTCATATTCGACGCGGTCGCAGGCGTTGAGCCCCAGTCCGAGACCGTCTGGAGGCAGGCGGACAAGTACCGCGTGCCCCGGCTCTGCTTCGTGAACAAGATGGACAGGGTTGGGGCCGACTTCTACAAGACGGTGGACAGCATCACCCGGCGGCTGGACGCCCGTCCGGTCCCAATCCAGATGCCCCTCGGAAGCGAAGACACCTTCCGCGGCGTTGTTGATCTCATCGAAGGCAAGGCGCACATATCCTCATCACAGGACGGCTCGGTCATCGAGGGCCCTGTCCCGGACGACGCGGCCGACCAGTTCATGAGTTACCGGGACGAGATGATCGAGCGGATCGCCGAGACCGACGACGCCCTGATAGTGAAGTACCTGGAGGGCGAGGAGATTTCGAACCGGGAGCTGAAGGCAGCACTCCGCAAAGCGACGATAGAGTACCGGGTGGTTCCGGTCGTGTGCGGCAGCGCATTGAACAACCATGGAGTGCAGACGCTGCTCGACGCTGTTGGGAACTACTTGCCGTCGCCCTTGGACATGGAGCCGGCTACCGGTACCGACCCGGCCAGCGGCGAGGATGTCCACAGAGAGCCCAGCGACGACGCGCCGTTCTCGGCCCTGGCCTTCAAGGCCGTGTCCGATCCGTTCATAGGCCGCCTGGTCTATTTCAGGGTCTATTCCGGCTCGGCGGCGGCCGGCTCGTTCGTGCTGAATACGCGGACGGGCCGCAGGGAGCGGCTGGGCCGCATCGTCAAGATGCACGCCCAGCACCGCGAGGACCTAGAAGAGGTGAGGATAGGGGACATCGCGGCAGTCGTCGGGGCGCGCGAAACATCCACCGGCGATACCCTGTGCGACCGGGACAACCCGATCGTTCTCGAAACCATCACCTTCCCATCGCCCGTCATATCCGTGGCCGTCGAGCCCAAGACTCGCGTAGAGCAGGACCGGCTGGTCGATGCTCTGAACAAGCTGTCGGACGAGGACCCAACGCTGAACGTAACCTACGACGACGAAGTGGGCCAGACGGTCATCTCCGGCATGGGCGAGCTTCACCTCGACATCATAGTGGACCGCATCAAGCGGGAGCACAAGGTCGTTACGAACGTCGGGCGGCCGCGCGTCGCCTACCGCGAGGCCGTGCTTGCCAGGGGCCGGGGCGAGGGCAGACTCGTGCGCCAGACGGGGGGCCACGGCCAGTTCGCCCACGTGATACTGGAGATCGAGCCAATGGGACGCGGCTCCGGGTTCGAGTTCGTGGACAAGGTCCGCGGAGGCGCTATCCCCAGGGAGTACATCCCCGCCGTGGAGAAGGGCGTCCACGATGCGCTGGAGGTCGGCCCTCTTTCGGGCTACCCCGTGGTGGATGTCAAGGTAACGCTGGTGGATGGGCGCTACCACGAGGTCGATTCGTCCGAGATGGCGTTCCGGATCGCGGGGTCTATGGCTGCCAAGTCCGCCATAAGCAGGGCCGGGCCGGTACGCCTCGAACCAGTGATGAAGCTGGAGATAGTTACGCCGGGCGAGTTCTTGGGCGAGGTGCTTGGGGACCTGGGCAGGCGCAGGGCGTCCATCAGGAGCATCGAGGGACAGGGTGACACCCAGTTCGTGCGCGGACGAATCCCCCTATCCGAGAGCTTCGGCTACGCCGGTGTCCTGAGGTCCCTCACGCAGGGCAGGGCAAGTTACGCAATGGAGTTCGAGCTGTACGAGGAGGTGGGCGAAACCCAAGTGGCCTTGGCCGCTCACGGGGGATAGCCGGAGATGGTGACTCAGCAGAGAATAAGGATCATCCTGAAGGCGTTCGACCACCGCATCCTGGATCTGTGGGCCACCCAGATAGTGGAGGCCGCCGAGCGCACCGGCGCGCAGGTCGCTGGCCCCGTGCCCATGCCCACGACCATCAAGCGCTTCTGCGTGATCCGCTCTCCGCACATCTACAAGAAGTCGCGGGAGCACTTCGAGCTCAGGACCCATAATCGCCTCATAGACATTCTCGAACCCTCCAGCAAGACCATCGACTCGCTGACTCGGCTGAACGTGCCGGCGGGCGTACACATATCCATGAAGATGTAGCGTGACAATGAGCGTTCGAGCACTGCTGGGCAAGAAGATCGGGACTACGCAATACTTTGACGAGGACGGTCGCGCCGTCTGCGTCACAGCCGTAGAGGTCGGCCCGTGCATCGTGACCCAGGTGAAGACGGTTGAGCGAGACGGATATACGGGCGCCCAGATCGGGTTCGAGGAGGTGAGGAGGCGGAGCAAGCCGCTAATGGGCCATCTCCAGCCTTCCGGGGCGCTGTTCCGTCACCTGCGCGAGGTCGAGGTCGAGGACGGCGGCGAGATCGAGATTGGGCAGAGGCTCGACGTTGGGATCTTCGAGGCTGGACAGAAGGTGGACGCCACCGGCACGAGCAAGGGCCGGGGATTTGCCGGAGGAGTGAAGCGGCATCACTTTCGGGGCGGCCCCAAGACCCACGGGCAATCGGACCGGCACCGGGCGCCGGGTTCGATCGGGGCTGGCAGCACTCCTGGCCGGGTCATAAAAGGACTGAAGATGGCCGGGCACATGGGCAACGCGCGGGTGACAGCGCGGAACCTGAGGGTGGTCCAGTCGGACCCCGGCCGGAACCTGTTGCTGCTCGAGGGCGCGGTTCCGGGTGCGCACAACTCCTTGGTGATGATACGGAAGACAGGCTAACGCGATGCGAATCTGGCTCAAGAATATGAACGGCGACTCGATCGGCCGCGTGGACGTGCGGGACGACGTGTTCGACGCGCCGGCCAACCCTGCGCTGGTCCACCAAGTGGTAGTCGGCCAGCTCGCGAACGCTCGGCAGGGCACGGCGAACGCGCGGACGCGGGCCGAGGTGTCCGGCGGGGGGCGGAAGCCGCGCCCGCAGAAGCATACGGGCATGGCGAGGGCAGGGACTATCAGGTCGCCGCTGTGGGTCGGCGGCGGTGTGGCGTTCGGACCCAAGCCGAGGAGTTACAGGCAGCGCACGCCGAAGAGGATGCGGCGCATGGCCCTGGTGTCGGCGCTCTCTGACAAGGCGCGTGAAGGCAGCCTCGTAGTGGTGGACTCCCTGGAGTTCGAGGAAGAGGTGAAGACGAGAGAGTTGGCTGCCATGCTGATAGACCTCGACGTGCAGGTCCCCGCTCTCCTCGTGGCCGACGGGGCCCACCCGACGGTGGTCAGGGCCTCCCGGAACATCCAGCGCCTCAAGACCCTCCCCGCGGACCTCCTCAGCGCTCTCGACCTGGTGAACAGCGCCAAGGTCGTGATGACCGTGGAAGCCGTCAGGAAGGCCGAAGAGTTGTGGGGCGGCGTGCGGAAGCGGCGCCGCACCTCCGGAAGCGCGGCGGCGTAGAGAGACTATCATGGCAAACCAGGGTATCTTGATAAGGCCGGTGGTTACAGAGAAGAGCACGCTGCTCCAGGAAGACCGGACATACGTGTTCGAGGTCTCGCCGTCGGCGAACAAGCAGGAGATCGGGAGCGCCGTCGAGACGGCGTTCGGCGTCAAGGTCCAGAACGTCAACACGATGAACGTGAAGGGCAAGATGAAGCGATTCGGCCCCAGGATGAGCAGGCAGAAGTCTTGGAAGAAGGCGGTCGTCACGCTGTTCCCGGGCGAAGCCATAACTATATTCGAGGGCGTATAAAATGCCTCTGAAGAGCGCAAAGCCTACGACGCCGGGCCGCCGGGGAGCTGTCTTCCAGACCTCTGACGACATCACGGCGGACAAGCCGAAGAAGTCTCTTCTGTTGCCGCTCAAGAAGCGCGCGGGGCGGAGCAGGAGCGGCAATATAACCGTCCGCCACCGTGGAGGGGGGCACAAGCGCCGTCTGCGTATCATTGACTTCAAGCGAGACAAGACGGATGTGCCGGGCGAGGTCATGTCGATCGAGTACGACCCGAACCGTTCGGCGCGCATAGCCTTGATCAAGTATCGGGACGGAGACTGGCGCTACATCCTCGCCCCCAACGGGCTCAGGGTGGGGGCGGCCGTCGTTGCGGGGGCGAACGCCGAGGTGAGCCTTGGCAACGCGCTGCCGCTCAGGGCGATTCCGACGGGCGTTATGGTCCACAACGTGGAGATGCAGGTCGGCAGGGGCGGCCAGATGGTGCGGAGCGCGGGCAGCGCGGCGCAGGTGCTGGCGAAGGAGGGGCGCTATACTCTCCTGAGGCTCCCGTCCGGCGAGGTGCGCCAGGTGCTCAGCGAGTGCATGGCTACCGTGGGGCAGCTCAGCGCTCTCGACCACAAGAACGTCAAGCTGGGCAAGGCAGGGCGGAAGCGCCACCTCGGACGGCGGCCGCAGGTCAGGGGCGTCGTGATGTCGCCCGCGGACCATCCGCACGGAGGCGGCGAGGGCCGTTCGCCCATCGGTATGCCGAGCCCGAAGACGCCGTGGGGCAAGCCCGCCCTCGGCTACCGGACGCGAAGGAACAAGAAGTCGGACAAGATGATCTCTTCGCGTAGGAAGAAGCGTTAGGGAGCGCGGCAATGTCCAGATCCATCAAGAAGGGGCCATACGTCGATGCGAAGCTCGCCCAGAAGGTCGAGGCCGCCCAGCGCAGCAGGGGCAAGGTGATGATACGCACCTGGTCGAGGGCGTCGATGATCATGCCCGACATGATCGGCCTGACCATCGCCGTCCATGACGGCAGGAGGCACGTGCCGGTATTCATCGCCGAGAACATGGTTGGGCACAGGTTGGGAGAGTTTGCCCCGACGCGCACCTTTCGAGGGCACTCTTCGAAGTCCGAGCGCATGACCACGCCGAGCTAGGTAACCAAGATGCCGGTTAGAGCGACCACGACAAATACTGGTGTATCGGTGAAGAAGGTCAAGCCCGTGCTCGACCTTGTGCGCGGCATGCGCGTGGAAGAGGCTCTGGATATGCTGCAGCTCATGCCGTCGCCGGTTGCGGCGCAGGTTGCCAGGGTGGTCAAGTCGGCTTCGGCCAACGCGGAGAACGAGCTCATGGCTCGCGCTTCGGACCTGAAGATAGTCGAAACGTTCGCCAACCAGGCGCCCACCACCAAGAGGTTCAGGGCAAGGGCCAGGGGCCGCGCCTCCCGCATCTTGAAGAGAAGCAGCCATGTTACCGTAGTGGTTGACGAGGAGTCTGATCTTGGGCAATAAGACACACCCCATCGGCTTTCGTCTTGGGGTAATCAAGGACTGGCAGGCCAGGTGGTTCGCCGCGAAGCCGAGCGAGTACAGGAGCCATGTCGCGGAGGACATGAAGGTCCGTGAAACGGTGCTGTCGTCGTCGCCCGACGCTGGGATATCCAGGGTCGAGATCGAGCGCTCGAACGACCTCGTGGTTACGGTTCACACGGCCCGCCCGGGCATCGTGATCGGGCGGGGCGGCCAGAAGGTCGAGGAGCTTCGTAAGTCCATCGAGAGGAAGGTCGAAAAGCGTGTCAGGTTGAACGTCCAGGAGATCCGCCAGCCGGAGCTCGACGCTTACTTGGTCGCTCGGAGCGTCGCCGACCAGCTCGAGAGGCGGATAGCCTTCAGGAGGGCAATCAGGCAGGCCATATCGCGGTCTATGCAGGCGGGCGCCCAAGGGGTGAAGATCATATGCGGCGGACGGCTCGGCGGCGCTGAGATAGCGCGTAGAGAGAAGGCCATGGAGGGCCGAGTGCCGCTTCACACCCTCAGGGCGGACATCGACTTTGCGGTCGCGGAGGCGGCAACGGACTTTGGGCGCATCGGCGTCAAGGCATGGATATACAAGGGCGACATCCTCCCGGCTCCGAAGGAGCAGGAGGACGACATGGCCCCAATCGAGGTAACGGTTACGGTGGAGCGCGAGGCGGCAACGGATGCTACAGCCCAAACGAGTTAAGTACCGGAATAAGCATAGGGGCCGGCGCAAGGGCGTAGCCCTGGCGGGGAGCTCCGTGGACTTCGGGGACATAGGCCTGAAGGCGACGGAGCCTGCATGGCTTACGTCGAGGCAGATAGAGGCGTCGCGCCGCGTTATCACGCGCTACGTGCGCAGGGGCGGCAAGCTCTGGATCCGCGTCTTTCCTGACAAGTCTGTGACTGCCAGGGCGGCCGAGACGAGGATGGGCAGCGGCAAGGGAGCCGTGGACCACTGGGTCGCAGTGGTAAGGCCCGGCAGGATACTGTTCGAGATGGCGGGCATCGAGGAGAGTGAGGCCCGGGAGGCGTTGTCGCTGGCCTCAGCCAAGCTCCCGATGGCCACCAAGATAGTGACGCGGCACGAGGTCTAGGAGCAGTATGGAAATCGACGACCTAAGGGCGCTGGTGGACGAGGACCTGGCTGCCGAGCTGGAGGAGGCGCAGCGCGAGCTGATGAACCTCAGGTTCCGGGTGGCTACCATGCAGATTGCCAACGTCAGGGAGATCAAGAGGGTCCGCCGCCGCATCGCGCGAATCAATACTATAATGACGGAAAGGGAGTTGGCCAAGGCCGAGAGATGAGCTACGACCGCCGTAAAGTCAGGGTAGGAAGGGTAATCAGCGACAAGATGGACCGCACTGTTGTGGTCCAAGTCGAGTGGAGCAGACGGCATCGTCTGTACAAGAAGCCTGTCCGCCGAAGGTCCAAGCTCAGGGTCCACGACCCTGAGAACGTCTCGATGGTCGGCGACCTGGTGCAGGTGATCGAGTCCCGCCCTCGGTCGAAGACGAAGCGCTGGAGCCTGGCCGAGGTGCTCCAGCGGAGCGAGTCGGCCGGCGTGCGTCCGGAAGAGATCGTCGAGGCGCTGTCCGAGCCGGTCGTGGAGTCCCCAGAGGCGCAGGACGCTCCGCAGGACGAGGGCATCGCGGAGGAGGTCGCTGCGCCGGCGATTGTTGCGGAAGTGGAGAGCGAACAGGCGGCCGAGTCCGAAGCCGATGTGGAAGTCGTGACCGAGGAGGCCGTGGCCGGGGATGTCGTGGCGGAGGTCGAGACGGCAGAAGTCGTGGTTGGTGACCCCGTGGTCGAGCCCGCGCCTGATGCCGCGGAGGTTGAGGTGGAAGCCGTGACCGATGGCGCCGCCATAGCCGAGGACGCCGTGGAGGCCGATGCCGCGGTAACGACAGAGGCCTCCTCTGATGTTGAGATGGAAGCCGCAGCCAAGGTCGAGGACGCCCAGGAATCTGCCGAAAGGGGGTCGAAGGCCCCGTGATCCAGATATATTCTCGTCTCAAGGTCGCCGACAACTCCGGCGCCAGGACCATTAGCTGCATCGGGGTTCCTGGCGGCAGCGGCCGCAAGTACGCGGGCCTCGGCGACGTGGTAGTCGCCTCGGTCAAGGAGGCGGCCCCGGCCGCCGCTATCAGGAAAGGGGAGGTCGTGCGTGCGGTAATCGTGAGGACCAAGAAGCCGTACCGCAGGCCCGACGGCTCCCATATCCGGTTCGACGAGAACGCCGCCGTTATAATCAACGATGACCGGATGCCGCGGGGCACTCGCATATTCGGGCCGGTCGCTCGCGAGCTTCGCGAGAAGAACTTCATGCGAATAGTCTCGCTCGCCCCGGAGGTGCTGTGAGATGAAGATCCGGGCAGACGACAACGTGATGGTCATCAAGGGCCGCGACCGTGGTAAGCAGGGCCAGGTGACCAGGACGTTCCCGAAGAGCGGGAAGGCCCTTGTCGAGGGCGTCAACACGGTCGTGCGCCATACCAAGCCAACCGGGAACATGCGCCAGGCTGGTATCATCCAGAAGGAGATGCCTGTGCCCGCGTCGAACCTGATGCTGATATGCACGCACTGCAACAAGCCGATCAGGGTGAAGCTCCGGGTGTTGGCAGATGGGAGCAAGGCGAGGGTCTGCTCCAGGGACGAATGCGGAGAAGTGATAGAGTGACGACCGACAAGGGAAACAAGGCCACCAAGAACAAGGCGTCCTCCCGCGGGCAGGCGAAATCCCAAGCGGGAGGAGGGAAGGCCGCCCGCAAGTCTTCCGGGAGGGGCAAGAAACCCGATCGCGCTCCGGTCCAGGCAGGGCCGCGCCCGACGCCGCGCCTGCTGTCCCGGTTCCGGGAGGAGATCACGCCGCAGCTCGTCAGGGAGTTCGAGTACTCGAGCGTGATGCAGGTTCCCCGGCTGATGAAGATCATGCTGAACATCGGAATAGGACAGGAGGCCAGCCAGAACTCGCAGGCCATCGAGAAGGCGATGGGAGACATGACCCTGATAGCGGGCCAGCGCCCAGTGGTTACGCGCGCTAGGAAGTCCATCGCAGGGTTCAAGTTGCGGGAGGGCACGCCGGTCGGGATAGCGGTAACCCTCCGGGACAAGCGGATGTACGAATTTCTCGACAGGCTCATAAGCTCGTCCCTTCCAAGAATCCGCGACTTCAGAGGAGTGTCGCCGGAGTCGTTCGATGGCCGGGGGAACTACTCGCTCGGCATCCGCGAGCAGATCATCTTCCCCGAGATAGACTACAACTCGATAGACCGCATACGGGGCCTCCAGGTCGTCATCACGACGACTGCCAGGTCCGACAGGGAGGGATTCCGGCTGCTCCAGCTCATGGGGATGCCATTTGCGAGGTCGGAGTCCGAAGCGGCGGCCGCATAGATTCAGACTGGAGGCCAGGTCAAGACATTGGCGAAAGTATCGAAGATAGCAAGCTGGAAGAGGCCAAAGAGGTACAAGGTGCGCGAGTACAACCGCTGCAACCGCTGCGGTCGTCCTCGCGCCTACATCAGGTTCGCCGGGCTCTGCAGGATCTGCTTCAGAGAGATGGCCCTGACCGGGATGTTGCCCGGCATCAGGAAGGCGAGCTGGTAAGCGGGGCGAATAGCCCAGGACGGGGGAGATGACCGTAACAGACCCAATTGCAGACATGCTCACGCGAATCCGAAACGCGATCCTCGTCGGACACGATTCGGTTTCGATACCGTCTTCGAACATGAAGATGGCGATTGCCAAGATCCTGCGGGAAGAGGGCTTCGTGGCCGACTACGCGCCATCGAAGGGAAGCTCGCCCAGCGGGTCGATACGGCTTGCGCTGCACTACCGCGAGGACGGCGATCCCGCGATCACCGGCCTGAAGCGGGTGAGCAAGCCGGGGTTGAGAGTCTATGTGAGGAAGGGAGAGATCCCGCGGTACTACGGCGGACTCGGAGTGCCGATCCTCTCCACATCGAAGGGTGTGATGACGGGCAAGCAAGCTTGGAGGGAGCAGGTCGGCGGCGAGCTGCTCTGCTACGTCTGGTAGAGGGGTTGATATGTCGAGAGTAGGCAGCCAGCCCATAGTATTGCCCGAAGGGGTGTCGGCAACCATCGAGGGCGCCCGTGTAACGGTCAAGGGTCCGAGGGGGGAGACGTCGCAGCGCTTCCACCCGGACATGTCGATCTCGTCCGAGAACGGCAGGGTGAATGTGAGCCGCCCATCGGACGAACGGCAGCACCGCGCGCTGCACGGACTGACGCGGAGCCTGATAGCGAACATGGTCGAGGGCGTCAGCCAGGGCTTCACGAAGACACTCGAGTTCGTGGGCGTGGGGTATAGGGCTCAGCAGAGCGGCAAGGGAGTGACGCTGAGCGTCATGCTGAGCCACACGGTGGACATCCAGCCTGCGGAAGGCGTTACACTGGAGGTCCAGGGCAATAACATCGTCAGGGTATCGGGAATAGACAAGCAGGCGGTCGGGCAGACCGCCGCGGAGATACGCTCGAAGCGCCCGCCCAATGCGTACACCGGGAACGGAATTCGCTACCAGGGCGAGCAGGTCCGGCTCAAGCCAGGCAAGAGCGCCAGAAAGGCCGTGTAGTCAATGCCGAGGGAAGGCACAAGTAGAATACGCAGGTACGCCCGTCACACGCGCGTGCGCAGGCGGGTCAAGGGCGTGTCCGACATGCCCAGGCTCGTGGTCTTCCGGAGCCTGAGGCACATGTACGCCCAGGTGATAGACGACTCGGAGGGAGTTACCCTGGCCGCGGCGTCCAGCTTGGACGCCGCGGTGAAGGAGCGGCAGAACGGCAAGAATAAGGCCGACGTGGCGGGCATGGTCGGCTCTCTCGTCGCCGAACGCGCGGTCGAGAAGGGAATCAAGACGGTCGTATTCGACCGAGGCGGCTACAAGTACCACGGCCGGGTCAAGGCCGTGGCGGACGCAGCGAGAAAGGGAGGGCTGTCCTTCTGATGGTTTTCCGGTCTGACAGAACCCGGTCTGATAGAACTCGGCCTGACAGAAACCAAGCCGACGAACAGGGGATACAGGAGCGCGTGGTCAAGATTTCCCGCGTGGCCAAGGTGGTCCAGGGGGGCAGGCGTCTCAGCTTCAACGCGGTGGTCGTCGTCGGAGACGGCGAGGGCCACGTCGGCATAGGCATGGGCAAAGCGAACGCCGTACCGGATGCCGTCCGCAAGGGCGGCGTCAACGCTAGGAAGAACATGATCGCAGTGGCGCTCAAGGACAGCACTATTCCCCATGAGATAGTGTCCCGGTTCGGCGCGTCGGAGGTGATGCTCAAGCCCGCGTCCCCGGGCACCGGCGTAATCGCCGGGGGCTCCGTCAGGGCCGTCGTCGAGCTTGCTGGCATCAAGGACATCACGACGAAGGCGCGATTCAGCACCAATCCCGTCAATACCGTGAAGGCCGCCTTCCAGGGATTGCAGATGTTGAAGGACCCTGAGCGGGAGTTTGCCAGACGCAGGCAGCTTGCGGAAGCGCCGCCGCCGAGACGGTCCAGCAGGGGCAGGCGGAACAGGGGCGGTTAGCGTGGGAAAGATAGCGATTACATGGAAGAAGAGCGGTATCGGATTCCCCCAGGACCAGAGGGGGACCATCGCCGGGCTCGGCCTGAGGCGTCTCCACCAGACTGTGGAGCACGACGACACGCCGTCCATCAGGGGAATGGTCCACAAGGTCAGGCACCTCGTCCAGGTTGAGCCTGTAAGCGAAGATGACTAGGGATACTCATTGACATGAGACAACACGAATTGAAGCCCCCCAGGGGGTGGAAGAAGAACCGAAAGCGGCGAGGGCGCGGCGACGGCAGCGGTCGGGGAACCTACTCCGGCCGTGGACTGAAGGGCCAGAACTCGCGCAGCGGCGGCGGCGTGCGCCCCGGTTTCGAGGGCGGGCAGCTTCCCTTGGTCAAGGCTCTTCCCGCCATGCGGGGCTTCACCAACATATTCCGCAAGCGGTACAGCGTGGTCAACCTCGACAGTCTCTCCCGGCTCGACTCCGGAACCGAGGTCACGCCCGAGGTCATGGTCGGCGCCGGCCTGATCAGGGATCTGAAGAATCCCGTGAAGGTTCTCGGACGCGGCGACCTGGACACGGCCATCGTCGTGCAGGCTCACCGCTTCTCGGATTCCGCCCGCAGGAAGATCGAAGACGCGGGGGGCAGCGTGAAGGAGATCGCCTCGTGAGGCAGGCCCAGGCCGCCAGGCAGCAGGAGGTCTCGCGTCCCCAGCTCATCCAGTCGATGATCGACGCGATGAGCGTGCCGGACCTCCGCGCCAAGATACTCTTCACGCTCTCCATGCTGGTCGTGTACCGGTTCGTGGCCCACGTGCCCGTGCCCGGCGTGGAGCCGCAGGCGCTGTCCCAGGCGTTCGAGCAGGAGGCGCTGCTCGGCTTCCTCGACCTGTTCAGCGGCGGCGCCCTAGCCGACATGAGCGTCGCGGCGATGGGCGTATATCCGTATATCACGGCGTCTATCGTGATGCAGATACTTACGCCAGTGCTGCCCCAGCTAAAGGCTCTCTCACAAGAGGGCGAGTACGGACGGCAGCGTATCAACCAGATAACACACTGGCTGACCGTGCCCATCGCGTTCTTCCAGGCGTGGGGAACGCTGACCTTCCTGCGCCAGTCGCCCGTCTTCCCGGACTTCGCCTTCGGCCTAAATCTTCAGACGATGTCGATGCTCATCTCGATGGTCGCGGGGACCATGTTCTGCGTCTGGCTCGGCGAGCTGATCACGGAGAAGGGGCTCGGCAATGGCATCTCTCTCATCATATTCGGGGGCATCGTGGCGAGGCTGCCCCAGGTGATAGGGCGCGGCTTCCTGGAGAGGGACGAGGCCGGCGGCCTGCTGCTCCTCGCCGGCTTCGGCGTGGCGATAATCTACGTGATAGTGCTCTTCACGGAGGCACAACGCAGAATCCCGGTCCAGTACGGCCGCAGCGTGTTCAGAGGAGGGAGGATGCAGCGCCAGAGCGGTGCCACCTTCCTACCGCTGAGGGTGAACTCGGCGGGCATGATCCCGCTGATATTCGCGTCGTCTATGATGATATTGCCTATCACCGTGGCAAGCTACTTCAGGGACCCGCTGAGCGACAACTTCTTCGCGCAGATAATGCGCTTCCTGTCAGACTCCATGGACCCTACCAAGTTCCCGTACTACGTGGGGCTGTTCATCCTGGTCGTGGCGTTCACCTTCTTCTATACGATGGTCGTGTTCCAGCAGCAGAACCTGGCTGAGAACCTCCAGCGCAACGGCGGGTTCATCCCGGGCATACGGCCCGGCAAGCCGACGCAGGAGTACCTGAACCGGGTGATTGTCAGGATAACCTGGGGGGGCGCGCTGTTCCTTGGCACGGTGGCTATCCTGCCCTGGTTCGTAACGCAGGCAACCGACGTCAGGGCCCTGACGCTCAGCAGCTTCAGCCTGCTGATAATGGTGGGCGTCGCATTGGACACGATGAGGCAGCTCGAAGCGCAATTGCTGATGCGCAACTACGAAGGCTTCATCCGTTAGTGCCTTGAAGATAGTTCTGCTGGGTCCACCAGGCGCCGGAAAGGGCACTCAGGCATCCATCCTCTCGGAAGAGATGGGGGTGCCGCGCGTCTCGTCGGGCGACCTGTTCCGGGACCACCAGGGCCGGGGCACTGAATTGGGACGCCTTGCGAAGACGTACATGGAGCGCGGGACGCTCGTCCCCGACGAGGTGACGATACGAATGGTGATGGAGTGGGTAGATGCCCACGAAAGGGCATTCCTGCTCGATGGCTTTCCACGCACCCGGGGGCAGGCCGAAGCCCTGGACGAGGCCATGGCCGACAAGAGTGGAATCGACGTGGCGCTGAGCATACGAGTGGACAGGGAAGAGCTGGTGCGCAGGCTTACCGGCCGGCTGATCTGCCGGGGCTGCCAGGCCACGTACCATCGGACATCCTCCCCCCCGAGCGTGGAGGGCCGGTGCGGCGAGTGCGGCGGCGAGCTGTACCAGAGACAGGACGACAGCCCCGAGGCGGTCGTCAAGAGACTTGAGGTCTATTTCGAAGAGACGGAGCCGCTGATCGGATACTACCGGCAGACGGGCATCCTTCGAGAGGTTGATGGAGAAGGGCCGATAGACGAGATCAAGGCTGCCATCGCGGCGGCCCTGAATTAGGAGCGTGGCGGGAGAAGGCGCGCTATCATGTAATGCGGTGGCGCCAGCGCATCGGAACTAAGGGAGAATCAAGAATCAAGCGGACGGCCTCCACAGGTGGATTGAAGCCTTCGGGCGTAACTATCAAGTCGCCCGCTGAGATCGCGTGTATGCGCAGGGCCGGCGAGGTGGTGCGTTTCGTGAAGGGCGTGATACGGGATACCATCGAGCCCGGCGTAACGACGCGCGACCTCGACAGGGTGGCGGAGCGGGAGATCAGGAAGCTTGGCGCGGTCCCGTCCTTCAAGGGACTCTACGGCTTCCCGGCGACGATATGCGCTTCGTTGAACGAGGAGATCGTGCATGGCATCCCGTCCAAGCGGATAGTCCGGCGCGGAGACCTGGTCAGTATAGACGTGGGCGCCAAGGTGGACGGGTTCCACGCCGACAGCGCCTTCACGGTGGCCGTTGGCGTGGTGAGCCGTCGCAAGCAGGCGCTGATAGACGACACGGCCGAGTCGCTGCGGAGGGGCATTGCGAGCGCCAAGGCGGGGGGCCGAGTGGGCGACGTGTCGGCAGCCGTGCAGGAATACGCCGAGGCGAGGGGTTACGGCGTGGTGCGGCAGTACGTCGGACACGGTATCGGCAGGGCCCTCCACGAGGACCCGCCTGTGCCGAACCACGGCGAGCCTGGCGAGGGGCCGCTCCTGAGAGAGGGCATGACGATTGCGATAGAGCCGATGCTGAACCTCGGCGCCTGCGAGACCAAGGTGCTGGGCGATGATTGGACGGTGGTTACGGCTGACGGTAAACTGTCCGCCCATTTCGAAGACACGATAGCGATAACCCACAATGGCGCCGAAGTGCTGACCTGAAGAAGGAGAATCTTGCCCAAGAAAGAGGCAATAGAGGTAGAGGGCGTCGTTTCCGAGTCGCTAAGAGACGCGACCTTCAGGGTCGAGTTGGCGAACGGACACGAGGTCATGGCGAAGATATCCGGCAGGCTGCGGGTCAACTACATCCGCGTCCTGCCCGGCGACAGGGTTCTCGTGGAGCTGTCGCCCTATGACCTGTCTCGCGGTAGGATCACCTACAGGTTCTCGACGGGCGGGCCCGGGCGTTCGAACAGCCCAAGGAGGCGATGACGATGAAGGTCTCGGCGTCGGTAAAGAAGCGGTGCGCCAAGTGTAGGGTCATCAGGCGGCGCGGCCGCGTAATGGTGATCTGCGACAACCTGCGGCACAAGCAGCGACAGGGCTGATTCGGGAATCGAGGAGGATATAGATGGCCATCGTCTCGGGAGTGAACATCCCTGACGACAAGCGCGTAGAGGTGTCTCTGCGGCGTATATACGGTATCGGCCCCGCCCAGGCCAAGGACGTGGTGGACAAGGCCGGCATCATCGGCAACCCTCACGTCCGGGACCTGACGGACGCGGACCTTGCCCGGATAAGAGGGATCGTCGATCGCGAGAAGAAGGTCGAGGGCGACTTGCGCCGCGAAGTCAACATGAACATACGGCGCCTGATAGACATTGGCAGCTACCGGGGACTCAGGCATCGCAGGGGCCTCCCGGTTAGGGGCCAGCGCACCCGCACCAACGCCCGCGCAAAGCGGCCCAAGCGTGTGCCAGTCGCTGGCCGCCGGCACACGACGACGCGCACATAGGAGTTCAAGAATATGCCAAGGAAGCCGCGCGCCAGACGGCGACAGCGACGGAACGTCCCCGTAGGGCGCGCCTACATACAGTCCACGTTCAACAACACGGTCATCACCCTGACTGACCCCCAGGGAAACCCGATCGCATGGGGCAGCGCCGGCACGGCCGGATTCGTCGGCTCCCGAAAGTCCACGGCCTTCGCCGCCCAGCGAGCCGCGGAAAGCGCGGCTCGAAAAGGGATCGAACAGGGTCTCCGGCAGGTCGAGGCATTCGTGAGAGGTCCCGGAGCTGGCCGAGAGGCCGCCATCAGGACCCTCCAGGCCGCCGGTATGAGGGTAACCAGCATCCGCGACGTCACCCCAATTCCCCACAACGGCTGCAGGCCCCGCAAGCGCCGCAGGGTATAGGAAGAGAATAGAGAATGGCACGATACACCGACCCAGTCTGCCGGCAGTGCCGCCGAATAGGCGAAAAGCTGTTCCTGAAGGGCGACCGATGCTACACTCCAAGGTGCGCCGTGGAGCGTCGCAAGCGCCCTCCTGGTGAGCAGGTCCCGAGGCGCAGGCGTCCCTCGGATTGGGCTATCCAGCTCAAGGAGAAGCAGAAGGCCCGTTTCACCTATGGGGTGCTGGAGCGCCAGTTCCGCGGCTACTACGATGCCGCTCGGAGGCAGCCCGGAGCCACCGGCGACATCCTCCTCCAGTTGCTTGAGAGCCGCCTCGACAACGTGGTGTACCGTCTTTCGTTCGTTGACTCGCGCCGCCAGGCCAGGCAGCTCGTCAACCATGGGCATTTCACCGTGAACGGCAAGAGGATGGACATCCCTTCGTATAGGGTGAAGCCGGATGACACCATCGCCTGGAAGAACGTGAACGGCTCGAGGCCCTCCTTCATCGAGGCGCTGACCAACGGCATCCCGAAGCGTCCGGTGCCTAGCTGGCTCAGCCTCGACGTCGCCTCGTTGACCGGACAGGTCATTGGGCCGCCTGAGATGTCGGAGATCGATACCGGAATCGACTCCCGTCTCATAGTAGAGTTCTATTCGAGATAGCCCCGCGCGGGCCTTGAGACCCCGGCAGAGAAGCGAGGCGTTCGACAAGCCGATAGGAGATTCCGCCATATGCTCAACGTGCAAGCGTTCCCCGTGGCCGAAGCCGCGGAAGAAGAGTTGGAGACTGTGCCGGATCCGACGATAGAAGTCGAAGAGGCCGACGAACAGTACGGCAAGTTCGTGGCCGGGCCCCTTCCTAGGGGCTACGGCATGACCTTGGGAAATCCCCTCCGGCGCGTGCTATACAACTCCCTCCCCGGCACAGCCGTAACATCGGTGAAGATCGAGGGCGTCCTCCACGAGTACGCCACGATACCCAACGTCAAGGAAGAGGTGTCCGAGATACTGCTCAACGTCAAGGGGATCCGCCTGCGGTCCGAAGTCGATGGGCCCGGCAAGTTGCGCCTCGAAGTCGCAGGCCGCGGGCAAGTATGCGCGGGAGACCTGATGGCGACCTCCGACTACGAGGTCGTGAACCCCGAACTCCACATCGCAACGCTGGACTCGGAAGAGGCCAAGCTCTCGGTCGAGTTCAACGTGGAGCGCGGCTCCGCGTACAAGGAAGCGCAGAGCGACGGCCTGTCCATAGGCGTGCTCCCCGTCGATGCGGTGTACAGCCCGGTTCGCAAGGTCAGGTATAACATTACCGAGAACGTCCGGGTAGGACAGAGAACGGACCTCGAACGGCTGACCATCGAGATATGGACCGACGGCTCTATAACTCCCGTCAAGGCCCTCCAGCAGGCGGGCTACGAGCTGGTCAAGAAGTTCTTCCTCTTCGCAAACGCAGAGAAGGTTACCGGAGCTGGCGGAACCACGCCCGTTGCACTTCAGATCTCGCCGGAGATGTACAGCATACCGGTGGAAAGCCTGGTGCTGTCCTCGCGAACCCTCAACTGCCTGAAGAGGGCCGGCCTCGACTACGTCGGGCAGATACTCGAAATGAATCCGGACTACCTGCTCGAGATCAGGAACTTCGGTGAGAAGTCGCTCCGCGAGCTCTACGACCGCCTGAGATCCATGGACATGCTGCCCCCTGCCCTCGACCCGGACCTCCAAGCCGGCGCGGACGCCCCCGCGGAAGGATCCGACGACGCGACCGACGATGACCCACCCGCCGATGAAGAAGACCTGGAATCCAGCGTGGACTCCATCTTCTCCGAGATAGAGGGGCTTGGAGGCAAGCAATGAGACACAGGCTGTCCGGAAGGAAGCTGTCCCGGCCCACGGCGCATCGCATGTCCATGCTGCGGACGGCGGTTACCGACCTCCTGCGCCACGAGTCCGTCAGGACCACCGAGCCCAAGGCCAAGGAGATAAGGCGGCTGGCCGAGAAGACGATCACCCGCGGCAAGAAGGGCGACCTCCACAACAGGCGCATGGCGTCCGCGTTCCTGACCGACGAGAAGGTCGTCCGCAAGCTCTTCGAAGAGCTGGGGCCTCGCTACGAAGACAGGAACGGCGGTTACACTCGCATAGTCAAGATCGGCGCGCGCAAGGGCGACGCGGCCGAGATGGCCATCATAGAGCTGATGCCCTAGCCGCGCGGAATGAGGCTCGCCATGGTCGTAGAGTACGACGGCGCGGAGTACGGCGGCTTCCAGCGCCAGGCGAACGCGCCGTCCATACAGGAGGAGTTGGAGAAGGCAATAGCAAGACTGACAGGGGAAGTGACCAGGGTCAGAGGCGCCGGCAGAACAGACGCCGGGGTCCATGCCAGGGGACAGGTCGCGGCGTTTGACACGTCGGCCCCCTACGGACCGGGTACCTTCGTGAGCGGCCTGAATCACCACCTGCCAGACGACATCGCGGTCAGGGAGGCATACGAGGTCGAGGACACGTTCGATCCGCGCCGAATGGCTGCGAGCCGGAGGTACGTGTACAGCATGGTAAGCGCGTCGGTCCGCTCGCCGCTGGCCCGTAGGTACGCCTACCAAGCGCCTCCCGGGCTGGACGTGGAGGATATGCGCGGGGCCGCGCGGAGCTTCGTCGGCGTTCACGACTTCCGGCGCTTCAGCGGGCCGCTAGGCAGGCCCGGGGCGAGCTCGGTCAGGGAGATATTCGAAGCGCGAATCCGCGAGCCGGGCAACGCGGTGGAGTTCGAGGTAGAGGGAAACGCCTTCCTCCCGCATATGGTCAGACGCATGGCGGGGGCCTTGGTCGACGTTGGACGAGACCGCCTGACCAGGGCCGACGTGGAGAGGATGCTCGATGGTGAAGAGATAAAGGGAGCGGCGCGGACCCTGCCGGCGCAGGGCCTGTGCCTCGTAGAAGTCAAGTACTCCGGGTTTCCGCCCGGTTCGGTGAAGGAGCAATGACAACTAAATCAGAGACGACCAAGAAACCAGCCGACTCCGCCGCGTGGCACGTCGTGGACGCAGCCGGCAAGACACTCGGCAGGCTCGCCAGCGAAATCGCCGTGCTGCTCCAGGGCAAGCACAACCCCGCATACGTAACATACCTGAACACGGGAGACTTCGTAGTGGTGATCAACGCCGAGAAGGTGCGAGTCACCGGCAAGAAGCTGGAGCAGAAGATATACTACCGCCACAGCGGCTACCACGGCGGCCTCACGGAACAGACCCTGTCCGCAGTCCTAGAGAAGCATCCCACCCGCGTGATTCGCGGCGCGGTCAAGGGTATGCTTCCAAAGAACACGCTGGGCAGGCGCATGTTGTCGCGCCTCAAGGTCTATGCCGGCGGCGCTCACCCCCACGAGGCCCAGACCAGCGCGAAAGGGAATGCGGCGAAGTCAGCCGCCAAGACAGCTAGGAGGGAGTCCAGTTGACACAGCAGCACTACTATTACGGTACGGGCCGGCGCAAGACGGCCGTGGCAAGGGTCAGGCTCTACTCCGAGCGCGGACCGATAGTAATCAACGGCAAGGACATGGAGGAGCTATTCTCCTGGAAGTCCTGGCAGGACGAGATAACCGAGCCGTTCCGCGTGACGGGCACGCTGGGGCAGTTCAGGGTCGTCGCCAAGGTGTCGGGCGGCGGCATCACGGGACAGGCCGGCGCTATGCGCCACGGCATCTCCCGGGCACTGCTGGAAGCCGACCCGGCCCTCCGCCCAACCCTCAAGAGGGCAGGGCTTCTCACGCGCGACGCCCGTGAGAAGGAGAGCAAGAAGTACGGCCTCAAGCGCGCCCGCAAAGCCGAACAGTGGACCAAGCGGTAGACCTACAACACCTGATTCGCAAATAGGAGGCTGCCAGATGAGCATGGAAGCGAGAAATCGGTCGATTCCTCAATGGTTCACCCGAATCCGAACGGGGCAGTTGGTGCTGCCCCGTTTCCAGCGTTATGAGAGTTGGGGACATGGTGAGGTGGTTACGCTTCTGGACTCGGTACTGCGCGGGCGGCCGGTCGGCGCCGCCTTGGTGCTTGCGATTGGGGACAAGGAGCCGTTTGAAAGCCGCCGGATGGCAGGCGCGCCTCGTCCAGTAGAACGTACAACGGAGCATCTGTTGGACGGACAGCAGCGGCTGACGGCGCTCTGGAAGGCTTTCACCAACGGCTACGAAAACCGGACCTACTTCGCTGTCCTGACAGAATCCGCTGACGAAGACGAGCCTCTTGCACATGGCGTCAGCCGCTGGATGAAGAACGGCCGGCACTATCCCCTCTGGGCTGATGACCCGAGAGAGCAGCTGAATCGAGGCCTCGTGCCTATGCGCCTGCTACTTCCTGAAATAGAAGACGGTGAGGTTGTCAAGTGGTGTGATGAAGCAACCGACTCCATAGTAGAAGAGAGCCGCGTCAAGGAGCGGCACGTGGGAGTGCTTCGAAGTGCTGTACGGGAGGCGAACCTGCCTTTCTTGGAATTGCCGGTCGCAACACCTCCCCATGCGGCCATCGATGTGTTCATCAAGCATAATACGACGTCTGTGCGACTCACATCTTTCGACATCATCGTCGCTCAGCTCGAAGCCGCAACAGGTCAGTCGCTTCATGACCTCGAAAGTCAACTGCGCGTAATGGCGCCTGCCGCACAACGATATGTACATGTCCCGGACTTGGCTCTACGGGTTGCAGCGCTGCGCGAGAACCGCCCTCCAACAGAGTCTTCGTTCATGCGTTTGTCCATGCAACGGCTTTCGGATGACTGGAAGACTATAGAGTACGGCATCGCCGGGGCTGTCAGGTTTCTGGAAGAGGAAAAGATATTTGACAGTGAGCGATTGCCCACGGTTAACGTCGTGCCGGTGCTCGCCTCCATCTGGAGCCAGATGCCACAGGCGCTTGACGCGCACGGCCAGGCACGCACGTTGCTGCGGCAGTACTTGTGGCGCTCGTTCTTCACCGAGCGGTACGAACGGTCAGCGGCTACTGCTGCCTTCCAAGACCATCGCGGCTTGGTAGCTCGACTTGTTGAAGGTGAAGCAAACGCCCCCATCCCGATTCTTGACGACGCCTCGTTCCCGATTGCAGAAGTTGAAGAGTTGGCCAAGGCTCCATGGCCACGGAATCGCAACACCCTTGCTCGTGGCATACTAGCCGTTTCCATCCGAGGCGGTGGAATCGATCTCGCTGACGGCAGTCCTGTTAGCCGGGATTCGCTGTCCAAGCGTGAATACCATCACCTGTTCCCGGCCGCATTGCTCAAGAACGAAGGGAGTCTGGAAGAATCCGAAATCAACTTGGCGCTGAACTGTGCCCTAGTGACCTGGAACACCAACCGAAACATCTCGGCGAAAGAGCCTGTGGCATACCTGCGTGAGCGCGTGAAACGCGCCCCCTTGGGCGAAGACCAAATTCGAAGCCGCCTTGGTTCGCATACCATTCCGTTCGCAGAGCTCAATGTGGGCGGCTATTCGGATATCGAAGACAGTGATGCGAGGTCCCGGAGAATCAAGGATGACTTTGAGCGATTCATCAATGCTCGAGCCGAAGCGGTTCATAAAGCCGTCGAGAAACTGTGTCGTGGCGAAGAGTGGAACGGACTAGCCTAACTTCAAGGCGAAGGACCGCCCCCTAATACGTGCCCTGCTCCAGCTGATGGCGCTTGCCCTCGGTCTTGATGGACGGGGCGATGATGATGTCGGCGGAATGCATGTCGCGTATGTCGAAGGCCCCGATCATGCTCATGCAGACCTCCAGCGCCCCCATCAAGTTCTGGGTGCCGTCGGTCTTGGACGTCGGGCCGTACAGTATCTCTTCGAGCGAGCCTGTAACCCCCACGTCCACGCGGACCCCTCGCGGCAGGGCTGGATGCGGGCTTGCCATGCCCCAGTTGTGGCCCCTGCCCGGCGCCTCCTCTGACTGCGCCAGCGGCGTGCCTATCATCACGGCATCCGCGCCGCAGGCGAACGCCTTGCACATGTCGCCTCCGGTCCGGATGCCCCCGTCGGTGATTATCGGCACGTAGCGCCCCGTTCGGCGGTGGTGCTCGTCCCTGGCGGCGGCGCAATCAATGGTGGCGGTCACCTGCGGAACGCCCACGCCTGTAACCTCGCGGGTCGTGCAGGCCGCCCCTGGGCCGATGCCGACCAGGACGCCGTGAATGCCCGCCTCCATCAATTCCAAGGCCACGTCGTAGGATACGCAGTTCCCGACCAGGACCGGGACGTTGATGGTCTCCAGCAGGTCCGAGAAGACCAGGCCGCGCTTGCTCTTCGAGACGTGCCGCGCCGTCGTCACCGTGGACTGGACTACGATGGTGTCGGCCCCCGCCTCGACGGCGACGGGAGCCAGCCGCTTCGTGCTTGCCGGGGTAACGGAAACGGCGCACTTGGCGCCGCTGGACTTGATCTCCTCGACCCTCTCCCCGACCAGCTCCTCCCTGATAGGGGCCGTATACACCCGCTGGAGGACGTTGGTCGCCTCCTCCTTGGGCGCGTCTATGATTTCGCCAAGCATCGCGTCCGGGTCGTCGTACCTGGTCTGGACGCCTTCCAAGTTCATGACCGCCAGGCCGCCCAGGTCGTCGAACTTGGCGGCGAACGAGGGGGAGACGATTGCGTCCATCGCGGCGGCGAGGATGGGCATGGTCATCGTCATGCCGTCGATGGAGAACTCCGTGGTCGTCTGGTCCGGATTGATGGTGACGGACCCGGGCGCAATCGCGATCTCATCGAAGCCATAGGCCCGTCGGGCCTCTTTGAACCTGGGGGCCTCCATGCCTGCCGCCTCCTCGAGAGTTGCCGCGAATTATAATCAGTCGCAAAGGGACGGTCAAGAAAATGCTCGCGTCCCGTAACTGTTCCGAAGTTACAGTTTGCGCATAGATATGGCATGCTATACCCTTCTGGCAGGACAGGCGCTAGGAGGATCCATGAACACGACAGCTGACGAGAGACGGAGAGAGATACTAGCTCAGCCCAGCGCGATGAAGGAGGTGTACGGACCCGACCAGGATACCGTGAATCCTCACACAATCGTGCGCGGTCCCGACGCCTGGCACCTCTTCTATGGGCCGTGGCCCGGAAGTCACAACCGCGAGAAGAGGCATGCGACCTCGCAGGATCTGGTTGTCTGGGAAAGGCAGCAGCCCGTGCTCCTCCCCGGTGCCCCAGGCGACTGCGACCGCAGGGAGAACGGCGAGGCGAGCGTAGTCAGACACGACGGCCGGTGGCACATGATCTACTCGTGCAGGCCTACGACTGCCTCCAGCCGACGTTTCGCGCTGGCGGTCTCCGACGATCTGTGGCGCTGGGAGAAGGTGCCCGGTGACGGCACCCCCGTATTCATTCCTAACTCGAACTGGTCTGGGTGGACAGAGGAGGGGGTGCTGGAGTGCAAGGACCCCTGGGTCATTCCGTATGAGGGCCGGTTCCTGATGTACTTCGTCAGCCAGAACAGGTGGGGCGACTCGTGCCTCGCCCTCGCCGAGTCTTCCGACATGGTCCACTGGGAGGATCGGGGGCCGCTGATGGTCTTCCACCGAATCGAGAATCCGATCCAAGGCCCGTCGGGCTTCGAGGTCCCAAGGGTCGTCATGCACGACGGCAAGTACTACCTGTTCGTGATGAACTTCTGGGGCCTCCAGTACGCCTCCGGCGACGACCCGTTCCACTTCGGCGAGTGGCGGGTGCTGGGCCCGTGGCACGGCTCCAGCGTCTTCAGCGACGACCAAGACCGCTGGTACATCACCCACACCCTTCGACCGTTCGGCAAGCCGTCCACCTCACCGCCCTTGCTCGAACCGCTCCGGGGCCTCTACATCGGCGGGATAGTGTGGAGCGAAGGCGTGCCCGTTCCCGTCGACCTGGGCGATGTCCTGGAGAGACACGAATAGGGCGCGGCAAGACCTCACCGAGGTTCAGCGAATGGCAAGGCCGAGATGACACCAGCGGAGCGAAGGCGAGAAATACTCGGCCAGCCCAGCGCGATGAAGGATGTATACGCGCCGGCCGACCACTACGTGAACGGCCACGTGATACTGCGGCGTCCTGACGGCTGGCACCTGTTCTACCATCCTATGGAGCCGTATCCTCCCAGCAACAGGATCCTGCACGCGACCTCCGACGACCTGCTGACGTGGACTCCACACGGGCCAACTGTTGAGGCAGGCGGTCCAAGCGACTGCGACGCCCATGAGATAGGCGACTGCGCCATCATGGAGCACAAGGGCCGCTGGTATCTGCTATACCAAGCTAGGCCTGCTCCGTCCACCAGCCGACGCTTCGCCCTGGCCGTCTCCGACGACCTCTACCACTGGACCAAGGCGCCAGGCGACGGCTCGTCCATCTTCACACCCCACCCGAGCTGGTCAGGGTGGCAAGAAGAGGGGGTCTTGGAGTGCAAGGGCCCCTTCCTCTTCCGGCACGAGGGCCGGTACCTCATGTACTACAGCTCCGAGAGCAAATGGGGCGACTCGTGCATCGCCCTGGCCACGTCGGAAGACCTGGTCCACTGGGAGGATGAAGGCCCCTTCATCACCGCTCACAGGATTGAAAACCCGATCGCGGGACCTTCGGGGTTCGAGTGCCCAAGAGTAGTCGAGCACGGTGGCAAGTACTATCTGTTCGTGATGTACTTCTGGGGCCTTCAGTACGCTGTAGGCGACGACCCGTATCACTTTGGCCCCTGGCAGGTCATAGGTCCGTGGCACGCGGCCACGATCTTCAGCGACGGCGAGGACCGCTGGTACATTACGCACGCCTATCGTCCCTTTGGCAAGCCGTCGGTGAAGGGCAGATTCCGCGAACCCCACAAGGGTCTGTACATCGGCGGGTTGGTGTGGAGCGAGGGCGTGCCTGTTCCCGTCGACCTGGGCGATGTCCTGGAGAAACCCGAGTAGGGCGCGACAGACCTCACCGAGGTTCAGAGAATGGCAAGGCCGAGATGACTCCAGCGGAGCGAAGGCGAGAAATACTCGCCCAGCCCAGCGCGATGAAGGAGGTGTACGGGCCCGACCAGGACACCGTGAACCCCCACATGATCATACGCGGGCCGGATGCCTGGCACCTCTTCTACGGGTCGAGACCCGGAGCGCAGAACGCCGTCATAAGTCACGCGGCGTCGGACGACCTCCTCATCTGGACCAGGCAGGATCCGGCCCTGCGCCGCGGCGGCCCCGGTGATTGTGACGCGCGAGAGATTGCCGATAGCTGTGTCGTGGAGCATCGAGGACGCTGGTACATGGTGTACCAATGCACCCCAAGCCGCGCGGCCAGCCGGCGATTCGCCCTGGCGGTCTCCGACGACCTATGGCGATGGGAGAAGCTGCCCGGCGATGGCTCCCATATATTCACACCGGCCCCGAGCTGGTCAGGGTGGACCGAAGAGGGAGTGCTGGAGTGCAAGGCCCCGTGGGTCATCCGGCACGAGGGACGGTTCCTGATGTACTTCAATGGCGAGAACAGGTGGGGCGACTCGTGCATCGCGCTCGCCGAGTCCGCCGACCTGCTCCACTGGGAGGACCGCGGCCCTCTTATAACGACGCGCCGGATCGAGAACCCGATCCAGGGCCCGTCGGGATTCGAGGCTCCCAGGATAGTCGTGCGCGATGGCAAGTTCTACCTGTTCGTGATGCATTTCTGGGGTCTTCAGTACGCCATAGGCGACGACCCGTTCCATTTTGGTCCCTGGCAGGCGCTGGGGCCGTGGCACGCCCCCGTAATTTTCAGTGACGACCAAGACCGATGGTACATCACCCACGCGCTCCGTCCCTTCGGTAAGCCCTCCACCAAGTCCCCGTTGCTGGAACCGCTTCGGGGTCTTTACATCGGCGGGCTGGTATGGAGTGAGGGAGTGCCTGTTCCCGTCGATTTGGGTGACGTGATACAGGTTCGTTCTCCTCTCCCTTGACGGGTGAGCGATAGGGTGAAGGTGATTGGCCATTCATGGCGGAGTCAAACCCGAAATGGGCATTAGCGCCCCGAATTTCCCCCGGGAGGTTGACAATCGTGCTTGCTGGTGTATCATTCTGCCTTCAGAGAGTTGATTTGCGTATAGTTGCAAGGACTTGGGGAGAGGGAGGGGCGTTCGGGATAAGGATGACCTTAAAAAGTACGAATTGCGATAGATGGAGGGTCCAAATGCGATTCACCGCCATGAATGCAAAGTGCCTGCTCCCGGTCGCGGCGATAGTCGTCCTCATTGCAGTGCTCGCGTGTACCGGCTCCGAGCCTGTGCCGACCCCGGTGCCCGCTTCCGAGATCGCTTCGATAGTCAAGGACGCCGTGGACGCGGCGTCCGGCCCGAGTGCCGATGAGATACGGGCCATGATCCAGGATGTCGGCGGCCCGAGTGCCGACGAGATACGGGCTATGGTCCAGGATGCCGTCACCCGAGCGGTTCCCGAGGCCACCGACCCGGCAGAGATAGCCCGGATGGTCGAGGCGGCCGTGGCGGCCGGTCCTGGCGTGTCGAAAGCCGACGTAGAAGCAGCGATCCGCGCATCGGCAGGCGACCAGATGACTGCTGCCGACGTCAAGAGGGTGGTGGACGCAGCCATTGCGGCCATGCCCGTGCCCGAAGTGGACGCCTCGAAACTTCGGCCGCTGATCGAGGAGTCGGTCGCGGCCTCGGTGCCTGAGGGCACCAGCGCCGAGGATATCAGAAGCATGGTGCAGGCTGCCGTAGCGGCAGCCACCGGCGGCGTGCCCACGCAGGGCCAACTCGAGGCGGCTATCGCGAAAGCGGTCGGCGACGCGGCAGCCGGTCAGCTAACTGCCGCCGACGTTCAGAAGATAGTCCAGGCCTCGCTCGACGCCACCGCGATAGCGTCGGCACAGGCCGCAGCCGCCCGCCAGGGCGCCGCAGCCGTGGTCAGCATCGCTCCCCCGCCGTCGAAGGAACTCCCGCCAATATCGGACTCGGCGAGGGCGAACCCGGCCCTGCTGGCAAAGCGGGCGTCCAACAACCTCTTCACCGTGAATTGGGACGGCCCCGAGCCAACCGCCTATGGCGAGTCCCCCTTGCTGACGAAATGGCGAAAAGAGGGGACCGCCGACAGGTATGGGAACCCAGTGCCACCGGTCGAACAGCGCGTCGGCGAGCCGAAGGTGCTTGCTCCGACCGAAGCCATCGGCAAGTATGGGGGAACCTGGCGCAGGTTCTATATCAGCCCCACGGACCACGGCTCCCCGAGGACGCCCCAACTGGGCGACTGGGATTCCAGCGGCTTGGGCAAGGCGCCGCATCTCCTGAAGGATTTCTCGGTGTCGGCGGACGGTCGAACGGTAACCTACCACCTGAGAAATGGCATGAAGTGGTCGGACGGGCAGCCATTCACTTCCGAGGACTTCAGGTTCTACTACGAGGATCTTGCCAGCAACACGGACTTCAGCCCATCGGGTCCTTCCTCCAGGCTTAAGAGCCCGAGGTCCAAGACACCCATCACGATGACCATTCCCGACCAGTACACGGTCATCATGGAGTACGAAGAGCCCTTCCACTCGTTCGTTGATGCGGGGATACTCAATGGTTGGGGGTCGCACGCGCCGGACTGCTGGGCCTTCTACGCTCCCGCGCATTACCTGAAACAGTTCCATCCGGATTACGCCGAAAAAGCCTCCCTCGACCAGATGGTCGCGGACGCTGGCGTTGAGGACTGGGCCCAGCTAATGCATCAGAAGTGCAACGGCTACCAGAACACCGAGAAGCCGACCACAAACGCGTGGATAGTGATCGACGGCAGCGAGGGCCCGCAGTGGATCTTCGAGAGGAACCCCTATTACAACGTCGTCGATACCGCCGGCAACCAGCTTCCCTACATCGACTACGTGGTGATGACGCTGGTGCAGGACACCGAGGTCGGCGCCCTCAAGGCCCTCGCGGGCGAGATAGACATGCAGGGCCGGCACATGCAGGCCGACAAGCTGCCGCTGCTGCTCGAGTTCCAGGATGCCGGCGGCTACCGCGTGCATCGCTATCTCAGCCCCTCGCCCAGCGACTGGGGTTTCTGGATCAACCAGAGCTACGATGAAGACCCGGTGATAGGAGGCCTGCTCAGGAAGAGGGATTTCCGTACAGCGCTCAAGATAGGCGTTGACCGCGAAGAGCTGCGAGAGGCGGTGTTCGCCGGGACCGGTGAGATCAGGGACTACGCGCCGGCCGAGGGAAGCCTCTTCGACGTTGGGCCGGAGCTCCGCTACTTCGATGTCGAACGGGACGTGGACAGGGCCAACGCACTGCTGGATGGACTCGGCCTCACAGACAGGGACTCGGAGGGCTTCCGACTGAGGCCCGACGGCGACGGGCGGATAGTGTTGCGCTGGGACATCTATTCGAGAGACGTCACCCCGGTGGAGTTCGTCGTACAGCATTGGAAGGACATCGGCATCGACAGCACGTTCAACGTCGACTCCAGGCAGTACGTGACCCACCGGGCGAACAAGGGCTACCTGCAGGTGATAGCCGGGGGGCCGGGATGGAACTGCTGGATAGCGGCGCACTCTTGCGCCCCTGCGGTAACAGCCTCGCACATTGCGGTCGAGGTTGGCAGGTGGTACTCAACCGGTGGCGTGCAGGGTGAGGACCCGACGCTCGACAAGTACAAGAACGAGGACGGCCGGTACATAATGCGGGAGCTCCTGGATGCCTACGAAGAGGGTTTCTCTCACGCGATGACCTCCGCGAGGCGCAAGGAACTTGCCACCTTCCTCTACAAGACCTATATCGAGGAGGCGCTGGCCATCAACGTTATTGGCAGCACATCCGGATTCAAGGGGCTCTTCGTCGTCAACAACGACATGCGGAACGTGCCCGACCCGAGAACCGTCGTCCAGGGCGGCTTCTACAACCTGCCTCCGCGCATGGAGTTGTACTACTACGAAAACCCGGAGCTGCACCTCCACTACACGCCGAGGTAGCTCTCCCAACCACAATGGCGGATTCAGGACCGGGCCCGGCTCGTCCGGGCCCGGTTCACGGCTGACATGACTTGAGGCGGTAGTGCCAGGGCGTTCGAGCGTACGCCTTGTTGGACCCACACGGAGGAGGCAGTACGTGGCGCCGGATCTGGTGTATAGGCTTGACGACGCATACGTATGTGACTTGTCGGCTACGGGTGAGGGCTGGGCGCTGGCGGCGGTATGCATGGAGGACGTTGACGAGGGGTTCGTCGCCAATATGGATGCGGACCGTGAGTGGGAGGACATCAAGGCTACGCTGCTGCCTGGGGTGACGTACCAGGATTGGATCGACGCCTACGTCGCTCTTCGGCCCACGCTTAGGCTGATAGAGAGCCGCTCCGGGGTGGTCGAGAGCCTTCATGCCACTGATGCAGAGCAGTTCTCAGGCGTTGCGGTTGCGGCCGGGTCCGAGCCGGCCTTCGTCTGGACGGAGCTCGATGGCGGCGTCTGGAGCGTCAAGCTCTACCGCGGCGGGGAGACGAGGACGCTGGTGGCCGGTCCCCAGGTTCTGCAGGACCCCGCCATCGCGCAGGATGCTGAGGGAGTTCTGTGGGTCGGGTGGGTGCGCCGCGAGGACGCCGGGGACGTGGTCCACGTGATGGACGAGTTTGGTGGCGGGGCGTTTCGGCTGCCGGGTCGTCATCCGAGCCTGGCGGGCGCGCCGGGCGGTGTGGCGGTGTTCTACGAGCGGTTCGCTGATGGCGAGTCGCACATCTACCACTGCTCGGGGTCGTCGAGCGAGCCTGTTCGTCTGACGTATCGGAACCCACTGAACTTCCTGCCGCGCTGCATCGGAGGAGAGGACGGCAGCGTGCTGGTCGTGTGGGAGTCGTCGCCCGGATGGGGATACGACATCCAGGTGGACCAGATACGGGAGATAGAGGTCAGGCAGGTCGAGCCGTTGACGGGCGTGGTGAGGAATGGTCCTGGGACTGAGGAATCGGAGGGTGTGCTGCCCATCCCTCTGCTGTCATACGAGCGGCCCCAGTCGCAGGTTCATGCGGGCGAGAATCGGTTGATCAACATGACGCCCTCGAACGCGAGGTTGGCGCGGGTCGGCGGCGAGTTGGTCTGTACCTTCCGCATGATCCACCCGATTAAGGTGCTCCCCTTCGCCGAGCCTGACTGGATTGTGGACAGCGGTTTCAACAGATCGTTGCCGTACAGGGACTCCGACCTCTCCAGAGATAGCTGGACGCTCTGTGTAACCAAGTGGGACGGGAACTCGTGGTCCGACCCCCAGCGCGTGACCGAGTCCGAGAACTTCGATACGCGGGAGACCGGCAACGAGGGGTTCTCACATCACCAGTACGGACTTACCACGAGCGACGGCAACGCGCTGGTCGCGTGTCACTGCTTCAATAACTACCGGTATCCACAGCGGGACCATCGGGTGGAGGTGTTGTCGATTGTTGGGAATCTGCCGCCAATGCACAGGGGAGTGGAGGTACACGCTCGGCAAGCCATGCACGCGGCAAACCCCGCGGCGAGGCTTCCGGAGCTTCCTGACGGGCCCGCCGGGTACGAGCTGGTCTTCGGGGACCTTCACGTGCATACGTCGCACTCGTCCTGCATGCCCGCGCTCGACGGCAGCCCTCCCGACAACATCCGCCTGCAACGCGACGTACTCGGTTACAGGGTAATATCACTCGCGGACCACCACTGTATCTCGGCCTCGGACTTCAGGCAGCGCCAGGATCTGCTGGAACGAGAGGACGCGGGCGGCTGCGTTCCGCTGTACGGGCTCGAATGGAACAAGCGCCCCTGGCAGCACATCAACTTCTTCACCTACGACAAGCAGGTCATGAAGGAGCTCCGGGAGGTCCTTCATCGAGACCTGGACCTCCAACTCCTGTTCGACGACGTCATAGACAGATTCGGGGAGGGCAGGGTGACCGCTGTGCGCCACTGGCACGACAAGCGAGACACGCACACGTACCTGTACGACCCGCGTGTCGAGTGGGGCATGGAGGTGATATGCGGTCGGGGCGACAGGCTTGCGAGCGAGCCGTGGATGTGGGGGGGCATGACGAAGTTTCCGTTCCCTGTGAACTTCATCGAGTGGCGAGACGCCCGGCTGGGCATGGTGGGGGCCTCGGACCACCATATGACGGCTCTTGGGGCGAGCCTGACGGGGTTCTGGGTGAAGGAGGTGTCTGGGGCGGGAGTATTCGAGGCTATGCGTCGTCAGCGGACGGTTGCCTGCGCCAACGGGAAGATGGCGGTATGGATCGAGAGCAACGGGGTGGGCATGGGCGAGATTGGCGTCGGGGAGCGCTCGGTGGAGATCTACGTGAGCGCCATATCAGCGCTGCCAATCGGGACCGTGTCGTTGTGGGGAGACGGCCGGTGGCTGGCGCACCAGGAGGCAGAGGCCGGGCAGACTGTATTCCGGTTCGTTGACGAGTCAGCGGTATCTGGCAGGCGCTACTACTTCGCGCGGGTAGAGACACGGCGGCGCGGCGACTTCGAGAAGGGGCCCATCATCGGCTACTCCTCTCCACTATGGCTGACACTGGAGTAGCGCGCCATGATGACTTGATTACGCCACCTCAGCCCCGAGGCTACGGAGGCGGCGCTTGGCCGGAGGCGAAGCGTCCTTCGAACCGGTACCAGGGATCATTTCTGTTCAGCGGTATGTCGACCGGCTGGTTCTCCTCGGAAGACTTGTAGATCGCCCGTGTCACTTCGACGTGGTGTCTGGGCACCTCGATCGGAACCTGCGTATTCGAGTCGTTGATGATGGCCTCGAGGAAGCTGCGCGTCTGCCGTTCCTGATTGACACGGTCAGGCAAACCGGCTACCTCTTCGCGCATCGCCTCCAGGGCCTCCAGCGCCGCAGGATTGTCGCTGGACGTGAACGCGGTCATAGACTTCATTAGCGGAAGACCCTCCGCGCCGCGCGGGAGGTTCTCGTTCTGCGTTGTCATGGCGGCATCGTGCCCAGTCAGCGAGATGCGGCCCCTCATGCCAACGCTGGTCCGCTCCCGCATCTCGCTGCTCGTGTGAGTAATTAGCGATGCGTGGACAAGTCCGGTTGCTCCGTTGGCGAACTTCACGACAGCCTGGCTCAAGCTGTCATGCTCGATCTTGCGCAGCATCGGCCCGGAGTAGGCGAAGACCTGCACGACCGGCGAGCCTACTACCCAGAGGAACGGGTCGATGATGTACCGGCCATGGTGGAAGACGGCGCCGCCGCCCTCTCCCTGCCAGGTGCCGCGCCATGTCCGGTGCTGAGTAGCGGTTTGCCGGTAGTATCCCTGTGGGAGGTAGCTGTTCAGCTCGACGTTGGCGAACCCCATCTGGCCCATTAGGCCGCTTTCTACTGCCCGTCGGGCCAACACCATATCCCGCGGGAAGCGGTCGATCACCTGGCAGTCGTACTTCACCCCGGCCTTCTTGACGGCGTCGTATATGGCGTCGGCCTCCTCGACGCTCCGAGCCATCGGCCCCTCAGTGAAGACATGGCGGCCGGACTCGGCCGCCGTGACCGCCGGCGCCGCTCGAACCGGAGGCGGAGTGAACGCGCACATCACCTGAATCTCGTCGTCTTCGAGGAGCTCCTCGTGGTCGCGGTACCTGCGTATTGGGTATTGCGCCGCTGACTCGGCCAGATCCGCTTTCTCCAGGAACCCCAGTCGCTCCTCCGCGGTGCGCGCATCGACCGCGAGCAGCCTGTTCCGGTACGCCTCGGCGTAGTATGTATCGCGGAATGCCCGCTGGACGTGTTCGGCAAGGGATGGGTCCAGATCGGCGACTGCGACGACCTGCGCGATGTCCGATACGAGGGGATACACCCGGCTATACAGCGCCCTGGTGATACCCCCGCATCCCACAATCCCGATCCTCAAGCGGTCTTCAGCCACCATGGGCTACCCGTTCTCTGAGCGAATCATAACGTTGCTGGTGGGCAGCTCCCAGACCTCGTTATAAGTGGAGACGCTCCACCGACGCGGCGGATGGCCTGGCGGCGCGTTGTTCGGGTCGCTTAGCTCGTTGCGGCTGCGGCCACGCACCTTGTCCAGCCACTCAAGCTCGGATTCGGCAGGCTCGACCACCCTGCGAAGGATGAACTCGACGTGATCGAACGCGCTGAAGGCTGCGTGCGCTAGGAACACGCGCCTCACGTCGGTCCCATCCCACGTGGCGAGGTCCGGCACTATAACCGGCCCGGTGCAGACCTGGAACTCGCCGCGGGCCTCTTCGATATTGATTAGGTTCACCGGATACTCGACTGACACCGAAAGGCCCCGCGCGTCCCGGTAGGTAGAGCGCGCGTTGAGCAGGTCGTTGGCGAAAGTGGCTTCGATGACTTCTTCGGCTGTCGTAAGCTCTTCCGCGTTTCGATGACGCCGGATGTCTATCTTGTGCCCCTGGTACCTGTCGGCCAGCAGCTCGTCAGACAGGGAGGTATCTTCCTGCGCTGCACTTGGTCGGGCGGCTATCTTCAGTGTTCGGTCTCGGCTAAAGGCCAGGCGGAACTCCGAGCTGGGAACGGTGAAGAGGTTACGGTCTGCGATTGTGTATTCGCCTCGACACGGAGCGCCCCCAAACAGCTCCGAAACGCGGCCGGAGGCATCATCTCGCACATCGCACTTGGATTCGATGTTGAACCGGACGTGGTACACGGCTCCGTACTCGCCGACGAACCCTCCGTCGTACCGATAGTATGGGTGGGGTTCACGGGGATGCGCCTTCCAGGTGAAGGTTGAAGCGGGGAAATTGATCATGTCCAGCCCTCCTCGAAGTAGCCTATTGGCTGTATGGGTCTGCGGCGTCGCGGATGCCATCGCCGAAGAAGTTGAACGAAAGCACAACGACAATCACCGGGATTGCCACGAACATGAGCCACGGGAAGAGCGCAACGGTCTGCACGTTCTGCGCCTGCTGCAGCATCACTCCCCAGCTTACCGCCGGTGGGCGGAGGCCCAGGCCGAGGTAGCTGAGCGCCGTCTCGCTGATGATCATCCCCGGAATCGCCAGGGTCGCGGCGGCTATGATGTGGCTGGTGAACACCGGCACCATGTGCCGGAAGATCACGCGCCCCCTGGAGGCACCGGCAAGCTGGGCCGCCATGACGAAATCTTCCTCGCGCAGCGAAAGGAATTTTCCGCGCACGACGCGCGCCATGCCGGTCCAACCTATTATGGACAGTATGACGGTAATGGCGAAGTACACCCGGATGACCGACCAATCCCTGGGAATCGTCGCAGCCAGCCCCATCCATAGTGGGATTGTGGGTATGGAAGTAAGGACCTCTATCAAGCGTTGGATTACCTGGTCCACCCATCCTCCATAGTATCCTGAAAGGGCTCCCAAGCTCACACCGAGGAAGAACGCGAGGAGTACGCCAACGAGTCCGATGGTCATAGATATGCGTGACGCTATCATCAGGCGGGACCACTGGTCTCGCCCGACGGCGTCGCTGCCAAGGACATATGGGGCGGGCCGCTCCTCATAGACCGCAGGATCGGTGAAGCCCATGATATGGCGGTCGGTTGTCATGAGACCCAGCAGCTTATACTCGAAGCCTCGGACGAAGAATCCGAGCTGGATTTTCTCGTCCGGCAGCACGGTGTAGGTCTTTCGCGCAGTCCGCGGGTCCCTTCCACCCTCGAGCCCCTTGACGTGGGGGCTGAACCCACCGTCCCACCAGTGGATCGTCTGCGGCCGGAGAAGGTGGTAACGGTGGGTGCCCTGGGCCGGGTCGCCCATGCTCAGGAACTCGGCAAATGCCGAGATACCGTAGAAGCCGAGCAGTATGACGGCGGTGGCGACAGCAACCCTGTGCTTGAGGAACCTCCTCCACATGAGCTGCCACTGCGAAGATACGAACAGCTCGTGCTCGTCCCCCGCAATGGCCGTATGTCCTTGGGCGATGGCTGCCATGGTCACCCCGCCGCCCGGTCCATCCTGATTCGTGGGTCCACGATGACGAGGAGGATGTCCGAAGCCAGAGTGCCGACCACGGTCAGTATGCCGAGGATCAGGATGATAGTTGACGACAGATAGACGTCCTGATTGACGAGGGCGTTGAGCAGCAACGGCCCCATCGTAGCAAGACTCAGGACAATCGACACGATTACACTGCCGCCGACCAGGGACGGCAGCAGGTAAGCGGCTCCGCTGACGAGGGGGTTGAGGGCGATTCGGACAGGGTACTTGAGGATCACCTTCCAGTACGCAAGACCTTTGGACATGGCCGTAACCACGTAAGGCTTGCTGAGCTCGTCGAGCAAATTATTGCGCATGATCCTGATGAGACCCGCGGTTCCGTGAGTGCCAAGGACAATAGCGGGTATCCAGAGGTGAGTGAGCATGTTCCAGACCCGCTGGAGGCTCCACCCCATCCACTGCGCCTCGCCGGGCAGCGGGCCCTGGATGTAGTGGTCAGAAAACAGCCCTCCGACGCTGACGCCGAAATACTTGAAGGCTACGAACATCAGGACCAGGGCGAGCAGGAAGTCCGGCACGGCCAAGCCGAGGAACCCCAAGAAGGAGACGGTGTAGTCTCCGAGTGAATGTTGCCGCAGCGCCGAATAGACGCCTATTGGCAGTGACAGCACCCAGGTCGTGAGAATGGTCATGCCGGTCAGGGCTATGGTGAATAGCAGCCGGTCAGCTATCAGGTCCTTGACCGGGAGTTGCAGGTCGAAGGAGTACCCGAAGTTGCCCGTAATCAGATTGCTGATCCACGTCCAGTACTGGAGGTACACGGGCTGATCCAGTCCATAGAACTCCCGCAGCGCCTCCGCCTCCTCCTCGGTAATGAACTGCTGGTGGTCTTCGAATATCCGCTCAATGTACACATCTACGTAGTCAACCTGCGGCAGCTGGATGATGAGGAAGCAAACCACGGATATGGCCCACATCGTGAACCCGCCCAAGAGGATGCGCCGGACCAAGTAGTTCGTCAAAGCAATAGCTCCTCGGTCAGCTTCGTTACTACACGCCGGCCGCGAGCGGTGTGCCAGAGACCCAGATGCACGCGCTCGCTACTCCGCGCTACTCTAGTGTCAGCCATAGTGGAGAGGAGTAGCCGATGATGGGCCCCTTCTCGAAGTCGCCGCTTCGCCGTGTCTCTACCCGCGCGAAGTAGTAGCGCCTGCCAGATACCGCTGACTCGTCAACGAACCGGAATGCAGTCTGCCCGGCCTCTGCCTCCTGGTGCGCCAGCCACCGGCCGTCTCCCCACAACGACACGGTCCCGATTGGCAGCGCTGATATGGCGCTCACGTAGATCTCCACCGGGCGCTCCCCGACGCCAATCTCGCCCATGCCCACCCCGTTGCTCTCGATCCATACCGCCATCTTCCCATTGGCGCAGGCAACCGTCCGCTGACGACGCATAGCCTCGAATACTCCCGCCCCAGACACCTCCTTCACCCAGAACCCCGTCAGGCTCGCCCCAAGAGCCGTCATATGGTGGTCCGAGGCTCCCACCATGCCCAGCCGGGCGTCTCGCCACTCGATGAAGTTCACAGGGAACGGAAACTTCGTCATGCCCCCCCACATCCACGGCTCGCTCGCAAGCCTGTCGCCCCGGCCGCATATCACCTCCATGCCCCACTCGACGCGCGGGTCGTACAGGTAAGTGTGCGTGTCTCGCTTGTCGTGCCAGTGGCGGACAGCGGTCACCCTGCCCTCCCCGAATCTGTCTATGACGTCGTCGAACAGGAGTTGGAGGTCCAGGTCTCGGTGAAGGACCTCCCGGAGCTCCTTCATGACCTGCTTGTCGTAGGTGAAGAAGTTGATGTGCTGCCAGGGGCGCTTGTTCCATTCGAGCCCGTACAGCGGAACGCAGCCGCCCGCATCCTCTCGTTCCAGAAGATCCTGGCGCTGCCTGAAGTCCGAGGCCGAAATTCGATGGTGGTCCGCGAGTGATATTACCCTGTAACCGAGTACGTCGCGCTGCAGGCGGATGTTGTCGGGAGGGCTGCCGTCGAGCGCGGGCATGCAGGACGAGTGCGACGTATGCACGTGAAGGTCGCCGAAGACCAGCTCGTACCCGGCGGGCCCGTCAGGAAGCTCCGGAAGCCTCGCCGCGGGGTTCGCCGCGTGCATCCCCTGGGCCTCATGCGTATCAACGCCCATGTGCATGGGAACGTTCGACGCGCCGTTCACGCACACGACCTCCACGCGGTGGTCTCGCTCCGGAAACTTGTCGCCGTCGAAGGAGTGGGCCGCTACAAGCAGCCTATCGCCATTGGCTCCAATACCATAGGAGTGATGCGAGAAACTGGCCGCCTCGCTGATTCGGACAGGGGTTGTCCACGACTGGCCATCCCACTTGATCTGACACAGCTTCCACCCGTCCCTTACCAGGTCCGAGTCCCAGTTGGGCAGCGGATCGGCGAACGCGCCGTCGACCATCCACTCAGGCTCTACGTACGGCCTCGTCCTGATAGGGTGGATCATGCGGAAGGTACAGACCAACTCGCCGCCTACCCGCGCCAACCTCGCGTTCGAGGGCGTCATGTTGATCAACCGATTCTCGCCCGCATGAACCTGCGACTGGGGCCGCTCGTATGACAGCAGAGGGATGGGCAGCACACCCTCCGACTCCTCAGTCCCAGGACCATTCCTCACCACGCCCGTCAACGGCTCGACCTGCCTGACCTCTATCTCCCGTATCTGGTCCACCTGGATGTCGTATCCCCATCCGGGCGACGACTCCCACACGACCAGCACGCCGCCGTCCTCCCCTCCGATGCAGCGCGGCAGGAAGTTCAGTGGGTTCCGATACGTCAGACGCACAGGCTCGCTCGACGAGCCCGAGCAGTGGTAGTAGATGTGCGACTCGCCATCAGCGAACCGCTCGTAGAACACCGCCACACCGCCCGGCGCGCCCGCTAGGCTCGGATGACGACCCGGCAGCCGAAACGCCCCGCCACCAAACTCGTCCACCACGTGGACCACGTCCCCGGCGTCCTCGCGGCGCACCCACCCGACCCACAGAACTCCCTCAGCATCCTGCGCGATGGCGGGGTCCTGCAGAACCTGGGGACCGGCCACCAGCGTCCTCGTATCCCCGCCGCGGTAGAGCTTGACGCTCCAGACGCCGCCATCGAGCTCCGTCCAGACGAAGGCCGGCTCGGACCCGGCCGCAACCGCAACGCCTGAGAACTGCTCTGCATCAGTGGCATGAAGGCTCTCGACCACCCCGGAGCGGCTCTCTATCAGCCTAAGCGTGGGCCGAAGAGCGACGTAGGCGTCGATCCAGTCCTGGTACGTCACCCCAGGCAGCAGCATAGCCTTGATGTCCTCCCACTCACGATCCGCATCCATATTGGCGACGAACCCCTCGTCAACGTCCTCCATGCATACCGCCGCCAGCGCCCAGCCCTCACCCGTCGCCGACAAGTCACATGCGTAGGCATCCTGAAGCTTGTATATCAGTCCTGCAGCCACGACCAGACCCTCCATAGGCTCGATGTTCGCCCGAAGGATATAACGAAAGCCGCGCGTTGTATAGCGCTCTGCGCCCTCGCGCACCCGTTCCGATGGTTACGGAAGTGGCTAGCCGCCCAATGGAACGCCATATCTATGAAGGACGACTGGCGATAACCCCGTCGAAGGTCTCGGTCACCGTCTTGGACGGCTTGGACGTGAGGAGCGTAACCACGATGGCCGCCGGTACCGCCGCCATGAAGCCTGGCGCGGCGGCTATGCCCATGTCCCAGATGCCCCAAGGGCCGCCTTCCATAATCTGCCAGATGGCAACGGTTACTGTGCCGGCGATTATCGAGGCAATGGCGCCCCAAGCGTTGAACCTGCGCCAGTACAGGGCCAGTATCGTCGCCGGGCCGAACGCGGCTCCCATTCCGCCCCAGGCGAAGGCGACCAGGTTGAATATCGAATCTGGAAAGAGTAGCGCCAGCGCCCCGGCCAAGGCGCCGATGGTCACAAGCAGCAAACGGCTCAGCCAGACCCTGCCGTAGGCCCCCAGGGTGAAGCCGTGCCAGTCTCCGGTTGGCGCGTCGAGCACCCAGCCCTTCGTGTCGGGAGTCCAGTCAGGCCCTCCCGTCCTATAATAGAGTGCTCCCACCGCCGCGTATTCGAAGCGGATCCGATACGCCAGCCTCTTTATGATGGGCAGGTCGTCGGTGGCTATGGCGGAGCCCAGCAGGAGCTGGGAGTCGGCGGTGCTCATTATTGCCGCGATCACCGCTGTCAGAAGCAGCCCGGTCAACAGGGGAATGAAGAACACTTCCGAAACCACGATATAGACCCTCTCGGGGTCCGACACCGCGTCCAGCATCCCTATCTCCGCCAGCGCGGGGCGGGCCACGATTCCAAGCAGGAACCCGAAGGAGAATATGAGCGCTACCCAGGCAGTGCCGATATTGCGGCTGGCCCCCACCCTGGCTTCGCTCTCCACCGCCATGAAACGCTGCAGTATGCGCTGAGACCCGAAAACGCCCAATCCCCATCCAGCGGTGGAGAGAAGAAAGACGAAGGTGATGGGGTCGTTGTCGCCGTCCGTCAGTGGATTCAGAAAGCCCGACGCCTGCCCCATGTCTCGAAAGGGCTCCTCGGTCATGAAGATCAACGTGAGCGGGAGGATGATGAAGCCGGCCAGCATGAGCGTGGCCTGGAACACGTCCGTCCTCGAGACCGCCAGGAAGCCGCCTATGAAGGTGTATGAGGCTACTGCGAAGAGCGTCACCAGCACGCCGATGTTATGTTCGAGTCCGAACACCGTCTCCAGCAGCTTCGCGCCCGCTATCAACCCTGAGTCGATATAGATCATTACGAAGAATATCGTCACGATGGCGGAGAGCGCCCGCAGGATACCGGTCCTGTCCCTCAATCGTCTCTCGAAGAACTCTGGCAGGGTGAGGGAGTCCTCCTCGATAGTATAGCGTCGCAGCCTCTTAGCTAGGACTATCCACGCGAGCCAGGAGCCCAGCACGAGGCTCGCCGCTGTCCACAGGTGTACCGTCCCTTCCGAGAAAGCCAGGGCGGGAAATACGAGCATGGTCCAGCCGCTGGTGCCGGACGAGCCGGCGCTCAATGCAGACGTGAAGCTGCTCATCCGCCTGCCGCCGAGCACGTAGTCCGACATCTCCCGCAGTGGTCGCGCGCGGACTACCGCGATGCCTATCAGCGTGGCGAAGTACACGAAGAAGACGGTGAGTATCAGTGGGTGGAAATCCATAGGGGAGGTCTCATGCCCTGCTTAGGAGGGCGCGGTTAGAGGCGCAGCCGGCGAGACATGGGCTCTTCTGCCTTTGATAGGATGGCTGGACGAATCGACAACCAAAATATGATAATCTGCCCCGGTGTGTCAAGGCGTAGGCGTTCGATGATTATGGAAGTGGCTATCCGCCCCAATGGATGCCAACTCTATGAAGGACTGGCGGCAACCCTGTCGAAGGTCTCGGTTATCGTCTTGGAGGGCGCGGGCGTGAGGAGCGTAACCACGATGGCCGCGGGTATCGCCGCCATGAAGCCTGGCGCGGCGGCGATGCCCATGTCCCAGATGCCCCAGGGGCCGCCTTCCATGACCTGCCAGATGGCGGCGGTTGCCGTGCCGGCGATTATCGAGGCAATAGCGCCCCAGGCGTTGAACCTGCGCCAGTACAGGGCCAGTATCGTCGCCGGGCCGAACGCGGCTCCCATTCCGCCCCAGGTGAAGGCGACCAGGTTGAATATCGAATCTGGAAAGAGTAGCGCGAGCGCCCCGGCCGTAGTGCCGATGGTCAGCAGCAGGAGACGACCCAGCCAGACCCTGCCGTAGGCCCCCAGGGTGAAGCCGTGCCAGTCTCCGGTTGGCGCGTCGAGCAGCCAACCCTTCGTGTCGGGAGTCCAGTCAGGGCCTCCCGTCCTGTAGTAGAGCGCGCCCACCGCCGCGTATTCGAAGCGGATCCGATACGCGAGTTTCCTTATGATGGGCAGGTCGTCGGTGGCTACGGCGGAGCTCAACAGGAGCTGGGAGTCTGCGGCGCACGTTATCGCCGCGACCACCGATGTCAGAAGCAGACCGGTCAACAGGGGAATGAAGAACGCCTCCGAGACCACGAGGTAGACCCGCTCGGGGTCCGACACCGCGTCCAACATCCCTATCTCCGCCAGCGCGGGGCGGGCCATGATTCCAAGCAGGAACCCGGAGGAGAATATGAGCGCTAACCAAGCAGTGCCGATGTTGCGGCTGGCCCCCACGTTGGTTTCGCTCTTCATCGCCATGAAGCGCTGCAGCATGCGCTGGGACCCGAAAGCGCCCAATCCCCATCCAACCGCAGAGAGAAGGAAGACGAAGGTGACCGGGTCGCCGCCCTCGCCCGTCAGTGGATTCAGGAAGCCCGATGTCTGCCCCATGCCTCGAAAGGGCTCCTCGGTCATGAAGATCAACGTGGGCGGAATGATGATGAAGCCGACCAGCATGAGAGTGGCCTGGAACACGTCCGTACCCGAGACCGCCAGGAATCCGCCGATGAAGGTGTATGAGGCTATTGCGAAGAGCGTCACCAGCACGCCGACGTTATGGTCGAGTCCGAACACCGTCCCCAGCAGCTTCGCGCCCGCTATCAACCCTGAATCGATATGGATCATTACGAAGAATATCGTCACGATGGCCGCGAGCGCTCGCAGGATCCCTGTCCTGTCCTCCAGTCGTCTCTCGAAGAACTCTGGCAGGGTGAGGGAGTCCTCCGCTGTCGTATAGCGTCGCAGCCTCTTCGCTAGGACTATCCACGCGAGCCAGGTGCCCAGCACGATGCCCGCCGCCGTCCACAGGCGCACCGCCCCTTCCGAGAAAGCCAGCGCGGGAAATACGAGCATGGCCCATCCGCTGGTGGCGGACGAGCTGGTGCTCAATGCAGACGTGAAGCTGTTCATCCGCCTGCCGCCGAGCACGTAGTCCGACATCTCCCGCAGCTGTCGCGCTCGGACTACCGCGATGCCTATCAGCGCGGCGAAATACATGAGGAAGACTGCGACTATCAGTGGGTGGAAATCCATGAAGGAGGGAGCCGCCGGTGAGACATCCGCTCTTTCTGACTTTGACAGGATGGCTGGAAGGTATGATAACCTGCCCGGTGTGTCAAGCGTCGAGATGTCCCCGAAGGCGCGTCCAGGTGCGGCCATGAACGGTAAGCGAGTGGAGAGGATAGCATACGGCGACGGGCGCCTCGCGGTGCGCGTGCCGGAGCGCGCCAGGACCATCGCCGCGAAGCCCCCCATGCCCGCCGCGCCAGACATCCGCGAGGCCGTGCGGGACGCCATCGAGAACCCAATCGCCCACGAGCCGCTCCGCAAGCTCGCTGGCCCCAAGGCGAAGGTTGCGATAGCCTTCGACGACGCCTCCGGCTCCTACTTCCAGACCCGCCGCGACGACTTCCGCAAGGTCGCCATCGAGCTCATCGTGGAGGAGCTGACCGCACTCGGCGTCGAGCTCCGAGACATCACCCTCCTGTGCGCGCAGGGGCTGCATCGCAAGCTGAGCCGCACCGAGCTGGAGACATTCCTGGGACGCAAGATCGCCCTCGGCTTCGGTTACAACAACCTCTACTGCCACGACGCCGAAGACCCCGACCAGCTGGTCCACCTCGGATATACCCACAGGGGCTTCGACGTAGAGGTCAACCGCGCCCTCATAGACTCCGACCTCTTCATCTACCTCAACACCATGTGGGCGCCCTTCAACGGCGGCTGGAAGTCCACCGCCGTTGGACTCGGCACGTTCCGCAGCATCCGCCACCACCACAGGCCGTGGCCGTCCGCCAAGGGACACTCCGTGGACGACCCCAAGAGCTCGGCCTTCAAGAAGCTCGTCTGGGAGCAAGGACGGCTCATCGAGGACGCCCTCGCCGAGAAGGGCCGGCGCGTCTTCACCATCGAGACCGTGTACGACAACGCCCACCCGCGCAAGGACCTCGTCGCCGTGTTCGCCGGGCACCCCACCGAGGTCCACCCGCACACCCTCGCAGCCATCGAGGAGCAGCTCGTCGTGGACGTAGAGGGCCAGTCTGACATCCTGATAGCCGGGATACCAGGCGCCGAATGCTACTCGAAGTTCTCGGTCATGAACCCGATACTCGTCGCAAACTCCGCCATGGCGAACGCCGTCATGCAGTTCCAGAACGCCCCAGTCGTCCGCGAAGGCGGCATCGCCATCCTCGCCCATCCATTCGAAGCCGCCTTCGACGAGCGACGCTTCGCCCCATACGTCGAGTTCTACAACCAACTCCTGCCGCAGGATACCGACCCCTACCGGCTCTGGGAAAACTACGTCGAGAGCTTCGCCCACCGCCCCGAGTACATCCACGCCTACCGCTACGGATACGCCTACCACGGCTCGCACCCGTTCTTCATGTGGAACAGCGCCGGCATCCCGCGCCGATACCTCTCCCGCATCTTCTTCGCAGGCGTCCGCGACTTCGAAGCCGTCAGGCGATGCGGCTTCGAACCGTTCGCAACCGTCGAAGAAGCCATAGCCGCCGCCCAGTCCGACCTCGGCCACGACGCATCCATAACCCTCCTCGACCGCCCGCCCCACTTCATCCCCAGAGTCAACCCCTAGCCGCTCCCCCGCAGGCCACCTTAGGACCGCAGGCGTCCCGCCTGCCCTCTCCCTCCCCCAATCCCGCGAATCCTGATTCCGGTGCCTCTCCCACGACGGGAGAGAGTAAGCGGGTTGGCCCTGGTTCACATTGGAATCGCCTACCAAGATGAATAAGATGCGATTGCCCTGACCCGCTCATCGTCACACTTGACGAGCTTCATCTGTGAATATATGATACTTAACCTAAGCAGCCGTGCAGGAGAGAACTCTGGCATGACAGATACATCATCCTCTGTATCGGTAACGATAGACGTCCAAGAGACTCTCCGCTTCTTCGACGAGAAGCCCGACTGGTCAAACAAACACGCGACCGGCATAGTAGGCGTGCTTGGCGAGGACCTCAATGCGGCCTGCTTTCAGTGCTATATCGAGTCCAAGGGCGGCAGCGTTGCCGTCCTGCAAGATACTGTAGGTACTGGCGGCAAAAAAGGCCCTAGACTGGATCGATGGATAACTGTGGATTGGTCCGACGGGAGCAAGACCGTTTTTCAGACTGAAATCAAGAATTGGTCAGCCCATGCTAAAGGAGGCAAAACGCTTCCTGTCAATGCGCCTTCCAAAGAAGTGGCAGACTATAAGCAGAGGCGTTGGAAAGAAAGGTGGGACTCAAGCCGCCGGACTCTGAATGACGATAAGACTGCAAAGGTGCTCGTTCCAATGAAGCCCCCTTCGGGCCTGGAAGAACGGCGCGAATCTATCCGGCCATTGCTCATCTTCTGGGAAGCAATTGGGCCCCGAAACAAGTCTGGTGACCATCTCTTCCACATGGATAAACCTACCTGCGATTTCCCCTTCGATATTCCTTCTACGTGGCCCCAGCCTCCTTACGAGCGCGAGTTCCCAAGTCTCTGGGTCTTCTCAGTATCGAGCTATCTTCGAAGCATACCGGACACCACCATCGAGTTGCAGATGCCCAATGCGGTTGCCAGACTCCGGATAATAGAGAGCTTGTTCCAGTACTCATAGTCCAACGGACGGCCCCGTTGGAGATACGTGCCGTCCTCGTTGGCCGTCAATCGCATCTCCACAATCCCGCTGCCACAATCCGCCGCCATGCTATAATCGCCGGGCCATCACCTGCCCGGAGGCCATCCACATGAACCTGAACGGCGCGTCAGCCATCGTAACAGGCGGCAGCGGCGGACTCGGCGGGCGCATCTGCCACGCCCTCGCCGACGCCGGCGCGAACGTCGCTGTCCTCTACAACACCGGCAAGCCTAGGGCCGAGCAGGTAGCCGCCGAGCTCGAAGGCAAGGGCGTCCAGGCCCTGGCCGTCCAGTGCGACGTAACCGACAGGAACGGCGTAGAGGCCGCCGCCGCGAGCGTCCTCGACAGGTTCGGCGGGATAGACATCCTCGTCAACGACGCCGGCTACAACAAGTGGATACCCTTCCACGACCTCGACGCCATGACCTACGAGGACTGGACCAAGATCTTCGACGTGAACCTGACCGGCCCGATGCTGTGCATCAAGGCCGTCGCCCCGGCCATGAAGAAGCGGGGCGCGGGCAGAATCGTCAACATCTCCTCCGTCGCGGGCCTGGAGCCGACCGGCTCCTCCATCCCCTACGCCGTCGCCAAGTCCGCCCTCATACACCTCACCAAGTGCATGGCCGTCGGCCTGGCCCCAGAAATCCAGGTCAACTGCATCGCGCCTGGCTACCTGCTCGGCACCAAGATGTCCGACAACCTCGCCCCAGAATACCAGCGGAGCGCAGTCGAAAACGCCCTACTCAAACGCGCCGCCGACAAGGACGACATCGCAAAGCAGGTCGTCGCCTTCTGCGCCACCGACAGCGTAACCGGCCAGACCCTCGCCATAGACTCCGGCCGAGTCTTCCACTGACACCCACCCAAGGAGCCAATTCCATGACGACCCAGCCGGAAGCTTACGACGTTGCCATCGCAGGACAGGGAGCCGCCGCATTCGCCGCCGGCATGTACGCCGCCCGATACCAGATAAAACCCATCGTCATCGGCGAGACCTTCGGAGGCGAAACAGCAATCGGCGGCCTCATCGAGAACTACCCCGGCTACCCGGAGATAGACGGCTTCGACCTCATGATGAAGTTCCGCGAACCCCTAGACACCTACGGAGTCCCCGTCGTGGACGACAAGGTAACCTCCATATCCAAGCATGGCGACTGCTTCGAGATAGACACCGAGGGCGGGCAGAAATGCCTCGCAACCTCCATCATCCTCGCGGTCGGCAGGGAGCGCCGGACGCTGAACCTCGAGCGCGAGGAGGAATGGATCGGCCGCGGAGTGTCCTACTGCTCGGTATGCGACGCGCCGTTGCACCGCGGCAATACTGTTGCGGTAGTCGGCGGCGGCGACTCGGCGGTGAAGGGCGCGACTCTGCTCAGCAAGTACGCCGAAAAGGTGTATATCATCTATCGCAGGGAGGCGTTCACCAGGCCGGAGCCGGTCAACCTGCGGCGGCTCGAAGAGGCAAGCAACGTCGAAGCCATCTTCAACGCCAACGTGATAGCCCTCGAGGGCGGCGACGGACTGGAAGGCATCGCGCTGGACCGCGAACACAACGGCGCAAGCGAGCTAGACGTTCACGGCATCTTCATCGAGATAGGCGCGGACCCCAGGGTCGACCTCGCCAGGCAGCTGGGCGTGAACCTCAACGACATAGACGAAATAATCGTGGACAAGATGGGCCGCACCAACGTGGAGGGCGTCATGGCCGCCGGCGACGTCACCGACGCATCCGGCGACCTCAAGCAGACCATCACCGCCGCAGCCCAAGGCGCCCTCGCAGCCACGGCCGCCTACGAATGGGCCAGCGCCCACCCCAACGCCTGCAGGTGGCACGCAGCCGTAGCCTGACCGCGCCGGGTTGCCCGCGAACACCCCACGCTATCCACGGCAGGGGCCGAACCCCAAAAGCTCGCGCCCCTGCCGAATTCGTCGCCTGCTTAGGAGGGGACCTTCGTCTCGACCTGGATGCCGAGAGTGTCGATGCCCCGCCGGACCTGTCCCAGCACGGTCGACAGGCGCTCCTCCAGCTCGAACAGCGTCTCTCTCGCGTACTGGTTCGCGCCTTCGAGGCGGGTGTTCGAGAGCTCCTCGGCGTCCTCGACTATCTTGTAGGCGCGGCGCTGGGCGTCCTGCGTGATCTCCTGCGCCTTCTGGAGGGCGTCCTGGTGGACCTTGTCCGCCTTCAACTCCGACTGGCGCTTTATCTCCGTGTCATCCAGCCGCGCCGTCTGCTCCTGCCTCGCCCCTTCCTTGATGCGCCTCGCCTCCAGGTGCGCCTGGTTGACCATGGACTCCTTCTGACGGAGAATCTCCCTCGCCTCCTGGATGTCCGCGGGGATCGAAGAACGCAGCGCGTCCGACAGCGCCGCAAGCTGGTCCATGTCCACCATCACCTTGTTGCGCAGCCCCGGCACCTTGGTGGACGTGCGTGTGAGCGAATCCATCTCCTGTATGACCTGAACGATATCGATGGCTCAACCTCCTTCGGCTCCGCGCTATGACGCCGAGCTGTACTTAGCTTGCATCTCGGCGGCGACGTGCTCCGGCACCAAGCCGCGCACGTCCCCACCGAGCTTTGCTACCTCTTTGATTCGGGTCGAATAGATGAACTGGTGATGAAGGGCGCTCATCAGGCACACCACGTCCACGCCGGGGTCCAGCGTCCGCCACATCAACGCCATCTCGAACTCGGTCTCGAAGTCGAGACCCGCCCGCAGCCCGCGCACGATGAACCGGGCGCCCACGCAGCGGGCGAGGTCAGGAGCCACCAGCCCCGAGAAAGCGACCACCTCAACGTTCCCCAGGTCACGCACCGACTCCTCGAACAGGGCGACCCGCTCCCCTGTCGAAAAGAGCATCCGCTTCGGAGGACTCTCGTACACCGCTATCACCAGCTGGTCGAAGACCTTCGAGGCCCGCGTCACCACGTCGATATGCCCGTTATGCACCGGGTCGAAGCTGCCGGGATACACGGCCCTGCTCATCTCATATCCTCCAGAACGTACACCGAAACCGATGTGTCGCCGTATCGGCGGCTCCTGGCCCTCGCCAGCCTCCCGTATCTTTCGGCAAGCCCCCGCCTCGACGGATGCTCCGCCACGACTACCGCGTCTTCCTTCAACAAGCCCCTCTCGTCCAACATTGTCATGATCCTGTCCCAGGGGTCGGCGTCATACGGCGGGTCTATCAGCGCCAACCCATAGGCGCCATCCAGCCTCGCCAACCCGCGCTCGACCCGCTCCGCGTGTACCTTGCCGCGCCCGTCCAGTCCCAGGGCCTTCAGGTTCGCCCTGATCTCCCGGCAGCGTCCCGCGTCCCTCTCGAAGAAGTCCACGCGCTCGGCCCCCCGGCTCAGCGCCTCGATTCCCATGGCCCCAGTTCCCGCGTATAGGTCCAGAACGTCCGCCGATTCCACCGCGCCGAGTCCGATCATGGAGAAGACCGCCGCCCGCACTCGCTCTGTCGTCGGTCTCAGCCCGCCAGACCGCGACGCCTTGATCAGGCGCCCCCTCTCGCTGCCTCCCGTGAGTCGAGTCGTCATCGAGCCACCCCGCCGAATCGACCTCCCAATTCGCTAATGGCGTTCGACTGACGGCGGAATCCTAGCATTGGCCCAGACAAGGGTAAAGCGGAAAACCGATCTTTTTTCGGGAAATGTCCCATATTATGGATAGGCGCGTCAGCGCCGATTTACATTCTGGGGAGTGGACGCTAGAATAGGACATGACCCATGAAGTCAGCCGCCAAGCCACTGGTGGCTATTCTTCGTTCAAGTGGGGGCAGCGGGGTTGGAGCAATGGCGCGTACCAGAGATACACACCTGACACCAGAAGGGCGGGAAGCCCTGGCAAATGAGCTGGAGCGCCTGACCGGCGCGCGCCGCCGAGAGGTTGCCGAGCGCATCAGCAGGGCCCACGAGACCGGCGGCAACGTCGACAACGCCGAGTACGAAGAGGCCAAGAACGAGCAGGCTTTCGTCGAAGGACGCATCGTCGACATCGAGAACATCTTGTCCAGGGCTGTCGTCACCAAGAGCGCCGCTGGGCGCCGCAAGAAGGGCGCCAAGGTCCAGTTCGGCTCGTTCGTAACCGTAGCCAGCGGCAGGGGCTCCAGCGTGCTCTACCAGGTCGTCGGCAGCGCCGAAGCCAACCCGTCCGAAGGGAAGATCTCCGAGTCCTCCCCCGTCGGACAGGCCCTCATGGGCCGAAAGGTCGGCGACGAGGTAGAAGTCCAGACCCCCTCGGGCGTGAGCAAGCTCAGGATCAAGAAGATAGGCTAGTCCTCCGTCCATTGAATATGACGGGTAGGCAGTTCCGGCCTTATTCCGCTCCCTTGACGGGAGAGGGTCATGCAGGACGCCAAACTACATTGAAGCGGCGCTAGGCCCCCTCTCAGCATTCACCAGCCCAGAGACCACGCCGGGAGAAGCCCCACATGCCAGGACCCCATACGGACGACTCCCGCGCGGGCGGCTCGCCGAGCCGCCCATCCTCGGAAACCAATCTCCTCCGCGTCAGGCGCAACAAGCTCCAGAACCTCCGAGACAGGGGCATAGACCCCTACCCGCACGCCTGCGACAGGACCCATACCTCCGCCGAGGCCGTCTCATTGTTCGAGTCCGAGGAGGCCGCGCATGGCGAAGGGCGCCGGACCGCGCCCGTCTCAGTGGCCGGCCGACTCGTGCGGCGCAGCGGCATGGGCAAGGCCACCTTCCTAGACCTGCAGGACGGCCACGGCAAGATACAGGCGCTGCTACGCAAGAACAACCTCCCCGACTCCTACGACGCCCTATCGGACGTGGACCTCGGCGACTGGCTCGGCGCGTCCGGCCCCCTCTTCCGCACACGCGCCGGCGAGGTTACCGTCGAGGCCAGCGAGTGGACCGTGCTCGCCAAGTCCTTGCGCTCCCTGCCAGAGAAGTGGCACGGGCTGACCGACGTCGAGGCGCGCTACCGCCAGCGATACCTAGACCTGATAGCCAACGACGATGCCCGCCGCGTCGCCGTCATGCGCAGCCGCTTGGTGAGCGCCTTGCGCCGATTCATGGACGCGCGCGGCTTCATGGAGGTCGAGACCCCCGTCCTGGTGCCCGTAGCCGCCGGCGGCACGGCGCGACCCTTCGAGACCCATCACAACGCCCTCAACCGCGGCCTGTACCTGCGCATCGCAACCGAGCTATACCTCAAGCGCCTCATAGTCGGCGGCATGGAGAAGGTCTATGAGATAGGCCGCATCTTCCGCAACGAGGGCGTGGACATCACTCACAACCCAGAGTTCACCATGATGGAGAGTTACGAGGCCTTCGCCGACTACAACGACGTCATGCGCATGGTCGAGGAGATGGTATCCACCCTGGCCTCGCAGATACTCGGCTCCCAGTCCGTCCAGTTCGAGGACAGCGCCATAGACTTCACCCCGCCCTGGCCCAGGATCGAGCTGCGCGACGCCATCCTCCAGCGGTCCGGCATAGACTTCCTCGAATGCCCAGACGTCGAATCCCTGAAGGCCGCCATGCAAGCCGCGGGCTTTCTGGTCGGACGCCAGATGAGCTGGGGCGGCCTGCTCGACAAGCTCGTGTCCGACGTCGTGGAGCCGGACCTGGTCCAGCCAACATTCCTGATAGATTACCCGGTCGAGATGTCCCCCCTCGCCAAGAAGAAGCGCGCTCCGCGCTCAGAAGCGCACGCCATTCCCGCTTTCGCGGGAACCCAGCCCCCGCCGGCCCTCGTAGAGCGGTTCGAGGGATTCATAGCCGGCATGGAGATATGCAACTCCTTCACCGAGCTGAACGACCCCATAGACCAGCGCGCCCGCCTCGAACGGCAGGAGGCCCTACACGCCCAGTTCCAGGACGAATACATGGACCGCCTCGACGAGGACTTCATCCGCGCCATCGAGTACGGAATGCCCCCCACGGGTGGACTCGGCATAGGCATAGACCGCCTGATGATGCTCTTCTCAGGCCACCGCTCCATCCGCGAGGTAGTCCTCTTCCCCCACATGCGCTCCCGCTAGAGCTCCGTCCATGACGGGCAGGCAGCTCCGCCTTGTCCCCTCTCCCTTTGACGGGAGAGGGTTAGGGTAAGGGTGGACGATGTTGACGAGCGGGCTGGCGGTGTGCTGGAATGGTGGCGCAAGCTCATTCTAGGAGGACGGATGATGACCGGATACATCGCCAAGCGGCTGATACTGGCCTTCGCGACCATCTGGGCCATCAGCGTCCTGTCGTTCGTCATCATCGAGCTGCCCGAAGGGGACGCGGTGGACAAGTGGATGGACTGGGCTATGCAGCAGGGCGAGACGTCTCACAACCCTGAGCTGGCGAAGTACTACCGCGAGTACCTGGGCCTCGACCAGCCGCAATACGTCCGATACGCGAAGTGGGTCTGGAACCTCATGCGGGGCGACCTGGGCTATACGTTCGGGGACGGCTACTACGCCTCCGGCGAAAAGCCGATCAAGTCGATAATCGGCGACCGCATATGGATCACCATCGTACTCACCAGCTTCACCATCATCGTTACGTGGACGTTCGCCATACCAGTTGGGATCTACTCGGCCATAAGGCAGCACAGCGTGGGGGACTACACGTTCACCCTGCTGGGCTTCACCGGGTTGGCCGTGCCTGATTTCCTGCTGGGGCTGGTGCTGATGTACATCGGGTTCGCGTACTTCAACCAGAACGTGGGCGGCCTCTTCTCGGCGGACTACGTCGACGCGCCATGGAGCTTCGACAAGGCATACGACCTGCTCAAGCATCTCTGGATACCGGCCTTGGTGCTCGGCACGTCGGGCACAGCCGGGCTTATCAGGGTCATGAGGAACAACCTGCTGGACGAGCTCGGCAAACCCTACGTCGTAACCGCAAGGGCGAAGGGGGCTAGGGCCTGGCGGCTCATACTCAAGTACCCGGTCAGAGTCGCCATCAACCCGCTGGTGAGCACGATAGGTTACCTGCTGCCCGCGTTGGTCGGCGGGAGCGTCATAGTATCGGTGGTGCTGAGCCTGCCCACGGTGGGGCCGATACTGCTGCGGGCCATACTGCAACAGGACTCCTACCTGGCGGGGTTCCTCGTGCTGCTGCTGGGCGTGCTGACGGTCATAGGCACACTCATCTCGGACATACTGCTGGCAGTCGTGGACCCGCGGATCAAGTTCTCCGGGCTATAGTATGACGGGTGGGCAGCCCCGCCTTATCCCCTCTCCCTTGACGGGAGAGGGTTAGGGTGAGGGTGATCCAGGACGCCAAAGCTACCTGGAACAGCATTGGGTTACTTCACCTCCAGCGGCTGCTCGACTATCTCGCCGGACTCGCGTATCAGGTACGCCTTGATGGCGGGGTTCTCGCTGTCTTCCAGGGAGACCAGGATGTAGTAGACGTCGTGGTAGCCGCTCTGCTGGGCCATCCGCACGTCGGTGGGCGAGGGGTAGGCTGGCGAGTGCGTGTGGGAGTGGTAGAAGGCGAGGAACTCCATGCCGCTCCGCTCGGAATCGAGGTCCGCGTTCAGGAACTCCTGCGGGTCCATCAGGTAGCGGTAGGGGCTCTTCGCGCTGTTGGCGATGCGGTACAGCTTCCGGCCGGTCCCGTCCGCGCCCGCGAGTATCCCGCAGCACTCGTTCGGGTCCTCTTCGAGGGCGTGGGCGACCATCTCGTTGGCGTGACTCTCGGTTATCGTTATCAACGGAATCTCCAGGTATATTGACGCGGCGCGGAATCGCCATGGCCTTGTGAAGGCCCGCATACGGGACGTCAGGGATGGGGGCTCGAGGCGGCCAGCCGGCGCTCGCCGAGGGCGCGGGCCGCGTCCGCCACGACGTTGGCGGCGTACTCCAGGTCCACCTCGCTGGTGTTGATGACCATGTGATAGAGATGAGGGTCATCCGGGTCTTCTATGCCGAAGAACCGGCGGAAGTAATGCGCCCTCGCCTCGTCGCGGTCGCTCACCACCTGCTCGGCCTGCTCCCTGTCGAGCTGGTCGCGCTCCATGATTCTCGCGACACGGTCATCCACGTCGGCCACCGCCCCGACGCGGAGGGCCTGCGGCTCGTCCTTGAGAATGATGGACGCGCCCCTGCCCACCAGCACGACGTTGCCGGAGGCCGCCATGTCCTGTATCACGCGCCGAATGGCCTCGATGTACGCCTCGTCCTCTACCTCGTGGCCGCGGGTGGCCGGCTGCGGCGGTATGGCCTCGAACTCCTCCGTCAGGAACGCCATCGAGCCCGGCCCGAAGTACGGGTCCCCGCTCACGCCGCTTACGGCCGACCTTTCCAGGACGCGGTGCAGGAACCCGGAGAATCGGCCCGCCCTGGTGGGCGCGCGCTCTTCCCGCTGGTGAAGCGCCGCGACCGTGGCCCCGACCTCGGGCGCGGCCCGGGTGAGGATGAGCCTGTCCACGTAATCCGCGTCCAGCTTGGCGGCCACCATGGGCCCCAGCAGCCTGCCGCCCCCTCCGGTGAGCCCGCCTATCGCCACGACTGTCATCGTTCAGATCCTCCCTTTCGGATGCGCCGCGCCTTGTGAAAGGATAAATATAGCACGCCGCCCGGCTCGCGGGTTACACGCGGAGCTGCGCGAACAGGTCGTAGCCGCGCAGCCTGTCCCTGCCGCGAAGGTCAACCAGCTCTATCAGGACTGCTAGGCCCGCCGCCTCGCCGCCCGCGCGCTCGACGAGACGGGCCGCCGCGGCCATCGTGCCGCCGGTGGCGAGCAGGTCATCCATGATGAGGACCCGCTGGCCCGGCCGGATAGCGTCGGTGTGCATCTCGATCGAGTCCCGCCCATATTCGAGGGCATAGGACTCGGCGTATGTCTCGTAGGGCAGCTTGCCGCGCTTCCGCAGCGGCGCGAGGGACTTTCCGAGCCTGTCTGCGAGGGGAGCCGCGAACAGGAACCCGCGCGCCTCTATCCCCGCGATAACGTCAATTCGGGCGTCGGAATAGCGCTCCGCAAAGCGGTCTATGGAGGCGGCGAACGCCTTCGGATCCCCCAGCAGGGGGGTGATGTCCGCGAACATGATGCCAGGCTTCGGGAAGTCTGGGATTTCCCTGATGTATCGAGATATGTCCATTCGATGTCCCTGCGCGCATGGATTATCGGCGCTTGGGGACATTATCACAGGTTTCACGGCGGCGCGCTGGGATGTACACTTGCGGGTAGGAGGGCGCGGCATGGATCAGGAAGAGCGACGGGAGCTGCTTTACGGGTTGCTGGGCGACCTGCCCGACCGCGGTCGGCCAGTGTCGGCCCGTCTGGTTGCCGAGGAGCGGCGCCCCGGCTACATCCTGGAAAAGCTGGTACTCGGCCTGAACGGGATAGAGGACGCGCCGGCGTACCTGACGCGGCCGGTTGGGGCTCGGGGGCGGATTCCATACATCCTGTACAACCACGCCCACGGCGGCGACTACGAGCTGGGCAAGGAAGAGCTGCTCGTGGGGCGCAAGGCGCTGCTGGACCCGCCGTACGCGGAGGTCCTGGCGGACATGGGCTTCGGGGCGCTGTGCATAGATACGTGGGCATTCGGGGAGCGGCGCGGGCTGACGGAGCACTCGATCTTCAAGCGGATGCTCTGGCGCGGGCAGGTGATGTGGGGGATGATGGTGTATGACAGCATTCGCGCGCTGGATTACCTGGAATCGCGCGGCGACGTGTACCACGGGCGAATCGGGACCATGGGCATCTCGATGGGCAGCACGATGGCGTGGTGGACCGCTGCGCTGGACACGCGGGTCAAGGTGTGCGTGGACCTGTGCTGCCTGACGGACTTCCACGCGCTGATCGCGCGCGGGCTGGACCATCACGGGATGTACTACTTCGTGCCGGGGCTGCTGAAGCATTTCACGACGGGCGCTATCAACGCTCTGATAGCGCCGCGCCCGCACTTGGGCATCGCGGGCATATATGACAAGCTGACGCCGCCGGAGGGCCTGGACCGGATAGACGCGGAGGTGAAGACGGCTTACGAGGCTGCGGGCGCGCCGGAGGCGTGGAGGCTGTCGCGCTACGCCGTGGGCCACTTCGAGACGACAGCGATGCGGGCGGAGGTCGTGGAGTTCCTGCGGGAGTGGCTGTGATATGAAAGCGGTCCTGCTGCGCGAGCTGAACGCCCCATTGTCCGTCGAGGAAGTTGACCTGGACGGGCCGAGCTCAGGCGAGGTCCGCGTAGATGTCAAGGGCGCCGGCGTCTGCCATAGCGACTATCACGCGGTTACGGGCCATAATCCGCCTTACGCGCTCCCGACCGTGCTGGGCCATGAAGGCGCGGGCGTGGTTGCCGACGTCGGGCCGAACGTAACCGACTTTGCGCCGGGGGACCACGTAGTATTCTCCCTGACGGGACAGTGTGGCCGCTGCCGCAACTGCACGGTTGGCCGCGCGAACCTCTGCGAGAATGAATGGGGGCCCCCGTATATGCGTGACGGCACGAATCGCTTCAGCCAGAATGGAGCGCCGATTGCACACCGCCACGCGGCGTTTTCGGAGTCCACCACGATTCCAGCCGAGTTCGCAGTGAAGATACCCAACGAAATGCCCCTGGAGAAGGCGGCGATAATCGGCTGTGCGGTTACGACAGGGGTGGGCGCCGTGGTCAACAGGGCCAAGGTCGAGGCCGGCGGCGCAGTGGCGGTATTTGGCTGCGGCGGTGTGGGGCTGAACGTCATCCAGGGAGCGGTTCTTGCCGCCGCATCCAAGATCATCGCCGTAGACGTGGCCGCCTTCAAGCTCGAGATGGCTCGAAGCCTGGGCGCCACCCACTCGATTGACGCGGGCGCGGCGGACCCTGTCGAGCTCATCGGCGAGATCACCCACGGGGGAGCCGACTATGCGTTCGAGGTTATCGGCTCGCCGTCGGTAACTCGCCAGGCATTCGAGTCCGTCCGCCCGGGCGGCATGGCCGTAGCGGTCGGCGTGCCGCCGATGGACGCGGACATAACGGTCCCGGCCAGGATGCTCTTCATGGACCGGGGTCTATTGGGCTCTTTCTACGGGTCGGGGCGGCCCAGGGTCGATTTTCTCTGGCTGATCGAGCTGTACATGGACGGCCGCCTCAAGCTCGACGAGCTGATAACCAGGTACCGACCACTGGAAGAGGTCAACGAAGCCTTTGACGACATGATAACAGGGGTCGCCGCCCGGACCGTGCTCACCCCCGCCAGGTAGGCCCCTTGACATGTACGCTTGCGTACAACTAGCATCAACATAGATGCCCCAGCGCGTGCTGGGGCGCATTCAGATGGACTGATAACATGCTGCAAAGCGAGCAGGACTGGCGCAACGCGGTTGAACAGAGTTGGATAGTCAGGTTTCCCCAGCAGCATCTCCATACCTTCGGCTCGACCAACATAGCCTACTACGTGGTTACCGAGCCTATCTACCAGGAGCTGCAGGAGTCCACGCAGGAGAGCGTGGTGCGAACCGGGCGCGTCATCGCCGAGCGTCCATCTATAGTAACGCCGACGTATGCGCTGAACCTGGACGGGTTCAGCTCGGAGGCCTACGACTACTTCTCCCACGTGTCCAGGGAATCCGGCCCGAACAGCCCAGGCATCCTCTACCAGTACCGCAAGGAGATAGGCGGGATGGACATCGTGGGCGGCGTCCCCAGCGAGATCGCCCACAGGATAGCGGGCGACCTGGACCGTCGGCGTGAGGATATGTCGGTGGTCATGGTCGGGGTGGACGAGGCGTGGGACGTCGCGCTGCTGAAGTTCATCTACGAGTTCACGTCGTCCTCGGTCGCGGGGAACGTGAAGGAGCTTGCCGGCCGCGGGATGCTCGAGCCGCAGGGGGACTTCGGGGGCGCGCCGCGGGCCGCCATAGACGCGATCGAGAGGATGTTCGTGAAGGTGCGCCAGGGGGAGAATCCGGAGATACTCAAGCGCGAGCTCGACCGCTGGGGCCTGTTCGAGTTCTACCAGGACCGATTCCTGGACCTGTTCACCCGGCGCTAGCCGGGCCCGTCCACCCGTCGTTCCGCGAAGGCGGCTTCGTCCCGGGAGCGCAGGCGTCTCGCCTGCTCCCTTTCATATTCTGGCGCTGGTTCAATGTGGCATCACCCTCACCCTAACCCTCTCCCATCAAGGGAGAGGGGAGCGGTCAGTCCTTGTACTCCTCGCGGGGTGGCGAGAAGATGTCCAGCGTCAGCGCCCAGCCTTCGAGGGCGCGGGCGCTGTGCTCGACACCGCCGGGGATGACGTAGGAGTCGCCGGGCCGCAGCGTCCGGGTCTCGCCGGCGATGGTCATCTCCATCACGCCCTCCAGCATCGCTCCGGCCTGCTCGTGTGGGTGCGTGTGGAGGGGAACCTCCGCGCCGGGGGCTATCTCTATGTGGCTCATCATTATCCTCTCGCCCCATATGGAGCGGGCCGTTACGCCGGGCGCGAGCTCCCTGCGCCTGGTCCGCGTCGAGTCGTAGAAGTGCGACATCGCTTCCCCCCCCCCGTTGGTCGTGCGCTAACCGCCTAACCCAGTATGGATTAGACCCTGTAATCTATCTCTGCATCTCTGCAAGGGCGCGGTTGTGGGGCACCAGCAGGCAGGCGGTGATGAAGTCGTTGACGGGCGTCGCCACGCCGGTCTCCCAGCCCATCCGCGATACCGCGCCGTTCAGAACCTCGATCTCCAGCCTGCCGCCCTTCCGAAGGTCGGTGAACATGGACGATACGGGGTTCTCGCCTACGTTGCGGAACTCGTCCAGCGTGGCCTCCACTACGTCGTCTTCTAAGTCTATCCCCTTCGCCTGCCCGACCGCCCGGGCCTCCTCCATGGCCATCCGCGTCATTGTCTCGGCTTCCGGCGTCTCGAATATCTCCGGGAAGAACGCGCGGGTAACGCAGATCATGCCGCTCCAGCCGCAGATGTACACGAGCTTCTCCCAGAGCGCCCTGGTGACGTTGCGGGACAGCTCTATCGGCACGCCTGCGCCGTCGAACGCGGCGCGGACCCGCTCCGCTCGCTCGGTAACGCTTCCGTCCCGCTCGCCGAACACGATGAGGGGCGACTTGCCGGTCTCGGCCACGATGCCGGGCGCCTTCTTGTCGCCGTCTATGTACGTGGCCCCGAGTAGGACCTTGCCGGGGCCGAAGGCGGCCTCGAGCTGGTCGCCGGCGCCGATGCCGTTCTGGAGGGTGAGGACCGACGCGCCGGGGCCCACCGCCGGCCGGATGAGCTCGATGGCGGCGGGGTTGTCGTAGCCCTTCACGCAGAATAGGACGAGGTCCGCGGCATGGCTCTCGTCGGGCCGGTCCGTGACCGCGGGATGGACGGTGAAGTCTCCAAAGCTCACGCTCTCGACCCGCAGGCCGTCCCGCGCGATGGCCGCGAGATGCTCCCCCCTCGCCACGATGGTTACGTCATGACCGGCCCTGCTCAGCGCGCCAGCGTAGTAGCCGCCGACGCCCCCGGCTCCCATCACCAGTATCTTCATAGCCTTCTCCTAGTGCATCCTGAATCATCCTCGCCCTAACCCTATCCGGTCAAGGGAGAAGGGGATAAGGCGGACGACGAGCGCAATGGTATAATCCTACCAGTCTGACGGCGGAGGTTGGATATGATCGAGGCGGGCCAGCCGGCGCCTGACTTCACGCTTGTCGACCATAACAAGCGGCAGGTCTCGCTCAGCGGGTTTCGCGGCAGGAAGAACGTCGTCCTCTCCTTCTTCGTATTCGCGTTCACCGACAACTGAACGAGCCAGATCGCCGACTTTCGAGAGTATAACTCGAAGTTCATGGCGCGAGACACCCAGGTGCTGGGTGTTAGCTGCGACCCTAGGCCAAGCCTGGCCGCTTACAACCTGTCGCTGGGACCGTCCAGCTCGTACCCCGTGCCGCTGCTGAGCGACTTCCATCCCCACGGCGAGGTGACGCGAGCCTACGGCCTGTTCAACGAGGAGACGGGGGCCTCGCTCAGGGCAGTGGTGATAGTAGACAAGCGCGGGATAGCGCGCTTCGCCCGCGTATACGCCAGCGTCCGGCTTCCGGGACCGACGGGACAGGGCCTGACCGAATCGGACCTAGACGTCGCCGACACGCTCGCGGAAGTGGACAATATCATCCTGAATCGCCCTAATCCGTCGAGGGAGATGGGATGAGTCGGGATGGGCTGTGCATTGCGCTATAATGAGCGCGAATTGCCTTGCGGGAGGAGGCGCGTCATGAGTCTCGTCTATTTGCAGGTAGAGGCAGGCAGCCCAGCGGCGGCGCTGGGGTCTCTCTGCCTTGCGCTGGATTCCCTGAGACGCGAGTCGTTGCCGATGGCGCTATGACCTTGTTCAGCGCCGGCGACCACTGCATGATAGTGGACAGGCGGGGCAGGCGATACCTGATCCGGCTTGCGCCGTCGGCCCTGTTCAGCACGCACTTGGGCGACGTGGCCCACGACGATATCATCGGGCGCGACGACGGCATCCGCGCGGCGACGTCGAGAGGGCACGTCGTTCTCGCGCTCAAGCCGACGATGGCGGACTACACCCGCTTGATGCCAAGAATAGCGACCGTGGTATATCCGAAGGACCTCGGCGCTATCCTGGTCCTCGGCGACATTCATCCTGGGCTGAGGGTGCTGGAGGCGGGCTCGGGTTCCGGGGCGGTTACGCTGGCGCTGGCGCGGGCGGTTGGCAAAGAGGGCAGGGTCTTTTCGTATGACGTGCGCCCTGACATGATCGAGCGTGCGCGGGAGAACGTCGCGGCGGCGCTGCCGGACCATCCCCAGCTCACGTTCAAGCTGGGGGACGTGTCGGAGAAGATCGACGAGCGCGGGCTGGATAGGGTCGTGCTCGACCTGCCCGAGCCGTGGGACGTCGTATCCAACGCCGGCGACGCCCTTGAGCCCGGCGGCGCAATCGTCAGTTTCCTGCCGACGGTGGCGCAGTTCCAGGACCTGACGAACGCGCTCAGGGCAGACCGCCGGTTCGACCTAATCGAGACGGTCGAGGTGCTGGTGCGGCCCTGGTCGGCCGGTGGACGCAGCGTGCGTCCGGCGCAGCGCATGGTCGCCCACACGGGGTTCATAACCACGGCCCGCAAGTGCGAACCCAAGTCCGCCACCTAACGCCGCGAGGGGGCTTGGCGTCCTGAATCACCCTCACCCTAATTCCCAGGCGGCGTGCGGGTAGCGTCCTTCCATCAGGGGGACGTGCTCCTCGGTAAGCAGGGGCGGGCTGGCCGCGCCGGGGGCGGGCGCCAGGCTGCTTAGGTCGTCAACGCCCGTGCCCTTCTCCTGGACCAGGACATTGAAGCCGCCGAGTCCCGACGGGTCCACCAGCTGCCTCATCGCCATCAGGTTGGCGTGTCGCTCGGTCTGTCGGATAGGCGCGGTCCTGAGGGCCTGAATCCACCGCTCTATCCCCAGCATCCGCAGGTAGTCCGCCTGGGAGGCGAAGGCGACGGCGTTCAGTCCGGCTCGACGTCCTTGGTGGAGTATCTCCGAGAAGTCGGCGTGGCTGGTGATGTCCTGGCAGCCGACGCGCCGGTATGGGCTGGAACCCGGCGCGTGGCGGTAGTAGGTCTGCAGCGTGCCGCGAGGCCGCGTCTCGGAGTAGAGCTCGCGCTCCAGGCGGCCGTAGTCTATGGTTACCACGAAGCCGCGCTCCAGCGCCTCCGAGACCTCCGCCATCCAGGGGCCTATTTCCAGGTTGACCTCGCCGCGTCGGCCGTCGGGGAGCCGATGTGGCAGCCTGTCGAGGCGTTGGGCGAGGGCCGGGGTCGAGGGCTCGGCGGGCTCTTCGACCAGCTCGCCGCGCCTCTCCGTGACGTATATCTCGCGCGGCTTCCCGTCCCGCGTCACGAAGCGGTGTACGGGGAATGCGTCGACGAGCTCGTTGGATATGAAGCAGCCAGCGACCCGGCCGAGCGGCGCGCCCGCCGCGGCTATGCGGTGGAAGGGCGGCGCTTTGCCGCGACTTACGGGGCGCGATCTGTCGATGGCGATGTACCGCAGGGCGGCTGCGAAGTCGGGGCCGAGGCCGGCTGCCCGCGCCGAGACGTCCGCCGCCAGCCGTCCGCTCCCCGCGCCCATCTCCACCGCGTGGAACACGGCCGGCCGGCCGAGGATTTCCCACATGCGCCGAAGCTGGGCGGCTATGAGAGCGCCGAAGGCTGGGTGCGCCGACGGGCTGGTGAAGTAGTCGCCGTCAGCGCCGACTGCGCCGCCCCTGGAGTAGTACCCGCCGGCGGGGTGGTAGAGGGCAAGCTGCATGAACTCGGCAAACGCAATCCTGCCGTGGCGGGCTATTCGCGCCCTTATCTCCAGCTCGGCGGCGGAAGCGGAAGAGCCGCCATTCTCATGCATGGGGGCGTCGGCCTGCCGCAACCCTGTCCGCCCCTGCGGGGGCCGGATACGCTCGTCGGCCCCTTTCATGGTGTTTCCTGCAAGTAGGCTGCTATCGCCGCGCTTGCTTCGCCTTTCGGGCGTGGGCGCCTGACCTGTCCCAACCGGAGATGGGTATGGAGTTCTTGAACTCGCTCTTTTCGCCGCACATCATGCATATCCCTCGGCTGGTGGGGCCGTTGGGGCTATCGATAAGCCACTGGTGCTGGCAATCGGATTCAATCTCCTGGTTGTTGGTCACCATGCATCCCTCTCTAGCCGGGTGTCCCAGTACTTCTTCAACGTAGTCTTGGCGTCTTGAATCACACCCTCACCCTAGCCCTCTCCCATCAAGGGAGAGAGGATAGGCGGGACAGAGCGCCAGGTCGAGCTCCAAGCTTGTTGTCATTGCCGTTCGTCTATGTGTACGTAATCGAGGTCCGTCGGGCCGGAGTAGTAGAGTCTTGGGCGAAGAATGTCTCTGGATGCGTACTGCTCGAGCAGGTGGAGCGTCCATCCCGGCGCCCGGCCAATTGCGAACATCGGCACGAACAGGTCCTCGGGGATGTCGAGGAGGGAGTAGATGGCTCCCGACCAGAGGTCAACGTTCGGTTTCTTGCCGAGCCTTGCCCTCCGCCGCATGGCGTTGCTGTTCGCCACCGCCTCGATGATAGCGAACCACTTTGGCTGGCCCTTCCTCTCGCCGAGCGTCTTGGCGTCAGCTCTCAGGTGGACGGCGCGGGGGTCAAGGTCTTGGTAGACCGGATGGCCGAATCCGGGTATTCTGCCCCTGTTGCCTATGACGGCCTCGACGTATGCCTCGGCGTTCTCCTCGCGGCCGATCTCTTGGGCCATCTGGATGACGGCCTCGGCGGCTCCGCCGTGCTTTGGTCCCTTCAGGACGGCGACCGCGGCGGTCATGGCCGCGTAGAAGTCCGCGCCCGTAGATGCGGCCACGCGGGCGGCGAATGTGGATGCGTTGCTGCCGTGCTCCGCGTGGAGGACGAAGTCCTTGTCGATGAGCCGGGCGTCCTGCGGGTCCGGGCGTTCTCCGAACATCAGGTGAAGGAAGTTCGGCGCATGGGCGAGCCGGCTGTCGGGTTCCACCGGCTGCTTGCCGTTCCTGATTCGGTAGTGCGCCGCAACCATCGCCGGCATCGCGGCGCACATGCGGATGCCCTTGTCTAGGACTCCCTCGCGGGACGTGTCATTCACGTTGTCGTCGGTGACGCTCATGGCCGAGACGGCTGCGCGGAGCGAGTCCATCGGGTGGGCGTCCTTGTAGGCGGCGATGGTGTCTAGGACTGGCTGCGGCAAGTCCCGGCTGGCCTTGAGCCTGGAGTCGAGTGCGTCAAGCTGGGGACGTGTGGGGAGGGAGCCGTAGAGGAGGAGGTAGGTCGTCTCTTCGAATGTCGAGTAGCGTGCGAGGTCGTCGATATTGTAGCCGCGGTAGAGGAGCTTGCCGGGCTTCGGGACTATGAGGCTCGTCTCGGTCCTGTCGTAGTAACCGTTCTTGAGGCCCTTGTTGAGCTCTACCTTCTTCTCTTCGGCCGCCATCTCAACCAGCCTCCTGACACATCACAGGGTCAAGTCTTAATGGGCAGGGCGACCAGAGAAGGCAACTGCTCACCAGCCAGAATACCACCCTCCGGCGACGTGAGCGGGGGCGCCCGGACATTCAAGATTCTAGCATTTCGGGCGCGCGAGTGTCAACACGCTGTTCAGGCGCGAGCAGGTGTGAGCCTGTTTCGTCTTGGTGGGCGCTCCGTCGAGGGGGAGGCGTCTGAATCAGGATTTGCGGGATTGGGGGAAGGGCAGGCGGGACGCCTGCGGTCCGGGGATAGGGGACGCGCTGAATTGCCTTCACCCTGGGTCTCTCCCCGTGAGGGGAGGGGTGATGAAGGCTGGCGCCTCTTGGCGCCTTCGTCTATGTTCGTTTCGTCTCGGTCGGCTCCTTTGCGGGCTTATCACCCTCACCCTAGCCCTCTCCCATCGAGGGAGAGGGGACGGGGCGGGGAATCGCCCTTGTCTCCTAGCCCTTTCCCTTTGGGGGAGGGGCGCAGGGCGGGGCATTTGCCCTTATCCTGGCCCTTTCCCCCGTTAGGGAGAGGGTACTTGGCGGGTCTTGCGACCCGCGTCCTGTCTACTCCTGGTTCCCCCGCTCTCGCGGGAGATGAGTTTGCCTTGCAAGGCAGTGACTCCGGTACTTGCTTCGAGGATGCCGACGTCGATCGCCCGCCGACATTGGGGATGCAGCCCCTCCTCTAACTTTCCCGGACGGCTGACGGGCCCTTGCGGGACCGCCTGCGTTTCGCGCTTCGTCCTTCCACCCGCCAAGGCGTCGGGCTGCGCTGGCTACGGTCCTCCCGGTCGTCCGAGAGTCCGCACCTGGAACGGGGGAGGCACATTTGGCACTGCGTCCTCCTGGCGAGACGCCGAAACACAGAGCGGCCTTCTCATACCGCGGGGGCCCCGTCCCAACAACAGCGGCGGCATGAATGCCCACAAGTTTTGGCAGAGGTGGCTCTGTGCCCGTTTGGAGTACGTCCCTTCGGGCCGTCTATCAGAATAGCACTGCTGTTCTCGGTGTGTCAAGGGGTGGATTGGGGCAATTTGGGGGGAATTTTGGGGAGCTTGTCACCCTCACCCTAGCCCTCTCCCATCAAGGGAGAGGGGACAGGACGGGGAGAGAGAGGGGACAAGATGGGAGTGCAGGGGTGACGGCTGGGGTCCTTTTGGGGCGAGGCCGGGGAGTCACCCTCACCCTAGCCCTCTCCCGTCGAGGGAGAGGGGATGAGGCGGGGATGGAGAGGTATACTGATCCATGTCTTATACTCATTTAGATGCGATTGCCTTTGAGGTTGGCGTGTGGGCTGACGCGCGGCTTGGTATAATTCACCGTAGCAACGCCAATGTATGGGCGTGTGCGCCAGGTGATGGAGCATGACTGAAGACTCGGCGGAAGTCTATCGCGCCTTGGGCGTCCGTCCCGCGCTCAACGTTTCCGGGACGACGACGGCCTACGGAGGCACGAAGCTTCGGCCCGAGGCGATGGAGGCGATGAACAGGGCCGCCGGGACGCTGGTGGACATCCACGAGCTCAACGCGAGGGCGGGCGAGGCCATCGCCGAGGTAGTGGGCGCGGAGGCGGCCTTCGTGTCGAGCGGGGCGGCCGGCGGGCTCGTCCTCCAGGCGGCGGCTGTCATGGCGGGGAAGGACCCGGCGAAGATGGCGCATCTTCCCAACACTGCCGGCATGAGGGACGAGATCATCATCCAGAACTGCCAGCGCTTCGCGTACGACCAGGCATACCGCGCCGCCGGAGCGAAGCTCGTTGGCATAGGCGAAGGGCGCCGCTGCCACCTATGGCAGCTGGAAGCCGCCTATACCGAGCGCACCGCCGCAGTTGCATATCTCATATCCCCATTCTACTCGCGCCGCGCCCTCACCTTGGCGGAGGTGGTCGAGAGCGCGCACGCCCGGGATATTCCCGTCATCGTCGACGCGGCCTCGACGCTGCCGCCCCGGGCCAACCTGAGGTCGGCTCTCGACCAGGGCGCGGACATGGTGATACTGAGCGGGGGCAAAGGGGTGCGCGGCCCGCAGGGCGCTGGCATGTTGCTGGGCCGCAAGGATCTGATAGAAGCCGCCGCGGCCAACGCGAGCCCCAACCAGTTCCTGGGAAGGGGCATGAAGGTCGCGAAGGAGGAGATAGTCGGCCTGGTTGCCGCCCTCCGGATATTCGTCGGCGAGGACGAGGAGGCCGAGACTCGCCGCTACCGCGAGATGTGCCAGCGGGTGGTTGACGCGCTGATAGAGGTCCCCGGCGTGGAGGCCGGCGTCAGGCACGACCGTATAGACTACCTGATACCGACGGCGACGCTCCGGTTCACGCCCGAATGGGACGGCCCGCCCCCAGGCGAGATATTCGACGCGATGGCCGGGGGAGATCCCCGGATATACTTGCATACCCTGGGCAACCCCGACGAGCTTGGGGTTGACCCGATGAACGTGGACGACGACGAGCTCGATCTGGTCATACGACGCCTCGCAGAGGCGCTCACGGGTTTGCACGCCTAGTAACGAGAAGGGATGGCGCATATGACTACAATCGACAACTATACCCCCGCGAAGATAGCGCAGCTCGTAGAGTCCAAGAGCGCCGACAAGGTGACTTTGCCCATCTCCACCACACTTGGCTTGGCGGCGCTGGCAGGCGCGTTCATTGCATTTGGGGGAGTATTCGCCACTGTCATCGCAACCCAATCCGGGCTCGGCTTCGGGACGACCAGGCTGCTCATGGGAGTCGGCTTCTCCTTGGGCCTGGTCATGGTCGTGATAGGAGGAGCGGAGTTGTTCACGGGCAACAACCTCATGGTGATAAGCCTGGCAACGCGCCGCATCACCGTCTTCCAGCTGCTCCGCAATTGGGGCATCGTCTACTTCGGCAACCTCGCTGGGGCGCTTGTGATCGTGACACTGGCGTTCATGTCCGGATGGTGGGAGCAGGGAGAGATAGGAGCCACCGCGCTCGCCACAGCCAACAACAAGGTCAACCTCTCCCCAGTCTCCATCTTCTTCAGCGGCATCCTCGCCAACACGCTCGTCTGCTTGGCGATTTGGATGTCGGCCAGCGGCCGCTCCGTCATCGGCAAGGTGGCGGCGATAGTCTTCCCCATATCGGCGTTCGTTGCCGCAGGGTTCGAGCACAGCATCGCCAACATGTACTTCCTGCCCATTGGCCTGCTCCTGGCCGGCTACCCCGAAGTGGTGCAGGCCGCTGGGCTGGCTGGCGAGACTTCGCGGATGACCATTCCCTGGGCAGCCCACAACCTGTTGTGGACCACGCTTGGGAACATCGTGGGCGGAGTCTTCTTCGTGGGGTTGACTTACTGGTTCGTGTACCTCAGGAGCGATCCGAACCGCGAGCCCTGACGCAGCCACATGACGCTCACGCTGATCGAGCCCCTTATGCCCTCCCGCGCAGCGGCCCTGTGCGTTGCCGCGCTCATGGCAATGGCGGCGGCGTGCGGCGGCCCGGGAACCGCCGAGGATCCCACGCCCGCCGCTGCTCCAACCATCGCCCAGCCCCCCAGCATTCCCGTCAAGCTGGCCGAGATAGTAACGCCCACCCCTCCTCCGGCCACGCCAACGCCGCGGTCCCAGCCGGAGGTCGAGGCCACCCCGGTCGCGGGGTACAAGCCGGATGCGAACATGTACCGCTTCTTCTCCAGGCCGGGCCATCCGGTGAAGGTCGCGCTGGAGGGCCTCGACAGGGCGCGGGCCAACAAGGACTCGACGCAGGTCCCCATAATCCTGGAGGTGATGCGCTTCTTCCCCTCGGACGCATTCCAGCAGGAAGCCCAAGAGACCTTGACGCTCCTCACGGGCCAGCCCCCCGAAGGTCAAGAGTGGGGATGGGACGAGTGGATGAGCTGGGTGTGGGCCAACTCCGCCGACTATCCCGTACCCGATGGCTACGCGACCTGGAAGAGCGTGTTCCTGAGCGGCGGCATTGACATGCGCTACCGCGAGTTCCTGCCCCCGGACGGCAAGGTTGCCCCGGACATAGACTTGACAGAGCTGATATGGGGCGGGATCGCGCCGGACCAGGTACCGCCGCTGGTCGATCCGGACGTGGTTACGGTTGAGGAGGCCGATTATCTTCTACCGGATGACAGGGTCTTCGGGGTTTCTATCGGCGGCGAGCACAGGGCCTACCCGCTGCGGATCACCAACGTTCACGAGATAGTGAACGACGAGCTCGGCGGAGAGCCGATAGCGCTGACGCACTGCGTCCTGTGCGGCTCCGGCGTGGTGTACCGGGCCGAGCTTGGCGGAGAGCGGACGCGGTTCGGCACGTCCGGCCTCATCTACCGCAGCAATCCCGTCATATACGACCTGGAGAACAGGACGCTGTGGCTCCAGCTCACCGGCAGGCCCGTCGCGGGACCAGCCGCGGACACCGGCGGCGGCCTCGAGCCTGTGCCATCCGTCCTGACCACTTGGGAGGAGTGGAGCGCGCTGCATCCCGACACTACGGCGCTCTCGATACTCAACGAGATATATCCTCCAACCGCCTACGGGCCGGAGCTCGCGCCGGGCTCGCCCCTGGAGACCTACCTGTCCACGGACGAGACCGTGTTCCCGGTCTGGCTGCGAAGCGATGCGCTGGCGCCCAAGGACAGAGCGCTAGGCGTCAGGGTCGGGGATGACGCGAAGGCGTATCCCGTAGAGGCGCTCCAGGCAGCCAGGGCTCTGAACGACGAGGTAGGCGGGACCCGCATCGTCATCGTAGCTTCACCGAATACGGAGGCCGCCAGGGTCTATGAGCGCGGGGACGTCGAGCTGTCGCTGCCTGATGACGACGGCGGGAGCGCGGCGCCGGCAGAGCTCGTGGACTCCGGCGGCGGCGCGTGGCAGGTTACGGAAGAGGCGCTCGTCAGCAGGGACGATCCCGGACGGAGGCTTGCGCGGCTGCCGGCGCAGATTGCGCTCTGGTTCTCGTGGCACGCGTTCTTTCCGGAGACAGAATTGGGCACCGCCGAGTAGTGTAGAATGGGCTTATGCTAGGACAGGGCTACATCTCGACGGTTGGCTCTACTCGGCGTCCCTTCCTGTACTGCGCGCTAATCGGCGCGGCTCTCGCTATCGCCCTAGCCTGCTCCGTAGCGCCTGAACAGCCTGCGCCCGTCCCGGACACGCCCACGCCAGCCGGACCCACGCCCACTGCCGCGCTTCCCGCGTCCACACCCACCCAAGCGCCCACGCCCGCAGCCCTGCCGCCTGCGCCCCAGCCTTCGCCGACCGCACGGTCGGAGCCTTCCCCCGCGCCGGAAGCCGAGTACGACTCTTCCGCCAACATGTTCAGGCTGTTCGCCGGCTCCGGGCACAGCAATACCGACACGCTGATAGCCCTGGGCCGCGCCGTCGCCCACCAAGACAAGTCCATGGTTCCCGTCATCATCGAGATGCTCCGCTTCTTCTGGGAGCGGGAGCTCTGGTTCGAGTCGGGCGCAGCCCTCGCCGATATAACCGGCCGGGCATTCGATGGCGCTCCGGGCGAGTGGAACAGGTGGATGGAGTGGCTCGGCCAGAACGCGGACGAGTACCAGCCGCCCGACCAATACCTCGAATGGAAGATCATGCTGTTGAACATGATAGACCCCAGGTTCGGCGAGTTCCTGGCTCCGGCAGCCCAGGGCTCGCGCCTCAACCTCGCCGAAATCGCCTGGGGCGGCGTCCCCCCAGACGGGATACCAGACCTCCAGAACGCGCCCGTCATATCCGCCGACGAGCAGGAGTACCTGCAGCCGGGCGACAGGGTATTCGGCGTATCCATCAACGGCGAGCACAGGGCTTACCCGCTGCGTATCGTCAACGCGCACGAGATGGCGAACGACGTGCTGGGAGGCGAGCCGATAGCCCTCGCCTATTGAACGCTCTGCGGAACCGGAATCGTGTATTCCGCAAAGATAGACGGAGAGCCAACCACCTTCGGCACGTCCGGGCTGCTGTATCGCAGCAACAAGGTCATGTACGACCGGCTGACGAATTCGCTGTGGAGCCAGCTCACGGGCGAGCCGGTCATAGGGCCGCTCTGGGACTCTGGCATCCGCCTCGACTTCTTCCCGGTCGTCCTCACGACGTGGGAGGAGTGGGTCGAGCTTCACCCGGACACGACCTTGCTCGCCCAGGAGACGGGAGTGTACCGCGGAGCCTTCTACGTACCCGAGGAGGACCCCAGGTCCATCTACTACGCCTACTTCAACTCCGCCGAGACTATGTTCCCAGCGCCCGACAGGGACGAGCGCCTCGCGGCCAAGGACGTCGTGCTCGGCGTCGCGCTGAACGACAGTTACAAGGCTTACCCGGTGGCGGCGCTCCAGGAGCGTCGCGTCGTGAACGACGTAGTTGGCGGCTCCGAGATAGTGGCTCTCGGCTCCGCGGCCAGCCAGAGCGCGCGGGCATACCACCGCGGCGGCCAGACCTTCACGCTGCTCCCGGACGAGGACGGCGGCCACCTGGGGATGCCAGCGGCGCTCGCGGACGCCGACGGGAACACGTGGCAGGTTACCGAGCGGCATCTCGTCAACACGGCCGACGACTCCCAGAAGCTCGGGCGCATCCCAACGCACATGTCGTTCTGGTTCGGCTGGTTCCAATTCCACCAGGACACGGAGCTCTACACAGGCCCCTGATTCATCCTGATGGGCGCTCCAGGCTCCGAATCCACAGGGCCAGGGTTGACACTTGTATGATGCGTGTGTTACCAATCTGTCCACATCAGATTAGGGAAACGGCGAGTGAAGCTCTTGGCGCATCCGAAGGAGGCTGAAATGTTTCGATCATTGAGGCGATCGGGCGTTGTAGCGCTGTTCGTGATAGTCGCGCTCTTGGCATTGGGTTTGGCCTGCGGCGCCGCCGAGGAAGCGGACACGCCGGCCGCGCCCGCTCAGCCGAAAGCCGCAGCGGCCGCAGCTCCGGCCCCGACTGCGGCTCCAGTCCAGCAGTCACAGGCGCAAGCGCCCGCGCCGGCGCCGACTGCCGCGCCGGCCGCGCCAGCCGCGGGCCAGCAGCTGGCGATAGTTCGCCCCACGGCGGCGGCGCGCACTCAGGAGAGGGACGCTCCCATGCGGCCAGCCGAAGCGGGTTTCAAGTACGTTGGCGAGCCCGAGGTGCCGGGAGTATTCTGGGACTACGAGTACACCGGGCCGAGGCCGACCACGTTCGGCGAGAATCCGAAGTTCGCCGAGATGGTCAAAGCCGGCCAGCTCCCGCCTGTCGAGGAGAGACTCCCCGAAGAGTTCAAGGTCGTCAAGCCTCCGCACGGCATCGGCGTCTATGGCGGCACCTGGCGCGTTACCGCTACGGGCGGCGGACCAAGGAACGGGCGCTACTGGGACAAGAAGAACTCCGACGAAGTGTCGCGCCATATACCGCACGTCGGCTTCTTCACCATCAGCGAGGACGGCAGGACCTACACCTACCGCAACCGCAAGGGGCTGAAGTGGAGCGACGGAACGCCTTTGACGATGGAGGACGTGCGCTTCTCTTGGGAGGACGTGAACTTCAACGATACCCTCCACGAGACGCCGCAAGGCCAATGGCTCGACGCCGTAACGGGTGAGCGGGTCAAGTTCGCCATAATAGACGACCTCCACTGGACGCTGACGTTCGACACGCCCGACTTCACCCTGATGGAGGGCGAGGTCAGGGCGGGGGACCGCTGCACCTCCTTCTACTTCTGCTTCTACTCCCCCGCGCACTACATGAAGCAGTTCCACGAGGACTACGCCGACCCGGCCGCGCTCAAGAAGATGATAGACGACGAGGAGTCGGGCGACTGGCCCCGGTTGTGGGGCATCAAGAACAACGCCAGCACCCACGTCGAGAAGCCGGTCGTGGCCGAGCACGTCCTGATGTCCCAGTCGGACACGCTGTCCACTTGGAGCGCGAACCCGTACTTCTTCCAGGTGGACCCAGAGGGCAACCAGCTTCCCTACGTGGACGGCTTCATGACCATCAAGGTCGAGAGCCGCGAGGTCGGGGTATTCAGAAGCATGGCGGGCGAGACGGACGCCTACGCGGCCATCTTCCAGATACAGGAGATCCCCCTCTACCGCTCCAACGCCGAAAAGGGCGACTTCAGCATCAAGATATGGCCTATCACGGGCCCGCAGGACGTGGGCTATGCAGTGTGCCAGACGTGCAACCAAGACCCCGAGCTCGGCAAGTGGCTGAGGACCCGCGACTTCCGAACAGCCATCTCCTACGCGATGGACCGCGACTCCATCAACGAGACGCTCTACCTGGGATTCGGGACGCCGAAGAACTGGTCCCCCCATCCGAGCACCCCCTACTACCCGGGCGACGAGGTGGCGTTCCAGGACGTGGCCTATGACCCGGCCAAGGCGAACGAGATACTCGACGGCCTCGGGCTGACCGAACGGGACTCCGACGGCTACAGGCTGCGCTCTGACGGCTCTGGCGAGCGCGTCTCCTTCGACTCGGTGTCTAGCCTCGGCTGGACGACCGACGTGGCAGTACTGATGACGGACTACTACGCGGACGTCGGCATCGAGCTCAAGGACAAGACGATGAACGCGCCGTGGACGCTGGGCTATCCCGGCAAGGTGCCCATCACCATCATGAGGGCGTTCGGGCTATACGGCGCGAACCCCTGGTTCTCAGGATGGAGCCGCTGCTGCCCCACTGGCGGCGGCCACGTGTTCGCGCCGGACATCGGCGACCTGCCCCGTAGCATGAAGATAGGACCCGACGGCGCAGTGCCGACGGAGGGGGGCTACCAGCCCCGCAGCGGCGACGAGATGAGCCCGATATGGGAGCCGACGGCGCCCGACTGGACCTACCCCGCGGACCCGTCCGGCAACCTGCTCAAGCTGAACCAGCTGTTCCACGAAGGCCGAGCGTTCGCGCAGTACTCCCCCGAGCGCCTCAGCATGGGCAAGGAGATATTCAGCATCCACGCCCTCGAGAAGTACTACCTCGGCGTGGTGGCCCATACCGGCGTGTTCAGGAGCCCGATGCTGCACCAGAACAACTTCATCAACATCCCGCACACCCACACCGCTGACCCGGTAGGCTTCTACGGCGAGCTCTACTACTTCATAGACGGCCAGGACAACATCGACAACTAGAGGGTTGGCGGCTCCATACGCAACCCAATCAAAGCGCCCCGCCATTGTGCGGGGCGCTCTTCACGTCCTCCCTATCATTCTAACGCAGTGCTTGATTCTTTCACCTACGTGGGAGTATCCTCGTCGCTCAGGGGTAGGTCAGAGTCCGGTAGGGAGTTCTCGGTATGCTTCGCAGGTTCGACGGACCAGAGGGGCTGGGTCTCTTGGTCGAGTCGCTCAGGACGCAGCCCGTCATCGGCGACGGGTCTGATCTGGCCGAGCTAGTTGCGGCGTCGGTCGAGGTTGAAGCGTTCGAGCCAGGTTCCGTTCTCATCGAGGATTCAGCGACAGATAACGACATATCCTTCATACTGGCCGGCGTGGTCTCGATACGAGTCCTCGGTCGAGAGGTTGCAGTTAGGAATGCGGGCCAGCATGTCGGCGAGATGGCGCTCATTGATCCAGGTCAACGCCGCTCCGCATCCGTAGTAGCTGGGGATGAGGTAGTAGTAGCTCGACTCTCGGCATCCACGTTCACTGCGCTTGCTGAATCCAATCCGCGTCTGTGGCGCAACCTCGCCCGCGAACTGGCCCGTCGACTCCGACAGCGAAACAGGTTCGTCGCGCCTGTGAATCCGCGACCTGTCTTGTTCGTGGGCTGTTCAGTAGAGGCGCTTCCCATCGCAAGCGCGATACAGTCGAAGTTCGAGTATGATCCTGTGATAGTCAAGGTCTGGACGGACGGCATCTTCGCGCCATCGAGCTTCCCAATCGAATCCCTAGAACGGGTACTGCCAACCATCGACTTCGCGGCGCTCATACTGTCACCGGACGATGCTGTAACCAGCCGCGACGCGACCAGCGTTGCGCCGAGGGACAACATCATATTCGAGCTGGGACTCTTCATGGGAGCGCTGGGCCACTCGCGCACGTTCCTGATCTACCCGCGCGGCGTCGACATCAAGATCCCGACAGACCTCACAGGCGTCACGCCGCTGACCTACACGCAGGGAACAGAGGACGAACTGCCCGCTACGCTTGCAACCGCTTGCAACGCAATGAGGACTATCATACAATCCGCCGGACCCTGTTGAACACGTTTGAGGAGATGAACCATGGGACTGGGAGATGACCTGCGCTCGGAAGTGACCAAGATATTCCACGAAAGGTGGACCACACGCGCTGGCCGCACTGTGCCTGAATCGGATGATCTGAAGCTCAGCAATGATGCAGTCATGCTGGAGGGAACAGTTCTGTATGCGGATATGGACGACTCGACCAAACTGGTAGACACTGAGGAACCCTGGTTCGCAGCGGAAATCTACAAAGCCTACCTCGCGTGCGCCGCAAGGATAATTCGGGAAGAGGGCGGGACAATCACTTCATACGACGGGGACCGCATCATGGCGGTGTTCATCGGCGGCCCGAAGAATAGCGATGCAACCCGCGCCGCTCTAAAGATCAACTTCGCGGCGCAGCGGATCATCAACCCCGCGGTCGAGGCCGAATATCCCAACTCCCGTTACTCGGTAAAGCAGGTAGTGGGTATCGACACGAGCAAGCTATTCGTAGCGCGTACAGGCATACGAGGATCGAATGACCTCGTCTGGGTTGGACGCGCCGCGAACTATGCGGCCAAGTTGGCTGCACGTTCCAGTCCTGCATCTCAAATCACAGCCGAAGTATATAGTCATCTCAACAAGGAATCGAAGTTCGGCCCGAATGGAGAGAACATGTGGGCGAAATCGACAGCCCCGGAGATTGGAGGTAAGACGATATACACGTCATCGTGGTGCTGGAGGATGTAGAGATGAAGCGGGAACGCTAAGCGGCGTCCCCCTCTAGCTGGAGAATCGAAGGACGCTCCGTCGATAGCCAGCAACTCGCCGAGTCGGATAAGCTGCCTACCACGAATCGAGACAAGCAGTGGCACGAATCGCAGGTCATGCGCATTCCGACGACCGCCGTCGTCCATGCCATGGGCCTACGTTCTTGGTAGGTTGGGTTGTGTGAGGAGTGCGGAAATGCGTTTAGGTCGGCAACCCCTGCCGCAAGATTTTGGTCATCTCTTCCCGCCTGTCCTCCGGACATTTGGATAGCGGTTGAGTACCTGGTGGTGGAGTAGCGCCGCGCTCCAGCAGGAACCGCGCCATCTCAACCTGCCCCATCATGACGGCGTCATCCAGCGGAGTACTCATCGCAGGATTGGGTCCCCTCCGGTTCAGGTATTCATCGGGGTCTATACCGTACCTCCCGTCGGTGACGTTGCATGCGGGCATCTCAATGTCCGCGCCCCAATCGAGCAGCAACCGGGCCAACTCGATGTTGCCCATCGCCACGGCGAAGTGGAGCGGCGTGGGGACGTTTCGAACCGCCGTCATCGGACAGGCGCCGCTCTTCAGCAGCGCATTCACCACGATAGGCATGTCCTTGAACACGGCGTCGTGGAGCAGGGAGGGCAAGATCGCCGACCTGCTGAACAGGGAATGATGAAGCTCCCACCTATCATACTTCGGCAGAGCGGCTCTCATAGCATCGGGCACGCCCGGGATCTTGTGGTTGTCGAGGTCACCGGTGGGGCGCAGGAGTTCTGGGGGCGTGAGGTGAGGCCACATGATATGCCGGTCGCTCACCGGGATGCGACCAGGGTCTATGGAGGCCCCGCCTCCAGAAGCGCCTCGGCAGCCTCGCTATTGTGCTCACTGGACGAGCCGGGGTCATACTCAATGAGGAAACATGAGGGGACGCCGTCATTGCTTATCTCATGGCCGTTGATGATTGCCAGGTCAAGGGGGGTCATACCCTCCGCGTTCAGCGCCTCGACGTCTGATCCGGCCTCCAGAAGCAGCATGGCGGCGCGGCTCCTGTTCATGCTGGCCGCGAGGTGCAGCGGCGTGTTGCCATAGTCGTCCCGAGCTCCCACGTCGGCTCCGCGCTGGACCAACAGAGCCATGCAGTCGAGATGTTGGAAGAAGGCGGGTAGGTGCAAGGGGGTCTCGCCGCGATGGTCCCGGCGATTCACATCCGCCCCGTTCTCGAGGAGGGCTGCGACCATCTCCACATGCCCGTAGCCCGCCGCGACGTGCAGCGGCGTCCTGCCGCGCTCGTTGAGGACGTTCATGTCGGCTCCAGCAGCGGCCAGCAGCGGAGCCAGCGCGGCGCGCCCACCCCGCGCGGCCTTGTGCAGCGGCGACGACGAGTACGCGGTGTCCCCTACATCGGGAGGAGCGCCGGCAGCCAGGAGCAGTTTCACCGCTTCCACGCGCCCCCCGGCGGACGCCAGGTGCAACGGGGTCTCGCCGTATCCATCCGCCGCGGCGATGGCTGCCCCCGATTCGATGAGCCGCTCCATCACGAGAGTGTGTCCCCGCTCCGCGGCAAAGTGGAGCGCGGAGCGGCCCTCGTGGTCCCGCAGATCCGGGTCTGACCCCAGATCGATCAGGCGGGCGACGAATGCAGCGTGGCCGACGCCAGCGGCCAGCATGAGAGGGGTGGCGCCAAGGGTATCGGCCGGGTCCAACTTCCGCTTGCCGCTCTTGCGGGCTGGCAACGCATCGACGCTACCCTCCAAGGCTGCCCGATGCAACGCGCTGCGCCGCTTGCCCGACGGGGCCTCGAATATAGAGGTCATTCCCTTGTTCAAAGGTGGTCCAGACTTCCTCAGCATCGTCAGCACCCCGTGCCCCAGCATCTCGGGGTCCCACCACGGCGCTATGAGAAGAGGGTCGCCTCTCCTCGAAAACTCCTCTGACGGGCACACCGGCGGGCGCGAGGACAGAATCGACAAGTTCTCAATCTCCCTATTGTTGAAGATGTCGTTCAGATCCGTACAGGGTGACCATCCCCAGAAGCGCGCCTCGTACCCGTCGGAGACCACGGACACATGAGCGGCGGTGCGGAGCAGGTTTCCAAAGCTCGTCGCTCCCGCGGTCTCCGCCTCTACGTCAGGATCGAACTCCATGATCCGTTCCCAAAAAGCGTATGACCCCCACTGCCAATTCCATCCGGCGAGAATGGCCGGGTAATCGCGCATCATCTCATCAACGCGGAAGTGAATCATCTTGCCGATGATGGCGGGGTCCAGACATGAGGAGCTATAGCCCTCCCTGGGGAAATCACGATGAAGCGCCGTCGCGCGGCCTAGCCGGAGCCACACGCTGATCCGAATGTCAGCAAAGCTGTTGAATCTCATCGCACACCCCTTTTCATGATTGGTGGCACCGTCACCTGCCCCTAGGCCCGCGCCTTCGCGGGAATGACGGGTGGGTGGTTATCGGTCGGTCTATTTTCACCGATTCGGCTATGCGTGGGCGCCTGTTACCTTGATTCTTGGGTCCACTACGGCCAGCAGAATGTCCGAGAGCAGGGCGACGACGACGGTCAGCATACCGAGCATCAGGATGATGAACCCGGCGGTGTACGTGTCCTCCCCGCGCACGGCGGTCAGCAGTACGGGGCCAAGGGTGGGTAGGCTCAGGACCACGAACACTATCACGCTGCCGCTCACGAGGGCGGGCAGCAGGTAGCCGATGGCGCTGACCAGCGGGTTGATCGCGACGCGGACTGGGTACTTCAGGATGAGCTTGAACGCCCCCACGCCCTTGGCCCACGCCGTCACGACGTAGGGCTTGCTCAGCTCGTCGAGCAAGTTGTTGCGCATGATCCGGATCAGGCTGGCGGCGCCCGAAGCGCCGAGCACGATGGCGGGTATCCACAGGTGCTTGAGCAGGTCGTAAGCCTTCGCCAAGCTCCACGGCGCCTCGATGTAGTCGGCGGAGAACAGTCCGCCTACGCTCTGGTCGAAGTAGGCGTACCCGACGTACATCAATATCAGGTCCAGCAGGAAGTCGGGCACCGCAAGCCCTCTGAACCCGATGATGGTGAACGTGTAGTCGGCCAGCGAATGTTGCCTCACGGCCGAGTATATCCCCACTGGTATGGCGAAGGACCACGTCACCAGTATCGTGAAGCCCGTCAGGGCGACTGTCATGGTGATGCGGTCGCCGACGAGCTCCTTGACCGGGCGCTGGCTCGTTATGGTCGTGCCTATGGATCTGCCGAGGTCGCCCTGCATCAGCTTCCAGACCCAGCTCCCGTAGCACTCGTACATGGGTCGGTCCAGCGCGAGGTAGGCGCGCAGCTCGGCCTCGTCGAAGGACTGGATCGAGTAGCCGCGGACGCGCGTGACTGCGTCCCCCGGCGGCAGCTCTAGGATGACGAAGGACAGGACAGAGATTACCCATACGATGAAGAACGCCAGCAGCAGGCGGCGAGCTATGTAGGCCAAGCATCGCAGGCTCCTTTGGCTACTTGGGTTCTCCCAAATCCCCGGTTGGCCGACATGATGGGATACCCCGCGCGCCGCGGACTCGCGCTTCCGTGGGAGGCCAAGATTGAGAAGGGCTAGCCGTTATTGGACGATTCTTGGGAGCGGAAGGGGAAAACCCAGTTGGACAGGGAGCGAGGGTTTCGGGATTGCGCCCAGAGCCTGCCGCGCCCCGAGAACTCCATGATGATCTGGTCGGAGAATAGGAAGGAGCGGATGCGCCCGGCGCGGGTCAGCCTGTATTCCAGCGACGGCTCCCAGGCGACGGCGTGGCCGTTGTCGAGCACGTAGGAGCCGTCCACCTCGATCTCCTGGATGTCGCCGTAGGCGTTGAAGAATACGAGCCCGCTGCCTGACAGCCTCAGGATGAAGAGCCCCTCGTTGAAGAGACCGCGGAGCCCCTGGAAGTCGGAGTTGGTCTCTACGCCGGTCGTGGAGGCGAGGTATGCCCCGCGCTCCAGCAGGAGGTCCCCGCCGTCCATCTCGTAGGGGCGGACGTCGCCGGGCTGTCCGGGCGCGAGTCCGATGGTTCCGGGCCCGGTGTAGGTGTTCTGGAAGAAGCTCTCGCCGCCCAGTAGCGACCGCTTGACGCCCGAAAGAAGGCCGCCCCGCGTCGAGGTCTCGACCGCAACGCCGGTATCCATCCAGGCCATTGCGCCAGACTCGGTAACGAGTTGCTCGCCTGGGTCGAGTGTTACTTCGAGGAGGCTGTAGCTAGGCTGCGACTGGATAGTGTATTCCATCACGACCTCCGCGGCGGCAGCAGCGGGCCTAGGGTCTTGCCGAACTCGTCCGGGTTGTGGCTCTGCACGTAGAGCCGCCCATGGCCGGAGAAGTTCATGGTGAGGCCCTCGCTGGTCAGGAACGACTGGATCCAGCTGCCCCCGGCCTTGCTGATAGAATACGTCAGCGAGTCCTCGAACGCGACCACGTGGCCCGTATCGACCGTAAGCTCTCCGGCAACGTTCATCTCTACGATGCCCCCGAAGGCGTTGACGACCAGCGGCCCAACACCTTGGACCGAGAGGAAGGAGAGCGACTCGCCCGAGAGCAGCCCTCGCAGCCCCTGGAACTGCGTGTCTATGTCCAGGTCCGGGGAGGAGCCGAGGTAGCTTCCCCCGGCGCACACCCAGTTGCGCATGCCGTCGCAGTCTATGACTGCCAGCTCGCCCTGAAGCGTCGGCGCAAGCCCCAGCTCGGCCGCGTTCCCGTCGGACACGGTGTAGGTCGAGAAGAAGAAGCTCTCGCCCGCAATCATCCGCTTGATTCCGGACATCAGGCCGCCGGAGCTGCGGCTCCGGGTCGTGATGTCGATGTCCACGTTGCTGGACACCCTGAACATCGAACCCGCCTCGGAGACGAACCGCTCTCCGGGGTCGAGCTTGACGCGGGCCCAGCTAAACGCGCCGTTTCGTATTGCTTCTACCTGCATGTTGCAGCCTTACCTCACGAACGGGGTCAGCCAGGACGCTATCCCGCCCATGGTTCGGGTTTGGAGGTATATCTTGCCTGCGCCGGAGAATTCCATCACCAGGCCCTCTCCGGAGAGCAGGGTGCTCTTGAGACCGCCCATCCCGCGGATGGAGTAGCTGAGGCCGGGCTCCCATGCGACGACGTGGCTGGTATCGACGATGAAGGAGCCGTCGATATCCTTCTCGATGATGCTGCCGAAGGAGTTGAAGAACAGCTCGCCGTTGCCGCTGCACTCGATGAAGAAGAGGCCCTCGCCCGAGAAGAGCGACCGCAGGCCGCCGAACATCGTCCGCAGGTCAATGCCTGGGGTGCAGGCCATGAAGGATCCGGCGGTCAGGATGATGGAGTCGCCCCGCATAGCGCGCTGGACCACCATGCCGGGCCGCGACGGCGAGAACGCGGCCTCGCCTCCACGCTCACTGCCGTACTCGCCGACGAATAGCGATTCGCCGCCGGTCAGCTTGCGGACGAGGGCGCGTAGGAAACCGCCCATGAGACGAGCCCTGACGTCAATGCCAGGCCCCATCCATGCCATCGAGCCGCCCTCGGCTATGAAGGTGTCGCCAGGCCCTAGCCGGACGCTAAGCCGGCCATAGTCCGGATTGCCGTCAACTTGGAAGTCCATAGGCTGGGCATCTTACGTGAAGTCAACCTCAGGTGTCAACAGACGCTCCGAGCCCCTCGCCGCGTTCGAGGCAGCGGCGCCCGTTGACCGTTCCCGGCTTCGTTGACTATGATTGTGTCCTCTCATGACCGCTGTCATAGCAGACCTCCGTGAAGTCGTTGCCGAGCTGCAAGCAATCGTCGGCGCCGCGTACGTCATCCACCGGCCCGAGGACCTGATAGTATTCGAGTACGACGGCTCGGTGGACAAGGCCATGCCCCAGATGGTCGCGCTGCCCGCTTCGACGGAAGAGGCATCGCGCGTGGTCGAGGTCGTTGGGCGTCATGGGCTGCCCATAGTGGCCAGGGGCGCGGGAACCGGGCTCAGCGGCGGGGCGGTCGCGGAAGAGGGCGGCGTCGTGCTGGCGCTCACCAGGATGAAGCGCATCATCGAGATAGACCCCGAAGACCAGGTCGCGGTTGTCGAGCCGGGCGTCGTCAACGTGGACGTTTCGGCGGCGGCGGCGGAGTACGGCCTCTACTACGCGCCCGACCCGTCTAGCCAGAGCGCTTGCACCATCGGCGGGAACGTGGCCGAGAATTCGGGCGGTCCTCACTGCCTCGCGTATGGCGTCACGACCAACCACGTGCTTGGGATGGAGGTCGTCCTTGCGGACGGCTCGGTTCACTGGCTGGGCGGCAGGACGAGGGAGACGCCCGGCTACGACCTCAGGGGCATAGTGATCGGGTCGGAGGGCTCCCTTGCCATCGTGACGAAGGTCGTGCTCCGCCTACTGAGGCAGCCCGAGTCCGTCCGGACCCTCCTCGCCGTGTACAGAGAGATAGACGACGCGAGCGCCGCCGTGTCCGGAATCATCGCCGCCGGCATAGTTCCAGCGGCGATAGAGATGATGGACCGGCTCTGCATCCAGGCGGTGGAGCCGGCCGTCAACGCCGGATACCCCATGGGCGCAGGCGCGGTCCTCCTCGTGGAGGTGGACGGGCTGCGGGAGGCCGTGGAAGAGGAGTCGGCGGAGGTCGAGCGCATCTGCCGAAGCCGCGGCCCGATGGAGATACGCACTGCGGCGGACGCCGGCGAGCGCGCCCGCCTCTGGGCCGGGCGCAAGGGCGTACTGGGCGCGCTGGGACGGCTTGCGCCCAACTACTACCTGGTGGACGGGACCATTCCCAGGACGAAGCTGCCGGAGGCGCTGGCTCGAATCGGGGACATATCGGATGAGTACCGGCTGCCCATCGCCAACCTGCTGCACGCCGGCGACGGGAACCTCCACCCGTCCGTGCTATTCGACGAGCGGGACCCCGACGAGCTGGACAGGGCCATGGCCGCCGGGGGCGAGATACTGAAGCTCTGCGTGGACTCCGGCGGCGTGCTGTCGGGCGAGCACGGCATCGGCCTAGAGAAGCGGGAGTATATGCCGTTGATGTTCGACGACGACGACCTGAACGCGATGGCCCGGTTGGGACCAGCCTTCGGGTCTGAAGGGATGCTGAATCCGGGCAAGATATTCCCGACCGGCGCCGACCGGACGCACGTCTCCCACTCCAGGGCGGCGGCCAAGGCCGGCGCTGGGGCCTATATCTAGCCGCCATGATAGACAGCCTCGACGAGACCACGGGAAGAGCCTATGCAGTCGACGGGGTCATTCCCCGTTTTGCGGCGCGTCCCAAGGACGCGGAGGGGGTCCGCGACGCCCTGCGGTTCGCGGACGAACGCGGGCTTGCGGTGATACCTTGGGGTGGAGGCTCCCGCATTGGGCTGGGCAATCCTCCCCACAGGTTCGACCTCGCCCTCGACATGACCGGCGCGAACCGGATACTGGACCATACGCCGGGCGACCTGACGGCGACGGTCGAGGCCGGCATCGCCGTCGATGCCCTCCAGGAATCGCTGGCCGTTCACGGGCAGTTCCTGCCGATAGACCCCCCACTGCCCGGCAGGGCCACGCTGGGCGGCGCGCTGGCCGTGGGAACGAGCGGCCCGCTGAAGTGGCAGTACGGCAGCATCCGCGATACAGTAATCGGCATGAAGGTCGTCCAGGCGGACGGGACGATTACGAAGAGCGGCGGGCAGGTGGTCAAGAACGTCAGCGGATACGACATGTCGCGGCTGCACGTGGGGGCATTGGGGACATTGGGAGTCATCACGGAGGTCTCGCTCAAGCTTGCTCCGCGCCCGGCGGGCGAGGCGACCGTGTTGGCGCGATTCGACCGGCCGGGCCCGTGCTTCGCCGCCGCCCTGGGGATGTTCAGGAGCCCCCTGATGCCCCTGGCGGTTACGGCATTCGACGCGCGCGCCGGGCGCAGGACGGGTATCGTGGACCCGCCCGGCGCGTGGCGTCTCGCCGTCCGCCTGGGCGGCCGGCCGCGGGCCCTGGACCGCCAGGTAAGCGAGAGCCGAGCGATAATCGAAGGCGCGGCGACGGCCGGGGTGGAGGTTCTGGACGCAGGCGGCGCCGAGACGGCATGGAGAGCGTTGAGCGACTTCGGATGGGACGAGCCTCGGCCGATACTGGGCATTCGGGCGAATGCTACGCCGTCGGGGATGCCGCAGCTCGTCGAGGGGATCAAGAACATGAACGGAGCCGGCGGCCTGTCCTTGGCAATAGCGGCGCACCCTGCCCACGGGACAGCGCTGTTCTCGTGGACCGGCGAAGACCAGGCGAGCGATGACGTGGCTGGCATAATAGACCGCGCGCGGGGCCTGGCGGCCCGCGCCGGCGGCTGCCTGGTCGTCGAGCAGGCGGCGTTGGCGGCCAAGTCAGGGATCGACGTCTGGGGGGGCATCGCCGGCCCGGAGTCCGTCGCGCGCGGGCTGAAGCGCGAGTATGACCCCAAGGGCATCCTGAACCCCGGGCGATTCGCGGGGCGCGTATGACGCCATCTCCTCGCGGAAGCCCTGCGTGGCCGTTTTCGGGACTCGACGCGCCAGCTGAGTCCGACCTGTACAAGTGCGTCCACTGCGGCTTCTGCCTCCAGGCTTGCCCCACCTACGTCGAGACCGGGCTGGAGACCGAATCGCCGCGGGGCCGCATCGCGCTGATGAAGGCGGTCAACGAGGGCCGAGTCGGCATAAGCGCGGCAGTCTCGGGGCACTGGGACTTGTGCATCCAGTGCCGCGCCTGCGAGTCGGCCTGCCCGTCCGGCGTGCCCTACGGGCGTCTCATCGAGGCGACGATGGCCGAGGTCGAGGCCCAGCGCAAGCCGTCGCCGCTCTCCCGCGCGGCTGCGAACCTGCTCCTGCGCCGGATATTGCCCCACCAGGGCCGCCTCGCCATGGCGGTGTCCGGGCTGCGCCTGTATAGGAAGCTCGGGCTCCAGTGGGCCGTCCGGAAGACGCGCGTCCTGCGGCTCATATCGAAGAGCCTCGCCGAGATGGAGCTGACCGCGCCGGAAGTCCCATCGCGCGCCTTCAAGGCCAAGGGGCAGATCATTCCCGCGGTCGGCGAGCAAAGGGCGAGGGTTGCGCTGCTGTCGGGCTGCGTGATGCCACTCGTCCATGGACCGCAGATGGACGCCGTAACCCGCGTGCTGGCCCGCAACGGGTGCGAGGTCATCGTCACGGCCGGCCAGGGATGCTGCGGCGCTATCCACTCGCACGTCGGCGATCTCGAAACGGCGCGGAACCTAGCCAGGCGCAACGTGGACGCATTCCTTGGCGAGCCGGTGGACGCGGTCGTCGTCGCGTCCGCGGGGTGCGGGTCGCGGATGAAGGAGTACGCTCACCTGCTCGAAGGCGACGACGAGTACTCGGGCAGAGCGAAACGGCTTGGCGGCATGGTGAAGGACGTTCACGAATTCCTGGCGAACCTATCCCTGGTCCCGCCGGAGCGCGCGCTTCCATACCGCGTCACGTACCAGGACTCATGCCACCTGTCCCACGCCCAGCGCATCACCGAGGCCCCGCGCGAGCTGCTCAGGGCGATACCGGGACTGGAATTGGTCGAGATGGCCGACTCCACGAGGTGCTGCGGCGCCGGCGGAACATACACCATCACCCAGCGCGAGTTCTCGCTCCGGGTGCTGCGCTCGAAGATGGACAACGTCCGCGCGTCGGGAGCCGAAATGCTCGCAACCGCGAACCCCGGCTGCGTGCTGCAACTACAGCAGGGCGCGGCTCAATTCGGCCCGCCGGTCGAGGTCAGATACGTAACCGACCTGCTCGACGAGGCCTACGGCCCAGAGCCTCGCGGCGCCAGTACTTCTAGGAGGCGCAAGAACAACAAGAGGACCACAGTCAACAATAACGAAACAAATGTATAGACAAATGGCATTATATACGCTTTACGAGGTAGCACACTACTCGATACACAGGAAGTATGTTCGAGATAATTGCGATGGCTGTTCTCTAGCTTTGTGATTGATATCGACAAGGCAATCAAGTTTACGCATATCACAATAATTATCAAATAGGCAGTGAGTACCCAGACGTTTGTGAAATCAAGTATGTGATGTCTTCCAGGATGATAGGCAAACATCAGAAACAGATTGTAGAGTACCGATCCAAAGAGCCATACCAGATAGATGTAGACGTAGCCCACCCGGATGTATCCGCTTGGAACACTCCTATTATACATTCGCGCTACAAGGTAGCAAAAAGGTAGGAAGAACAGAGTCGAGTAGAGAGCTCCGACCACTGCATAACGCATGGGTCTCATTCCCCGTGAACGCGCAATTATAAAACATGTCGCAGCCGCGAATGGCGCCAACAATGGTCCTATTAGCATGATTGGAAGAAGATATACTGGTATGAGGAAAACAATAAGCACCATGATCCAAATAAATTTCAGAGCGAGATTGAGGTCTCCCAAGCCTCCCATTTCTTGACTCCTTGCTACCCGGAACTGCCGCTAACGCCCGCTTCGCTGTCTTGCGGCGTCGCGTCCTTGTCCTTCGCGGCCAGATCCGGCGGAGGCTCCTGCGCCATCACCGCCGAAGTGGACACGATGGCTAGCATCCCCAGCAGCGCGGCCGCCAGCGCAGGCGGAAGCAGTCTAGCGGCGGGCAGTCTCACTTGGCGACTCTCCCCTCGATCCATGACGAATGGACGAACTCTACCCCATGGACGGGCGTAGCGTACCCTCTCTATCCGCAACTGTCAACACCAGATGAAGACCTGTAACTGTGCAGATTTGCGGGCGCCGGCGCACACCCAACCAAGGCAAGCGCCAGCAAACCGCCGCTCCCCGCCATGAACAGAACCCCTCATCTCATTCCTCATTCAGCTATCTATAATAACATTTAACGTCAGTTGGGATTCCCCACCAAGTGAATCCCTGTACATAGAAACCGGACCCACTAGACTTTATAACACGGTATCCAGTTGGATCAAGAGGATTGTCGCAGATTGTTCCAAAGGCATTTTGCGCCGTTCGATATTCTTGCTCAGTGAACGATGCATCGATTCCATTACTCATTGTCGCAGCCCAGTACCATCCAGTAATAGATATCAACGCCCATAGAACAATAGCTGCGACAAGGATATTCCTATAGCGACTCACGATTCTATCAACCAGCCCCGATACTGGTCGTACAGACGTAATGGGTGTTCCCATCACAATGACTCCAAGCCAGGTGATTAACATAGCGAATAACATTAGCAAAAGGAGCCATGGCTTCGAGTAGTACAATGATATAAAGAACAATGTTAGTATTCCAATACATGCGAACAAAACCAGTGGAGAAACGACTACAAATGCATATCCTTTTATATAACGAATATCAGGCGAAAGCAATGAGAGAATCCCTGACATTCCTACCCATGCCAGTGGGGCGATCAAGATGAATATAGAGATCCTAGACAATAACCATTCAAGAATCCCACCCTCACCAACAATTGCAAGCAAAAGGAACACAATTAGTACCGGCACGGCGTACAGCCGCATCTTAGTACGGACTTTAGAGGTAACCGCTCTGAAGAGAGCGGTGATGCCAGCCCAGGCAATTATCGCGAAGGATAGACGCCAAAAATGGATTCCTTCAAATCCCCAGGAGATAATCAACGCGGCAATAATTACGAGGAGCAGAAAAGGACACGATACAAGGATTCTATATGAGCGCTTTATTGCCCTATCTTCTACAGACATAGGCGCAACATATCCAACTACCCACCCCACAATTACCCAAGTTAATATAGTAAGGAACAAGAGCCACCCCAACAACCCTTCGTATTCAATTGGGACGTCCACTCCAAAGGCAAGCCCCATCTCGATCGCTATGAGCAGAGAGCTCGACACTAGAATAGCGTATCGGTATCTTGTCACTACGGAACGAATGTATGCCATCGTCTCTCCAATAGGGTCCTGCTGCCGATCACCGGTCAGCAAGGAGCTGGCAATCTCCACCACGTGCGATTCAGGACCCGGAAGCCGCCACTGTCGTCTTTGACAACCCGACTAGCAATTGGCGCATAGAAGGAGGAACAGTTGTTTCCCCCAGTCAGGGCGCCCTCGGCAGCTGCGCGGTCATCGCCTGTAAACATGCCCAGTCCGTTGTCCATTGTCAATGGCCAGTACCATCCCACAGCTGTAATCATCACCCACAGCCCGATCGCAGTGACTACAATGTTCTGATAAGGATGCCTCATCGTGCCAATCAGTACCACGCCCGGTGCAGTAACCACGACAGCCACAAGTAATGGTACAAGAAAAAACACACTCAGACCTATGACTGGCACGGCAAGTATTGGAACAACCACTGTGGAAGCAAAAGCCGCGGCCGAGATTCCTAGGGCTTTCAACATAACTGTGATATACAGCCGTGATGTTCTGGGCTTGTCAGACAGCCTGGTCCGAAGTGAAGCAGCCACAACCAAGGCGGATGTTGCCAGCCAGACCAACACTAGCACAAACATGATAGCCATATATGTGCCCCAGTTTGCGATCATAAACTGATCAAACAACAGTTCAAACCACCAGATAAAATACATTGCAATCGCGAGAAACCCAAGCCATACGATTACAATCAGTGGCGAAATAACTAGGAGCAAGAATGCTTTTGTGTTGCGATCTGCATACGTAGCCGCTCCCATCAGTATCGTTGTTCCGAACCAAATCAATGTAGCAAGACTCAGAGGCCACCCCCACAACCACCTAAACCACTCATACTCAAGAAGAAAAAAGAACGTTGCGAATATGGCTATTGGCAAGGCCACCAAGATTGAGTAAACATACTGCATTGCTCGGCGGTCCATAGGCGCGGCTACTCCTATTAGGCCAGTCGCACCCACCAAGGTCAATAGGACGAGAAAGAGAAGCCCAGTCAATACCCATTCATACTTGAATGGAACGACAGTCCAAGAGTCCAGCCCCACCACTGCGATAATGAACAGGAATAGGACCACCAGAGTAAGATACCGGCGTTTCATCAAAACGGAGAAGATATATTGCATAGAGCTATGGCCTCGAGTCCACAACGCTGCGCTAATCGCTTCCTCGCAATTCCTCCGTGGCGTCCCGGTCGATCTCCAGCGTACCTGGCTCCAAGGCGACCTTGTACACGCTCCTCGCCCTCTCGACCGACACCAGGCCCGCGACCACGTCTCGGCGGACAGCCTCCGGGTCGCGCCGCTCCGCGTCTCCCCAGCCGCCGCCGCCGGGCGTCTCCGTCACGATAACCCGGTCCGCCGGCACGGACGTCGTTACCTTGGACGGAAGCCGCTCTACCGCGCCGTCCGGCTTGATGACCTCGCACTTGGACGGCTGGGCGTCCGCGCCCCCGAGCAGGCCCCAGGGCGGCACGCCGCCGCGGTCCGAGCTCAGCGTGAGCTGCACGTCGCCCCGCGTCCTCAGCACCCGCGTCAGCCCTACGCCGCCGCGATGCTCGCCCGCGCCCTCCGAGTCCGGCAGCAGGCCGTACCGCTCGACCAGCAACGGATACGCCGACTCGATGGCCTCGACCGGCGCGTTGCGCGTGTTGGTCATGTGGTTCTGGATCGCGTCCATGCCGTCCAGGTCATGCATCGCGCCCTGGCCCCCGGCATAGGTCTCGATGTAGTTGTACAGCGCTCCGCTGCGAGGGTCCGTGCCGCCGATGTTCAGCAGGTTCATGGTGCCCGAGCACGCCGCCTGCACCCGCTCCGGCATCGCGTCCGCCAGCGCCCCCAGCAGCACGTCCGTAATGCGCTGCGTCGTGATGATGTTGGCGTTGCACACCGACGTCGGATAGTTCGCCGAAAGCACGCTGCCGTCCCGGACGATGATGTCGAACGGCCGGTAGGCCCCCGCGTTCGGCGGCAATTCTGGGTCCAGCAGCGCCTTGAATACGTAATAGACGCACGCCGCCACCGACGGCCATCGGCAGTTGATCGGCCCCAACGCCGCGTCGTCCGTCGCCGAAAAATCCGTGCGGATCGAGTCGCCCATCGCCTCGATCTCGACGCGGATGGCGTAATGCCTGTCCGTAATGCCGTCCCCCTCTATCACGTCCTCGTAGCTGTACGTGCCCATGGGCACCTTGCGGAGAGCTGCCCTCATGCGCCGCTCCGAGTAGCGGATCATCTCGTCCAGGTACGTGCCCACCGTCTCCAGCGTGTAGCGGTCCATCAACTCCGTCAGCCGGCGCTCGCCGGTTATGTTGCAGGCGTACTGCGCCAGCAGGTCGCCCTTGACCTCCACGGGCGGCCTCACGTTCTGCGATATGAGCGACCACAGCTCGGGGTCCATCTCGCCGCCGCGGAACAGGCGTATCGGCGGGATCTGCAAGCCCTCCTGGAATATCTCCTTCACCCCGAACGGCATCGAGCCGGGCGCGAACCCGCCCATGTCCACGTGGTGCGCCTGGTTCGCAGTGATAGCTATCATCTCGCCCTTGTAGAAGACAGGCGAGATCAGGCACAGGTCGTTGAGATGGCCCGGCCCGGCCGGGTACGGCATGTTCATTGCAACCGCGTCGCCCGGCCTAAGATCGTCGAACGGGTAGGCCGCCATCGCGGACCTGACCGCCGACTGCATGGTTCCCAGATGCAGCGGCGTGCCTATCTCGCTCTGCGCCACGACCACCACGTCCCCCGTCGCCGTGTAGATCGCGCACGATGCGTCGCGCCGGTCCTTGATGTTCGTCGAGTAGCTGGCCCGGATCAACGCGACTATCATCTCGTCCGCTATCGAGTAGAAGGCGTTGCGCATCACCTCGAGCGTGATAGGGTCTATGCTCATTCCACGCGCTCCAACAGCAGGTTCCTGTACGAGTCCACAGACGCCGTCTGCCCCGGCCATACCAGCGTCGTCGAGTCCAGCTGCTCGATGACCGCCGGGCCCTCCACCACGTCTCCAGGCGCGAGCCTGGCGCGGTCGTAGACGCCCGCCGATACCGGCTCGTTGTGGAAATAGACCGGCCGCGCGTTCACCCTGGCGCCGTCCGGGTTGCGCGAGCCGTTCAGCGGCGCGGCGTCCAGCCGGGGCCGCGGCATGTTCGCCAGCGCCGTGAGTCGAAGGTTCACGACCTCCATCCGCGAGTCCCGCTGCGCGTAGCCGTACAGCTGCGTATGCGCCATGTGGAACCGCTCGTACATCTCGGCCACGTCGCCGCCGTCCAGCGCCCCCGCGCCAACAGGCGCCTGCAGCTCGAATCCCTGCCCAAGGTACCTCACGTCCGCGACCCTGATCCATGCAACGCCGCCGGGCGCCACGCCCTCGCGCTCCATGGTCGCGGCTGCCTCCGCCTCCATCTCCGCGAACCGCTCGTTGAGCTCTGCAGGCTCCAGCGCGTCCGATGGCCGTAGGATGGTGCGCGCGAGGTCCTCCCGCAGGTCCGCCATCAGCAACCCCAGCGCCGAGGTCACTCCCGGCGCGATGGGCGCGAGCACGCGCGGAATGTCCAGCTCCCGCGCAAGCTCGGATGCGTGTACGGGCCCGGCCCCTCCAAAGGCGACCAGGCAGAACTCGCGCGGGTCGTACCCCTTGGCGACCGAGACGACGCGGATGCCCTTTATCATCCCCGCGTTCACGACTCGGACTATCCCCTCCGCAGCCTCTTCGACGCTCATGCCGAGCGGGTCCGCGATGCGCCGCCTGATGGCGTCCCTCGCCAGGCCCGCGTCCAAGCGGAGCCGACCGCCGAGGAAGCTCGCGGGGTTGAGGCGTCCCAGCGCTAGGTTCGCGTCCGTAACCGTCGCCTCGCGGCCTCCGCGTCCATAGCACGCCGGACCGGGCTCGGCCCCGGCGCTCTGCGGCCCTACCCGCAGGGCGCCTCCAGGGTCGATCCACGCGATGCTGCCGCCGCCCGCGCCCAGCGTGTGGATGTCCACCATCGGGGCCTTCACGGGCAGCCGCTCTATCTCGCTGTCCTGCGTCCGCCGGACCTCGCCCCGGTAGCACAGGCTGATGTCGAAGCTCGTCCCGCCCATGTCCACAGAGATGGAGTTCGACTGCCCGGCCTGGTTCGCTATCGCAACGCTGCCTATCACCCCAGCCGCAGGCCCCGACAATATCGTATGCACTGGCTTTTCCGCCGCCGCGCCCACGCCCATCGTCCCGCCGTTCGACTGCATGATGTGCAGCTCCGAGTCGATGCCAAGCTCCGCCACGCTCTGCCGCAGCCGCGTCAGGTACCGCCCCATCACCGGCGCAACGTATGCGTTGATGGCCGTCGTGCACATCCGCTCGTACTCTTTGAACTCCGGCACGACCTCGCACGACAGCGAGATGGTCAGGTCCGGCAGCGCGGCCCGGATGGCTGCGCCCACCGCCATCTCGTGCGCGGGATTGGCGTATGAATGCAGCAGGCACACCGCCACCGCGTCAATCTCCGCCGAGCCCAGCCGCTCGATCACCGACGCCAGGCCGCCCTCGTCGAGGGGCGTCTCGACCTCGCCGGTGTACAGCACGCGCTCGCCGACCTCGAATCTCAGGTGGCGCGGCACGATGGGGGCTGGCTTCTGCTGGCGCCAGTCGTACAGGTGCGGGCGGTCCTGACGGCCTATCTCCAGCACGTCCCGGAACCCGCGCGTCACCACCAGGGCGCACCTCGCCCCCTTGCGCTCCAGCAGCGTGTTCGTAGCGACGGTCGTTCCGTGGCTGAGGAACTTCACCTCGTTAGGCGACACGCCCAGCCGCCCTATGAGCTGGCTGATGCCCTCCGCGACTCCAATCGCCTGGTTCGCGGGGGTAGATGGCGTCTTGGCGAACTCCAGGGCGTCCGTCTCCACGTCCTGAAGCGCCAAGTCCGTGAACGTCCCCCCAACGTCAACCCCAAGCCGATAACTCATAACCTGCGCAACACTCCTTCAACGGGCGCATCTTCTCGATCGGGACGCCGCCCTTGTATTACATCCTTACCCAATGAGTGTATTACACCCTTACCTAGTGAGCTCCATGAGCGACACGTACGCTTGCTGGGGGTCCTGTATCATCGCGATCCGGCCAACGCCTTCCACTTCCACGACCGGCGATACTGCGGTGCCTCCTAGCTCCCTCACCTGGGCCAGAGATGCGTCCAAGTTCGCCACCGTGAAGTAGATAGCCCAGTACGGCGGCATCTCACCCCACTCCTCCCTGATCTCCATCATGCCCACGGCCGGCTTGCCATCCAGATGGAACAGGGTGTAATCACCGCCGTCCGGGGTCTTCGTAGCGTGCGCCGTCCACCCGAACAGCTCCCCGTAGAACTTTGCGGCCGCCTCAGGCGCCCGCGTGTACAGCTCCGCCCACGCCAGCGCCCCGGGCTCGCCGAACACCTGCGCCCCAATGTGGTCCCTCGGCTCCCAGGTCCAGAACATCGCCCCCGTCGGGTCATTGGCGATCACCATCCGGCCCGACGTGAACACGTCGAACGGCTCCCTAACCACGGAACCCCCGAGCTCCTTGATACGCGCCGCCGACTCGTCCGCGCTCTCCACCGTGAAGTACGCGACCCACGCCGCGCGCCCACCGGTCATCGCCTTCATCTCGTCCGGCATCGAGTACATCGCGCACGAGCTCTTCCCGTCCTTGCTCAGCATCGAGTAGGACATGCTCTCGCTTATCGGCAGGTCGATAACGTCCAGCCCCAAGAGTTCCGTGTAGAACCGCTTCGACCCCTCCACGTCCGGCGTCCCCAGGTCCGCCCAGCTAAACATCCCCGGCTGGTGATTCTTGATTTCCATCCGCGTCTCCTTGCGAACTAGATGCGATTCATGCTTGAATTATACATGGGAGGAGGCGCCGCGTGAACAGGGTCTTCATATATTGGGACAATTCCAACATCTTCCTCGAGGCCCAGCGCCTCGCCGAGGAGCGCGAAAGCGGCCCCGACGCCCGATACAGGGTCCGCATCAATTTTGCAAACATGTTCCGACTGGCAAATGCTGGCCGACTGGTCAGAAAAGGCGCGGGCCGCCGGTTCCGTGCCGCCCGGAGATGCGCCAGCTATGGAACCGGTTGGAAAGCCAGGGCGTGAACGTCCAGGTCCTAGGCGAGGTGGAAGGAGTAGAGCGTCGCCGACGTGAGGTAGAACTTCAGGCGGATGGTCTTGCCGCGGAGGTGGTCCAGGGTGGTGTGGGACTGCCAGGTTACTTGGTGGCGGACCGAGTCGCCGTCGAATAGGGCGGAATCGAGGTGGCGCATGTCGTCGAACTGGAAGCCGTCTGCGTCCAGTACAGCGACGGCGAGCGCTCCGCCGCGGGCGTTTGCGTTGACGTGGAGCGCGCCGCCGCGGCAGGTGAAGGGCTTTGTGACGAGCCAGCCGGTCTCTGGGCCGGCGTCCAGGGACACGAAGCCGTCGAGCCGCAGCTTGCTGAGCATACCCCTGGCGTTGCGCTGCCGGAGGCCGTGGTCACCGTCGGAGCCTGAGCCGTAGAACCAGAGCTCGTCGCCTACGCGGACCGGTTCCCTGGCGCATGCGACCATGCCCTGGTCGAGGCTGCCGCTGGGGCCCGTCGGGATGAATGAGGCGCGGCCGCCCGCTCGCGCCCATTCTATCCCGTCGCGGCTGACGGCAAGCTGGACGTCCATCATGCCGCCGGCCCTGGAGCGGGGTTCTTCGGGGTAGGTGTAGTAGGCCCAAGGCAGACCGAGGTAGAGGCCCTCGTACTTGAAGACCGGCATGTTGTAGAACTCGAGGTCCGGCTCGTCCTCGTCTGGGGCGAGTGCTGTTTCGGGTTCGCTCCAGGTGGTGAAATCGTCGCTGACGGAGCGTGCGATGAGGCGTCGGTACGGGCCTTGGACGGCTGCGCGTCCTGGCCGAACGTAGGCGACGTACTTGCCAACCCGCTCGTCCCAGCCGAGCAGGGAGTGGGTGTCGCCCGTGCCTGTGAGGACTGGGTTGCCCTCGAAGGGGGTCCAGCGGATGCCGTCTGGGGAGAAGGCGACGGAGACAGAGGCGGCCCTGTTCGGGCGCGGTATCGAAAAGTCCCAGTAGAGCATCTTGTAGCGCCGGGCCGGGTCAGGATCGCGCGGGTCGTGGATGACGTTTGGGACGCAGGCTTCCTCCATGACGCGGTTGTTGGCGGCGCTGCCTTCGACCTCGATGAGTCCGAGATCGGGCTTGCGCCAAAAGACGCCGTCCATCGACGTCGCGTAGCAGGCCGGATAGCGGTCGTAGTGCCAGCCCTGGTACCAAGCGCGGAACGACCCGTCGTCGTCTCGCATGACCGTGCCCACGAACCCCGCGTCGCGCTCCCATGGCATGGACGGCCTGAGGATGGGGTTGCCGGCGTACTTGACGGGCTGGTTCATGGTCTTGGCGAGCCCGCGGATTTCGGATATGACGGCATCGTCTATGAAGAGCTGCCTGTGCTGGTAGGGGTTCATGTCCATTGGGCTTCCCGTTGCTGGCGCTTCATTCCACTCGTACTCCATACACCCCATCATACATCTTCCGGGTAGATATATCAGCGCATAGGGTATATGATCTCGGCGGAGGTGGCTCAAGGTGGCGAACAAGATTGCGGCTAATGACCGGCAGCCTATCGAGGTGGGCAGTAGGAAGCAGCTGTTCATTGACGACCGCTTCATAGACTCGAGCGAGAACGTCGAGCTGGTGATGAACCCGCCGCACATGGGCGAGGAGCCCATCCTGGTTCCGGACAGGCCGTGGGAGACGCGGATCGGCGGCTACAATACCGTAATCAGGGAGGGCGACCGGTTCCGGATGTGGTACGACTTCACGCCGCCGGAGGGCGACCCGTCGGGGATAACGCGCGGGGTCGCCTACGCCGAGTCGTCGGACGGGATCCGCTGGGAGAAGCCTGATATCGGGCTGGTGGAGATTTGCGGATCCAGGGCCAACAACGTCGTCATCCCGCGCCTGCCTGATGCGCCTCGGGGCGAGACGGAGGGCGGCACGGTGATGCTCGACGCCAATCCGGACTGCCCGCCGGAGGAGCGGTACAAGTTCTGGACGAAGGTCCGAGGCATCCCGCCGGAGGACGAGGCGAGGGGTATGACCGGCCCGTTCTGGCAGATGCACTCGCAGGACGGCATATACTGGAACGCCTACCCGGACCGCATAGACACGCCCCACTGCGACACGCAGAACGTGCCGTTCTGGGACGACCGACTCGGCAGGTACGTCGGATACGGGCGGACGCGCAACCCGTACAAGGGATTCAAGGTGCGGGGCATCGGGCGCATCGAGTCGCCGGACTTCCACGACTGGTCGGAGATGGTGGAGGTGTTCCGGGCCGAGGAGTCAGAGTGGCGGGTGACGCCGCCCGCGGAGTGCGCCGACCGCCTCGGCGGGTACGTGGACGTCTATACGAACAGCGCGTGCAAGTATCCGTATGCGGAGGACGTGTACCTGATGCTGCCGAGCTTCCTGTACCACTGGGAGTGCGTCGAGGTCGTTCGCGGCGAGGGTGACGAGGCCGGCGACATGCACGTCAACTACCCGGACACGTCGGACATTCGGCTGCTGACGAGCCGGGACGGCATCGCGTGGATGCAGGCCCCGGGGCGGCGTCCGTTCCTGCGCGTCGGTCTCGCGGGCGGGTCGAGGTCGCGGCAGCTATACACGGCGCCCGGCTTCGCGCGCGTGGGAGACGCGCTCTGGAACTACTGCTCTGGGTCGAACCGCAACCACTCCGGGCTGTTCGACCCAGAGTCGGACGGCGTGAAGTACGGCATATACGTCAACGAGTCGCGGCTGGACGGGTTCATATCGGCGGACACGCCCTACGATGGCGGCTGGCTGGTTACGCCGCCGATGATGTTCGAGGGCGGACGGCTGGAGCTGAACATAGACACGAGCGCCGGCGGCCTGGCTGCGGTCGAGTTTCAGACTGCGGATGGCGCCCCGATAGAGGGCTTCACGCGGCGGGACTGCGGCGCTATCAACGGCAACTCGACGAGGATGCCCGTAACCTTCGGAGGCGGCGCCGACGTGAGCGGGCTGGCAGACCGCGCGGTTCGGCTGCGGATAGAGACTTACGACGCGAAGCTGTATGCCTTCCGGTTCAAGTGAGCCGTCAGCCGCCGGGGATATAGAGGCTCCGGTCCTGGACCGGCAGGGTAACGCGGGCGCCGCCCTGGAGGTGGGAGTGGGCGATGCCGAACTGGGTCTCGACAGCCTGCATGGTGACGTCGATGTTGCCTGTGGCGCGCTGGCCGGTCTCCATCTCTCGGATGACGCTGCGCACGGTGGCGACGGTCGGGCTGTCGCCCGTGGGCCTGATCTCGGTCTCCTCAACGGCTGAGCTGCCCTTGCCGGCGCGTCGAATCCTGAATAGCTCGCCGTTCTCCCACGAGTAGGCCTTGCCCTCCGTGCCGTATATCTCGATGTCGAGGCTGCCGATTGGCACGAACATGGCCTCGACGCCGTTCTCGTAGCCCACGCGGAAGTAGCCCACCATCGGGTCCGCTATCTCCTCGCCCGGCGGGGCCACGAAGCTATGGGTCTCGGCGTCGTAGTCCGGGTAGGCGCGCGGCCGCTCGGCGGCGCGGCCGCCTTCCAGCAGGTCGCCTTTCTGGACCAGCGTACCCTCGACCCATAGCGGCGTCGGGTCTCCGATTTGCATCTGCACGAGGTCTATGGTGTGCGGGTGGTGCTTGATAAGGTCTGTATGGGTGTGCATGACGACGTATCGGGGCTCGCCGATGTCTCCGTCGGCGATTGCGGCAGCCATGCGGACGAAACCGTCGTGGTGGCGGCGCATTGCGCCCCAGTTGAAGGCGACGCCGTTGGATCTGACCGCGGCGGCGACCTGGTCGGCCTCGGCGAGGGAGGCGCACAGCCCCTTTTCGGCGTAGATGCCGCGCACTCCATGCTCGGCGGCGAAGATTATGGGCGCGGCTCGGTGTACCGATGGGGTGGTAACGCTTACGATGTCGGGGCGCTCCTTCTCTATCATCTCGCGGTAGTCGAGGTAGGCGTTGGAGACGCCGAAGCGCTTGCTGAACCGCTCCAGGCGCTCATTGCCGCGGTTGGCGACGGCGACTACCTCGGTCTCGGCTATCGCCGCGTAGGCGCTGAAGTGCCCGTATGGGCTGGAGAAGGCGTTGCTCGGGACTTCGTCCTCTATCAGGCCGCCCATGCGGCCGGTCCCGATGATGGCTACCTTATACTTGGCTGTCATGTTCGCGGGTCCTCATCTTGGCTTGGGTAAGGGCACTCTATCAGACTGCCGGGTTGGGACGCAAACGTAGGGCAACCTTCCCGTACCGCGAACTGGTCCCGCCTGTTGCTGCGTATTGGCGCTCTGATGGTGACGCTCATGGCAGTTCTCTTCGCCGCCCTGCGGTTCCTGAACTAGGCGGGCCGAGCCGTGACCGGGCGGCTCTTGCCGCCGCGTTCCTAGCGCGAGTCCCTGGGGACTATGGGCAAGACCAAGCGGGAGGGGAGCTCCGGACTGTGGTGTACGGTCTGGAGAGCGGACGTAACGGTCACGTCGGACCCGATAGGCAGGCCCGAATTGGCGTTGCGGTCGTACTTGGGGAAGTTGCTGCTGGAGATCTCGAGGCGCACGCGGTGGCCCTTCCTGAACAGGTTGCTCGTCGCCCAGAGGTCGATACTGTACTCATAGACCAACCCCGGCTCTATGTGGGGGGCGGTCAGCTCGGCCGCGCGGCATCTGGCGCGGACTATTCCCTCGGTCAGGTTGCTCGCGTACCCGTCGGGGCGGACGTCCACCAGCTTCGCCGTGAAGTCCGTGTCGCGCGCCGAGCTGGATGCGTACAGGGTTACGGTGACCGGGCCGGTCACCTCTATGTCCCGCTCCAAAGGCAGCGAGGTATATACCAGCACGTCGTGGCGCGACTCGACGCCGCGCTGGTCGTATGCCCCCGCGGGCACGACTCCCTCATCACAGATCACCGGCCCGCCCCTGGTGGGCACGGGGTCTATCGGGTTATAGACGTACACGTCCGGTGGCTCGCCGCCGCTGGGGGCGTCCCTGTCGAGCCAGCCGTCTCCCAGCAGCGAGTTGGCTTTGCCGAGGCTGCGCAGGAAGAACGGGACCGGCTCGGCCCTGGACAGCGGCCACTCGTCTTCGCTGCGCCACACGTTCTCGCCCATCACGAATATGGAGACGGGGCGGTCGTCGGGCAAGCCGTTGTCCTCGTCCTTGAGCCAGTGGTCGAAGTGCCTGAGGATCTGTCCATGGAGGTCTATTCCGTAGGCCGAGGAGGCCGCGCTGCCGAAGCTGCGCTCGCCCGCCACGCTGCCGCCGATGGCCGAATGCGCCCACGGGCCGACCACGAGCCTCTGCCCGCGCCTGGCGGACTCGGAACCGCCCGACTCGCGCATCCCGGTGAAGTTGCGGATAGTGCCGCCCAGGAAGATATCGTACCAGCCTCCGTAGTTGAAGGCGGGAACCGTTATCTCCGAGTGCGCTTCCTCTATGGAGATGGCCTTCCAGTAGCCGTCGTATTCGGGATGGTCGAGCCAGTCGAAGTAGTATGGCGCTATGCCGCCCTCCAAGTCCGGATTCCCCCTCACTGGCAGATGAGAGAGGCTGCCCAGCAGGTTGTCCTTTGCCTCTATCAGCATCTCGTACTGCGCGGGCGAGAGGTATAGCCGCGTGGACAGGTTGCGCCAGTTCTCCGAGATGAGCGGGCCGAGCGTCCAGTACAGGTTGAAGCCGAGCTCGAACGCGCCGCCGCGCCACGCCCAGCCGTCGTGATAGTTGGACGCCGTAACGCCCGGCGCTATTGCCCCCAGCGACGGCGGCCTCGCCTTGGCCGCGAGCCACTGAGTCGCGCCTACGTAGGACGAGCCGAACATCCCCACCCGCCCATTGCACCACGGCTGCCCCGCGACCCACTCGACGGAGTCGTAGCCGTCGTTCATCTCGTCCACGAACGGGTAGAACTCGCCGTCCGAGGTGAACCGCCCGCGAACGTCCTGTATCACCACGGCGTAGCCCGACATGGCCGCGCGGATGGCGTCGAGGGCGTAGCCCCTGCTGTGCGGCGTACTCTTGTCGTAGGGCGTGCGCTGGAGGAGAGCGGGCAGCTTGCCCGCCCCGTCAGGACGGAACACGTCCACGTAGGTAATCGTCCCGTCCCGCAGCATCAACGGCTGGTCGGGGTCCAGCCTGACCGAGTTGGAGTTGGCAGCCATCCAGCGGTGTCTCCATGTGTCGCGTTCGACGGCGCGGAGGAAGTGGACGCGCCAGCCGCCGATATTATACTATGCGCGGCTGGGAGGAAATTTCCCTGGCGCGAGAATATCAGGATGAGGGGAGCCGCTCTCGCAGCCCCTTCTCCCCTCGCGGGAGAAGGTTAGGATGAGGGGGACTCGCCCTGCCAAGTTCACCCTCACCTCAATCCTCTCCCATCGAGGGAGAGGAGGGAAGGCGGCGAGATGGACACAGTAACATTCAAGACGCTGGAAGCGGAGCGGAAGCGCATCGAAAACACGCTGCCCGAGAATCTGGGGCTCCGTATGCGCCGGGCCACGAGTTGGATAGGGCGGGCAGAGAAGGCGTCCGACGCCGACGCCAGGTTCATCTTCTATTGGATAGCCTTCAACGCGATCTATGGAAGTGACACCTCCGACCAGCCTGATACAGAGGAGGCCAAGTTCAGGGAATACTTTGGCAGGGTACTGAATCTCGACCCAGACCGCAGGATATACTACGGGTTCATGCAGAAGTTCTCCGGCTCGATTGATGGATTCATAGGCAACAGGTATGTGTTCAAACCGTTTTGGAGCCACTACAATGGGCGGCCTGGCTATGGGAATTGGAGAGCGCGATTCGATAGCAGTTACCGCGACTTTGGAGAAGCGATGAAGGGAGGCGGCGACGCCAAAGTCATCCTGAGCACTCTGTTCGACCGCCTGTACGTGCTTCGCAACCAGCTTGTGCATGGCGGCGCGACCTGGGATGGCTCGAAGAACCGCTGCCAGGTCGAGGACGGCGCGCACATCATGGCCTTCCTGGTTCCGCTCTTCGTATCGCTGATGATGACCAACCCCCAGGTAGAGTGGGGGCCCTCTCACTACCCAGTCGTGTAAGGAGTAACAGAAGATGACACAGCCGTTGATAGACCCCAAGGCTCACAAGCAGCTCTTCCTCGACGACCACGCGCTCGAGCGGACGTATGCAATCCAGCGCACGCTTCACCAGCCCGACCGCAAGGGCGCCGTTCTGCGCCGTGACCGGTCCATGGGTCAGGTCCGCGTCGCGGCCTGGTCCACGCCCATCTGGAACCCTGAGAAGGACCTCTGGGAGTGGTGGTACAACGGGCATTACGGGGAGACGGACGCCTATTTCAACCACTACGCCACTTCGGTCGACGGCGTCCATTGGGACAAGCCGGCTCTCGGCCTGTACGAGTGGCAGGGGTCCAAGGACAACAACATCGCGCTCGATCCGTCCGGCAAGATGGGCGAGCTCGACTCCCAGCGCGGGCTGGGTCTCTACCATATCCTCCGCGATGACAGAGACCCCGACGCCGGCCGGCGCTACAAGGGGCTGTTTGGCGCGAGAGACAGGCATCTCGGCGTATCGCCGGACGGCTTCGATTGGACGATGCTGGACACGCCGCCGATTCCAAGCCAGGACACGTCCAAGTTCTTCTACGACCCATACACCGAGCAGTTCGTGGCGACCGTGAAGCAGCCTACGCGATGGGGCCGCTCCGTGTGGGTCTCGACCAGCAAGAGCTTCGACCGCTTCACCAAGCCGCGCCTCGTTCTCCACTCCGACGAGACTGATTGGGAGAACTGCCGCCGCCGCGTCCGCAAGATAGTCGAAGACCCGGCCTACTTCACTCCGCCCATCGTAGATGACGAGGACTACATCGCGGAGGTCTATCTGATGCCGGTGATGCCCTACGAGGGGGTGTACGTCGGCTTCCCGAACCTGTTCAACCCGTTCGGGGCGATACCCGCGCCGCACATGAACTTCACGCGGATCAACCAGCCCGAGCTGGCGGTTTCGCGCAACCTCTACGACTGGGAGCGGGTGGCCGACAGGTCGCTATTCCTGCCGGTCCACCCGTGGGACGGCAGTGCATACGACACGAGCCAGATCAGCATATGCGGCGCGCCCATCGCGCGGGGCGGCGAGATATGGATCTACTACAACGGCTACCGCATACCGGGCTACAAGCATCTGCACGAGATCTACGACAGGAACCGCGAGCTGTTCAGGCTGAACATAGACCCGGCCGTGTTCGAGGACATCGGGGCGATGAACCTTGCGACGCTGCGGCTCGACGGCTTCGTGTCGCTGGACGCGGCGGAGGTCGGCAAGGTGGTGACCAAGCCGTTCGAGTGGCGCGGCGAGCGGCTCTACGTGAACGTGGACGCCAAGTGGGGCGAGCTCCGCGCGGAGATACTCGGCGCGGACAGCAACGAACCCGCCGAACCCGCCGGCCCGACCATAGGGCCCGGCCTGCCGGCGGCGTTCGGCCCGGACAATTTCCCCGTCCAGCCCGGCTTCGACAGGGGAGCGGCCGTCCCCATCACCGGCGACCACATCCGCGCGGAAGTCCGCTGGGACAACGCCGAGCGGCCGTCGTTCGAGCGGCCTGTGCGGCTGAGGTTCACGATGCGGCAGGCGCGGTTGTATTCGTTCTGGCTGGAGTAGTGGATCACCCTCACCCTAACCCTCTCCCGTCGAGGGAGAGGGGATAAGACTTGGAGGCAGTGAGGGGGCTGAGGTTACGCTTTGCTGCGGTGGTTCCAGCCGGGGAGGGCGGCCGCCTGTAGGATCCACGCCGTCATTCGCTCTCCGTCGAGCTCCCCTTCGTGGATGTCGATCCAGCGCGCGTCCTTGTCCTTGCCTGAGCCGGGCGGGGCGGGTTGCAGCGACGCGCCTTGGAAGAAGGTTACCTTGACGTAGCGGGTGAAGACATGGAAGGAGACGAACCACCCCTGGCCCTCGACGCCGTAGAAGGGCGAGTTCCATCTCACGGCCTTGCGCACGTGAGGCACGTTATGCGTGATGAGGTTGTCGAGGCAGCGTCCGAGGTCGCTCTTCCAGCCGGGCATAGCCGCGATGTAGGCTTGGACGGGGGCGTCGCCGTCGCCCTTCGCGATCTGCGGGTTGCCGCCTGAGAGGAGCGCAGGCCCCGCGGCGGTCTTCTCTGCGGTCTCCGTTGGTTTCCTGGACGTGTCGAGGTTTTCCTGATTCGACATGTAGCCTACCTCCTCGCCAAGCGTGTTCAGAGCGCATATTACACGAAGTATTGGGAGAAGCGCAGGCGGGACGCCTGCGGTCCGGTGGGCGAGATGAGGGACGCGCTGAATTGCCTTCACCCTGGGTCTCTCCCCCGTTGGGGGAGGGTGATGAAGGCTGGGGCCTTGTTGGCGCCTTCGTCTATGTTCGCGTTGTCTCGGCCGGCTCCTTTGCGGGCTTATCACCCTCACCCTAGCCCTCTCCCATCAAGGGAGAGGGGACGGGGCGGGGAATCGCCCTTGTCTCCTAGCCCTTTCCCTTCGGGGGAGGGGCGCAGGGCGGGGCGTTTGCCCTCACCCTGGCCCTTTCCCCCGTGAGGGAGAGGGTACTTGGCGGGTCTTGCGACCCGCGCCCTGTCTACTCCTGGTTTCTCCCGCTCTCGCGGGAGATGAGTTTGCCTTGCAAGGCAGTGACTCCGGTACTTGCTTCGAGGATGCCGACGTCGATCGCCCGCCGACACTGGGGGTGCAGCCCCTCCTCTAACTTTCCCGGACGGCTGACGGGCCCTTGCGGGACCGCCTGCGTTTCGCGCTTCGTCCTTCCACCCGCCAAGGCGTCGGGCTGCGCTGGCTACGGTCCTCCCGGTCGTCCGAGAGTCCGCACCTGGAACGGGGGAGACGCATTTGGCACTGCGTCGTCCTGGCGGGACGCCGAAAACACAGACCGACCTTCTCGTACCGCGGCTGGTCCCATCCCAACATCAGCGACGGTATGAATGCCCACAAGTTTTGGCAGAGCTCAATCTGCGCTCGTTTGGAGTACGCCCCTTCGAGCCGTCTACCAGACTAGCACGGCTGTTCTCGGCGTGTCAAGGGGCAGTTTGGGGCAATTTGGGGGCAATTTTCGGGATTGGGGATGCAGGCGGGACGCCTGCGCTCCTAGGATGAGGGGCGTTTGGGGCACTGGGTCATCCTCACCCTAGCCCTGTCCCGTCAAGGGAGAGGGGATGAGGCGGGCTGAATGAGGACACCTTCTTTGACAACCGTCTCTTGGGGGGCATCTGGTGGCGTATGTCGCGTGATTTGCACTATCTGGCGTGAGACAGGCGCTGGGGTTCGTTGTATAATGGGTTGCGCCCGTGGGCTTGCGCCGGCAGGGCGGGTTATGGGATACGGCGGGCCTGATGGCTGCGGCGCGGCCAAGCGGGGCTTGGTCAAACGGCATCCGGCAGGGGCGATAGGCTATGACGAGTACGACTTCAGCCCAGAACGTTGCCGCCAGGGGCGATAGGCTATGACGAGTACGACTTCAGCCCAGAACGTTGCCGCTAGGGGCGTTGAGGACTTCGGTCTCCCGCTGTCGGTCAACATCCGGCGCATCCTGGAATCTGTGGTCGGGTTGCTTCTCGACGCAGCCCGGCGGTGACTCCCCGCGTAGACATGAGAGTATTGAAGAGGCTGGTCCGCAATGTCCTCCCGGCGCGGGCGCATGGCGAGCTCCGCCGGGCGGTCCATGCCTGGCAGCTCGACCGGGCGCCTGTGATGGCGGCGGACGTTGCCCCGCTTCCCAGGGCGTCGGAGATTTCATTCTCGGATATGCTCTGGGGCGACGGCATGGCCGACGGCTGGGAAAAGGCGAAAGCCTCGATAGATGAAGTCTTCAGATACGCGCCGGGGATTCACGCCATGGATCCGGGCAGCTGTCGGGCAATCTACCACCTGATTCGTCGTTTTCAACCGCGCTCCGTTCTGGAAATCGGCACCAACCGCGGCGCGTCCACCTTGCACGCCGCCATGGCAATGCGGGAGCGCCGGAATGCAGGACGTCCGCCCCGCCTGGTTACCGTGGACTTGTTTGACGTCAACGATCCTGCTACCGTCGAGGCGAAGCGATACCGCATCTCCACTCCGCCACGGGAGATGCTGGCTCGGCTGGACTGCGCCGACATGGTTGAATTTTCCATCGCTCGGTCCACGGACTATCTGAATGGGCGGGAAGCGGAGTTCGATTTCATCCTCATGGACCACGCCGCCGCCGCGGACATCGTCTACCGGGACATCGCGCTGGCAACCAGGGCGCTGCGACCGGGCGGGCAACTGCTGATTCATTCCTACTTTCCGGACAGGAAACCCCTGGGGACGGAGGAGCGCGTCAACTCTGACTCCTACCTCGCGGTGCGCCGTCTGCGCCGGCAAGGCGCCCGCCTGGTCGCCTTGCCCCTGGGCGCTCTGCCCTGGCCAACGAAGCCCGGCGGGTCGAACCTCACCAGTCTGGCCCTCTTGGCGAGGGAATGACATGACCTACTTGATACAAGAGATTGCGGGGATAGGGCGATCCGAGGCATCGCCCGCTCCTGTCCGCCGCAAGCGGGTTATGATAATCGACCCGCCTTTCAAGCGCCTCTACCACGACAATGCCTCGCTGGTGAAATTCCCCCTGGCGCTTGGCTATCTTTCGGGGGCGGTCTTGAAGTGGACGGATTGGGAGGTCCAGGCCTACAACGCCGATTTCAACCCGAAGAAGAAAGCTATCACCATCGACAACGTAACCCGCATTCGGGAAGGAATGGAGCGTTACCTTCGGACGTTGGAAGACCCGGCGGCGCCTATTTGGGCAGAGATACGGACGGCCATAACGGAGTTCGATCCGGGCGTCGTTGGCATAAGCTCCAAGACCCAGAACTTCCCGTCCGCGATGAAGGTTGCGCGAATCGCCAAGGAGCATAATCCCGACACGCTGGTCGTCTTGGGCGGTCCCCACGCCACCTTGTCCACGATGGCCGCGTTGGATTGCCCTGATATTGACGCGGCGGCGCTGGGTGAAGGGGAGATGACGCTGGTCGAGCTGCTCAAGGTCTTGGAGAACGGCGCGCCGCTGAGTGAGGTGGCGGGGCTGGTCTACCGCCAGGACGGCCGCAAGATGCACACGCCGCCGCGCACGAACATGCCCGACCTCGACGATCTGCCCTTCCCCTCGGAAGCCGCGCCGCAAGTTCTTCGGGACTACGAGAGTTACCCGCCCGAAGCCTTCGGATACGTCTTCTCGGCTCGCGGCTGTCCTTACAGCTGCACCTTCTGCGAGTCCAAAGCCATCTGGACGCAGAAGACCCGCTGGCGCTCGCCTGAAAACGTCGTGAGAGAGCTCAAGATGCTGATGGAGCGGGGCGTCCGGTACGTCTACTTCGACGATGACACATTCGGCATACACCCGCGTTATATCGAGAAGCTGTGCGGCTTGATAGAAACCGAGTGTCCCAAACTCAAGTGGGGCTGCGAGATAACGGTCGGCGTGGTCAAGGAGCGGTCGGTCGAACACATGCGCCGTTCTGGCTGCGTGCGGGTCAATATCGGCATCGAGTCTGGAAACAACCGGATACTGCGCAGCGTGAAGAAGGGGCACACCATCGAGAAGGCGTATCCGGCGGTGGACCTCTGCCGGCAGGCGGGCATCGAAGTCGGCGCCTTCTTCATGATTGGCTTCCCGGAGGAGACTGAGGAGACGCTGCGAGACACTCTGACGGCCATCGAGAAGACCAACGCCGATAACATCATGCTGAGTATATTCACCCCCTATCCGGGCTCCGAGCTGTTCCAGGTGTGCAAGGATCTTGGGGTGGTGGACGACGACTTCGACATCACAATTTACAACCACCAGAGCCCGGAGAATTGCTTCACCGCCTTCATCCCGCCGGAGCGCTTCAAAGAGCTGGTGCGGGAGTCAATGGCGGTGGTAACGCGCAAGAACCGCCGCGGCCGGTGGCGCCGGGTGGTCATGATGCTGCTCCATCGCGACTTCTATCGAACGATGCACATGGCGCGGCGGTTCCTCCTGACTCGCGCGGCGTGGTATTCCGCGCGCGTCATCAGACGCTTCCGTTCCGAGCCGGTAGGCTGACGGCTGTGTGGACAAGGGTTGTAGGCTGAAATGATTCCAAAAGTTCGGGGAAGAGCGGCAATTTTTGACCCGTAATTATCTCCCCACCCCCCGTTCGGTGAGCGGAGCAAATGGACATCTTGCGTTTTCTGACCCGCTACGCACCCCGGCCGGCCAAGGAGGCGTACCGGCGCTTTTTCGGCGACGAGCAGTGGTTCCTGGCGGTGAACGCCGGCCGGCCCCTTGCCGATTCCGCAATGACTGGACGGGCGCCCGCGGCGCAGCTGAAAGCGCATCACGCTCCGCCCGGTCGTTTCTGGGCCGACCCCATTCCCATAGTCGTTGACGGCAAGGTTTGGGTGTTCTTCGAAGATTACTCTTTCGCGTCGAAGAAAGCCGTTGTATCGTGCGCCCCGGTGTCCCCCGCCGGCGAGCTGGGCGAAGTCCTCATCGCGTTGGAGTGTCCCTACCATCTCTCCTACCCGTTTGTATTCGAGCATCAGGGCCGGCTTTACCTGATTCCCGACACTTGGGACGAGAATCGGGTTGACCTGTGGCGCTGCCGCCGGTTCCCCGGCGATTGGACGAGAGAACGGACGCTGTTGGACGGCGTGAGCATGAGCGACCCGACGCTGCACCGGCAGGACGGGAAGCTGTGGTTGTTCGGCACGGTGAGCGAGGCGAGGGCGCGGGCCAATGACGAGTTGCATATCTATATGGCCGATGCTCTGGAGGGCGCGTGGCGGCCCCACCCGGCCAATCCGGTGGTGTCCGACCGCGGGCGGGCCCGGCCGGCGGGCCGGCTGTTTTTCCGGGACGGCGCCCTGATTCGCCCGGGGCAGGATTGCGGCGGACGCTACGGGGGCGCGGTCGTCCTCAACCGGGTGGATGAGCTGAATGAGAGCGCTTATGCCGAAACCCCCATCGGGCGCATCGACGGCTCCGGGCTGCCCGGCAACCGGGGCACGCACACGGTCAATTACGCCGGCGGCCTCGAATTCCTGGATGGGCGGGTCCTGCGCAGACGAACAGGGGCGGCAGATTGACGCCAATTCGCAAGAGGGCCGTTTCACCCTATAATGGCTGCGCTGGCAGGGGCAGGCATTTCAATTAGGACTTACGCATGTCAGGACCTCCCCGCGCGATGAAGGTTCTGCTGATAGGCCCGCTGCCCGCCAAGTCGGCGTCAGTGGGCGAACCCATTGGCGGGGCCAGGGTGACGTTTGCGGAAGCGGTCCGGGAGTTGGACCTGCGAGGCTTCGACCTGGACATCATCAACACGGCCAGGCCGAGGCCCAATCTGCCTCTTTGGAAGATCCTGAGTTACGAGCTGCTCACTTTCGCGCGGGTGGTCTGGACGGTTCTGCGGCGGGCCCGGCGCTGCGACCTGGTATTCCTGCACATGTCGGCCTATTCGGCGCTTACGGCGGCGTCCGCCATCTGGGCCCTGTGCTGGGCGCTGCGCCGTCCCCTGGCGCTGCGGTTCTTCGGGGACAGCCTCTACTTCACCTACCATCGTTATGGGCGGGTTCGCCGCTGGCTGATGGACCGGACGTTTCTTCGGGCCTCGCTGGTGTATGAGGAGAGGCAGACGCTCCGGGAGTTCAGCAGCCGGGACAACTTCCGCTGGCTGGCCAACACCAGGGACATCAGCCCCGCGGAAACCAGGCAGGACCGGGATAGCGTCCACAGACTGGCATTCATGGGCCAGCTCAGGATGGAAAAGGGGCTGGCCGAGGCGCTGGAGGCGTGCCGTTCCCTGCCCCAGGACTGCCATCTCCAAGTGTTCGGTCCCCGTATGCCCAACACCGACTTTTCCCTGTTCGACGGCCACCCCAGGGCGACTTACGGCGGGGCGCTGGAGCCGGAGGAGGCGCAGCGCGTCCTCGCCGAACACGACCTGCTGCTGTTCCTCAGCTATATGCAAAGCGAAGGCACCCCGGGAATCATCATAGAAGCTTTCCAGTGCGGAGCGCCGGTTATCGCAACCTCGATAGGGGGGGTCCCCGAGCAGGTGGAGCACGAAGAGAGCGGGCTGCTGGTGGAGCCTCGCTCCGTCCCGGAGTTGAAGGCGGCTATCGAGCGGCTGATTGACGACCCGGCCTTGTACCGGCGGCTTTGCGCCGGGGCCAAGCGGCGCGGCGAGTTCTTCCGCGGCGGGCGCCATTTCGACCGGTTGGCCGAGGAGCTGCGGGGCCTGGCCCGCAGATAGGCAATGGCGCTTGCACAGCTGCTATCGTCCTCGGACAGGCGCGTAACGCGGCAGACCCTCTGGATGGGCACCATTACAGCGGTCCAGCTCTTGGGCGGACTGGCGCAGATAGCCATCTCCGCCCGGATTCTGGGGCCGGAAGACTTCGGCGTCCTGGCTGTCATCATCGCCGTAGCCGCGCTCATCCATGGTCTCATGGCCGCGCCTGGCGGTGAAGCCGTTACAACCTTCGTAACGCGGGCGGTCGCGGAGGAGAGGCCGCAAGAGGCGTCCCGCGTACTGCGTTTCACGATGGCCGTGTCCCTGGGATTGTCGCTCATCGCCTACGCCTTCATTGCGGTCATAGTCCTCGTGGCAAGCAGCCTGCTGGGGATCGAGAACGCCCACCGGGACATAGCGCTCATGTACGGCGTCGTGGGCATCTTCCTGGCTACTCGGACGGAAAGCCTGGCGGTCCTGCGGTTGTCCGACCGGGTATCCCTGGGCTTGGCAGTTACTCTGGCGGGCGTTCTGGCCCGGGTCGTCCTGCTCGGAATAGTATGGCTGCAGGGGGGCGGGCTGTTCGAGGTGGTCTTGGCGCATATTGCCGGCGTCGCGGTGGGCGGGGCAGGGATGCTGGCTGCGACGGCAGTATCGGCGCCGCGGGCGGGGGTAACGGGCTTCCTGAGCTCGCTATCGCTCAGAGTTCCGCCGGACGTGGCGCGTTTCCAGGGCGGCGTATTCGGGAGATCCACCGTGTCGGCGTTGGCCTATCATATGGACACTCTCTTGGCGGCGCAATTCACGGGCGCGGCGGACGTCGGACTGTACCGCTCGGCGAGGCAGATTACCGAGACCGGACACTATCCGTTTCAGTCGCTAAAGAATGGCGTGCAGCTCCAATACAGCAAGCAATGGCACTCGGGCCAGGGCGGCGCGCTGCGCCGCACCTCGCTGGTGTTCAGCTTGGTGTCATTCGCGTCGTCGGCAGCGCTGTTCGGGCTGCTTGCCGTCTTCCATCAATCCATAACGCGGCTCATCCTGGGAGCCGAGTTCTCGGACGCCGCCCCGCTGCTGCTGATTATGATTTTGGGCGCATTCGCCGTCAACAGCATTTCCGCGCTTACGGCGCTGCCGGCGGCCGTTGGGCGCGTCTGGCCGCTGTTGGCTGCGGAGATAGGCGGCTTGGCGGTCTTCGCCGCGCTCATTGTATGGCTGGTTCCGATGGGCGGCGCGGAGGGCGCGGCATGGGCCAATACTGCATACTACAGCGTCATTGCCTTGATTATCCTACCCTTCGCCATCTCGATATTGCGGCAGAGCCGCCGTATGGGGCAGAATCCGTAAAGGGCGAACCGCAGGGGCTTGCAGCGCGCCGCCGCGCACTGGAGCGCCGCCATCTATGGCAGCCGGTAAATCGCATATACGGAAACCGCAAGGTAGTCGCGCAACAGAGGCACGCGCAGCAGTAGGTTGGAGAGTCGCCAGAGCGCAGGCCAGCGTTTCAGCTGCGGGTTCACAATCAACCGTTCCGTTATCCATCCTATTTCTTCGACGTAACGAAGAAACTCCGAAAACTTCATTTTGTTCAGCCCTTCCCGTATATCTTCGAACGACTCCGCATTATCCGCTACAGGCTGCCAGAACTCGCGCCTGAGACGCATAAGCGCCTCTTCTGAAAACAGAATTCCCACCCACGGTATGCGGAATCTGAAAAATCGGTTCAGGTGGTCACCGAACGGTGAATGAAACAGCGGGCCAAACGCCAGAATTATCCTACCCCCTACCCGCGAACTTTTGTTTGACTTAAGAACGCCGTCAATACGGCGGAGGCAATCGGCAGGGCGTTCTACGTGCTCAAGAGTCTCGTGAGAAATTATGATGTCATACTCCTTATCGTTCGGCATATCGTGAACATTCATGCACTCGAACGTAACTTTGTCCTGCAACTGCATCTCCTGGCGCAGCCCTTTTGCGATTTCGATGTAATACGGGTCTTTATCAATACCCGTCACGTGTCTGCACCCGAGCTGCGCCAGCGCCAAGGACATCTCCCCCATGCCACACCCGACCTCCAAGTAGCGCATAGCCGGATCAATGGGAATTTCGTTGTCCAGGCGGCGCTGCCATTTTTCGAAGCGAGCCATCGCGGATTCGATGTTCAGATCACGCTCAAGCTGACGAAGCTCCTCCGCTTCGGGGTGCCTGCCATGCGCCAATAGCCGAAGCAGCCTGTAATCAATCGTCTTGCCGAACACTTGGTTTCCCTCCCGCGAGGTAGTCCTGTTCTCTGTGTATAGCGGCGCTCCCAGAATGGCGCGGGCGAAGCAGGTAGGGCCGCTCGTTTGGCTCCAGTGAGAGCGCTACGGCCTCTGTGTCGAAGACAAGCTCATCCAGCAATTCGCCGTCTTGGGAAACGGTGAATGGTCTGCCAACCCAATCCGTCGGCTGGTCGAACAGGATGGTCAGCGGTTGGTCGAACCTGACGTTGTCCAGGCCGTCGGACAGCGTGACCTCTATGCTTTCGGTTCCGGCGCCGCCCTCGACCAGATCGAGCGTTATCACGGCATTCTCTCTTTCCCGGACATAGAGGGTTATGTCGTTCATCGGAGCCGTCCAGAAATCACGCGCCGCGATTGATTGAACGTCTTTGCGGAACTCGTCCCAATCGTACCATCCCCAGTTCTCCCGCTGCCCGATGCTATGGTAGCTCAATATAACCCACGCGGTCCGCTCCAGCGCCTCATCCAGGATGGGCGTCAATTCGTCATTGTCATTGATGCAGCGGTCGCAGCCTTCGAACTCGATACTTTGCATCTCCACCGCCCGCAAGCCGAACCAATTATCCGGCGCTAACTGGGACCCTGGGATGTTGTAGAATTTGCCGGCATTCCTGGCCAGCAGCCTGTTCAAAAATCCGCCAGAGTCCCTGATATTTATTCTGCCGCTCAAGAATCCGGCAGCCTCCAAGGCCCGCTGCGTCTCTTCTTCATGTCCGGCGCTTCTCGGATAGGCGTAGGCGACGGGTTTCATTCCCCAGTCTTTCATGGTGTCATAGCAGGCTTGGAATGATTCGAGGGCCTCTTCGTAGGACAGCTCGTCGTGGTCTACGTGATTATGCCCATGCCCATAATAGCTGAACCCATTGGGAACCAGCTCCGACATCAGATAGGCTATCCGCTCATCGTCAGGCCCGCTGAATATGCGCTCGCCTGAAAAGGAATTTCCGGTTACTATTTCATAGCCCATTACGAGGCCACGCTCCATCACGTAGCTGTCTATGTCCGGTTCCCTTCCGGGGATGGGCCAGTCATCATTGGTAATCGAGATCGCGGCGGCGTGGTTGTCAAACCACTTTGCGACTGAAGCGTTCAGGGGAGCCGGGGGAGCGTCCACTGCCTGGGGCTGGCATCCCGCCGCCAGTACCAGAACGCCTAGCAGCAGCAGCGCCGTCGCCTTGCGGCGCAATGGTGGCAAGGCGCGCCACAGATCATTCGGCGCGAAGCCACGCAGGCCGTTACCGTTGCCGTTCAAGGCGTATCTCTTCCTCCCAGAGGTGGTTGTAACCGCCGGTCACGGGGACGTACTGGCCGGTACTGACGCGGATTGTATCATACTCAGGGAGAGGGACTTTCGCCAGGCATTTGCCGTCGAATATCAAGCCGCTCCCGTAGAAACTGAAATCCAGGTTGTCGAAGCCGTGCCGGCGGCGATGGTAGGGAAGGTCGTTCACGTCAACCGGGTACAGGGCGAGGAAGAACCACGCCTCCACGTCGGCGAGGGCGCACGGCTCCCTGACGTATATCAGCGTGTTATCGCGGAGATAGACGTCGAAGGTGGAGCGGATTGCCGGTTCGCCGGACACCATTGACACCAGTTCCTCATAGGCGGCCTGTTGCGCGCCGGCGCTGTCATAGGCCGCGTTCACCCTGAATATGGCGCCATCGGCCAGTTCCGCCACCGGCTCCAACGGGAGCGGCGACTCCATCTGCCAGAGGCCGCAAACTATCCGGCGGCCCTCGCCTTGGCCGACCCATACGACGTACTTTTCGGGTTCCTCATACTCGCGGGATTTCCGGACGGCCCGCTCGAACCAGACCTGGCAATCGTAGACGTCCTGCAAGTTCCGCCGCGGCATCGAAACCCAGGTCACCCGCGTTCCCGGAACACCCGCGTTCCATCGGATTACGTTGGGGGCGTTGCTGTAGTACCGGCCGGAGACCGGGTTCGCCCGCACATACTCCACGATCTCGGAATCCTCCCAGTACGCGGTGTTGAAACTCTGGCCGATGTACCCCGATTCCAGCGCTTCAGCGGTCACTCGCAGATTCTGCCGCGCGGAGACGCCGATATGCCCGGCGGCGCCCAGCAGCGTCAGGGCCACCAGCGCCCACCGGAACACGGACACACGGCCCGAGGCCTTGCCGCTAATCAGTCCGTCCAGCCAGAACGCCGCGACCAGCAGCAGCGGAACATAGACCGGCGCGAGGAATCGGCTGTCTATGCCCTGCTCGGCCGTGAACGGCACCAACACGGTTAAAATGGCAAGGTACACCAGAGCGAATATCCAGAAGACGTAAGACGCCCTTCCTGAACGGGGAGGGGTGAGGAGCAGCGCCGCCAGCAGCACAACCAGGCCGGCAATCAGCCATGGCGAGTGCAACTCCCAGCGGGGCTGGGGCAGCAGCGGGTTGGCCCACCCTTCGAACACCACGATAATCTGCACCAGTCCATCGAACAGGGACTGCCCCGACGACCCTGACCTGCCCCCGGTAAGTGTCCCGGAGACCAGGTAGTTGCGCGTCATCACCGCCACCAGCGGGAGCGACGATATGGCGCCGAAAATCAGGGCATCCTTCAGCCGCTCGCGTATCGGAACGCTCCGGCGCAAAAGGATCATAAGGACTGCGGAGAAGATCAGCGCAACCCCGATGTACCGCGTCACCGCGGACAGCGCGGCGAATACCGCGGACAGCGCGAGGGCCCGCTTGCCGCTTCGCCGGTTCAGGAACGACTCCAGAGGCATCAAGGCAAGGACGGTGAACAGGATGAAGAGGGATTCACTCAGAAGGGTCGAAGCGAAATGAGCTAGGGGGAGGGATGCCATGACCGCCACCGTCACGCCCAGCGCGATGAGCGGCGACTCGAGACGCCGGTTCAGCCAGAGGCCCGACGCCAGGATGAGCAGACCGAAGGCGGCTGCGTTAAGTAACCGGCCCCCGTCCACCGGCTCGATGCCGAACAGGCTCAGGAACGCCATTGCTATGGAGAAGAAGGGCGCGAACAACACCATCGGCCCGCCGCCGGGGCTTAGCAGACCATCTCCGGCGGCCAGACTCTCGGCTGCCGATATGTAGTTGAAGGCCCAGTCGATCGACGCGCCGTAGGTGGAAGTGCGTACCAAGATGTGCGCCGCGCCCAGGACCGCCACGAGGGCGATGAGCGCCGGAAATGCGGCGCGTTTCAGCCGCTGCCAAGTTGGGGAGAGAAGGAGGCGCGTCGTCACGGCGTGGCCCTTGGCAGCGCTCGACAATCGGAGATGGCCTCGTCGGGCTGCCCTATTTTTCGCAAGTATATCCCCTCGCTCACCCGCCGGGACGTATTTTCGACTATCCGACGGCACTCGACGGCCGAAGCGTCCAATATCTCCAGGGATTCCTCGGAGAGGCGGGGCCTTTCCGCATCGTCGGCCAGGGGAACGAAGAACGCCCTGTGGACCGCTTTGTTCTCCTTGATTCGCTGCAATAGACGCCTGAGGCCAAGGCGGCGCAGGGCAACACCGCACCAGCGCCCAAAGGCCGAGAGCCACAAAGATCTGGCGCGAACGGCCCGGTTCACGGCTTGCCGTGGAGTACGGTCGAACTTCGGCGCTCCGCAGAGGGAAGGCAAGACGTCCATCACAGCGCCTGTATCTTCGGTAAGAGCGGAAAAGGAGAGCGTCAGGACATCGGCATCGATCTTGAAGATGTCGGCCAGGCGTTCGGGGGTCAATCTATCGCGCACAACCGCCTCCTCCAGACGCCGCGCGCCCAAGAGGGCTGAAAGCTCTGCCCGGCTTCTGCGGAATTGCATCATCGAAATTGCGCGGTCCCGGTGGTCTCGGAGCAGCGCCACCAGCAATACCCCGAAACCCTCTTCCCTCAGAGCGTCGACGCTGCGGGACAGCTTGGCGTCGGCATATGCCAAGTTAGCCACGTCGCACAGGATTTGACCCCGCCCATCCAGCCGTTTCAGGGCCCGTCTGAACGCCCTTGGAGAGCGGTAGTAGCGCCGCTCCTTGATTTCAGGGAAGACGAAGCTGGGATGCTCTCGCAAGAGCCGGTACAGGAATTCGCTCCCCGACCGCCCAGGCCCCACTACCAGTAGATAATCGTACACGTTTAGACTGCCTTCCTATCCGCGTCGGCGGCTACCGGCTTCATCCCATAGCAACCGCGGCAGTAGTGCGGAATGTCGTTCCCGGCGATTCGCTGGCGCAGCTCCCGGTATTTGCCGTTGTTCCAGATATTGGCGAAGGGTTCATCGAAAACGTTGCCCATTTTTACGACGCTGGAATCGGCTATTTGACAGCAGGGGACGACGTCGCCGTTTGCCGCGATGTAGGAACTCTGCCAAGGCCAGGGGCACCGGTTCGCCCTGGAATATCTTTGACCATGCTCGACGCTGAGCGGCATCCCGATCTCGGCGGCGACTTCTCTCGACTCCCGGATATACTGGTCCACCCGGGGATCTTCCCGGGAAACGTCTATCGGCGCAATTGACACCTCCATATCCTCTTTCCCCCAGTCGGTGAGCAAAGTTGTTGCCGTCAGCTTGTCCACACCGATGCGTTTCGCCAACCGCACGAGGTCTGGAAGTTCGTGAGCGTTCCGGAGCGTAACCACCGACCGCAGTTCGATACCAGGCCAGAGGCTGCGGCCGCGGCGGCGTACCATGTCGGCAACGTTAGCGACAACTTTCTGAAAGTTGCCGTTAACCCGGATTGCCTCGAAAGTCTCAGCCGTCGCGCCGTCCATGCTGATGATAATCGTCGTTCCCCGCAGGGAGCTAAGCCGCTGGGCGATATTCTCGGTATAAACCGAACCATTGGTTACGATGGAGACGGCCCCCCCATCCTCTCCCTCTTCCAGCATCTCAATCAGATGCCGGTTCAGCAGGGGTTCTCCCATTCCCTGGAGCTTGACCTGACGAAGCATCGGCAACTGGCGGAGAATTGAGCTGAACCGCTCGGTGGTCAACCGGGTAGTCTTCCGCGCCCAATGCGTCACCTGGCAATGGTCGCAGGCAAAGTTACACATATCTATGGGCTCGACATCGATGCTGTGGGCAGGAAAGGAGTCCTTTTCAGCCCGAGACGTCTGGCCACCCGCCCGCCGACGGCGTGATAGACCTTTCGAGGGCTGCCCACTCCTACCCGGCGCGATAGTCGCAAGAGACTTCGGAACCTATTGTTCATTTCCAAGCGACCTCCACTGATTCTTGCCCCCGCCGGCCGTCACGCCGCGGTTGGGTCTTGTTGCCTCTGAACGAGGAACGCCGCCGTGGCGCAGGCCAGGCCGATAACGAAATTGTAGGCCCCCATGGTGAGTAGGTGGTGAAACATCAGGCCGAACAGGGCCATCACGATAACCCATCCGACGACCAGATCTCTGCCCAAGGACTTCGGCGCCGTCCAAAGCAACCGCATCAGGAAGAACAGAGACAGCAAGTATAATGCCAATGGAATAATGCCCGCTTCGCCGAGCAGCATCAGGTACACATTGTGGACTCCAGTCGGTATCCCTTCGTTTCCGAGAGGGGCATCCTCCATATAGTGGAGCTGATACAAGCCATGACCTACGATGGGAGATTCCAGGACCTTATTGAAGCCCATCTCCCACAAGAGCATTCGTCTCGATAGTCCCCCTCTGCCGCTGCTTTCGCAAGTGATCTCGCCGGCTTCCGGGCGGTCTCGGAGTCCGAGGGATTCCTTCATGCGATTGGACAGCGCGTTGGCATCCGTGGCGGTCTCGGCGGATGCCGCCATAATCGGGCCGATGGCCTGCGTCTGAGCCCGGCGCGTCATGCCGTTCTTCTCGTAGGACACGTAGGCGCGCAAGAACTTGCCCACGTCTTCGTCCTCCAGAGTGTAGTTGGATAAGAGAGCGCCTTCGATGTTGGTCCAAGTGGCGTCGTCGGGCGTATCGACGTCGCCGGGCCGGGCGTCGGCCCGCTGCCATCGCCAGGGATTTACCGGGTTGTCGTCAGCCCGGTGGGACTTGTCGCCAACCAGACAGACGAGGATAGTGTCTCCGTCTCTCACCCAATTCGCTTCGTCCGCGTCAACAACCCCGACCGCCACGGAAGCCGGCGAGGTCGCTGTGGGAGTTTCCGGTTGCGGGTATGACAAAATCCCCTGTATGTTTAGGATGAGCCAAGTCAGGGCGACGGCCAGGCACAGAACCGTTAGGCCGGTATGCCAGAGGTCTTGTCTCAGACGGCGGACGTTCACCAGCAGGAACAAAATCAGTATCACGCCCAGAACAATAACCGCTGTACGGGAAAAGGATGCGAGCGCCGCGGCGCACCCCAGGACCAGGGCCAGATACCCAAGGTGGCGTTGCCGTCCGTTGGATTGAAACGCCAACGCCAGCGCTGCCGTCATGCAGGCGATGAAGCCCGCGTCGTTGGGGTCGGTAAAAGCGCCGGTCATGCGATAGGGATGCCAGTACGCCGGCAGCGCGCCAATCTCGCGCAGCAGCGGCGATGCCAGGATGACGGCGCAGCTTGCCGCCAGAATCACGAGCGTCCACTTCAACAGCGTCTCGACCCCGATTCGCTCCAGCAGCCAGCGGCCACCAAGTATGGCAGCCAGGGTGACGACGAAGAAAAAACCTTGACGCGCCACGTCTTTGGTCGACAATTCGGAGTCGGTGGCGAGCGGAGCGACGGAGGAAATGAATAGATAGGACGCTATCGCGGCGAGGAGCAACAATCCAGGCGTTCCAAGAGACTTCCACCGGCGCAGGCTCACGAAACCCAGCAGGAGCATGCAGCATAGGAGCATAGTCCCAAGGACGAGCGGCTCTATCACGCCGCCTTGCAGCTTTACGTGGACCAGGACGGCCAGCGCCCAGAAGGACAAGGAGATGCAGGCGACCGACGCGAACTCGAGTCTCCTCCAAAGTAACGGAATAAGCTGCAGCATACGTTTTACCCTTCAGTCATGGCCGTTTGGCCAGCCGCACGCGCGGGGTCTGTTTCCGGCACAGGCTGCGCAGCTCGGCGGCCACGCGGTCGTACCAGTCCGCGCTCCGAAAGTGGTCCCCTCGCCGTCTTGCCCCCTCGCACAGCCGCCTGTACAGATCAGGCTCGTCCAGCAGCCGCTTTATAGCGGCCTCGACCTCCGCGGCGGAACGGGGTTCCACCAGCAGCCCGCTCTCTTCGTGCTCGACCAGCTCGGAAACGCCTCCCCACCTGGCGGCGACGACGGGCAGGCCGCACTGAAAGGCTTCGAGGATAGCGCCGGGGTAGCCCTCGCTCCTGTAGTAGCTGGGATACACCAGCAGGTCGTGTTCACTGAGGACCCGTGGTATTGCCGCCGGATCCAGGACGCCGCCGTAGGTCGCCCTGGGGTGGTCGTCGAACAGGGAGAAGTCCGTGTCGGACATGCCGGGGCCGAAGACGTTGAGATGACAATGCTCCGGCAGGCGGCGGCACGCTTCGAGGGCTTCGGCCAGCCCCTTGTCCATGTCCAAACGAGCGACGAAAATCAGCTTTTCCACCCTGCCGCGCCCGGTCCGGGCGGGCGCCTCTATGCCTCTCGTATTCGGGAACCACCTGAAGTTGTCCCGGTTGTCAAAGCTGCGGCGCAGATACTGCGTCTCCACGTACACCCGCGAAGAGCGCATATAGGTCCGATCAGCCAGCCACCGCGCCACCGCGCCATATCCCAGGTAATCCGCCATCATGTCGCCCCCGGTGATGCGCACCACGAAGGGCTTGCGCGTCATCTTGCAGACGGCCCATAGGAACGATGCTAGGCTCAGCGCCGAATAGGGCGCGATGATGAGGAACACGACGTCGGAGCGCCATATCTTCCTTGCGGCTCCCCAGGCTACTCTCAGGAACCTCGCCAGGCGATTGGCCCTGATTTTCCAGGCGGGCAGATTCGTCACGCCCCCCGACGTGTCTATGACGTCCACCTCGAAGTCGCGCGCCCCCAATTCCCGCACCTGCTCGTCGGCCATCACCTTGTTGCCCCCGACTACGTTGGTATCGGACGCCCCGGTCTTCTGTATCGGGGCGATGAGCAGGATGCTGGGCGCTCGGATCTCTTTACCGGTCAACGTGATTCCCGCTCCTTCTCGAATTGAGCATGGGCGGAGGAGTTCCCCCTGGTCCAGCCTGACAGCGCGGACCGACCCGCGGCCCACAGGAAGCTTGCGTCGCCGCGCCGCGGCAGCCAGACCGCGGGCAGACCCGTTCGAGTCGTTCTGTGGAAGACTACGGATAGGAACAGACATCCGCACACCATGCCGATGGTCATGCCCCACGCCGCCGCCTCGACGCCAAGTCTCGGGTAGAGCGGGAGCAACGCGCCGAGATTGGCGCACAGTCCCAGGAAGACCGCCCACGAGCAGATATGCGGGCGGTTGACGCCCTTGAAGTGTGTCATGAAGATTGCCGAGACGGCGTAGGCGAGCATCCCCGGCGCGATAATCCACAGGAGCGGAACCGCCGGCAGGAAGGCTTCCGAAAGCAGTAGCCCCACCAGTGGGGCGCTGATCGCGAGCGAGACGAGCATGGGAATCGCGGTGCCCACGCAGACCAGGCGCAGGCAGAGCGCGACCATCTCGACGCGCTCGGCGCCCGCGACGCGGGGAAACAGCGCGTTGCCCACCGCGTTGGAGATCAGCATGAACCCAAGCATGAGCGCGCTCGCGGCTGCGAACAGCCCAATTTCTCCCTGGCTGGCGATCAATCCAAGGATGACGACGCCGAAGTGAGGTTCGACGGCGTTGCCGAGCCGCGCGGCATGGTATTTCAAGCCGTAGCCGAGAATGCGGCTGATATTCGAGCGGTCCGGCATCTCGAAGGCCAGCCCGTAATGCCGCCGCAGGTACAGCAGGCAGGCGGCTATCATGACGCCATGCCCGGCGGCAAAGGCGATGATGGCGCCGTCCACCCCAAGCCCCAGGCTCCGGACGAGGACCAGAAGCGTGAGCGCGTTCGCCGCGACCCGGAGTATTGAGAAGACCGCCAAGCGCCTGAAGCGCCGGAGCGCGACGAGTTGGTGGTCGAGCGCGATGGAGATGGCCGTGAGGGGGGCCAGCGCAAGCGACAGCAGGAACGTGTGGGTCTCCGCCTTTTCAAAGAAGGCGGGGCCGTTGTATATCAGCGGGACCGCCAGCGCGGCGGCCAGCCCTCCGCCGGCGAAGCAAATGATCAGGGCCGATGACACGCCTTGCGAGACGCTCATCCGCCGCGCCGCCACGAAATACTGCGCGCCCTGTTGCGCGCCGGGCGTGAGGAGCAGACCAAGTAGGGCCCCGAACGCAATGCAGACGGCGTAGGCGCCCCTTCCTTCGGGAAGCAGCATGTAGGCGAGCAGCCCCTGTATCAGCAGGGTCAGCCCCGCCATGCCGGCCAGGGTCGCAAACATTGTGGACACATCCTGCCCGCCGGTTGTGGCCGGCGCTTCCGGCGCATCTGTCGTTGCAGGCTTCGATTGGAGCATGACGCGGATTGGTGAACCGGACGCTGGACTTCGGGCCACGCGGCGCTTGCCAATGGGTCCAGAGTTCATTTATCTCTTTTCAAGGGATGTCCTGCATACCCTACAAGGAGGATGAGGATGGAATGAAGAAGCCTATCCCCCAGCTCAGGTGCATGGTCGCCAGCGCCAGCGGAAGGAGGATGGCCGCCGGGTCCCGTCGCCGAAAGCCCACGACCGCCGCCCCGACCGCCAGGGTCGAAACGTAAGCAAGCAGCAACGCCGCCAACAGCCAGGGGAATCCGGCTAGGGCCAGCGCCGCCCCGGCCGCCAGGCTCAGCGCCAACCCGGGAGCGGCAAGTTGGCGAGGGCGAACCGAGCCCGGATGCCTCATGATAACCGCCGACTTCCCTCGACCGTATCTAAAATACTGCCGCGCCAGCGCCCAGAACGTGCCGCGGGGCCGGTAATGCGCCACCAGCTCGGGATCGAACCATACGATCTTTCCCCGCTTGCGCAGCCGGTAGTTGAACTCATAGTCCTCGTTCCCGGCCAGATTGGTATATCCTCCGCCCATCTCCTCCAGCGTCTCACGAGAGAACACGCCCAGAAATGCGGTGTCGGCGACTCCCTCCTGCCCGCCCAGCCGATGGCGAGCGTCGCCTGCTCCCAATGGGGTGGTCATGGCCATCGCCACCGTTCGCTCGAAGGGGGTGGTCCCCACCGCTAGTTGTCGTCCGCCGACGTTTGCCGCCCCTGTTCGCTCCAGGGTTTCCACGGCTCGGCTCACGTAACCGGGCGGAAAGCTCGTATGGGCGTCGCACCGCACCATGACGTCTCCGGTGGCCGCCCGAAACGCTGCGTTGGCTCCGGGCACGAGGGTTCTTTCCGGATTGGGAATCAGCTTCACCGACGGATGAGACCGCCGGACAAGTTCGGACATGGCCGGGGTTTCGGAGCCGTCCGCGACGATGACCTCTATAGGCCCTTCATAGTCCTGAGCTAATATCGAATCAAGGGTGGGAATTATGGTCGCTTCGGCATTGCGCGCCGGAATTATTACCGATACGGGTGGGGGGGTCATGCAATAACCATCGGGATTCGAGGTTTGCTGATATTGATGTTCATCGCGCCGCATCCTGCCACGGCCGCTCGCGGCATTCGTTGAGGCGCTCGCTGCGTGCATACGTCAACGAAGTCGGGACGCTCCATACCCAGCATTTGCCTGACGTCATCATAGGCTGCCCCTATGCCAGTATGAGCGCCATGCGAGCCGCGGCGTGAAGGTTCTCGATCCTGTCCAGTTTGGTGGGGGATAGAGGACTCGAACCTCTGACCTCCTGTGTGTAAGACAGGCGCTCTAACCATCTGAGCTAACCCCCCGCGCGGCGCGGGCCGCGGTGTTGGTGAGAGGGACGTGGCGCGCTTGGCGGGACTCGAACCCACGGCCTCAGCCTCCGCAGGGCTGCGCTCTATCCAACTGAGCTACAAGCGCGCTTGTGTTGTGAGGATACACCCACGGCGTTTATCTCACGGGCAAGGGTCATGCGCCAACTCCTGGCGCCAGTTCTCCACAACCCGATGCGTGGAGCCTTGCAGCATCAATCGTAGGCGAACGCATCACCGGTGTCAACGCGCGTGCGCCACCCAAACCCACCGCCTCCGGCGCGTCGGCCCTTGGGGAGCGAGTTAGCCTCGCGCCAGCAGGATTCTCAGGACTTCTGGAGCGGCCTGGGCTGCCCTGCCGCGCAACTCGCGGGCGGGCAGGCTGCCCAGCGGGTGGGGCAATATGACGTATGGGAAGCCTGGGATTCCTCCGAGCTTGGCCATGGCGTCGGCGCTGGATATGAAGGGCTCGGTACAGATGACGGCCGTGGGCACGCCCATCTTCTCGAGGTTGATCCCGTCGTGCATACTGCACGACGAACAGGAGCCTCAGTCGCCGGATGCGGTTATGACGACATCGCACTTGTGAGCGAGCTCCTCGAGTATGTGCGGCGGGCATGGCCTGGAGGCGTTGCCCTTGTCGACCGATACGACGTCGGCGAACTCGTAGCTGTCGGCGAGGACCTCATGGACCATGTCCAGCAATTCGGGGGCGTTCTCCTTGCCGTTGGCGAGCAGGCCGAGGGTGACGCGGTCGAGTGTGGCCGGACGCGGGCTGACGACCGCGTGGTCGGGCAGGGTCTCTACGGTCGGGTCCAGTACCTCTATCGCGCTGGTCATTCTATCGCCTCCTTCGGTGTTGCCGGCAGTGGCATCAGACCGGCCGGGTGACGGACTTGGAGCTCGAGCCTGCGCCCCACAAGGGTATCACGGACGCAAAGCCGCCTGCCGCGCCGCCGGCGACGAGCACGCGGACGGCTTCGGGGCTGGACACCGATTGCTCCAGCTCTCCGTCGCGCTCTCGCTGGCACACTGCGAACAGGGACTCCTGTACTTGGCGCTTCGACCATCCCGCTCCCCTGAAGTGGCCTATCAGCTCCGGGCTGAGTGCCACTACCACCTCGTCTTGGTTGGTTCCCGCTGCAAACATGGCGTCCTCGAAGGCCGCGAGAATGGCTTCTGGGTCCCCGTCCTCGCTGGAGACGGGTATGGGTGAGAGGCCGGGAAATACCGTTACGGCGCTGCGGTCCCGCTCGATGCCGCGCTCGACGTGCAGCGGGGGCCAAGGGCTGGTGGCCTCGTCCTCGGCCATGCACCAGGTGTACTTGCCCGGATGCCCAATGGTTGCCTTGTCCAGCTCGCCGGGGCGGGCGCCGGTGACGTTCATGACGACGAGCCTGATAGCGCGGCCGATGGTTGCGTTGGCGCGGTTGCCGGGCCCGAAGACGCTGACCCCGGAGTTCAAGCCTATGCGCCGGGTTATCGGGCCGTTGACAACGGTCAGGACGGCAGCGCCCATCGTGGAGACGGTGACGGCGTGGAGATTGAACTCGCGCTGGCACATGGCCTCCAGCGCGGCGACGACGATAGGGAAGTAGCCCGGCAGGCACCCGGCCATGACCGCGTTGGCCGCGGCTTTCTCGGCGGTGATCACGTGACCCTTCACGGTTTCCACGCCCAGGATGTCCGAGGGTGACCGTCGGCCGCCCTTGAGCATGGCCCGCACACGCTCCACGGTCGGCGGGACGATGGGCAGCCCATCTGTCCAGCCCCTTTCCAGGAAGGCTTCCATCAGGGCGTCCTCATCGTCGAAGGCAAGGCGCTTGGAGGTCAGGACGGTAGAGGTCAAGTCGGATTATCCCCGATATGCCCAGTATGGAGGTTGCCAGGTTGGGCATGATAGACGTACCTGCTCGCGCTGGTCAAGATCACCGCGCAAGGGCCGGCAGGGCGGCAGGGTCTTGACGCAGGTGTGTATAATGTGCGCCAGTTGCTGACCGTGGCTTGGCGGTGAGCGCGAAGGAGGATGGCAATGCGGGTCGTACAGCGAGTTTTGGGAGCCTATGCGATGGTCGTCGCTCTGGCGGTGGGGGTGAACTTCATCCTGACCCCCTTGTTCTTCGACAATGAAACAGGCTACCCGGTATGGGATGTCCTGAACTGGTTCATGGTGGCTGCGGTACTGGTCGCGTTCATCGCGAGCTGCGTGGACATGCGGCGCGTGTGCGTGGAGGGGGACGACGCCAGCCTGAAGCGGTACCTGAGCGTCAACGCGGCCTTCTACGCATCTGGAGTTTTGGCGCTCCTGTTCTTCTCGAACTGGGCGGCCAGCCTCGCGAGCCACGCCAGCTTGGAGGACTGGACCATATGGGCGATAGTTGACGCGATACTGCCGCCGATAGTGGGGGCCGCCGGCCTCAGGCTTTGGCGGACGGCGTGATTAGGCATCCTTCATCACCCTAACCCTCTCCCTTGACGGGAGAGGGGATAAGGCGGGACTGCCTTGCCCATCATATCTGAACGGACGGAGTACCAGCGGGAGGAAGACAATGAAAGCCGTGAAGCCTGTCCTGTCGGTGTATTTGGTAGCGATAGCGACGGTCGTGGGCGTGTACTTCACGATTTCGCCGCTGGTTGACGGCGTGATTGCGGGGCACGTGGTCTGGGACATCCTCAACTTCTTCATGGCGGCCGGCGTTCTCATCGCGCTTGGGTTCAGCTATGTGCGTAAGAGAGAGGTGGATGGGTCTGGGTCTGGCGACGTGTGGGCTCGGCTGGCGGTCAACGCGCTCTTCTACGCGGCCTTGTGGCTGACGATATGGTTCTTCTGGAACTGGTTCGTAGAGCTGATGGACCGTGATTGGAGCCACCTGTGGAAGCAAATCAATCCGCTGTTCGCAATCGTGGTGGGCGTGGCCGGCGCGCGGATGTGGCGCGAGGCGAGGGACTCCGAAAAGTGAGCCGCAGCCCCTTGGCGGCGCTGCGGGGATGGTGAATCCGCAGGGGGAGCGGTGCCCGCTGTGCGGCTCGGAGGCGGAGCCGTTTCACCGGGTGAGCAACCGGGCGATGAGGCGCGACTTCGTTCACTGCGGCGTGTGCGACTTGGTATCCGCGCCGCGGCGCTTCCACGTCGGGCCGGATGCGGAGCGGCATCGTTACTTGGAACACGACAACGACCCGGACGACGCCGATTACCGCGCGTTTCTCGGCCGGCTGTGGGAACATCTCAGGCCTCGGCTGGAACCGGGGTCTCACGGCATGGACTACGGCGCGGGGCCCGGCCCGGCGCTGGCGGCGATGATGCGCGAGGACGGGTTCGAGGTTTCGCTGTACGACAAGCTCTTCCACCTGGATCGGGCTGCGCTGGCGAGGACATACGACTTCATCGTATGCACGGAGACGGTGGAGCATTTCGACGACCCGGCGCGGGAGTTCGACACGCTGGACAGGCTGTTGAAGCCGTCAGGCTGGCTGGGGATAATGACTGCGATGCTGGACGACTGGGCGGGTTTCCCAGAGTGGCATTACCACCGGGACCCGACTCACGTGGGCTTCTACACGGAGCGCGTCATGCGATGGATCGCCGACAGGCACGGCTGGGAGGCCGAGTTTCCGCGTGAGAACGTAACTCTGTTCCGCAAGGGCAGTAGGGACGCGGAACGACGTGAGGCGCGTATATGAGCCTCCAGGATATTTTCGCCCGGCTGGAGCCTGGCGCCATAGCGACGATCGCCGGGGTTGGCTACGTAGAGGGGGTGGCCGCGAAGGACGCGCCTGCCGGGTGGCCGCTCGGCATCGCGCGGGACCTTGCCGGGGACCTGATAGTGGTGGACTACTGGGGGCACCGGATATGGCGGATAGGCGGGGACGGGATATTGTGCCTGTTCGCGGGCGACGGGACGCCGGGCTTCGCGGGCGACGGAGGGCCGGCGTCTGATGCGCGGTTCGACCAGCCTCACGACCTGCGTATAGACAAGCATGGCAACATGTACGTGTCGGACCTGGGGAACCATCGCATCAGGCGGATAGACGGTCAGACGGGCATCATCACCACGATAGCGGGCAACGGGAAGGTCGGGCGCGGCGGCGACGGAGGGCCTGCGGTGGATGCGGAGCTGGACACGCATTGCGGCATCGCGGTGGACGACGACGGCAACGTGTATATATCGAGCGAGTGGGCGAACAACATACGTCGCATAGACGCCAAGACGGGCGTCATCACCAGGTTCGCGGGCTGGGACGCGCGTCATCATCCGTCGGAGCGCGGGAGCAGCTGGCCGGCGTCGGGTCCTGGTCATAGCATGGGCGGGTATCACGGCGACGGCGGCCCTGCGCGGGACGCGGGGTTCCATCACCCTGAGCACCTGGCGTTCGACTCGCGGGGCGACCTGTACGTGTGCGACAACTCGAATCACCGCATACGCAAAATCGACATGGAATCGGGAATCGTGTCGACAGTGTTCGGAAATGGGCAGGCGGCGTCGAACGGGGACGGAGGGCCTGCGGTGGAGGCGAGCGTGTTCATGCCCGACGCGATATATGTTGACGGCTCGGACAACCTGTACGTTGGCGAGAAGTACGGCTTCAGGATACGCAGGGTTGACGGCGCGACGGGGATTGTGGAGACGCTGGTCGGAACTGGGTCGCCTGGGTTTGGAGAGGAGGGGCTGCCGGGGCCGGAGACGCGCTGCAATTCCTGCGAGGTTGGGGTGTGGGCCGATGCTGACGGGACGACGCTCTGGTCGGACTGCTCAGGGCGGGTCAGGCGGCGCGACGGGGAGACTGGCGTCGTAACAACCGTCCTCGGGGGTACGAGCGTACACGACGGGGAGGAGGCCGGGTCTGCGTTCCTGCGCGGTCCGGGCGGCATATCGGTCGGGCCGGACGGCGGCTTGTACTTCGCGGACGTGTGGAACCAGCGTATTCGGGCGATAGACCCGGCTACGGGGGTGATACGGACGGTCGCCGGCAACGGCGCGAGAGCGCACGGCGAGGACAACGGCCCGGCAGTGGAGGCGTATCTCGGCAATCCGAACGACGTGTCGGTGGATTCGCGCGGGCGCGTGGTGATCGCGGATACGAGGCATGGACACGTTCGCCGGGTGGATGAGGACGGCATAATCCGCGTGGTGGCGGGCACGGGGGAGAAGTGGGACATGGGTGACGGCGGGCCTGCGGTCGGGGCGCGCCTGATGCAGGTGATGTCGGTCGAGCGCGGTCCTGGAGAGGACATATACGTCGGCGACGTCGGGGCGGGCCGCATCAGGCGGATCGACGCGGATACGGGCATAATAGAGAGTGTGGCGGGCACAGGCGCGCCCGGCTATTCTGGGGACGGGGGGCCGGCGGTCGAAGCGCAGGTCGGGGCTCCAACGGCTATCAGGTTCGACGGCGCGGGGAATCTATACTTCAGCGACGGCGACCACCACGTGGTGCGGAAGATAGACTCAGAGGGGATGATAACCACCATCGCGGGGACTGGCGGCAGGGGGTTTTCGGAGGACGGGACGCCGGCGGACAGCGCCAGACTGAGCGGGCCTCAGGGGCTGGAGGTATCGCGCGAGGGCGAGGTCTACGTGTCGGACACGGGGAACAACCGTGTGCGGCGGATTGCGTCGGACGGCAGTATCAGGACGGTGGCGGGCTGCGCGGAGGCGGGAGACTTCGGGGACGGCGGGCCGGCGTGCGAGGCGGGGCTGAACGCCCCGGACGGCCTGCGGCTCTATGGCGAGGATATACTGGTGGTCTCGGACAGGCTGAACAACCGTATCAAGGCGGTGAGGCTGCGCGAATGAGCCCCAGATACGACAGCGAATGGATAGCGAGATTGCTGGACGGCGAGGAGAGGTTCGGAGGGGCCGACCCGCGTGAGATGCTGGCTGCGGAGGGCATTGCCGAGGGGCATGCGGTGGTGGATTACGGCTGCGGCCCTGGATATCTCACGCTTGCGGCTGCGGAGCTGGTTGGCGCTGCGGGTATGGTGTACGCGGTGGACCTGGAGCCGAGCATGGTGGACCTGGTGAGTCGGCGCGCGGCCGATGCTGGGTTCTCGAACGTGGGGACCGCTGCGAGCAACGGCGTGAACGCGCCAGCGCCGGACGGGGCGGCGGACTTCGTGATATGCGCGCTGATAATGCACTACCAGGAGACGCGCGAGGAGCGGGTCGCGGTGGTCCGGGACGCGGCGCGGCTGCTCAGGCCCGGCGGCAAGGCGGTGTTCGTGCAGTGGAAGTCGGAGGGTGGCCGGTCGTCTGGCGTCACGTTCGACTCGCTGGCGGACATCGCGGCCGAAGCCGGGCTTGCGATAGAGGGGCCGTATCACGTGTCGGACGCGCAGTACAAGGCAATCGCGCGCAAGGAGGCTGGCAATTAAGAGGGTGGGGTTCCTGCTCAAGGTGAAAGAGGAGCGGCTGGAGGAGTACAAGTCGCATCATAGGGCGGTCTCGCCGGAGATGCTGGAGGCGCTTTCGCGGAACGGATGGCGCAACTACTCGCTGTTCATGCGGGAGGACGGGCTGCTGTTTGGGTACTTCGAGGCGGACGAGAGCCTGGAGGCGTCGCTGGCCGGGATGGATGGCGAGGAGGCGAACCGCCGCTGGCAGGAGCTGATGGCGCCGTTCTTCGAGATTCCGCCGGGGGCGCGGCCGGACCAGACGCTCGTCGAGCTTGAGGAGGTCTTTCATATCGACTGACGGCGGCGAGTGGAATCTGAAGACGTAGAAGCGGAGGCTGGCAGAATGAGACTCAAGGACAAGGTGGCTATCGTTACGGGGGGCGCGTCTGGGATTGGCCGGGCCATCTGCGAGTTGTTCGCAGAGGAGGGGGCGATGGTTACCATCGCGGACATAGACATAGAGGGCGGCCAGGAGACGCTTCGGCTGATCCAGGACGCTCACGGGGTCGCCACGTTCATCAGGGCGGACGTTTCCGTGGAATCCGAGATAGCGGGGATGGTGGACGCATCGGTCCGGGCGTTCGGCAAGATAGACGTGCTGGTCAACGACGCGGCGGCGTTCGTGTTCGGGCGCATCGAGGACGTGACGGCAGACGATTGGGAGCGCGTTCTGGGTGTGAACGTGATAGGGCCGGCGAACGCGGTCAGGCACACGCTGCCGCACATGCGGGCGGCTGGCGGCGGCTCGATAGTGAACATCGCGTCGGTGAGCAGCTTCATCGCGCAGCCGGGGTTCGTGCCGTACAATTCGTCCAAGGGGGCGCTGCTGCAGCTCACGCGGTGCCTAGCGATGGACCTTGCGCCGGACAACATACGGGTCAACTGCGTGTGTCCGGGGGCTATTCGGACGCCGGCGTCCGAGCTGCACCGGGCGTTCATCGGCGCGTCGGAGGAGGAGTTCTACCGTGACGCGGCCGGGGCCAGCTACCTCAAGCGGGTGGGGCATCCGCGCGAGGTGGCGCAGGGCGCGCTCTTCCTGGCGTCGGACGAGGCGTCGTTCGTAACGGGGACGCCGCTGATAATGGACGGCGGCGGCGTGGGCTGAAACCTCGGCAAGGCGCCCATGCCCGGCGAGGCTGGCGGCGCTGCGAATTGGGAGGACACCGTGTGCAGGAGCATCAAGACCCTCAGGAGGACGGGCGAGCCCCCAACGGCCGATGAGATAGACGCAGCCGCTCTGCAGTTCGTCAGGAAGATCAGCGGCTACCGGCGTCCATCCGCCGCCAACAAGCAAGCGTTCGACGCCGCCGTTGCGGAGGTCGCCGAGTCGTCGAGCAGGCTGCTCGCGTCATTCAGGACAGGGACCAAGTCGGCATAGCCCGGCTCCAGCCAAACGGCGCGGCGCCAGTCAGGCGTGGGAGACCGCAGTCTGCGGGGACGCCTTCGGGAGTGTGAACGTGAAGGCGCTGCCGCGGTGGAGAGCGCTCTCGACCCATATCCGCCCGCCGTGCGCCTCCACTATCCCCTTGGCGATGCTCAGCCCCAGGCCAGCCCCGCCTGACTCGCGCGACCTAGACGCGTCGACCCTGTAGGATCGCTCGAACACCCTGTCCACGTCTCCGCCCGGTATCCCCTCCCCCGTATCCTCGACCTCCACCCGCACCTCTGCCCCGGCGTCGCGCGCGCGGATGTGGATGGAGCCGTCGGGCGGAGTGTGCCTGATAGCGTTCTGGACCAGGTTATAGATGACCCGCTGGACTCGCTGCGTGTCCATCCTCACGGGGGGCAGCTCCTCATCGACGACGCCCTCGAGTCTCAACTTGTGGGTAATGGCCTGGGCGGACATGCTCTCTAGGGTGTCCGATATCAGGTCCTGCAGCAGCGCAGTTTCCATGTGAAGCTTCAGCGAACCCGCCGCTATCTGCGATAGCTCGAACAGGTCGTCCACGAGCCGGCTGAGACGGTCTATCTCCGACATGCTAGTCGCCAAGTAACGCCGAACCGTTTCAGGGTCCGACACCACGCCGTCGTACATGCTCTCTATCATCGCCCTGATGGACGAGAGGGGCGTCCTCAGGTCATGCGACACTGCGGATATGAGCTCGCGGCGCGCCTCCTCCATCTCCCGCTCCCTGGCCATGCCCGCCTGAAGCTTCCCCGCCATCGCGTTGAACGCCTCAGCGAGCTCCCCGACCTCGTCCCTGGACTGAACCGGCGCCCTGGTCTCGAGGTCCCCCTCGCTTATGCGCTCGGCGGCGATCGCAAGCCCTCGGATCGACCGCGCCGTCGGCTCGGAGAGCGTGAACGCCACGAAAACCGATATGCCGACCGAGAAGCCCAGCAGCCCGGCAAGCAGCCCCAAGTCATGCGGAGACAGGAACATCAGCGCAGCCGTCACCGCCACGTTGAACAGCGCCAGCAACGCGGTCATCGTGGAGATGAGCGCCAGCCTCACGCGCAGCGACATCGCCCAGCGCGGCAGCCCGAACCGCACCGCCACCAGGCCGAGCGCTATGGACCCGCCGCCCGAAAGGGTGAGATATGCGACGAGCGCTGCCAGGTCGGACGCGGTCGGGTTGAGGATTGCCGCCGTCAGCGCAGTCACCAGGGCGCACAGCGCCAGTAGCGCCGCCAGCCCAGCCAGCGCCATGTTTAGCGTGGACGTCATCGCAAGTCTAACCTTCGAACTTATACCCCACCCCCCAGACGGTCTTGACGTAGCGAGGCTTCACGGGGTCAGCCTCTACCTTCTCGCGCAGCCGCCTGATATGCACGGTCACCGTGCTCGTATCCCCTGCGTAGGTGTAGTCCCAGGCATGGTCCATGAGCTGCTCGCGGGTGAATACCTGGTTGGGGTTGGACGCTAGGAAGAAGAGGAGGTCGAACTCCTTGCCGGTGAGATTCACCTCCTCGCCGCCCCGGGTCACCGCGCGAGTCTGCGGGTTGATGGTCAGGTCGTCGAAGCGGAGGACACCGCCCGCGCCGATTACCGGGCCGGCGGACGCGCGCCGCAGCACGGACCGCACCCGCGCAACCAGCTCGCGCGGGCTGAACGGCTTCGACATGTAGTCGTCGGCTCCAAGCTCCAGGCCCACGATGCGCTCGGTCTCGTCCCCGCGAGCCGTCAGCATGATTATCGGGACCTCGCTGTCCCGGCGCAGCCGGCGGCACACCTCGAGCCCGTCAATCTTTGGCAGCATCAGGTCGAGCACGACCAGATCCGGAGCCCACTCCTGGGCCAAGCGAAGGGCCTCCTCGCCGTCGGACGCGAGGGACACGTCGTAGCCCTGCAAGCTCAGGTACCGCTCCACCACCTCCGTCACGACTCTCTCGTCGTCAACCACGAGCACGCGCGCCATCTCAGCCTCCGTCAGCCCTCCGGCCAGAGCCATTCCAGGCTTCACCGCAGCCGTAGTGTACATTGTCTACCTCGCCCCTCTACTTGCCGCATAACCTATCGCCGTACACTTGCTGCACGATTACGAATCTTAACAAACGATAACCAAGGACATGGCTGCGTGAACCCCAGCCCCTTCATGGAATCGTAATAAACGCAGGCAGACCGTAATGAACGTCTGTTATCATGATTCGACCCAGCCATTAGGGGCGGCGTTGAGGTTGAGAGGCTTTTCAAACTCGCCAACGCCCGTGGAGGTATGACTAATGTTCAGGATGCTCCGCCGCGCCGCGCCGCTCATCACGATGGTCCTGGTAGCGCTCTCGGCGTCGGCCTGCGGGGCTGGGGGGCCGGCCGAAACCGCCGCAGTCCAGCCTGTCGCCGACGCCGAGCCGACCGCCGTCCAGAAGCCAGAGCCCACCCAGCTCGCCGAAGTAGATTCCAGGTGGACCAAGTATATCGAGCCTGAGGTCCGCCCGGCCCCGGAGCTCGTCAGCATCACCGGCTGGCACAACACCAACCCCTTCAGCCTCGAGAGCAAGCGCGGGCAGGTGGTCATGGTCAAGTTCTGGACCTTCGGGTGCTACAACTGCGTCAACACCATGCCCTACGTGAACGCATGGCACGACAAGTACGCCGACGAGGGCCTCCTGATAGTCGGGGTCCACTACCCGGAGTTCGATTTCGAGCGCGACCTCGAAGCCGTCATAGCATCCTCGGCAGAGCGCGGCCTGGAATATCCCATAGCCCAGGACAACACCGGCGCAACCTGGCGGGCTTACGAAAACCGCTACTGGCCCACAATGTACCTCATAGACAAGAACGGCAACATCCGATACACGCACATCGGCGAAGGCGCCTACGACGAGACAGAGCGCAAGATTCAGCAGCTCCTATCCGAGCCGGGCCCAGTTTGATGCCAACCCTCTTGTCACTTCTCCTTCTGGGGGAAGGTTAGGATGGGGGAGACTCCGGGTTCTTCAAAATGTCTTGAAACTCTTTCGCTAATCTGTATGCAAATCTTCCGGTGCAACCGGATACGCAGGAGGCATTGAATGAAGAAGCGATGGATATTCATCCCCGCGGCGCTGGCGGCGCTGGCCGTTGCCATCACGGCCGGCGCAATCATGGCGCAGGAAGCCACCCCCACCCCAGCGGCCACGCCGGCCGCTACCGCCACCGCAGCGCCTACCGCCACCCCCACACCGACCTTCGCCGGGCGCGTCGCCACCATACTCGGCCTCACCGAGCAGGCCGTCTCCGACGCCATGGAGCAGGCCAAGAGCGAAATGCGCGACGCCGAGTTGCAGGCCAAGTTCGACGCCCTCGTCGAGAAGGGCATGATGACGCGGGCCGACGCCGACTCATACTTGGCGTGGCTCCGCACCAAGCCCGACGTGGACTTCGGCGAGAAATCCGAATTCGGCTTCGGCAAGGGCCGAGGACACTTCGGCGGCTGGGGCAAGGGCTGGGGTAAAGCCTGGCGCAAGTAGCCCCGACATAGCGCAACAAGCCTGGGACCGCGCCCAAGCCGTTAACATCCACGCACCGCGGCCGGCGCGCTCCTTCCCGATAGGGGAGGCCCGATCCATCGGGTCTCCCCTATCTTTCACTCACTCCTCCGCGCCGACTCCCGGACCTGCGCCGCGTGCTCCTCGATATGCCCTATCAAGTACCGCTCTACCACGTCCCGCCCGCTGATAGACCCGGTGGAGTCCACCGCGTCCAGGTCCGGTTCTCTCATGCGCCGCAGGATAGCGAGCGCCTCCGCGCCCGACTCCGCCAGCTGGCCGAGTATCGTATCCACGTCATCCCTGGAGCGCCGCTCTATCTCCGCCGTTCGCCGCTCGGCCTCCTCCGGCGTCCTGCCCACCTCCCGCGCGTCCGCGATGTTGGCCGCCTTCCCCGCCCACAACGGCTGCATCTCTATCACGTGAGCGCACACCTCCGCAATCGTCCACTCCCCCTCCGCCGGGGCAGTCCACGCCTCCGCGTCCGTAACTCCGTCCAGAGCGCCCGACAACTCAGCCTGCGCCGCCACAAGACGACCAGCAAGAACTCCGACACTTGCTCCTAGCATGAATCATACTCCTCCGGGCGCAGTCCGCCCAAGCTCATGAATATCCTATATACTCTACAAGGACAAAGACCCGCTAATCCACCATCGCGCCAGGAGCAGCCATGAGAAGCAGGGCCGCCATCCAGACAGGCCCCGACCAGCCCCTAATGGTTGACGAGCTCGAGATCCCCGACCCGGAGCCGCGCCAGGTCATCGTCAAGATGCTTTCCAGCGGCGTATGCCACTCCCAGCTCCACCAGATGCACAACCCCGATCAGGACCGCCCGATGGTGTTCGGGCACGAGGGCGTCGGCATCGTTACAAGCGTCGGCAGGGACGTAACGCACCTCCGTGAAGGCGACCACGCCATCGTCACCTGGGTTCCCAGGACTCCCATCCGCGGCCGCCCGACGCCCGTGCCCTGCGGCGCAACGTACCGCGAAGAGCTCGTACACGGCCTGGTCTTCACCTGGGCGGAGGACGCACTCGTCAAGGGCGACCTCGTGGTGCCCATCTCCAAGGAGCATCCCACAGACGTAACGTCCATCGTCGGATGCGCCATCCTCACCGGCGCGGGCGCGGTACTCAACACTGCCCGCGTGCGGCCCGCAGACTCCGTAGCGGTGTACGGCGTCGGCGGAGTGGGCCTTTCCGCCATCAAGATGGCTTCCATCCTCGAAGCCCACCCGATAATCGCCGTGGACATCAAGGAGGACAAGCTCGACTTCGCCAGGGAGTTCGGCGCTACGCACACCGTCAACGCATCCCAGCAGGACCCCGTCGAAGCCATCGTCGAGATCACCAACGGCGGCGCAGATTACGCTTTCGACGCGATCGGCCTCCGCGTCACCAACGAGCAGATTCTACCCTCAACCCGCGGCGGCGGCCCAGGCGCGGACAACCACGGCGGCGTGGCTGTGCTAATCGGTATGCCCGCCATGGAGATGACGATAGACCCCGGCCTGTTCATGTACCACCAGCGCCAGTACCGCGGCAGCCTGGGGGCGACCTACCCGGAAAAGGACTTCCACACCTTCCTCCGATGGCACCAGGAAGGCAAGTTTCCCATCGACAAGCTCGTTACGCGCCGATACACCCTCGACGACATCAACCAAGCCTGCGACGACCTGGAATCAGGCCAAATCCTGGGCCGCGCCATAATCGAGCTCTGACCACGGGTTGAGCGCGCCCCCCCAAGACGAGTTGGCGCTACATCTCGCCGAGGCGTAGGATGCGCTGGACGGATAGTCGGTGGATCAGCCAGATTATGCCGAAGGTTATGAGGGCGAAGACGGCGAGCATGAATCCGTAGGTCATCATCAGCGCGCCCCAGTTGACTTCGAGGACGAATGGTGGGAGCACCTGTCCGCCCCAATCGTCGTGGCCGAGGAAGGGCATGATGATTGCGCCGAGGCGTCCTCCCATCCAGGTTCCGAGCGCCATGCCTGCGGCGATGACGAGGGTCTGCTCGAGCCATACCATGGTCATCAGCTGGCCCGACGACAGGCCAACGGTGCGCAGCAACGCGAACTGGAGCTGGCGGTTCCTGAACGAGACGTAGGCGTGGACGAGGAAGCCGATGCAGCTCAGTATGAGGACCGAGCCGAAGGCGATGAAGAGCAGGGAGCGCCATCCTGCCTTGACCAAGGGATCGACTTTCGATTCGGCCAAGCGCTGATTGCGGTCCAGCACGGCGGAGCTCGTGAAGCCTCTCACGCCTCCGGCCTCCTCTGCCGTCGGGGGGCTGCCGTCCGCCGCCGCCATCCAGACCTCGTTGGCGTTGAGCGAGCGGAAGGTCGAGCCCATGTTGGCGTAGTGTCTGAGGCTGGTCAGGTCGACTACGAGGAAGCGCTCGTTGGGCGTGGTCATGGTTGGGAAGAGCTCGACCGTGTCTTGGACGCGGACCGGCACTCTGTAGCCTCCGACGCTCACATCGAACTCGTCGCCCATGGCATGGCCCGAATCGCGCATGAAGGACCTGCTGGCGAGGGCGGCGATTGGCTCTCTGCCGGAGCCGTAGAATATGCCGCGTGACGACAGGGCGCGCCCGGCGCCCCAAGAGAATAGGACGGACCCCGAATCGCCGCTGAACCTCACCCCCGATTCCTTCAGGATGTCGGCCACTGCATCGGAGCTGACCTTCAGGACGCTCCATCTGGCCGGGTCGTCGAATGGCTCGACGACGACCGTTTCACCGCTGCGAGTTACTACGGATACCTGGTCGATGATGATGGAGCCTGCCTGGAGTCGCCGCTCCGGGTCCGTCTCCTCGATTCTGAGGGAGATGAGGGTCAGGGGCAGTACGGGCGATATGTAGGTCTCCGCTCCTGTTCTGAGGTCGGTCTCCATCTCCTGCCACTCGCTTGTGTCGAGGTGTCCCAGATGGTAGGTCAGGTAGCGCTCCTTGGCGTTCTTGGCGCGGACCGTGATCCTGACGGAGGGATGGGGCCGGTCGCCCTTCAGCCTCACCGTCAAGGAGACCGCGTCGGCGGGCAGGGTGATGCCGCCGGGCGCCGCGTCTGGCTCCAGAGACCCCAGTAGGTCGGCCATTGGCCTGTCCGCGAAGTCGTCCCTGAACCAGGCGACCTCGGTGAACGAGGTGTGGTCCATGGCCAGCATCGTGAAGCTCTGGCCGAAGAACTTCGAGAGGTCGCTGCCCCTGTTCCTGAATACGGGGCTTGCCACCTCGACGCCCTCGACGCCGCCGTATGCTTCTTCGATGGTCGCCCTTGGGGTGGGGGCTATGACCGGGACGGGGGTGGGAGTGGGCGTGCGTCCGAAGCGTCGGAAGGTCCGGCGGGTGGCGATGTACTCGCGTACTCCATCGACCCTGACGTCGCTCCCTGTCAGGTAGAGCACGCGCTCCTCGAATGAGCGCTCCAGGGTTGCGCCGAAGCTGGAGGCGAAGATGCCGAGACCTGCGGTGAGGATGAGCAGCAGGGAGAGCCTGGCGTAGTGCGCGGGATTGCGCGCCATCTGCCACACTCCCAGGACCGGGCCTGCCGGGAGCCACGCGGATAAGAGACGGCTCCCCAGCCGCATCGCCAGTGGGAAGAGCCTCAGGAGCACCATCGCAGAGGCGACCAGCATGAGGCCCGGCAGGGCTAGGAGAAGCTGGTTAACGGCCAGGTCTCCGAATAGCTGGGTCGCGACTACCGATCCCTGCTCGGTCAACTGCCTGAACAGGAAGATGCTCACCAGGAGCAGGACCACGTCGAGGTAGTAGCGTTGGAAAGCCGGCTGTCCGGACGGCCGGGCGGCCTGCTGGCGCTGCCTCGTAACGCTGATGCGGGACGCCTGTACGGCTGGCACGAAGAGGGCGATAAAGCTCAGAGCGCCGCCTAACGCGCTCATCCCGTAGGCCAAGGGGGATATGGACGTACCCAGCCTCGCGCCGCCGGTGAGGTCCGAGAAGGCCGGGGTGTAGCCCAGAAAGCTGATGCTGAGGGCGGCGAGCAACGGCCCAACCGCGACGGCTACCCCGGCGATGGTCGCGCCCTCGAGCACGAACACGGTGAGGATCTGGGCGGAGTTGGCCCCTCGGCTCCTCAGCAGGGCGACCTCGCCGCGCCTCTCCTCGACGGTCAGGGAGGCCAGGGTCGCCACGTAGTAGAGTATGACGATGGCTATCAGTATCAGGACTACGAACATGGGGAGCTTGCTGAAGAAGAGGCGGCGGTCGTACTCGCGGAGCGCGCTGTCCAGCGCAGTATCTTGGCGGTAGGTCGCGAGGGTGGCGGCCATGACGCTGTGCATGGCCTCCGTGTCGAACAGGGCCTGGGCGGCGTTGTTTGCGTTGATCCGGCTGCCGTCCACCGAGAGGAGCCAGGCGTAGGTGCTGTCCATCCTGGGGAATGCCGGGCCCAGCACGTCGAAATATGCGGCCTCGGAGACGTGGAACGGGGCGGTGCGGAACGTAGGCCCTGTCGCCGCGTTCAACACGGCGTCCTCCAGGTGCCAGAACTCCGCGCCGGGGTCGTTGCGCTCGAAGACGCCGGAGACCACGACGGTGACGCTCGCGGTCGTGTCGTCCCAGTGCGGCACGGCGGCGAGCCTGTCGGCCACGCCTACACCGAATAGCTGGGCGGCGTCCTGGGGAATCACGGCCTCGATCTCCAGTGGCTGGCCGGGATTGTTCAGGGCGTCGTCTCTGGGTAGCCGGCCTGCCAGCAGGGTAGTGTGCTCGCCGAGCTCCGGGAGGTGGGCGAAGTATGCCCGCGCGTCGTCGTCGCCGGCCGCGGCCTCCTGACCCGGCTGGGTGAGGAAGAAGGTCGGCGACTTGCTCGCGGTGAACTCGTCGCGCACCATCCACTGGACCCGGCTCGCTATGACCGAGTTTGCGAGCCCTGCGACGCGGGCTCGCTCTCGCCTCTCGGTGGGGCCCTTCTGCCCCTGGACCAGGATGTCGATCTCACGCTGGCTCAGCTTGTCGAGGGTAACGCGCAGGGCCACCTCGCGCAGCGCGTCGAAATATACGACGGTGCCCGCCATTATCCCGGATGCGAGGAGCACGCCCAGGACCACCGACGACAGCAGGCGCCAGCTCGCAAGGCTCCGCTTGAAGACCAGCTGCCAAGCTGACGCCAGCTTCGGTATGAATCCGTTCATATCAGCATCCTCGTTCTCTCATACGCATGATACGACACATCCGATTCACAAGCATCAACGCCGCGTTATGCATGGTTACGTCTCTCCCAGCCGCGCAATCGCCTGGAGGTCCAGGTTTCCGACCGACCTAGAAAGCGCGAAGAGCAGGCCCAAGAATATCGCTGCCATGGCCGCGTACGCCGGGGCCATCAGCATCCAGTCGGTGATGAGCAGGAACGGGGGCATCACTTCGGCTCCGTCCTCCGTCACTGCCAGGTAGCCGACCATCATTCGGCTCATGAGGAATCCGGCCCACGTCCCTATTCCCAGCCCGATCGCCACCACTGCGAGGTGCTCGAACGCGAGCATCGCGTTGCGCTGCAGCCTCGACAGCCCCATCGACTCGAGGAAGCCGACCTCGCCCCGGCTGCGGCGGTTGAACAGGAGCAGGTACGATGCGTAGGAGAACGTCGCCGCCAGCAGCACGACCGCCAATGAGAGCAGGACCATCGCCTTCCACCCGGCGCCCGCGAGGGGGTCGGCGCGAACGTCTTCGAGCCGGTCGTCCCTGTCATAGACGCGGGCGGTGAACCGCACAAGGCCGCTGATCTCTTCGACTGGGTCCGGCCCGTCGGCCTTGCTGATGAAGAACTCGTTTGGGTTGACGGCATAGGAGGAGCCGAGCACATTCAGGTGACCGAGCACATTGTCGAGATCCACCAACATGAAGCCGCCCCGGCCCAAGGTAGGGAAGTTCGCTATCATCTCGACGACCTCGACGGGGACGAGGAGGCCGGTTACCTGGGCGTTCAGTACGTCTCCTACTTCGATGCCGAGCGCGTCGGCGAGGGGAGCGCTGACGACTGCGGGGACTGCGCCGGCGCTGGGCAGTCGGTATATTCCGCGGATGTTGTTCACGGACTCCCGCCCGAACTCGTAGCGGGCGGAGCGGGAGCCGCTACGCGATTTGTCGGAGACAGATTCGGCGATGTCCCTCAACAGAGGCTCGCCCACTATCGGCAGCCACGTCATCGGGCCCTCGAACCCCTCCAAGAGGACGGCCTCGCCGGACTCTCCTGCGGCGTGGATGTCGTCTATGTGGATCTCGCCGGCCGTGTTGAGGTTGCCCTGTCCGGGCTCCGATAGGTGAATTGCGACAAGCTCTATGGGGCCCTTCAGGCGGTCGGGAATATCCGCCGACAGGAGATGCCAGCGCTGTTCCTCGCCGACCTTGCCGAGGGAGAGGCCGGTCAGCGCGCCGGAGCCGTCCTTGATCTGCGCCCATATGGAGAGGCTTCGGAAATAGACCTCGGTCCTGACCCAGGCGCCGATGGTCTTGGCGTTATCAGGCAGGGTGATGGGCGAAAGGCGCTCAGGGCCGATCAGCTCTCCCATGACGGCGGTGAGCGGCCTGTCGGAAAAGTCGGGCCTGTACCACGCCAGGCGCGCGAACTCGCCCGGCTCGATTCCCAGCAGCTCGAACCCCAGGGGGCCGATGCTGCCGTTAGTCCTGTATGCGCGAGTGAGCGAGCCGACGCCCGGCAGCGCCTCTATGTCGCTCTCCAGGCCCGAGAGCCCGCCGCGCCTGCTGGCCCTGACGTCTGCGACGTGTACATCAGAGGCCAGGTCGTAGAAGATGCGCTCGCGCTGGCTCCGCTCCAGGGTTCCGCCTACGGTGGTCGCCAGCAGCGCCAGGCCGGTGGCGAGCACGAGGAGCAGCACGACCCATGTGTATTGGGTTGGGCTGCGCGCCATGCGCCAGACGGCGACCGACATCCATACCGGCGCTGCCCTGGCTAGGCGCGCCAGGCTCACGAACAGCAGCTGAGCGGCGACGACCACTGCCAGCGCGGCGAAGGCCGTGTACAGGAATCCGCCAGACTCGGCCGGCGCCAGCGTGAACATCCCAAGCACGGCAGCAGCCTGGACCAGGAGGGCCGCGGCCCTTACGCCCAGCCGTCTCGCCGCGTGCGTTACCACGTAGGCGAGGCCGAAGGCTAGGGCTCCCGATATCGTCACTGCGTGCTGCGCCGCAAGCTCGCCCCACCCCACCCATAGGGTTGCCCCCACTATTGCGGCTACGGATGCGCCGGACGCGAAGTGTACGAGGGCGTCGGACTCTCCCGCGAGGAACCTTACGACCATGGGAAAGAGCCGCATGAAGAGCAGGGCGACTACTACGAGGAAGGCGATAGGGGCTAGGAGCAGCGTCTCGTTGACTTCGAGGTCTCCGAAGAGTCCTCCCGATACGAGCTGGCCCCTGGACTGGAGCTCCCAGAAGATGATGCCGCCGAACACCAGCACCACCACGTCCAGGTAGTAGCGGTGAAAGAAGGACAGCGCGGGCGGCCTTGCGGACTGCAGCCGCTCCAACACGACGCCTCCCTTCGCGCCCAGCAGGCCCGCGGCTACGAAGATGGCAAGGCACAGAAGCCCCGCGGCGGCGGCCAGGATGAGTGGGTCGAAGCTGAGGACGATCGGCAGCATCCCCCGTCCGGTAATCTCGGTGAAATAGGGCAGCCATCCCGCAAGCGAGACCGCCCCGGCGGCTATGGCTGGCCCCGCAACGATGGCGGCAATCACCATCGCGCCGCCTTCGAGCAGGTAGAGGCGTGCGAGTCTTGGGAGGCCCGCGCCGCGCGAGCGCAGCACGGAGGCGTCCCGCTCGCGGCTCCGCGCCAAGTATCCCACGGCTGTTGCCAGGTAGAATAGGATGGTGACGCCCATGAGCGCCAGCAGGAGCAGCAGGGGCACCCTTGTGAAGAAGCTTCTGCGCTCGATGGTCTCGATGGGAGAGAGCACGGCGCGGGCCGTCACCAGGGATTCGGGGACCTTCTCGGCTATGAGGGTCTGCAACTCCTCGAACCGCCCGCGCGCCTCGGAGATTGACCATTGGGTGAGCCGCTCGCCGTCTATGAACGAGAACCAGGTTGGCCGGACGACGCTCGACGGGTACACGCTCCCAACGACGTCCACCATCGCAGACCGAGTTACCAGCAGGGCGACAGGGGGCTCCTCCTCGTCTGGATTTGCCACGGCGATACCTTCGGGCGGCGCCTCGACCAGCGGGGCAGGGTCCAGCAGGACTCCGGCGAAGCCCCAGTAGTCGCTCGATGGGTCGTCCGGCTCGATGACTCCGGTTATGGTGACGCGCAGGCGCCGCTCGATCCTGAGATCCGGCGTGAGCTCCAGGCGGTCGCCGGGGCCGAGATCGAACCTCTCGGCGGTGGATGCGCTGATAACGGCCTCCAGCGCGCCGGGCTCGTCGGAGCCGGCAGGCGGAGCGCCCGCCATTCTGCCCGATAGGAAATGGGCATGCCGACCCAGGTTCGAGAAGTGATGCACGAACCCCCTTGCGACGACTTCGCCCGTGCCGCCTTCTTGCGGCAGGGGCCGGGCTGGCAGGCCCACCAGCGAATTCGCGCCCCTTATGTAGGTCTCGTAGCCCAGATAGGCTTCCCCGGCCTGCGCCCGGAATGTCTCGGCCACCGACTGCTCGGCGGCATCGACCGTTTCGGCGTCCAGCAGCATCGGAGAGGCGAACACGTTCACGCTCAGGTTGCCCTCTCCGGATATGCGCGCGATGGCGTTCTTGAAGGCAATCTGTTCGAGCGAGTCCAGGTAGAGCGGAGCGATTGCGGCTACGGTGGTAGCGGCGATCATCCCGATCAGGGCGCCCGCGAGAAGCTGCCAGTCCTCGATAAGGCGCTTTGCTATCAGACGGGGTACAGAGAGTTCTTGCATAGAGTCGGGCCGGCGCGGTTGCCGGGCGCGTTGAGTGTATCCGCATACGCGGCCATAGTCAAAACCTAGGCATCCTGAATCACCCTCTCCCGTCAAGGGAGAGGGGATAAGGCGGGGAGGGCTGGGTATATTGGGTCAGTGGAAGTTGTAACGGGGATTGCGCCTGTCGGTCCAGCGCCTCGGACCGGCGCTGGGGTCATCGGTCTCTCTGGGCTGCTCCGGGGCAATGGGGCGCGCGCCCATCGCCAGCAGGTTCGAGTTGGCGGGGCTGTCCAGCGTCAGGAGCGGCTTGCCGGAGTCGGCGAGCTTGCGGGCTAGGGCCTCGGTCTTGCCGCTGGGCGCGGCGTGGGTTATGAAGACTCGGCTGGCGAGGGCTGCGACCATCTCGTTGCGCTGGGCCGCCAGCTCCATCGTCGGGCGTCGGCGGGATTCGGGGAAGGGTGAGAGGACGAGCAGTCGGCCTTGCGCGATGGGGGGCCGCCATTCGCGTGGGACGCGCATCTTCTCGACGCTGCGGGCTGGACAGACGACAACGGGCTGGCTGCCGCGGAGCAGCAGGCGCAGGCACTCCTTTTCCATCGGCGTCTGGAATCCGCCTATGACGGGCTCCCCGGCGTCGCGCATGGCCCTGGCGAGGTCGTAGGTTTCCAGTATCAGGCTGCCGGGGCAGCGGATGGAGCAGAAGAGGGCGGTATGTTGGGCGTGCAGGGCTTCGGGGTCGCCGATGGCGTGGAAGCGGGCGTCCTCTTCGCTCGGCGCCATCAGTGTGTCGGAGCCAAGGGCAAGCGGTATGGCGGAGGCCGCGAGATCGCCTGTTCGGGCGCGGTTGTGGTCCATGCCGAGAAATCTAGCACGGGCGTTCGCGTCGTGTCAAGGGGCTGCGCGGCCTTATGAATGCGTCTGTTCTCCCGATGTCTCGAAATGCGGTTCCAGCTCCAACGTGAACTAGGGCCAACCCTTGGGGTTGCCCCTGCGTGTCCCCCGCCTGGATTTTCTTCACCAGGAGAGGGGGAGGTTGCAGGCGGGACGCCTGCGCTCCTGCGCCTATGTCGCGTTGTCTCGGCCGGCTCCTTTCTGTTGGCGCTTTGGCGGGTTCTGGCCGCTTCTGCGCCTGGCTTGGGTGACCTGAATCACCCTCGCTCTAGCCCTTTCCCCTAGGGGGAGGGGCGCAGGGCGGGGCGTTTGCCCTCACCCTGGCCCTTTCCCCCGTGAGGGAGAGGGTACTTGGCGGGTCTTGGGACCCGCGTCCTGTCTACTCCTGGTTTCTCCCGCTCTCGCGGGAGATGAGTATGCCTTGCAAGGCAGTGACTCCGGTACTTGCTTCGAGGATGCCGACGTCGATCGCCCGCCGACACTGGGGGTGCAGCCCCTCCTCTAACTTTCCCGGACGGCTGACGGTCCCTTGCGGGACCGCCTGCGTTTCGCGCTTGGACCTTCCACCCGCCAAGGCGTCGGGCTGCGCTGGCTACGGTCCTCCCGGTCGTCCGAGAGTCCGCACCTGGAACGGGGGAGACGTATTTGGCACTACGTCCTCCTGGCGAGGCGCCGAACATAGAGGGACCTTCTCGTACCGCGGGGGCCCCGTCCCAACAACAGCCGCGGCATGAATACCCTGAAGATTTGGTAGAGGTGGGCTCTATGCTCGTTTGGAGTACGCCCCTTCGAGCCGTCTACCAGACTAGCACGGCTGTTCTCGCGGTGTCAAGGGGCGCTATGGGGCAATTTTGGGGCAATTTTCGGGGGCAAGGCCGGGGAATCACCCTCACCCTAGCCCTCTCCCGTCGAGGGAGAGGGGATGGGGAGCGCTGTCGAGACGCCTGCGGTCCTAGGATGAGGCGCGTTCGGCGAGAGTGTGCTAGGGTTGCGGATGGCTGGGCAGGCATTCCAACGGAGGAGTTGACGAATGGCGAACGCGGGCGCGTGGAGCAAGGTCACGCCTGCCGGGTTGTTCAGGCGCGGCGAGACGCAGGAGTGGGACAGGAAGGGTGGCGCGGCGTGAGCGGCCTGAACATCAGCAACTTCATATGGGGCATCGCGGACGACGTGCTGCGCGACATCTACGTGCGCGGCAAGTACAGGGACGTCATCCTGCCCATGACCGTCATCCGCCGCCTCGACGCGGTCTTGGAGCCGACGAAAGACGCCGCGCTCGCCATGAAGGCCCGGCTCGACGCCGCCGGCGTAGTGAACCAGGACGCCGCGCTGCGCAGCGAGTCCGGCCACGCCTTCTACAACACGTCGCCCTTCCGCCTGCGCGACCTCACCTCACGCGCCCGGCGGCAGCAGCTCAGGGCCGACTTCGAGGCATACCTCGACGGCTTCTCGCCAAACGTCCAGGAAGTCCTGGACAAGTTCAAGTTCCGCAACCAGATACCCACGCTGGTCGAGTCCGACGCGCTGGGCTTCCTCATCGAGAAGTTCACGGACGACTCCATCAACCTCAGCCCGAGTCCGGACGTGGGCGCGGACGGCGAGACGATGGAGGGACTCGACAACCACTCGATGGGGACGATATTCGAGGAGCTGATCCGGCGCTTCAACGAGGAGAACAACGAGGAGGCGGGCGAGCACTTCACGCCCCGCGACGTGGTGGAGCTGATGGCCCGCTTGGTGTTCATGCCGGTAGCGGACGAGATACGCTCCGGCACGTATCTGGTCTACGACGGCGCTTGCGGCACCGGCGGCATGTTGTCGGTGGCCGAGAACACCCTATACGACCTTGCCCAAGAGCGCGGCAAGGACGTGTCCATTCACCTGTACGGGCAGGAGGTGAACGCGGAGACCTACGCCATCAGCAAGGCCGACATGCTGCTGAAGGGCGAGGGCGAAGAGGCGGACAACATGAAGTACGGCTCCACGCTTTCGGACGACGCCTTCCCGTCCTACGAGTTCGACTTCATGCTCTCCAATCCGCCTTACGGCAAGTCTTGGAAGAGCGACATGGAGCGCATGGGCGGCAAGAAGGACCTCGACGACCAGCGCTTCCTGACAGGGCACGGCGGCGACCCCGAATACAGCCTCGCCACGCGCTCCAGCGACGGCCAGATGATGTTCTTGGCGAACATGTTGAGCAAGATGAAGCATGGCGCCCTGTTGGGCAGCCGCATCGCGGAGGTTCACAACGGAAGCTCGCTGTTCACGGGCGACGCCGGGCAGGGCGAGAGCAACATCCGGCGCTGGATAATCGAGAACGACTGGCTGGAAGCCATCGTCGCCCTGCCGCTCAACATGTTCTACAACACCGGCATCGCCACCTACATATGGGTCTTGACCAACCGCAAGCCGAAGCATCGGCGGGGCTTCGCGCAGCTCATAGACGCATCGGGTTGGCACGAGCCGATGCGGAAGAACCTGGGGTCGAAGAACCGCGAGCTGTCCGGCGAGTGCATCCAGCGCATATGCGGCGCCTTCCTGGCGTTCGAGGAGAGCGAGCAGTCGAAGATATTCCCCAACGAGGCGTTCGGCTACCACAAGGTAACCGTCGAGCGTCCGCTGCGAATCGAGGGCGCCGAACCCGGGCGCGTGTACAAGCCGGCGGAGGCGAGGGCGCTGCGGGACCAGGGCAGGCGCTCGGAGGACGCTCCTCCGCTCATACGCAGGCTCATCATGCGCGGCGCGAAGCCCGACCCGATGCGCGGCCTGTTCGAGGCCGTCATAGACGGCAAGCCGCGCGTCGTCGAGTATTGGCCCGACCCGGACCTGCGCGACACCGAGCAGGCGCCGATGCTGGAAGACGACGGAGTCGAGGCGTACCTGCGGCGGGAGGTTCTGCCCTACGCCCCGGACGCCTGGCACGACCCCGCCAGCGTCAAGATAGGCTACGAGATAAGCTTCACGCGCCACTTCTACAAGCCGCAGCCAATGCGGGCGCTGGAGGAGATACAGGCTGATATAATGGCGGCGGAGCGGGAGACGGAGGGGCTGCTGGCGGAGATAGCGGGAGCGGCCTCAGCAAGGTGAACGACCATGACTGCCATTTCGCAGACAACCGAGCTTACGCGGGAAGCGCTTCGCACTGCGTCCGACGGACATGCCAAGACGTTTGACCCCTTGGATGTTCCGGCGCGGCTGGACGAGTTCCGAGGCATGAATGACGGCTGGCTCGAAGGGAGCGGTAGAGCGCCCGGCCATGCGGGGCTTGACTGGCTGTCCGCCAGCTTCCGCCGCTTCTACCCTGGCGATACCCCCTTGCCGCACACCTATCCCACTGACGAAGGCGGCGTCCGCATGGAATGGTCCTGCGGAAGCGACGTCATGGCGCTCGAGATAGACCTGGACACCCATCGCGGCGAATGGCTCTGGTTCGACCGGGACTCCGACGACGAGCGCGAGCATACCCTGAACATGGACGCGAGCGCCGATTGGGAATGGCTTGCCCAGGAAATCAACGGCTCGCCTAGCGTATGATATACTGGCGCCTCGAGCGGGAGGATGACCATGGCCAAGCGGCACAACGTGTTCATCAGCTACTATTACGAGCAGGATAAAGAATGCAAAGACCGGCTCGTCAGAGCGCTTGGCGACGGCATCGTGGACATGTCGGTCAATATCGGCGACATAGTCGACGTCCAGAATCCCACGGAAGCGACCCTCCAGAGGATTCGAGAGGATCATATAGCCCAGGTATCCGTGACGATCGTTCTGATAGGCCCCTGCACCTGGCAGCGGAAATACGTGGACTGGGAAATCGGGGCCAGCCTGAGGGACACTCCCACAAACCCCAGATGCGGTCTGCTGGGCATCCTCTTGCCCACTCATCCAGCACACGGAAAGGAAAGATACGACCCTCACTTGATTCCGCCGAGATTGGCGGCTAATACAGGCGGGGACGATCCCTACGCATTGGTCTATAGGTGGGCGCTCGATAAAGAAGAGATCCTTGGTTGGATTCACCGGGCGTTCCTGCGCAGGAAGAAGCAGCCAGACCCGGACATCAGCCTGAAGCCGTTTGGACGCAACTGGAACAGGCCTTGCTCGGAAGGCTGGCAGGGCTAAGCGAGGGCTATATGACAAGCAACACCAACCTCGGCGTGGAGTCGCCGGCTGTGCAGGCGCACCTGTCCATCATGCAGGGCGTCATACAGCGCATGGCGGAGAATAGCCGCTCGTGCAAGCTGTGGTGCATAGCGCTGGTCGCCGCCACGCTGGTCCTCGTGGCGCGGCTCGAAAGGCCGGAGTACGTCTTGTTGACGCTCCTCCCGGCCGTGATGTTCCTGGTACTGGACACGTACTATCTCGCGCTGGAGCGGGCGTTACGAGGCTCCTACGAGGGGTTCGTCGGGAAGCTTCACGCGGGCGGGCTCGCCGCGTCCGACCTGTACGAGGTGAAGCCGTCCGGCTCCGTGCCCAAGATCTTCGTGGCGTGCCTGCGGTCGTTTTCGATATTGCCGTTTTACATTACGCTCGTGGTTATGGTATCATTGGCGTGGTGGGTGGTTGGGCTATGAGGGCTGGACCCCGGACGCCGGCTGAGGACAGATGGAGCGAGAGATGAACATTGGCGAGTTGACAATCTCCGATGAGGAGCGGGAGTTCACCGATCGGTTCGAGTCGTCGGAGGACCTGAGGCGGTTCTTCGAGGAGTGCGACGCCCGCGAAGGCCCAGGCGTGGAACCGGATTGGGAGGAGCATAAGCGCGTAATCGGCGAATCGCGGCTGCTCGGCCTGCCGGCCGCCGTGAAACTGGTCTGCGCCACCTAGTAGAAATGCAACAGGCAGAGGAGTAAGTCATGTCTGAGAATATACGGAACGTCTTTATCAGCCACATACACCAGGATGACGAAGGCCTGAAGGGTCTTAAGAGATTGGCGGAAAAACGCGGAATGGTTTGCCGTGACTCGTCAATCACTATTGGCAAATTCAATAAGGCTACCAATGAGGATTACATAAAGTACCAAATACTAGCGCCACACATCCGATGGGCCAGTGTGCTTGTCGTGTACATCTCTCCTGACACCAAGTGCAGTCGTTGGGTGAACTGGGAGATAGAGTATGCCTATAAACAGGGGAAGAGGATAATTGGGGTATGGGAATGGGGCGCGAGGGATTGCGACGTTCCCGAAGCCCTCTACCGTTATGGAGACACGGTAGTGGGCTGGAACGGAGAGAGCATTGTAGATGCGATAAACGGCAAGTCCACTGAATGGCGCAATAAGGTTGATTCCAAGCAGAATGATTCGATCATCACTGCCATCATCGGTATTGGCTTGTGCGTGATAGCCTACAAGTTCATCCAGCATCGGAAACAGTCCGCCTATGAGAGATTTGGATATAGTGAGCCTGTGGTGGGCTACAGAAGACCACGCAGTCCTCGCTTTTATCGGCGCTAATATGCGCTGAATTGAGAGTTGAACTGCACCCAATAAGGCCGATCTTATAGGGTGGCTGGCTCGCATGTTTGCTAACAATATCAAGCCCTACCCTGAGTACAAGCCTTCCGGCATTGAGTGGCTGGGAGACGCGCCGGCTCATTGGGAGAACAAGCGTGCAAAATGGCTGTTCCGCAAAATGATTAGGCCAGTTCGGAAGAGTGATGAGATCATCACTTGTTTCCGTGATGGTACTGTGACGCTTCGGAAAAACCGTCGCGAGTCTGGGTTCACGGAGGCTTTAAAGGAGATCGGATATCAAGGCATTCGCCATGGCGACCTTGTTATACACAGTATGGATGCATTCGCTGGCGCTATTGGTGTGGCTGACTCAGATGGAAAAGGCAGTCCCATCTATGCGGTTTGCAAGGCCGGCGCTCTCGCAAATGCTCATTACTACGCACATCTTCTCCGCGAGATGGCCCACAACCAATGGATAAAAGCGCTGGCAAAAGGAATCAGAGAACGCTCGTCTGACTTCAGGTACACAGATTTTGGTTTGCAGCTACTCCCTCTCCCACCCCTCCACGAACAGGCCGCCATCGCGCGGTATCTGGACCATGTGGATGGGCGTATCCAGCGGTATGTTCGGGCGAAGGAGCGGCTGGTGGAGCTGCTGTCCGAGTATCGGCGGGCGGTCATCGAGCGCGCCGTTACGCGGGGGCTCGACCCGCACGTTCGCCTCAAGCCTTCGGGCGTCGAGTGGCTGGGGGACGTACCAGCGCATTGGGAAGTGCGGCGGCTGAAATATGTGGCAACTCTTATAATGGGACAATCTCCTCCATCCAGCGATTGCAGCGACACTCCAGTAGGGCTACCGTTCCTGCAAGGCTGTGCCGAATTCGGAACACGCCATCCAAGTCCCGTACAGTTCTGCCGTACCCCTGCTAAAGTCAGTCCAGCGGGTGCAATTCTTATGTCCGTCCGAGCGCCGGTAGGACGATTGAACATGGCAGATAGAGAATATGGTATTGGTCGGGGCCTCTGTGCCATTCTTCCCGACAATGAAATCCTGCACACAGGCATTGCCCAATACCAACTTGAAGTGCTTGAACGCGGGTTGCTCTTGGCTTCAACCGGGTCAACCTACGATGCCGTCAGTATAGGTGATGTCGCCAGCCAACCAGTCATACTTCCACCCATCGACGAGCAAGCCGCCATAGCCGACCACCTCGACGGGGTGACTGCCGGCATAGACGCGGCGGTTAGCCTGGCGCGTCGGCAGGCGGAGTTGATGCGGGAGTATCGGGCGCGGTTGATTGCGGACGTGGTTACTGGCAAGATAGACGTGCGCGAGGCGGCGGCGGGCTTGCCGGCTGGGGCAGACGAGCAGGCCGGTGCGCTATAATGCCGCCGAGAGGCCGGCAGACGCCGCGAAGAGGTTTGGACATAGGATGAGGAACAGGCTTCACTCGATAAAGCTTCGGGGGTTCAAGACGATTCACGGGCTCGACGGGTTCGAGCCTGGACCCCTGAGCGTGCTCATCGGCCCGAATGGGGCTGGCAAGTCGAACTTCATATCCTTCTTCCAGATGATGAATCAGACTTTGGATGACGAGTACGGCCTCTCGCTCTACGTGGCGCAGCAGGGCGGAGCAAGCAAGCTTCTCCACGACGGGCCCGCCACAACTACTGAAATGAGAGCAACAATAGAACTGGTGTCCCAAGACCGTACAAGTTTCCACTACTGTTTTCGGTTGGGTTACGCGGCGAGGGACACCCTGATCTTTACTGACGAGCATCACCAACATTGGGTTTGGCCGGAGGATTACGGACAGCGCGAACGGGAAGAGGGCGAGCGCGAAAGCGGGCAGCGGTTTCCGCGGATTCTCATTCATGCAGACTATGGCACCCCCGCCAGCGTCACCTGGGCCTTTCTGATGAACATTGATGTACATCAGTTCCACAACACGTCGGCGACGGCCCGGATGCAGACCATGTGGCGGGTCAACGACAACCGCTACCTCAAGGAAGACGCGGGCAACATCGCCCCCGTGCTGCTCCGCCTGAAGAGGGAAGACGGCAGATGCTACCGGCGGATTGTGGATACTATACGTCTGATTCTGCCGTTCTTCTCGGATTTCGAGCTGGAGCCTGATAAAGGTCACCTGCTGCTCGCCTGGCGCGAGCGGGGCAGCGACCAGGTGTTCGACGTTTCGCAGGCGTCGGACGGGATGCTGCGGGTCATATCGCTGGTTACGCTCCTGCTCCAGCCGGAAGAGGGGCTGCCGGAGGTGCTGATACTGGACGAGCCGGAGCTCGGGCTGCACCCATCCGCCATCAACGTGATAGGGGGGCTGATACGCGCCGCGTCAACGAAGACGCAGGTCATCGCCGCCACGCAGTCCGCCGCGCTGGTGGACTGCTTCGAGCCGGAGGATATTGTGGTGGTCGAGCGCGAGGAGCGCAGGTCCGTGTTCAGGAGGCTGGACCCGGAGTCGCTGAGTGAATGGCTGAAGGAGTATTCGCTCTCGGAGCTGTGGGAGAAGAACGTGCTCGGAGGGCGGCCGTGATGGCGGCGAGGCTCAACTTCATAGTGGAAGGACAGACCGAAGAGACCTTCGTGAAAAACATCTTGGGGCCGCACCTGGAGAGCCTGTCCATAGAGACTGCGTGGCGAAGTGTAGAGACGGGCCGCAAGGGCGGCTACGTACATCGCGGAGGTCTCAGCAGATACGCGCAAGCGAAGAGGGACATAACCGCTTGGATGAATGAGGACGCGGACGCGCGGTTCACGACCATGTTCGACCTGTATGGGCTTCCGGAGGACTTCCCGGGCAACAAGGACGAGGCGCTGACGGGCAACCCCTATCGGCGCGTCGAGGGCTTGGAGCAGGCGCTGCGCGAGGACATATCCGACCCGCGGTTCATTCCGTACATCCAGCTTCATGAGTTCGAGGCGCTGCTGCTGGCCGACCCCCAGAAGCTCGATGTTCAGTTCTACGACCGCCCCAAAGGAATACGCAGTCTCGTAACGATGGCGTCGCGCTTCGAGTCGCCCGAGCTGATAGACGAAGGGGGAGAAACCGCGCCGTCGAAGCGAATCATCAAAAAGATACCAGAGTATAAACATAGGAAGAGGTCAGCCGGCCCCATCGTGGCAAGCTACATCGGGCTGCCAACGCTGCGGTCGAGGTGCGCGCACTTCGGGGAGTGGGTCCGTGAGTTGGAGCGCGTCGGGCAGCCAACGGATTGATGGAGAGCGCAACGGCCTCTATCATAGTATGAGCCGGGGTTGTGGATAGGAGAGATGCAAGCGGCGCTGGATTGCGATAACCGGGGGGTTCCGGGTTGATGAGCAAGGCTACGGACACCAGCGAGCGGGGGCTGGAGCGGCTGATATGCGCGGCGCTGACCGGGTGGACGGGCGACGAGCCGCAGAGGGTGCGCGAGCGGCCGTCGACCTATGGGGCTGGGTGGCTTTGCGGCGACCCCCAGAGCTATGACCGCGAATACTGCGTGGACCTGGCGCAGCTTGCGGCCTTCCTGCGGGATACGCAGCCGGAGGCGGCCGCGGACCTCGGCCTCGACGCGGACGGCCCGGCGCGGCGGAGGTTCTTGGCGCGGCTGCAATCCGAGGTCGGCAAGCGCGGGGTGGTCGACGCGCTGCGCGGCGGCGTCAAGCACGGGCCGCGCGAGCTCGACCTGTTCTACGGGATGCCGTCCCCCGGCAACGCGGCGGCGGGCGAGCGCTATGGGGCCAATCGGTTCAGCGTAACCCGCCAGCTGCGGTACAGCCGGGGCAACGCTCAGCTGGCGCTCGACCTGTGCATGTTCGTCAATGGGCTGCCGATAGCCACGTTCGAGCTCAAGAACAGCCTCACCAAGCAGACCGTCGATGACGCCGTTCGGCAGTACAAGCGAGACCGAGACCCGCGGGAGAGGCTGTTCGAGCAGGGCCGATGCATGGCGCACTTCGCGGTCGACGACCAGCAGGTCTATTTCTGCACGCATCTCAAGGGCGAGTCGTCGTGGTTCCTGCCGTTCAACCGCGGCTGGAACGACGGCGCGGGCAATCCGCCGAATCCGAACGGGCTGAAGACCGATTACCTGTGGGAGGAGACGTTCACGCGCGACAGCCTGACGGACATCATCGAGAATTACGCGCAGGTCGTCGAGACCGGGGACAAGCGCGGCGGACGCAAGGGCAGGGCGCAGATATGGCCGCGGTTCCACCAGCTGGAGGTAGTGCGGAAGCTGCTGGCGGACGTGTCCGAGTCAGGCGCGGGACGCCGGTACCTGGTGCAGCATTCGGCGGGGAGCGGCAAGTCGAACTCGATAGCGTGGCTGGCGCACCAGCTCATCGGGGTGGAGCGTGACGGCGGGGCGCTGTTCGCCTCGGTGATAGTGGTGACGGACCGCGTGGCGCTGGACAGGCAGATTCGGGACACGGTCAAGCAGTTCGCGCAGGTGGCCTCGGTCGTGGGCCACGCGGAGCGGTCGGGCGACCTGCGGCGGTTCATCGAGCAGGGCAAGAAGATCATCATTTCGACGGTGCAGAAGTTCCCGTTCATCCTCGACGAGGTCGGGAGCGAGCATCGGGGGCGGCGGTTCGCCATCATCATAGACGAAGCGCATTCGAGCCAGGGCGGACGCGCCTCGGCGGCGATCTCGAAGGTTCTTTCCGAAGAGGGGGACGCCGAGGACGGCGATACGAAGGTTCTTTCCGAGGACGGGGCCGCCGAGGACGGCGATACGATGGAGGACGAGATCAACCGGCTCATCGAGTCGAAGAGGCTCCTTCCGAACGCAAGCTACTTCGCGTTCACGGCCACGCCCAAGAGCAAGACGCTGGAGATATTCGGGGAGCGGGAGCGGCAGCCGGACGGAACGGGACGCCGCCGGCCATTCCATAGCTACACGATGAAGCAGGCCATTCAGGAGGGGTTCATCGTGGACGTGCTGGAGCGCTACACGCCGGTGGACAGCTACTACAGGTTGGTCAAGACGGTGGAGGGCGACCCCGAGTTCGACACGAGGCGGGCTGGGAAGAAGCTGCGGCGCTACGTCGAGAACCACGAGCGGGCGATTCGCGTCAAGGCGGAGATAATGGTGGACCACTTCCACGAGCAGGCGCTGGCGTCGCGCAAGGTCGGCGGACAGGCTCGCGCGATGGTGGTGACGAGCGGCGTCCAAAGGGCAATCCGATACTATTACGCCATCAGCGCCTACCTGAAGGAGCGCAAGAGCCCGCACCGCGCCATAGCGGCCTTTTCCGGCGAGCATGAGTACGAGGGATCGAAGGTTACAGAGGCGATAATCAACGGGTTCTCGTCGAGCAGGATAGCCGAGCGGATACGGAAGCACCCGTACCGGTTCTTGGTCTGCGCCGACAAGTTCCAGACAGGCTACGACGAGCCGCTGATGCACACGATGTACGTGGACAAGCCGCTGGCCGGAATCAAGGCGGTGCAGACGCTGTCGCGCCTGAACCGGGCGCACCCGGACAAGCACGACGCGTTCGCGCTCGACTTCGCAAACGACATAGACACCATTCAGTACGCCTTCTCCGACTATTACCGCACGACCATCCTCTCGAAGGAGACCGACCCGGACAAGCTGCACGACATGAAGGCGCTGCTGGACGGCCGCCAGGTGTACACCCAGGATCAAGTCTCGGAGCTCGTCGAGCGCTGCCTCGCGGGGGAGAAGCGCGACAGGCTCGACCCGATTCTGGACGCCTGCGTCTCGGAGTACCTGGAGCAGCTCGACGAGGACGGCCAGGTGAGCTTCAAGGGGACGGCGAAGGCGTTCCTACGGGCGTATGGATTTCTGGCGTCTATCTTGCCCTATGGGTACGCCGAATGGGAGAAGCTCTCCATCTTCCTGGACTTCCTAACGCCCAGGCTGCCCGCGCCGGCGGAGGACGACCTGTCCCGGGGCGTGCTGGAATCCATAGACATGGATAGCTACCGGGCGGAGAAGCAGTCGGCGCAGGAGATCCGCCTTTCGGACGAGGACGCCGAGATCGAGCCGGCGCCAACCGACGGCGGGGGCGCCAAGCCCGACCCCGACATGGACCGGCTGTCGAACATCGTGCGGGACTTCAACGACAGGTTCGGGAACATCGACTGGAGGGACGAGGACAAGATAACGCGGGTAATCTTCGAGGACCTGCCGGCGAAGGTGGCTGAGGACAAGGCGTATCAGAATGCGATAGTGAACTCCGATCTCCAGAACGCGCGGATAGAGCACGACAAGGCCCTGAGGCAGGCCGTAACCGATGGGCTTGCGGACCATGCCGAGCTGTTCAAGCAGTTCAGCGACAACGAATCGTTCCGCAAGTGGCTGATGGAGATGGTCTTCTCTATGACGTACAGGCCTGCCGAGCCCGCCAATGCGTCGTGAGGGGGCAGGCCGCCGCGCCGCGCTAGGCTAGGTCGGCGTAGAGGTCGTCCGTCTTGGCCGCCATTATGAAGTCGTTGCGGTGCAGGCCGCGAATCTTGTGCGTCCACCACGCCACGTTGACGCGCCCCCATTCGACGGTCAGCCTGGGATGGTGCCCCTCTTCCTCCGCGGCGTCGCCTACCGAGTCCGCGAACACCATCGCCTGGATGAAGTCGGCGAACTTGAAGGTCCGGTCGAGCCGCTTGACCCCGCCGTCTTCCGTCAGGCTCCAGTCCGACACGACGGGGTGAAGCTCGGCTATCTCCTCGTCCGTCACGCGCGGCGAGTCGCGCCGGCAGGCCACGCACTTCTCTCTTGCCAGTGTCAACTTCGCCCTCCGTATCCACCCGCTCAGGGTGGCGATTCAGCGCGGCTATTGTATCATAGGCCCCAATGACCGGCGCGCCAATCCGCGAGGAGGACGATACCGATGATCGACTTTGCGAACTCGTACATGACCTGGTTCGGAGCCGCAGGCGGAAGCATGTCCAGGATAGCTATTGAGGCTGCCTGCACGCTGATAGACGGTTCCGGGGCCGAGGACGCCTTCTACCTGATAGCGCCGTGCCGCGCCGAGCACACGCACTCGGACGGCCAGCTAATCGTCATGCCCAACTACGACTTCCGCGGCATCTTCGGCGAGCGGGAGTACCGGATAATACGCACCCACTGGGTGAGCGAGCCCGACTACCTCGACGATCCCGGCCTCGACACGACCGGAGGCCGCGTATTCGACGAGGCCGGGCTGCACGGCGGCAAGTGGGACGAGGTCCGGCTCGACGTGCGGCGCTTCGACCGCTTCGCCGAGCTTGGCAGCCAGGCGGAGGTCGTGGACGCCACGCTCGACAACAGGCCCCTCGTGTCCAGGACGGAGCTGCGGGACGAGCGGTCGGGGACCCGCGCCTTGCTCGAATACCCCGTCAAGACGATGAACGTCATGAAGAACCCGGTCCGCTTCCAGATAGACACCGGCCCGATAATCGCGCCGGACTTCGCGTCCACCGCCGAGCTGGCCGTCGCGCGGTTCGACCTCGCGCACATTGTGTATAACCTGTTCGACAGGGGGGAGCTGATTCTCCGCAAGCCCGTCGCCGTCGGAGAGGGCGGCGCTGTAACCGATTACTCGGAGCGCGTGGAGTACACAGGGCGGAACATCGCGCTCGCGGCGGAGTAGGCCGAACCGCTTCATCACGGCTTGCGGGCCTTGATGGAGAACGTATATGGCGCCGATTCGTTGTAACGGGGCAGCCGCCACCAGCCGTCCGCGCCCCGCTCCATCGCCGGCAGGGCCTGGTAGAAGCAGAATGGGAATTCGTGCAGGAACTCTATGACAAGCCCTGCCGCCGCCATTGAGGTGACCACCTCGCTCAGCGGGTGCGTCCACTCATACGACCTAACGGTGGTCTCGCCTTCGCCCGCATAGCTCGGACCCGGTCCCTCCTCCGTCGCTCCATCTCTGAAGTACGGATGCCGTATCCGGAGGTCTCCGTTCTCGTAATCGAAGATAGCGCTTGCAGGGTGTTGGTCAATGACGTGGAGGACGCCGCCGGGCTTGAGGAAGTGGGCGGCCACCCGCGCCCACTCGCGCAGGTCGGGAAGCCAGACCAGCGCCCCGTATGAGGTGTACACCACGTCGAAGCTCTCGGGCTCGTCCAGTGCGGCCGGGAGGTCGTAGATGTTGGAGAGCGTGAAGCGCGTGTCCAGACCGAGCTCGGCTGCCAACGTCCGCGCTAGCGCGATGGCGTCCTCCGAGAAGTCCACGCCCGTCGCCTTCGCGCCAAGCCGAGACCACGACATCGTGTCCAGCCCGAAATGGCATTGGAGGTGCAGCAGCGACCTCCCTGACACGCCGCCCACCTCCTCCAGCTCGATGGGCATGAGGCTGGACCGCCCGGCCCTGAAGCCGTCCACGTCGTATTCTCTGGAAGCCGCGTGGATAGGCACGCGCTCGTTCCAGCCAAGCCGGTTCGACTCCATCTCTCGCCTTGAAGCAGCCATAGGACCATCTTACCCGCTATCGAGCGGGACCCGCCACATTAAATCACCCTCACCCGTCAAGGGAGAGGGGGTAAGGCGGGGCTGCCTACAGCCGCCTAGCGCTATACTCCTCACGATGCGCGGGCTGATATTATGTCCCCTGAACATCCGACCGGAGGCCGCAGTGATAATCGCCGTGATAGGGGCCAGCCAGCCGTCAGAGAAGACCGCCCGCCTCGCGCGTCAGGTGGGCGCCGAGCTCGGGAGGCGCGGTGTTACGCTGGTGTGCGGCGGCCTGGGGGGAGTCATGGAGGCAGCCTGCCGCGGGGCAAAGTCCACTGGCGGCGAGACCGTGGGGATACTGCCGGGCAGCGATCCGTCCGACGCCAATTGCTGGGTGGACATCCGGATCTGCACGGGTATGGGGTATGCCCGGAACGCGATAGTGGTCAAGAGCGGACGCGCCGTCATCGCGGTGGGCGGGGCCTACGGGACCCTTTCCGAGATCGGCCACGCCTTGGGCGAGGACGTCCCCGTCGTGGCGCTCGATACCTGGGAGCTTGCGCGGGGGGGCGTTGCCGACGACTCGATGATCGCGGCCTCCAACCCGACTGAGGCTGTGGAGCTCGCCATCCGCGCCGCCGAGCTCCGCGACGGCCATGGAGAGTCATCCCCGTGAGCGTCATCTCCGCCGTTCGAGCGCGGGAGATTCTCGACTCTCGGGGCAATCCCACCGTTGAGGTGGACGTCGAGCTTTCGGACGGCTCGCGGGGGGTGGCGGCTGTCCCGTCCGGGGCAAGCTCGGGGAGCTTCGAGGCGGTCGAGCTCCGTGACGGAGACCCCAGGCGGTATCGCGGCCTCGGGGTCACCAGGGCAATCGAGAACGTCGTCCGCCGCATCGGCCCGGCTCTTATCGACAGGCCGGCCGACGACCAGCGCGGGATCGACGACCTGGTAATCGAGATGGACGGCACGCCCAACAAGGCCGCGCTGGGCGCCAACGCGATTCTCGGGGTGTCGCTGGCCGTTGCGAGGGCGGCTGCGGAGAGCCGAGGCTTGCGCCTCTACGAATATCTTGCGGATGGCGGGCCGGTCACGATGCCAGCGCCGATGTTCAACATAATCAACGGCGGGCGCCACGCCGACGACTCGACCGACTTCCAGGAGTTCATGGTCGTGGCCGCCGGGTTCGACCGCTTCGGCGACGCGCTCCGCGCCGGGGTCGAAACGTACCACGCCCTCGGCGACATCCTGCGGGCGAGACGGGTCGTTACCAGCCTGGGCGACGAGGGCGGGTTCGCGCCTCCGCTCGCTTCGAACAGGGAAGCCGTCGAGCTCGCTCTCACCGCAATCGAGGAGGCGGGGTACATGCCTGGCGAGCACTGCTTCCTTGCCATCGACGTCGCCGCGTCGGAGCTTGTGCTGGAAGACGGCCGGTACGCGCTGTTGAGAGAGGGCGCTATCCTCAGCCCGGACCAGCTCCTCGATACCTACGTCGAATGGACGCGGCAGTACCCTATCGTCAGCATCGAGGACGGGATGGCCGAGGATGACTGGGAGCGTTGGCGGCAGCTCACCCAACGCTTGGGGCAGACGGCGCAGCTCGTCGGCGACGACCTCTTCGTCACCAACACCGAGCGGCTGGCTCGTGGAATAGACGAGGAGGCGGCCAATGCCGTCCTTATCAAGCTCAACCAGGTCGGCACCGTGTCCGAGACCCTGGACGCCGTGCGGATGGCGCAGGAGCGCGGCTGGGGCGTGGTTATCAGCCACAGGTCCGGCGAGACGGGGGACGACTCGATCGCGGACCTGGCGGTGGGGACGGGGGCCGGCCAGATCAAGGCCGGCGCGCCGGCCCGCGGCGAGCGCGCCGCGAAGTACAACCGGCTGCTCCGCATCGAGGAGGAGCTCGGAGACAAGGCCGTCTTCCAGGGCCTCGACGTGTACCGGGCCGTCGCCCCGCGCTCCCCCTGGTTGGCTGAATGAGACCCCGCAGCGCAGCCTGATAGGATCATTTAGGAGGTCCCCTGAGATGAGCGGCATCGCAAGCTACCAGGTTACGTGCTTCGACCACCGGCCGGTTGCCGAGGTCAACGCCAACATACGGGCAGCCGCGCGCGCGGTCGACATCCTCCAGATTGACGTTGACTCCATAAGGCGCGACCACTTCGAGTCGCTGCGGGACGCGCTCGCCAGCGCGCCGGACCTGAGGGTGCGAGTCCTCACCCTGGACCCCGCGAGTCCGTACATCGCCCACCGCGCCCACCAGCTCGGCGTTACGTTCGCGGAGCTGCGGCAGCAGGTGCGGCGGAACATCAGGGAGCTCGTGAGCGCCCTCAGCGGCCCCAACTTCTCGCTCAGAATCTACGACGACTACCCGACGCAGATCACCTTCACCATCGACGACGCGGTGTACGTATCGACGATGGCGCGCAACCACCGGAGCCGGGAGCTATGCGCCTTCAAGCTCGACCGCCGCGCGCCCGGCGTAGACCGATCGTTCGGCTTTCAGTTCGATGCCCTCTGGCACGACTCCAGGGAGTTCAGCTAGGCCGCGGGGCCGCAACGACATGAGCCTGATTCAGCAGCTGCAGAGCCTCGGTCCGGGCCGCATCATCACCATCGCCGGCGTGGGCTATCGCGAGGGAGCGCCCGCCAGGGACGCGCCCAGCGGGTGGCCCCTCGGCGTCGTGCGGCGGCCGGACGGCGACCTAATCGTTGCGGACTACAAGGCCCACCGCCTCTGGCGCATCGACCGCGACGGCATCCTGCACAGGTTCGCGGGCGACGGCGTGCCCGGAGACGCGGGCGACGGCGGGCCTGCCATCCACGCGCGGCTGTACGGCCCCCACGACCTCGCCCTCGACAGGCAAGGCAACCTATACCTCTCCGACCTGTGGAACAATTGCTACCGCCGGATCGACTACCGGACGGGGACGATAGACCGCGTCGCAGGATCGGGCCGTGTCGGCAGGGGAGGCGCAGGCGGGCCAGCTCTCGACGCCGAGATCGATACGACGAGCGGTATCGCCGTGGACGACGACGGCAACATCTACCTTTCCGGCGAGTGGGACAACAACATTCGCCGCATCGACGCAGAGACCGGGAGAATCGAAGTGTTCGCAGGCCAGGAAGCCCGTCACTATCCGACGGAGGACGGACCGCGCCGGCCATACACCGGCAGGCTCGCCGGAACCACCTTCGCATGTGAGACCGGGCTGAGCCTCGGTGGCTACCACGGCGACGGCGGCCCCGCCAAAGACGCAGGCTTCCTGCACCCCGAACACGTCGCCTTCGACTCGAAGGGCAACCTCTACGTCTGCGACAACTCCAACAACCGCATACGCAAGATCGACGCGAGAACCGGCATAGTCACCACCGCGCTGGGCAACGGCCGCCCTGCGTCGAACGGCGACGGCGGCCCCGCGGAAGACGCCGCCATACTGATGCCTGATTCCCTTTGCATAGATGTCCACGACAACTTGTATGTCGGCGAGAAGTACGGTTACCGCGTCCGCAAAGTGGACGCCGCCACCGGCATCGTCTCGACCCTCGTCGGCGATGGCGTTCCAGGCTGGGGCGAGGAGGGCCTGCACGGCTCGCAAACCCGCTGCAATTCCTGTGAGTCAGGTATCTGGGCCGACCCCGACGGCACGGTCTTCTGGAGCGACTGCTCGGCGCGCCTACGCAGATACGACGGCGCAACCGGCGTCGTAACCACCGCCCTTGGGGGCCTGCGCGTCGGGGACGACGGCCCGGCCGTCGAGGCGTTCCTGCGCGGCCCTGCGGGGATATGCGTCGGACCCGATGGACACGTCTATTTCGCGGACCCCTGGAACCAGCGCATCCGCGCCATAGACCCGCTGACTGGCGTCATCCGCACCGTGGCCGGCAGCGGCGCGCGAGCATTCGGCGGCGATAATGGGCCAGCCATCGAGGCGAGCCTGGGCAGCCCCCACGACGTGTCGGTGGACTCCCGGGGCCGGGTCGTCATCGCGGATTCGAGGCACGGGCGCGTCAGGAGGGTCGATGAGGACGGCATCATTCGCGCCATCGCGGGGACCGCCTTCAAGGCCGACCTGGGCGACGGCGCGGCCGCGGTCTCTGCGAGCCTCTACCACGTCCAGGCCGTCGCGCACGCCCCCAACGACGACATATACGTAGGCGACGCCATTGGCCGCATACGGCGCATCGACGCCGTGACGGGCGTGATAACCACGGTGGCCGGCGTCGGCATCCAGGGCTATTCGGGTGACGGCGGCCCGGCCATCCGCGCGCGCATAGGCGCTCCATCTGCCATCAGGCTCGACCGGGTCGGCAACATCTACTTCACCGACACGGCCTTCCACGTAGTCCGCCGAGTCGATCCCAACGGCGTCATCTCGACCATAGCAGGCGTGGGCAGGCCCGGATTCTCCCCCGACGGCACGCCCGCCGCCGAGGCCCTCATCGACCAGCCTTGGGGCCTCGCCGTGAGCCGGGGCGGCCGCGTCTATTTCTCGGACTCGCGCAACAACTTGGTGCGCTGGATAGACCCTGACGGCGCTCTCCGATCCGTCGCGGGCAGCAGCCAGGCCGGCGACGCTGGGGACGGCGGCCGCGCGGACCGGGCGCGCCTCAACGAGCCTCACGGCCTCTGCTTCTACACCGAGAGCGCGCTCCTGGTCTGCGACCACTACAACAACCGCGTTCGAGCCGTCCGTCTCGACGCGTGACGGAGACCGAGACGATACACTGGCCCCAGCCACCGACTGTGCCGAACGACGTTGACCTGAGATAGCGCGGCGTGTATAGTCAGGGTCCGGGCTATGCCCGGGCCCATTTGGGAGTCCTGCTGGCCGGGGCTTCCATTTGGTTTAACGCTCAGCCTCGGCCGCCATATGACAGGCCGGGAACCTCGCCCCAGGTCCCTCGCTACGCTTCAGGACGACAAGCGCATGGCTCTCCAGGCGCTCCCGCCGTTCTAGCGCTGCTTCAATATAGTCTTGGCGTCCTGAATCACCCTCACCCTAGCCCTCTCCCATCAAGGGAGAGGGGATAAGGCGGGACTGCCTACGTCCATAATTAAATGGACGGAGCGCTAGCTCATGGCGGCGAGGACTGCGGCGGGCGACATGGGGAGACGGTTCATGCGGACGCTTGCGGCGTTGTGGATGGCGTTGGCAATGGCGGCGGGCGGCGGGACGATGTTGGCCTCGCCTACTCCCCTGACTCCGAATGGGTGGAGGGCGCTGGGGGCCTCGACCACGACCGTTTCTATCATGGGCACGTCGTAGGAAGTGGGCATCCTGTAATCGAGGAAGGATGCGTTGAGGAGGCGGCCGTCGTCGCTCATGAAGTACTCCTCGTTGAGCGCCCAGCCGATGCCCTGGGCGGAGCCGCCCTGTATCTGGCCCTCCACGTAGCTTGGATGGATGGCCTTGCCGGCGTCCTGGAATGCGGTGAATCGGAGAATATCCACCTTGCCCGTTTCCGGATCGATCTCGACGTCCACGATGTTGGCGGAGTATGAGCCGTGCATCCCGCCTGGGTTGATGTTGGCCCGGCCGACGACGGGACCTCCCGTTTCGGGCAGCAGGGCCGCTATCTCCGTGAAGGTCATACTCAGCTCGGGGTCGGACCTATGCCGGAGCGCTCCGTCTACGTATTCGACGTCCTCCGGGGACGTCTCCCACAGCAGGGCGGCCCGCTCGATTAGCTGGCGCTTCACGTCGTTGGCGGCGTCGTGCGCGGCCCAGCCGGACTTGTAGGCGACGCCGCTGCCCCCGGTGTTGGACGTGTAGCCGATGGTGTCGGTGTCGGCGACCTGCGGGATAACGTCTTCGACGGACAGGCCGAGCACCTCCGCGAACTGCTGGCTGACCGCCGTGCGGCTCCCCCCGACGTCCACTGAGCCCTCGACCAGGCTGACCTTGCCATCGTCGAGCACGTTTGCGACGACGCACGCCATGCCGGAGTTGTTTCGGCAGAAGCCCATGGCGACGCCGCGCCCCCGCAGCTTGCCGTCCTGCGGCGCGTCCAACGGCGCTGCGTAGTGCGGGTGCTCGCGCACGGCCTCCATGACCTCCTCTGCGCCTATGCGGACGTTCATCACGCCGTCCGCGCGCCGGGTTCCCTCCCGCGCGGCGTTGAGCAGGCGCAGCTCGACCGGGTCGATCTCCAGGCGCTCGGCGAGCTCGTCCACGACGCTCTCGACGGCGAACACTGCGACGGTCGCGCCAGGCGCGCGGTATGCGGAGGTCTTGGGCTTGTTGTCCACCACGTCGAGGCCGTCTATCCGCACGTTCGCGATGTCGTATGGCGCGAACACCGCGGCCGCGGCCGCGGCGAGCGGCGCTCCGGGGTACGCTCCGGCCTCGTATGCGTAGTGCGCTTGGGCGGCAGTGATTCGTCCCTCGCGGGTCGCGCCCATCTTCACCCGGACGTACCCCCCTGCGGCTGGCCCGGTCGCTTCCAGCACCTCGGCGCGCGTCATCCACATCTTGACAGGGCGTCCGCTCTTGCGGGAGAGCGCGGCGGCGATCGGCTCCAGGTAGACGTTGAGCTTGCCGCCGAATCCGCCGCCGATCTCCATCGGGACGACCTTGACCTGAGACTCAGGCAGGCCGAGCGCTCGGGCGGTGTTGCCGCGGATGCCGAAGTGTCCTTGGCTGCTGCACCATATCGTCAGCCGGCCGCCGGGCTCCCACCACGCGGTGGCGTTCTGAGGCTCGATGTAGCCCTGGTGTACGGTCTGCGTGCGGAATTCGCGCTCTACCACCACGTCGGCGGACTCGAAGCCGGCGTCGGGGTCGCCATAGGTGTGCCGTTCGCGGCCTGCGACGTTGGGGGCGTCGGCCTCGTCCGCAGCCCAGCTCTCGTGCAGCCAGGGGGCGTCCGGCTTCATCGCGTCCTCGACGTTGGTTACTGCGGGGAGGGGCTCGTACTGCACGTCTATCAGCGACAAGGCCTCCTCGGCGACGTGCGGGCTGGCGGCTGCGACGGCTGCGACGGGGTGGCCCTTGTAGAGGACCTTTCGGCTGGCGAGGATGTTGTCGGTCTGCGTGACGCCAAGCGCGACCTCCTTGCCCACGCCGCCCGACGTAACCAGGTCCTGCGCCGTGGCCACGGCCCGGACGTCGGGGCGCGCCTCGGCCCGGCTCGTGTCTATGGACTTGATGACCGCGTGTGGGTGCGGGCTCCTCAGTACCTTGCCATAGAGCATCCCGGGCAGATACACGTCTGAGCCGTAGCGCGCCTCGCCAGTAACCTTGGGTATCCCGTCGTGCCTGACGGGGCGAGCGCCAATGACCTTGTACTGCCCCGTAGGGACGCCAACTCCGGATGTCATGTTCGCTCCCTGCCTATGCCGCATAGATGTTTTTGGACTGGCGGCTAGGACTGCTTCAATGTAGCTCTGGCATCCTAAATCACCCTCACCCTAACCCTCTCCCGTCAAGGGAGAGGGGATAAGGCGGGGCTACCCGTCATATCTGAATAGACGGAGTACTAGGATAGATTGCGGAAGCGGGCTAAGGCAAGCGCCGGCCGCAGGTTACTCCACGTCCCGGCGCGCGTGAGTCATCGCCCCGAATGGGTCATCGCCCTTGAGCAGGCTGTGCGCGTCCTCGTCGCCCTTCAGGTACCAGTCGAACCATATCCGCGCGTACCAGTCGCGGATGACGTGCGGCATGTACGCCTCGGTCCCGTCTCCGAGCGCGGCCCAACCCAATGGGGTGTAGCTCTCTCCGGCCGCTCCCGGCGGGCCGAACATGGAGGAGGTGAGGGATGCCTGGCCCGTAGGCTTGCGGGGCAGCTGCTGCCCTGCGCCACGGCCGGCCCCCGAGTCGTCCACCAGTGTACCGTGGTTGACGTCCCTCACTATCGCCAAAATGCGGTCCGAGACCGCCCGCCGCCATGCGCTGAGGGCGACCGGCTGCGGGTTCTCGATGCGGTCCGGCAGGGCGCGCTCGTCCTCTAGCGGGAACGCCGCGGCCGGGTCGCCCCCGGCCTGGGACACCGCTCCCTGGAACAGGCCCGAGAACACCCCCTGCACGAAGGCGTCCTCGTCGCCGACCATTATCAGCACAGGCTTGCCGCTGCCGATGGGCAGCCCGTCTTCGGTCTCCCCCGCGCCGTATATCTCCTCGGGCGTCCAGGTGAACGGCGGGGCGTTGTTGAATCCCATCGCCGCGCTCACTCCCGGCAGGTGGTTGACGGCCATCTGCGCCGTCATAGAGCCGAGCGAATGCCCGCCGACTCCCACGCGCTCGCCGTCGATCCGCCCTTCGAGCAGCCCGCACAGGCCGCGGGCCGCGCTGGTGGCCCCCATGGATTCGAGCGAGGTCCGGCAGGCGTCAGGCGCCTCGCCCAGCATTCGCATGGTATGCGTCAGCAGCCCCACGTCCGAAACGCGCTGGCGGAACAGGTTCCGCATCATCGTGGTGGCGCGTTCGATACCGCCGGGCGCGATCTTGGCAGTTGACGGGTTGATGCTCCCCTGCGCGTCGAATCCGGGCGCGTCTATGCCGAACATCAGCCGGTAGAAGCTGGGAATCACCTTGAACTCGCCCATTATCATGCGGTACGCCTGCCCTACCTCTTCAGGCGTCGATTGCCTGGCGAACGGAGAGTCCTCGTCGTGGAACACCAGCGCCGGCGAGCCGTCCGATATGAAGGTCGGGGCCGCCACCACGTAGCCGTTCGACGCCAGGAACTCCGCGAACGAGCCCCACATTGCGTGGTTGCCGCCAAGCCCATGGGCGAGAATGATCAGCGGGAATTTCCCATCGGCCGGGGGCGCGTCCAGCCACGCGCCTCGCGGCGCGGCCAGGATTCTATCGGAACCGGGCTGTGCGCCGCCGCCCATAAGCGCCGACAACACGCCGCTGTCCTGGAAGAAGGAGTCCGCGTAGCTCGCCCGCTGTCCCTCGGCGGCTGGGAACGGCGAGCGCGGCCCGTCGAGCCTCCCTGCAGAGGTATCCGGCGTTGCCGGGTACCACATCTGGAACACCACCGTCCGGGTCTGCCCTGAGGCTTCCACCCGGCGCAGCATCTCCCTGTACCGGGGGCTGGCGTAGGCGCTATTCCAGGGGTCGAACCGCTGGCGGTTGTCCACCGCGAATCCGGTGGCCGTGCCCACGGCATAGTCGCCGTAGGCGGTCTCGGCAGGCAGCGAATCCAATGGCTCTACGGGAGGCTCAGTCATCGCTGACGTTGCGACGGCCATCGGAGCCGGCTGCCTTGCTGCGGAAGTCGGCGCTGGCATGGCCGCGGGCGTTGCCGTCGGTTCCTGTGGCTGCGCCGGCATGGCTGCGGGCGTTGCCGTCGGTTCCTGCGGCTGCGCCGGCGGGGCAGTGGCTGTCGGAGCCGATTCCTGCGTGTTCGAGCAGGCGATGGCGACAGCCGCCGCCAGTATCGCGGCGACTAGGGCGATTCTCATCTTGTTCAATACGATTCTCCTCGTATGGGTCTTGTTCCGCGCGTTCCGCGCGCGCGGAACCTTTGTAGGCTAATGGAGAGGCGTCCTCCGCAAGCCAATCACTATCAGTCCTCACTTGGCGCCAATCCCTCTACACGCCTCGTTGCCGTGATGCTAGAATGGTAATGGCTCGCCGAGCGTTCCTCAATTGTTATAACGTAGGGATGATGGCTGAGGATAGCAACAATATAGGTTCATCGGTCAGTGCCGAGCCGGACATCGCTCCGGATCGCGATCTGACCATCCAGGTCGAAGGCGTCACCAAGCAGTTCGGCCCCAACGTCGCCGTCAACGATGTGTCGTTCGACGTCAAGAAGGGGGAGGTGGTCGGCTTCCTGGGCCCGAACGGCTCTGGCAAGACGACCACCATGCGCCTCATCACGTCATTCTACACCCCCGACCGGGGCCGAATCGTGATAGAGGGCCTCGACAATCAGGAGCGCGACGTCGAGACCCGCAGGATGATTGGGTACCTGCCGGAGAACAACCCCGTGTACGGCGACCTGCTCGTGTACGAGTACCTCCAGTTCGTCGCCAACCTGCGCGGGCTGACCGGGCCGTCCAAGCGCGAGAGCATCGCCGGGTCGGTCGAAGAGACGGGCATCCAGGAGGTGTACAACCGGCCGATAAACCAGTGCTCGAAGGGCTACAGGCAGCGCGTCGGACTGGCAGGCTGCATCCTTCACAGGCCGGACATCCTCATAATGGACGAGCCTACGGAGGGACTCGACCCCAACCAGCGCATCCCCATCAGGGAGCTCATCAGGACCATGGGGCAGCAGCGAACGGTGATGCTCAGCACCCACGTCCTGCAGGAGGTCGAGGAGACCTGCGACCGCCTGCTCATCATCAGCAGGGGCCGCATCGTCGCCCAGGGCACGGTTGACGAGCTCACGACGCAGGCCCACGGCGAGCGCCGAATCGAGCTGGAGGCGCAGGGCAGCAACGTGGAACCCGCGCTGGCCGAGATACGCGAGATACGCTCCGTCCGCCGACTGGCGCCCGTTGGCGGGCGCCAGAAGTTCGTACTTTCCGTCCAGCCGGGCGAGGAGCATGACGTCCGCCCCCAGGTCTATAACCTCGCCAAGAAGCGCGGATGGGTGATATGGGAGCTGCACCAGGAGGCCGCGCGCCTCGGCGACCTATTCCACCAGCTCACTCACGAGGACCAGGGCCCGAGCGCCGAGACTGAGGGCGGCGAGACATCATGAGGACCTTCACCGCGCTGGTCCGCAAGGACCTCAAAGGCTACTTCGACCAGCCCACCGGGTTCATCCTGCTCGTGATATTCATGAGCGTCGCGTCGTACATGTACTTCCGGACGGCGCTCATCACCCAGGAAGCCTCGATGCGCCCGCTCTTCACGCTCCTGCCGTGGATACTCGCCGTGTTCGTGCCAGCCGCCACGATGCGGCTCGTCGCCGAGGAGCAGCGCGACGGCACCCTGGAGATACTGCTCACGCAGCCCATCAGGACGTGGACGGTCCTTCTGTCCAAGTTCCTCGCGGGGCTGCTGTTCGTCGGCGCGGGAATCGCCGCCACGATAGCCATTCCGCTGTCGCTCCAGACGGCGGGGGATTTCGACGATGGAGCCGTCGCCGCCCAATACATAGGCACGGCGTTCCTGACCGCCTCGTTCGTGTCCATCGGCCTGTTCACGTCGAGCCTGACGCGCAACCAGATAGTCGCCTTCGTGCTGGGACTTTCGATAATCGCCGCCCTCATGGTCGCCGGGATGCCGATAATCACGCTTGCCATACCTCCCGCCGCCGCGGTGCTGGTCCAGGACCTCAGCCCGCTCACCCACTTCGAGGGCATAGCCCGCGGCGTGCTCGACCTCAGGGACGTCGTGTACTTCGCCGCCCTTGTTTCCACCTTCCTGAGCGCCACCTACCTCATGATCAGGGGCAAGAGCGTAAGCCGCCGCTCCGCGCTCTACCGCAACCTCCAGCTGGGCGTAGGCGGCCTCGTGGTCGTGAGCGTCCTGGTAGGCTGGTCCGGCAGCTCCATAGGCGGCAGGCTCGACCTGACTGAGAACAGGCTCTTCACGCTCGACGACGCCACGGTCGAGCTCCTGCGCGAGCTGGACGACATCGTCACCGTGAAGCTCTTCGTGTCCGAAGATCCGCCCGTCCAGGTCGCGCTGACGCAGCGGGACGTCGAAGACCTGCTGGAGGACATCGTCAACGTCTCGGACGGCAACGTGAAGCTGGTCAGGTACCTGGCCGACCAGAGCGAAGAGAATGCGGAAGAGGCCCGTCGCAGCTTCGTGCCGCCTATCAACTTCAGCGAGCAGACTGGCGGCGAGTTCAAGGTCAAGGTCGGCTACCTGGGCGTGGGCATGACCTACGCGAACCGCCAGGAAAACGTCCCGTTCGTCGAGACAACCGACGGACTGGAGTACCGCCTCATGGCGAACGTGCGGCGCATGTCCCAGAAGCGCCCCAGTACCATCTCGTTCATGCACGGACACGGCGAGTGGATGCGTGACGCCGACCTCCAGTCGTTCCGGGACCAGCTGGAGCGCCATCACCTGGCGCTGGAGATAGACGCCGACCGCGAGGATGGCTTGATTCAAGGCTCGGCAGACCCGTTCACGGGTACGGACGTGCTGGTCGTGGCCGGCTCCAAGGAAGAGGTGCCGCCCTGGGTGCTCGCGTCCATAGACGAGTATCTGGCCGAGGGCGGGAAAGTCCTGATGCTGGTCGATTCCCTGGAGGTGGACGACCGGGCGCTGCGGGCCAAGAAGGCCAACACTGGGCTGACCGGATGGCTCGCCGAATACGGCGTCCTCGTCCAGGACGACGTGGTATTCGACACGCGCTCCCACGAGACGCTGGAGTTCAACACCCGGTTCGGCAGCGTCAACCTCAACTATCCGTACTGGCCCCGCGTCCGCACGGAGGAGCAGGGCATATCCGGCGGCGTCAGCAGCGTCGTATTTCCCTGGACCAGCTCCATCGAGATAGGCGAGGCCACAGGCGAAACCATCGAGACCGAGATAAAACCCCTCGTGGTAACGTCCGAGTACGCGGCTCTGGACACGTCCTTCAGGGACCTGACGCCCCGCTCGCCGACCCTCGAGCAGTACGCAGAGGAAGACTTGGGTCAAAGGACCCTGGCCGTAGCGGTTACTGGCACGCGCTGCTCGTTCTACAAGCCCCAGTGCCAGAAGAACCCCGAAGACACCTTCCGCATGATAGTCGCCGCAGACTCCCTCTGGCTTACCGAGCGCATGACGGAGGGCTTCCCGGAGCACCTTGCTCTCGCCGTCAACTGGATAGACTGGCTGGGCCAGGAAGACCAGCTGGCCGCCATCCGCTCCAAGGGCACAGTCATCCGCTCGTTGGTCTTCACCTCCGATCTCCACCGCGACATAGTGCAGTACGGCAACATATTCGGGGTGTCCGCGCTCCTGATAATCTTCGGGCTGGCGCGCTTCCTCATGCGCCGCCGGACTACCAGGAAGGTGTACACGGGTTGAGCGGCAAGTACGTCGGCTTCGTCCTCGCAGCCATCATCGCGCTCGGCATCGCGGGAATCGCCTTCAGGCTCCTCTCGACCGAGGGCGAGGGCATACGGCGCCTCGGCGGCGTCAGCCCCCTGGCCCCAGAGGTCATAGACCGCGTGGTAATGCGCGACGCGGAGCGGCAGACGGTGGTGACGAAGAGGGACGGCGGCTGGTGGGTGGACGCCTACCCGGCGATAGGGGTGAGGCTGGAGGCGCTATGGGAGACCGCTGGGAGAATCAACGACGCGGAGCTCGTCGCCACGAACTCTACAAACCACGACCTGATGGGCGTGCATCCCGACAACCATACGGTTCTGGAGTTCTGGAACGAGGGCGAGCTGGTCGAGCGGTTCATAGTGGGCGACAAGCAGTTTGCCCCCGTGGGCGAGCGCGTCATTACGCCTTGGACCGCCACGGTGAGGTTGTGCTACCTGAGGAGGCCGGACGAGGTCGAGGTGTATTCGATATTCTGCGAGTTCCCGGAGCCGTTCGGAACCGACGCCAACTTCTGGAAGGACCCTATCGTCGCAGCGGTGCCGCCAGACGAAATCGAATCCGTAACCTTCAACTACGCCGACGAGTCCTTCGCCATCAGGCTGATCGACTCCGCTTGGTTCATCGAAGACGACCAAGGAACCGAGCTCGCCAGCATCGAAGCCGTGACCAACCTGCTCGTCGAGCTGCGCCAGGTAGTAACGCGCGACTTCCCATCCGAAGACGAGGCCGCCGCGCTGAATTGGGACGAGCCGCACGCGGTCATGGCGGTGGGAGTCCGCGAAGGATCGAGCGCGAGCGGCGTCCTGCTCCTGTTCCTGCAGAAGGGCAGAGACCCGGAGTTCTACGTCAGGGATTCCCAGAAGCCATGGCCGTACTTCCTCGATGAAGAGGCGACCGGCTACATCCTGAAGACCCGCCAGGACTTCGTGGTAGTTCCCACCCCCGCGCCCACGCCATTCCCCACGCCAAGGCCGGGCACGTAGGAGCGCGGCCAGTGTCCCGCCGTTCAACGCTCGCCCTCTTCATCCTAGCCCTGTCGCTCGCTGCGTCCCTGGCCTGCGGCTCCTCCACGCCCGCCGCCGCCCCGACGCCAACCGCCGACAACTCCTCCATGTCCCGTATCGCCTTCGTCTCCAAGCGCGACGGCAACTGGGAAATCTACGTCATGAACGCCGACGGCTCCGACCAGCGCAACGTCACCAACAACCCGTCGTTCGACAGCCATCCGTCCTGGGCGGAGGACGGCTCCCGCATCGTCTTCTTCTCGGACCGAGACGGCGACCGCGAGATCTACGCCATGGACCCCGACGGCTCCAACGTCATCCAGCTCACCGACAACGCCGGCATAGACCACATGCCAGCGCTCTCACCAGATGGCTCCAGGATAGCCTTCGTATCCGACAGGGACGACCGGTCGAACCTCTGGGTCATGAACGCCGACGGCTCCGAGCCGCGGAACCTCACCCCGAAGCAGGTCAACACCCGCTGGCCTTCATGGTCGCCGGACGGACGGCTCATAGCCTACGAGCACAACTCGGCCATCTACGCCGTAGGCGCGGAGGACGGCGTTCAGGACAGGCTGGTACGCAACCGGACGGACATAGACGGCTACTTCGTGGGCTGGCCCAGCTGGGCCCCAGACGGCCACAGGATAGCGCTCACCATACGCTATGGCCTGCGCGGCTCCCCGCCAAGCATCTACACCATGGCCTCCGACGGCGAGGACATCCAGCCCCTCCAGCGCAAGCCCGACGAACGAACCGAAGAGCGCCCCAGTTACTCGCCGGACGGCCGGTTCCTGGCCTATTCGTCTTTCGAGGCAGGCGCCGAACCCGACATCTACGTAGTGGAAATCGAGACCAACAACCGAACCCGCCTGACTGCCAACCCAGCCCTGGACGCCTTCCCGGCATGGGAACCCCGCGGCTTCGCGCCGGCGTATCCGGATCAGCCGGCGGAGTAGAGCGCTGGTTCGATGTAGTATTGGCATCCTGAATCACCCTAACCCTCTCCCTTGACGGGAGAGGGGATGATGCGGGACTGCCTATCCGTCCCCGGCGATGCGTCCAACCACCAGACCCACCAAATTGAAACAGGCTCCTGGATTCGGGTGCGGTGGATAGCGAGTGTACGAGCATGTATGATAGGCGGCGCGTAGGCCCGGTTGGGCTGCTGGAGGCGCTATGGCAAGTGAGCTGCAGGTTGGAGTGATCGGGTGCGGGAGTCATGCTGAGAGCCACTTTCGCGAGATTGCGGAGGAGCCTCGGCTGCGCTTGGCGGCGATCGCCGAGATTGACACAGAGAGGCGGGAGAGGGCGGCTGCGGCTCACGGGCCTGACGCCAGCTTCGGCGATTACCAGGAGATGCTCCAGAAGGCCAATCTGGACGTCGTGTACGTGGAGACGATGCCCGGACACCTGCTGCCGATAGTTCTGGCGTGCTTGGAGGAGGGGATCAACACGTCGGTGGAGAAGTCGCCAGGGATGAATTCGGGGGAGACGGAGACGATGGCGGCTGCGGCGCGGGAGAGCCGAGGCAAGGCGATAGTGTCGTTCAACCGACGGTACTATCCGGAGGTCCTGGCGGCGCGGCGGGAGATCAGCGAGCGGGGCGGGGCCGTCCAGGTTGGGGCGACGTACAACAAGCCGCTCACGCGGCTGGGTCACGGCGCTATGGCCGACGTCGCGCCCGCCCCGGTCATCTGCGACGCTATCCACCACGTCGATCTGCTGCGGTGGCTCGCGGGGGCGTCGGAGGGCGAGGCTGCGGGAGTCGTGGAGGTCCACTCAGTCGTGCAGGACGGCCCGCGGCCGGGGGCGCACAGGCACAACGCCGCCATCAGGTTCGACACGGGCGCCATCGGCTACATGGCCTCCCACTACGGCGTCGGCTACCGCATACAGAGGGCGGAGGCACACGCCGAGGACCTGTCGTTCTACCTAGACCTGACCACGAGGGAGCGCCGCATCGAGCGGTACGCGGCAGAGGGAGGCGACTCCGAGATCGAGTGGACCGGCAGGCCGGAGCGCCGCCCCCTGGACCTGGATGCGGTCGGCGGGCCGGGGTACAACGAGACGCGGCACTTCGTGGACTGCATCTTGGAGGACCGGACGCCGTGGTCTAACCTGGACGACGCCATCGAGACGATGAAGCTCTGCGAAGCGATTCGGGAAGGCAGCGGGTAGGGACCCCCGTCCTAACCTTCCCCTCGAAGGTCCCAGGGGGTAGGGACAACATCAAGAGGAGTAGCCTTGGTGAAGCTGTCGCTGTCGGTCAGGGTTGCGGAGTCGTTGTCGAACAAGCGGAATCCCGCGATGACGCTGGAGACGCTGGCGGAAGTCGCGGTGTCCGCGGGTTACAGGGCGCTGTGCATGAGAGCGTCGCAGCTTGGCATCCAGACCCCGCTGGACGAGGTGCGGGAGAAGCGGCGCTGGCTGGAGTCTAGGGGGTTGGCGGTGTCGATGGTTACGGGCGACTTTCCGATACCGGAGAACACGGACGACGCCCCGGACGCGCTGCGGAACATCACCCCGTACCTGGACTTGGCGGAGGCCCTGGACGCCGACCTGCTGCGGATAGGAATGAAGAGCGGCGAGGACGTCGCGTGGGCGGAGCGGGCTTGCGACGAGGCGATGGAGCGGGGGATGAGGCTTGCCCACCAGTGCCACACGGCGAGCCTGTTCGAGCAGGTCGGGCCGAGCCTTGAGGTCATACGGCGCGTGGACCGCGAGAACTTCGGGGTTATCTACGAGCCTGCGAACCTGGTGCAGTGCGGGGAGGATTACGGCGCGGACGCGATAAGGGCGCTCGCGCCGCACGTGTTCAACGTCTATTTCCAGAACTTGCGGGAGTCGCCGGACGGGGAGAGCGCCGCGCATACGTGGAGCAGGGGGAAGGTGCGGTTCGACCAGGTTACGATGTGGGGCGGCGAGGGCATTGATTTTCCGCACATCATGTCAGCGCTGGGGGAGGTCGGATACGAGGGGTATGTTACGCTGCACCAGTCGGCCACTCCGCCGACGCCGCCCGAGGAGTTCGTCATGCGGACCGCCGACTACCTGCGGAGCCTCACCGACTTCGAGTAGCCGCGCAACGCTCAATATCAGGACGAGCTGCGCTCAGGATTGGGAATGGGCGGGCGCGCTGAATTATCCTCACCCTGGCCTTCTGTCGTGAAGGGGGTGGGAGGTGGCAGGCGGTACGCCTGCGCTCCTGCGCCTATGTTCGCGTTGTCTCGGCCGGCTCCTTTTCTGTTGGCGCTCTGGCGGGTTCTAGCCGCTTCTGCGCCTGGCCCTTTCCCTTTGGGGGAGGGGACGCAGGGCGGGGCGTTTGCCCTCACCCTGGCCCCTTTCCCCCGTGAGGGAGAGGGTGCTTGGCGGGTCTTGCGACCCGCGCCCTATCTACTCCTGGTTCTCCCGCTCTCGCGGGAGATGAGTTTGCCTTGCAAGGCAGTGACTCCGGTACTTGCTTCGAGGATGCCGACGTCGATCGCCCGCCGACACTGGGGGTGCAGCCCCTCCTCTAACTTTCCCGGACGGCTGACGGGCCCTTGCGGGACCGCCTGCGTTTCGCGCTTGGACCTTCCACCCGCCAAGGCGTCGGGCTGCGCTGGCTACGGTCCTCCCGGTCGTCCGAGAGTCCGCACCTGGAACGGGGGAGACGCATTTGGCACTGCGTCCTCCTGGCGAGGCGCCGAAACACAGCCGGACCTTCTCATACCGCAGGTGGTCCCGTCCCAACATCAGCGGCGGCATGAATGCCCACAAGTTTTGGCAGAGGTGGTTCTGCGTTCGTTTGGTGTACGCCCCTTCGAGCCGTCTACTAGACTAGCACGGCTGTTCTCGCGGTGTCAAGGGGCAGTTTGGGGCAATTTGGGGGCAATTTGGGAGGATTTTCAGGATTGGAGGAGGGATGGGGAGGTGCAGGCGAGACGCCTGCGGTCCTTTTTGGGGCGAGGGGGAGGCGCCCTCTCCCATCATGGGAGAGGGGATAAGGCAGTGGCCGTATCGAACAGGGCCCGGGTCCGCTCTATCCTCTGTGGTATAATTTGGAGTGTGCGCTTTGATTGGGGACAAGCGCCCTGGTCGCCAAATAATCTGGCAATCCGCCAGGTGCATTTCAGGAGGAGGAACATGGTACGCGGCGCGTTGAGATGGAAGTTGTTGGCTCTTGTTACAGGGATTGCTGCGTTGCTCTTGGTCATAGGCTGCGGAAGCCAGGACACAACGCCGGCGGCTCCCACGCCCGATGTCTCGAAGATAATCGAGCAAGCGGTGGGCAGCGTGCCTCAGGGCGCGAGCGCGGGGGATATCCAGAAGCTCGTGTCCGACTCGGTTACGGCCGCGATAGCGGCGCAGCCGGGCCTGACCGCGGCAGACGTACAGCGAATCATAGATAAGTCCGTAGCCGACGACGACCGGCAGCTGCTTTCAGCCGAGGACGTACAGCGGGTCGTCGATCAGTCCATCAGGAACCTGCCTGCGCCCGAGATCGACGTGAACCAGCTCAGCGGCATGGTCAACCGGGCTGTCGCCGACGCGGCGCCAGAGGGCGTCAGCGCAGACGAGATAGGCCAGATAGTACAGGCGCAGGTTAGCGCCGGACTGGCCGGGACGCTCACCCGCGGCGACATCGAGGACTTGGTAGCGCGGGCGGTGGAAGGCGCGGTTGGGGACCAGGTCTCCGCCGCCGACGTGGAGAAGATAGTAACGGCGTCTCTCGCGGCCACGAACAAGGCCATAGAGGCGGCTGCGGCAGACGCTGCATCCGCGGCGCAGGCGGCAACGGCAGCCCAGACCTCGGCGCAGCAGGCGGTCATAGTCGCCAAGGATGCGCAGGCGGCCGCTGAGAGTGAGGCGCTGCCGCCGCTCGTCGTGGGGAACCTGAACGGCTTTACGGGCCCGCTCTCCGACTTCGCGACGCCGCTGCGCAACTCCGTGGAGCTTGCCGCCGCGCACGTCAACCGCGCAGGCGGCGTCCAGGGCGCTTCCATGATCATCATCAGCCGCGACACCGCGGTCAACCCGGTGCAGGGCGTGGACTCCGCCAGGGCGCTGGTGGACGTGGAGAACACCGTGGCCATAGTCGGCGCGCTCTCCAGCGGCGTCACGATAGCCGTCGCCGAATCGGTTACCATCCCCAAGGGGAGCGTTCTGATATCCGGAGCCTCGACAGCGCCCAGCATCACTGTGCTGGACGACAACGACTTCGTGTTTCGGACCGCGCCCTCCGACGCCTCCCAGGGTGTTGTGCTTGGCAATCTTGCCAACGACGAGGGGTACGCGACCGCCGGCGTGTTGTACATCAACAACGCCTACGGGGAGGGTCTTGCCAACCAGTTCGAGCAGACCTTCACCTCGCTGGGCGGGACCGTCACGGCGAAGGTCCCCCACGAAGACGCCCAGCCAACCTACGTCTCCGAGTTGGAAAAGGCCACCGACGGCGACCCGGACGTGCTGGTAACAATCAGCTACCCCGGCCAGGCCGAGATATACTTGCGCGAGGCCATCGAGGGCGGGTACGCGGACACGTTCCTGTTCGTTGACGGACTCAAGACGCCAGAGCTGATGGCCAAGCTGGACGCCGCCGCGATCGAGGGCACGCTCGGCACCGCGCCGGGCGGCCCCGACCGTCCTGAGAAGGCCGCTTTCGAGAGCGCATACCTCGGCGAGTTCGGATACCCTGTATCCCACCCGTTCATGGCCGAGCACTATGACGCTGCCGTGCTGATTGCGCTGGCGGCCGCCAAGGCTGGCTCCACAACAGACTCGGCAGCCATCCGAGACGCTCTCCGGGAGGTAGCCAACGGGCCCGGCGAGATAGTCGGGCCAGGGCGCGACGGCATCGCCAGGGCGTTCAGCCTCATCGCGGCGGGCAGGGACATCAACTACGAAGGCGCGTCGGGCATCGTGGACCTGGACGCGAACGGCGACGTGTTCGGCCCCATCGAGATATGGAAGGTCGAGGGCGGAGAGATAGTCTCGACAGGCAGATTCGAGACCCCGTAGCCCCACGCGCGGCTCAAGCGTAAGCCCCAAGAGCAAGGCGGGCGGCCTCACATTGAGGGCCGCCCGCCTCATGTTCATAACCCTGCAGAACCTGCGTCGGCGTTTGCGTTAGAAGCGCCGAGCGCCCGCCCTCGTTCCGTCATTGCGTTGATAGATATGGAAGTAGGGAATGGGGCAGGCGGGACGCCTGCGCTCTCAGGGGCGTCAAGGGGACCTCTATACCCGCGTGACGCGACGCTCCTCACCCAGTATGCCGCCGGGCCTGATAAGGATCACCGCCACTATGAGCGCTCCTATCATGAAGAGCCGCAGGTTGGGGTCCCTGAACACCCCCGGCAGGAACTGCGTCCCGGCCCATATTCCCCAGACCGCGAACGCGCCCAGGACCGCGCCGCGGTTATTTCCCGATCCCCCGACCATCAGCATGGCCCATATCACGAACGTCGCAAGCAGCGGGTCGAACGTGATGGGCGAGAGCACCCGGACGTGATGCGCGAAGAGCGCCCCCCCAATGCCCATGATGACCGCGCCGAATACGAATGCCTGCAGCTTGAAGCGAGACACGTTCTTGCCGCTGGCCGCCGCCGCCACCTCGTCCTCGCGGATAGCCCGCAGCGCCCTGCCCCACGGCGACTTGATGGCCCTCTCGACTGCAACGAATGTTACCGCAAGCGACGCGAGCGCCACCACGAGGTAAAGGTAGTCGTACCGGTCCGGCGGGACCAAGTCGCCCAGGAACTGCGGAATAGAATAGAGTCCCTTCGACCCATTGGCCGCCCACTTCTCATTCAGGAAGAACAGCCGCGCCGTCTCGGCGATCCCCAGCGTCGCTATGGCCAGGTAATCGTCCCGCAGGCGCAGCGTTGCGTAACCAATGAGCAGGGCGACGACTCCGCACGCAGCGCCCGCCGCGCCCAGCGCGAGCAGGAACCACAGGTCTACCCCGAGGTCCAAGAATGGGATGCCCGCCCAGTTGCCTCCGAACACGAAGTCCTCGAACAGGGCAGGGTCCGGCGGCGGCGTAGTCAGCAGCGCGCTGGTGTACGCGCCCAGCGCGAAGAACCCCGCTATCCCAATGTTGAACAGCCCGGTGAATCCCCAATGTACGTTCAGCCCCAGGGCGAACATCGCGTAGATGCTCGCCATGACCGCGAAGCCAACCGTATAGTCGAGAGCTCCTATCACGTCCATGGCATAGATATTCCCTTATCCAGGGCTTCCGAATATGCCGCGCGGCCTTACTAGGAGCATCACTATCAGGATGGCGAACGCCACCGCGGGCTTGTAGCTGGGGTTGATCCACTGCGTGGACACCTCCGAGGCCACGCCGATGACGAAAGCGCCGACCAGCGCTCCATACGGATTGCCCAGCCCTCCCAGTATCACTGCGGCGAACAGCGGTATCAGGAACCGCCACCCCATGATTGGGAGCAGCTGCGCTTGGAACACGGCGAGCATCACACCCGCCGTAGCGGCCAGTCCGGCCCCCATGCCCCAGGTCCACCATATCACCCGCCGCGTGTCTATCCCGCTCACCAGCGCCAGGTCCGCGTTGTCGGCCGTCGCACGCATCGCCTTCCCCATCCTGGTGTGCGTGAGAACGAAATAGACGACAGTGACGAGGACTATGGCGGCTATCGCCACGAAGATAGCGTCGGGCGCCACTCGCACGTCCATCGGGAGGCGATAGACCAGCTTCGACTCGCGGGGAAGATGCTGCGTATCGCCGCTCCATATGATCTGCGCGAGCCCGCGCAGGGCGATGGCAACGCCCAGGGAGGCCATTGCCAGCACGACGGCGTTCACTCCACGGTCCCTGAGCCTGCGATAGACCGCGAAGTCCAGGGCTATCGCCCCGGCAGCCACGACCGCCACAGCTACCGGCAGAGCCACCAGGACCGGATACCCGAACGTGAACGGCCCCAGCCCAGCCTCGCTCTCGATACCCAGCGCGGGGAATATCCCCCGCGCGGCCCACGTTGCCGTATCGGTCTGCGAGCTCCCCACGAGGAATAGCGTGACGTACGCGCCCAGCGTCATGTAGTCGCCGTGCGCGATGTTGGCGAAGTTCAGGATGCCGTAGACCAGCGTCAGCCCGATGGCCCCAACCGCGATGATAGCGCCGAGGAAGACGCCGTTGACCACCAGCCCCATCTTCACGAAGGGCAGCAACCCCAGCAGCGCCGCTCCAGCGATGATTACCAGGGTGGTATGTCCCGGCGTCCACGCCAGGCCGACTCTCCGCGCAGCCTGACGCAGATTAGTCACCGAACCCGTTCCCAAGTATCCTATTCGAAATTGTGTTCGCCCTCCCACTTGCCATTCTGTCCAGTCACTATGCGGTCTATATCGTATCCCGGAAGCGGAATCAGCGCTACACAGGAACCTCCAGCGCCTTTCCACAATGGGCTGAATCCAAATGTGAGGCGCTCGAAGCCAAACTGTCGATCATCCGGATCAATATCATCCGTGTTCACTGGATACACCCGCAGGAAGAATTCAGCCGCCGCGTCCTCCTTGGAGCAAGCATCCCTCACATATGCAAGCATGTCATGCGTGAGATATACATCGTATATGGACTGAATCACCAGTTCCTCTCTCTCATACTCATACGCCTGGCTCTCATCATCGGCGCCTCGCAGCAAGCTTTCGAGCGGGAACGACACGTCGTAAGCGGAATAGTTGCCGTGGATCGACCGTCCGAGGTTGATTAGCGTAGAGTGCAGCATCTGGTCGTATCTGAACATCTGTATGCCGCCGTCCCTTATCTCGTTCGCCGTATGCATCAGCCTGTCTCTCAACGGCCCAACAACGCTTATGAACAACGTTGCAGCCACGAGGCCAGTGAGCGCGATGCGCCAGCCGTTTCTCGCCCCGCCTTCTACCACTGCCTTGACGCCGTACCAGCATAGCACGGTCAACGCTGGTATGGACGCGTGCCTCATTATCTCGCTCTTGTCATATCCCCAGTGATACGTTGGCACAATAAGCAACGCCGCCACCGCGGCAATGAAGAAGACATCCCGGCGTATCCGCGGTTGCAGCAGCCACAGCAGGACAGCCAGAGTGAGAAACTCCATAAGGTAGAACAGGGGCATCCATCTGACTATCTGCCCCCATTCGTACAATTCCCATATCCACCCTCTGCGCGCGGTGGATTCGCCGCTGCTCATATAGGACAGAAGCAGTCCGGCCAGCGGCGCGGCAAGCAGTAGATTCTGCCACCGCAGGAACGGGCGGACCCCATTCTCTACCAATACAGCCGTGGCCAAGGGCATCAAGCCTATGGCCGCAAAGGGCGACCAGAAAAAGCTTGCAGCCAGTATGACGCCGCTCACCGCCAGAAATCCCACCTGCCGACGGCCTTGCGCCAGCAGCAAGCCGCAGAGCGCGGCGGGAATGAAATGCTGGGGCGCATAGGAAAAGCTGTGTATGAAAGAACGGTAGTTGATGGGCAGAAACCAGTCCTGTGATACCTTTTCGTACTCCTGTCCCGGCCAATACCAGCCATATAGCGCCCTTGTCCACAGCAGGTCCAGGCCTCCAAAGAAGAAGAGAGTTACTACCGCCGCGCCCGCGACGACGATTCCCATTCGCTTCGCCGTGAGATTCTGAATGAACAGGAGCGCGATGAGAGAGACCCCGAACCATGTCCATAGAGGCACGGTCCAACTCAGGGATCCGAGACCCAACAGCTTTGCTGCCAGACCAGGAACCATGTAGTAACCGAGGTAGTATCTCAGCAGCGGCCTCGCCGGGCTTTCCACCGCCGATGTATATTCGGCAAGATAGTCAGGCAGGTGGACAGGCCAAGAGAACCTCCCCAAGTCGGTGAGTATAGCCCGGTGCTTATGCCAGTCCCAGTTGTCCAGATCCAAGGCTCCGCCGGCCGCCGTCAGCATCACATAGCCAAGGGCTATCATCGCAGCCGCAAGCGCTACTGGAGACAGACGCCCCCGCCAGGAGCCAAGCATCGCCTTCCAGAGGCCAGCAGCCAGCGCCGCAACCGCCGGGATTCCAAACCACCATTCGAACCATCCCACAAGCCACACAGCCACTGGCAGAGTCAAATAGATGATGGCAAGCCGATGCAGTACAGGAATCTCTAGTTCCGCGCGCATCTATCCTCCCAGGTAGAGGCGGCCCACTTCGGGGTTGTCCAGGAGCGCTTGTCCCTTGTCCTCCAGGCGATTCTCGCCCGAGACCAGGATGTAGCCCCTGTCCGACATTCCCAGGGCCTCCCGCGCGTTCTGCTCCACCAGCAGCAGCGACACCCCGGACTCGTTGATACCCCGTATGCGCTCGAACACCATGTCCATCACCGCCGGGGACAGCCCTGCCGAAGGCTCGTCGAGCAGCAGCAGCGCCGGGTCCAGCATCAGCGCGCGCGCTATCGCCAGCATCTGCCGCTGCCCGCCCGACAGGCTCCCAGCCTTCAGCGAGGGGCGCCGTCCGAGGTCCGGGAAGAGCGAGAACATCTCGTCTATACGCTCCGCGACGCCCCCGGCGCGGATGAACCCGCCCATCTCCAGGTTCTCGCGGATGCTCATGGACGGAAATACGTTGTTCGACTGCGGCACGTAGCACAGCCCGGCCCGCACTATCCGCTCCGGGGGGTAGGCGGATATGTCCGCGTCCTCGAACCTCACGCTTCCGGCCCGCACTCGCACAAGCCCTGCAAGCGTCTTCATCAGCGTGGACTTCCCGCAGCCGTTGGGCCCTATGATGGTGACGACCTCTCCCTCCTCCACGGTTACGGATACGCCGCGCAGGATCTCCGCCGCCCCGTAGCCGGCCACGACGCCGGTCGCCTCAAGCAGCGCCAATTCGCCGGCCTCCGAGGTAGGCTTCGAGCACCTCCGGGTCTTCCTGCACCTGCTCGGGCGTTCCCTGCGCTATCACGGACCCGCCGGCCATGACGATGATAGGATCGCAAAGCCGCATGACCAGCTGCATGTCGTGCTCTATGACCACGAACGTAATATCGCGCTCGACGCTTGCGAGCAGGATATTGGCCGAGAGCTCGCGCAGCAGCGTTCGGTTGATGCCCGCGCCGGGCTCGTCCAGCAGCACCATCTTCGGCTCCGCCATCAGCGTCCGGGCGAGCTCCAGCAGCTTCTTCTGACCGCCAGACAGGTTGCCGGCGTACTCGTCGGCCAGGTGATGGAGGCTGACCAGCTTCAGGGCGTCCAGCGCCCGGGCTTGGATGGCCCGCTCCTCTTGGGCCACCCTCCACGGCATGAGCCACGATGCCCAGACCCGCTCGCCAATCTGCGGCGCTGGAACCAGCATCAGGTTCTCCAACGCCGTCATGCGCTTCATCTCCCGCGGAATCTGGAAGGTACGCACCAGCCCCAACCCGAAGGTCTGGTCCATGCTCATCCCGCCAATGCGCTGACCTCGAAAGAGTATCTCGCCGCTGGTTGGGGCCATCGCGCCGGACACCAGGTTGAACAGGGTCGTCTTGCCCGCGCCATTCGGCCCGATCAGCCCGGTGATTGCGTCCGGCATGACCTCCAGCGAGCAGTGGTCGACCGCGCGCACGCCTCCGAAGTCCTTCACCAGGTCCCGCACTTCGAGAATGGGCGCAGGCTCCGTCAAATCTCCCTCCAGCGCCAATCGGCGGGTATCCAAGACAAGCGCCGAGCGTCATTATGAGGGTAACCACGAGCGCCGGGCAATAGGGTACTGCGCTCGGCATTGGTTCCACCGCCTGCGCGATAGCGGATATAATGACTGAAGCCCGTGAGAGGCGCGAGTTCGAGAATGGCCAGGGTTCGAGTGATGTACTGGAAGGAGATCCCCGTGCAGGTCCAGGCGTCCGATGACGTCGGGGCTGTCTCCAGGCCGCTCGCGCCAAGGTTTCAGGAGGCAGTCGACGCCATAGCGATGCTGGACGGCAGCGCCGGAACGGACGACTACCTGATGGCGTGGGAGTGGGGTGAATACACTCAGGCGGACGGCACGGCAGCCGAGGCCGCCGAATCAGTCGCCGACCGCTACAATCGCGGGTTCCCGGCGGACCTGGTCGTCCGCATACGCGACCTGCGCAGGTCGGGCAACAGGGACCCGCGCCCCGGCTCGATAGACCACTGGATGGACGATGAGTAGCGCCCAATCCGCCGGCAAGACCTTCCTGGACAGACTCGCCACCGGCGACTTCATCATCTCCGACGGAGCGACAGGCACCTGGCTGCAATCCCATGGACTGGAGCCAGGCGGATGCCCCGAGGAGATGAACGCCAGCCGCCCGGACCTGATACGCCAGATGGCCCGTGAATACTTCGACGCTGGCTCCGACATGGCGCTCACCGCGTCCTTCGGCGGCAGCAAGTTCATGCTCGGCAAGTACGGATACGCCAACCGCGTCCGCGAGCTCAATCGCTTGGCCGCCGAGCACGCCCGAAGCCAAGCCCCTCCAGGCCGCTTCGTGGCAGGCTCCGTCGGCCCTACCGGCGAGTTCATCGAGCCGCTCGGGACCGTGAGCGAAGCCGAGATGCTGGACGCCTTCGCGGAGCAGATCGCCGCCCTCGAGGAGGGCGGCGCCGACGCCGTGGTGATCGAGACCATGTTCGCCCTCGAGGAATCCAAGCTCGCGGTCAAGGCAGCCAAGGAGAACACCGGCCTGGCAGTCATAGCCACGATGACGTTCGACAAGGGGCCGCGCGGCTTCTTCACGATGATGGGCGCAACTCCCGAACAGTCCGCCCGCGAGCTTGCAGACGCCGGCGCTGACGTCGTCGGCGCAAACTGCGGCAACGGCATAGAGGCCATGCTCGACATAGCCCGCCAGATGAGAGCCGCGACGGGCGCCCCGATGCTGATACACTCCAACGCGGGGATCCCTGGCATACGACAGGGGCAGATAGTGTATCCTGAGACCCCTGAGTTCATGGCCCCGCGATTCAGAGAGCTTGCCGAAATGGGCGTCAACATCTTCGGCGGCTGCTGCGGCACCACGCCAAGACACATCCGCGCCATTTCAGATACACTCAGAGGATGAAGGGAGCAAGAACATGAACGACGCCGCGGCCCCGCTGCGCGCAGTCGAGGTGGTCGAGCGCTATGGCAAGTGCCTCGAGCTGGTCCCCATCGACCCCCACTTCCACGACATCTCCGTCGGCCTGTATGCCAAGGACGTCATAGCCACCGTGTGGACGTTCAGCCGCAGGGAAGGCGTCGAGAAGCGCATAGAGCAGATCCGCAACCAGCTTGCCGACCTCGGCGACCTCGATCCGGCCCCAGGAGCCCACAACCAGCTTAGGCCGCGCTGCGGCGCCATCCACCAGCGCCCTCTCAAGTTCCTCATGATGCAGGCCGTCGAGAAGGACCCGAGCTTCACGTATCCCGAAGGCCCGACCAAGGACCTCCGCTCGGCCCTCATGCTCGGATTCGAGTCCGAGGAAGTCGAGGGCCGAACCGTCTATAGCGTTACCGCCGAGGGCGAGGCCCGCAACGCCGCCGCGCGCCTGCGCGCCATCACCGGAGGGTTCGTCCGATACGGCGAGATGGAACGCGCCGACGGCGGCGTGTCCTTCGAATGCGGCGCAAGGCACGACCCCCTCATGCGCCTGCTCCTACCGTACGCCCGCAACGTCACAGGCACCCAGGATATGCTCGAAGCCGACGCCCTCCGCGGCCAGATGACCACAGGCACCCTCGGCTTCACCCCGCCGACGTAACACCCTGTGCTACGGCGATAACCTCGATATACTGCGGCAGCATGTCCAAGGAGGCACGCCATGACCTTCGTTGAAACCATGACACCGCGCGAGCGCGTCCTGAATGCCCTTGCTGGCAAGCCCGTAGATAGGCCGCCCGTCGCCAACCCGACCAACGTCGCCACCGTCGAGCTGATGGACATGATGGACGCGCCCTTCCCGGACGCCAACCGCGACCCGGAGCTCAACGCCCGCCTAGCCGCCACAGGCTATACCGAGCTCGGCTTCGACTCCATCATGCCCTACTTCACCATCATCCAGGAGTCCTCGGCCCTCGGATGCGACATGCAGTGGGAGCAGAAGGACAACTGGCCCACCGTCCGCATGACGAACCCCATATGGAAAGGCCCCGACGACGTACACGTGCCCTCAGGATTCCTCGAGCATCAGGACACCCTCGCCATCACCAGGTCGCTCTCGATACTGAAGGAGGAGTACGGGGACGAGGTAGCCATCATTGGCAAGACGATGGGACCCTGGACCCTCGCCTACCACGTGTTCGGCGTCGAGCCGTTCCTGCTCATGACCATAGACGACCCGGCCATGACGATGGAGTGTCTGCACAAGCTCAAGGAGATATCCGTCCTGTTCGGGCAGGCCCAGATAGACGCCGGGGCCGATGCACTCACTTTTCCGGACCACGCCACCGGCGACCTCGTGAGCGGGGAGTACTACCGCCGGTTCCTGCTGGAGATACACCAAGAGATGGCCGAGCGCCTCGACGCGCCGCTCATCCTCCACATCTGCGGCAACACGCTGGACCGGATGGGCTACATCGCCCAGAACAACATGGCTATGTTCCACTTCGACTCGCGCAACGACCCAGCCGAAGCGAGGAAGGTCGTCGGCGACCGCATCGGCCTCGTCGGCAACATCAACAACCCCGTAACCCTCTACTCCAAGGGCCCCGAGGAGGTCCGCGCCGAAGTCTATAAGTGCATGGACGCCGGCATAGACATGATAGCGCCTGAGTGCGCCATCCCGCTCGCTACCAAGCTGGAGAACCTGCTGGAGATACCCAAAGCCGTCCGCGACTGGTGTGAAGACCACCAGGCCAACGGAGCAAGCTGATGCCAAGGGTCGTCCAGTCCCCGGAGCAGTTCACCATCGTCGGGGAGAACATCCACGCGACCCGTGTCCTCCTCCGCAAGGGCCGCAGGGTCAAGACTCTGGACGACGGCTCCGAGGCTGTCCCATTCCGCGGAGACGGCGGACAGCCCAGGCTCCTCGCCGTCCCCGACTGGTTCAAGGCTACCCAGCCCTATGAACAGGGCCAGGTCAAGCACTTCATGATCGCCGTCATGAACGGCTGCGACGGCAGCGGCGATGAACGCGAGCGGGGCGCGGAGTATATCCGCGCAGAGGTCCGCAAGCAGGTGAAGGCAGGCGCGAAGTACCTCGACGTGAACGTGGATGAGGTACACTACGACCTCGATACCCAGAAGAGGGCCATGCGCTGGGCGGTCGGTGCCATCCAGGAGGCGTCCCCCGTGCCTCTCAGCATAGACTCGTCCAACTCCGAGATAATCGCCGAGGGGCTGGCCGAGTACGACGGACGCGCCGGCCGGCCACTCGTCAACTCGCTGTCCCTCGAGCGTCCCGAAACGCTGGACATGGTGAAGGACCACGACGCCCGCGTCATCGCCCTGGCCACCGGCGACGCCGGAATGCCTGAGGACGAGGATCAGCGCGTCGAGAACGCCCGCGCCGTGATAGACCTCGCCCTCTCAGGCGGGGTAGCCATCGAGGACATATTCTGCGACCTGGTGGTATTTCCCATCTCCGTGGACCCCCAGTACGGCAACCACTACTTCAACGCGGTCAGCCGCGTCAGGCAGGAGTTCCCCGGCCTCCATATCGGGATGGGGCTCAGCAACGTCTCGTTCGGAATGCCGAACCGCAAGCTGATCAACCAGGCCTTCATACACCTCGCCATCGAGGCCGGCATAGACGCTGGCCTGATAGACCCGATCCAGACCAAGCTGAGCGACGTATTGAGTCTGGACACCGAGTCCGAGCGCGTCCGGCTGGCCGTAGACATGCTCGAAGGGCGCGACGACTTCTGCATGAGCTACATCCAGGCATTCCGCGACGGCCGGCTGGGATGACACGCATGAGCGCCGCTTGGGCGATGACGCTCGCCGTCCCGCGCGTCGGCGTCAGGGAAGGCTGCGCTGGTCTGCACGCGCCGAGGCTTGCGCCGTCAACACGCTGAACAGTCGATCGAAGTGCGGGGGCAGCTCACCGCGCCGTTCGGGGTTGAACTGCACGCCGACGACCCAGCTATGGTCCGGGCTCTCCAGCGCCTCTATCACCCCGTCCTCTAGCGAGTAGGCCGTCGCAAGCAGACCCCGCGCCTTCTGCGCCTCCCGCACGCCGAAGGCGTGGCGGCTGTTCACCCGCACGAACCCGCCAGACCCAACCGCGGCCGCCAGCTTACCCCCTGGCGCGATGTAGATTCGGTGGTAGGCGGATGCCCTCTCGCTGGCATTCTCCTCCGCGTGGCTCGACGCCTCTACCCAAGAGCCGCCTTTCGCTGCGTTCAACGCTAGGAAGCCGCCGCCCACCGCCAGCATGGGAATATCGAGGTCGAGCGCCCTCGACACGCAATCTATCGCCGCATCCTGCGGCGGCGCGAAGCCGCGCTTGTCAATCGTTGGGCCCGAGGCCACGACGAGACCGTCGATCCGGTCCAGGGACGCGCGCGGAAGCGTCATGACCCGTGATTCCCCGGCTGCCCTGCACACGGCGGCAACATGCCTGGCCGCGTCCTGGGCATCCGAAACGACGATGCCTATCGCAGGCGCCACGGCGCAACCCGCCGTTTGCAATTCCGTTCGCTCCGTCATAACATATCCCTCGCACACCCATAGAATATACGCCGGGCCAACTCATGCCGCATGACCGAATACGCGAATACCGCACGTACTTCTACGGCGCCTCTCACGAGTCCCCTTGGGAGTGGTCGGCCATTCTCGAGCCCGACCCTCCCATAGCCGACTCCGCGGGCGACGGCTGCCATTCCTACCCTGCCGTTGCCGAGTCCATCATTGCGGTTACGCCCGGCTCGCTGGCGGCCGGAAGTCCGGGCTAGCCCGCGGCGCGCCTGACGGACCCGCCCAACAGCCGTGCAGCCACGACAGCCCAATGGATCCTCGTCTTCGGCCAGACCAGGCAGGCTTCGGCCCTCTTCCGCATGGGAATCCATGAGCGCAGTGTAGAGTAATGGAAAAGCCATTCGCAAACGCCATCAGGGTTGCGCTGATCCTGGCGCTCCTGGCTCCCCTGGTAGTCATGTCGGAGCCGCTCCCCTCGCTGTTCTTCCCGTACATCGTAGGGAAGGCGCTATACACCAGGCTCCTGATAGAGGTCGCGCTTGTCCTCTGGCTGGCGCTTGCGTTCTGGTATCCGTCCTACCGCCCGCCAAGGTCTTGGCTCCTCGCCGCATTCGCAGTCTATGTCTTGATAGCCCTCCTGGCCTCACTGACGGGAGTCAGCGCCCAGCGCAGCATCTGGTCCACTTACGAGCGTATGCAGGGCTGGATAGACCTGGCTCACTGGCTGGCGTTCGCAGTCGTGGCCGTCTCGGTATTCCGTTCCTTCCGCGACTGGCGGACCATCCTCAACATCAACCTCGCCGTAGGACTCGTACTCGGGCTGCTGGGCCTCGCCGAGATGAACGACCTCAACCTACTCTCCTACTTGGAGAAAACCGGCAGGCTCAATATCACCTTCGGGAATCCGACCTTCGTCGGGGCGTACATGCTCGTCAACGCCCTGATGGCCGCGGCGTTTCTGGCGCATTCGCTCTCGACCCCTAAGCCCTCGGTCCCCGAGCGCTCGCGGAGGGCGGAGCGGGCAAGAAGAAGGACCCAGGCGCGGTCTTCACCACAGCCCCCCATCTCGCTCGTGACACTGATGCGCGTCTTCTGGGTCGTGGTTATCGCGCTCGACCTCGTGATGGTGTACCAGAGCGGCACGAGGGGCGCCGTCCTTGGCCTGGCGGCCGCATTGGCGCTCTTCCTGGTAGCCTATGCCTTGTGGGGCAAGCTGAGGCGCGTGAGAATCGCGGCTATTGCGCTCGCAGTCTTCCTGGTCCTATTGGTCGCGCTGGTCCCCGCGTTCTTGGCAGTGCGGGACACCGAGACTTTCAGGAACCTGGTGGGGTCCAACACGACGCTGTCGCGCCTTGCCTCGATAGGCCCAGACGACTCGAGCGTACGCTCTCGAATAAACTCGGCGACCGTGGGGTTCAACGGGTTCACGGAGAGGCCGCTCCTGGGCTGGGGCCCCGATAACTACACGGCAGCTTACGACAGGCATCTCACGGCGCGCGCCGTGGCCTACTCCACCGAATCGTTCGACCAGGCGCACAACAAGGTCATAGAGGAGCTGGTCACCAAGGGGCTGCTGGGCTTGGCGGGCTACCTGGCGATATGGCTCGTCCTGGCGTGGATTCTAATTAGGAGGATCAGGGACCTCCGGCCTGACGCTCAGCTATTCACGATGCTCATCGGGGCGGCCCTCGCGGGCTACTTCATCCAGAACCTGGCCCTGTTCGACACTCCGGGAACCGCCGTGCAGCTATACCTGCTGTTAGGGTTCGCGCTCTACCTCGAGACGACCCCGACCGAGTCCGCTTTCGATCCGGCCTACGTCCGCGAAGCAGTCCCCGGAAAGCTGGACCGCTTCGAATTCCTCAAGAGCAAACCGGCGCGGCGCATGGCATTGGCCGCGTCGGGCGTCATAGGGCTGGCGCTTATCTATTTCATGGTCGCAGGTCCATATGCCGGCGCCCAGTTCACCTTCCTGGCCCTGGGCGAGGACCATACGGCGGCCGAGCGCATCGACCGTTTCGAAGACGCAATCAACGCCGCCCCTGGGCTGGCGAACTACCCGCGCCGATTCATGATCACAGAACTGGGCAACGGTTGGGGAAGCATGAGCGGCGAGGATCGGCTCGCCGCCCTCGAGGTGGCCAAGAGGGAGGGGGAAGCCGCGCTCGAAGTCGAGCCGATGGAGTGGCGGATACACGAAGGACTGGTGAAAATCTACCACCTCGCGGCCTACGCCGACCCAGGCTATGCAGAGCAGGCCCGCCTACACACTGATGAGGCGCTCAAGATCGCGCCGGAGAGAATCGAGGTCCAGCAGCTCTTGGTCTGGCAGAGCTTCGTCGAGGGCGACCAGAATACAGCCATCAATATCATAGACGACTACCTGGAACGGAACGCCGAAGTCCTAGAGGGCTCGAGTGTACTCGGAACACTCACAGATCTGAGAGGAAGGGTCGGCTCTGCCAGCCTGTCGCCCATCCCAACGACCATTGCGATCGGCGAGACTCGGAGCTTCACGCTCTCGACTACCGTCACGGACGATCCGGGCGTCTGGGTCGGTGTCAACTACGACGGCGAAGACAACCTCACAAGACACGGGTGCCCAGGCGTCCGCAACGATGGTGGAAGGCGTGTTGACGGCGCAGAGATCGCCATCACCGGCTGCAAACCGGGAACCGCAAGGGTGCGGCTGTTCAGAAATGGCACGCCTATGATGCTCGCTGAATACTCGGTGAAGGTCACCGGGTCCGTCAGCCTGTCACCCATCCCAACGTCCATAGCAGTCGGCGAGACTCGGACCTTCAGGCTCTCGACTACCGTCCCGGACGATCCGGGCGTCTGGGTCGGTGTCAACTACGACGGCGAAGACAACCTCGCAAGAGGCGGCGAAGACAACCTCACAAGAGGCGGATGCACAGGCCGTGGCAACGATGGTCGAGCGCACGGTGACGGCGCAGAGATCGTCATCACAGGATGCAAACCGGGAACCGCAAGGGTGCGGCTGTTCAGAGACGGCACGGGAATAATGCTCGCTGAATACTCAGTGAAGGTCACCGGGCTCGTCAGCCTGTCACCCATCCCAACGTCCATAGCAGTCGGCGAGACTCAGACCTTCACGCTCTCGACTATCCTCCCGGACGATCCGGGCGTCTGGGTCGGTGTCAACTACGACGGCGAAGACAATCTTACCAGAGGCGGATGCCCAGGCGTCGGCGACGATGGTCGAGCGCACGGTGACGGCGCAGAGGTCGCCATCACAGGATGCAAACCGGGAACCGCAAGAGTGCGGCTGTTCAGAAACGGCTCGCCTATAATGCTCGCTGAATACTCGGTGAAGGTCTTCACCGGGCCCGCCAGCCTATTACCCATCCCAACGTCCATAGCGCTCGGCGAGACTCGGAGCTTCACGCTCTTGACTACCGTCCCGGACGATCCGGGCGTCTGGGTCGGTGTCAACTACGACGGCGAAGACAACCTTGCAAGAGGTGGGTGCCCAGGCGTCCGCAACGATGGTGGAAGGATTGCTGACGGCGCGGAGGTCGCCATCACAGGATGCAAACCGGGAACCGCGAGGGTGCGGCTGTTCAGGAGCGGCTCGTCTATAATGCTTGCTGAATACTCGGTGAAGGTCATTGAGTCCTCCAGCCTGTCACCCATCCCAACGTCCATAGCAGTCGGCGAGACTCGGAGCTTCACGCTCTCGACCACCCTTCCGGGCGATCCGGGCGTCTGGGTCGGTGTCAACTACGACGGCGAAGACAACCTCGCAAGAGGCGGGTGCCCAGGCCGCGCCAACGATGGCCGACCGCACGTTGACGGCGCGGAGGTCGCCATCACAGGCTGCAAACCGGGAACCGCAAGGGTGCGGCTGTTCAGACACCGCTCGCATATAATGCTCGCTGAATACTCCGTGACAGTTGAGTAGCGCCTCTTGTCCATGATTCCCAATTCGCGGAAAAGACCGTGAGGATACACCCCGTAATACTCTCCGGCGGCGCAGGGACACGCCTCTGGCCCTTGTCCCGCCGACACATGCCCAAGCAGTTCCTGCCGCTGGTCGGTGAAGGCGCCATGTTCCAGCAGACGCTGCGCCGGCTGGAGACCCTTGACGCAGCTCCCCCGGTGGTCGTCTGCAACGAGGCGCACCGCTTCCTCGTCCTCGACCAGGCCCGCGAGCCCGGCTACGAGCTGGCGGACGTCGTGATAGAGCCCGTCGCGCGCAACACCGCCCCAGCGCTCACCCTGGCCGCGCTGAACCTCGCAAGCGCCGACCCAGATCCCATGATGCTCGTCCTGCCTGCCGACCACCTGATAGCCGACACGTCGGCGTTCCATGAGGCCGTCCAGGGCGCAGAAGCGCTTGCGCGAGACGGACTCATCGTCACGTTCGGCGTCCCTCCGACCACGCCGCACACAGGATACGGATACATCAGGAAGGGTGACCGGCTGGACAACGGATTTGCAGTATCCGAGTTCGTCGAGAAGCCCGACGCCGACAACGCCGCAAGGTTCGCCGCGTCCCAGCAATGGCTCTGGAACAGCGGCATGTTCATGCTGCAAGCATCCGTATGGCTCACGCAAATCGGCTTACACCGCCCCGACATCCTGGCGGCGTGCAGCTCCGCACACTCGAACGGCCACAGGGACGGCCCCTTCTACAGGCCAGGATCCGCCGACCTCATCGGATGTCCCAGCGAGTCCATAGACTACGCCGTCATGGAGGCCGCCGCCGTCATGAGGAGCGGCGCTCCTGGCAGCGCCTTCGCCGGATGCGCCGTCGTAGAGCTGGACGCGGGGTGGTCCGACGTGGGAGCGTGGTCCGCCCTCTGGGACCGGCAGCAAGGCGACGAGATGGGAAACGTCAAGCGCGGCGACGTGTACACACACTCGACCGAGAACACACTGCTCATATCGCAGCATCGCCTCCTCGCCGCGGTGGGCGTCAGCGGCCTCGCCGTCGTGGAGACGCCCGACGCCGTCCTAGTCGCCGACAAGAGCAAGGCGCAGGACGTCAAGCAGATAGTCGAGCGGCTCGAACAGGATGGACGCGCCGAGAGCGTCAGCCACCGCCGAGTCCACAGGCCATGGGGCGCTTACGAAATCCTCGATTCCGGCCCGGGCTTCCAGGTCAAGCGGCTCTCGGTACACCCCGGCGCTTCGACCTCCCTGCAGATGCACCGCCGAAGGGCCGAGCACTGGGTCGTCGTCACGGGCGTCGCCAGGGTAACGCGCGGCGACGACGTTTTGCTGATGAGTGAGAACGAGTCCACCTTCGTGGGCATCGGAATCAAGCATCGCATACAGAACCCCGGCGATACCCTGCTCGAGATAATCGAGGTGCAGACGGGCGAATATCTCGGCGAGGATGACATCGTGCGGTTCCAAGACGAGTACAACCGCGCCAGCGACGAGTAGCGACCATTGTCTTACGCTTGACGCGAATAGATTGGCGTAGTAACATATTTCGAGTGATGCGAATAATTGGACCATGGCAACACATTCCCGCGAAGATCTGGTGGAGGATCTAATCAAGCACATGGAACGTATGCAGGCGCATACGCGAGCCCGGCTGTCGCCCGCGTGGTCCGGCCTGGACCTGACCATGCCGCAGACCAAGACGCTGTTCTATCTGGCCGACGGACCCCGCCGGATGAGCGATGTCTCTGCGCGGCTCGGCGTCGGAATGCCGGCCGCCACGAGCATGATCGACCGCCTGTTCAGCAAGGGGCTGGTCGAGCGAGGCCCGGACCCGTCGGACAGGCGCGCCGTGGTCTGCTCCCTGACCCCGGCGGGAAGAGACGCCGTGGACCGATTCTGGCGGCTCGGTCGAACCAGGACCGAAGCCCTCGCCGCTGTACTGACCACCGAAGAGCTCGAGATAGTCGTCCCCGCAATGGAGATCATGGCCGACGCCGTCCGAAGAAGGGAAGCGGGAGCCGGCGGGGAGTGACCTCATGAGAGTGGCGCTGCGCCTTACCAAGTACGCATTCCGGCACAAGTGGCATCTGATAGGAGCGTACCTCGCCATGCTCGCCTCCACCCTCGCGGCGATGGTCATCCCCAGGATGCTCGGAAGCGCCATAGACGAGGCTCTCGCCAGCGGCCTGCAGAGCCGGCTCCTGGCGCTCGCCGCCGTCATACTCCTATTCAGCGCCCTCAGAGGCGTCTTCTCCTACGCGCAGCGCTACCTATCCGAGTCCCTCTCCCAAAAGAGCGCCTACGACCTGCGGAACGACTTCTTCAGGAAGCTCCAGAGCATGAGCTTCAGCTTCTTCGACCGGGAGCAGACCGGCAACCTCATGTCCAAGGCCACACAGGACGTCGAGGCGGTCCGCATGTTCATCAGCATGGGAATGGTGCGCGGCCTCTCCATCTTCGTGATGCTCGGAGCCGTGGGCGGCCTCATGGTTGCGACCAACTGGCGGCTCGCTATCGTCAGCATGGCATTCGTGCCCCTGGTCCTCTGGAGAGCGCTCGCCATGTCCCGAGTCCTCCGGCCGACCTGGATGAAGGTCCAGGCCGAGACCGGGGCCATGACCACCACGCTCCAGGAAAACCTGGCGGGCATGAAGGTCGTCAAGGCGTTCGGGGCGCGCGGCTTCGAGGAGGCCAAGTTCAACGCCAAGGCCGATTCGGTGGCGAAGCTCACCTACTCGGCGACCCGGCTATTCGCCTCTCAGGGCTCCCTGATGACCTTCATATTCACCGCCGCCACTGGCGCGATCCTCTGGTACGGCGGACGCGAGGTCGTAGCCGAGCGACTTACCCCCGGCGACCTCGCCGCCTTCATCCTCTACATGGGCCTGCTCGGTATGCCCATACGGATGATCGGCTGGATGGTGAACACCGTTTCCAGGGCGGCGTCGGCCGGGCAGAGGCTCTACGACGTGCTCGACGCGGAATCGCCCGTCACCGAAAAGCCGAACGCGAAGCCGCTGCGCCGCGTCGCAGGGCGGGTTGCCTTCAGGAACGTGTCTGTCAGCTACGACGAGGCTGAAAGCGCCGTCCGGAATATCGACTTCGACGTGAAGCCCGGCCAGATGGTCGCGCTCCTCGGAGGGCCCGGCTCTGGCAAGAGCACCATCGCCCACGTCATACCCCGCTTCTACGACGTCTCCGAAGGCGGCATCTCCATAGACGGCGCCGACGTGAGGGAGGTTACGCTCGCCTCGCTCAGGAAGAACGTCGGCATCGTCATGCAGGACGTGTTCGTATTCTCCGCCACCATCAGGGACAACATCGCATACGGCCTCGACGAGGTGAGCCACGACGAGGTCGTCAGAGCCGCAAAGATAGCCCAGCTCCACGACTTCATTGAGGAGTTGCCCGACGGCTACGACTCCTGGGTGGGCGAGCGTGGAATCACCCTGTCAGGCGGCCAGCGCCAGAGGCTCGCCATCGCCAGGACCATTCTGCTCGACCCGCCCATCCTGATACTCGACGATTCCACCTCGAGCGTGGACATGGCTACCGAGCGCAGGCTGCAGGAGGCCTTGGAGCAGGTCGTGAAGGGACGCACCACCTTCGTTATAGCCCACCGACTCTCCACAGTCCGCAGCGCCGACCTCATACTCGTCCTCGAAGACGGCCAGATAGTCGAGCGCGGAACACACACCCAGCTGCTCGACCTCGGCGGGTTTTATCGCAGCATCTACGACATGCAGCTACGACCGCAGGAGGGCGGCGCGGCCCCTGTTGCCGCCCTGTCCCCGGCGGCCGGAGGTGGCGCGTAATGTACGGCAGCTTCGGCGGCGGCAGCTGGATGACGCGCGGCGGCGGGCGCGGCATGGGCGGCAGACTCGGCTTGGACCAGGAAAACGAAGAAGGCCAGGTCTATGACCACGCCGTCGTGCTGCGGCTCTTCAAGTACCTCCGGCCCCATCGGGCCCGCCTAGCCCTCACGATTGCCGCCATCATGGTCTATACCGTGACCGTGGTCGCCCTGCCGTGGATGGTGGCCTTGATAATAGACGACTACGTGCGCGAGGGGGACATCGCTGGGCTCAACGTCGTGGTCCCCATCTTCGTCGGCCTGGCGCTCCTCCAGTACGGCAGCCAGTACATCCACCTCAGGACGATGGCCTTCGTGGGACAGAAGGTCCTGTACTCCCTGCGCGTCGAGATGTTCCGCCACATCCAGCGCCTCTCCATGAGCTTCTACAACAAGAACGAAGTCGGGCGCGTCATGTCCAGGGTCCAGAACGACGTGCAGCAGCTGCAGGAATTCCTCTCCATCGTCATAGTTACTCTCGCGGACATACTCAGCCTCGGCGGCATCATCACGGCGATGGTCCTGATGAACGCCCGCCTGGCGGTCGTAACCCTCTCCATCATTCCCATCCTGTTCGTGATGATGGCCGTCTGGCAGAGGTTCGCGCGCAGGGCCTTTATGAGGGCGCGGCAGGCCATATCCGCCGTCAACGCCGGCCTCCAGGAGAACATATCCGGCGTCCGCGTCGTCCAGAGCATGAACCGCGAACGGGCCAACATCCGCTCCTTTGGGGCGGCAAACGCCGAGAACCTGGGAGCCAACCTGGAGGCTGGCCGACTCCAGGCCGTCCTGTTCCCCGCCGTCGAGTCCCTGTCCGCCCTCGGCCTCGCCCTCGTCATCTTCTTCGGCGGCTCCCTCGCCCTGGACGGCGCGATAGAAGTCGGCGTCCTCGTCGCGTTCGCCCTATACATCCAGCGCTTCTTCGAACCCGTCCTGAACCTCACCATGCAATACGGCTCCCTCCAGCGCGCTATGGCATCCGGCACGCGCATATTCGAGCTCATGGACGTAAAGCCAGACGTGGAGGACAAGCCCGACAGCAAAGACATCGGAACAGTCAGCGGGGATATACGCTTCGAGGGCGTCGGATTCCACTACGAGAAGAACGAGCCCGTACTCCATGACATAGACCTGCGCGTTACTGCAGGCCAGACCATCGCCCTCGTGGGACCGACCGGCGCAGGCAAGACGACCATCGTCTCACTGCTCATGCGCTTCTACGACGTGACCACCGGGCGCGTCACCCTCGATGGCGTGGACATACGAAGCATCACCCTCGACTCCCTCTCTAGGCAGATGGCAATCGTCCCTCAGGAGCCGTACCTGTTCTCTGGAACCATCCGCGAGAACATACGCTACAACCGCGCGAGCGCCTCCGACGAGGACGTACAACGCGCCGCGGCCGCCGTCGGAGCCCACGGCTTCATCGTCAAGATGGAGAAGGGCTACGATACCCCGCTGCAAGAACGAGGCGGGAACCTCAGCGTCGGCCAGCGCCAGCTGATCAGCTTCGCCCGAGCGCTCGTCGCCGACCCCCGCATCCTACTGCTCGACGAAGCCACCGCAAACGTGGACACCTATACGGAAATGCTGATCCAGCAAGCCCTGAACGAGCTGCTCCGCGGCCGCACCGCCATCGTCATCGCCCACCGCCTATCCACCATCAGGAACGCCGACCGAATCGTCGTCCTCGACCACGGCCGCATCGTAGAAGAAGGCAGGCACGCCGACCTGCTCGCGCTAGACGGTCTCTACGCCCGCCTCCACTCCTACTCCGCCGCCGGCGTGAGTGAGCCGCCAGCCCCTGCCGCGCCGTCCACCAACGGCAACCCAAGGCCCGTCAGCGCCGACGGCTCATGGAGAATTACACTCGAATCGCCCAGGGGAACCCGTGAAGGGACCCTGGACCTGTCGGTCGACGGCTCGTCCATCAGCGGCACGTGGACGGGCGAGCGCGGCTCCCAAGACTTCTCTGGCGGAACCATCGAGGGCGCGAACCTGTCTTGGCAGGTGCGGATGTCAGGGCCGATGGGCCAGATGGAACTCAGCTTCTCAGGGGTTCTCGCCGACGGCGCCATAACCGGCGAAGTCCAGTTCGGCTCCTTCGGCAAGGGCAAGTTCCAAGCGACGCGGGCTGATGAGGCCGCCGTGTAGCTCGGCTCTGTTATAATGGCGCCGGCCCGGCAAGGCCCGCCAAGTTACTGGAGACCCGAATGGCCGTGCTCGCAGTCGTATCGGATAGACCCCGCGCAGGCAAGACCGCCTTCTGCGCCGCCCTGGCCCGCCATGTACAAGGCATGGGCATGAAAGCCGCCGTACTCAAGCCCGTTGGGCCCAACGATGACCCCGACGCAGCCGCGTACGCGAATCTGCTCGGCCAGAGCGTGAACGGCGCCCCGAGACTTCCAGAGGGCGCCGCGTTCGAACAGGCCCTCCCGGAAATACTGGCAGCCGCAAAACGCTACGCCGACCAGAACGACCTGCTCCTCATAGAGGTATCCTCCTCCCTCTCCAATCAGGACGCCGCGCATCTCGCCGCCGCCCTGGATGCCAATGCGCTCGGCATTGCTGGATACCGCCACAGCCTCCAGGCGCCAGACGTGGCCGCCCTCGATGACACTTATGGCGGCAGGCTGCTCGGCGTTCTGGTCAACGGCTGGACACGCTACGCAGGCCATGACACCACCCACCGCCTGCTCCCGTCCATGGAACAGGCCGGCGTCCGCGCAATAGGCGCGATTCCCGAGGACAGGGCGCTGCTGGGCGTGACCGTCGATGAAATCGCCGAGCGCTTGGACGGACGCATTCTCACCGAAATCGGGGAGACCGATACTCTCGTGGAGCACTTCCTCGTGGGCGGACTCGGCTTGGACAAGGGCGTCGAGTACTTCGGAATACGCGAGCGCAAAGCCGCCATAGTCCGCGGCGACCGGCCCGACATTCAGATGGCGGCCCTCCAGACACCCACTTCATGCCTGATTCTGACCAAGGGAGTCTCGCCCATCGAATACGTCTTCTACGAGGCCGAAAACCAGGAAATCCCCATACTCCTCACCGACCTGGACACCATTCCAGCAATGGAGTCACTCGCCAATATCCAGGACCGCGCCCGGTTCGACCACCCCGACAAATTGGCGCGCTTCCGCCAGCTCCTCACCGACCATGTAGACGTCGGCGCGGTACTGCAAGCCGTCGGGCTGCCCGCCTAGCTCCCGACCCGAACCCCCCGCGTACACGCTGTCCGAATCGCCTCGATCGCCGAGGCTATCGCCAGGAAGCTCGTCTTGGGGTTCCGCTCGTGAGGCCGCAGCTCCATTCTGAACCGCAGAGCGCCGAGGCTGCCCACCGCCTCCACCTCGTGAACATTGAGCGCGGCGCCCGGATCTGCCACCACCCGGACCCTCGTATCCCGCGCGCCCAGTCCCGCCAGGCTCAGTGTAGCCGCCACGTTCACGTTGGCAGGGAAGAGCTTCACCGCCTCGACCGCCGGGCCGTCGAACACTACCGTCGGCTCCGAGATAGCCCGGCCCTCCCACTCGGCGAATCCCGGGGCGCCTGCAAGTCCGCGCGGGGGTTTCGTCGTCGTCAGCGTTACAGCCTCCAGGCTGCCCCTGGCCGCCCTGATAGCGTCAATTCCGCCGAGCGCGCCCGAAGGCACGATGAGCCGGATGCCCTTTTGCGCTGCCAGGCCCGCCAGCCGCTCCGCCAGCGCAGGGTCCGCCAGCGCGCCCGAGCTCATCACTAGGAGGTCCTTGCCCGCCGAAAGCGCAGCCTCCGCGTGTTCCCTGACCGCGTCCGGCGAGGCGCACTCCACAACCAGGTCCAACCACGGCGCAGCTAGAAAGCGCCGTATCTCGTCCGTAGCCTGGACCTCGCCGCGCAGACCGCCAGCCAGCGACTCCGCCAGCCCATCCGCCTGGTCGAACACGCACACGAGCCGAGCCTCACCCGCCTCGCCAGCCTCGACCGCCCGCGCGATCTCCCGCCCAATTGCCCCGCACCCAATCAACCCAACGCCAGTAACCACGCCGATCCTCCCTCCGCCGCTATCCGATGCCCCTAGCCCCCTACTGCAGCGGCGAAAACGACGCCGGTAGCATGATCTTCGTAGCCTGCTTCGCCAGTCTCGCCGATGTCGGCGGCGGCCATATCCCACGCTCCCGCGCCTCTTCCCGAATCCGCAGCCGCTCGTCGAAGCTGCGGTACGCCCACATGTGGGCGAAGTTGCCGTGCCCGCCCGATTCCTTGTACCAGCAACCCACCATCGGCGACAGCTTCTCCCGCGCCTCTATCCTCTCGCCCCAAGCCCGCAGTATCTCCGGAATGTCCTCGGGCGGATAGTCGTATATCCGCATCTCGTATATCGGGCCTAGGTCCCGCGGCGTGAGAGGCCGCATGAACGGCGCGGGCAGGTATATGTCCGAGACCATCGTCTCTATCAGCGGCCCAGTGTCGGGCGGCCACACGCCGGCCGCCTCGACCTCCGCCCTGGCGCGAGCGCGATCCGCCAAGCTGTCGTAGGGCCAAATAGCCACTACTTGGTTGATCGGCCCAACCTCCGTGTGCCAGTGCCCGCCCAGCGGCGAGAACCGCGCCCTGCCCGGCAGCTTCTCCCCGAAGCGCGCCTGGTACTCCGGAACCATCGTAGGCTTCAGGTCGTAGGTGCGAATCTCGTAGATCATTGGCTTGCCCTACTCCATCCGATGGAATCCCTCACGCTCGAAGTCTGCGTCATAGGCCAGCGCATCTTCCAGCGCTTCGTCATGCCGCTCAGATACAGGACTCAGGCTCCCCCTGGTCCGAGCTCCCGATACAGACAACCCCCAATTCCTGGATAGTCAGGGAACGGGGCGGAGCCGGCGCCAAGCGCTCCCTTAGGACCTCACGGACGAGTGACGCCATAGAAGCTCCCTCTTCGAAGGCCCCTCTGCCGGCCATATTGTAGATGGGTTCGCGTGCGTTTCATCATTAGCCAACCCCTGCATGTTATTACATCATAACATCGTGATAACTCCAAAGTCCGCCGGCTGCCGTTTTGCGTCCCCACCAACAGCCATCCTCCAAAACCGCGCGCGCAGCCCGCTGACCGCGCGGTTGCCCGGTCACGGGTCGGCTCGGCCCGCTAGGTAGAAGTATCCGTCGGCGTCCATGCGGGCGCGGTCGCCCGTTAGGTACCAGCCTCGGCGGAAGCGGCCGATGTATTCGTCGGCGTCGTCCCAGTAGCGGGCGAACATGGACGGCCAGCCCGGCCGGACGGCCAGGCGGCCCTCCTTGCCTGGTCCCAGCCGCTCAAAGCCTGGACCCAGCGCGGCCATGATGATTCCCGGGACGGGCCTGCCGATAGAGCCGGGCCTGGGCTTGATGCCCGCGCGGTTGGCGCACATGACCGCGCCCGTCTCCGTCTCCAGGTAGCAGTCGTACACCGGCGCTCCCAGAGCACTCTCGCCCCACTCGGTCAACTCCGGGGCCAGCGGTTCGCCCGCGCTGAACAGGCTCCTTAGGTTCCGCGGGGCCATTTCCGCGAGAGCCGCGGGGGAGCTGGAGGCGGTCTCCATGAGGCCCCGGAGCGCCGTCGGCGACGTGAACCAGACCGAGACGCCGTGCTTCTCGATGAGGCGGAGCCAGCGTTCGGCGTCGAATGGGCCCTCGTGGACCAGCTGCGTGACTCCGCACGCCCACGGAGCAGCTATGCCGTAGGCGGTTCCCGCAATCCAGCTTGGATCGGCGGTACACCAATAGACGTCGTCAGGCCGCAGCCCCAGGACCCAGTCGCCGGTCGCGCGCTGCTGGACGACGGCCTGGTGGCGGTGTACGACGGCCTTGGGAGGCCCCGTTACGCCGGATGTGTAATGTATGGTGGCCTCGTCGAGCTGGCTCGCGCGCGCCGTCCTGAACTCTGCGGGCGCCTTGGACATCTCCTCCTCGTAGCCTAGGTCGGCGATGTCGCGGGAGCCTGGATACCGGCCGCTCTTGTTCACGACGACGATGTGCTGCAGGTCGAACAGGTGGTAGATGATGTCGCCCATGCCGCGCCGCAGGTTGGGCTGGGTTACCAGTATCTTGGCGCCGCTCCTTGCCATGCGGTCGCGCACGGCCTCCGCCCCGAAGCCCGCGAATATGCAGCCGACCACCGCGCCTATCTTGAGAGCGCCCAGGAAGGCGAAGTAGAGCTCCGGGACGCGGTCGAGGTACAGCAGTATCCGGTCGCCCTTGACGACGCCGAGGCTTGCGAGCACGTTGGCGAAGCGGCTCGACTCGAGCTTGATCTGCCGGAAGGTGTATCGTTCGGACTCGCCCTCCATGCCCTCCCATATAAGAGCGGTCTTGTCCGCGAGCCGGCCTCTCGCGTGGCGGTCCACGGCTTCGTGGGCGATGTTCAGCCACCCGCCTGGCAGCCAGGCCATGCGGTCGAACTCGGTCCCCCAGTCGAACGGCAGGCGCTCCTCTGCGTTGGGCATACCGTCCGCATTATATCCCTAAATCCACCACGGGGTTCGCGGCGCCCGTAGGGTTCGCGGGGGCGGCTCGCTGGGTCGTCTCTTGATGGACAAGGGGCGGCGTTCTCTATACCATTAGTCAGTGCGAACGACACTATTCCAACCTTCACGGCAGGTTAACTGATGGTCCAAGAGGAACGGGAAGAGAAGACTTTGGAGCGCGCCATGGTGGTCGTGGCGCACGCGGACGACGCCGAGTTCGGCTGCTCCGGCACGGTGGCGCGGTGGCGCTCCGAGGGCGTAGAGGTGGTCTACGTGATATGCACCGACGGCAGCAAGGGCACTGGGGACAGGGCGATAACCTCTCAAGAGCTGTCCGAGATACGCAGCCGGGAGCAGGTCGCGGCCGGCAAGGTCCTCGGGCTCAAGGACGTCGTGTTTCTGGGCTACCCGGACGCATACCTCCAGCCGACTCTGGAGCTGCGGCATGACATAGCCCGGGAGATACGGCGCCATCGGCCGGACGTGGTGATCTGCATGTACCCGATGCGGAGCCTGGATGGCGGCGGATGGGGAGTCGGCCATCCCGACCATATCGCGTCGGGCGAGGCGACGCTGGCGGCTATCTTTCCGACGGCCCGCGACCACCTGACATTCCCCGACCTGCTGGAAGAGGGCCTAGAGCCGCACACGGTGAGCGAGGCGTGGATCATGGGGCATCCCGAGCCCGATCACTGGGTGGACGTTACCGGGCACATGGACACGTCCAATAGGGCGCTTGCCGAGCATACGTCGCAGATAGGCGGCAGCAGCATGGAGGAGATCGGGGAGTCGATGAAGCGCTGGCGCAGGGAGCGGGCCAAGGGCAAGGGTATGAAGTACGCCGAGTCGTTTAGGCGCATATCGTTCCAGCGCCGCCTGCGCCTGCTGCCCCCATCGGCGACGAAGCCGTAGGCTGGCCCGCCATGACGATGGATGAAGGCGGGGAGGTGTATGAGTCAGGATTCGCGGGATTGTAGGATATTCAGGATTGGGGGAGCAGGCGGGACGCCTGGGATAGTGGTGAGGGTAGAGTGGTGAGTGAGTCGAGATGGGGGCGTGGTGAATTATCCTCGCCCTCGTCCTCTGTCGTGGAGGAGATGGGGAGGGGTTGCAGGCGGGACGCCTGCGCTCCGGGGATGGGGCGGGCGCGCTGAATTGCCTTCACCCTAGGTCTCTCCCCGTGAAGGGAGGGTGATGAAGGCTGGGACCTTCTTGGCGCCTGCGCCTATGTCCGTTGTCTCTGTCCGGCTCCTTTCGGTTGGCGCTCTGGCGGGTTCTGGCCGCCTGAATCGCCCTTATTCTAGCCCTTTCCCTTCGGGGGAGGGGCGCAGGGCGGGGCGTTTGCCCTCACCCTGGCCCTTTCCCCCGTTAGGGAGAGGGTACTTGGCGGGTCTTACGACCCGCGTCCTATCTACTCCTGGTTTCTCCCGCTCTCGCGGGAGATGAGTATGCCTTGCAAGGCAGTGACTCCGGTACTTGCTTCGAGGATGCCGACGTCGATCGCCCGCCGACACTGGGGGTGCAGCCCCTCCTCTAACTTTCCCGGACGGCTGACGGTCCTTTGCGGGACCGCCTGCGTTTCGCGCTTGGACCTTCCACCCGCCAAGGCGTCGGGCTGCGCTGGCTACGGTCCTCCCGGTCGTCCGAGAGTCCGCACCTGGAACGGGGGAGACGCATTTGGCACTACGTCCTCCTGGCGAGGCGCCGAACATAGAGGGACCTTCTCATACCGCGGGGGCCCCGTCCCAACAACAGCCGCGTGTATGAATACCCTGAAGATTTGGTAGAGGTGGGCTCTATGCTCGTTTGGAGTACGCCCCTTCGGGCCGTCTACCAGACTAGCACGGCTGTTCTCGCGGTGTCAAGGGGCATTTTGGGGCAATTTGGGGGCAATTTTCGGGGGAGGCCGGGGAATCACCCTCACCCTCACCCTCTCCCATCAAGGGAGAGGGGACAAGGCAGGCGAACCTAATCACCCTAGCCCTAGCCCTCTCCTAATCAAGGGAGAGGGGCAAGGCGGGACGGCGCCCCACCCGTCTAGGGAGAGGGGATGAGATGGCCTGTATGCTAATTTTGGATGCGATTGCCTTGGGGCTGGCACATGCGCTAGACATTCTGGCGCCGGAAGGCAGATAATCGGGTGCGGGCTTACGCAGCTCACTCGACGAGGAGCAGGGTCAATGGCGAAGATGCAGCGGCTGGAGAAGCTGGAGGGGGTTGGGAACGTGCGGATGATGGAGGCGGATATCCCGTCGCCTGGGCCGGGCGAGATACTGCTGCGGGTGCGGCGTAGCCTCATCAGCCGAGGGTCCGAGCTCTTCCGGCGGTACGTCATGCCGGGAGCGGTGCCGCCGCGCATGATGGGATATTCGGACGCGGGGGACGTGGTGGAGGTCGGCAGCGGCGTTACGGACGCGCGGCCGGGCGACAGGTCGAACGTGGGCGGGCCGCACGCGCAGTATGTCGTTGGGGAGCACGGGCACATCCCGCCGGAGCTGGACTACGAGTCGGCGACGTTCATCGGGCTGGCGACCAGCGCGGTGATGTGGGCGCGGTCGACGCCCATCCAGCCGGGCGATGACGTTGTGGCGCTTGGGCAGGGCATCGTGGGGAATCTGTACATGCAGGCGGTTCGGGAGCGCCAGCCGGGGCGCGTCATCACGGTGGACGCGGCGGCCATGCGCTGCCGCATCTCTGAGGAGTGCGGCGCGGACGCGGTCATAAACGTGTCGGAGACGGACTCGGTGGAGGCGGTTATGGACTTGACGAACGGCAAGGGCGCGGACGTGGTGGTGGAGTGCGTTGGCGGCAACGCCGGGCTGAGGTCGTTCGAGCAGGCGCAGCGGATGATGAAGCGGGACGGCGTATTACACCTGATAGCGAAGTACCAGGGCGCGAAGGAGGCCGGCGACGGGTTGCTGCCGTTGGATTCGGGCATATTTATGGACAAGCTGCTGATAGCGGGTATTCGCGTTGCAGGCGAGCGGTCGGAGCACCGGGCGGACGCGGCGCAGATGCTGGTTGACGGGCGCATCAGGATCGCCCCTATGGTTACTCACCGCCTGCCGTGGCAGCAGACGGCGGAGGCGTACCACATGCTCTACAAGAGGCCGGAAGAGGCCCTAGCGGTTATAATGGAGTGGGATTAGAAGGGGAGAGCCGCCGGATGCCAAACGGCCATGGCACGGAGGATAAGATATGAGTCTCGAGAAGCGCGACAAGAATGCGGAAGAGTACGAGGCAGCACCTGCTGATAGGGCGATAACCGTGGACGTCTCCCCCTGCGAGATGCCTTATTGCGTAGAGTGCCGTCCCAACGTTCTGCGCAAGGCGGCGGAGTCGGCGGGCATAGCAGGGGTGAGCATTTACACTGACCTGCAGGCGGTCGCTCCGGCTTGGGACAAGCTCGATGAGGCCATTGGAATCAAGACCCGCGAGCCGGTCACTGAAATGATGCGTCGCAGCGGCGACTGGTGGTATGACTATGCCCGCGGCTCGTTGTCTCTGGATGCGATGTCTCCCAAGGTTGAGCGTATAGCCCGATGCGCAGGCATGGTAGTTACTGACTCAGGCAAAGACCACGCCATGGTCGAGCATGAGGTACCTAGCTGCAAGAAGAAAGCGAGGCTGGACGATGCGCGTGCCCGCGCGGAGCGCGAACAGCGTCCGCTACGCATAATCGGCAGTACGCTTACTGAAGGGGGGCGTCCTCTTATGCTGCGGGGGCCTCACATATACCCTCGCGGACAGAAAGGAGCGCTTCAATCCGAGTGAGCCCGGCGCTGGCCGTGATACTGGAGTGGGATTAGGGGATGGGGCCGCATCCTCTGATACTGCGGAGACGGCTATACTGGGTGGATTAAGAGCAAGAAGCCGCCGGATACCAAGTAAGGAGAAGAATCCATGGCATTTCAGACGCCGATAACGATTGAAAAGGCTCTCTCGGGCATCCATAGCCATGTATACGTACTGCCCGCGATTCAGCGGGAGTTCGTATGGTCTCCGTACCAGGTCTGCCGCTTCTTCGATAGCCTAATGCGGGGCTACCCGATTGGCTCGTTCCTGTTCTGGAATGTGGACGCTGAGCACAGCCGCAGATACGTGTTCTATGATTTCATCAAGGACTATCACCAGAAGGACGCTCCTCATTGCCCCAAGCTCGACTTGGAGCCGGGAAAGCCTGTCACTGCAATCCTCGATGGGCAGCAGCGGCTGACCGCCCTCAACATCGGGTTGCGCGGCAGCCATGCTGAGAAGCTGCCTCGCTTGTGGTGGAGTAGTCCTAGCGCTTTTCCCACGAAGGAGCTCTATCTCAACCTCTGCTCGCATGTAGAGGACGATGTTATGGAAATGGAATACGACTTCCGTTTCATGACAAAGGATGAGGCAGGTTATAGCAATTCAGCCGATAATGGGATCCACTGGTTCCTTGTCAAGGATGTGCGAGACTTGGAGGCAAGAAGGATACACAAGTACACCCAAGAAGCGGGGCTTGCCGAGCACGATATGGCTTACGATGTGTTGTATCGGCTTCACGAAGTCGTTCACATAGACAGCCCGATCAGCCATTACTTGGAGGAAGATCAGGACCTCGATAAGGTTCTCAGCATTTTCATCCGGGTGAACAGCGCCGGGACCGTACTTTCTTATTCCGACATGCTGCTCAGCGTCGCCACGGCGCAGTGGAAAGAGATTGACGCGCGTCAGGAGATACATGGTTTGGTCGATAATCTCAACCAGACCGGGCAGGGCTTCTGGTTTTCGAAAGACCTGGTGTTGAAGGCAGGGCTGGTTCTCGCGGACGCCAACGACATCCGTTTCAAAGTTACTAACTTCAACACCGATAACATGGTCGCCTTGGAAAAGATGTGGGAGACCGTTAAAGGTGCTTTGCAGCTGGCAACCCAGCTAATGGCAAGTTTCGGGTTCTCAGGACACACCCTGCGGGCAAACAACGTCCTCATTCCGGTCGCATACTATCTCGCTCATCGCGGGCTTGATGATTCCTATCTGACCAGAACGCACCACAACGAGGATAGACAGGCCTTGCGATTCTGGGTGATGCGGTCCTTGGTCAAGGCTGGCGTCTGGGGCAGTGCCGTAGATACCCTACTGTCGGCCCTTCGCAATGCTCTTCGGAATAATTCGGGCGATAGCTTCCCTGCAATCCCCATGGAAAGCACTATGGCAAGGCTGGGAAAGTCCCTTCGATTCGACGAAGAGGAGATCATGGATCTTGCTGAGAGTGACAGGAACGCCTTTTCACTCTTGGCTCTGATGTATCGAGACGTGAACTTCACAGGAGAATGCCATGTGGACCACATCTTCCCAAAGAGCCGGTTCACACGGCATCAGTTGTCAAAGGCCGGAGTTCCTGATGAACGCATAGACGAGTTCATGGAGAAGGTAAATGGGCTGCCAAACCTGCAGATTCTCGAGGGGCCTGTCAACAGCCAAAAATCCAACAAACTACCAAGGGAATGGGTGAACGAGCATTACTCTGATGAGGATGCTCGTAACATGTATCTCGCCTCTCACGACATGCATGACCTGCCTGACGAGATCACCGAGTTCATGGATTTCTACGAGGCGCGCCGGGAGCGTATTGCCAAACGCCTGCGTGATCTCCTGGGGGTGACGTCTTAAACAGGTGTGAGCCATGAGAGTACTGCTGCTCGCGCTTATGGCCGTGGCGTTCGGATGCGGGGGCGCGGCTGAGCTGGCTCCTAGCCCTACGGTTGCGCCTGCGGCCACTCCTACGGCGGCTGGGGCGGCTGAGCCTCGGCGGGTTAGGTCCTCGGGCGAGCGGCGGACCATATTCGAGGACGTGACGGACGCGGCTGGGGCGCGCTTTCGGCATCACGAGGTGGAGACGGAGGTGCAGCCGGTGGGGGCGGGCGTGCTGGTGTTCGACTACGACAACGACGATTTCGAGGACGTGTACGTTACCGACTCGATTGGGTCGAACGCGCTATTCCGCAACAACGGGGACGGGACGTTCACGGACGTTGCGGCGTCGGCGGGCGTGGACGATCCAGACGGCCATTCCAACGGGGGGTGCGCCGCGGACTACGACAACGACGGCGACACAGACCTGTATCTCACCAATTACGGCACAAGCAAGCTGTTCAGCAACGACGGGGACGGCGCGTTCACGGACGTTACGTCCGAGGCCGGGGTTGGCGACGCGGATACGAGCCTGCGGTCGTCCGGGTGCGCGTGGGGGGACTACGACCGGGACGGGTTCCTGGACCTGATGGTGGTACGGCATCTCAAGGAGCTGGCTCCGGACACTCTGGTGAGCGGCGACTTCTACCTGGCGGTCGGCCCCGTGGCGCTGTATCACGCCAACGGCGACGGCTCGTTCACGGAGGTTACGGAGATCCTTGGGGACATGGGGCCGCGCAAGAAGAACATCTACGGCGAGGCGATAGGCAGCCTGTGGGGGGCGGGGTTCCAGCCGGGCTGGCTCGACTACGACGAGGACGGGGACCCGGACCTGTACGTGGTCAACGACTGGGGGCCGAACGTCCAGCCGAACGTCTTGTGGCGCAACGACGGGCCGTCAGGCGACGGCGGCTGGAAGTTCACGGACGTGTCGAAGGGGTCAGGCGCGGGGCTTGCGATGTACGGGATGAGCCTGGCGGTGGGAGACTACGACCTGGACGGGCGCTTCGACATGTTCATGACCAACATCGGCGCCACGGCGCTGCTGAGGAACAGCGGCGGCGGGTCGTTCACGGACATGGCGGGCGCGGCCGGGGTGGAGGTGGCGAAGATTGGCACGGAGGACCGGGTTACGTGGGGTTCGGTCTTCTTCGACTATGACAACGATGGGTTCGAGGACCTGTATATAGTGAGCGGCTACCTGAGGTTGCCCGGCGTGGACGACGTGCCGGCGTATCTGCGCGAGCAGCACAACGTTCTGCTGCGGAACAAGGGCGACGGCACGTTCACGAACCTATCGGTTGTGAGCGGCGCGGACGATCCAGGCGTGGGGCGCGGTCTTGGGTATCTGGACATCGAGAACGACGGCTGCCTCGACCTGTTCGTGGGGAACCTGGGGGGCGAGACGGCGCTGTACAGGAACCGGTGCGAGGACGCGGGAAACTGGCTAGTGGTCAAGACGGTCGGGACGAGCGGCAACCGCGGCGGCATCGGGGCTCGCATAACGGTCATGGCGGGCGGCAAGTCGCAGATCCGGGAGGTGGCAAGCGGGCGCAGCTTCATGGGCCACCACATGATCCCGCCGCATTTCGGGCTGGGGGACGCGGAGGTGGTGGACGAGATAGTCGTGCAGTGGCCGAGCGGGGTCGTACAGACCGTCGCGTCGGTAGAGCCGAACCAGAGGTTCACGATAACCGAGCCGCGGTAGATGCGCGGACACGCCGATTGGATGGGATCGCGTTTGACTCTTGGGCTGGCTCCCCATACAATTGCAATCAAGCCAATGGAGGCGCAACCTACGATGGGCAACAGCAAGGAACAAGGCAAGAGACGGATAGTCCGCTTCACAGGGTCGCGAGTAGATGTTCCTCAGCCAAAGGGGGAATTCGTGAATCTGTTTGCAAAGGAACTGGAGGAAATCAAGGACGCAACACCGAAGAAGCAAGGGGACCAAAGCAAGGAATAGTATGGTTAACTCGATACTCATTCTGGCAATAATCGTACTGCCAGGGTGGATTTCAATAAGCGCCGCGCAGCTTCACCACCCAAGAATAGCTGACAGAACGACTGCAATGGTGTGGGGGATGCTGTTCTATCATGCCGCTGTGGTTCACATTGTCGGGCTTGGAGTAGTTTCGGCAATAACTCTTGCTTGGCAAGGGTACTTCCTAGACACAATTGGCCTTGATCGCATATTGATTGACGGCCCTAGCGATTTCGCAAAGAAGGCTCCGGGGACTGCGTTCGTTGTATTTGGCGCATATTTCCTATGGATGGTCGCAGGATCCGCAATATCTGGGGTTGTGGACTTGCCGGCCAAGCTGACCACGTGGATAGGCCTAATAGCCTGGAAGGCCGGGCTGGCATCCAAGCCTGTGGGTGACGAACCTGTTTGGTATAGAGCGTTGGAATTGGACAGAAGAGAAGAAGAATCTAACGTTCAGGTGTTCGTTCGCATGAAGAATGGAGATTCCTACATTGGAGATCTACAGTCATATCCAATCCTGCCGGACTCCGTAGAATCAAAAGATATACAGCTTGGCGGGAATTCAGCGCTGTACTTGGACAGAGGCGACTCCTCACCCGTAGAGATAGACTTTAGAGATCATGGTGGAGGCGGAGTACTATTGAATACCACGAACATATCGAGCATACATTATAGATTCCATAAGGACTATGATCGGGGGAACAGTCCAACATAGTAGTTGGATTATGAACGACCATCTGACAATGAGGATTGCGTCGGCGGTCTGCTTGCTGTGGGCAGCCGTCATTCTGGCGTCGTGCGGGGTTACGGAAGGCGCGGCGGCGTCGGCCGGCGGCGTGATCGGCGACGCTCCGGCCATCACGGAGCATACGAGCCAGCAGGCTATCGCCGACGGCGAGCTGAGCCTCGAGGAGGTGATACGGCGGGGGGAGATGTTGTTCACGGCGCCGTTCAACACGCTGGACGGCGCCGGCAGGCCCGAGACGGCGGACATCGAGCGCAGGAACAACGTCAGCATTGCCAACCCCAGGCCGCGGCGCGAGTTCCCGGACAACTTCAACCGGATCTCGGCTCCGGACGCCAACACGTGCTTGGAGTGCCACACCACGCCTCGCGCCGGAGGGGGCGCGGGCAACGCTGCCAACGTGTTCGTACTTGCGGACCGGTTACCCTTCGCCAACTTCGACGGCGGTCCGGGCGACAACGGCGAGACCCATACACTGAGGAGCGTCGGCGGCGAGCGGGGCTCGCTGGGGCTGTTCGGCTCCGGCTGGATCGAGCTGCTGGCGCGTGAGATGACGGCGGACATGAAGGCGGCGGCCGAAGAGGCGATAGAGGAGGCGCGGCGCTCCGGGGCTGACGTTACCATAGACTTGGTGACGAAGGGCGTGAGCTTTGGGCGCATTACGGCCCGGCGGGACGCGACGCTGGACTTCAGCGAGCTGGAGGGCGTGGACAGGGACCTGGTGGTCCGCCCGTTCCAGCAGAAGGGCGTAGTGGTGTCGCTGCGGGAGTTCGGCGTGAAGGCGATGAACTCGCATTTCGGGATGCAGGCGTCGGAGCAGTTCCTCGACGGGGTCGACTTCGACCGGGACGGCTACGCGGACGAGCTTACGCGGGGGGACATGACGGCGCTGACGCTGTTCCAGGCGACGTTGCCGGTCCCGGGTGAGATGCTGCCAGCGGACCCGGCCGCGCGGGCGGCGGCGGAGAGGGGGCGGAGGGCGTTCGGGGAGATTGGGTGCGCGTCGTGCCACGTGCCGTACTTGCGGGTCGAGAACCCCATCTTCACGGAGCCGAGTCCGTTCAACCCGCGTGGGAAGCTCCAGCCGACGGACGTCAACAACCCGGTGATGGTCGACCTGACGACGGCGGGGGCTGGGCCTCACCTGAAGCGCGAGCCTGACGGCAGTGTGCTGGCGCCCGTTTTCACGGACCTGAAGCGGCACAGGATGGGACCTCTACTGGACAACGAGGCACTTGTTCAGGACGGCGTGCCTACGGACGAATGGCTCACGCGCAAGCTGTGGGGGTTCGCGAGCGAGCCGCCGTTCCTGCATCATGGACGCGCTACGCTGATTTCGGAGGCGATATTGGCGCACGGCGGCGAGGCGGAGCCCGCCCGGGACGAATTCGCCGCGCTGTCCGACGATGAGCAGGCGGCGATAGTGGAGTTCCTGAAGACGCTACAGGTACTGCCTGAAGGCGCGGAGAGTCTGGTCATGGTCGAGGGCGCCGGGAGCGGGAAGCTGCTCATGGCGCTTGCCGGCGGAGGGGCAGGCTTGGTCCTCCTGGTCATCGTCATCGGCCTCTTGGCGGCAGCCCGGCGCCGGGGTCGCATACGCGGCGCTCATCCCCAGCCGTCGCGCGAATAGCGGCTGACCGCGTCCTCGTCGAGCTCCACGCCCATCCCGGGCATCTCTGGCAGTGCCAGGCCGCCTGGGCGCGCCTCCGGCCCGGCGCTGAAGAGCCTGCCGATGTTCAGCACCGTGAAGTCGGGGAAGTATTCGACCCACGTCGCGTTGGGGGTTGCCGCGACAAGATGTACGTGCAGATCGGCGAGCCAGTGCGGGGCGACGGCCAGGCTGTGCGCCGCGGCCAGGGCCGCTATCTTGCGCCACTCGGTAACACCCCCGCAGACTCCGGCGTCTGCTTGGATGACGGCGGCTGCGCCGGCCTCCACGATTTGCTGGAACTCCCAGCGGGTCGCGTGGATCTCGCCGGTGGCGACGGGGGTCGAGATGGAGTTGGCGATCTCTGCATGGCCTTGTATGTCGTCAGGCATCAGGGGTTCTTCTATCCAGCCGGGCTCGCACTCCTCGAACATGCGGACGGCCTGGATGGCGGTCTGGGCGTCGGGCCAGGCGTTGTTGGCGTCCAGGAATAGGGGGATGCGCGGGCCGACGGCTTCCCTAGCGGCGCGCACGCGGACGGCGTCGTCTTGGGGGGACAGGCGTCCCACCTTCATCTTTACGGCGGGGAAGCCCATGTCCACGTATCGGCGCATTTCGTCTGCAAGGTCGTCCGGCGTCTTGCCTTCGGCATAGTAGCCGCCGCTGGCGTATGCCGGGACGGTTCCGTCGCGGAACCCGCCAAGGTAGCTGTGCAGAGGCAAATCCGCCTCTCTGGACGCGAGGTCCCATAGGGCCATGTCAACGGCGCTGATCGCCCTCACGACGCTGCCGCGTCTGCCATGTAGAAGGGTGTCGCGGTACATGGCGTCCCATATGCCTTCGGCGCGGCGCGGGTCTTCGCCTACCACGATGTCGGCCAGCAGCTCGCGGACGGCGAGGGTGACGACGCGGCCCCCGCGGTGGCCGCCGTAGCAGAAGCCGATGCCCTCGGCTCCGGAGTCGGAGCGGACCCGGACGAGGGTGTAGTGGCGCTCTTGGACGGCGCGGGTCGCAAAGGCTATCCCGCTGTCCAGGGGAACCACGCACGTCGCCGCTTCCACAGTGGTAACTCGCATCGCCGCTCTCCTGCTGGGTGGATGGTGAGGCGTGGTAGGGGAATGGTTTCTGGGGCGCAAGAGTATATGGCAGGGAGGCCGCGGCGCAAATCGGTCAGGCTGGGGCATTCACGCTATCGTCCGGAGAAACCCAAAGGGGAGGAACCGCAATGAGAGGTAGGGCGTGTGTTATGCTTGTCGGCGCATCCAATGACTTCGACTTCTTCCAACCGCAAGCCCAAGCTCAGGGCCTTGGAGCCTCAGCGCGTCCAGTACCTGGGGCGGCCCTTCATTCACCTGCGCGACCCGTTGGGTTTGACCGACAAGGCTGTGCTGCTGCCGGAGGGCTTGGCCCCTATCCTGGCGCTGGCGGACGGCACGCGGGACGAGGCGGGACTGCAAGCGTCGTTGCTGCTGCTGGCTGGCGTACACGTATCGCAGGAACAGGTGCGCGAGCTCGTCGCGGGCATGGACGAGGCGTGCCTGCTCGAGAGCGACACGTACCGCGCGGCGGTCGCGGCGGCGTTGTCGAAGTATCACGCCGCCGACGCCAGGCCGGCCTCGCACGCCGACGCAGTGTACCCGAGCAAGCGGGGCAAGCTCGCCGCCGCGCTCGACGGGTACGAGCGGGAAGCGCCGAGCGTGGAGCCGCTGCCCGCGTCGGCCAATCTCACGGGCGTGGTGAGTCCGCATATAGATTACCAGCGCGGCGGCAAGACCTATGCCCAGCTATGGCGGCGCTGCTCCTCCGCGCTCGGGGAGGTCGAGCTTGTGGTCATACTGGGAACCGATCACGCCGGCAGCCCGGGCGCGCTGACACTGACGCGACAGAGCTACGCGACGCCGTTCGGAACGCTGCCGACCGAGCGCGAGGTCGTGGACGGGCTAGCCGGAGTCATAGGCGAGCGCCGGGCATTCGAGGAGGAGATTCATCATCTGAGCGAGCATTCCATCGAGCTGGCCGCGGTCTGGCTGCACAAGCACATCGGCCGGGACGCGCCGGTCGCGCCCGTCCTGTGCGGCTCGTTCCATCCATTCGTGACGGGCGAGCGCGAGATCGAGGACGATGGCCCGCTCAATGACGCGGTCGAGTACCTGCAGGGCGTAATGGCGGGCCGGCGGACGCTGGTGATTGCGGCCGGCGACCTGGCGCACGTCGGCCCCGCATTCGGCGACCCCGCGCCGGTGGATGTCGCTGGACGCAGCAGGCTCGCAGCCGAGGACGCGCGCACTATCGAGGCGATCAATGCGGCGGACCCGCGCGGGTTTCTGGCCCTCTCGGCGGGTGAGCGGGACCGGCGCAAGATATGCGGCCTCCCGCCCATATACTTGGCGCTGAGGCTGCTCGAAGGCTCCAAGGGTGAGTCCATGGGCTACGCACAGAGCCCGGCGGACGCGCGCGGCGGCTCGCTCGTTTCCATAGTGGGGTCGGCGCTCACCAATGACACGGGGGCGGCATGGGCATAGAAGCGCTGACGATGGACGCGGATGGGCGGACCGTCGTTCCTGGCACGGATGACGAATGGCGTGAGTGGGTGGCCGCGTCGAGGACCCGCAGCTACGCCGTCGGGGACCCTCTGCTCGACTGGCTCGACCTCTACGGCGAGGAGCGCGGGTTCCAGCGTGACGACGAGCTGCCGGGCTACGATCCGCGCACCGATTTCAGGGAGTTCATATTCCGCCGGGGCAACGCCTTCGAAAGCGCCGTTCTGGACCACCTCAGGACACTCGCGCCGGTGACGCAGATACAGCCTGAGGGCGAAGTTGGCTCGCGCGACCTCGGCAGGGCCGAGGAGACCTTCGCGGCGATGCAGCGCGGCGAGCCGATCATATACCAGGGCGTCCTCCGCGACGCGGAGACACGGACATACGGCGCTCCGGACCTGCTCGTTCGCAGCGACGTTCTGGCGGGCCTGTTCCCGGACGCCGTGCCTGAGGGTGAAGTAGAGCATCCCGCCCCTGGCATCGGCTCGATGCTCTGGCACTACCGGGTCGTGGACATCAAGTTCACGACCGTCAGGCTCCTGGCTGGGGGCGACATCACTGGCTCAGGTTCGACGCGCCCGTACCGGGTCCAGCTGTACATATACAACCGCGCCCTGGGCCGGTTGCAAGCATACCTGCCGCCCGCCTCATACGTGCTTGGCAGAAGCTGGCGCGGCCAGGTCGATGGGGAAGAGACTCGCGGCCGGGGGTGCATGGAGAGGCTGGGACGCGTACCGCAGGAATCGAAGGCATCGAGAGGGACCTCGCTAGGCGTCGCCGCGGACGAGGCCGTGGAGTGGGTGCGCCGCGTCCGTGTCGAAGGGATGCACTGGACGGCAACTCCGGAGCCGTCGCTGCCCCAGCTCATGCCGAACATGCGCAACACGAGCGACGGCCCATGGCATTCCGCCAAGCTGGAGATCGAGCGCCGATTGGCCTCGAACCCCTGGGTACAGGACGACGACGCGGCGCAATCCCAGGGCGTCGGAGCCGGGCAGATCGCCTTCTGGCCGCTGGGGGAGCAGCTGCCGGAGACCGACTTCAGCGTCGTGTCGCCCGCAAAGGTCTCCGCAGGCTCCGACGTCTGGCGCAACCCCGGCGCCGCCTTCTACGTGGACTTCGAGACTGTGAGCGACCTGAACGACGACTTTTCGCAGATGCCTCAGCGAGGCGGCGCGAACTTGATATTCCTCATAGGCTGCGGCCACCTGGAAGGCCGACGATGGCGCTTTCGCTCGTTCCTCGTGGACGATATGTCGCCGAGGGCGGAGGCGGACATGATAGATCGCTGGTTCGCGCACATGAGCGGCGTGAAGAGTCGGCTGGGACAGGAAGACGCCGAGCCAGTTGTGTTCCACTGGTCGAACGCAGAGGCGTCTCTATTCGAAACCGCCTACGACTCCGCCGTCAATAGACATCCTGGGAGAAACTGGCCGCGAGTCAGGTGGTTCGACTTTCTGAACGAGGTCATGCGCCGCGAGCCCGTGCGGGTAGAGGGCGCGCGGGGACACGGACTGAAAGCGGTGGGGCAAGCCATGCGCCGACAGCGAGTCATCCAGTCCGACTGGGCGGACGATTCATCGCTGGACGGCCTCGGGGCGATGGTCGGAGCGCTCTGGGCGGCGGGCCATGCCCGCGAGCGCGGCGTCCCCCTTCAGGAGGTGGACCTCATGCAGGACATCATCCGCTACAACGAGACCGATTGCAAGGTGATGATGGAGGTCATCGAGTACCTGCGGCGTTTCCGGTAACGCTCACGCGGCCTTTGCGGCCTCCAGGCTGGCCCTCAACGCCTCCATGAGATCGCCGACCTTGGGCTTTGCGGGCTCGGCCGCCAGCGTCTCGGGCTCTGCCGCGCCCAGCTTGACCTCTATCACCTTCTGGAGCGCCGTCCTGTACTCGTCTTCGTACTCGCTTGGGTTGAACTCGCCGGAGAGCTGGTCTATCAGCATCTTGGCCATCATGAGCTCCTGCTCGCTCACCAGCGACTCGTCCTCCGGAACGTCGAGCTCACCCACTGGACGGATCTCGTCCGGGTACAGCATGGTCGCCATCACTATGCCGTTCCCGAACGGCCGAAGAGAGCACATATGCTCCTTCTGCCTGATGGACACCTTGGCCACAGCCACTCGTCCGGACTCCTTGAGCGCCCGCGTGAGCAGCGCGAAAGGCTTCTGGCCCACGGCGTCGGGCTCTAGGTAGTAGCTCTTCTCGAAGTGAATCGGGTCTATCCCAGCCAGGCCAACGAACCGCGTTATCTCTATAGTGTGTACCGATGGGACCGGCAGCCCCTTGAAGTCCGACGGCTCCATGACGACGTACTGCCCCTTCGCGTACTCGTAACCCTTGACTATCTCGCTGTACTCGACGAAATCCTCATGGTACTCGCACCATCGGCGCTGCCTCATGCGGGTGTGGCAGCTATTGTGCAGCGAGACGAAGGCGATGTCCTTGCTGCTGGTGGCGGGGTAGAGCTTTACGGGAATAGCCACCATCCCAAAGCTGATGGCCCCTCTCCATATAGATCGCGGCATGATCCTCCTCCTCGAATGGCAAATCGAACCGCATGACTCACAATACGCAACCAGCATCCATATGGCAAGCAGCCCGTCGTCCGAATCATGGAGATCAATCAGCGCGGGCGAGTCATAACTCTGGCCGAGGTAGTACAATGCCCCTGCCCGAAGTCCCAACCTGCGAGGTATGCCCATGAGCGGGGCGCTGCTGTCCGAAGACGAACGGCTTCTACGGTCCACCGCGCGCGATTTCGCGGATCGCGTCCTAGCGCCCCGCGCGGCCGGCCTCGACAAGCGCGGCGAATTCCCCTGGGACAACATCCGCGGCATGGCCGAGATCGGGCTGTTCGGCCTGACCATAGACGAGGAGTACGGGGGCGGCGGCGGCACGACTAGGCAGCTCGCCATCGTGGTTGAGGAGATCGCGAGGGGATGCGGCTCTACGAGCGTCATATACGTCGCGCACCTGGGCCTGTGTACCCACTTCATCCTCAGGTTCGGCACGGCGGAGCAGAAGGAGCGGTGGGTCCCGCCCCTTGCCCGCGCGGAGAAGATAGGCGCGTTCGCGCTGACCGAGCCCATGTCAGGCAGCGACTCCGCGGCCATGCGGACCACCGTGAGCATGAAGGACAGGCAGTACGTCCTCAACGGCAGCAAGCTGTTCACCACCAACGCGGCCGAGGCGGACGTGTTCGTCATCCTCGCCACTGGCGACAGGCAGCGGAGGGCGCGTGGGGTCGCCGCTCTGCTGGTCGAGCGGGGAGCCGACGGCTTCACCATCAACCCACAGCACGGCAAGATGGGTATGAGAGCGACCTCGACCGCGGAGTTGGTGTTCGAGGAGTGCGCCGTTCCAGAGTCGAACGTGGTCGGCGTCGAGGGCGAGGGTTTCCGGCAGACGATGGACGTGCTGAACTCTAGCCGAATCGGGATAGCGGCGCAGTGCGTGGGGCTGGCGCAGGCCGCCTACGACTGCGCGGTCGAGTACGCAGGCCGGCGCGAGGCGTTCGGGCAGCGACTCGTAGATTTCCAGGGGATACAGTGGACCATGGCGGACATGGCGACGGACATCGAGGCGGCGCGGGGGCTCGTGATGCGGGCCGCCACGCTGCGGGACGCGGGCCTGCCGTTCGTGACGGAGGCGTCCATGGCCAAGCTCTTCGCGTCCAGGGTCGCGGTGCATTCGGCGGACAGGGCAATGCAGGTCCACGGCGGCGCCGGCTACTTCGCCCCCACGACTGCCGAGCGCCTCTACAGGGACGCGAAAGTGACCGAGATATACGAGGGCACATCCGAGATACAGCGCATGATCATAGCCCGCAACCTTCTTGACATGTGAAGAGCGCCGAGGGGTCATATCAGAAAAGGAGCGACGGATGACTGACGAAAACAGGGGCCCCGACCTTTACCGAGAGTCTGTCGTCATAGACGGGCTGAACGTTAGCAACTGGCAGAGCCCGGCTGTGTACGACAGCCTGCACGCGGGCAGCGTGACTGCGATCAACGCGACGATTGCCGTCTGGGAGCATTACGCGGAGACGATGGACAACATCGCCCAGTGGCTTCGGCGGTTCGAGGAGCGGGCGGGCTCCATCGCGCAGGTCAGCGTTGTCCAGGACATCCTGGACGCCAAGCGGGACGGGCGGACCGGCGTGATACTGGGATGGCAGAACGCGACGCCTATCGAGAATGACCTCGACCGGCTGGCGCTGTTTCACAAGCTCGGCGTGCGCATAATCCAGGTCACATACAACGAGCGCAACCTGCTGGGCAACGGGTGCTGGGAGCGCGCCGACGAGGGTCTCAGCAACTTCGGCATGGACGCAGTGCGCGAGATGAACCGGCTCGGCATCCTGATAGACCTGTCGCACGTCGGCGACCAGACCACGCTCGACGCGATAGAGCTGTCGGAGCGGCCCGTGGCCTGCACTCACGCCAACGCCCGATCCTTCGTGGACAACCGCCGCAACAAGACAGACGACGCCCTCAAGCTGCTGGCCGAAAAGGGCGGGGTCGTCGGAGCGACAGCCTGGCCGCCGTTCCTACGCAAGGGTTGGGAGTCCACCTTGGCGGATTTCGGAGACGCGATCGAGGATATGGTCGAGCGGGTCGGCATCGACCACGTGGGCATAGGCACGGACTACACGCAGGACCAGACGAGCGAGTGGTTCGACGCGCTGATGTCGCAGCAGGGCACGAAGTTCTCGCCGAGGCGGCTGGAGTACCCCGACGTGCCGGCCCACCCCGAAGGGCTGGAGACGCCTGACAAGATGTCGAACATATCGGCGGAGCTGCTGGGCCGAGGCTTCAGCGGCGAGGACGTAACGAAGATCCTAGGCGGCAACTGGCTGCGCCTGCTGCGGGAAGTCTGGAGAGACTAGAGCGGCGCTATTCTACGAAGAAGCTTCCTTCCCATATCCTGCCGCCGCCATCGAACTGCCCGGTCGTGACCGAATAGACTTGGTATTCTGGCAGCGTGCGTTGCACTACGCACTTACCCTCGGCCTCGATGCCAAGCTTTCCGAAATCGAAGTCGAAGTTGTCGGAGCCACGCCTCCCGCTATCGACAGGAAGATCGTTCGAGTCAACCGGAACCAAGTGCAAGAGGAATCTGTCAGCAACGTCTGCATTCTCGCAAGGAGCCTTGATGTACGTCAGCTTGCCCTCGCTGATATATACGTCAAATTTGGAGCGCGCCACGTGACGGCCCGCTTGGGCTCGCTTGATGATTTCGTCCACATGAGGTCTCCTGTCATAAGTGTCTTCCCAGGTTACTACACCCTCCCTGTTCGATTGACCTGTCCTGATGTATGCGATTTCGTATCCAGGGAAATCGCGCAGTATGACGCATCCCCACTCGGTACTGAATCCGAACTGATTGAAATAGAACCCCAAGCTGTCGAAGCCGTCCCGCCTGCTATTGTTCGGAAGATCGTTCTCGTCAACGGGAATCAGGTCAAGGAAGAACTTGGCTCTATCGTCCACGCCTTTGCAGGAATCCCTGATATAAGTCAGCCTGTTTCCAACGAGATACACGTCGAAGTAGGAGTCAATTACATGCTGGCCTCTTTCGGCCTCTTCAACGATGCGTCCCATCATATCCTCATATCCGGCTGCGTCGTAGAGGAATATCCGCCTATTTTCCGGCGTGAGCAGGTCAGGTCCATCCTCACGCACTGTCGCGACGAAGAAGTCCTTGCGAGGTATCGGATCGCCCCCGTACAGGATAATACTTCCTGACAGATAATAATTCAGCTCGTAAGATCGCTGGGGAACGAATACCACCTTGTCTTTCGTTATATCACGTATGACTTCGAGGTCGGAGAACATCTGTTTGTTGGACTCGATATCTTCCGCTCCATAACCTACACGCGCCATCTGGAAGCTGGAAAATATGAATATCAGCATCCCAGCGGCTACGGCAACCTTGCCAACGATATGACCGGACATTCGCCTGTGTACGTACAGCAGAATGAGTGAGAAGAATACCAGCGGGATGCCGATGTAGTATATGGCTTCGAAGCTGTGGAACGTGACCGAGTGACGCATCGGCACAGACCAGAAGAACCCGGACACCGCCAGGGTCGCAAGCAAGAGTTTATGGCGTGCGGATACGAGGCCAACTAGGCATACGCCCGACGCCATTATCCCTACCCCAATTATCTGAAGCCTGCCAAACGCATCGAGGTACTCCTGGAGGGCGCCTGAGAGAAACGATCTATTAAAGTATTTCGCGGCGCGGAGCATCCAACCCGAGGCAAGACGCAACGAATACGGGAAGGTCATTCCACCGACTCGCTCGATCTGCGCTTCCAGAAAACGCGGCCACGCCAGGTGATCGGCATAAGTGGTGTTGAAGCTTTCGCTCTGTCCCGTGCGATACACCATAGACCTGAAAGACGGCAACTCTGTAAGCGGCGTTTCGCCATCCAGAGCAGAGTACTCCCTGGCGAAGTTGAACGCCAGTATCGAAGCGCCGAAGACCAGCGCAGCTACGCCAAGCGCGATGTATCGGCTGCGAATCAGCGATGCGACCGCGGTCCGCGTCCGGATCAGCATCGAGGCGGAAGAAGCGTCTGAATACACGCGCATAATATCACGCGCCAGGCTGAATGTAACGAACGGCAGCAGCAGAGCGTAGACATGCCAGCCCAACAGCAAAGCCGCGCACGTCTTGACCAGCAATTGGCGGAATCGCCCATCCTGCTCGAAGATCACCATGCCGTGAAATACTAGTATCACCCCGAAGAAGTCTATCATCGCCTCGTTGGACACCATGTCGCTGTAGTAGAGCGTGTAATATGCGGAAAATGCCAATAGAGTCGCCGCAAGAGCTATCCAACGGCTGGCCGTGATCCTGCACAGAGACAGGTACGCCAGCGTTGCCGCCGCTGAAAAGAACAGCAGCATCAGAATCCTTGCGGCATACAACTGCGCTGACAGGCTCCCGCTGAAGGGCAAAGTGGCCAGCTTGATCAGCGCGTAGCCTCCGAACGGAAAGCGATTGTGCGGTATGTAGGAAGCGTTCCCTTCCCTATCCAGAGTCTGGCGCTGGAACCGCAGGAAATTGTGCTGCGGCGATATGTTCACCGCTATAGCCAGGTGATGCGTCGATATGGAGGTGTGATGACCCGGCCGGTAGAATTGGCCCCGTTCGTTGCCGAATAGGAATACCGAAGACAGCGTGAGCGGCAACAACGCTAACGGAAGCCATGCCGACCCCCAAACAGATCTGAGATATTCGGTAGGCGTCTTGTCATTCATGCGCCCAACTCATGCCCTGAACTAGGCCCAGCCGCCCTTCGGGCCAACAAGCCGCGCCTAACCTTGGAGCGCGTCCGGGTCCGTGCCGTCTGGGAACAGGACCTTCGGGTCCGTTTCATATACGACCTTGCCATCCCTCCACATCGGCACCGAGCCGGTAACATCCAGCGCGCGGAGCCGCGCCTTGATGGACGCCCTCCGCAGCGCCGCCAGCGCTCCAGCGCTATCGTCTCTAATGGACCGCTGTTTCACAGATGCCGCATCGTTCTGGTTACTTTGAGTCATTGGTTCACTCCTTCGTCTAGGAGCAGTGGCGTAACTCCTTGATTATCATACAATATCCACTCGTCCACCAGTTGCCGATAGACGCCCTCGAAGTTGCGCAAGCCTGCATGGAAGCGGCGGCGCACCGTCTCTTCGGGCACGTCGTGTCCGCCTTCCAGCGCCCGCAGCCTCACTCGCGCAACGGCAACTTCCGGCGACGGCAGACGCAGGAAGTACAGCTTCACGCGGTAACCCATCGTCTGCCAGCGGGGTATCTTGCGGGCATAGCCTCGCCCGCTCAGGGTGGTCTCGAATGCGAAGCTCTCCCCCCTTTGCGCGTAGTCGTCGATCATGTCCAGCATGAGCCTGCCCGCCGTAAGCGCCGCTGCGTCAGGCTGAAAGGGGTTCAGCCCGGCCGCGATGAGGTCGGCGTTCACGAAGGTAGGGCAGTCCGCTTCCCTGAGGAGAAACTCATTGGCGAAGGTCGTCTTGCCGGCGCCGTTCGGCCCCGCCACTATCAGAATCCTCTTCTGCATGGATGATTCCTCGCGGTTGCGTCCTAATGGATCGCGGCGGCTATAGCTGCCGCCCGCTCGTTGACGAGGGCGTTGTCGTCGAACCGGCTCAGGGCGAATGGGCGAATCAGGTCTGGGGTCCTGCCCGTGGCTATGAGCTCGGCTGTGGTCCTGCCCGAAGCCGGCGCGGCCTTGAATCCCCAGGTGCCCCAGCCGCAGTTTAGGATGAACCCGTCCAGGCCGTCCACTTGGCCCATGATGGGCGCGTAGTCGGGGGTCATGTCACACAAGCCGGCCCACTGCCGCATGATCTTTATGTCGCGCAGCGCGGGCAGGAGCTCCAGCGTACTCGCCGCCAGCTCCTGCAGCATGTCGAGGGTCGAGCGCTGGCTGTAGGTCGAGTACGGGTCCACGGGCCCGCCGATGACCAGCTCGCCCCGGTCAGTCTGATAAACATACACGTGCAGGTCGGCCGAGGATATGGTGATGTGGACGAAGGGCTTGACCGGCTCGGTCACGCACGCCTGGAGGGGGAAGGTGACGATGGGGACGTCCAGGCCGGCCATGGCGGTTACGGTGGAGGTCCAGCCCGCCGTTGCGCTGACCACCATGCCCGCGCTCACTCTGCCGGCCGGCGTCTCGACGCCTGTCACTCGGCCGTTGCGGCGGGTGATGCCAGTAACCTCGGTGAACGGATGTATCTCGACGCCCGCGCGGTCTGCGCCGCGTGCAAGGCCCCATACTACGGCGTCGTGGCGAACCACTCCGGCGGGCGGGTGGTAGAGCGCGGCCATGATGGGGAGTGTCTTGCCCTCGCGCAGGTCTATCTGCGGCGCGAGCTTCTTGATCTCGGCGGGCCCGATGATGCGGCTGTCAACGCCGAGCAGCTGATTGAACTCGGCGCGCAGCCGCAGCCAATATACGGACGATTCCGAGTGTCCGATGTCGAGCCTGCCCATCTCGTCGAACAGCAGGTTGAAGCTGAGTTCGCTGGCGAGACCCTGGTACAGCTTGTGGCTCTCCCGGAAGAAGGGTATGGCCTCGGCGGTGAGGTAGTTGGAACGGATGATGGCCGTGCTCCGGGCGCTCGCGCCACCGCCGAGATAGCCCTTGTCCAGCACGGCGACGTTGGAGATGCCCATCTGCCCAAGGTAGTAGGCGGTCGAGAGGCCATGCACTCCCGCGCCGACTATGACCACGTCGTAAGCGTCTCTCAGGGGATGCTTCCCCCACATCCTGTTCTTGCGAAAGACCATCATCTCACCGCAGAGAGCGCGGAGTTTTCGGACGATGCGCTTCCATTACTCTTTACCTCTGCGCCTTTGCGCGACCTGCGGTCGCAGCTGCCGCAGAGCGCCGGCGCCGAAAGGCGCGATGCCGTAGGGTTCGCCCGCGTCCATCAGGGTCTGCCACAGGTACTCGGCGTGGCTGCGATCGACGTAGACGTAGTAGCTGGGCAGGCTGTACAGGTCGCGGCGGACGAGCGCGGCGTGGACTTTCGACATGCTCCCTTGGGCGCAGGACATGTCGGCGAGGCCGTGCGGCGACACGTCCATATCCGTCACCCCCGCCAGTGCGCTTCCCGCGGAAGGTCCGGCCACCTGGATGCCTGCAAGCGTCGAGGTCATGTCCACCGCGTGGGCGCACCCTCCCCCTGGTTCGCCCAGGGTATCGGTTACCATCCTAGCCTGATTCGGCGCTGTGATAAGGAGCGCCTCGTCGGCTGCCAGCCGCGCCGCCAAGACATCGCCCAGCCCAGAGTCCTCGGTGAAGCGCATCAGCAGCGCCTCTCCTACGACCTCCGGGGCAGGCTGCCCCAGGCCGTCCATGACACAGCGGTCTATCTCGCCGTGCAGAAGCAGCTTGCCCGCCGCGCTCACGTCGCGCAGTCCCGCGCCGGCGCGCACGCTTTCGGCCTCCGCCTCCGGCGTCGTGTAGCGGGCCGGCCGGAGCCAGCCGTCGCTCTCTGCCATGTCAGCGCCCAGCCCCAGATGGACGTAGTGAAGGGCGCTTACGGCTGTGGGCCTGTCCGCAGTCATCGCTACTCCCTCAGCCTCTTGCCTTCGGGGTCGTAGAACGGTTCCGCGCGCACCTCGGCGGGCGATACTATCCCGTCAGTGCGGATGTGTATCGTCCTTCCCTGCTCGGCAAGCTCTGGCGGAGCCCAGCAGAGTCCGAACCCTCTACCCATAGTTGGGCTCAGCCTGGAGCTGGTAACGCGCCCTATGGGAGTCTGGCCGTCCACCACGGCGTCGCCGTCATGGGGGACGGCCCCGTTCTTCATCACGAATCCGACCAAGCGACTGCGGACCGGGCGCTCCGCGGCGGCGGCGAGGCCGCCTCGACCAATGAAGTCGTCCTTGTCCATCTTCACGACCCACTCCATGCCGCTGTCGAGCGGGTTGCTGACCATGTCGGTGTCCTGGCTGGGGATGATGTGCATCTTTTCGAGCCGGAGGATGCGCTGCGTCTCCGTGCCGAAGGGCGCTATGCCGAACTCCTCGCCGGCGTCCATGAGGGCGTCCCAGACGCGCTCGGCGTACTCGGCGGGGAAGTGCAGCTCCCAACCGGTCTCCCCGACGAAGCCGATTCGCAGCATCAGCGACGGTGCCCCTGCGACCTCGCCCTCCTTCGCCCGCATGTATCGAAACGCTCGCGGCGACACGTCCACGTCCGTCAGCTTCTTCAGGGTGTCCCGCGCCTTCGGACCGGCCACGTTGATGACGGCGTATCCGGACGTAACGTTGGTTACGTGGGCGCACGTGTCCTCGCCGGCCATCCACCACTTGAACCACTCCTCTACCGTCTCGACGCCTGCCGTCGAGGTGGTTACGAAGTAGCGGTCCTCGGCGAGGCGCGTGACCGTGCCGTCGTCCATGATGGTCCCGTTGTCGGCGCAAAGAAGGCCGTATCTGATCCGCCCGACCTCGAGGGTGGAGAAGTGGTGAGTGTAGAGCTTGTCGAGAAGCGCCGGGGAGTCCCTGCCGCGGACGTCGAGCTTGCCGAGAGTGCTGATGTCGATGATGCCGACGCCGTTCCGCACGGCCTGCGCTTCGCGCTGGGCGTCACGGTAGAGGCGCGGCCGGCGCCAGGTGTTGGAGTCGGTTATCTCGGCCCCCAGCTCCAAGTGCTTGCGGTGCAACGGAGTGTACTTGACAGGGACGCGGTCAGGACCCGCCAGTACCCCGAGGCTTATCGGCTGGACGGGCGGTCGCGCGGTCGTGGAGCCGAGCTCGGCCAAGCCGCGCCTCGTGTGTCGAGCGGCGACGGCCACGAAGTTCTTGTGGCACATCTTCCCCTGGCATGGGCCCATGGTGACAGTGCTGTACCTCTTGAGGGTCTGAACATCCTCGAAGCCCTCGTCTATCCCGTTCGTGATGTCCCTCGACGTAACGTCCTCGCAGAAGCATACGAACTGCTTCGCTCCAAGCCTCCCTTCCAGCGGCGGTGAGGCGGAGACGGCGCGGCCCGGGCTCTGCGCGGGGCCGGCCGGGCCCGGCGCGGCTCTGCCATGGCCCGAGGCGGCTTCTATGCCGGCTGCGCGGCCCTGGATGATGGCATCCCGGACGCCGCGCATCCCCATGACGCCGCCGGCGGCCATCACGCCCATCGGCAGGTTGTCTGGCAGGGTCTCATCCAGGCCCTCGTCGTATCGGGAGCCGCCTCCAAGCTGCTGGAGGAGCCCGGACGCAGGCTGAAACCCGCCGGACATGGCGATGATGTCGGCGTCGAACTGGCGCTCCTCGGTAGTCGTCCGTCCATCCACCAGCCTGGCGACAACCCCTCCGACCACCCTCTTCATCCCTTCCGCGCGGACTATGGCATGGGAAGGCAGCGTCAGCACGCCAGAGTCACGCAGCTCGCGAGCTGCGTCCAGATGGTCTGGGAAGGCTGGCCGAGTGTCGGTAATGACCGCTATCCGCAGCCCGGCCCCCAGCAGGTCGAGGGCGGCGTAGTATCCCTGGTCGTCCGTCGTGCCCACCATCGCCGTCGTGCCAGGCTTGACGCCGTGCAGGTGAATCAGGCGTTGAAGACCAGTACTCAGCATGACGCCCGGAAGGTCGTTGCGGTCGAACACGAGAGGCGATTCGTAGGACCCTGTGGCAACCGCCACGCGCTTGGCCCTCAGCCGGATCATCGAGTCGCCCCGCGTTATGCCCAGCAGGTTGCCCTCGTACAGGCCGAAGGCTGTGGCGCCAGTTAGGGCTTCTATTCGGTCGTTCGCCTCGACGTCCCGCGCAAGCCGCCTAGCCGCCTCGAACCCAGATGCCGTTCCAATACCCGGCAAGCCGGCATGGATGCGGGAGTCGTATCGGATATGGCCGCCCAACTCCTGCTGGTCGTCAACCAGCGTTACCCTCGCTCCGGCGGTCGCCGCCGACAGCGCCGCAGACATGCCGGCAGGCCCTCCTCCGACGACGGCGACGTCCGTGTGCCGGCTCTCGTGACGCGAGGGGCCGGATATAGGATCCCGAGGAACTCGGCCCAGCCCCGCCACTCGGCGTATCAACGGGCGTGCGAGTTTCCAGAGCAGCTTGGGCGTGTGGAAGGTCTTGTAGTAGAAGCCGACAGGCATCAGCCTGTCCAGCCTGTCCAGGAACGAGAGGAAGTCGCGCTCCTGCGAGGGCCAGGCGTTCTGGTGACGGACGCGCATCCCAGCCTCGACCGGCGTCACGCACGCGCGGACATTCGGAGCGCCATCCACGCTCATCATGCAGTTGGGGCAGCTCCCGGCCACGCAGAGCAGGCCGCGCGAGCGGTGGTACTTGAAGCTGCGGCTGAACGTCCGCACGCCCACGGCGTACAGCGCGGAGGCTATAGTGTCGCCCTCGTATGCCTCGAACTGACGCCCGTTGAACTCGAAGACGACCGGGCGCGTTCGATCCGCCAGGTGGGATTCGGCATTGGGAAGGCGGCCTTGCTCGGATAGTATGGGCAACTAAGCTTGGACCTCCCCGGGCCATCCGGTCGAGAGGATCTCGTTGGTAGTGGTGTCGCGCTCGGCGAGGAGCCACCTGCGGCATCCAAGGCTATGGTACCACCACTCCCGCTGATTTCCCGCAGCGTTGCGGCGGGCGTAGAAGTACTTCATCCAGACGGGCGCAGCCTCGCTGGTGGAAGGACGCCGAACGACCTCCCCGCCGAACCTGAACTCGTACACGCCGCGATCCCCGCAATTGGGACATCTAACCAGGAAGGCCACTATTCTTGAATCCGAGCTTGGTGTTCGGCGCGCGCTTCCAGGCATTGGCGGATGTTCCCTATCGCCTGTTCGCGCGTCCCGCCCTGGCTGACACAGCCCGGAATCGCGGGGCATTCCGCGACGAAGGCCCCGTCCTCGTCTCTCTCTACCGTAACTATGAACCTCATCTTGCCCCGGCCCGCCTCCTAGAACATCGTCAGGTATCGGTCGATCTCCCACTGGGAGACCTGCTTGTGGTACTCGTTCCACTCGGCCTCTTTGAGCGTGACGAACTCGTCATATATCGGTCCGAGCGCCTCTTGGACCACTACGTCCCGCCGGAGTTCGGAGAGGGCCTCTGCGAGGGTCTGCGGGAGCGTGCGTATGCCCCTGCGCCTGATCTCGTCGAGGCCGAGCTCGTACATGTTGCCGAAGTTGGCCCTGCCGGGGTCCATCTTGTTGCGCACGCCGTCCAGCCCAGCCGATATGTACGCGGCGAACGCCAGGTACGGGTTGCAGGCCGCGGACACCGTCCGGTCCTCCAGGTGGCCCGGGCCCGCGGTGCGGATCATCTGCGTGCGGTTGTTGTCGCCGTAGGATACGAAGGCCGGCGTCCACGTGAACCCGGATCGGGTTCCGAGCAGGCCCTCCCCGACCTGGAGCCGCTTGTAGCAATTGACGGTGGGCGAGTTGACGGCGCACAGGGCCGGCGCGTGCGCGAAGACGCCGCCGATGAAGTGGTATGCGAACTCCGATAGGCCCAGGCCCTGCTCGTCGTCCTCGTCCAAGAACAAGTTGCCGTCCGCGGTGTCGGCGACGTGGAAGTGAATATGGCCGCCGCTGCCTGTGCGGTCCGAGAAGGGCTTCGCCATGTGCGTGGCGATAGCGCCGCGCTTCTGGGCGTACTGCCCCGCCATCATCTTGAAGAATGTATAGCGGTCGGCGGTGGTCAGCGCGTCGCTGTACACGAAGTTGACCTCGTACTGGCCGTTCGCGTCCTCGTGATCGGACTGGTACGGGTCCCAGCCTATCTTGGCCATTCCATCCATGAGCTCGGTCAGGTAGTCAATGACGTTGGCAAGGCCCCTGAAGTCGTAGGCGGCTTTCGCCAAGGAGTCCACGCCGTTCGGGTCCCAGACGGATATGGATCCGTCGTCGCCCCGGGTAACCAGGAAGTGCTCGGGCTCGATGCCCACGTAGAAGACGTAGCCCTCTTCCCGCGCCGAGCCCAATACGCGCTTCAGGTTCTGCCGGGCGCAGTAGGGATACGGCTCGTCGTCCACGTACAGGTCGCTGGCGAACCGCGCGACGCCTTCTCGCCAGGGCACCGGGGTGTAGCTGTCGAGGTCGATCCGCGCCATCATGTCATGGGAATGGGGACCCTGTCCCATACCCCAAATCGCGGCGCCTCCGAACCCCGCGCCTACGTCTATCACGTCGTCCAAGTGGGACGCAGGCACCATCTTCACCTTGGGCGAGCCGTGGATGTCCACGAACTGCGTGAACAGATACTCCACCCCTTCAACCTCCATCCGCTTCCGCACGTCGTCTCGCGTAGTCATTCGCTATACCCCTCGCCTGAGATGCGCGGACATATTATCACGCATGAGGACTTTCCAGTCTATGGCGTGAGTCCCCGCATAGCCATGCGTCAACCCCGTGACGGCTTGACATGTCCGGGGTAGAGTCATATCATCAATATATCGGATGGGGCAGGCATCCAGTCGATGATTGAGAATCGCTTCAGGAATCTCTGGGGTCAATTGCAGGGCAAGAAGCCCCGCTTGCCTCATTTCCTGTCGGAAATCCGGCTGTCTGGCATTCGCGGCATCGATGACCTGCGGGTAATGTTCGACTACCCGGTAAGCGTCATCGCCGGCGGCAATGCCAGCGGGAAGTCAACTGTGCTCTTCGCGGCGGCATGCGCCTACAATGTGCCCGGGGCGGGAGTCAAGGACTTCGTGCCTTCCACACTCTTCCCAGACTACCGTCCCAAGATTGGTGGGCGTGTGGACGAAAAGCGCGAGGTCCTTATCGAGTTCGATTATTCCACACCCGATGGGCGCATCTCCATGCGGTGGAAGCGTAAGACAGACTGGAATCGCAGCTTCATGGGCCGCAAGAACGCCAAGCAGCCTGAGAGACCTGTCTATCTACGGACCCTCAGCAACCTCAGCAATCCGTCCGAGGTGCGCAGTGTGCTTAGCATGTTGCGCCTGAACTCCGCGCCGGTGGAAACGCCCTTGACGGCCTCCCAAATCGAGTTCGCGCAGCGGATGCTCCCTTTCAGGTATTCAGAAGTGGTGAGCCTGTCCAGCGGCAAGAAGAATCTGCTCTTCGCAGCCCAGGAAGGCGGCGCGGCCTACTCCGAGATGCACATGGCCGCCGGCGAGCGTGTCATCCTGCACCTAGCCCAGGAAATCGCCCAGCTAAAAGGCGCTCTGGTACTGATAGACGAGGTAGAGGCCGGATTGCATCCCTGGGTGCAACAGCTTCTCATGCTGCATCTGCAGCAGCTTGCCCTGCGCAACGACCTGCAGGTCATCGTGACTTCGCATAGCCCGGTGGTGTTAGACTCGGTGCCTGCCCACGGACGCATTTTCCTGGACCGCGACACGACGGGCCGCGTCGCTGTGCTTCCGCCATACCGCGACGTGGTCCAAGGTGCCTTGTATGGACGCTCCGGGGACATGCTCAACCTGCTTTGCGAGGATGACGCCGCCGAAGGCATTCTACAAGGCGTGTTCGACTACTTGCGTCCCCTTCACAGTATCAGGGGCGAGTCGGTTCGCATAGGGCGGGACACGGGGGCGAACGAGTTCCCGATGCACGCCAAGGCTTTCAGGAGATACGGACAGATCCAGAATTTCGTCTTCGTTCTCGATGGCGACCAGCGCAATAGCGAGGTGGGGCCAGATATACAGAGGGAAGCCGGCGTTGATGTTCCCGTGCTCTTTCTACCGGGGCGTGGCGCTCCAGAAATCTGGGTATGGGAGCGGCTGCGGCAGGTATTGGATGGAGAGGCCGAGGAGTTGGGTGCCACCCAAAGCGAGTTGTCCGAGCGAATGAACCGCCTGGATGCGATCTATGACTCTGCGTCCGACTCCCTCTCTCAGATCGCCAAGACCAAGCTTGATGGCTTGTCCGAATCCCTGGATCGGGTCGCCCCGGACATTTGCCGGGTAGTCGCCCGGCAGGAAGCCAGGAAAAAGGAAAGCGACATCCAACCCCTGCTGGAAGAGTTGGAGGGAGCCCTGCTGCAATGGCGCGCCGGTAGATGAGCTCACCCGGTCGCGCGCATTCGATAGCCGCCGTTGCCATCGACGGTCCGGCTGCGTCGGGCAAGACGGTGGTGGGCAGAATGGCGGCGGACGCGCTCGGATGGCGGTTCCTGGACACGGGTATCATGTACCGCGCGGTTACGCGCTCGGCGCTCCGGCGGGGAATCTCCCTCGCGGACCAGGACGCGCTCGCCGAGCTCACTGCGGGCATGACGATGCGGCTCTGTCCGTCGCGCGGAGGCGAAGAGCGGCTCTGGGCGGACGGCGAGGACGTCACCGACGAGCTCCGGACAGATGACGTAGAACGCAGCGTCTCGGCTGTATCCAGCGTCCCCGGCGTCCGCAAGGCCCTGGTCGCGCAGCAGAGGGCGATTGCCAGAGATGGCCCCATCGTGATGGCGGGGCGTGACATCGGCGCCGTCGTCCTCACGGACGCGCCCGTGAAGATATTCCTGACGGCGTCCGCCGAGGAGCGGGCCAGGCGCAGGCATCTCCAGACGGCTGGCGGCAGCCTCGACAGCGTTCTGAAGGAGCTGGCGCGCCGCGATGGCATCGATTCTCAGAGGCGCGATTCCCCGATGCGGCCCGCGGAGGATGCGGTTATCATAGACACGGACGGGGTGGAAGTGGAGGAGATAGCCCGGCGCGTCGCAGCCTTGGCGAGATCGGCCTGATGGACGCCATATACAACCTTTCGAACGTCTTCCAGAAAGTAACGCTGCGCGTCTTCGCCGATTGGGAGGTCACGGGGCGCGAGAACGTGCCTTCGGTCGGGCCTCTCATAATAGCGGCGAACCACCAGAGCAACTTCGACCCGCCCTTGCTGTCGCCCAGCATCCCCAGGCGGATGCGCTTCCTCGCCAAGGCGAGCCTCTTCGAGGGGCCTGCCATCGCAGGCTGGTTCCTGCGCGAGTACGGCGCATTCCCGTTGAACCGAAGCGGCATAGACGTCCGCGCGCACCGATGGGCCATAGACCAGCTTCGGCGCGACGGGGCCATCGCGGTCTTCCCTGAGGGCACGCGCAGCCAGGACGGCATGAAGAAGGGGCGAACGGGGATCGCGCGCCTCGCGCTGACCACGCAGGCCGCTATCCTGCCCGTCGGCATAACCGGCACCGAGCGGCTCGGAACCTGGATGCGCGTCTTCAATCCCACCGGCAGGCTGACGGTGACAATAGGTCAGCCGTTCACGCTGCCGGCAATCGAGGGTCGGCCCAACAAGGCCGTGCTGGAGCCGCTCACGGACATAATCATGCGGCGGATAGCGGCCCTGCTGCCGCCGTCCTATCAGGGCGTATACCGCTCCGACACCCCGCCTTCATCGTAGGGCTCGGACGCGCCGGCTAGATCGCGTCCGCCAGCGCTTCTACCAGGTGCTTGGCCCTTGCGCCGGTCCCGTCCGCGATCTGCTGCCTGCACGAGACGCCCTCGCTCACTATCGTAACGTCATCCCCGGCCGAGCGCACAGGGCCGAACACGCTCTGCTCGCCGATGCTCATCGAGATGTCGTAGTGCTCCTTCTCGAACCCAAACGAGCCCGCCATGCCGCAGCAGCCCCCTTCTATCTCCTCGACCTCGCATCCCGGTATGGACTTGAGGACGGAAATCGCGGCGCGGGCGCCGACCATCGCCTTCTGGTGGCAATGGCCGTGGAACAAGACCTTGCCGGGCGGCTTGCTGGGCCGAAGCTCTGCGCCCTCGTCCATGGCGTGGGCCGCGAACTCCTCTATCAGCATCGCCGAGCCCGCGACGGCGGCGGCGCGGTCGTCCCCATCCAGCAGGTCCAGGTACTCGTCGCGGAATCCCAGCAGGCAACTGGGCTCCAGCCCGACCACCTTCGCGCCGCGCTCCACGTGGGGATGGACGGCTGCGACGTTGGCCGCGGCGTTGGCCCGGGCCCTGTCGATCATCCCCGCGGACAGCATAGGCCGCCCGCAGCAGGGCGTGTCCGGCACGGCGACAGAGTATCCCAGACGCTCGATCACCTTCACCGCGGCCCGGCCCAGCTCCGGATGGTTGTAATTCGTGAACGTGTCGGGGAGCAGGACGACGACGCCCCTCGATTCCGCCGCCTCCCGCGTCTCCCCACGCGCTCGGAACCACTGTGCGAAGGTCTGCGAGGCGAACGATGGCATCTGCCTTCGGCGGTCTATACCGGCATAGCGCTCGAGCAGGTCCTTGCCGCTCTCGGACTCCATGATCCAGTTCGAGAGCGGGGCCATGAAGGACCCCATCTTGCCAAGGGTGGATATGCTCCCGAACATGCGGTTCCGCAGCGGGTAGCCGTTCACCTTGTGATAGCGGTCTAGGAACTCGTACTTCAGCTTTGCCATGTCCACGTTCGAAGGACACTCGGCCTTGCAGCCCTTGCATCCGAGGCATAGGTCCATCACGTCGTAGAGGCGCTTGCTGGTGAGCGAATCGACGGGCAGCGCGCCCGACATCGCCGCGCGAAGGGCATTGGCGCGGCCACGGGTCGAGTGCTCCTCGTCCCTGGTCGCCATGTAGGACGGGCACATCGTGCCGGACAGGACTTTCCGGCAGGCGCCCTGCCCGTTGCACATCTCGATCGCGCTCGCGAAGCCGCCTTCCGACGAGTAGCCGAAGCCGGTGGCGAGGTCCGCCGTCCTGTACTGCGGCGTGTAGCGCAGGTTCTCGGTCATGGGGGCCGAATCCACTATCTTGCCGGGGTTCATTATCCCCTGGGGGTCGAAGGCGGCCTTGACTTCGCGGAATGCCTTGTAGAGCTGCGGGCCGAACATCTTCTCGTTCCAGACGCTCCTGACGAGGCCGTCGCCGTGTTCGCCGCTCATCGCTCCGCCGAACTCCAGTACCAGGTCGCTGACGGCCGCGGAGATGGACTCCATCCGCGCGACGTCTTCGCCCAGCCTGAGGTCTATCAGCGGCCTGATATGGAGACAGCCGACGCTGGCGTGGCCGTAGTATCCGGCGCTCGTGCCGTGTCCTCGCACTATCTCGTCGAATCGGCGAACGTACTCCGGTAGGCGCTCTGGCGCGACTGCCGTGTCCTCGACGAAGGGCAGCGGCTTCGCTCCGCCCCGCACGTTCATCATCAGCCCAAGCCCCGCCTTGCGCACCGCCCACACCCTCGCCTGCTCCGCCGGGTCGGTCATCCTGGGAGCGGCATAGCCAAGCCCGCCCCGCGCCATCCGCGCGTCGAGGCGGTCGAGCTTGGCTTGGACCTCGGCCTCCGAATCTCCGTAGAACTCGACCAGCAGCAGCGCCCCCGGCTCGCCCTCCACGAAGTCCATGAGCCGGGCGTACTCCAGGTTGCCGCGGGCCTGCCGAACTATCAGGTCGTCCACGAGCTCGACGGCGGCCGGGTCGAGCTCCAGCGTGGCGACGGTCGCCTCCATCGCCTCGTTGACGCCGTGGAAATGGAGAACCGCCAGGCCCTTGGATCGCGGCAGCGGCGCCGCCCTGAGCTTCGCCTCGGTGATGGTAACCAGGGTGCCTTCGGAGCCGACCACGAACCGGGCCGAGTCGAAGCTGCCGCCGCCCACGAATTCGTCGAGGTTGTATCCGCCGACGCGCCGCTGGATACGGGGATAGCGGGCCAGAATCTCTTCGCGGTTCGCCTCCCCGATCTCGAACAGCCGCCTGTAGATGCTGCCCTCGAGCCCATCCTTCCGCATCCTGGACTCGAGCTCGCCGCCGGTGAGCGGGCCAAGCCGCGCGCGGGAGCCGTCCGACAGCGCTACGTCCAGCGCGACGACGTTGTCGCTGGTCTTGCCCCAGAGTATCGAATGAGCGCCGCACGAATTGTTTCCGAGCGCGCCGCCGACGTTGCCGCGGTTGCTGGTGCTGGGGTCGGGCGCGAAATGCACGCCATGGGGCTCGAGGCGCTGGTTCAGCTCGTCGAGGATTATGCCCGGCTCGGCGCGGACCCATCCTTCTTCCGCATTGACCTCTATCACGCCGCGCATGTACTTGGAGAAGTCCATGACCACCGCGTGGCCGACCGTCTGCCCGGCGAGGCTGGTGCCTCCGCCGCGCGGAAGCACGGGGACCCGATGCCGCGCGGCAGTCTCCACTACCGCGATCACGTCCTCGGCGCTGCGGGGCAGGACGACGCCGATGGGTTCTATCTGGTAGATGCTGGCGTCGACGCTGTATATGGCCCGGGTCATGCGGTCGAAGCGGACCTCGCCCTCGACCAGCCCTTTCAGCTCTTCGACGAGGTCGGCGGATTCTCGCAGGTCGCCGACTTCAGCCATCATCTTCGGATCTGGATGGCGCGGACGCTCGCACTCCCGGCTCGTCGCTCCGGAACAAGAGCTGCAGGATGGGAGGGGCCATGGCGGTCGTGATTATCGTCATGAGGATAACCACGCCGTACAGGTCCGCGTCGAGTATTCCCCTGCTCACGCCGATGCCGGCCATGATGAGCGCGACCTCGCCTCGAGGCAGCATCCCGATGCCGACCCGCAAGCCGCCGCGCAGGTTGAATCCCGCGAGGAGCGCCGGGAGTCCGCTGCCGGCGACCTTCCCGATAATCGCGAGGAGCGTGAGCAGCGCCCCGAATACGATCACCCCGCCAAAAACCCGGACATCCACCAGCATCCCCATGACGACGAAGAATATCGGCACGAGAGCGTCGTGGACCGCCCGCAGGGGCGCGTCTATCTGGTGCGCGAGCCTTGTGCCTGAGAGCGCAAGGCCAATGGAGAACGCGCCGATGATCATCGCGAGACCAAATTCCTCGGCAAGCCCCGCCGCAAGAAGGGCGAGCGCCAGCGACAACGCTACCGCAGCGCCGCTGACCTGAAACTTCTCGAAGAATCTGGATATGTGCCCGGACAGGAGAATCCCAATGGCGGTCAGCCCCAGCCAGAAGCCTACCGCCTTGCCCGCGACCAGTCCGATGGAGCCGGCCGACATCTCGCCCGTTTCCGCGAGCCCCACCACGATCGTGAGTATCAGGATGCCTATCACGTCGTCCAGCACTGCGGCCCCTAGGATGGTAACCCCCTCCGGGCTGTCCAACCGGGCGGGCTTGAGATCGTTCAAAACCCTGACGGTGATCCCTATAGAGGTGGCCGTCAGCGCCGCGCCTATGAACAGAGCCTTGACGTCGCCGAATCCGTCGGCGTAGCCCATGGCGACGGGCAGCCCGACCCCGAACGCGAAGGGCAGCGCGACCCCTCCGAGGGCGACGAGCGAGGCCGGCTTGGCGTACCGCAGAAACTGGCGCAGGTTGGTCTCCAGCCCGGCCATGAAGAGCAGGACGATGGCCCCTATTTGGGAGATGGCCCAAAGAGAGGGATACAGGTCCGGGATCCCCTCGCCCCGCTCAGCGTCTGGCACGCGTTCGAACAGCGCGCCCATGTAGGGGAAATCTCCGGCGCCGGCCAGGTGCCCCACTAAGGGCAGGTCTACTGCCCCGAACGCGAATGGCCCGATGACGATGCCTGCCCCAAGCTCGCCGAGCACCGCCGGCATCCTGAGAAACCGCTCGAATACCTCGCCGGTAATCTTTGCCGCGGCCAGAATAACCGCGATCTGAATGACGAGCCTCGTTACTTCTTCGGCGCTATGATCCATATATCCTTGTCAATGAAGTCGGACTGGCCGATTGATTCCGAAAACGTCCCGCTCGATGCCCTTCCGAGGATATAGACCCCTCCAATTCTGGACGCGAGAAAGGCCCACCATCGGCGGTCCGCCTATAAAGCAAGCAGTTGTCTCCTATACCGTAACCTTCACGATTCGGTATTGGGCAGACCCCCTCGGGGTCTTGACCTGTACTTCCTGGCCGGCAGACTTGCTCATGAGCGCGCGGCCGACCGGCGACACGTCGGATATCTTCCCCTCCAAGGGGGCGGCGTCCATCGCGCTCACAAGAGTATAGCGAGTCTCCTCGCCAGTCTTGACGTCCTTGAGAAGCACGCTGGCCCCGACTCCAACCGTCGTGCCGTCCGCGACGGAGCCTTCCACAACGACAGCGGCATCGAGAGTATCCTCTATCTCGCGTATCTTGGCCTCGTTGAACCCCTGCTCCTGGCGGGCCATCTCCAGGGGCGCGTTCTCGCGCACGTCCTTGTCGGCAGCCGCCTTGCTGATCTGCGCCGAAATGCTGCGCCTATTATCCTTGCGGCCCTCCAACTCCTCGGCGAGCGCCTGGTAGCGTTCGCGCGAAAGCTCGATCGTCTTGGGGGCGTCAGGTGACACGTTCTTGGCAGACCTCTTGCCCTTGCGGACCCTCACGTGCTGCGCGAGGTTCTGGTCTATCAGGCCCTGCTTCCTGGCATACGATAGGAATTTCTTGACGTTCTGCAGCCGCTCCCTCGATTGGGCCCCCGAGTTTATGGCCTGCTCGCCGTACTCCCCAAGCTCCGACGGTCGTATCTCATGCAGCATACGGTCAGGGCCGCCCATCCACCGGACGAACCCGACCAAGTGCTGCTGGGATTCAGTATCGCTATCCTTTGCCCGAAGGCTGCCTACGTAGCTTCCAACGGCGTCCATCAACGTCATCCGGCTCGAATTCACCAATCAGGACCCTCCGCAATGCCTGCCCGAACATGTCGCTCAGGTTCATATGGTATTAGTCCGCCCGGTAAGTGTCAACGCGCTTCAGGCAATCTGGGGGAATCTGGACTTGACAGGCCGGGAAGCCATGCTATCATGGACATGCCCAAGTTAGGAATTCAGCGAATCCTCGAATGACAAATTGATACTAGGTATCATGAACGCGCCTGTGACATCTCGGCCGGACATCATGGCTGCCCTCGAAGACAGGGGCCACCGCTCCACAGCCCCGCGGCGCGCAATCATCCGCATCCTGGAGGGCAAGCAGGAAGGATTCACCGCGGAGGAGATAGGGAAAGAGCTCCCAGACGTGGGGCGGGCCACCATCTTTCGGACCATCAAGCTCCTGCTGGAGGCCGACGCCATATGCAAGCTCAACCTCATAAACGGCGCGCCGAGGTACAGCCTCTCCCGTGTGGAGCATCACCACCACACCGTATGCGTGCGCTGCGGAAACGTCGGAGAGTTCCGCGCCGCAACGGTCGAACGGCTGATGCGCGCCATAGGCAGCGACATCCCCGGCAAGATAGTCGGCCACCGCATCGAGCTGTACGTTACCTGCAGACAGTGCATGACGCCAGACCAGCCCTCTAGGAATAGCGAAGGACCATAAGGGATTGGAGCCGCATACGTAATTGATACTCAATATCAGTATGCAGGCCGCCACCCACTTCTACATCGAGAACCAACGAGAACAAAAGACAAGGAGCATCAAGAAAATGAGACTGAGTGCCAACAACCGCGCCGATATTGCGAAAGCCGTCATTCTCGCGCTCTCCATGCTGCTGTTCGCGGCGATGGCCTGCTCGAACGACAGCGGCAGCGTGGAGCCAACCGCGTCCACACCATCCACCCAGTCGTCCGCTCCCACGACCGCGCCGGCTCCCACGACCGCGCCGGAGCCCATGTCCCCGTATGTAGAGATTGTCACCACGACGACCTTCGCCGCGGACTGGGCGCGCAACGTCGGCGGCGCGAACGTGGACGTCTTCAGCATCATGCCCGTGGGCGCGGACCCGCACTCGTTCCAGCCGGGCGCGCGCGACGTGGCGCGAATTGCGGACGCCGACCTCGTGCTGAGCGTCGGGCTGGGGCTGGAAGGCGCGTGGCTGCAGGACCTGCTGCAGAACGCCACTCGCTCCCCTGATTCCGTCGTGGTGCTGGGCGATGCCGTGGACGCCGCCGCGCCCGTGGAGATGGACGAGCTCGACGAGGACGAACACGACGAGGACGAGAACGGACACGACGAGGACGAGAACGGACACGACGAGGATGACGAAGACGGGCATGACGAGGACGAGAACGGACACGACGAGGACGAGAACGGACACGACGAGGACGAGAACGGGCATGACGAGGACGAGAACGGACACGACGAGGATGAGAACGGACACGACGAGGACGAGGACGGGCATGGCGAGGACGAGGACGGACACGACGAGGACGAGCATGAGCATGGCGCGTTCGACCCGCACTTCTGGTTCGACCCGCTGCGCGTGAAGCTCGCGGTGAACGACATCGCCTCCCGCCTGGCGGTCATCGATCCGGAGCGGGGCGATACATACCGCGCCAACGCCGACGCCTACAACGCCCAGCTCGACGAGCTGCACGCCTGGACGCAGCGGCAGGTGGCCGCGCTGCCTGCCGAGCGCAGGTACCTGGTGACGTCGCATGACAGCCTCCAATACTTCGCGCGGCTGTACGGATTCGAGGTCGTGGGGGCGATACTCCCCGTTACCACGGAGGCGGAGGCCTCGGCGGAGCGGATGGCCGAACTCGTCCACGTCGTCGAGGAGTACGGGACGCCGGCCATCTTCGGCGAGACGACTCTGAGCGATCGGCTTGCAAGCGCCATCGCCGAGGAGACCGGCGCAAAGCTGGTGCCGCTCTACTCCGGCTCGCTGGGGCCGGAGGGCAGCGGCGCGGAGACGTACATCGAGATGACCCGCGCGAACGTCACCCGCATAGTCGAAGCGCTGAAGTAACGACGCCCGCCGCGCCTGCGAATCTGGTAGCATCACACCCTAGCGCGGGAGGCGCGTTGTGATGACTTCCGAACCGGGCATAATCGTGGACGGCGTAACCGTCGAGCGCGGCGGGCACGCGGCGCTGACGGACATTACGTTCGAAGTCGGACCGGGCGCTCTGATGGGCGTGCTGGGGCCTAACGGGGCCGGCAAGAGCACCCTGTTCGACGCGATTGCCGGCCTGCTTCCGCTTGCCAGCGGCGCTATAGACCTTCGCGGCATGGAGCGCAAGGGGGCTATGGCGTACGTGCCCCAGCGCGACAACATCAACTGGCGCTTCCCGGCCTCCGTTCACGACGTGGTGATGATGGGCCGCGGCAACAACATCGGATGGCTGCGGCGACCGGGCCGGCGGGACAAGCAGGCCGTCCGGGAAAGCTTGGAGCGGGTAGCTCTGTGGGACAAGCGCTCGGTGCCTATAACCCAGCTGTCGGGCGGCGAGCGTCAGAGGGTCTTCATAGCGCGCGCGCTGGCGCAGGAGGCCAGCATCCTACTCATGGACGAGGCCTTCAGCGGCGTGGACGTCGGCGCGCAGGAGGGTATCGTGGAGGTCCTGCAGTCCCTCCGAGACGAGGGCAAGATAGTCATCATATCCACGCACGACCTGACGAACATCGCCCAGCGCTTCGACCAAGTGCTCTGCATCAACCACCACATGTGCGCCTACGGGCCGCCGGACGAGGCGTTCACCCCCCAAGTGCTCGAAGAGCTGTACGGCTCGCACGGACTCGAGTTCGCGCACCATCACGTCGACCCGCATCACGATGACGATGGCCGCAGATTGCCATGATCGACTACGTGGTAGGCCCGTTCCAGTACGGCTTCATGGCGCGCGCGCTGGTCGTTGCCATAATAGTCGGGGTGATGTGCCCGGTGATAGGCGCTTACGTGGTCGCGCGGGGGCGGGCCTTCATGGGAGACGCCCTTGCGCACTCGGTGCTGCCGGGAATGGCGGTCGGGCTGTTGGCGACTGGCAGCGCGCTGCTCATCGCAGTGCCCGTCGGCGTCGGGGCCGCGCTGCTGATAGGCTACATCAGCCGGCGCACGGGCAGCAGCGAGGACACCTCGATAGGAATCGTATTCGCAGGCGCCTTCGCGCTGGGCCTGGTGATACTATCCAGCCCCCTGTACATCAACGCCTTCCTGAGATTGCGCGGCGGGAAGTCGCCGGACATCGAGGGGCTGCTCGTGGGGGAGATACTGGGCGTCAACATGCAGGAAGTCTACATCTCCCTGGGACTGGCGGCGCTGGTGATAGCCGGGCTGTACCTGTTCCACCGGCAGCTCGTGTACACCACCTTCGACCCCGTGGGAGCGCAGGTGGTCGGAATCAGGACGCGCTTGGTAGAATACGCCCTGCTCGCCCTGCTCGCCCTCGTCATCGTCATAGGCATACAGGCCGCGGGCATCGTCCTGGTCATGGCAATGCTCATCACGCCCGCGGCGACTGGGTACCTGCTCGCAAGGCGTTTCGTGGGAGTCATGGTCATCGGGGCGCTGATAGGCGTGCTCTCTGCGGTGGCAGGCATGTATCTATCATTCCACGCCAACATGCCCGCGGGCCCGGTCATGGCGCTGATAGCGACCGGAGTGTTCGGCGCGGTAGCGGCGCGCGGTCTAGCCGCGCAGTCCGCTAGGCGTCTCCGTCTGATAGCGACCGGAGCGCTCGGCGCGGTGGCGGCGGTGAGAACGAGGTGGAAGAGTGGCTAAAATGAGCCGTGTCCAGACCATGCAGCCCAGCGGCCAGCGCTCCGTCCACTTATCCCTCTCCCTTGACGGATAGGGTGAGGGTGAGGTGATTCAGGATGTCAACTAGGAGCTGGGCTTGACGATTGAGAGGATAGTTTCGGGGGGGATGCAGGAGGATGACCACGCCGCCGATGACAGCCTGCGTCCTCGGCGGCTCGCGGACTACATAGGCCAGGACAGGCTCAAGTCCAACCTGGACATCTTCATCTCCGCTTCCAAGCAGCGTGGCGAACCCCTGGACCATGTCCTGCTGCACGGGCCGCCCGGGCTGGGCAAGACCACGCTTGCCAACATAATCGCCCACGAGATGGGCGCCAACATCAAGACGACCTCGGGGCCAGCCATAGAGCGCCCCGCCGACATGGTGGCGGTGCTCACCAAGCTCCAGAAGGGGGACGCGCTCTTCGTGGACGAGGCGCATCGGCTCAACCGCGTGGTGGAAGAGGTCCTGTACGGCGCGATGGAGGACTTCGTGGTCTCTTGGGTGATAGACAAGGGACTGAAGGCCAGGAGCATCAACCTAGCCATACAGCCGTTCACTCTCATCGGCGCGACGACGCGCTACGGCATGGTCAGCTCGCCGCTGCGCGACCGGTTCGGACACGTCTTCCGGCTCGACTTCTACGACGACGCCGCGATGCGCACAATCGCCCGCCGATCGGCCAGGATCCTGGGTATCCAGGCCGAGGATGGCGGGCTGATGGAGATCGCCCGCCGCTCCAGGGGGACGCCGCGGGTAGCCAACCGCCTTCTCAGAAGGGTGCGCGACTATGCCCAGGTCATGGGCGACAATGTGATAACGGCCGGCATCGCGCTCGATGCCCTGGCCAGGCTGGAGGTGGACGGGCTGGGGCTGGACGATTCGGACCGGCTGGTGCTCACTACCATAATAGACAAGTTCGACGGCGGCCCCGTGGGCATCGAGACGGTCGCGGCGGCGATCAGCGAAGAGGCGGACACTATCATGGATGTGTACGAGCCGTTCCTGCTGCAGAAGGGGTTCCTAGACCGCACCCGCCGGGGCAGGGTGGCGACCCGCCGCGCCTACGAGCACCTGGGTCTCGGCTTCCCAAAAAGCCAGGGCGCGATGTTCTAGCGCGCCCCCGCGATGGGTTCGTGGGCGCCATCCGCGATTCCAAGCCGGCTCATGGCTTGGACCGGCGCGGCTACATCACCCGGTCGAGGCGCGGGTTGGGGGTTACGCCTGGGATGCGGCCCCGTTTCGCCATGGGGCGGCCGTCCACCTCGTGGATGTCGGACCTGAAGGCGATGGGCGACGCGGAGGCGATGTAGTACCCGACGCAGAAGGAGTCGACCGGCGCTCCCGACTCTACCATCTGGCGGATCCTGTCGGGCGTGAATCCGCCGCTTACCATGATCTCGACGTGCCTGAATCCGGCCAAGTCCAGCCGCGCCCTGACCTCCCTGACCAGCTCTGGGGAGACGCCGCCCCTTTCGGGGGGCGTGTCCAGCCTGACGCCCCTCAGGTGGTCGCGCAGGCTGCGCGCGGCGCTGACCGCGTCCTCCGCCTCGTCCCTGAACGTATCGACGAGGGCGACCCGCGGCACTTCTTGGGGCATGTGCCTGTCGAAAGCCTCTATCGCCTTCACCACCTCGCCGATTATCAGGTTGAGCGCGTGAGGCATGTTGCCGGCGGGGGTTACGTTTGCCATGCGGGCGCCCTGGATGGTGGAGCACGAGACGCATCCGCCCTGGACGCTCGCGTAGTCCATCTCGGCGGCGATGTTGGGGTGGATGTTCCTGGCGCCGATTGCGAGTACGGGTGTCTCGCCCGCCACGTCGACGCACTGTCGCGCGGCGGTGGCCCAGCCGGAAGACGAGGCCAACGTGCCTGAGATGGCGGTTTCGTATAGGCCGATGGAGCCATACGGCGCCTTGACTCGCAGCACGACCTCGTTGGGGTCCATCTTCACGCCCTCGCCCAGGGCCCAGACCTCGCTGGCGCTTTCGGGAAGAATCCTGTACAGCAGGGCCCTGGCCTCGTTGATGCCGCAGAGCACCCCGCCCTTTTCGGGGGCGAATTCCATGGTGACGGCGGGGTTCATGCTCTCGTTTCGGAGGATGGTGATGGTGCGCTGGTGGTACACGTCTGCCGTGTCCCCCACAAGGACGGGTCGCCTAACCTCGAATTCGCTGCTGACCATGGGTCTGGCTCATACCTCAGGACGGGTTTGCGCGCGCCGGCCGCGGCGCGGTTGCCGAACAGGGATGTTAGTGTACGGCCATGCGGATTGCAACATTGGGAATGGCGGCATCAGGGAATATCCCGGACATTCACTGCGCCGGGCAGGTCGTCGAATCCGTGGTACGCGCACTGTAGGCCAGAGTCATGCACCTCGACGATGCGGATGCCGGAGGGGTCATCGCCAAGGGGCACGCCGACGGGACCGGATATCACCATGCGGAACCCGCCTGCGGCTCCCCCGGCGTTCTTGTGCCAGTGCCCGGCGAACATCGCTTCGACCCCATGCTCCGCGAACAGATCGAGGAGAACGCGGCGCCTCTCGGTCGGGATAACCATGTGCGAGTCCGGGTCGGCGGGGCTGTATCCGAACAGCGGATGATGCCCGAACGCCACTATCCGCCGGCCCATTGCGCCGCCCAGGTCGGACCTCAGGAACTCGAGTTGCGCGTCCCACTCGCCCGGCGCGCAGGACGGGTCGAAGGCGATGCCGGTATTGAATACCACGAAGTGGACGCCGCCATGATCGAACGAGTAGTTGTCGTCCCCGAACCGCTCGCGGTACAGGGCCAGGGATTCGGGGGTGGGCGTGTTGTCGACGTCACAGTTGCCCGGCGCCAGGTGAATGGGGATGTCGTCGTCCAGCAGGGCCGTTATGCGGCGCAGCTCGGCGACCTGCGCCAAGTCCTCGGGGTCCTGCACCAGGTCGCCCGTGATGACGACGAACGCGGGCCTCAGCCGGTTTGCCGCGGCGACCGCCTTCTCGTACCGCTCGGTCTCGTAGGCGAACCCCGTGGTCTCCTCGAACTCTGGCGGGCAGAGGCCCCTGGCGAGCATCTCGGCTCGCTTGGGGTTGCCAGCCCCGCTCAGGGTGGCCGCCATCCCGAGCTGCGTGTCGGATAGCTGGATGAAGAAGAATCTCATTGCGTCACCTCCGGCGTGAGTGTACGGCAAATTGACCGCTCATACACCATGCCATAGAATCGTTTCCATGTCTTCCACAGCGTCATCCTTTTCCAAGACGACTCTGGGCAACGGGATGCGCGTCGTCACGAGCTCGATGCGCCACACCCGCTCGGTTACTATCAGCATATACGTCGGGGTAGGCTCGCGGTACGAGACGGACGAGCAGGCGGGCATCTCACACGTGCTGGAGCACCTCGTCTTCAAGGGGACGGAGCGGCGGCCCAGCCCCACGGACATCAGCGGAGCCGTAGAGGGCGTCGGCGGAACGCTGAACGCCGGCACCGAGCAGGAGTTGACGGTCTACTGGAGCAAGGTGGCGCTGCCGTATCTCGACGATACCCTCGACCTGCTCTTCGACATGCTCCGCTTCTCGGTGTACGACCCGGATGACCTCGAGCGGGAGCTCCTGGTGGTGATAGAGGAGCTCAACATGGTCAACGACCAGCCGGCTAGCCGGGCGGAGTTGCTGATAGAAGAGATGCTGTGGCCCGGTCATCCGCTCGGACGCGACATCGGAGGGACGCGGGAGTCGGTATCGAGCATCACGCGGGAGATGGCGATGGAGCACGCAGCCCGCTTCTACTCGCCTGAGAACATCGTCGTCAGCGTCGCCGGCAACGTGGAGCATGACCACGTCGTCGAGCTTGCGGCGTCGCTGAGCGAGGGATGGAAGCCGGGCGCGGCTTCGGGCTGGACGCCCTTCGCAGGCGGGCAGACGGAGCCCGAGGCTCGGATAGAGCAGCGCAAGACGGAGCAATCACACCTGGCTATCGCCGTGCCCGGCGTGTCCCTGAGTCATCCCGACCGGTACGCCTTCGACCTGCTGAGCGTCGCGCTGGGCGAGGGGATGAGCAGCCGGCTGTTCGTGGAGGTGCGCGAGGAGCGCGGGCTCGCTTACGACATCCACAGCAGCGCGGCTCACTTCCTGGACTGCGGCGCGCTGCTGATAATGGCCGGCGTCGATCCGGGGCGCGTTCACGATGCAGTCCGCACGATATTGGACCAGGTGTCGGCGCTCAGGGACGGACTGCCGGAGGAGGAGCTGGAGAAGGCGAAGCGCATGAGCGCGGGCATGATAGACCTACGAATGGAAGACACGCGGGCAGTGTCGGCGTGGATGGGAGCTCAGGAGCTGCTGCTGGGCGACATCCTGGACGTGGACGAGGTAACCGAGCGTGTGAACCGGGTGAGCGTGGAAGACGTCCACCGCGTGGCGAACGAGCTTCTGCGCACGGAGCGGCTCAGGATGGCGGTCGTGGGGCCGCACCGGGGCGGCTCGCGGCTCCGCCGGGCCCTGAGGCTGTGAGAATTAGCCGCTCCCTCTCCCCATCGGGGAAAGGTTAGGATGCGGGCCGCTACAGCTCCGGAAGGTTTGCGGACGCGCCCTCGTCCAGCTCCACGTCGAGCGACGCCAGCATCCTGCCGAGCATGGAGTAGTACCCGACCAGCACTATCAGGTCTATAGTCTGGGCTGGGCCCAGCAGATGCTCGACTGCGCGGAAGGTCGCGTCGCCGAGCGCGCCTTCGTGGACGAGCTCCTTCGCGGCCTGCACGAATACGCCCTCCTTTGGCGGCAGCCCCATGGGCGCTCTGCCGCTCCTGATAGCCTCGATGACCTCGCCGCGCACGCCCACCTCGCGGGCCACCGGCTCGTGGTGCGCCCACTCGTAGGCGACGTTCATCTCGCGGGCCGTCGCCAGTATCGCCGTCTCGCGTATGGCCGGGTCCAGCGGGGAGCGGTAGCGGATGTACGCGCCGAGGTTGGCGACCGCCGACGCGGCGTCGGGGCTGTTCAACAGCGTGCGGAAGACGTTTAGGACGCTTCCGCGCGTTCCCGCTATCTCGTCGTAGATGCGTTGCTTGTCCGGCGGGATGTCGTCCCGCGTTGGGAGTGGGACTTTTGCCATGATTCCTCTCCTAGGGCGTGTTCACGCCAGCCCCCATCCTAGCCTTCACCAGGGGGAAGGACCCTCTCCCGTCAAGGGAGAAGAGGGATAAGGCGGGACTGCCCGCCATATTTGAATGGGCAGAGCGCTAGTCGTAGGCGGGCTCCACTACGACTTTCCGTCCATCGCCTGTACCGGCGCTGGCGGTCGAGACGTCGGGATTGTCGGCGAGGGCCATGTGGATGATCCTGCGCTCGTTCGGCGGCATGGGCTCGAGGGTTATGGGTCGTCCGCTGGAGGCGACCCTTCTGGCGACCTTTTGAGCGAGGCTGGCGAGGGACTGGTAACGCCGCTCCTGGTACCCGGCGACATCTACGAATAGGCGGGCGCGGTCTTCGAGCCTGCGGGACGAGATGATGGCAGCGATGAACTGCAAGGAGCGCAGGGTCTCGCCGCGCCGTCCGATGAGGAGGCCGGCGTCGTCTCCGTCTATGTCGAAGACTGGCCCGCCCACGTCTTCGCTGTGCGCCTGCCTCAGGGTGACGGCCACGTCCGCGCCAGTGAGGGCTACCAGGTCTTCGAGGACCTCGGCGGCTATGGATACGAGGTCGGACGCTGTTTCGACGACGGTGACGCGGACCCGCGCGGGTTCCGAGCCGATTCCGAGGATTCCCGCTTTGCCGTGGCTAACGACGTCTATTTCGACGTCCTGGCGCTCTGCGTCTAGCTCCTTTAGGGCGATTTCGATTGCCTCGTCGGCGGTCTTGGCCGTCATCTCGATCGTTCTCATCGGTGTCTGCCTCCCGGGCCGGCTCGGCCTCGTCCGACGGCTCAGCTTGGCCCTCGACGGCCGGCGTCGTCGAGGGCCGGCCGAGATTGATGATGGACTTGGGAAGGTCGATCAGGGGCTGCCAACCGGTCACGAACCCCTGTATCACTATACCGACCACGTTGGACACAATCCAGTACAGGGCGAGCCCGGCCTCGAAGCTGAGGGTGAAGACGCCGAACATGCCTGGCATCAGCCATAGCATCATGCGGTTGGTGGACTCCTGCTGCGGCGTGGTCGAGGGCATCGTGGTCATCTTCTGCATCACGAACATGGACACGCCCACGAGGATAGGCAGCACGAGGCTCAGGGGCATGGGGTAGGAGCTGGAGAACTCGGCGAGGTCGAGCCAGAGGAACTGGCCGTTCAGGGGCACGGCCTCGTTGACCATCGGCAGCCATGGGTACAGGTGCCTGGACAGGTCGGCGAGCCTTTCGGGCGTGGACGGGAGCGTCCCCCGGAGGGCCCAGAACAGCCCCAGGAATATGGGCATCTGGAGCACAAGGGGGCCGAGGCATCCGATGGGGTTGATGCCATTCTCGCGGTAGAGCTTCATCGTCTCCTGGGAGAGCTTCTGGCGGTCGTTCTTGTACCTCTCCTGGAGCGCCTTCATCTTGGGCTGAACGGCGGTCATGGCCTTCATGGAGCGGCTCTGCCTGATGGAGAGCGGTATCATCGCGGCGCGCACGATGACGGTGAAGATGATGATGGCAATCCCGAAGTTGGAGAAGAAGATGGAATAGAGCAGCACGAGGCTGTTGATCATCGGGCGGATGATCACGCTGTTCCAGATTTCGCTCAGTATCTCCATGGTTACGGCTTGGCCTCGTCCGTGTCGGTCAACATGCCTTCTCCTCCCCAGTCGCCACCGCCCTGTCGCGGTTGGAGAAGTGCGCCCATTTCTCGTCGGCTCCGCTGGCTGTAACAGTCAGCGCGCGGATGGAGTGGTCGGCCGCCGAGACTATCAGGAGGCCTTCGTGCGCAGTGATGGGAGCTCTTATCCTGGAGCCGATGTCGCACGAGCGGACGTCGGCTCCGTCGGCGAGGTCCACGAGCCTGACTCGCCCATCCGACGAACCGGAAGCGAGGCGCTCGGATACGACGGCTGGGGACCCCAGGACTGGCCCATTGGATGAGAGGGGCCAGAGGAGGTCGCCGGAACGGCTGTCGAGGGCGTAGACATTGCCATCGAGGGACGGCGCGAATATCCGCTTGTTGGCGGCGGCGGCGCTTCCCCAGAACCAGCTGTTGGCGTCGTCGAACCGCCAGGCGAGGCTGCCCGTCTGGGCGTCTATGGCGTAGAAGACGCTGTCGAATGATCCGATATATACCCTGCCGTCCTCGACCAGGGGCTTGGCCGTTATCCCGCCCCTGGTGGGGAAGCGCCATATCTCCTCGCCGTCTTGGAGGGACAGCGCGTACACGTTGTGGTCCAGCGAGCCGAAATAGACTACGCCATCCGCAATCGCGGGCGTGGACCAGATGCGCTTTCCGGTCTGGAAGCTCCACTTCAGCCTACCGTCTTCCGCGTCGAAGGCGTAGAGATTGCCGTCGGAGGAGCCTACCAGCGCGAGTCCGTCGTCCGCCGCTGGGCCGCCGACGATGGACGATACGTCGCCGACCTCCCGGGCCCAGGTCTCGTCGCCGTTCTCCTGGTCAAGCGCGTAGAGCACGCCGTCGTATCCGCCGAAGTAGATATTCCCGTCGTATAGGGCCGGCGGGCCGTACACGGCTCTTCGCGCCTCGTCGCCGGTGAGGGTGTGCTTCCATACCGTCTCGCCGTTATCCAGGTCAATGGCCCTGAAGTCGCCGTCCATGGTGCCGACATAGACGGTATCGCCGTCCACGAGGGCGGCTGGGGAGCCTTCCGGCACGCCTATGCGCGCACAGGCCGCCAGCAGCAGGGCGGCAAGCAGGGCCACGGCCAACGATTCGGCGCGGCGCGGCTTGGCGGAAGATAGGATGCTCATGAAGTGAGTCAGCGCCTATGGGACCGGGTCGTATCCGCTGGTCCCGAACGGCCGGCAACGGCCAATGCGGGCAAGCCCAAGCCATACTCCCCTGGAAGCGCCGTATCGGGAGACGGCTTCGTAAGCGTATTGCGAGCATGTCGGAAGGTGGCGGCAGCAGCCAGGAAGATAGGGGGACAGGGCAAGCTGGTAGAGGCGTATCGCTCTCATGGCGAGGCTACTCATGCCTGGCCTCCTCGGCTGGTTCGGCGAACAGGCGCGCCCTCTCGCACAGCGACCTGACCGAGCGTTCGAGGGCCTGGAAGTCCGCGGCACCGGAACCCTTTCTGGCTATGAGCAAGACGTCCCATCCTTCCTGGAGGCGCAGGCCGCGGGCTATCTCCCGCAGCCTTCGCTTCATGCGGTTCCGCACTACGGCATTGCCCACCCTCTTGCTGATAGAGAAGCCGAACCGGCTCATTTCCAACGAATTGCGGCGCGCCACCAGCGCCAACAGCCGGTCGGAGCGGCTGCGGCCATGGGCGCGGAGAGCGGCAAAGTCCTGTGTCCTGGTGAGACGGCGCTCTTTGCGCATCGGGGCGACTCTCTACCCCACCACGCGAGTGAGGCAACCGGTGGGCGAAACTGGGGGACAAGAGACTCCTTAGACGGTCAGTCGGGAGCGGCCCTTGAACATCCGCCGCTGGAGGACCCGGCGTCCGCCTCGGCTGCTCATTCGGGAACGAAAGCCGTGTACGCGCGCTCGGCGCCGCTTCTTTGGTTGGTACGTTCTTTTTGGCATGGTGAACCTTGTTCTGGTTCAATTATCGCATTGCGCCCATGAAGGTGTCAATTTTAGTCTATCGCGGTCTCCGGGCAATCGCTGTCCAGCCAGCCCTCTTGGTTCAAGGCGGGGATGGCGTCTGAATCAGGATTCGCGGAGTTGGGGGGTGTTCAGGATTGGGGGAAGGGCAGGCGGGACGCCTGCGCTCCGGGGATTGGGGGACGCGTTGAATTGCCTTCACCCTGGGTCTCTCCCCGTTGGGGGAGGGTGATGAAGGCTGGGGCCTTGTTGGCGCCTTCGTCTATGTTCGTTTCGTCTCGGCCGGCTCCTTTGCGGGCTTATCGCCCTTGTCTCCTAGCCCTTTCCCCTAGGGGGAGGGGACGCAGGGCGGGGCGTTTGCCCTCACCCTGGCCCTTTCCCCCATGAGGGAGAGGGTACTTGGCGGGTCTTGCGACCCGCGTCCTGTCTACTCCTGGTTTCTCCCGCTCTCGCGGGAGATGAGTTTGCCTTGCAAGGCAGTGACTCCGGTACTTGCTTCGAGGATGCCGACGTCGATCGCCCGCCGACACTGGGGGTGCAGCCCCTCCTCTAACTTTCTCGGACGGCTGACGGGCCCTTGCGGGACCGCCTGCGTTTCGCGCTTGGACCTTCCACCCGCCAAGGCGTCGGGCTGCGCTGGCTACGGTCCTCCCGTGTTACCGAGAGTCCGCACCTGGAACGGGGGAGGCACATTTGGCACTGCGTCCTCCTGTCGAGACGCCGGAACACAGAGCGACCTTCTCATACCGCGGGGGCCCCGTCCCAACAACAGCGGCGGCATGAATGCCCAGATTTGGCAGAGGCGGCTCTGTGCCCGTTTGGAGTACGTCCCTTCGGGCCGTCTACCAGACTAGCACGGCTGTTCTCGCGGTGTCAAGGGGCAGTTTGGGGCAATTGGGGGGAAATTTTTGGGGTGAGGGGGAAGCAGGCGGGACGCCTGCGCTCCTTTCGAGGGAGAGGGGTCTGAATCAGGATTGCGGGATTGGTGGATTCTCAGGATTGGAAGGGAGAGGCACCCTCACCCTAACCCTCTCCCATCAAGGGAGAGGGGACAGGGCGGGACAGCGCCCTCACCCTAGCCCCTTCCCATCAAGGGAGGGGGACACGGCGTGCGGGGTTGGCTTTTTCGCTCCTCGGAGTCGGCGGTCGTGGAATAGGTAGTGGTTGGCGTAGCCGGCGTATTGTCCGAAGTAGGACATTGCCCATAGGCGCATGTTCTTGCGGTTGAGCTTCTTGCCGTCGAGGTACCATTCGTGGATGGCCTTGTCTATCCAGGTGTCCACGGGGAAGGCGGTTGGCTTGTCGAGTGAGCAGAGCATGACGCAGTTGGCGACCTTGTCGCCTACGCCGTCGAGCGAGGTGAGGGCTTGGAGGGTGGTTTCGTAGGGGGCATGGCGCAGGGCGAGGAGGTCTACCTCGCCGGCCGCTATCGCGCGGGCCGTGGATGCGACGTACTCGGCCCTGTATCCCAGTCCGAGGGCCCGTAGCGCGGCCGGGGCGCATTCGGCGAGCTCCGCGGGTGAGGGGAAGGCGTGTGCCCGGTGGCCGTTCCACTCGATGGGTCGGCCATATGCCTCGCATATAGAATTCACGTTCTTGGTGATGCGCGGGATGTTGGAGGCGGAGGAGCAGATGAACGAGACGAGGCACTCCCAGGGGTCCTGGCGCAGGACTCTCATGCCTCGGTATCGGGCTATGGAGGCGCGGAGTCGGTCGTCCACGGACATGGCTTCATAGACGCTCTCGACGTCCAGGTCGAGGCAGAGGTAGTCGCGGAGGGCGTGGGTGAGTGTCGGCTCGTCGTCAGGGCCGCCCTGGACCTCGAGTCCTCCCGGCGCGGCGCGTAGTCGGACGACGCTGCCCGCGAGCACGCCTTGGAACCAGCCGCTCTCTTCGCGCCAGCGGAACGCCTGGCCGCTGGAGAGGGTGCTGGACAGGTTGAACGGTCCTGTGTGCCCGATTATCATCGGCGCAGCCATCGGCGTATCTTGCCGGGTATCTGGTAGGCGGCGGGGGTTTCGATTGCGGCTGGGGGGAGCGAGTCGAGGAACATCTGGCCGTAGCGTCGGGATACTATTCGCCTGTCGAGGATGACGGCTACGCCGCGGTCTCGATTGGTGCGGATGAGCCTGCCGAAGCCTTGGCGGAGGCGTAGGATGGCCTGGGGGACGGAGTATTGCTCGAAGTCGTTTTCGTAGAGCTCGGACCGGGCCGAGAATACGGGGTCGGACGGGACCGAGAAGGGGAGTCGCGCGACGAGCAGCACCTGGAGGGCGTCGCCCGGGAGGTCGACGCCTTCCCAGAACGAGGAGGTTCCGAGCAGCACGGACGCGGGGTTTTCGACGAATCGGCGCACTATCTGGTTGGGAGTCCCGTCTATTCCCTGGGCGAGCGTCTCGATGCCGTGCGCCTGCAGGCTGGACTTGAGCGCCCTGGCCGCGCCCTGGAGGGCGGAGTGGGAGGTGAAGAGGGCCATGGTGGCTCCGCCGGCGGCGAGCGCGGCGTCCATAATAGCCTGTTCGACGGCTGCTCGGTAGTCCCAGGAGGTCGGCTCCGGCATATCGTTGGGGATGCATAGCAGGGCGGCGTTGGGGTAGTCGAAGGGTGAGCCGAGCAGCTTTTCGTCGGCGTCGGCGAAGCCCGTGCGCTCGACGAGGTGGTCGAAGCTGCCGTTGGCGCTGAGGGTTGCGGAGGTGAGGACGACGGAGCGGCGCTGGGAATAGACGAGTTTTTCGAGGAGGTCTCCGACGTGGAGGGGGGCCATGTTCAGGGCGAGTGCGTTGGAGCTGGCGGGGCGGCTGAGCCAGTAGACGCCGTTCTCGTCCGGGTGGGGGACGAACTCGCTGATCTGGCGTCTCAGGTCGCGCGCTTGGTCTCTGACGGAGCGCGTTTCCATGGCGATGGCTTCGTAGTCCAGGACGTCTGCGTCCTCGAGACCTTCCATAGAGGTATCGAGGGCGGATATGCCGGAGTCGAGCGCAGCGAGTGCGGTATCTGCGGCGTGCCATTCTATCTCTGCGTCGGACCAGGCGGGCTGGCTTCGGGCGGCGAGTGTCAGGCGCCTCTGTTGTCCGAACTTCGACTCGGCGCCCGAGGGCGGGCCGAGTATCCCGTCCAGGATGGTGAAGAGCTTTGCGATGGACTCGCGGAGGGTGGGCAGGATCTGGAGGATTTTTTGGGCGGCCTCGTCGAGGGAGTCTCTGCGGGTCTGCGCCGCGGAGGATGCGCGGATGCCGAGGGCGGCGCGGTTAAGGATGCCGCGGTCGCCGGCGAGCAGGTCCAGTAGGTCGTCTATGGACTCGCGGGTGATTTCGAATCCCAGGTGGTCGGTGGCGACGCCTTCCAGCCGCTGCGCCTCGTCTATTATCAGGACGTCGTGTTCTGGGATGACGGCTCCGCCGGTCACGAGGTCGGTTATGAGCAGCGCGTGGTTGACGATGACGAGGTGGGCGGCGGCGGCGCGGTCTCTGGCGGCGCGTAGGAAGCAGACGCCGTTGACGCCGGAGCAGTCGAAGGCGCGTTGCGCGGAGAGGCGGTTCCAGGGCGCGCGCATGGGTCCGCTGCCCAAGTTGAGCTCGTTCCTGTCGCCCGTGGATGTGGCTTGCATCCAGACGAGGAGCTTGGAGAGCATCCGGGCGTCGTCGAGCGAGATTGAATCGCTGGACCTGAGATGGGACCAGCGATTCAGGCAGAGGTAGTTGCTCCTGCCCTTGAGGACGCGGTACTGGAAGTCCTCGACGGGGACGCCGTCTATTCCCTGGAGGGCTGCGACGAGGGCTGGGACGTCCTTGTCGAGCAGCTGCTCCTGGAGGTTGATGGTGTTGGTGGAGACGACCACTCGGACGTTGTTCTTGAGGGCGTAGAGCGCGGCGGGGAGCAGGTAGGCCATTGATTTTCCGACGCCGGTGCCTGCCTCCACTACGAGGCGCTTGCCGTGGTTGACGGCGTGGGTTACGGCCTCTGCCATGGCGGCCTGTTCGGGGCGCTCTTCGAAGCCGTCCATGGCGCGGGACATTGGGCCGCCAGCGCCGAGTATCTTCCTGACGAGGTTGACTTCGATAGGCTGCGGCGTGTCGTTTGGGCGTAGGGCGCGCTGCCGCTTGAGGCGATTGCGGATAGCCGACACGTCTATGCCTGTTACGCTGGCCTGGGCGCGGCTTTGGAGGTCGGGGCCGGGGGCGTGCGGAGTGACGGGGTGGGAGAGGCGATGGGATTCGAGGCGGCGCAGTAGGTAGGATAGTATCGAGGATGAGCGGGCAGCGAGGCGCCGCATCTCGGCGAGGGTGTACTCGTCGAGGTCTTCGGAGATTTCGAGCAGCCTGTGGAAGACTCGGCTGGCGCTCTTTGCGTCGGCCAGGGCCCTATGGGGCTGGTCGTGGGATACGCCGAGCGAATCGGCGAGCTTGTCCAGGGAGTACCGCGCGGAGGGTATCAGCACGCGGGCGAGCTCGAGGGAGTCGGTCCTGGGGTTGGTGAACGTTACGCCCTTCGCGGCGAGGAACTGGAGGTCGAAGTCGAGGTTGTGCCCGACGATGGGGAGGCTGCCGACGAACTCGGTCAAGGGGCCGGCAAGCCTGGAGAAGGTAGGGGCGGCGTCCACCTCGGATTGCAGGATGCCGGTGTGCCTCCTGATGAAGGCGTCGAGCTTTCGATGGGGGTTGACCAGCGAGTGGAAGGTGTCGATGGTATCCGCGCCGCGGAACCTGACGGCTCCGACCTCGATTATCTCGTCCGCCTGGGGCGAGAGGCCGGTCGTCTCGACGTCCAAGGCGACCCATTCATCTTCCAGCGGGTGGATGGATGCTTCGAAGAGGGGGGATGGGGTCTGGGATTCGTATGCTGCTATTGGTGTATTCCTTCGTTGGGTAGAATCGGAGATGGGATACTATGATAAGGCAATGTGCGAGGGCGGCGCCAATCCTGGCCGGGCGTGGATGTAGTATCCTAAGGCGGCGTTGAGCTGGCTCGGAGGGGTCGCTGACGCAGCGTAGACGCTGGCAAGGGTGTTCGAAGCTAGGGGTGGTTCAATGTGGTTTGGCGTCCTGAGTCACCCTCACCCTAAACCCTCTCCCGTCAAGGGAGAGGGGATAAGGCGGGACTGCCTACCCGTCATGGACGGAGCACTAGGGGGTGGAGATAGAGGGTGAGCGTGTTGGCTCCGCTTCGCGCCATCCGCGGACGCTGTCGGGAAGAGAGGCTTGCCTAGGAGCAGGAGAATGAGCATGGACCGCGAGCGAGTGGCATACGTGAATGGCGAGATAGCGCCGGAGAGCGAGGCGAAGGTCTCCATCGGCGACGCGGGATTCTTGTACGGGGACGCGGTGTTCGACACGACGCGCAGCTTCGGACACCGTATATTCAGGCTGGAGCAGCACATCGACAGGCTCTACGACTCGCTCAAGTACATGCGGATCGATCCAGGCATGAGCGAGCGGGAGCTGGCGGGGCTAACCGTCGAGGTCTTCGAGGCGAACCGGGGGCTGCTCGGCGATGACGACGACTACTGGATCACGCAGCGGTTCACCAGGGGAGTGCGGGGCGACGAGGGCGGCAGGCCCACGGTGATAGTCGAGTGCTACCCGCTGCCGTTCGAGGAGCGTGCCCGCTTCTACCGCGACGGCCTGGCCGTCGCAACGCCATCCATAAGGCGAACTCCTCCACAGTCGATGAGCCCGCGCGCAAAGATGCACAACTACGTCAACATGATACAGGCGGAGCTGGAGGTGAAGGGGCAGAACCCGGACGCCTGGGCGATCATGCTGGACGTCAACGGGAACCTGTGCGAGGGGCAGGGCAGCAACATCTTCCTCGTGAAGGACGGGGCGCTGTTCACGCCGAAGGAGCAGTACGTCTTGGCCGGCATCAGCCGCGCCGTGGTCATCGAGCTGGCCCAGGAGGTCGGCATCGAGGTACACGAGACCGACGTCGACCTGTACGACGCCTACACGGCCGACGAGGCTTTCGTGACCTCGACCAGCTTCTGCATCTGCCAGATCTCCACCGTGAACGGCGCAGTCGTAGGCGACGGCGCGGTCCCTGGCCCGCTGACCGACCGCCTCCAGAAGGCGTACAGCGGCTTGGTGGGGATAGACATAGTGGGGCAGTACCTGTCGCGGCTGGGCTAAACACCTACTACTGGTTCAATGTAGTATTGGCATCCTGAATCACCCTCACCCTTGACGGGAGAGGGGATAAGGCGGCCCAAAGACGCAGCGCTGGTTGACACCTCCGGAATCTCGGCGCTAGATTCATCGTATATACTGGTATGGGGCGGACTCGGCGTGCACATGGTCGAGCAGTCCCGGACAGCGCGGGTTAGAGATGCTTACCGAGCGAGCGACCAACATCCTCAATCTCATAGTCGACGACTACATCAGCAGGGGAGCGCCTATCTCATCCCACACGCTGGCGCGGACCCATGCGCTGGGCGTGAGCTCGGCCACCATCAGGAACGAGGTGGCGGGCTTGGAGCAGGACGGGTACATCACGCGGCCCCATACGTCGGCGGGCAGCATACCCTCTGACAAGGGTTACAGGGCATACGTGGAGGCGGTTGGGGCCGGCACTCGCAGGGCTCCGCTCTCGGCGCGCAGGTCCATGCGGGACCGATTCGTCGAGGTGGAGCGTGACATAGACGAGTGGACGGAGGTGGCCGCCGCCATCCTCTCGGGGCTCGTGGACAGCGTGGCAATCGTGACGTTCCCCAGGGCCCCGGAATCGCGGGTCCGGCAGGTTCGGCTCGTGCGTCTGCAGGACCTGCTGACACTGTTGATAGTCGTGCTGAACCAGGCCAAGCTCAGGCGGCACCTCATCCCGCTCGACGAGCCGCTGGACGATGGGGTATTGGAAGGCTCCGCGAACCGGGTTACGGAATTCGTTCGGGGCCGCACGTGGGACCAGATTGATCCGGACGGCGCGGAGCTCTCGCCGCTGGAGGAGGAGCTCGTCGACGCGACCGCCGCCATCCTGCGCGAGGAAGACCGCGCGGACAGGGCGGACCACTACATGGACGGGCTCAGGAACCTATTCGCCCAGCAGGAATTCGCGGACAAGGAGACGCTGACCGGCTTCGTCGGAGGCGTGGAGGACGGGAGCCTTGCGCAGGCGATACTCGATCAGGCGCCCGATTCCGCGGTGGTCAAGGTCGTCATTGGGCGCGAGAACAGGGATGACCTGTTGCAGCCCATGGGCGTCGTCATGAGCGGATACGGCGTTCCCGGTCGCATGGCGGGCGTGATTGCCGCCGTAGGCCCCGTGAGGATGCACTACAAGAAGGCCATAGCGAACGTGGACTTGATGGCAGACGTTATGGGCGAGCTGGTTGGAGGTGTGAGCGGCAACTGACGCGGGGACAGCCGACCCGCGGACAGCCGTCTTCCGATGACTACTCAAAAACGAGACTACTACGACGTGCTGGGGGTATCCCAAAGCGCCTCGGACGAAGAGATCCGGAAGGCGTTCAGGAAGCTTGCGCTCGAATATCACCCGGATAGGAACAAGAGTCCAGACGCCGGGGAGCGCTTCAAGGAGGTCAACGAAGCCTACCAGGTTCTGACCGACTCCGAAAAGCGGGCGAGGTACGACCGACTCGGCCACGCGGGCGTGAACGTGAATGGGGGGGCCGGCTTCGAGGGCTTCGAGAACTTCGGCGGGTTCGGGGACATATTCGAGGCATTCTTCGGCGGGAGCGCCTCGGCCCGGTCCCGCTCGTCGGCGCGCCGGGGCGCAGACATTCGACACACTCTGACCGTCAGCTTCGAGGAGGCGGCCTTCGGCGTCGAGAAGGAGTTCGACATCAGGCGCACGGAGGTCTGCGGCCGATGCCGGGGGTCCCGGAGCGAGCCGGACAGCAGGCCCGTCACGTGTCTGAATTGCGGCGGGTCCGGGGAGGTGCGCCGCGCTACGCAGAGCATATTCGGCCAGTTCATGCAGGTCTCGACCTGCGGCCGATGCAGAGGCGAGGGACAGGTGGTGTCCGATCCCTGTACACAGTGCAACGGGAACGGGACCGAGGTACGCAGGCGCAAGATAGCGGCTTCCGTGCCCGCCGGGATCGAGACTGGCACGCAGATCAGGCATTCGGGCGCGGGCGAATCCGGGACAAGCGGGGGCGGGCCGGGCGATCTCTACGTCGCCGTGCGCGTCAAGAGCCACCCACTGTTCCAAAGGAGCGGCAACGACGTCGTAAGCTCCCGGCATCTCAATATCGCCGAGGCCGCTATCGGCGCGGTGGTGAGCGTGCCGACCCTCGACGGCGAGGTCGACCTGACGGTTCCCGCGGGCACGCAGACGGGCGACTCGCTGATGTTGGCGGGGAGGGGGATACCGCATCTCGGCAACGAGAAGCGGCGCGGCGACCACCTGGTTACCATGATAGTGGATGTTCCACGCTCTCTCACCGACCGCCAGCGCGAACTCATCGAGGAGTTGGCTGAAAGCCTGGGCAGCAGTCCGGACGGCTCCGGCAAGACGGACAAGAGCTGGTTCGACAGGTTCAAGGACTCTCTGGGCGGGTCGGAGTGAGGCCCGCCGCTTCCCCATGAAGTGGCTGGAGCTCAGTGTCCAGGCCCCGCGCGAGTTTGTGGAGCCCCTCGCCTCTGTCTTCCTGAGGTATGGACATGCGGGCGTGGCTGTGGAAGAGCCGGGCGGCTTCAATCCCGACGAGGGTGAAGGCCCGCCGGAACACGGGCGCGTCAGGGTGATGACCTACCTGCCGATCGGTCCAACCACGAGGTCTCGGGAGGGCGGCATAGACGTGGCCGTAAAGCTAATCGCCCAGCTGGGGCCGGTGTCGGCGCTGCATAGGCGCGAGGTCGATGAGGTCGAGTGGCAGCACGCTTGGAGGGAGCATTTCCACACGCTGCGCGTCGCCTCGCGCATCGTCATCGTGCCCACGTGGCGCAGTTACTCGAACTCGCCCGGCGACGTGGTCATCGAGCTGGACCCCGGCATGGCATTCGGGACGGGTCACCATCCAACCACGGTCATGTGCCTGGAGGCCCTCGAAGAACTGGTGTCGCCCGGCTGCTCCGTACTGGACGTCGGGTGCGGGTCTGGCATTCTTGCCATCGCAGCCGCCAGGCTGGGCGCGTCCGAGGTCCTCTGCATCGACGTTGACCCCATGGCCGTCGCCGCAGCCGCAGAGAACGCCGCGCGGAATGGGGTCGCCGATACCGTATCGGTTACACGGGGAACGCTGCCGTCCGCCGCCGTGAAGCCGGGCGGCTATGACGTGGTGGTATGCAACATATCGTCCGTCGTCATTGGCGAACTGGCCGGCGAGCTTGCAGACTCGGCGCGCCCGGGGGGAATAATCGTGGCCTCGGGAATCATTGCCGAGAAGATGGACGCCGTATCACCGCGTCTTGTAGAGGCGGGGCTGGCGCTGGACGGCAAGGCGACCGAAGGCGACTGGGTGACCCTCCGCCTGTCCAGGCGGTGTTGACCCTTTCCCTTCTCACTTCACCATTCGGGGACCGGGTCCCTGCCCATCAGCTCAGCGATGGCTTGCTCTATCTCGAGTCCCTGGAATAGCACGCCGTAGGTTACCTGCGCTATCGGCATCTCCACGCCGAGCGACGCGGCCAGCGTTAGGGCCGCCCGGGTGGTGTCCACTCCCTCGGCAACGTGTGTCATGGCGCCGACTATCTCGTCGAGCTTCCTGCCCTTCGCCAGCTCCACGCCCACGTGGTGGTTGCGGCTAAGCTCGCTGGAGCAGGTCGCCATCAGGTCGCCGATACCCGCGAGGCCGGCGAAGGTCATCGGGTCGGCTCCCGCCGCGACTCCAAGCCTGGAAATTTCGGCTATGCCCCGTGTCATGAAGGCGGCCTTCGCGTTGTCCCCGATGTCGAGGCCGTCGCACACGCCCGCGCCCAGCGCGACGATGTTCTTCAGCGCCCCGCCGAGCTCCACGCCGACGATGTCGCTGTTCGTATAGACACGGAACCTTGGGGACGTGAGCAGCGCCTGCACCCGGTCGGCGGCCTCGCGGCTTGCGGACGCGGCGACTGTGGAGGACGGCTTGCCCGCCGCGATCTCCGGCGCCAGGTTCGGCCCCGACAGGGCGCACAGCCTCCGCCGCAGACCTGGGAGCTCCTCGCCCAGCACCTCGCTCATCCGCTTGCCCGTGTCGCTCTCCAGTCCCTTCGCCGCGCTTACCACCACCGGCGAACCGGAGACCGCGCTCCTGATCATGCGCGCGTTGTTACGCATGGACTTGGACGGCACGGCGACTATGACCATCTCGGCTTGGCCCAGGGCGTCGGACGGCGACGCGGTTACGCGCACACCGGGCGGAAGCTCGACGCCGGGCAGGAAGCGGCGGTTCTGGCCGTCGCCGCGGATGGCCTGCGCCTCTGAAGGGGTCCGCGCCCAGAGGGCCGTTTCCGCCCCCGCCCTTGCAGCAGCTATGGCGAGAGTGGTGCCCCAGCTGGTCGTCCCTACTACGCCGACCTGGGCCACCGCAGGCCTCTGCCGCTCTTCCGCGCGCCGGACGAGCCGAGGCGGCGCTCCTCTCCCCTCGCCAGCCTGGCAATGTTGTCCCTGTGGCTGATGACCACGATGACGCTGCCGACGATGCCGTACCAGGCGTAAGCCGAGTGGATTGCGCCTGCCAACGGAATCCCCGTGTCGGTGAGCGCCAGTATCACCAGGACGGCGGCGCCCGACAGTGTGCCGACCAGCGATCCCAGGGAGGCGTATCGGGTTACCGCGATGATTGGAACGCCGACCATCCCCGCCACGATTCCCGATATGGGCGACAGGGGGAACAGTCCGCCCCAGCCGGCCGACACGCCCTTGCCCCCGCGGAAGCCCGCGAAGACCGGCCAGTTGTGCCCGACGACCGCCGCCAAGCCCGCGGTCACCTCTAGGCCCGGCGAGCCGGCGAGCCACCTGGCGGCGAGGATGGCGGCTACGGCCTTGAGCATGTCGAGGATTAGCACGGGGGCCGCCGCGCGGAAGCCCGCGGTGCGGAGCACGTTGGTCATCCCCGTGCTGCCGCTTCCGTGCTCGCGCACGTCGACGCCCTTGAGGAGCCGTGTGAAGATCACCCCAAATGGCAGCGACCCCAGCAGGTACCCGAATACGGCGAAGCCAATGAACTCCATCAACGCTCGCCCCTACTCTTGAAGCGCATACTCAGCGGCGCGCCCTCGAAGCCATAAGCGGCGCGCAGGGCATTCTCCAAGTAGCGCCGGTAGGAGAAGTGTACCATGTCCGACCTGTTGACGTAGAACGTGAAGCTCGGGGGCCTTGCCTGGTCTTGGGTGACGCCGTATATCTTCAGCCGGCGACGCCCGGTTGCGGGCGGATGGGCGGCGATGGCTCTCAGTATCGTGCGCCGCAGGTCGTAGCGGGGGAGCTCTCGGCTCCACTGCAGGTGGACGGCCGCCGCCTGGTCGAGGAGCTCGTGGATGCCTGTTCCATCGAGCGCGGAGGTGAAGCAGATGGGCGCGTGTTCCGCGAACTTGAACCGCTCGCGCACTCTTCGCGCCGCGTCGTCCTGCGTCAGCCCGAGACCGGGCGCCAGGTCCCACTTGTTCACAACCAGCACGATGCCGCGGAGCGCCTCGATCACGTAGCCGGCGACGTGGGTGTCCTGTGTCGCCGCCAATTCTTCGGCGTCCATGACCACCGCCGCCACCTCCGCCCGGTCTATGGCCCTTATGGACCTGATGGCGCTGAACTGCTCTATCCCGCGCTCGATCTTCCCCCGCCTGCGGATGCCGGCCGTGTCGGTGAGCAGTATGGTCCTGCCATTCACGGACGCGAGGGAGTCCAAGGCGTCGCGCGTGACGCCGGGCACGTCGCTTACGATAGCCCGCTCCTCGCCGAGTATGGAGTTCAGCAGCAACGACTTGCCGACATTCGTCCTGCCGACGATGGCGAGCTTGAAGTCGGCGTCCGGGTCCGCCGCCGCGTCGGTATCAGGGAGCAGTTCGAGCACCCGCGCCATCAGGTCGTCCACGCCGCGGTTGTGATACGCGCTGATGGCGATCGGCTCGCCGAGGCCCAGCGAGTGAAACTCGGCCGCGCCCGCCTCTCGCACCTGGTTGTCGGCCTTGTTCACCGCCAGCGCGACCCGCCTGCCAGACAGGCGAAGGACGCGGGCCGCGTCCTCGTCCGGCACGGTTACCCCTGTCGCCGCGTCCGCAAGCATGATGACCGCGTCCGCGCCCTCGATGGCCGTGTCTATCTGCCCGCGCACGCTGGCCCAGAGCTCGGTGTCCGGGAATTCATCCATCCCGCCGGTGTCCACCAGCGTCAGGAGCCGCTCGCCCCACTCGACCTCGGCTATCACGCGGTCCCGCGTCGTGCCGGGGATGTCCGATACTATCGCGGGGCGCGTATCTGTCAGCCGGTTGAACAGCGTCGATTTGCCGACGTTGGGCCGCCCAACGATAGCTACGATTGGCTTCAGCCCGATTGCCATAACGTCCTCTGATCTGGAGGGAGAGCGGGAAGCGGCTAGGCGGCGAACAGGTACGTCATTATCGCGTTCTGGGCGTGGAGCCGGTTCTCCGCCTGGTCGAACACCACGGACTGCGGGTGGTCCAGCATCCCGGGCGCGATCTCCTCGCCCTCGTGGGCGGGCATGTCGTGCATGAAGATGGCGTCCGGCTTGGCGCGCTCCATGAGAGCGGGGTTCACCTGGTAGCCCTGGAACGCGCTGCGCCGCTCTTCCGACTCCGCGTCCTGGCCCATGCTCACCCACACGTCCGTATATACCACGTCCGCCCCTCGCACGGCCTGCTCCGGCATTTCCACCCAACGGACGCCGCCCTGGTTGGCGCCCGCCCGGCGGCTGGCCTCGCGCCAGATTGCGCCATCTACCTGGTAGGCAGGCGGCGACGCGATTACGAACTCTGCCCCCACCGACGCGCACGCAAGCGCGAGGCTCGCGGCCACGTTGTTCCCATCACCGACGTATGCGACCCGCTGACCTGCGAGATACCCCCTGCTCTCCAGGATGGTCAGCAGGTCGGCCATAGCTTGGCACGGATGCTCCACGTCGGACAAGGCGTTGATTACCGGCGCGGTCGTGTGTTCTGCCAGCAGCGCCAGGCTCTCGTGGGAGAAGACGCGGGCGACTATCCCGTCAACCCAGCGGTCGAGAACGCGGGCGACATCGGGGACCGGCTCCCTTTCGCCCAGTCCCACCTCCGCGCCGCCGAGGTAGAAGCACTCCCCGCCCAGCCTCCTGACGCCCACCTCGAAGCTCGCCCTGGTCCTCAGCGACGGCTTCTCGAACAGGAGAGCAATGACCTTTCCTTCGAGGGGCCGGCCGGCCTCGCCGTTCTTGATACCGGCGGCCTGCCGTACCAGGAGACCAACGTCGTCCGGCTCGAGGTCTGCGACGGATAGGAAGTCTTTGCGGTCCACTTGCGCTCCTCCTCATGGGATGATAGCGGAGCAGGGAGCGGGCGGCAAGAAATATATAAATATATGCAGGGGCGCGGGCAACGGATGCTCGGCTCGCTCTGGCAGGCATCGTGTATAATCGGGCTATGAGCTTGGCGAGTATTCGACGCGCTGCCGTTGGTGTTGGCTGGACTGGGGTCGTTGCCGTGGTGGCGCTGATTCCGGCAATGGGGCCGATGCTGGACCATCACTACGCCGAGCGCCAGCCCGGGCATGGGCATCTCCATCTTGGCTGGGCGCTGTCGGACCATGCGCACGGCCACGAGATGGGTCACGCGCATAGCCACACCCATGCCGCTCATAGCGGTACGCCCAGCGCCGGGGAAACCCCTGCCGGGGTGGTGTTCATTGCCGCTTACAGCGGGGCCGGTCCGAGCCGCGCATACGTCTCGAGCCTTGGGTCGCAGGTCAGTCTTGCGATTCCAGAGCCTGCCGAATCGCTTTCGCTCTTCTCGTTTGCGCCCGACGCAGGGCTGCGCCAGCAGAGCTTCGTGAAGCCGCCTACACAGCCGCCGCGATCATAGCCTCTCTATCCCGTCGAGCCCGGCGACCGCCCTACGGCGCGGTCAGGCGCGTCCATCTCGCCGCCGCGCGGTCGGTCGCCCAATCACATGAGAATTAGGGAGGCTGAATCATGCACCTGTCTTTCAGGAAGAAGACACTGCTCGCGCTTGCGGGGTTGGCTGTGAGCGTGACCATCAGCGGTGGAATCGCACTTGCCCACGACCATCGGGAGGTGGAGGGATACAGGCTCACAGTCGGATTCAGGGACGAGCCGGCGTTGGAGGGGCTGGCGAACGGGGTGGACCTGCGTGTGGAGAAGGCGGCCGAGAGCGACACGGCGGGTGGACACGGACACGGCGAAATGGCGCCCGTGGAGGGCCTGGAGGGGACCCTGCAGGTGGAGGTAACGCACGTCGCGTCCGGGGTGTCGAGGATGCTTGCGCTGCGTGCGGTGTTCGGCGAGGCTGGTCGGTACACAGCGGACCTGATCCCCACGTCGTCGGGCGTGTATAGGTTCCGGTTCGTGGGGTCAATCGAGGGGACCGCGATTGACGAGACTTTCGAGTCCGGGGAGGGCCGGTTCAGCAACATCGAGCCGGCGGCGGGGCTTCACTTTCCGGAGACGCGGGCGACGCTGCGCGAGGTCGAGGGGGCGGCGCGCGGGGCGCAGTCTTTGGCGGAACAGGCGCAGGACGCGGCGAGGGCTGCGGCCCGCGGCGCTTCGACTGCAAGGATGCTGGGCATCGTGGGCATAGCTGCGGGCGTCCTCGGCGCTGCGGTTGGCGGCGCAGGGGTGGCCATGGCCATGAGGCGGAGATGAGCCGCGGGCGCGTATGAGGGTCGGCCTGACCAGCCTGTTCAGGCGCGCAGCCGCGGCGAGCGCCGTTGCCGCCGCGCTGCCTCTCCTGGCGCTCCTGCTGCAGGGGCAGGACGTTTTCGCCCACGCCCACGTCGTCCGCTCGGAGCCCGCGCCGGGCTCGACGCTCGTTGATGCGCCGGACCGGGTGGTCATCTGGTTCACGGAGCCGCTGGAGCCGTCGTTCAGCGAGATACAGACGCTGGACTCGACCGGCGCAAGGGTGGACAACGGGGACAGTGCCGTGGACAGCAGCGATACTACGGTGATGTCGGTGTCACTTGGGGCGCTGGCGGACGGGACCTATACCGTCGGATGGAAGAACGTATCTACGGTTGACGGCCACCGCGCGCGGGGCTCCTTCGTCTTCTCGGTGGGCGAGGCGAGCGGCGGAGCGGCGGCAAGCCTGGTGGTCGAGGAGGGGCTGTTCCAATCGCCCGTAGAGCCGGTGGTGCGCTGGCTGGCGCTGCTGGGCGCGCTCGTGGCTGCTGGGGGCGCCATCTTCAATCTTGCGGTGGGCACGGTCGCGCGGCGGAGCGAGTCGCCTAGGCGGCTGCGGAGACTCTGGACGCGCAGCTCTCTCAGGCTATCCGCGGCAGCCCTGGGCGTTTTCGCCCTTGCGTCCGCGGCCCATCTCGTCGTCCAGACGTCTGTGATCTACGAGCAGCCCTTGGGTCAAGCAATAGGCGGCGCGATGGTCTCCGTCGTCATGGAGACGGACTGGGGCCGGTTATGGCTGTGGCGGGCAGGCTTGATAGCCGTGGCTGCCGTGGTCATGTACGCGCAGGCCCGGGCTGCCCGGTCATCCGAAGGCGGTCGGCGTCGCAACGCCGAGGCCCGCCTGATGCTGCTGTCGCTGTGCCTCTGGGCCGGTATTCTCGCGACCTTGAGCCTCACGAGCCACGCCGCGGCGACCACGGCCATACGCGCCCAGGCCGTGCCAAACGACCTGCTGCACCTGTGGGCCGCGGCGGTATGGGTGGGCGGGCTGGCGCACCTCTTGCTGCTGGTGGCTGTGACGCGGCAGCTTGCGGGGCCACAGCGTCGCCGAACGCTCGCCTCGGTCGTGCCGAGGTTCTCGCTGCTGGCGGGGCTGAGCCTTGCCACGCTGGTGGTCACGGGGATATACGGCGCCTGGGCGCAGGTAACGGTCGTCGAGGCGCTTGCCACGCCGTATGGACGCGCGCTGCTCGCCAAGGTCGCGGTCGTGGGCGGGCTGGTCATGCTTGGGGCGGTGAACCTCCTGTGGGTGAGGCCCCGGCTGTCGTGGGACGACGCGGCTGGCAGGTGGCTGCGGCGGCTGGTCGGCGTGGAGGTTGCGGCGGCGGCTCTGGTCATTCTGGCCGTCGGCTTCCTCACTGCCCTGGAGCCGGCGCGGCAGGTGGCGTCCCGGCAGGGTCTCGGCCAGCCGGATTCCATTGTCTTCAGAGAGACCGTTGAGGGGACGGGCATAACGTTGGACGTCGAGCCTGGCGAGGTAGGGTCGAACAGGTTCACCGTCCTGCTCGAGGACCGGCTGGGAGCGCCTATCGAGAATGCGTCCGAGGTGAGCGTGCGGATCAGCTACCTGGACTCGGACCTGGGCGAGCAGGTCTTGTCGGCCTCGCCCTTGGGCGGAGGGGTGTACGTGGTGAACGAGGCGCGGTTCAGCATCGCGGGGCCGTGGCAGGCGGAGCTGGCGGTCAGGCGTCCAGACGCCTTCGACGCGCGGACGGCGTTCCGATTCGAGGTGACGGCGGGCGCATCCGGGAGCGGGCGCATCGCCCCGTCTCCCGAGACCGGGCTGGCGTTGCTGGGAGGGAGTCTCGCGGCGCTTGGGGTCGTGTTCCTGGCGGCGGGTATGCCGCTGGGGGGGATGTTCACCCTGCGCGGCGCAAGCGTGATGGCCCCGGGCGTGGTGGGCCTGCTGGTCGGCGCGGCGCTGCTGTTCAACGGCGTGCTGGGAGGAGGGACAACTGGCCCGACGCGCAATCCCTTCGCGCCCAACACGGAGTCGCTGGAGATCGGCGGGCGCGTCTACTACGAGACGTGCATGACCTGCCACGGGGTTGCGGGGCGCGGCGACGGGCCGGGCGCAGCCGCCTTGGAGTCGCCGCCTGCGGACCTCGCGGTTCACGTGCCGCTGCACTCGGACGCCGACCTGTTCGGATTCGTGAGCGAGGGCATCGCCGGAACCGCTATGCCCGCGTTCGGCGACAGGCTGACCGACGACGAGATATGGCACGTGGTCAATTACATCAAGACGTTCGATGAGTAGGCCGGGGTCGCCACGGTCCCGTCCATGTATAATAGCGGTCATTGTCCGGGGCAGCGCCGAGGTTGGAGGGGCTGCCCAATCAATCCTACATCCCCTGGGTGAAGCTTCATGACTTTGGGCCTGCTTTGGCTCCAGCTTGGCGCGACTGCGGCGGTCATATTCATCGCGTCGCAGTTTCTCACACGCTCGGCGGATGTAGTTGCGGAGAAGACTGGCCTCGGCCGCACCTCGTTCCCGCGGCACGTGGAGCGGATGTTGCTCGCAATCTACCACGGAGACTGACCGGGACGCCGTTCACCCCGTCCGCCTTGCGGCGCGAGGACAGGACGCGATACCACCAGGAGGCAAGAATGATCACGATGATCAAGCCTGCGCTGATAGCCCGCTGCGCGGCGATGCTCTGCTTGTCGCTGCTGCTCTTGGCATGCGGCTCCGACCCAGCGCCCACACCCACCACTGCGCCAGCGCCCACGACCGCGCCACTCGCGCCCAACACGGAGTCGCTGGAGATCGGCGGGCGCGTCTACTACGAGACGTGCATGACCTGCCACGGGGTTGCGGGGCGCGGCGACGGGCCTGGCGCAGCCGCCCTGGAGTCGCCGCCTGCGGACCTCGCGGTTCACGTGCCGATGCACCCGGACGCCGACCTGTTCGGATTCGTGAGCCAGGGCATCGCCGGAACCGCTATGCCCGCGTTCGGCGACAGGCTGACCGACGACGAGATATGGCACGTGGTCAATTACATCAAGACGTTCGATGAGTAGGCCCGGGTCGCCGCGGTCCCGTCCATGTATAATAGCGGTCATTGTCCGGGGCAGCGCCGAGGTTGGAGGGGCTGCCCAATCAATCCCACATCCCTTGGGTGAAGCTTCATGACTTTGGGCCTGCTTTGGCTCCAGCTTGGCGCGACTGCGGCGGTCATATTCATCGCGTCGCAGTTTCTCACACGCTCGGCGGACGTAGTTGCGGAGAAGACGGGCCTCGGCCGCTCATTCGTGGGGGTCGTCATGCTGGCGACCGCGACCTCGCTCCCCGAGCTTGGCACAGGCGTCAGCTCGATCCTCATAGTCGATGCGCCGGACTTGGCGGCCGGCGACGCCTTTGGCAGCAACCTATTCAACCTGATGATAGTCGGCCTGCTCGACCTCTACTGGCGAAATGGCCCCGTGCTGACCGCCGTAAAGCTCACCTCCGTCGTGGTCGGGGCCCTGTCCATCGGGCTGATAGCGCTCGCCGTCGCCGCCATCTACCTCCACCACTTGACCGACGCCGCCTCTACTTGGTACGTGAGCCCGGTGTCCATACTGATGATAGTGGGTTTTGTAGCCGCAATGTTGCTGCTCTATAAGCATGAGAGCGGCTCCCCGCCAACCGAAGAAGCTGCGGAGCGCGAGACCAGCTACGACGACCAGGGATTGCCCAAGGCTCTGGTCATCTACTTTGGGGCGGCGGCGGTGGTGGTTGCGGCTGCCGTATGGCTGGCCTCGACAGGCGACAGTCTCGCCGAGGCGATGGGGTGGGAGGAGAGCTTCATGGGGACGCAGTTCCTGGCCATAAGCACTTCGCTTCCGGAGATAGCCACCTCCTTTGCGGCGCTGCGGCTCAACGCGCCAGACATGGCTATCACCAACCTGCTGGGCAGCAACTTGTTCAACATGGGCTTCGTGCTCTTCTTCGACGACCTGGCATATTCGCAGGGCGCGGTATGGGGGGTTGTTTCGCAGATACACTCGCTGACCGGCTTGATAGCGATTCTCATGACGGTCGCCATAATCGTGGGCGTGATGACGCGGCCGAGGTCAAGGTTGGGCGGCGTTTGGACGCTGGAAGGGGGCGCTCTGGTGGCCGCCTACATAGGCGCCAGCGTACTGGTCTTCGTCATGGCCTGACGCGGGGCGCGCCGGATGCTCCTCGCTCTCGAGTCACGATTTGCTACAATAGCAATCGAGCGGGCGTGCGGCGCGAACAACGCCCGCCAGAGGAGGCAGTCGAATGAACAGCCGAATGAAGCTGGCGCTCATCGTGTTCGCCGCAGCCGCGCTTTCGTTGTCGCTCGCGCTCGCGGCATACGGGTCCCCGAGTCCCCCAGCCGTCCCCGACGACAGCCCACCAATGAGCCAGCCTGTGCAGATGCCCCCGCCCACTATGACGATGCTGGCGGACGGGGTGTACCACTACTTCGGGTTCTTCACCAGCAGCCTGGTCGTCATCGCCAACGACCAGGTCCTGACCACCGACCCGTCCAATCCCATGCGGGCGCAGTCCCTGAAAGACGAGATCGCCAAGCTGACTGACGCGCCGGTCACCACCGTCGCTCTGACGCACGAGCATTACGACCACGTCGGCGGAACAGGCGTCTTCGAGGGCGCGAAAGTCGTGTGCCATCGAAACTGCCTGCCCGCCTTCGCCCTGACTTCCCTTGGCGACGTGCCAGAGGTCGACGAGACCTTCGACGACTTCATGGAAATCAGCGTTGGCGACAAGCGCGTGCAGCTCCATTACCTCGGTCCAGGCGACGGCAGCGCAACCACAATCATCTACATGCCCGAAGAGCGAATCGTCGCCACGTCCGACATGTACGAGCCCCGAGCCCTCACACACAAGAACTGGGTGGACGACAAGCACTACACCGGCACCCGCCGCATCCTGAACACCATCAGCCAGTGGGACATCGACCACGCCATCAACGCTCATTCCCCGGGAACCGACCCGATAGACCTGATCGAAAACATGGAGTACTACAACGACCTGTACGACGCGGTGAAGACGGCCGTGGACGAGGCCATCGCGCAGGCTGGCGGCGCGCCGTTCGGAGCATACGGGCTGTTCGATACCCTGCCAAGCGCTCTGCAGCTCGACAAGTACAAGGAATGGGAGAACTACGACACCTCGTTCCCGCGGCACGTGGAGCGGATGCTGCTCGCAATCTACCACGGAGACTGACCGGGCGCCGTTCACCCCGTCCGCCTTGCGGCGCGAGGACAGGACGCGATACCAACCAGGAGGCAAGAATGACCACGATAATCAAGCCTGCGCTGATAGCCCGCTGCGCGGCGATGCTCTGCTTGTCGCTGCTGCTCTCGGCATGCGGCTCCGACCCAGCGCCCACGCCTACGACCGCGCCAGCTCCTACGACCGCGCCACCGCCCACAGCCACAACTGCGCCAGCGCCCACGACCGCGCCACCGCCCACAACCGCGCCACCGCCTACGACGCCGCCGGAGCCGACCGCAATGCCGGAGCCGACCCAGGAGGCGGCGTCAGACGGCCCGCCGGCGTTCCAGATGCCCCCGCCCACGATGACGATGCTGGCGGACGGGGTGTACCACTACTTCGGGTTCTTCACAAGCAGCCTCGTCGTCGTCGCCAACGACCAGGTCCTGACCACCGACCCGTCCAATCCCATGCGGGCGCAGTCCCTAAAGGACGAGATCGCCAAGCTGACTGACGCGCCGGTCACCACCATCGCGCTGACGCACGAGCATTACGACCACGTGGGCGGCACGGGCGTCTTCCCCGACGCGAAAGTAGTGTGCCAGTGGAACTGCACTGCCGCGTTCGCGCTGACGGCGCTCGGTGACGTGCCAGAGGTGGACGAGACCTTCGACGACTTCATGGAAATCGCTGTCGGCGACAAGCGCGTCCAACTTCACTACCTCGGCCCAGGCGATGGGGACGCCACGACTATCATCTACATGCCCGAAGAGCAGATAGTCGTCACGTCCGACATGTACGAGCCCCGGGCTCTCACACACAAGAACTGGGTGGACGACAAGAACTTCGTGGGCACGCGGCGCATTCTGAACACCATCAACGGATGGAACCTGAAGCACGCCATCAACGCCCATTCCCCAGGGACCGACTTGGTAGACCTGCGCGAAAACGTCGAGTACTACAACGACCTGTACGACGCGGTGAGGGCCGCCGTGGACGAGGCCATCGCGCAGGCTGGCGGAGCATCGTTTGGAGCATACGGGCTGTTCGACACGCTGCCAGGGACGTTGCAGCTCGACAAGTACAAGGACTGGGATAACTACGACACGTCGTTCCCGCGCCATATCCAGAGGATGCTGCTGGGCATCTACCACGGAGACTAGGAGGAGCCGGCGTCCCAGGTTTGTCCGCCCCAAATCGTCCTTCCCTGGGGCTGGCAGTTGACAGACGCCCCAAGCCATGTTAGGATGATGTCATTGTGAGCCCCGCCAGTTATCTGTAGAACTGGCGGGGGCGCGATTTGCAGGGACGGCTGGGCCGTCCCTTTTGCTTGCATTGGAGGGGGTGCCTGATGAAAGTGGCTCTGTTCTTCGATGGCAAGAACTTCTATACGGCTTTTAAGCGACATGCTCCAAACTCTGACATAGATTATGACAAGCTCGCCAAGTGGCTCACGTATGCGGTCTCAGACGGCAAGGGCGAACTCGTTGGCGCGTACTACTACACGGGATATAGTCCACCCGACAAGACTGGTCCCACATCCTTCAAAGACTTCCTAGAGGGACTCGATCTCCAACTTGGGTACTTCGTCAAGCGGGAACCGCGCGTGCCTCGGAAAGCGCGCTGCCGCAAGTGCGGCTTCGAACATGCGTACTCGGCCGAGAAGCGTGTGGACACACGGCTGGTCGCGGACATGATCCAACTCGCCGCGGTAGATGCATATGACGCTGCGGTGCTGTTGTCGGGGGACCAGGACTTCGTTCCAGCGGTCGAGGCAGCCAATGCCTTGGGCAAGCGGGTGTACGTTGCTACATGGCCTAGCTCTGGTGTATCCCAAGAGCTCAGGGTGCGTTGTTATGGATGCATCCCTCTGGAGGACGGACTTGCAGAGTTCGCGACAAAGCGTTCCCGCGAGTCTCACGACACCGCCAATGCCCTCCTGCAGGGTCAAGACCCGCAAACCAACATGACGAGAGAGATCCAACGCGCTCTGGAGTCGGACAGCTTGGAGTACGTGTCGCGAGGTTTATTCATCAACAGGTGGCGCCCGCAACACGACATACCCGAGGCCGGACCTGCTAGGGAGGAGATGCTGAACACGCTTATCGGTGAAGGCAAGGTCATCGAGGACACAAGGGAGGACGGCGGTCGCTCGGTCAGGATTCTGAATCTACCGAACGATTGATACGCCGCCCCTTGCGCGCCTTCTATCAGCGTCCCCTCACCTCACTATCTCTACCGTCGCGGGCGTGTTCGTGCCGAAGACGAGGTCCTTGGCGCGGTCGTTCGCGCCCACGCAGGCTATGTAGTACCGGTCCGCCGACTCCTGGACTGGCAGCAACACCTTCTCCTGCTCCATCGGCGATAGGTCGTACAGCCACTTCCACGCGACGCGCACCTTGTCGGGCACGTTGAAATTGTTGATGAGCTCCCTGGCTGGCCTCTTGGCGTGGGCGTGGATGAAGGCGCGGGCCGAGCGCTTCGTGAAGCCGTCGCCGGCGATGGGCCTCGCGTGCGCTGGCGCCATGAGTATCAGCGTGGCCCCGCGTGGCGCGTCGTCGAGCTCGCCCGCGAGGTTGGCGATGTAGCTGCCGCCCCCGGTCGTGCAGCTGTAGGCTATCGTGCGGAGCAGTCCGTCGCCGGTGCTGTTGCCCTGGTCGCCCACGTCAGCTTCCCAGCCCGTGCTGAACACGCTTATCGCGCTGGCGTCCGGGGGGAACCCCTGCTCGACGTGGAACGGCTCCCAGGGCGTATCGTCCTCGTTCTCGGCGACAAGCTGCGGGAACTTCCGCGTGGTGCCGATGGTGTCCATGTCCAGGTGTCCCGGGTACCAGTGGCCGACGTTCTTGAGCGTCAGTATGAGGGCGCGCCCTATCACGATGTTGACCCTCGACTGCCGCCCTGGCCCCAGGGCGGCCCGCTTGGAGTTGATGCCGAGCTCGCGGGCTATCGGTCCGTTGACCAGGAAGAGCGGCCCGTTCGCGCTGGTGGACATCAGGAAGCCCCGCGCGTCCTGCGGGTCCAGCAGCGACAGCGCCTTCGCGCCGGCTATGACGACGGGTAGATGCTCCGGCCTGCAGCCGGCCATGACCGCGTTGACCGCGATCTTCTCCACGGTTGCGTAGCCCGAACCCGGCGGCAGCAGGCACACCACCTCGCCGCCGCCCATCGTCGTGCCGCCAAGCATCTCCTCGACCCGCTCGGCTGTGGGCGGTGTCAGCGGGAAGCCGTCGCCCCAGTCGTTGTCCAAGAACGCCTCGTTGAATCTGTCGAGCGCGTCGAGCTGGTCGGCGCCCTCGAACGTCTCCGCGGCGGCCCCTATCTCGGCGAGCGCGGCGCTCTCCATCGCGTAGCCGTCGGCCCGCGTGGTGAGCAGCCGCACCACGTCATCCACGGCCGGGTCGGTCTGCTCGATGGCCTCCTCGACCGTTACGTTGTTATAGACCTTGGGCACGACCGTGAACGGCGTGCCCCGCATCCCGAAGGCCTTCGCGCTCGCTATCGCGTCGTCCTGAAATCCGTCGGAGAGTATCGCCGCCGTGGGAATGCCGGCCTTCTCGAACTCGACCATGTCGTGGATCATCCACGACGTGCACGACCCTCAATCGGCTGTGCATCCGATGGCGACGTCAACCTCTCTCTTCGCCTGTTCCATTATCGGCTTTGGGGTCGGCAGCGCGCCGCTGTAGAACTTGAGCGACACGTCGGGGACGCGGCGGCGGATCAGCTCGCCGGCCCTCTTGAGGGCAACGTCGCCGTTCGCCTTGCCATTCCACACCAGTCCGATGGTCTTGCCTTCGAGGCTGGCGGGCCGGGGCGCGGGCGGCGTCGCCTCCACGTCTCCGAGCGTTGGCGCAACGGGGTTCATCACTTCGAGCGCGTACATTCTGGAACCTCCAATTTGGGATTGCTTCATGCTTCCCATTCTATGTGGCTATTGATGCTATGCTCTTCGTATACCTCAAGCACGTGGTCAACGAAATCCATCAGGTCCTTGTCTTTTTCTTTGACAGCCAAATTCCTGAGATTTATGAACATACGTTTGCCAGTCTCGGTCTGTCCGTAGTTCTTCTTCCTGTAATTGTGAGGGCCACAGAGTACTTGGCCATTTTCGATATTCGACCTACCTCCCATTGAACGAGGACGAATATGATCTACTTGCAAGTCTGCCCCTTCCTCTTTCGTAATTCCACAAACAGCACACCTGTAACCGCCTAGCCTCATTATCTCGTCCTTCTGGCTAGATGTGAATACATCGTCCAAGCCACTCTCAGCCCAGTCGGGGTTATACCTGTACACACCGTTTCGTACCTTAATCAATTTGGACTCGCTATAGAGCAAACGAATCGCTCTATCAGGGTCACGGAGCACCTTGCCAGTTCGACCCATGTACTCAGCCGTAGCCCAATCCACGACCTCAGGGTGTTCTATGTCCCTGTCAGGATGACTTTCGTAATACTCAAATATTAAATCTTTCTGGGTAGTCAAGGCCCACCCCTGTGAAGTTTTAGTTCCCCCTGCACCGACTCCAGCCTACGAGTCGCCAGTTCGCAGTATCCGCTGTCCATCTCTATGCCGATTCCGCGCCGTCCGGTCTGCAGGGCCGCGACGAGCGTAGTGCCAGAACCCAGGAATGGGTCGAGAACGGTGTCGCCCACGTAGCTGAACAGCTTCATGCATCTCATGGGCAACTCGACCGGAAAAGGCGCGGGATGCCCTATCTTGCTCTTCTTCTCGCCGTTGAAGGCCCACATGCCGTTCGTCCAGTCCATGAACTCTTGCCGGGTGATGTCGGACTGCCCGCGAGCGCTCTTCTTCCACGAGCGCTTGTACATGACCACTATCAGCTCCACCGGCGCTATGACGTAGGGCGCGGACGCGGAGAGCCAGGAGCCCCACGCCGTGCGGCGCGATATGTTCCCCTCGTTCCATACGATGGTCGAGTGGTACTTGTAGCCCAGCCCCTTCGCAATCGTGGTTACGTCCGCGCCGACCGACTGCTGCCCACCCTTGTTCTTGTCGAGCGGTATGTTGAGGCAGATTCGGCCGTCGTCCTTGAGCCAGCCGTAGCAGCGGCCAAGCCACTTGCCCATCCATTCCAGGTAGGAATCGTAATCGTCGTCGTCCTGGTGAGTGCTGTACGGTATGTCAACGTTGTACGGCGGCGACGTAACCACCAGGTCTATCGAGCCGTCGGCGACGTGGGCCGTTTCGAGCGCGTCGGCGTTGACTATGACGCCCGCGCCCCCCACGACCGTTGCCATATCGCGCGGCGCTCCCATCGAGGCGAGCGGGTCAGCTGCCAACGGACTGGCGGCGGCCATGCTAATCCTCCGCCAGCGGCAGCTTGTCGAGTACCTGCGGGTTGAACAGGTTCAGCGGGCGGCGGCCCGTGAGCGCGCGGGCGACCTCCTGTCCGCACCTGATTGGCAGGTCCGCGATCGCGGCGTCCGAGTAGTAGGACGAGTGCGGCGTGAGTATCACGTTCTCCATGCGGAGCAACGGCTCGTCCTGCGGCGGCGGCTCCCGCTCCAGCACGTCCAGCCCCGCCCCCGCGATTCGCCCGGCCTGCAGAGCGCGGACGAGGGCCTGCTGGTCCACCACCGGCCCGCGCGACGTGTTGACCAGGTACGCGGTGGGTTTCATCTTGGCGAAGGCGTCGTCGTCGAACAGATGCGTCGTCTCGTCCGTCTTGGGGCTGTGGATGGACACGTAATCCGAGCGCCGCAGCAGCTCGTCGAACGGCGCTGACTCGACGCCGGCCTGCTCGAACGCCTCCGCCGGCAGGTACGGATCGTGGGCGATGACCTCCATCTCGAATGCCATGGCCCGGGCCGCGAGCGCCCGCCCGATGCGCCCAAGTCCGACGATGCCGAGCGTCTCGCCGTGGATGCTGCCAACAGGGGATGGGATGACCGGAACCCACCCGTCCGCGCGGATGATAGAGTCGAGCTTGAGCAGCCGGCGGTTGCACGCGAGCAGCAGCGCGAAGGCGTGGTTGGCGACCTCCCGGATCCAGAGGTCCGGGACGCATACGACGGCGATGCCCAGCTCGGTCGCTGCCTCCACGTCTATCACGTCCACGCCGACGCCTGTCCTGAGGACGACCTTCAGGTTCGGCATGGCCTCCATGACCCGCCGGGTGATGGGAGATTCAACGTCTATGATGCCGTGCGCGTCGCGCGCCTTCTCGATAAGCTCGTCGCCCTCGATGCGCGGCAGAACTATCTCCTCCGCCCCGACCTTCTCCAGCTCCAGCCGCTCTGGCTCCAGCAGGTCTCGAGCGTGAACGCCGATGCGGTAGACCCTGTACTTGAACTCTGCCATCTATTCTCCGGTCACAGAGGCCCCACGCGGGCCCAATATGGTTGAGCGTTGACTGCGGGCGGTATCTTACGGCAGCCCCTAAGGACTGTCAAAGTCCTGTGCCCCAGGACAGCCGCATCCCGAATCATGTAGGGCAATATCCCCTCTCCCTCGACGGGAGAGGGCTAGGGTGAGGGTGATCCCCCGGCCTCCCCCGAAAATTGCCCCCAAATTGCCCCAGATTGCCCCTTGACACCGCGAGAACAGCCGTGCTAGTCTGGTAGACGGCCCGAAGGGGCGTACTCCAAACGAGCACAGACCCACCTCTGCCAAATCTGGGCATTCATGCCGCCGCTGCTGTTGGGACGGGGCCCCCGCGGTATGAGAAGGTCGCTCTGTGTTTCGGCGCCCCCCCAGGAGGACGCAGTGCCAAATGCGCCTCCCCCGTTCCAGGTGCGGACTCTCGGACGACCGGGAGGACCGTAGCCAGCGCAGCCCGACGCCTTGGCGGGTGGAAGGTCCAAGCGCGAAACGCAGGCGGTCCCGCAAGGGCCCGTCAGCCGTCCGGGAAAGTTAGAGGAGGGGCTGCACCCCCAGTGTCGGCGGGCGATCGACGTCGGCATCCTCGAAGCAAGTACCGGAGTCACTGCCTTGCAAGGCAAACTCATCTCCCGCGAGAGCGGGGGAACCAGGAGTAGATAGGGCGCGGGTCGCAAGACCCGCCAAGTACCCTCTCCCTCACGGGGGAAAGGCCAGGGTGAGGGCGAACGCCCCGCCCTGCGTCCCCTCCCCCGAAGGGAAAGGGCTAGGAGACAAGGGCGATTCCCCGCTCTGTCCCCTCTCCTAGACGGGAAAGGGCCAGGGTAAGGGTGATAAGCCAGGCGCAGAAGCGGCCAGAACCGCCAGAGCGCCAACGGAAAGGAGCCGGCCGAGACAACGCGAACATAGACGAAGGCGCCAGCGAGGCGCCAGTCTTACCCCCTCTCCCTTGACGGGAGAGGGCTGGGGTGAGGGTGACTCAGCGCGCCCCCATCTCGACTCACTACTCTCTACACTCACCACTATCCCATGAGCGGGCGTCCCGCCTGCGCCTCCCCACCTTCACGACAGAAGGGCCATGGTGAGGATAATTCAGCGTGCCCGCCCCCGCCTTTCAACTGGGAGACGAGGCGAAAATCCCTCTCCTGACGAAGAAATCCAGGCGGGGGACATGTAGGGGCAACCCCAAGCGGGTTGGCCCTGGTTCACGTTGGGCTTCGACTACCAAGATGAATAAGATGCGATTGCCCTGCCGAATCACGGGCGATTCTGACATCTTGCGTACCGGCGTGATACCCTAAGATAGGCGCGATTGGCGCATTGCGAGCCCCGGCATAATGGGATACGACTCGAACCACTTGGAGGGCGTTACCCTCATAGACGGCGAGCGCGTGGACTCGTCCGTATATCTCGGCTCGTCCGGGACGGACCGCTTCGACAGGCTCGTGCTGACCGACATGCGTCTGATACGCCTCGGCGTGAAGGGAACGGCCCGCAGCGCGTCCTTCATATCTATCAAGGACATCGCTGCGGTCGATGTTACGAACACTCGCCGACGGAGCGTCAGCGGCCTGGCCTGGGGCGCAGTCTCCCTGTTCGTCGCGGTGATGGTGTGGCGCATCTGGGACCACCCGCTATTCTCGGCTGTGGCCGCCGCCGTCATTGCCGGGATGGGCGTGTACCTGCTGGTCGATCGGCTCTGGGGTTACGACAAGGTGCGGGCCGTATTCAGCACGGAATCCGAGGAGATCCGCATCGCCATAGACGGCGCTGACTCTGCCGTCGAGGGCCGCATCAACGCCATGGCCAACAGGCTGTTCGAACTGAGGGACGGGACCCCTGCGACGGCGCGGAGATTCGCGCCCCGCTAGTCTGGCGTCAGCCCAGTCTCATCCGCGGCTCGACGTCCATGCTCCACTGATAGTCCGGCCCATCCCGGAGATGAAACCACCCCGCCGCGCCTATCATCGCGCCGTTGTCGGTGCATAGCGCCGGGCGCGGGACGATGACCGGCGCGGGGGAGCGCCTGCCGACCTCCAGCCTCAGCTGGGTGTTCGCGGCGACCCCACCGCCCAAGATGACGCCCCGGACCCGGTGCTCGACGGCGGCCTCGACGGTCCGGGTGGCCATCGCGTCCACGGCCGCGTCCTGGAACGCGGCGGCCATCTCGGAGACCTCGCCGGGGTCGAGCTCCGAGCCAGGCTTTGGGGGATACCATCCCCGCTCCTCGGCGCGCCGCAGGAGGGCGGACTTGAGACCGCTGAAGCTGAAGTCGAGCGAGTCCTTGATCCGCGGTCTCGGCAGCGGCGGCTCCATCGCCCGGCTGCCCTCCGCCGACTTCTGTATCGCCGGCCCGCCCGGAAAGCCCAGCCGCAACACGCGGGCCGCCTTGTCGAACGCCTCGCCGGCCGCGTCGTCCCGGGTCCGACCGACCAGGATGTACCGGCCGTGGCCCTCCATCACTATCAGGTCAGTGTGCCCCCCGGATGCAATCAGGCATAGCAGCGGAAAGCCCGGCTCGACCGCTGGATCGGCCTCTTCGAGCCACGCGGCGTAGATGTGTCCTTCGAGATGGTTGACACCTATCAGCGGCGACCCTGCCGCCAGCGCCAACCCCTTTGCCGCGTTCACCCCCACCAGCAGCGAGCCCGCCAGCCCTGGGCCATTCGTAACCGCGATGCCGTCCAGCGCGTCGAGCTCCAGCCCGACCCGGTCGAGCGCGCTCCGTATGACTGGCACGAGCGTGAGCAGGTGCTGCCGCGACGCCACTTCGGGGATTATGCCGCCGTACTCGGCGTGAATCTGAGCCTGCGACGCAACCACGTTCGAATGGATATGGCGCCCATCCTCGACCACCGCGGCGGCGGTCTCGTCGCAGGACGTCTCTATGCCAAGTATCTTCACGGCTGTTGTCCTCCTAGGCGCGGCAATCCTACTTCAATCAGGCGCGGCGCGCTACTCTCATTGCTCTTTGGAACTGGCGGTGTTACACTCTCCGAGATCGCCAAAGGCCCCAGAGCATAGGACTGGGCGCAGGCTGCGCCAGGGAGACTTACATGGTCAGAGTTCTCGTGATAGTGGCGGCGCTCGCAGCGCTCTTTACATTGGCTTGTGGATTCACAACCGGGAAACCGACGCCGACGCCGAGTCCTACCGAGGTGCCTATCCCGGCGGGGGCAACCGTAATAGACCATGAGATCAACAGCTCCCCGATGTCCCATACCGGCGCGGAAATCAAGGTCGGCACGTTCGTCCGGTGGACCAACAACTCCGGACTCGCCCACACCGTTACGCACACGCCAACCGTTAACGACCAGGAGACGCTGTTCAAGACCCATCTTCAGTCCGAAGACTCGTTCGTGTTCCAGTTCAACGAGCCGGGCGAGTACAGGTACGCCTGCACGATCCATCCGGTCCAGATGTGGGCGGTGATATCCGTTACACAATAGGCTTCCGGCGCAGCCGCGGGCTATGCCGTCTGCCGGGTCCTGGAACTGGCGGCGCTCACTTGTGATGGGGTGTGGGTGAGCCTGTGGACTGGGAAACATGAGAGCCGTAATCCGCGAGCTGTTTGAGACGATAATACTTGCGCTCCTCATCTTCCTGGGGCTTCAGTTCAGTATGGGCAACTACAGGGTCGAGGGCTCCAGCATGTTCCCGACCCTGGAAGAGGGCGAGTACGTCATCGTCAATAAGCTGGTGTACATCCGGCGCCCCCCCATGCTCCCGTTCCTCGAATCTGAAGGCGGCTCCTACCTGTTCCATGGCCCGCGCCGCGGCGAGGTAGTTATCTTCGAGTCTCCCGACAACCCCGACCGGGACTTCGTCAAGAGGGTGATAGGCCTGCCGGGGGACACAGTGGAAATCGAGCGCGGACAGGTGCTCGTGAACGACGTCCCTCTGGACGAGTCTTACGTCACGCAACCGGACAGAGGCAGCTACAGGACGACGGTGCCCGATGGCTCGTATTTCGTCCTCGGGGACAACCGCAACGTGAGCAACGACTCCCGAGACTGGGGCGCCGTGCCCGCCGACAGGATAATAGGCAGGGCGTGGGTGAGCTTCTGGCCGCCGAACCGCTGGCGCGCCATCCAAGCGCCCGAGACACGGGCAACCTCCCCATGAGCGGCGCGGTGCGGGTTGGCTTCATTGGCGCGGGCCGCATTGCGGACATGCATTACGAGGGGTACAGGAACAACCCCAAGGCGCGCCTGCTCGCCGTGTGCGACGCGGACGCTGGCCTGGCAAGCCGGCGCGCGGCCGAGTGGGGCGCGGATAGGACATACGACGACTACCGGCGGCTCCTCGACGACCCGGACATAGACGCGGTGGAGATAATCACGCCTCACCATCTCCACGCGGAGATGGGCATCGCCGCCCTCGACGCCGGCAAGCACGTATCCCTGCAGAAGCCGATGGCGATGAACGTTACGCAGGCGGACGCGATACTGGCTGCCGCGGAGCGCTCCGGCAAGCTCCTTCGCGTTATCGAGAACTACCGCTTCGCGCAGCAGTTCAGCAGGGCGAAGAAGATGCTCGACGGCGGCGAGATTGGCGAGCCGCTCTCCATCAGGCTCAAGTCACTGACGGGCAACGTGCGGCATGGGTGGGAGGTTCCCCCGAACGCCCAAGATTGGCGCGCGGACGCGAAGCGCTCCGGCGAAGGCTCCATCGTGTTCGACCACGGCCAGCATATCTGGTCCTTAGCCAGGTACTTCCTCGGCGACGTGGAGCGGGCATTCGCGTTCATCGGACGCGAGCGCGTCCAGGCCCACCACGAGCTCCCGCCGGGCGCATTCCTCGACAACCCGACCATGGCCGCTTGGAAGTACCGCGGCGCGGACCGGTTCGGCTCCTGGGAGTCCGTGTACGCCGACGACATGATCATCCCATCCCACTACTACCCCATCTACGTCTGGGCCGAAGTGACGGGAACACGCGGCGTTCTGTGGGTCAACAACTTCATCGGCGGCAGCAACAGCCGGCCCCCGCTGGAGATGTACCGCGACGGCGAGACCACCGCCTTCACCGACCTCGACCCGGACTACGCCGCCAGCTTTTCACTGGCTGTCCGCGACTTCGCGGACGCAGTCCTGGATGGGCGGACGACCGAGATGACCGGGCGCGAGGCCCGTGAGACGCTGCGCTTCTCCTTGGCCATCCTGCGTTCCGGCAAGGAGGGCAGGGCAGTCCTCATAGACGAGATTACCGAATAGCCTGGGCTACTCCGACACCGCTTCGCGGCGAGGTCGGCTGAACTCCGTCTCGCTCATGGGCATGTCCGCGCGGGCATTCCACCTGTGCTTCTCTTTGAACTTGCCGAGCGCCTTCGCCATCTCGCGCATGTGCGTCGCCTTGCAGCCGCAGCATCCGCCGATGTAGTTGACGCCGATGTCCTTGGCCGTTGCCGCGAACTCGCCCAGCTCGTACCGGGTGAGCTGATTCGGCTCCAGCCGGTCCGGGAAGGCCGGCGAGCCGGTGAACCAGGGAGTCTCGTCGGTGCATCGGAACGCGACGGGCTGCGCGGCCAGGTAGCCGTCGAAGGCGTCCCGCATCTCGCGGACGTGGGGCAGCATGCGCTGCGGGTCGTTCATGCAGTTCAGCCCCACGATGTCCACGCCGGCGTCTTGCAGGCGGCGGGCGCACTCCGCCGCCGTGAAGCCGTCCTCGGAGACGTTGCTCTCGCGGAACGACATAGTGATCATGGCTGGCAGCGACGTCTTGCGCTTTATGCGCTCGGCGCACAGCAGCGCCTCGCCCAGCTTGAAGAAGAGCTCGCCGATGATGAAGTCCACGCCCGCCTGCGCCTCGATCTGCTCGTCGAACATGTCGGCGACCAGCCTGTCGGACTTGTCGTCGTCGGGTTCCCACATCCACGTCGTGCAGAGGTCGCCCGCAACCAGCATGTCGCCCCCGGCGGCCTCGCGGGCGATGTCGGTCGCCGCGCGGTTGATCTCCATCACCTTGTCGCCGTAGCCGACGGTGTTCAACTTCTCGCGGCTGCCGTAGAACGCCATGACCTGGAGAACCTCGCAGCCCGCGTTCTTCATCTCCAGGTGGAGCTCGCGCACGGCGCCCGGGTGGGTGATGGCGATCTCGGGAGTGAAGGCGCCCGTCACCACGTAGCCGCGCTGCTCCAATTCGACGATGTAGCCCCCGTCGCCGAGCACGACGCCCTCCGCCAAGCGCTCCAGTATGCCTCTGTCAGCCATCGGAAGACCTCCTGACTACCGGGTGGCGATGAGCATCACGATTACTATGGCGGTCACGAGCTTCATCCCGAAGAGGTACACGCTCGCTATCCCGGCAAGCCCAGCCCAGTATCTCTGCTGCATCATGTCCGGTCACCCCCGCTTTATCCTGTTATTCACGCCCGGCCAGCGTCCGTATCCGGGCTATCATCGTCTCCACCGCGTCCGTCACGGTCTCCCGAAGCTCGCCCGGGTCGTCCAGGCCGAGCAACGCGCCGGCGTAACGGTATCCCACTGCATAGCTGGTCAACCATATCAGGCGCTCCCCGGCCGGAGTATCGTCCTCGCTGGGATGCCTGCGGACTATCGCCGCCAGGTCCGCCAGGTCGTGGGTATTCCCGTAGTCGTCGTCCAGCGCGGAGACCCATCCCTTCAGCGCGTTTTCGAGGGCCTGCTGCGCGTGGAACCCGATTGGCTCATCGTCTGCGTCGTTCTCGACGAGTATGACCAGGGTGCGAAGCTCGCGTTCGGCGTTGGCGATGCGCTGGCGTATGTCCGGCCAGTTGGTCGGCTCCGGATTGTCGTACGTCACCTTCTCTCCGTTCACGTCGAATCCATCTCGCACGGCCTGGCCCGCCACGTGGTTCCGCGCCCGGCGGCCATCATCGAAAGCCTCCCTGGACAGATGCGCTATGTCTATAGGCGTCGAACCCCTGTATATCTCCCTGGCCTTGCGGTTGGCGGCTGCGCTGATTATTGCGTAGTCATCCTGGTTCACGTGGCCGCCGGCAACCACGAGCAGGTCTATGTCAGAGTTCGGCCTGAAGTCTCCCCGCGCCCGCGAGCCGAACAGGATGACCGTGTCCTCGGGGTGAGCGGCGTCGAACGCCGCCCGCGCGACGGCGCAGGCCCCCGCGTCCGGCATCCCGGCCCGCCGCCGCGCCGCCGCGTCCCGAACCAGCGTATCGCTCATACCTTCATCCTCTCGCCCGCCGGGTCGTAGAGGGGCTCCCTTGCCACGGTGGCGGGGATGCGCTCGCCGAAGTACAGGACGTCCACACTCGTCCCGGGTTCAGTATAGCCGCTTGGCAGGTATCCGTACACGATGCCGCGCCCGATGGAGTGGCCGTAGCCGGCGCTCGTGACATAGGAGAGGACGCGGTCGCCGTCGAGCAACGGCTCCTTGCCCATGACCACGGCGCCGGGGTCGTCCAGCGTCAAGCAGCAGAGCTTGCGGGCCAGGCCCTGCGCCCTGATATTCCTCAGCGCGTCCCTGCCGATGAAGCCGCCCTTGCGCATCCTGACCGCGAACCCGATGCCTGCCTCGTATGGGTTGTACTCGGTATGGATGTCGTTGCCCCAGAGCCGGTAGCCCTTTTCGAGGCGCAGCGACTCGAACGCGCCGCCGCCCGCCGCGATGACTCCGAGGGGCTGGCCCGCCTCCCACAGCGCGTCCCACAGCCGCGGGCCGTGCTCGGTGGATGCGTATATCTCCCAGCCCAGCTCGCCCACGTAGGAGATGCGGAGGGCCAGCGCGGGGACCTCGGCTATCGTCAGGCGCTTCGCGGTCATGTACGGGAAGCCCTTGTTCGACACGTCTTCTTCGCAGATCCGGCCCAGCAGGTCGCGCGACCTCGGTCCCCACAACCCTATGCAGCACAACCCCGACGTTACGTCCGTCAGGACCGCCGAGCCGTCGCCCGGCAGATGCGCCTCTATCCAGGCGCGGTCGTGAAGCCCCATCGCGCCGCCAGTAACCACCATGAACTTGTCTTCCGCCAGCCGGGTAACGGTCAGGTCGCACTTTATCCCGCCCTTGGGTGTGAGCATGGCCGTGTACGTGATGCTGCCGACGGGCCTGTCCATGCGGTTGACCGCCAGGCGCTCCAGCGCGTCGAGAGCGCCAGGCCCCGTTATCTCGAACTTGGCGAACGGGGTCAGGTCGAACATGGAGACGCGCTCGCGGGTAGCGGCGTGCTCCGCGGCGACGGCCGGCGACCACTCGCGCGCCTCCCAGCCGGTCCGCGACGCGCCCTCGACCTCCAGGGAGTCTAGCAGCCCCTCGTTCGCCTGGTGCCACTGGGGGCGCTCCCAGCCCGCGTTCTCGAAGAACACCGCGCCCTGCTCCCGCTGCCGAGCGTGGAACGGCGTGAGCCGGATGTTCCGGGGGAACTCCATCTGCTGCAACGGGTGGATGACGTCATAGACCTCCCGGTACTGCTGCGCCGCCCTGGCCCGCACGTAGCCCCGGCCGTAGGCGTGGGGGTGGAACCGCCTTATGTCGCACTCGCGCAGGTCCACCGACGGCTCGCCGCTAGCCATCCACTCGGCCACGGCCTTGCCGACGCCGCCCGCGTGCGTGATCCATACCGCCTGCGCCGACCAGAATCCCTGGACCTGCGGCGACTCGCCCAGGACGGGGAACCCGTCGGTGGTGAACGAGAACATCCCGTTGAACTTGCGCGTCAATCCCACGCCCTCGAGGGCGGGCAGTACCTCGCCCGCGGCCTCCAGAGCAGTCTCGAAATGCTCTGGCGTGAACTCCGCCTCGGCGGGCGCTATCGGCGCGTCCTCGTGGCCCAGGATGTCTTCGGCGTTCACCAGCAGCGGCTCGTGCTGGTAGGAGCCGATGCCGAAACATTCGCCGACCTGCCGGAAGTACATCGCCTTGTCCTGGTGGCGCAGGAACGGCTGCGAAATCTCCTCGGTTGCCCCGGCCAGCTCCGGCAACGGCTTAGTGACGGCGTAGAGGTGCTCCATCGGCGAGAGCGGTATCGGCACGCCCGCCATTCCGCACACCTTGGGCGCCCATATGCCCGTCGCCGCAACCACCAGCTCCGTCTCTATGTCGCCGCGGGTGGTGTGGACCGCGGCAACACGCCCCCGCTCTATGCCGAAGCCGGTAACCCTGGTATGCCCGTGGAACGCCGCGCCGTTCCGCTCCGCCTCCCGCGCCATCGCCTCGGCCGGCCGAGTGGCCTTGGTATGGATGTCCTTGGGGACGTACATCGCCCCAAGGATGCGCTCGGACAGCATGGGGATCATCTCCCGGGCTTCGCTGGGGCTGACCAGGTGCGCCTCCACGCCGTAGCTCGCGCCGAAGCCGGCCCTGCGCTTCAGGTCACTCAGCCGCTCAGGCGTCCAGGCCACCTCCATGCTGCCCACGGCCTTGGCGCACGGCTCCCCGTCCAGCTCCAGCCGCGTCCACAGGTCGGCGGTGTAGCTCGCGAAGCCCGCCAGCGTCTTCGAGGGGTTGACCTGGAACACGAGGCCGGGCGCGTGGGACGTGGAGCCGCCGGTCTCGTAGAGCGGCCCCTGCTCCACGACCACGACGTCGCGCCACCCCAGCTGCGTGAGATGGTACGCGACGCTGCATCCCACGATACCCGCTCCGACTATGACTACCCTTGCGCTGTCCTGCATCTTTGCCTACTCCCCGCGCTCGATGACGCGCTTCATCGCGCCAAGCTCTTTCGCTATCTGCCGGCGCATCCCCCAGCGCAGCAACGGCCCCATGAGCTTGAACATCAAGCTCGTCGCCGCGCCGTCCGAGCCGGCTTCCAGCGTGTTCGTAACCCGCGTAGCGCCGTCCGCGCTCTCCAGCGTTACGACGCCCGAATACTGGAACGGCCCCTCGGTGGACTCCGTCCCGAACCGCGACTCCGGCTCGTAATCAGAGATTCTGTAGTTGACGTCGAACGTGCGCCCGCGGTACGTGTACTTGCCGGTGAATGCCGAACCCGCGCCCATCGCGCCGCCCGAAGGCGCCTGCGTATCCGAGGCCCCCCGCACCCAGCGGTCCATGTTGCGCACGTCGGACACGAATGCCCACACCTCGCCGATGGGCTTGTCCACGATCACGCTCGCCCAGCTCCGTATCGCCTGCGACATTCACGCGCCTCCCAAATCCAGATCTCCCTACGCCCTGTTCCCCCCGTAGGTGGAGCGCAGCGCGGCCCCATCGTCGAACCGGCCGGCTCGCAGCGGCGAGATGTCCACCGTCCTCGCCTCGCCTTCCACTATCATCTCCGCTAGGCACTGGCCCATGGCCGGCGCGAGCTTGAAGGAGTGGCCGCTGCCGCCTACCGCAAGGTAGTGGCTCTCGTTGGCGGGCGAGCGGTCAAGTATCATGTTCCAGTCCGGCGTTATCGTATACAGGCCCGCCCAGCCATGCGCGACCGCGCTGCCCCCCAGCGCCGGGAATCGGCGCCCAAGCAGCCGGCTCGTCTCACGCGCGAACTCCTCGTCCGCCTCCTTGCGGTACGAGTCCGCGGGCACAGGCTCGTTCTCCTTGGGATGCCCTGTGCCGATCAGCACGTTGCCATCAGCCGTGGGCCGGATGTACGTGCGGTCCACCATGTTCGACACGCACCGCCGAAGCTTGGGAGCGTCCGCCGGGGGGCGAACCACGATGTCCTGCTCGCGCGACAGCTCCAGCGGCAGGTCGAGCCCCATCCACCGGCCGACCTCGCCGGCCCACGGTCCGGCCGCGTTCACCACGACCCGCGCCTCGACGTCGCCGCCGGGCGTGCTGACCGTGTTGGCGTTCCCGTTCGCGGCTATGCCGGTCGCCGGGCTGCGCAGGCGGACCTCGCCGCCGTTGGCCTCGCCCTTGGACGCCAGCGCCCGCACCATCGCGCCCGGGTCAACGTAGCCCGACTCAGGTTCGAACGCCACCCGCGCGATGCCGTCCGTGTTGAGGCCCGGAAGCTCCTCCGCGGCGTCCTCTACCGAGATAGGCCACGTCTTGACGCCCTCGTCCCGGAGCCTTGCGATGTTCACGTCGAACACGTCCGCCGCCTCTGGCGGGACCAGGAACAGCCAGCCCGTGGAGGTGAAGACCTCCGCGCCGTCGAACTCGTCCGGGAACGCCTGGAAGAACTCGAGGCTCTTCCTGACCAGCCGTATGGAGACCTCGTTCGAGTAGTGCTGACGCACGAACGCCGCCGAATCGCCCGTCGAGCCGGAAGCGAGCTCGCCCTTCTCCAGCAGCGCCACGTCCCGCATCCCAAGCCTCGTCAGGTGGTAGAAGACGCTTGCGCCCAGCGCCCCGCCGCCTATTATCACAGCATCAGCCGTCTTGCTCATTCCTAGCCTCTCCGTCTTGTCTACGCGCCGCGCGTCCCATGCGGTCAAACCGGCCGGCCGTGGAACTTTCGGAGACGCTCGAAGTCCCCCGCGGGCAGCTTCTCGAACCAGCCCCGCCGGCTCACCGTGGGCACGCCCGCGGCCCTCAGGTCCGCCATCATCTCCGCCATCTTGAACCCCGTCACCATGCCGTCCAGCGCCGGCGCGCCTATCACGCTCTCGACGTCGGGCACGTCGTGGGTCAGGACCGAGCCTGCCAGCGTGCAGCCGGGCACGACCACCTCCGCGCCGTCCTCCTCCACGCACCGCCTCGCGGCGTCCACCACGGCCTCTATCACCTCGCCGGGCGGCGTCCTGTCAGGGTACAGGTCGTTCGCGTCTATGTCGAAGGGCCGCTGCGACACGAAATGGTCGCTCAGCCCATAGGCGTTCAGCAGCGACTCCTGGATCTTGCCGTTCTGGTGGTCAACCGTTACCAGCGAGAACGCCGCGCCCATCATGTGCGACACCAGCGCCGCCGACTCCAGAGTCGCCGTAACTGGGATGTCCACCAGCTGCCGAGCCTCGTGCAGCCCGATGTCCAGGTTGCAGGATATGAACACCGCGTCGTAACCCTGCTTCTCCGCCCACATGACCTTCTCCAGCGTCCCGTCCGTACACATGTACCGAAAATAGAGCCACTGATTGTTCCGCAGCGGGTACATGTCGGCGATGTTCACCATGTCGAACTCGGTATCCCGCCGCGCAATCCGCGCCAGGTTCTCCTCGCCATGGAACTCGGTGTCGCCGAAGGGATTTACGACCAGGATTTTCATGGCTGTCCTCCGCCTCGAGCCTCAAATATACCACCCTCTGCTGTCCTCGACTCCAGGCGCCTGGAGAGTGAGAGCTTGGCGGTTACTATTCCGGCAGATGCTCCTCGTAGAAGCGCTGCCAGTTGCGGTGCATTATGTTCTCGATGTCCTCGCCGGAGTAGCCGCGGCGGTCGAGCGCGTCCGCGAGCTTCTGGTAGTCCGCCACCGTGTCTATCTCGTGGGGCGCGCCCTCGCGTCCGCCCTGGCCGTCCGTGTCGCCGCCTATCGCGCTGTGCAGGGTGTTGCCCGCGAGCTGGCTCACGTGATCGACGTGGTCGACCATGTTGTCCAGCGTAACCTCTGACCGCTCGAACACGTCGCGCCGGTGGGGCACGTTCGCCCAGTCTATGCCGTCCTTGTACAGCATCCACGTGTCCATCGAGTGGCCGATTACGCCGCCTCGCCTGATGACCTCCAGCAGGATGTCGTCCGGCTGCTGCCGCTCGCCGGGGCTCACCGCCCGGCAATTCTGGTGACTCGCCAGCAGCGGCCCATCGAACGCCGCGACGGCCTCCCGCACCGAGCGGTCCGACGTGTGCGTTACGTCCAGGATCATGCCCAGCTCGTCCATCTCCCGCAACAGGGCCGGCGCAGGCGGGAACAGTCCGCCGTCCGTACCCGTGCCGGTGCCGTGAGAGTACGTGCTCACCCCGTAATGGGACAGGCTGATGACGCGAATGCCGCTCTCCCACCACTCGTGGACCTGTTCGGGCCACAGGATGGGGTCCGCGCCCTCCATGCCGATGATGAATCCGACTGGCAGCCCGTCGCGCTCCTCGGCGTCCGCCCATTCCCGCATGTGCGCCGCCATCTCGCCCGACGTGGACAGGATGCGCGCCTCGCCCTCGGCTGCCAGGATCCGGTAATACGCCAGCTGCGCCTGGCCTGCCGCGTATGCTTGGTGTCCTGTGCGGTAGCCCCATATCGGGCTGTTCGGACGCCGGATCCGCCCGCACACCTTCACCAGCGCCGCCGCCACGCCGCCCTTGCGCATCTCCGGCAGGCTCGCCATCGTCTCCGCGTCAGGCCAGCCGTCCATGGCGCTCCGCCGATCCGTCGCGGCGCGCACCTCCTCGATGGGCAGCGTCAGGTCCCGGTCCATGTCCACGCCCCCGTGCGCCATCGGATAGTCGCCGTCAATTATCAGCATCGCGTCCTCCTCTAACGCTCGCGCAGCAGCGAGCCGAATCCCGCAATCGAGTCCTGAATGCCCGCCAGTCGCAGCGCCATCCAGATGGTCGCCTGAGCGCTCGAGACTACCGGGAGCCCGGTATCGTTCTCCAGCCTTTCGATGATGTCCAGCGTCTGCACGTTGCCGCAGCTAAGGAAGAAGCCGTCGGAGTCTGCATAATTCAGCGCCTTCGCGTACCGCAGCCACTCCTCCGCCGGCAGGCTGCCCCGGTCGAGGTTGTCCTCGATGTCGCGGAAGTCGAAGTCCGTGACCGTCACGCCGTGATGCGCCAGGAATCCCAGCTCGCGCGTCGTCAGGTCCTCGTCATATGGCGTGGTCATCGCCACGCGCTTCATGCCAAGCGCGTCCAGGCCCCGAACCACCGCCTCGCTCGTGGTCATCGCGCGCGCGCCTGGAATCAGCGCCGCCAGACGCTTCTCGATGGCGCGGTTGCCGTCCTGGCCGTCCTTGAAGCTGCCCGACGTGCACATGTAGATAGCCACGTCCGGCTTCGTGGTGGCAAGCTGCCGCGCCGCCAAGTCTATCCCCTCGTTCATCCCCGTCAGCCCGCCCGCGCTCGTATGCTCTATCAGCATCCGCGCAGGAATCCCTATCACGCCGTCCAGCGAGCGGCTGACCTTCAGGAACTCCTGCTCGAAGGCGAGGCACGACGACGGCAGCATGAACGCTATCTTGGCCCGCAAATCATCCATCCCGCTTCTCCCGGCGGCAATTCTGTGATCCCGCATTCGCAGGAATCCCCGCCAGCCGCTACATGGTACTTCAAGACCGATGATAGATGGGCGCCCATTTTACCCCTTCCCCCTCTGGCGCGCCTTATCCCCTATCCCTTGACGGAAGATGGTTAGGGTGATCCAGGACGCCAAGACTACATCGAAGCGGCTCTTGTGAGTCCAATCTCACGTTGACAACGCGGACCGCCCCGCCTAGAATCTCATTAGGACTTGACAGTAAAATCAAAATAGAGAATCGGAAAGCTATGCTAAGGATCAGACTGAGGCGTGTCGGCGCGAAGAAGCAGCCCAGCTACCGGGTAGTCGTGGCCGACTCGGGGGCTGCGCGGGACGGCAGGTTCATCGAGCAGATCGGGCATTACAACCCACGGGCCGAGCCCGAGGCCGTCAGCATCGACGAGGACAGGGCCATCTACTGGCTCCGGAACGGAGCGCGCCCAAGTGAGGCCGTCGAGCGCATGCTCGTCGGCATGGGCACGATGGAGAAAGTCAAGGCATGATGAAAGACTTGGTCGAATACATCGTCAAGTCCATCGCTTCCCACCCGGACGAGGTGAGGGTGACAGAAGAGGGCGAAGCTGGCCGCGTGGTGCTGAGGCTCGAGGTCGCGCCCGACGACAAGGGCAAGGTCATCGGGCGGCAGGGCCGTGTGGCCGAGTCCATCCGCACCCTGCTCAGGGTAGCCGCCATCAAGCAGGGCACCCGGGCAGTCTTGGAGATCGTCTGACGACTCATCGAGCGGCGGCGGAGCTTCCCGAAGGCCGCGTCGCCGTCGGCAGGGTACTGGGCCCCTGGGGCATAAAGGGACACCTCAAGGTCTCCTCCCTCACGGACAACCCCGCGCGGTTCACCCCAGGCAGCCGGATGCTGCTCGGCGATTCGGCGGTCCAGGTCGTGTCGGCGCGGCAGGCGAAGGCCCACCTCGTGGTGAAGTTCGACGCGGTACGCGACCGCACGGCGGCGGAGGCCCTGCGGGGCGCGGTTCTCGCCGTCTCCGAGGAGCAGATAGACCCTCCGCCCGCAGGCTCCTACTACTACTACCAGATCATCGGCATGGAAGTGTGGACGGAGGACGGGGCGCCTCTCGGCGAGGTCTCCGAGATAATCTCCACCGGCAGCAACGACGTCTATGTCGTTCGCGGCCCGCAGGGCTCCGAGACGCTGGCGCCGGCCCTTGCCGACGTCCTGCTCGAGGTGGACCCCGACCGGCGCCGGATGGTCGTGCGCCTTCCAGACCTCTTCTGACGCCAATTTCGTTTGGCTCACGTTGGGAGCGTCTGCCAAACCGCGCTCCTGTCCCTCGCGGCAAGATGAAACTGGCGCGGGGCGAGGATTGCGTCTGACGCGGGCGTTCTGCTATATTCAGGTAGGCGGGGCCGCTCGCGCCGCCCGCGAATGGGGCTGTAGCTCATCTGGGAGAGCGCTTCAATGGCATTGAAGAGGTAGGGGGTTCGAGTCCCCCCAGCTCCACCAAGCTTGGCTTGGAGTGAACGCGATGACCGACTTGAAGACCCCGGATGCGCTTCGCCTTGCCGACCTCGATCCCTACGTCCTGCATTTCGATAAGCACTGATTTGAAGCCGTGTAGCCCTTGACATGGCGCGAACGCCCGTATTATACTTCTCGGCATGGACCATAACAGTGCCCGAACAGGCCGTCTCGTCGTCTCCACAATCTTGATCGCCCTTGGATCCGCCCCCCTAACGGCGTCAAGGGTACAGGGAGCCGACCTCCGCGCTATCGGCGACCCCGAAGGGCTGAACGCACAGCATACCACCCTGTTCTGCTCCATCCCCGGCGACCTCGTCCTCAAGACATACGACATGGCTAGGGCGATGCGTGACGCTGGCGTGCCCGTCATAGGCGGATTCCAGATGCCGGTGGAGACGGAGTGCCTGCGCCTACTGTTGCGTGGCAACCAGCCCACCCAACGCAACGACAGGCTCTTCCTCGCTCACGCTACATCCCACGGCAAGATCGAAACCTTCGCCCGCAAGCTTGCCAAGTCCAGCAAACCCCTGCTGACGCTGGACAGCCCCGCCAACGCGAATCTGGATGCGGATGGAGCGGAAGGATCGACCACCATCCTAGCAGACTCTTCAGGTTGAGGTGCTTTCTGGTGCAGCCAAGTTCAGATAAGTACACCATGCGGATATCCCGGCTTACCATCGACAAGCTGGGCATCCAGATGTACGACAGAGTGTCCGCTGTCTTGGCCGAGTTGATTGCCAACGCTTACGACGCCGACGCCGAGCACGTGAAGATAACGCTGCCTTTCGGTCAGTACCTAGCTCGGAGGATAGAAGGAAAGGTCAAAGATCAGGGATTTGAGATTGTTATTGAGGATGACGGGGGAGGGATGACTGCACAGGAAGTCAACGACTACTACCTGAACGTTGGTTACAACCGAAGAGTGAAACGAAGCGATGTAACCCCTAGATTCCAGAGACAGGTCATGGGGAGAAAAGGAATTGGGAAGCTGGCGCCTTTCGGAATCTGTCGTGAAGTAGAAGTCATTAGTGCGGGCGGGACCAAGACTGACAGGGGTTATCCTGTATCCAACTTGATTCTTGACCTAGACGACATTCTCACTGAGCAGTCGGACGCATCCGGGAATGTTGAACCTTATCATCCGAAACTTGGTAGGAAGGATGGCGGCTATGCTGATACTACAGGGACCACGCTTATCTTAAGACGCTTTGACCGCAGACGCGTTCCTACTGGAGAGGAATTGGATCGGCAGATGGCGGCCCGGTTCGGCCTGACTCAGGTGAATTGGAGTGTCCAACTAGAGGATAGTACCGGAGCAGGCAGAGTCATCGAACTCGGTACTCTACAGGTTGACATTATGCCCAACACACGTATCGAAGTGGGCAATAGGCCAGTAAATGTGGATGGTCAGTTCTATCCTGTGTCGGGTTGGATTGCCTACGCAAAGGACCCCTATAAGGACGAAGTGATGGCTGGAGTCCGCCTCTACGCCAGAGGAAAGATTGTTGCTCAGACTAGGGACTTTGACATTAAGACTGGCTTCACCGGCGAGTTCAAGATGAGAAGTTACCTCACAGGAGCGATCCACGCCGAGTGGTTGGACGAGGACGAGGATTTCGTGCGGACCGACAGGCAAGACATTATTTGGAACTCTGACCTTGGAACCTCACTACGGGAGTGGGGTCGAGAACTCTTGAAAGAGCTCGCTGCCAAGTCAGAGGCAAGTACGGGGCAGCGCGCCTGGGACCTTTTCCTTGAAGGATCCCAATTGGACGAGCGTCTCAAAGTGGCTCATCCCAATGACAGGGCTATAAGAGACTCAGTCCTGAGAGCGGCGAGGTCACTGATAACACGCGCAGATCGAGATTCCATCAGGGATCCTGATTACAGAGACCGAATGGTGCGTCTCGCTTACGCAATAGGACCTCATAGCACTCTGCTCACTACACTATATGAAGTTGCTTCGGTAACGGACGGGGCTACGGATGTGATCCTTGACCTCTTTGAGAAGGCCAGATTGGTAGAGATGTACTCTCTTGGTCAGGTCGCTCAAGAGCGGGTCGGTGCTATTGAGCAACTTCGGAGGCTCGTATCTGCCCCCTCGACTGTTGAGCGACAACTGCAAAAGCTCATCGAGACTGCGCCGTGGATACTCTATCCTGACTGGACACCGTTAAGCTTCAACCAGTCTCTTGCGTCGACTCGAACAAGTTTCCAGAGTTGGTATCTAGCCAAGTACGGCGAGGATATCGTTACCTCGGTTATAGATAATTCAGACAAGAAGCCTGACTTCGTAATGCTCAACCACGAGGGCCGATTGGAGATCATAGAGATCAAACGCCCCCAGCACGCTTTGGCAGACGAGGAATTCGACAGAGCGTTCGGCTATTTGACAGCGGTGAGGAAGTTCATTGATGATACATCTGTAGTAAAGGCGTCCTTCCCCGAGGCCAGGCTGACGATTGTATGTGACGCGCTGAACCTAGATGCTCTGAGATTGAATGCTATCCGTACTGACTCTGAAATTTTTCACAAGACGTGGCATGATCTCCTTGAATCCGCTAGCCGAAGTCACGAAGACTTCCTCAAGGTGGTCGGGGAAATGCAAGGGGAACTACCGGAATTGTCGGCAGAGGGAGAGTGACCATTGCCTACGGATGTGATGAAGCCCTCCCAGCGCTATCTTGCTATGGCGCATAACCGGGGAAGAACCCATCCTGAGCGAGCCTTGGCTTCGGGACTGTGGCGTCGAGGGGTGCGCTACTTCACTCACGAAGGCTATAAATCCGTCAAGGGCGAGCGGCTTCCTGGAAATCCTGACATGGTATTACCTCGAAGATGGATCGTCATCTTTGTTGACGGGTGTTTCTGGCACGGTTGCCCCGAATGCCGCAAGCACTTGGGATTGAAGGGCGAATTCTGGGTGAATAAAATAAGCGCCAACAGAGAACGAGACATTCGGTTCACTAAGGAACTTACAGACGCCGGCTGGACGGTGTTTCGTATTCCAGAGCACGACGTTAGAACCAAGACGGCGCTCGCATTGACCATCGACCGCCTAGTTCCTATTATACGGGAAGCGCCACCCAAGAGAACTACCTCCGTTGTAGGAGATGATAGTGTCTAGTCAGCCACTCCGCGACTTCATAATGCAGAATAGGCCAGCGGTGGCGGCCCCCGGGACAGCGATTTCCCTGTTCTCAGGGGCTGGTTTGAGTGATCTGGGGTACGAGATGGCCGGGTTCCAGTTCGTCGTACAGGTCGAGATAGACCAGAGGCGAGCCGCCATTGGTTCCGCCAACTTCCCTATGTCTCAATGGCTAACTTGCGATGTTCGTGGCAATGGGAGCGAAGTCGCCGCAGCATACTGCCGGTCCACGTCCAGGCGGCTGGACTTGCTGGTGGCGACGCCCCCGTGCCAGGGGATGAGTAGCTCGAATCCCAGCAGAGGCAAACGGCAGACTCCGCAAGCAAAGGCCCTGGAGGAAAAGAACCGCCTGTTGTTGGAAGTTATCCCAATAGCTTGCCTGTTGGAGCCGAGGATAATAGTCATCGAAAACGTTCGTCAGGTGTTGACTCTTGAAGTCGAATACGATGGCGGAAAGGGCAGAGCCGTTGACCTTCTTCGTGCCCACCTGCCCAAGTACGAAGTGTTCCCTAGAGTGGTGAACGTCGCCGACTACGGCGTTCCACAAGTCAGAAAACGGGCGCTGGTGGTAGCCGTGCATAAGGAAGAGACCTTCTTGGAGAGAATGCTGTCGCAAAACCGATTCCCAATACCACGCCCAACCCATGCTGAGCAGTCAAACAATGGAGTGCGACCGTGGGTGAGCATCCGGGAGTGGTTGGAGTCCATGGAGTATGAACCGCTGGACGCAAGATCCAAGGATGCCGCACGAGGGACTCACCCCTTGCACTTCGTTCCCGCCTACGGGCCGGACCGGTATCGGCAGATCAGCGAGATACCTCCGTACTCGGGTCGCAGCGCCTACGACAACGATAAGTGCCCTTGGTGCAGTCGGCAGAAAGTCGACGCCGGTTTGGCAGTGTGCCCTGATTGTGGCGGGACCATGTATAACAGGCCCTACCTTGAAAGAGACGGGTGGCCATCTCTCATCAAGGGCTTCAAGTCTAGTTATCGGCGAATGAGTCCTGGGCGACCCGCGTACACCATCACTACCAATTCGAGCCACATAGGGAGCGACTTCAAGATTCATCCCTGGGAGAACAGGGTACTCAGCATTTTGGAGTGCGCCGACCTGCAGACAGTCCCTAGATTCTACGACTGGACACGAGCGACAGAGGATCGTACGCTCTACCTTATCCGCAACTTGATTGGTGAGGCGTTCCCAACCTACTTCACTTACTTGCACGGTCGAGTCTTATCTGAGTTCCTGTCAGGTTCTGCGTCGCAGCCACGTAACCCGTCAACCCCTACCAGACTGAGAAACATCGGGGACTACGGCCAGACGAAGCCGTGGTCAAAGCCGGTGGCTCCAACGCAAGCCATGTCGGACCGAGAGTTGCGTGGCTCTGCCGGCCGCCAGGATCGCCACGCTGGTCGCGCCTGCTGAGCTGAACAGGCTCGGCCCCTAGAGGACTCCACCCCAGCCGCTATGCTGGAATCTGCGTTGGGCCGTGTGTACAATCGTTGCGTTGCGTCGGGGTATGCGAAGGTCTGGATAGGAGGGGGTGGCGGCTTGAGCGGCGGTCTATCGCGGAGGGCGGGTCCATCTAAGGCGCTGGGGACGCACCTGCTGTTGGAGCTGCGGGAATGCGACCCGGAGCTGTTGGACGACCTGGCCTTCATCGAGTCCGCAATGGTGGGCGCGGCCCTGGAGGCTGGCGCTACCATCGTGGGGCAGTCGTTCCACAAGTTCACCCCCAGAGGCGTGACGGGGATAATCGCCATAGCGGAGTCGCACCTGTGCATTCACACGTGGCCGGAGCACAGGTACGCCGCGGTCGACGTCTTCACGTGTGGCGCGGCTTTTGCGCCGAGCAAGGCTGCCGACCTCATCATCGACAGCCTGGAGTGCGGGAGCCACTCCGCTACCGAGGTGAGGCGGGGGCCCGTCTCGTCCGGGGCGTCCGTCAAGGTCTGATGCAGAGCGGGGTCGGGCTGCCGGTGGACGGCGACTGGCATTACGAGCGCATAACCCCGGACCTCATCCAGGGCGAGCGCGTCGAGCGTGTCATTCATGCCGGAAGGACCGCCTACCAATCCGTCGTCATACAGGACACCGCGCGCTTCGGCAGGTCCCTAGTCCTGGACGACAAGACGCAGTCAACCGAGGCGGACGAGTTCGTGTATCACGAGTCCCTCGTCCACCCCCCGATGATAGCCCATCCAGGCCCGCGCCGGGTCCTCCTGGCGGGCGGCGGCGAGGGCGCGACGGCGCGGGAGGTCCTGCGCCACGAGCTGGTGGAGCGCGTGGTGATGGTGGACATAGACGAGGAGGTGGTTGACCTATGCCGCGTCCATCTGCCGTCGTTCCACCAGGGAGCCTTCGACGACCCGCGCCTCGAACTGCGCCACGCGGACGCCCTGGAGTTCCTGGAGGAGTCGCCCGATGAGTTCGACGCTGCGATAATAGACGTCCCCGACCCCCTCGAAGGCGGGCCCGCATACCTGCTGTACACGGTCGAGTTCTACGAGCTGGTGAAGACGCGGCTGGCGCCCGGCGGACTGCTCGTCGCCCAGTCGGGCCCCACAGGCCCAGCCTTCTACGAGCAATGCTTCTCCGCGGTCGCGCGCACCATCGGCGCGGCATTCCCGAAGGTGTCCGCATACGAGACGTTCGTGCCGTCCTTCGGGGCAACGTGGGGCTTCGTAGTCGGCTCCCTAGGCCCGGACCCGGCGGCCCTCGACCGCGCGGAGGTCGACGCGAGACTGGAGTCCCGGGTCGGTGCGGGCCTGCGGCACTACGACGGCGAGACCCACGTCGGCATGTTCGCCCTGCCCAAGTACATTCGCGCCGCGATGGCAGCCGAGCGCAGGACTATCACCAAGGCCAATCCCCTCTTCGTGACGTAGCGCCAGTACCGGACGTCTGGTATCTTGCTCTGAGATAGGAACGGGAGGAGCGGCCATGCAGATAGGGCTTATCGGCTTGGGGCGTATGGGTGGGAACATGGCCCAGCGCCTGCTCCAGGGCGGCCACGATGTCGTAGCGTACGACCCCAACGCCGATGCGGTCGAAGCGCAGGCGGGGGCCGGCGCGGCGGGCGCCCACTCGCTGGCCGACCTCGCCGCGAAGCTCGACCCTCCCAGGGCCGCGTGGTGCATGGCCCCGGCTGGCGAGCCGACGGAGACCGCCATTGCCGCCCTCGCCGACGAGATGGAGCCGGGCGATACCGTCATAGACGGGGGCAACTCCAACTACAAGGACAGCATCCGGCGGGCCGAGACGCTGGGCGAAAGGGGAATAGCCTTCCTCGACGTCGGCACGAGCGGGGGGATATGGGGCCTCGCCGAGGGGTACAGCCTCATGATAGGCGGCGACAGGACGGCGTTCGAGCGGCTGGAGCCGATATTCCAGACCCTCGCGCCCGGACCAGACCGGGGCTACGGCCGAGTGGGGCCGGCAGGCGCGGGCCACTTCGTGAAGATGGCGCATAATGGCATCGAATACGGCCTCATGCAGGCATACGCCGAAGGGTTCGAGCTGATGGCCGCGAAAGACGAGCTGGACCTCGACCTCGCGCAGATAGCCCAGATATGGCGGCACGGGAGCGTAGTGCGCTCATGGCTGCTCGACCTGACCGCCGCAGCCCTCGAAGAAGACCCGCGGCTCGCCGACCTGGAAGCCTACGTCGAAGACTCCGGCGAGGGCCGGTGGACCCTCCAGGAGTCCATAGACCTGGCGGTGCCCATCCCCGTGATAGCGGCGTCGCTGCAGGCTCGCTTCAGGTCGCGCCAAGAGGCGCCGTTCGGCCCCAAGCTCCTAGCCGCGATGCGGAACCAGTTCGGAGGCCACGCCGTCAGGAAGAAGTGAAGCGGCAAGCCCCCGGCGCTACCACGACGGCTCGGTGTCCTCGAACTCGTTGTTCGTCAGGCGCTCCTGGTCCTCGCCGTCCGCCGACATGACGAATATCTCCGCGTCCCCGTCCAGGTACGACACGAACGCGATGCGGTCGCCGTTGGGAGACCACACTGGGTGACCGTCCCTCACCTCGTTGCGAGTGAGGCGCGCCGGCTCTTCCCCATCGCCGTCCACCCGCATGACGTATATCTCGGGGTTGCCGTCCCGCTCGGAAACGAACAGCAGCGACCGACCGTTCGGCGACCACGACACGGCGTACTCCGGCGCATCGGTCGCCGTCAGCCGTTTCTGCTCGCTGCCGTCCACGTTCATGACGTACACCTCTGGATTGCCGTCGCGCGTCGAGATGAAGGCGAACCGGCGCGCGTCCGGCGACCATATCGGCGCGGCGTCCGGCGTTTCGGTCAGCCTGTCCTCGTTCACGCCGTCCGGGTTGCGGACATATATGCCCATCTCCGCGCCCTCTCCCACTGCGAACGACAGCGACGCGCCATCGGGAGACCACCCGCCAACGTCTCCGCTCTCAATGGAGGACAGCGGCATCGGCTGCGTGCCGTCGGCGTTGTTGAAGTATATGGACGTCCGCTCTGACGACTCCGCAACGTAAGCGAGGCGCGAAGCGTCGGGGGACCAGCGATGGCCGTAATAATCCCCCTCGCCGTCCGCCACGCGCCGCCACTCCTCCCCGTTCACCGTCATCGCCTCGAGCGCGACCCCCTCGGCCGACCTGGACAGGAACGCGACCATACTGCGGTTCGGGGAGACCTGCGGGGCGAAGTCGTCAGCCGCGCGGCGAGTGAGGTTGGTCTCGACCTTGTCGCTAACGCGGACGGAGTATATCTCAAGGTTGCCGTCCCGGTTCGAGGTGAAGACCACCGGCGGCTCTCCTGAAGTGCAGGCAAGAGCCGCGGCCATCATGAGGACGAGCGCCAGACACAAGCCGACCCGGCGCTTCTTCCATCGGATCAGATTCCCCGCCGCAAGAGCGAGCTCGCAGCCCGCCTTAGAGTTCGGGCAGTCATAAGACAAGGCGATACAACTGTCCGGGAGCGACCGCGCCCTGCTAAGCCTTGCCGATCCGGAAAACCTTGGTGCCGCAGGTGGGACATGTCCCTTGGGTGGCGGGGCGCCCATTTTTCAGTGTGACCGGCTCTGGGTTGCTAATCTCGCGCTTCGACCTGCACTTGAAGCAATATGCCTCCATTCAGCGCCTCCCATATAGTTGTAGCAAGAACATAGGGCTTCTACGCCTAGCTGTCAATCCCTGCTGGAGCGTCATGCCTGCCTATATCCCAGCCGCCTCGGCCACTGCTCGGACGTTCTCGGCAGGCGTCTGCGGCGGAAAGGTACACCCCGAGCCCAGCATCCAGCCCCTGCCGCCCATGGCCGCGCGGACACCGCGGATCTCGCGGGCGATGTCCGCCGGCGCGGCCCCGGCCAGGTCCTCCTTGTGCGGCGCGCCGCCCACCACGGCCCGCGTTCCAGCCATCGCCATGCCCTCCGCGAGGGACGGGTTGCCGCGCCCCCGCGCGTCCCAGTTGAAGGCGTGGACGGGGTAATCGAGCAGGTCGGCAAGCATGTTGTCGTCCTTGCACACGTGCAGGAGGTTGAACTCGGCGTCGGACGCCGCGTCCAGCACGCGGAGGTCGTAGGGCCGGGCGTACTCGGCGTACTCCTCTCGGGTGAGCCGGTCGGTCGCGGCCCACGAGGTAGTCGCGTAGAACAGGCCGCTCGCCCCCCGCTCCAGGCACGCCTGCGAGAAGCTGACGAACGTCTCGGTTACGACCTCCAACGCATGCCGGACCCTGTCGGGACGCTCGCGGAGATGCCGCGCGAACACATCCTCGGAAGGGGCGAGCCGCGACGCGATGGACAGCGGAGTGAACACCGTCATCAGGAACGGCACACGCCCTCCCAGCCCGTTCGCAATCAGCTCCAGCGCCTCGAGCTGCTCACCCAGCGCGCCCTCGTCGGGCCGCAGCGGTTCGAGCCTCGTCCAGTCGTCCGGCTCTCGGATGGGCCGCGCGCGGGGCTCCGGCGGGCTATCGCCGAGATAACGCATCTCCAGCCCCCAGCCCTCCGCGTGGTAGGAGGCGCGCGGGTTGACCTTCATGAAGTCCCAGTCGTACTCGCCCTGGAAGCCGAGCATGGCGTCGGCCAGTGTGTCCGCAGCCGTCTCCTCCGCGTAGAAGTGCCGCCACATGCTCGCGGGCGGCCGGTCGATGTCCTGCCCGGCAAGGCAGGCGAGGACCCGCTCCCGATGGCTCATGGGATCAGTCATGTCTCCTCCTCAGCCAGCTTCATTCCAGCTCCCGGCTCAATTCGATTAGGGCGTCGAGCTTGGCCCTCGCGGCTCCGCTGTCTATGGACTCGGCGGCGAGGGCGGCGCCCTCGCGCAGGGTATCGGCCCTGTCCGCCGCGACGAGCGCGGCGGCGGCGTTGGCGACCACGACGTCGCGGGCGGAGCCGGGCTCGCCGTCCAGCGCCGAGCGAAGGACAGCCGCGCTCTCGGCCGGCCCGGCGACCTTCAGAGACGCGCTGTCGATGCCGCCGAGCCCGAAATCCTCAGGCGTCACCGTGTAGGTCGAGACGACTCCGCCCCTCATCTCCCAGACGTCCGTGGGCGCGGTGAGTGTAACCTCGTCCATCCCGTCCTGTCCATGCACTATCAGCGCGTGGCCGACGCCCTGGGTGTCCAGGAATTGGGCTATCACGTCCGCTAGGCTGGGGTCGGCCATCCCGAAGACCTGCGCGGATGCGCCGGCCGGGTTCATGAGCGGCCCCAGCGTGTTGAATATGGTCCTGACGCCTATCTCGCGCCTCGGCCCGGCTGCGAACCTCATCGCCGGGTGGAAGGTCTGGGCGAACATGAACCCGAATCCCACCTCTTCGATGCACCGCTTGACGCCCTCGGGGCCCAGGGCGATATTCACGCCGAGCTCCTCGAGCGCGTCTGCGCTGCCGGTCGCCCCGGACGCCGCGCGATTGCCGTGCTTGGCGACCCGGACCCCGGCCCCCGCGACCACGAACCCGACGGTCGTCGAGATGTTGAAGGTTCCGGACGAGTCGCCGCCGGTTCCGCACGTATCGACGACCGGACCGTCCACCTCTACGCGCAGCGACCGCTCGCGCATGACGCGGCCCATGCCCTCTATCTCGGCCAGGGTCTCCCCCTTCACTCGCAGCGCCGTAAGGAACGCCCCTATCTGGGCGGGGGTGGCCTCGCCGTTCATTATCTCGCCCATCACCTGGGCGGCCTCGTCCGAAGTCAGGGACCGTCCCTCAACCACCGCCGCTATCGCCTCGCGTATCATCGTCGCCTCCGCGCGGGTCTATCCATCATCCGCCGAAGCGGGAGCTCACTCACGTTGCCAGGAAGTTCCGCAGTATGTCATGGCCCACCCTGGTCATGATCGACTCCGGGTGGAACTGGATGCCTTCGACCGGGTGGGTCTTGTGCCTGACGCCCATGATGATGCCGCCGTCGGTCCAGGCGGTAACCTCCAAGTCACCGGGCAGGTCCTCCTCGTACACCGCCAGAGAGTGGTAGCGTATCGCCTCGAAGGGGTTGGGAATACCCTCGAACACGCCCTTCCCGTCATGGTGGACCATCGAGGTCTTGCCGTGCATTATCTCGCCCGCGCCGCCCACCGCGCCGCCGTAGGCGTAGCCGATGCACTGGTGCCCGAGACATACCCCGAGGATAGGCGACGTCGGCCCGAATCGGCGCACGACTTCGTTCGAGATGCCAGCCTTCTCCGGCGTGCATGGTCCCGGCGAGATGACTATCTTCTCCGGCGACATCTCGGCCACGTCTTCTATCGTCGCCTCGTCGTTGCGAACGACATGTACGTCCGCGCCCAGCTCCGACAGGTACTGGTAGAGGTTGTACGTGAAGCTGTCGTAGTTGTCTATCAGCAGTATCATCGCGGCGAGCCTCCTCGCTCCGCCCGCTCGATAGCCTCCAGGACCGCGGACGCCTTGTGGAGGGTCTCCTGGTACTCGGTCTCGGGCACGCTGTCGAACACGATGCCGCCCCCGGCCTGGATGTGCGCCACGCCGTCCTTGATGACCATGGTGCGTATCGTGATGGCGGTGTCCATGTTTCCGTTCAGGTCGAAGTATCCGACCGCTCCGCCGTAAGGCCCCCGCCTGTCCGGCTCCATCTCCGCGATGATCTCCATCGCGCGAATCTTCGGAGCGCCCGACAGCGTCCCGGCGGGGAAGCACGATCTCAGCGCGTCGTAGGGGGTCATGCCGTCCCGTAGGCTGCCAATGACATAGGAGACGATGTGCATGACGTGCGAGTAGCGCTCGACGGTCATCAGCTCGGTTACCTCGACTGTGCCCGGCTTGCAGACGCGGCCGAGGTCGTTCCGTCCGAGGTCGACCAGCATGATGTGCTCGGCGCGCTCCTTCTCATCGGCTAGGAGCGCCCGTTCGATTTTCGCGTCTTCTTCCTCGCTCTTGCCGCGGGGCATCGTCCCCGCGATAGGCCGCGTGGACACCACGCCGTCGCGGACGCGAACCAGCTCTTCGGGCGACGCGCCCACGATGTGGAAGTCGTCCAATTCCAGGTAGTACATGTACGGGGATGGGTTGATAGCGCGCAGCGCTCGGTAGATCTCCAGCGGATGGGCTGTCGTGCGGCGCGAGAGCCTCTGCGAGGGCACCGTCTGGATTATGTCGCCCGCGTAGATATACTCCTTGCATCTGCTGACTATCCGGTCGTACCGCTCACGGGTGAGGTTCGAGGTTACGTCCGAGCCTGGGGGGCCGGCGGCCGCGCGGGGCATGTCGGCGGGCGGCGCGGCGAGCCGGGCGGCGACCTCGTCGATCCGCTCGACAGCGTTCCTGTAGGCGGTCTCCACGCCGTCGTCGAGAAAGGCGTTGCTCACGATGCGTATGACGCCCCGAACGTGGTCGAAGACTAGGAACGTAGCCGCCATCATGAATACCGACTCCGGGGCTCCTACGGGGTCGTTTTCGGGAGTCGGCAGACGCTCGAAGTACTTCACCGCGTCGTAGGATATGTAGCCGACCATGCCGCCGTTGAACGGGCCGATATCCGAGCCGGGCACGAAGTCGTAGCCGCGCATGACTCTTTGGACGGGAATCAGGGGGTCTATCTCGCCGTCCGCCTGGCCTGGGCCGGTTCTCACGACGGCCAGCGGCTCCGTCCCGATAAAGCTGTATCTGGCCGTCCGCTCTCCGCCCGCGACGCTCTCGAGCAGGAACGAATAGGGCGGCCGGGCCACCTTCAGATACGCGGACACCGGCGTTTCGAGGCCGGCGTCTATCTCGAGATATACGGGCGCCAGGTTTCCTTTTGCGGACAGGCGCTTGACCTGCTCCAACGTCGGGTTGTACATGCCGACCTATCCCCCGCCGGCCATTCTGGGAAGCGCCAGCCCGATTCTATCCTTCACCTCGCGGAGCTTTGGCCCGCTGACGTCCTCCGCACGCTCCGCGCCAACGGCCATCAGCGCGTCCAGCTCCGCAACGTCGCCGATGAGCCGGCGGTACCGCTCCCGCACAGGCCTGAGCTCCTCGATCACGACCTCAGCGACGCGGGATTTGAGGTCGCCGTAGCCGCGGGCGTTCTCGAAGTCCCGCTCCACCTCGTCCTTGCTCCTGCCCGTTACCACCTTGTAGATGCCGAGCAGGTTGTTCACGCCGGCCTTCCCTGGGTCGTTCGAGAAGGCTATCTCGTTGCCCGAGTCGGTTACCGCCCGCTTGAATGAGCGCTCGATTTCCTTGGGGTCGTCGAGCATCCCGACGGCGTGGCCTCGAACGTCGGAGTGGGTCTTGGACATCTTGACGGCGGGGTCGTTCAGCCCCATGACGCGGGCGCCGACCTCGGGGATGACCGGTTCGGGCACTACGAACGTTTCTCCGTAGAGCCGGTTGAACCTCGCCGCGATGTCCCGCGCCAACTCGACGTGCTGCTTCTGGTCGACGCCGACGGGCACCTCGTCGGCGTCGTAGAGGATGATGTCGGCGGCCATCAGGACGGGATAGCCGAGAAGCCCGGTGGAGACCCGCTCTTGGCCGGCCGACTTGTCCTTGAACTGCGTCATCCGCTCCAGCCATCCTATCGGAGTAACGCAGTTCAGCAGCCAGCATCCCTCTGCGTGCGCGCTGACGTGGCTCTGGATGAAGAGCGTGCAGCGGTCGGGGTCCAGCCCGGCCGCTAGGAGCATGGCCGCCACCGAGCGCGTCCGGCGTCGCAGCGATTCCGGGTCCTGCGGCACCGTGATGGCGTGCAGGTCCACTATGCAGAAGAAGTTCACCTTCTCGCGCTGACGCTCCACCCAGCCTTTGATTGCGCCCAGGTAGTTGCCAAGGTGAAGCTCGCCCGAAGGCTGTATACCGCTGAATACACGCTTCTCTTCGACCGCGGCCGCGCTCATTTCTCGCGTCTGCATCGCCCAAGCCTCCAAATGCAAACAGCCCCGTCCTCCTAAGGGACGGGGCTGTTCCGTGGTGCCACCCTATTTCGCCGCCGGCCCGTGGGCCGCGGCATCTCTAACGGGCACAACGCGCCTCGGCGCATATGCCCCTGGGCCGTGATAACGGAGCCCTCTCCGTCCAAGCCTACAACTCTCGTAGAGCCCTCGGTTGGAGACTCCCAGGTCCATTCCGTCTCTGCGTTCGGCGCCGGCTCACACCTTGCCCGGCTCTCTTGGCCTCGCCCGGAGACGTACTACTCCTGTTCGCAGTCTGTGTCGCTATTGTCGCTGTGCTGCAATTATAGGCTCGGCCCCGAGGAGTGTCAACCTGCGTGCAGCGGTTGAGGGGCTTGGGGTGGAGTCTGAATCAGGATTTGTGGGATTGGGAGAAGCGCTGGCGGGACGCTTGGGATAGTGGTGAGTGTAGAGTAGTGAGTGTGGAGAGGGGATAAGACGGAGGAGCGCCGGAATTGGGATTTGCGGGATTGGGGGAGCAAGGCGGGACGCCTGCGGTCCTTTGGGGCAAGGGGGAGTCACCCTCACCCTAGCCCTCTCCCATCGAGGGAGAGGGGATAAGGCGGGCGCGCTGAATTGCCCTCACCCTGGGTCTCTCCCCGTTGGGGAGGGTGATGAAGGCTGGGGCCTCTTGGCGCCTTCGTCTATGTTCGTTTCGTCTCGGTCGGCTCCTTTGCGGGCTTATCGCCCTTATCCTGGCCCTTTCCCCTAGGGGGAGGGGGCGCAGGGCGGGGCGTTTGCCCTCACCCTGGCCCTTTCCCCCGTGAGGGAGAGGGTACTTGGCGGGTCTTGGGACCCGCGTCCTGTCTACTCCTGGTTTCCCCCGCTCTCGCGGGAGATGAGTTTGCCTTGCAAGGCAGTGACTCCGGTACTTGCTTCGAGGATGCCGACGTCGATCGCCCGCCGACACTGGGGGTGCAGCCCCTCCTCTAACTTTCCCGGACGGCTGACGGGCCCTTGCGGGACCGCCTGCGTTTCGCGCTTGGACCTTCCACCCACCAAGGCGTCGGGCTGCGCTGGCTACGGTCCTCCCGTGTTACCGAGAGTCCGCACCTGGAACGGGGGAGGCACATTTGGCACTGCGTCCTCCTGTCGAGACGCCGGAACACAGAGCGGCCTTCTCATACCGCGGGGGCCCCGTCCCAACAACAGCGGCGGCATGAATACCCTGAAGATTTGGTAGAGGTGGCTCTGTGCCCGTTTGGAGTACGTCCCTTCGGGCCGTCTACCAGACTAGCACGGCTGTTCTCGCGGTGTCAAGGGGCGCTATGGGGCAATTTGGGGGCAATTTTCGGGATTGGGGATGCAGGCGGGACGCCTGCGCTCCTAGGATGAGGGGCGTTTGGGGCACTGGGTCATCCTCACCCTAGCCCTGTCCCGTCAAGGGAGAGGGGACAGAGGCTGCGGGGTCATGTGGTATGCTAACCCGAATGCTAGAATCCCGGAGGATTCGACATGGGTGAAGGGCGCGAGCGCTTCCCCGCTGGGACACTTGGTGGAGCTTCATGACGACGCTGTTCTGAACGGGGTAACCCCCTTCGTGGCTGAGACTGCCAAGAGCGCCGCAGATTCGCTGAGACTCTACGAGGCTAAGCGCGACTTCTCGCAGACGCCGGAGCCCGTCGCCGGCCAAGCGAGGGGCCGCAATCTCCGCTTCGTGGTGCAGAAGCACGCCGCGACGCGCTTGCACTACGACTTCCGCCTGGAGATCGACGGCGTGCTGAAGTCTTGGCCGGCGCCGAAAGGCCCCTCGCTCGACCCCGCCGAGAAGCGGCTCGCCGTCATGGTTGAGGACCATCCCTTGGACTACGCCGAGTTCGAGGGCATCATCGCCGATGGCAACTACGGCGCGGGCGAGGTGATCGTCTGGGATGCGGGCGTCTATTCCCCGGACGAGGGGGGGAGGCTCTCCTTCGGCGACCGCGAAGACGCGAACAGGAGGATGCGCGAGGGCTTGGAGGCGGGCAAGCTCTCGTTCACCCTGAAGGGGCGCAAGCTGCGCGGCTCGTGGGCGCTGGTTCGCACCAGTCGCGGACCGGAGAGCTGGCTCCTGATAAAGCACCACGACCAGCACGCGGAACCTGGCCGCGACCTACTGGCCGATGGCCGCTCCACGCAGTCCGGGCTGACCATCGAGGACCTGAAGGGCGGCAGGCTGCCCGAACCCAAGCGGGCTCCGGAGGGCCGCCCCGCGCCATTCCCGAAGTCGCTGAAGCCGATGCACGCCCGGATGGTCGAGCGCCCATTCTCGCATCCGGGCTGGGTCTTCGAGCCCAAGCTCGACGGCTACCGGGCGATCGCCTTTGTACACGACGGCGTGACGTTGAAGAGCCGCGCGGGCAGGGACATCACCGACCAGTTCCCGGAGGTCGTGAGCGACCTGGAGACCCAGCTCGACGATGAGCTCGTCCTGGACGGCGAGGTCGCGGCCCTCGACGAGAACGGCATTCCTGACTTCCAGCTCTTGCAGCGGCATAGCAGTCCATCCGAGCGCCTCAATCTCAAGGGCGCCCCCGCCGTCATCTACTATCCCTTCGACATCGTGTACCTGAACGGGATGAGCTTGGAACGGCTGCCGCTGCACAGGCGCAAGAAGGTCCTCGCGCAGTCGATCATCCCGGGCGGAGCCGTGCAACCCATCGACTGCATAGAGGCCGAGGGGGAGGCGTTCTACCAGGCCGCGGAGGCGATGGGGTTGGAGGGCCTGGTCGCAAAGGAGCGGAACAGCCCCTACGAGCCTGGAGTCCGCAGCCCGCGCTGGCTCAAGGTCAAGCGGGAGATGGCGCAGGAGTTCGTGGTTGGGGGGTACACGCCCGGAGCCGGCGAGCGGGCGGCGACGTTCGGCGCGCTGATACTCGGCTGCCAGGCTGACGGCGGGCTGACATACTGCGGCGAGGTCGGCAGCGGGTTCGACCGCCGGACACTGGAGGAGCTGGCCGAGGAGCTTCGCAGCCGCGAAACCGGCGATACGCCCTTCGCCAATCCTGAGGCGGTCGCAGAGCCGTCGCCCCGCTGGGTTCGGCCCGACATCGTGGCGACGGTGAGGTTCACGCGGTGGTCGGACGGCGGGCGGCTGCGGTCGCCGGTGTTCGTAGGGGTCAGGACCGACGTGGACCCCGCCGGGGTGGTCCGCGAATACCCCGATGCCGAGGGTCCCGCCAGTGTCCGCGTTACGCCTCCGGCAGGACCTTCCGCGGCGGAGCCGGGCTTGCTCGAACAGCTCGACACGGACGCCGATACGCTGGACCTCGACATCGAGGGGCACAGGGTGCGCGTTACGAACCTAACCAAGCCCCTCTGGCCCGCCGCGCAGGGCCATCGGGTTATCACCAAGGGCGACATGATCCGCTACTACGCCCGGATGGGGCCTACGATACTGCCCCACCTGGCTGACAGGCCGCTCACCATGACCCGGTATCCCAACGGCATCTACGAGCCCAGCTTCTATCAGAAACACGTGGAGGACCCGCCGCCCTTCGCACACACCGCAGCGATATTCTCGTCCCACAACGAGGGTGACCGGCGCTACGTAACGGTGGACAACCTCGCGACCCTGATATGGCTGGCGCAGCTTGCGGACATCGAGCTTCACCCCTGGTCATCCAGGATAGTCCGGGAGCCCGACGCTACCCACCTGACGACGCGCTTCGCAGGCTCCAAGGAGGCGTTGGAGGGCAGCGCCCTCAACTACCCAGACTTCATCGTGTTCGACCTGGACCCATACATCTACTCTGGGCAGGAGAAGGCCGGGGACGAGCCCGAGCTCAATACCCGCGCCTTCGCGAGGACCCGCGACGCCGCCCTGGCTCTGCGCGAGATGCTCGACCAGCTATCGCTCTCGTCGTTCATCAAGACCTCCGGGAAGACCGGCCTGCACATCTATGTTCCAGTGATGCGGCAGTACGACTACAAGTCGGTCAGGAAGGCTTGCGAGGCCATATGCGGCTTCCTGCTGCGGCAGCGCCCGCGCGACGTCACGATGGAGTGGCCGGTCGAGAAGAGGGCGGGCAAGATATTCCTCGACCACAACCAGAACATGCGTGGCAAGAACATGGCTTCGATCTACTCCCTGAGGCCGCTGCCGGGCGCGCCGGTCTCCACGCCGATAGGGTGGGACGAGCTGGAGCGCGTCTTCCCGACCGACTTCACGATAGACACATTGCCGGGGCGCGTCGCAAAGCTCGGCGACCTCTGGGCGGATATACTAGGGTCGAAGCACGATCTCAAACGGCTGCTGGACGCGCTCTGACCTATCCAGCAAGCATCACCGAGAGGAGAAAGAGCATGGGCGACAGGGTTCACAGGGTTGCTATCATCGGGTGCGGGAGGCTTGGGCAGCATTACGCGGAGGCGTATTCGACGTACCCCGACACGGAAGTCGCCGCCATTGCGGAGCGCAACCCGGAGCGTCTCGCGGCGGTGGGGGAGCGCTTCGGGGTTCGCGCTCTCTACGCGGACGTGGAGTCGCTGCTGAGGGACGAAGCGCCGGATCTCGCGGCCATCGTTACGCCCACCAAGTTCTACAAGGACGCGGTCATCGCGTGCGCCGAGGCCGGCGTGAAGGGGGTCTCGACGGACAAGCCGATAGCCGCGAGGCTGTCGGACGCGGACGAGATGGTGGAGGCGTGCGAGTCGCGCGGCGTAGTCTATGCCGGCGGCAACTTGCAGCGCGCCATGAGCGAGGTGCAGGAGGCGGCGCGGATGCTCAGGCGCGGCGACTTCGGCGAGCTGGTCGGGGCGTCGGTGCATCGGTGGTCGTTGGAGATTTCGGGTGGGGGATGCCAGCAGGTCTCCGTGCTGCGCCTGCTCGCGGACGCGGAGGTTACGGAGGTGATTGCGTGGGGCAAGCCGCAGGAGGCGCTGGACGGAGAGACCGACGACGGCCTGGCGATAGACGGCCTGTTCAGGCTGAGCGGCGGGATTGACTGCCCGGTGTTCAGCGCGGAGACGCCGCGCCGGGGGGTTGACGTGTGGAGCGCGGACTCGCTGGTCCGGTGGGACTGGGCGGCGCCGGAGCTATACCGGGGGTTCGACGGCGAGGGCAGCCGCGTCCGACTCGACCACCAGTACGCCCCGTACCAGTGGAGCGAGTTCGGATACCTCACGACCTCCATCCGGTCCTTCATCTCCGCCGTGGAGACGGGGAGCGAGCTTGCCATATCAGGGCACGACCTGCGGCAGGCCCTGGAGATCGCCGTCGCCGCCAAGCATTCGGCCAAGTGGGGCAGCGTTCCGCTCAAGCTGCCCCTGGAGGACAGGTCGCTCGCGCTGTACCCCCGCCCGTACCGCTGGCTCGGCGGAGACGCCTCCGGCCGGCCGCAGCCGGTGGAGGAGGCCCGCAGCGGCTAGCTCCCGTTCCCCCCTATGGCTTTGCGGACTGCGACCGGGTTCATGGGCAGCTCGGTCATCCTGACGCCTATGGCGTCGTGGATGGCGTTCGCGACGGCTGCGAGCGGCGGGACTATCGAGACCTCGCCCACGCCGCGCACGCCGAAGGGATGGTTCGGGTTCGCCACCTCGACTATCACGGTGTCAATCATCGGGAGGTCGAGCGAGGTGGGCATCCGGTAGTCTAGGAAGCTGGTGTTCAGCATCCTGCCGTCGTCGGCCATGACGTACTCCTCATTGAGCGCCCAGCCGATGCCCTGCACGACGCCGCCCTGGATCTGGCCCTCGACATAGCTGGGATGGATCGCCTTGCCCGCGTCCTGCGTGGCGGTGTAGCGGAGTATCTCGACCTTGCCGGTCTCCGTATCCACCTCTACGTCCACGACGTGGGTGGCGAAGGCGCTGCCCGCGCCCGGCGGGTCCATGTTCGCGCTGCCGACCACGGGCCCTCCCGTAGAAGGAAGCTCGGCGGCCAGGTCCTTGAAGGCGATCCTGAGCTCGGGGTCGGACTTGTGCTGGAACACGCCGTCCGCCAGCTCGATCTCCTCCGTCGGCTGGTCCCACATGAGCGCCGCTCGGTTTATCATCTGCTCCTTCACGTCCTGGGCGGCCTGGTAGCTCGCCCAGCCGGTCTTGAAGGCTGCGCCTGAGCCGCCGGTCATGGAGGTGTAGCCTATCTCCTCCGTGTCCCCGATATGGGGGTTCACGTCCTCGACGGGGATGCCGAGGACCTCCGCGAGCTGCTGGGCCGCTGCGGGGCGCGTGCCGCCGATGTCCACCGAGCCGATAGTGAGGCTGACGGTGCCATCGTAGTTCACGTTCGCGGTGGCGCATGCGGGCCCGGAGCCGTTGACCCAGAAACCGGACGCGACGCCTCGGCCCTGGTTGGGGCCCTCCAGCCGCGTCCCGTAGTGGTCGTGGTCCCGCGCCGCCTCGGCCGTCTCTATCGCGCCGATGACGGGGTTCACCATGCCGTTGGCCCGCCGAGTGCCCTCTTTGGCGCCGTTCATGATGCGCAGTTCGAGAGGGTCTATGGAGAGCTTCTGGGCGAGCTCGTCAATCAACGTTTCGGCGGCGAAGGAGCCTATCGGCGCGCCGGGGGCCCGGTATGCGGTGGACTTGGGCTTGTTGTCCACCACGTCGTAGGCGTCTATCAGCACGTTCTCGATGTCGTAGGGGGAGAACATGCACTGCGCCGCCGCGCCCACGGGGGAGCCTGGGTATCCGCCCGCCTCGAATCGCAGGTCCGCCTGCGCCGCGGTCATCACGCCGTCGCTGGTTGCCCCCATCTTGACCTTCATGTACGAGCCCGCCGTCGGCCCGCTGGCCTCCAGCACGTCCGCGCGGCTCATGGAAACCTTCACCGGGTGACCAGTCTTGCGGGAGAGCAGGGCGGCGACAGGCTCCAGGTGTATCGTCGTCTTGCCGCCGAACCCGCCGCCGATCTCCATGGGCACGACCTTCACCCTCGAAGAGGGCACGCCTAGGGTCTTGGCCGTGCTCTCCCCTATTTGGAAGTGTCCCTGCGAGCTGCACCAGACGGTCAGCTTGCCTTCGGGAGTCCACCACGCCGTCGCGCTGTGGGGCTCGATGTATCCCTGATGCACCGTCTGGGTTCGGAACTCGCGCTCGACCACGACATCAGCCTGTTCGAAGGCGGTGTCCACGTCTCCCAGCCTGAGCTGGGAGTGGTCGGAGACGTTCCCGGGGTACTCGGGGTGAAGCTGGGGGGCGCCGTCCTTCATCGCGTCCTCGGCGTTCGTGACGGCCGGGAGCGCGTCGTACTCGACGTCGATGAGCGACAGGGCAACCTCGGCGGCGTGGGCGTTGACTGCCGCCACGCCCGCCACCGCGTGTCCCTTATAGACCACCTTGTCGGACGCGAGGACCTTGTTGCTGAGATGCCGGTCGCCGATGTCCCAGCCGTCCGGGTCTGGAAGGTCCTTGTGGGTGACCACTGCCCTGACGTCGGGGTGGGCCTCGGCGCGGCTGGTGTCTATGGACCTGATGGCCGCGTGGGCGTGGGGGCTGCGTAGGACCATCGCGTGGAGCAAGCCCGGCAGGTCTATGTCCGCGCTGTACTGGGCCTTGCCAGTAACCTTGTCGTAGCCGTCGTGCCGAATCGGGCGCTTGCCTACCGTCTTGTACTCGGTATGGGATAGGACGATGTTCGACGTCATTTGAAGAACGAGACCTCCGTAACTTTCGTGTCCCGCAGATTGTACCACAGCAGGGTTAGGGAGGCGCGATCCGGTCCTCGTACTCGGTGGATAGGATTCCCATGACGACGGAATCGAACCGGGAGCCCTCGTGCGGCCTGCTCTTCCGCAGCGTGCCCTCGTGGACGAACCCGAGATGGCGGAACATGTTCAGCGCCGCCTCGTTGTACTCTGGCACGTCCACCCAGAGCCGGTATAGGCCCCAATCGCTGAACGCGGCGCCCATTGCGGCCCTGGTTGCGGCGGTTCCGTAGCCGCGGCGCCAGTTCTCCTTGCCGCCGATGAGGACGGACAGCTGGCCGTCGCCCAGGGTCTCTTCGACCGCGACGTGCACCTCCCCGACGTGCTCGCCGCCGACGTACACGGAGAGCATTCGGTGCTCCGGGTTGTCGAACACGCGCCGCCACTCCTCGTCCGACACCCCGTCCATCTCCTCGGGGTGGTAACCGAGATGCGCGGGGTCGCCGTATGAGTAGCGTCCGAACCAGCTTTCGGCCACCTCCTCGTCCCGCAGCCACTCCCTGATTCGCGCCACGTCCTGCCTGGAGACAGACCGCAGCTCTACATTAGCCTGCGCCATGGACCATCCTCCGTAGCGCCCTGTAGTTCGTCAGGCCATACCCTGGCGGAGCCGTACTGACCGTCGAACCCGGGCTCGATAGCGACCTCGCCGCGCCTCACCCTGGATACGCCGTCGGCGACCTTCTCGCCGGCGGCGCGGGCTATGTCCGCGATAGGCGCGGCTGTCAGTATATCCAATTCGCTGCCCAGCGCGTCGGTCATGGCGAGGTATGCCTGCCGGACGGTCTTGGCGCCGAGTCCTACGCCGCGCGCTTCGGCGATTATCTGCGAGAGGGACACGAGCATCCTGAATGACGGGCGTCCGTTCGGTCCATGCGTCAAGCCGTCCGCGTCCATGCGGGTCTCGACGCGCCGGCGGGCGAGCTCTTCGACCCGGTGGAGCACGCCGAGGGTGAGCTTGCGCCCGCACGCGGGGCATCTCTCTCCGCGAGCCGCCGTCTCCTGCGGCGACATGCTGACGCCGCACTTGCGGTGCCCGGAGTTGTGGTACTTGCCCTCCTCGGGGAAGAACTCGACTGTGTACTCGATGGCTTGCGTCTTCAGCGCCGAGAGAAGGCCGTCGTAACTCGGCTGGCCGGACACCACCGTGAGCTCCCGGCCCAGCTTCTCCGGCGAATGCGCGTCCGAGAACGACACGATAGCCACGTGGTCCAGGGAGGGCACGCGCCAATTCATTGCGGGCTCGCTGGAAAGCCCGGTCTCGACGGCATGAACGCGGTCGGTCATGTCCTCGAAGCACTCTTCGAGGGAGTCGTAGCCGGACTTGGAGCCGTACAGCCCGAAGTGCGGCGTCCACAGGTGCGCGGGGATGACGAAGCATCGCTCGTCCACGCCGAGCAGGGTCTCCAGCAGCTGCCTCGGCGTCATGCGAATGGTGGGCCGACCGTCCCATTCCAGCTTGCCTTTGCTGGACAGGGCGGCGGTGACGCGCTCGACTGCCCCGATGGTCGGCGCGAACATGAGCATGTGAACCCGCCGCCTGCGCCCATTGTGAACGGCGCTGCAGTTCACCTCAGCGCCGAGTATGAACCTTACGCCGGAGCGCTCGAACAGCCCGTCGCCCGTATCGCGCAGCTTCGCCCGCGTCTCGGCGGCCCATACGGGCTGGGTGAAGTCACCGCTCGCGAGCAGGTCGATGCCCTTGATCCGCGCCCACTTCGCCAGATTCTCGAAGGTCAGCCGCCTGCTCGTGCCATGCGCGTAGGGCGAGTGAGTATGGAGGTCGGCGGTGTATGACATGTTCTTGGGGGCAGTCCTAATAGCTCGATGCATAGACATTGTACATCGCTATGCGCCGAATTGCTGTACAATCTCGGTGATGAACTGCCTAGCGATGAGCTCGACGTTTGCTTCTCGTATGTCCTCGCTGGAGTTGATGTATATGAAACGCTCTGATTGGATATCGTAGCCCACTTCGCTGAAGGACGGCGCGTCGGAAGTAGGGATGTCGCGCAGCCGCTTGTAGTAGAAGCTGCCCGGCGGCTCCTCGCGTGCGATATGGAGTGTTACGGGCGCTCTGTCTTGCATTGAGTAGCTTGCGAATCCGAAGAAGAACAGGTAGCGGGCGCTCCGATCGCCACGGACGAAATCTATCCGGAAGAACCAGGTCCGCTTTGTGGATTGCCCTCCGCGCAAAGCCAGGTACTTGTCCAGGTCCAGGTTGCCGAACTCCTTGAAATATACTTGGTAGAACCCCTCTGCGGCATCGTACAGATTCTCTGATATGACTCTGAAATGCTCCTGGAACAGATCCATCGCTCGCGACCATATTTCGTATTCGTTGACGAGCCGTGCGCGTTCGGGCGCGCCGAGTCGGTCCGCTATCGCTTCTATCCATTCACCCTGTCGGCGCCGCTCTTCCGCTGCATGTTCATATGCCTCGAGGCTCTCGAGAACGCTCTCATACACGAGGTGTATGAAGGGTGAGAGATTTGCTGCTTGAGATTCTTCAAGGGCGTCGTAGTATCGAGTCCTCTCCTCCTTCGATATGATGGCTATCGGGTAGCGGTTCCGCATGAGGATGAGGTTCATGAGGATCCGGGCCGTTCGGCCGTTGCCGTCTATGAAGGGATGGATTTGGGCAAACCAAGCATGCGCGGCGCAGGCAATTACGATGGCGTCTCTCTCGTTGACGGTTTCGGTTGACGCTCTGATCCAGTCCGAGAAATCTGTCATCTGCGGAGGGATTTCCTCCGGCATGGGCGGCGCATAGCTGGAGCCGCTGATCTTGACCTCTACATTCCGGTAGTTGCCCGCTTCTCTATCGTCTATACCCGTCAGTATCAATTTGTGAATCTGGCGCACGTCGGATTGGACAACCGGCCTGTCCATCCGCGCCAGCGTTTCGAGGTAATCCAGGGCTTGGGCCAAGCTCCTTGCCTCGGCCTGATCTCGGAGAGATTTCCCGGTGATGGTGAGTCCCTGTTCTACGACCAGACGGGTTTCGCCCAGGTCGAGCTGGTTTCCCTCTATAGCGTTGGAGTGGTATATGTTCTTGATGCGGAAGAAGCCGAACAAATGTCTGAGCGTATCTGCCGAGAGGCGACCCCCCTGCCGCATCGTATCGACGCGTCTGGATACGTCATCCAGCAGTGGAACAAGCGCGCCATCATACACGAATGGCGCGCCTGTTATCTCGATTATATTGCCGGCCAACGCAGCCTACTGGTTGGTGAGCTTTACTCTTGGGTCCACTATTGCCAGGAGGATGTCGGAGATCAGGGTGCCTACCACCGTGAGGAGGCCCAGCAGGAGGACTATGAAGCCGGCTAGGTAGATGTCCTCGTCCCAGATTGCGGTCAGCAGCACGGGGCCTATCGTCGGCAGGCTCAGCACCACGGACACTATCACGCTGCCGCTGATCAGGGCCGGCAGCAGGTAGCCGATGGTGCTGATGAGCGGGTTGATGGCCACGCGGGTAGGGTACTTGAGTATCAGTCTCCACGACTGGACGCCCTTCGCCCGCGCGGTTACCACGTAGGGCTTGCTGAGCTCGTCGAGGAGGTTGTTGCGCATGACGCGGATCAGCCCGGCCGTCCCGGACGTGCCCAGCACGATTGCGGGGATCCAGAGGTGGTCGATCAGGTCGAGGATCTTGCCCAGGCTCCATGGGGCGTTGATGTAGTCCGCGGAGAAGAGGCCGCCTACGTTCATGTCGAAGTAGGCGTAGAAGATGTACATCAGCACCAGGCCCAGCAGGAAGTCGGGCACGGCGAGGCCGCTGAACCCGACGAAGGTGAAGAGGTAGTCCCCCACGGAGTGCTGCCTCACCGCCGAGTAGATGCCGATCGGCACCGCCAGCGTCCACGTGACGATGATGGTGAAGGCTGTCAGGGATATGGTGGTCCATATCCTCTCGCCGATGATCTTCTTCACGGGCTCCTGGTACGCCAGCCCGCCGCCAGGGGCGCCGAACGCGAGCCCCAAGTCCCCGTGCCGTATCATACGCCATATCCAGTTGCCGTACCTGTACCAGAGGGGCCTGTCGAGGTTCAGGTAGTCGCGGAACGTCTTCATCAGCTCCTGCGCCATCGCCTCGGATTCGCCGACGACGTGCACGGTGCGCGCGTACCGCTTGGTGGCGAGGTCGCCCTCTGGCAACTCGATGATGACGAAGGCCAGTATGGAGATCATCCACACGGTGAACGCGGCTAGGACAAGCCTTCGCGCTATGTATGTAATCATTGCCTCGCCTCCGCTCCGATTGGGTTCGCCGGGGCCGCGCCCGCTATTATACGTACCGGCGCGGTATGTTCAACCCCTGCTGCCTGTTTCTCGTCTCTCATGGCATCCAGCCCCATCTTCGTGAACCGCTGGCCGGGCATCTTCTGCTCCGTGAACGTCTTGCCGCAACCGCGGCAACGATACCGCTGGTCGCCCTCGCCCGCAACGCGCCCGTGCCGAGACACGCTGCCACCGCAAGCAGGGCAGCTGACCCCGAACTCAGTCTTGGTTGTCTCCGTCTCGGTGAACTGCGTCATTGAGCTTCTGCAGACCCTCTGTTTCTGCTTTTGAAGAAAGGCCAGCGTCGTTGCCAACCGGTTTCAAAGGGGGAAGGGGCACCAAGAAATTGCTCTACCTCGTCTAGGTTCAGCACGGTTCTTCCAGGGCTACTGGCATCCTCGTCAATGAGTTCTGCTGGCATGTCATTCCAATTGAACTTGCCCCTTCCAAAGCTGTCAGTCGGTTCCCAATAGGTAATGCGGCAATCCTCAACCATCCAGCCGATGGGATTCTCTCCAACTCGCTTAGCTCGTGTGGACTCGTCAAACAGATTTCTGAGTCTTGCCCGTGGTCGGTCATACCGTTTATTGGCGAATTCGACCCAAGTAGTGCGCTCGCACCATGTGGGGGTGTCTGGAGAGTCTATGGATTCAGTGATGATACTCTGCAACGCGCCAGTGGCAAGGCTGAGCCAATCCTCCTGTCCTCGCTCGTCGTCAAGGCGATTCATGGCTTCCTGCAGGAACCGACGATAGAGGTGTCCAGTCAAGCCATCTTGTATATCTTGAACTTCACTGTCAAGTCTCTGGCGCAGGGCTTCATCATGCAACGGCAATGAGGTTGTCGTGTACACCGATAGTACACGCCGTATCAACTCAGGAGGGAAGTGCTTAGCGTCGGCATTCATGGACAGCAGGAATACAGGATACTCCGCCAATCCGGGAACCTCATTCTCGTTCTTTATCATGTCCATTGCGTGGTTCCTGAACGCCTTCTGGCTTATGTCGTCGAACACAACAGGAAACCTCTTATAGTTATATTGCAGATTGCGTAGGTTCTGCCCTGTGAAATCCTGCTTGTTCACCATATGCGCCATACCGAACATAGATACCATTAGCGTACGCACAAGGGTAGTCTTGCCGCATTGCGGCTTTCCGTGGATTATGGCGAACAGTGGATTCCTAATTTTGTCAGTCGCCAACTCCCGTATGTCGCACATGAATGGCGAGAAGTACAGCCAAGCCCATAGGACAAAGTAGTCTCTTTGCATCCGTCCGATATTGCCACGGAACGCATTCTCATAGTTCTGGAAGTAGCGTAGCAACAGTTTCACGTCATTTTTAACCTTCTGGTCGACTGCATCAAGCGCGAACGACTTGCCGGACAGCATCGCCGTTCTCTCGTGTCGATTGATTGAGAACCATGTGTGTTCAGCCTCCGATACTTCCTTGATTTTGAGGAGCCTGACCACCTTCCGCTTGTTATCGGGAGAGATTGTCTGCTTACCGTTACGAGCTGAAGGTAGAGATGGCGATATCCTCGGTTTAATTATACCAACGAGTTTCTCAATATTCTCTAAACGAACCGCTCCAGGTGATGGTTGGGCGGGTTCAATGACCAGAGTCCCGGACTTTGGGTCAAGGGCTGGCGTCTGGTCTATCCTTATTTCTGCCTCCTCTATTCTGTGTTGGGGCAGAGGAACGTTATCATGAGCCTGTGCGCGTACCGATTCGTACATGCGGCTGTAGTAGTCCCATGCCCTGGGGTCGTCGTCATACTTGGTCAGTGTCTCATACTGATCGCCCGATAGACCCACCTCTGAGAGGTTAGCTGACCCAGTTATGACGCGCCGCGGTCCGCAGTTTCTGTTAGAGAGTAGATATATCTTTGCATGAGACTTTGACTGCCTCAGAACTAAGAAGCGAGCCTTGCCCTCCTGTGCCTTTCGGATGATTCGTGCATGGCGTTCATCAGGCAGTTCCTTGATGGCTGCGCGGGTTTCACTCATCACTATGTTCTGGAACCCGATGATGTCGTAGAAACTGCCAATCACCTTCTCACTCCCAAACACGACCTCAAACTCCGCAAACTCAAACTCGTCAAGCAGGCGGACAATGGCAGGAACACTCGCAGAGTACGTCAGCACCCTCAATGTGTCATAGCCCCTGAACATTTCCCAATTGAATCTCTGTTCCCCTTGGAATTCAGCATCCACTATCCGCAAGCCATCGCCCAAGTCCAGTGAGGGGGTATCGCCTTCCCCCATGAGAGATACCATACCATTCTTGGTCAAGAGTGGGGACCTCCGCCTTTGGCTTGGTTGGGCGGGATTCCCGCTCCCGCCCAACCTCTTTCGCCAGATACTATACCACACCTGAAATCGCTTGACAACGGAACCCTGCGCTCCGGTCTTTCCACGAGGGATCGCTGCGGGAGGCGTGGAATGTCTGCTTCCTGCGAGGTAACGGCCGGCAAGTCATTGCTGCGCGACTACATCGGTGCTACCATCGGGTTCGAAGATATTGGTCGCCTTACGCGCAAGTCGCACAAGAGCCTCATGCGTATTTTCAGTCCAAAGGAAGACCCCAAGCCCGCAACCTGTTCGAGGTGCTCCGTTGTGTCCGAAGGCGCGACAGGGTTCACCTCGAGGTGTGGGCTGTCCGGTAGGGTCGGACAGTCTCAAGCCGCTCATGGTGAATAGAGTCATGACCGGGGTCAAGGCGGCGACGGCGTGGGCGGCCGTCCTGCTGGCAGCCGCCGCTTGCGGAGATACGGGGCGTGACGCGCTCGCTCCTGCGACTGGCGAGGCGCCTGCCGTGGCGCGGACATCTCCGGGCCCTGACGACGCGGGCAAGCCGCTGTTCGTGGACGTTACAGAGGCGGCGGGGATTCGGTTCCTGCATCACGAGGACATGGCGGAGATGCAGCCCGTTGGCGGGGGCGTTGTCGTGTTCGACTACAACGGCGACGGGCTGGACGACGCATATCTCACCGACTCTCTGGGGCCGAACGCGCTGTTCCGCAACAACGGCGACGGCACGTTCACCGATGTTGCGCGCGCGGCGGGCGTGGACGACCCCGTCGGCCACTCCAACGGCGGATGCGCCGCCGATTACGACAACGACGGCGACCAGGACCTGTACCTGACCAACCACGGCTCCAGCAGGCTCTTCCGCAACGATGGGGTGGGCGCGTTCAGCGACGTGACGACCGAGAGCGGCGTGGTGGACGCGGACCCGTCGTTCAAGTCCACCGGCTGCGCGTGGGGGGACTACGACCGGGACGGCCATCTCGACCTGGTGGTAACACGTCACTTTCGGGAGCTGACGGCGAGGACGCTGGTCGAGGGCGCGTTCCACGAGGAGGTCCGCAGCCTCGCGCTGTACCGCAACACGGGCGGCGGCGCGTTCACCGACGAGACGGAGCTGCTCGGTCACACGGGCCATCCGCCGCGCAGCCGGTACGGGGAGCCTCTCGGCAACCTGTGGGGCGCAGGGTTCCAGCCGGGCTGGCTCGACTATGACAACGACGGCGATTCGGATCTGTACGTCGCCAATGACTGGGGGACGTTCACGAATCCAAACGTGTTGTGGCGGAACGACGGGCCGCTGGACGGCGGGGGGTGGAGCTTTGTGGACGTGTCGGAGGAGTCGGGCGCGGGCGCGGCGATGGAGGCTATGAGCGTCTCGGTGGGGGACTACAACCTGGACGGACGGCTGGACGTGTTCGTGACCAACGTGGGGGCGAGCCTGCTGCTGGAGGGCCGCGGCAAGGATGGCTCGGCGAGTCGCCCCTACGGGAGTGGCGTGTACGGGAATGGAGGCGGAACATTCGTGGACGCGGCTGCGTCGGCGGGGGCCGAGATGGCGATGATTGGGGTTGAGAAGCGCGTTACGTGGGGGTCGGCGTTCTTGGATTACGATAACGACGGGTGGGAGGACCTGTACGTGGCGAGCGGGTTCCTGAAACCGACCATCAACCCGCAGGGCGCGCCGTCGTACATGAAGCGGCAGCACAACAGGCTGCTGCGAAACAGGGGAGACGGCACGTTCGAGGACGTGTCGGACGGCAGCGGCGCGGACGATCCGGGCGTTGGGCGCGGGATGGCGTATTTGGACATGGACGGTGACGGCTGCCTGGACCTGCTGGTGGGCAACCTGGGCGGCAGCGCGAGGCTGTTCAGGAACGCCTGCGGTACGGGCAACAACTGGCTGGCGGTGAGCCTGGTCGGGACGCGCGGCAACAGGGACGGGATCGGCGCGAGGATTACGCTGGAGACGGGCGGCAGGACACAGACGCGCGAGGTGTCGAGCGGGGGCAGCTTCATGAGCCAGCACATGCTGACGGCCCATTTCGGCCTGGGCTGGGTAACCAGCGCGGACCGGCTGACAGTGCGATGGCCCAGCGGCGCGACGCAGACGCTGGTTGACGTGCGAGCCGGGCAGCGCATTACGGTCGTGGAGCCGGGGGAGTGATTAGTAATGCCAGGCGCTGCTTGACCGGCTGCTAGTGGTTGCGGAATGGCGTAGGTGGCGGATTTGGGGTACGATGCTCCTCTTGAACTACGCGGCGCAATCTAGGTGGTGATTATGGAGGTCCTGATATGCATGAGAAAATCAGAGTAGGCTTGATAGGCGCGAACGTCGAATACGGCTGGTCGCCCCGCGCCCACATCCCGGCGCTGCTGGCCCTGCCCGACGTGGAGCTTGCCGCCGTATGCACCGCCCACCCCGAGACGGCGCGGGAGTCGGCGCAGAGGTTCGGCGTGCCCATGGCCTTCAGCGACCACCGCGAGATGCTCGACCGCCCCGACCTCGATGCCATCGGCGTCTCTGTCCGCGTTCCCAAGCACCACGCCCTGACCATGGACGCTCTCCGCGCGGGCAAGCGCGTCTATACGGAGTGGCCGCTCGGCGCGAACCTGGCCGAGGCCGAGGAGATGGCCGACCTGGCCCGCTCGCAGGGCATTATGACTATGGTCGGACTACAGGGACGCTGCGCCCCGGAGTTCCTGCGACTCCGCGAGCTCGTCACGGACGGCTACGTCGGCGAAGTCCTTACCGTGAACATGACATCGTTCGTGCCCGGCGTCCTCAGCCGAACCTCCGACCGCACCTGGCAGAAGGACGTCGAGCTCGGCGCGACCACCCTAACCATAGCCTTCGGACACGTCATAGACGCCCTCTGCATGTGCCTGGGAGAGTTCGCCGAGGTCTCCGCGTCGGTGGACACCCGCGTTCCCCAGTGGCTCGACAGCGATACCGGCGCGATGGTGGACGTCACCTCGCCAGACAACATCCTGGTGACGGGCGTTCTGAACGGCGGCGCGCTCGTGTCCGCTCACGTCAGCGCCATACCATGGCACAGCGCTGGCTACCGGCTCGTCGTGTACGGACGCGAGGGAACCCTCATCCTCGAACGAAACGACTACCCCCATCTCGGCGCGATGCGTCTCAGCGGCGGCAGGCGCGGCGACGACGCCCCGTCCGATCTGCCCATACCAAGCCGGCTGACGTGGGTTCCCGACTCCGTGCCCCAGGGCCCGCCCTTCAACGTCGCCCAGATGTGGCAGCGGTTCGCGGACGCCATCCGCTCCGGAACCCCCGTCGAGCCTGACTTCGACACGGCCGTAACCCGCCACCGCCTCCTCTACGCCGTCCAGCGAGCCTCCGATACCGGCAAGAGGCAGCAGGTTACGCAGTGAACGTGTCCATGATTCCCGGGTTCGCCCGAATCACGCCGTCTTCCACCTCGACTAGCCCATGTTGCTCGAAGCGCGCTGGCAGGACTGTCGCGAGCGATGTAGTCGTGAATCTGCTGAAGGTCGGCGAGACTCAATGCTGAATACGCAGCGGCTCATATTGATCGAAACGTCCATGCTCACATCACAGACATAAATCGCCACGCGCAAGCGCGAAGTCCCGCCAAGCAAGCCCTGTTGCCTCGCAGGCGCGCTCCGCTCTCTTGTACCGCCATCCCCCAGTGGACATCACGCTGGACACCGCCCTCCAGCCCCATACCCCTTGCGCGGCTTGTTACAGCCGTAACCATACCATGCCAAGGTGGACATCGGCATGGACATCGCCCGCTTATAGCTCCATCCGCGTCATCGCCCGGAGCACCTCCTCCGGCGAGCGCTTGCTCAGCTTGCGCCGATACTCGCTCACGGGCAAGTACTCGTACACTTCCGGATTGTGCGCCACGAACGACTCCGCGTAGGACACCCGCAGGTGCGTCGCCGCTCCAGTGCCGTCCATCCCCTCGCTCAGCTTTCTCTGCAGCGGGCTGTCCTCCCCGTAATGCTGCGACGTGAACTTGTTCATCGCCGTCGCCTTCTGGTGAATAGTGTCCGTGATGTCGATCACCGTCGTCGGTATCCTGATGGTCAGGTTCTCCAGGACGTTCGTGCGCCCCACGTGCGTATGGTAGAAGATCTGCGCCGCCTCGCCGCCTGTATCCCCTCCTGTCGGCGCGTACGGCTTGCCGGGACGTATCCCCGAAGCGGCGTCGATCGCCAGCAGCGTCATCTGCGTCGTCACCGCGTGGGCCGGCACCGTGTCGTATGGCCAGTGCGTCACTATCACGTTCGGCCTGATCTCGCCGATGATGTCCGCAATGTCGCTGATCATATCCTCGCGCGGCAGCATGATCTCGTCGTTGTACCCCAGGAACCGGACGTCCGAAACCCCCAGCTCTGCGGCCGCGTCCACCAGCTCCCGTTTCCTCTCCGCGACAAGGTCGCCCATGTTCGGCATCTCGCCGCTGTCCCGGTACTCCTTGATGGCGGCCAGATGGTGCGACAGCCCCGTAGTGGGAGTCATGATGCAGACATGGTCCCCCCTGGCCGCATGCTTGGCCATGGTCCCGCCCGCGTAGAGGATGGCGTCCTTCGGATGCCCACCGATGTTCAGTATCGTCAGCGGCTCGGCCATTGCTGCAAGACCTCCTGCGTGTGCGTCCTCCGTATTCTAGCAGGCTGTCGAAATTCCTTCCTGCGCCATGCATGATTGCCCCCGGCGCGCCCCGGCGGCTACAATCCAACTCCAGCAGCGGGCAAGGAGGTACGTGTCATGCGGGCCGGATTCGGGCAATTCAACGAGCCGTCGCGGGAATACCTCCAGTTCTGCGCCCAATTCGGCGCGACCGACGTGCTCCTCAACAACGCCAACCTTCCAGGCGCAGGCGGGCGGTGGCAGCTCCACGACCTGGTGAAGCTCCGGCTGACCGTCGAGCAGTACGGGCTCAGTCTCTCGGCCCTCGAGAACGTGCCGGTCTCCTTCTATGACCAGATCATGCTGGGCGGCCCCATGCGCGACGAACAGGTCGAGAACATGATAGCCACCATCCGCAGCGTCGCCCGCGCCGGAATACCCATATTCGGCTATCACTGGATGCCGTCCATGGTATGGAGGACGACGCCGGCGAGGGTCCGATGCGGCGCGGCAGCCACCGCTTTCGATTACGACGAAGCCAGGCGGATGCCTCTCACCCACGACCGTGAGTACACCGAAGAGGAGATGTGGCGGAACCTGGAGTATTGGATCAGGGTCATCACCCCCATCGCCGAGGAGGAGGGCATCAGGCTCGGCATCCACCCGTGCGACCCGCCGGTCCCTGTCTTGGGCGGGATACCGCAGCTGCTGCGCAGCTTCCAGGCCTACAAGCGCTTGGTCGAGATATACCCGTCCGACTCCAACGGCATAGAGTTCTGCCAGGGGACCTTCTCCGAGATGGAGGGCGAGGACATCTACGAGATGATCCGCTACTTCGGAGAGCGCCGGAAGATCCTGTACGTACACTTCCGCAACGTGTCCGGCCAGGTCCCCAAATTCCACGAGGAGTTCGTCAACACCGGATACGTGGATATGCACAAGGCCATGACCATATACCACCAGGTCGGCTTCGACGGCTTCTTCATCGACGACCACGTGCCCCAGACCTTCCAGGACACCGAGTGGGGCCACCGCGGTCGGGCCTTCGCAAACGGCTACATCCAAGCGATGATAGAGGTGGTGACCAAGGGAGGCTAGTACTGCGCCATGGTCTAGGCCAGGCTGCGTCATCTCCCAAGCATCACGGCCAGCGCAGCTTTCCGTTCTCGTATATGTCGGTCAGGAAGCGATCCGTGAACGCCGTCTTGTAGTCGAAGGGCTGTGCCAAGGCCTCGTACTCGATGAGCATGTCGTAGAGCCGCCGCCACTGCTCGTCGGTCATCCAGGCAGCCCCGCGCTCCTCGGTAAGCGGGCTGATTGCGTCGTCCAGCTCGGTCTTGAGCATGAACATCTGATGCTCCCTGTCCTCGCCGGGCGCGTATTTCAGGACGACGTCGATGGCATATTCTGGATTGCTCGTGATGTCTTCCATCGCCCTCATCGTCGCCTTCAGGAAGCGTCTGACGACTTCCGGCTTCTCGTCCACCACGTCCTGGCTGGTGATGTAGGTCAGGCCCAGGTTCGGGACGCCGTAGCTCTCCGGCTCCCAAGTGGTAACCCTGAAGCCGAGCCGCCTGATGGTGTCTGGTTCGTTGGAGTTGAACACGGCGAGCACGTCCACCTTGCCCTCGGTAAGGACTCGGGGATCGAACCCGACCTTGACCTCATTGATCTTGGAGCGGTCCACGCCGTTGGCTTGGAGGATGGCGAGGTAGTCCGGCGGCACGGAGATCTTGTAGCCGAACGTGCGTCCTTCCCACTCCTTGGGCGTAGTGATACCCGACGCGCCGAGGGAGGCGTATGCCTGCTGGCCCCGCTGCCCGAACAGCGCGAACGCGACGATCGGCAAGCCGGGGTCGGAGCGGCGCTTCAGCGCCGACGACGCGGCCGCCGTCGTGAAGTCCACGTCGCCCGCGAGCAGCAGCTTCAGGTGCTCGCCGCTGCTCGCGTGCCGAATCTCGACGTCGAGGCCCTGTTCCTGGAAGTATCCCTTGTCCTGGGCCACGTATGCGGCCGCGAAGGGGAGGTTCGCTTGGGCGCGGAATCCAGCCATGAACACGACCTTGTCGGGCTCGCCCGAGCAGGCGAGCCCGGCCGCCAGCATCAGTATGAGCGGCAGGGTCGCCAGCGCCCTGGTCGTAACCGTATGGGCAGCCCAAATCCACAGGCTAGATCGAAGGTGCGAGGCAAGGGGCTGTTTCCTGAGCAGCGGAGATGCGCCTGTCTTGGGCCGGGTTCCCGTGTCTGCGACAATGATGGAGGAAGCGCTAGGACGTGATGAAGGAGTCATGCCAGAAGAGGGCCTTTCGCTCGGCGTATGACAGGATTGCTGTGAGCGCAACGCCAATGATAGCCAGGGAGACCACTGCGGAGAAGAGGGTGGGCATGTCAATGTTGTTGTGAGCGACGATGATGACGCTGCCAAGTCCCCTGTCCCCCGTGAACCATTCGCCCACCACGGCGCCTATCACGGACAGCGGGACTGCTATCCGGAAGGCTGCGAACAGGTACGGGAGCGACGAGGGCGCGCGCAGCTTGACCAGTATCTCCATGTCCGACGCATCCAGCGAGCGGAGCAGGTCCAGCGCGCCGGGGCTGACCGACCTGAGCCCGACCAGCGTGTTGACCATGACGGGGAAGAAGGTGATCAGGGCGGCTATGAGTACCTTGGGGCCGGATCCGAACCCGAACCATATGACGAACAGGGGCGCCACTGCCACCACGGGCGTGACTTTGACCAGCAGGGCTATTGGGAAGAGGGTGCGCTCCACGGTCCTGGAATGGGCCATTGCCACGCCCATTACGACGGCGACCGACGCGCCCACGAGGAATCCGCCCGCCGCTTCGAGGATCGTCACCGCGCCGTGCAGCGCGAAATAGCCGGGGTCTGATGCCAGTCTGCCAAGTACTGCGCTGGGCGAGGGTATGATGTAGCTCGGCACGCCTGCCAGACGGGTCCATGCTTCCCAGGCAACCGCGAGGAGCGAGAGCGCCGCGGCAGGCGGCAGGACGTACCAGGCGAGCGGCCGCAGCGACTGCGCCGACGGGCCGGACTCGACCGTTCGCAGTGGATCAGACGTGGACATCTCTGTAACCCTGCGCTCCATCCCTCGTCACCATGACTCCTGTAGCGCCGTCACAGGGCAACGCCGCTTCCGGCAAGCAGCATAGCCCTGACTTCCGACGAACAGGCCAGGAACTCCGGCGAGTCCTCCAGGGAGCGCTCCCTTGGACGCGGGAGGTCGACGATAACGACGCCTACGACCCTCCCGGGCCGGCTCGACAGTACCACCACGCGGTCGGAGGTCAACACGGCTTCGGGGACGCTGTGGGTAACCATCACGACCGTACTCCGCGTCCGCTCCCAGAGGGAGAGCAGGTAGAGGCGGACTTCGGCCCGGGTGATCTCGTCAAGAGCGCCGAGGGGCTCGTCCATCAGGAGCGCGTCCGCATCCATGGCCAGGGCCCGCGCGAATGCGGTGCGCTGCGCCATCCCGCCCGATAGCTGGTGGGGATAGTAGCCGCCGAAGTTCAACATGCCGACGGCCTCCAGCGTCTCGCGCAGCCTTTGGGGATTGGCCCTGCCGCCGCCGATCTCCAAGGGCAGCGCGACGTTGCCGAGCACTGTCCTCCACGGCAGCAACGAAGGGTCCTGGAAGACGCAGCCGATGGCCCTGCGCCGTCGCGCCTCTTCCGGCGGCATACCCCCGACGGCAACCTCGCCCGCGTACGGCTCGATCAGGCCCCCTATGCACCTGAGCAGAGTCGTCTTACCTCCGCCGCTTGGTCCGACGACAGACACGAACTCCCCCCGCTCGACCTTGAGGTCGACTGACTCCAGGGCCGCCAGCGGCTGCCCATTGCTCTCGTAGGAGTGCGAAAGTCCGCGCACCGATATGTGTGGCTCGCCCATTGCGCTGGAGAGATGATACAGCGGGCCAACGCTTCCGTCATTCAGACTGTTCCAGCCTACGCAATCGCTCCCGCAGCATCCGCGCCTCGGCTTCCGCTGCTGTGCGGGCCTCGGCGGCAGCGTGGGCCTCCGCCTCCGCTGCTGTGCGCGCCTCGGATTCTGCGGCAGCGTGGGCTTCTGCGGCTGCGCGGGTCTCCGCCTCGGCGACCGCGCGGAATCTCCATTCCCCAGGTGTCCTCAGAAACTCCTCATCAACCGGGTCGTAGAACCGCAGGTCGCCAGACTCCCAGCACAGGTTCAGACCCAACACAGGGCTGTGCCCCCATATCAACCCGCTCGTCTCCCGGTGGACCGGAAACGGCTCGTACACCCCACCCACGAGCCGGTCGCCCGCAAGCGCCGCGTCGTGATACCTGCCCCCAGTTCGGTCGAAGCGCCAATACTCGCCCACCCCGTAGCCCGCGTACCCATCCCGCTTCACCGTGTAGTCACGCCGCCCCGTGCTCCGAGACGCCACCTCCAGAACGAAGTCCGGCGGCTTGCCCACTTCGCTGATAACGTAGCCGTTGCGCTCCACGATGGCACCTGGGTCCACGCCGAAGGCCACCACGCAGTCCGGCGCCAGGCGCTCGGAGTCGTTGCCCGCGTCGGTTCGGAGGTATCCCTCGCCGCAGATCAGTACGTCGGTGCGATGTGCGAAATGGGCTTGCAGGAGGGCGTCGAACGCAGAGTTCCTGATACGTTGCTGCATGTCGTAGTTCCGCGGCGGGTCGGGCAGCGGCTCAAGAATGCCGGCCGATTGTGGTGCGGTCGCCGGTCTGGTGGTCATTGCGATGCCTCACTCAACGCGACGTTGCCATACTACGGGGGCATTGTAGCACAGCGCGGCGGCATACCGACCCAAGGCTGAGGTGATGGATTGCGTCCCAGGCTACACTGCGCCGCGCTCCGCTGCCTGCCGCCTGCACTCCGTCACCACCTCGCGCGGAACCCTGCGGACCGCAATGTACACCAGCGCGGGGACTATTATCACGTCGTCCACGTAGCCGACTATCGGGATGAAATCTGGGACCAGGCCGAGGGGCCATATGGCGTATCCCACTGCGGCCCCGATGAGTATCTTCGAGCTGGTCGGCGTCCTGGAGTCGTTCATCATCAGCCGGTAGAAGCGCATCTCTCGGTTGACGAAGGCGATCAGGGCCGTCAACACGCGCAGGGCCGGGATACGGGCGTCGCGCGGGGCATCGCCCATTATGGATTGACCCTCGCGGCCTCCTGCGCCGTCAGACAACCGGACCAACGTCATCGGGGTCCTCCTCGAATAGAGCCGTGGGTGGGAGCGGCCCGCGCCGCGTCATAAGCGAATACCCTTGTCCCTTTACCCTTGGGAAGGTTAGGATTGGGGCTGCGGCGCGCGGGCCTGGCTCCTCCTTGAGTCATGAGCCGGGCGAATGGCCGTTACCGGCGCCCCGCCATGGCTCGCGGACCAGAGTACCTGCCGCCGGCGTATCTGCGAAAGGTAATTTTGGTCTTTGTTTTGACTTTATTCGAAAAATGGCGTCTGGCGTTCGCGCCAATCATGTGAGAAGATAGCGGCGCTCCGAGACTGTACGCGAGGTACACCAATGACCATGACCGGCAGCGTCGATCCCCGACTCTTGGAATCCCTGAAATGGCGGTGCATCGGCCCGCCGAGAGGCGGCAGGGTCGTAGCGGCCGCTGGAGACCCGTGCGACCCCATGGTCTTCTACTTCGGAGCCGTCGGAGGCGGGGTCTGGAAGACGAGCGACGGAGGCGCGTACTGGGAGCCCATCACGGACGACTACTTCAACACCGCGGCCGTTGGCACTATCGCTGTCGCCGATTCGGACCCGAACGTGCTCTATGCCGGGACGGGCGAATCCTGCATTCGCGGCAACGTGACCCACGGCGACGGCGTGTACGGATCGACCGACGCCGGCAAGACCTGGAAGCGCCTCGGCCTCTCCGACACCCGGCACGTCGCCCGCATCCGCGTCCACCCCAAGAACCCCGACCTTGTGTACGTGGCTGCCCTCGGCCACGCATTCGGCCCGAACGAAGAGCGCGGCGTCTTCAGGTCCAAGGACGGCGGCGATACCTGGGAAAAGGTACTCTACAAGAGCGACAGGGCCGGCGCGATTGACCTGTCCATGGACCCATCGAACCCCCGCATCATGTACGCCGCCATCTGGCAGGCGCTGCGCGAGCCGTTCAGGTTCACCAGCGGCGGCCCGGACAGCGGCATCTACAAGTCGGTGGACGGCGGCGACACTTGGACGGAGATAACCGACAACAAGGGGTTGCCCTCCGGTACGAAGGGACGGATCGGCGTGGCTGTGTCCCCGGCGATGTCCGGTCGTGTCTGGGCCATCGTCGAGGCCGAGGATCGCGGGCTGTACCGCTCCGACGACGACGGCGACTCCTGGGAGCGCGTCAGCGACGACGGCAACCTGATGCAGCGGCCCTGGTACTACAGCCATGTCTATGCCGACCCCCAGGACCCCAACACCTGCTACGTGCTGAACCTGAACATGTGGAAATCCACCGACGCGGGCAGGACGTTCGAGCGCGTCACCACGCCCCACGGCGACAACCACGAGCTCTGGATAGACCCGCGCAATCCCAAGCGCATGATAGAGGGCAACGACGGCGGCGCGTGTGTCACGTTCAACGGCGGCGATACGTGGTCAACCATCTACAACCAGCTTACCTCTCAGTTCTACCATGTCGCGACGGACAACCAGTTCCCCTACAGGGTGTATGGGACCCAGCAGGACAACAGCGCTATCAGCGTGCCCAGCCGCACGAATTCGGGGGCGATTCCCTGGTCGGAGTGCTACTCGGTGGGAAGCTCGGAGAGCGGGCACATCGCGGTTGACCCCAAGGACCCCAACGTCGTGTTCTCCGGCGCTATTGGGAGCTCGCCGGGAGGCGGCGACTCCCTGCTGCGGTACGACCACTCCATACGCCAGACCCGCATCGTGTCCGTGTGGCCCGAATACCAGTGGGGCATCGGCCTGAAAGACCACAAGTACAGATTCCAGTGGACCTACCCCATAGTATTCTCGCCGCACGACCCCGACGTGCTCTACGTCACCGGCGAGTGCGTCTTCAGGTCCGACAACGGCGGCGAGAGCTGGGAGATAATCAGCCCAGACCTGACGCGCGGGGACGAGTCCAAGATGGAGGCGTCGGGCGGGCCGTTGACCCTTGACACCACAATGGTCGAGCATTACGGAACCATCTTCGCGTTCACAGAGTCGCCCCACGAGAAAGGCGTCTTCTGGGCAGGCTCGGACGATGGCCTCGTCCACATCTCCCGCGACGGCAGCGCGAGCTGGGAGAACGTTACCCCGTCCGACCTGCCCGAATGGACCCGCATAGACGTCATCGAGGTCTCGCCGCACGACCCCGCGACGGCCTACGTTTCCGCGACGCGCTACAAGTGGGACGACACGCGCCCCTTCCTGTACAAGACCAACGACTACGGCCAGAGCTGGACGAAGATAACGAACGGCATTCCGGACGACGACTTCACCAGGGTTATTCGGGAAGACCCCGGGAAACGAGGGCTGCTGTACGCGGGCGCCGAGTCAAGGGTCTATGTGTCGTTCGACGACGGCGGGAGCTGGCAATCCCTTCGACGCAACATGCCCATCACCCCCATCTCCGACCTCGTGGTGCAGGGCGGCGACCTGGTGGTTGCCACCAACGGCCGGTCGTTCTGGATCATGGACGACCTGCCGGCACTCTGCCATCTCGACGGGGCCGACGCGGACAGCGAGGCGTTCCTCCTAAAGCCAGGCCCCGCATACAGAGAGCCGCATCCCGTCGGGGGCGGCCGGCCGGGAGGACAGGGCAAGAACTATTCGCTCGGCCTTGGCTACTCGGGGACTTTCTACGAGGATACCGACCCCGACGGCCAAGCGTTCCGCGTGATGCTGGACTGCGGCGAGAACCCTCCGAGCGGCGTGGTGGTCCACTACTACATCAAGGAGAAGCCCGAAGGCGAGGCGAAGCTCACCTTCATCGAGGCAGACGGCAAGGAGATTAGGGCGTTCTCCTCGAAGAAGCCTGAGGACAAGGCGGCGACCACTAGGACCGGCGATGTGAAGCAAGCCGAGCCGGTCGTGCGGACGGAGCCGGGCATGAACCGCTTCGTATGGGACACGCGCTACCCGGGCGCTGCCAAGCCCGAGGTCGAGGACGTGTCGGACAGCGGCTATGATGGGCCTGTGGCCCCTCCGGGCGCCTACAAGGTCCGCCTGGACGTCGGCGGCGTGTCCCAGACGGAGGAGTTCGAGATCCGCAAGGACCCCCGCGTCGCCGCTACCCAGGAAGATCTGCAGGAGCAGTTCGACCTGCTGATTCGCATCAGGGACAAGGTGTCCGATACCTACGACGCCGCGAACAAAATCGCAAGGGTGCGCGGGCAGGTCGACGGCTGGGTAGCCCGCGCGCCGAGCGGCAGCGTGAAGGACGCCGTGTCCGAAGCGGCCGAAGAGCTGAAGGGCAAGCTCGCGGCCGTGGAACAGGAGATAGTCCAGCCCAAGACGCTCAGCGGAGTTGACCGCCTCAGCGAGCCCTCCAAGCTCGACGCCAAGATCAAAGAGATCGCCGCCGTCCCCGCCAGCGCCGACTACCGGCCCACCAAGCAGGCCTACGACGTCTTCGAGGACATCTCTGCCCGGCTGGACGTCCAGTTCCAGGCCCTGCAGAATATCCTGGACAACGACGTGCCGAGGTTCGTCGACATCCTGCGCGAGCTGGAGACCCCGGCCATCAATCCCAGCTCCAGCGAGGGTTGATGCCCGCGGATGTTCTCATGCGCCGATGATGCCGGTTAGGGATGTTTCCACTATCGGACCCTGACATCGTCAGGCGCGCTACCCCCGTACTCACGATTGGGTTTATCGCCGTCAACGTGCTGGTGTTCCTCTATCAGCTATCGTTGGACGAGGTGAGCAAGTTCGTATTTGCGTACCGATTCGGGGTCATTCCCGCAGAGGTGCTGGGAGGGATGAATCTCGAAAGCATCCCAGTGAGGGTGGGCTTCACCTTCTACAGGGCCGACGTAGCGACGCCGATCCCGACCTGGGGAACCATCCTCACCTCCATGTTCATGCACGGCGGGTTCATGCACTTGGCGGGAAACATGCTATACCTGTGGGTGTTCGGGAACACGCTGGAAGGACGGATGAATCACCTCGTGTTCGGGGTCTTCTATCTTGCGGCTGGAGTGGCTGCGGTCTTCGCGCAAGCCGCGGTCGGTCCAGACAGCATGATACCGATGGTGGGCGCAAGCGGCGCTGTGTCGGGGATTCTGGGAGCGTACCTGGTACTCTATCCGCTCAGCCGGATCAACACCCTCGTGGTGTTCGGGCTCGTAACAAGCATCCGTGTGCCCGCGTACATCTTCCTGGGCATATGGCTGTTGCTGCAGCTCTTCAACAGCCTAGGCTCGCTGGGTCCCGAAGTAGCGAATACAGGCGGAGTCGCGTACTTCGCGCACATCGGGGGGTTCGTAGTGGGACTCGCGGTGGGGGCATTGTACAGGTTCGCGGGCGGAAACGATGCCGCCAAGCCCCGCGGCGGGACGAATTACTGCGCCCACTGCGGCGGCGGAAATGTCGAAAACCTGTACCTGCCCCGACAGCGATATACCCGCCGGTACTGCGGCGACTGCGGTCGCATATCAAGCTGACCGCGCGGACAGCCTGCGCTTGACGGCAGGCCGTTCGCGCGGCCCAGCCGGAATGTCAACAGAACCTGGTTGCTGCGTCCTAGGAGGCGTCGATACTGGGCCCGCGCCGGCGGCGGCGGCCATTCCTAGCCTTGAGCCAGAAGTAGATCACATCGCCCTTGCGCTTGATGATGATCTCCTTGCCCGCGGCTTCCGCCGCCTTGCCAATCCGTCGCCTTACCGCGGTGGGGCTTTCGTCCTCGGACCCCTCGAGCTTACCGGCGTCCCCTTCGTTCAACTGGCTCAGGTAGCCGAGATATTCGTTCATGGTTTCCGCGCGCTTGCCAGTCGCCGAATCCATCTCGGCCTGAGTCTGCGAAATCACCTGGAACTTCGCCATGTACAACCTCCATCTTGTTTCGAATCACCCATAGATTACTACGCTTATCTCCAATATGCAAATCGAATGTCCCAGTAGATTCGCGGACGCGGATTCACTGCGCGGGAGCGTCACGCGAGGCCGCCCTGACTCAGCCGCCGCGACTGCCACGGTTGCCGCCCCGCGTAGTAATCCCCGCGTCCACGGGTGATGCGGGGGCACGATTCGATTTCGCAAGTATAGATTAGCATGTCGACCTTGTCGATGCCGTCCCAGAAATGGCCGGGGAGTCGCGCGGTCTCCGAAAAGCCTGCCGCCTGGACAATCTCCTTCTGGTCATCGTCAACATCCGCTATATGGGTCTGGACGATGCCTATCGAGAGGGCGGCGGCCCTTTCCAGCGAGCTTTGCAGCAGATCCCCCGCCTGCGCCATGTAAGCGGGGCAGACGCGGAACGCGAGTGTGGCGACGTGCTGCTCGTAGTAGGTGTCCAGCCGGTGAAAAGCGGCCAGGCCAACCAGTCGCTTCCGCGGATTCACCAGCGCCAGGACTCCCCCGCGTCCGTCTTCCGAACCCCGCGTCAACTGTGCGAAATGGCGCTCGAACCGCGTATCCACGAAGCTGCTAGTCAGGTAGTTCTTTACGAGCCAACTCGGCTCCGGGTTGTTGTACAAGAGCGCGGCGCGCGGCAGATCCCCCCACTCGGCATTCCGAACGCGCGCTTCCCCGCCATACGATAGGTAGTCATTCGTGAAGCCTGGTCTATCCGGCGAAACGTACGTCATTCCATCGCCCACGGTGTGCCGGAAGCCGTGCTTCTCGTACAGAGAGCCCGCGATCGGGTTCGTGGTGCATAACAGCAGCGCGCCGCCCCCTCCGGACCGGAAGTGGTCTATGAGGCTCCCCAGCAGCGCGGAGGCTATGCCCTTCTGCCGATGCCGCTCGTCTGTCTCCACGAACTCGACCAGCCCAACGTCGCGGGTGTCTCTGGGAGTGTAGCAGCCCATGCTGCCCACCACCTCGCCGTCAATCTCGCCGATGAAGTATGGCGCGAGGAGCGTTTCGGACATGCCGCCGCCAAGCAGCTCGTCTCGAACGTCGCGCCAGCATCCGACCCTGTTGGCGTATCGGCCCAGGGGCGGATCCACCACCTTGATAGTCAAGGCCTCGCCGGTCTTGAGGACCGACGTCCCATCAGGCAATCAGGCGCTCCTTCCACCCTCTACGCTCTCTGCCCCGTCGCGTCTTCGATGCCAGTTGCGAGTTGGTCACCAGGTAACGAACATGGGCATCACCACATGAACGTAACTGTCGTCGTCCACGGGGCGGATTACGCCCGGGCTGGATGGGGTGGTAGTCTCCAACGCCACCTTCCCCTGCTTTTGCAGCACGTCGATGACGTCGGTCAGGTACTTGCTGTTGAAGGCGATCTTGGCGTCTTCGCCCTCGACCTGCACGTCCAACTCTCCCTTGTGCTCGCCAGACTCCTCCGCCTTGGCGGAGACAGTCATCTTCCCAGGATCATCGCCGCTGCCAGGCGTCATCACCAAGCGAACTATCCCGCTGCCGTCCCGGGCGATTATGGCCGCGCTTCTCGTGGCCCTGGAGAAGTCAGTGAGGTTGACCGTCACCCTATTCTCGAACGATTGGGGAATCAATTGGGCGTAGTCGGGGAACATGCCCTGCAGAAGCTGCGTCACGACTTCGACGTCCGAGAACCGAAACAGGGCAGCGTTCTTGGAAGGAGTAACAGTGAATTCCACGAGGTCTTCCCGGCCGGCGATGAGCCTGCTGACCTCCTGGAGCGCCCGCGCGGGTATGATGAAGCTGAGCTCCTCGTCCATGGGCTCGGCGAGCTTGCCCTTGTACACGGCAAGCCTGAATCCGTCCGCCGCCGCCAGGGTGATGCTGTCGTCTTCTATCTCGACCTTGATGCCGGTCAACACCGGGCGGCTGTCCTCAGTCGCCGCAGCGAATGCGACCAGCGATATGGCGTCCAGAAGCGCCGATGCCTCCATCTTGCCCACGACGCCCTCGTCTATGGTGGGGATCGGCGGGAACTCGCCCGCCTCGATGCCGTTGACGCTCGCGTCGAACCTGCCGCACTGCAGCGCGAGGCTGGACTGGCTGTCCGAGGTCTGGATTTCCATGCGCTCGTCAGGAAGGGAATTGACGAGCTCGGAGAGGAGCCGCGCCGGGACCGTGATGGCGCCTTCCTCATGCACCTGGCAGCCGATCCACGTGGTGATCGCTATCTCCGTGTCGGTGGCGACAAGCTTCAAGCGAGACTCATCGGTCGAGATCAAGACGTTCCGCGTGATGGGAAGCGGAGTCCGAGTGGCAACCGCCCTCCCGACGACCCCAAGCCCCCGACTCAGGTTATCCTGTAGGCAAGACACCTGCATTCGACCACCCCCAAAGAAAAGTAGCGTAAGTATAGTTTCATCGAGCGTTAGGGGTCAAGTACCACATGGCGTGGGCGCGGCGCAGTCCCCCACCAGATATAGTTATGAACGGTGGGGGACCTGTCCTCCCTCGAAGCCTCGCCGCTATTCGCCGATGGCTTCTTCCATGACGCGGAGAGTGTTCCCGCCGAGTATCTTCTCGATGTCGACGTCTGAGTAGCCGCGCTTTACCAGCTCGTCCGTGACGAGGGGGACGCGGGAGCAGTCGTCCATGCCATCGGGAAGCCGGCAGCCGTCGAAGTCGGAGCCCAGCCCCACGTGGTCTATTCCCGCGACCCTTGCGGCGTGGTCTATGTGATCGACTATCTCGGTGTAGTGGGGGCGGTCCAGCTTGTCCACGAGGGCCCCGTATCGGGCCTCTATCTCCTTGCGTGCGCTCTCCGCGTCGGGCGAGCCGGGCTCGCTGCGGGAGTCCAGGTCCGCGAGCTCCGCGTCGCGCCGCTCGTTCAGGGCCGCTTCCTCCTCGTTGCGCTGCTGTCCGATGAACGTAACCTCGTAGTTGACGTGCGCCACGCCGCCGTTCTTGGCGACGGCCCTGAGCTGGTCGTCGCGCATGTTGCGCGGGTTCTGACATATAGCCCAGCAGGACGAGTGGGACGCGATTACCGGCTTGGTCGCCGTCTCCATCGCGTCCCAGAAGGTCTTCACCGCCACGTGCGAGATGTCCACCATCACCCCTACGCGCTCCATCTCCCGTATGACCTCGCGCCCGAAGTCGGTGAGACCGTCGTGGCGGGGCTCGTCGAGCACGCCGTCGGCCCAGTTGTTGGTATTGTTGTGGGTGAGAGTCATGTAGCGGACGCCCAGCTCGTGGAGCTCGCGCAGCACGGCGAGGTCGTCCATGATGGCGTGTCCTCCCTCGAGACACAGGATGCCCGCCAGCTTGCCGGATTCAGCGATGCGGCGGACGTCCGCGGCCGTCCTGGCCTGCTCTATCTCGCCGGGATGCTTCTCGCAGAGCCGCCTGAAGGCGTCGGTATAGCGCAGGATACGCTGGACCGCCAAGCCCTGCTCCATGTAGCTGGGGTGTACGTAAGCCGCGAAGAACTGCGCCGTCTGGTTGCCTGCGCGCATTCGGGGCAGGTCCATGTGCCCGCGCCCGGTGTCGGTTCCAAGGTCCTCGCCGTCGTCCACGGCGCGCGCAAGGCTATCGGAGTGGGTATCCACGACAGTGGACGAGAAGTGAAGCCTGCGGGCCCGGTCGCTGATCATAGTCTTCCCTCCAGAGCCGTTGATTGGGGCTTATCCCCACCTACTGCGATCAGCCAGCAACTGGGCGACGTGAAGCGTAGCGTGGACCTGCGCCCGCTCCATTGTCCCTTCGGAGATGAAGTCGGATGCCAATATCGCTGCCGCCGCGGCGAGATGGGGATATCTCTCCTCCACTCCCCTAAACCTTTCCGCGTCTATCTCTCCGCTCTCGCCACTCGCCTTTGGGGCTGTCCCAAGCCCTGCCCCCACGTACAGGTCATATTTTTCCAACTCCACCCCAGTCAAGTTCATTTCGACCTCCAAGTTCGTCATGGCGCATCTCTATCATAGCAGCATACTAACAGTAAACACCGTCCTACTATCCCCACGGAGATGGGAGCGTGTCGTTGACACCTGGAATGGGCTACACTAGATGCAGAACACGCCAGCGGAGCGCATTGGCATTGAGAACCAGCGGCGAGATACGCGAGTCTTTTCTGAGCTACTTCGAGTCGAAGGGTCATCTTCGGGCGGCCAGCTCGTCGCTGATACCCGTGGGAGACCCTACCCTGCTGCTCACCAACGCCGGGATGGTGCAGTTCAAGCCCTACTTCACCGGGGAGACGGAGCCGCCGAGCCGTCGCCTTGCGTCGTCGCAGAAGTCGTTTAGGGTCGTCGACATCGAGGAGGTCGGCGACGCTACCCACATCACGATGTTCGAGATGCTGGGCAACTTCAGCATCGGCGACTACTTCAAGGAGGGCGCGGTCGAGTACGCCCTGGAGTGCCTGGACACCGTGATGGGGCTGCCTAAGGAGCGGTTCGCGGCGACCATACACGAGAGCGACGACGAGGCTCACGGCATATGGGAGCGCGCGGGGATACCGGCAGAGCGAATTTACCGTTTCGGGGACGCGGACAACTGGTGGGGACCCGCCGGCGCGGAGGGTCCCTGCGGGCCGTGCTCCGAGCTTCACTACGACAACGGCGCCGGGCGCGGCTGCGGCCAAGATGACTGCGGGCCCAACTGCGAGAACAAGACTGCGGCGGGCGCTCCCTGCGACAGGTACGTCGAGCTGTGGAACCTGGTGTTCATGCAGCTCTACCACCACTTGGACGGCGCTCGAACGCCCTTGCCCTCGACCGGCGTGGATACAGGGATGGGCTTTGAGCGCTTGGCAGCCGTGCTGCAGGGCGTGGACACCATCTACAAGACCGACCTGTTCGCGCCGATCCTGGACAGGGTGGGCGAGATCAGCGGCGCGAAGTACGGCGCGCGCGCCGACACCGACTACGCGATGACCGTCGTGGCGGAGCATGGCCGCAGCGCCGCGTTCCTGCTGGCGGACGGCGTAGCGCCAGGCAACGAGGGGCGCGGGTACGTCCTGAGGCGCATCATACGCCGGGCCATCAGGCACGGGAGACGGCTGGGGCTGGAAGGGCCGTTCCTGGGCGAGGTCGCCGCGGTCGTGTCCGACCTCATGGGCGATGTGTACCCGGAGCTGCGGAACAACCGCGAGTTCGTCCTAGCGTCGCTCAGACTGGAGGAGGATAAGTTCCAGCAGGCTTACGAAAACGGCTACGCGGCCCTCGGCGAGGCCCTGAAGGCTGGCGCGCTTCCGGGCTCGGAGGTGTTCCGACTCTGGGACACATACGGATTCCCGGTCGAAATGACGCGGGAGATCGCGTCGGAGGCGGGCGTCGAGGTCGACATGGATGGCTTCGAGCGCGAGATGGCGGCGCAGCGAGAGCGCGCCAGGGCATCGGCGCAGTTCGGGGCGGACCGCGTGAAGATCCGCCTCTACGAGAGCCTGGGAGTCGGCGGCGCGAGGTTCCTGGGCTATCAGCGGCTAATGGCCGAGAGCGTCGTCGTAGGCATACTCTCCGGGGAAGGCGTGGTCAGCGAGGCGTCCGCGGGCGACGAGGTGGAAATCGCCCTGATAGAGACCCCCTTCTACCCGGAGGGCGGCGGGCAGGTGGGCGACGCCGGCGACGTCGCCGGACCCAACGGCAAGGTGGAGATCCGCGATACCCAGACCGTCATGCCGGGCCTGATTATGCACTTCGGCAAGGTCGTGGACGGGAAGATAGCCCTTGGGGATAGCGTGGACGCCTGCGTGGACGCTGTCCGGCGCGAGGATACCGCGCGGAACCACACCGCTACCCACATGCTGCACGCCGCGCTGCGCCAGGCGCTCGGCAGCCACGTCAGGCAAGCAGGATCGCTCGTGGCTCCCGACAGGCTGCGGTTCGACTTCAGCCACGCCGCGGCGGTAACCCCAGAGGAGCTGGAGCGGGTGCAGCTGCTGGTCAACGAGAAGATCCGGGAGAACGTCTCCGTACGCAAGAGCGAGGACCGCTACGCAAGGGCCATAGAGCGCGGGGCGCTCGCGTTCTTCGGCGACAAGTACGAAGACACGGTGCGCCTCGTGGAGATCGCCAACGGCGATACCTTCAGCTTCGAGGTGTGCGGCGGCACTCACGTGCGTCGCACGGGGGAGCTTGGCGCGGTGTACGTGCTGGGCGAGTCGAGCATAGGCTCGGGCATGAGGCGCATAGAGGCCGTCAGCGGACGCGGAGCCGAGCGCGTGGTTCGAGACAGGTTCAGGGCGCAGGACGCCGTTGCCGCAAGGCTGAACACGACGCCCATCGAAGCGGAAGAGCGCGTTGATGCGCTGCTGGACGAGATGGACTCGCTCCGCCGAGCGAACGAGGCCCTAGAGAGGCGGCTCGCGCTGCAGGCCGCGGAAGCCATGCTCGGCGCGGTCGAGAACGTGGACGGCGTTCCCGTCCTGGCGCGGCGGGTCACCGCGGCGGGGGCGGACGCGATGCGCGAGATGGGCGACTGGCTGCGCGGCAAGATGGGCAGCGGCGTGGTCGCCCTCGGCTCGGTCGTGGATGACAGGCCCCTCATGGTGGTCATGGTAACGCCGGACCTGGTCGAACGTGGCTTGGACGCGGTGAAGATAGCCAGGGCGGCCGCCAAGGAGATACGCGGCGGCGGCGGCGGCAGGCCGGAGGTCGCCCAGGCCGGCGGACGCGACGCCGGCGGGCTTGATGCGGCCCTGGGGGCGGTGCCTGGACTCGTGCGCGGCGGGGCCGACTGAATAGTGCGCGTCCTAGCGCTGGATCACGGGGAGCGCCGGATAGGAGTGGCCCTGAGCGACCCGCTGGGCATCCTCGCAACGCCGCTAACTGCCATAGAGCGCTCATCCGACGCCGAAGACGTGGCCGCGGTCATTGCCCTCGTCCGCGAGAAGGACGCCGGCGAGGTAGTGCTGGGCATTCCCTTCTCCTTGGACGGCTCCATGGGACCTCAGGCCAAGCGGGCCGCGTACTTTGCCCGGCTGCTGTCCGAGAGCGCCGACGTGCCGGTGCAGACGGTGGACGAGCGTTTTTCGACTCAGGAAGCCGTCAGGATGCTCGGCGAAAGCGGCAAGCGCCGCTCCAGAGACAGGGGGCGCGTGGACGCCGCCGCAGCCGCGGTGCTGCTGCAAGCCTACCTGGATTCCAAGCCGAAGCGCTGACCCGGCTAGCGCTCCGCCCCTCATCCTGGGAGCGCAGGCGTCCCGCCTGCATCCCCAATCCCGAAAATTGCCCCAAAATTGCCCCAAAATGCCCCTTGACACCGCGAGAACAGCCGTGCTAGTCTGGTAGACGGCCCGAAGGGACGTACTCCAAACGGGCACAGAGCCACCTCTACCAAATCTTCAGGGTATTCATGCCGCCGCTGTTGTTGGGACGGGGCCCCCGCGGTATGAGAAGGCCGCTCTGTGTTTCGGCGTCTCGCCAGGAGGACGCAGCGCTAAATGTGCCTCCCCCGTTCCAGGTGCGGACTCTCGGTAACACGGGAGGACCGTAGCCAGCGCAGCCCGACGCCTTGGCGGGTGGAAGGTCCAAGCGCGAAACGCAGGCGGTCCCGCAAGGGCCCGTCAGCCGTCCGGGAAAGTTAGAGGAGGGGCTGCACCCCCAGTGTCGGCGGGCGATCGACGTCGGCATCCTCGAAGCAAGTACCGGAGTCACTGCCTTGCAAGGCAAACTCATCTCCCGCGAGAGCGGGGGAACAGGAGTAGACAGGACGCGGGTCGCAAGACCCGCCAAGTACCCTCTCCCTCACGGGGGAAAGGGCAAGGGTGAGGGCAAACGCCCCGCCCTGCGCCCCTCCCCCAAAGGGAAAGGGCAAGGAGACAAGGGCGATTCCCCGCCCCGTCCCCTCTCCCCAGACGGGAGAAGGGCCAGGATAAGGGCGATTCACCCGCAAAAGGAGCCGACCGAGACAAAACGAACATAGCCGAAGGCGCCAAGAGGCCCCCAGCCTTCATCACCCTCCCCAACGGGGAGAAACCCAAGGGTGAAGGCAATTCAACGCGCCCATCTCATCCCCTCTCCCTCGACGGAGAGGGCTAGGGTGAGAGTAACTCCCCCTTGCCCCACCGGAGCGGCAGGCGTCCCGCCTGCATTCCTCAATCCCGCGAACCCTTGATTCAGACCTCTCTCCCTCCACCGGCTGGAGTGAGGGTGATTCACCACGCCAAAAACTACATTGAAGCGCCGCTACACCGCTATGTCGCGCCGTTCGAAGGTGAGTGCGGCAGTCGCCAACAGGACTGCCGACAGCGCCGCGAGCGTGGCGGCGTGAACAGGGTCCAGTCCGTTGGACAGCGGGTCTGCGCCGATGTACAAGTAGAAGGGCGAGACGCGCTGGAGCGGCTCCAGGGTCTCTACCAACGGCGCGAGCGCGTTGAGAAGATAGGCCGTAACGGCCAGCGCCCCTGTAACGCCGATGCTCAGTCCCCGGTTGCCGGTCGCGCTGCCCAAGGCAAGGCCGAGCGACCCAAAGGCGAGCCCGAGCAGGGCGGCGCTCACGGTCACGGCGAGCATCCTCGCATATGAGATTTCCATGTCCACGACAAGCGCCCCGGCCGCGATCGCGAGCCAAGCGAGCAGCGCCAGCGCAAACAGCGTTGCGAACATGGCGGCGAATTTCTCGGCCACCACCCGCCAGCGCGGCACGGGGTGGGACAGCAGGATGTCCAGAGTGCCCTTCTCCTCTTCCCCCGCAATCGCGCTGGTGGACTGGGCTGCCGTGAACACGATGAACAAGAGAGGGACCAGTAAGAAGAATAGCTGGCTGTTCAGAAAGCCCTCGGGAGAGGTCAGGTCCGCGATGTCCCCCACGAAGGCCCGCATCAAGGAGTTATCGTCGCCGAGTATCTCGTTGAACTCTGTCGCGGCTGAGAGGCTGGGATAGAACAGCACGGTTATGAAGTTGACCAATACTATCCCGACGCTCCACCACATGAACGATCTGCGCTGGTCCCTGACGGTCTTGAGGAGCACGTTACTCAACATGGGGTTGCTCGTTCCCGTAATAGGATAGGAAGATATCTTCCAGGCTGGGCTCGTGGCTCTCTACGCTGGTTACCTCGAAACGCGCCGCCGCCTTTACCACGGCGTCCAGGCTGCCCATCACCGAGACCAGGACCGCGCTCCCCTCCACTTGGACGCCGCGGACGCCGGGCAGCTCGGTGAAAACATCCGCGGGGGGCGGGTGAGCGAAGTGGAACTCGATCTCGTGGAGAGCGCGCTCCTTGAGGGATTCGACGTTCTCGACCTTCACCAGCCTCCCCTCCCGGATGATGCCCACCCTGTCGCAGAGACGCTCCACCTCTGGCAGGATGTGGGACGATATGAAGACCGTCCGACCTTCCGCTTTCACCTCGTCCACCATCTCGTAGAACTCCTGCTGAAGCAGCGGGTCGAGCCCGCTCGATGGCTCGTCCATGATGATGAGGTCCGGCCTATGCATGAACGCCTGTATGAGGCCGATTTTCTGGGTGTTGCCGCGCGAGAGGGTCCGAATTTGGCGCGACAGGTCCATGTCGAGACGCTCCGCCAATTCCAGGACGAAGGGCCAGTCCACGCCCCCGCGCAGGTGTGCGGAGTGCCTAAGCAGCTCCTCGCCCTTCATCCGGTCATATAGGGCGATGTCCGACGGCAGGTATCCGACCCGCCGCTTGATGTCCCGGCTGCCCTCCCTGGAGTCGAGTCCGAATACGAGCGCTTTGCCGCTGGTGGGCCGAATGAAGTCTAGCAGCGTCCGTATGGTTGTGGTCTTGCCGGCGCCGTTCGGACCGAGATAGCCAAAAACCTCGCCCCGCTGGATCTCCAAGTCAATGTCGGAGATGGCCGAAACGCTGCCGTAGGACTTGCGCAACCTGTCAGTCTCTATCGCTGCAGCCAATCGAATCTCCCGCCCGGCGTGTTCGTTCGCGGGTCTTACCAGTCTCCTGGTTATACCCCATGCTATACTAGCGGCAAGACGCCATGAAGCACAAGATAGCCCTGTTCGGATACCCGCTGACCCACTCCATATCCCCGGCGTTCCAGCAGGCCGCGCTTGACCACGTGTCGTTCGACGCCCGCTACGAGGCGAGGCCGACGACGCCGGATGGGCTGGCGGACGAGGTGGAGAGGCTGCGCGGCCCAGACCACCTGGGAGCGAACGTTACCATACCGCACAAGGAGCGCGTGCGCGCCTTCCTGGACGGCGTGGACCGCTGGGCCGAGATGGTCGGCGCAGTCAATACCATAGTGAACGAGGGTGGCCGACTCGTGGGCCACAATACAGACGGCTACGGCTTCCTCAGAAGCCTGGAAGAGAAGGCGGGGTTTTCGCCCGCGGGCAAGAGCGCCCTGATGCTTGGGGCGGGCGGCGCGGCGCGGGCGGCGGTCTTCGCGCTTGCGGAGCGGGGCGTTGACCGGCTCGTGATAGCGAACCGGACCCTCGAGCGCGCCGCGGACCTCGCGGCGGAGCTGGCTGGCGGCGTTAAGGATGTGGAAGCAGTCTCCCTGCGGGACGCGGGCGATGCGGCCAGGAGCGCCGACCTCGTGGTCAACGCGACGTCCATGGGCATGACCCGCGGCCCCGGCGAGGGCCTGTCGCCGATGGACAGCCGCGGCCTCAACCCGGGGACGCTCGTGTTCGACATGGTCTATACGCCCCAGGAGACGCCGTTGACCGCCGCCGCGAAACGGGCGGGCGCCAGGGCGCTGGGGGGGCTCTGGATGCTTGTGTATCAGGGCGCGGCCGCGTTCGAGAAGTGGACCTCCAAGAAGGCTCCCGTGGACGTGATGTATCAGGCGGGGCTCCGGGCGCTGGGCGGCGGCCCGTGAACAGGGCCAACATATTCGTCACGGGCTTCTCCGGGACAGGCAAGACGACCGTGGGACGCAAGGCCGCGGAGATGCTCGGCTGGCGCTTCGTGGATACCGACGACGAGATCGAGGCGGCGGCGGGCCGTCCCATCCCGCAGCTATTCGAGCGGGAGGGGGAAGCGGCGTTCAGGCGGCGCGAGGCCCAAGCCCTTGCCCGCGCGTGCGGCAGAGAGCGGCAGGTGGTATCCACCGGCGGCGGCGTCGTGAGCGCAGAGGCCAACCGGGCTCTGATGGGCGCCAACGGCGTCATCGTCTGCCTGGAGGCCAGGCCGGAGACGATACACCGCCGGCTGTCCGAGGAGGGCGCTGGCCCGGAGGCGAGGCCAATGCTGGCGGGCGCCGACGCCCTGAGCCGGATACGCGGACTGAAGGCCGAGCGGCAGCCGAGCTACGCGCTGGCGGACTGGATAGTGCAGACCGACCGGCTCACCCCCGACGAGGCCGCGCTGGAGATAGCGCGGGCGTGGGGCAGCCTGCAGGCTCGCGGTCCTGGCGGGCCTGAGGACGAGGACCTCGCGGCCATCGTGCGCGCCTCCACCGGCGATTACCCGGTCTGGGTCGGCTGGGGAATCATGGACGGCATCGGGGAGAAGGCGGCCGCGGCTGCCAGGCCGGGCGCGGCATACGTGATAACCGACGAGGGGGCGTACCTGCACGGGCGGCGGGCGCAAACCTCCCTCGAGGCCGCCGGGATTCCCAGCCACATATTCGCCCTGCCGCAGGGCGAGACGAGCAAGACCCTGGACATGGCCGCCCGCATCTACGAGTGGCTGGCCTCCCGCAGGGCCGAGCGGGGACACCTGGTCGCCGCCGTTGGGGGCGGCATCGTGGGCGACCTCGCGGGCTTCGTCGCGGCGACCTACCTGCGCGGGATGCCGTTCGCCCAGGTCCCCACGACGATGCTCGCGATGATGGACGCCGCGGTGGGCGGGAAGACGGCGGTCGACCTGCCCGTGGGCAAGAACTTGGTCGGGGCGTTCCACCAGCCGCAGTTCGTGCTTGCCGACGTAAAGACGCTCATGACGCTGCCGCAGCGCGACCTCAACTCCGGCTGGGCCGAGGCCATCAAGCACGGCCTGATACTGGACGCGGACCTGTTCGCCGATTTCCAGGAGCGCGGCGACGCTATCCGCTCGCTCGACCCCGATAAGAGCCTCGACGTGATACGCCGGAGCGCGGCTATCAAGGCCGACGTGGTGAGCCGGGACGAGAAGGAGCGGCTGGGTCTCCGGGCCCTGCTCAACTACGGCCACACCGTGGGGCACGCCATCGAGGCGGTCACTGGCTTCTCGCGGTACAGGCACGGCGAGGCGGTGAGCGTCGGGATGATGGCCGCCGCCTCCATCAGCAGGCAGTTGGGGATGCTGTCCGCCGAGGAGGTAGAGCGGCAGCGCCAGGTTCTGACGAGCTTCGGGCTGCCCGTCTCCCTGGACGGCGAGGACCCCGCGGCCATCCGGGACGCGATGACCCTCGACAAGAAGAGCGTGGGCGGGTCCATCCGCTGGGTACTCCTGGACGGCATCGGCCGCGCCGTCAACCGAAGCGGCGTGCCGACCGAGGTTGTGGACGCGGCGTTGGAGTCGGTGGGCGGGCGGAAGGCATAGCCGACCATGGACCCGGTGTATCTCTACCTATTCCTACTGGGCGTGGGCACGGGAGTCTTTGGGGCGATGGTGGGCACCGGCGGCGGCGTCGTCCTCGTGCCCGCGCTGCTGATCTTCTTCGGCGTGGAGCCTACCGCCGCGGCCGGGACGTCGCTCGCCCTCGTTCCCCTGAGCGGCATACCGAGCGCGTCGCTCTACGTTAGGGAAAAGGTCGTGGACATTCGCAGCGGGCTGCTCTTCGCGGCTGCCGCCGTTCCCGGCTCGGTGATAGGCCCCTTCGCGGTGCGAGAGGTGCAGGGCAACGTGTTCCGTGTCCTCCTGGGGGCGCTGATAGTCTCGCTGTCGGTCTATCTGCTCTACCGCTCCTCCAGGTCTGGGCGCGTCTCGACGGACATTGCGAGCAAGGTGAGGATGGGCGTCCGCAGCCGCCGGATAGAAGTTGGGGGCGAGACCTACGAATACAAGGTGAACGAGGCCCTGGGCTCGGCGTTCAACGTCCCGCTTGGGTTCTTGTCGTCATTCTTTGGAATCGGCGGGGGGTTCCTACGCACACCCATCCTGGTGGCGGCGTTTGGGTTCCCGGTGCGTATTGCCGCGGCGACGTCGCTCTTCGCGCTGGCGATATACGCCACCGTGGGCGCAGGCGTACATCTCTCCCTCGGACACGTCGAGTGGCCGACGTTCCTGGCGGTCGGCCCCGGACTGCTCATAGGGAGCCCCTTGGGCGTTTGGGCGGCGCGGCGAGTCGAAAGCGCCTGGCTCGTAGTCATGCTGGCGTCGCTTCTGCTGGTGATGGGAACTTGGCTGGTCTGGCGGGGCGCCGCATGAGCGCGCCCGCCTTCATCCTGAGAGGCGCGGACTCAGGGGCGCGGATTGGGACGCTGGAGACGACGCGCGGGACTGTCGATACGCCCGTGTTCATGCCGGTGGCTACCCAGGGCTCCGTCAAGGCCCTGGACCCCGCGGACCTCCGCGGGATGGGCGCGAGGCTGCTTCTCGGCAACACCTACCACCTCTACCTGAGGCCAGGCGTGGAGCTGGTCAGGGCGTTCGGCGGCATCCACCGCTTCATGGCTTGGGACGGGCCAACCCTGACCGACTCCGGCGGCTTCCAGGGGTTCAGCCTGGAGCGCCTGCGCAAGGTCCGCGAGCGGGGCATACTCTTCAAGTCGCACCTGGACGGGAGCGAGCATGAGTTCACCCCAGAGGCCGTCGTCGCCCACGAGGAGGCTCTGGGCGCGGACTTCATAATGCCGCTGGACGTATGCGAGCCCGCGGGCGCGGACAGGAGCGCGGTCGAGGCGTCCTTGCGCAGAACGCTGAGATGGGCGCGGCGGTCCCTGTCGGCGCGGTCGCGCGGAGGCCAGGCGCTGTTCGGGATAGTGCAGGGAGGCGTATTCGGAGACCTGCGCGAGATGTCGGCGCGGGGAACGGTCGCTCTCGGCTTCCCCGGCTACGCCATCGGCGGCCTCAGCGTGGGCGAGCCGAAATCCGAGATGTACGACATGGTCGAGTTGACGGCCGCGCTTCTGCCATCGGACCGGCCGCGCTACCTGATGGGCGTCGGCTCCCCGGAGGACCTCGTCGAGTGCGTCGCCCGGGGCATAGACATGTTCGACTGCGTGCTGCCGACGCGGATAGCCCGGAACGGCGCGCTCTTCACGCAGGATGGGCGCGTCAACGTCGGCGCCGCCCGCTTCCGGACGACTGCCGGCCCCATTGACGAGGACTGCGACTGCTACACGTGCAGCGCCTTTTCCACGGCGTACCTCCACCACCTCTTCAGGGCCAAGGAGCTGCTCGCCTACCGTCTCGCAACCATCCACAACCTGCGATTCGTGCTGCGGCTGATGGAGCGGATGCGCGAGGCGGCAATCGCGGGCGAATTCGCGTCGTTCCGGAGGGCGTTCGCGCAGCGGTTCACGCCCCCGGACGAGGGGGTACGCCGCGAACAGAAACGGAAGTGGCTGGCGGCGGTCAGACGTAGCGGATAGCCCCAAGTCCACCAGGCGCCACCCCGCCTTATCCCCTCTCCCTTGACGGGAGAGGGTTGGGTGAGGGTGATTCAGGATGCCAAGGCTACCTGGATTGCGTGATACCATTCGGGGCATGGTGAGCATTGCGCTGGCGGTTAGAGAAGCCCCGGCTCCGGCGCGCCGGCCGCGCGAGGACGCCGTGGCGCGGCTCTGGAGCAGGGCCCACATGCTGCCGAGCGGTCTGAGGACCGAGCGGGGGCGGCGCTTCCGCGTCGTCTATCCCGGCAGGCCCGGCGGGCCGTCCGGGCCTGACTTCGTGGACAGCGTGATAGAGACGGAGGATGGCGAGCGGATCAGGGGAGACGTGGAAATCCACGTGGAAGCGCCGGACTGGTACAGGCACGGCCACCACGACGACCCGGCGTACAACGGGGTCATCCTGCACGTGGTGATGCGGACCGCGGGCCGAAAGGCCTCCGCGCAGCAATCGGGCGCCTCCACGCCCATCGTCGAGATGCCGGACGAGCCCGCTTCGGACGCCGGCGAGCTGGTGCTCGCGAGCCTGCAGTCGGCGACCGATGACGAGATAGAGGAGCGGCTGGACCGGGCGGGGGACGTCCGGTTCCTCGCCAAGGCCAGGGGGTACGCGCTGGAGCTCGGCTCCTCGGCGCCGGACGAGGTGATATACGCGGCGCTCATGGAAGGACTGGGATATTCCGCGAATCGGCGCGCGTTCAGGCTCCTCGCCGGGGCCGTTCCGTATTCCAGCCTGGCCGCTCTGCGGGGCGAGCCGGGCTCGGCGCGCCGGCTGGCCGTGGAGGCGCTCCTGCTCTATGCGGCCCGCCTGCTGGATCGCGCGGCGTCCGAGGAGCGCCAGGCAATGGACGCGATACTGGCGCGGCTTTCGCGGCCGCGGCGCGTGCCCAAGGAAGAGTGGACCACTTCGGGCGCGCGGCCCGCCAACCACCCGGCCAGGCGCATAGCCGGCGCGGCTCGCATCCTCGACGGCCTGCTGGACGTTGGTCCGGCGGAAGCGGTCGCCGCCGCGGTCCGAAGGGGCAGCGCGCCCCGCCTGGCTGCCATGCTCTCGGCAAGGCCGTTCGTGGGGACCGGCAGGGCGCGCGAGCTTGCCGTCAACGCCGCGCTGCCCTTCGCCCATGCCCTCGGCGGCGTGATGCGAGACGAGAGCCTCAAGGCCGCCAGCCGCGAGATGTACGAGCGGATGCCCGCGCTCCAGGAGAACGCCGTCACCCGCGAGATGCGGCGCATCCTCGAGGCCGCTGGCAAGCGCGTTACCGCCAAGAGCGCCAGGCGGCGCCAGGGCCTCATCCAGCTCTACCGGAGCATGACGCGCCCCACCACGGACGTCTCCCCGTTGGTCTAGCGCTCCGTCCATTCAATATGACGGACGGGCAGTCCGCCTTATCCCCTCTCTCTCGACGGGTGAGGGCGATTCAGGAAGACTAGGGCCTCAGGGCCTGGTCTATTCGCCTCTGAACAGCGGTTACGCCGGCCATGTTGCCGGCTTCCCGGTACAGCTCCAGGGCGGACTCCATGTCCTGGATGGCGAGCCTCAAGTTTCCCTGCTTGTCGTGCAGCGCGGCCCTGTTGAGGAAGGCGTCCGGGAAGGTCGGCTTCAACTCGATGGACGCGTCGAAGTCCTGGAGCGCTAGGCCGTACTGCTCCTCGTGGTAGTGGGCTATCCCGCGGTAATTGTACGCCCTGGCGAAGTCCGGCAGCACCCGGAGCACGATGTCGAAGGCGGGGATGGCGTCTTCGTACTGCGCCGCGTTGAGGAGCTGCACGGCGCGGGTGTACTGGAACAGCATGTCCGGCGGCTCCGACGTTGGCTCGGCCGTGGGCTCCGCCGTCGGGGTCGGCTCCGGCATAGGCGTTGGCGTGGGTTCGGGCGTGGGAGTCGGCTCCGGCGCCGCGGTCGGCGCGGGGGTTGGAACGGGTGTGGGGACCGGCGTAGGCTGAGAACATGCCGTGAGCGCCAGCATGACCGCCAGCAGGGCTGCCGCGAGCGCCGCTTCTATCTTCATGAATCCGACTCCGTGTCTCATCGCTGCTCCAAGGTCTCCCGCCGCGCCTGACGGCAGGCGCTGGCTTAGGATAGCATAGCGCCCTCTATTCAATAATACGTCCGGGCGCGGCTCCAGGTTTGTGCGGCTATGGAATCGCACAGCGCGGGGCGCGGGCCGGCCAGGAGGATGGCGGCGTGATAAGGGAGCTAAACGGAAAGACGCCTAGGATACACCCAGCGGCCTTCGTAAGCGAGGCGGCGTACGTCGTGGGCGACGTGGAGATAGCGGAGGGCTCGAGCGTCTGGCCCGGAACGGTCATCAGGGCGGACGCGGGCAGAATAACCATTGGCCGCAACACGTGCATCCAGGACAACTCCGTGGTGCATGGGGACGCCGACGTCGTGATAGGCAGCGACGTGGTCATCGGCCACAAGGCGCTGTGCCACGCCCGGACCGTCGGCAACGGGTCGCTGATTGGCAACGGCGCGACCGTGAACGACGGGGCTGACATAGGCGAGGGCAGCCTGGTAGCGTCCGGGGCCATGGTGATTGAGAACATGCAGATCCCGCCGAAGTCCATGGTCGTGGGGCTGCCGGCGCGGGTCAGGGGTCAGGTGCGCGAGCGGCACACCGAGCTCATCCGCCGGACCGCGGAGGAGTACGTCCAGAGGGGAAGGCTGTACAAGTCCCAGGGACTGTGAGGCCCGCTCACATCCTCTCGGGGGCGGACATCCCCATCAGCGACAAGCACCGCGCGAAGACGACGCGCACCGCGTCCACCAGCTTCAACCTGGCCTTTGTCAGGGCCAAGTCGTTCGGGTCCTGAGAGACCACCCGGCACTGCTGGTAGAAGGGGTGGAACGACTTGGCGAGGTCCAATGCGTAGTGGGGCAGCGCCTGCGGCTCCAGGCTCTCGGCTATCATGCCGATGACCTCCGGCAGCTGCGTCATCCTGCGTATCAGCTCGAGCTCCGCGTCGTGTGTCAGGAGCGAGACGCCGCCGTCCTCGAAGTCTATCCCGCGCTCCCGGGCCTCCCTGAGTATGCCGGCGATGCGCGCGTGGGCGTACTGGATGTAGAAGACCGGGTTGTCTTCCGACTCGCGCTTTGCCAGCTCCAGGTCGAGGTCCATCTGCGAGCCCGGAGCCTTCGAGAGGAAGAAGAACCGGCAGGCGTCAGGCCCTATCTCCTCCACCAGCTCTCTCAGCGTAACGATGTTCCCGGTGCGCTTCGAGAGGCGGACCGTCTCCGAGCCGCGCTTGAGGGTTACCAGCTGGTATATCAGCAGGTCCAGGCGATCTGCGTCCACGTTCAGGGCGGAGGTGAACGCCTTCATAAACCTGACGTGCCCCTGGTGGTCTGCGCCGAGCACGTCGATCACCCGGTCGAACTCACGCTCGAAGAACTTGTTGTAGTGGTAGGCGACGTCGGTTGCGAAGTAGGTCGGGGCGCCTGTCTTGCGGACGATGACCTTGTCCTCGTCGTCGCCGAGGGCGGACGAGAGGAACCACGTTGCCCCGCCGCGCTCCACGAGAAGCTCGCCTTCGCGCAGCAGGTCGAGGACGCGGTGGTACTGGCCGCCATCGAACAGGCTGCGCTCGCTGAACCAGCGGTCGTACTCGACGTTCAGGGAGCGCATGTCCTCCCTGATCATCTCTATCATGCGCCGCAGACCAATCTCGCCGATACGGGCGGCCGCCGACTCCGCGGCCATGCTGACGAACTCGTCGCCCACCTCCTGCCTGATCTCCTCCGCGAGGTCCGCCATGTAGCTGCCCTGGTAGCCGTCCTCCGGGATCTCCGCGTCCACGCCGAAGAGCTGCAGATAGCGCGCCAGCAGGCTGACGTTGAATGCCTCCATCTGGCTGCCGGCGTCGTTCACGTAGTATTCGCGCTGGACGTCGAACCCCGCCGCTTCCAGAATGTTTGCGAGGGCGCTTCCCACGACCGCTCCGCGGGCGTGGCCCGCGTGAACTGGCCCGGTGGGGTTCACGCTGACGAACTCGACCTGCGCGCGGACGCCGTCCCCGGCTTCGATTTCCCCGAAGCCAGCCCCGGCCTCGCGTATGGCGTCCACCTGCGAGGCGAGCCATCCGCGGTCGAGCTCGAAGTTCACGAAGCCCGGCGGGGCCGTCCATACCCTCGACACCGGCTCTCGCGCCGGAGCCTGCTCGGCGATGCGCTCCGCGATGGCCATGGGGCTCATGCGCATCTGCCGCGCCAGCCTGAGCGGGAGGCTCGACGCGAAGTCGCCGTGCTCCGCCTTCTGGGGCCGCTCGACCGAGCCGCCCCCCTCCCAATGCGCCGGCGGCAGCGCCCCCGACGCCTGCGCCTCATGCAGAGCGGCGCTGACGACGCGCTCTATCTGGTCCCTGATTATCATCGCGCCTTCAATGATAGCCGATTGTCGAGCCGCTGTGTCAGCAGACTCTTGACTGCGCTATACAGTATGTGATACTATATGTAATATCACATGCTAGGAGCCATACCCTTGGAACAAAGGAGTTACATCGTGTCCAAAAGAGATAAGCGGCTGGGCCGGATAGAAGCCAACCCCAAAGCCGTCTCATTCTCCGATTTATGCTCTGCGCTGGAAGCTTGGGGATTCGTCATAAGGAGTGGCAAGGGGAGCCACTGCGTAGCCGCACACCGGCCAAGCGGAACGACCATCACGATGGCAAAGAGGAATCCGATGAAGCGTGTGTATGTGGAAAACGCATTGGAGGCTATCAGGGAAAGCCAAACCTATACTTTGATTCTGCCGAGGGATGCGCTCAAATGAAAACTCCTGAAACTACTTACGATTCTAGCTACTACATTTCTCTGGACTACCCGGTCGAGCTGTCCAGGTGGAACGAGGAAGGAGGCGGCTATTGGGTAGCCGAGATCCCGGACCTGCCCGGTTGCGCCGCGGACGGCGAGACCCAGGACGAAGCCCTCGAGGCCTTGGGCGAGGCCAAGCGGCTCTGGATAGAGTCGCGCCTGGAGAACGGCCATCCTGTTCCCGAACCCGCGAACACGCAGGGTTACAGCGGCCGTCTGCTGGTCCGTATGCCCAAGTCGCTCCATCGCAAACTGGCGTCGCAGTCCAAGCGCGAGGGCGCCAGCCTGAACATGTACGTGGTGAGCCTGCTCTCCGGAGGGGTTGCCGATGCCGCTCATGGGGCTGCTCGGAGCGATGCTTGAGGGCCGCGCCGGGCCAAGCGCATCTACACGGACGCCTTGTGAGCGCAGGCGTCCCGCCCGCTCCCCCACCAAGAGAGGCGTATACGTATCTTGCGCTCGCTACCCTAATTACACGTAACTTGACAACCGAATTGCGGCTCCCCTATACTACCCCACCGATTCGACGCCAAAACCATCTTGAATAGCGTGGAGAGCTCAGATGAACAATAAAGCATCCGGCTTCGGCCTCCTGATCGGCGGCATCGTCATCATCGTCATCGGGCTGCTGATACAGTGGGACGCGCTGGCGTGGCTGCTGAACATCGTCGGCTGGATCATAGCGCTCGCCGGGGCGATAACCGCCGTCGCGGGCATCGCCAAGATGTTCTCCGGCGGAGAATCGCACGCAGCCGGCTTCATACTTCTGGTCAGCGGCGCCGTCATCGTCGTGATCGGGCTGCTGATACAGTGGGACGTGCTGGCGTGGGTATTGAACATCATCGGCTGGCTGACTGTGCTCAGCGGGGCGATAGTCGTCGTCAAGGGTATCGTCAGCATAGTCTCCGGCGGCAAATCCAGCTCGGACCTGCCGCCCGACGACTTCTTCCACGGCTAACCAATCACGCCCGCGGCGTTGTATCATGTAACAGCGGAAAACAGTTTTGGAGGTGAGCCATGGGCATGCTCTCCCGAATGTCCACCATAGTCAAGTCGAAGGTCAACCGGGTTCTAGACAACGCGGAGGATCCGCGCGAGACCCTGGATTACTCCTACGAGAAGCAGCGCGAGATGCTGCGGAACGTCAAGCGCGGCGTTGTGGAGATGGTAACCGCCAAGCGCCGGCTGGAGCTCCAGGCGCAGAAGGCCGAGTCCAACATCGCCAAGCTCGACTCGCAGGCGCGCCAAGCCCTGGGCGCTGGGCGCGAGGACCTCGCCCGGCTCGCGCTCGAGCGCAAGCAGGCCACCATAGCCGAGCTCCAGGGCCTCGGCGACCAGATCTCCGCCCTCGAGCTCGAACAGGAGAAGCTCGTCCACGCCGAGCAGCGCCTCCAGTCCAAAGTGCAGGCATTCCGCACTCAAAAGGAGGTCATCAAGGCCCAGTACAGCGCGGCGCAAGCGCAGGTTCGCATCGGCTCCGCCCTCGGCGGCATCTCCGAGGAGATGAGCGACGTCACCCTCGCCGTCGAGCGGGCGCAGACCAAGACCGACAATCTCCAGGCCAAGGCAGGCGCAATAGACGAGCTCGTCGCCACGGGCGTCCTCGACGACCCCACCAGCGGCGATCCTCTCGACAACCAGCTCAAGCAGCTTACCGCTTCCGCCAGCGTCGAGTCCGAGCTCGCCGCGCTCAGGGGCGACCTAGGACCGGCCCCAGACCGCAAGAGCCTACCCGGAGGAACGTCATGATAGTAAGGATCCTCACGGAAGGTCAGTACAACCTCCCTGGCGCCCACGTCGACCGCCTAAACGAAATCGACAACGAGATTGTAGAGGTCGTGGGTCAGCAGGACCGCGAGGCCTTCCACAAGCTCCTCGCGGCAATGCTCGACCTCGTGCGTCACAACGGCGCGGAGGTTCCTGTCGAAGAGCTCGTCGAGTCCGACATAGTTCTCCCGGAACCCGACATCACCCTCGAAGAGGCCGCCGAGATGTTCACGGGCGAGGGCTTGGTTCCCGACTAATCACCAGCCCGCCGAGAACCGCCGTCTCGTGAGCTGACGGCCTCACTCCATCCTCACCACCATCTGCAGCTGCGTGCTGGGGCGTATCAGCGCCTCGAACGCGGCTTGGATGTCGTCCAGCGCGATGAAGCTTCGCTCGGAGAGCATCGGGCCCGTCCTTGCCTTCCCTGTTCGCAGCAGGTCGAGCGCTATCAGCCAGTCCTCCGGCATCGTCGAGAACGACGTCGCCAGGTTGATCTCCCTGGCTATCCAATCGACTGGCAGCAACGGGGTCGGCTCCCATGCCAGGGCCACCAGCATGACTTCCCCCTCGCGCCGAACCATGCTCATGGCCTGGTCGAGCGTCGACGGGGCGCCCGCGCAGTCGAACACCAGGTCGGGGCCCGCGCCCCCCGTGTGCGCGAGCGCCCCCTCCACGGGGTCGCCGTCCTTCGGGTCCACCACTGCGTCCGCGCCCAAGGCCAGCGCCGCCTGCGCCCGCGCCGCCGACGGCTCGGACACCACGACCTTGCCCGCGCCTGCCGCCCGCGCCGCCTGGACGCAGAACAGCCCAATCGGGCCCGCGCCCAGCACCGCCACCGAGTCGCCGAGCCGCAGCGCCGAGCGGCGCACGGCGTGAACTGCAACGGCCAGCGGCTCGCACAGCGCCGCGTCATCATCCGACACCCCGTCGGGGACGGGCAGCGGCTCCCACTCCTCCATCAATACGTACTCCGCGTAGGCGCGGACCGGCTTGGCGTCGAACCCCATCGTGCGGTAGTTGAAGCGCGGAGCCTTGAAGCTTGGCACGCTGCCAGGCGGAGCCATCCCGCCCCCTCCCGCCACCCGGTCGCCCTCCCTCCACCGCGTTACGCCGGCTCCCACGGCCGCGATGGTCCCGCAGTACTCGTGGCCCATGACTGTCCCCACAGGCGGGGCGTCATACAGGTAGGCGTGTACGTCCGTCCCGCATATCGCGCAGCAACGAACCTTCACCAGCGCCTGCCCAGGCCCCGGCTCCGGCGTCGGTATCTCCTCGACGACCAGGCGCCGCCTGCCCCTATATACCGCGGCTTTCATCGTGCGGAGAAGGGTAAAGGTTGCGCGTCGTCCTGGCAAGCGTCCCCTCTCCTGTCAAGGGAGATGGATAGGGCGAGGGTGACGCCAAACTACATTGAAGCATTGCCAGTGTGAACACGCCCCTAGCGTTCGCCTCTGTCCAGGCGCTCGGACCCGGCATTACGGCCGGCGATCTGCCCGGTGGCGAATGCCCAGACGAGGGCGTGGCCGTGACCCGCTATGAAGGCGTTGGAGGAGCCGTTGATACCCGCGGCGTACAGCCTGGGTATCGGGATGCCGGACGTGTCCAAGACCCTCGCGTTAGCGTCGATTTTCAGGCCGCCGCTCGATGACACGGAGACGCCAAGAGGCCCTATGGCGTAGAAGGGCGGCTTCGATACGCCCGGCCCGACGCGGCGGCGGCCGAAGGGGTCGAGCGATTCGCCCCTGGCGATGCGGTTGACCTTGCACAGGGTCTCTTCGAATCTGCCGACCGGCAACCCGGAGACCCGCGCCAGGGCCGCGGCTGAGCCTGCCTCGAAGAAATCCGCCCGCGCTCGGTAGTCCGCGATGTAGGCGTAGGCGATCGCGGGGTAGGTGGACAGGAACAGCTTGCGGTGGCTGAGCCAGCCGTTGCGTCCGGGGCCGGAGTCGTCCTCGGCGGAGGCTATCCGGGCTGCGAGCTGGGAATCGAACACGATGAACGACTCGCCGCCGGGCTGCCGCGCCGCCGCGCTCTCCGGGCCGTCGAGCTCGTTGGCGAACCTGCGCCCTTGGACGTTCACCAGGATGGCCCCCGCCTCGAACAGGTGAGGCTCTGGCCTGACGTAAGGCTGCTCCCGCGTCCTGAAGATGGGTGGCGAGCTCGCGTCCATTTCTCCCACGCCCGCCCCGACCTCCATCGCGGCGGATATGCCGTCACCCGTCGCGTCCTCTGGCAGGCTGCCGATGCCCTCCGTTTCGGGCGAGCGACCATAGCGGCGGGCGAGACTCGCGTTCGCGCCGAAGTAGCCCGTGGCAAGCGCGACGCCCCGCCGGGCGTGGATCCGCGTCCGCTCACCGGATGCGGCAGCCCTCACCACCGCGCCCGTCACTTCGCCTTGCCCGCCGCGGTCGAGCGCGGCAATACTCGCCAGCGTCCTGATGGCGACTCCGGCGTCCCGGGCTTCTCGCGCGAGCTTGCGGATGTACACAGAGCCGCCTAGAACCGCGTTGTGCATTCGCGGAACCGAGTGGGGCGGCTCCGGGTGCGGCCCGCTGAAGCGAACGCCGAGGGTGGCCATCCGCCGCAGGACGCCCGGGGCCGAGTCTATCAGCAGGCGGGTCAGCTCCAGGTCGTAGCTCCCGCGCGTCCTGCCCGCGGGTATCAGCTCGAGGTAGTCCTCGAAGTGGGCGTCCACGTCGTCCACGATGCCCGCGGCCTGCTGGAGAGCGGTGCCGGCCGCCGAGATGGTTCCGACCGACATGCCGGTCGCCCCGCCGAGCTCTGCCGTCTTCTCCACCAGCAGGACGCTCGCCCCGACCCTAGCGGCCGAGACGGCTGCGGACAGGCCAGCGCCCCCGCCGCCAGCTACCAGCACGTCCCATGTCTCGCTATTCATGCGGATGCCGACCGCCGCTCGAGATGCTGGGCAATCCCGTCCGCGAGGGCCGCGACGCCCCGCTTTGTTACGGTTATCACCCGCCCGTCGCCCTTGCCGTCGAAGTGGCTCGATACGCGGTGGTCCAAGGGCGTGCTGCTCCAGACGACTATGACCTGCGCCCATTGGCGGTGGCTGCGGAAGTGCCGGTCTTCCCGTGACCTTTTGCCGTCTATGAAGCGCCATTCCACGTCCTTGGAGGACTTGGCGCGGATGACATCCCATTTCGCCTCGGTGCCGCCGACTACGAGGATACGGCTGACGTTCGCGTCGGCCGCGGCGGCCGCCATGCGCCGAAGGGCGCTGCCATCCTGGGAGCCGCCGCATATGGAGCAGGCCGCCTGCTCCACGAGAAGCGTCGGTTCGCCCGCGCCGGATGCCTCCCGTTTGCAGTCGCCATTGCGGCAGCGCCAGAGGAACACCTGCTCCAGTACGGCGCGGGCCCGTTCGGTCTTGCTGTCAGCGATGTTGGCGCGGTTGCGCCGCGCGGATATTACCCCGGCCTCGATCAGGGCATCCTGCGCCGCCTTCTGGGCTTCGGGCGCGGTTATGCCGAAGCCCTTTAGCATCCGCGCTATCGAGATCTCGGCCATCGGCTATGACGGGCAGGCCCATATCTTCGAGGCCACGTCGTAGCTGAAGGCGAGCTGGCGCCCGCCGCACACGAGCGTGATGACGCCGCGGCTGGCGGCCGCCTCCTCAATGGTTACCACTGCCCCCGGGATGAGATTGTTGGCGACCATGTACTCGAGCAGGGACTGGTCGTCTTCCGGAACCCTGTCGATAACGAGCTCCGTCCCGGGAGGAGACTGGTCCAGGGGTACGGCGTCTTTCGGTGAAGCGTAGCCGCTGCCTGGCACGGGATGGCCGAACGGGCACGTCTTGGGATTGCCGAGCTTGGCTACTATCTTCTCTTCTAGGTCGGGGGAGATAGCGTGCTCGAGGCGGTGGGCTTCTACGTGCGCCTTGTCGAGGTCCACCCCCAGCAGATCGACGACCATGCGCTCGGCCAGCCTGTGCCTGCGGACGATGCTCATAGCGGATCTGCGTCCTTCCGCAGTGAGGACCACGCCCCTGTTCTGGTCGGACTCCACCAAGCCCTCGCGGCCCATACGGCGGATCATCGCGCTCACGGAGGGCAGGGAAGTGCCCAGCCCCTCGGCGACCGGCAGGGTTCGCAGGTGGTCGGCAAGCTGAGTCAGGCTGAGCCGGGGTTGCTGCTCTTGGAGCCTGAAGATCGACAGGAGGTAGTTCTCCGTCGACATGGACAGGCGATGCTCTTGCTGGGCGGACTGTTTTCCACTGGCTTTGCGGGCAGCCATTCGCGCTCCCTGCGAATTGATTGATCCTATCGAAGGTATCAGATTCGCGCGCTCGGTTCAATTCACCACTGGAAACCAGGGATATAAGCCTTGACACTGCTTTCAGGTATATACATACTTACCTACAGACTATCAGCGAATGGCCCCGCGCGCTCTGTCACCCAGAACGTTACTCGCGTTTGCATGAATAATCCTATGGCGATTGTGAGGCGATGCAGGCCGTTAGCCGACCGCTGATTGCAAGGGTCGTCGGGGCATCCTCTTCTGGGGCGCCGCTGGTGGTCCAGGCGCCCTCCGTTCTGGTGGGGCTGGCGATGCTTCTGCCCTTGGCGTATCTGTTGATGCGGAGCGCGGGGGCAAGCGATGAGGCATGGGGTCTCCTGTTCCGCGCGGAGACTGTCCAGACCCTGGGCAGGACCATGCTGCTGATAGTTACGGTCACGCTGGGGTCGCTTGCCCTCGCTGTTCCGCTGGCGTGGCTGACAGTCAGGACCGACCTGCCCCTCCGTCGCGTGTGGTCGGCGCTGGCCGCGCTGCCGCTGGTTATCCCGACCTACGTCGGCGCGTTCCTCTTCATCTCCGCGCTCGGTCCCCGTGGGCTTATCCAGCAGGCGCTCGCTCCCCTCGGAGTGGACAGGCTCCCCGATATATACGGCTTTCCGGGAGCCGCGCTGACCCTGACCCTTTTCAGCTATCCCTACCTGCTGCTGACCATAAGGGGGGCGTGGAGCAGCCTTGATCCCGCCACCGAGGACGCGGCCCGCAGCCTCGGACACGGGACTCGGAGCTCCCTACTCCGCGTAACCTTGCCGCAGCTGCGCCCGGCCATAGCCGCGGGGTCGCTCCTGGTCGCCCTGTACACGCTGAGCGATTTCGGGGCGGTGTCGCTCATGAGGTACCCGACCTTCACGTGGGTCATCTTCCAGCAGTACGAGTCCTCTTTCGACCGGTCGGCAGCCGCGGCGCTCTCCCTGGTGGTCGTCGGCATGGCCCTGGTCATCCTCCTGATGGAGAGCCGGACACGGGGTCGGCGCAGCTACTACCGCACGGGAGCCGGGGCCTCCCGCGCTCCCAGGGTCCTCCAACTCGGCAGATGGAAGTGGCCCGCGTTGCTGCTCTGCGCCGCCGTCGCCGCGCTGTCCTTGGGACTGCCCACCGTGGTTCTGGCGCAGTGGCTGATCAGGGGGGTCCTGTCCGGCGAGCCCCTGCTGTTCCTGTTGTCGGCAACATGGAACTCGGCGCTGGTGTCGGGCTTGGCAGGCATCGCCGCCGCCGCCCTCTCGATACCGCTGGCCGCCCTCATAGTGCGCTATCCAGGCTACCTCAGCCGCCTGCTGGAACGGGTCGCATTCACCGGGTACGCCCTACCGGGGGTTGTCGTTGCGCTTGCGCTCGTCTTCTTCGGCGCAAACTACGCGAGGCCGCTCTACCAGACTATTTGGCTGCTCCTGTTCGCCTACGTCGTGCTGTTCTTCCCGGCGGCCCTCGGGGCTACGCGGGCCGCTCTGCACCAGGTCAGCCCTCGCTTGGAAGAGGCGGCGCGAGGCCTCGGATGGAATCCCAGCCAGGTCATGCGGAGCATAACCGTTCCGTTGGCCCGTCCAGGGGTCCTGATGGGAGCGGCCCTCGTCTTCCTCGTCTCGATGAAGGAGCTGCCCGCCACACTACTGCTCGGACCCCTGGGCTTCGAGACCCTTGCGACGGCAGTCTGGTCTGCCTCGTCGGAGGCCTTCTTCGCAAGGGCCGCCGCGCCCGCCCTCACGCTCATCCTCATTTCGTCTGCGCCGATGGCCTTCCTAGTCGCCCGCGAGCGCAGGTCCTCATACCTCAAGGCAGAGTGAGCCGCATGGAATACCCCGTCATAGAGTGCAGAGACCTGACAAAGCGGCGCGGCGGCGCGCCGGTGGTGGACCGCGTCAGCTTCATACTGCGGCAGGGGGAGATCCTGTCCATACTGGGCCCCAGCGGTTGCGGCAAGACCACGATGCTGCGCCTGCTCGCGGGCTTCGAAAGTCCCGACGAAGGCGAGATAAGCATCCAGGGCAGAACGGTCTCGGGGTCGTCAGTGCATGTGTCTCCTAACCATCGGAACGTCGGCATGGTCTTCCAGGAATACGCCCTGTTTCCCCACAAGACCGTGGCCGAGAACATCACTTTCGGCCTTCACAAGCTCGAACCCCGCGAGCGTGAATCCAGGCTGGCCGAGGTGATCGGCCTGGTGAAGCTTGCGGGCCTCGAGGGGCGATACCCCTACGAGCTCTCCGGCGGTCAGCAGCAGCGGGTTGCGCTGGCCCGAACTATCGCTCCGCGCCCTGTCGCCGCGCTGCTCGACGAGCCGTTCAGCAACCTGGACCCCGGAATGCGCCGCGAGATGCGGCTGGAGCTGGTGAGCATCCTGCGGGGAAACGGCATCGCCGCCATCTTCGTCACCCACGACCGCGAGGAGGCGTTCGCCATTGCCAACCGCATAGGGGTCATGATAGACGGGCGGCTGGAGCAGATGGCCGCGCCCGAAGTCATCTATCACGCGCCCGCAACTCCCTTCACAGCGAGGATGGCGGGAACAGGCGACTTCATCCCGGCGGAAATCCACGATGGGCTGGCCGTGACGGAAGTCGGGGACCTGCCCTTCATTAGCAACAACGGGGCGATCGAAGAAGGCGCCCGCGTGACCCTGCTGGTGCGCCCTGATGATTTCCAGGTTGCGCCGCGCGAGGACGGCCCTTCGATAGTCCGCGCCCGCGAGTTCCTGGGGGATGCGACCGTCTTGGACGTCGAGACGCCGTCAGGAGCGGTCCTGAGATGCCGCCAGCCCTCCCACTCCGCCGCGGGGCTGGGGCTCGGCGCTCACGTCGCGCTGGTCCCCGAAACCACAAGGGCGTTTCTGGCCTTCAGCGCGTCATAGACGTGCTATAATCCGTCGCCATAGTGCAGACTGCCTGAGTGAGGCTATGCAATGATCACCAAGCCAGCGCTCGAACTCCAAGAGGTCGATACCCTAGAGCCCTTGCCCGACCCGCCCCGGACGTACGACATGCAGCAACGCATCAGGAACTTCGCATTCGACGGCTTCCTGTACGGCCACTTCGCCTATCGTACAGACGTGCTGATTTGCGGGGAGGGCTACCTCCGCAACGACCCATACAACGACGCCGAGCGGCTCGCGCCCGACTGCGTGGTGGCCTTTGGCGTGGACCCGGCCGCCATAGTCGCGCGGAACGGATACGTCATCAGCGAAGTAGGCAAGCCCCCCGACTTCGTCCTGGAGGTGGCCTCGCGGAGCACTGGACGGCGGGACTACACGGTGAAGCGCGAGGGGTACGCGGCCTACGGGGTTCGGGAGTATTGGCGCTTCGACTGGACGGGCGGGCAGTATCACGACGCGGCGTTGGCGGGCGACCAGCTAGTAGATGGAGTATATGAGCCTTTTCCGATAAACCGGGAGCGGACCGGGTTGATATGGGGGCACAGCCCGGTATTGGGGCTGGACCTGTGCTGGGACAAAGGCGACCTGCGTATCTACGACCCCGCGGCGGGTGAGTATCTGCGCTCGCCGGCGGAATGGAGGCTCCGCTCCACCGCCGCGACCGAGTCCCTCGAAGCAGCCGAGGCCCGCGCTGATTCTGCCGAGGCCCGCGCCGATTCTGCCGAGGCCGAGGTGAAGCTGCTGCGCGAACGGCTGCGCCGCCTTGCAGAGCCGGAATAGACCTCTCACCCCTCCACGTCGAACCGCACTTCGTCTTTTAGGCCGAAGCCGGTGATGGGGGCCAGGACTGAATCGCCGGGGGCTATGACCCCTTCGGCGGCGAGGTGGTGGATGCCTGCGAGGGCCGCGGCGGACGTGGGCTCGGCGAAGATGCCCTCGTCTCGCGCCAGGGCTTTCTGCATCGATGCTATCTCGGTCTCCGCGACCGCGACCGCCGTTCCATTGGCGCGTCGGAGGACATCCACGACTTGGCCGCCTCGCGCAGGCGCGGCCACGGAGATGCCCCCCGCAATGGTCGGCTGCGCGTCGGCCTGGCTCCAGCCTCCGCCCCTGGAACGGGCTGTTATGGGCATGGCGTTCGCGGCTTGGACGGCGTGCAGGCGCGGCATCCGGCCGATTCGCCCATCGTCCAGCAGCTCACTGAATCCGCGCCACGCGCCCAGGAACAGCCCGCCGTTGCCGACTGGGAAGACGACGTGGCTCGGCGGCTCGCCGCCATAGCGCCGGGCGACCTCGAAGGCGAAGGTCTTAGTGCCCTCGAAGAAGAACGGACTCCAAGCGTGAGACGCATATACCAAGCCGTTCCGCTTGTAGAAGGCTATCGCCGCGTCGGTCGTGTCGTCCCGGGAGCCTTCTATGGCATGCACCTCCGCGCCGTACACTCTGATCTGCTTCAACTTTGCCGCGGGCGCGGACGCGGGAGCGAAGATGTGCGCCTTTATGCCAGAGCGGGCCGCGTATGCCGAGACCGACGCCCCAGCGTTGCCGGACGAGTCCTCGACTATCTCGCGGATGCCGAGCTCGCGGGCGACGGAGAGCATGACGGCGGTCCCGCGGTCCTTGTAGGAGCCGGTCGGGTTCATGAACTCCAATTTAACATCCAGCCGCTTTATGCCAAGCGCCTCGCCTATCTTCGAGAGCTCGACCACCGGCGTATTCCCTTCGCCTAGGGAGAGCGTCGCCGCCGGCTCGTGGAATGGCATGCGGACATCGTATCCGGCGATGGGGACCGACGGGCCCGCGGCGGTGTATTCGACGTCGAGGGGGCAGCCGCAGCCGTGGCATCCCAGGATGTCCATGTTCGAGGGGTGGGCGGCCCCGCAGGACTCGCAGCGCAGGCTAACGTGAGACATCCGGCTATCTCCTGTCTTCCCCGTCCTGGCTGGCGCGCGTCTCGTCCGGGTCTCCTTCTATGAGGCTTTGGAGCTCCTCCTTGGCCTTTCTGATCGTCTCCGTCTTTTCGGCGATGCGCTCGAAAAGATGGGCGCGCGCGGCTATGCCTTCTCCTATCAGGAAGGCTGCGGCCTCGGACCTGCTGTTGACTATCCCCGCCTCGACGAGGTCGTCGAGCCTGGTTACACTCTCCTTGTTGAGGCGCATCATCACGACGTTGTCCCTGGAGGACAGGGCGCCTCGGAGGGTCTCCCTGATGTTGTCGCCGAAGGATTCCGCGCCCGACTTCTTGTACGCGCGCGTGGTCGCCGTCTTGGCCTCGTCGATGATTATGTCTATGCCCTCGGCCATCCTGCCCCGGTCGCCTTCGCGCTTCTCTTCGTTATCCACGCCGTCGCCTCCTCTACTCGGAATCTATTACATGTAATTCTACAATTCAGTTACGCCCGTGTCAAGGGTAGTTGTCAGGGTTGGGTGTACGTGTTACTTTGGAACGATGGCGGCGGCGTGGACATGCTTGGCATTGGCATCGAGACAGCGCGGGTCATCGGGTTCGCGGCCCTGTTCGCCGTCGTCTACGCGATCCTATACAAGCCGGTTCTGGGGATGATGGAGAATAGGAATCACGATGAGCCGGGGGTAGATACCCCGGAAGACGTGGGAGGGGGCAGCCCAGACGCCGCCGCTCCCAGCCGTCCGACTCCCCTGTACCGGGACGCCGTTCTGCTGTCCGCCGTTGTCGTCGTATTTGCTGTGGACCAGCTCACCAAGTACGTCGTCAAGACCAACCTGGACCTCTATGAGTCGTGGCCGAGAGAGGGACTGGCTCGGATAACCTACGGCACGAACTCCGGGACCGCGTTCGGGCTCTTCCCGAACCAGACTGCCGCGCTGATAGTAACATCGCTGCTCGCGATTGGGTTCATCTACTACTTCTACCGCTCGCACGCGCTGCCAAGCCGGCTTCTCAGGCTGGCCATCGGCCTTCAGCTTGGCGGGGCGTTCGGCAACCTGGTGGACAGGGTGCGGCTGGGCGAGGTCGTGGACTTCATAGACATCGGCTGGTGGCCCATCTTCAACATCGCCGACTCCGCGATAGTAACTGGCATAGGTCTCCTGGCGCTGGTCGTCCTCCTGAACCCCCGTGAAGAGAAGAGCGGGGCGGACAGGGCCGAGCCCGCGGACGCTCCACCGGAGGCCGGCCGGACCGCGCCGTCCCCGGACCCCCGCGATGACGCTCACATTTCGGGTTGACGAGTCGGGCGGACGGCTCGACGTCTTCCTGTCGCAGCGCTGCCCGGAGTTGTCGCGCTCCCGAATCCAGGCGCTGATAGCCGAGGGACACGTCACCATGGACGGCGCCCCCGCCAAGTCCGCGGCTCGGCTGCGGCATGGTCAGACGGTGAGCCTGTTCGTGCCTCCCCCGGCGGCAACGGCCCTTGAGCCGCAGCCGATGGAGTTGGTTATCGTCCACGAGGATGAAGACCTGCTCGTGGTTGACAAGCCTGCGGGACTCGTTACGCATCCTGCGCCGGGCCATCCGGACCAGACCCTCGCCAACGCGACGCTCGCGCACTGCCCCGACCTGAAAGGCGTGGGCGGCGAGCTCAGGCCGGGTCTCGTCCACCGACTGGACAAGGACACGTCGGGGCTGATAGTCATCGCCAAGAACGACAACGCCCACGCCGGGCTGTCGGCCCAGTTCGAGGAGCGGACGGTCTCGAAGGAGTACCTCGCAGTTGTCGCAGGCTGCCCCGAGCCGGAGCGCGCGGTCATAGACGCGCCGATAGGCAGACATCCACGAGACCGCAAGCGCATGGCCGTCGTCAGTACTGGCCGGCCGTCTGTTACCGAGTACAGGGTGGCGCGCCGGCTCCGGGGCTACTCGCTGCTGGACGTGCATCCCCGGACGGGTCGCACGCACCAGATCCGGGTCCACATGGCTTCCATCGGCCATCCCGTCGCAGCCGACGTCATCTACGGCCGGGCGGCTCCGGGGCTCGACCGTCACTTCCTGCACGCGCGCCGGCTCGCGTTCGACCACCCGCGCACCGGCGAGCGGCTGGAGCTGGAGTGCGGCCTGCCAGACGACCTGCAGGCGTTCCTGGATGAGGCGGCCCCGGCGCGGTGAAGCCTGCCGGGTCAGCGGTAGAGCTCTAGCGCGTCTTCCAGGGCTGTCCATGGCAGCAGCGCGCACTTGACGCGCACGGGGAAAGCGCGGACGGATTCGAGGGCGCATATCTCGCCGAGAGCTCCGCGCTCGGCGGGAGAAAGGGGCGCGCCCGTCATGAGCTCGCGGAACCGCGTCTGGAACTCGGTGGCTTCGGCGGCAGTCCTGCCTCTGACCGCCTCGGACATCATGGAGGCGGACGCCCTGTTGATCGCGCATCCGGCCGACTGAACGCCGATGGCGGAGAGCATATCGCCGGCGAGCTTTACCTGGACGTATACCTCGTCGCCGCAGAATGGGTTGACCGCGTTGCCCTCAATGTCCGGGGCGTCGAGTTGTTCGTGATTGCGCGGGTTGCGGGAATGTTCGAGTATCTGCGCCCGGTATAGCTCGTCAAGGTCATCGGGGGCCATTTCCGAAGTACCGCAGCGCGTCTTTCAGTGCGTCAACCAGCAGGTCAACCTCGTCTTCGGTGTTGTAGATGTAGAAGCTGGCGCGGGCCGTCGCTGGGACTCCGAGCCGTCCCATCACAGGCATCGTGCAGTGGTGCCCGGTGCGAACCGCGATTCCCCGCCGGTCGAGGAACGTCCCCAGGTCGTGCGGGTGGATGTCGGATGCGTAGAAAGAGACGACCCCGCCGCGCAAGCTGAGGTCGCGCGGACCGAACACGTCTATCTCCTCCAGCTCGGCGAACCGCTCGAGCGCGTAGCCGGTCAGCTCCACCTCGTGCTGTCGCACGCGGTCCATGCCGATGGCCTCGAGGTATTCGACGGCTGCGCCGAGCCCTATGGCGTCGGCGATGTTGGGCGTGCCGGCCTCGAACCTCATGGGCAGCTCGTTCCAGGTTGCGCCCTCGAGGGTTACGCTCAGCACCATCTCGCCGCCGCGCAGGAACGGCTCCATCGTCTCCAGCGCATCCCGCTTGGCGTACAGAGCGCCGATGCCGGTGGGTCCGAGCATCTTGTGTCCAGACAGGGTGAGGAAATCGCAGTCCAAGTCCTGGACGTCCACGGGCATGTGCGGGACGCTCTGGGCGCCGTCTATCATGACGGCGGCGCCGACGGCCCTGGCCTTGGCGGCGAGTTCCTTCACGGGGTTGATGGTTCCGAGGGAGTTGGAGCTGTGGACGATAGTTAGCAGCCTCGTGCGCTCGTTGATGATGGAATCCACGCCGCTGAGGTCGAGAGTCCCGTCGTCGGCGATGGGCAGGAAGCGCAGCCTGGCGCCGCGGTCCGCGGCGACCTTCTGCCAGGGGACCAGGTTGCTGTGGTGCTCCATCTCGGTGGTTACTATCTCGCCGCCGGGTTCGATGTTGCCCTGGGGCCAAGAGTGCGCCACGAGATTGATGGCCTCGGTGGCGTTGCGGGTCCAGATGATCTCGTCCGGCGACTCGGCGTTGATGAAGCGGGCGACCGCGGACCTGGCCTCCTCGAACCTGTCGGTGGCTTCCATGCTGAGCGCGTGGACGCCGCGGTGTACGTTGGAGTTGTAGCCCTCGTAGTAGTCGGACAGCGCGCGGATGACGCCGCGCGGCTTGTGGGAGGTGGCGGCGTTGTCGAGATAGACGAGCGGCTTGCCGTACACAGTGCGTGAAAGGATCGGGAAGTCCCGCCTGATGGCGTCGGAGTCTATGGAGATATGGGCTGCGCTCACAACTCTACCTCTATTTCCTCTCCGTTGACCCTGACCGGGTACGTGTCCACTGGCATGATGGCGGGGCCCCTGGTCGCCTCGCCCGTTCGGATGTCGAACCGCGCCCGGTGGCGTGGACACTCGATTTCGAAGCCGTCTATCTCGCCCTGGTCGAGGGGGCCGTCATCATGGGTGCAGAGGTTGTCTATCGCGTATATCTGGCCGTTGGCCTTGCAGATGGCGACCTCTCGGTCTTCGAGGTCGCATACCTGCACGGATCCATCCGGCACGTCCGATGCTCTAACTGCGCTAACGAACGCCAATTGCGTCTCCTTTCTCATGTCTTGCCGCAGCGCCGGTCCTGTTCACCAGGTCGGCGATGCTCGTCGAATCGAGGACCCGCCACATGGCGTCTTCGACATCGCGCCAGACGTCCCGCTGTCCGCATTCCGGCGAGCGGTCGCAGTCGCCGGCGTCGTCGAGGCAGCTTATGAGCGTCTGCGGGCCGTCGAGGCAGCGCATGACCATGCCCATGCTGATGGCCGCGGGCTCGACGGCGAGCTCGTGTCCGCCCTGGGGGCCTCGCTGGGCCGTGGTGAGCCCGCGGCGCTGGAGCGAGTGGAGCACCCTCGCCAGGTACGGCTCTGGGATGCTCTGGCGCTCGGCTATCTCAGCCGCGCGAACCAGCCCCTGGCCCCTGCGCGCCGCCAGGTCCACCAGCGCCCTTATGCCGTAATCGACTTGCATTGGGATGTGCATGGCTCTTCTCCCGGAGCCGGGCTCACTCGGTCTTGACGGTCTCGCCGCCGCCGTCGAGGGCGGACCTCAGCGCGTGCCACGATAGGGTGGCGCACTTTATCCTGGTTGGGAACTCGGATACGCCGGACAGCACCTCCAGGTCGCCGAGGGCGTCGTCCGGCTCGAACTCGCTGTCCGGGGGATGGGTCAGCATCTCGTGGAAGGCGTCGAACACCTGCCGCGCTTCCTCGCCGCTCTTGCCCTTGACCGCCTCGGTCATCATGGACGCCGACGCCCTCGATATGGCGCATCCCGAACCCTGGAACGCGACGTCGGCAACGTCCGCGCCGTCCATCTTGAGGTAGAGGGTAACCGTGTCGCCGCAGAACGGGTTGTAACCGTTGGCTTCCCGGTCGGGACACTCTATCGGCCGGAAGTTCCGGGGCCTCCGGTTGTGGTCCATTATCAATTCCTGGTACAGCTCGTCCAGCTCAGACATCTGCAATCGCCCGTCCTTGTTGTGATTTCGCTCCCGTCGCCGCGTGGCCGCTGGAGACGGTTAGGGCCGCTCGCTCCCTGAGGGCGTCGAGCGAGATGGAGTCTATTATCTCGGCGGCGAAACCTGCCACCAGGAGCTGACGCGCCGTGTCCTCGTCCAGCCCTCGGCTCCGCATGTAGAAGAGCGCGTCCTCGGCGACGGCGCCCGCGGTCGCGCCGTGAGTTGCCTGGATGTCGTCTGCGTATATCTCCAGGCTCGGCTTCGTGTTTATCCTGGCCCCTTCCGAGAGTAGCAGGTTCTTGTCCGACTGGCGCGCCACGGTCTTCTGGGCGTCCTTGCGAACGAGCACGCGCCCGCTGAAAACGGCCCGGGAGCGGCCCGACAGGATGCCCTTGAAGAACTGGTCGCTGGAGCAGTGCGGCTTGGCGTGGTCTATGTTGATGTGGTTGTCGAGGTGCTGGCTGCCAGAGGTGAGGTACAACCCCTTCAGCAGGCAGGACGCGCCCTCGCCGTCAATGTGTACGTTCAGGTCGTTCCGGGCAATCCTGGAGCCTGTGGCGAAACTGGTCGAGGCGAAGGATGCGCCCGCGTCCAGCCTGACCCGAGTCGCGCCCACGTGGAACGCCTTTTCGCTCTCGGTCATGTAACGGTAATGCTCGACTGACGCGCCCTCGGACACCGCAATCTCCACGACGGCATTGGTGAAGTACCGGGCGTCTGGCGGGCCGACGTAGCTCTCGACGAGGGTCAGCCGGCTGTTCCTGCCAGCCAGCGCGAGAGTGCGGGGATACGAGACCCTGTCCGGCGACGCGCCGCTCGCCATGAAGACGAGGTGGACCGGCGTATCGCGCCCGGAGTCGTCCTGCGTTTCCACGACCGCGCCGTCCCGCATGAGCGCGGTGTTGACGGCGGTGAACCCGTCCTCTATCGAGGCGCAGCGCCCAAGGCGCTCGCTGACGGCCACCCCGTCGGCCGCGACAGCGCCGGAAATGGTGCGGACACGCGCCGCGCCGGCGGATATGCGGGAGAGCGCCGGCGCGTACACGCCGTCCACGAACACGAGCGTGGTCCAGCCGTCGTCCCACGGCGCGAGGGCCTTGACCTGCGCGGGGGAGACGCCGTCCGCCGCGCCGTCGTCCGGGTACGCGAACGCGCTGCGGGCGATGGGGCCAACGTTGGTGTACTTCCACGGCTCGTTGCCGCGGGTCTCGGTCGGGAAGCCGACCTCGGCGAACCGATCCCACGCGGCGGCCCGAATCTCGCGCAGCCACGCCGGCTCGCCGCCCCGGCGCGCCAGCCGGAGGAAGTCAGCCTCGTAGGTTTCGTATGCTGTAGGCGAATGTGTCATCGGTGAGTCAACTCGTTGTCATTCGGTTGTCAGGGGTTGCATTTGCCGCATAGCCCGATATCCTTCTTTCCGGTTGCCTTCATTTTATGTTCAGCCTTCTCCTTGGTATCGAATTTACCGTGCCATAGGCCATTATCAGGATTACTTTCAGTGTCTCTGTCGGTATACGACTTGCAGGTCGCTCGATGGACTCTTGCGCGATTATTCGGGTGGTTCTCGTACACGACATAGCCCAATGCTCTAACTCCCTTCCTTCAGCCACTCGTAGCCCTTCTCCTCCAGTTTCAGGGCGAGCTCGCGGCCTCCGGACTGCGCTATCTTGCCGTCCAGCAGGACGTGGACGTAGTCCGGGGTGATGTGGCCGAGTATGCGCTGGTAGTGCGTAACCAAGACGGTGGCGTTGTCGGGTCGGCGTCGGCGGTTGACGATGCCCGCGACCAGCCTGAGGGCGTCTATGTCCAGCCCGGAGTCGGTTTCGTCCAGCAGGGCGAGCCTGGGGTCTATCAGGGTGAGCTGGAGCATCTCGCTGCGCTTCTTCTCGCCGCCCGAAAAGCCCTCGTTCACGCCGCGCTTCATCAGCTCCTCGCCAATCTCGACCTCGCGCACGGCTTCGCGGTACATCTTGTCGAACTCCCTAGCGCTCAGGTTATCGTGCCCGGCCCGCTCGCGCCGGGCGTCCATCGCGGACTTGAGGAACTGGCGGTTGCGCACGCCGGGAAGCTCGACTGGGTACTGGAAGGCGAGGAACACGCCTGCGAGGGCGCGCTCGTCGGGGGTCATGTCCAGGAGGCTCTCGCCGTCATATACGACGTCGCCGCCCGTCACGTCATAGCCGGGCCTGCCGGCTATGACGTTTGCGAGGGTGCTCTTGCCGCTGCCGTTCGGCCCCATGATGGCATGAACCTGGCCGGGAGCGACGGCGAGGCTGACTCCCTTGAGTATCTCGGCGCCGTCCACGGATACGCGCAGGTCTCGGATTTCTAGCAGCAAGTCAGGGGCCTCCGTTCGTGTGCAATCATTCCTTGACCGTGTAGTACAGGTCGGTCAGCGGGGACTTTATGATCGTTTCCGATTTGCCGTCGAAGAACTCGTCAACCGCCTTGGTAGCGCCCGGCCAATGCTTCACGAACGACTTCGCGCTTGTCCTGTCCACGTATCGAAACATGCGCTACGGCGCCTCTTGGAAGCGGACGGGCCGCTCGCCTGCCTGAAGATACAGCGGGTGCCTGGGCTGGCTGCGCTTGGTCATGCCGAGGTGATACATCCTGCCCGCCGCGCCCCCGCCTTCGAGCATCCGCAGGACGCGACCGCCCCTGCCTAGACGCAGCCCGTGATTCCCCCACGCGCAGACCACCATGTCCGCTTCCCGCGCGTATCGCATGATATAGTCGTCGTTCAGCGGCCCCACGGGGGGCGCGCTTGCCAGTAGGGCGCGCGGGTCCGTGGAGCGCAGGGCGAATATGTTGCAGACCCACAGGGCGCCGTATCCCCAGCGCTCGGCGAAGCCCTTGCACCGCGTGACCGTTGGGTCGGACCTCTCCTCGTCCGCCGCGCTCGGATTCAACATCACGAACATGCAGGCGCTGTCCTGGCTGGACAGCCTCGCTTCCAGCCAGTAGCGGTATCGGCGGTCGGGCGAGAAATGGGCGTCGTGCATGTCAGGCTTCGTCCGTGTCATCCAGGGACGGCGGAGGTGGCGGCTCCTTCCCCTCGGCCTCTGCGGCAATGCGCTGCTCGTTCCACGTCTCCCACATCTGGTACACCTCGGTTCGCCCTTTAGCGGTCGCTTCGGCGAGTCGCCTTTCTCTCCTTCTTTCGAGGTACTTCTCAAGACTGTCTGCGAGAACCATCAGCATCCTCCCTAGTTCTGTTATGAAGAGCGAGTTCGCGGCCGACGTGATGGCAATGGGCGCCGACCCCTGCCAGATGGCTATTAGCGTCTCCGTGACGCTATCGCTGCGGTTGCGAAGCGCCTCCTGATAGATTAGCAGGACGACCCCGGCCAGGTATTGTATGATGAACAGGCTGAAGTAGAGGTTCCTTGCTCTCCACGCGACGCTCCATATCGACTCCCTGTCATCCATCCCCTTCCCGGACTATCCCACCGCGCCTTCCAGGCTTACGCGGAGCAACTGCTGCGCCTCCATGGCGAACTCGAACGGCAGCTCCTGAAAGATGCCGCGGCAGAAGCCGTTGATTATCATGTAGCGCGCCTCCTCCTCGGATATGCCGCGCTGCATGCAATAGAACAGCTGGTCGTCGCTGACGCGGGACGTGGACGCCTCGTGCTCCATCCGCGCCGTCGGATTCCGCACCTCGATGTACGGGACCGTGTGCGCCCCGCACTCGTCGCCCACCAGCAGCGAGTCGCACTGGGTGAAGTTCGTCGCGTTCTCGGCGGCAGGCATGATCTGGACGAGCCCGCGGTACGTGCTCTGTCCCTCCCCGGCCGATATGCCCTTGGCGACTATCGTGCTCTTCGTGTTCTTGCCGACGTGGATCATCTTGGTGCCGGTGTCGGCCTGCTGGTGATTGTTGACCAGGGCGACGGAGTAGAACTCGCCCGTCGAGCCGTCGCCCTGCAGGATGACGCTCGGATACTTCCAGGTGATGGCGGAGCCCGTCTCGACCTGCGTCCACGAAATCTTCGAATCTTGGCCCGCCGCCTTCCCGCGCTTGGTCACGAAGTTATAGACGCCGCCCTTGCCTTCCTTGTCTCCCGGATACCAGTTCTGCAGTGTCGAATACTTGATCTCCGCGCCGTCCATGGCCACCAACTCGACCACTGCGGCGTGCAGCTGGTGCGTCCGGCGCATCGGCGCGGTGCAGCCTTCCAGGTAGCTCACGTACGACCCCTCGTCCGCGATTATCAGCGTCCGCTCGAACTGCCCGCTCTCCTCCGCGTTGATCCGAAAGTAGGTCATCAGCTCCAGCGGGCAGCGCACGCCCGGCGGCACATAGACGAACGAACCGTCGCTGAACACCGCCGAGTTCAACGCCGCGTAGAAGTTGTCCGTGTAAGGCACGACCGACCCAAGGTACTTCTCGACGAGTTCCGGATGCTCCTTCACGGCATCGCTGACCGAGCAGAAGATGACCCCCGCCTTTGCCAATGCGTCCTTGTAGGTCGTAGCCACGGAGCTGCTGTCGAATATAGCGTCCACGGCCACGCCGGTCATCCGCTTCTGCTCTTGGATGGGGATGCCCAGCTTGTCGAACGCCTCGATCAGCTCGGGGTCCACGTCGTCCAGGCTTTCAGGCTTCTCGTCCACGAAGGGCGACGCATAGTAATGGATGTCCTGGTAGTCTATCGGCGGGAACTCGACCTTGGCCCAGCGCGGCTCCTCGTAGTCGAGGGACTGCCAGTACTCGTATGCCTTGAGCCGCCAGTCCAGCAGGAATTGCGGCTCGCCCTTCTTGGCGGAGATCATGCGGACCACGCCCTCGTCTATCCCCTTGGGGGCGATGTCCGCCACGACGTCCGTCGTGAATCCCCACTTGTACTCGGTGTCGAGGTCCTTCGACGTCCTGGATACGACCTTGGGCGCTGCCACGGAGCCTCCCGCGAATTGTTGATTGAACGGGTCAAGAACCATTGTAGACGCGCCGCCGGCCCTGCGTCAACAATTCCGCGTTGCTGTATCCTTCTACGAGCGCCAACCTGCCGTTTGGCCAAAGGTGTAGCATCGCCATGACAACAGACAGCGGCTCGCTATCCACGCCTGCGTCCGGGGCGGGTTTGCAACCAGCCCTCGATGACGCCCCGCGTCCCAGCATCGTAATCGGGCTGGGCAATCCCGGGCGTAGGTACGCCGCCACGCGGCACAACGTGGGCCAGTGGTGCATAGACCGGCTGGGGAAGCGGCATGGAATCGCGCTGTCGGGGCGCTCCAGGCTGGCGGACGTTGGCGAGGGCATTATCGGCGGGCGCGGCGTCGCACTCGCCAAGCCCCGCACATACGTGAACGAGAGCGGTCGCGCCGTCACGTCCCTTATGGCGCGGTACAGCGCAGGGCCAGGCAACCTGCTGGTGGTATATGACGATATGGACCTTCCGGCGGGGAGCATCCGGCTTCGCGCCAGGGGCGGCTCCGGCGGGCATAACGGCATGAAGTCCGTCATCGCGGCAACCGGCGCGCGGGAGTTCGCGCGGCTCAGGGTCGGCATAGGGCGGCCAAGCGGAGGCGTCGGCGAGGTCGAGCACGTATTGAGCTCGATGCGCCGGGAGGACCGGGACAGGGTCGAGGAGGCGGTGAACAGGGCTGCCGATGCCATCGAGACGGTCCTAACCGACGGCGTGGAGGCCGCCATGAACCGGTTCAACTAGCAAGCCGCTAGTGTCGGAAGTGGCGCACGCCGGTAAATACCAGCGCGAGGCCGAGGCGGTCGGCTGCCGCTATAACGTCGTCGTCGCGGATGGAGCCTCCGGGCTCTGCGATGGCGGTAACTCCACCCTCGGCGGCGAGCTCTACGCCGTCCGCGAAAGGGAAATACGCATCGGAGGCGAGGACGGCGCCCCTGGACCTCTCGCCTGCGATGCGGAGGGCGAGATGCACGCTGGTGACGCGGTTGGGCTGGCCGGCTCCCATGCCCGCCAGGGCGTTGTCCCTAGCTAGCACGATGGCGTTCGATTTCACGTGCTTGGCGGCTTTCCACGCGAAGGCCAGGTCGGCGATCTCGCCGTCGGTCGGCGCGCGCCTGCTCTTGACCTCCCAGCTTGCGGGGTCTTCCTCGATAGCATCCTCGGACTGCGCGAGAACGCCGCCGGATACCTTCCTGACGTCGAGCCGCTCGGCCGGTCCCCGGGCTGGCTGGGCGCGGAGGACGCGGGCCTGCTTGCGCTTCTTCAGTATCTCCATGGCCTCCGTCTCGAAGTCCGGGGCTATCACGACGTGATAGAGGACGCCGCGCATTGCCTTCGCAGTGGCCGCCGTCAGCGTCCTGTTGAAGGCGACGATGCCGCCGTATGCCGACATGGTGTCGCCCTCGTATGCCTTGCGGTAGGCGGCAGGCTGGTCGTCGTCGAGCGCCAGGCCGCACGGGTTGTTGTGCTTGACCACTACCGCGGCGGGTTCCTGAAAGTCGGATACGACGCGCCATGCCGCCTCGCCGTCGAGCGCGTTGTTGAAGGATACCTCGGGTCCCGAAAGCTGCTCGGCGCGCGCTATTCCACCCGTGGACATTGGGTCCGAATATATCGCCCCGGCCTGGTGCGGATTCTCACCGTACCTCAGCGCCCCCGTCCGCTCGTAGCCCAACGTGAACGTATCGGGGAGCGCTTCGAGTCGTGATGACGCAGGCCGCGGGTCGCCGTCGAGCAGATAGTGGGATACTGAGGTGTCGTATAGGGCGACGTGCTGGAAGGCTTTCTGGGCGAGACTGCGCCGCTCGTCGATGGTGACGGGGGCATGGCCGCGGATCCGCTCGGCAAGCCAGGCGTAGTCCGCCGGATCGACCACTACGATGACGGACGGGAAGTTCTTGGCCGCGGCCCTTATCAGTGTCGGCCCGCCGATGTCTATGTTCTCCAGCGCGTCTTCCAGGGCGGCCCCCGGCCGCATGACCGTCTCGACGAACGGGTATAGGTTGACGGCCACCAGGTCTATGGCTTCGATGCCGTGCTCGGCGAGCTGGTCGGCGTGGGAGTCTAGGCCGCGGCGGGCGAGGATGCCGCCGTGGACCTTCGGGTGCAGCGTCTTGACGCGGCCGTCCAGGATCTCGGGGAAGCCGGTGAGCTCGGACACCTGCGTCACCGGCAGGCCGGCCGCGGAGATGGCCGCGCTGGTGCCGCCGGTGCTCACCAGGTCGAACCCAGCGCCGCGCAGCGCGCCGGCGAACTCTGCCAACCCCGTCTTGTCGAATACGCTCAGAATAGCTTTCATACGGCCTCTTTCTGTGTCGGGCGTTAGTGTATGACGACCCGCCCGGCGCCGATTTCGGGCGTTACCTCGCCGACAATGCCGGCCCCGGGCGTTGCGGAGACGACGTCGGCTGCTTGTTCCCGGCCGCATACCAGGACCATGCCCAGCCCCATGTTGAATACCCGGCGCATCTCGCCGGTGTCTATGCCGCCGAGTTCCTGGAGCAGGGCGAATATCGGCGGTAGACTCCACGTCGAGGAATCGAACGCCGCGCCGAGGTGGGAGGGCAGGGCGCGGGGCACGTTTTCGACAAGCCCGCCGCCCGTGACGTGGGCCATTGACTTGACGAGACCGCGCAGGTCCTTGACGGCGGGCCAGTAAGCCGTGTGAGGCGCGAGCAGCGCTTCGCCGAGCGTGCATCCCAGCTCCGCGTGGCTCTCGTACAGCGGACCGGGGTCATCTTCGAGACCGAGAGCCGCCCTGACGAGCGAGTATCCGTTCGTGTGGAGGCCGTTGGAGGGGAGGCCGACCAGGAGATCCCCCGCGTCTGCGTCTGCCGGGTCCATTATCTCGCTCCGCTCGGCTGCGCCCACCGCGAACCCGGCGAGGTCGAAGTCGCCGCCGCGGTAGAGGCCCGGCAGCTCGGCCGTCTCGCCGCCTATCAGGGCGCACCCGGAGGTCTCGCATGCCCGCGCCATTCCAGTTACTATCGTCTCGACGATATCCGGGTCGAGCCTGCCGACGGCGATGTAGTCCAGGAAGAAGATGGGGCGCGCGCCCGTAACTATCACGTCGTTGACGCAGGCGTTGACCAGGTCCTCGCCGAGCGCTTCGTACCGAGACATCGCAATGGCGAGCTTGAGCTTCGTGCCCACGCCGTCGGCGCTGGATACGAGTACGAGGTCGTCGAAGCCGGCGAGCCGGTACATGGCGCTGAAGCCGCCCGCCCCGCCAAGCACCTCTGGGCCGTGTGTGCGCTCGGCTACGGGCGCTATGCGTCGAATGGCCTCCGCGGCAGCGTCGCGATTCACTCCGGCTTCGCTGTAGGTACGCAGAGCGGGGCCAAGCATCGCTGTTGGCTAGACCTCCAGCGCCAGCTTGTCCATCTCTAACTGGACGGGGATGGGATGGTCGCCGGTGAAGCAAGCCATGCATACCCGCTCCCTTTCGATAGCGACCGCCTTGGCGAGGCCCTCGCGACTCAGGTATCCGAGGCTGTCCGCGCCCAGGGCGTCGCGTATCTCCTCGACGCTCTTGTTCGAGGCTATCAGCTCGCGCCGGGTCGGCATGTCGATGCCGAGCTGGCACGGATACATGATCGGCGGCGCGCATATCCTGAGATGGACCTCCTTGGCTCCGCCTCGCCGTAGGAGATTGACCACGGGAATGCTAGTCGTGCCGCGAACGATGCTGTCCTCCACGACAACGAGCCTCTTGCCGCCGATCAGCTCGGGGAGCGGGTTGAGCTTGGTGCGGACGCCGAGCTCGCGCAGCCGCTGGTCAGGCAGGATGAAGGTGCGCCCGACGTACCGGTTCTTCACCAGCCCCTCGCCGTACGGGATACCCGACTCGTGGGAATATCCAACCGCGGCGGCGGTGGCGGAGTCAGGCACGCCTATCACCATGTCGGCATCGACGGGATGCTCACGCGCAAGCTCCCTGCCCATGGACATTCTGCTGGCATAGACCAGATTGCCGTCGAGGATGCTGTCCGACCGCGCGAAGTAGATATGCTCGAAGATGCACGAGGCGCGCCGGCCATTGGTCTGGCGCCTATGGAGGGTGCGGAACCCCCGGTCGTCTATGATTATGGCCTCGCCGGGGTCCACTTCCCTTACGAATTCAGCTCCGATGTGGTCCAAGGCGCAGGTCTCCGAGGCGACCGCCCATCCGCCGTCGAGCTTACCCACGCAGAGCGGACGCACGCCAAGGGGGTCGCGGACGGCCATCAGCGCCCCGGCTACGAGGACGACCAGCGAATAAGCCCCGCGTAGGCGGTTCATCGCGTACGCTATCCGGTCCCCCCAGGACTCCGCCGGCGCATTGGCTATCAGGTTCGCCAGTACCTCAGTGTCGCTCGACGTGTGAAAGGCGATGCCCCATTCCGTCAGCTCGTCCCGAAGCTCCGCCGCGTTGACCAGGTTGCCGTTGTGTCCTACCGCGATCTTGACCCCTGGCCCGCGGGCTATCATGGGCTGGGCGTTCTGGATGAGGCTGCTGCCTGTCGTGGAGTAGCGCGTGTGGCCGATGGCTATATGGCCGGTGAGCGGCTCCAGGTCGGACTCCTGGAAGCCCTGCACGAGCAAGCCCATGGCGGTCCGGATCCGGATGCGCTCCCCGTCGGCCGTGGCGATGCCCACGCTCTCCTGACCGCGGTGCTGGAGCGCGTATAGCCCAAAGAAAACTTCCTCGGCCGCCTGCTCATCCGGGGAATACACTCCGACAACGCCGCACTCGTCGTGGGGACGGTCGTCTGGAATTCGCATCTAACTCCAGCAGGCAGGGAACTTGTGGCCTAGCGCGCCGCTCGCAGGCTTCATTATATGGGCGGCCCGGTGGAGGGTCAACGCCGCCTGGGACCGCCTGGGACGTTCTGCGCCGCTCATCGCTCGAGCTGGGGGCGGGCGGGGCAGCGCTGGGCCAGCACGCATTGGCCGCAGCGGGGGCGCTGCGCCTTGCAGACCTGGCGGCCGTGGCGTATGAGGTACATGTGGAACGGGAACACGTCTTCGGGCCGGACCATCGGCTCGAGAATGTCGTGGGCCTTGTCCGCGTTCACCTTCGGGCCTATCAGCCCCAGCCGCCTGGCGACTCGGAATATGTGCGTGTCCACCGGCATGGCGGGCAGGCCCAATGAGAAGCATAGGATGATGGCGGCGGTCTTCGGGCCGATGCCGTTCAGCCGTTTCAGCCACGCCTTGGCCTCGTCGAGTGGCATCTCTGCGAGGAAGGATAGGTCGAACGAGCCCACCTCTTGGCGTACCTGCTGGAGGACGGCCTTGATGCGCGGGGCCTTTTGCCTGGCCAAGCCGCCCATGCGTATGGCCTCTTCGATGGCCTCGACCGGTGCGTCGGCGATAGCTTCGAGGGAATCGAAGGTTGCCATGAGGCTATCGAAGGCGCGGCCGGAGTTGAGGTCGGATGTGTGCTGGGAGAGGATGGTATAGACGAGCTCGGACGCGGGGTCATACCTGGGCGCCCACTCGATGGGGCCGTACTCCGGCGCCAAGGCTTCCATGACGCGGGGCGCGGTGAGGGACGGGGGCATGACGTGGTTACTCCGATCGGGTGTTGGAATTGTGGGGATGGTGACGGCGGGGGTCTCGGTCCAGCTTTGGATACGGGGGCTTGGCTAGGATCCGGGCGACGACGGAGTCGCGCTCGGTTCGGGCGATCTGCCGGTTTGGGGTGGTTGGCTCGTGCAGGTAGAGGAGGTCGGGGATATGGCGGGGGCTGCTCGCCATCTCGACTATAGGGACCATGAACGCCCAATCGTTTGCTAGGTCTATCCACTGCCCATCGAGCTTCAGGTCTTCGACGTTTATCGCGTCGAACAGGTATTTCCTGAAGGTGCGTAGGGGATGCCATACGTTGCTCGCCCACGAACGCGGCTCGTCGAAATCGACCTCGTAGCGAGCCTCCTTGTCGAGCCTGAGCATGGAGCCGACTGTAGCGTCGGCGCCGGCGTCGTACTCGGCCCTTACCCTGTCGAGGACGCGCGGGCCAATCAGGGCGTCGTCCGCGTCGAGGGTGAGTATGACAGTGTTGGGGTCGTCACAGAATCTGGTGACCGCGTTCCACGTGTTGTAGAGGGCGCCGCGCCGGGTCTCGTTTTGGATGAAGGTAACCCTGTCGGTGTAGTCGGCCAGAAGCATTTGGGTGTAGTCGCCGAAGCCGTTGGTTGAGGCGTCGTCCACGACGACAGCTCCCCAGTCGGGGCTATCCTGGGCGGCGAGGGACTGGATGCAGCGCTTGAACCTGCCAGGGTCCACGTTGCGGCCGCATATTACGAATACGAAGGGCTCACGCCGCTTGGGGCCGGCCCAATCCGATGGTGAGCCAGCCAGATTCAGGTTTCCGGTCTGTGCGGGTGGCGCGTGTCCTCGCTCGACGGCGGCAATGATTTCGAACAGGCCCTCGACGTCTGTCTTGCGGTGGTTGGGCACGTGTATGAAAGCTGTGCGCGGGTCTCCGCCGCGGTAAGATCGGTATTGGCTGGATGCGATGAAGCGGTCGAATGCGCGATGCCATGGCATGGCAAATCGGCCGTCTTCAAGGTCGTTCGCTATGGGCAGTGCGGATCTGACCCTGTGCTTGTCGAAGAGGCTGCCCCACACATCCACGCGCCAAGATCCCCGGGGGCCTTCGTGGGTGTACGGCAGCGGCGCTGGCCTGCGTATGCTTGGAGATACGAAGAGGGCGTTGGGGTCTCGGCGCAGGACGTCCACCATATCAGTGAGGTAGTCGTGGCTGGCGTCGGGTCGCGCTATGAGCAGGTCGCTATCTATCTGGAGCGCGTAGTCGCCGTTGCAGGAATCGAAGCCGAAGAGCGTGGCGAAGAGCTGCTGGCCGTTCTTTGAGTGGGTCTCGTCCGACTCGACGCCGAACCACTTCATGTAGGCGGCGCGGATAGTATCTGGGTCCTCAGGCGCATAGACCACGCGGTCTACCACGCCATCATCGAGCAGGCGGTCCATCGCGGCGCGGTGGGCTTCCGGATCGGGGTCATCGTACTGGCGCAGGAAGGGGCCGTGGGAAGGGTCGACCACGATGACCTTCTCCACGAATCTGCGAGGCTCATCTAGCTGTTTAACCTGGTGGCGGACGAGCCGCTCGATAGTGCGCCACTCCATCAGGCAGGTTTTTATCAGAAGTGAGACCCGCGGCCCGGGGTCGGGTACGGGGCTGAGTCTGAATACCAGGTGGTCGGACGCGGGCAGCAGGCAGCGCGTGTCGGCGCCGTCTAACTCGATAATCTGGTCGATGCGGAGTCCGGCGCGGGTGAAGGCCAGCCGGTAGGTCTCGAAGCTCCGATGGACCTCGGTCCGGTGGACGCTGCGGGAGTCGACGAGCTTGGCATATGTGAACGTGTCCTCGTAGATATATGCGGGCGGGAGGCGTTTCTCGGCGATCTCGGTGGAGGTGACCGAGAGGTAGAAGGGGTTGCACACTGCAACGAAGACCGTCCCTGAGTCGGCGGTGAGCAGGCGTAGATCTTTCAGGACGGCGTTAAAGTCCGAGGGTTCCTCAATGGTGCATAGGACTCTGCCGCATACCACAGTATCAAAGCGGGTAGGGCCCGTCCTGAGCTCATGCCGCAACTCGCTGCCGCCGTACTGGACGGGGCTGTCGTACTGGCGGCATCTGGAGATTGCTGACGTATCGGGGTCGTAGCCGGTGGCTGCGATGCCTTGTCTGGAAACCTGTTCTGCAAGCCAGCCGGAGCCGCAGCCGTAGTCCAGGACGGACTTTGGCTGGCGCGCGAGTACGAGCTCGGCAAACGGGCGATGGAACAGGTCGTCCCAACTGCGCGGGTCGAGGGCGTTCATGAACTGCTCGAACCCGGCGAGCTCGGGCAGGTCGGGCTCGGCCAATGCCCGCGTCATGAGGCGCTTTAGGTCGGGGCGGAAGTGGAAGCGGTAGGTGAGGAAGGCCCGCCTGCACATCTGCGCGAACTCCCTGCCGCTGTATGGGGCGATGTCGGCGCCGAAATCAATTAGCTTCAGTCCGGCCGGCGTTGCAATCAGGTTGTCCGGATGAACGTTGCGGCATACGATTCCGGCCTGGCGGCACTCGCGCAGCAGCGTCAACAGGTCGTCGAGGCGCCCACCGGAGTACTTCGTTCCGGCCTCGTATGGGTAGACGGCGACGAGATAGTCGCCTTGCATGCGGACCTCCTGGACATCGAGCAGAGTCGAGTATCCGGAGAGCTTGCCGACCAGGCGCTGGAGGAATGCGATCTCCCGCTTCCTGTGCCTGCCCTTCCAGTAGTGGAAGTACTTGTAGGCCATGCGGCCGTCTGTCAGGACGACGCCCTCTTCGCCAATGCCTAGGCACGTGAGCGGGCCGGTCCCGAACTCGGCGTGGACATATGCTTCGGCGGACCGGCGGAGCGCATCCTTCGGGAGCGGGGTGTTCGAACGGTGGCGAGCCACTATGTCGGGTAGGCTTTCGAGGTACCGCTCGACCGGGCTGGTGTCTATTCTGGCGACGCTTCGCTTGAAGTCGTCGAGCCGCGCTTGGGTGTGGATGGACTCTACGGCCTCCACGAATCGCCGCAGCGCCGCGACGGACGCGCTGCGCTCGGGCGAGTCGAGCCACCAAGCCGGCGCGTCACCGGCGGAGCCGCGGTCGTAGAAGGGGCGCAGCGCCGAGACGAGCCCGGCAACCCTGATGAAGCTCGACTCGTAGGCGCGCGACCGCTCGCGGACGTACTTGGCATACAGCCTTGCCGCGCTCTTGACCTCGCCGTCGTCGAAATCGAGATGACTTCTGCTGTACGGTTTCCCGCCTTGCCGCTGGCGCTCCTCGGCCTTGCTCAGGAATACGTCGTGCAGCGCCGAGTACAGCGCGTACCCGCGAATATCCTGGGCGAGGGTTTTAAAATCGGCGGCATCCGCAGCGCTCTCGGGCCCACTGTTAGCTTCCGTCCCCCTGTGCTGACGGACCTGGTGAATGGGAAGGGGCGACTTGGCTATCCTGCACCCTCCCACGAACATGTTGAGAAGGCTCCATACCATGTCGCTCCGCCGGATATCGGACCCGCCAATGGCGGGGACGGCATTGGGGAACTCCCGCAGCGTCTGGAGGTCGAACACGAGCGTGGTCGGCCCTCTGTTCACGGATGAAACCATATCTGAGACGATGTCGGTCCTCTCGGTCTGCGCCAGGGGCCTGAATACCTGGCTGCCGCTGAGGATACTGGGGAGGCGCGAGACCATTTCGTCGAAGACGCGCTCCACCGTCATGCCCTTCGCGCTCGCCTCGTACCAGAAGGGGGACTCCAGATGATCGGTCTCGCTGCGCGAAAGGTCATAGTAGTAGTCGCGGCTGTTCAGCCGGATGAGCCTGTTCTCGTCCCCGCGGTCGGGGTACAGGGCGTCCGGTCGGAGAGCGGCCAATTGCTGGAGATTGTGGCAGAGATCGACAAGCTGGGTGCGGATGCAGCTCAGGAACGGCAGGGGCGGTTCGCCGGTGACTTCACCGAGGACGACGCAGGCGCCGGTCTCCTTCAGCCGCTTTATGGATGACACGTAGTCTATGCCCTCGGCGCGGATAGAGCCGTCAGGACCGTAGGCGAGTCCCTCCAGCGCGGCATCGTCGTCGAGTATCCATACTACGGACCCCTGCCGAGGCTTTGCTTCCATGAACAGGTAATGCTGCAGCATCGTCCGGCTCAGTGCGATGCTCTTGCGCCCGTATAACTGCTCCTGAGTGGCGGCGAAGACTCCGGCGGCTGCGTCCGACGCCTGCCGTTCCAGCGTCTTCAGGTCCACGTCGAGGCCGCGCCTCGAGGCTTGGGCGACAGCCGCCGTGAGCTCGTTCCTAGAATCGGGGTCATGGCCGCCATTTTCGAGCAGGATGACCTTCAGCGTCACGTCCCTTCGACAGCCGATCTTGTGAACGAGGGCGTCCATCAGATTGGCAGCGCTGCCCACGTAGGGCGAGGTTATCGCGCCGACGACCAGATCCAGGCGCTCATCGGAGCTGGGGGCGCGGGGAAGCGGTTGGGTGGGTGGAGGGAGCGTGGCGGGCTCGTCGGCGTCGCAGCCGAATTTTTCCCGCGCCCTCTGCAGGAAGGCATCCCGCTGGGCGTCGGACATGCGGCTGCGGTACTTGCGGAAGAAGTATCGCAGCCCTGCGCGCTTGGCGTCTCCGCCGGGCGTCGACAGGCGGGGTCGTCCATCTTCGGCGTAATGGTGTACGAGGCGCTCGCGGATAGGGCCGTACCTGACCGAGCGGAGGTCGGCAAGCCTGATACAGAGGTCACGGTCGGTCGCGCTGGCGAGCGCCTCGTCGAATCCGCCTGCTTCGAGCAGCTTGCGGAGCCTGACGAACAGGTTCGACCCCTGGATGTGGGGATTGCGGACGAGCAGGTCGTCCACATCGAGCCGGGCGGGGCTCGAAAGCGGCCAGCCTTCGTGGTCCGTGTCCTTGTGGTAGATGATCCCTGCGGCCGCCATGTCCAGGCCGCGCTCCAAGACGGCCTCTTCGCATCGCCGCAGGTAGGCGGGATCCCAAGAATCGTCGTCGTCTAGTATTGCGACGAAGGCGGATGGGGCGATGTCCTGCAACTCGGAAATCGCCGTATTCCATGCGCCGGCGGCTCCGGGGGTGCGGTAGTTCTCTAGGTACATGGTCTCGACGCCGGCGGCCCTGAGGCCGTCCACGGTCTCTTGGTTGACGCGCCTCACCTTCGGGTCCGAGTCGTCCACGACCACGAGGATGTCCGGTGGGCGTATCTGGAGCGCGATAGATGCCAGCGCGCGGTTGGCGAGAAGGCGCGGCCGGTTGTAGGTGGCGACTACGGCGGCTATTTGGGGAGCGGCCATTCCATTCACTGGTTGGGGTTGAGTCAGGGCACGCGGCATCAGGTGTGGGACTGCGATAGCGGCAGGTTAGCGGCAGATAGTCGTTGGAAGCTACCCAGTCGTCCCCCGCGCTGCGGTCAGCTCACGTCGCGGAGGTGGAATTGGTGGAGGTACATGTTGTCGTGGGCGTCGGGGTAGGTGTGGAGAACGGCGAGTAGGTTGGCGTCGTCCGTGTAGACGGCGTCGGGGTAGCCGCAGAGGAGGTTGGGGACGTGGTCGGCGTCGCGGGGGGCGGAGTATAGCTGTCCGACGCGCTTCCAGGACTCTCCGCCGTCCTCGGTGAGGCTGACGCTTACTCCGCGCATGTCGGGGTCCTCGTCGCGGTAGATGCAGATGACCGCGCCTGATCGGAGTCGCTGGAGCTTGACGTTCGAGCCGCTGAAGCCGGTGTAGCGGATGGGCGTCCAGGTCTTGCCCTCGTCGCGGGAGTGGGCGAAGACGCTCTTCTTGACGTTGTGCTCGCGCACGACGGCCAGGAACCGCCCATCGTCGAGGCGGACCGCGTCTATGTCGCTGTAGTTGCGCTCGGGGTCGTTGGCGATGATGACGGGGGGCGTGAGCGCGAAGTCGCGGGCGGGGTCGCAGAAGGATACGCCGGCGTGCCACTGCTCGTCTCTGCCCATCGTGCCCATGGCGGCGAGCATGAATCGGCCGTCGGAGAGCGGGTGCGGGTTGCTCTGGCCGTACACCTCGGTCCAGAGCGGGAAGAGCTTGATCTCTTCGCCGGGCTCGGTCCAGGTCTGGCCGCCGTCGCGTGAGTCCATGAATCCGGTGTACCAGTCGGAGAAGGGTTCGTCGCCACCGAGGGAGAAGTCTATCTTGACGCGGCCAACGATGAGGCGTATGAAGTCGTCGGAGAAGGGGACGAGGCCGCCCATGTTGATGCAAGTCCAGCCGGGCTGACCATAGACTGCGCGGGGCTTGGACCAGGACGCGCCGTCGTCATCGGAATGTGTGAGCGTCACGGAGCTTTCGAGGCGTCCGCCGCCCTCGGTCTGGGCGAAGGTGAGGAGTAGTCGGCCAGTGGACAGCCTCGCAAGGCTCGCGAGCTTGCGGTGCAGGCCGTGGTCGTCCGGGAAGAGTGTGCGGGCGGATACGACCTGTATGGGGGCATCGTCGGGCAGGCTGGGGTTCGGGTCTATCACGTGTATACGCTCCTATGCGAAATGCGGCATTACTTGGTCAACGAACAGCTTCATGTCGTCGAGCTCCTGGAAGTTGGGGAAGACGGTGATGCAGAGGTCGAATCCCATGTCGGCCCACTGCATGAGAGCGTCGGTTACCTCGCGCGGGTCGCCAACTATCGGGGGCTGGTCGCTGTCCAGCCAGCTGCCCGCCGCGTCGCGCGCCCTGCGGCGGTCGCGGTGTATGAATATGCGCGTGGTGAAGGTCTTGCGTATGCTGTCGTAGCTGCGGCCCTCGGCTTGGCAGTGGCGGCGAAGGGCGTCGAGCTTGCGCTGGGTCTGGTCGGGGCGCCTGGACAGGTCGTTCCACCAGTCGGCATGCTTGGCGACGACCCGCAGCGTCTTCTTCTCGCCCGCGCCTCCTATCATGATGGGCGGCGCGGGGTCCGGGAGGGGCTCGCAGTGAGCGTTCTCGACCCGGTAGTACTTGCCTGCGAAGCTGGCGGGGGCCTCCGTCCACAGCTTCCTGATGACCTGGACGCCCTCTTCGAGCATATCTATCCGCGCGGCGGGGCTGGGGTAGTCGAATCCGAAGGCGCGGTACTCTCCCTCGTGCCATCCTGCGCCGTAGCCGAGTATGAACCTGCCGGAGCTGAGATGCTGTAGGCTGGCGCCCATCTTCGCCATTAGGGCCGGGCTGCGGAAGGAGTTGGACATGACGATGGTTCCGAGCTTGGGGCCTGGGTATCTGGCCGCTATCCACGTCAGCAGGGTCCAGCACTCGACCCTGAACTCGTTGCCGTAGTTGATGTGGTCGGATACCCACAAGCTGGTGAAGCTCTGGGAGGCCGCGTCCAGCGCCCGGTGAAGGTCCGACAGGAACTCGCGGGGGCGTATCGTCTCCAGGTTCCGAACCCCGGTGGGCGGGTTGTATCCGAAGCTCATTCTAGGTTTGCTACTCATGGTTCATCACTCCAGGCGCAGATCGTCGGTGTCCGCGGCGCTGATTATACGCCATACGACGGGCTCGAATGTCTGCTATCCTAGCTTGGGGATGGAGGCCCCAGCCTAACCGGACATGCCGAAGGGATGGATATACTTGGCGGCCGCCATCTTGGCGGAGGTGGTGGCGACGACCTCGCTGAAGGCGTCGGACGGCTTCAGGAAGCCTTTGGCCGCGGCCATAGTGGTCGTCGGGTACGTGGTCGCGTTCTACTTCTTCGCGCAGGCGCTGCGTCATATCGAGGTGGGCGCGGCCTATGCGGTTTGGGCTGGCATGGGCATCGTGCTGATCACCCTGATAGGCGTGGCGCTCTTCCGCGAGAAGCTGGACCTCGCCGCATACGTCGGCATCACGTTGATCATAGCGGGCGTGGCAGTCCTCAGCCTCCTGTCGGACACGGCGGGGCGAGGGTCTTGACGCGATGGGGGCGTCCTGGCCCCGTCGGGGGCGGGAGGACTGGGCGGCTGGATGGTAGAATAGCAAGATAATCGGCAAGGCAGCTTCGCTCGTATGGCAAAGAACTACTGGATGGTGGCGCAGAGGCTTGAGGACTTCGAGGTTACCAGGGACCTGGGATTCACGGTCCATGGGTTGAAGGAGCGGCAGAGGCGGCGGGCCCAGCAGATGGAGCCCAACGACAACATGCTGTTCTACGTGAGCGGGGTGCGGAAGTGGGCGGCGATAGCGGTGGTTACGTCGAAGTATTACGAGGATGCGACCCCGATCTGGTCCGGCGAGGAGACCTACCCGCACCGCGTCAAGCTGAGGCCGCACATCGTGATGGAGGAGGCGTCGTACATAGACGCTCTTCTGCTGGCGCCTAGGCTGGACTACCTGAAGCGGTGGCCGCCGGACCGCTGGCCGCTGGCCTTCACGGATACGCTCCATCTGCTGTCCCAGAAGGACTTCCGGCTGATAGAGGGGGAGATGAAGCGGCTACACCCGGATTGGAAGAACAGGCCGAGGCGCCGAGGGCGGAACCGCAGGGGCCGCCTCGGCCAGAACGCGGCCGGGAACGGGACGCGCGGCCAGAACAGCGAGGGCAGGCAGGACGGGACGGCGCCCAAGTAGGGTGACGGGCGCTCAGGACGGGGATTCGAGGGCGTCCTCGACGGCTTGGACCTGCGCCCGGTACGCCGATTCCTCGACGACCGGATCCATTTGCCCCAGCGGGACGTCTTGGCCCAGCTCCACCCACGACTTGCAGCCTTGGTACTCGTCGAGGACCGGGAGGGCCTGCGGCTGCCGCAGGGCATAGACCCTGAGCAGGGCGACTGTCAGGGGACGTTTGGGCCGCCAATGAAGCCTCTTCTGGGCGTATCCGTCCTCCCAGATGTGGAAGGGCGAGAGCCGGGCGAGCTTCTCTTCGTCCCTCAGCTCGAACACGTCGGTCGACTCGGCCCACGCCGATATGGTTACGAGGCCGGGGACGTCGTTCTCTTCTAGGGACGCCGCGAGCTGGGGGTGGAACTTGGGCTTCAGGAGCTCGGCGGCCTGATGCTCGTAGGTGGGGAAGAGCAGGAACTCCGGATGGACGATGCGGAAGTCCTTGTCGTCGCGGTGGATGCCGCCCTTGCGGAGGATCATCGCCTGCCCGCCGTCCACGAGCGCGTTGACGGCGACGGCCCACTCCTTCAGGGCGAGTGAACAAGATGGGGGCATGAATGTCATCACGCCGTAAGCCTCATGTCATGGCGGTCGGTGGCTAATCCCCGTTCGGGCGCATTATACCAGACGCGGGGTCCGACGCTTCGAAGCTGACGGGTCTGCGGGCCGAGCGGTCCACGGTGAGCTTGAATATGTCGAAGCGGTTGTAGCCGCCCGTTACGTCGTGGTACTGCTTGGGTTCGACGCAGGCCGATAGGTCTATGTCGGCGTACAGCAGGCCCTCGGAGTCCCTGAGGGTATCGCTCACGGGCGCACCGTCGGGGCCGATGACGACCGAGACGCCTCTGGGGCTTTCGTCGAGTATCCGGCCGGCGTCCGGGTCCCGCGCGGCGAGGAGGTCGCGGGCGGTCTTGTCCAGGAATCCGGACACGACGACGTTGAAGAGCTTGCCTTCGAAGGAGTGAGCGCCTGCCCTGAGCCTGATGGCATGTTCGAGGTCATAGTTCGCGCCTGCCGCGGGGTCGTGGGTCGGCCACTTCGGGGGGTAGGTGGATACGTGGACCTGCTCGCCCTGCGCCATCAGGGTATATCGGGCGAGCGGGTTGGTGTTCTCGCCGCATATCAGCATTCCGAGTCGGCCTATGCGGGTATCGCTGACCTGCAGGCCCGCGCCGTCGCCTGGGGCCCATATGAGTTTTTCGTAGAAGGTTGGGACGAGCTTGCGGTGGTGGGATAGGACGCGGCCGTCGTCGCCTATCAGGGCGTTGGAGTTCCAGACGCAGCCGACGCTGGAGTCGGAGCCTTCGTTGAATCCGATGGAGACGAACACGCCGGTTTCACGCGCCGCGTCGGCGACGGCGGCCAGCTCGGGGCCTGGCGCGCGTATGGCGCTGGCCGCGAGCTGGCGGAAGAGGTCGTGGTTATGGATCGGGGCCTGGAGGGCGCACCAGACGGGAAAGGCGGGCACGTATGTTTCGGGGAAGGCCACGAACTCCGCGCCGTTCCTGGCGGCCTCGCGGATGAGGGAGCAGGCCTTGTCTATGGTGGCCGCGGCGTCCATGAATACGGGGGCGGCGTGCGCGGCTGCGACTTTGTAGGCTGGGTACTCTATCATGGTTCGCTCCCAGTGGTGATGTTCAGGTTCATAAGGGTAGCATGATGGCGTCAAGATAGACCTGCGCTCCATAAGAGGACGGGATGCCCTTATACGCAACCAAGCCGGTTGCGGTCCAGGGCATCCCGCTCTGCTAACCTAGCGTGCGCCATGGTGGACGGACACTAGGGAAGATACTGAGGCAGAGTATATTACGCTTCCTTCTGGTAGGTCAAATGGCGGTTTAGAAGGGTGGGGCGAAGCCGTCTTTGCCTTCGCCGAGGTTGGGGAGGGCGGCCTGGAGGGCGCGGAAGACGCGGCGGTAGTGTGCCATGTACTTGTCGCGGAAGGTCTTGCGGTCGGAGCCGGTCTTGTCGGCCATGAGGTCTAGGGCGGCGTCGCGGGTGGACGCCACGAACTTGCCGCGCTGGAAGTGGAAGGGCTGGGCGATGAACTTCTGGACGCCGGTATCCCGCAGGCTCTCGGCGAATGCGTCGGGGTTGTTCGCCCACAGCAGGGGGGTCATGGTGACGCACGCTTCGACGCCGGCGGCCTGCACCTCGCCGATGGCGCGCATCCGCACGGCGTTGGAGGGGCAGAACGGCTCGAACGCGCGCCTCACGTCCTCGTCGTCGGTGGTAACCGTCATGTTGACCTGGACGCGCCCGCCGTTGTCCTCGATGCGGCGGAACAGGTCGGTGTCGCGCGTTACGCCGGGGCTGCGGGTCTGGACTACGAGCTTGGGCTTGTGGCGGTCTGCCATGATTTCCAGCAGGCGGCGCGTGAGCTTCAGCTCGCGCTCGATGGGCTGGTAGGGGTCGGTTACGCTGCTCATGTAGATGAGCTTGCCGTCGAGCGCGCCGGGCTTGCGCTGGGACAGGACGGCGGCGGCGTTCTCTTTGACGGCGACCCAGCGCCCCCAATCGTCGCGGGTCTGCCTGCTGCGGCTGAAGAAGGCGGCGTAGCAGTAGGCGCAGCCGAATGAGCAGCCGGAGTATGGGTTCAGGGTGTGGTCGTAGGCGTCCATGAACCCGGTGGCGCGGGTCAGGATTTCGCGGGCGGGGGCGTAGGTGATGGCGGCGTGGCCGAGGCGGGCGGGGCCAACGGCGAGCGGCTCGGCCGGGCCGGGCGCCAGTTCGGGGAAGGGGGCTTGCGGGGGGCTGTGGGTGGTGGTCATCGGCGCCTGGTGTATATGTGGACCCTAGCGTCCCGCCATATCCATGAAACGGGCTTGCCATTCAAGTATCCCCGAACAAGGCCGTTATTATCAAGATGCGGAGCTATCTTCGAGTATAGTTTTCTTCTCCACCTGTCAATTTCCGGCGGATGGGACATTGTTATTTGAGGATGAACGTCGACATCAGCGAAGCGATATCTGTTGTTTTCGAATGGGGATATCGATTTAAGAAGCGCATTATTGGCAACGTAAGATGTGATGAAACCCGCAGACGGATCCGTCTTCTTCTTCCATAGTGAGAGGTCGTACTTCACCTTCTCTTCATTGGATTCATAGGCTACATGAATTGCACTGAGCCACACATCTTCATCATGCTGCGCAGCAAAGCTCCTATATGCTACTGAGTTCGTAGGGGTGTCCGGTATTATAGTTCCACATGCCTGTGCAAGCGTTGCAAGTTGCGAATCTTTCTGAATTTCTTTGTTGAAGTGCCTCCATATTTCATTTCCCATATCAACCATGCGTTGGCTGTCGTCTGTGGAGACGATTCTAACCGATTTAATTGTCTCCCCACGGTCCAAGGCATCCGCTACAGCCAGCGCGACGCCGAACTGCATCGCCAACGCGCCGCATCCGAAGTCTACGACACACAACTTGCCCTCCTTATTCAAGATGAGATTACTAGAATCTCGTTGTCCCATCATCGCTTTGATCATTGAGTATGTCAGGTTGATGTGAGACGGCTGATACCAAGTGCTATAAAGCACCGGCAGCCACTTGTCGCGGTAATCTGGCATCTTGTTACTCTGGAGGCGGCTGAGTGAACATAGGCTGTTCTCAATCCCTTTTGCTACTTCGGCCTCGGTTGAATTTTCTATAAGACGACAGCGTTCGACTTCAGCTGCTTTTGCTATGGCAGAATCCAAAGCCTTGGCGACTGCTTCCTGATTCATCGTGTCCTCCTCAAGCGTCATGACGCTTACAGGATAACACATACGGGGATGGGATGGTGTGGCAGCGGCTTAGTCGCCGCCAATTTCGATCTCTAGGCTGTGGAGTTGGGGGGCGGGGGAGGGGGTGGGCGGCTCGAAGTGGAGCTGGAGGGCTTCGCGGAGGTTGGCGAGGGCTTGGTCTTCTGTTTGGCCTTGGCTGGCGACGTCTACTTCCAGGGCTTGGGCTATGTGCCATTCGCCTTCTTGCCAGACGCTTGCGGTGAATGTTCGCTTCATGGGCGCTCCCTCCCTGTTGCATTGCGGCGAGTATAGCAGGATTCGCGGGATTGGTGGATTTTCAGGATTGGGGGAGGCGCTGGCGGGACGCCTGGGATAGTGGGTGAGTGTAGAGTGGTGAGTGGGGAGAGGGGATAAGATGGGGATGCAGGCGAGACGTCTGCGCTCCGGGGGCGAGATGAGGGACGCGGTGAATTATCCTCACGCTGGCCTTCTGTCGTGGAGGAGATATGGGGGGGCAGGCGGGAGGCCTGCGCTCTGGGGATGGGGGACGCGCTGAATTGCCTTCACCCTGGGTCTCTCCCTGTTGGGGGAGGGGTGATGAAGGCTGGGGGCCTCTTGGCGCCTTCGTCTATGTTCGTTTCGTCTCGGCCGGCTCCTTTCTGTTGGCGGTTGGCGGGTTCTTGCCGCTTTTGCGCCTTTCTTCACCCTTACCCTAGCCCTTCTCCCGTCTAGGGAGAGGGGATTAAGGCGGGAATCGCCTTTATCCTTGCCCTTTCCCTTCGGGGGGGGGGGGACGCAGGGCGGGGCGTTTGCCCTCACCCTGGCCCTTTCCCCCGTGAGGGAGAGGGTACTTGGCGGGCCTTGCGACCCGCGTCCTATCTACTCCTGGTTCCCCCGCTCTCGCGGGAGATGAGTTTGCCTTGCAAGGCAGTGACTCCGGTACTTGCTTCGAGGATGCCGACGTCGATCGCCCGCCGACACTGGGGGTGCAGCCCCTCCTCTAACTTTCCCGGACGGCTGACGGGCCCTTGCGGGACCGCCTGCGTTTCGCGCTTGGACCTTCCACCCGCCAAGGCGTCGGGCTGCGCTGGCTACGGTCCTCCCGGTCGTCCGAGAGTCCGCACCTGGAACGGGGGAGACGTATTTGGCACTACGTCCTCCTGTCGAGACGCCGGAACATAGAGGGACCTTCTCGTACCGCGGGGGCCCCGTCCCAACAACAGCCGCGGCATGAATACCCTGAAGATTTGGTAGAGGTGGGCTCTATGCTCGTTTGGAGTACGCCCCTTCGAGCCGTCTACCAGACTAGCACGGCTGTTCTCGGCGTGTCAAGGGGTGGATTGGGGCAATTTGGGGGCAATTTTCTGGGTAGGCCGGGGAATCACCCTGGCCTTCTCCCGTCGAGGGGGAGGGGATAGGGCGGGGATGGGATTGGCGGCGAGCGCGTTTGGCTGCGCTGGGGCAGGGTGGCGGCGGCGTCCTCTCTCCCGTCGAGGGAGAGAGGATTGGCCGGGCCGCCTTGCCCAAATGGACGGGGCGCTATTTTGTCCGGAGTCTCTCGAGGCGATGGGCGGCTGTGACGAGCACGCCGTTGAGCTTGACGATTATGTAGCTGTCAAGCTGGCTCTCGATGCGCCGGTACGCCGTCTCACCCATGTCCTTCTTTGCTGTACGCCGCGTCTTCTTGTCCATTGCGTAGGAAACTCCACCATCATAGGTGTGCTGGCGTTTCCCGTACCTATACAGGACATGCACTGCGTCCTGGCTTATCCCGCGTTGCTGGCATCGTTTCGCCGCGTGCTTGGTGAATGTCAGTTGTATGCTGGTCATTCATCTCCTCTTGTTGGTCGTCCAGGGCGTAGTTGAATATCCCTGCGGATCTCTTCGCCCTGACTGTATGGCGATCTGATTCCCGACTGAAGAGTTGCTTCGACACGCGCAACGGGAGTTCGTGGGGCCTTGGTTTATGTCTTACATGATTACCTCCTTACCTGTACTATAGGGCTTCAGCCTGGTTTGTCAAGCGCCGCTGCCCGCATGGGATAGTGGTGAGTGTAGAGTAGTGAGTGGTGAGTGGGGGGAGGGGATGGGGAGCGCTGGCGGGACGCCTGCGGTCATTCGGGCCAGTTGGGGGGAGGGGAGGCTTGCCAGCTGGCGCTGTGGATGTGTCGTTCGTGGGGCTACTCCCCTAGACGCAGGATGGCCTGTGCGCTAGTCCAGGTCTTGTACTCGTGTGGATGGGCTTGGCGGCGAGCGCGCCGGGGCTGCGCTGGGACGGGACGGCGGCGGCGTTGTCCTCGACGGAGACCCAGCGCCCCCAATCGTCGCGGGCCTGCCTGCTGCGGCTGAAGAAGGCGGCGTGGCAAAGGGCGTCGGGGATAAAATGAGTGTTGACAAAGTGGGGGCAGGGATGTATTTTCCTATGGTAGGCAAGGAAGGCGTCCCAAGGCGGCTTCTGCATAACCAGCAATTGAGGAGATATGATATGCCACCCCTGAAGACCTATCGCATATTCATAAGCCACGCATGGACATACGACGATGACTATTACCGGCTCGTCAATTTGTTGAATGAAGCTCCCTTGTTCAAGTGGTGGAATTACAGTGCACCTAAGCATGATGGTCTTCGTGCGAGAACGAATAAGGAGCTCAAGAAGGAGATCGACGAGCAGGTCAGGCCGGTCAATGCGGTGTTGATAATCTCTGGGATGTACGTAAATCATAGCGAATGGATTCAGTACGAGATTGAGGTGGCACAATCCTATAAGAAGCCTATCATCGGCATTAAGCCTCGGGGCGCTCAGGTTACCCCCGTTGTCGTTCGGGAGGCTGCAATTAAGATGGTTGGCTGGAACACCACCTCAATCGTCGATGCGATTAGGAAGTATGCGATATGAGACCCGAAGAGTATGGTGAAAAATACCCGGACCATCTCCTGGAGCAGTACAAGCTCTATGTGGAAATGGCGGACCGGATAAGCCAGCGCAGAGAGCATACGAACAGGTTCTACGTGACATTGCTTGCCGCCCTTGCGGCATTGCTGGTGGTGCTGGTCAGGTTCACCCTGCTTGGAGACGACGGATACACCACTTTGCTGAACGTGGTAATACTGTGTTCGGGAGTATTCGGGGCGTTTTTGTCTTGGGTCTGGTGCCTGAATATCCAGTCGTACCGGGCATTGAACAGCGCGAAGTTCGTTATCATTCACAAACTGGAAAAGCAGTTGCCCTTCAACATGTATAAGGAGGAATGGAATCTGATAGAAAAGCCTGGTCATTCGCCCAAGTATATCCAGCTTACTGCAATCGAGCAGTATGTGCCTATCATCGTTTTGGGGGTCTTCCTCCTTCTGATAGGCTACTCGTTGTTCATGCTGGTGAGATGCTGAATTGAATTAGAATGGTGGATGAGTTACTTTAGGATTCGAACGGGGGACACTTAAATTTCGAGCAAAAGGTAACGTCTTGCCTTCTCAAGCACTCAGCGATCTTCCATAGCGCGGGATCCAACACATCCGCAGGTATTCGCGCGTGTTGGTTTAGGATATATCTACCGTTGAATATCACAGCGCATAGATGTGATGGACTTTTTTCTGAGATACATTCACGAAGTTTTTCAAATTCAATATAGTCTTTGGCTATGCTATTAGAGTTGAGTAGAACAATGCCGTTCTTGTCTTTGCGCAACTGCTTTAGTTTATCTACGAATATCTTACTGCTTATATTATGTGACTTGTCAGGCATCTCTACCATGTGCTTGCTGCGCGCCATACATTCTTCCAGTTCTTTGTCTGGGTCTGCTCGAAATAGGCTTACCTCTACGTCAAACGTCAAGTCTCCCTTAGAGATTTGCAGGTCTGGCCCCTCTTCTCCATAAGGTTTCATCTGTACGTCGAACCCACACATCTTAAGGGACAAGGCACTGGTTCCTTCTATGTAATGGCTCATGAATTGGTTATGATGCTCGCGTAGGGGGCCTCTAAGGTTGGAGACTCGAACTATGTCTCTCCACCATCTATCTATGTGCTGAACTCCCGCTTCCTGAAGTTTAGACTTCCAGTCATTTGCAATACACGAATGATATATAGAAAGCTCCAATTCTTCCCTTTCTCCATCAGTGGTTTTGGAACCAATTTTCTGCACTATGGGATCGCAGAAAAAATTGTCAATGTCAATCAGAGTTTCGGAATATTCGGCCAAAGCAGTCTTCAGCTTGGCTCTTTTCTCTTCGTTGAAGCCGGATACATACGCTACTCGCCTGTATGGTTCTTCTGGTATATCAGGAAACTCCTTCTTGACCTTTTCAAGTTTATATGCTAGACACGTCCGCAAGCAACATGCTACATTGCAAAAAGTTATCTCCTCAGGACTCATCTCACTCTCTTCAGTCATTTGAGTACGTGTCTCCTTTTCAGTGTGCTAGATGGTGGGGGAGAGGGGATTCGAACCCCTACGCCTTGCGGCGCCCCCTTCCAGTGAGTCCAACCCTATACGAGGTTGGGCGCACTGGGAAGGGGGTGTGTCTGCCCTTCCACCACTCCCCCAGTTATCTTCACCGTACACCAGGGGCGAGGAGGTTGTCAAGCGAGACGAGTAGCCCTACACACCCCCTACCTGCCTGCCGGCTGTGCAAGAGGGGCTTCTAGGGGGCTATGGACAGATAGGGGCTAGATACGAAAGTTGACAGGGCTAGATTAGCCGTGATATGTTGTTAATGACTGCTGCACGGGCAGCAGGGCGCTTCCCCCAATCGGGGGGAGCATGGCTACAAGCCCATATAGGGCTTTGTAATCCATAGCCCGCAAGACGGGCTAGAAGCAGAGATTAGCTCTAGCCAATCTGTGCCCCCGCACATGTGCGGGGGCACAATACGTCTAGGGGGAAGCATACCTTCAGCACCGCTCACGCTGGGCGAGTAGGCCGCGGCCCGGGCGTAGGGCCAGCGGAACTCGCCCGTCGCGGCGTCGAGCGCGTGGAGGGCGCATAGAGGCGAGCAGAGTACTCACTCGCCGTTGAGGATGGCGATGACCCTGTCTATGTGCTCGGGGCCGAACCGATATTCGTCTGCTTTCACATTTCGCGTGTGGATCGGGATGTTGCGTCTCTCCACATAGCGAATCAGGGCGTCCCCGTTGGGGAAATTTCCATTCTGCACACAAGTCACTATCATAGCGGCGCGGTTTAGGTCGCTCTTGGGAACGTAAATCGTCGCTCCCCTCCTGAAACTGAATTTATAGTATTTTTCCGTTTCACCGTATATATTAGAAAATGCTTCGAGTAGCCTGTCAAATAAGGTCATCACAACTCCTTTCGGTGTGGCTGTCGCCACAGGATATGCCCATAGTATAGCACAAGGGGCGGTTCGGACTAACGCCCGGCAATCCTATCCTCCGCTGGTTGACGGCGCTATTGCGTATAGGTGGCCGTCGTTGGAGCCTACGTACACGATGCCGTTGGCTACGGCGGGGGAGGAGCGCACGTCGTCGCCCGTCTTGTAGCGCCACAGCAGCTTGCCGCTGACGGCGTCCAGGGCGTATAGGTGGTCGTCGTCCGAACCGATGTACAGGACTCCGTCGGCCACGGCGGGGGACGAGTATATGGCGTCGCCCGTCTCGAATCGCCATAGGGGTTCGCCGGTCGAGGCGTCCAGGGCGTGGACGCGCTTGTCGGTCGACCCTACGTACACGATGCCGTCGACCACCACGGGCGAGGATGGGTCGCCGCCGCCAGTCCGGTACTTCCACTTGAGCTCGCCGGTCAAGCCGTTCAGCGCATACAGGTTGTTGTCCTGCGAACCCGCATAGACGACTCCTTCGGCTACCGCGGGCGTGGAGAGCACGTCCTTGTTCGTCACATAGTTCCACAGCAACTCGCCCGTCGAAGCGTCAATGGCATAAAGACGGTTTTTTTTGGAGCCTACGTACACGATCCCGTTTGCTACGGTGTGGGAGGAGAAGTGGGTAGACGAGCCTCCTGACCAGTAGGACCAGAGTTCTTCGCCGGTCAAGCCGTTCGCCGCGTGAAGACCCGAGTACCCCGCTGCGTACACGACTTCATTGACCACAGTAGGGGAGGACATCTGACCACCTATCCACCACGTATCCCACAACCGGCTACCTGATTCCACTGCCTCTAGTTCGTTTTCCGACGCTACATACACGACCCCGTTTGCCACGGTAAAGCCAACATACTGCTGTGACCCGCTCCCCCAGGACCACAGTAGCTCGCCCGTCAAAGCGTCAAGCGCGAAGAGCCTTGGGCCAACTGCTATGTACGCGACATCCTCGAACACGGCCGGCGAGAGAGTCACTTCTCTGCGGAAAGGATGATTATCGAATCTCCACAGCAACTCGCCCGAGTCAGCCTCGCGGGGGGTGACGGTAGGCGTAGGTGTGGGGGTGTGTGTAGGCGTGGGCGTGAAGGTAGCGGTAGGCGTGTGTGTGGGAGTGTATGTAGGCGTGGGCGTGAAGGTAGCGGTAGGCGTGTGTGTGGGAGTGTATGTAGGCGTGGGCGTGAAGGTAGCGGTAGGCGCGGGCGTCGGGAGCGGCGTCGGGGTAGGCGTGGGCGTTGCAGGGACGCTGGCGGCGGGCGCTGACGTTGGGAGCGGCTGCGCGGTGGGCGCTGGCGCGGGCGTGTTGGCGGGGCGCGGCGTTGCGGTGGGTGTGGGCGTGGGCGCGCTGGCAGGCGTCGGCGTGTACGCCGGGGGAATGGCGGCGATGGGGGTGGGGGCCGGCCGGGTTGGCGCGGGCGCAGGGGTGGGCATGGGGGCGCTGGTGGGAGGCGGCGCGGCGGCGGGTAGGGGAGCGCTCGTCGGGCGTGCGGCGGCCGGCTGCGGGGCGTCGGGCTGCGAGGGGGCGAGGGTGTCCATGAGGATGGGGCCGAGTATGAGGGCGGCTGCGATTATGAGAGCGCCTGCGGCTGCGAGGGCGGCTATCATGGGCGCTCGGTGTCTGCGCCGCGGGGGCTGGGCTTCTGGCTGGGCGCGGGCGTCGTCGGGCGCGGCCTGGCGTACGCCGAGCTCTTTCTGGCGCTCGATTTCGCGGAGCTGGGCGGCGTGGCGCTGGTCGGCGATGCGCTCTTGTTCGTCGAGGGTGAGTCCCCAGGCGACGGCGAAGTTGTCGAGGCGTAGGCCGTATTGCTGGAGGGTGGAGGTGAGCTCGGTCTGGAGGGAGTCGCGGATGCCTATGAGGAGGTCTCGGTTGCCGCGCAGGTCGGATGCGGTGTGGTTGTGGATGTCGAGGGCGAGGACTTTGGCGAGGAGCTCGGTTTCGATGGCGCGGGCGACGTCGTGGCTGGTGATGGAGCGCCGGCTGGGGCCGAGGAGCTGTAGGAGGCGCTCGGCTTCGCCTGGGATGACGGATAGGGTGAGGTCTATGCGCCCTGTGACGGGCTGGTCGTCGGCTGTGAGGACGGGCTGTTCGAGGGCGATGCCCTGGCTGGGTTCGGCGGGGTCGCCTGGGTCCTTGAGCCAGAAGGTGAGGCTGAAGGGGGCGGTGGAGACGACGTGGGTTCGGACGTCGCCGCCGGGGAGCTTCTTCTTGCCCTGGGAGAAGACGTCGACGACCTGGCCGTCGCGTATGACGATGGCGGCCTGGTATGGTCCGACGGTGAGGGATGGGCGCGCGAAGGGGAATGCGCGGCGGGGTTCGCCGGGGCGGAGTATGGGGTCTATGGGGTTATGGTTGGTCATGTTAGGTTCTCACTGCGGAGGGCGTGTAGGCTGCAAAGTATGTCCTACCCCGCATATATAGAGGCAAGTACCGCCGCCGTATCGGTATGGTCATGCTCGACCGCTTTATCTAGGGGCGTGTCTCCATATTCATCCATTGCGTAGATGTCAGCGCCTGCGGATATGAGCGCCAGAGCCATATCGGTATGGCCGTTCCAAGCTGCCCAGTGCAGAGGTGTGAAGTCACCCTCATCCCTTGCGCTGATGTCAGACCCGGCGGATATGAGAGCCATCACCGTCTCGGTATGGCCCTGCACAGCCGCCGAGTGCAGAGGTGTCCAGCCATGCTCATTCCTTGCGTAGATGTCAGCGCCCGCCGATATGAGAGCCGTCACAGTATCGATATGGCCATCCCAAGCTGCCCAGATCAGAGGTGTGAAGCCACCCTCAGCCCTTGGGTTGATGTCAGCGCCTGCGGATATGAGAGCCATCACCGTCTCGGTATGGCCCTGACTAGCCGCTGAGTGCAGAGGTGTGAAGCCACCCTCACTCTTTGCGTGAATGTCGGCGCCGGCGGATATGAGCGCCATCACCGTCTCGGTATGGCCCTGCACAGCTGCCAAGTGCAGGAGTGTGGAGCCGCCCTCAGTCCTTGCGTTGATGTCAGCGCCTGTGGATATGAGAGCCATCACCGTCTCGGTGTCGCCTTCCCAAGCCGCCGAGTGCAGTGCGTTGATGTCAGCGCCTGTGGATATGAGAGCCATCGCCGTCTCGGTATGGCCGTTCCCAGCCGCCATGTTCAGGGGTGTAGTGCCATCTTCACTCTCTACGTGAATATCGGCCCCGTTGGATATGAGAGCCATCACCGTCTCGGTATGACCCTGCCCGGCCGCCAAGTGCAGGGGTGTAGCGCCATGCTCAGTCCTTGCGTTGATGTCAGCCCCAGCGGGTATGAGCGCCATCACCGTCTCGGTGTCGCCCTCCTCAGCCGCCGAGTGCAGGGATATGAAGGCGTTCTGCGGGTCCAGCCTGATGTCGCGGCGCGGAGAACCGGTGAGGCCCTCGAGTTCCTTCTGGCGCTCGATTTGGCGGATCTGGGCTGCGTGGCGCTGGTCGGCGATGCGCTCCTGCTCTTCGGGGGTGAGGCCCCAGTTGATGTAGAAGTTGTCCAGGCGCATGCCGTAGCGGGAGATGGTGGATGCCAGCTCGGCCTTGAGAGAATCGCCGATGCCTATGAGGAGGTCTCGGTTGCCGCGCAGGTTGGAGGCGGTGTGGTTGTGGATGTCGAGGGCGAGGACCTTGGCGAGGAGCTCGCCCTCGATGGCGCGGGCGACGTGGTGGCTTGTGATTGAGCGCCGGCTGGGGCCGAGGAGTTGTAGGAGGCGCTCGGCCTCGCCTGGGATGACGGATAGGGTGAGGTCTATGCGTCCTGTGACGGGCTGGTCGTCGGCTGTGAGGACGGGCTGTTCGAGGGCGATGCCCTCGCTGGGCTCTGCGGGGTCGCCGGAGTCCTTGAGCCAGAAGGTGAGGCTGAAGGGGGCTGTGGAGACGACGTGGGTTCGGACCTCGCCGCTGGGGAGCTCCTTCTTGTCCTGCGAGAAGACATCCACGACCTTGCCGTCGCGTATGACGATGGCGACCTCGTAGGGGCCGACGGTGAGGGTTGGCCGCGCGAGGGGGGAGGCGCGGCGGGGTTCGCCGGGCCGGAGTATGGGGTCTATGGGGTTGTCGTTGGTCATGTCGAGTCCTCACCGCGGAGGGCGCTCGGAGGCTGGGCGCTTCACGAGAGCTTTTCGCGGGCGGCCTGCTCGATGTCCTTCATGGCGCGGTCGAAGTCCGCGCCGCGGTTGAAGGCGACGTCGGCGGGGTCCCGGTCGAACATGTTGACGATGGTCTCGAGCTTGTTGTCGGACTCCTTCATGTTGACGGCCGCGGCGTCGAGCTGGTCTTCGAGGGCGGACTCGTCGAGGTCGTTGATGCGCTTCCAGACGCCGCGCTTCTGGAGGTCGTTCTTCATGTGGATGATCTCGATGGTGGAGTCGAGCACGGACATGCGGGTGAGGACGCGCTGGAGGTCGGTTTCGGCGCGGCCCTTGCGCTTGGCGGCCTGGCTCATGCGGTAGGCGGCGACGCTCTTTTCGGCGTCGTTCACGCCCGGCTCCGAGGCGAAGTCGCGGCGGCGGTCGTAGTCCTCCTGCGCGCGCCTGACGGCGGTGAGGAGCTTGTCCTGCTCGACCTCCTGGACGACGCGCTCTTTGCGGAGGTCGGCTATCTTGAGGTCTTCGAGCTTCCTGGCTTTTCCGAATCCGAGTATGCCCATGTTCACTTTCTCCTTCTCATGACTTTGGTCTTCTGGCGGTTGCGGTCCTTGACTTCGGTTATCTCTATCAGCCCGTCCTTCTGGAGCTGCGCGACCACTTCGCGGAGGACGTCGTAGCTGAATTCGTCGCGGAACTGGTCTATGACGTGGAAGGTGCGGTCGGGGTCGTTCAGGGTGGCTTCGATTTCCCGGCGGCAGGCGTCCAGGAGGGCCTGTCGTTCCTGGAAGAGGGTCGGGCCGGTCTCGACCGGCTCCACGATGGGGTCGTACACGATGGGGGGGTCGTACACGTCGGGGCCTGAGCGCTGGGTTTCGAGCCAGGCGTCTATCTCGGAGCGTCGGAAGCGCCAGGCCGCGCCAAGCTTGAAGGCGGGGATGCGGCCGGACTGCGCCCAGTCGTATATGGTGCGCTCGGCCATGCCCAGGTAGCGGGCGAGCTCGGGTAGGGACATGAGGGCCGGCGCGGGGCCGCTGTCACGGGTGTCTGCCAACATCAACTCCTGCGTGTTCCGCGCATACCATAGCGCAGGATGTCAGCAGATGTCAAGCAATGGCAATGAGGGCGTGCGGAGGCTTCCTCCGCGGCGGGCGGGACGGCGCGTCGTTCGCGACCGCTTGTCCAGACGGCGGGTCCAAGCTTGGCCTAGGCGGCAGTCATTTCAGTACTGATGCCAAGGTGCAGCGGCATCTTATTCGCTCGACGAAAACACTGCCTTGACGGAATTTGACGCGACTGGCCTTCTTCTTCAAGATTCCCATCTGGGTCGAATGTATATTGTTAGACGCAACGACTGGCAAGAACTGTACACTTGCATCTTCTGGTATGATGCGGTCTGCCAATTCGGCCCCTGCTCTCAGCTGGGCCAAGACTTGGCTGGCCTGTGCCTGGCCTTTCTTCAACTCGATGGCAACCACCCAATTCTTGTCGTTCTTGTCGCCGCACCCTATGAAGATATAGTCGCATCTTTTCGTATTGCCGCCCTTGGGCATCTTGTCGACGTCTATCAATAGGTGTGGATCGGGGGCGTCCTTAAGCTTCACAGAGCAACTGTTCTTGCTACACTTCTTGCTAAGATAGTCCGCGCAAATTCGACACTTCACCCTGTCGCACAAGTTCGTCATCGAGTCCTCATGTACTCCAACGTGTTGGAAATCTGCGCCCACTTGTTGTACGTTTTCGTCGCCACGTCATCGTAACCGGATGGGAAGTTGCCGATTTCCAGGTCGAGCGGGATTTCCTTTACGACGGTGCCCTTGGGAGACAGCTTGCTCTCGAACAGCCACATACCCAGCTGGTCCGGAGTCAGCGCGGAGTCGGGAGCGTCGAACATCTTCCTTTGATTTTCCGGCAGGTCCGACAGGCGTATCAGGTTCGCAAGCTCTTCCAACACCCATTCGCTGTGGGTGGTCAGCATCACGCGAATCCCCAAATTCACCGCCGCCGCCAGCTGGCGGATGAACTCCACCTGCAGCGCGGGATGCAGGTGGGACTCAGGCTCCTCGATTATCAACACGTTGCCCCGCCTGACTACGTTACGCAAGTACAGGATTACCGGGGCAAGCTCCGACACCATGGACGAGGAGTTCTTCAACGGTATGCTGTCCTGCCATCCATCCGGCTGATAATGGAACTCTGGGTATCTGACGATATCCGAATGTTCGGTGATGATCTTCCCTCGAAGCATCTCCTTTTCAAGACGCTCGGATAGTATTTCTCTAGGGTATAGCTGTCTTGTTCCCAATGGTCTTGAATCATCAATCTCTACAAGTTGCCGGAGGAAATCGGCCAAGACTCCCGATAGCGTCGGCTCTGTGGGCGCCTGGTCGAATCCTGCCCGCGGCGCGCGATCAATCAGTGATGCCACTACGACCCTGTGCGCGTGCATTATTCCCGTACGAGAGGCTGGAAGATAATATGCGAAGTCGCTCAACGGCATGACAATCTGTGATCCGAAGGTGTCGGAAAGGTGATTCATTACCGATGCGGCCACTTCTTTCCTAACTAGGTCTCTCAAGCGCCCTTCGTACTCATCCGGAGAATCCAAGCGCGCTATTCTGCTCATGTAGGACGCAGCACTGTATTCATATCCACGCAGCATCGTATCAGGAATCGAAGCCTCATGTTCGACTCCCCCTCGCTTCATCGTGAACTTATAACCGAAGGATTCTGAATCGCTGGAACGTTGCCAGCCCAACTCGACTCTTGCGGGCTTTCTGATTCCGTGACGTATTATGCCCTTGGTGTCTTCAATGCCGAAACATCGAGTTATCTCTTCGTACACCCCAAATGCAAATGAGTTTATATCGCCAAGCCGGCGGCGAATCAGAGGCGCAATTGTCTCCAGAGCGCTATCATCGCGCCGCGCCCACTCTATCAGGGCGTCGATTTCTTCATCTGACATGTCCAAGTCTCTTTCCGTCCGGCCCCAGACGCTCGAACGGAAGGGCAGCCCGAACGACGCGCCGCTAAAAAACCGATGCAGCGCATAGATCAGTACCGCCAAATAGGACTTGCCCGTGTTGCTGGGGCCTATGAAGACCGTGAGCGGGCGCAGGTCTATCTCGGCCTTGGCTATCGGGCCGAAGTTGGTGACGCTCAGCTTGAGTTTGTTGGGGTCAGCCATGTCCTAGCAGCCTCCTGCGCCCGCAGTATACCACGCCCTCCCTTCCATCAACCGGTCTGGTAGACCTGGAAGCGCTGGCGTCGGCTCTCTACGACGTAGAGTCGGCCCTGGTCGTCGAGGTGGAGGGAGGTGATGCCGAAGAAGTATGGCTCGGTCTGGGAGGAGGCGTGGAACGGTGACTCGAGCTCTGGGGGCAGGCTGGGGTAGAGGTTGGAGGCTTCGCGGGTGCGCTTCTCGTCGGGGTTGGAGTCTATGAACCTGGACGCCCACAGGGAGAGGGTGGCCTGTCCGCGCAGTATGGTTATGAAGCCGCCGTCGGGGTCGAGAACCTGGACGCGCTCGTTGCCCCAGTCGCCGACGTAGATATAGCCGCCGTCGTCCACGACGACGCACGATGGGCGGTCGAATTGCCCGTCTCCTCTGCCCGGCTCGCCGAAGCTGGCGATGAATTGGCCGTCTGGGGTGAACTTCTGGACGCGGTCGTTGCGCCAGTCGGCGACGTAGACGTCGCCGCGCGAGTCGAGGTTGAGGCCCCAGGGCATGTCGAATTGGCCGGGTCCAGAGCCGTATTCACCCCATTGCAGCAGGAATCGGCCGTCCGGGGTGAATTTCTGGACGCGGTGGTTCATCTGGTCGGATACGTAGCAGTCGCCGTTCCGGTCGAACCTGAGCGCCGAGGGGCGGTCCAGCTGGCCGGGCGCGGAGCCGGGTTCGCCCCAGCGGTCGAGGAAGCGGGCCTGCCTGTCGAGGATGGTTACGCGGGACTTGGCCTCGTCGAGTACGAACATGCGCTCCTCGGAGTCGAAGGCGAGGGATACGGCCTGCGCGAAAGCGCCGTCGCCGGCGTCGTCGGGGAGCTCGGCGATGATGTCTTCGTCGAGGTTGCAGACTGTGAATCGCCCCGCGCCGAAGCCGGTGGCGTGGTTGAGGACGTAGATGCTGCCGTCGGCGGCGAATGCCATGTCGTATGGGCGGATCTTGCGTCCGCCGCCGATGGTCTTGACGTATTCGAGGTCGAACATGCGGCTCACCGTCGGCTATGCGAACTGGTACTCGGGAGCCGCGGTTATGAGGGCGAGGATTTGGGCTATGCGGGTCCTGGCGTCGTCGGCGTCGGGGTCCCGGAGGTCCACGCTGCCCTGGCGGGCGGCGAATTCGAGCAGCTGGTCGCGGGTCTCCTGGGAGGCCGTGACGGGGCCGATGAGGTCGAGGCAGAGGGCGATGGCCTGCTCTGGGGAGTAGACGCCGCCGTTGCTGCGGGCGATGCGGTCAATGATGTCGCGGACGCCTGGCTTGTCGGCGTCTCGGAAGAGGGCCGCGACGTAGTTGACGCGCTGGACGAGGGCGCCGCTTTCTATCCACTCCTTGCCCTCGTGCCATCCCTCGACGCTGGGCGGTCGGAACAGGGCCTGCCCCATGGCGGCGGATGCGCCGTTCGCGCCTGCGGAGCCTGCGCCGGGCGTGGGAGACGCGCCGGTCATCCTGACCGCGCCGATGACGAGTTCGACGGGCGCCTTGACGCGGGCGAACCGGGCGGCGTCGGACTTGAAGTAGGCCGAGTTGAACAGGGCGCGGAGGACGGCCCTGAGCTCGTAGCCGGACTCGTAGTAGGTCTCGACCATGTCGTCAATGGCCTTGCGGCCCTCGTCGTCGATGTCGTCGGAGGCGAAGAACAGGAACAGGCGGGCGCAGATGAAGCGCGCGGCGGCGGGCTGCCTGGCTATGATGCCGCAGATGTCCTCGCCGTCGAACGGGCCGGACTCGCCCAGGAAGCCCTTCGAGCCGTCGTCGTGGTCGTCGGGCCTGTATTCGAAGTGCCAGGCGATGGAGCCGTATGGGTCGAAGGAGTTCTTGCCCGCGCGGACGGCCATGTAGTCGGCGTTGCCGAGGGTCCAGCCGGTGAAGGCGCGGGCGCACTGCTTGACGTCCGACTCCGTGTAGTTGCCGACTCCCATCGAGAAGAGCTCGACGAGCTCGCGCCCATAGTTCTCGTTCATGGCGTCGCGGTGGTTGTCGTTGTTGTTGAGGAAGAGGAGCATGGCCGGGTCGCGGGATAGCGCGAGCAGGAGGTCGCGGAAGCTGCCGAATGCGTGGCGGCGGAAGTTGTCGAGCTGGTTGAGGAGCGCGCGGCCCTGGCTCATGTACTGGACAGGGAAGAGGCTGTGGAGGAAGAGCGCCATCTTCTCTTCGAGGGGGTTGTTGGTGTGGATCATGCGGACCATCCAGAGCTCGAAGGCGGCGCCGCCCTCGTCGAAACCGACGGCGCGGCGCTTCGCTATGTCCTCCGCGAAGTCGCCGGGGTCGCCCGGGCGCAGGAGCCATTCGACGGTGGCCTCGTAGCCGCGGGCCGCATGTCTCTCAAGCTCGGCGCGGGACGCCCCGAACCCCGCCCGGCGCATCAGGTGCGCCATCAACGCGATGTCTTCGCTCATCGTGCCCTCCTGGGAGAGGTTCTTCTCCGCAACCTCTGCGCCGCGCTATGCGGTTACTCGAATAGGTCGAATGCCTCGAAATGGCCCTTGACTATGGGCGCGGGGTCGAGTCCGAGCCACTTTTCGGCTATCGCGGAGTACGCGCCCCGAAAGTCGTTGTTGAAGTGGAGGTCGCCGTCGAGGTGGTCTTTCTCGGCTAGGGACGGGTATTCGCCGTACATGCCGCCTCTGACCTTGTTGCCGACCAGGAAGGCTACGCCGCCGGAGCCGTGGTCTGCGCCGTTGCCGTTGTCGCGGACGCGGCGCCCGAACTCGGAGAATATGAGGATGGCTGTGTCGTCGGCGTGCCCGTGCTCTTCCAGGTCGTCCATGAAGTCGGAGACAGCGGGGGCGAGCTCGGACCATAGCTGCGGGTGGGCGGTCTTGAGTCCGGCGTGTGTGTCGTAGCCGCCGTGCTGGGTGTAGAAGATGCGGGCGCCGAAGTCTGCGAACATGACCTGCGCGGCGTCGCGGAGGCTCTTTGCGATCCCGTTGCCGGCGTACTCGATTGTGGAGGAGTATCGCTCTGGGGCGGTCCTGAGGATGTCCGCGCCCTTGAGGGCATCGGCGCCCGTCTGTCCCAGGAATCCCATCACGGCTTCCTTGCCGGCTGCCGCGCCGTACATCTTCGCGAAGGCTTCGAGGGCGTACTTGCGGAGCCACTCGTCCTGAAGGTCGGGAAAGAGGCCGTAGGTGGCGAGGTCTCCGACGGACGCGACGGGAACGCCGTCGCAGCCGAGGGCGCGAGGAAGGCCGACGCCGAAGTTGACGGCGGAGAGGACGTTCTCGCCCTTCGGGTCGAGTTCGCGGACGACGCGGCCAAGCCAGCCTTCTTGGCTGATCTCGACGGGTTCGGCGGTGTGCCAGATGTCCATCGAGCGGAAGTGCGAGCGGTTGGGCTGCGGGTATCCGATGCCATGTATCACGGCGACCTTGCCCTCGTCCCAGAGCTCCTTCATGGGGCCCATGGTCGGCCCGAAGGCGAGGGTGTCGTCGATCTTCAGGACGTCTTCGGGGTCGTGGTGAGTGTGAGCGCGGAAGTCGTAGTAGTGGCCGTTCGTGTAGGGCACGACGCTGTTGAGATAGTCGTTTCCGCCGGACTGCTGTACGACCACGAGCTTGCGGTCTGGGTGGGAGCCGTTGGTTCCGTTGGTTGGCGGCATGTCATGCCTCCGTAGTGCCCAGCCCAGGGCGATGCCTGGGACAGAGCGGCTTTGGTGGAGATTGTATAGGTTTGCGGACGAAGGTCAAGCGGCGGCGGGACAAAGCCGCCGATACACACGACGGCTCGAGGCAGGCCGGGGAGGGAGCGTGGTAGCCCGTACGGGATTCGAACCCGTGATCTCCGCCTTGAGAGGGCGGTGTCCTAGGCCGCTAGACGAACGGGCCGCGAGGCTGGCGCTGGCTGGGGATCGAGGATTCGAACCTCGGCTTACAGATCCAGAGTCTGTCGTCCTACCACTAGACGAATCCCCAGCGCTGGTCGTATTCTACCAGCGACGGCGATAGTTGACAAGGCGCGGTCCGACCCGGTAGCAGCTCCAACGTCAACCGCCGCGCGGTGGGACCAATGCCGAATAGACAGTGGCTGATTCCCCTGTTCCCGCTCAACGTGGCGCTGTTCCCCAACGGCTTCTTGCCGCTCCATATTTTCGAGGAGCGGTACAAGTTGATGGTCCAGCGCTGCCTGGAGGGCGACTCGGAGTTCGGGGTAGCTCTCATCAAGACTGGCGTGGAGGTCGGCGGCTCGGCGGAGCCGTACCCGGTTGGGACGGTTGCGCGGATAGTGGACGTGAAGCGGGCGGACGATGGCCGCATGAACATTATCGCCAGGGGAAGAGAGCGGTTCCGCATCGAAATGGTCACGCAGGATACTCCGTACATGGAGGGGCTGGTGAGCGTCCTGGACGAGGACAGGTCGGAGAGGGCGAGCGCGGAGGAGGTTGCGTCGGCGCGCCTGGCGGCTGCCGAGCAGATACGGCTGCTGCATGGCTTGAGGGGCGGATGGGTGCGCGACCCGAAAACGCCGGAGGATCCGGTCGAGTTGTCATGGCTGATATGCACGCTGCTTCAGGCGGGCAACGACGTTAAGCAGGCGCTGCTGGAGGAGTCGTCGGCCGCTGCCCGGCTGCGGGCGCAGCTCCCTATACTTCATCGCAACGCCGCCACCCTGAGGGAGCGGATCGCCGAACGCCTGGGCCAGTAGCGCCGCCTCATCCCCTCTCCCGTCAAGGGTGAGGGTGATTCAGGATGCCAAACTACATTGAAGCGGCGCTAGTCCAGGTAGCCGGCCCGGTCGAAGACCTCTGCGAGACGCGCTATCCCCTCGCCTATCTCCTCAGGGGTGTTGTAGCCGTAGCACAGCCTCGCCATGTTGCGGCCGGACACGCCGTCGGGGGCGAAGTTCACGCCCGGATGGTAGCCAACGTCCACGTCGAGGGCGGCTTGGTGCGTGAGAGTGGTGTTGGCGTCGCCGCGCAGCCGCAGCCAGACGTATAGGGCGCCCTCTGGACGGCTCCAGGTTGCCGCAGAGCCCATGTTCTCGCCGAGGGCGGCGAGCATGGCGTCGCGCTTGGCGCGCAGGACGCGGTTGATGTCCGAGATATGCTCCCGCAGGCCGCAGGCCGCGTAGCGGTGAACGGCTAGGGCGGTGAACTGGTTCACTCCGCCGCCGCTCTTGACTGCGCGCGCGACACCGAGGACCTGGGGAGGCGCGGCGAGGTATCCGAGCCGCATTCCGGGGGCGATTATCTTGGAGAACGAGCCGACGTAGATTACGAGACCGGCGTCGTCGAGGGAGTGGATAGAGGTTACGTCCTCGCCCTCGAAACGGAGGTCAACGTAGCAGTCGTCTTCGAGTATGGGGACGCCATGCTTCTGGGCGATTCGGACGAGGGCCTTTCGGCGTTCGAGGGTCATCGTCCAGCCCTGGGGGTTCTGGAAGGTGGGTATGGTGTAGATCATCTTGGGGCGCCGGCCCTGGGCCTGCGCAAGCTCGACGGCCTCTTCGAGCGCGTCTGGGTCCATGCCGTCTTGGTCGCACCTTATGCCGCGGACATCCGCGCCGAACCTGCCAAGTATGCTCAGCGTGCCGCTGTACACGTAATCCTCGGTCAGGACGACGTCGCCAGGTTCGACGAGCGCCTCGATAGCCATGTGCAGGGGTTGGCTGGAGCCGTCCCCCAGGATGACGTCGTCGGGGGTTACTTCGATGGCGCGGTCGCGTCTGAGCTTGTCGGCGACGTACTCACGGAGAGGCGGGTAGCCCTGGGGGTGCGGGTATATCGCCAGGTCCGCGCCCTCTTCGGCAAGGGCGCCGCGGAGGGACGACGCGAGCTCGTCGAGGGGGAGCGAGCCGGGGTCGGGGTATGCGACGGCGAAGTCGTACTTGGCGCGTTGGACCGCGCCGCCCGGCTTCGGCTCCGGCGCGCGGTCCGAGAACAGCTCTTCGAAGTCGAATCGTCCGCCTTGGGTCATGGGCCGCTCCTATACTCTCTGGGCGTTCAGCCGCTCCTCGTCTATCTCTACACCCAATCCTGGTCCGTCTGGGACGACTACGCAGCCGTCCTCGTAGCGGACCTTCCGCTTCACGACCTGCTCGTAGTACACGAGTGGACCTGATGGATATATGGGTAGGTCGAGGTTGGGCATGGCGGCTGCGACGTGCGCGCGGGCGGCTGTGCCTATGGAGAGCTCGACGGTGGAGCCGACGAGTGTCTGGATTCCGAACAGCTCGGCGAGGGCGAACGTCTTGACGCACAGGTCGAATCCGGCGTAGCCGAGACCGGTGTTGAAGACGTCTATGGCGCCGCGCCGGGCCAGGCGCTCGGCGACTTGCGCGCTGGCTATGTGCTCGCCGATGGGGACCTCTACGGCTTCCTTGACGGCTAGGAAGTCATCTACGGGGGCGTCGTGCCGGCCTAGGACTGGGGACTCGACGAGGTTCGGCTCGAACTTGGCGAGGCGGTCTATGGCCTGTATCGCGGTATCGACGTCGAGCGTTCCGCTGGCGTCCAGGGCGTTGATCTCGACGCCGCGGCGGGTTATCTCGGACAGCAGCCGCTCGTCGAGGTCGAGGTCGGCTCCGAAGTAGTATCGGACCATGTTGTGGCCGAGACCCTGCAGCCATTCCACGCGCCGCGCGTTGGCGGCGACGTCGGCGTCGGAGCGGCAGCGCGCGAGGGGATAAGAGAAGGGGATGCGGTCTCGCAGCTTGCCGCCGGAGAGTTGATGCAGTGGTACGTCCAGGGCCTTCGCAACGAGGTCGTGCAGGGCTATGTCTATTCCGCATAGGACCTGGTGGTCCCAGCGGCGGGCCGATAGGTCTATGCGGATCGCGTTGAGGTCGAAGGGGTCTCGTCCGACCAGCATGGGTTCCAGGCGGGCGCGGAGCCGTTCGACGGCGGGCGGGTCGCTTGCGAAGTCTATGTCGGACATCTCGCCCAGGCCGACCAGCCCCTCGGCATTCAGCCTGACGATGACGTGGTATGAGATGGCCTTGTCGGGGTCAGCGGGGCCTGTCCGGCCCATTTCGCGGGTCGAGAATACGGGAATGAGTTCAAGGCTGGCAATCTTCATGGCTCGCGGTCTAGTCCAGTAGGATGTCGGACTTGTCGGCGAGCCACAGGAAGGGTTCGCCCCATTGCCTTGGGTCGTCCACGCTCCATTCGCCGCCGCCCAGGGGCCTCATGCGGACGCCCCATTCGCCGCCGATTATGAGGTGCGCCTCGGCTTGGCCGGAGTCGGACACGGGGACGTACATGGCTTGGCATGGGCTGCCGTCCTCGTCGCCGCTCCAGCCGGTCACTTCGTAGATGCCGTGGGGCCTATCGGGTTCGAACAGGCGGACCCTGGAGACGGGCGCGGGATCGGCGCGCGCCTCGAAGACTTGGAGCGGCATATAGTCGCAGTTGTCGTTCTCTTCTACCTCGACGTACACGGACTCGGCCATGCCTACCATCTCCTCATATGCCCATGACGCTGTAGCCGGTATCGACGTGTATGACTTGGCCTGTAACCCCGCTGGATAGGTCGCTGGATAGGTACAGGGCGGTCTTGGCTACTTCGTCAACGGTGATGTTTCGGCGCATGGGCGAGCGCTCGGCGTGGATGCGCTTCATGTCGCGGTAGTGGCTGATGACTCGGGACGACAGGGTATCGAGCGGTCCCGCGGATATGGCGTTGACCCTGACGTTGGCGGGGCCGAGGTCGGAGGCGAGCTGCTTGACCTCGTTCTCGAGGGCGGCCTTGGCGGTCCCCATGACGTTGTAGCCTGGGAAGACGCGCTCGGATGCCTGGAAGGTCATCGCCAGGACCGAGCCGCCGTCGGGTTCCATGAGAGGGGCGGCGTGCCTGGCGATGGGTATGAGTGAGTAGGCGCTCACGTCGAGGGCGAGCCGGAAGCCCTCGCGGCCCGTCTCCATGAAGGGGCCGCCGAGGTCTTCGCGGTTTGCGAAGGCGATGCTGTGGACGACGACGTCGAGCCTGCCGATCTCGCTGGCGATGCGGTCGTATGCGGCGGCGACGTTCTCGTCCTCGCTGACGTCGCACTCGACGAGAAGGGCATCGTCCCAGGGTTCTACAAGCTTGGACACGGAAGCGCGCACTCGCTCGTTCTGGTATGCGACGGCGAGCCTGGCTCCCGCTTCGTGGAGGACCCGGGCAATGGCCCAAGCGATGCTTCGGTGGTTGGCCACACCGAAGACGACGCCGGTCTTGCCGGCCAAGTCTATGGGGTACATCTACACTCTCCGTAGAGCTCTACGTCTATCTGTAGTGAACTCGGTCGGGCGCCATCGAGATTATGACGCGGTTCTCCCGTCGGAGCGCGGCCATGCGCTTCTCGACGCCTTCGGGCTTGACGTATCTCTCGACGATGGCGCGGGTGTCGGGCCAGATGCCGTCGCCGTCGCGGATTTCGACAGAGCCGCTGAGCGTGACGTACTCGCGGGCGTCCGTGCCGGAGAAGACGCAGACGGCCATCCTGTTGTCCCTGACGAGGTTGCGGCGCTTCACGCGCTCTTTCGTGGTCGAGATGGTCAGCCTGCCGTCCGAATAGCGGTACCAGTTGGGCGTGAGCTGGGGCATACCGGTCGCGCCGATGGTGGCTACGACGGCGATCCGGGGCGGATCGAGGAACGCGGCGAGCCTCGCCTCTTCCTCGGCATCCAGGTTGGCTGCCATTGGATAAACTCCTTGTCGCTGGACGGGCAAAGTGTATCAGGGCGAGGACGGCATGAACAGACCCGTTTGACACCTATACGGCCCCTTGTTACGCTCCATGCGTCGGTTGGGGGAGAAGATGCGCGTCCTGGTAACAGGTTCGACAGGGTTCATAGGGCGAAGGGTCGTCGCGCTGCTCGCCGCCGAGGGGCACTCTGTCCGGGCGATGACGCGTTCGCCGTCCAGGGCGTCGGCGCTGTTCGAGGGCATCGACGTTGAGGCTGTGCGGGGGGACGCGCTCGCCAGTGAATCACTGGCGAGGGTCTGCGAGGGCATGGACGCGGTGGTGCATACTATCGCGGCTGTGCGTGAGGTGGACGGATTCACCTTTCCACGAATCAACGCGGGTGTAACGGGCCTGATGGTCGACGCCGCGGAGGCTGCGGGGGTGTCGCGCTTCGTGTACGCCAGCGCGATTGGGGCCTCGTCGGATCCCGCGACGCCGTACCTGTACAGCCGCTGGGTGGCAGAGCAGAGGGTGGAGATTTCCGCGATAGACAGCGGCATCCTTCGGTTCTCGGTGGGGTTCGGCAAGGGCGACGAGTTCTTCAACGCGCTTGCGGCGCTGGTCAAGCTCTCGCCGATAGTCCCTATCGCTGGGGACGGCAGAGCGCGCTTCCAGCCCATATCGGCGGATGACGCGGCGAGGTGCTTGGCGGCGGCGGTGGAGGAGAAGGGCAGCAGGACCTTCGAGCTGGGAGGGCCTGACCACTACACCTATGACGAGATGATCGACATAATCGCGGAGACGCTGGGGGTGAGGATTGCGAAGGCACACGTGCCGCTCGGGCTGTTCACGCCGGTGGCCGCCATGATGGAGGCTCTGATGCCGAGGCCGCCGGTCACGCCGGACCTGCTCAAGCTGCTGGCGACCGACAACACTGCGGAGCTCGACTCGGTACAGGTCAACTTCGGATTCATGCCGATGCCGCTCATGGGCAATCTCGAATACATAAAGAGCATCACGCTGGGGGACGCGCTGAAGATCAACCTGGGCGTCATGCCGGCCCGCATACGAGACCATTAGGATGCCGCGCCCAGCTCAGTCCCACACGGCGGTTCAGCCTCGGCTCTCCTACAAGGACGCGGTGGAGTTGATCATGGGGCTGGCGGACTTCGAACGGGGCTCTCACAGCCCCGGACACGGAGTATTCCACCTCGACCGGATGAGGTTGCTCATGGACCGGGTGGGGAATCCTCACCTGGGCGTTCCCACGATTCACGTTGCGGGTACGAAGGGCAAGGGCAGCACGTCGGCGATGATCACCTCGATACTCTCGGCGGACGGTTATAGGACGGGGTTGTACACGTCCCCACACCTTCACAGCGTGACCGAGCGTATCCGGGTGGGGCTGGAACCTGTGTCGAAGGCCGATTTCGCGGGCCTGGTCGAGCGGCTCTGGCCGGAGTCCGTCCACGTCAGCGAGCGCGGCGGGTACGGCGAGATCACGTTCTTCGAGTTCGTGACGGGAATGGCATTCATGCACTTCGAGCGGGTAGGGGCGGATTACCAGGTGATCGAGGTCGGGCTTGGCGGGCGTCTGGACGCGACGAACGTAGTCAGTCCGGAGGTGTGCGTGATAACGCCGATCATGCTCGATCACGTGTCGGTGCTGGGGGACACGATAGAGCTGATAGCCGGGGAGAAGGCGGGCATCATCAAGCCCGGCGTCCCGGTCACGGCGGCGCCCCAGTCCGAGGCGGCCATCGGCGTGTTCGCCAGGGTTGCGGGCGAGAGAGGGGCGAGGCTGGTCCGGGTCGATGAGGTTGCGGCGATACGGCCCTGCCGGGCGGGCCTGGACGGCCAGTCGTTCGAGGTAGCGACCAGCCGGGGGAAGTATGGGCTGCGCACGACCTTGCTGGGCAACTACCAGCGGGAGAACGCGGCGACGGCGGTGACGGCGGTGGAGACGCTGGGCCGGCCGGTCTCGCGCTCAGCGGTCGTCGAGGGCATAGCGGATGTGCGGTGGCCTGCGCGGATGCAGCTCCTGTCGGCGGGCGGCGCGAGGGTACTAGTGGACGGCGCGCACAACCCGGAGTCGGTCGGACACCTGGCGGCGGCAGTGCGGCAATACTTCGAGTTCGAGCGGCTGACGCTGATATTCGGAGCGACGCGGGGCCACAGCGCGGCGGGGATGCTCCGGGAGCTCACGGGCCTCTCGCCAGTGGTGGCGGCGGTCGCGTCCAGGCATCCCAAATCGGCGACGCGCGGGGAGATCGCCGAGGCGGCGAGGGCGAGCGGGCTGGAGGTTGCCTACGAGTCGGACGACGTGGGCGCGGCGACGAGATGGGCGGTGGAGAGGGTTGGGCCGGGCGACCTGGCGCTTGCGACGGGTTCGCTGGCTGTAGCGGCGGAGGTCATCGAGGAATTGGAAGGAATCGAGCCGGAGATATACAACTGAATCATAAGGCGGAATAGGCATGAATGCTAACAGGCGCGGGCGGGCGGTGGTTACTGGCATGGGGGCGGTTACGCCTCTGGGGGAGTCGGTGGACGAGTTTTGGGCGGCGCTGGTCAGGGGGGAGTCGGGCATCGGGGAGATCACGCTTGCCGACACGACCCGGTTCCCCAGCAAGATAGCTGGGGAGGTGTCCGGATTCGACGCGGGTACGTACATGGACAGGCGTGACTCGCGTCGGATGGCGCGGTTCTCCCAGCTTGCCGTGGCAGCGGCCGGCCTTGCCATCGAGGACGCCGGCCTCGACCTGAGCTCACTCGACCGCGACCGCCTGGGGGTGGTGATGGGGAATGGCAATGGCGGGTTCCCGACGACGGAGGAGAACGCGCGGGTACTCGTGTCGCGCGGCGGGATGCGCATGAGCCCGCACTTCATCCCGATGGTCTTGCCGAACATGGCTGCCGCCAACGTCAGCCGCATCTTCGGGCTGAGGGGGTACACGTCCACTATCATAACGGCCTGCGCGGCGGGCACGCAGGGGATCGGGGAGGCGGCGGAGGTGGTGAGGCGGGGCGCGGCGGACGTGGCGCTCGGGGGCGGGTGCGAGGCGGGGATCTGCGAGCTGGGGCTGGGCGGGTTCAACATCATCAGGGCGCTGTCGAGGTTCCAGGGCGACCCGGCGAAGGCGAGCCGTCCTTTCGACGCGAACCGGGACGGTTTCGTGCCGGCCGAGGGGGCGGCGCTGCTGGTAATCGAGAGATTGGAGCACGCGCTGGACCGGGGCGCGAATATACTCGCCGAGGTTATCGGGCAGGGCGTCTCGTCTGACGCCTTCCACGCGGTGCAGCCGGACGAGGACGGCAGCGGCGCGGCGCGGGCGATACGGGCGGCCCTAGCAGACGCGGGCATCGGCCCCGGCGAGATCGATTACATCAACGCGCACGGCACGTCCACGCCATTGAACGACCTTGCCGAGACGCTTGGGGTCAAGGCGGCGCTGGGGGAGCGGGCATACGAGACGCCTATGAGCTCCACCAAGTCCATGATCGGTCACGCCCTGGGCGGGGCGGGCGCTATCGAGGCCGTCGCGTCCATCAAGACTATCCTCGAAAACGAGATTCACCCGACGATAAATTACGAGACGCCGGACCCCGAATGCGACTTGGACTACGTGCCGAACGAGCCGCGCAAGCGGCGGGTGGACACGGTCATGTCCAACAGCTTCGGATTCGGAGGGCAGAACGCCTGCGTCATCCTACGCCGTTTCGACGAGTAGCCGTGTCAGCAGCCGTCGCAAGACGTATGGGCGAGCGATATGACGTGGTGGTGGTCGGGGCTGGGAACGCGGCGTTGTGCGCCGCGCTGTCGGCTGCTGAAGCGGGGGCGTCCGCGCTGGCGCTGGAGAAGGCGCCGCGGTACCTGCGGGGCGGGAACACGTACTTCACTGGCGGGCTGTTCAGGTTTGCGTACGACGCGCCGGAGCAGGTGTTCGATCTCGTCGCGGACCTGACGGATGAGGAGAGGGCGCGGGTGGATCTGGGGAGCTATCCGGAGTCGGCGTTCGAGGCGGACTTGGCGCGGATGACGGACGGGCGGGCGGACGCGGAGCTGGCGCGGGTCCTGGTCTCGCGGTCGTATTCGACGATGGCGTGGCTGCGCGACAAGGGCGTGCGCTGGGCGCTGGCATACGGTCGGCAGGCGTTCGAGCGTGATGGGAGAGCGCGGTTCTGGGGCGGGCTGGTCTTGGAGGCGGTTGGGGGCGGCGTCGGGTTGTCGGACCGGCTGTTCGAGCTTGCAGAGAGGGCGGGCGTCGAGGTGGAGTACGAGGCGGAGGCGGTTGGTCTCGAGATGGGCGAGCGCGGGGTGAGCGGCGTGGTAGTTCGGGGGCCGCATGGGACGCGGAAGGTCAGGGCGGGCGCGGTAGCGCTTGCGAGCGGCGGGTTCCAGGCGAACGCGGAGATGCGGGCGCGGCATCTTGGGCCTGCGTGGGCGTCGGCGAAGGTGCGCGGGACGCAGTTCGACACGGGGGACGGCATCCGGATGGCGCTCGACGCCGGGGCGCAGGCGTTCGGGGACTGGGGCGGGTGCCACGCGGTTGCGTGGGACCTGAACGCGCCGGCGTTCGGCGACCGCAAGATAGGAGACCTGCACCAGAAGCACTCGTATCCGCTGGGCATCGTGGTTGACGTGGAGGGCAGGCGGTTCGTGGACGAGGGGGCGGACTTTCGGAATTACACCTATGCGAGGTACGGGCGTGAGATATTGACGCGCCCTCACGGGGCGGCGTTCCAGATATTCGACGCGAAGACGGTGGAGTTGCTGCGGGACGAGTATAGGATTCCGCAGGTGTCCAAGGTGGAGGCGGACACTATCGAGGGGCTTGCGGCGGGCCTGGGGGTCGAGCCGGATGGCCTGGAGCGGACGGTGGCGGAGTTCAACGCGGCGGTACGGCCGGGGGCGTTCGACCCTGCGAAGCTGGACGGCAAGAGCGCTGATGGGATATGTCCGCCGAAGTCGAACTGGGCGCTGCCGCTGGATACGCCGCCATACGTTGGGTACGCGGTTACGTGCGGGATTACGTTCACGTTCGGCGGGCTGCGTGTTGACGGCAGGGCGCGGGTCTTGGACTCGGAGGGCCGGCCGATTGGAGGGCTGTACGCGGCGGGGGAGATGGTGGGCGGGCTGTTCTACGGCAACTATCCGGGGGGTTCGGGGCTGATGGCGGGGGCGGCGCTCGGTCGGGCGGCGGGAGAGGGGGCGGCTGGGGTGAGTGGGTAAAGATGGAGGTTGGCGGGGTTCTGTTATACTGCGGGCGGCCCACGCGGAGGTTGCCATGTCTGTGATACGAGGGTTCATGTCTTCCCCCGCGCTCTTGTTGGCTCTGCCACTGATAGTAGTCATTCCGGTTCTGACCATTCTGACCAGAAGACTGGACGAGTTTTGGTTTGGGACTCTTGACATATCCATCGGGTCAGGGTTTGTGGCTCTTGACATGTGGGGGTTTGTGGTTCTTGGCATATTTGGCTGGCTGGTTATGGCTTTGCTGGTTCGAGTGGCTGAGCCTGTATCAGGTCGCAAGGCGCTCCTGTACACATCACCTCTCCTGGTGGTTATTCCATCGCTTGCGTACATGTTCTTGCTCTTCTTCGATCAAGGATTTTGGTGGTTCTTCCTACTGCCATTCTGGCTCCTAATGGCGGGGTTCATCGGGGCGTTCGCACCTGTATACCGCAACTCGAGAATGTACTCTATAGTAGTGGTGTTCCCGCTGATGGCAGCCGCATCCTGGGGGTCACTTGGGATTGCCATTTTATTGTCGTTCATAGCGGGGCTATTCGGGCCGCTAATCGTATTGGTTGCGCTGCTGGCTGGAGCGGCAGCGCTGCGGCCGCCCTTGCCGTACATCATAGTTGCGGCGATTGCCTTGGCAATATCAATTGCGGCTGGACTATATGTTTATGCGGCGCTGCCATCCGATCAACTTGGCGGGTACGTGGTTTTCGCAATACCGTTCTTCTTGGCGATAGTATTGTCAGCGCTATGGATTCGCTTGTACGGCAAGCCAAGCATCCCGGCTCCTGCAATGGCGGCGTGGGCCATGATTGCGACATGGGGTCTGCTCGCGATATCCATATTGGGGGTGAGGGCGGATTGAGGCTAGACCATGTACAGAAGTCGTCAAGGGTTGCCATGTCGGTGATACGCGGATTCACGTCTTCGCCTGCGACCTTGGTTGGGTTGGCGCAGTTCGATGCGTTGATCTTGCTGAGCGTAGTCATGAGAGAGAGCATGTTCTTCTACGCGCCTTCCGTCGCGTTGGCATGGTTGAGTATTGCATGGGTAGTTGGGGTGGTTACGCCCATTGGCCGCAAGGCGATACTGTACACGTCTCCGCTGTTGGTGGTTCTTCCATCGGGTGTGGCTATTCTGGACGCTTTCTATACAATCGATATGGCTTTGATCTCTTGGGATTCGCAATCTTACGAGGTATATTTCATTTGGGCGGCAATGACAGGACTGGTTGGAGCTCTTGCGCCTGCCGAACGCAGCCCATGGGTGTATTCGGTCGTAGTGGCCTTGCCGCTGATGGCGTTTGCATCGTACACCTCGCTTGTAGCTGCGTTCTGGTTGTCCTCCTTTTTGGTGGGGGGGCTGGGACCGTTGGCCCTAGTAGTTATACTACTGGCAGGAACGGCTGTGCTGAGACCACGCTTGCTGCACATGACAATTGTGGGAACTGCATTTGGAATCTCAATTGCTTATGTACTGCTTGTTGCTGAAACTGCGCCGGAGTACATAGTTGTGTGGCGCCGCTTTTCCCGGCTGTCGCATTTGCGGCTCTTGGGACGCGTTTAATCGAGAAGCTTGATCGTCCCAAATGGAACATCATTGTTGCAGTAATTCCCGCGCTGGCGGGGATTTCCTACGTAGTATTGGGCGTGATGTGGATATTGTCCTGGAATTCATTTAGCCCTTGAGGGGGCGGCGTTGGGTTGTCGGACCGGCTGTTCGAGCTTGCAGAGATGGCGTGCGTAGAGGTGGAGTACGAGGCGGAGGCGGCTGGTCTTGAGGCGAGCGCGGGGTGAGCGGCGTGGTCGTTCGGGGGCCGCATGGGACGCGCAAGGTCAGGGCGGGCGCGGTAGCGCTTGCGAGCGGGGGAGATGGGGGACGCGCTGAATTGCCCTCACCCTGGGTCTCTCCCCGTTAGGGGAGGGTGATGAAGGCTGGGGCCTTCTTGGCGCCTGCGCCTATGTCCGTTGTCTCTGTCCGGCTCCTTTCGGTTGGCGCTCTGGCGGGTTCTGACCGCCTGAATCGCCCTTATTCTAGCCCTTTCCCTTCGGGGGAGGGGACGCAGGGCGGGGCGTTGCCCCAACCCTGGCCCTTTCCCCCGAGAGGGAGAGGGAACTTGGCGGGTCTTGCGACCCGCGCCCTATCTACTCCTGATTCCCCCGCTCACACGGGGGATTGAGTATGCCCTGCAAGGCAGTGACTCCGGTACTCGCTTCGGGGATGCCGACGTCACGCGCCGCCGACACTTGGGGTTGCAAACCCCACCCCGGGCTTTCCCGGACGGCTGACGGGCCCTTGCGGGACCGCCTGCGTTCGCGCTTCGTCCTTCCACCCGCCAAGGCGTCGGGCTGCGCTGGCTACGGTCCTCCCGGTCGTCCGAGAGTCCGCACCTGGAACGGGGGAGACGCATTTGGCACTACGTCCTCCTGTGCGAGGCGCCGAAACATAGAGGGACCTTCTCGTACACGCGGGTGCCCCGTCCAACAGCAGCGGCGTGTATGATGCCAAGGGCAGAGGTGGGCTCTATGCTCGTTTGGGATACGCCCCTTCGGGCCGTCTACCAGACTAGCACGGCTGTTCTCGCGGTGTCAAGGGGCGCTATGGGGCAATTTTGGGGGAATTTTGGGGCAGGCTGGGGAGCCACCCTCACCCTGGCCCTCTCCCGTCGAGGGAGAGGGGATAGGGCGGGATTGGGTGGATGTTCAGGATTGGGGGAGGCCCATGATGCGGGCCATGTTGTTGCCGGTTATGAGGGCTGCCTGGTCTGGGGGGAGGAAGTTGGCGCAGGTCTGGATGTGCGCCAGGTTCTGCTTGTAGGTGTAGAAGCGCATGACCATGGGGATGTCGGTGCCCCATATTAGCCTTTCGGGGCCGACGCGCTCTGCGAGGGTCTCCATGGTGGGCCTGATTTCGGTCATGGGGTAGCTCCAGATGCCGCCGAGGAATATGGCGAAGAGGAGCTGTAGGTGGAAGCTGGGGTTGTCGGGGATGGCGTCGTAGACGGCGTCGGGGATGTTGAGGCGGTTGTCTTCGACGAAGAGGCGCCAGCTGAGGCCGTGTGTGAGGATTACGGGGACGCCTGGGTATCGGTTCATCCAGCGGTCTATCATGCGGAGCTGGCCGGCGACGGCGTCGGCTGGCGCGCCGCCGGGTGTTGCGAGGGAGGAGTAGCTCGGGGTGATGAAGAGGGGCGCGCGCAGGTCCGCGAGGGCGTCCCAGTAGGGGGTGAAGTCGTCGTCGTTCCAGTCTTCGGACTGGCCGTAGAGGGGCAGATGGTCGGGGAGGAACTGGACGCCGTGGAGTCCCTGGGTTTCGATGGCTCGGCGGAGCTTGCCGATGGAGTCGTCGGTCTGGGGCCTGATTAGCCACTCCTCGACGTGCGCGAGCCCCTGGAGCCTGCCAGGGAAGCGCCTGCAGCAGTCGGCGATGAAGCTGTTGCCGATGCCGAGGTAGGGCGTTCGGTGGAGCAGGGCCACGTCCACGCCTGCGTAGTCCATTTCGGCTACGAGGGCTTCTGCGGAGTAGCTCATGTCGGCTACGGACGGGGGCATGTACTGCTTGACGTAGGTTTCGCCGTCGGCGGTCCATTCGAATCGGCCGTGTCCGGCTGGGCGGAACTGGGCGTCCTTGAGCGCGTCGAAGCTCCATCCGCCGTCGTCATCGGCGAGGCCGGTGTTGTCGGCTGGGGTTCTGTCGCTGGCTCGCCAGACCGGCTGGAAGTGTCGGGCGATTCCGAGCTGGAGGTGCTTTCGGAACTGGTCGGGGTCGTCGAAGCCTGCGGCTCCGCGCAGGTCCGGGAAGCAGTATGCGTGTCCGTCGTATATCATGTGTGGCCGCTCCTACTGGTCGAGCATGATTTCGAGGCCGAGGATGTTGGACCGGAGTCGCAGGTTGGATGCGTCTTCGGCGATGTCGAAGGCGAGGATGGTGGTCTTCCGCTCGCCCTGGAGGACGAACTCGCGTGGGTCGAACAGGTCGAGTTGGAGGGCGAATGCTGCGGAGCCGTCGAAGTGGTCGGTTACGAAGTCCATGGGTTCCCACTCTCGGCCCGTGCCGTCGGCGAGCGTGAAGCCTCCGTTGACGTGCGCGCCCGGCTTGAGCAGGCCGTCGGTGTCGTTGGTGACGGAGTAGTTGACGATGAAGTACACGCCGCGTTTCGAGACGTACTGCTCGCCTCTCAGAAGTCCTGCGCCGTATGCGGCGCCGAGCTTGGGGACCGTGTCCTCATCCACCTTGACGTCTCGGTCGGTGGAGTTGACCTGCATGACGAGGTTGCCGTTGAGGGCGGGTTCGCCGATGGGTCCTTGCAGTGGGTTGGCGTCGATGGTGAAGGAGTCGCCGATGCCCATTTGGGTTGCGAGGGCGGCGAGGTTCTTTGCCTCGACGGTTGGGAGCTGGAGGGCCTGCTGGTCGTCCGTGGTGGGCGTGTCCGGGCTGTTCTCGGGCGCTGGGCAGCCGACGACGGCGGCGGACAGCATGACGAGCAGGGCAATTACGAGGAGGCGCAGGGGGGCTCGTCTGGTCATGGCTCTCTCCTATATCCGCCGGCGTGAGGTTCAGGGGTTCCGTTCGAGACGCTGTGAGTGTAAGGTCATATGGGAGGCATGTCAAAGGGAGAGTGGGGCTGCTTGCCTACTGCACTGGAACAGGTTCGGCAAATAGGAGGGCGAGGTGTATTGGGTAGGGACTTCGGGGTACAACTATGCGGAGTGGAAGGGCAGCTTCTACCCGGAGAGGATGCCTGCGTCGAAGATGCTGCCTTATTACGCGGAGCGGTTCCGGACGGTGGAGATCAACTACAGCTTCTACCGGATGCCGAGCGAGAAGAGTATCGGCGATTGGGTGAAGGCCACGCCGGACGGGTTTCGGTTCACGCTGAAGGCGTCGAGGCGCATTACGCACGAGGCTCGATTGCGGGACTGCGAGGAGTTGGTCGGGCTGCTGGTCGAGAGGGCTCGCGGGCTGGGGCCGAAACTGGGCGTCGTGCTGTTCCAGCTGCCGCCGTACTTCAAGAAGGACGTGGAGGCGCTGGGCGACTTCTTGGAGTTGATGCCGTTGGACGTGCGGACGGCGTTCGAGTTTCGGAGCAAGACCTGGTTCGACGATGGGGTCTATGAGCGTCTGCGGGCGGCGAACTGCGCTATGTGCGTCAAGGACGACGAGAAGTTCAGGACGCCTGTCGAGATGACGGCGGGCCACGCGTACTTCAGGCTGCGGGACGAGGGGTACACGGAGGATGGGATACGGGAGTGGGCGGATACCATCCGCGAGAGCGCGGGCGGCCTGGACGACGTGTTCGTCTATTTCAAGCACGAGGAGAAGGGCGTCGGGCCGGCGTTTGCGCGGATGATGACGGCGGCCCTGGCGTCGTAGGCTATGGGTTATACTGGCGCAATCGTGGCTGCGGCGGGTGGCAGCCGCCGCATGGGCGGCGTCGATAAGGTCATGGCTCCGCTGCTGGGGCGTCCGCTGATTACGTACAGCCTCGACGTGTTCGAGGGAAGCGGGCGGGTTGACCGGGTAGCGCTGGCGGCGCCGCCGGGCAGCGTCGAGATGTACGAGCGGCTGGTCGAGGACGCGGGCTACCGGAAGGTCGAGGTGGTGGCCGGGGGCGGACGGCGGCAGGACTCTGTGCGGAACGGGCTGGCTGTCCTGGACCGCGCGGAGTGGGTGATAGTCCACGACGGGGCTCGTCCGTGCCTGGACGGTGGGATGATAGAGGCTGGACTAGATGCCGCGGAGGCGACGGGGGCGTCGTCGGCCGCCGTGCGCGCCAAGGATACCATGAAGGAGGCCGACGGCGCGGGCATGGTGATCCGGACGCTGCCGCGGGAGCGGCTTTGGGCGTCTCAGACGCCGCAGGTGTTCAGGGCGCGTCTCCTGGCGCGGGCGCATGAGCGGGTGGAGGTGGACGTTACGGACGACGCTTCGATGGTGGAGGCGGTCGGCGGGTCGGTGAGGCTGTTCGCGGGGTCTGACGAGAATCTGAAGGTGACGACGCCGGTGGACTTGGAGGTTGCGGAGGCGGTTCTCAGGCGGCGGGCGCTTGGTTGCAAAGCCGGCTCTACGGATGCGGCGGAGGGTGAATGAAGGCTCGGACGGGCATAGGGTTCGACGCTCATCCCCTCGTCGAGGGGCGCTCGCTCGCGCTGGGCGGCGTTGAAGCGCCGTTCGACAAGGGGCTTGCCGGGCACTCGGATGGGGACGCGCTGGCCCACGCGGTGATAGACGCGCTGCTCGGCGCGGCCGGGTTGGGCGACATCGGGGCGCATTTTCCATCGGGCGATCCTGCGTACAAGGGCGTGGAGAGCGTGAAGCTGCTGGAGCGGACGGTGGAGATACTGGCTGCCGAGTCGTGGCAGGCGTCCTACGTGGATGCTACAATTATCGCGGAGCGGCCGAGGCTGAGGCCGTTCGTGTCACGCATCAGGCATGGAATAGCTGCGGCGCTTGGCCTCGACGATGGGATGGTGAGCGTGAAGGCGACTACGACGGACCACCTGGGTTTCATAGGCCGGGGCGAAGGGATTGCGGCGCTGGCGGTCGCCACAATCGAGCCTATCGAATGAAGCTGTACAACACTCTTACGGGCGCAACGGAGACGTTCGAGCCTCTGGGCGACGTCGTGAAGATGTACGTATGCGGCATCACCCCCTATTCGCCCTCGCATTTGGGGCACGCGCTGAAGGCTGTGGTGTTCGACGCGCTGCGCCGGTATCTCGAATACAAGGGATACGCGGTGGAGCACGTAGAGAACTTCACGGACATAGACGACAAGATGATTGACCGCGCGGCGGTCGAGGGCGTGTCGGTGTCGGAGCTTGCGGAGCGGAATATCGGGCGGTACCTGTCGGAGATGGGCGCTCTGAACGTTCTGCCGGCGCACGTCTATCCGCGGGCGACGGAAGAGATACCGAAGATGCTGGAGATCATCGGCGGGCTGGTGGATAGGGGCATGGCCTACGCGGTTGGGGGGGACGTCTATTTTCGGGTGAGGCGCGGCGCGGGTTATGGGAAGCTGAGCGGGCGCAGCCTGGAGACGATGCGCGCGGGCGCTCGCGCGGAGTCGGAGGCGGGCAAGGAGGACCCGATGGACTTCGCGTTGTGGAAGGGGGAGAAGCCTGGCGAGCCTTCGTGGGGGTCCCCGTGGGGCCCGGGCAGGCCGGGATGGCACATAGAGTGCAGCGCGATGTCCATGAAGTACCTGGGGGAGTCGCTCGACATCCACGGGGGCGGTCAGGAGCTGACATTTCCGCATCACGAGAACGAGATCGCGCAGTCGGAGTCGTACACTGGCGTGGAGCCGATGGCGCGGTTCTGGATGCACAACGGTCTGATGAGGCTTGGGGACGAGAAGATGAGCAAGTCGCTGGGGAACCTGGTAACGGTTCATGACGCGCTGGGGCGGTATTCGAGCGACGCGCTTCGGCTGTTCTTCCTGAGTTCGCACTACCGGAGCCCGCTGATGTACACGGAGGAAGGGGTGGCCGCGCAGGAGCGGGCGGCGGAGCGCCTGCGGAACGCGGCTGGTCCGTCGGTCGGCGCGGCTGGCGCGCCTGAGCTGGACCCGTCGCCGTTCAGGGATGGGTTCGTGGAGGCGATGGACGACGACCTGAATACTCCGAGGGCGCTGGCGTCGCTGTTCGGGCTGGCCCGCGAGATCAACCGCGCGAGGGAGGAGGGTCGCGCAACTGGCGAGGCGGCGGAGGCGCTGGGCGAGTTTGCGGGTGTGCTGGGTCTTACGCTGGAGGAGCCCGAGAGAGCGGGCGAGGCGGGGCCGCTGGTGGACCTGCTGATAGAGACGCGGGCCGAGCTTCGCGCGGCGAAGATGTACGCGCAGGCGGACGCTGTCAGGGACCGGCTGGCGGAGCTCGGGTACGCGCTGGAGGACGAAGCGGGCGGCACGACGTGGAAGCGCCGGGGGTAGGCTGTTCGGGAGCATGGGCGAGTCCCAGATAAGAGCGGGTGCGGAACCGGCGATGGGCGGCGGGCTCCCGATGGCGCTCGACCGCCTGATCCACGCCCGGTCAGTAGAGGACAATCGGCGGGAGTTCAAGGCGGGCTGGGACGATAACACGAAGGGCGCTGTGGCGCGGACGGCGTGCGCCTTCGCCAACGACCTTCTGAACCTGAACGGCGGGTATATCGTGCTGGGTATCGAGACCGACGAGCTCGGGCAGCCCATCTTGCCGCCCAAGGGGCTGGGGAACGTTGACCTCGACAGGATGCAGCGGGAGGTTCGCGGGCAGTGCAACAGGATAGAGCCGTCGTATCAGCCGCTCCTCTTCCCGGAGGTATATCAGGATAGGCCGCTGCTGGTGGTCTGGGCGCATGGCGGCGACACCCGTCCGTACCAAGCGCCTTCGAGAGGGGGCGGCAAGGAGTATTACGTTCGGCAGGGGTCGGAGACCGTCGCGGCCCGGGGCGCGCTGCGCTCGCAGCTGTTCGAGCAGACGGCGAAGGTTCCGTTCGACGACCGGCGCAGCTTGCTTGGGAGTGTGGACGATATATCGGAGACGCTGGTGCGGTCGTTCCTGTCTGACGTTGGAAGCGACATCGGCCGCGGCATTCGGTTCGACAGGGACGACGTGTATTCCAGGATGCGCTTGGTATTTCGGCTGAACGATCACTATGCGCCGAGGAACGCCGCGCTGCTCTTCTTCGCCAATGACCCGGACGAGGTGTTCCGGGGGGCCAGGCTCGAGGTCGTCCAGTTTGCCGACGAGGCCGGTGGGGACGTGATAGACGAGCTGATAATTCGCGGGCCCCTGCATCACCAGATCAGGCAGTCGTTGGTCTATCTGAGGTCACTCATCGGCGTCATAACCGAGAAGGCGCCCGGCAAGCCGGAGGCCGTCAGGTCGGTGGCGTATCCGTATGAGGCTATTCGGGAAGCGGTGGTGAACGCCGTTTATCACAGGTCTTACGAGAGCGTGGAGCCTACGAAGATATACATGTACCCGGACCGGATGGAGGTTACCAGTTACCCTGGCCCTGTGCAGGGGATCGAACGGCATCATCTTGCCGGAGGCGTGGCTCCCAACGCGCCTGCCAGGAACCGGAGGATCGGCGAGCTTCTCAAGGAGCTCGGGCTGGCGGAGGAGAGGGGCACGGGGATACCGAAGATACGGCGGTACATGAGCGAAAGGGGATCCCCGGAGCCGCGGTTCGATTTTGACGAGGGGCGCACGTACTTCACGGCAACTCTGCACGCGCATCCACGTTACAGGGCGCTCCATGCGCGGCGCTGGGGTTGACCGGGGGCGCTCCTACTCGACGACTACGGCTGTGCCGTAGGCGAGTATCTCGGACGCGCCGCTCATTATGCCTGCGGTGATGAACCTGACGCCTACGACGGCGTTGGCGCCCATGGCCTCGGCGCGCTCGGTCATACGCATGACGGAGAGCTCGCGGGACTGTGCGAGCAGCTTGGTGTATTCGTCCACCTCGCCGCCGACGATGCCTCGGAATCCCGCCATGATGTCGCGGCCGATGTTCCTGGCCCTGACGGAGTTAGCCATGACGAGGCCAAGGACCTCGACGATTTGCTTTCCCTCAACGGCGTCGGTGGTGGTTACTATCAATACTCGACCTCCTCGACGTCCTCTTGCTTGCGGCGCTTCATCTTCTGTACGAATGCGGCGGCGAGCAGTATGAGCGACCCGGCCACGAGCGCGGGGATTGCGACTTGGATGGCGATGGGGGTATCCGGCTCGGTGAATATGCCGGCGATGGTGACGTAGCCGGTGTATGCGGCCAGTACTGCGAGGGCGGCTATCATGAGCCAGACGCCTATTCGGATTGCCAGCTTGGAGCTCACTGTTCGCCTTCCGTGGTCAGGGATTCTGTTTCCATGCAGGCATTAGAAGAGGCGGACGTTGATTATGGCGGTGGCTAGGAATATGACGATTAGGGCTATGGTGAGCTGGAACATTACCCGCTCCAGGCCTCGTCGGGTCCTGTAGGAGCTTTCGGCCGAGCCGAAGAGTCCTCCGCCTTGGCCCTTGACCTGCGCCAGTATGAGGACTACGAGCGAGACCGCTATGGCTATCTGGACCCAGAGCATCAGGGGGCGTAGCGCTTCACTGTCCATGGCTGCCTACCTGTGAGATCTTGTTGCGAGATTGGGGGAGAGAGTTCTGCGTCTATGATACACGTCGATTATCGTTTCTGCCAACTTGGATGGGTCGTGGCGCATCGGGTGATCGCGGTCCACGATGTCGGCGGTTACCATCTCGGCGTTTGGCAGGGCGCCGTTGGAGGGCAGGACGTGGGCGGCGCCGGCGTCGTTGGCGAAGGGGAGTGGATGGTTGTTTGCGACCACGATGTCGGCGATGGCGGGGAATGTGTGCCGCTGGAGGGCCAGCAGGTGGTCGTCGACGCTGTATCCTTCGGTCTCGCCCCTCTCGGTGGCGACGTTGCAGACGTATATCTTCGGGGCGGTCGAGCGCCTGAGGGCGCGCGCTATGCCTGAGACGAGCAGGTTCGGGACGAGGCTCGTGTAGAGGCTGCCCGGGCCTATTACTATCATCTCGGCGTCATCTATGGCTCCGATCGCTCCCGGATGCGCCACGCTGTCCTCGGGCTCTATCATGACCCGCTCGATGCCGCCATCGTGGTTGGTGATAGTGGACTCGCCCGACACCAGGGAGCCGTCGGTCAGCTTCGCGGTCAGGGTTAGATGGGATATCGCGGCGGGGACTATTCGTCCGTGTACCGCGAGCACCCTGCTGGATTCGTACAGGGCCTCCTCGAAGCTGCCTGTTACGTCCGTCATCGCGGCGATGAAGAGGTTGCCGAAGCTGTGTCCCTTCAGTCCGTTGCCCTGGTCGAAGCGATACTGGAAGAGGTCGGCGACGACGCCCTCCTCTTCGGAGAGGGCGACGAGGCAGTTGCGGAAGTCGCCCGGCGGGAGCAGTCCGAGCTCGCGTCTCAGCCTGCCGGAGCTTCCGCCGTCGTCCGCGACGGTGATGACGGCGGTAATGTTGTCGGTGTAGGTCTTGAGTCCCTTGAGGAGCGTCGATAGGCCGGTCCCTCCGCCTATTGCGACGACCCGGGGGCCGCTCTCCCTCATTCTCCGCGTGTATATGTTATGGGTCAGCGAATCGAAGCCCTGGTAGCGGAGGACGAGTGGGCCGAGGGAGCGGTAGAGGCCATAGAGGGCTAGGAGGACCATCGAGACTCCGGCGACGCTAATGAGCAGGCCCTCGAGATGCCACGGCAGGAAGTCCGGCACGAAGATATCGAAGACGTTCTTCAGTACGAATGCTAGGCCGATTGAGCAGACCGAGATTCCGAAGGAGCCTATCAGCAGCCAACGCTTCAGACGTATGCCGACGCGCAGCAGCTTCCAAAGCATTGGCAACCGGTCTCGATCTCCTGGCGCGGCCCTGTATCCGTTGATTGGGTTTGGCGTCATGGTTCTAACGCAGCGACTCGAGCTTCGACTTCAGCAGCTCGCCGGCCACCTGGGGGTTGGCCTTGCCCCTGGTAATCCTCATGACCTGGCCGATGAGGAAGCGGATGGCCGTCTCCTTGCCCCCCAGGTAGTCCATGACCGGCTGGGGGTTGCTCTCGACGGCTTCGTCCACGGCGGCCCGCACCGCGTCGGCGTCGGAGATCTGGACCAGTCCGCGCCGCTCGGCTATGGCCGCTGGGGAGCCGCCCGACTCGAACATCTCCTCGAACGCCGTTTTGGCCATGCTGGCGCTCAGCGTGCCGTCGTCGACCAGCCGGATGAGCTCGACCAGGCGCTTCGGCTCGAACTGGAGGTCGTCCATGGCGCGGCCGGTTGCGTTGAGTAGGCGCGTGAGCTCGCCAAGTATCCAGTTGGCGGCTGCCTTTGCAAGCGGCTGGGCGCTGGCCTCTTGGCCCCCGGCTTCGAGGACGGACTCGAAGAAGTCGGCGGTTGGTCTGGATGCGGTGAGCTGCTCGGCGTCGTAGCCGCTCAGTCCGTACTGGCGGGTGTAGCGGGCCGCCCTGGCGTCGGGGAGCTCGGGGAGGCTGGCGCGAACGTCGTCAATCCAGGTCTGCTCGATGAGGAGGGGCGGGAGGTCGGGTTCTGGGAAGTACCTGTAATCGGAGGCGTACTCTTTCGAGCGCTGGGATACGGTGACGCCCCGGTCTTCGAGCCAACCGCGCGTTTCCTGCGCTATCTTCTGTCCTTCCTGCAGGAGTCCGGCCTGCCTGCCAGACTCGTACATGAGGGCGTCGTACACCGAACGGAGGCTGTTCATGTTCTTGATCTCGACCTTGACGCCGAGCTGGTCTGCGCCCTTCGGCCGGATGGAGATGTTGGCGTCGCAGCGGAAGCTGCCCTCTTCCATGTTGGCGGCGCTGGCGTCGATGTAACGGAGGATCGAGCGCAGCCCGGTGAGGTATGACCTGGCTTCTTCCGGGGACCTCATGTCGGGCTCGCTGACTATCTCCATGAGCGGGACGCCTGCTCGGTTGACGTCCAGCAGGCTGTAGGCTCCGCCGGGCCCGTCCCTGTGCTGGAGCTTGGCTACGTCTTCTTCGAGGTGTACGCGGGTTATCCTGATGTCGCGCTGGCTGCCGTTCGCCTGGACGGCGAGGCGGCCGGCGGTGGCGATGGGCATGTCGTACTGGGAGATCTGGTAACCCTTCATCAGGTCGGGGTATGGGTAGTTCTTGCGGTCGAACTTGGTCTGGCGCTCTATTGTACACTCCAGGGCGAGGCCTGCGGCAATTGCGAGCTCGACGGCGCGCCTGTTGACGACGGGCAGCACGCCCGGCATACCCATGCATACCTCGCACGCCACCGTGTTGGGGGGCGCGTCCTGATAAGCGGCGGCGCACGAGCAGAACATCTTGCTCTGCGTCAGCAGCTGGCTGTGTACCTCCAGCCCGATGACGGTTTCGTAGTCCAAGAGCGGCAGTCCCGGCATGTTCGTACAGATACTATACCATGATTGGACGACGTGAGGCGCGGGTCGAGCCCTCGACTTGCGTTGAGCGGGCTCGGCAGTTTAGCCTTCACTCGTTATCGAATGGGCTGGGCGGCCCGATGACAACGCGTTGGGGCAGGGTCTAGGAGCCGCGGAGGGCTATGACCATCAGGACGGCGACGATGGGGACTATAATCATCCATAGCAGAGCGCGGGGCGTTATCTTCATGATGCTGGGATTGTAGCACGTATCCATGTACAAGCTCATTGCGCTCGACATAGACGGCACCATCCGCAGCCCTGAGCGCGGCATTTCCGACAGGACGCGGAGGGCGATTGACCGCGTGACGGAGGCCGGGGCGGTGGTGACGGTAGCGACTGGCCGCGCCTTTGAGTCGGCGCGGATGTCCACCGCCGCGCTGGACCTGAGAGCGCCGATAGTATCGTTCCAGGGCGCGCACGTTGCGGACCCCGTCACCGGTGGCGTGCTGTGGCATCTGCCGCTCACGGAGCGGCAGGCGTCCGACGCCCTGGAGGCTCTCGACGGCTGGCGGACCGACGTCGCCGTCTATATGGACGGCGAGGTGTACGTGCGCGAGATGACGGCGTGGGCGCAGGGCTACAGCGCGCGCAATGGGCAGGATATTCGCGTAGTGGAGGATCTGCGCGCGCTGGCTGCGGGTCGCCCAACCAGGGTGCTGGCGGTGGGCGGAGAGGCGGATGTCCAAGAACTCGAACGCCGGCTCAAAGAGCGGTTCGACTCGCGGCTCCACGTCACCAGGTCCCTGCCCACGTTCTGCGAGATACTGAATCCCGGGGGCGGCAAGCACATGGCGCTGGAGTGGCTCTGCGGACACCTGGGTATCGACCCAAAGGGCGCGGTCGCGTTCGGCAACGGCTACAACGACGTACACATGCTGGAGTGGGCCGCGCTCGGCATTGCCATAGGTGACGCGACGCCGGAGGCGCTCTGCGCCGCGGACCGTGTCGCTCCGCCTCTCGACGAGGACGGCGTTGCGCAGGTCCTCGAGGAGTTGCTGGAGAGCGGGGAGATAGGGTGACTGCATCTTCCAAGCGGCCCGTCGTCGTCGTGCTAGGCGGCATCAACATGGACCTGATAGGCATCGCTCCGAGGCTCCCGGCGCCGGGCGAGACGGTGATGGGGAGCCATTTCTACACCGCGCCCGGCGGCAAGGGCGCGAACCAGGCCGTGGCCGCCGCTAGGATGGGCGGGCAGGTGAGAATGATAGGCAGGGTGGGGGACGACGTGTTCGGTCAGCCAATGCTCGACGACCTGGTCGAGTACGGCATAGACACGAGCGGCGTCGCAATCGACCCCGATCATGCGTCGGGAATCGCGCTCATACTGCTGGACGACAGCCGCCAGAACCACATAACCGCCATCTATGGCGCTAACATGCAGTGCGGTGAGCAGGAGCTCGCGGCCGCGGAGCGGGCCCTGGACGGCGCGGACGCGCTCATGCTGCAGTTAGAGACGCCCTACGAGGTGTCGCTGCAGGCGGCAAGGATGGCGAATGCTATGGAGGTGAGGGTGATCTGGGACCCCGCGCCGCCGCTGGGCCTTCCGCCGGAGGCGTTCGACGTCCTGGACGTGGTGATGCCGAACCAGACCGAGGCCGAGTCCCTGACCGGAATCGCAGTCGCCGGCGTCGAATCCGCGCGCCTGGCGGCCGAGGCGCTCGTTGAGGCCGGCGCGTCCACGGCGGTCGTAAAATTGGGGGATCTCGGCGCCTACTACGCGACCGCGGAAGGGGGAGGCCGCGTCTCTTCATACGACGTCGACGCGTCGGACACCGTGGCGGCGGGCGACGCATTCGGCGGGGCGTTTGCCGTCGCCATAAGCGAAGGGATGTCCGTGCATGAAGCGGCGCGTTACGGCACAGCCGCCGGGGCCCTCGCCGTAACCAAGCCGGGCGCCCAGGAGTCAATGCCAACCCGCGCCGAGGTCGAGGCGATGTTGGCAGGATGATTCTTAATATGTTATACTCTGCATCCGACTAGAGAAGGCCGGGGGTGACCATGGTTTCAGGACCGAATGGCAGCGAATGGTTTGAGGATTACGCCGAGGGACAGGATGAACTCGGCGTGGTAGACTATGATCTGAGCGTGACGCCCAACGACTTCAACATCTCCACGCTCTTTGATTTCATCGAATCACGTGCAGTAATCATCCCAGGATTCCAGCGCAACTATGTCTGGGACATTGGAAGAGCGTCGAGATTGATAGAGTCCCTGATCCTCGGCCTGCCAGTACCCCAGCTATACCTCTATGAAGAGGCTAGGAACAGATTCCTAGTAATAGATGGACAGCAACGCTTGATGTCGGTGTATTACTTCATCAAACAGCGGTTTCCCCGTAAGGAGGTTCGCACAGATCTCCGCAATATCTTCAAGGAGGAAGGTTCCATTCCCCGCGATGTCCTACAGGATAACAAGTACTTCACTGACTTCCGGTTGCAACTTCCTGAGAGATTGCCGAAACAGCCTAGTCCACTTAGAGGACTGAGTTATGCCACAATGGGAGAGCACAAGTTCCAGTTTGACCTACGCCCGATACGGAATATCGTCGTCAAGCAGAACTCCCCGAAGGACGACGATTCGTCCATATACGAGATATTTAGCCGTCTCAATTCTGGCGGTGTTAGTTTGACGCCTCAGGAGATACGATCCAGCCTCTATCATTCTGATTTCTACGACATGCTGATGGAATTGAACACCGACGAGAGATGGCGCAGAATACTAGGTGGACGCGAGTCTGACCTCCGTCTCAAAGACGTGGAAGTGCTATTGCGCATCTTCGCCTTGTTGATTGACTCTGATAACTACGCCCCGTCAATGGTGAAGTTTCTCAATCAGTTTTCGCGTAAATGCCAAACGCAGGATGCTGAGAAGAACCAGTATATCAAGGATCTCCTGCATTCGTTTTTGGATGCTGCTGACGGTCTGCCCCCTGACGCATTCATCAACAAGAGCACTAATAGGTTCAATATCGCCTTGATCGAGGCGGTATTCACTGCAGCTTGTTACAAGGCGTTTGAAGAGAAACGTCCTGTCAGAGGTCGGCTTGACGCGGCTGCCTTGCGTAAACTGGAGATGGATAAGCAGTTTGTCGAAGCCGCTTCTCTCGCGACAACGAGTACAGCGAATGTTCGGATCAGATTGGAACGTGGAAGGCAATTCATAGAAGCATTGTGAGAATATGAAGGAAACCGTCGTCGATCGCCTATACCGCGAGTTTCAAGACATTATAGATAGTCTTGGACATATAGAGATATCTCTGCGAGTCTCTGCCGAAGAGACATTTAGAAAGGCTTTATTGCTCGCAGCGGCTAGTTACTTCGAACGCGAGATACAGAATCATATGATGAGCATGGTAAGGAATCATAGTGATGGCGATGTGGTCATAGAGTTTGTGCGTAACAAGGCGATTAAGAGGCAATTCCACACCTATTTTCAATGGGATAGCCGTAATGCAAATACCTTCTTTGGATTGTTTGGAGAAAGCTACAAAGCATATATGATCGCGCGTGTGAGCGCAGACCCTGCATATGCACAGGCGATACGCGCATTCCTCGATCTCGGAAACGCAAGAAATACATTAGTGCATCAAGATTTTGGCGCTTTCACCTTGGAGAAGACCAGTGAAGAGATTTTCTATCTGTACAAAGAAGCGTACCTATTTGTGAGCTCGATAGAAACGTCTTTCGATGAATATCTGCAGTCGTCCTCCGAGAGATGAAGGTGACACGACTTCGAGTCATGCCTAAGTTACATCTCTCCCAATCTCAGGACGCGGTGGACCGAGATCCGGTGTACCAGCCATACGAGGGTTAGCGTTATCGCGGCGAAGACCAGGAGCATGACGCCGTAGGTTACGGCAAGTATGCTCCAGTCCACCTGCATGACGAATGGGGGCACGACTCGTGAGCCCCAATCGTCGTGGCCGAGGAATGGCATTATCATCGCGCCGAGCCTCCCGCCCATCCACATGCCCAGGGCCATGCCCACCGCCACAACGAGGATGTGCTCCAGCCAGACCATGCCCAGCATCTGGCGGCTCGACAGGCCGACGGTGCGCAGCAGGGCTAGCTGCAGCTGGCGGCTGCGGAAGGATACGTAGGCGTGGATTGCGAATCCGATGCAGCTCAGCAGCAGCACTGCGGAGAAGGCGAGGAAGAGCAGGGCGCGCCACCCGGCGTCGACCAGGGGATCGACCTGCGCCTCGTCCAAGCGTATGGAGCGGTCGAAGACGATGCTGCTGGTTACGTTACGGGCTCTGCCGAGGGCTTGGACGAGCTCTGCCCGCTCCTCGCCCTGCGTGGAGGAGGATAACCAGACCTCGTTGGGTATCAGCTCATTGGTGTAGGCCGCCAGGTTGGCGTACCTGGTGAGGGAGGTCAGGTCGGCCACGAGGAATTTCTCGTTGGGCAGGGTCATGGTGGGGAACAGGTTCACGGTTGCGTCGATGCGGACGGGTACTCGAAAGCCTCCGACGGACACTTCGAGCTCGTCGCCCTCGCCCCTGCCGGTCTCCCTGGCGAAGCCAGCGCTGGCAAGGACGGGAATGCGGGGCTGAGAAGAGCCGTAGAAGATGCCGCGGGCGTCCTGCGACGGACCTTCCGACCAGGAGAAGAGCGCAACGCCTGATCCGTCGTAGTCCAGATCTGCCCGACGGAAGACGTCGGAACCCGCGGACGGCGAGGCGCGGATGACCGTCCAGCCGGATACATCGTCGAAGTCCTCCAGCGCCGTTTTTCCCGACCAGGCGTCGATAGCCCATATGTCGTCTATGAGTATGGACCCGGCCTGGAGCCGACGCTCCCCGGTCTCCTCGACACGCAGCGATACGAGGGTCAAGGGGCGGCTGAGCTGGATAGACTGGCGTACCCCGAACTTGAGGCTGACTTCCATATCAGTCCACTGGTCGGACGTGAGAGCGCCCAGGGTGTAGGTGGTGTACTGGCCCTGGGCGTTCTGGAGCCTGGCGGTGAGCCTCACGCTGGGATGGGGCCGGTTCGCCTTGATTCGAGCGCCGATGGTGAATGCCTCGTCGGGCATGAGGAGGCCGCCCGGCTGCTCTTCGAGGGGGAGCGCGTCTATGAGCTCCTCGATGGGCTTGCCGGCGAAGTCGTCCCTGAACCACGCGACCTGCTTGATAGTCTCGGGGTCGACGGCCAGCATCTGGTAGCTCGCGCCGAAGGTCTTGCCCATCTCGCTGCCCCGGGCCCGCAGCGCCGGGCTTATCACGTCCGCGCCGGAGAATCTCTCGTAGGCGGCTGCCACCGCCCTGTTCCGGGTCGGAACGCGGCGCGCCAGCTGGTAGCCCTGTGTGTAGTCCCACCTCGTCCTGTATATGGGCTTGACGCCCTCGACGCGGATGTCGCTGCCGGTCGAGTAGAGTATCCGCTCCTGGAAGCTGCGCTCGAGAGTCGCGCCGAAGCTGGATGCGAAGATGCCCAGTCCGGCGGTCAGGATGAGCAGCAGGGACAGCCGCGCGTAGTGCGTGGGGTTCCGCGCCATCTGCCATAGGCCCATGACGAGCCCGGCCGGCAGGGATGAGGAGAAGAGCCTGCTGGCGACTCTCATGGCGATAGGGAAGAGCCTGAGCAGCGCCATGCCGGCCGCCACCAGCATGAGCGCTGGAAGGGCCAGCAGGAGATGGTTCACGGCCACGTCGCCGAGGATCTCCTTGGCGACGACCGAGCCCTGCTGGCTGAGCTGCCTGAACAGGTAGATACTGACCAGGACCAGCAACACGTCCACGTAGTACCGCTGGAAGAGCGGCTGGGCCGCGGGGCGGGCGGCGTTCTGCCGCTGGCGGGTAACGTTCATGCGGGAAGCTTGGACGGCGGGGGCCATCACGGCAATGAAGCTCAGGACTCCTCCCAGCGCGCTCATGAGGTAGGCGGGCAGGGATAGCGTTACCTCCAGCCGCTCGCCACCTGTTAGGCCGGAGAAGGCCGGGGTGAGGCCGAGGAAGCTCGTGACGGACGCCGCTAGCAGCGGGCCGAGGGCCGCGGCTAGGATGACGATAGTGAGTCCCTCCAGGGCGAACACGGCCAGCATCTGGGACGGCGTCGCCCCCCTGCTGCGGAGCAGGGCGACCTCGCCGCGCCTCTCCTCGATAGCCAGCGACGAGAGAGTTATCACGTAGTACAGGATTACGACGGCGATGAATATCATCACCACGAACATGGGCAGCCTGCTGAAGAAGAGCTTGCGGTCATATTCCCGGAGAGCGCCTATCAGGGCGGTCTTCTGGCGATGGCCGGCGGTGATGGTGGATAGCTGCCCGGCAAGCCCCTGCAGCCCGTCCAGAACGGCGTCGGCGTTGCGTGAGGTAACGCGGTCGTTGTCTATGTCGAGCAGCCAGGCATAGGTCGTCGCCAGTCGGCTGAACGAGGGGCCGAGCGCCTCCAGGTAAGCGGCTTCCGAGACGTAGAACGCGGCGGTTCGGAAGCTGCTCCCGGTCGCGGCGTCGAGGACCTTATCCTCCAGGTACCAGACGTCGTCCTCGAAATCCTTCTTGTCGAATATCCCGGTCACTACCACGGAGATGACCGGCGTGGCGTCCGACCAGAAGGGGATCGCCGACATCCGGTCCCCAACGTCGAGGCCGAAGAGCGTCGCTACGTCGCGCTGGACGAGGGCTTCGACCTCTGGCGTCTCTCCAGTCTCGTTCAGGAGGCGGTCGCCCGGGAAGCGGCCGCCCGGGAGGATCTCGATGTGGTCTTGCAGGGAGGGGATGAAGGCGAAGTAGCTGCGTGAGTTGTACTTGCCGGCCTCCTCCTCCTTGCCGGGCTGCGTCAGGAACATGGTGGGGGTCTTGCCCGCGTGGATGGTTCCCTGCACCAGGGGGCCGACGAGCGCCCGCACGTTTTGGTCCACCAGGTCGGATAGGAGCCGATGCTCGCTTCTCGTGGTCGGTCCCCGGTCGCCCTCGATGAGGATGTCGAGCTCCTGGTCCGTGTGCTTGTCGAGGGCCTGGTTCAGGGCCAGGTCCCGCAAGGCGTCGAAATATACGACTGTGCCAGACATGATCGACGACGCGAGGAGCACGCCGAGCGCTACGGAGGTGAGGACCCGCCAGTGCGCGAGGCTCCGCTTGGCTACGAGGCGCCAGGCCGAGGCCAGTTTGGCTGCGATGGTGGTCAATCGGTATCTCCGAGGCTCTCTTGTACGAAGGCGCGGAGGGAGGCTTCGAGCTCGCGTCGCTGCCATTTCCGAACTTCTGGACTTTCCATCTCGTCGGCGAAGCTGTCGGGGCGCGTGGCGAGCCGCGTCAGGCTTGGAGCCGGCCATACCAGACCTGGGTTGATCTTGAGCTGCGCGGCATGTTCGCCGCGCCACTCTTTGAGGGCGCTCAGCTTCTTCCGGGCGGACGTGGATAGCCTGGGCCTCGGCGACGCAGGAGCCGGGGGGCGGCGCACGGGGTTGGCATTTTGGCCCGCGCGTATGGCTCGGCGCAGTTTGTCCGAGCGAGGCGGGTACACATATATGCCCAGCCCCTTCGTCTGCTCTAGGTCCAAGTCCGGGTTGGTTGCCATCTCCACCATCAGCGAGTCGGAGAATATCATGAACGGGGGCTTATCGCGGCGGCGCGCTTCTTTCTCGCGGAATGCGTGGATGGAGCGCAGTATGGCAAGCCCGCGCCCGTCCAGGTCCTTGCTGCCCTTGGTAGAGAGGAAGGCGTTCTTGACTGGCTCTGGCGGCGAGTGGCGGATGGCGGCGAGCCGCTCGGCCTCCTCCTCCACCCACTGGGTCCGCCCGCGCCGTTTGAGCCTGCGGTGCAGGGTCGTCCTCAGGCGGTCGAGGTATCGAACGTCGCCGGCGGCGTATTGGAGCAAGTCGGGCGTGAGCGGGCGTTTGGCCCAGTTCGCCCGCTGGAGGCTCTTCTTCTTGGTGATTTCTATCTTGAGGTACTTCTTCAGGGTCGCCGCCAGGCCGAGCCTGTCTGACCCGATGAAGGCGGCGGCGATACTGGTGTCGAACAGCCCGCGTATCCGGAATCCCCAATCGCGGTCCAGGCTGCGGACGTCGTAGTCCGCGGAGTGGAATATCTTCTCGACGGAGGGGGCGGCGAGCAGCTCGCCAAGCGGCGCCACGCCCTCGCCCTGCAGCGGGTCTATCAGGTATATCTTGTCGCCGACGGCGAGCTGCACCAAGCATATTCGCTCGCGGTAGCTGTAGAACCCGTTGGACTCCAGGTCCAGCGCGACGCGGGGCTGTTCTAGGGCCGACTTCACGACCGCTTCCAGCCGCGACGCGCTCGTTATGATCTCCGCTTCGGATGGCTCCTGCAATCTATCCTTCCTCGAAACGCCTGTTTCTACATACTACCCCAATTTCACCACATGCGGCGCTCTCCCGTCGACCTCTGGTATCATCAAGCTCACCCAAGCCGCCGGAGGATATATGAGATCGCCCGTGAGCGCCGACAGCGTCGTAGTATTGTACAAGGGAGGCCGCCTTCCTTCATGGCATGGGCTCAGCGCCGAAGAGCAGGACGCTTTTTCGCGTGAGCACGTGGAGCTGATGCTCTCAGTGGCTCGAGAGCATGGCATGATGAGCCTGGAGGGATTCAAGCTGTTCGCGCAGGCGGGGGACTGGGCTAGGTTCTGGGCCATCGAGTTTCCGACCTTCGAGGGCGCGGAGGCATGGATTGCCGCCGAGATGGAGCCGCCTTACGGACGTTACGGCTACTACGAGTATTACCTCTCTCGGCGGATCCGGCGCGAGGGCTTGGACTCGTGGGTCGTGAATCCGCCGGAGTCCGCGCGGCCAGCCGCCACGGATCCTTCGGTCATCCCCGTTCTCGACGCGGACACGAGCAGCGTCGTCGTCATCGCCTTCGCCCGCTGGCTCCCCGGGGCGGACGAGGTTGCGCCCGAAGAGCGCGGCGACGCGGAGCACGTCGAGCTGATGAAGGCGGTCGGCCGTAAGCATGGCCTCATGCGGCTCGATGCGTATCAGTCAATTGCGCCCCAGAGTGACTGGCATCGGGCGTGGATAGCGGAGTTTCCGACCCTGGATGGCGCCGAGGCTTGGATAGAGGCGGAGCTGCGGCCTCCCCACAGCCGTTACAGCATGAAGACGTACCACCTGGCGCGCAAGTGGGCGCCCGGATACTTCGCCGGCTGGGTTCCGTGACAGCCGAGGGCCGCGCGCCCCGGCGCGCGTCTCGCGTGGACGCCCCGCGTTGAAGGGCAACCCCGATCCGGAGGGCGCGCGTAGGGTAGACCGCAGGCGCGGGGCCCGTTCGCCGCTCGAGACGATGTTCGCCTCGTTGCGCTACAAGGACTTCGTGTACTTGTGGCTGGGACAGGTAACGCATACGTCAGCCCTGTGGATCGACATGGTGGCCCGGCCGCTCTTGGTATTGGAGATCACGGGATCGCCCGTACACCTCGGGTTGATAATCGCCGTGAGGAGCGTCGCGTCCATCGGCTTGGGGCTGGTTGCGGGAGTGGTGGCGGACCGGTTCGACCGGCGGACCGTGCTGCTCGCAACCAAGTCCGTCGTCTTTGGGCTGAGCGCGCTCTTTGCCGCGCTGCTGCTTCTGGACCTCATCCAGCTGTGGCACATCTACGCTCTCACCCTCTTGAGAGGCGCTACACAGGCGTTCGACCAGCCCGCGCGCCGCGCGATGATTCCCTCTATCGTGCCCCCGGAGCTGGTGACCAACGCAATGGCGCTCAGCTCGGGAAGTATGCAGGCCACGCGGATACTCGGAGCCGGCGGGGCCGGGGCGATCATCGCTCTGGGCGGGATAGACGCCGCCTTCGCGGCCATCGTGTTGATCTATTCGGCGGCGCTGTACTTCACGTGGATGCTCAGGACCCCAGAGCACTCTCACAAGGCATACGCGGGTGTGCGAAGCCTCGGCGACGATCTGGCGGACGGATTCCGGTTCGCATGGTCGAACCCGACTATTCGGGGTATCGTCCTGATAGCCGCCGGGTACTTCACCTTCGCCGTCGTCTTCATATACGTCTTCGGCCCGCTGATATCCAAGCAGGTTCTCGACATCGGCAATTCTGGGTTCGGGTACATGATGAGCGCGATGGGAGTGGGCGGCATCCTAGGCACGCTGGCGCTCGCCGCCGTGAACCCGACTCGCGCCCGCGGTTACCTCGTCATGGGCGCGCTCGTCGCCATCGGCGCGATGCTCGTGGGCGTGTCCGCCGCGACCTACACCGGCTCGGTGGGGCTGACGTTCGCTGTAGTAGGAGCGCTTGGCCTATGCCAGTCGTGGCTGCATCCCCTGGTCAATTCTGCCATTCTCCAGGAGGCGCCGGAGGACATGCGCGGGAGGATGCTCGGCATCCTCAGCCTCGACCGCGCAATGGCAACCGTCGGCGGCGCGGCTGCGGGGTTCCTCGCCGCGGCCATCGGCCCCCAACTTGCCCAGATAGTCTTCGGCGCCGCATGTGTCCTCACCGCGTCGGCGATGCTCGCCTACCCCCCGATGCGCCGCATCGAGTGAGGGCCGGCTATTCCGGAATCGTCGGCGCGGGGACGCTAATCCAGCTGCCCGAAGCCGTCGCCTGCAGCTTCCCGCGGGGGCCTGCCCGGTAGAACGAACCGCGCGACTCCGCCAGGTCCGAAACCCATCCGGGCGCGCTCAGCCCGTCCGCCTCCATGCGCTGGAGCGAGCCGGCCAGCCCGATGGCGTCCCACGTCTCGAACGGCCCAAGCTCCCAGGCGTATCCCCATCGCATCGCCCTGTCTATGGAGATGATGTCGTCGGCCACGCGGTCCATCTTCTCGGCCGCGTATGCCATCATCTGCGACAGCGCGCGCCAAGCCAATCGTCCCGCCGCGTCGTCGGAGCCTGCGAGGTCGGCGACCTTGCCGCGCGGGTCGTCTGCATGGCGGGCCCGCTCTAGGGAGGGCGCTTCCAGGCTTGACCTGGGTCCGTATTCGAGCGTTGCAGGGTCGAGGGCGAGTATCTCGCGGGCCCGCTCGGTCTCGACGCGCTGGTAGAAGCCGCGTCCGGCCTTCTGCCCATTCCATCCCCTGGCCGCCATCTCGCGCATGTAGCTTGGCACGGTCAGCGTCTCGCGCTCACGTTCGCTGGACGCTGCCCGGCGCGAGTTGTCCGCAACGGCCACGAATACGTCTATGCCCACCACGTCGAGCGTGCGGAAGGTCGCGCTGACCGGTCTGCCCATCGCAGGCCCGGTGACCGCGTCCACCTCGGCGGGGCCGAGGCCGAGCTCGTCAGCGGCGCGCACTATGGACATCAGGGCGTACACGCCGATGGTGTTCGCTATGAAGTTGGGCACGTCGCGGGCGCGGACTACTCCGCGCTCCAGTACGTTCGCCGCCGTGTCCGAGACGACCTCCGCGGCCTCCGGGTCCGTGTCAGGCGTCTCTATCAGCTCCAGCAGCGGCAGGTATCGCGGCGGGTTGCAGAAGTGCGCTCCGAGGAACCGGGGTCGCAGGCCAGGCGGCAGCGCCTCGGCGATGGACGATACGGGGATGCCCGACGTGTTGGTGCTGATGATGGCGTGGGGCCGCGCGAACCTGGCCGCGCGGGCCCATACCGCCTGCTTGACAGCCAGGTCCTCCGAGACCGCTTCTATCACCCAGTCCGCGTCCGCCAAGCGGCCCATGTCGTCGTCGAAGTTGCCCGGCGCTATCAGATCCAGGGCCGCCGCGTCTGCGACGGGCGGGGGGCGCAGCGTCCGGAGGCGCTCTATAGCCGACTCCGCTAGGCGGCTCGGCTCGTCAGCGCTCTTGAGGTCGAGCAGGTCGCACGGTATGCCGCGGTCGGCCAGCAGCCCCGCTATCTGCGAGCCCATGGCGCCCGCCCCCAGGACGGCGGCGCGGGTTATCGCGCTCAGCGCCAATGCTCCGGCAGTATCGGCTCACCGCAGCCAAGCTTGTCCGAGACCCACGTCTCGACGAACATGCCGTCCTTGTAGTTCGAGCGCTGGGACTCGTAGACGTCCGGCGGGTTGGGGAGCGCGTCTATCAGGCTTTGTAGTCCGCTGCGGTCGAGGGCGCTTCCGGCTGGCCCCGCCTCGAGCAGGGTCGAGGCGGATACCCTGGGCGCGAACCATCTCAGGTCAAAGTGCGAGAGCGTGGACTCGACCGCTTCCGCCGCGCCCGGCCGCTGTCTGAGGTAGTCGGTTATCTCCGCGAGCGGGTAGCCGTCGCCGCTCCGCGCCATCTCCATAGTGCGGTAGAACAGGGACGGGCCGCAGACGAGATGCGTCGCCCCGTCTGCCAGCGCCGCCGTTATCAGCGCAAGGTCGCCGCCCTGGACCGACACTCGGCTGCCGTCCACCTCCGGCCGCGAGCGCAGTATCTCCAGCCCTCGCACGCAGTCGGCGGCAATTCCCCTGAACCTGTATGCGCGCGGGTCCTCGATGCCGTCGGTGAGCAGGCCCGGGAATTCGGCGGCGTAAGGCTTGTCGGCGTTGCGGAGCCCCCTGGCCGCGATGGAGAAGGTTACGTAGCGGCTCCGGATCTGGCTTGCCGCACCCTGGGGTATCGGGGATACCACGCTGCTGTATCCCGGCGCCTTGTAGATCGCGGGGAACGGCCCCTCGCCGGTCGGGATGCCGAGGTATGCGAAGAGCCTGTACGGCCCCGAGCTCGTGAAGCGCAGTCCGAACAAGGACGACGAATCGTTGCTGCGGAGGGGGATAGCCTCCGTCTCGACGCTGGGGGGGAAACAGGCGAGCTCGTCCAGGGCGTCCCGCCAGTAGCCTTCGAAGTCTGCGGGCCTGCCTTCGCTCATACGGTCGCGCCTTTCAGGTGGGTGTCGAAGAAAGCGTCGAGCTCGGCTTCGATGGAATGCTTGCCGGCGTCGTGGCCGTGCCCGTCTGCGGCGTACAGCTTCTTGTCCGCGCTGCCGACGGCTCGGAACAGGGCGTATCCGGTCTCAGGCGGGCATACGTTGTCCTGCAGGCCGATGTAGATTACGAACGGGCATCTGATCTTGTCCGCGAAGTTGATCCCGTCGAAGTACGCCAGCGTCTCGACGACGGCTTCCCTGCTGCCGGGATGCAGCCGCAGGTAGTCGTTGATCTCCTCGTAGGGGTACGTCCGCGTCAACTCGATGGAATCCACGTAGCCGCACAGGTACGGAGCGCCGGCGATGGCAGCCCTCACCTCCTGGCGCATCGCCGAAGTGGTAACCGTGAGGCCGCCGCCCTGGCTGCCCCCCGTAACCCCTATCCGCTCGCCGTCCACCTCGTCCCGCGTCAGCAGGTAGTCTATCCCGCGCCAAGCGTCCACGTAGAAGCCACGGTACGAGTAGGTGTTGCGGTCGGTGATGTTGTGGGTGAGCAGGCCGGGGTAGCCTGGGTTGAATTGGGCGTTGCTGCGCAGCTTTCCCCTGGGAGCCACCGACAGCGCGGCGTAGCCCTTGCGGGCCCACTCCTTCGGTATGCCCGGCTCGCCCTGGTAGCCTGGGAGGGTGAGGATTGCCGGGAGCTTTCCGGACCGCTCCCGGGGAGCGCAGTACCAGCCGGCGATGCGAACGTCGTCTATGCTGTCGTAGAAGACCTCGTAGACCTCGACGCCGGGGTCGCTCCGGAGCGCCGAGTAGCGGGTCTCCGGGTTCAGCGGAACCCGCGCCGCCTGCTCCAGAACGCCGCCCCAGAACTCGTCGAAGTCCTGCGGCTTGGCGACCTTGCTGACGTATTGCTCCATGGTAGGGCGGGACACCCTCGTTCTCCAAGTCGTGGAATGGGCGAATTGTAGGGTCGCCCGCGGCGCATGTCAAACCAGGGCGCTCCCAACGTGAACTAGGGCCAACCCTTGGGGTTGCCCCTGCGTGTCTCCCGCCTGGATTTTCTCACCATGGAGAGGGGGAGGTTGCAGGCGGGACGCCTGCGCTCCTTCGTCTCTATGTTCGTTGTCTCGGCCGGCTCCTTTCTGTTGGCGCTCTGGCGGGTTCTAGCCGCCTGAATCGCCCTTATCCTAGCCCTTTCCCCTAGGGGGAGGGGGCGCAGGGTTGGGGCGTTTGCCTTCACCCTGGCCCTTTCCCCCGTGAGGGAGAGGGTACTTGGCGGGTCTTGCGACCCGCGTCCTATCTACTCCTGGTTTCTCCCGCTCTCGCGGGAGATGAGTTTGCCTTGCAAGGCAGTGACTCCGGTACTTGCTTCGAGGATGCCGACGTCGATCGCCCGCCGACACTGGGGGTGCAGCCCCTCCTCTAACTTTCCCGGACGGCTGACGGGCCCTTGCGGGACCGCCTGCGTTTCGCGCTTGTTCCTTCCACCCGCCAAGGCGTCGGGCTGCGCTGGCTACGGTCCTCCCGGTCGTCCGAGAGTCCGCACCTGGAACGGGGGAGACGTATTTGGCACTACGTCCTCCTGGCGAGGCGCCGAACATAGAGGGACCTTCTCGTACCGCGGGGGCCCCGTCCCAACAACAGCCGCGGCATGAATACCCTGATATTTGGTAGAGGTGGGCTCTATGCTCGTTTGGTGTACGCCCCTTCGGGCCGTCTACCAGACTAGCACGGCTGTTCTCGCGGTGTCAAGGGGCGCTATGGGGCAATTTTGGGGCAATTTTCGGGGGCAAGGCCGGGGAATCACCCTCACCCTCGGCGAGCTTTCGGGCTAGGGCCTCGGTCCTGCCGCTGGGCGCGGCGTGGGTTATGAAGACTCGGCTGGAGAGGGCTGCGACCATCTCGTTGCGCTGGGCCGCCAGCTCCATCGTCGGGCGTCGGCGGGATTCGGGGAAGGGTGAGAGGACGAGCAGTCGGCCTTGCGCGATGGGGGGCCGCCATTCGCGTGGGACGCGCATCTTCTCGACGCTGCGGGCTGGACAGACGACGACGGGCTGGCTGCCGCGGAGCAGCAGGCGCAGGCAGCGTGAAGCGCGTCCGGCGTCTTCAAGCGCGTCGTCGCACGCAGGCGCGCGGCCTCTTCCCACAGAGGGCGCGTGGCTGGGACCAGACTAACCTCGTTGGCATCGAACAGTTCACGAAATAGCTGTTCAAGGACTGTGTCACCCTCACGAAACGGCTTGACGAGCGTTTCCGAGACTACCAAGTCACTGCTAGCGATGGTGAACTGTCCGGCTTGGGCCTGCCGCCACATGGGTTCGAGCATGGTGCGGTAGGGCTCGATGCGCTCCATGCTATAGATGAACCCATTGGCATCGAGATAGATTGGTCCGGTAGGCGGTAGGATCAGCGGTCCCATGACGCCCGTTCGCCTTTGAGGTAGGACTCCACATCCTCCGCAGTCTTGAAGAGGCGCTGTCCTGGCGCTTCGTTCAGAATGTCAACGGCGGATCGGCGCGATGATTCCGAAGGGTGGAGCACTACCACGTCAACGGACTCTCCCACTGGAAGCTCTTCGTCCACGATTTCGATCTTGCCTCTGTTCTTGTGTCCCAGCTCCATCAAGGCTTTACGCAGGAAGTCCCTTGGAAGCTCATTGGCATTTGAATAGGCGCGGCGTTCTTCGCCATTGGTCGGGTCAGTGAAGAGCACGGCGCCGCCTTTGGAATCGCACAGCGCCGTGACCGAGGCGTTCGGAGTGTCAATGGCTATTTTGCCGTAAGGCATGGGATAGACCTCGTAACGACACGGCAGGATGCCGTACATCTCATTCAGCAAGCGTTCGGCGGTGTCGAATGCCGCGCGAGATGGTATCGTAAGTCCTTCTTCCTCAGCCTCTTGGCCCGACTCGCGCAGGTCGGATAGGGCGGCGGACAGGTCTGGGTCCAGAGCTTGACCCGCCTCCACCGCCGGCTCTTGGGCCGCCGCCGGTTCCGAGGGGTGGAGTACGACCACGTCAACGGACTCTCCCACTGGAAGCTCCTGGTTCACGATTTCGATCTTGCCTCCGGGCAGTACCGTTGTTCTTATGCGCAGCGTCTCTTGCATTGTCGGCGTTCGTTGGCGGCGATATGCGCCTATCATACGCCGTGAGTCTGATGGCGGCAAGTCGTTGTACGCGAACCGCATGAGGCGCGTAGGCGGGGGGACCTGGACGCGGAGCTGATGGAGAGCGTCTCGACGCGGCGGCGAGGGGTTGGCTGGAGCTGGCGCGGTCTATGGGAGGGGCGGACGCGCAGGCGATGACGTTCGCGGCGGCTCACGCCGGCCAAGGGGTGTATGCTATACTCCCAGTTACCAAGTCAAGGGGGGGGCGTCATGGGTCTTAGCAAGGAGATAGCCGCCTACGACCGCATGAGGAGCTACTTGGAGACGGACTACTTCGGCAAGTGGGTGGTGGTGCATGACGAGCAGCTTGAGGGAGCCTACGAAACCTTTCAGGACGCCGCGCATACGGCGATGGAGCGCTTCGGACGCGGCCCCTACCTAATCAGGCGCGTGGGCGCGCCCCCGCTGACCCTGCCGGCTTCCGCGCTATACAGGCCTGTACATGGGGCTAGCGCAGAATGCGGGTTCAAGGGCCACCCGGACATGCTGGAACACTTTGGTCCGACGGTCGAGGTTCAGATTGGATTCGACGATGACTACCAGTTGGGAAAAAGGGACATTCCCAATCTGCCCTCAGACATGCTCTATGCGCTAGTGGACACTGGCGCGGCGCAAAATTGCATTGACTCGTCCCTAGCCATGCAGTTAGGCCTGCCGGTTGTGGATCGGCAGGACGATGCTGGAGTTCATGGGACTGACAAAGTGAATATACACCGCGCCCAGCTCAATATACCCAGCCTCGGCGTCGGGATTTCGGGTCGATTTGCCGGCGTCCATCTGGCCGAGGGCGGACAGCAGCATTCCGCTCTCATCGGCAGAGACTTCCTGCGAAATTTCAGGATGGTCTATGATGGACGTACAGGATCCGTCACTATCAGTAACGAATAGGCTAGGGAAGACTGTTAGCTGATTCCCATGCGGTATTTGATGTCGTAATTTATGATGAAGTCGAGCTCCTCATCCGTGAAGCCGTAGTGTTCGGCGAGCACGCGGTCGATTTCGTCTGCTTCTGACTTGGCGTTTGCAGGTCGATATTGGTCGTAGCTCAAGCCGCCTACTCGATGCTCCTGAGTAGATTTTAGTACCTCAAGATGCTTTGCGCCAACAACTGCCAACTCGTTACGTAGCTCGTCGTCTAGATCGAGATTTATTCTTGCTATGTCTTTGTTGTTCAGGTCCCTACAGTTGGATATTTTTCTCCAAAACCAGTAGAAGGTGTTTGAATTCAGGAAGGCACACAATGGCAACCAATCTTCCCGTTCAACGAACCGGATGCTATATTTCGCAGACGAAACTTTGCCATTCAATGTGCGGAGCCAGTATCCACCGGTGCCTCCACATATAGCAATAACTTGGCCATGGCTCCGGAAGTACCCCGTGACCGTGTTTTTGTTTTGCTCAATCTTTAGAAGAATTGAGTGCTCTATAGTATTCCCGACCTTGTGCCAAATTGTTTGAGCGTCCACTGGAGCGACTGAATAGTACAGTGATTGCATTAGACTGTCCCGCTCTTGGCTACTCCAGTGGTTGAATCCAGCAGAATACCGGTTTGCGTTCTGGTAACGAGCGGGAGCCACTATCACTATGCTCAGGATTTGATGGACACCTGCGAATAGGGCGCTGGGCCTGTCAGCGAAGCTGGCGCTGTATATTGTTTGGGTTGCGTATATGTCGCGTAGAGACTCCATCCTAATTGCGGAAGTGATTGAAATTGGGGTAATCATCCCGAAGTAGGCGTACTTGGTCTTCAGGACGTTCGAACGCTCCATGCAAAATGCGTAAAGATTGCCGCACCGCTCCGTCACAAACCCTCGAATCTGGTACTCCTTGCGAACCTTGCTGTATTCCACGTAGGGCGGGTTGCCGATGATGACGTCAAAGCCGCCGTCGTTCATGATGCCGTAGAACTCGGCGAACCAGTGGAAGGGCTGGTGGCTGGTCTGCCAGGCTTGGTAGGCGTCTTGGTCTGCGGGGTCTATGCCGTACTCGGCGGCGAGGTAGCGGTCGAGCTCGCGGCTTAGGGTTTCGAGTCTGCGGCGCAGCTTTGCCTTGTCGGCGGGGGTTACCTTTCCACCGTGCTTGGTCTGCTGCGCTCGGAACTGGTTGAAGGCCCGGCTGGCTATCTCCGCCTTCTCCTTGATGCGTTCCAGGGTCTCCTGCTGCGCGGCGTCCATGGCGCGGTATTGGCCGCTGGGGGTGATGGTCATGGCTTGGCGCACGGCGTCCAGGGAGGTGAAGCCGACGAGGGTGTTGCCTGCGCGGATGTTGAAGTCTATGTCGGGCAGGGGTTCTATCTGGTCGCGGCTCTTCAGCTGCGCGACGAGCTTGAGGAAGAGGCGGAGCTTGCAGATTTCGACGGCCTCTTCCATGATGTCCACGCCGTATAGGTTGTCGAGGACGATGGACTTGAGGATGAAGTAGCGCTCGCTGGGATGCTTTTCGACCTGGTCCAGGACTTCCCTGAAGTCGCTTAGGGCCTTGGGGCTGCGGGGCCTCTCGGAGCGCTCCAGGTCGTCCAGGAAGCCCTGCATACCTTCCAGGCAGGCGGTGTAGAGGGGTTCGAGGATGTTGAGGGCTGCGAAGAGGAAGGCGCCGGAGCCGCACGTGGGGTCTAGGACGGAGACGCCTTTCAGGGCATGCCAGAAGGCGCGGAGGAGCTCCGGCCCCTCGCTATGGGTGATGACGTTCTTGGCGAACCGCTCGACGTCGAGGTTGAGGGTTACGAGGTCGTTGACCTGGTTGACTTGGCCGGACGCGAGCTTCGCGCGGGTGTCCGCGTAGCGCTGTCGGCGCGCCACGACCTCGCGCCAGGTCTCGGTTGGGAGGGCGTATTCGTCGGGGGCGGGCTGGTTCCAATTGCCGCGCTTGGATACGTCGTGGATTCCGGCGGCGATGTCGTCGGGCAGGTCGAAGGGCGCGTCCAGGGGTTTCGGGTCCTCAGCCTGCCGAGCGTTCCAGGCGATGCCGTGTCCGACGGCTGGGTAGATGTAGCGGTCGGGTTCGGCCTGGACGTCCTGGAGCAGGCGCCATACGCCGCCGTCGGGCGCGAAGGCCACCTGGCATTCCTTCTTGGCGGCGTCGAGGAGGAAGGGGATGATGGCGCTGCGCCCGATGTAGCCTGTGATGTCCTCCTTTGTGTAGTAGGCGCCCATCTGCTTTTGGTTGACGTACTTTTCGAAGATGTAGCCGAGCACGTCGGGGTTGATCTCGTTGTTCTGGCGCACTGGGCGCTCGTCGAGATGCCAGCGGTATGCGTCGAAGAAGTCGAAGACTCGCTCGAAGGCTTGGTCGGGGATGCTGATGTCTGGGTTGTCGCGCTCCAGGTCGTGGACGTCGAAGAGACCGCCGTTGAGGAATGGGACATCGCCGAGCAGGTCTGCGAGGTCGGGCTCGCGCTCGGCCTGAGGCTGTCCCAGCCCCTCGTGGAAGAGGCGGAGCAGGAAGAGGCGGTAGAACTGGTGGAACTGGCCGGGGCCGGCCTGTTTCTGGACGATGCGCAGGCGTTCGCGGAGGTAGTCGGGGTCGCCGTCGAGGAAGCGCTGTTTCTGGATGAAGTATATGAACATCATGCGGTTGAGCATGAGGGATGCGTACCAGTCGCGGTCTCCTTGGGCGGAGATGCCTTCGATGAAGTCCTGGAAGGCGGCGATCTCGGTTCTGAAGCGTTCGTAGAAGCGCTTGGTAACCTTTTCTACGTCGAATGCCTTGCGGACGCGGGAGGCCACTTCGGATATGTTCAGCCTGCCTTCCTCTTCGAGGGAGAAGGCCAAGCGTTGGAGGGGCTGGAGCAGGTGGTCTCCGCTTTGGCCGCTGTCGAGTCGTAACTCGGGGCAGGCTAAGGGCTTGCCGCCCTCGCGCTTGACCCACTGCCAGATCTGCGTCTTGCGGTCGGGGTCAGTGAATATGACGATGTGCTCGAAGGCGAGCTTGGCGACCTGGCTCTCGATCTTGCGCCGAACCGGGTACTGGGGGATGTTGTTATCGACGCTGGAGTCGCATTCGTAGACGACGAACTCGGCCTTTTTAGCGACGGGCTGCAAGGTGTATGCGCGACCGCCAACGTGGACGACCTGGGGGTCAACCCTGCAGTAATCCCAGCCGAGTCCCTCGACGAAGAGGTTCTCGAAGTCGAAGGCGTGGAGGTATGGGCGGAGGTTATCTTTGACTATCATGGCTTGCCCTTTCTCCTTGCCGCAAAGCGTATATATGCAGGGCGGGCGAGTCAAGCGCGGAGCTACGGATTTTGTTCGAATAGTCCCAGGGAGCAGATGATGCTCGGCTCCTGGGTCTCGACCTCTTCGTTGGTGAGGCAGAGGCGGTCTTCCTCGTGCAGGGAGATGACGATTTCGGCGAGCTGGTGGTCGTCTATGCCGCTGCGGAGCTGTCGGTTGAGGGTGTCCACGGCGGACTGTCGGAGCGGGTGGCGGTAGATGTCGTTGACGGCCTTGCGGAGCGCGTCGGTGTCGAAGAGCTGGCCCTTGATCTCTTCCGAGTGCCGCTTGAGGCGGGTGTACGCGCGGAAGCGGGCGCCGGATGGTCGGCCCAGCTGTCCGCCGACGCGCTTTTCCTCTCTGATGATGTGCTTGACGGCTTCGGCCACGAGGTCGTGGTGGCTTTCGCGGCGGGGCTGCGCCGGGGTGTCGGGCTTGCATTCGGCGGCGGAGAGGATTTCGAGCTGGGACTCGGTGATGCTCTTGCCTTCGCTGTCGACGTATGCGAGGGCGTCGTTGCCGTCGGCGGCGCGCATGAAGACGAGGACGCCTTCGGGGCGCTGGGCGATGGGGGCGTGGAGGCGCGAGGAGAAGACGACGTCGGGCAGGTTGGCGACGGCTTTTTCGAGGCTGGGGTCTGCGCTGATGGCGTTCTTCCATATCTGGTAGGCGTGGGATGCCAGGTCGACTTCGCCGTCGGGGTCTCCGTCGAGGATGCCCGCGCGTTCGTGGTAGAGGTTGAGGATGGTCTGGTCGTCGTCCTCGTCCTCGAAGAAGGCTTCGTCGGCGCCGACGACCTCGGCGTTCTCCTGGAGCCGCGTTCGGACGCGGTTGCGGAGGTTGATGATGCGCTCCACGCCGTCGGCGGGGAGGAAGGAGTGGCAGAGGATATTCTCTGCGTCTTGGCCGATGCGGTCGACGCGGCCGGCGCGCTGGATGAGGCGGATGATGGCCCATGGCAGGTCGTAGTTGACGACTACGTGGCAATCCTGGAGGTTCTGGCCTTCGCTGAGCACGTCGGTTGCGAGGAGGACGCGGAACTCCTGGCTGCGGGGGACGCTCTCGCGCTTGCCGTTGCTGTCCGGGCTGAAGCGCCACGCCGAGCGGGTTGGGTCGGGGGAGCTTCCGGTGACGCTTGCCATGGCTTTTACGTCTCTGGCCTTGAGCTGCGCTTCCAGGTATTGGACCGTGTCGGCGAATTGGGAGAAGACCAGGACTTTCTGGTCGGGGAACGTTTCCGTTAGGAGCGCGTGTAGGGCGTGGAGCTTGGCGTCGCGCGCCGGGTCCCAGTCCCCGTAGTCTCGGGGCAGGTCCCTGAGGGCGTTTGCGTCGGACTGGAGGTCGCTCTGCAGGGAATCTAGGAAGAGGTCGGAGCGGAGCCACTTGAAGCGTGTGTTGTACCTGCCGGCGTAGTCTGCGTATATCTCGGCGGCGCGCTTTTTGAGGTAGGCCTCGGACGAGTCGGCGGCGGTCTGCTGGATTTCATCCTCCTGTTCGTCGTCGTCAGGGTCGAAGATGGCCGCCTTGTCCTCATCGGTGAAGCGGGAGTCGAGCATCTCGGCGTCTTGAGTTCCGAGCGGCAGGGGTAGGCCGTTGCGGATGGCGTAGAGGAATACGTGGTTGCGGAGGGCGTGGCGCCTTACGGATTGGAGGAAGGCGGCGCCGCTGCTCTCGAGGCGCTTGAACAGGTTCGTTCGGCAGAAGCCCATGAGCCGCTTTCCAGCTCGCGAGAGGTCTTCTATCTGGCGCGCTTCGGCGGCGGTGGTCGGCGTCCCTGGGTTGTCGGCGACATAGTTGCCGAGGCCGTATCTCGGCAGGCGCAGATCGTTTATGGCCTCGACCACTTTTTCCGAGTAGAGCTTGGCGTACTGGTCGTTGGGGTCGGACTCGTCTATGGGGAACTTGGCCGTCTTTGGGACGCGGGTCGGGAAGAAGGATTTGCCGCCGTCTTCGTAGGTGAGGAACTTGCGCCCGGACTCCTGGTCGGTCTCCGCGTAGTTGTCCTGGATGAAGCTGCGAGTTCGGCGCACGAGGTAGAGGCGCATCAGGTCGCGCCAGTCGTCGGCGTCGTCGCTGAAGTCGAATGCCGCCAGGGTGCGCGGCGAGGCTTGGTGGCGCCTGCTGAACTCGACTTCGCCGAGCTTTTCCAGGAGTCGTTCGGGCCGGATGCCGATGTCCTGGTCGTCCTCCACGAAGATGCGGAGCTGGTTCGACAGGTCGAGGTAGGTCTTGTTGTATGGGGTGGCAGACAGGAGGATGCACTTGCTGTCGTTGGCGCGGACGTATTCCTGAATAGCGCGGTACTGTTTGCCCTCGCGGTTCCGGAGGTTGTGGCTTTCGTCTATGACGACCAGCCGGTAGCGGCGGAGGTCGGGCAGCTCGTTGATGACTCTGCTGAGGGACAAGACTTTGGCCCGCAGCTGGTATTCGTGGACGTAGTCTTCCCACATGGGGACGAGGTTCTTGGGGCATAGGACGAGGGTCTCGAGGCCGTAGTCGTCCTCGAAGATGCGCGCGACGGCGGTGGCCATGAGTGTCTTGCCCAAGCCGACCACGTCTCCGATGAGCACGCCGTTGCGCTTGTTGAGATGGTGGGCGGCGATCTTGACGGCGGCGGCCTGGAAGTCGAAGAGGCGGTCGCCGAAGACCTTTGGTATTCTGAACTCGGCGAGGCCGGCGCGGGCTTCGTGTGAGAGGTGGTAGGCCATCTTGAGGTAGACGCGGTATGGGGGGATGAGGGCCTCGCGCGCCCAGCTCTCCTCGATGATCTCTATCAACTCGTCGGTGATGTCAACGCAGAACCGGTCGTTCCACCTGTCCTCGAACCACTTTTGGAGCTTGAGGGCCGCGTCATGGTCGAGCACGTCCACGTTCAGCTCTCCCTGCCCGGCGAGGCCGGGGAAGGTGAGGTTGCTGCTGCCCAGGTATCCCACGATTGGGTTGATGGGGTCGTCGCGGAACATGAGGTAGAGCTTGGCGTGGAGCGGGTGGCGGAGGAAGAGCTTGACGGCTACCTTCTTGGCGCGGAGCTGGGCTGCGAGTTGGCGCAGGGTCCGTTCGGCGGCGTTGGTGGGCGCTCCGATGGTGAGTTGTTGGCGGAATTGGTCGGCTAGCTGGACTTTGAGGCGGTGCGCCGTCTGGTTGTCCATGCCGGGGGGTCTGTCGAGCAGGCTCAAGGCCTCCTTGAGTTCGTCGTGGGGCAGACGCTGCATCCCGATGAGCACGCGGCACGGGCCGTCGCCCTGATTCCAGTCGTCCACGTAAGGCGCGAGCCCGCCCCAGCCGCGCAGGTTGAAGTAGCCCACGCAGAAGTCGGCCCGGGAAGAGAGGGCGAGGGTCTGCTGTAGGGCAGGCAGGAGGTTGGAGCTGGGGTGAAGGTTGTCGAAGATGCGCGGCATAGACGGGCTAGCCAATTGGCGAGTCTTGGAGTGTGCGGGTCATGCTTATGATACAAGAGGCGACGGGGTCGCGTAAATGCCTACCCGAATGGACGGAGCGCTAGATTGGGGAGGCTGTGACGTCGGAGTTCAGGCTGGAGGTTGCGCTCCCTCTTCGGGGTGGGCCTGTCGTGTTAGGCGGCCTGTTACGAGGAAGATCACCCTTTCGGCGATGTTGGTGGCGCGGTCGGCTATGCGTTCGAGGTCGTGCGCCACCCATAGGAGGTAGGTGGCCCGCCTGATGGCGCGCGGGTCTTCTATCATGTAGGTTAGGAGTTCGCGGTACACCTGTTCGTAGAGCGCGTCCACCTCGTCGTCGTCGTTCAGGACGACCTGCGCGGTTACGACGTCGCGGTTGACGAGGGCGTCGAGGCTGCGCCGCACCATGCCTTCGGCTTTTATGGCCATTCTGGGGATGTCTATCAGGGGCTTGAGCGGGGGTTCGTCGCCCATTGCGATGCCGATCTTCGCCACGCCTTCGGCGTAGTCGCCCATACGTTCGAGTTCTTGCGTGATGTGCAGGAGCGCGATTATCACTCTGAGGTCGGTCGCCAGGGGCTGCTGGGTCGCTATGAGGTTGACGCACTTCTCCTCGACCTCGAAGCGCTTGTTGTCTATGTGGTCGTCCCCGGCTATCACCTCTTGGGCGGCGTCGAAGTCGCGCCGCTGGAGGGCGTCGAGGGACGATGCGATCGCCTTTTCGACCATGCTGCCGAGCATGAGCAGGTCGTCTTCGAGGAGTCGCAGATGGCGGTCGAAATCGGTGCGCGGCATGGGTTGTGTGTCCTTTCCGTTTAGCTGAAGCGGCCTGTGATGTACGCTTCGGTGCGCTCGTCCTTGGGCTCGGTGAATATCTGATTGGTCTCGCCGCGCTCGACGAGGTAGCCGGAGCGGTTCTCGTCGACCATGAGGAATGCGGTCTCGTCGGAGACTCTGGCGGCCTGCTGCATGTTGTGGGTTACTATGACGATGGTAACTTGGTTCGCGAGCTCGCGGATGAGCTCTTCGATGGCGAGGGTGGCTACGGGGTCGAGGGCGGAGGCGGGTTCGTCCATGAGGATGACCTCGGGCTCCACGGCGAGGGCGCGGGCGATGCAGAGGCGCTGCTGCTGGCCGCCTGAGAGGGTCTGGGCGCCCTTGTTGAGCCGGTCCTTGACCTCGTCCCAGAGGGCCGCGCCCCGCAGCGAGCGCTCGACGGCTTCCTCCACGTTGCCGGAGTAGCCGTTGATCCTGAGGCCGAACGCGACGTTGTCGTAGATGGACTTTGGGAAGGGGTTCGGCTTCTGGAATACCATCCCGATGCGGGACCTTATCTCTGTCGGGTCAACGTCGTTGGAGTTGAGGTCATCCTGGTTGAAGTGGATCTTGCCTTCCACGCGGGCCCCGGCTATGAGGTCGTTCATGCGGTTGAAGCATCGCAGCAGGGTGCTCTTGCCGCATCCTGAGGGCCCTATCAGCGCCGTAACCTTCTTGCGCTCGATCTTCAGATTCACGTCGCGGAGCGCGAGGAAGTCTCCGTACCAGACGTGCAGCCCCTGGGCGTCGAGGACGTACTTGCCGTTCGCGCTGTCGTCATTCATCGGACTTCACCTGTCGGCGGTTTCTGACGTACACGGCGATTGCGTTCATGCTCAGCAGTACGGCGAGCAGCAACATGATGCCCCCGGCGGCTAGTCCTTGGAACTCGTCCTGAGGCCTGGACACCCAGTTGAATATCTGGAGGGGCAGCACGGTGAACTTGTCCATGGGGCTGGTGGGTATGAAGGTAACGAAGAGCAGGCCGCTGATTACCAGCATTGGGGCGGCTTCGCCGATGGCCCTGGACATGCCGAGGATGACGCCTGTGAGGATGCCCGGCAGGGCGGAGGGCAGCACCACTCCGCTGACGACTTGCCACTCGGTGGCTCCGAGGGCGAATGCGGCTTCGCGGTAGGCGCGTGGGACGGCCCGTATCGCCTCTCTGGACGCCAGTATGACGATGGGGAGTATGAGCAGGGACATTGTGAGGGCGCCTGCCAAGACGCTGCGTTCGAGCGCCATCCATTGCACGAAGAGAGCCGCGCCGAGGAGACCGTAGACTACGGACGGCACGCCTGCGAGGTTGGCGATGTTGACCTCTATCAGCGCCGTCAGCCTGTTCTTCGCGGCGTACTCCTCCAGGTATATGGCCGCGCCGACTCCCACGGGGACGCTGAACGCGGCGGTGAGGCCCATCAGCCAGAGCGTGCCGATGAGAGCGGGCCAGAGTCCGGCCTGCTCTGGATGGCGCGAGGGGTAGTTGGTTATGAGGCTCCAGCTGAACCAGGGCAGTCCGCCGGTTATGATGTCTATGAGCAGGACCGCCAAGCCCATGACGCTCACCAGGACGGCGACGAGGAATACGACGTACACTGCGGAGCCGAGCAGCTTGCGGGCCTCTTTTCGGCGCTTGAAGACGGCGTATTTCTGGGCCATCAGTACTTGAGCCTCCAGCGTGTTACCACCCAATGCCCGAGCAGGTTCATGCCGAGCGTCATGACGAACAGCAGTGAGCCGACGGCGAATATGGCGTTGAACTCGGCGGAGCCTCGCGGGGCCTCGCCGAGGGCGACTTGGACGATGTAGGCGGTCATCGTCTGGATGCTTTCGAGCGGGTTCAGGGTGAGCTTTGGGGTGGCGCCGGCGGCTATGGTGACGAGCATCGTCTCGCCGATGGCGCGGGACAGGCCGATGATGAAGGCGGCCACGATGCCGGATAGGGCGGCGGGGATGACTATTCGGAGCGATACTTCGACGCGGGTCGCTCCCAACGCATAGGCGGCCTCGCGGAGGGAGCGGGGCACGGCCAGCATGGCGTCCTCGCTGAGGGTGGACACCATCGGCACTATCATCAGGCCCATCACGAGTCCGGCGGAGAGCGCGTTGAAGACGAGCATGTCCGGGAAGAGCCAGTCCTGTATCCGGGGCGTAACGAAGGTCAGGGCGAAGTAGCCATAGACGACGGTGGGTATCCCGGCGAGCACCTCGAGGATGGGCTTGAGTATCCGCCGGGCCTTGTCGGGCGCGTACTCGGACAGGAAGGCGGCGGTGGCCAAGCCGATGGGGATAGCGACGATTGCGGCGACGGCGGTAACGAGCAGAGTGCCCGCAACCAGCGGGAGCACGCCGTAGGAGCGGGGCTTGAGGATGGGCGACCATCTTGTGCCCGTGAGGAAGTCTATGGGGGCGACCTCGACGAAGAACCCCCACGCTTGGACTACCAGGCTGACGACGATTCCGACGGTCGTCAGGATGGATACCAGGGCGCAGAGGAAGAGGATGCCCTTGATTATGAGGCCGCCGAGCTTGCGGCGCGGCTTGCCAGATCCCTTGGTATCGGCCACTTTCGCGTCATCCAAGCGTTGCGCCTTCATGGTTGCAACGCCCCCGCGTGGGAACAGGAGAGCGTGCAGTATAACCCAAATATGTCTATGAATCCCAAGTCTTGCGCTCGAAGATTCGGTGGTGATTGGCTTACTGGCCCGTCGCCTTCTGAATCAGCGCGAGGCCGGACTGGTACGCGGAGTCTGCCAGGGGGATGTAGCCGACCTCTCTGACGAGCTGACGGCCATTGAGGAGGTAGAACTCGACGAGGGCCTTGACCTCGGGCTTTGCGAGGCGCGCCTGGTTGACGTAGATGAACAGGGGCCTGGAGAGTGGCTTGTACTGGCCGTTCTCTATCGTCTCGGCGGTGGGGGTGACGCATCCGTCGCCGTCGTCGATGGCGACCAGATTGAGCTTGTCCTGGTTCTCGGCGTAGTAGGCGTAGCCGAAGTAGCCGAGCGCGTTTCTGTCGCCGCCGACGCCTTGGACGAGCACGTTGTCGTCGGCGGACGCGGTGTAGTCGGACCTGGAGGCCTGGACTTCGCCGACAATCTCCTCGGTGAAGTAGTCGAAGGTGCCGGAGTCGGTGTCCGCGCCGTAGAGCCTGAGGGGCCTGTCGGGGAAGCCGTCGCGGACCTGGTTCCAGTTGTCTATGGTGGAGCCTGGCTCCCATATCATCTTGAGCTCTTCGACGGTGAGGCACTGGGCCCAGTCGTTCTGTGGGTTGACGATGACGGATAGGCCGTCGACGCCGACGAGGAGTTCGATGTACTGGATGTCGTTGTCGGCTGCGGCGTCGGCTTCGGAGGGCTTGATGGGTCGAGAGGCGTCTGATATGTCGGTTTCGCCTGCGGTGAAGCGCTTGAAGCCTCCGCCGGTGCCAGAGATGCCGACGTTGACGTTGACGTTTGGGTGGAGCTTGTGGAACTCTTCTGCGACGGCTTCGGATACGGGGTATACCGTGCTGGAGCCGTCGATCTCGATGTCGCCCGCGAGGGCTGCGGCGGCGGCGCTGGCTATTTCTGTGGAGGGCTGCGCTGGCGTGGCAGTGGCGTCTCCGGCGCAGGCTATTGCCGTCAGCAGCGCAACGGCTCCCAGGAAGAACGACACTATCTTCAAGTCCTTGTATGCTCGCGTGACTGGCTGCATCTATCTCTCCTCTTCTTAGGTTTCGAGTCTCTGCGCTAACAAGCCTAGCCGCGCTAGTTTAACCGGCCTTTAAGCGAGGTTTAACGCGTTGTTAACGGAATCGCGGGGGTTATGACGCCCTGGGCAGCGTGAAGGAGAAGGTCGCGCCCTCGCCGAGCTCGCTGCGCGCCAGCGCCTCGCCGCCGTGAGCGAGTACGATGTGCTTGGCGATTGCGAGGCCGAGCCCGGTTCCCTTGTCGCGCCTGGACCTGTCCACCTTGTAGAAGCGCTCGAACAGGTGGGGGAGATGCTCCGGCGCGATGCCGTCGCCGGTGTTCGACACGCTCGTGGTTACGAATCTCTGGTCGGGCAGAGCGGACACGGTAACCTTGCCGCTCGGCTCGGTGAACTTGATGGCGTTGTCCATCAGGTTCGTCAGGACCTGGCTGATCTTGTCGGCCTCGCCCATTACGAGGGGCAGGCCGTCGGGGATCTCGATTTCGACGCTGACGCCGCGGTCCGCGCCTCGGTCGTGGAAGGCTGCGGCTGTTTCGACCGCCAGGGACTTCAGGCTGACGGGCTGCACGTCGAGGGGCATCTGGCCGCTCTCCAGCCTGGAGAGCTCCAGGAGCTCGGATACGAGGCTTTCCATGCGGTGGACGTCGTGCTCTATCCTGGCGATGAAGTCCCGCGCCGCGAGCCTGTCGTCGAGCGCTCCGCCCTCGAGGGTTTCGACCATCGAGCGCACGGACGCCAGCGGGCTTCGGAGCTCGTGGGAGACGTTGCTGACGAACTCCTTCCGGGTCGTTTCGAGCTGGCGGAACCTGGTCAGGTCGTGGAGCGTAAGGAGGACTCCGTCGTCTCCCAGGGGCGTGGCAATGGCGCTCACGAGCCTGCGTTGATGGAGCAGATCTAGCTGCGCCTGGCGAAGCTCGCGCGCCTGCATGGAGCCGGACACCAGCGCCTGCATCTCGTGGTCGCGCGCGAGCTCGGCCAGGGGCGCGCCGAGGAAGTCGGTGGTGCGCACTTCCAGCAGGAGCTGCGCGGCCTGGTTCATCAGGGAGACCCGGCCGTCGCCGTCTATGACGATGATGCCGTCGGCCATGGTGTTGAGCGCGGCGGTCAGCTTGTTGCGCTCACCCGACAGGTCTCGCACGGTCCCCCGGACCGTCTCGGCCATCTGGTTGAACGCGGATGCCAGGTCCTCGGTTCCGGCTGCGGGACGCTGCGCTTGTTGGTCGAGGTCGCCCGACGCAAGCTCCCTTGCGCTCTGGGCGATCGAGGCGATGGAGCGCGACGTCCTGTACACGAGGACGTAGCCGAGCGCTATTGCCAGCCCGGCTGCCGCGACGCCGATGACGGCGACGGCTGCGATGAATGCGCCTGGTCCGAGGTTCGGCGCAAGTGCGGCGAGTGCGGCGGTAACTGCGCCGAAGGCGAGCGCGAGGGCGGCGTAGGACAGGGACACCCGCCACAACATCGACCTGGGCGGCTTCATCCGTCGAACCGGTATCCGACCCCTCTGACCGTTACGATGCGCGACGGCTTGCCCGCGTCGTCCTCGATCTTCTCGCGGACCCATCGAACGTGGACGTCCACGGTCCTGGCGTCGCCGATGAAGTCCATGCCCCACAGCCTATCGAGGATCTGGCCGCGGGTGAATACGCGGCCCTTGTGGGCCATCAGCAGGGCGAGCAGCTCGAACGCCCTGGGTTTCAACGTCACGGGCTCGCCGCCGCGGGTGAGCGTGTGGCTCGACAGGGTGATCTCCAGGTCGCCGGACACGATGCTCTCAGGGGGCTCGCCGCGCTCGTCTCTGGAGGAGCGGGGCCGGCGCAGCATGGCCTTGACCCGCGCCAAGAGCTCTCTCATGCTGAACGGCTTGACGACGTAATCGTCGGCTCCGAGCTCCAGCCCGACTACGCGGTCCATCTCCTGGTCCCTGGCGGTCAGGAAGAGTATGGGCACGTCGCTCTCACGCCGAATTAGTCGGCAGACCTCGAAGCCGTCCAGCCTGGGAAGCATCACGTCCAGGATCAGCAGGTCTGGGCGCTCCTGGGACGCTTTCGTCAGCCCCCGCTCGCCGTCGGTCGCCGACAGGGCGCGGTATCCTTCGCGCTCCAGGTTGTACTTGATGGCCGCCAGCAGGTTCTCCTCGTCTTCCACGACGAGCACCGACTTGCCGGTAGCTGGGGATGTTACTTCGTTGCGGGGCGTTGACATTTGCTTTGGCGGGCTGCAAAGCCGGGTTTCGGCGCGTCATTTCCCCAGCGCGCTCTTCATCTCGGCTATTGCCCTGGGCGCTCCGATCCTCGGATCCTCGTCCTCCTCGAACTCGAGGTTCAGGTAGCCCCTGTAGCCCGCGCCGTCCAGCGTGGAGACTACGCGGGCGATGTCCACCGGGCGCTGTCCCTCCGGCGTCCGCATCGAGACCTTGTGGTGGGCCGTAACAGCCAGGCTTGCGACGCGCCGCATCCCCTCGTATGGGTCCACGTCCGGGTCGAGGCCGTAGTTGCCCGTGTCGAGGTTGACGCGCAGCCACTCCGAATCCACGGCCTCGATCAGCCTGATGACCTGCGCGGACGTGGTGGTGATGCCGCCGTGGTTCTCGAGGGCCATGACTACGCCGTTGTCGGCTGCTGCGGGTACGCACTCCTTCAGGGCCGCGACGGCCCAGTCGAACGCCTCATCGTCGGTCCGTCCCTCCGGCGTAACGCCTGCGAACACCCTGAGTTCGGGCGCGCCGAGCGCCAGGGCGTGGCCGAGCCACTCCTGGACCATGGCGACCTCTGCCGCCCGCTCGCCGGGGTCCGCGAGGGTGAGCTTGCTGCCCACGGCCGCGCCCGACACGTCCACCCCCTTCGTCAGGCAATGCCGCTTCAGGGAGTTGAGGTAGGCGCGGTCGGTGGTCGGGAAGTAGTACGCCGTCAGCTCCACGCCCTCGACGCCGAGGTCCGCGGCGGTGTCTACGAAGTCCTCCAAGCTCATCTCGCCCGATAGCAGGTATTGCCGATACGAATACGCGCAGCAGCCTATCTTCATTGTCTCACCTCGTCAGCTCTCGGAAGAGCGCCTTGTAGTACCTGAGGAACGTGTCCGGCTCCGCGCTCTCCTCGGCGATTTCGGCGAGGCAGTACCCATCGTAGCCGGACTCGCGCAGCAGGCCGAACAGCTCACGGTAAGGGTACGTCTCGTCCCACAGGTTGTTGATATGTACCGACATGAGCCAGGGGCGGAGCAGGTCGAAGTAGGCTCGCGCGGAGCCTTCCAACACGTCCGCGCGGTTGGAGTTCCAGCATACGCCGACGTTCGGATGGTCGGCGGATTCCATGATGCGCGCGATGTATGGCGGGTGGTCGGTTCCGCGTCCGTGTACTTCGAGCCAGACGGACACGCCCGTGTCCTCTGCCGCCTGCCCGCAGCGGCGCAGCGCCCGGCCTATCTGCTCGATGGTGGTCTCCTTGGACGCGCCGAGCTCCTCGTGGAATCCGTTGGGGCGGACCTTCACGCCGACCGCGCCAATTGACCGGGCGAGCTCGATGAACTGGATGGTCTCGGCGACGTTGGCCTCGACCTCAGCGGGGTCCGTCGAGTGGTACTCGCACACGCTCCCAAGGCTGACCTGCTCGATAGCGGAGTCCGCGAATATGCGCCTGACGCTGGCCCGCCGTTCGGGGGAGGCGGCTATCTCCACGCCGTGGGCGTGAGTGGTCCTGAGCTCGACGGCGCCGATGCCGTGCGCCTCGCACCGCTCGACGATGGCGCCGAGGTCCCAGCCTCTCGCCAAGTTATATGTTACCAGGCCGAGCTTCACCACTCGACGACACCTCGGATTGGACTCGGATCGGGCCGCTGCGCATCCTATCATAAAGCGCGCCGCCATCGAGCGCGACGATTACGGCCCCGAAGGCGACATATGCGGTGAATTTGGCCCCTCTCTACGTTTGATTTGCATTGACTCATTGACCCAGGGGACTTATAATCTCGCCATACTGCTGGCAAAGCCCGCCCCGGAGGATCCAAGTGGCAAAGGCTATACGTCACACCGTGAAGAGACCCGGCAGGATAGACGGAGACCCTGAAGTAGAGATTCCGGTCGCCGAAGACTTGGCCACCGTCCCCGGTATTCCCCAGAGGCCGAAGGACGTGGCTTTCTATACTAGGGAGTACCCGCTGGAGACCCAGTCCATCGACAAGTCCGCCGACCGTCAATGGGCGTTGGCGACTCAGCCGGATGACCTGACGGCGTTCCGCGAGGTCCAGGACGCCCGCATGGAGCCGATGTACGAAGCGGCCTTGGTCTCCGGGGAGATCGAGCCCACCGGAAGCCCTGTGCCGGGCGAAGACCTCACGGAGGACCTCCGCCGGATGGCCCGCGAGATGGGTTTCGGCGAGGTCGGCTTCGCCAAGTACGACCGGCGCTACACCTTCGCCGGCAAGAAGCGCTGGGCCAAGTACGACCATGCCATCTGCCTCGCGCTGGAGCAGGACTACTGGCAGACCCAGACCGGGCCCAGCATGGAGGCCGAGTACGCCCACTACGAGACCTACGAGATCCAGCAGGCCATGTGCCTGAAGCTGATGGATTACATAAGGTCAAGGGGCTACCACGCCCAGCTCCACGACGGAAGCGACAACAGCGGCCCATACGTGCCCCTGTTCGTCGCGGCTGGACTGGGGCAGCTCGGCGCCAACGGACAGCTCTTGTCTCCTCACTTCGGATCGCGCTCAAGGCTGATGCTCGTTACCACCGACGCGCCGGTGACATACGACAAGCCCGAGGACTACGGCATCCAGAAGTTCTGCCAAGAGTGCCAGGTCTGCGTCAACCGATGCCCTGGGCGGGCCCTGGTGCGGGACAAGGTCTGGTGGCGGGGAGTCGAGAAGAACAAGCTCATCTACGACCGGTGCCGGCCCGTGATGGTTACCTACCACGGCTGCGCGGTCTGCATGATAGTATGCCCGGTTCAGCGGTACGGGATGAAGCCCGTGATGGAGCATTACGTCGAGACGGGCGAGGTTCTCGGAAAGGGCACCGAGAACCTGGAGGGCTACTCGATAGAAGGCAAGGGGAGCTTCGGCCCCGGCGAGCTGCCGCACTTCGACCGGGACTTCTTCAAGTTCCCGCACGGCCGCGAGGAGGACTGGCTGTTTCATCAGTTCAAGGAGAAGCTCAACTCGAAGGGCGTTCCGGAAGAGACGGAGCTCGTCGAGTTCGCGACCGAAGTCAAGAAGGTGCTGGACAAGGGCGAGACCACCTTCGACATAGCCTGATTGAGATGTTTCGCAGACAGCAGCTAGACGCGCTCTACGAAGAGTTGAACATCGCGTGGCGTGGGAAGCCGGAGTACGAACGGCTCATCCGCGACGCGCATCTCGGCGTGGCCTACAGCGACGCGGGCCGCCCCCTGGACAGCATAGACCCGCGAGTCGCTGCCCTCATCGCCAAGCACAAGCCTGAGAGTTAGCAGTCTGCCGCCCAGCCGGTGTTCGCTCCCAGCCAGCCGCCCGCCCAGTTTGGGCCGGCAGTGATGTCTGACCAACCGTCTTGGAATTGGCCCGCGCTGCGTGACTGAAGGTCGGCTGGTTAGGGACGCGCGGCAAAGAGACTTGGGAACCAGGCCGGGGCCCAGTCCGTATGCGCATTGTGACCGACGCAGTTCCAGCAAGCCTCTGTTGCATTCTGCTGGGTCTATGATGCCCTCATTAGAAATCAGTGAACGCATGATGTCAAGCCAGATCCGCTTTGCTCCGCCGTCTCCCCATTGCCCGATTGACACCGCCTTCCGAGCCTCATACACTCGCCCTTGCCTTCTACCATGCGCCTCAGGAGGAGCCTCATGCCGGACTACGAGCCCCTCGATATTTCTCGGTGGTGCAATGCGAGCGCCGGGATACTGGAAACCGAGGACGAGCCTCCTGTTGGGCGGGTGTCGTTTCGTGGGTTGCCGTTTCTGGTTGGAGCCGAGGGCGGCGGTAGGGATGATGATTGCCTGGTGGCGCTGGGCGGAGGCGCGGATGCGGTTCGCGTTCCCGTTGGCAGTAGGGCCGCTTACCTGGTAATCGCGCATCGGCTGCTGGAGACGGAGGTTCCCGGCGGGGGGCCGCTTGGGGTCGAGGCGGCGGATTACGCGCTGATATATTCGGATGGGAGCGAGGAGCGGGTTGCCATCCGCGAACGGTTCGAGATTGCGGCGCTGCCTGGCCCGAAGGACATCCCTGGTGTGCCCGGCTCGCCGTTCCGGGCCTTCACCGACCAGAAGGCGGCGCTTGCGCCGAGGTACGAGGGCGAATGGGAGTCGGCGGGGCGTCGCCAGACCGAGGCCGAGACCGTAAGGGCGCGCTGGTGGAACCTGTGGGCGTTCAGGAATCCGCATCCGGAGCGGGTCATTGCGGCTTTCGAGGCCGTGTCGAAGGGGCCGCGGCTGGCGATTGGAGCGGTAACATTGAGCCGGGTGGACGAGTTTCCGTTCGCGCGGCAGGGGCGCAGGCCGGTTCGGATTACGCTGACCGATCCTGATAACGCCGCTAGGCCCTTCGATATGGACGTGGAGGTTGACAGGGGCGACACGACCTACGCGCATCCGCTGCCCAAGGCTGGAGCCGACGGGTTCCTGGCTGATTCGTACAGGGGGTACGGCGAGGAGCAGAACGCCGAGTCCAGCCCGGCATACGCGGAGATCTCCGCCGTGCCGTCGGCGACGGTCACGGTCACCCAGGGCGGCGAGGATGTCGGCTCCGTCAGGTGGGGCGACGTGGAGCGGGGGAGCGCGTCCACTCCCAGGATGAGGGTCGAGCTGGTGGATCCGGGCCGGAACTGGGTGGAGGTTGCCGTCCTCGACGACGAGACGGGCCGCCCCGTGCCGTGCCGCGTACACTTCAGGTCGCCTGAGGGCGTGCCTTACCAGCCGCACGGACATCACAACCAGGTGAACTCGAACCTCGGGACGTGGCATATCGACGTTGGAGGAGATACGCGCCTGGGCCAGGTTACCTATGCGTACATCGACGGCAGGTGCAGGGGCTGGCTGCCGCGCGGCGAGCTGCTGGTGGACGTCGCGCGGGGGTTCGAGTACGAGCCGCTGCGAACGAAGGTCGCTATCGAGCCGGGCCAGAGGGAGCTCACGCTGCGCCTCAAGCGGTGGGCGCACATGAAGGAGCGCGGCTGGTACAGCGGCGACTCGCACGTCCACTTCCTTGGGACTCAGGGGGCGCACGCGGAGGCGCTGGGCGAGGACCTGAACGTCGTGAACCTGCTGCAGTCGCAGTGGGGGAGCCTGTTCACGAACACGGAGGACTTTACGGGGGAGCCGAGCGTGTCGAGGACGGGGGACAGCATCGTGTATACGTCGCAGGAGAATCGGCAGCACTTCATGGGGCACATGATCTTGTGGGGGCTGAAGGAGCCTGTGATGCCGTGGTGCAGCGACGGGCTTGGCGAGGCGGAGATAGGCGGGACGATGGAGACCACCCTGAGCGATTGGGCGGACCGGGCGCACGCGCAGGGCGGGTACGTCATCAACCCGCATTTTCCGAATCCGAACGGGGAGCCGGCGGCGCTGATTGCGACGGGACGGCTTGACGGCGTGGAGATGATCCGCCAGAACCCGTTCAACCACAGCGAGTACTACCGATACCTCAACGGCGGATACCGGCTGCCGCTGGTCGGGGGGACGGACAAGATGTCGAGCGACGTGCCCGTGGGGCTGTATCGGACCTACGCCCGGCTCGGCGGCGACGAATTCACCTACGATAACTGGTGCCGGGCGGTCGCGGCCGGCCGGACGTTCCTGAGCGGCGGGCCTATCATCCACCTGTCGGTGGACGGGCGCGAGGTCGGGGACACGGTCAGGCTATCGGGCGAGGGCGCGGTGGAGGTGGAGGCGTGGGCGGAGAGCGTGCTGCCGATTGACACTCTGCAGATCGTGCAGGCTGGCAAGGTTGTGGCGTCGTCCGAGTCCAAGGGCGGCGCGAGGCGTCTCGAGATTAGGGAGCGGCTGAGGGTGGACGGTCACACCTGGGTAGCGGCGCGGTGCGGCGGGCCGGGCTACGACGGTCGGGCACACCACGATGTCTGGGAGCGGGGCGTGTTCGCGCACACGTCGCCCATCTACGTGGCGGTTGGGGGCGATTGGGACATGCACGACGCGGCGACGTTCCAGTACATGTTGACGCTGATAGAGGGCGACCTTGCGTATATCCGGGAGAGCTCGGGGCAGCACATGCACGGCAACGTGACGCATCATCACGGGGAGGACGACCACATGGCCTACCTGGAGCGGCCGTTCCTGGAGGCGAGGGAGGCCATCCACGAGCGGATGCGGGGGTTGGGGCTGGCGTAGAGCTCGCTCGTTCAGAAGGGCCCAGCTTGGGTGGACGCGATCTCGTCCTGGTCCAATTCGTAGAAGTTGCAGAATCGGCAGACCGACGTGTCCGACCGCAAGGGGAACCCAGCCTTCTCTACGGGCGCGTTCAGGTCGGCATCGATGAGATAGGTCTTCATCGCCGAGACGCTGTCCCGAATGTCTTCGACGCAATTATCGAGGTCGTTTTCTGTGAATGAGTGGTCTTCAGTGGAGCCGCGGGCAAGCAGCTCGATTCGCACTCTGATGTCCGACGCGCTTACTCCATTGCGCTCGCGGAGGTACAGGGCGTACACCAGGGCCTGCTTGGCATTGTCCCCCTGCGCGTACCCCGATTTCCAATCGACTATTATCCAAGCGCCGCCGCCCTTTCGATAGACCAGGTCCGGCACAGCGTGGATCTCGGTATTGTCAATGTTGAAGGTGATGAACTCCTCGACATTCTTGACCTCGACGCTGGGGGCCGCCACTGCCTCTCGCAGGCTCACTGATTTCAGCAAATTATCGAGGCACGTCAGTATCTGGTCTTTCGAATCGGCTATCTTGTTCTCGCCGATGCCGGTGTCGTAATAGAACTCGTGGAACATGCGCCGCCACTTGGGTGAGAGCTCCCACTCCGCCCTGTTCTTGGACTGACTCCAAGCGCTGTTCAGTCGATTGCGGGCGCTGCGGTACAACGCCTCCGCCGTGGGCACTGAGGCGCCGGAGCGGGCTTGGTGTATGGCGTTAGAAGCGGCCTCGTGTATGGCGGCGCCTACTTCCAGCGAGAGGCTGGTGAGGTTCTTGAGGCGGTATGCGAGGCGGGCGCTCTCCGGCGCCTCCGCTTCCCATCCATTGTGGGAGCCGTAGTACTGGTAGAAGTACTTGCGGGGGCATTCCAAGAATGTAGCGCGCCGGCTGTGCGACCAGGAGAACGCTGGATATTCGTTGCGCTGGTAGGGCATCATACCTTCATGCTAGTCCCTATTCATCGTGCCGCCGGGGGTTGTGAATAGGTAGGGGCGGTCTATCTTGCGGGGCCGCGCTCCATGGAGTAGGGCTGCCAGCGGCGGAGGTCCGTCTTTTCGAGGACGGCGGGGTTGACGCAGGCCATGGGCCATCGGCCGGTCAGGGCTAGGGCGATCTCTTCGGCGACGCGGCGGCGTCTGCGCGGGTCGAACCTGGCGGACGCCGAGGCTACGTGGGGCGTGACGGTGACGTTGTCCATGCGCAGCAGGGGGTTTTCCGGGTCTGGCGGCTCTTGCTCCAGCACGTCGAGGCCGGCGGCGTCAATCCAGCCCTCTTCGAGGGCGCGGATGAGGGCGGCCTCGTCCACGGTAGAGCCGCGGCCGTTGTTGATGAAGAGGGAGTGGGGCTTCATGAGACGGAAATGCTCTTCAGTGAGCATCTTGCCGGTCTCGGGAGTGCCCGGCGCGTGCATGGACACGATGTCCGAGCGCTGGAGGAGCTCGGTGAGCCCGACGGGTTCGACTCCATAGCTCGACATCACGAGCTCCTCGACGTATGGGTCGTATGAGATTATCTGGAAGCCGAACGGGGCGGCGCGCTTGGCGACGGCGCGGGCGACGTGTCCGAACGAGATGAGGCCGAGTGTCTGGCCGATGAGCCTTGGGAAGCTGTAGAGGTATGGCCTGCCCTCGCGCCAGCGGCCGTCGCGCGACATGCTGTCCATCAGGGTTATGCGCCTGTAAGTCGCCAGGATGAGGGCGAGGGTATGGTCTGCGACCTCCTCTATGAAGGTGTCGGGCACGTTGGTTACGGGTATGCCCTTGCGGGTGGCCGCCTCGACGTCGACGCCGTCTGTGCCGACGCTGCCCACGGCGATTATCTTGCAGGCGTCGAGGCAGTCTATCACGCCGCTGGTGAGCTTTCGGCCCGATATGATGGCGTCGGCGTCCTTCGCTTGGGCGAGGTACTCGTCGTCGGAGTCCGCGTCCACCTCGATTATCTCGGCGCCGATGGGCCTGAGGGTCTCCATCTCGAGCTGGTATGACGACCCGGAGCGGGCGCTGCCGGACAGCTTGGATGCGACGACCTTGAGCTTTGCCACGTATCTCTCCATGCGAAACCGCGTTGGGGATTGCGTCGGATAGGATATGGGAGTCCCCGGCGCGTGTCCAGTCCCCGGACCTCGCCGCGCAAGTATAGGACCGCCCAGGGCATCGCGTCTTATTCATCTTGGTAGGCGGTCCAACGTGAACTAGGGCCAACCCGCTTGGAGTTGCCCCTACGCGTCCCCGCCTGGATTTTCTCACCAGGGGAGGGTTGTTCGCCTCGTCCTCTGTCAGTTAGCCTTCGCCGGCTCCTTTCTGTTGGCGCTCTGGCGGGTTCTAGCCGCCTGAATCGCCTTTATCCTAGCCCTTTCCCTTCGGGGGAGGGGCGCAGGGTGGGGCGTTTGCCTTCACCCTGGCCCTTTTCCCCCGTGAGGGAGAGGGTACTTGGCGGGTCTTGCGACCCGCGTCCTGTCTACTCCTGGTTTCTCCCGCTCTCGCGGGAGATGAGTTTGCCTTGCAAGGCAGTGACTCCGGTACTTGCTTCGAGGATGCCGACGTCGATCGCCCGCCGACACTGGGGGTGCAGCCCCTCCTCTAACTTTCCCGGACGGCTGACGGGCCCTTGCGGGACCGCCTGCGTTTCGCGCTTGGACCTTCCACCCGCCAAGGCGTCGGGCTGCGCTGGCTACGGTCCTCCCGGTCGTCCGAGAGTCCGCACCTGGAACGGGGGAGACGCATTTGGCACTGCGCCGTCCTGGCGGGGCGCCGAAACACAGAGCGACCTTCTCATACCGCGGGGGCCCCGTCCCAACAACAGCGGCGGCATGAATACCCAGATTTGGTAGAGGTGGGTCTGTGCTCGTTTGGAGTACGCCCCTTCGGGCCGTCTACCAGACTAGCACGACTGTTCTCGCGGTGTCAAGGGGTGGATTGGGGCAATTTTGGGGGGAGATTGTCATCCTCACCCTGGCCCTGTCCTGGGGGCCTGCCGCGCAATTATGGGACGCCGCCCGCACATCGCCATCGGCATGAACAACGTGATACACTCGGCTGCGTCCTACCTTGATTCCGCAGTCCACTAACGCATGGCGCTACACACTCCGGCGGCTGGGTCCGCATGAGGCTCGCGGTTCTGGCTTCGGTGGCGCTGTTGGCGGTCGGCTGCTTCTCGCGCGGAGAGCGCTCCGGCGAGCTGCTGGTCTTCGCGGCGGCGAGCTTGGCGCATCCGCTGGAGGAGGTGGAGGTTGCGTTCGAGCGCAACACGGGCATCGAGGCAACCATCAGTTACGGGGGGTCGCAGGCGCTGGCCCAGCAGATCGCCAGCGGCGCGCCGGCAGGGGTCTTTCTCTCGGCGGGCGAGGCCCCCGTCCTGTTCCTCCAGGAGCGCGGAGAGGTCGAAGGCGAGCCGGCGCAATTCCTGCGGAACCGCCTCGTGGTCGCTGTTCGGCGGGAAGGCGGGCCGTTTCTGGAGTCCATCGAGGCGCTTTTGGACGCAAGGGTAGGGCGCATAGCCGTCGCCGACCCGGAGCTGGCCCCGGCGGGTCGATACGCCAAAGAGAGCCTGGTTGCCCTCGGCCTGTGGGAGACGCTTCTGCCCAAGATGGTGTACGCCGCCGACGTTCGGGCCGCGCTCGCCTACGTCGAGTCCGGGAACGTGAAGGCGGCCTTCGTCTATGCCACCGACGCCGCCGCCTCTCCGTCGGTCGCCGGGTTCGACGTCTTGCCGCAAGATAGCCACTCGCCCGTCGTCTATCCGGCCGCGGTACTCGCCGGCTCTGGGGGTGATGCGCCCGCGTCCAGGTTCGTCGAGTATCTGCGGAGCGGCGAGGCTCAGGAAGTGTTCGCCGGGTATGGATTCATCACGTTGGAATAGGCGGCTGCGCCATCGTCTATACTGAACCGCACGATGGACCTTTCGCTCATTGAGTTGACCCTCCGCGTGGCGCTCCTCGCCACGGCCATCAATATACCCGCAGCCGTGTTCGTCGGGTGGCTGGTCGCCCGGAAGAGGGTGCGCGGGAGCCTGCTCATCGAGGTCGCCGTCTCGCTGCCCCTGGCAGTTCCCCCGGTCGTGGTGGGGTTCACGCTCCTACTGCTGCTGGGGCGCGAGGGGCCGGTGGGCGCGGCGGTGCATCGAGCCGTGGGCGCGGACATCGTCTTCACCTGGGCGTCGGCGGCGCTTGCGTCGGCGGTCGTTTCGTTCCCGTTGGTCGCCAGGGCTGTCATGGCCGCGATGGCGGAGGTGGACGATCGGCTGGAGATGTCGGCCCGCACGCTCGGAGCGGGGCCGCTGCGGGTCCTGTTCACGGTGACGGTTCCGTTGGCCTACCGGGGCATTCTGGCAGGGGCGCTGCTCGGGTTCGTGAGGGCGCTGAGCGAGTTCGGCGCAACGATAACCGTCGCCGGCAACATCCCAGGCAAGACGCAGACCCTGCCCTTGGCGATATATTCGAGCGTCCAGGTCCGCGACGACGCGACTGCTATCAGGCTTGCGGTCGCCTCCATCGTGTTGGCGGTGGCTACGCTCGTGGTTCACAACTGGCTGCTCGCCAGGACTCGGAAGGCGCGATGAGGGCGAGACCGCCCGCGGCCAACGCCGCCCGCGCCGGCCCCGCGCTGACGTTCGACGTCGTCAAGCGGCTCGGCGGCTTCGAGCTTCGCTGCTCGGCCGAGTTCGGCGGCGGCATCACGGCTGTGTTCGGGCCTTCGGGCAGCGGCAAGACCACGCTGTTGAACTGCGTGGCCGGGCTCACCAAGCCGGACGACGGGGAGATAGCGATACTGGGCGCTACGGTCTATTCGGCGTCCCGGCGGGTGAATCTGCCCCCTGAGCGCCGCCGAATCGGCTACGTCTTCCAGGACTCCGCGCTGTTTCCGCACATGAGCGTTATGGACAACATCCGATACGGCCACAGGCTCACGCCTGAGTCCGAGCGGGCGTTGTCCGTGGAAGACGCGGTGGAGATGCTGCATCTGACGGGGCTGCTCGATCGGGGCACGGAGGGGCTGTCCGGGGGTGAGCGCCAGCGCGTGGCGCTTGCGAGGGCGCTTGCCGCGTCTCCTCGTCTTCTGCTGCTCGACGAGCCCCTATCGTCGCTCGACCTTGCGTTCAGGGGGATGGTCCTGAGGCACTTGAGGCAGGCGCATAGCGAGCTGGGGGTCCCGATGGTCTACGTGTCGCACTCTATGTCGGAGGTGATGGCGATAGCGGATGACGCGCTCGCGCTCTCCGACGGGGCCAGCGTCATCCAGGGTCCTCCGAGGGCGGCGCTGGTGGACCCGAGGATGAGCGGGCTGGCGGATTACGCGACGCTGGAGAATCTGCTGGACGCGGAGGTGGCGCGCAAGCTGCCGGATGGCGGGCAGGCGGAGTTGAGGGTTGGTTCGGCGCGGCTGTTCGCGCTGAACGTCGAGGCGGAGCCGGGCGAGAGGGTTACGATAGCGATACGCTCGTCGGACATACTCGTGGCGCTGGACGTTCCGACGCGCATCAGCGCCCAGAACGTGCTGACGGGGACCGTCGAGGACGTTCACGTACAGGGCAGGCGGGTGATCTTGTACGTGGACGCGGGGGCGCGGATGATTGCGGAGATAACGCCGGACGCGCTGAGGGCTTTGGGGCTTTCGGCAGGCGACCAGGTTCACCTGGTTATCAAGAGCGCCAGCATCATGGCGCTGGATCCGGGGGCGCGTTAGCGTGATGATTGGTGCCCAGGGAGGGACTCGAACCCCCATTCCCTAGATGGGAAGCGGATTTTAAGTCCGCCGCGTATTCCGTTCCGCCACCTGGGCATTCAGTGGTCGGGACGCCTAGGGAGGACGAAGCGCTATCCCGATTTCATGAGGCGGGTCTGCTCTCGGAGCTGTCGTAAAGCGAGGTCGAGCGGCATCCAGATGAATGCGCGCTCGTCGACCGAGTCCGGCCTTATGGCGGCGTTCGCGACCATGAACAGATTATAGCATCTTCCGGCGTCAATCTTCCTCGACGAAGTAGACGCCTTCGATGTCCTGTGTCGTGGAGTCGCCGCCGCCCATCCAGGACATGAAGTAGGCGCACAGGATGCGTTCGTCGTCGGCGTAGGCGAAGGCGGGGTAGCCTGAGAAGGACCTGCCTGGGTACGTGGGCCTGACGCCGCGCCCCAGCCATACCATGATGGGGCTGGAGTTCCAGGATCCGGCGCCCGCGCCGTCGTCCTGAAAGACGCTGATGCCGACGCCGACGTAGCCCTGGTCGACGTCGCCGGTCCACCTGTATCCGCACAGCAGGGTTCCGTTCTTGGTCAGGAAGAGCGCGGGCGAGTTGCCGTAGATTGCGCCGGTGGTGAAGTCGGGCTCGCTCCAGGTCCGTCCGAGGTCGTGGGACTCGGCCCAGTAGAACGGGGCCATTCCGTGGCCCGCGGGCGACACGTCGTTCGCGATTATGGCTATCATTCGTCCGTCGGGCAGCTCTATCGCGTCGTTGTAGAAGACGTGTCCGCTTGCGACGACTGCGAACTCCGTCCAGGTCCTGCCGCCGTCGTAGGAGCGCAGGTGTCCGGACACGTGGTGGCTGCTGCCGCGGAACTGGCCGCACACGGGGAATATGACCACGCCGTCGGAGAGCATGCGTATCTTGCCGTATGGGGCGAGGGCGGACCAGTCCACGCCGTCTATGTCCTGTCCCGCCGGGTCGGGGCCGTCCCAGGTCTTGCCGCCGTCGGTCGAGCGCATCATGTACGCGCCGCGCGGAGGGGCCATCGCGGGCAGCAGTATCGCACCGTCGGGGAGCTGGGTCATGCCGTAGTATGGCACGAGGGTATCGGGGTCGCCCGGGCGCTTGCCGACGACCTCGACGATGGGGCCGCTCCAGGTGCGGCCGCCGTCGGTGGATCTCAGGACCTCGCCGCGCCATGCGTTGAAGCCGTCCCGCCCGAGGTCCGGCCTGAAACGGCGGTAGGACGCGAGCAGGTCGCCGTTCTCCAGGCGCGCGAGCCCGGGCGTGGATACGCCTCCTGTTGCGATGATGGTGCGTCCAACCCGCCGCAAGCCTGCCATGCTCGACCTCCAAATCCGAGACGTTGGGAGCGCCATTATATCGCCGGGCGGCCCCCGGCGTCTTGCGCGGGTGGAGCGCCGCGCTATACACTCCTACAAAAGGGGGCGAGATGGTTACTGGGTTCAACCATTCGGGATTCGTGGTCGAGGACATCGAGGCGATGACCGCATTCTACTGCGACGCCCTGGGGCTGTCGGTGATTCGGGAGGTGGACAGCGTAGCGCCTCCCAGCGGCGACCACACGGGGTTTGCGGGCGCTCGGCGGAAGCTCGTGTTCGTCGGCAAGCCGGGCGGAGCGCACATGCTCGAGCTCGTCCACTACATCGCCCCGCCGAGTCCACGCGGACATCTCGGACGGAACCAGCTTGGGGCGGCCCACGTGTGCTTCGACGTCGAGGACCTCGCGGAGCTGAGCCGGCGGTTGACCGAGCGCGGCGTGCGGTTCGTGACGCCGCCGATATTCAGGGACGGCCCGGACGGGAGCCGGACGGGCATATGCTACATCCAGGATCCGGAGGGGAATTGGGTGGAGCTGATAGAGCGCGGCAATGCGAATGCCTAAACTTGAGCGAGGGCGGTAGATGCCGAAGTTCGCGGCTAATCTGAGCATGATGTTCAACGAGATTGACTTTCTCGACCGCTTCGAGGCTGCGGCGAAAGCGGGGTTCGAGGCGGTGGAGTTCATGTTTCCGTATGACTACGAGGCTGGGGAAGTGGCGGAGCGGCTCGAGCGCAACGGGCTGACGCTCGCGCTGCACAATCTGCCGGCTGGAGACTGGGACGCGGGAGACCGGGGCGTGGCCGCGAACCCAGGCAGGGTGGGCGAGTTCCAGGACGGGGTGGGGCAGGCGGTCGAATACGCGGCCGCGCTCGGATGCGGGCAGGTCAACTGCCTTGCCGGGATACCGCCAGAGGGGGCGGATCCGGATGAGGTCAGGGCGGCGCTCGTGTCGAACCTGAGGTTCGCGTCTTCGAAGCTCGGCGAAGCCGGCGTCCGGCTGCTGATCGAGCCGATCAACACGCGGGACATACCGGGCTTCTACCTGAACTACTCGAAGCAGGCGCTCGCCATCATCCAGGAGGTCGGGTCGCCCAACCTGGCGTTGCAGTACGACGCGTACCACATGCAGATAATGGAGGGAGACCTGACGCTGACCATCAGGGATAACCTGGCGAGCGTCGGGCACATCCAGATCGCCGACAATCCGGGCCGCCACGAGCCCGGAACCGGCGAGATCAACTACCCGCATATCTTCGGCGCGCTCGACGACATGGGCTACGACGGCTGGGTCGGCTGCGAGTACCGGCCACTCGCCACGACGGAAGAGGGCTTGGCCTGGGCGGCCGGCTACCTGCGCGGCCCGCGCTCGCGGTAGGCGCTACATGCCCGCCGGCGCTCGGCCTGCGGGCCGGGACTCGCTGGGGTGGAAGTCGGGGACTTCGATGGGCTTGGAGCCTTGGCTGATGGAGTCGGCGGCCAGGATTGCAGGCGCGGCGGTGTCCATGGCCTGGTACACGTCGAACTCCAGCGGCTTTTCGCCGAGGATCGCATCGCGGAAATTCTTGTGGACTATGTAGTCTATCGTGGGCTCGGAGTACCCTGTGGAGGGCCTGCCGCCAACGGTATTGGGGATGTCGGCGAGGGCGGCGGCTTCGGGCGGGGTGTCGGCTCGCTCGGTCCGCCAGTCCACGCGGGCGGCGTCGTGCATCTGCGAGCCGGCGAGCCACATCGAGGGAAGCTCGCCGCGGGCCGCGCCGGTTTCGAGCGTCCCGTGGGATGCGATTAGCTGGTATCGGTGGCTGCGCGTCTCGCGCGACCTGCCCAGCGTCCAGCCGCACGCCATTCGCATGATGGTGTCCTTCTCGGTGCGCAGGAGCGCCACCTGGACGTCGGAGCGGTGGATTGCGTCGTGGGCGTAGCTCTGGGGGCGAGCGCCCATGCCGGTCACCCTGGCGACGCGGTCGTCCAGGACGCTGAGCATGGCGCTGAGGTCGTGGCAGAGGTAGTGTATCGGGGGCATTCTGTGCATCCAGGTGGGCTGGGCGTCGGGATGCGCGGCGAGGTCCGCCACGTCCACGAACTCGCCGGTCGTCATGTCCCGGTAGTACCTGCGCGTGTCCTTGCGGCCCATGTACTCGCCCTCGACGTATCCGACGTGGCCGAGCCTTCCGCCCCGGACGAGGCCGCGCCATGCCGTGATGAACCCGTGGTAACGCAGCTGCTCGGCGAGCAGATAGACCAGGCCGGTTCGTTCCTGCGCCGCCACGATGCGCCAGCAATCCTCCATCGTGTGGGCGGCCGGCACCTCGGAGCTGACGTGCTTGCCGGACTCGAGCGCGCGGGCGGCCATGGCGCCCTGCTCCTCGCAGCGCACGCAGAGCGCTATCGCGTCCACGTTGGGGTCTGCCAGCATGTCCTCGTATGAGGCGTGCGTCTCCACGCCGCGGCTGTCGGACAACTCGTTCAGGGCGCGTTCGTGGATGGACGCGAAGATGTCGCCCAGGGCGGTTATGCGGTAGCCGTCCATGCGGTCCAGGATCCTGAGCCAGTGGATGCCGCGGTGTCCGAGGCCGAATATGCCTATGCGAATCTCGTCCACGTGTTCACCTCCACGCCGCTGTTCAGTGGGATTCAGGCATCCGTCCGGCTGGGCGGAGCGCGTTGGGCCTGAAGTCGGGCACGTCTATCGGCTCTGAGCCGGCGTCTATCGAATCCGCCGCGAGGATTGCTGGGGCGGCCGTGTCCATCGCCTTGTACACGTCGAACTCGAGCGGCTTGCCGTCCAGCACCGCCTCGCGGAACGACACGTGGACGTAGTAATCGGTGCCTCGGTGTCCGCTCTCGACGGCTTCGGGGGGCGCGTCCGTGCGCTCGTATCGCCAATCCACGTTCGCGGGGCCATGCATCTGGCTGTCGGCTGTCCACATCCTGTGGGGGTCGCCGTAGGAGCGTCCGGATTCCAGCGAGCCGAGGGTTCCTATGGCCTGGTAGTGGTGATGGTCGCGCGCCGGGGCGAGCATCTGGGTGCCGCCCTGCATCATGCGGAGGATGGTGTCCTTCTCGGTCTGCATCAGGGCGACCTGGATGTCGGCCCGCTTCAACTCTGGGTGGGCGTAGCTCTGCCGCCTGGTCCCCATCGCCGTAACGCGCGTTACGCGGTCGTCGAGGACCATCAGGACCGGGCTGAGCTCGTGTACGAGGTAGTGGATTGGGTCCATCTCGTGGATCCACGTCGGCCTGGCGTCGGGATGGCTCGGCAGGTCGTTGGGATAGACGAACTGCCCAGTGCTCCAGTCCTGGTGATAGCGCAGGATGCCCTTGTAGCTGACGTATTCGCCTTCGAAATAGACGACTCGGCCGAGCCTGCCTTGCTGTATCACGTCGCGCCACGCTTGGAAGAAGCCCGCGTGCCGGGACTGCTCGCCGAGCTGATAGACGAGCCCCGTCCGCTCCTGCGCCGCCACGATGCGCCAGCAATCTTCCATCGTGTGCGCGGCCGGCACCTCGGCGTTGACGTGCTTGCCCGCTTCCAGCGCCTGGGCCGCCATTGCGCCCTGCTCCTTGCATCGGACGGTCAGCGCGACGGCGTCCACGTTCGGGTCGGCCAGCATGTCCTCATAGCGGGCGTAGGCCGGAACGCCCGCGGCGTCCTGTAACTCTGCGGCGCCGCGCGGGTGGAGAGCGGGGAATATGTCGCCGATGGCGGTAACGCGGTATCCCTCGATTCGCTGCAGGAGCCGCAGCCAGTGAAGGCCGCGATGCCCCAAGCCGAACAGCCCGATGCGTATCTCGTCCATAGCCGCCTCCATGTATGACGCAACGAGCGCAGTGTAATTGGAAGACCTCCGACGCGCAAGGCGTGCGCCTGTCATGCCTCACGCGGCGGGCTGTTGCGTTGTGGGGGTGAGGGGCGTATAGTGGCGCCCAATGAGGGGGCGCGGCGCCTAGGGAGGGGCAATGTGAGGATGGATATGCATAGGGCGGCTGTGGGAGTGGCTGCGGACAGGACGCGCCGCCGGTTGCGACATCGCCTCCGGTGTCGTCGTGGACGCCCATGCCAATCGGCCGGGATAACGCCGACTCATGTCGCATTTTCCATACATGCCCTGTATCAGATGGTAGATTGAGGTGGTGGAATGCGAAACATCTTGAAGAAAGCTCCTTCAATCCTTGTGGGATGCATTGCGGGCCTTGCAGGGATATTCGTGCTGATTGCGGCAGTTATTCTTCTCTTCGCGCTCATGCTCACTCAAATTGGAGACGATTTTCCCCAGCCTGAGTTCGGCTTCAATACGAACGTCACTCCCCATTGGACGCCTGATGGCGGCGGCATAGTATTCGGACACGACAATGGGAAGATATACATGGTCAAAGCCGATGGATCGAGCCTGCAGACCATATCCGAAGAGACGGGGGAATATGAAGTTGATCTGTTCCCGTCCATCTCTCCGGATGGATCTCGCATAGCCTACGCGACATTGAAGCATGACACCGGTTACATATGGGATTCGATATTGGGAAGAAGGGTTCGCAACCTTGAGATAGAAACCTCTGCGCTCGACGGCTCGGACAGGCGCAGACTCACGAAGAACAAGGATACGGACTCATACCCCGTATGGTCTCCCGATGGCAGCAAGATAGCGTTCGTGTCTGACAGGCTGGTATATAACCCAGGTAAGCTTTATATATACACAATGAATTTGGATGGATCTGATGTACGCTCGATCGCCTATATTGGCGAATCTCCTACTACTGCTATCGAAAGATTCCTTGACGTGCTGCCCGGCGGCATGGAGCGCCTGACACTCTTTGGCACCCCAATCGCGTGGTCTCCCGACGGCAGCATGATAGCATTCATATCAATAGAGGAGGGAGCGATACCTGTCATCCATACTGTTGGAATTGACAGCTCAGGTCGCGCAATTGGCGGCTCAGGCCGCGCCAGGCTTGGGGAGACTATAGGTTCACCTGCGTGGTCGCCTGACAGTCGTCGTGTGGCGTTCGTGCGGCGGGAGGACGGGGCCGAGCCAATGAGGCTCTACACTATGGATTCTGACGGGTCCGACCCCCACGAGGTGTTTTCGTTTAGAGAAGAGGATCTGTCCAGGAGCAACATTTCATGGTCTCCTGACGGCTCCGAGATACTGATAGGCGGAATAAGCATACGAGTGGATGGGTCTGCTCTTCGGCGTCTCCCTGATCACAGGCTATTCGGACAGCAACAGAATATATGGTCTCCTGACGGCTCCATGATCGCAGCCGCCGTCAGTTCTCTTCACACTGTCACCGAAGTATGGGAATCTTGGGGACCCGAAGACGAATACAAAGTTGAACACACAGGCGATATGGCGCTCCATGTCATTGCCCGTGGCGGGTCGAACAGGCAGATCTTGGTCGGATGGGATGACGAAGGTAGCCCGTTAGCTGCGTACGGCAGGTTGCAGGCCGGTGATCAGACTGAATACACGGTATACTTCGACGGGTCGGGGCCGCCGCCTGCGCCCTTCGATGTGGCGCAGTGCTCCAATGGGGTCGCAGTTCGACGTCCCGCATCGAACCCACTCCTCGTGCGGGACTGCGAGACGCTCCTGCGTATCCGGGACCATCTCCGCGCCAATCCCCCATTGAACTGGGCCACGGATACATACATATGGGACTGGGAGGGAGTTGTGCTAGGGGAGACACAACCTCTGGCCGTCGAGAGCTTGCGACTCAGTCAGCGCGATCTGATCGGCGTCATCCCAGCAGAGATTGGTCTCCTCTCGGGACTTCGAGAGTTGGATCTGAGCTACAATTGGCTGAGTGGAGGCGTACCTGCGGAGCTAGGAATGCTTCCACAGTTGGGGATACTTGATCTGAGTCACAATCGTCTGGTCGGCCCGGTTCCGGCTGAATTGGGAGGACTGCTGAGGCTCAAGACGCTGTCTCTCGGCTACAACAGGTTGAGCGGCTCCATTCCATTGGAGCTTAGCGGCTTGGCTGTATTGGAATGGTTGTATCTGAGCGAAAATGGACTGAGCGGCCGCATCCCCGCGGAGCTCCAGGGGCTTTTGCTATTGAGGATACTTGATCTGAGCCATAACGATTTGAGTGGCCCGATTCCACCCGAAATAGGTAGGCTGATACGGCTGCAGAAGCTGCTCCTGAGTTCAAATAGGCTGAGCGGCGCCATTCCATTTGAATTGGGCAACCTGTCAGAGCTGGAGCAATTGGATGTCAGCTTCAACAATATGAGCGTTCACCTCCCGCTGGAGTGGCTCGAAGAGTCGTCACTGAGGATACTCGACCTAGATGGGATCAGCGTGAGTGGTTGCAAGCCATGGGGGTCGTCGCAGTCAGCTAGGATTCGAGTTGATGTACCGCTGACACTTTGTTGAGGGGTAACAGGATGAACATCAAGGCAGACGGACATATGGCGCTGTATGTGTTGGCGGCCCTTGCGTTTTTCATGGTAGCGTCGGGCTGCGGCCCAGACACGCCGCCTGCCGCGCAGCCAGTTCTCGCGCCTGCTGGCGCGGCCGGCGTCGTCTGTGCGGTTGAGCTGGGTTGCGCCTGATGGGGAGCCTGTTACGGGCTATCGAGCGCTTCGCCGCGTGGCGCAGGTCGAGGACGCCGGCATACGTGGACGCGTCGGGAGTGGGCTGCCACCCCCCGTTGCGTGCTATGATGTTCGCGCTCGCGAGAAGATTGGGCGCGAGGCATAGCCAACGAGGTTCGCAATGGAAGAGATGACCGTCCCTTCGACTATTGGGGAGCTGGAGAAGCTCCTAGCCGAGCAGCTGTACATGACAGACCGGGGCTTGGCGATCTCGATATTCTTGGCCCTGCGGCTGCGTCGGCCCCTGTTCCTGGAGGGCGAGGCCGGCGTCGGCAAGACGGAGGTGGCGAAGGCGCTCGCGTCGGCGCTTGGACGCGACCTGATTCGGCTGCAGTGCTACGAGGGGCTGGACGTAAATCACGCGGTGTACGAGTGGAATTACGCCCGCCAGCTCTTGGAGATACGCATCCTCGAGGCGTCGGGGCAGGCGGAGCGGGAGTCCATGTCCAAGGACCTGTTCACGGAGGAGTTCCTGATAAAGCGCCCGCTGCTGCAGGCCATCGAGGGGAGCCGGGAGAGTCCGCCGGTGCTGCTGATTGACGAGATAGACCGGGCGGACGAGGAGTTCGAGGGGTTCCTGCTGGAGCTGCTGTCGGACTTCCAGATAACGGTCCCGGAGCTAGGCACGTTCCAGGGCGGGGAGCCGCCCATCGTGGTCATCACGTCGAACAGGACGCGGGAGGTGCATGACGCGCTGAAGCGCCGATGCCTATACTCGTGGATAGACTACCCGGACTTCCAGAAGGAGAGCCGCATTGTGGCATCGAAGATGCCCGAAGCGTCCGGGAAGCTGGCTGGGGAGGTAACCGCGTTCGTGCAGGAGCTGCGGGACGGCGAGCTGTACAAGGCGCCGGGCGTGGCCGAGACGCTGGACTGGACGGCGGCGCTGGTGGCGCTGAACCAGACGAAGCTGGAGCCGACGGTCATAGACGACACGCTGGGCATACTGCTCAAGTATCAGGAGGACATCCAGACGGTGCGCGGCGAGCAGGTTCGGACGCTCATGAACCGGGCGGCCAACCGGGGGGCGCGCAGAGGCGGACGCAGGGGTTAGCGGGCCGATGAGCGAGGACGGCGGCTATTTTCTCCATAACCTGCTCATGTTCGGGCGGACGCTGAAGGCGCTTGGGCTGGACGTGCATTCTGGGCGGATGCTGGACGCGGCGCAGGCGCTGGACCTGGTGGGCGTCCGCAGCAAGCGGGACTTTCGGCACACGCTCCGGACGATGCTCGCGCATCGCCAGCGTGACCTGGACCTGTTCGACGAGGCGTTCGACGTGTTCTGGAGGCCGCCCAAGGACAACTGGACGACTCTCGACCTGCGCTCCATCGGCGAGCGCCGGCGGTTCCGCCAGCCGCAGCTTGCGCCCCCGGCGTCGGGCGCTGAGGACGGCGAGGACGCGGAGCGGGGCGACAGCCAGGGCCAGCGCGTGGACATGGCGAGGACGTACAGCGCCCGCGAGGTGCTGCGCCAGAAGGACTTCGCGGAGTTCACCGAGCGGGAGGCCGAGTCCGCCAGGCGGATGCTGGACGAGCTCGAATGGCGCGTCGGCAGCCGGCGGACGAGGCGCTGGGCGGCGGGTCGAGGGCAGGCCCTCGATCTTCGGAAGGCGGCGAGGCGAAGCCTGCGTTACGGCGGGGAGATGCTCGACCTGCCGACGCTCCAGCGGAAGGAGAAGCCCAGGCGGCTGGCGCTGATCTGCGACGTGAGCGGTTCGATGGAGCGCTACACGCGGATGCTCCTACACTTCATCCATTCGCTGGCCGACAATTGGGACCGAGTGGAGGCGTTCCTGTTCGCCACTCGGCTCACTCGCGTTACCGACCGGCTGGCGCACAGGGGCGTGGACGAGGCGGTTGCGGAGGTGTCCCGCGCCGTCCCCGATTGGGCGGGCGGCACCCGCATCGGCGACGCCATCAAGACCTTCAACTACCGCTGGAGCCGGCGCGCGCTGGGCTGGGGTTCTGTCGTACTGGTCATATCGGACGGATGGGACCGGGGCGAGCCGGAGCTGCTGGGCAGGGAGGCTGCCAGGCTCCAGCGGAGCTGCCACAGGCTCATATGGCTGAACCCCCTGCTCGGCTCGGAGAGCTACGCGCCGTTGACGCGCGGGATGCAGGCGGCCCTGCCGTTCGTGGACGACCATCTGCCGGTGCATAACCTGGCGAGCCTTCACGATCTGGCAGAGCGCCTCAATGGGCTTCCGCCGCATCGTCCTGGCAGGCGGCAGCAGCTGCCAGCGCTCACCGCCGAGAGCGCTGAGGATGCAGAGACAAGGCAAGGTCCACGGGGGCAGGGGAAGGCTGCGCCCACGGGAGGCGGACCAGCGCCGAGCTTCAGGCATCCCCTGTGGGGGCAGACACGCGGCCCCTGAGTTCTCGGCGCGGAGAATGCGGAGGACACAGGGGCAAAGGCTGATATAATTGGCGGCGCCTGCCACCACGTTACCCTGCGGAGTTGCGATGGACCTCAATTTCATCGAGTACGAGAAGCGCGGCCGGGTCGCGCGCGTTACTATCGATCGGCCCGAGCGTCTGAACGCGCTGCATCCTCCGGCGAGCCAGGAGATGCGGCGGGTCTTCTTGGACTTCCGAGACGACCCGGACGTTTGGGTTGCGGTCCTCACGGGGTCTGGCGAGAGGGCCTTCTGCGCGGGCAACGACCTGAAGTACCACGCGGAGCGCGGGGCGGCGGGCGAGGCGTATCCGGGCGCGTCCGCCGTGCCGTTCGGGGGCATAACTGGGGACTTCGAGTGCTGGAAGCCGATAATCGCCGCCGTCAACGGGTACGCAATGGGCGGCGGGCTGGAGATCGCGCTGGCGTGCGACCTCATAGTCGCCGACGAGTCCGCGCGGTTCGGCGCGCCGGAGGTCAACGTCGGGCTTGTGGCGGCCGCGGGCGGGGTACACCGGATACCGAGGCAGCTCCCGCTCAAGGTCGGGATGGGAATGCTGCTCACGGGCAAGCCCATCGGCGCGGAGGAGGCCCTGCGGTGGGGGCTGGTGAACGAGGTCGCGCCTGCTGGGAAGGCGCTGGACGCGGCGTTGCGCCTGGCTGAGGAGGTCGTGGACGGCGCGCCGCTGTCGGTCAGGGCAAGCAAGCAGATGGCGCTGATGGGCTTGGACATGCCCTTGGAAGAGGCGATGGCGAGCGGCTTCAGCGAGTACGAGCGCGCCATAGCCTCGCAGGACTTCGTAGAGGGCCCCAAGGCATTCGCGGAGAAGCGCAAGCCGAGCTGGAAGGGCAAGTAAGCTTGGGCTGCCGCCGTCCCGTAACTCCGACCATGGCCGGAGCGGCGATGGCGGCGCCAACGAAAGGAAACTGGATGACCGAATCGAACGCCGTCATGCTGCCGAACAACGTCAGGCCTGATAGGTACGCGCTGACGCTGGAGCCTGACCTGGGCAGGTTCACCTTTGCGGGACGGGTAATCATCGACGTCGAGATACTTCGGCCGACGGCCATAATAGTCCTGAACGCGGCCGAGCTTGAGATCGAATCGTGCCGATTCACGTCATCGGGCGCGGATATGTGCCCGGAAACGACGCTCGACGAGAAGGCCGAGACCGCGGCTTTCACCTTCGACTCGGCCCTTCCCGCCGGCCCTGCGAAGCTGGAGATAGCGTTCACCGGCGAGATCAACGACAGGCTGCGCGGGTTCTACCGCAGCCGTTACACCGACGCCCAGGGCGAGGAGCGTTACCTGGCAACGACGCAGTTCGAGGCCACCGATGCCCGGCGCGCCTTTCCTTGCTGGGACGAGCCGTCGTTGAAGGCGTCGTTCGAGGTTACGCTGGTGGTCCCGTCGGAGCTTGCGGTCGTCTCGAACACGATGATCGCGGACGAGGCGGATGAGGGCGGCGGCCTGAAACGGGTGCGGTTCGACGAGACGCCCGTGATGTCCACGTACCTGCTGGCTTTCGTGGTGGGCGACCTGAAGAGCGTCGAGCGGACGGCGGAGGACGGCGCGCTGGTGCGGGTATGGGCCACGGCGGGAAAGGAGAGCCAGGGCGAGTTTGCGGTCGAGACCTCGGTCAAGCTCCTCTCCTACTTCAACGACTACTTCGGGATCCCGTATCCGCTGGAGAAGCTGGACCACGTCGCCATTCCGGACTTCGCGGCCGGAGCGATGGAGAATTGGGGCGCGGTTACCTACCGCGAGGTGGCGCTTCTCGTGGACCCGGGGCAGACGTCCGCCCAAGCCAGACAGCGCATAGCCGCCATCATCTCCCACGAGATGGCCCACATGTGGTTCGGCGACCTGGTTACGATGGCGTGGTGGAACGACCTGTGGCTCAACGAGAGCTTCGCCTCATGGATCGGCGACAAGGCGGTGGACTGGCTGTTCCCAGAGTGGGAGATGTGGACCCAGTTCGTGTCGGGCGACACGAACGCCGCGCTGGGTCTGGACGGTCTGAGGAGCTCCCACCCCATTGAGCAGGAGGTCAAGGACCCTGCGGAGATAGGGCAGCTCTTCGACGCCATCAGCTACAGCAAGGGCGGCTCGATCCTGCGAATGCTGGAGCAGTTCCTCGGCGAGGCGACCTTCCGCGAGGGTCTCCGCCGCTACATCGCTCGCCACCAGTACCGGAACGCCGTTACGCGGGACCTGTGGGACGCGCTGGGCGAGGCGTCGGGGCGGCCGGTTGCCGAGATGATGGACAGCTGGGCGCAGCAGACCGGCTACCCCGTCTTAGACGTGGGGACGGCCCCGGTGGAGGGAGGAGTCGAGCTTCACGTTTCCCAGGAGCGCTTCGTCTATGAGCGGCTGGTCGATCCCGGAGCGGCAGAGGACACCGTATGGCATGTCCCCGTGACCGTAGCCGCTTCCGGGGGTGAGGCCGCCTCCACGCTGGTGGACAGCCCGCAGGCGTCCATCCGGCTTCCGGAAGGCGCCGGCGAGGGCTGGATCAAGGTCAACCCGGACCAGGTGGGCTTCTACAGGGTCAACTACACGAGTGCGGGATGGGAGCGGCTGCGGCCCGCCGTGGAGGGGATGGAGGTCTCCGCCATCGACCGGCTTGGGCTCCAGGACGATGCGTTCGCCCTCGCGCGCGCCGGCTATCTGCCGGTGACGCAGTTCCTCTCGCTGGCGCGGTCCTACGTGAACGAGACCAACGCCATCGTATGGGGCGACCTGTCCGCTAACTTTGGATTGCTGGATCTGCTCGTGTCGGACGAGCCATTCTACGGCAGCTTCTCCGAGATGATGCGGGAGGTCTATGGCCCTGCGGGAGAGCGCGTCGGGTGGCAGGCCAGGCCGGAAGAGAGGGAGTTGGACGCTATCATGCGCTCGACCATCTTGGGCCAGCTCGGCAAATACGATGACGAGGCCACACTCGACACGGCCTGGTCACTGTTCACGGGATACGTGGACGACCCGGCGAGCGTCCACCCAGACATCCGGGGCGTGGTGTTCAATCTGGCCGCCAAGCAGGGGGACGAGTCGACGTGCAGGGCGATATGGGAGCTTCATGACCGCGCGTCCACGGAGGAGGAGAAGATGCGGCTGCTGATGTCCCTGGGCAGATTCCAGGAGACGGGGCTGCTGTCGGAGACTCTGGACCGCTCGCTGTCGGACCGGGTGCGCTACCACGACACGATCCAGGTGATCGCCAGCGTTGCGGGCAACCGCATGGGCAGGGACATGGCGTGGGAGTTCGTGAAGGAGAGCTGGGGCGAGCTCAGCAGGCGTTACAGCGACGGCTTCTTCGCGCTTTCAAGGCTGGTCGGCATCACGGCCGGCTTCACGACGCGGGACAAGCTGGCGGACGTGGAGGGCTTCTTCGCCGAGCATCCGACTCCCTCCGCCGACCGAGCGATCAGCCAGTCCCTCGAGACAATCCGGCTCAACATAGCCTGGCTCGACCACAACCGCGCCGACCTGAGAGCCTATTTCGCAGACTGACGCTGCGGAGTTCACAGAGGGGGTACTGGTTCAATGTAGTATTGGCGCCCTGAATTACCCTCTCCCGTGAAGGGAGAGGGGAGGTGGCAGGCGGGACGCCTGCGCCTATGTTCGTTTCGTCTTGGCCGGCTCCTTTTGGTTGGCGCTCTGGCGGGTTCTAGCCGCTTCTGCGCCTGGCTTATCACCCTTTACCCTGGCCCTCTCCCGTCTAGGGAGAGGGGACAGAGCGGGATATCGCCCTTATCCTAGCCCTTTCCCCTAGGGGGAGGGGACGCAGGGCGGGGCATTTGCCCTCACCCTGGCCCTTTCCCCCGTGAGGGAGAGGGAACTTGGCGGGTCTTGCGACCCGCGCCCTATCTACTCCTGGTTCCCCCGCTCACACGGGGGATTGAGTATGCCCTGCAAGGCAGTGACTCCGGTACTTGCTTCGAGGATGCCGACGTCGATCGCCCGCCGACACTGGGGGTGCAGCCCCTCCTCTAACTTTCCCGGACGGCTGACGGTCCTTTGCGGGACCGCCTGCGTTTCGCGCTTGGACCTTCCACCCGCCAAGGCGTCGGGCTGCGCTGGCTACGGTCCTCCCGTGTTACCGAGAGTCCGCACCTGGAACGGGGGAGGCACATTTAGCGCTGCGTCCTCCTGTCGAGACGCCGGAACACAGAGCGGCCTTCTCATACCGCGGGGGCCCCGTCCCAACAACAGCGGCGGCATGAATACCCTGAAGATTTGGTAGAGGTGGCTCTGTGCCCGTTTGGAGTACGTCCCTTCGGGCCGTCTACCAGACTAGCACGGCTGTTCTCGCGATGTCAAGGGGCGCTACGGGGCAATTTGGGGGCAATTTTCGGGGGAGGCCGGGGAGTCACCCTCACCCTAGCCCTCTCCCGCGAAGGGAGGAGGATAAGACGTGGGAGGTGTCGGAATCAGGATTTACAGGATTGGGTGGATGTTCAGGATTGGGAGGGGAGGGACGCCGCGCTCCCGACGAGCATAGTCTTGGCATCCTGAATCACCCTCATTGGATGCGATTTGCCCTGGGGTCAGGCGGCGACGTAGGGGATGGTCTGCGGTCCCTGGGGCAGCACGCAGACGCGGGCATCGGGGCCGCCGCGCTGGTTTATGGACTCGTCGATGGCTGCCTGGATGTCGTCGGCGGGTTGGAGATGGGCCGCGCGTACCTGGGCGGGCGACAGGCGGCTGGACTTGAGGTAGATTTGGTGGCGGAGGAGCAACTGGGACTGTATCTGCACCTGCCACTGGTCGTGTCGGCCCTCGTCGAGTGAGTGGACCATGTCCAGCAGGTCCTGGGGCGAGCCGCGGGAGGTCAGCATCCTGCCGTACTCGCCGTGCTCGGGGATGCCGTCGCTGCACTCCGCCGCGCAGATGATGGCGCCGCCCTTGCGGGTTACCAGGGAGGCGGCGGACATGCCCTTCACGGACTGGTAGAGGTTCAGGTCGAGGGGGAAGCCGCTGTTGGTGGTTATGGTCACGTCGTAGGGGCGCGGCACGGGCTGCATGGCGTTTCGGCGGGCGCCGTCGCAGGCGGCGCGGTGTACGGCGAAGAGCTCGCCCGCGTAGGCGCTCGTTATCTCGTGGTCGCGGTTGATGGTTACGTCTATGCTGAAGTGTACGCCGGTGAGGGCGGCTATATCGCGGATGGCGTCGTGGATGGGGTTGCCGTCGGTTACGGCCCACGTCGTCTTGGGATGGGCGATGAGCGGGGCGCTGTGCAGGGCCATGATGGTGTCGAACCCGGCTAGGCCGGGCGCGACCATCTTCGGCCCGCCGCTGAATCCCGCGAAAAAATGCGGCTCGACGAACCCCGTGGTGATTCGCGTGTCTGCGTCCACCCAGTGTGAATTGAGCCATATGGGAACGCCGCCGCGCGTGTCCCCAACGCGGGTGAGGCCGTCGGCGTCGAAGGCGGAGTGGTTGATGACCCGGTAATCCCGGACGACATCCGGGCCGAGCATCTCCTCCAGCTCTTCGCGGGTATTCGCGCGGTGGGTGCCAGTGGCGACCAAGATGGTTATCCGGTCCCTCGCTACGCCGGCGAGCTCGCCGAGGAGGACGGGCAGGACGGTGGCCGACGGCATGGGGCGGGTTATGTCGCACACGGAGATAGCCACGCTCCGGTCGCCCTTCGCCATCTCTCGCAGGGTCTGGGAGCCGATGGGGTTGCGGAGCGCGTCACGCAGCGCCGATTCGACGTCGGGCAGGCCGGGCAAGTACGTCGGCTCGACCACGGTGGTCTGTCCGTCCGGGACCTCCACGGTGAGTCCGGCGCGCCCGTATGCGAGTTCTACCCTCAAGAGACGCGGTTGTCGGGGCGGACGGGCCGCTGAAGCTCCGCTGACTTGTACACCGCGAGCGCGGCCCGCAGCACCTTGCCTGAGAACTCGGCGTCCATCTGGGGCTGGCGGCCCTCTATGATGCCGTCTATGAAGTCGCGGGCGGCGCCCTCGAACCCTGTAATCCAGTCCATTGGGACCTGGTAGCTGACGGACTCGGAACCCCTGTGAAGCATCACGGGCGGCAGGTCGAGCATCTCGCCGCTGCACCGGGTAACCCAGATAGCGCCGGCGGAGCCCTGGATCTCGAAGAAGTCGTCTATGGGGTAGTACGACGTCCTGATCTTCATATCGGGCGCCGAGGAGTACTCGAACACGGCCAGGCAGTCGGCGTCCTGGAACTTCCAGGTAATCACGCTCGGCGCTTCGACCATGAAGTCGCTCGTCCTGGTAACCGCGCTGGTGACCGTTTCGGGGTCTCCGACCCACCACATGGCCGTCGCGTACTTGTGTACGCCCTCGTCGTAGAGCAGCCCGCCGGGATTGAGCGTGGGGTCGCGCCGCCAGGCTAATGAGTCGGGCGCGATCCTGAAAGCGCCGGACGCGCCCTCCAAGTTCGTCAGCACCACTCGCATCCGCACCATGTTGGGTTCGCCTATCGCGCCGCTGTCCAGCAGCTCCTTCGCCTTGACGAGCGGAGGGTAGTACAGGAAGTTCTCGGTCACGCGGAAGAACGTGTCCGCGCGGTCTGCCGCCTCGGCGACGCGGTCGGCTTCCTCGACGCTCACGGCTATGGGCTTCTGGCAAGATACATGCTTGCCGGCCTCGAGGGCGGCTATCGACTGGTCGGCGTGGAGATAAGTCGGGGTCAGCAGCTCCACCGCGTCTATGGCGGGGTCGCGCAGGACGTCGTCGTAGCTGGTGTATATCTTGGGGCTGATTCCCCACTCGGCTGCTCTGCTCTCCGCACGCTCGCGCACGGGGTCGCACAGGGCCGCGACCTCGCAGCCCTCGTGCTCCAGGTAGCCGGGCGCGTTGAGCTGGGATATGGCGCCGCACCCGACTATTGCGAGGCGGACGGGGGCGCGTCGAATCGGACTTACTCCTTCCTCAGCATGGCCTCGCAGAGGTGGGCGGCGTCCACGAGGTCGGGGATGGTTACGTATTCGCGGACGGTGTGCATGTTGTGGTCGGCCATGCCGACGACGACGGCGTTTATGCCGTTCTGGTTGAAGATGTTGCCGTCGGAGCCGCCGCCGGTCGGCTTCATGGTCGGCTCCATGCCGAGGCCGCGTATCGCGTCCTGGATTCGGACCATCAGCGGGTTGTCGCCCTCTATCCTGTACCGCTCGAACTCGGTCGTGAAGTTGGCCTCGATATTGGCGTCGGGGAACAAGGCCCGGACCTTGGCGAGCGCGCCGTCCATCTGCTGATGGATGTCGTCTATGGCCTCGAGGTTGATGCTCCTGAACTCGCCCACGACCGTCGCTTTCTCTGGGACGGTGTTCCTGGTGGAGCCGCCCTCGATGGCGCCCACGTTGAAGGTGGTCTCGCCGTCGAGCCGGCCCTGGGGCAGCCTGGTTATCATCTCGGCTGCGACGCGGATGGCCGAGATGCCTTTTTCCGGCTCGACGCCCGCGTGAGCGGCGCGGCCAGTGACGGCGAGCTCGAAGCCTATGTAGGTCGGGGCCGCGTTGGTGATCCGGCTTACAGGCCCTTCGCCGTCGAACACGATGGACTCGGCTGCGGTGATCATCGAGTAGTCGAGGTTGCGAGCTCCGAGCAGGCCCGGCTCCTCGGCCCTGGTGAAGCATACCTGGATGGGAGCGTGGGCCGCGCCGTCGTCCCGGATGGACTGTATGCCTTCGAGTATGGCGGATACGCCGGCCTTGCAGTCGCCGCCGAGGATGGTAGAGCCGTCCGATACGATGCGGTCGCCGACGATGGACGGCTTGACCCCGCGGCCGGGCTCGACCGTATCCATGTGGGCCGACAGCAGCAGGGAGGCGTCGCCCTCGTCGCGGGCTATGATGTTGCCGTAGCCGTCGGCCTCGACGTGGAGGTCGAGCGCCTGGAGGCGGCGTGTGAGGTCCTCCGCGATCTCGTCCTCGTGATGGGATGGGCTGTCTATGGCAACCAGGTCGAGGAAGGTCTGCACCAGCCGGTCTCGGTTGATCATTCAGGGTCTCCTAGCGCTGTTTCCAAGTGGCTGACATGACGTAGGACATCTCGTCTCAGCCTGGGAATCTGTCTATCGATCATGGTCAAGTGGCCGGAGCGCTAGCTGCCTTCAGGGACGATGATAGTATGGACGCCGGCCCGGTCAGCGCGCTCCTGATCCCTGGTGTGGATGCGATAGCCGATGACGGCCGCCAGCGCGTCCTGCTGAAATACAGCGCCCAAGGCGTTGGCGGATTGCCTGACACGCTCGATGTCGTTCCTGTCGATGGTATTGGAAGCCTCGACTGCCACCCAGACCAAGGACCGATCGGTCTTGCGCTGGGCGCGCAGGATGACGTCAGTCGCGTTGATACGGACTTCCTGTTCGTCTGAGATGACACCGCTATCGAGAGCGTCTTCGACCGGCTTGGCAAGCTCGGGGGCCATCTCCTGAAGGAGGGTGGTCATCATCCTCGCATGGCGAAGGCCAAGCTCCTGGCTCAGACGAGAGCGAACCATCTTGGGCATCCTCACTTCCAAGGCGAGCCCCTTCAGGCTCGCGACATCAGATTTCAGCCCTGTGGTGGTGGCATTCAGCTCTTCGACATTGGATTCGAGCCTAGCGGTGGTGGCATTCAGCTCTTCGACGCGGGATTTCAACTCTATGGTATCCACCCTCAAGTCGGAGACGGCGGCTTCCACGCGCTCCAGGCGTACAGGCATACCCAGGAACTCGTCGGTGAGCAGCGCGCGCAGCAACAGCGTCTGAGCATCGGGGTTGGCCCGAAGCTCTTCGATGATGCGAGCCACCAAGGAATCGGGGTCTAGTTTTACAGATGGCGCGGCCATGACGTGGATTATACCATCATCGCCCGTCCGAGGTTCTGAGCGTCCAAGTCGCTACCTCACCGCGATGGGCTTGCCGGCGCGGGCCGATTCCAGGGCCGCCTCTACGGTGGCGGCGATGGCGCGCCCTGCCCTGGCGTCCAGGGCCGTCGGGCCGCCGGTGTCTATGGCTTTGGCGAAGCTCTCCATCAGCAGGAAATCGCCCTCGTTGCCGACGCGCTGGTGGTACGGCCCCTTCGTCTGCCCGCGGTGATAGACCGCCACCTCGGGCCGGGATTCGTTCACCACCAGAGCGCCCTTCGACCCCAGCGCGGCTATCTTGATCATGGAGCCGTCCGGGTGGCCGCCGCTCCCGATACGGCCGATGGTAAGTGACCCCACAAGCCCACGCTCCATCTCCAGGGTCACCGACGCCAGATCCTCGACGTCGTTGTCGACGTTGACTTGGTGGAAGTGCGAGGTTGCTCGCGCGAATACGCGCTCGACCTTCGCGCCGACCAACATCTGGATGTATGCCAGCGGGTATATCCCCTCTATCTTCAATTCCCCCATCGGATGCGCGCCCACGCCGCCGTCTCGGCCCGTCGCGTGGGCCGACTTCTGGTACTCGTACCAGTCCATCGGCGGGTCGCCCGGCTTGCGGGATCCCTTGGGCGGGCCGGCGTCGGACGCGAAGTAGAAATCGACGTGAATGGCGCGGGGCTGGCCGATTGCGCCACCCGCGATTGCTTGGCGCGTTTGGACGAGCGACGGCATGAAGTTGCGGTTCCACATCATGAACCTGACGCCGCCGCGCTCGACCGCCTCGACCGCCCGGTCGCACTCCGCCACGCTGGTGGACATCGGCTTGTCCTGCACGACGTGAAGGCCAGCGTCGGCGGCGCGGACGGCAAGATCGCAATGCCGCTCGGCCTGGGAGCTGATGACTGCAACCTGCGCGCCGTACTCGGCAATCGCCTTCTCGACGTCGCGGACATAGGGCACGCCGAGCTCGTCCGCGAGCCGCGCATTGCGCTCGTGCGCCCACGCCTCCTGCTCCGCGTCGTCAGCCACCACCACCGGCTCGAACCGGGGGTGGGCCGCGACGCCGAGCGGCACGTAGGCGTGCTTGACCGCGCTGAGGGCGGCGAACTTGAACACGCCGCGGCTATCAGACCAGCTCATAGCGTCCTCCTTCCAGCCGCGCCGCCCTGCCGGACGCAATCGACTCCATCGCGGCGACCGCCGTCTCCACGGCGGCCCGTCCGTCCGCGCCTGTGACGCTCGGCTCCCTGTCGTCCTCTATGGCATCCACGAATTCCTGGAGCTGCGCGAGCAGGTGCAGGCGGCCGCGGTCGGCGTCGAGGGACTGAGCGTTGCCGCCCCCGTACACCAGGTTCACGTCGTGGTGGTCGTCGGCGTATGCCGCGCCCCTGGACCCTATCAGCGAGAGGAAGTGGTAACCCGGCCCCATCGGCAGGCCGTCCGAGTAGTCGATGATCGACATGCCGCCGCCGGGGAAACCGAGATGTATCTGCGCGTAGTCTGGCCGGTCGGAGCCATGCCCGGAGATATTGCGTGCGGTCGCGTACACCTCTGTGGGCGTTCCCTCGAACAGCCAGATAGCCAGGTCAAGGTCCTGGGCGAGACTGCCCTCGATCAGTGGTTGGCTTGTGACGCTCGGCGGCTCCCAGCGATGTACGCGCAGGAGGCCGGGTTCGCCCAGCTCCCCCGAGTCGAGGCTATTCCGCGCTGTCTGGCCGGCGGGCGCGAATCGAGCCGGATTTCCCGCCATTAGGCGCGCCCCGGACGACCGCGCCGCGGCGATGGCCGCATCGGCGTCCGCCGTCGAAAGGGCTAGGGGCGGCTCCACCAGGACGTGTTTGCCCGCCTCGGCCGCCTTGATTGCAAGCTCGGCGTGGGTCTGCGCCGGCGTGTCGATAACCACGGCGTCGAACGAATCGGAGCGCCGGGCCAGCAGGTCGTCGAGGGAAGCGCCGTCCACCCGCGCTCCGAGCGCCTGGCGCGCCGTTGTCGGATCGGCGTCCGCTGCGGCGGAAAAGGCGGCCCGGCGCAGGCGCGAGGATACGGCGGCGTAGGATCCCGCATTGCCGCAGCCTATCAGCGCTATGCGTATCATTCGTCCAGCTGCATCAGCTCCACCCAGTTGCCCTCCGGGTCCTGCAGGTAGCAGGCTGTCCGCCCGGGGGCAACGTCGGTGGGCGGGTTCATGATCTGCGCCCCATTCTTCGAGAGCTTGTCGAAGACCGCCTGGATGTCGTCCACGAGCAGCGAGAGATGCGCGCCGCCGAGCACGCTCCGCTCCTCGCTGCCCCGCGCGGCGGGAGGCGGGTTCAGGTACTGGATCAACTCCAGGATATGGTCGCCGCCGGCCGCTCCGAGAAGCGCGATTCGGAGACGCGCGTCCTCGTAGCCGATCACTTGGTCAATGCCCGGGCCGGTCCGCTCGTACTGGCGCTGGACCTCCAGCCCAACGACGTCCCGGTAGAAGCTTACCGCCTCGTCCAGGTCGCGGACGACGAACCCCGTGTGGTGCAGCCGCTTTATCATGGAGCCTCCTTATGAGAGTTGGTCTATGGTGGAGAGAGCTTCCCGACACGCTGCCTGAGCGTCCGTCACGGACTCGTCGTCCCACATGTAGAACCCGCTGCCGGACTTCACCCCGGTCTCGACCATGTCCTCGATGAGAGCGGGCGTGTCCCGGACGACTCTATCACCGGGGATAGCTGCTCTACAATGTGCAAGATTGTATCCCAGCCTGCATGTCGAAGACCTCCAGGGGGGGCCTGCGATGGCGAGCCTGTGTCCGGCGCTGCTGGTTACCACGTGGGCATTGAGACGGTCGGGCGGCGACCAGCGGGGAGCGCGGACACCAGCACAGCCCACCAGATGCCCGGACTCGGCGCCGCGCTCGGCATGTGATGGGGTCATGGCCGCGCCGCCTCCCCATTCGCGTTGCGGGAAGCCGCTATTCGCTGGATGCTGAACGCCAGCCCAATGATGAAGAAGTGGCCCCAGTCTCCCATGAACGGACCGTTGTTATGCAGAAGGCTGTTGACTCCGTAGGCGGCCAGTCCACCGGCAACGCCGGCGATGAGGAGATAGAGAGCCTCATCGCGCGAGCGTATTACGAGCCTTGCGGAGTAGATCAACGATATCAGGATAAGAACGTAGAACAGGATAAGCAATATCAGGCCCGGAAACCCAAAGTACACGAGAATGTTCAGGAACTGATTATGCGGGGTATAAGCCAGAACGGTGTCCACTATCCGGGCATCCCACCCCGCGCTCACGTGTGAAGCGCTGGGATAGTATCTACCTGTTCCGAGTGGGTAGTCCAGAGAGTACCGCAATGCCGTGATTATCATGGGTATTCGGACTCGACTCGTCAAGTTGGAGAATCTCATGATCCTATCACTCGACCTACTAAGCCCTACGTCGGAGGTATTGAGGACTATCCGCTTCACCCTCACGTCTCCGCCGGTCATCACCTCCTGGTCATTGGCGTCGGCGCCTGGGGCGGGATTGTAGTAGAGCGTCGCGGATGCGTCGTTCACCAGCGACGACTTGTCTCCAGCCGACGCCACAAGCTCTAGGTACCAGAACGTTACCCGCAAGTCGCGCACAATCACCTGGGGCACGGAGTACACCGCCCAGTTGTCCGCGTCAGCCTCGATTAGAATGGTGTCTCCCGGTCGCACACTCGCCAGCCGTTCTCGCTCCAGATCATCCGCCTCGGCCACCAGCGCCTGGTTCGTCCAGGGTTCCGACGTGTTGGTCTCCCACGCGGAGGCGTCGCGCGTGCTAATCTGCCACTCTCCATCCGTGTCTATGCGAAAGGGTGGCCCTTCACGGAAGAGCGTCAGCGCTTTGCTGTGTGTCCAGCTGTACTGCACTTCTTCGTCGGACAGGCCGATGGCGTCGCTGACATTAAATATGGGGTTGTATATAGCAATCAGGCAGGCGGCCACTAGTGGAACTGTGATGAACAGGCGCCGCCGAAGATGAGGTTCCACGACACAAGGCAGGAAGAAGAAGGCGGTGGCCAGCGTTCCAAGAATGGCGGAGCGAGTGGCGCTGGTGACCAGGGCCAGCACCATGGTCATCAGTATGACGAACGCCGCCGCGTAGTAGGCCCTCTGGGACGCCGCGCTATGCCCAAATGCATTGGAAATGACGGCGGCGAAAGCCAGCGGGACGCCGGTGGCGATCCGATAACTGAAATCGGATACGTCCGGGGAAAGCCCCGCCAGTCTACCCTCACCCAGGACCACACCCGGGGTTGCTTCTTTCAAGGTGGAGATAGACAGCCAGACAGTCGAGAAGGGCTCGCCTATTCCGATTACGGCATGGCCGAACAGGGCGGACACGAAAGTCGCGAGTATTATTGCCGCCGCCGCGAGCGTGGCCCTGCGGACGCTGTCCACGGACAGATACGCCGCAAACAGGATACCGATGCCCATCACTATCTGACCCATGCGCTTCGGCACGAGTGTGTCAGTGAATAGATAGACCGCCAGCATCCACGTCAGCAGCAGCAACGACACCGCAATTATCGGAATCACCGGACGGAAGTCCTTGGCCGTGGCGAATATGGCGGCCGCGGCCCGCTTCCGCCATTCCCCCGAAGCTTCCGCTTCCGTACCTGTTACCCCTGCCCTGAGCAGAAAACGCAGCGCGGTATAGGACACTGCGAGCAAGACCGTCAAGAAGCCGAGAATTACGTTGGGCCCTCCAAGGGGCAGCGGAGCGCTGGCGAACCATAGATGGACGAAGATGGTCGCCAGCAGCAGGGCGAATATCAGCCGGGTTATCGAGTCGTGGCGGAGACCGTATAGCCTATCTCTATATCGGGACCCGGCCAGCGCGGCGGTCTTCAGCATTCGGGTATGATTTCCATGTACCGGTCGATCGAGGCTTCCGCGGAGTACGCGCTGGCCCTGGATACTAGGAGGTCCGGGGCGATTGGGGCGTCCAGGGTTTCGAGCATCGCCTTCGCCAGCGCGTGGTGGTCGCCCACCGGCGCGAGGCGCCCCCACCTACCGCCTTCCAGTATCTCTCTGGGACCGCTGGCGCAGTCCGTGCTGACCACGGGCGTTCCGCATGCCATCGCCTGGACAAGCACGTTGGGGAATCCTTCGTAAGTGGATGCCAGCGCGAACACCTTTGCCCTTGCCATGTACCCAAACGGGTTGACCTGGAACCCCGGAAAGTCCACTGACCGCTCGATTCCCAGCTTCCGTGCGAGCTCCAAGAGCCTGCCGCGCTCCGGGCCTTCCCCAAGCGTCACCAGGCGGGCGGGGCGCGACTTCACCAGCTCGGCGAAGGCCTCGAGCAAAGTCGCATGTCCCTTGGTGGGCGTTAGGCGCCCCGCGGATAGTACCACGGGCGGGCCTGCGCCGCCGAACCAGGGATGCTTCACCGGGGCCATCGCCTTCTCCGCGTGGTCGGGCCACACCACCGGGTTGTGTATGACGTGGACCTGGCGCGAAATGGCCGGAGCGCTCCTCTTGAGGTCGTCAGCAACTCCATGCGAGTTTACCACAACCACATCGGCGGATGACAGGAGACGCCTCTCCAACCTCAGCGTCACCCGGTCCTTCAAGGCTGCATTGGCGTATTCCATCGTGAAGGTATTCGCCCTCCGCGCCGCCACGGGAACGCGGCCTCCGAGCGCCCTCCTGGCAATCAGCGCGACCGTGTTGGCTTCGGGCAGCGTGGATATGAGCAGGCGCGGACGCTCTCGCCGCATGTATCGGAGCAGCCGGGGAAGACTCGTGAGACAGCGCCGGGAGTCCAGGTCTATCAGCCGCACACCGCCCGGCAGCAGGTCGAGATACGGCCCCTTTGCCTGGACGAGCGCCATGTCGACCGGCAACCCGCGCTGGGCAAGGCCTCTTGCGACGTCAAGCATGGCCCGCTCTGCGCCGCCGCCATCGAGGGACGGCATGTACAACGCTACCGGGCGTCTCACCGCGTACCGCCTGCTATCTCCATGATAGCCTGCGCGTACTTCTCGGGCGCGTGCTCGGAGACCACCAGCTCGTAGCTGCGGCGGCCCATCGCAGCCAGCAAGTCGCGGTCGCTCGCTATCCTGTACATGCACGCCTCCAGGTCGTCGAGGTCGTCGGCGCGGAACACGAAGCCATTCTCGCCTGGTCGAATGTAACATGCCGTGCCGTTCGAGTCGCTGCACACGACCGGAAGGGAGTGCGCCATGGCTTCCAGTGGGGAGACCGCCGCCCACTCGTCACGGCTGGCTAGTACGAACATGTCGTGCTCCTTGAAGCGCTGCTGAACTTCGTGGAAGGGCAGATTGACCTCGATCCGGACGGTCTCGTCCAAGCCCAAGCTCCGCCGTCGTCCCTTGACGGCCTCCAGCTCCTTTCGATGCGCCGGGGTCGAACATTCCCCGATTATAGTGGCCCGAACCGGGCATCGCGAAGAGAGTCTGTGAACGGCATCCAGGAACAGGGGATGGTTCTTGCGGGGCTCGAACTTGCCTATCGCAAGGACGTTCACGGCCCCGCCGGCGAACCAGCGCCTGCCGTCTGGGGAAGTCTGGGGAGGCATCGCGAAGGGCACGTAGCACAGTGGGCCGTTCGCCGTCTTCCCTTGGTCGGGCGATCCGAGCACGGGCGTGATCCATCCTGCCCCGGCCATGCCCCGGGCGAGCACGGCCGCGCGGAGCTTCCAGCCGCTCGAACGCCGATGCGCCGGCGTCTGGGTGTAGAAGACAGGCCGCGCCCCCACGAGCTTAGCCGCCAGCACGGCGAGCAGGCCGTAGGCGGAGAAGGGGTCGCGCACGACCACCGCCGATGGCCGCAGGCGCCGCATCTCGCGCCAGAACTTGCGCACCGGGGGAATGCCGCCGTCGCTACTCAGCCTGACACCAGGCAGCGCGGCGGTCATGCGCCGGAGGGCCTCGAAGACGTGCGAGCATCCGAGCACACGCGGGGCCAGCGCATCGTAGGTCTCGCTCTGCCCCCGCCGTAGAACGAGAAAGGACACCTCGTGCCCCGCTTCCATCAGCGCCTTCACGGGGAAGTGCTGGTTCGTGTGGTATCGGGGCGCAGTGAATGCTAGGCGCATCGTCGAGTGTCCACCATATACCGCATCGCGCGCATTACAGGTTCGGTATCTCGCGGGAGCCTCTACGCCGGCTCTCGTAGACCATGCGCTTCAGCTCCTCAATATCACCGCTGCCTTCTCAGCCTCCGGCCGCCAATCTCATTAGCTTGAGACGCTCCTCGGGCCGAAGGCTGCGGTTTGGCGTCAGCTGAATCTGGCTCTACACTCTTGAGCGTCGCCTGTCTCCCTAAAGGTTACCCGATTCCCTTGCCCGCTTGCCGGCGATCCATCTACGGCTATTCCTTGGTGAGCGCGGCCAGCGAATAATCGCTGCCCTGGTACTCCCCGCGGGAAGGCATGGATATGATCTCCAGCGACCACTGGCCATCCCGCTCCTCGAGAAACTCACTGACGGCTTTCCTGATACCGTAGAACCGTTGCTTGACGATCACGTACTCGTTGCTCTCCCCAGGAACGGGCGACAGCTTGCGGGTGGGCGGCAGCGCTCTCCCAAGGACCCAGGCGATGGCGTTGAGGGGCCGCGAATGGACACGGGCAACGCTTACGCCGAGATGGTAATCGTCGAGCACTATCTCACTCCCCCCCGCCATCAGACAGTCCAGCACCGACAACTCCCTCTTCACGCTGGCATACGTGTGACTGCCGTCCAAGAACGCAAGATCAACGGGGCCATGCTTCCAGTCGTCCAGAACGTCCGAGGATTGAGCGGTGACAGCCGTAATCCTGGCAGCCTCATCCCCGAACCACCTGTTCCAGATTTCCGAGCGGGCTATCTCTATTCGCGCCAGCGGCTCATCAGGCTCTTGCTTCTCCACGTGCCAGCCGCGCAACTCGTCATGGTCGATCACGTCCACGGTATAGACGTGTCCCGCCATGTTCGCATCCAACATGGCGCGCGCCATCATCATGGCGGAGAACCCCCTAGCGGTTCCCACGTCTAGGACGACCAGCGGATGACCGGCGCCGGAGCGGTGGAGAATCAACTGATAGAGGAGCAGGCCATGTTCGCCGCCGTCCCCTCCCCTGAGTACCCTCACGGCGCGGTCGTACCACTCCTCGGACACGCTGCGAGGACCCAGCTCGGCCATCTTCCGCTCGAACGGCGCAACGCTTGCGCCCACTGGAATCAGCGTCTTCACTTCTGCCAGGCTCTCACGCAGAGATGACGCACAGGCCGAGTACTCGATAGAAGTGGCGGCGGTTGTCCAGCGCCTCCAGGGGCATCCTACCGGTCCACCTCGCCCATGACGATGTCGGTGCTCCCGAAGATTATGATCAGGTCCCCCATCTTCCAGCCGACGAGCATATCCTTGAGCACGTTCATGTTGATGAAGGACGGGGACCTGATCTTGCAGCGATAGGGCGAGATGCCGCCGTCGCTCACGAGGTAGAAGCCGAGCTCGCCCTTTGGCGCTTCGACCGCGGCGTAGGCGTCGCCGGCGGGGGGCCTCATGAAGAAGGGGGCATCGGACCGCACAGGCCCGCCAGGTATCTGCTCTACGCACTGCTCGATGATGCGCACGCTCTCGCGCATCTCCTGGACCCTGACGATGTAGCGGTCGAAGGTGTCGCCTGTTGCCCCGATGGGCACGTCGAACTCGACCCGGTCATATATCTCGTAGGGGTCGGCCTTGCGGAGGTCCCACTGGACGCCGCTGGCCCTCAGCATGGGACCTGTCACCGAGCCCGCCACTGCAAGCTCGTCGGACAGTATGCCGACGTCTCGGGTGCGGGCCAGCACCACCTCGTTGTCGCTGATGAGGCCCTCCAGGTCGTCGATGTAGCCGGGCATGTCGCGCGTGAAGACGGCCAGCGCTTCCCAGAACTCCGGCGGAGCGTCCTGGGTGACGCCCCCCGGCCGCATATAGCTGACCGTGATCCGCGCGCCGCAGAGCATCTCGAACATGTCCAGGATACGCTCCCGTTCGCGGAAGCAGTACATCAGGGGCGTCCCGCCGAAGGTCCCCATCTCCTGGAGCAGGAAGCCGGTCGATATGAGGTGGCTGGCTATCCGCTGCAGCTCCGCGGTGATGCCCCGGAGGTACTGGGCGCGCTCGGGCACGTCGATGCAAGACAACTTCTCCACCGCCCGGGTGTAGGCCTGGTTGTTAGTCATGCTCGCCACGTAGTCCAGCCTATCGGTCAGGGTTACTATCTGGACGTAGGTCCGCTCCTCGGCCAGCTTCTCGGTGCCTCGGTGGAGGTAGCCGAATATGGGCTCGACGTCCAAGACGAGCTCGCCGTCGAAGGTAACGCGGAGGCGGAATACGCCGTGGGTGCTGGGGTGCTGAGGCCCCAGGTTGATGGTTACGGGCTCGGTCTGTATAGGCATAGGGCGCCGCGCTACCTGATGAAGTCCTTCCTGAGAGGATGGCCCGGGAACCCTTCCCAGAGCAGGACGCGCTTCATATTGGGGTGTCCCTCGAACCTGACTCCCATCAGGTCCCACACTTCCCGCTCCTGCAGGTCCGCTCCCTTCCAGATGCCGATGACCGAGTCGATAGTCGGCTCCTCCCTGCCGAAGCGCCGGGTCTTCAGAACGACGGAGTGGTTCCTCCTCATGGAGAGCAGGTGGTAGATGATCTCGAAGTGCTCGACGTAGTCAACGGCGGTTATTCCGCGTAGGGTGGAGAAGTCGAGGTCAGGGGTGTCTTTCAGGAAGCGGGCCACGTCCAACAGGCTCTCCGGCTCGACCCAAACGTAGGCGCCGTTCCATTCGGTGGCCGCCCCCGGTAGCGCCTCGTTGATGCGTCGCGCCAACTCGGCGCCGTCGAGCTCTAGGGTCATCTACTGGCCGGCCGCCTGGCCCTGCAGCCGGTATCGCTTGATCTTCTCGTGAAGCTGCATGATGCCGTACAGGAGGGCGTCGGGGCGTGGAGGGCATCCGGGCACGTATACGTCCACGGGCACAATGTGATTGACCCCAGGAACGACGCTGTACGACTCGTAGTACGGCCCGCCGCTGGTGGCGCACACGCCCATGGAGATGACCCACTTGGGCTCGGCCATCTGGCGGTACACCCGCTCGATGGCGGGCGCCATCTTCCAGGTTACGGTTCCGGCCACTATCATCAGGTCGGCCTGTCTAGGCGACGCTCGGAAGGCTTCCATGCCGAACCGGGATATGTCGAACCGGGACATCGCGGTCGCCATCATCTCGAACGCGCAGCACGCGAGCCCGAAGGATAGGGGGAACACGGAGGACTTGCGCCCCCAGTTGAGCATGGCGTCGATCGAGGTGACGGCAAGGTTGCGCTTCAGGTCGTCGGGAACTTCGACGAGGGGCTCGGCGAGCGGCTCGGTGTTGGTCGCCTTGAGGTCGTTTATGTATGCGCCCTCAACCCTGTCAACCTCCCACGTCGTGGTGTACAGGGGGATCCCGAGGCCGGCGCCTTCGGCAGGTTCCGCGGGCATGGTCAACTCCACTCCAGGGCGCCTTTGCGCCACGCGTACAGCCATCCGATCAGGAGTATCCCGACGAAGACGGCCATCTCTAATAGAACGAATAGCCCGAACTGCCGGGACATCACCCCGAAGCTGGCCGCCCAGGGAAACAGGAAGACCACCTCCACGTCGAAGATCACGAAGACGAGGGCTATGGAGTAGAACCGGAAGTTGAAACGGTTCCATGTGCCGGTCAGTGTCTCGAACCCGCACTCGTATATGCTCAGTTTGACCGCGTCGGGTTTGCTTGGCCTGACGCGCGCGAGGGAGGCGAGGGAGAGGAGCCAAGAGCCGGCCAGCATCCCCGCGGGGACGGCTAGAGCCACTGCCGCGAAGATAGCGAGGAGTCCGTACTGCCGAAAGTATTCGTCAACCATGCGGTCCCTTCACCACGCGGGGGCATGCTGTGTGGGCGGAATATAGCACAGGGACAGGCCTTGCGCAAGTGGGATATTGGGTCATTCCAGCTCCACGTCTCCGCTCTGCCCGCCGGTCTTGCGTACCAGCCTCACCTCCAAGATAGTCGTGCCGCGGTCCACCGCCTTGACCATGTCATAGATGGTCAGCGCGGCGACGCTGACGGCGGTCAGCGCTTCCATCTCGACCCCTGTTCTGGCGGTGGCCGCCGCGGTCGCCTCTATCTCGATGGATGACCGGGCCTCGTCGAGGCGCAGCTCGATAGTGACCCTGTCGAGGGGCAGGGGATGGCAGAGGGGTATGAGGTCGGCGGTCTTCTTGGCGGCCATGACGCCGGCGATGCGCGCGGCGCCAAGAACGTCGCCCTTGTCCATCGCGTTCTCGCCGACCAGCCGCAGCGTCTCCGGCTGCATGACGACCGCCCCCCTCGCAACCGCGGCGCGCTGGGTAACGGGCTTGGCTCCCACGTCCACCATGCGCGCCCTGCCCGACTCGTCTATGTGGGTCAGCTCCGTCTGGTCAGCCTGGGTCAAGATTTCACCGCCGTCTGTGGGCCAAGTTCTTTCTGGGTGGTAGAGGGCTAGGGTGAGGGCGGCCCAGCTCGGCCTCGTATCCTTCGTCCACTGCGAGACCCGATCCCCTGGAGGCGGCTACGGCCAGGGAGTCGGCCCGCTCGTTTCCCGCGCTGCCCGCGTGCCCCCTGATCCATCGGAAGGTGACGTCGTGAGTGTCCAGGAGGTCCAGCAGGCGCTCCCACAGGTCGGGGTTCAGGGCCTTCTCCTTCTTGTTCCTGCGCCAGCCGTTCGCCTTCCAGCGCTTGGCCCAGCCCTTGTTCACAGCGTCCACTACGTACTGCGAATCGCTGTGTACCGTCACCCGCCGCGGCTCCCGCAGCGATTCCAGCCCCGCGATGACGGCGAGTATCTCCATGCGGTTGTTGGTAGTCCTCCGGAAGCCGCCGCTCAGCTCGGCGCGATGTTTCCCCGACAGGAGCAGCGCCCCGTAACCGCCCGGGCCCGGATTGCCGGAGCAGGCGCCGTCCGTGTACATGTCGATCACTGCCTTGCCCTCCGATTCATCGGCTATTGTAAGAGATGTTCGCCTTCTCTTCCTTCATGCCGTGGTGTCCGTTAGGGTATTCTACTACTGTTCCCGTAACCGATCGCCTGAAGGAGGCGCCTCAATGGTCCAGTCGGAGCGTGCCCGATACAACACCGCATGGGGAGGGCCTGCGCTGGCCCCCCAGGAGCGTGTACGCAACTTGTCCGTGGGCGAGTATTACCGCCGGCAGTACGCCAGCGCGCCCAGGTCCCTGGCCTTCCGCGCGTCCTCCCGGCAGGAGATGGAGGAGTGGAGGGCCGCCTTTTCGGAGAAGCTGAAGGAGTGCCTCGGTCCATTCCCGGAGTCCTGCTATCTCGACCCGGAGGTGATCGAGACGGTAGACGCGGGTTCTTACCGGCGGGAGAAGGTGCTGTTCAACTCGGAGCCCGACATGGCGGTAGTCGCGCATGTGCTCGTGCCCAAGGGGATAGAGCGCGGCGAGAGGCGTCCGGCGGTTCTGGCCTGCCACGGGCACGGCAACGGCAAGGACGACATCGTTGGGATCGACCACGGCGAGGGGAACAGGCGCGCCAGGATCAGGGACCTCAACTACGACTACGCCCACCAGCTCGCCTGCCGGGGATACGTCGTGATAGCCCCCGACTGGCGCAGCTTCGGCGAGCGGCGGCTTGGGGGCGAATTCGGCGCGAGGGACGCCTGCAACGTGCTCTTCATCAAGGGGATGCTGATGGGGTTGAACCTCCTGACGCTCAACATCTGGGACGCCATGTGCAGCATAGACTATCTCTGCCTGCGTCCCGATGTCGACCCCAACCGGATCGGCTGCGCGGGGCTCTCGTATGGAGGCACGATGACCCTATACACGGCAGCGCTGGACGAGCGGGTGAAGTGCGCTGTGGTGAGCGGCTATCTGAACTCGTTCGAGAGCTACGCCGTGGGGCTGGGCAACACCTGCGGGGCGCAGACCCCCGCCGGTCTCCTCCGGTACGGCGAGATGTCCGACGTCGCCTGCATGATAGCGCCCCGCCCCCTGCTGATAGAATCCGGCGTCGCGGACGACGGATTCCCAATCGACGCGAGCCGCGAGGCTGCTGGCGCGGTGAGGCGGGCTTACGAGACCGCGGGCGCCCCCGACAACTTCGACGTGGACGAGTTCGACGGAGGCCACCGCTGGAGCGGTCTCAAGGCCTACGACTGGTTGGACAGGTGGCTCAAGGGGTCTCAATAGGCGCTGGCCTGGCCCTGCTGCAATACATCGAATCCCCCGCCGCTCACCCGCGCGGCTGCTGGCGGCGCCAGACGCGGCCAGATGCGAACCGGGGCAACCAAGAGCCCCATATTAACCTTCCCCAGAGTAGGGAGGGACATGACGGCAGCCGCGCGGTCGTGTGCATGCAGGGATTGCTGTGATATGGTTCGGCGTAATCTTGGAGCGCGAAGGAGGGCCGCATGGCAGGCAAGGCGCGTGTAGGCATCGTTGGGGCTGGGGGTGTTGGGGGGCTTGGCCGACGGTATAACTCCCACGCGGGCGGGTACACGCGGATCCCAGAATGCGAGCTGGTGGCCGTCGCGGACATCAACGAGGAGCGGCTTCACCAGTTCGGGGACGAGTGGGAGATAGCGCCGGAGCATCGGTACGGCGCGGCGTCGGATATGTACGAGAAGGCGCGGCTGGACGTGGTGAGCGTGACGACGCACAACCTGTACCACCACCAGCCGGTCATTGAGGCGGCTGAGGCTGGCGTCAAGGTGATCATGGTCGAGAAGCCCATAGCCATCAGCGTGGAGTGGGCGCGGAAGATGGTGGACGCCTGCGACCAGGCCGGCTCGCGGCTCATTACCGAGCACACGAGGCGGTTCCTGCCGCATTACCAGAAGCTGAAGAAGATGGTGACGGACGGGATGATAGGCGAGGTGCGGACGATAGATACGTCCGGGGCGAGGCCGCTGCTGCACAACGGAACGCACACCGTGGACTACGCCTTCTACTGGACGGACGCCGAGCCGAAGCTGGTGAGCGGGTTCCTGAGTGACGAGCCGGTGGCGGACCCTGGCGGCGGGGGGATGGTGGTGTGCGAGGGCGGAGTGGTTGTGTTCGTGAACTGCGTAGCTACGCGGCGGGAGTCGGAGGGCATGACGACCATCGCGGGATCCGAGGGCCGCTTGCAGTTCACCGAGCAGCGCGGCATATGGCAATACGCCCCGCTGGTGGACTCGCCGGGCAAGGGATACGGCGCGACCTATGAGTGGGAGGACATCCCCGACATGCCCAGTGGCCTGGAGCTGGACGATTACTTCTACGGCGCGGCGCTGGAGAGCGTGCGATGCTTCATCGAGGACCGCGAGAGCGTCGGCACGGGACGCGACGGGCTGAAGGCGCTGGAGGTGATCACGGCGATGCACGTTTCGCACAGGACGGGGGCGATGGTGCCGCTGCCTCTGGGCGAGGGACTGGAGCAGATCGAGATAAGATCGACGGGGGAGTGAGTGTGATAGTGGAGAGGGGGGCAAGATAAGGATGGACTATGAGCCGGTAGACCTGTCGGCCCTTTGCAACAGTGGGATGGAGGCGCTTGGGGACGGCGGCGCGCATCCGCGAGGGATTCCGCCGCGGGTGGGCGATGGGCGCGAGGCAGTAACTGGGCGGGTTGCGATGCGGGGGCTGCCGTTCCTGGTGGGCGCGCCGGACGGCGACCCCTCGGGCCCGCGCTTCATTGCGCTGGACGGGACGACGGGGAGCGTGACGATACCGATCGGCCCTGCCGCGCGGAACGTGATAGTCGCCCATCGCCTCGTGGGCCCGGCGGACGAATCGCTGGGGGCGGACGTTGCGGAGTACGTCTTTCGGCTTGCAGGCGGGGGAGAGGCGCGGGCGGCGATACGTGAGGGGTTCGAGATAGGGGCAGTTCCTGGCCGCCATCCTTACGATGCGTTCATAGACGCAAAGCCGGCGCTGATGCCGCGTTACGAGGGCCGCTGGAGCGATGCCGGTCGGCGGGCGATGGAGGCGCTGGGCGCTTTCGCCGGGTCGTATCACCTGTGGGTATGGCGCAATCCGGAGCCGGGCCGGCGCGTCGAGTCGCTCGAGGTCGTCCCGCGCGGGCCGCGCTTCATCGTGGCGGCCGTTACGCTCGGTTTCGCTGACGAGCATCCGTTTCCGCGGGAGGGTATGCGCCCTGTGCGTATCACGCTGAAGGACGCGGGGGATGCGGACAGCCCCTTTTCGCTGGACGTGGAGGTGGACCGAGGCGACGCTTCGTATGCCCATCCGCTTCCCTCGGCGTCCGCCGGCGAGTTCATGCGCGATACGTACAAGGGCTGGGGCGAGCCGCAGAATACCGAGTCGAGCCCCGCCTACGTGGAGGTGTCCGCCACACCCTCTGCGAGGTTGACGCTGAAGCAAGACGGCGAGGATATAGGCTCGGCGCGCTGGGGAGACGTGGACCGGGACGGCGTGGCCGAGACTCCGCGGGCGCGGTTCGAGCTGGTGGACCCTGGCCGGAACTGGGTGCGGGTGACCGTGCTGGATGACGAGACAGGCAGGCCCGCGCCGTGCCGGGTGCATTTTCGCTCGCCGGAGGGCGTGCCGTACCAGCCATATGGCCATCACAACCGGGCCAACTCCAACCTGGCGACGGACAACTTCGACATCGGCGGCGACGTTCGGCTTGGGCAGGTTACCTATGCGTACATAGACGGCGCGTGCCAAGGCTGGCTGCCGCGCGGCGACGTCATCGTGGACGTTGCGCGCGGGTTCGAGTGCGAGCCGCTCAGGAAGCGGGTGCGAATCGAGCCGGGGCAGCGCGAGTTGACGCTGCGGCTCAAGCGCTGGTCGAACATGAACGCGGAGGGGTGGTTCAGCGGCGATTCTCACGTCCACTTCCTGTCGCCTCAGGGCGCGTTGACCGAGGCGCGGGGCGAGGACCTGAACGTCGTGAACCTGCTGCAATCGCAGTGGGGGAGCCTGTTCACCAACACGGAGGACTTCATCGGCGCTCCGAACGTTGCGCGGTCGGGCGATACCGTGGTCTACGTGTCGCAGGAGAACCGGCAGCACGTCATGGGGCACCTGATACTGTGGGGACTGCGGGAGCCTGTGATGCCGTGGTGTACGGACGGGCTGGGCGAGGCGGAGCTGGGGGGCGCGATGGAGATGACGCTGAGCCACTGGGCGGACGCTTGCCGCGAGCAGGGTGGGACGGTGATTGCGCCGCACGTCGGGAGCTTCGGGGGAGAGCTAGTCGCCCTCACCGCGACGGGGCGCGTGCAGGGGATGGAGATGGTGCGGATGCACGAGGCGGCGCACGACGGATATTACCGGGCGCTCAACTGCGGTTATAGGATGCCGCTAGTGGGCGGGACGGACAAGATGTCCGCGGACGTTACAGTGGGGCTTTCGAGGACCTACGCGCGGATACCGGACAGCCGGGGATTCAGCTACGATAGCTGGCGTGAGGCCGTGGCCAGCGGGGCTACGTTCATAACGAGCGGGCCGATGATACGGTTGTCCGTCGATGGCGAGCCGATTGGCGGGACGGTGGAGATGAGCGGGCCCGGCGCGGTCGAGGTGGAGGCGTCGGCGGAGAGCATATTCCCGCTGCGCCGGCTCGACATCGTGATGGCTGGCCGCGTGGTAGCGTCGGCGGAGTCGAGGGAAGGAGCGCGCCGGCTGGAGCTGCGAGAGCGGATCAGGGTATCCGGGCACACGTGGATAGCGGCTCGGTGCGGAGGACCGGACTATTTCACGGGCGGGAACATCAACAGCAGCTATCCGCCGTCCTGGTCGCTGCGGGAGTGCGCGGGGCCGATAGCGGACACACACTACGACACCTGGAGGCGGGGGATATTCGCGCACACCTCGCCAGTCTATGTGGCGTGCGGGGGCGAATGGTGGATGTTCGACGAGGGTACGGCGCGGCACATGCTGGCCGTGATAGAGGGGAGCGCGCGATACATCGAGCGGGGGGCGCTGCGCCATCGTCACGGGACGGTGACGCATCACCACGGAGAGGATGACCACGTCGGCTACCTGAAGCGGCCGTTCCTGGAGGCGCGCGAGGCGGTCGAGGAGCGGCTGCGCCGAATGAGGTAATATCTAGGGCAAGGAGACTGCCATGCTGAACGTTGCGATGATAGGAGCCGGGGGAGTGGCGCGCCGGCATCGGGCCGGATGGATTCCCCAGGCGGACGCGAGCGTAGTGGGGGTCGCCGACCTGATGGCCGAGCGCGCGGCCGAGGCGGCGGCCGAGCTTGGGGCGGAGCAGGCGACGGGCGACTACATGGACGTGCTTCGGCGCGACGACGTGGATGCTGTGGACATCTGCACTACGGAGCGGACGCACGCGGACATCGCAGTTGCGGCTGCCGAGCATGGCAAGCACATCTTGGTGGAAAAGCCGATAGCGACGACCCTGGAGGACGCGGACCGCATGATAGCCGCGGCAGACGAGCGCGGCGTGATGCTGATGGTGGGGCAGACGCACCGCTTCTACGACTACAGCATCGCGGCCAAGAGCGCCATCGAGCGCGGCGAAATAGGGACGCCGGTCTACCTGCGGTACAGCTCCGGGGGCGGGTTCTGGAACCAGGACTGGACCGGGAACCGCATCAGCGCCGGCGACACTGGCGGGAACGTGGTTACGAACGGCGTCCACATCGCGGACCTGTGCAACTGGTGGATGAGGGCTCGGCCGGTGTCCATATACGGGCAGGCGCTCAACCAGACCTCGCCGCACCTGGAGATGAACGACTACTTCATGTTCACCATCAAGTACGACAACGGGGCCATCGCGGTTGCAGAGCTGAGCAGGGCGAACATGCCTCGCTCGAACCAGTTCAAGTCGATCATCCTGCTCGGCGCCGAAGGGCAGCTGAGCTCGGGCATGGAGGACGAGAGCAACTGGGTGGACGGAGACGGCGGCATGGAGTTCGTCGGACCGGAGTTCCAGCACGGGTTCACGCGGATGATAGGGGAGTTCGTTCGGCGCGTGGATGAAGGCGGGCAGTCGCCTGTCAGCGGCGAGGAGGGCCGGCTGGCGCTGGCGATGTGCCTGGGAGCCGAGGAGTCCATCAGGACGGGCGAGGTCTTCAAGTTCTAGGCAGTCCCGTCTTAATCCCCTCTCCCTTGATGGGAGAGGGTTAGGGTGAGGGTGATTCAGGACCAGTTCTAGCGAGGGACGGATGATATGAAGGCGCATGGAGACACGCCAACGGCGCATCGGCCGGCAGCGGCGCCGGCTAGGGGTGAGCGATGGTAACGCAGCCAAAGAGGCGGCTGTTCGACGTGGGCGAATACTACGCGATGTCGGATGCCGGGATACTGGCTCCTGACGACCGCGTGGAGCTCTTGGATGGAGAGATAATCCAGATGCCGCCTATTGGGGTCAATCACGCATCCTGTACGAATAGGATGACTCACATGCTGGTCACGCGGTTCGGTGAGCGGGCAGTCGTGAGTGTACAAAATCCTGTGCGGCTGGACGCCTACACCGAGTTGCAGCCTGACTTCATGCTGCTGGACAAGCGCGAGGACTACTACTCGACGGGTCATCCCGGGCCAGAGGACGTTCTGCTGCTGGTCGAAGTGTCGGACTCGACCGTCGGATTCGACCGGGGCGCGAAGCTGAGGCGGTACGCGCGAGCGGGCATCCGCGAGGTGTGGATAGTGAACCTGCCGTCGCAGGTGGTGGAGGTGTATTCGGAGCCTGACGGTTCGGCGTATGGCAGTTCGAGTGTGGTAGGCATAGATGGGGAGCTTGCGCCGGGGGCCTTCGGGGATGCGGCGGTGTCGGTGAGCGAGATACTCTCGAAGCTCGAAGCGCCGGACGAAGTAGAAGAGCCATCATAAGGAGGCAGCCGATGCCAGGAGACACCGTACACGTTGCGGTTCTGAGCTTGAACGGGATGAACCGCAGTTTCGCCGACGCCTTCCACGCCAACCCGCGGGCGCGGATAGTCGCAGTGACCGAGGACGACCCTCCGCCGGCCACGGCGCGCGCTACGCCGGAGGAGACGCAGCGGGGCAACCGCGATGGCGCGGCGGAGCTTGGCGTTCCGTTCATGGAGAGATTGGACGATGTTCTAGGCCGCGACGACGTGGACGCCGTTACGCTGACCAGCCCGTTCGAGCGGCGGGCGGGCCTGGTGGAGCGGATAGCGTCGGCGGGCAAGCACATCTTCATAGACAAGCCGATGGCGAGCGAGCTGCGCGAGGCGGACAAGATAGTGGAGAGCGTGGAGCGGCGCGGGGTGAAGCTGATGGTCGGGCACAACTACCGGTTCGCGCCGTCTATCCTGAGCGCGCGCGAGTCGCTGCGGGCTGGGCAGGTCGGGCTGCCGTGGGCGATACACAGCGAATGGATAGTGGGCGCGGGCAGCCAGGCGGCGGCCATAGGCGAGATGATGAACCACGCCATGTATCCGATAGACGCGCTGCTGTACTTGGTCCCTGGCCGAGTGGAGAGCGTGTACTGCATTTCGGGGTCGTACTTCTTCGACAATGCCAAGGAGAGCGGCGTGGAGGACCTGGGGTTCATCACGATGAACATGGAGCGTGGCATCATCGCGACGACCTCCATAGGGCGGACGCCGGTTCCGCACGTCAACGGGTACGGCGGGGACATGACCATCAGGATAATGGGAACCCACGGGATGGTCTATGTGGACGCGAACCGCCCGCGCTGGGTGTCCTACGGCAGGTCCGGAGCCTCGGCGATAAAGTACGGGCCGGACAAGCTGTACGACACTGTGGACCACTTCGTGGGATGCGTGCTTGACGGCGGCGAGCCGATGTGCTCGGCGCGGGAGGCCCGCGCGACGCTGGAGGTAACGCTGGCGGCGCTGGAGTCGGCGAGGGAGAATCGAGCGGTGAGGCTGGGGGGATAGTGGGTCGCGGATAGCGAAGGCGGCATGGCTCTTGGCGTCACGCCCCGCAGATGCGGCGCTGCGGTTGGCGGCATCGTGTCCGGCGCGCCAGCATGATAGGGCGGCGTCCTTGCCCTGCCGACGCTCCGTTGCCGCGAGGACTTCGTTCATCCCCAATCCCGAAAATTGCCCCAAAATTCCCCCAGATCGCCCCTTGACACCGCGAGAACAGCCGTGCTAGTCTGATAGACGGCCCGAAGGGACGTACTCCAAACGGGCACAGAGCCGCCTCTGCCAAATCTGGGCATTCATGCCGCCGCTGTTGTTGGGACGGGGCCCCCGCGGTATGAGAAGGTCGCTCTGTGTTCCGGCGTCTCGACAGGAGGACGCAGTGCCAAATGTGCCTCCCCCGTTCCAGGTGCGGACTCTCGGACGACCGGGAGGACCGTAGCCAGCGCAGCCCGACGCCTTGGCGGGTGGAAGGTCCAAGCGCGAAACGCAGGCGGTCCCGCAAGGGCCCGTCAGCCGTCCGGGAAAGTTAGAGGAGGGGCTGCACCCCCAGTGTCGGCGGGCGATCGACGTCGGCATCCTCGAAGCAAGTACCGGAGTCACTGCCTTGCAAGGCAAACTCATCTCCCGCGAGAGCGGGGGAAACCAGGAGTAGATAGGGCGCGGGTCGCAAGACCCGCCAAGTACCCTCTCCCTCACGGGGGAAAGGGCCAGGGTGAGGGCAAACGCCCCGCCCTGCGCCCCTCCCCCTAGGGGAAAGGGCTAGGATAAGGGCGATTCCCCGCTTTGTCCCCTCTCCCTAGACAGGAGAGGGCCAAGGTTGAGGGTGATAAGCCATGCGCAGAAGCGGCTAGAACCCGCCAGAGCGCCAAGAATAAGGAGCCGGACAGAGACAACACGACATAGACGCGGCGAAGGGTTGTGAAACCCGCCCAAGGGTAGGGCGTGCCCCTGCCCTAGACTACCCGCGCGCCCATCTCCCCCTCCATACCGGAGGCGCCCCCCGTCTGCCCGCCGACTCACCCCCAGGCCGCCATGTCCGCTATTGAGAATGGCTCGCCCGATTCATACCTCCCCCGACCCTCCGCCCACCACCGCGAACGCGTCCATATCTTTGGGAGGGCGGCGCGGCGCGGCTAGGATGTGGGTTAGTCTGAATTCATGGAAACTTCTTGACAGCCAAATCTGGTTGTGATACTTTTCACCAAGTCTTCGCGGCTACCGGTCTCCGCGGGCGCATTTACGGAAAGGGCTGTATGGACCCCACTCCTCTTACAAACTCCGAGTGGACTGAGATCGGCAGGATCCTAACCAACCTGTGGCTCATGGTGGCTCTGGTCATCTTCTTCTCTACGAACCTGCTGGTGGGCCACATAATCATCCCGTCCTTGGTTGCGTCTCATCACGTGCCGACCGCCCTACAGAAGACGAGGCCCCTGTTCTACGCCCTAGCGATAGCCGGGTTCGCCGCCGCGCTGGCAGTGCTGCTAATGACTATCGACCTCGCCGGCGTGATAGCGGACATCTTCGAGACCTACTGGATAGACGGCGGCGTGGACTGATGCAGCCGCGTACTCACCTCAACATCTAGGACACGCTCGACTTGCTCCAAGGCGACTTTCAGCTTCCGAAACGAAACAAGCGGACCGTTCTTGTCCTAGGGCTCCTCGGCGTCGTGGGGCTGGTGGGCTTGGCGGCTACCGTGGCAGTTGGGGCTTTCGTGCTCTCCGCGTGGCTGGGGCTGCCGCTGAACGCCTTCGGACTCAACGACGGCCCAGACCAGCCTATCGCCTTCCCCCATACCGTGCATGTCCAGGACATGGGGATGGACTGCACGTTCTGCCATCGCGCCGTGACCACGGAGGCGGCTGCGTCCGTGCCCGCCGTCGGGCTGTGCATGTCCTGCCACAAGGTGATAGGGGACGGACTGCCAGAGATCGAGAAGCTGCGGGGCTACCACGAATCTGGGCGGGCGATAGACTGGGTGCGCGTGCATCGAGTCCCCGACCACGTACACTTCGTCCATGAATCTCACGTGCGCTTCTTCTCGGAGCGGGACAACGTCCCGGCGTCGGAGACGTGCCAGCTATGCCATCAGGACGTCGGGAGTATGCCCAAGGTCGAACAGGTGCGGTCGTTGAAGATGGGCGACTGCCTGGACTGCCACCGGGAAAACGAAGCGCCCACCGACTGCACGGCGTGCCACTACTAGACAGAGGAACATGGACCTAACCAGGCGAAAATTCCTGACCCTGCTCGGCGGCTCGACTGCTGGGGCAGTGCTGTTCCAGGCGTGCGGCGTGCCCGAAGCCGAGCTGCTGGTGGAAGCCCCCCTCGAGATGCCAGAGGACATGGTCACGGGCCTGGACACCTGGTACGCGACGCTGTGCTCGGAGTGCGGGAACCCCGAAGGGATAGTCGTGCGGGTGATGGAGGGCCGCGCCAAGAAGGTCGAAGGAAACGTGGACTACCCCATAAACCAGGGTAAGCACAGCGCTCGATGCGAGGCGGCCTTGCAGGGCCTCTACCATCCGGACCGCATCAGCGCGCCGCTGCTCAGGGTGGGCGCCCGGGGCGAAGGACGCTGGGAAGAGATTAGCTGGACGGACGCCATCGCCCGCATGGCCCACCAGCTAGGACAGGTACAGGACAAGTCCTCCATCGTCCTAGCCACCAACCCGGTGGGCGGACATCTTGGGAAGGTCGTGGAGCGTTTCGCGTCCCGCATGGGGATTGCCCACATGCCCTACGAGACGCTGGACGAGACGAATCTAAGGCTGTCGATGGAGCGGACCTACGGCCTAAAGGCGATGCCGGACTTCGACATCGGCGGCGCGAGCTACCTGCTATCCTTCGGGGCCGATTTCCTGTCCACCTGGGGTTCGCCGGTGCGGTACGCGAGGGCATACGGCCAATTCCGACAGGGCGACCGCGAGCGCGGTACGCACGTCCACGTCGAGCCGCGCCTCTCGACTACCGCGGCGAACGCGGACGAGTGGGTGTTCGTGAACCCTGGATGGGAAGGGCACGTCGCCCTCGCCATTGCGAACGTCATAGTGGAGCGGGGCCTTGGCGACTCGAGCGCCGCTGCCGCGCTGACGGGGAATGGCGCCGTCGATCTGGGGCGGTACGCGCCGGAGCGCGTCGCTGACCGGTCCGGCGTGAGCGCCGAGCGGATACGCCGCATAGCCGACGAGTTCGCGGGGCATCCGCCCGCGCTGGCAATAGGCGGCGGCTCGGCGGGCGCTCACTCGAACGGCCTCGCCAACCTCAACGCCATATACGCCCTCAACCACCTCGTGGGCAGCGCCGGCAAGCCCGGCGGCGTGATACCAAACCCGGGACCGCCCTTCTCGGACGTTCCGGAGGCTCCCGCGAGAACGTCATACGCAGACTGGCGGGGGCTGACCGGGCGCATGAGCCGGGGCGAGGTCAGCGCGCTGCTGGTGCGAGGCGCAAATCCCGTGTACGGGATGCCGAAAGTCACCGGGTTCGAGGATGCCCTCCTCGGCGGCAGGTTCAACGTGCCGCTCATTGTCAGCTTCGCTTCTTTCATGGATGATACCACGGCCCTGGCGGACCTCGTGCTGCCTGAGAATCACGGGCTGGAAGACTGGGGCAGCGACGTCCCGGACCCAGGCCCAGGCTACCAGGCGGTCGGTATCCGGCAGCCCGTCGTTCGGCCATTCTTCGAGGGGCGCGGGGTGCATCTGGGCGCTAGGAGCTTCGCGGACGCGCTCATGGGCATCGCGCAGACTATGGAGGTCGATCTGGGGCTCGAGGGCGAAAGTTTCGAGGACGTGCTGCAGGCCGGCGCGCGAGAGCTCTTCGAGACAGGCCGAGGGTCCGTTCGGGCCAACGACTTCCGCGCGTTCTGGAACGGGGCGCTCCAGCGCGGCGGCTGGTGGGACACGACGGCGGCATATTCCGGGCCGAGCCTCTCCCCGCGGCAGATTGCCAGCGCCCCTGGCGAGCCTTCCCTCGGATCCGGCGCTTTCGCCCTAGTGCCATACCCCTCGATCGGCATAACCGACGGCAGGGGCGCGCATCTCCCCTGGCTCCAGGCGACGCAGGACCCAATAACGACGGCATCCTGGCAGACATGGGTCGAGATCAACGCGAAACGCGCCGAGGAGATGGACGTCAGGGAGGGCGACGTCATACGCCTGACCGCATCGAACGGGCGCTCCATCGAGGCCCTGGCGTATCCGCACCCGGGCATATCGCCCGACGTCGTAGCCGTCCCGATGGGGCAGGGCCACACGGGCGGCGGGCAGTACGACAAGGACCGGGGCGCGAACGTGATGTCGCTCCTCGACTCGCTGGAGGATTCCGAGACGGGCGCGCTGGCATGGGCGGCGACGCGCGTCAACATCGCCAAGACAGGCGGTTGGATGCGCGTGCCAAGGTTCGAGAACACAGCGCCCGACCTCGCAACCGACGAAGACCAGCATATCATCAAGCTCACGGCGGAAGACTCTTAGGATGCCGCGGGCGATTCGGTAGGAGCGATACATGGCCGGCGAAAAGTGGGGAATGGTAATAGACGTGGACAAGTGCATTGGCTGCCAGGCGTGCGTCGTGGCATGTCAGGCGGAGAACAACATCCCCATCAACACCGAGGATCTCTACAATCAGCGCCGCGCGGTCCAGTGGATACGGATAGAGCGCTACTGGGAAGGCGAGTTCCCTGACGTGAAGGCTCGGTTCATTCCCGTGCTGTGCCAGCATTGCAGCGACGCCCCGTGCGAGCCGGTGTGTCCGGTCTTCGCCACCTACCACAACCCGGAGGGACTGAACGTCCAGGTCTATAACCGCTGCATAGGCACGCGCTTCTGCGCCAACAACTGCCCCTATCACGTCCGATTCTTCAACTTCTGGGAGCCCAGCTGGCCGGAAAGCCTCAAGAACCAGCTGAACCCCGACGTGACCGTCCGCAGCCGCGGCATCATGGAGAAATGCACCTTCTGCATCCAGCGCATCCGCAGATCGACCCGCGACGCCAAGGCGGAGGGCCGCGGGGTGGAGGACGGGGCGCGCGAGCTGAACCCGGCCTGCGTGAACGCCTGCCCGACGGATACCCTGTTCTTCGGAGACCTGAACGACCCGGATAGCAAGGTCGCCAGGATGAGCGCGGAGGAGACCGGAGAGCATGGACGGGGCTACCACATGCTCGAAGAGCTGGGGACCGAGCCCAACGTGCTGTATCTAAAGAAGGTGGATAAGAACGCAAAGGAAGCCTCCCATGCATGACGGCCACTCCGCAAACGGCCACGACGCCGCGTCCGTTTCGCGCGGCCTGCTCGACAGGCACCGCGCGGCGCCAATCGCGCGCCGTATCGCGGCGCTGACCGCGGGCGTCCTGTTCCTGCTGGGCATCGCCGGGTTCGTCATCAAGCTGCTGGACAAGGGGACCTCCGACCCCAGCGCGTGGGGCTACTACGCCGCGCTGGTGTCGTTCCTGCTGACAGCCGCCGGCGGCGCGGTCATGGTCGCCATCGCCACACGCCTTGCGAAAGCCCACTGGCGAAGGCCCATATCGCGGGCGTCGGAGATGTTCGCGGTAGTTACCCTATACACGTTCGCGCTGCTCATACCGCTGCTGTTCGCGCTGCCCAGCCTGTCCGACCACCGGCGCAGCCTATGGTTCTTCGGCGAGCTCAACGTGCCCGGCTACATGCCCCATATCATGACGACCCTCTCATTCTTCTTCCTGGCGCTGGCGGGGCTGGCGCTGCTGTGGATGTCCGCCCTGCCGGACCTGGCGTCTCTCCGCGACTCCTCATGGGGGCTGACTGGCCTGTTCAACCGCCTCTCCAACACCTGGCAGGGAACCTCCAGGCAGTGGTTCGTGCAGTACCACCGGCTCGGCATCCTTGGCGCGCTCTACTTCATGATGCTGGTTACGACGCATTTCCTGTTCAGCATGGACTTCGCGATGGCGCTGGTGCCCGGCTGGATAGACGCCCTCTTTCCAGCCACCCACGCGCACAACTCCCTCCACGCCGGGGCCGCGCTGATGCTGGTGACGATGTTCGTCCTGCGAAGGTTCGGCGGATACGGCGACTACATCGGGCTCGACCAGTTCTGGGGGCTTGGCAAGCTGATGTTCGCGCTGTCATTGCTATGGTTCTGGTTCTGGTTCTCCAGCTTCATCATATTCTGGTACGGCGCCAAGCCGAATGAGCAGGCCGTCCTCGAGCTTCTGATGGTCGGGCCGTATCTGCCCATATTCATGGCGGCGTTCATCCTGAACTTCCTCGTCCCGCTCTTCACCATGATCTGGAACCCGCTCCGCAAGAGCGTATGGGGCCCGACCATCATCGCCTGCGGCGTGCTGCTTGGAACCTTCTTCGACCGCGTCAGGCTCTACGCCGCGTCGTGGTCGGTGGCCGCGGCCGACGACAAGCACACGCTGCGCGAGGTCCCAGCGGCTATAATGCCGGACGTCGCCGACGTGATGATGTGGGTGGGCGGCTTGGCCGGAGCGGTCCTCGTATATATCCTCGCCGCGAGGGTCATCCCCATCATCAGCGTCTGGGAGCAGAAGGAGCTGCTGCTGTACCGGATGCACAAGCCCTTCCACAGGCTCGCGGAGGTTCTGGTGCTGGGCAAGAAGGACTAACTCGCAAGGAATGCCATGCAAGAGCACGTACAGCTAGACCAGAAGCAGATCAACAAGGAGCTCCTCAACGGCGTCCTCCAGATGCCCAAGTGGTGGCCGGGAGCGACCGCCGTCGTCTTGGTCATCTTCATCGTTGGCCTCTGCGCTTTCGGATACATGCTCAACAAGGGCGTCGGCGTCACCGGGCTCAACCGCCCCGTGTACTGGGGCTTCTTCATGGTCAACTTCGTCTTCTGGATAGGCATCAGCCACGCCGGGATAATGATCTCCGCCATACTGCGGCTGACGCAGGCCGAGTGGAGGCGGCCGGTCACCAGGGCCGCCGAAGTCCTCACGGTCTTCTCCCTCATGGCGGCGCTCATGGCCGCGCCACTCGTTCACGTCGGCAGGCCCTGGCGCGCCGACCTCTGGGTCTTCCCATACGACTTCGCCCGCGGCGTCTGGATCAACATCCGCTCCCCCTTCATATGGGACCCCAGCGCCGTCATGACCTACCTGACGGCGAGCACGCTGTTCGTGCTCGTGGCGCTCCTGCCCGACCTGGCGATAATACGCGACCGCAGCAAGGGCTTCACCCGGGTAGCCTACTCGGTGATGTGCCTGGGCTGGCGCGGCACGCCGCGGCAGTGGAAGCTGCAGGCGGTGGCGGGGATACTGCTGTCCGCCCTCGTGCTCCCGGTATTCGTATCCGTCCACAGCATCGTGTCGTGGGACTTCGCCGTCCAGATAGGCCCCGAAGCCTGGCACTCCACCATCTTCGCGCCCTACTTCATCATCGGCGCCATCCATTCCGGCGTCTCCGCAGTCGCCACCGTCATGGTGCTCATGGTCTGGCTCTGGGGCTGGAAGAACTACATCACCCCCGACCACCTCGACGCCATCGGGCGCTTGCTGATAATCGTGGCGACCACCTGGTTCTTCTTCTTCTTCCTGGAGTGGGTGTTCGCGCTCTACAGCCTCGAGGCCCCAGAGCTCGCAATGCGGGACCTGCAGGTCTTCCAATGGCCGTGGAGCGGCCTGTTCGTGCTGTTCCTGCTCACGGCCTTCTTCATACCCGTGCCGATGTGGCTCTTCAGGAACCTGCGGCGCAGCCTCTGGGCCATGTTCATCTCGACTATCCTGGTCAACGTCGGCATGTGGCTGGAGCGCTTCCTGATAATCATCCCCGGCACGATGCGCCGCGGCCACATGATATTCGACTGGGGCTCCTACCATCCGAGCCTTATCGAGATACTCATGGTCGCCATGACCTTCGCGTGGGTCATACTGGGGATGCTGCTCTTCTCGAAGGTGTTCCCACTGATTCCGCTGTTCGACATCAAGGAAGCGATGGTTGGCAGAGACGAGATCAAGGTCGGCCGGAAGACCGTTCCGGCCTCGATCAGGGAGTGAAGCAACGATGAGCCAGCGCAGCGTAATAGGACTTTTCACGGACGAAGACGCGGCCGCCGACGCCCTCGACACGGTGCGGTCCGCAGGGTTCGAGCAGAGCGAGTACGAGATACTTACGGGCACGCCGTATCCGGAAGGCGCTTTCGGCGAGGAGGAGCCCGTGCATAAGCTGTACAGGTTCCCCCTCATCGGCGCGGCCTGCGGCTTCATCGTCGGCCTGCTCCTCACCGCCGGCACGCAGCTCGCATTCCCACTCGTGGCGGGCGGCAAGCCCCTGCTCTCCATACCGCCGATGGCTATCATCATGTACGAGGGCACGATGCTCGGCGCCATCCTGTTCACCGTGTTCGGGATAGTCTTCGAATCGAGGCTGCCGCGCCTATTCATGGGCGCATACGACACCCGCATCACGGAAGGCTACATCGGCCTCGCCATCACCACGTCCGAGGACAAGACGGGTAGGGCGGAGGAGACGCTGAAAGGCGCCGGCGCGCTGGAAGTGAAGCGCGGATGGGAGTCCTAGCGGTGAGAACGGCCCTGTGCGGGATCGGGCGAACGCGGCTGCTGGCCCTTGCGCTGGCGGCGGCCCTGGCCATGCTCGCCATCGGGTGCTACGACTCGACGACGGGCGATACCTCCGTGCATGGGATAGCGGAGTTCAAGCTGCCCGTGCTCCCCGAAACAGGCTCGCACAAGGTCATGGTCTTCTCCGAGATGCACTACCAGCCCTCCTACCGCTCGCAGGAGACCCCGCGCCTGCTGCCCAACTCGGATTCGGCGCCGTTTGGCGGGCTCGGCAGCCCCGAAGGCGTGCTCGAGGGCGACATGATAACTAAGGAGGTCGTTCTCGGCTCGCTGGCCGAGTACGGCGAGCTCACCATACCCGACCGCGTCAAGCAGTCCTACGACCCGGCGCGAACCGCCGAGCTATTCCGGGTCAACTGCTCCATCTGCCACGGCATGACCATGCGCGGAGATGGCGCCGTCGCAACCATGATGGATGAGAAAGGCATGGGCCCAGTGCCCGCAGACCTGATGGCCGAAATAACGCAGGACTCCTCCGAAGGCGAGCTCTTCGCCTTCATCTCCCGCGGCGGACGCCAGGGCTACGCCCTAATAGAGCGCGGCCTTGAGTCCCAATCCCCAATGCCAGAGTTCCTATACCTGCTGAGCGAAGACGACCGCTGGGCGCTGGTGCAATACCTGCAGGGCCAGGAGCGTTAGGGTACTGCTGCGAGGGAATTGACAACCCGTAGCAACGTTGACATGGACACCTACCTGTGGCCATCCGGAGATGGGATGCGCCGCATCTACAAACACCAGTTCGGCAAGAACCTACTCGGTGAGATAGCCGAGAGCGTCCATTACTACCGGCGTCTGACGACGCTTGGCATAGCCGAAGTCATTGAGTCCTACCACTGGGCCTCAGCGGGCGTGGATGCTGGAATTATCGCGCTCGGCAAACGCCCCGCCGACTTCTGGCGGAGATTGAAGAAATTGGATACCAAGACTGGCCTCCGGCGTAAGCTCGTGAATGAGCAGCACCTGCTTGATTGTATCGCTGTCCATGAGGAAGTTGAGCGTCGGCGTAAGCTTCTGAATGAGTATGTGGATTTGCCAGTCATGCGAAATGATTCCCACGTAAAGCAGTACCTGCTTGATGACGTGACTCGTTGGTGGATCATTGCTACTTCCATCCGCGATGACGCCAGTGATGCCGAGCGTACTCGCGTCCGGCGCCGTTGCATCCGAGATGCCGTACATATTGCCGTGGCCCTGCGCGACAAGGCCCAGAGGTCTTGCGACTCCGCCGAGGCCCGTGTCGCGGCTCTTGGCAACGTCGCCGATGACGACCCTAACCTGTCACGAGCGCTCAAGTCACGCAACAACGCGAGAGTCAAATTGGCGAGACTCCAAGATGTCGTCGAGACATGCAGCATGACCGCCCAAGCTCTCAATGACTCGAATTAAGGCTGCTGGCACATCAGCGCTACGACACCCGCACATGGAACTGCATATGAGGGTCGCTTATTTGGATGAACCACGCCGCGCGATACATTAACTGTATTGAATTGAGATGAGTTTCTAGGTACAACCCATTTGACAGTCTTCTTGCTTTACTGAATCCTGTGTCTTTGAGATCCACTATGGCTTGCTTCCCAGTACTCGCCAGGATGCTCCATTCCGGTAGTCGCCCGGCCCTAATAATCCACTCAGTGACTTCAATTAGAAGATCTGTCCAGTGATTGATTTGGACTTCCTGTCCATCAGGAGTCCGCAAGGTCTTTGGCTTCCGCCCCCTGATTGCTGTGTTACGAACTGACGACGAAATCAAAATCCAATCACTGCTCGTATCGGTAAGACTGTCAGGCATAGTGTTTTTAGCGTCACGCAGCGACCCTGCGCTTCTTGCTCCAGTCAGCCGCATATGGAACCGCCCGGGAGCGTCGCCGTGCTGGCTGAGCTCCTCCACGCGGTCGCATATCTGCTTTGCAGTATGATTGGTATCCATAAACAACCCGTTCGACAGTATCTTGCTCCTGGGAAAGTGAGCGCCACTCTTGTGCTCTGGCACATCATTGATCAGATAGCGCCTTGGCCCCAACGCGATCCTTCTGACTGATAGCCTATCTTCCCGTATGAGCCACTCGGCAACTTCGACTAATAGTCCACTCCAAGACTTGACTTTGATTTCTTCCCCTCCAGGAGTCTGCAATTTCATAGGCTTTCGTCCCTTGATTGCTGCATTGGTAATCGCCGACGAAATCAAAATCCAATCATCACTGGGTTCGGTATCAGATGAGATCAGGGCGCTATGCCCGCCCTTGCTGGGTAGCAGTCCGATGTCTCTCGCCTTGCTAGACAGCAAGCTGATAACCGTGCCTTGAGCATTGCCGAATATCAATTCCTTGTCGATCGGCTTGTCTTCTATGCCATCGAGTTCGTTCCTCCAGGCTGCAAGCTTCTCTTGGAGATCTTCCTCCCATTTTGAGAACATGCGGGACCACTGTGGCCTATTCTGAGGGCGTTGCTCCTCCGGCAGACTATCGGCATAGCTCTTGAATATAGAGTCCAGCGTATCCTCGTCATTCAACAACCGCTCATGGGTTCGTATGGACTGAGCCAACTCTTCCTTACGAGCTTCATCGCCTCCCACGACAGCTTGTCGTTCCTGTTCGAGGAGCTCGCCAAGCAGTGCAGTCAGCCTATCAGCCAGATCGCCCTTGATCTCGTTATTGATCTGAGGCTTCATGCCGTCATCCTCCTCATCAACAAGATCGTTCAATTCGTCCAGGGGTGGAATGACGGGTAGGTGGGCCTGTATATGGGCGTCTATGTGGCAATAGTCGCACACCAGTTCGTGAGCGTCACCACAGTGATTCTCGAATGCCCAACTTCTCCATGCACGCCATTTGCCGCATCGGCCGCACTCTTTGCCAAGGGCTGCCCCACACTGCGAACAGTTATGTTGGGCAAGGTAAATCTCTGTCGCACACACATCGCACTGGTCCATAGGCGCTTCACCTGATGGTCGCTCACTACGCGGTTTGAGCGACCACTCTCGTCTCTTATTGGGCAATCCGTGGACCAGCGAATTGGCCGCCAGGTCAAGTATCAGGCAGTCGCCGCCGCCATCTTTCGGCCTGAGTCCACGCCCCACCATCTGCATGAACAGCGCCAGGCTCTCCGTGGGCCTAGTAATCACGACGCAGGATGCATCGGGCAAGTCGAACCCCTCAGTGGCAACAGCTACGTTGACCAGCGCCATGAGCTTTCCAACTCTAAACGCCTCTATCGTCTTGTCGCGCTCCACAGGATCGGTCTCGCTTAGGATGGCCTCTGCCGTTGCTCCTGCGTCATTGAATATGTCCACCAAGTTGCGCGCGTGGTCAACCGATACGGCGTACACGATGGTCTGGCGGGCGCGCGCATGCTCCTGCCAATATCTCAGCGCTCCCACCGTCATCACGTCCCGCCCAGCGTTCGCCAATTCGATACCGCTCTCCGTGTAGTCCCTCGTTCTCGCGATCACTCCGCCTAATATGCGCCGATCTGACGGAGGCGTTTGGACTCTCGCGCCACATAGCCACCCGTCGGACTGCAGGTCGGCGACCTGCGGACCGCAGATCAACTCGCCAAACAGGTGGTCGAATCCCTCCTTCTCCGACAGCCGCCAGGGTGTGGCCGTCATGCCTAGCGCCTGGCCGGGCCACTGCTCCATTGCCTGCGCCCAACCCTTGGCGGTTGCGTGATGTGCCTCGTCTATCACCATCAGGTCGTCTGGGCTATACGCGCTCCAGACCTCCATCTTGTCAGTACGCAGCGCCACCGTCTGCGCCGTCAGGATAACCACGCCGCCGCTCACTGCAGGCGCATCAGTATCCTTGTCCCAGTCCCGGCGGACAAACGTCGCCGAAACACCATGCTCGGTCAGCATAGCGCGGGTCTGGTCGCCCAGCTCCTTGCGGTGGGTCAGCCAGACGGCCTTGCGTCCGTTCGTGAGCCGCCTTCTCAGCAGCTCGCCTGCGATGACCGTCTTGCCGCCGCCGGTGGGCAGCTGCATCATCACCCGCGCCTTGCGGTCGGCGTCCAGGGCGGACTCGACCTGTTGCAGCAGGTCTTCCTGATAATCTCGGAGCTCAGCCACTGCGTCCTTCTCTTGGGAGTCGCTCGTCAGCGGTGGATTATAGAGGGCGTCCATTATCCAAAGCAACAGTTACCCGTTGGCGCGTCCCTAACCGGCCCTGTTATGATTCGTCGAGGAGGCGCAGGGGACGACGTATATCGAGTCCTGGCGCGGCTATAATCAGGCGTGGGGAGGCGTAATGATGGCAAATGAAATCACTGACACTATCGAGATGAGCGTAACCGACGCTCGTAGCCGCTTCCTTACAGAGGTTCTCGCCACAATCGAGGTCCTGGGCGACCCGGATCTTGTCGAGCAGATCCGGCGGGGTGAGCGCGAGATAGAGGCGGGCGAGGGCATGACTATCGAGGAGCTCGAGGCGCAGGTCGCCCGCGACCTCGAAGCAATGGGGTAAGATTGGCTGCGCTTCCGTAGTCCGCGAGCGTTGCGTATCTGCTATTATTGCCGCGCATCTCAGCCCGTGAGGACCAGTCATGCCGTTGCAAGCCCGCCGCATACTCCTCGTAACCCTTGCCATCCTCGCCGTCCTCTACCTGCTCTATCTGGCGCGTAGCGGGCTGTTCCCGTTCATCATCGGCGGCCTGCTCGCCTACCTGCTCGCGCCCGTCGTGCGCGTCATAGAGTCCGTGATGCCCTGGCGCGCCCGCTGGCCGGGCGTCGCGCGCATAGTCTCCATATTCATCGTCTATATCCTGGCGATAGCGCTGGTGATAGCCTTCCTCGCCACCGTCATCCCCCCAGCGACCAGGCAGACGAGCGACTTCATCCAGCGGGTTCCCGGCTTCTACGACGCCGCCAGGCAAACCATCGAGGGGTTGAACGCGGACTACACGGAGCGAGTCCCTGAGAACGTGCGGGCGCAGCTCCAGGGCGTGTTCCAGCAGATTGGCGACTCGGTAACGAACGCCGCCCGCTCCATGCTGACGCGGACACTCGGCATAGTCCAACGCACCTTGACCGTCATAGTCGGGCTTGCCATACTGCCATTCTTCCTGTTCTACCTGCTCAAAGACCGCGAGCTCATGACCAAGAGCCTATATGGCATGGTCCACCCGTCCTTTCACAGGCACACGCGCAACCTGCTTGCAATCGCCGACAGGACGCTGGGCGCTTACCTGCGAGGGCAGCTCTTGCTGGGATTCATAGTGGGCGGCGCGGTCTTCCTGGGGCTGCTCCTGATGGGCATACCCTTCGCCACCGTGCTGGGCATAATCGCCGGGGTTACCGAGCTCGTCCCCGTAATAGGACCCATCATCGGCGCTATTCCCGGGCTCCTGGTCGCCCTGGCCACCTCGCCGAGCCAGTTCGTGTGGGTTCTGCTGCTCTACGTGGCGGTGCAGCAGGTGGAAAACACCCTCCTCGTTCCCCGCATACAGGGAAACGCCGTCAACCTGCACCCGGCAGTCATCATGGTAACCCTGATAGTCGGCAGCCAGGTAGCCGGCATCTGGGGAATGATAATCGCCGTGCCCATAACGGGAGTCGCCAAGGAGGTGTTCGTCTATTTCCACCGCGAGTGGAAATCGCCGCCCGCGCCGGCAGGTCCACCGGCGCAGGCGGACAGCGCGCCGCCCGCGGCAGAGTAGGGGAGGCCTGGCCCTATTCGCCCCGCACTCCCCCGGGCCGCATCTTCCAGCCGGACGGGTTGACGTCCAAGGCGACGCCCTCCGGGCTCATGAACTTCTTCTCGCCGACCCAGTTGTCGGGCGTGCCCTCCTGGTTGCCGTAGGTCTCGTTCCATTCGGTGAGCTCGGCGCCGCCGTTCTCCTCGATGAGCTCGTGGGACTGGTCGAGGTCCTCCACCTGGAAGCCGAAGTGGTGCAGGCCAGGATAGCCTCCGCCGTACCTGTCGTACCTGAACTTCAGTATCGTAACGTTGATGTACCCGTCGCTCAGTATGGCGGAATCGTTGTCGGGCGAGCGCTCGACCTCTGTCAGCCCGAAGGCGTTGATGTAGAAGTCGGCGCACGCGCCGGGGTCGTTGGTCGAGATGCCGATATGCTTGATCTTGGGCATGGACATGTCCCTCCGCGTCGCAGGACGTAATGGCTTCGAGCGCGGGGGCGTCCCCGGCGCCGCCGAGCATAAATTAGCGTATGAATTGCAGTCCAGTCAAGATGGCGAGTGCGGTATCATATCTGGCGGAGAGTGGATCCTGCGCGAGGAGGGAACATGCTGAACGAAACGGACTTGATTCCGCCCTATGGGGGGGCGCTCGTTGACCTGATGGTTCCCGCCGAGGAGAGGGCGGAGCTGACGGCATACGCCAATACTCTGCCGTCCATCCAGCCCTCCGAGCGCGCTCTTTGCGATCTCCACCTGCTGGCGACTGGAGGCTTCTCGCCCTTGGACGGGTTCATGGGGGAGGAGGAACACCAGCGGGTAATCGAAGAGATGCGCCTCTCCTCCGGGGCGATGTTCCCGTTGCCCGTCACGCTGCCCGTCGAGCCCTCCGACGGCGCGCGGCCAGGGCAGGCGGTGGCGCTGAGGGACGGCAAGAACGACCTGCTTGCAGTCCTCGAAGTCGAGGAGGTGTACGAATGGGACGTGGGAGAGGTTGCCTCCCGCGTCTATGGGACGACGGACCCGCGCCATCCCATCGTGGCCGAGATGCATTCTTGGCCGAAGCGCAACGCGGCGGGAAGGCTAAGGGTACTGCGGCTTCCCGCCTACCACGACTTCCAGGATCTGCGCCTCACCCCGGCGGGGACCCGGAAACGGCTGGCCGAGATGGGCCACTCGAACGTGGTCGCGTTCCAGACCCGCAATCCACTGCACCGCGTCCACGAAGAGCTTACCAAGCGGGCAGCCGCCGAGGTGGGCGGAACGCTGCTGCTGCATCCGGTGGTCGGGATGACCAAGCCGGGAGACGTTGACCACATAACCCGCGTGCGGACGTACAAGGCGCTGATAGACAGGTACTACGAGCGCGATAGCGCCTTGCTTGCGCTGCTGCCTCTGGCGATGCGGATGGGCGGCCCGCGGGAAGCCCTGTGGCACGCCATAATCAGGCGCAATCACGGCGCCAACTTCCTCATAGTCGGCAGAGACCACGCCGGCCCAGGCAACGATTCCTACGGCAACCCATTCTACGGCCCATACGACGCGCAGGAGCTCGCGCAGGAGTACAGCGAAGAGATCGGGGTCGGCGTCGTGCCCTTCGCCGAGCTCGTATATCTGCCTGACGAGGACCGGTACGAGGAGGCGTCGAAGGCGGCGGGAATGCGCACGGCGGCGATTTCCGGCACACAGGTGCGGGAGGAGTACTTGCTCCGCGGCAAGAGCCTGCCGGCGTGGTTCACGAGGCCAGAGGTCGCTGAGATAATGGCGGAGACCTATCCGCCCAGGCATCGCCAGGGCGTGTGCATATGGTTCACAGGGTTGAGCGGCTCGGGCAAGTCCACCACGGCGGAGGCGCTGACCACGCTCCTAATAGAGCGCGGCAGGCAGGTTACGCTGCTGGACGGCGACGTCGTCCGGACGCACCTGTCCAAGGGGCTTGGCTTCAGCAAGACGGACAGGGACGTGAACATACGGCGGATAGGCTACGTGGCGTCGGAGATAGTGCGGCACGGCGGCGTGGCGGTATGCGCGGCCGTCAGCCCATACCGAGCAACCCGCGGCGAGGTGCGGAACATGGTCGGCGCGGACAGGTTCATCGAGGTGTTCGTGGATACGCCGTTGGACGTGTGCGAGCGGCGCGACACGAAGGGCATGTACGCGAGGGCGCGGCGCGGCGAGATAAAGGACTTCACGGGCATTGACGACCCATACGAGCCGCCGGACAATCCCGATCTGGCGCTGGACACCGTATCGGCGACGGTCGAGGAGAATGCCCGCAGTATAGTCGAGCGCATGGCGAGAGAGGGCTTCATCAGGCAGGAGGATGGCAACGAATGAGCAGTTACGACCTGTTGATACGCGCGGGGCGTGTCTTCTGCGCCGACACGGGGCTCGACGGCCCCGGCGCGGTCGCAGTCACCGGAGGCCGCATCGCGGCGTCAGGGCCAGACGTCGAAGGCGACGCGGCTAGGACCCTGGAGTTGCCGGACGCGGTTCTGCTGCCTGGATTCGTGGACCTACACGCCCATCCCGCGCCGGCGCATTGGAAGTACGGGATAGACCCTGACGCGCTGATGCTCCCCAGAGGCTCTACGACCATCCTATCCCAGGGCGACGCCGGCGCGGCCAACTGGGCCGCGTACAAGCGGGCGGTGATCTCGCCCGCGTCCATCCGCATCCGCATGGCTATCAGCGCGGCGGTCGGCGGCGAGGAGGAAGACGGCCCGGTATTCCGCAACTTCGACGACCTCGACGTCGCAGCGTGCGTGAATGCCATAGAAGGCGACCCGGACCTGATATGGGGCATCGCGGTCAACGCATCCAGCGCGGCGACGGCGGGGCACGATCCCCGGCTCGTGGTTGGGAGGGCGCTGGAGATGGGGGAACGGACGGGCAAGCCTCTCCTCTACGGGGTGCGCTGGGACCCGTTCGACTGGCCCGTGGAGGAGCAGCTTGCGTTGCTGCGGCCCGGCGACGTGGTGACGTACTGCTTCCACGTCGGCCCCGGCGGGTTGGCGCCGAGCGGGCGGGTGGCGGACGCCGCGTGGGAGGCGAAGGAGCGCGGGATAAAGTTCGACGTAGGCCACGGGATGGCTTCGTTCGACTTCGGGGTGGCCGAGACGGCGGTGCGCGAGGGATTCCTGCCGGACTCTATCTCGACGGACTTCTACGCCCGGCACGCGCGCTCGTCCCCCCGCCACGACATGCCGCGCGCTATCTCGAAGCTGATGGCCGTCGGCATGGATGAGGCGGACGCGTTCGAGCGGGCGACGCTCCGGCCGGCGCAGACACTCGGATTGGCGGGCGAGGCTGGAACCCTTGCGCCGGGATCGGGGGCGGACCTGGCAGCGATACGATGGAATGCAGACGCAGCGCCGCTGGTTGACGTTGCCGGGAACGAGCGGCCGGGCGGCTGCTGGGAGCCGTCGCTGACTGTCCGCGCCGGCCGGGTGATTCCGGCGACGACGCCTGATTAGGCCCAGGGCGGATCGCTACGGCGGTTCTGGGGCAGATTTAGGCTACTGCCATACGGCCATCATGACGCCGACTATGGCGAAGACGACGACGTGGTAGCCGGTGTTGATGGCGTAGTGCCTGATGGACTTGCTCTCGAAGGTGTAGTTTGGGGCTTGGGTCGCCGCTACGAGTCCGACTCCCGCGAGGAGGCCAAGCAGCAACCCATCGAGCGGCTCGCTCGCCCCCGTGGCCTGGACCAGTATCGCAAGGGCAAGCATCATGACGATGGAAGCGACGATGCTGACCGCGTAGCCCCTGTACGCTCCTCCGTCCTCGCGCAGCTGCTCCTCGGTGAAGTTGTTTTCCTTCATCCACGCCTTGGCGAAGAGAACCGGCGAATACCACAGAGCGCCGACTCCCATGTTCAGGACGACGCCGACTATTACGGCAAAGTAGTTGACGCTTCCGAAGTCTATGGTCATGCTTGCTATCCGCCAGTTCTCGATTAGCGGCTAAATGGAACGCCCGGCAATGCGCCGGGCGTTCTCCATCGCGCGCTTGGTTGGCTGGTCTAGCTGGAGCCGTTGCCGCTGTGCGTCGCTACCAAGCCGGGCAGGTCTAGGTCCCTGGCTCGCCAGCAGGATACCCAGCGGCCGGGCTCTATCTCCTCGAGCTGGGGCTGGTCGGTTCTGCACTGGTCCACCGCGTAATCGCAGCGGGGATGGAAGTAGCAGCCGGAGGGCGGGTTCGCGGGGTTCGCCACCTCTCCTTGCAGGATGATCCGCTGGGCGCGGAGGCGCGGGTCCGGTATCGGCACCGACGAGAGCAGGGCGGACGTGTACGGGTGCTTCGGCGAGTCGAATATGTCCTCCGACTTGCCCAGCTCCACGATTTTGCCGACGTACATCACGGCGACCCGGTCGCTGATGTGGCGGACGACGCTGAGGTCGTGCGCCACGAACAGGTACGTGAGGTTGAGCTGCTGCTGCAGGTCTTCTAGCAGGTTGATGACCTGCGCCTGCACGGACACGTCCAGCGCCGACACCGGCTCGTCGGCCACGACGAGCCGGGGGTTGAGAGCCAGGGCGCGGGCTATTCCGATTCGCTGGCGCTCGCCGCCGCTGAAAGCGTGAGGGAATCGGCGCATGTACTCTGGGCGCAGCCCGACTAGCCGCAGCAGCTCGGCGACCCTGTCGGCGCGCTCTCGACGGCTGTCCATGCCGTGAACCAGCAGGGGCTCGCCGACGATGTCGAGCAGGGTCATGCGGGGGTTGAGGGAGCCGAAGGGGTCCTGGAATATCATCTGCATGTCGGCCCGCAGCTCGCGCAGCGGCCCCCTGGGCAGGGTGGAGATGTCCACCACGTCGTCGTCCTTGGTCCTGAAGAGAATCTCGCCGCTGGTGGGGTCGATCGCTCGCAGGATGCACCGCGCCGTGGTGGTCTTGCCGCATCCACTCTCGCCCACGAGGCCGAGCGTTTCGCCGGGCCTGACAGAGAAGCTCACGTCGTCCACCGCGCGGACCTGGCCGACGGTGCGCTTTAGGAAGCCCTTCTGTATGGGGAAGTGCTTCTTGAGCTCGCGGACATCGAGGAACTCTACGGCCGACCTGTTCTGAGTCGTAGCGGCATCAGTTGCCATCAGTTCGTCACCTCTGCCGGGGGATGATGCAGGAAGCAGCTCACGGCCTGCTCGCTGCCCTCGATATTCTGGAACTTGGGGACGTGGACGTCGCACACGCCCTCCATGAAAGACGGGCAGCGAGGCCGGAATGTGCATCCGGACGGGCGGTTGAAGGGATGCGGGATAGTGCCCACGATGGACGGCAGCCTTTCGACGCCCTTTGCGTAGATGCTGGGGATGGAGCGCAGCAGGCCCTGCGTGTAGGGGTGCTGCGGGTTGTGGAACACGTCATCGACTGGGCCGGACTCGGCCTCTCTGCCGAGATACATGACCACCACCTCGTCGGCCATCTCCGCGACCACTCCCAGGTTATGGGTTATCAGGATGATCGCCATGCCGTTCTGTTCCTGGAGGTCTCTGAGCAGGTCGAGAATCTGGGCCTGCGTGGTTACGTCCAAGGCCGTCGTTGGCTCGTCGGCGATGAGGAGGCTGGGGTCGCAGGAGAGCGCCATGGCTATCATGGCGCGCTGGCGGAGGCCGCCGCTCAACTGGAAGGAGTACTCGTGGATCCTCTGGGCCGGGTTCGGGATGCCCACGCGGTTCAGCAGGTCCACGGCGCGCTCCTCGGCCTCCTTTTTCGTGAGGTCGAGGTGGAGGCGGATCGCCTCCATCAACTGGTTCCCAATCGTATGGACTGGGCTGAAGGAGGTCATCGGCTCCTGGAAGACCAGGGCGATGTCGCTGCCCCTGATCGACCTCATCAAGCCGCTGTTTGGCTGCTGCTTGGTGACGTCGATCTCCTGCATGTCCCCGTTCACGTCGCGCCGCCAGATGATCTCGCCATCCTCGACGCGGCCGGGCCGATCGATAATACCGAGTATCGACCGTCCGACTGTGCTCTTGCCGCATCCGCTCTCGCCCACGATGCCGAGCGTTCGCCCGGCCGCGACGTTGAAGCTCACGCCGTCCACTGCCCTGACAAGACCCTCGTCAGTGGGGAAATAGGTCTTGAGGTTCTTGACCGACAGCAGCGGCTGGTGTCCGTTCTCAGCCATGTTCCACCTACTTGCCGTAAGGATCGGCTGCGTCACGCAGCCCGTCGCCCATGAAGTTGAAGCTCAGGATCACGATTATGACAGGGATCGCAACGAACATCAGCCACGGGTACACGGCCACAGTCTGGGGATTCTGCGCCTCTTTCAGCATCACGCCGTAGCTGACGGCCGGGGGGATGAGACCCAGCCCAAGGAAGCTGAGCGCCGTCTCGGAGATGATCATGCTCGGTATGGTCAACGTGATGTGCGCGATGATGTGGCTGTAGAAGGAGGGCAGCATGTGCCGGAACATGATCCGACTCTCACCGGAGCCGGCTAGACGCGCCGCCATCACGAAGTCCTCCTCCCTCATCGAGAGGAAGCGACCGCGCACCACGCGGCCCAGGGTGGTCCATTGGAATATCGACAGGATCACCGTGATCGCGAAGTAGACCCGCAGCACGGGCCACTCCCGAGGTATGGCAGCCGACAGCCCCATCCAGAGCGGCAGGGTCGGGACCGCTATCATGATCTCGATGATGCGCTGGATGACCGTGTCGATGAAGCCGCCGTAATAGCCCGACGCCCCTCCGAGGATGATGCCAATGAACAATGCCAGCGTTACCCCGACCAGCCCGATAGACAAGGATATGCGGGTTGCCAGCATCAGGCGGGACCATTGGTCGCGGCCTACAGAGTCGCTGCCCAGCAGGAAGAGCGACGGATGGTCGCGCATATTGTGATCGGGGTCCGAGAAGCCAATCAGGTGGCGGTCGGTCTTGATGAAGCCCAGGAAGCTGTACTCGAAGCCCCTCGTGAAGAAGCCCACGGGGTACCTGACGTCCTCCACGATCTGGTAGTCCCGCCTGAACGTCTCCGGGTCCCTGAAGGACTTCAGGCCGTTGATGTGGGGGCGGAAGCTGCCGTCGGAGAAGAATCGCAAGGGCTGAGGCCGGAGCAGGTGGAACTTGGTGGCGGTCGAGGCCGGGTCGCCGAATCCCAGGAACTCGGCGAGCGGGAAGGTCAGGTAGAATATGCCGACGACGACGGTGGCGGCGATAGCGAGCTTGTGCTTGCGGAACCTCCACCACATCAGCCTCCACTGAGAGGCTACGAATACCTCTTCTTCCTCTTCCAGCCGGCCTGCTATCTGGGGAAGCGCTGCCTCTGCCATATCTCCCACCTATGTTGTAGAGTGGCCTAGACGGGCCAAGAACGGGACTGCGAGCGAAAACTGGGGGACGCGCGGAAGCCTATAATAACGTCAACGTAGTGTCAAGCCGCCTTGTGAGGCGCTGGCTCTCGGTGAACCGGGGCGATGCTTTGCCTCACTGTCGTCTCCCCTCTAAACTTGGAGAAGGGGCTGCGGACCGGCTGGCCGCGCGTCTCCTTCACGCCTGCGCCATTCTATATCACAAGCCGCGCGAACCTGTCAACGCCGTCAGCGAGCGAGCCAGGGCAAGCGCATCTTATTCATCTTGGTAGGCGATTCGTCGGGGGGGGGGGCGCCGGAATCAGGATTGCGGGATTGGTGGATTCTCAGGATTGGGGAGATGGGATGAGATGGGCGTCGTGAATTACCCTCACCCTGGTCCTTTGCTGTGAAGGGAGAGGGGAGGTGGCAGGCAGGACGCCTGCGCTCCCAGGATGGGGGACGCGCTGAATTGCCTTCACCCTGGGTCTCTCCCCGTTAGGGGAGGGTGATGAAGGCTGGGGCCTTCTGGCGCCTGCGCCTATGTCGCTTTGTCTCGGCGGCTCCTTTGCGGGTGAATCACCCTCACCCTAGCCCTCTCCCATCGAGGGAGAGGGGACGGGGCGGGGAATCGCCCTTAATCCTAGCCCTTTCCCTTCGGGGGAGGGGCGCAGGGCGGGGCGTTTGCCCTCACCCTGGCCCTTTCCCCCGTGAGGGAGAGGGTACTTGGCGGGTCTTGCGACCCGCGTCCTATCTACTCCTGGTTTCTCCCGCTCTCGCGGGAGATGAGTATGCCTTGCAAGGCAGTGACTCCGGTACTTGCTTCGAGGATGCCGACGTCGATCGCCCGCCGACACTGGGGGTGCAGCCCCTCCTCTAACTTTCCCGGACGGCTGACGGGCCCTTGCGGGACCGCCTGCGTTTCGCGCTTGGACCTTCCACCCGCCAAGGCGTCGGGCTGCGCTGGCTACGGTCCTCCCGTGTTACCGAGAGTCCGCACCTGGAATGGGGGAGACGCATTTGGCACTGCGCCTCCTGGCGGGGCGCCGAAACACAGACCGACCTTCCCATACCGCGGGTGGTCCCATCCCAACATCAGCGACGGTATGATGCCAAAGGCAGAGGTCAATCTGCGCCCGTTTGGAGTACGCCCCTTCGGGCCGTCTATCAGAATAGCACGGCTGTTCTCGCGGTGTCAAGGGGCAGTTTGGGGCAATTTGGGGGCAATTTAGATGCGATTGCCCCGCGAGCGAGCCGTGCATAACCTGCAAGGTCTCGTATGCGCCGCCCTGGAAGTGCATGGCTCCACTGCGCTTGAGGCGTCAGGCGCCGCGGCTTACGGGTACTTCGAGAAGTCGTAGCCTTCCTTCACGACGCAGTCGAGCAGGGCGGGGCGGCCGGATCTGGTCGCCTCGATAGCCTCGTCCAGGCGGGGGATGAAGTCGGCGACCCTCTCGACTCGGCTGCTCCACGCGCCAAGTCCGTCGGCGACCTTCGCGTAGTCGCCGCCCTGGTCCAGGGCGGCGTACATCTCCGTCGCGTAGGGCATGTGCCCGCGCTCGATTGCCATGACGCCGTTGTTGAAGACGATGGTGAGGATGCCGATCTTGTGCCGTACCGCCGTCTCGATGTCCATGCCGACCATCCCGATAGCCGCGTCGCCCATCATGTTGACGCAAAGCTTGCCGGGCTCGGCCAGCTTTGCCCCCATCACGAGGCCGAGTCCGTATCCGAGCTGCGTGGACTTGCCCCAGCCCATGTAGGTCCGCGGCGCGACCGATTCCCAGAATGGGACTATCTGGTCGCGGGGGCTGCCCGCGTCGTGGGTGACTATCGTGTTGGGCCTGTCCACGTGGTTCATCAGGTCCCAGATGATGCGGTACTGGTTGATCGGCTCCTCGTCGGACCTCAGCTGCGGCATCCACTCGTCGAGCCAGGCGCTCTTGACGGCCTGTACCTCAGGCCCGGCGTCGCGGGTCTTGCGATGGCCGTCGCCGTTCGTTGCGTCCTTGATCTCGGCGATGAGGGCCTGCAGGACGAGCTTGGCGTCCCCTATCAGCGAGTAGTCGGCCCTGTAGTCCTTGTGTACGTCGGCGGGGTCATTCGTCGAGTGGACCATGACCTTGCCCGGCGGAATCGTCTTGCCGTAGTTGGTGCGGGTGAAGCTCGTTCCTATCCCGAACACCACGTCCGCCTTGCCGAGGAAGTGGTGTATCATCCCCGTAGTCGAAACGGCGGAGGCGCCAAGGGCAAGGGGATGGTCCTCCGGGAAGGCGCTCTTGCCCGGCAGGGTGGTCATCACGGGCGCCTGCAGAAGCTCGGCGAGCTCCTGCAGCTCGTCCCACGCCTCGGCGTAGAGGCAGCCCTGGCCCGCGTGGATCACGGGGTTCTCGGCGGCCAGCAGCGCCCCGGCGACGTTCTTGGTCTCGTCGGGGTCAGGCCCGAATCGGTTGCCCTGCACGGGCGTGTAGTCCAGCTCGCCCGTGAAGTCCGCCGGCCAGATGTCCTTCGGCACTTCGACCAGCACGGGCCCGCCCTTGCCGGTGCGGAGATGGTAGAAGGCGCGGCGCATCAACTCCGGGATGCGCTCGACGTAGTTGGTCTGGGCAGCCCACTTGGTGACGTTGCGGTAGTTCTCGACGGAGTTGAAGTCGGGCGAGATGTAGGCCCGCGTGGTGTCCGTACCGCCCGGTATGAGCAGGATGGGCACATTGTCGGAGAATGCCTGGGCGGCCCCAGGGAAAGCGTTCTCCGCGCCGGGCCCTCGCTGCATTGCGAACACGCCGAGCCGCTTGCCGTTCGTGGTTCGGCTGAACCCGTCGGCTATCGCCATGCCGACGCGCTCCTGCCGGCATATGATCGGCCGGATGCCGACCTTCGCCGCCGCGTCGATCAGGTCCTGGGCCGGGAACACCGACAGGAACTCGGTCCCTTCGCGCTTCAGTATCTCGGCTACGACATCGCCGCCATTCACTTTTGGCTCTCCTTCGAGACAGGGTAGGGGCTCATCAACCATTCCCAGCGGCGAGAAGATACCACCCACAGCCGCGCCCTAACAACGCGCGGGAAGCGTTACATGGCGCACTGCTGGCTCATGGATGCGGACGGTCCTGTGAGATTACGCGATTCCGCTAACCGCTGTCCAGCGCCGCCTTCGCGCTGCCCGCAATCACCTTGTACTCCTCGAGCACGGGGGGGCTGGTCAGGACCGTCGGGCGGGACGTGTCGCGGTAGTCGGCCCGCATCTCCAGCCTGCCGAGGAACGCCAGGTCCATCTCGCGGGCGAGCTCTTCACCCGCTCCCGATCCGAATACGTCGCCGGCGAAGTTCTCGACCACGCCCAGCACGGGCACGTTCAACTTCCTGATCATGTTGATCGAGCGCTTCGCGTCGACCTTCGCGAGCTCTTGGGGGGTGGTGACGACTACGAAGCCGTCCAGGCTCAGGGTCTGCATCACCGTCAGGGGAGAGTCGGACGTGCCGGGCGGCAGGTCTATCACCAAGTAGTCGAGTCGTCCCCAGTCAGTGCTCTGGAGAAGCTGGTTGATGGCGTTGTGGATCATGGGCCCGCGCCAGATGGTCGCCTCCTCCTCGTCCTTCTGGAAGAAGGCCATGGACATCACGTGTACCCCGAACCGCTCCGGAGGGGCGATCTTGTTCTGCTCGCTGACCAACGGCGGCTCTGCGATCTTCATGGCCCGCACGACATTGGGGCAGTCGATATCCACGTCGAGTATTCCCACCCTGGCGCCCTCTTGGGCGAGGGTGACCGCGAGATTGACGGCCACGGTGGTCTTGCCGACGCCGCCCTTGCCGCTGTAGACGCCTATCTGGCAGCCTATGTTCGCCAGGCTGCCGGCGATGGCCCGCTTCTGCTCGAACTGGCGCTTCATCTGCTCGATACGGGCGCGCGCCTGGGACGCCTGCTGCGGGTTCGGCGGGTGGGCGTGGGTCATCTCTCGCAGCCCTAGTCGAGGCCCAGGAGCGACTTGCCCTCTTCGGATATCATGTCGGGCGTCCAGGGAGGGTCGTACACCATCTCGACCTCCACGTCCTCGACATCCTCGATCTCGGCAATGCGCCACTCGGCCTGCTGGGCGATGTAAGGCCCCATGCCGCATCCCGCGAAGGTCAGGGTCATCTTCACCTGTACGTCGCCGTCGTCGACCCGGCAGTCATAGACGAGGCCGAGGTCGACGACGTTGACCGGGATCTCGGGATCGTACACGTCCCTGAGGGCCTCCATCACTTCTTCTTTCGTCAGCGTGGCGGTCTCGGCCATTGGGCTATCTCCATGCAGGCGCGGTTTGCGTTCTCTTGCCGTGCAATCTCATTCTACGTTCGTATCCAGGGGGTGTCAAATTACAAATATGGACAATTTTAGTAAATAGTTTAGAAAATACTCATAATTTGCCTTGACATCTTCCGGGCCGCCTCCTGTACCCTCTTGAACATCGCAGGAGGCAACAGGTGAGGTTCGGCAACGTCTCGGTCAACATTCTCAGCGACGGCTCATTCCTTCAAGATGGCGGGGCCATCTTCGGCCCTGTCCCAAAGGTCCAATGGGAGCGCCAAGTCAAGCCCGACCGCAAGAACCGCGTTCGCATGGGGCTGAACTGCCTGCTGGTCCAGTCGCCCAGCGGCAATGTCCTGATAGACACGGGGGCCGGCTCCAAGCGGGCCGACCGGATGAAGGAGGCATACAGCCTCAACGGCAACAAGCTCCCCAAAGAGCTGAGGAAGCTCGGACTCACCGCCAGGGAGATAGACGCGGTCGTGCTTACCCATCTCCACTTCGACAGCGCGGGCGGCTGCACCAAGCTCGATAGGGCCGGCCGTGCCGTGCCGGCCTTCCCAAACGCCGAGTACTTCGTTCAGAAGGCGAGCTGGGAAGACGCCAACAGCCCCAGCGAGCGCAACGCGCGGTCATTCTACGCCCAGGACTACGTCCCGTTGCAGGAGGCGGGAGCGCTCAGGCTCCTGGAGGGTGACTGCGAGGTCGCGCCGGGCATCCGCACGCAGGTTACCAACGCCCACTCGCCGGGCCACCAGGTGGTGTTCGTCGAGACGGGCAGCGAGCGCATCGCCTTCGCGGGAGACCTGATCCCAACCCCGCACCATCTGCCCTTGGTCAGCATCTCGTCCTTCGACCACTCGCCGGGGGACACATTCGAGGAGAAGCGGAACCTCCTCAAGATGGCGGTCAAGGACGGCTGGCTCATAGTATTCGGCCACGCCCAGGAACCCAAGTCAGGCTACCTCCAGCATCGAAACGGCAAGCCCCAGTTCTCAGTCAGGGAGCTGTAGGCGTTGCAAAACAGACAGACAGGGGCTATACTCCCAACGTTTCAATTCTCCGTCAGGGAGTTGTAGGCGTTGCAAAACCGCTATGTCGGAGACTTAGGCGATTTTGGCAGGTACGGCCTGTTGAGGGCGTTGCGCTCATCAAACGGAACCGATGACGGCTCCGCCCTGAGCTTGGGCGTAGTCTGGTACCTGACCCCCGATGAAGCCCACAACAACGACGGCATGCATATCGGGTACCTGGAGCCGTCGCATCCTGAACGGGAACGCTACCGAGAATGTGACCCACGCCTGTACGATGCGCTGGGCGACATCGTTCGCGCCGGCGCAAGGGACGTGAGCAACATTCCTCAGCGACGGATCCTGCCCTCCGACACCAAGTACTATGAGGCGCCGTTGACCTTCGACGGCATTATCGGTCGAGAGCGGCGCATTGCTCACCGAAAACAGTGGCTGGGAGATGCTCTGGACCTGACGCGCCAATGCGATGTCGTGTTTCTCGACCCCGACACCGGAATGGGAATCCCGAGTGTCAAGGCTCACCATGAGGAGGGCCCCAAGTACGCTTTCTTCGACGAATTGTCTCGCTACCTGGAGAGAGGTCAGAGCCTGATTGTCTATCAGCACAGGAATCGCGAACCGGCCTCGCAGCAAATCCAGAGTCGGCTGGTGGAAATAAAGAAGCGACTAGGGCATCGCGCCTTTGCGCTAAGGTACCGACCGGGGTCTGGGAGGGTGTTCTTCGTTGTCCCCGCCCAACGCCACCGGGACCTCCTGTATTCCAGGGCCGAGCGACTCGAGAGCCGCTGGAAGGGTGATTTCGAGCTCGTTGGCACAGCTTAACGAGGCGCGCCTGCCAAGCTAGGGCATACGCAATCGCGCATCTCCCGCCAAGCCCGTCAGCCGACGGTCACTCTCCCATACACCACATCCCCATCCACCCGCTCCAGCCTCGTCGGCGTGATTCGGTTGAGCAGGTCTTCCCCGCTCACGGCCCTGACCCTGACGTAGTTGTCGGTCAAGCCCTCCCACGCCTGCCCGTCGTCCTCGGCGACCTGCCGCTCCCATAGCGTGGGCCGCGTCTCTCCCAGCATCTTCCGCCGGAACTGCGCCGACTGCCGCGCCGCGAGCCCCAGCAGCCGCTCCATCCTGGCGGCCTTCTCGGCTGGGCCGACCCTATCCGCGAAATGAGCCGCGCTCGTGCCGGGCCGGACGGAATATGGGAACACGTGCATGGCCGAGAACTGGGCCCGCTCGCAAAGGGCGTGCGTCCGCTCGAAGTCTGCGTCCGTCTCGCCCGGGAAGCCTGCGATGACGTCTGCCGTAACAGCGGCGCCGGGGACCGCCGCCCGTATCTCCTCGACCGCCTCCAGGTACCGCTCTGCCGTGTACCGCCTCCTCATTCGGCCCAGGATCTCGTCGCTGCCGCTCTGGAGCGGAAGATGGAAGTGCGGACACAGGCGCGGGTCCGTCCACAGTCTCAGGAGCCTCGCGTCAATCTCCTGCGGCTGCAGGGACGAGACGCGCAGCCGCTCGACGCTGGTCTCGCCCAGGACGCGCTCTATCAGCCCGGCCAGGTCTATGCCATCGAGGTCGAACCCATACGAGCCTAGCTGCGTGCCTGTCAGCACAGCCTCCCGGTATCCGCGGGCGGCGCGCTCCTCGATCTGGCCCACGATGACGCTAGGCGGGACGCTGCGCTCGCGTCCCCTGACCTTTGGCACGATGCAGTAGGCGCAGACCTGGTTGCAGCCCTCCTGTATCTTCACCATCACCCTGGCGCGCAGAGCGCCGGGCGGCGGCGGGCCGGAGTCCGTCCCCTCGGCGCATGGCGTTCCCGACTCCATGCGCGATTCGGCTACCCTCCGCGCCAGGTCGAGCTTCCCCCGGTTGCCGACCACCAAGTCTATCTCGGCCATGCCTGCGAGCGCGTCCGGGTCGCGCTCCGCGTAGCAGCCGGTCGCCACTATCGTCGCCTTCGGGTTGAGCCGTCGCGCGGCCCGCAGTCCGCGGCGCGCCTTCCGGTCCGCGACGTGGGTCACGGTGCAGGTATTCACAACGTACACGTCGGCGCTCTCGCCAGCCGGGACCAGCCGGAACCCGTGCCGCGCGAAGTCGGCCGCCAGGGCCGTCGAGTCAGCCTGGTTCAGCTTGCACCCGTGGGTCTCGATGGCTACTGTCGGCGCGCCGCTTGACGCCAATATATCTCCCTGCACGCGAAAACTGGGGTCATGCTCGCCTTTCATCTACGAACGGCGGCGGGGTGGAGCTGTCTCTTGCTTGCGAGTCGAGACCTGCTTCCATCGCGAGCCGCCTAGCAACGAGCATTGTGCGACTTGAAGGTCAGGACGTATCCCCCATGGGCTCGAAGCTGATCTTCAACCGAGTGTCGGTGCCCAGCGCGACCTTGCCCAGCGTCTTCGTTGACACGTGAACGCGGCCACTCTCCATGCGAGCGACGACCGACTGCGTCGTCTCCATCCGCTCGGCGAGTTGGGCTTGGGTGAGTCCGGCGCCGCTTCGGGCGTCAATCACCGAGCGAGCCAACTCGAATTCTGGCCCAAGCTCGGCGTATGCCTCCCGGTAATCCGGGTCCCGGCTCCACCTCTCGTGCAGGTCGCTAACTTTGCTCATCATTGCACCGCCTTGGCGCGCTGTAATGCCAGATCAATCTCATGTCGTGGCGTTTTCCGGGTCTTTTTGACGAAAACCCGAACCACCACGACCCGTTTGTCTCGAACGGTGACATACAGCGCGCGGGATAATCCATCCTGGCCTTTCATGCGCATTTCCCAGAGCGGGCCTGTCAAAGGCCTTACATGGGGGGCGCTGACCCTATCCAACCCGACCGCCGTTATCAATTCACTGATGCGCGCGAACCGGGCACGCATATCGCTAGGCAAAGAGTCAAGCTCCTTGTCCACGGTCGCGTTCAGGGTCTCTACAGTCCAAGTCATTGTTCATTCCTCCACAAATTGGAATCGGAAGCCAGAATTCCCGAACACACAATATAGCAGATGTGATATGCCCATGCAAGAGAGACCCGAGAACTGAATCTACCAATCGAATCCCTGATCCAGGAACAGACCCTCCCGTACTGGCCGGGAGGGCCTGTTCCCCTTGTCATTCTCCCAATGGGGAATGGTTCGCTAGTCCAGGATGTTGTCGATGCCGTCTTGGAAGTAGTAGAGCTCGCCGTACCAGCCCACCACGTCAGCCACGTGGGTCTCTGGGACGTTCAGGAAGTTGTTCCTGCTGATTATCGTGCCCCTCCAGAACCCGGAGTGGGCTATCAGGATGTTGTAGTACTTCTCTTCGGCGTGGAGGCGGAACACCTCCTTGCCAATCTCGATTCGCTCAGGCGACAGCCTCGCAAATCCCTTGCCCCTGTGCCAGTTGTCATTCAGCCAGGCGATGGTACCCGTCGGGTCGGCCGGGTACGTGTCCGCCGGCGCCGGCGGCTCCCATATCGGGCTCTGCTCGCAGTCGCAGCGCGGCTGGTAACCGCCCTCCATGGGCGTCGCGCCGTTTGGCCCGCGCTTCATGCTGCGCGGCAGGTCCCCGATGTCCGGCGTGAACGCCGGGCCGGCGCCGGTCGCGCAGCACCGCGTCCAGCTGGAGAACCACGGGTTAGCGCCGTAGTTGCCCACCACCCGGAGGGTCGAGATCGCCTCCTTGCCCGGATAGGTCAGGGTCCAGGGCGCGTTCATCGGCTTGGACGGCATGTCGATCCCAACGTCGGCGAAGTAATCGACCAGCAGCTCCGCGGACTTGTCTCCATTGCCCAGCTCGGCCAGGTTGAGGAAGCTGAGACGCTCCCCAGAGCCGTCGGTCCTCAGCCTGAAGCCATCTGCGTCCCTAGCGGTCAGGCCAAGGCCGTCCAGCAGCTGGTTCGCCTTGTCCGGGTCGTACTCCGTGTTGTGGAAGGCGGCCGTGTCGCCCGGATAGTAGGGCGTGCTCGGATGGGGCGCCCAGTTCTTGGGCACGCCGAGCCCGAGGAACACGGTGTCGTTGATAGAGACCCGGTCCATCGCCAGCGACAGAGCGTTACGGAAATCCTTGGACCGCATCCACTTGCCCGTCTCGGGGTCCTGGTTGCATGTCTGGCAGATGATCATGCCCATGTCGCCAGGGCCGGGCAGCGGCCATAGCTTGATGTTGAAGTCGCCCCGGTCCATGTTGCTCCGGTAGAGCGGCAACTCCTCGAGTCGGAAGTCCCGCCCGTGCAGGTCCGTCTCTCCGGCCATGCTGCGGAATACGCCGACCTCCCTGCTCTCTACCCGGAGCGAGTCCACGCCGTCCAGGTAGGGAAGCTGGTTGCCCTCCGGGTCCACCTCGAAGAAGAATGGGTTGGAGCGCCAGGTCGAGAGAGTATCGGACTCGGACGTCAGCACGAACGGCCCCATCACCGGCAGCTCGACGTGTGTGCTCTGGTTGTTCTTGACACCCCACAGCCTGAGCCAGTCCCCCGTCTCCTCATCTGCGATCATCTGCTTGAGCTTGTCCGCGTCGGCGTAGTCCTCGTGGAACTGCTTCATGTAGTGCGCCGGCGCGTAGAAGCAGAAGTAGAAGGACGTGCAGCGGGAGCCGGGCCGGACCTCGCCCTCCATCAGCGTGAAGTCGGGAGTGTCCCAGGTCAGCGTCCATCGCTCGTCGTCTATGATGGCGAACTGTATGAGGTTGCCGGTCACCGAGTCGATCCACTGGGTCTGTGGGGTCTCGTGGAGCCTCTTGTCTAGGTTTACGTCCTCCCAAGCGAACCGGATGTCCTCCATCGTCATGGGAGCCCCGTCCGACCAATTGAGTCCCTTCCGATTGCGGAAGGTATAGACCCTGCCATCGTCGCTGATTTCGTAGAAGCCCACGTGGGGCAGGTGCTGTATCTCGTTCGCGTTCTTCTTGTCCCAGTACATCCGGTTGCTGGGGCCGCCGCCCGTCGAGGTGATCCTCTGACGGCCGCCGTAGATGCCAATGCCGTGAGGTCCCTGAACCACCTTGACCTCTTCGGGCAGCCGCTCCTCGACCGGGGGCAGCTGGCCCTGCCTCACCATCTCGGCGAACCTGGGGTTCTCGTTGAACTCGGTGGGCCTGGGCCCTGTGTACACGTAGTCCCAATATACCCCCGGCTGCTGCGGGGGAGCCTGGTACTTGAAGTCCTCCTCGGCCTTCCCCATCACGGGCGCCGCAGCCGCGGCAATCGGCGCCGCCGTAGGCTGCTGAACCGCCGCCTGGCCGGCCATCGAGTCCGGCGCCTTCGTGGGCTCGGCCATCGCCGCGGGCGCCGCCGTGGGAGCTGTTTGGGCGGGCGCCGCGGGCGAGGTCTTGGCCGTATCGGTATCCGTCTCTTCGTCGGCGCCGCCGCACGCAAGCGCCGCCGCGAACGCTATCGCCAGCGCGAGAGCCAGCGCCGAACGCCATACTCTTTTCGTATTCGGCATACCTTACGCCTCCTCTGTTGCGGTCTCCGCCGCAGGATGCGGCATTTGTAGCACAATACGTGTATCAAGTCAAAACATCACGGCGTTGAGCGGCCGGTCGATAATGGACACCAATCGGTGAAAGGACCGAGTGGTTGCCGTCTATGCGGATTCGCCTCTATGCTATGGCTGCGTCGGAGGAGATCGCGAAGGGCGGGCGGCGCGGGTCGTCATCCTGGTGAGCGTGGAGGTTAGAGTGTCATGAGGGTCTTGATAACGGGGGCGGCTGGGTTGATTGGGGGAGCGCTGCGTGGGGCGCTGACCGGGCACGAGCTTTGCGGGTTGGACGTGCGGACGGTGGATGGGTTCGACTCGGCGGTTGGTGATATTTCGGACATGGGGGCGATTCGGCCGGCGTTCGAGGGCGTGGACGCCGTGGTCCACCTGGCGGCGTCGCCCTCGTCGAGCGCGCCTTGGGAGAGCGTTATCGGGAACAATATCGTGGGGACGTACAACGTGTTCGAGGCGGCGAGGCAGGCGGGCGTGGGGCGTGTGGTATTTGCGAGCTCGAATCACGTGACAGGAATGTACGAGCGCGATGAGCCGTATGCTTCGATAGTGGCGGGTCGGTACGAGGGGCTGGAGCCGGGCGGGTACGCGACTATCGATCACCGCGTTCCGATACGGCCGGACGGGTATTACGGGGTGTCGAAGCAGTACGGGGAGTCGCTGGGGCGGTACTATTTCGAGGAGCATGGGATGGAATTCGCGTGCCTGCGAATCGGGTCGGTGAATCGGCGGGACAGCCCGCTGGTTGGCGTTCGGGCGTTTGCGACGTGGTGCTCTCACCGCGACCTGGCGCAGCTGGTCCAGCGGTCGCTGGACGCGGAGGCGCTGGGGTTCGAGATATTCTACGGCGTGTCAGGGAACAGGTGGAGGTTCTGGGACATTGAGCGAGCGCGTGAGCGCGTGGGGTACAGCCCGAAGGATGACGCGGAGAGGTATCGGGGGAGTTGATTTGAGGACGCCTGGTCCAGTCGTGGAGAGGGAGTTGTTGTGGGAGCCTTCGGAGGCGCGGAAGGCGGGGTCGAACCTGGCCCGATACATGGGGTGGCTTGGGGAGGCGAAGGGGCTGAGGTTCGAGGGGTATGACGACCTCTGGCGGTGGTCGGTGGATGACTTGGATGGGTTTTGGAGGTCTGCCTGGGAGTATTTCGGAGTGATGGCGGACTGGCCGGATGAGAGTGAGGGTTCTGGCGGGATGAGCGGGCGTCCGGCAGTTCGCGGGGAGATGCCTGGGGCTCGGTGGTTCGATGGTTCGCGGCTGAATTACGCGGAGCGCGCGTTGCGGAGGGGGGACGGCCATGCGGCGCTGCTCTCGAAGTCGGAGCTGAGGCCGCTGGAGGCGACGTCCTACAAGGAGTTGCGCGAGCGTGTGGGAGCCGTGGCGGCTGGCCTGCGCCGGCTGGGGGTTGGGCGGGGGGACCGCGTGGCGGCGCTGATGCCGAACATACCGGAGACAGTGATAGTGCTTCTTGCGACGGCGAGCTTGGGCGCGGTGTGGTCGGCATGCTCGCCTGAGTTCGGGGTTCGGAGCGTGGCGGAGCGGTTTCGGCAGATCGAGCCGAAGGTCATGCTGGCGGTGGACGGGTATCGGTACGGCGGGCGGGACTTTCATCGGCTGGATGCGGTCGCGGAGATACAGGCGCAGCTGCCGGGGCTGTCGCGGACGGTGGTATTGCCGTACCTGTCTGAGTGTCCGGACCTGTGCGGGCTGCAATCAGTGATGTCGTGGGATGAGCTGGAGTCTGAGCCGTGTGGATTGGAGTTCACGCGGGTCCCGTTCGATCATCCGCTGTGGGTCCTGTACTCGTCGGGAACTACGGGACTTCCGAAGCCGATAGTGCAAGGGCACGGCGGAATACTGTTGGAGCACCTGAAGGCGCTGTCGCTGCACATTGACCTGAAGGGGGACGACCGCTTCTTCTGGTTCACGACGACGGGGTGGATGATGTGGAACTTCCTGGTTGGGGGGCTGCTGCACGGGGTAACTGCGGTACTGTACGACGGGGACCCTGCCTATCCGGACATGGATACGCTGTGGAGGTTCGCGGAGGAATCGGGGCTGACGTATTTCGGCACGGCGGCGCCCTTCATACAGGCGTGCATGAAGGCTGGGACGGAGCCGGGGCGCGACTTCGACACGTCGCGGATCCGAAGCGTAGGCTCGACGGGTTCGCCGTTGCCGCCGGAGGGCTTCAGGTGGGTCTATGAGAAGGTTGGGCCGGACCTGCTGCTGGCCTCCTTCAGCGGCGGGACGGACCTATGCACGGGGTTCGTGGGTTCGTGCGAGCTGCTGCCGGTCCGGGCGGGTGAGATACAGCGCCGGTGCCTCGGGGCGCAGGTCTCGGCATACGACGCGGCGGGACGCCCGGTGGTGGGCGAGGTGGGTGAGTTGGTTATCACGAAGCCGATGCCGTCCATGCCGGTCTATTTTTGGGGCGACGAGGGTGGGAAGCGTTACAGGGAGAGCTATTTCGACGCGTTTCCGGGAGTGTGGCGTCACGGCGACTGGATCAAGGTTACGGAGGAGGGGTCGTGCGTGATATACGGGCGCTCGGACTCGACGTTGAACCGGGGCGGCGTGCGTATGGGGACGAGCGAGTTCTACAGGGTGGTGGAGGAGATGGACGAGGTGCTCGACAGCCTGGTGGTGGATACGGGCGGGGTGGACGGGGGCGGTCGGCTGCTGCTGTTCGTGGCGCTGCGGGAAGGAGTTGAGCTGGACGACGGGCTGCGGTCGGCGATTGCGGGGCGTCTGCGGTCGCAGCTATCGCCGCGGCACACCGCTGACGAGATATACGCGGTCGAGACTATCCCAAAGACGTTGAACGGCAAGAAGATGGAGAAGCCCGTGAAGAGGATACTGGCTGGGGAGCCGATTTCGGCGGCGGTGAGCTTGGACGCTATGAGCAACCCGGAGTCGCTGGAGTTCTTCGCGGCGCTGGCGGGTCAGGCGACGCGGTAGCGGTTGAGCAGGTCCATGTTGAGCTCGAAGCCTATGCCTGGCCGGTCTGGCAAGGTGACGTAACCGTCGGCGTCGGGCCTTAGGACGGGGTGGAACATGTCGGCGCGGAGGGGATCAACCTCGGTTGGGTAGTACTCCAGGAATTCGCCGTGAGGTACGCCTGCGGCGAGCGGCAGCTGGAGCTCCTGGCAGCCGTGCGGGGCGATGGTTACGTTATGGACTCGCGCCTCGTTTGCGATTTGTAGGGCGGTATCGTAGCCGGGGCAGATGGTAACGTCCACGTTGAGGATGGAAGCGCCCTCGTGCTCGAGTAGGGTCCGGAAGTGGGCGGCGGTGTATCCGTTTTCACCGGTGGCGATCTTGACGGACGTGGATTCGGCGAGTCGGCGGTGTTCGTCGTAGTCATGAATGGGCATGGGTTCTTCGAACCAGTAGACGCCGTATGCTTCCAGGGCTCTTGCGAACCTGATGGAGGATTCGAGGTCGAGGGCGCAGTTGGCGTCCACCATGAGGTCAACGTCGGGGCCTATGGCGTCGCGCGCGGCCTCGACGCGCTTCACGTCGAGGTCGAATCCGGCGTTGGAGTCTCCGATCTTGATCTTGACGGCGGTGGAGCATAGCTCTTCGACGTTGTATCGGAGCTCGTCCTGGAGCTCGGGGATGCCCTTGCCCTCGGCGTAGTAGCCGCCTGCTATGTACGTCCTGATGCGGCTCTGCGCGCCGCCAAGGAGCTGGTGTACGGACTTGCCGGCGGCTTTGCCCTTTATGTCCCAGCAGGCGATGTTGACGGCTGCGAGGACCTGGGTGTTGAGTCCGGCCGGGCCGAGGATCTTGATCTGCTTTTCGCCAAGATCGACGGCCAAGCCGGCGGTGTCCAGAGGGTCGCGTCCTATCAGGAGCGGCCTGAAGTAGTCAACGTAGCCCGGCATGAGGCCGAGCGGCCGTTCGGCGGCGGTGCCGCCGTTCCAGCCGACGCCCGTCAGACCCTCGTCAGTGAAGACGGTAACCTTGTGCAGGCGGCCCGGCCCATAGAGGTGGTTGCCGTTCCAGATGGCCGGCCGGTCCCACTCGAAGACCTCACTGGTAACGTGAGTGATCTTCACGTGTCAGGCGGCGGGCTGCTTGGCCTTCTGCTTCCTAGGGCGGCCGGGCCTCTGCCGTCCGATGGGAACCTCGAACGTAGCCCTTGCGGACTGAGTGTGGACGGCGTTGCCACACTGGAGGCACTGCGCGTATTCGCCGTACATGTCGCGGTTTCGGACCATGTCCCCCTTGCATCTAGGGCATGCCTTGAAGTCAACCATATTTGCGGCCTCCTTGCAGCGTTGGCGGGCCTGTCCCGCGTGAGGGGATATTGTACAGGACGCTACGAATTTCGTCAAATTTCACGCTGCGCCGATGCGTTTGACACAGGGCTTCGAGGGAGTTTATACTTGACAATAGGTCTTTGGAGGTATTGACCGCGACCCTGTTGAAGGCGCTTGTTGCGAATTACGTATTATAATCGAATATATTGCACAATTATCGTTGAGGTCATCGGGCGGGTTCAAGCCAGCCCCTGCGGGCCGGACAGGGAGCGCGGAGAGGCGGCGGCATGAAGGATAAGGTCGTGGTTGTTGCAGGAGGCGCGGGCGGCATAGGCGCGGCGGTGTGCCGCGGTTTCGCGGCGCGGGGCGCGAGGGTGGCGGCGTGCGACTTGGACGTGGAGGGAGCGAGGGCGTTGGCGGAGAGCATCGAGGCCGCGGGCGGCGCGGCGCTGGCGGTCCATACCGACGTCTCCGACGAGTCGTCGGTCGTTTCAAGCGTGAGGCGGGTTGTGGAGGAGTGCGGGCGCATAGACTACCTGGTCTATTGCGCGGGGAACAACATCAAGGCCCCGACGCTGGAGCTTTCGCTGGAGCAGTGGCAGAGCGCGTTGGACACTCACCTGACGGGGGCGTTCCTGGCCTGCCGCGAGGCTGGAAGGCAGATGGTGAAGCAGGGCGAGGGCGGCAGAATAGCGCTGGTGTCGTCGGTGGCGGCGATGTCGCCGATACCTGAGCGCGGGGCGTATGGGCCTGCGAAGGCGGGACTGGTGAACCTGGCGGGGATGCTGGCGCTGGAGTGGGCGAGGCATGGGATCAACGTGAACGCGGTGTGCCCTGGGGTCGCGCTGACGCCTATGACGAAGATGGTCTATGAGCGGGACCCGGAGCTACGGGCGCAGCGTCTCAAGCGGATGCCGCTTGGACGAGAGGTCCTGCCTGAGGAGATCGCGGACCTGGTCGTGTTCCTGTGCGGCGAGCGGGCGAGTTACATCAGCGGCGCGGCGATACCGATCGACGGCGGGTTCCTGAACTCGGGGTTCCTGCCGGAGCAGTGGGGATAGTCATGCTCGGCGGCGTTGGGAGCGTAGCGAGGGCGGGCATGAGAGGTTAGCGCAGGAGGGAAGAGGAATGGCTTTGCTGGACAATGACACGCAGGTCTCGACGTTCGCGGAGGGGTTGGACCACGCGGAGGGCATCGCCTGGGGGCTGGACGGTTACGTCTATGCTGGCGGAGAGGCCGGGCAGCTATACCGAATCAGCTTGGACGGGGAGTCGGTGACGGAATTCGCCAACACGGGCGGGTTCGTGCTGGGGATTGCGCTTGACGCGATGAACAATATCTACGCCTGCGACGTGGGGAACAGGGTGGTGCATAAGATCACGCCCGGCGGGGTGGTCTCTGTCTATTCGACGGGCGCGCCTGGCGAGCCGTTCAGGACGCCGAACTACCCTGCGTTCGACGGCGAGGGGAACCTGTACGTGTGCGACTCTGGGGACTGGAAGGCGGACGACGGCAAGATATACAGGATACGTCCTGGCGGTGAGACGAAGGTGTGGGAGCGTCGGCTGCGAGAGTTTCCGAATGGGGTGTGCCTGGGGCCGGGCGGGGGATACTTGGCGGTTGCGATGAGCCTGAATCCGCCGCGGGTAGCGCGGGTGAATATCGAGGCGGACGGCGGCGCGGGGGAGATTGCGATACTGGTGGAGCTGCCCTCGACAGTGCCGGACGGGGTGGCCTACGACGAGGCGGGGAACCTGTACGTGGCCTGCTACCGCCCGGACCGCATATACAGGCTGTCGCCGTCGGGGGAGCTGAACGTGCTGGCGGACGATTGCGAGGGAACCGCTATCGCGTGCCCGACGAACGTGGCGTTCTGCGGGCGGGAGCTGGACGCGCTGCTGGCGCCGAACCTGGGGCGCTGGCACATCACGCGGTACGAGGCGGGCGCCAGGGGGCTGCCGCTTCAATACCCACACTTGGGCTGAGCCTAGAGGTTGACGAAGCTGACGGCTGTGCCTTCGGATGCGCGGTCGAGGCAGTCGATTTCGCCTTCGGACAGCTGCCAGCCAATTGCTCCCAGGTTCTCGTCTAACTGCTCGATGGTGTCGTTGCCGGAGACGGCGACGGTGATCTCAGGCTTGGAGATGACCCAGTTGAGGGCGACCTGGCCTGGGGTCTTGTCTCGCTGGGCTGCGATGCCGCGGAGGGCGTCTATGACGGCGTGGCCCTGGTTTTCGAGCGAGCGGTCGTACCGGTCCGGGTCCTTGGATGCCCAGAGAGAGCCGGACGGTGGAGGCTCGCCCGGAGTGTAGAGTCCGCTGAGCAGGCCGGCCCCGAGGGGGCTGAAGGCCATCGCGCCAAGCTCATGCTCGCGTATCAGCCCGAACATCTCGGTCTCTAGGGAGCGGTTCAGCAGGCTGTAGGGGTTCTGGACGGTGACGAGCGGGTCCGCGCCCGCCCCGTCGGCGGCCCAGAGCGCCTTGCAGACCTGCCATGCGGCGAAATTGCAGACCCCGACGTAACGGACCTTGCCAGCGGTCACGAGGTCGTCTAGGGCGCGGACGGTCTCCTCGATGGGGGTCTCCTCGTCGTACTGGTGCAGCAGGTACACGTCTATGTGGTCGGTTCCGAGCCTTTGGAGCGACCTTTCGACCTGCGAGTGGACGTGGTAGCGTGAGCTGCCGCCGTCGTTGGGGCCGGCGCCCATCTTCCCGAATACCTTGGAGGTTACCACGACCTCGTCCCGCCTCTTTCTGAGGACGGGGTTCAGGACCTCCTCGGAGAGCGGCCCATCTTGGACGCGGTAGAAGTTGGCGCAGTCGATGAAGTTCACGCCGGAGTCGATGGCGTACTCGATGAGGCGGCGCGCCTGCGAAACGGACGACTGGCCCCTGAAGCCGAGCCCGAGGGCTATCCTGGAGACCTTGACGCCGGCGCTTCCAAGTCTTACGTATTCCATGTTCGACCCAAGCCCAGCCCCTTTACTCGCGCCCTATGGCATCGCCCTTCATCAGTACTACGAAGCCTTCTTGCTCGAAGTGGTGGTCGCTCGTGAGGACTTGGGAGATACCCTTGGCTTCCATCACGTTCATCGAGATGCAGTCCTGCAAGCTATACCCCTTGTCAATACGGTTCGCGTAACGCTCCAACCCATTGGTGAAAGACTCAGGGGACTGGGGGACTACCTCTATGTTGGTATCGTCTAGGATTTCGTGTACTGTCCTGACGGCAATACTTCTCAAATACGGCCCGTTCCCTGACAGGGCCGCCAGGAACTCTGTGAGTACCTCATGGGTGGTCACGAGCTGCACTGAATCTTCCAACCTCTCGAATGCTTCTGATGCAATCTCCCACCATTGGTCTCTAGGATTAGCATATGCCACCCAGTAGACCGCGTCCACGAAAATGGCTCTCATTCTCTTTCGATGCCGTACAGGTAATAGTCGAGCCTGTGTGAAAGGTCCGTGGGCAATTTTTCCCACTCCTCATCCGGGACATCTTTGGTTATCTCGGCTATCTTATCCATTATGTTCGGGGCAGTGGGGTCAAAGGGCCGCGGCTCACGCGGTCTGAGGACGAGGCTGTCAGCGCGGATGACGCCGTTCGGCTTGCCCTCCGGCGTGAGCTGGCCGATGCCGCTCACCACTACGCAGGTGTGCTTGTGGTCTCGCAGGGCCGAAACAACTCTGGGCTCCTGCTCTTCGGTGAACGCGACGAAAACATGGGTGTCGTCGTCGAGCCAGACCTGGCACTGCCTCTGGCGGACGTTGGCCTGCAGCACTCGCCCCGACACTTCCACAGTGTCTTCGTGTGGCTGGTTCGAGTTCTTGCCGTGGTTGCTCATTTCCGCGCTCTGGTCTGCGGCTCAATTCCTGACGGGCATTGTAGCGCCGCGCCCTGTGCGGCGGCTATGGCTGGTTCAGAGCGAGGAGCCTCGACGCGGTTCCGCCCATGATCATGGCGAGCTCGTCTCCTCCGAGGAACTCGCAGTACTTCTCTATCCAGCTGCGTGACTGTCGGTAGGTGCAGAAGCGGTTCTGGAAGGGCATGTCCGTTCCCCACAGGAGGTGGTCGGCGCCAATGTTGCGGACCATCGCCTCTAGGACGGGCCAGACCTCCCGGTAGGGGAAGTCGAATATATCGCCGATCCGCACGGGGAAGCAGACCTCGAGATTGCAGTTCTCGCCCCTGAACGGCTCCCACACGTCGTCCGGCAGCGCGATCTTGCCGCCGTCCAGGAATGCGCGCCAGGGGAAGCCGTGGGTGAGGCTGCACACGGCGGTGGGGTAGCGCTCCATCCAGCGCATCAGGACGCGGAGCTCGTCCAGGTAGCCGCTGCGCTCGCTCTCGACGTGGCCGGGCCCGGCGCCGAGTGTGAAGAATATGGGCGCTCCAAGCTGGGTAACGGCCTCCCAGAACGGAGCGTAGAAACCGGCGTCCCATGGCTCGCCGCTGACCATGTAGCCGAAAGGGTTGAACTTGACGGCGTGAAGTCCATGTACGCGGATGGCCCTCGTAACCTCTTCTATCACCGCATCCGTCTCGTCCCGGATCCTCCATTCCTCGACGGGCGCCATCGCCCGCAGCCGGTCGGGGTAGAGCGCGACACACTCGGCCAAGTAGCCGCTGTCCCGCGTCAGCATGGGGTCTGTGTGAAGCAGGGCGGCGTCTATGCCTGCGTAGTCCATTTCGCCTATCAAGCTGTGGGGCGTGAACTCGCAGCTACGAAGGGCCGGGGGGTAGAAGTGCTTGGTGTACTCCTCGCCCAGGTAATCCCAGGCGACGCGCCCCCGCTCGTGGTCGACGCGGAACCCCAGGTCAGGCAGGTTGTCCGGGCCTTGCCCCTCCGGGGCCAGCGCGTCGGACGGGCCCGGGGCGCGGTCACGGATGCGGAAGGCGGGCTGGTGGTGCCGCGCGTGGGCCGACTGGACCCAACGGAGATGCTCAGCTCCGCTGGCGTACCCTCTCGGCGAGTCGGGGGGCAGGAAGCAGTAGGCGTGGGAGTCAACTATCATGCGAGGGTTCTTCGACTTCTCTGCTCTTTGCGCGGCGGCGGAACAGCTGCCATGCGACGAGCAGCAGGACGACCGCGATTCCGGCTGCGATGGTGAGCGTTCCGAAGTTGTCGTCTATGAACGTCCTGATCTCCTCTCCGAAGAGCATGGCCAGGGCGCCGAGCGCCAGGAACCTAGCGCCCCTGCCTATCAGGGACGCTATGACGAAGGTTCTGCGGTCCAGGTCGAGCACGCCGGCTGTGATGGCGAAGACCTTGTAGGGGATGGGCGTGAAGGCGGCGATGGCGGTTGCCCAAGCGCCGTAGCGGCTCAGCCACGTTTCGGCTACCTCGATGGCGCGCTCGGAGAAGAGGCGGTTGAGTATGGGCCTGCCGAGCCGCCTGCCGAGCCAGTGTCCAACGAGTGCGCCTGCAACTGACGTGAGTGTTACTAGAATGGCGAGCCATAGCGCCAGGGGGCGTTGTACTACGGCTATTCCAAGGAGAAGAGGATCCGGCGGCACGGGGAAGAATATCGCCTCCGAGAAGGATGCGAGGGCGAGGACGCCGATGGCCCACTCGCTCTCGGCAAATGCGAGGAGCCACTCCTCTAGGTCGTGCAGCAAAGCCCTCAGGTCGTTCAGCCAACCAGTCATTCGGCTTCTTCCACGCGCACCTCGACGCCGAAGCTGTAGGCCATGCCCTCCAGAGTGGCCGTGGCCCTGTGGGCGCTCGACCGTCCGTCAGTCGTGGTCATAGGCTCGCCATCGGCATCTACGACCTCGATCGCCTCGCCGTCGATGATGACTGCGACAGGCTTGGGCGCGGGAGGCTCCGGGCCGTGGATGGCCGCCAGCAGCGCCTCCCGCTCCGCCAGGGCCGCATGGGCCTCGTCGATGCTCACGGCGGTGAACCTCACCGTCTCGCCGGGCACCGCCTGCGCCAGCTGGCCTAGGTCAGCGGTGATGACGGCGGCTATCTTGGTGTAGCCGCCGGTGGTCCCGCGGTCGGCCATGAGGACGGTGGGCGCTCCGTCGCCGGATACCTGGACCGCGCCGGGGGCGTTCCCCTCGGAGACGATGTCCGGGCTGCTCTGGTGCGCTACCTTCGGGCCGTCCAGCCGGTAGCCCATGCGGTCGGAGTCGAGCGAGACGGTGAAAGTCGATCCCAGCAGCGTGTTGACGGCGTCATTGTCGAAGGCGTGGTCCTGGGGGCCGAGGATGACGCGGACGGAATGATCCTCGCCATAGGCCGGGGGCATGAACCCGTCGGGCATCTCACGAGGCTGGCCGGGCGGGGCGAAGGTATCGAGGGCGTCTCCCCTGGCGAGAGGGCGGCCGTCAAGCCCGCCGAACCCGGCCTTGACGTAGGTCGAGCGGCTGTCCATCACCTCTGGCACGTCTATGCCCCCGGCCACGGCGAGGTATGCGCGAATGCCGTCCTGCATCCCGTGGAACGATAGCCTGCCGCCGGCTGGCGCGTGGACGGCCTCCCAGCGCGGCAGGGGCGAGCCGTCGAGCATGGGCGACAGGTCAGCGCCGGTGACTGCGATTACGACATCCGCGTCAATCTGGAGCGTCGGGCCTATCACCGTCATCTCCAGGGCGGCGGCGTTCTCGTCGTTGCCGACGAGCAGGTTAGCCGCCCGCAGCGCGAACTGGTCCATCGCGCCCGACACGGGCACTCCGAAGCGCTGGAACCCGTATCGGCCGCGGTCCTGGATAGTGGTGAATAGGCCGGGTTCGATTATCTGAATCGCGGATCTCATCTCTCGGTCATGCTCTCGTACTCGTCCGGGCCATCCAACGGGACGAAGCGCACGCGGTCGCCCGGCGACAGCATTGACGGCGGCTGGCGGGTGGGGTCGAAGAGCGACAGCGGGGTACGCCCGATGAGGTTCCAGCCGCCTGGGCTCGACAGCGGATACACGCCGGTCTGGGACTCGGCGATGCCTACGGATCCGGCCGGTATCTCCAGCCTGGGCGTGGCAAGCCTAGGCGTGGCGAGAGCGTCGTTCAGCCCCCCGAGGTATGGGAATCCGGGGGTGAATCCGAGCATATAGACCAGGTAGTCGGTCCCCGAGTGAAGGCGGACGACCTCGTTGGCGGCGAGGCCGGAGCACTCCGAGACCCTCTCGAGGTCGGGGCCGTATACGCCCCCGTACAGCACGGGCAGCTCGACCACCCGGCCCATTTCCGACGCAGCCTCGCCGGGCGTGGAATCGAGCTCGACGATACGTTTCTGAAGCTCTGGCAGTGGGAGGGCCGATGCGTCGTATTGGATGAGCAGGGAGTCGTAAGCGGGTACGAGGTCAACCACTCCGGGCACGTCTCCTTCGATTGCATGGGCCAGGCGATGCACGCGGCTATTGGTCTCGGGGCTGATCTCGTCGCCGAACTCCACGAGGACGGCCTGATCGCCCGCGGGCCGGAATACGGGTTCGTCGTACATGCGCGCGTTAGACCAGCGACGCCATGTGTACGACCTCGACGCCGTTGGACTCGAGGTCTTTCCGGACGCGCTCGGCCATCTCGACTGCGCCCGGGGTGTCGCCATGGATGCACAGGGAGGCGGCATCTACCTCGACAGGCTCGCCGGTAATCGCGGTGGCGATTCCTTCGGTGACCATCCTGACGCTGCGCTCGGCCACCTCTCCGACGTCGTGGAGCACCGCGCCCGGCTTCGAGCGCGAGACCAGCGTGCCGTCGGGATTGAGGGCGCGGTCGGCGAATATCTCAGGGGCGACCCTCATGCCCATTTCGCCCGCGACCTGGACCCACCGCGACCCGGCGAGGGCGACTAGTATCAGGTCCGGGTCGAAATCGAGGACGGCCTCGCATATGGCTTTTGCCAGGTCTGCGTCGTCCACGGCTTGGTTGTACATCGCGCCGTGCGGCTTGACGTGCTGGAGACGCCGTCCCGACGTGAATGCCTGGAGCGCGCCGAGCTGGTAGGTGACGTCGCTCTTGACCTCGTCTGCGGTCGCGTTCATGCTGCGGCGTCCGAATCCAACCAGGTCCGGGTAGCTGGGATGCGCTCCGACGGCGACTCCGTGGTCCTCCGCAAGCCGGACGGTGGTTCTCATCCACCTGGGGTCGCCGGCGTGGAAGCCGCAGGCAATGTTGGCGGAGCTGACGTGTCGTATGACCTCTTCGTCGAGGCCCATCTTGTACATTCCGAAGCTCTCGCCCATGTCGCAATTGAGGTCTATTCGCGCAGCCATCTGAAAGCCTGCCTCCTACGCCGAGCTCGCGGCGACTTGGATATTATATAGCGTGCGGCGGCAGGCCGCCAACGGCAATGGCGCTCACTAAGCACGGGGCAGCGCTGAAGGGGAGGGGGCGGGCGAGCTGAATAGCCTTCTGTCGTCGAGGGGGAGGCGTCAGAAATCAGGATTCGCGGAATTGGGGGATGTTCAGGATTGGGGAATGCAGGCGTCCCGCCTGCGCTTCGGTGGGCGAGATGATGGGCGCGCTGAATTGCCTTCACCCTGGGTCTCTCCCGTGATGGGGAGGGGTGATGAAGGCTGGGCCTTGTTGGCGCCTTCGTCTATGTTCGCGTTGTCTCGGCCGGCTCCTTTGGGCCTGGATCACCCTCACCCTAGCCCTCTCCCGTCAAGGGAGAGGGGACGGGGCGGGGAATCGCCCTTACTCTGGCCCTATCCCTTCGGGGGAGGGGACGCAGGGCGGGGCGTTTGCCCTCACCCTGGCCCTTTCCCCCGTGAGGGAGAGGGTACTTGGCGGGTCTTGCGACCCGCGTCCTGTCTACTCCTAGTTTCTCCCGCTCTCGCGGGAGATGAGTATGCCTTGCAAGGCAGTGACTCCGGTACTTGCTTCGAGGATGCCGACGTCGATCGCCCGCCGACACTGGGGGTGCAGCCCCTCCTCTAACTTTCCCGGACGGCTGACGGTCCTTTGCGGGACCGCCTGCGTTTCGCGCTTGGACCTTCCACCCGCCAAGGCGTCGGGCTGCGCTGGCTACGGTCCTCCCGGTCGTCCGAGAGTCCGCACCTGGAACGGGGGAGACGCATTTGGCACTGCGCCGTCCTGGCGAGGCGCCGAAAACGCAGACCGACCTTCCCGTACCGCGGCTGGTCCCATCCCAACATCAGCGACGGTATGATGCCAAAGGCAGAGGTCAATCTGCGCTCGTTTGGGGTACGCCCCTTCGAGCCGTCTACCAGACTAGCACGGCTGTTCTCGCGGTGTCAAGGGGTGGATTGGGGCAATTTGGGGGAGATTTTCAGGATTGGGAGAGGGGAGGGTGAGGGCAGGCGGGACGCCTGCGCTCCCAGGGCGTCCGTGTAGATGCGTTCACGGACTTCTCACGCGCCTAGTAGCGTTGTCGTCGTGAATCACTCTCATCCTAGCCCTCTCCCGTTGAGAGAGGGGATAAGGCGGTCTCCAATTCGCCGCGCCGCTCACAGCTCCTTCAGGAAATGCACCTGCCGCGTGAGCTCCTCGAACCCCATGGACGTGTACAGGCCGTAGCCGACCTCGTTCATCGCCAGCGTCTCGATCTTCGCGTGGGTCATGCCGGCGGCCCTGAAGCCGTCAAGCGCGCGCTCGATGAGGCGCCGGCCGATGCCCCGGCCCCTGAACCCGGCCTTCACCGCGATGTTGGGGATATGCCCGATTCCTGACGCCGAGTCCGTCCAGGTAGTTACGTAGCCGACCACCTCGCCGTCTATCTCGCCGACGAATATGTCGCCTGTCTCCCTGGCCGCGTCGGCGTCGATGTGCCTGACCTTCCGCGCCCTCCAGTCCTCGCCGTTCAGCAGCCCGTGCCGCCGCTCGATGAGCTGGTCGATGGACGCGCCGTCGAAGGCCTCGGCGGTGATAGCCTTCAAGACGCCAAGGTCGTTATCCCGGCAAGCCCTGATGGAGAGCCGGGTTATTCCGGGGTTACTGTCGTCGTGTGGGCGTCGATGCAACATACGAGCTCCTCGACGGCGTTGCAGAGTCGGTGAAAGGAGCGCGAGGCGGTGAAGGCGGCCTCGATGTCCATGGTGGCGGAGAACTTTTCTTGGTCTTGGGTCTCCTTGTATTTCAACCCATGTAGTCCTATCTTGTGAGTCAGCCAGCCCTTCGCGCCGCGGAATTCCTCTGCGTCACCGGTGAAATCCGCATCGGACGCTAGGAACCAATTCTCGTACTCCCGATTCGCGCAGACGACGGCAATTGGGATACCGACACCGGCGTCTCGCGCCCTGCGCGCCAACTTTACACCGAGTTCCCTTGGACAACACTTATCCGCGTCCAACAGCACGAGGATGGCAGCGCATCCCGGCTCTATCCTCGCAAAGCCCAAGAATTTTTCTAGCTTCTTGACAAGCTTGTGCCTCCCGTTCGCCTTCTTGGGATGCTTGACCACGATGTCGTACCTGTTCAGGCGCTCCCCCAGAACTCGCCGCAACAGAACCGGCGCCGCGGCTTTGTCGCCTGCCCCTTCCACTATCGGCACGATGACTGGCGCTCCGTCAGTCATGCGCTCGGCTCCAGCCCTTCCATGCTGTGCAGCTCTCCCGACGTGAATAGCCCGTCCCGCACTGCCTCCGCCTGCGTCTCGGATACCGGGCCAACTACTGTGCAGCCGTCCTTGACGCTCACCGCTCTGAGGGAGTCAATCGGCAGGTGGTCTATCAGGTCCGGGCTATGCGTGGTGACGAGCACCTGGGCGCGGAGCGTCGCTTCCTCCATGATCTCCGCCAAGACCGAGAGCGCGCCAGGGTGTATGGTCAGATCAGGCTCCTCGATGCCCATGAGCAGCGGCGGATTGTCTTGGTAGAGGGCCGTGAGCAGTCCCAGCAGGCGGACCGTGCCGTCCGATTCCTGCGACAGGTAGAATGTCGTTCTGGATCTGCCGCCCGCCACGTTGTGCCGCAGCTTGACGACGAGGAATCCACCCACCTGCTTAATTCGCAGGTCCGACAGACCTGGCACGACATGGCCCAGCGCGCTCTTGATCTCGCCAAGATACGGGGCCTTTCTCTTCATCATATCTCTCAGCACCGAGGCGAGGTTGCTGCCTTTCTCGTTGAGTTGCGCTCTATCTCTGGGTATCTGGGGCCGGCGCATCTCGTCTGGAAACAAGCGATATAACTTTATGTCCGAGATGGAACGCACCACTTCTGACACGTCATGATAGGTCTGAGTTGCACGGCCTATTGGGTTGTCGCCAGATCTGGCGACTCGGAATAGGACACGTCTCAGCATAGGAAGGGCTATCTCTGTGGTTTCGAGCCGCTCCTCAGTCAACTCTCGCGGTTTCAAGAGTCGGCCGTTCATTACCTCGAACTCGACCGGTTCCTCATTCCGGTCAGCTGGGGTTACAGCACCGTATTCCCGCTTAATATAGTAGATGCCAGAGCGGCTTCCAAGCACGAACCCGTAATCTATCCGGAAGCCGCCCTTCTCGGCCCTGAAGCCGACTTCCACGTTGCCCTTGAACCCCGATCGCCTGATGGCTACTATACCCCCGCGGGCCGTGACCGCCGAATCGAGGTCTCTACGCAGGGCGTGGCTTATGAAGCACAGGATGTCGAGCGTGTTGCTCTTGCCCGATGCGTTTGGGCCTACGAGCACGGTGAGGGGGCCGAGCTCCAGGTCGAGCTCGCGGATGCTCTTGAAGTTGCGCGCCCAGACCCTCGTGACCGAAAGGCGCGGCTCTGTTTCGCGTGTTGGGGTGGTCATGCTGGGAGTCTATCACGAAGCCGAGATCACGGGCAGGATGACGCGCGATGCCATCGCGCGGCCGTGGAAGACCCTCTGACGCGCTGTCAGCAGCGTCGATTCCGCGTAGTCATCGCCGCCGGTGTTGTGGTTGCGGTCGAAGTTGGGGAAGTCGCTGCTGGTTACGTCCACCCGGATCCTGTGGCCGGGCTTGAAGAGGTTGGCCGTCGGGTTGAGCTGGATAGTGTATTCATAGGCGGTTCCGGGCTTGATTGGCGTCGGATTGTCGAAGGAGCTGCGGTACCTGGCGCGGACGATGCCGTAGCTCAACTCCTGAGCGAACCCGTCCGGCCAGACGTCGGCGAGCCGCACTATGAAATCGGTGTCCCGCGCTGACGAGGCGGCCCACAGCCTCATCTCAACTGGCCCTATCACCTCGACCGGCTCTTCGAGGGGCTGGGTGGCATAGACGAGCACGTCCGGCCTGCCATCGAGAGCGCGAATGTCGTGGGGCTCCTGTTGACCCGCAGCTGAATATAGCGTCATGACCGGGTCTCGCGGGTCGTATAGGTACTCGTCGCACGCTTCATCTCCTGGCGGACCCCATGTCAGCCCGCCGCCGCCTGCGAGGTGAAGCTCGCGGCGGGAGGCGCCCGGAATAGGCCAATCGTCGGCCGCGCGCCACCGGTTCGCGCCCATCACGAAGAGGCGGACGGCGGGCCACTCGTCAACGCCGTTCGATTCGCCCTTGAGCCAATATGAGAACCACTGGTCAGCGAGATCGAAGTAGTCGGTCGTCGCATCGGGGCCGAAGTCGATCTCGCCGACCTTCCCATCCAGGGTGTAGGCGGCGTGGGTCCATGGTCCGACTATGAGCCGGGTATGGGTTCTCGCCGTCTTCGTGGCGGCGTTGCGTCTCATGCCCGTGAAGTGCCGGGTCGCGCCGATCTGCTGGTCGTACCAGCCGGTGGTGATGAGCGCTGGCGCGGCCACGCGCTGATGCTTCTCGGAGAAGCCAAAGTGGTCGGTCGCGTGGTCGCGGAGCCAGCTGCGCCAGCGCTCGCCCATGCCGAACATCGCTTCGTCAGGGATGTCCATTAGCGGCAGATGCCAGAGCCACTTGCTGCGGTCGCGTTCGTCCCAGAGCCGCTCGGCCTCTTCCGTTGCGCGGGGGCCGTATGGCGCGGATGCACGCGCGCGCTGGTCCGGAGCCAACGTATTGACCGTCCACCAGAGGACCCGGCCAAGCCTGAGGACGCCGCTCATCTCCCGGTCGAGCAGGTTGGCGGCGATGGCCTGGGGCATCATGGCAACGAGGTGTGGCGGGCGGGTATGGGCCAGCTCCCACTGGGTCCACCCGACGTATGAGCCTCCGATGGTTCCGACCTTGCCGTTGGACCAGGGGAGGGCGGCTGTCCATTCGACGCTGTCGTAACCATCCTCCGCGTCGCAATGGTCCGAGCTGAAGAAGCCGGGCTTGAACTCTCCATCGGAGGCGTAGCGGCCGCGGACGTCCTGCGCCACGACGACGTAGCCGCGCTCGGCCAGCTTGTAGTAGTCCTCATCGTTGCGCGTCTTGTCGTAGGGGGTGCGGCTCAAGAGCGCGGGGAATCGCCCGGCGGCGTCCGGCCGGTACACGTCCGCCCGGAGCGCAGCGCCGTCCCGGGCATTCATGGCGAGGTCTCTCTCCACGGCCACTCGATCTCGCGGTTCCCTCATTGCGTCACCACTCCGGAAATCGTCGAGCGCCGTATGCGCGCCGCCCGATGCCGTCGAAGGGCAGGGCGGCTCAGCCCGGCGCCGCGGCTGCGCGCTGGCGTCCGGCTTCGACCTTCTGGCGGATGCGCTCGATGCGCCAGTCTTCGATCTTCATAGGCTGCCCGGTGCCGCCCAGTCGGAACATCAGCGCCTCGGCCATGATGCTCACCGCTATCTCGTCCGGGGTCCGTCCCCGCACGTCGAGACCGACCGGCGAGCGTATCTCGCGGATGCGCTCTATGGGCAATCCACTCCGCATCAGGTCCTCATATATCAGGATGGCCTTGCGCTTGCTGCCCAGCAGCCCGACGTACTTCGCCGGCGTTCTGGCCGCCGCCTCGAGCGCCACGTTGTCGTAGCGGTGCCCCCGCGTGGCGATGATGATGAACGTGTTCGGGTTGACCGGCAGTTGCGGGATGGCCGTCTCCGGCTTCTCGGCCACCAGCACGTCGGCCTCCGGGAAGCGCTCGGCGTTGGCGAACTCCTTCCGGTCGTCTGTTACGAACACGCGGAAGCCGAGCTTCTTGGCCATTGGAGCGATGGCCTTGGAGACGTGTCCGCCGCCGCACAACACCATCTGGGGCGGCGTGGTGTACGCCTCGACGAAGAACTCCGCGCCGTCCCGAGTCACCACGAACTCGTTTTGGCCATGTATCATCAGCTCGCGCGCCTTCTTCAGGGCCTCGCGGTCCAGCTCGGCGGAGCCAAGCGTGCCCTCGGTCGCGCCGTCCTCGCGGATGAACAGCCTCGCTCCCATCATGGCTCCGCCCTCGCCCGGCGACGTCACGGTCGCCAGCGCGACCGCCGGGCCGCCTGCGTACGCGGCGTCTATCTCGCGGGCATGGCGGAGGTAACTTCCGGCCTCGTACACCGGGTCTATCAGGAAGTACATTGTGCCGCCGCATACAAGCCCGTCCTCTGCGGCCAGGTCTTCGTTGAGCTCGTAGTCGCGGTACTGCGCCGCGCCGCCTCGCCGCATCAGCTCCCGGGCGGCGAACCAGATGTCGCCCTCGACGCAGCCGCCGCCCAAGGTGCCGACCCCTTCGCCGTCGGCGCGCACCAGCAGCTTCGCGCCCGGTTTCTGCGGCGTCGAACCCTTCGTCCGCACCACGGTGGCCACCACCACGGGCCGGCCCTCGCCAAGCTCGCTGACCGCCTCGTGAAAAACTTCCTTCATACCAGCTCCGCGTTGTGGTGAGGAACAATGACCTTGCGATTATACCATCACCCGAACAGGTCTTCCACATCCTGCTCCAGCTGCGCCCTCATCGCCTCTGCGTCCTTCCATCCCAGCGACTGGTACGATTCCGGCGAGCCGTACTCGCGCGTCCTGATGACGACCGGCATCGGCACCGCGTGCCCGAACACGAGCGCCTGCTGCTTCGACTCCAGCCTTGCCAGCACCGACCTGAGCTTTCGGCTGCCCGACGTGCCCGTGAGCACGGCGTCTATGTCGCGCTCGCTGTCTAGCAGGCACGTTATCTTGGTTCCCAGCTGGCTCATAACCTCGTCGTCTATTCCGCTTGGGCGCTGATCCACGACCAGCAGCGTCACGTTGTACTTTCGCATCTCCCGCGCTATCGTCCCGAATATCGTCTGGGAGGCGACTCCGGGGGTCAGGAACTTGTGCGCCTCCTCTATGGTGATGACCAAGGGGCGTGGCTCCGCGCTCTTGTCCTCCGACGCGCTCTCCTTGCGCTCGACGTACCTGTCGTATATGCGCCGCGTCAGCAGGTTGGCGACCAGGATGTACGCCGCTAGGTTTCGCCCGTACCGCCCGAACTCCAGCACCACGTGCATGCCGCGGTCCAAGTACCGCAGTATCTGCTTCACCGAGTCGTGTCCCGTATCGTCCATGAATCCCAGCCGCTCCAGCCTGCGGAGCCGGTTCTGGAGCCGAAGCAGCGCGTTGCCGTTGACTCCCGTCGCGTCCGCAAGCTCGAAGATGCCCTCGCGCCCGCGCACTGCCAGGAACTCCGCCAGCCACTTGCCTTCCCCGAAGTGGCGTTCCAGCGAATACGCCGCGTCCGCCGCCACGTCGGAGAGGTCCAGCGTCTCGCGCAACAGCTGGATGTCGTCGGCCTGGACCTCGCCGTAGCCGATTCGCACGACGTAGTCTGGAGTGAGTCCCCGGCGCTTCGAGCTCTCCTCGTCCAGCGAGAAGACGGCCACCTGCGAGTGGAACAGCTGCTTGAGTCCTTTCACCTCGCTGCCGCCCTCGCCGTACCCGCGCCAGCCGTACTCGTTCTCCATGTCGAACACCAGGTTCACCGCCGCGCGGCTCTGCAGGATGCCCGCCAGCAGCAAGCGGGTCAGGAAGGTCTTGCCCGTCCCGCTCTTGCCGAAGACCCCGTTGCTGCGCATCACCAGCTCCGGGACGTCCAGGCAGAGCCTCGTGTCCATGTCCAGCGGGCTGCCTATCCAGAAATGTCCGTCGCCCTCCGAGCCGAACACCAGCTCGATGTCCCGCTCCGTCGCCGTGGCCGTTTCGGCGAAGTGCGCCGGCACGGTCTTGGCGGGCTGCGGCCCGTCTAGCAGCAGCGCCGGGTCGTCGCCGGATATCGTCAGCATCGGCTCCACCGTAAGCGCGCCGTATGCCGCGGTGCCCGACACCACCTTCGCAACGTATGGGTCGGACACGTCCGGCGGGCTGGCGCTCAGCATCGGGTCGGTCGACCCCAGCGACACGTCGGTTACGACCCCGAAGAAGCGCATCCGCTCGCCCTGGAGGGTTACGAACGCGCCCACCTTCACGCTCTCGACCGACGAGTCCGGGTCGAGCTTGACCTGCACGCCTTCCGTCAACGACCCCGCCACAACCATCCCCAACCGGCTGCTATTCTCGGCTGACCACTCACCGCTAGCCACTAGCCACTCTCCTCAATATCCCCGTCAGCCGGTGAAGCTGTCCCGTCAGGTGCGCCGCCAGCTCGCGGCCGGCCTCCAGGCGCAGCCGTTCCGGGTCCGGATGCTCGGCGGCGACGCGCCGCAGGAACGCCGCGGTCACGTCATCCGGCGAGCCGACGGGGGACCCGAGCAGGGACGGCAAGAACTCCAGTGTCTCGGATACCTCGAGCAGCTCCGCGCCTCCGCACACGTATACTATGTCGTGAATGCGCGGCGGGCTTGGCGCGAGGAATCGCTCCATTCGTCCGCCGCTGCGATGCGCCACCACCATCACTTCCAGCTCCGTTGACATCAGCCGGTTCAGCTGGGGATGACGCTCGTACACCGCTTCCACCGACTCGGCGCTGTGCCCCATGGCCATCGCTCGGCGACCGGGGTCCAAGCTCCGCGTCGCAACCTCTGCGACGACCCCGTACACTGCCTCGCCGTCGCTTCCGCTCCGGACCAGCGCCCCCAAGGGCGGCGCGCGATAGAGCTCGTGGCACTGCGCCACGAACCTAGAGGTGGAAGCTTCCACCACCTCCCCAACCCGCTCGCCGATTGCCATGGGCAGGTCTCCCGCATCGGATTGAATATATGCCGCCTCGCCCCTAGTATAACCCGTCAAGAGTATGACAGGTTGCCGGGCATGGCCGGGCATGTCCAGAGTGTTGACATAAGTCAGCGCCCTTTACTATCATATGTTCATACCTAAAGAGGCAGAGGGACTATGGAGACCTATAGCGACCTCCTCTATGCAAGACCTTCTCTCATGGAGGGCATAGCCCGCATACTCGATATTGGCCATACCATGAACGAGTACAACGGCTCCCACACCGGCGAAGAGGCGGACACCATTGCGATCTGGTCGGACTGGGCCGCCATCGGCCAAGACTTCCGCGACGCCATGGGGACATTTGAGGAGGAAGAGGCAACGGCCATGAGCGCCCGCTAGGCTAGGCTGGTGAGCAAACGGAATAAGAGAAGACAGAGCCGTCCTGCAAATCAGCCTGCCAAACGGCAGGCTGAAGTTGTTTCTCCGAGAGAGGTTAAAGTCACCACATCCTCTTCATGGCGCGCTCCTATTCCACCGCCAGATGTCCTGTGGCGGTGATACAGATGACCCCACGGAGCTACGGCCCCACGTAAATCCGCGCCTTCCCTGCCTCCACGACCTCCCCCACCACCGCGGCCGCCGCTGTTCCATGCGCCTTGAGCTTGGACGTCAGCCTGTCTGTCTTGTCCGGCTCGACGCTGATCAGCAACCCGCCTGACGTCTGCGGGTCGCACAGCAGAAGCCTCGCCTCCTCGCCCAGGCGCGGGTCCCATTCGACCTCGCCCTCCGCCGACGCCAGGTTCCGCCTCGTGCCGCCGGGCGCTATCCCAGCTCCCAGCAGCTCGGCGGCGCCGTCCAGTACGGGCGCCGCGCCGAGGGACAGCGCAGCCGATACGCCGCTCTCCCTGGCGATTTCGAGCAGGTGGCCGACGAGCCCGAATCCGGTAACGTCCACGCAGGCGTTGACGCCGACCTCGACCATGGCGTGGGACGCGCCGTGATTGAGCGCGCTCATAGACTCCACGGCCAGCGCCAGCGTCTCCGGCGCTGCCTTGCCCTGCTTGCCCGCCGTCGTGATGATCCCGGTTCCGATGGGCTTGGTGATTACCAGCTTGTCGCCCGGCCTCGCGCCGGAGTTGGCGACATGCCTGCCGGGCTCGACGAGCCCAGTCACGGCCATGCCGAACTTGGGTTCCTGGTCGTCGAGGGTGTGGCCGCCTACTATGAGCGTCCCCGCCTCGGCCGCCTTGGAAGCGGCGCCCTTCATGACTTCGCCGAGTATCTCGGGCGGCATATCGACCGGGAATGCTGCGATATTCAGCGCGAGCAGCGGCCGCCCGCCCATCGCGTACACGTCCGAGACTGCGTTGGCCGCGGCGATCTCGCCGAACGCAAACGGGTCGTCCACTATCGGGGGGAAGAAGTCCACCGTCTGCACCAGCGCAAGATCGTCGCTGAGCTTGTAGATGGCGGCGTCGTCCCCCGTAGAAGGTCCGACCAGCAGATTCGGGTCGCTTACAGGTGGCAGCTGGCGCAGCACCTGCGCCAGGTCGCTTGGACTGAACTTACCGGCTCAACCGGCGCATCGCGCGAGCGATGTGAGGCGGACTGCGTCTGACGCCATTCTCGATCCTCCGGACAGGGTGACGCGAGTATATCAGAAGCCGCGGCAGCCGCTGTCTGCAAGACCGCTCCCAAAGGGAGTATGATTGGGACATGAGAGCAAGGATCATTGCGTCGATCGGGCTACTGGCTGTCGCCGCCATTGCGTCGCTGGCGTGCGGCGGACGGACGGACCCGCCCGAAGTCGAGGCGCGGCTGGAGTACCAGAAGGGGCGGACGCTGCAGGAGCAGGGCAGCGTCAAGAAAGCGGGCGACGCCTACGCCCGCGCCATATTCCTAGACCCCAACTTCGCCGCGGCCTACGTTGGGCGCGGCTACGTCTATCTGGCGCACGAGAACTTGGGGAACGCCATCGCGGACTTCGACAAGGCCATAGAGCTCGACTCCAACCTGTCGGAGGCATACAACTACCGCGGTCTGGCGTCGGTGGGCATGGCAGACCCCGACCAAGCCATGCTGGACTTCACGATGGCCGTCGAGATAGACCCGGGGCTCGCCGCAGCGTACCTGAACCGCGCCAGGCTGCACGCCCGCCTGCAGGACTTCTTGAGCGCCATCGAGGACATGACGGCGGCGATTCGGGAGCGGCCAGAGGAGCCCATGCACTACATGGAGCGGGCGCAGATGCACCTGTTCCAAGGCGACCCCGCAAGCGCGGCGGCGGACCTCGACCAGGCGATCTCGCTGACCGATGACCCCAACGTGGAGCTGCGAGCGAAGCAGCTGCTGGCTCAGATACGCGGAAGCGGGGGTTGAGCTTGACGCTCAGGAACGCGGCGTATGCGGACATGGCCTGGCTGGCGCTGATGTCGCTCATGCTCTTCGTGCTGTTGCTGCCAATATCCAGCTACGTGGCCGCGCTCCCGCTCATCAAGGACGAATGGGGGCTGAACAACACCCAGGCGGGCGGCATCTACTCCGCCTATCTCACCGGCTACGCGCTGTCTGCCCTCCTCGTGATGCCCCTGACCGACCGGGTGGGGCCCAGGCGCATCCTTGCGGCATCCGCCTCGCTGTCCATCGCCGCCCACGCGCTGTTCCCGCTGGCCGCCGGGGGCGTCACGGGGGCGCTTATCCTGAGGGCGCTGGCGGGGGTGGGACTGGTGGGGATGTACATGCCGGGCCTTCGGATCATCGCGGAGAGATTCGCGGGGAGCCGGCGCGGCGCGGCTGTGGGACTGTACGTCACGGCGCAATACGCCGCAAACAGCGGCTCGCTGGCGGTCACAGGGCTGCTGATGGCCTACCTAGAGTGGAGGGACGCATACTTGGTCATGTCGCTGGCGGCTGCCGCCGGACTGCCCATGGCGTTGCTGCTGCTTCGCGGACACGGCGGCAGCGCTCAGCCCGGTATCTCGGGCCGCCTCGACCTCGCGGTCTTCAAGAACGCCGCGGCGGTGTATCTCATACTGGGCTACGCCCTTCACGCGCTGCAGCTCTTCGCCGCCCGCGTCTGGCTGCCCGCGTTCCTGGTGGGGGCGCTGATTGTCAAGGGCGTGAGCGCCTCCGACGCGGCGGTCGACGGCGCGGCCATCGGAGGGCTTGCGCTGATGACCGGGGCGATAGGGCCTCTCATTGGCGGCGCAGTGTCCGACAGGTGGGGCCGGGCCGCGTCGGCTTCTGCCATATTCGCGCTAAGCGGTTGCTGCGCCTGGGTCATCGGCTGGACGGTTGGGTTGCCCATGCCAGCGATAGTAACCATCAGCGCCATATACGGCTGGGCAATAGCGGCTGACTCTGCCGTGTACTCGACGGGCATCGTGGAGGTATCGCCGCCGTCCGCGCTGGGATCGACCATGGCCGTACAGGCGTCGGTGGGACTGTTGGGCGGGGTGGCCGGGCCGATTATGTTCGGCGGCATTCTGGACCTCGCGCCGGCGGGCGTCGAGTGGCCCGCCGCATTCTCCTCGCTGGGCGTCGTCGCAGTGATAGCAGTCGTGGGGATGCAGCGCCTCCGCCTAGCCCAAGGCGTCCCGCTCGCCAGCGACCTCGACAATGCCGCGTCGCCGCGATGAGACCATTAGGAGGCATGGACGTATGAAGACCGTCACCGTGAAGAGCCTGGAGAACCTGCGGCAGCTTGTCGTAACCAGCAGCCACGCCTTCGTCGCCGACGAGCCGGAGGACAGGGGAGACGACCTGGGTCCAAGCCCATACGAGCTGCTGCTGGCGTCGCTGGGGACCTGAACGGCCATGACTATCCTCCTGTATTGTCGGAGGAAGGAATGGCCCGTCGAGGGCGTAACAGTTGAGTGCAGCCACCGCCGCGCGGCAGGTGGCGAGGCCGAGGGCCCATACGATGAGATCCGCTGCCGCATCCTCCTCGAAGGGAACATCACGGACGAGCGGCGAGACCGCATCCTGCGGATAGCCGGACGCTGCCCCGTGCGCCGTACCCTGGAATCTAAGCCGCGCATAGTGGAGGAGATCGAGGTAGTGAGCCGCCCCTAGCCAGCCAAGGCGCGCCAGTCGGCCAGTATCCGCTCGTCGTGAGGGAATGGGAGCGGCGGCAGCTCGTCCGGGTCGAACAGCGCCGCGTCAACCGCGTCGTGGCCGGCCTCGAGCCTGCCGCCTACCACCGCCCCCTCGTACACGACGAGCACGACGGGGTTGCCCGCGCCGGAATATACGCCGACGAGCCGACCCGGCTTGGCGTCCAGTCCCGTCTCCTCCTTGAACTCGCGTGCCGCCGCGTCTTCGACCGACTCGCCCCTATCTACGAACCCGGACGGAAACGCCCATCTGCCCAACGCAGGCTCTATCCCGCGCTTGACGAGCGCGAGCTTGCCGTCCACGAGGGCCAGAAGGGCCGCGGCGACCTTCGGGTCCAGGAACGCCGTCCGGCCGCACCCGCCGCAATGACGGCGCGGCTTCCCGTCAACCAGCCTGTCACCCAGCTCATGGCCGCAAGCTTGGCAGAAGCGCATCTCCTCAGTCATGGGGAAAGAGTACAGGGGTTGGCCGCTGGTGGCTAGTACTCCGTCCATCCAAATATGACGGGCAGGCAGTCCCGCCTTATCCCCTCCCTTGACGTGAGAGGGCTAGGGTGAGGGTGCCTCCCCGGCCTTGTCCCAAAAGGACCGCAGGCGTCCCGCCTGCATCCCCAATCCCGAAAATTGCCCCAAAATTGCCCCATAGCGCCCCTTGACACCGCGAGAACAGCCGTGCTAGTCTGGTAGACGGCCCGAAGGGACGTACCCCAAACGGGCACAGAGCCACCTCTACCAAATCTTCAGGGTATTCATGCCGCCGCTGTTGTTGGGACGGGGCCCCCGCGGTATGAGAAGGCCGCTCTGTGTTTCGGCGTCTCGACAGGAGGACGCAGCGCTAAATGTGCCTCCCCCGTTCCAGGTGCGGACTCTCGGACGACCGGGAGGACCGTAGCCAGCGCAGCCCGACGCCTTGGCGGGTGGAAGGAACAAGCGCGAAACGCAGGCGGTCCCGCAAGGGCCCGTCAGCCGTCCGAGAAAGTTAGAGGAGGGGCTGCATCCCCAGTGTCGGCGGGCGATCGACGTCGGCATCCTCGAAGCAAGTACCGGAGTCACTGCCTTGCAAGGCAAACTCATCTCCCGCGAGAGCGGGGGAACCAGGAGTAGACAGGACGCGGGTCGCAAGACCCGCCAAGTACCCTCTCCCTCACGGGGAAAGGGCCAGGGTGAGGGCAAAAGCCCCGCCCTGCGTCCCCTCCCCCTAGGGAAAGGGCCAGGATAAGGGCGATTCAGGCCGGCTAGAACCCGCCAGAGCGCCAACCGAAAGGAGATAGCGAAGGCTAACTGACAGAGGACGAGGCGAATCCCTCTCCTGGTGAAGAAAATCCAGGCGGGAGACACGTAGGGGCAACCCCAAGCGGGTTGGCCCTAGTTCACGTTGGGATCCGCCTACCAAGGATGAACAAGATGCGATTGCCCTGTGCTGGCGGCTAGGGGGAGTTTGACCAGAGCCCGGAGGCGTGTCTATAATCGGGGCCGCTTCGATATTGAAAGAGGGGTGAGGCATGGCAGATCTCAGGCCCAACAGGGTGAAGCGAAAGCTGGCGGACGGCGAGGTCGCGCTCATCGTCCAGGGCGAATTGACGCCCGACATGGTCGAGTTCTTCGGACCGCTGGGCTTCGACGGCATCTGGATCGAAGGCGAGCACGGACCAGTCGATTTCGCCGACATACGCGATTTCACCAGGGCCGCCGACCTCTGGGGCATGACCTCCGTAGCCCGCGTCAACCTGAACCTCCCAGGCGTCATCTACCGCACCCTCGACCAGGGCGCGCAGGCCGTCGTCGTCCCGCACGTCAACACCGCAGACGAGGCGCGGGCCGTCTTGGACGCCGCCAAGTTCGCCCCAATCGGCTCCCGGGGCTCGTACATGAGCCGACAGGGAATAGGCGTTGATGATTACTATGCAAAGGCCAACGACGAGACGATGACCATGATCCTCATAGAGGACATCATCGCCGTGAACAATCTGGACGAGATACTGGCGGTGGACATAGACGTCTTCTTCGTGGCCCCAGGCGACCTGGCCCAGAGCATGGGCTATCCGGGAGGGTATGGCCACCCAGAAGTGCAGCAGGTCATAGACAGCTCAATCGCGCGTATCGCCGCGGCCGGCCGAGTCGCGGGCGCCCTTGCCGCCGACGCCTCGGTGGCAAGCTACATCGAAAAGGGCGCCCGACTCGTCAGCGTCGGATACAACCAGTGGCTGGCGGACGGAGCGGCGGCATACCTCGCCAGGGCCCGCGCCGCCATCGCCGAGCGGACAAGCTGACCATACCCCTGGCCGCCGACCGAGCGCGTCGCCTCCGTCTCCGGGCCCAGGGCCTCGACGCCAAGCGCACCGCGAGCGTCGCAGAGGTCGCGGCAGGCTGCGGCGGCATACAGGCGCAGGACGCCGTGGCGGAGTCTCTGGCGGTCCGCGCGCGCGCCGACGGGCTGACGTCCAGTGATGTCCGGGACGCCCGAGCTGTCCGGCGATCCGTCGTTCGCACCTGGGCCATGCGCGGCACGATGCACCTCGTCGACTCAGAGGATGCCGGCTGGCTGCTGCAGCTGCTCGGCCCCACGATGATCAGGAAGAGCCGCAGCCGTCACCGCGAGCTCGGCATCACCGACAAGATAGGCGAAAGGGCCGTCGCCGCCATGCAGGATATGCTGGGCAGGAACGGCCCTATGAGCCGGGCCGCCATAGCGCTCCGCCTCGCGCCAATGGGAATACCCGTCGAAGGCCAGGCAATTCACCACCTGGTCAGGCTCGCGGCTCTCGAAGGCGTCGTATGCTTCGGCCCGGACAATGGCGGCGAAAAGACCTACGACCTGCTGCGCCGATGGCCCGCGGCCGACCGCGCGGTGGACGACCCGCAGGCCGAGCTCGCACGCAGGTACTTGCGAGCTTACGGCCCAGCCGGCCCGGAGGACATGGCGGCATGGTCTGGGCTGCCCCTGAAAACGGCCCGCGCGGCTTTCGACAGGATAGACGGCGAGCTCATCGAGGTCGTCATCGGCGGCTCGCCGTCCTGGATGCTCGAAAGCCGCGCCCATTGGCTGGACGACACGCCATCGGACGCCCTCGCCGTCCGGCTGCTGCCCGCATTCGACACGTACCTACTGGGATACAAGGACCGAGACTTGGGCGCGCCCGCCGAATATGCCCGCCGTATCCACCCCGGCGGCGGAATCATACGCCCGGCGCTCATGGTGGACGGGCGGGCGCTCGGAACCTGGATGAGGAATAGGAGAGGTCAGCGGCTTGCCATAACGGTGAAGGCGTTCAGGGACCTGCCGGCCGAGATCATTCCAGCCCTCGAGGACGAGGCCGCGGACATCGGACGATTCCTCGGTATGCCTGCCGCCCTGAGCGTCGTCCCGGGTAGCATATGATCAAGCCGCATCACCATTGCAACCTCGCCATTCGAAGGTTGAGCGGGAGGGCAGCGCATGGCAATGCTTGACGTGTCGGCGCTTCTCGAACGCCGCCTGAGCCCGGGATACTGGTCCCTCCTCGCGCGGGTATCGGAGGCTGCCGCCGACGCGGGCGTGCGGGCCTACCTCGTCGGCGGCTCCGTCAGGGACATGCTCTTGGGCAGCGCCCCGGCCGAGATGGACTTGGCGATTGCCGGCGGTCCGGATGATACCCTGGACTCTCTGGCGGCCAGGCTCGGCGGCGCAGTCAGGTCCGCGTCCCAGTTCGGCACTGCCATGATCGAGTCGAGCGGAATCCTCTTCGACGTTGTGCGGACACGACGGGAGTCCTACTCCCGACCCGGGGCCCTGCCTACGGTCGAGTTCACGAGCTCCATCGAGGAGGATCTGCCGCGTCGGGACTTCACGATGAACGCCGTTGCGGTCTCCTTGGACCGCGATAGCTGGGGGGCACTCCTCGACCCATTCGACGGACGGCGCGATCTGGAGGCCAAGCAGGTGCGCGTCCTGCATCCGCGAAGCTTCGTAGATGACCCCACGCGCATCCTGCGCGCGGCGAGGTACGCAGCCCGGCTGGGGTTTGGGTTCGAGGATGAGACTGCGAGGCTGCTCACCGACGGCCTGGGCTACCTCGGCGCGGTCAGCGGCGACCGAATACGCCGCGAGCTCGAGCGCATCTTTGCGGAGGACCGGGTGGCCGCCATCCTCGAGCTCGCCGAAGAGCGCGGCTTGCCGAGGGCGATACACCCGGCCCTCACCCTTGGCGGCCCCTTGGCGGCCCGGCTGGGGGATGGCGCGGCCCCGTCTCCAGCCGCGCTTCTCGCCGCCCTCGCGTTTCACGCAAGTGACGCCGCCAGGGACGGGCTTGCCCAGAGGATGCGCCTCGTCTCGGACTGGGCGCAGGCCGTGCGCGGCGTGGGGAAGGTCAAGGCGCGCTTCGGGCCGCTCAGCCGCGCCGAGCTGGACGCAAGCGACCTCTACGCGCTGATGGCCGACGTCCACGACGGCGCGGCTGAGGCGTGCGCCCTTGCGACCGACGACGACTGCATACACCAGAGGATCCAGCGCTTCCGCCGCGACCTGCGCGGCGTCCGCCCCATCCTGGACGGCCGGGACGTTATGGCTCTGGGCGTCCCCGCAGGCTCGCCTGTGGGGGAGATGCTGCATGCCCTGCTGAACGCACGCCTCGATGGTCTCGTCTCCAGCGGGGAGGACGAGAAGCGCTTCGTCCGCCAGCGGCTTGGGGCGGCGTCCTCCACACCCCCTTCACACACCCGCCATTCTACCGCTACAATAGCAGCCGACTCGAAGTATCCACCTATTGGAGGCCATCCTTGAATCGGCTCCGGAGAAACATGTCCCCTAGGGCTGCGTGGCAGACACTCGCCCTTGTCCTCATCCTCACATCCATACTCGCGTCGGCGGCCTGCGGGTCGGCGGCCCCGGCCATGATGTCCTTCCCAGACTCTCCGCCTCCGCCAGCCCCGGCCCCCTCCAATCTTGTGGCTCTGAGCATGGCCTCCTACGTGACCGGCGACGCCGCCCTTGAGGCCGCCGCGCAGCTTGCCCCGGCCGACCCCGAAGGGACCCAGTTCGACGTCCGCATGCGAGACGAGGCCGGCAGCGGGGCATACGCCTTCGACCCAAGCGACCTCACATTCGACGTGGGCGACTCCATCAACTTCGTCATCGAATCCGAGACAGAGTTCCACACATTCACCGTCGAAGATCTCGACATAGACGCTTCCGCCGACGCCGGCCAGTCCCTCACGTTCAACTTCAAGTTCGACCGCGCCGGCGCCTTCGCCCTCATCTGCATCCCCCACGAAACACAAGGCATGGTCGCAACCATAACCGTCCGCTGACCCCGGGAGACTGCCCCATGCACAAGGCGTTCACCGACTCCCTCTTTCCAACGATGGTCGTCGGAAGCCTCCCGCGGCCCAGGTGGCTCCGCGACCTCGTGGAAGACCGAAAGGCCGGCCGGGTGTCCCACGAGCGCGCGGACGCCCTGATGGACGACGCGATCCCGTCCGCAATCCGTATGCAAGAACGCGCAGGCCTCGACTTCGTGTCCGACGGCGAGTGGAGGCGCGAGAGCTACGTCAAGGTCTTCGCCGACGCCGTGGACGGCTTCCAGAACGACCTCATCGAAGGCAGCCCTGGCAGGACGTCCAGCCTCAAGTACCCCGCCGTCGTCAGCCCGCTCCAGCCCAGGCGGCCCATCGCGGCGGGTGAAGCCGCATTCCTTCGACGCCGCGCCTCCGCCAAGACCATCGTCGCAATACCATCCCCCTATACCATCGGACGCAGGATGTGGAGTCCCGAGTGCTCCACCCGCGCATACCCGACGCGCGAAGAGTTCATGGACGCCTGCATCCCCATCGTCCGCGAGGAAGCCCAGCGACTCGCGGCCCTCGGAATAGACGCCATTCAGATAGACGACCCTTGGCTCGCCCTCCTCGTGGACCCGGACTTCCGCAAGCGCGACGGCGTCGCCAACCTCGACCGCGAAATCGAGCTCTCGGCCAGATGCGTCAACCAGGTCGCCGACGGCGTGGAAGGCGTACCAGTCAGCGTCCACTTCTGCCACGCGCACTTCGACCGACGGCATGGAACGACCGGCCCCTATGACGTTATCATGGACGCTCTCCACGAAATGAGGGTAGAGCGATTCGCAATGGAATTCGCAACCCCGGACGCAGGCGGCATAGAGGTCCTCAAACGCTTCCCTGATGACAAGGCGCTCGGACTCGGCGTCATAGACCATACCGACCCTCGCGTCGAGACTCCCGAAGAGGTTGCCGCCCGCGCGGAGGCCGCCATGAGCTTCGTACCGAAGGAGCGCATCACACTGAACCCCGACTGCGGGTTCGCCCCGTCCAGCGTCAACCCGATGGACCTCGACGAGGCATACCTCAAGCTCAAGGCCATGTGCGAAGGAGCCAAGCTCCTCCGGGATAGGCGCGGATGACATGCCGAACGCGGAAATCGTATCCATAGGCTCCGAGCTCTTGCTCGGACAGATCATAGACACCAACTCGGCGTGGATGGCGCAGCGTCTCACGAACGTCGGCGTCAACCTCTTCTACAAGACCGTCGTAGGCGATAACCCGGACCGCATGAAAGAAGTCGTGTCCCGCGCCCTCGACAGGTCCGACATCGTCATAACCGGCGGCGGACTGGGCCCAACTCAGGACGATCTGACACGCGAGGTAATCGCCGCGGCAACAGGGCGAAAACTCGTTCTGCATCAGCGGCTCCTCGACCAGATAGAGCGCCGTTTCCGACGACGCGGATTCATAATGACCCCCAACAACGAGCGCCAGGCTTACGTCCCAGAGGGCGCAATTCCCGTCGAAAACCCGAACGGCACCGCGCCGTCATTCATCGTAGATTACGACCCCAGGGGCATCGTGATTGCCCTTCCAGGCGTCCCATTCGAGCTCAAATGGCTCTTCGACAACGAGGTCATCCCGTACCTGCGCCGCAAGTTCGACCTCGACGAAATCATCACCTACCGCATCCTCAAGGTCGCCGACATGGGCGAAAGCTCCGTGGACGACCGCATAGGACACCTGATATCCGGGTCCAGCAACCCCACCGTCGGCGTCCTCGCGCACCCAGGCCAGGTGGACGTCAGGATAGCGGCCAAGGCCCGCAGCGCCGACGAGGCCGCGAGGCTGATAGCCCCCGTCGAGGACCAGGTGCGCCAGCTGCTGGGCCGGCGCGTCTTCGCCGTCGACGAGCAGACCATGGAGGACGCCGTTGGCGACGCCCTCACAGAGAGCGGCCGCACCATCGCGGTGTACGAAGACCTCACCAGCGGACTCGTAGCCGAGCGCCTGCTCGAAGCCGCCCCCGACCACTTACTCGAAGGCATGATCGGCAATAGCCCGGCCGCCGTCGAACGCCTGCTCGCGCACTCCCGCAGGTCCCAAGGCGCCCTCGAACTCCCGCAAGACCCCGACAGCCTCGCCGACGAGCTCGCCTGGGCCGTGCGAACTCGCGCCGGCGCGGACCTTGGACTTGCCGCGCATGGCGTATCCGACCCGGACGACTCCGCCCAGAACCTCGCCCGCGGCCGAACCGTCATATCCATTACCGACGGCAAGGGCTTCCACAAGCGCGCCTACAACACCGCAGGCCGCAGCCGCCCCGACCGCGCCCGCATGTCCTTAAACGCCGTCGAACTGGTGAGGACCGCGCTAACCCAGGGCATCCCAAGGTAACCCACCCACGTCTGCTATAGTGGCGCCCAACGAGGGGGCGCGGCGCCTAGGGAGGGGCGATGTGAGGATGGAGATGCATCCGTTGATGCGGTGGTCGCTGGTCGCGCTGCTGGCGGCTGTGGGGGTGGGTCTTGCGTGGCTGTCGTATCGGGCTGTGGCGCCCACGCCGACGGCAGCGCCCACGCCGACGGCAGCGCCCACGCCGACGGCAGCGCCCACGCCGACGGCAGCGCCCACGCCGACAGCGACGCCCACGCCTACGCCGACGGCAGCGCCCACGCCGACAGCTACACCCACGCCGACGGCGACGCCCACGCCGACGGCTACACCCACACCGACGGCTACACCCATGCCGACGGCTACGCCCACGCCTGCGCCTGCACAGGCTGCCTCTGCGCCGTATGATGACTGCTGGGGCGGTACGCTGTCTGGGGACCCGGTGCATTGTTACGTCCTGAGGCAGGCTCAGCTACAGGGGGTGTTGCACGTCGAGGGGGTGTACGAGTCGCCTGCCGCGAATGAGCTTTACGTTTATTTTCGGCGGAGCGAGCCTGTGAGTGAGGCTGTCACAGACTTCTTGAAGGCTCGCGCGCTCTGGTACCTGCGTGGGCGTCCGGATCTGGCGCGTCAGGACAAGGGGTACGTCGATATGTGGTGTGTGCCGCAGGAGCGTGCGAGAGTGAGAGTTGTGATCTCATTGGCAACGCCGACGCCGCTGCCTACGCGAGTCGATCCTCGGACGGCCAGTGGCTACTTGGATTGTGTGATTGATAGGACGTTCTCGAGTGGCGTGATGATTCCGTGGAGGCTTGGCTACAAGTTGGTCAGGTTGGGAGTGGGAGGCGCAGCTGGTCGTCGTATGGAGCCTGGTTGGGCGTCTTGGAGGCAGCTGTGGCCTGCTGTAGCGGCGGGGGGCGCGTCTGGGTCATCGGGCGCGTCTGGTGGCGGGTACGACGTGTCGGACGTGGATGTGACGAACTTCCCGGAGTTGGACTGCGACAAGGAGTACGATAACGCGCCACTTGCAATTTGGCAGTCCTGCCATGCGTGGCAAGACTACTATAGCCGTGGTATTGCTGGGGTGCGCAATCCTGTGGGCACGAGTACGTCGTATGTTCATACGAAACTCCCTATACCTGATGACGAAGCTGACTTGGAGGCGTTGAAGGAGAGGCTGGCTCCAGGCTACAAGTATCATGGGGTCAACATAGTCCTGATTTCGGTGAAGTACGATTTTGGTGAGTTGTGGAGATGGTCGGTGATATTGGATCGGTTCGCTGTGTCTGCGGGGAACGTAGTGGGCATCACGAGAGCAGAGGTGTATGAGAATACGACCAGGCCCGGTAGGTATGAGATATTTCCGTTGGACGATCTTGGTCCTGGCGCCAGTCCGTCGGAGATGCGCGAGACCATCTGGGTGTGGGGCCTGTATCCGGGGAGGATAGCGGACGCTCTGCCTGCGCTGCTGCCGCAGTTGGGGATACCTGTGGACGCAGTTGGAGTGGTGGCGCGCGAATATGACACACGTAGGTCAGGGATTGCCGTTCCGGAGGATCCTGGAAGCGCGGCTGTCCCTGTGGATGGAGGGGCGAGTGGCACTTCTGGAGCGTCGGGCAGATTCGACGTGTCGGACGTGGACGTGACGAATCTCCCTGAGCTGGCCTGCGACGAGGAGTACGATAACGCGCCACTTGCAATTTGGCAGTCCTGCCATGCTTGGCAGCGCTATCCGGATTTGGGGATTGCTGGTGTTCATTGGGAGGAAGACGAAAACAGGCGGCGCTCGGTGTATGTGCAACTGAAATCTTCCATACCTGACGATGAGACGGAGTTGCACAAGTTGAAGGAGAGGCTGTCTCCGAATTATGTGGGCCGCGGCAGGGCGATACACTTGGTGCCTATGAAGTACGATTTTGGGGAGTTGTGGAGATGGTCGGTGGTATTGGATCGGTTCGCGGTGTCAGCGGGGAACGTAGTGGGCATCACGAGAGCAGAGGTGGATGAGAATACGACCAGGCCCGGTAGGTATGAGATATTTCCGTTGGACGACCTTGGGCCTGGCGAGAGTCCGTCGGAGATGCGCGAGACCATCTGGGTGTGGGGGCTGTATCCGGATAGGATAGCGGACGCTCTGCCTGCGCTGCTGCCGCAGTTGGGGATACCTGTGGACGCGGTTGGAGTGGTGGCGCGCGAATATGATACACGTAGGGCAGGGATTGCCGTTCCGGAGGGTTCATGAAGCGCGGCTGTCCCTGTGGTAGATTCGGGCGTAGGAACTGTCATGTCCATCGTGTTCCTGGCCGCGTCGGTGTTGCGTTGTGGGGGTGTGGGGCGTATAGTGGCGCTCAATGAGGGGGGCGCAGCGTCTGGGGAGGGGCGACGTGAGGATGGAGACGCATAGGGTGATGCGGTGGTCGCTGGTGGGGCTGCTGGCGGCTTTGGGGGTGGGTCTTGCGTGGCTGTCGTATCGCGCCACGTCACCGGGGGCACAAGCTGCCGCGCCCACGCCGACGGCTGCACCCACGCCGACAGCCACACCTACGCCGACAGCTGCGCCCACGCCTACACCGGCTGCCTCTGCGCCGTATGATGACTGTTGGGGCGGGACGCTGTCTGGGGAGCCGCTGGCTTGCTACGCGCTTGGGGAGGCTCAGCGGCGTGGGTTGCTGCGCGTGGAGGGGGTGTACGAGTCGACGGCTGCGCGGGAGTTGTACGTGTACCTTCGGCAGAGCGAGCCTGTGAGCGATAGGGTGGATGGGTTCTTGGAGGCGAAGGCATACGAGTATCTGCGTAGGCATCCTGAGCTCGTGTGGGATGAAGGGGAGTATGTGGATGGCTGGTGCAACCATAAGTCGTCGGAGGGTGGCGCCGACCATCGGCGTTGCATATCGGAGGAGACGTTTCCTGGTTATAGAGGAGGTCCGACGTGGCACTACGTTATCCGCCCGTGGACGAGCCGCTATGGGTACGTGAAGGTGGGATTGGGCGGGGCCGCTGGTCGTCGTATGGAGCCTGGTTGGGCGTCGTGGAGTCAGCTGTGGCCTGCTGAGGCGGCGGTTGGAGGGGCGAGTGGGGCGTCTGGTGGCGGGTACGACGTGTCGGACGTGGACGTGACGAACTTCCCGGAGTTGGACTGCGACAAGGAGTACGATAACGCGCCACTTGCAATTTGGCAGTCCTGCCATGCGTGGCAGTACTACTATAGCCTTGGGCTTGCTGGGGTGCGCAATCCTGTGGGCACGAGTACGTCGTATGTTCATATGAAGCTCCCCATACCTGATGACGAAGCTGGCTTGGAGGCGTTGAAGGAGAGGCTGGCTCCAGGCTACAAGTATCATGGGGTCAACATAGTCCTGATTTCGGTGAAGTACGATTTTGGGGAGTTGTGGAGGTGGTCGGTGGTGTTGGATCGGTTCGCGGTGTCTGCAGGGAACGCGGTGGGCGTCACGGGAGCAGTGGTGATTGACAATAGGATTAGGGTGGCCGGGAGGGGGGAGTTGTTATATCGGCATGATTGGCTGCAGCCGAGCGACGAGCCATCGAGGCAACGAGAGACCATAGAGATATGGGTCTTGGACCTGCAGCGGGCGGTGGACGCTCTGCCATTGCTGTTGCCGCAGTTGGGTATTCCAGATGATGCGGTTGGGATCGTGTGGCATGATGACCGGACACCCTATCGCCGCTTACAGCTTCTGCGATAGTGGGCAGCAGGGCGGGGGTGGAGCCATGAGAATTAGCGCGACAAAATTGCGAATACTCCTTGTCATAGGGCTTGTGGTGCCATGTGCAATGCTCATGATGCTCATGATGGCATTGTTTTTCGGGTATGGGGTAAGTGATAGGGAGCTAGTGGTTGAACCGCAGCCAATCAGCCCCAGTATGCTTCCCTGGTCTCCGGATGGCAGCCGCATAGCGTTTGGTTACGCGGGTCGCATATACCTTGTTGAATCCGATGGATCGCGTCTGCAATTGATCCACTCTGGCGATGATGAAATCTACAATAGCGATGATGAAATCTACCATAAAGGTGGTGAAGTCTACAATTTTAGTTCTCCGAACATATCACCTGATGGAACCAGGCTCGCGTATGCCGCTCGCGAACATTCCAAATGGTTCCCTCCTTGGGGCAAAGACTATGACTGGGAGATAGTGACGTCTGATATCGATGGAGCTGGTCAGCGTAGACTTACGAGGAGCGAAGGCGTGGACGACAGTCCTGTATGGTCTCCCAGCGGCTCTCACATTGCATTCTGGTCGAACGGCGTTCTCCATACGATGTTGGCGAACGGTTCCAACGCGCTCGCGCTTATCCCAAGCGACGTTGTGTCCTCGTATTCACGTCCGGTTTGGTCTCCGGTTTGGTCTCCAGATGGCCTAAGCCTAGCATTCACGGTCCTTGAGGAGGAGACCAAGATATTGTACACCGTTGGAGCCGATGGGTCCAACCTGACGAAACTTGGCGAGACAACGAGCCCACCGGCGTGGTCTCCAGATGGTCAGCGCATAGTGTTTGGCGCGGGGCAAACCCGGGTCGGAACTGATTACTTAGACAACCTGGATAGGCTATACACGATTGATCCGGATGGGTCCGATCTACGGGAGATATTCTCGTTTCCCGAAGAGAGTATTGGCTGGGCGATCTCCGTTGCATGGTCTCCGGATGGGTCCGAGATACTCTTCGGGAATTACGTCGTGGGCGTAGACACTTTGAGGCTCACAGAGCTGCCTACTCGTGCATATGGGACCTTCTCATTGTCACCGGATGGTTCCAGGGTTGCATGGCTCCACAACTTCATTGTTCCCAGTCTTATCACCGGAACCGAGGTTATCGAGTTGCTTGAGACGATGAATCTGGACGGAACTGACAGGCGCCTCTTGGTAAAGTACAATCGCGGGGACTTTGTGGCTGCGCATGGCAGGTTCTCGGAGTGAGACTATGACTTCTGGAGGAGCCATGATAGTGGCGGTCCTGAGGACAATCCTCAAGATTCTTGAGTATATACTAGCCTTTTTGGGGGTAGTTTTTGTGGGCTTGGTGATCTTCTTAGCGATATTTTACGTGATGGGCTAGGAGGTGAACCTTTGAGAATAACTTTCAAGGTATTGGTGAGGGTGTTCGCATTCTTAGGGGTGATCTTTATCGTCCTGACGCTTCTCTTCGTTGCCCTAATATTGGCCATTTCTAATCAACTTGGCGATGACTATCCTCCTGATGGACCGACGCCGAGGCCTGTAAGGATAGACACGAGTTCGTTGAGTGTGGAGCATTGCTCCAAGGGCGTCGTGATCATGCACCCTGAGACCCTTCCCAGCCTGGTGCGGGATTGCGAGGCCCTGGTGGACATCAAGACGTTCCTCCGGGCCGATCCTCCATTGGCATGGAGCCCCGCTGCTCGAATTGAGAGTTGGGAGGGGATAGAGGTTGGCCGGCTGGGGGATTCAGAATCCTGGGTGGTCAAAGGCCTTCGACTCCCAGGGCGCGGTTTGTTTAGTAGCATCCCACCAGGGATTAGTCGCCTTGCTGGCCTTCTCGAATTGGACCTGAGCGACAACCAGCTGGATGGGGACATCCCGCCGGAGCTGGGCAAGCTCAAGTCCCTGGAGTTCCTGAATCTCAGTGAGAATAGGCTGACTGGTGAGATACCGTCGGAGCTGGGGAGTCTCTCCAATCTGTCGCTGTTGGAACTGAGCGGCAACGAACTTACCGGGACCATTCCAGAGGGGCTGCTGCCTTCGGATGAAAGGCCATTCCGCCTCTATGTGGAGGATACCCAATTGGAAGGTTGCATTCCACCGGAATCGGAGTCTTATGTGACGAGCGGCCCCAGCGTGGATGACGGCAGTAGCGGCGCCTCATACGAGTTGGAGGTATGCGAGGAGTAACGCCATGAGACGTGGAAGAGACATACCGCCTTGGATTATCCCAGCGCTTCTCGCGCTCATGGTTGGGTATGGCTGCGGCCAGGATGCGCCGCCGGTTGCGCCCAATGAGGGGCGCAGGATGCCGGGGCAGCCGCGCCTGCTTCGCTGGCGCTGTATGATGACTGCTGGGGCGGGCGCTTCTTGCTGGGCGGCTGGCCTCTGCATCATCGGAGGTATAATGTTAGAGTCAGAGTCCGTCGCGGAGGATGCGCCGGGGTATGAGAGTTAGCATTGCATGGGGTAGGGGGGTTTAGGGTGTTCGACCTCATCATACGGAGGTTGAGGGCCAACTGGCGGCTGGTAGCGGCTGTCTTCGTGGGCGTTACCGTTGCGAGCAGCTTGGCCGTCGGGGCTCCCGTGTACCTCAATACGCTCAATCGCATGAGCCTCGACACGGCCTTCGACCGCGCGTCGGGGCATTTCCTCAGGATGCGGACCTACGTCCCGTTCGTGCCGCTGCGGGAGTCGAGCCTTGGCGGCGCGGACGAGGCGTTCCACGGCATCCTAGACTCGAACCTGTCGGAGCTCAGCGGGGACGTGGTGCGGCATCTCCGCTCGGCCCCGTTGTTCCTGGGCACGCCGGTGTCTCCTCTCACCATCGCGCCCCCTGGTCCGGACTCGCCCAGGGGGTACTTCCAGGTACTCTCGGACGTCGAGTCCCGCGTCAACGTTGTGGAGGGCAGGGCGGCGAGCGGCAGGATCGAGGAGGGGCCGGGCGGGCTTCTCATGGAGGGCGTAGTTGGGGCGCGGCTCGCGCAGTTCTACCGGCTGGCGGTCGGCGACATCGTAGTTCTGGCGAGGTCTATAGACCAGCCGGAGCGCATTCGGGTGAGGGTTACGGGGTTCATCGAGCCTATTGACGCGGCCGACCCGTATTGGCCGCTGGGCGCGAACCTGTTCCGCGTCGGTCCGCGGTCGGACGACTCGGCCTACCAGATCGACAGGGCCGCCGGGCCGGAGGCGGCCCAGCTGTTGGAAGACGCCGAGGTGCAGACGCAGCTGGGGATATTCGTATCACAGGAGGGGCTGCTCCATACGGTGGGCGAGGTCCTGCCGTCCACGTTCTCGACGATAGACTATTACACCCATATCGATAGAGAGGCGCTGAAGCGCAGCAGCCTCGAGGAGTCGCGCGGGTATATCGAGGGATTCGAGGCGGGGCTCGCGGACGAGCTGCCTGGGGCGTCCGTCTTCACTGGGGTTGCCGACGTGCTGGACGCATTCGAGGAGCGCAGCTTCTTTTCGTCCATACCCTTGCTGCTCCTCTTGGCGGTGATGCTGCTGGCGGCGCTCTATTACCTGTACATGATGGTGAACTACCTGGTGGAGGCGCGGGCCGACGACGTTGCGTCGCTGCGCACGCGGGGCGCGAGCCTCTGGCAGCTCTTCCGGGTCTATTCGGTAGAGGGGCTGATATTGGTTGCGATCCCGTCTGTCGCGGCCCCGTTCATGGCGTTGGGAGTGGTGACGATGGCGGGGCGGCTGCCCTATTTCGACGAGTTCACGGGGCGGGGGTTGCTTCCGGTCGAGTTGAGCTTCACGCCGTTTATCGTGGCGTGGGGAGCCGCGGCGCTCTGCTTGGTCATATTCGTCGTCCCGGGCGTTTTCGGGGGGCGCGTGGGTCTGATCGCCCAGAAGCTCCGCCTCGCGCGTCCGCCGTCGCTGCCGCTCTTCCAGCGGCACTACCTGGACCTCGGCCTATTGGCGCTGGGAGGGCTGCTCTTCTGGGAGATACAGGCGCGGGGACAGCTCGTATCCGGCGGACTGTTCGATGACATCGAGGTCAACGAGGCGCTGCTGGCGGCCCCCGTGCTGCTGCTGGCGGTGGTGGCTCTGCTGTTCATGAGGGTCTTTCCGCTGCTGGTGCGGTTCATAGGCGGCGAGTCCCCGGCCCTCGTCCACGTTTGGACATCGGCAACCCTGCTCGTTCTGGCCGCCGTCGTCGTAGTACGCGAGATCAGGGTAGAGTACTCACTCGATTGGCTGCCACAGGCGGCGGTCCTGGCGGGATTCGCGGCGGCCTACGCAGTGGCGAACGGCGCCCGTAGGTGGTCTGTCCGGCTGTCCGCCGCGGGCGTGGAGCTGGCGCTCGCCGGCCTGTTCGTCTGGCTGGAACGGCCTTCGCCGGGCAGCCTGATGTTTGTTCCATCGGCGCTTCTTGCGATGGTTGTCCCCTTGCAGGCGGCTTACTGGGGCTTCAGGTCGCTTGCCAGGGTCGCGCCTATCGGCGTATCCATGACGCTGCTGCGCATGGCCCGCGACCCGCTCCAGTACACCTGGATGATGTTGTTGCTCGTGATGCTGACCGGCCTCGGCGTCCTCTCGACCACGGTGGGGGCGACTCTGGGGGTCAGCCAGGAGGAGCAGGTCTTCTACGACCTAGCCGCCGACATACACGTTACGAGGGTGGCGCCGCCCGTGCAGATGGGGCACAGGGAATACAAGGCGCATCTTGCGGATATCCCGGAGATTCAGGACGTCGCGCTTGGGCACCGGACGCTGGGTGAGGTAGGCGAGACCGCGTCGAAGACACTGTTCCCGTTCTTGGCTATCGAGTCCGAGTCGTTCGCGCGGGTAGCGTGGTTCAGGGACGATTTCTCGGACCGCCCCCTCGCGGGGCTGATGGAGGGCCTGCGAGCGGGCGGCGCGCCGGTCTCCATGACGATGCCCGAGGATGCCACTGGCATCGGGGTATGGGTCAAGCCGGAGCGCCCGTATCCGTCGATCTTCGTGATGATGTCGGTAGAGGACAGCAACGGCATCATAGAGACCCTGAATCTTGGCGCGGTTGGCGAGGAGGATTGGCAGCTGCTGTCCACGGGGCTGCCGCGAGAGATGCAGCCTCCCATAAACCTGCTGTCGTTCCAGGTGTTCGAGTTCGTGCATGGACCCTCCGGCACACCCGGCTCGGTCATGATAGACAACCTGTTCGCGGCTATGCCGGAGGGGGATCCGGTCGTCTTGGAGGACTTCGAGGGTCGGCTCGACTGGTCGCCCTTCAGGGTGTCTTTGTCGGCCAGCGACGCCGTTGCCGCCGCGCCGGATACGACGTTCCCTGGACGGCAGGCCCTGCTATACCGTTTCAGCAAGGATACCGACTTCGGGATGCGCGGCATTCACAGGCTGTCCGAAGATGGGCGGATTCCCGTTATAGTGAACGACCTCTTCGCGGATTCGACAGGGATCCGGGTGGGGGACTCTTTCGTGGCGACGATAACCAGTCGGAAATTTCCCGTCATCGTCCGCGACGTGGTGGACTACTTCCCGACACTGGCGCCCGAAGGGGTCGGGTTCATGATAGGCGAGATGGGGACCTTCCTGCGCTACATCAACATGATAGGCCCCGGCCTGCGGTTCACACCCAACGAGATATTCGCGTCGTCCGCTCTCGATGGCCAGGGCGGAGCGATAGCCGGGATGCAGCGGATGGACATCACCCCGGACCAGGTCGAGAGCGCAGGCCAGCGGCTCGCCGCGGCGCGGGTGGATCCGCTGGTGATAGCCGGGTGGAAGCTGATGGTTCTTATCTCGGTGGGCCTGATAGTCCTGCTGGCGGGCATAGGATACGCCGTGTACATCCTGATGTTCACCATCCGCTCCCGAAGCGAGATGGGAACCCTCCAGGCGATAGGGTTGACGCGCGGGCAGCTAATGGGGCTTCTCAGCTTGGAGCACGTCGCCATCGTCCTCATCGGCCTAGCTCTGGGCAGCTGGGCCGGGTTCCAGATGAGCCGCATCATGGTCTCGACGTTGGCGGTTACGGAGACGGGAGACCCTGTTATCCCGCCCTTCGTCCTCAGTACCCAGTGGGGATTCATGGCGCCTGCGTATGCCGCGCTGGTCGGGCTGATAGCGCTGGCTCTGCTTGCGGCGCATCGGGCGGCAAGCCGGATGAGGTTGGGCGAAGTATCGAGAATGGAGGTCTGACGGGCGCCTGGCGTCTCAGCCCCAGGTCAGTACGACGAGTACCCGCCGTCCACCGGAATGGCCGCGCCCGTAACGTAGGCGGCTGCGTCGCTGGCGAGGAAGACGGCCAGCCCCGCCAGGTCAGAGGGCTCGCCCCACCTTCCGGCCGGGATGCGGCGGTTGATGAAATCGAGGCGCTCTGCGTTGTCCGGATTCGTCCAGTACGCGCCCGTGAGGTCCGTCCTGATCCACCCCGGCAGGACCGCGTTGACCCGGATGCCGTCCTTGGCCCATGCGACAGCGAGGCTGCGCGTCAGCTGCACGACGCCGCCTTTGCTTGCCGAATATGACGACACCCAGTCGCTGCCGAAGATAGACGTCATCGAGCCGATGTTGACGACGCTGCCGCCGCCGGCCGCGAGCATGCGCGAATAGACCGCGCGGGCGCATAGGAACGCGCCCTTGAGGTTGATGTCCAGGACGCGGTCCCACTCGTCGGCGGTGTACTCCTGGGGCGGCTTGCGTATGGCAATGCCGGCGTTGTTCACCAAGACGTCGAGCCCGCCGAACCTGCTCGCGGCGGCGGCAACGGCGTCGGCGACCGAGCTCTCATCGGCGACGTCGATGGCCAGGCCGATGACATCCGCGCCAAGTCCCGACAAGGTCTCCACGGCGCGCTCCGTCTTCGATTCGTCGCGGCCGGCCAGGGCCACGGACGCGCCGGCCTCCGCAAGCCCCCTGGCCATGCCGAGCCCGATGCCGCCGTTGCCACCGGTCACCAACGCGGCTCGCCCTGATAGGTCGAACATGCCTTCAGAGCGCATTTGCATGATATTGAACTCGTGTTAGACTTCGGTCTGTGAGCGCGTTGGACACAGCCAGATCCACCCAACTACCGGGCGAATAGTGTTGCGCCGCGCCCGCGCCGGCGGGCAGTGTACTATACTTTCTCCGGCGGACGCGAATGAATCGGTAACCGGGAGAGTCGCGGCGGCATGTGCGGAATCATAGGCTATACGGGACGCAAGGCGGCGGCTCCAATACTGCTCGACGGGCTGTCCAAGCTCGAGTACCGCGGCTACGACAGCGCAGGCATCGCGGTAATGAGCCCCTCGGGCGAGATGTCGCCGCGGAAATCCCAGGGCAAGCTCGCGGCCCTCGTCGAGACCCTGGCAGACCGGATGCCCGAGGGGCGCACAGGCATCGGTCATACGCGGTGGGCAACCCACGGCGGCCCAACCAGCGACAACGCCCACCCGCATACCGACTGCTTGAACGAGGTCGCCGTCGTACACAACGGCATCGTCGAGAACTTCGTGGAGCTGCGGGAGGAGCTCGAGTCCGAGGGCCACGTCTTCTCGTCCGAGACCGACAGCGAGTGCATCCCCCACCTGCTCGAGTCCTACATATCCCAGGAGATGCCACTGGAAGAGGCGGCGCGAAAGACGGCCGGCCGGATTCGAGGCGCGCACGCGGTCGTGGCGGCCTCCAGGCGAGACCCGAATAAGCTTGTCGCGTTCAGACAGGGCAACGCCGGCGGCATCGTCGTCGGATACGGCGACCGCGAGATGTTCGTTGCAAGCGACCTGCCCGCGCTGCTCCCTTACACGAGTAGCGTCGCATACCTAGCGGGAGGGGAGGCCGTGGTCGTTACGCCCGAGGATGCCCGCTACATGGATCTGGATGGAGGCGAAGTCCACAAGACGGTCACCTCCGTTCCATACGACCCTGTAACAGCCGTCAAGGGCGAGTACAAGCACTTCATGCTGAAGGAAATTCACGAGCAGCCCGAGGTCGCGCTGGACGCGATGCGGGGCAGGGTGTCCTTCGATAGGCACACCATAGACTTGGACGGCTTCCCGCTCACCCATGAGGAGGTGAGGCGGCTGAAGCGGGTCGTGCTCATCGGCATGGGAACGAGTATGCACGCGGCAATGGTGGGCCGATACTGGATCGAGTCCCTCGCCAGGGTTCAGGCCGAGTCCGACAACTCCTCGGAGTTCCGCTACCGAGACCCGGTCATCGGAGACGACACGCTGGTCGTGTCGGTCTGCCAGTCCGGCGAGACCGCCGACACTCTCGCGGCCATGGGCGAGGCGTCGCTAAAGGGCGCGCGCCAGGTAACACTGTGCAACTACGAGGGCACCCAGGCTACGCGCATCGCCGACGGCACCATCTACATCCGCTCCGGCCTGGAGATTGGGGTGGCCGGCAGCAAGACCTTCACGTGCTCTCTCCTGTCCCTGTACATGCTCGCCCTCCATCTCGGCGTAGTGCGGGGCGTCCTGGACGAGCGCGACATGCGCCGGCATATAGACGAGCTTGCCCAGCTGCCTCACATGCTTGGGACCCAGCTTGCGGACGAGGGCATATACGCGCGGCTCGCCCGGAAGTACGCGCGGCGCCCGGATTTCCTATACCTGGGCCGCGGCATCGAGTACCCGCTCGCCATGGAAGGCGCGCTGAAGCTGAAGGAGATCAGCTACATACACGCCGAGGGCTACCCCGCCGGCGAGATGAAACACGGCCCCATATCGCTGATAGACGAGAACATGCCCGTCGTAGCCCTCATTCCCCAGGACGCCCTCTACGAGAAGATGCTGAGCAACGTCAACGAGGCCGCCGCCCGCGGCGGGAAGGTGGTCGCGGTAGCCACCGAGGGCGACTCCCACGTCGCCAGCCTCGCCGCAGACGTCATCTACGTCCCGCGGGCCTCCTCGACGCTCACCCCGCTCCTCATGGCGATCCCGATGCAGCTCTTGGCCTACCACATCGCCGTCAGGCGAGGCGCCGACGTGGACCAGCCCCGCAACCTCGCCAAGTCCGTGACAGTGGAGTAGGGGACGGAGGCTGGCTCCTCTGAATTTGACGCGTGGGCCTGGGTTCCAGCGGGGACGAGCGCAACGAGTGCATACCTGCTGGCGGCTATGCTATACTTGCACTCGGCCCGCGCGGGCCGGATTTTCGTAGGACGAGGCAGGCTCTACATGGTGCAGCAGGTCGTCGAGCAAGAAGCGGTGCAGGCCCCTGGACCGCCACAGATCTCAATGAAGTCGCTCTTGGAGGCGGGTGTCCACTTCGGACACCAGAAGCGCCGCTGGAACCCCAAGATGAGGCAGTACATCTTCGCCCAGCGCAACGGCATCCACATCATTGACCTGCAGCAGACCCTCCAGTACCTCGAACGCGCCTCGGCGTTCATCGAGGATACCGTCGTGGAGGGCAAGAAGGTGATATTCGTCGGGACCAAGAAGCAGGCGTCCGACACCATCGAGTCCGAGGCCAAGCGCAGCGGCGCGTACTACATCAACACCAGGTGGCTTGGCGGCACCCTGACGAACTTCACCACCATCCAGGCGCGAATAGACTACCTCGTCCAGCTCGAAGCCATGAAGGGCAAGGGCGAATTCGCTCTCCGCACCAAGAGGGAAGCTCTCAAGCTCGACGACTCCATCACGCGGCTGAACAGGTACCTGGGCGGGATCAAGGAGATGACGGAGATGCCGGGGGCCCTGTTCGTAATCGACGTAGGCAAGGAGGCTATCGCCGTCGCAGAGGCAAGGCGCGTCGGCGTGCCCATTGTGGCGTTGGTGGACACCGACTGCGACCCGACCCTCATCGACTACCCGATACCTGGCAACGACGATGCCATCAGGTCCATCAGGCTCGTCACGACGAAGATAGCGGACGCGGTCGTCGAGGGCGTGAACCGGCGCGCCGCCGCAGAGGCCGAGAGCGCCCAGGGAGAATCCGACCTCCCCGAGGCTCCACAGCTCGCCGAGGACCAGCCGCCCGCTCCGGACGCCGGCGACTCCAGCTTGACAACCCAAGAGGAATAGAATTGACAATCACTGTCGAAGCGATCAAGGCCCTCAGAGACATGACCGGGGCTGGAATAATGGACTCCAAGCGCGCCCTAGAAGCGGCCGGTGGAGATGTCGAGGCCGCCCAGGGAATCCTCAGGGAGAAGGGCATAGCTTCGGCTGCCAAGAAGGCGTCGAGAGCGACCAACGAGGGGCTCGTAGAATCGTACATCCATAGCGGCGGCAGGATCGGGGCCATCGTCGAGCTCAATTGCGAGACCGACTTCGTGGCGCGCACCAGCGACCTCAAGAGCCTGGCCCATGACGTGGCTATGCAGGTAGCGGCCATGGCGCCCAAGTACGTGTACGAGGATGAAGCGCCCGAAGACGAAGACGCCAGCCCCGAACAGGTCTGCCTGCTCAGCCAGCCTTTCATCAGGAACAACGAGCTCACCGTGCAGGACATCGTGAACGAGACGATCGCCAAGGTTGGCGAGAACGTCAGGGTCCGCAGGTTCTCTAGGTTCTCCCTCGGGGAGTAGCGGTTTGGCCGAGGACGGCGCACAGTACGCGAGGGTGCTGCTCAAGCTCAGCGGCGAGGCGTTCAAGGGAAGGCAGGGCCACAGCCTGGACCCCAACGCCGTCGAATACATGGCCCGTGAGATAGTCAGCGCCAGGGAGATGGGCGTCGAGCTCGGAGTCGTGGTCGGCGGCGGGAACATCTGGAGAGGCGCAGAGGCCGAGATGGGCGGGATGGACAGGGCGACCGCGGACTACGCCGGAATGCTCGCCACGGTCATCAACTCCCTGGCGTTGCAGGATGCTCTCGAAAGGCGCTTTGGCATCGCCACTCGCACGCTCTCCGCCATCAACATCCAGGAAGTCGCCGAGCCGTACATTCGGCGTCGGGCCATCAGGCATCTCGAGAAGGGCCGCGTCGTGATATTCGCCGCCGGCATTGGCAACCCCTTCATGACGACCGACACGGCCGCCGCGCTCAGGGCGGTCGAGATAGACGCGGCGCTCCTACTCATGGCCAAGCATCATGTCGATGGGATATACGCCTCAGACCCCAACGTTCACTCGGACGCCCCCAAATACGACTTCATCTCGTACAGGGATGCTATCGGGCAGCGCCTGGAGGTGATGGACGCCACGGCGTTCGCTCTTTGCGAGGAGAACAGGCTCCCCATCGTCGTCTTCGACCTATTCGAAGAGGGGAGCATCCGCCGAATCATCAAGGGCCAGCGGCTCGGCACCATGGTGGCGGAGGCCAGGCCGGCATGATATTTCTCATAGTCAACCCGCAGGAGGCGTGAACCCATGGCGGACGAACAGGAAATCCTGGCCGACGCGCAAGACAGGATGCAGAAATCCGTAGATGCGCTCACACGCGAGCTGAACGTCGTGCGCACGGGCCGCGCCAGCCCCGTGCTGGTCGAGAACCTGGTGGTGGACTATTACGGGACATCCATGCCTCTGAACCAGCTTGCGTCCATATCGATCCCCGAAGCTCGCACCCTCCAGATCGAGCCTTGGGACAAGAATGCCCTTGCAGAGGTCGAGCGGAGCATCCTCAAGTCTGACCTGGGACTCGTCCCGAACAACGACGGCGCGATAATACGGATAAACATACCAGCGCTCACCGAGGAGCGCCGCCGTGACCTCGTGAAGCTGGTGGGCCGGAAGCTCGAGGACGCGCACGTCGCGGTCCGCAACATCAGGCGCGACGGCCTTACCGGCATCCGCCGCCTTGAGAAGGACAAGGCTATCTCGCAGGACGACGGCCGCCGAGTCCATGATCAGATCCAGGACCTGACCGACGCTTTCATCGCGAGGATGGACGGCATGGCCAGGGACAAGCAAGCCGAAGTGATGGAGGTCTAGCCGACCCTGTGTCCACCTCGCAGGACACCAGGGGCGAGACGCTTGCCGATCCGCCCGTTCACGTAGCCATCATCATGGACGGCAACGGGCGCTGGGCGGAGGAGCGAGGTCTCACGAGGCCAGAAGGCCATGCCGCGGGGTTGGACAACATACGGCGCATCGTCAGGTTCTTCGCGGGGCGCGGGGTGAAGTACCTCACGCTGTTCGCCTTCTCGACCGAGAACTGGGAGCGCCCAAACGACGAGGTCGAATCCCTGATAGGTCTGCTGGGGCAGGCCCTGCGGGACGAGACGCTGCCACTCCACGAGGAGGGCATTCGCATCAACCATCTGGGGCGTCTCGACAGGCTGCCCGACGCCCTACGCAGGGCCATACGCGAGAGCGTCGAGCTGACCAGGCATAACGACCGAATGACGCTGAGCGTGGCATACGATTACGGGAGCCGCTCCGAGATAGTGAACGCGGTCCGGGCGATAGTGGCGGATGGACTGCTTCCGCACAGCATAAGCGAGGAGGTCATGGCCCGCTACCTGTACACGAGTTGCCTGCCGGACCCCGACCTCGTGGTCCGCACGGGGGGTGAGATGAGGCTGAGCAACTTCCTGCTGTGGCAGGCCGCCTACGCGGAGTTCTACAGCGCCAGCGCCTGGTGGCCCGACTTCGACGAGGCGGAGGCGGCGAAGGCCCTGGACGCATACAGCCGGCGACGGCGGCGCTACGGCAGGCTTGCCCCAGGCGAGACCCGCGGCAACCGATAACGCCGTGCCCACGACCATCAACAGGCAGGTTGCCCTCCGGCTGATCAGCGCCGCGCTGGGGCTGCCCATTCTGCTTGGGGCGATATGGGCCGGGCCCCCACTCTTCTCGTTCCTGGCCGCCGGGGCCGCCGCGGTCGCCGCGTGGGAACTCACGCGCATGGCGAACAATGTCGGCAAGCATCCGCCCACGCTGGTCACCATCACGTGGGCCATTGCCCTGGTCGTGGTCGGTCACGTCCTGGCCGAGGACTTCTCGCCACGCGACACGACCCGCGGCTTGGTCGCCGCCGTCGCTTTCGCCTACGTTACCTGGCAGGTGCGGTACGCGCGTAGCCGTGTCCGGGGGAGCGACCTCCGCATCGCCGTGGGCATCGCGCTCTACACCGGCGGGCTGCTGGCGTTCGCGCCCCTGCTCCGCGGGTTGGAGCAGGGGCGCGAGTGGTCGCTGCTTGCCTTGCTCGTAACATTCGCATCCGACACGTCGGCCTTCTACGTTGGCCGGAAAGTGGGCCGGACGCCGCTTGCTCCGGCGGTCAGCCCAGGCAAGACGCGCGAGGGCGCCGCCGGCGGGCTGGCGGGGGCGGTCATCGCCTGCGCGGCCATAGCCGGGCTGCTCCGGCTCCCCGTCGGTTTGCCGTCACGGGTTATCCTCGGCCTGCTCATCGGCGTGGCCGCGCAGCTGGGCGACCTGGCCGAGTCGTGGATGAAGCGGGCTGCGAAGGTCAAGGACTCCGGGACGCTGATACCTGGACACGGGGGCGTCCTCGACAGGCTTGATTCGATTGTGCCGAACCTGGCCCTCATGTATAGTTTCGTCATATGGGGGGTTCAGTGAAGGGGCTCGCGGTACTGGGATCCACTGGCTCTGTCGGTACGCAGACGCTCGACGTCGTAAGGGCGTTCCCCGACGACCTGCGAGTCGTCGGGCTGGCCGCGCGGCGCAGCATAGACTTGCTCGAAGCGCAGGTGAAGGAGTTCTACCCCAAGCTCGTCTATTACGAGGGCGCTTCCCAGGAGAGGGCGCGGCTCGTCTCCAACGGATCGTTCGAGGCCAGCATGATCGACATCGTACTCGATTCCGACGTCGAGACGGTCGTGACGGCCACGGTCGGCGACGTCGCCCTGAAACCGACCATCGAGGCTATCAGGGCCGGCAAGAACATCGCGCTCGCCAACAAGGAGTCCATCGTCATGGCGGGGCCGATGCTCACCCGTCTCGCGGAGGAGCGCGGCGCCGAGATACTGCCAGTGGACAGCGAGCCGAGCGCCATCTGGCAATGCCTCCGCGGAGACGAACGCGACGTGTCCAGGCTGATAATCACCGCATCCGGCGGAGCCTTCCGAGGATGGTCCCCGTCCGAGCTCGCCGATGCCACGCCCGAGCAGGCAGTCAAGCATCCAACGTGGAAGATGGGCCCCAAGATCACCGTCGATTCGGCGACCCTGATGAACAAGGCGTTCGAGGTCATCGAGGCCCACTACCTGTTCGGCGTGCCATGGGAGGACATCCACGTCGTGATCCACCCCCAGAGCATCATCCACTCCATGGTCGAGTTCGTCGACGGCACGATGAAGGCGCACCTCGGCCTCCCCGACATGCGCCTTCCGATACAGTACGCGCTCTTCCATCCCGACAGGGTCCGAAACGACGGCGTCGGACGCTTTGACCCGGTCGCGGCCGGCAGCCTGACCTTCGAGGAGATGGAGCCCGAGCGCTACCCCTGCTTCGAACTTGCGCTGGAGTTCGCCAAGCTCGGCGGAACGTGGCCGGCGGCCCTGTGCGGCGCTGACGAGGCCGCCGTCGATCTGTTCCTGTCGCGCGCCATAGGATTCTTGGACATCCCCGTGGTCATACGCGAGGCCCTGGACGGGCATCTACCCGTGGATGACCCGACGCCTGAACAGGCGCTGGCAGCCGCGAGATGGGCCGCGCAGGCCGTTCACGGCCTGGTAGGGCAGGGAGGGTAGAGAGCTATGTTCGGCCTGCCAGCCTGGCTTCTCATAGTGCCGGTCCTCGCGTTCCTCATCTTCGTACACGAGCTCGGCCACTTCGTGAGCGCGAAGCTCTTCCGCATCAAGGTCATCGAGTTCGGCTTCGGCTTTCCCCCACGCATATTCGGCGTCACGTACAGGGGCACGACCTACTCCATCAACCTGATACCCCTGGGCGGGTTCGTGCGGATGGTCGGCGAGGAGGACCCGACCCACCCGGAGAGCTTCGCGCGCCAGAGCATACCGAAGCGCCTCGTGGTTCTAGCCGCGGGATCGTTCATGAACTTCGTCCTGCCCGTCGTCATCTTCACCGTCCTGCTCATGCTCCCCCATGACGCCCTGGTCGGCGGCTCCGTCATGGTATCGGCGGTCGCCCCCGGCTCGCCGGCCCAGCAGGCCGGGCTGCGCGGCGGCGACCTCATCCTTGCGGTGGACGGCGAGCCGGTCATGACCCCAGCCGAGCTCGTCGCCGACATTCGCGGGAAGAGAGGCCGCCCAGTAGATCTCAATCTGAGACGCGCGAGCTCTGTCATGGGCCTCTCACAGTCCCCAGAACTTGCGGCGTTCGAAACCGTTTCACTGACGCCCCGCGTCTCTCCCCCCAGGCTCAGGGTGGTGGAGCAAGTTACGGATCCAGCCAGGCAGGTCAGCCTCTCCGACGCCAGGCGATACGACCCCAACCTGGACGTTGGCGATACGCTCACCCAGGGCGCCATGGGCGTAACCATCGGGCTGGTCAATCCCAAGTTCGGAAGGACGACGGAGCCGGCCTGGACCGCCGTGCCCAATGCGGTCGGCACGATATGGTCGGTCCTATCCCTGACCTGGAACGCGGTCTCCGAGGGAGTCGCCACCCGGTCCAATCCTGGCATCAGCGGGCCGGTGGGCATTGCCCGCGCCACCGGCGAGATCGTGGAGCAGCTCGGGGTATCCTGGATATTCCAGCTTGCCGCCGTGCTGAGCGTCAGCCTGGGCATCGTGAACCTCCTTCCTATCCCGGCCCTCGACGGCGGAAGGATCATGTTCGTGCTCATTGAATGGATACGGGGAGGCAAGAGGATATCCCCGCAGCGCGAGGGGCTGATCCACCTCGTGGGATTCGCCGTGCTCATCGGGCTGATCCTCATAATTACATACTCCGACATCATGAGAATCATCAACGGCGAGAGCTTTCTGAGGTAACCGAACGTGAACAAGCGGCGAGTCTCGAAGCAGATCGAAGTCGGCGGCGTGAAGGTCGGCGGCGACGCGCCGGTGACGGTGCAGTCCATGACGAAGACGGACACCCGCGACGTCGATGCGACGGCGCGGCAGGTCCGGGAGATGGAGGAGGCCGGCTGCGAGATAGCCCGCTGCGCCGTCCCAGATATGGAGGCCGCCCTCGCCCTCGCCGACATCACGCGCCGTTCCAATATCCCCATCGTCGCCGACATTCACTTCCACTACCAGCTTGCGCTCCAGGCCCTGCAGAGCGGCGTGGACTGCCTCCGCCTGAACCCCGGCAACATCCGCGACAGGGGCAAGGTCGAGACCGTCGTCCGCGAGGCGAAGGCGCGGCAGGTTCCTATCCGAATCGGCGTCAACTTCGGCAGCCTCCCGCCGGTCGGCGCAATCGGCATGACCCGCGGGATGCTCCGCCACCAGGACGGCGTCAACAAGCTGCCCAAGGCCGGCGAGGCCGAGCAAGGGCAGTACACCATCGTCGATCACATGGTCGAGACGGGCCTGTGGGAGATAGGGATACTCGAGGCCCTCGACTTCGACCTCATCAAGATCTCCCTCAAGGCGTTCGACGTGGACACCACCGTGGAGGCGTACAGGCGGATGGCACGCCTCGTGCCATACCCGCTGCACTTGGGCATAACCGAGGCCGGAACGGCCAGGGCTGGCAGCATCAGGAGCGCGATAGGGCTGGGCGCGCTCCTGTACGAGGGCATCGGCGACACCATCCGCGTTTCGCTGAGCGACGACCCGCGCGAGGAGGTCTATGCCGGCCTCGAGATACTCAAGTCACTGGAGCTTCGCAAGGACGGCGCGACCCTGGTCGCCTGCCCAAGCTGTGGACGCGCCGACGTGGACGTGAGGAAGCTCGCCAACACGGTCGACGACCTGCTGAGCAAGGTCAAGACGCCCATCAAGGTCGCCGTGATGGGTTGCGAGGTCAACGGCCCCGGCGAGGCCAAGGACGCGGACGTGGGCATAGCGGCAGGCGCCGGACGGGCCATCATCTTCCGCAAGGGCCAGAAGGCGCGCATAGTGGCCGAGGCCGACATGCTATCGGCGCTGATGGAGGAGGTCCACAAGGCGGAGTCGGAGGTATCAGAGCCGGCCGGCGTATGAACGGCGGCAGGCTGCGCGCCATACGCGCTAATGCGTTGGACTCAACTATTGACTGAACGGGGAGGCCAGCAGGGTTAGGGTTAGGATGATTCAGGATGCCAATACCACTAGGTGATTCGCAATAGGCGGTGACAATTGAGAATATCGAAGCTCTTCGGAAAGACACTGCGGGACGACCCCCACGAGGCCGAGCTTGCAAGCCACAAGCTGATGCTGCGCGCAGGCTTCATCCACCAGGTATCGGCCGGCATATACAGCTACATGCCTCTCGCGTGGCGCTCCCTGCGGAAGATCGAACAGGTCATCCGCGAAGAGATGGACGCGGCCGGCGCGCAAGAGCTGCGCATGACCGCGCTCCAGCCGCGCGAGCTCTGGCAGCAATCCGGCCGCGACGACGACTACGGGCAGGGCATGTTCCGCCTCGCCGACCGTCGCGACCGGGACCTCGTGCTCGCACCGACCCACGAGGAACTCCTGACCGTCATGGTCAAGGCCAACGTCAACAGCTACCGCGACTTGCCCCTCACCCTCTACCAGATGCAGACCAAGTTCCGGGACGAACCGCGTCCGCGCGGCGGCCTGCTGCGAGGCCGCGAATTCGACATGAAGGACGCCTACAGCTTCGACATAGACGACGAGGGACTCGACGCCAGCTACGACTCGATGGAGAAGGCATACAAGAACATCTTCGCCCGCTGCGGACTCGACGCCATCATGGTCGAAGCCGACAGCGGAACGATTGGCGGGCGAGACTCCCAGGAGTTCATACTGCTCGCCGACTCCGGCGAGGACACTATCATCATCTGCGACGGCTGCGGATACGCCGCCAACGCCGAGAAGGCCGTATTCGCCAAGCCGACCACCGACGCCGAAGAGCGGCGGCCCATAGAACAGGTACACACGCCGGGCGTCCGCACTATCGAGGAGCTGGCGCACTTTCTCGAAGCGCCAGTCAGCAAGACGCTGAAGGCCGTCTTCTACGTCGCGGACGGCGAGGTTGTGGTGGTAACCATCCGCGGCGACCTGGAAGTCAACGAGATCAAGCTGAGCAACGTCCTTGGCAGTCCGGCGGACATCAGGCTTGCCTCGCCGAGTGAAGTCCGCGACGCTGGACTCATCGCGGGCTCTGCCTCACCCATCGGGCTGTCCGGCGTCAGGGTAGTGGCCGATGACTCGGTAACGCTTGGCGCGAACTTCGTGGCGGGAGCCAATCGCGAGAGCTACCACCTCCGCAACGCCAACTACGGGCGCGACTTCGAGTCCGACACGCTCACGGACATAGCCCTCGCTCAGGAAGGGTACGCCTGCGCGAAGTGCGGCGCGGCCTTCAGGAGCGCGCGCGGGATAGAGGTGGGCCACATCTTCAAGCTCGGCGCGAAGTACAGCAACGCGCTCGGCGCTGCCTTTACCGACCAGGACGGCGCGCAGCGGCCCATCATCATGGGCTGCTACGGCATCGGGGTAGGTCGCCTGCTCGCCGCCGCCGTCGAGCAGAACCACGACGACGACGGCATGACGCTCCCGCCAAGCATCGCGCCGTACCACGCGCTGCTCACGGCGCTGAACGTCCGCAAGGCGGACGTGGCGGAGGCGGCCGGCTCGCTCTACCAAGAGATGCAGGCCGCCGGGATAGAGGTCCTGTACGACGACCGCGACGAGTCGGCCGGCGTGAAGTTCAACGACGCCGACCTCCTCGGCCTCCCCGTGCGGGTGGTGGTCAGCCCGCGCAACCTTCGCAACGGCGAGGTGGAAATCAAGGCTCGGACTGGCGGCGAAGCGCGCAAGGTCCCGCAGGGCGAGGCCGCAGCCTACGTTCGGGAAATGCTGGAGATATAGCTGCCCCTAGGTTCCTCTGGCTATTGGGTCGCGCGCGAAGAGGTCGTTGAGGGCAGAGATGGTGGCGTCAGTGGCGGAGCGGTCTTCGGATTCAGGGTAGGGCTTCAACTTGAAATCTACGCTATAGAGTCGGACCTCTACGTTCTCAACCACGCTTAGGGCGTAGTCCAAGTGTTCGTCGCGGTCGTGGCATATGATGATGCCGCGGACTGACTGGTCTTGCTGGCACAGGTGCTCCTTCACCCATCCCATGTAGCGTAGGATCTGGCCGGCTGCTTTGTCGGAACTCTTGTCTTTCTTGAGTTCTATCACGACGTAATTGCCCGCTAGATCACGGGCGAGTATGTCGATATTTCCAAAGTCTGTAGGATACTGTTGGCCGACGTTCTCTTCCTCTTCTTCCTCGCACTGATAGATGTAGATCTCGTCTTTGAACACTACCTTGAAGTTTGAGACTATGAACTCCTCCAGATTCTTTTCCAACACGAACTCGTAATGTGCTTCGGAAGCTAGATCAGTTTTATGCTGCTCTGGCAGGATTGTATATTCTTCGTGGGCCCATTCATCAAACTTGGCTTCTGATACCTCATAGACGGTCTGCATCCCAAATACTATGCGGGGGGACCATTTCTCTTCGATATCATTCCACCACTCGACGGAGCGGAAGCTACTGCCCGAGGTACGCGGTCCCTTGTCGGCGTCGTAGTATGCCTCGCCTAGGATCATGCCTATACCTACGATTCTCTTTCGGCCGGCTCGTGCGATGATAAAGTCTCCGGGCTGGATATCAAACCAGAACTTGGTCAGCATGTGCAGGCCGTGTGATTTCCCCTTAGCCTCAGGGGGGAGTTGCGCGAACTTCTCTGCCAAGTGCTCCCGAGATACGGGCTTCTCGCCTATGTCCCATCCTATGGTTATGACGCCGTTCTTACGGTCGTAACGCCAGCAACGGTCGAACCTCTTCTTATCGTCATAGTTGGCCGGGGCTATCACCCAGTATCTGGTCATCAGGCGCCCTCCCTATTTCGTTGCTTGTGCTGCTTGTCAATCTCGGCTTTGAGGTCCTCCAGGCTGGCGTACTCGGTGAGATCCTCTCCGTCGATGGCCTGCTGCAGGGCTTTTGTGGTTTCGGCATTGGGTATCTTGGCGTCAAATGGCAAACCACCCTGTGCGGTCGCCTGCTTGTAGAACAGCGTGATCGCCTCCGTCGCCGACAGGCCGAGTTCTGAGAAAAGGTCCTCTGCCTCTCGCTTCAACTCCGGCTCTACTCGAGCGCGTATCATCGCGGTCTTGGCCATTGGCGCCTCCGTCCATGTTCGATGGTTGTAATGTATCACTGGTGGGGCGTGTTCACAACCGCAGCTCCCCTCTGGGCGCGCGGAGCGGCTCCGGCAGGTTCGTGTCCGCCATGAACTTGACCAACCGCTCGTGTACGTCCTTGGCAGTCGCGGGCCTGCGGCCTATCAGGTCGCTGCGCTGGCCTGCGTCGGTCGGCAGGTGGTATAGCTGCGACATCCCCGTGTCCATGCTGTAGAGCAGCGACCACTCGTCCGTCGTCACCGTCGTGACGGGCGCCATGCCGAGCCTTCGCCTGATGTTGTCCACCGAGTCCACCGAATCGCCTGGGTTGGCGAACGGCACCGTCGAGACCGTGAACTCGCGGCCCGGCAGCGCGGGGTCGTGGACCTTCGAGAGCAGAGAAGCGCCCTCGACCGAATCGGGTATTGGCCTGCCCATCACTTCCAGCGCCGTCGGCATCACGTCTATGGCAGAGGTCAGCCCATCGTACACGCCGGGCGCGGCCCCGGGTACGTAGACCAGCAACGGCACGAGGACTATCTCCTCGTACAGGGGCGAGAAGTCCCACACCGCGCCGGGGTCTCCGTGTCCGTAGAGGGAGCCGTCCCGCTGCTTGGCGAACGTGAGCTTGCCGAACAGCCCGCCGTGCTCTCCGAAATAGAAGCCGTGGTCCGACGTGAAGATGATGGCCGTATTATCCATCAACCCCATGTTCTCGACCATCCGCAGCAGGCAGCCCACCCACGTATCGACCATCGTAACCTCGCCCTTGTAGGTAGCCAGCGCCTTGCGTACGCGCTCCTCGCTGAAGCCCGGCGAGTCCTGCCAGTGGCCGTATATCGGCTGGACCACCTCGCCGTCGTAGTCCGGCATGTACATCTCGGTGTAGTAACTGGGGGCGTCCCAGGGCTCGTGCGGATCCCAGGTGTCCACGTACAGGAAGAACTCCTCCTTGTAGTGGATCTGCAGCCACTCCATCGCCCGCGTGACCGTCTGGGCGACGTTGCGGTCGGCCTCGAAGCGCCACGCCTCCCGCGCGTCCCGCGACTCGTGATGGTGCTTCTCTATCAGGCGTGTAACCGACCCCTCCTGGCCGGTGTACATCGAGAAGGTCTGGAAGCCCTTGTCATAGTTCATCCCGCCGCGCAGGTAGAAGGGCGTATCCACCATCGCCGCCGTATGCGCGCCCTGCCGCGCCAGCATCTCGGCGAGCGTCTCAGCGTCGTCCGGTATCGGCTCCCAGCCCATGAAGGACATCGTCCAGCGCCCGGTGGCGTGGTCCGCCCGCGTGGGCATGGTGGGGAAGCCCGCGGCGTAGTGCCGGGTGAAACGGGTGGACTTGGCCGCGAGCGCGTCCAGCGCCGGCGTGTGGATATGCGCCTTGCCATACGCCCCAAGATGATCCTGCCTAAAGGTGTCGGCGACTATCCATATGACGTTCACGTGGGGGCTCCTGACTCAGCACTGCGACGGCCTGCGTTGCCAGTAGTATATCAGCATAGACCTTTGGTACATGGGTACGCGGGCGGGAAGTGGACGTTTGGTGCCGCTGAGGTGTTGGGGATCCTTGGCAAGGCGGCGGTCGAGGTTGGCCGGCTCGCGGCGTGACTGAGGCGGCGGGCGCGTGTACAATAGGGCTATGTTGGAGGACAGGCTCATATACATGGACCATGCCGCCACGACTCCCGTGCGCCCGGAGGTCGTGGAGGCCATGCTCCCGTACTTCACCTCTAGCTTCGGCAATCCGTCTGGCATATACACGCTTGGCCAGGAGTCCCTGAAGGCGCTGGACGATGCGCGGGAGACGGTCGCGGGGGCGCTTGGCGCGCGTGTGGGGTCAATTGTGTTCACCAGCGGAGGGACGGAGTCGGACAACGCCGCCGTCAAGGGCGCGGCGTACGCTCTCCGCGACGACGGCAACCATGTCATCGCGTCGAGCATTGAGCACCATGCCGTGCTGCACTCGTGCGAGCAGCTCGAACGGCACGGGTTCGAGGTAACGCGCCTGCCCGTGGACCGCCATGGGCTGATAGACCCGGACGACGTGGGCAGGGCGATAACCGACCGAACGACCGTCGTCAGCGTCATGCTGGCGAACAACGAAATAGGCGCTATCGAGCCTGTCGCCGAGATAGCCCGCGTCGTCAAGGGCGAAGCCAAACGGCGTGGGACGACCATCGTCATGCATACCGACGCAGTGCAGGCGGCCGGTTTCCTGGACCTAGACGTCCGCAAGCTGGGCGTGGACATGATGAGCCTGTCGGCGCACAAGTTCCACGGGCCCAAGGGCGTCGGCGCGCTCTACGTGAAGCGGGGAACGCCGTTCGAGCCGCAGCAGCAGGGCGGCGGGCAGGAGCGCGAGCGCAGGTCGGGCACCGAGAACGTGCCCTTGGTAGTCGGCATGGCCGAGGCGCTGCGTCTGGCAGAGGAGGAGCGAATCGGCCTGAGCGCCCATTGCTCTAGGCTGCGGGACCGCATCATCGCGGGCGTCGAAGAGCGCGTGCCGGGCGCGCATCTCAACGGCCATCCGACGGCGCGGCTTCCGAACAACGTCAACTTCGCCTTCGAGTCGGTCGAGGGCGAGCCGGTGCTGCTCGGCCTCGACTTCGCGGGCATATGCGCCTCCAGCGGCAGCGCCTGCGCAACCGGCTCGCTGGAGCCGTCGCACGTCCTCACCGCCATAGGACTAGACCCCGAGCTGGCCCGCGGCAGTCTGCGGCTGACCCTCGGCGCGGACAATACGGACGATGACGTGAGCTACCTGCTTGACACGCTGGCGGACCTCGTGAAGCGGCTGCGCTCCATGCCGTCTCTTGCGGTGGCGGGATAGAGCCCGAATAGGGTAGAATTGCCGCAAGAAGAATCCCAATCGGCATCTTCATGACAACGCTGGGCGGACACGCCCGGCCCACACCGGAGGAACATTGGCTCACCCACAGGAAGTTACCGACGACACCTTCCAGACCGAGGTACTCGACTCCGACGTGCCGGTGCTGGTCGATTTCTGGGCCGAATGGTGCGCGCCCTGCAAGATAATCGCGCCCATCGTGGACGACCTCGCCAACGAGTACGACGGCAAGGTCAAGTTCGCCAAGATAGACATAGACAGCAACCCCCGCACTCCCATGACCTACGGGATAAGGGGCATCCCGACGCTGCTGATCTTCAGCGGCGGCTCGCCCGTGGACCAGGTCGTAGGGGCCGTGCCCAAGGCTGCGCTCAAGGGCCGGCTCGAAAAGGCAATCGCCTAGCGGCCCTTCGCAGCTGGCTATGGCGCCTTGCGAGGCGGAACAGAACACCCGCGAGGCTATAGAAGCCCTCGGACGGAAAACGACGAGCGAGGCGCGGTTGACCCCGTTCTAGTACTCCGTCCATATTTAATTATGACGGGTAGGCAGTCCCGCCTTATCCCCTCTCCCGTCAAGGGAGAGGGTTAGGGTGAGGGTGATTCAGGCGCCAAAACTACATTGAATCAGTACTAGGCTCTTCATGAGGCCCCAGAAGAGGCTGAAGAGTTAACGAGGAGACGTTGGTTGCCTTGCGTGAAGCGGAAGCGGATATCTGGCCGGGAAGGGTAGTATCGGTTTACATCAGGCATTATGGGAGCGGATGGGTCCCGGTGGGCTTCGCGGACTTCAAATCCGTTGGCCCCGGCCCTTCGGTCGGGGCGGTGGGTTCGACTCCCTCGCGCTCCCGCCGCCTGGTAAATCGAGAATGGTGAATCCGGGATGAGCCGGTGACGGACTCGAACTCGCTGGGACGCTGGGAGCCTGCGGTCCAAGACGAGCTGGCGGCCCTGCGCGTCCAGAACATCACCCAGCGGATATGGAGCCGCGACCATACCGTCTGGAAGCCGAACCCCGACGAGATAGCCGACCGGCTCGGCTGGCTTGACGCGCCGCGGGACATGGCAAGCGAAACGGCGTCCCTCGCCTCATTCGCCGACCAGATCAAGCGCGATGGCTACAGGCGCGTCGTCCTGCTGGGCATGGGCGGCAGCAGCCTCGGCCCGGAGATGCTGCGGCAGATCTTCGGGTCTGCGCCCGAATACCCTGAGCTAATCGTGCTCGATTCCACCGTTCCGCAGTGGGTCCGGGCCGTCGCCGACTCCATAGACCCTGCCCGCGCGTTGTTCATCGTATCGTCCAAGTCGGGCTCGACCATCGAGCCAAACGACCTCTACGCCTACTTCAGGGGCCTCGCGGACGACGCGCTGGGGCGGGAAGCCGCCAACAGGAGCTTCGTTGCGATCACCGACCCCGGCGTCCCCCTCGCAGAGCTCGCGTCGCGGGACGGGTTCAGGCGCGTATTCGAGAACCCGCCCGACATCGGCGGGCGCTACTCGGTCCTGTCCTATTTCGGCCTTGTTCCCGCCGCGCTAATGGGGATAGACCTGGTCGCCCTGCTTGGCCGGGCCAACGGGATGCGGGATGCGTGCGCCGGCGCTGCCCCGCTTCCACCGATGGACGAGGTACAGGCTGAGGGCGCCCCGCGTGACGATCCGGGCGCCAGGCTGGGAGCGGCAATCGGGCGGCTTGCGCTCGAAGGCCGAGACAAGCTCACCATAGTTGCGTCCCCCTCGATGGCGGGCTTCGGACTCTGGGCCGAGCAGCTAATCGCCGAGAGCCTGGGCAAGGAGGGCAGGGGAGTCATACCCGTTGCGGGTGAGCCGATTCTCGACCCGAACGCCTACGGTGACGATAGGCTGTTCGTTCACGTGCGCCTCGAGAGCGACGACGCCCCCGCCATGGACGCAGCAGTGGAGAAGCTCGCGCAGTCCGGCCAGCCGGTCGTCAGGCTCCATATGCGCGACAGGTACGACGTGGCCGCCGAGATATTCAGGTGGGAGTTCGCCATTGCCGTCGCGGGAGCCGTCATCGGCGTCCAACCCTTCGACCAGCCCGACGTGCAGGCCGCCAAGGAGATGACCAACAGCGTTCTCGCCGAGTTCGAGCAGTCAGGGTCCCTCCCGGACGCGCCCGCAACGCCCTCCTTTTCCGACCTGGCGTCCCTAATCGGCCCGGGCGACTACGTGGCGGTCATGGCATATCTTCGCCAGTCCCCAGACCTCGACCGCGCGCTGGAGAATCTCCGCCGGGCCGTCATGCGGCGATTCGGAGCCGCGACAACGATGGGCTACGGCCCTCGATTCCTGCACTCGACAGGGCAGCTCCACAAGGGCGGCCCTCCGTCCGGCGTGTTCCTGCAGCTAGTCGGCGATGACCGCGCGGACGCCGACGTGCCCGGCAAGCCCTACACCTTCGGCGCGCTTGCGGGCGCCCAAGCGTTGGGCGACCTGCTCGCGCTGAAGACCGCCGGCCGCCGAGTTGCCAGGCTCGACGTCGGCAGCGACCCGGCCGCCGTCCTAACGGCCCTCGCCGCCGCTCTCTAACCGCGCGTCTCCCGCCACCTTCTGCCGCTTCCCCTGTGGGGTGAGGATGGCGCGTGACCCATCCATGGCGCAGTCCAACGCTTTGGGCATGGCATCGGGTTGAACACATAGGCGGCTGGTAGTATCATCTCCACACCCAAGGGAGGTGCGCCGTGCTCGCCTACATCGTCAGGCGGCTCCTGCTGGCCGCGTTCACTATCTGGACCATCACCGTACTCGCGTTCATCATCATCCAGATTCCAGAAGGCGACGCCGTGGACCGCTTCCTCGACCTGGTAATCGCGGGGGGCATGGGAATCGACTCCGAGGGCGTATCAGAAGAGCTGAGGGACTACCTCGGGCTCGACCAGCCTTACCACGTCAGATACTTCAAGTGGATCGTGAGCCTGGCGCAGGGCGACCTGGGCCGTTCGTTCCAGTGGGGCTGCGGCTACCTCCCGCAGGAGAAGCTCGTCAGGGAGGTCATCGGCGACAGGATATGGACGACCGTCGCGTTAACCGGCTTCACCATCCTCGTTACTTGGACATTCGCTATCCCGGTGGGCATCTACTCCGCCGTCCGCCAGCACTCCGTAGGCGATTACGTGTTCACGTTCCTCGGCTTCTCGGGGCTGGCCGTTCCCGACTTCCTGCTCGGCCTCGTCCTCATGTACCTGGCCTTCGCCTACCTGGACCAGAGTGTCGGCGGGCTCAACTCCGCCGACTTCAAGGACGCCCCATGGAACTTCGCCAGGGCCTGGGACTTCTTGCAGCACCTCTGGGTGCCCGCGGTCGTGCTAGGGACCTCCGGCACGGCGAGCCTGATACGCATCATGCGGAACAACCTCCTCGACGAGCTCAGCAAGCCCTACGTCATAACCGCGAGGTCCAAGGGAATGAAGTCTTGGCGGCTCATATTCAAGTACCCCGTGCGCGTCGCCATCAATCCCCTCGTCAGCACCGTCGGGTACCTGCTGCCCGCCCTCGTCAGCGGCAGCGTCATCGTATCGGTGATACTGAGCCTGCCGACCCTGGGCCCAGTGCTGCTCGACTCCATCAATCAACAGGACGTGTACCTGGCAGGCTTCATCGTTCTCATGCTCGGAGTCCTCACCGTGGTCGGCACACTGGTATCGGACCTGCTCCTCGCGGTGGTCGATCCGAGGATCAAGCTCACCGCCCAATAGGAGCCGCTAATCGGTTATCGCCGCCCGATGGGGTGAAGCGCCAGAATCCTGTCCACCGGCGCGGCGAGCAAGGCCGGGAATTGCAGCCCAGCCACGTGAGGAGCGCTACACATGAAGATCACCGACATCGAGATCCACGAGATATGCCCGCCGTTCCACGCCTGGAACAGCGAGGCTCTGACGCGGTACCAAGGCTCCGACTTCCGGTACCGCACCATGTTCGCGCTGCGCACCGACAACGGCCTCGAAGGGCTGGGCGACGGCCTCGGACGGCGCACGCCCGCGGACGACGCCTGGGTGGAGCGCATGGTCGGCTCCGACCCCTGGGACTGGATAGCGCACCCCGACCTTCCCACCCGCATAGCGCCGGCCGTCTATGACGTCGTCGCCAAGTACAACGACATGCCGGTGTACAAGCTCTTCGGGCAGAGGGCCGTGGGGCGTCCTGTCCCCAACTCCGGCTGGATGACCAGGCGCGTCCCCGTATCCGCTTGGACGGTCTCCCAATCCCCCGCGAAGATGGCCGAGGAGGTCCGGCGCGCCGCCGCTTCGGGCCATACCTGGCTCAAGTATCACACGAACCACTTCCACAACGTCATCGACCAGACCGAGGCGATGCAGTATGCCGCTCCGCCCGGCTTCAGGGTCCACTACGACATGAACTTCGATGGCACGGTCGAGCAGGTCGTCAACATCTCCCGCAAGCTCGAGAGGTTTCCCATAGCGGGCGCTATCGAGGACCCCTTGACCAACGAGGACTTCGAGGGCTACAAGCAGCTTCGGCTGCGCTCCCGCATCCCCATCTACTTCCACCACCTGCCGCTGCAGGGGCGTGAAGCGATGCTTGGGCTTGCGGACGGGTACATGCTCGGCCACACGCCCATCGGGCGGGTGATGATGCGCGCGGGCCTATTCGAGGCCGCCAACGCGCCCTTCATGCTCCAGAACACCGGCGGCAACGTCACCAGGGCCTTCGTCGCTCACATGGCCGCCGTCTTCCCGACCGCCACGCTGCACCACGTTACCGCTACCGACCTCTGGGCCGAGGACGTGGTTACGCCGGCCCTGAAGGTCGAAGGCGGCACGGTCGCCGTCCCCGAGGGGCCCGGCCTCGGACTGACCCTCGACCGCGACGCCCTGGAGCGCTGGAAGCGGGCCAAGCCCGATCCATATCCGCGGGCCCTGGTCAGGCTCCGCTACGAGGGTATGCCGGCCATCTACGCGCGGGCGCCCGTCGGCAACCTGGGCGGCGACATCTTGGACGCATACGGCGGCGGATACGACCAGCCCGTGGACATGGACTACTGGGACGACGACGGCTCCGGAGAGTTCGCCGACGTGTGGGAGCGCGCCGCCGCGGGGACGGTGAGCTGACCGGCATGGCGACTGAGGAGCAGATACAGGCCGTGATGTTCAGGATAGGCGAGGCGATTTCGTGCGGTCGGTGCGGGAGCGCGCTGAGGTACGGCGACTACGAGTGCCCGCACTGCGGCGAGGACATGGAAGACCAGCTCCGCCAATGGGCGCGGGACCTGGTGGATGACATAGCGGCGGCGCGAAGGGCGGATGAGACGCGCCCTGGCAAGGCGTAGGTCTGGCTCGTGGCCGGTTCGCAATAGCAATGCTCGACTACTACGACGTTGGCGCACTGCTGACGCTTGAGGAGCGGCAGATTCGGGGGAGCGTGCGCGCCTTCCTGGAGGCCGAGGCGGCGCCGAGGATCGGGCGGTGGTGGGAGGATGGGGTGTTTCCGAAAGGCTTGGTCGCTCGGTTCGCGGAGCTTGGGCTGCTGGGCGCGAACTTGCCTGCCGAGTACGGCGCGGCGGGGATAGGGAACGTCGCGTATGGGCTGGTGATGTACGAGCTGGAGCGCCTCGATTCCGCGCTGCGAAGCTTCGTCAGCGTGCAGGGCGCGTTGGTGATGTACGCCATCTACGCCCATGGCTCAGAGGAGCAGAAGCGGGAGTACCTGCCGCGGCTTGCGAGAGGTGAGCTGGTCGGATGCTTCGCGCTCACCGAGCGGCATGGCGGCTCCGACCCAGCCGCCATGGAGACGACTGCGCGACGGGACGGGGAGCGCTGGGTCATATCGGGCGCGAAGATGTGGATCACCAACGGCAACATCGCGGACCTGGCAATCGTCTGGGCCAAGGACGACGATGGCGCGGTCAGGGGTTTCATCGCGCCCGCCGATACACCCGGCTTCCAGGCCCATCCCGTTCCGCGCAAGATGAGCCTGCGGGCGTCGGACACCGCCGAGATAGTCCTGCAAGACGTGCGGATTCCCGCCTCGCTGGCGCTGCCTGGCGCGCGCGGCCTGTCGGCGGCGCTGTCGTGCCTGACCCAGGCCCGGTACGGCATTGCGTGGGGGGCGCTCGGCGCCTTGGAGGACGTGTACTCCGAAGCGCTGGCCTTCTCCAAGACCCGCTCGACCTTCGGCAAGCCGATTGCGTCGCGGCAGCTGGTCCAGGCCAAGCTAGTGGATATGGCGTCGGCGCACACTCGCGGGCTGCTGCTCGCGTGGCGGCTCGGACGCCTGAAGGACGAGGGCAAGATGACCTACAGCCAGGCCTCCCTCGCCAAGCGCGAGAACGTCCGCGCCGCGCTGAACGCCGCCCGCTCCGCTAGGGAGATCCTCGGCGCCGCTGGAATCACGCTCGACCATCGCGCCATCCGGCACATGCTCAACCTGGAGACCGTGGACACCTACGAGGGCACGTATGACGTGCATACGCTGCTGCTGGGGCGCGACCTCACCGGCTTGCAGGCGTTCGATTAGCCGCCATAGGGCGGCATCCCTCAGGCCGGGTTGTCTTTGAAGGTGATCTTCACGTTCTCGCGCGGGGCCTTGCCGATGTCTACGAGGGCGTCGGTGATGACCTTGGCGATCTTGTCCTTCTGCTCCTGCGTCCTGCCTGCGTTCCAGTCCACCGTTACGTCTGGCATCGGTTCCTCCTCATGGATTGCCGCGATTATACCAGCATTCAGTCTGCGCTGCGCCGACCCGTCGGGCACAGGTCTAGCAGGACGCAGCCCTGGCACACCGGCCTCTTCCTGCACGACTCCTTGGCGTGGCGGACGATGAGGGCGTGATACTCGGCGAACACCTCCGCATCTTCATCCATCTGGCGCGTGAACAGCTCCTGGTACGTCGAATAGGGGCCTTTCTCGGCTGCCAATCCGAGCCTGTGGAGCAGCCGGCGCGTGAACTCGTCTATCACGAAGACCGGCTTGCCGAGCGCGTACAGGAGGATGTCGTCCGCCGTCTCATCGCCGATGCCATGCACTCCGAGCAGCTCGGCCCGAAGCGCCGGCGTGGGCTGCGCCTGCATTGCGTCGAGGTCGTCGTCGAACCGCTCGCCCAGATAGGCGGCCAGCGCTTTGAGCTTCTTCGCCTTGGCATTGTAGTAGCCGGACGGATAGACGAGTTGGGCAAGGTCTTCGCTCGGCGTTTCGCGTATCGCCGACGGCGAGAGCTTCGATGCCGCCCCCAGATTGGCGATGGCCTTCTCGACGTTGGACCATGCGGCGGACTGCGTCAGGACCGCTCCGACCATCATCTCGAAGCGTGTCTCCGCAGGCCACCAATGTTGAGGCCCGTATACGTCTAGGAGCCTTCGATAGATCACCCGCAGGACCGGCTCAGCGGCTTCGGAGGACAACCGGGCATCCTTCGGATTGACTGGCGGGCGGGTCGTGACTATAATTCTGGCTGTGAGCTCGAATAGCCCTCCGCTGGCAGATGATGTCGCCCGTCTCATAGTCAACGTTGCGTCCGACAAGCAGGCTGCGGACGTTGCGATGCTCGATATCAGGGGCGTCAGCGACTTCGCGGATTACTTCGTAATCGCAACCGTAGAGTCCCCCCGCCAGATGAGCAGCCTGATGGAAGACATCGAGCTGGCCGTCAAGGAGGGCGGAGGCAAGTTGCACCACCGCGAGGGGACGCCCCAGGGCGGTTGGACGCTGCTCGATTTCAGCGACGTGATAGTACACCTGTTCAGCCCCGACTCGCGGGACTTCTACCGGATAGAAGAGGCATGGCCGGGGGCGGTCGAGACGGTCAGGATTCAGTGATCCACGCCTCGACGGCTCTGTCGTAGGCCGCTATCTCGGCGTCGTCGAAGAACAGGGCAACCTCCCGCGCCGCTGACTCCTCCGAGTCCGAGCCGTGGACCAAGTTCAGCCCTATGGACATCCCGTAGTCTCCGCGGATGGAGCCTGGCGGCGCGTCCTGCGGGTTGGTCGGCCCCATGATGGACCGCACGACGGCGACCGCGTTTTCGCCCTCTACGGCCATGGCGACGACCGGGCTCGACGTGATGAACTCCACGAGTCCCCCGAAGAACGGCTTGTCCACGTGCTCCGCGTAGTGTCTCTCGGCAAGGCCGCGGCTGACCCGCATCAGCTTCATGCCCACTATCTTCAACCCCTTGCGCTCGATGCGCCCGATTATCTCGCCCGCGAGACCGCGCTGAACGGCGTCGGGCTTCAGCAATACCAGAGTCCTCTGCACTTACGGCTCCTTCCTCGCGCGATTGGCGGACGCTATCTGCGCCGCCCGCATGTACATGGGTTCCAGTGTCTCAGGGTCGTCAATGCTGCCATTTCGCAGCCTGTCGTATCCCAGGCGCGCCAGGACCGACGGCCTCCTGGTCGGCGGCGGAACGTCGGCGAGCGCTGCGAGCGAGCCGGCGCGTTCCCTAATCAGGCTGGCCGTGTCCGACAGCCCTTCGCCGCAAAAGAGCGTCTTCGCATTCAGCCCCATTGCCAACTCCTCGTGGGACTGGACGCGGTACCCGGCGTCTCTCCCAGCGCCGTAGAGCGCCGTGTACGCCTTCGAGCGGCCTGCCCCGATGACCGCGCAGACGGGCAAGCCGGCCGCCAGGTAGGGCTCCGCCTCGACGTCCAGCGTACACACGCCCACCAGGGGCGCGCCGCGGGCCGCCGCGAACGCCTTGGCCATGCTGACGCCGACCCGCAGGGCGCTGAACCCGCCCGGACCGAGGGCCACGAACACGGCGCTCACTTCGTCCAGCGAAGCCGACGCCTGCTCCGCGGCGCGGTGAATCGCGGGCACGAGCTCGACAGAGTGGTTCCGCTCCGAGCGCCAGGACAACTCGGCTGCGACCTGCCCTTCGCGCGAGACGGCGACGGAGGCGTACCGGGTCGAGGTATCGAGCGTCAACTCCACGTTCAAGCCCGCTCCGGGGCCGCGGCTCGTCGAGGGCGGGTCGCAAACCCGCCCCTGCGCTGCGCCTGGCGCATCCGTCTACGTTGCATGTCGGCTATCGGCTCCATGATTGGCGGCGAGGACGAGGAAGCGGTCGTATTCGGGCGCGGCGGCGGACAGAGTGATGCAACGCGAATCATCTCCTCGCCGCTCGATGTGAACGTCCAGCCTCTCGGCGGGCAGCGCGCCCGCCGCCCTTTCGGCCCACTCCACGGCCACCACGCCGTCACCTTCGAATATCTCAGCCAGCCCAAGCTCGTCGAGCTCGTCCACGCGGTCAATTCGATATAGATCGACGTGGTACAACGGCAGCCGCGCCTCGTATTCGGTAACCAGGACGAACGTCGGGCTCCGCGCGTACTCCGCGCCGCCCAGCCCCCAGAGAATCCCCTGCGTCAAGGTCGTCTTGCCCGCGCCCAGGTCGCCCGTCAGCAGGAATACGTCGCCGGGCCGCGCGCACGCGCCCATAGCCCTGCCAAGCTCGCGCGTATCTTCCGCGCTCGCGGTCAGTATCTCGACTGGCGATGAGGGCAATGGCGCGGCGCTCGCAGGTGGGGTTGCGTGTATTATAGCAGGCGCGAAAATGCGCGCGCTCATCGTGTCGGACATACATAGCAACCTGGAAGCGTTGGAGAGCGTCATCCGCGACGCCGAGCTCGGCGGCGGGTTCGACGAAATATGGTCCATGGGCGACCTCGTGGGATACGGCCCGGACCCAGAGGCGTGCATAGACCTGATGCGAGCGCATGACGGCTTGTGCGTCGCGGGCAATCACGACCTGGCCGTGTCGGGCAGGATGGGTGTCGAGCGGTTCAACGCCTACGCAGCCGCGGCCGCGACGTGGACGGCAGATCGGCTCGAAGGGGAGCGCGCCGAGTACCTGGCGGGGCTGCCGCTCCGGCTCGAGACGCACGGCTTCACGGCGGTCCATGGCAGCCCGCGCGACCCCGTGTGGGAGTACGTGGTGACGGCGCAGTCGGCCCGCGCCAGCTTCGAGCGGCTCGAAACCCCGCGATGCTTGGTCGGACACTCCCATATCCCGTTCGTGTGCCGAATCGAGAACGGCGCGCCGGCCTTCCGGCTCCCAACGGGCCGGCCGGTCGAGCTTGGGGAGGAGCGGGTCATCGTGAATCCGGGCAGCGTGGGACAGCCGCGGGACGGGGACCCGCGGGCGAGTTACGCCATATACGACGGGAGCGCGGGAACTATCGCGCATCACAGGGTCGAGTACGACGTACCCGCGACGCAGCGCAAGATGACCGAGCGCGGCCTGCCCGCATACCTGGCCGAGCGCCTGGCGCACGGGCGGTAGGGCCGCTACTCCCAATCTTCGTCTTCGTCGTCCGGAGGCGTGTCGGCTCCTCGCCCTTGGCCGGCGTCGGCGCGGGGGATGAGCGCGCCGTAGCTTAGGCGTCGGCCCTTCTTGCGCGGCGGTAGAGACTCAATCGCCTCGCGCATCCGCTCGACACGCCTGCCGTCCGCCACGTCTATCAGCAGGGCGGACACGCCTGCGTCGCGCAGGGGGGCCAGCTCTTCGGGCTGGACCTCGCGCGTCGCCGACATCAGGACGGGAATCCCAAGCCAGGCCCGGGCGCGCGCCGCGCCGAGCAGGTCCGCCACCGTCATGCTATCGCCCAGCTCGGCGCTGACCAGCGCGGCGTCTATAGGCAATCCGCCTATGGCCGCGGCTCGGTCGCGGTCTAGGTCTTGCCCAAGGGCGACGACCTTGCCAAGCCGCTCTTGAGCCAGGAGCGACGCGTCGGCGCATTCAGGCTCGAACACTACGAAGTCGCAGCCCTTCTCGGCAAGCATGGCGGCGCCCTCGCGCGTGACGCTGGGGGCGCGGACGCCCCAAGGCAGCCCGCCCGTCCTGCCGATGGCCCTATCGAGCGCCGACTCGTCCATCTCGTCCACTGACACGAGCGCGGCGTCGACTTCCGCGTCCACCGCCTTGCGCTTGCGCGCCAAGGCTGGCAGGCCGATAACGCCGACCAGCAGGATGGACGGGCGGCGCGACCGCGACGCGGGGCCGAAGCCCATGGGCTTCGGGGCCTGCTCGCCCAGCCTGGATAGCGCGTCTATCAGCTTGCTCATCATCACCTCGTGAAGTCCGTATCGGGCGCCAAGCCCATATACCGATTCTATTCTAATTGCGCTCCCATCATCAACGGCTCGGCGTCCCTGCGTTATAATCCAGCTCAAGACCAGCCAGGAGACCAGACGCCATTGGAGATCAGGCAATTCGAAGACGCGGGCCTCGCGTACCGGGTATTGGAGCCGGACGGCTACGACGCCGGTCGGTCGTATCCGCTCGTCATATTGATGCATGGTTACGGGTCGCACATGGGGGACCTGGTATCGCTCGCGCCGATGATTGCGCCGCGGGGCTGCCTGTTCGCATTCCCCAACGCGCCCATCCGCATGGACTTCGGGCTAGGTATGGTCGGCTACGCCTGGAGCGTTCCGCCCGAAGCGGAGTTCGACGCGGATGGCAGGTCGGAGCGGCTGGTCGAGGGGTTCGTGGAGGACGTGATGTCGCGGTACGGGGTGGAGGATGGCAGGGCGGCGCTGGGCGGCTTCTCGCAGGGCGGGATGATGGCGTACCGGCACGGGCTGCGCCGGCCGGAGCGCTTCCGGGCCCTGATAGCGCTCAGCTCGCGCATATCCAGGCTGGACCTGCCGGGCGGGTCGGCGGACTCGCCGCCGCGCCAGCATATCTTCATCGCGCACGGAACCCTCGACGACGTGATACCGCCCAAGGCCGGCCAACAGGCGCGCAGGATGCTCACGGCGAGAGGCTACGCGCCCGAATACCGCGAGTACGAGATGGCGCACCAGGTAACGCCGGAGGTCATCGCGGACTTGGCGTCGTGGCTGGCGAATGCGCTGCCCCCGGAGGGCGGGACAGGGTAGGGCGCAAGCGATAATCGGACGAGGCTCGAAGTGAGCTGAAGGAGGCTGAACATGGCTACCGCAGCGCGACACAAGGACATCAGCGCCCGGTTTCTCGAACACGCCGAGGCCGAGCTCATGAATGGCGACCTGCTCCAAGCGTCGGAGAAGACGTGGGGAGCGTTGGTCCACCATCTGAAGTCCGTCGCCCAGGAGCATGACTGGAGGCATAGGTCGCACCGCTCCACCTCAGACAATGCGGAGGAGTTGATTCGGCTTACTTCCGATCCCCAGCGGTCCAGAGAACGATTTGGACTGGCGGCCTCTCTGCACACCAACTTCTACGAGGACATGTACGAGGAGGAGATGGTGAAGAGCGGTATCAGCGCGGTCCGGGCGCTGATAGATGACATGAGGGCCGCTGAGGAGTATCTGCCCAAAGACCCCATCCGCGCGCGAAAGGCACAGCCCGGCGACTCCAAGAACCGCAGGCCAAGATTGTTGCGATAGAAGAGGGCTACGCCTCTGTCACCCCAATCTAGCGCTCCCATACCTGTGAGTCGGGGCCCGGCCAGCACTCGGATATGAGCGCGGCCATCCGCTTGCTGCGAGCTCGAATCAAGTCTTCGTTCCAACAGGGCTCGGATGTCAGTTCCTTGTTGAGCATCAGGGTGGAGTGGTTATGAAGCTCGGCGCGCTTGCACTCCCAGGGGGCGTTCGACATTGAGCTGTTGAGTTGTCCAGTTGCCAGAGTGAGATTGCCGATGGAGTGGATGAGCCTGTTGCGCTCCTGCTCGGCAACGACCTCTTCGGCGCCTTCAACGCTGGGCGGCAACGGCCAGTTCCCCTTCCAGCCCTGTGGCATGAGGTGCTCAATGGTCAGATTCTTTTCCACGTCCCGCCGTTCGGATTTTGAAGAGAGAAGCAACCGGCCCTCAATTCCTTCGAGTACCAATCGCAACCTCCCTCTGGTCAGCAAGCGATAGAGTGGGGAAGACTCCGACTCCAAGGAGTGCGCGACGGTTTCGTCGCTGGGCCACTTACGGGAGTACGCTGTCTGCTCCTTCAAGAAACCGGCGACGACCTTATCGGCACTTTCCAGGCCGCCATCTTCCCGCAGCCTCCTTGCCAATTCCAGCGTCAGTCGGTTGTAGTCCTTCGTGGTTTGGCGACAGACCATCCGGCGAATCAGGAAACTCTCCAAAGCGCAGAATGCGCGTATGCGGGTTCCGTGTTCAGCTGACAGAAGCAGCAACAGGACTGGCGTGATCGCGCCAGTCTGCATGACGTTCGTGCGGTAATAGAACGACTCTTCATCAGGAGTACGACTACCGACACGAAAACGGCGGTAGTTCGTCAAGTCTTTCTTGACGAGCGTCATCACGTCGTCAAGCCGTCGGTTCTCTACATAGGCGCGGAATGTGTCAAAGACCCTCGACGGACCGACCTCGGACCCGGTTCGCATGGCAAGCCAGTAGTTGAGGAGCATGTCCAATCGAGGCCTGTACAGGCGTCCCTGCCTGACTTCTTCCCGCCACCACGTGTCATCCAGACCATCCCACATATCGCTCTCACGGTCCCCGGAGAGGACGAAGTTCTTGATGAGGTCGGACTGTTCCAGCGGGGTGCCGCGGGCGTTCAAGGTCTCGAATATGACATTGGGGTCGTCCTCTGGGTCAAGGTCAATCACAACCATCTGGAGCATTGCCGTCGCCGCGGTTTCAAGCGCGTCCATTCTGCTCTCTATCGAACCTGTCCCATCGTCAATCCATTCTCGCACCTGCGTCTGGAAGAACTCATGGGCTTGGACAATCAGCGACCGTTCGAATCCCTTCACGGCGAGTCCGTTATCCATAGCGTGCTTGAACGCCTCTCGGTCACTCCTGGTCGGCCAGAGCTTGAAGATATGATGGGCCTCATCACCGATAGCGTCTTCGCCATTAGTGACGAACTTCAGTAGCCGCTTGGATTGGCGGGTCAAGGCCTTCTCTTCGCAGACTCCTTGAATGGCATCCAGCAAGAGTTGGAGTGTGGTCGCTCTCTGCTGGCCGTCAATCACCTCTCGCTGTTCTATATCTCTTGCGGCAGTATGGACCTGCTGGAGTACGACAGCGCCCAAGAAGTGCGGCTTTGTACGCTGTTCCGCCTCGACCATATCATTATCCGAGCGCTCCAACTCCTCCAGGTAATTCTCAGCCACATTGCGGACATCGTCCCAAAGCGGCTCCCACTGGTCATCCTGCGTCCATATATAGTGGCGCTGAAACGGTGGAATCGTGTATTGAACGTACTTTCGAAAGAGGTCTTTGGGGGTGAGGATATCGGTTTTCATTCAATCTCCTGTGTAGGCAGATGAACTAGGACTCTAGCAGAATGCTGTTGGATTGTCAAGTGGGGCGGCGCTGGGTTGGAGGAAGTCGAGGTCGCAGCCTTTGTTGGCTTGGGTTACGTGGCGGGTGTAGAGTTGGGTGTAGCCGCGTTTGGGGTGGGTTTGGAGGGTGGGGGATTGGGTGAGGCGGCGCTGTATTTCGCGGGGTTCTACGAGCAGGTCTAGTCGGCGGCCGGGCACGTCTAGGGCGATTGTGTCGCCGTCGCGGACTGCGGCAAGTGGGCCGCCTGCGGCGGACTCTGGGGTTACGTGTACGACGACGGTTCCGAAGGCGGTTCCGCTCATGCGGGCGTCGCTGATTCGGACCATGTCTCGGACGCCTTTGCGCAGGAGTTTTCGAGGCAGCGGCAGGAACCCCCATTCGGGCATGCCCGGGCCGCCTATTGGGCCGGCGTTTCGCATCACTAGCGCGTCGCCGGGGCGGACGTCCAGGTCGTCGGAGTCTATGCGGCGTTCGAGGTCGTCGTGGTCGTCGAACACGACGGCTCGGCCGCGGTGTCGCAGCAGGTCCGGCGACGCGGCGGTCTGCTTGATAATCGCGCCCGTCGGGGCCAGCGAGCCGCGCAGGACGGCCAACCCGCCCTCGGCGTGGAGCGGGTCGTCGAGGGGCCTGATGACCCTGCGGTCGTGGACTTTCGCATCGGCTATATTCTCGCCGAGCGTGCGGCCGGTTACCGTGGGCGCGTCGAGCTCCAGCAGCGGCGACATCTCGTTCAGCAGGGCGGGGAGGCCGCCGGCGTTGCTGAAGTCCTGCATGAGGAAGCGTCCCGACGGCTTGAGGTCGAGCATGAAGGGCGTCGTCCGGGAGAGCTCGTCGAACAGGTCGAGCGGCAGGTCTATGCCCGCGCGTCCCGCGACGGCTGCCAGATGCACGACGGCGTTGGTGGAGCCGCCGAGCGCGTGCAGGGTCCTGATGGCGTTGCGGATAGCCGGCTCGGTTACGAATCGGGACGGCCGCGCGTCCTGCCTCGCCAGCGCGGCGGCGCGGCGGCCCGCCCGCTCCGCCAGCGCGGCGCGGCGGGAGTCGGCGGCTGGCACGTCGGCGTTGCCTGGCAGGGCGATGCCCATCACCTCGGCCATGGCGGCCATCGTGGAGGCGGTGCCCATGACTCCGCAGTGGCCGGGGCTGCTGATTATGGCGCCTTGCAGGTCTGCCCAGTCGTCGTCGGTTATTCGGCCCGCGCGGAGCTCCTGTTGGTAGCGTCGGCAGTCGGTGCACGTGCCCAGCTCTTCGCCGCGCCAGCTGGCCTTGAGCTGGGGGCCGCCCGTTACCATGACGGCGGGGACGTCGGCGCTGATTGCGCCCATTAGCATGGCCGGGGTGGTCTTGTCGCATCCGGCGAGCAGGACTACGCCGTCGAGGGGATTGGCGCGGATGGATTCCTCGACGTCCATGCTCATGAGGTTGCGGTAGAGCATGGTCGTGGGGCGCATGTTGTATTCGCCGAGGGACATGACGGGGAACTCCAAGGGCACGCCGCCGGCCTGGGAGACGCCGCGCTTGACGGCTTCGCCGAGGGTTCGGAGGTGGGCGTTGCAGTGGGTGAGCTCGCTCCAGGAGCTGCATATGCCGATGATGGGCTTGCCGTCGAGGGCTTGGGGGCCGAAGCCCTGCGAGCGGAGGGCGGCGCGTCTGAGCCAGCCGTAGAGGGCGGGGTCGTCGAGCCACTGCCGGGAGCGGAGCGCGGTCACGAGGGGGTCCAGAGGTCGGCGACGGGGTTATGGGCGTCGTCCTCGTCGGCGGGGGGCGGGGGAGCTGGGGCGCGCATCTGCTGTTCGAGCCAGCGCTTGAGGGCGTCGAGGGAGCGGGGCGCGACGTAGAATACGCGGATGTCTGGGGGGAACTGGAGGCCGTGGTCTTCGCGGATGAAGAGCGCGCCGGACTCGCCGGGGGCGAGTGTGTTGTCTATGCGCTCGAGCATGTGCTTGGATCGGCCTTCGCTGGCCTGTCGGAAGGCGTCCAGGGCGGTGGTCATGACCTTTTCGCTGACGAGGCCGATTGAGACGCAGCGCTGCCAGTCCATGCTCTCTTCGAGGAGGGCGCGGTCTTCGAGGGATTCGAGGGCGGCGCCGGATTGGCAGAGTGCCTTGACGAAGGCGCCGCCCCTGGGGTTGACCTGCGTGAGCGTCTCCATGCCGTCGTCTCCGGCGTCGCTGACGAGCTCGTGGTATATGCGGGAGACCTTGCCGAGGGAGCGTTCGAGGCCGTTGAGGTGGTCGCGGACTTCGGACCAGTAGGTTTCGAGGATCTTTTCGGCGTCGTCGGGCAGGCCAGGGGGGAGGATGAAGCTGGGTACGAGGAAGAGCTTGCGCTCGCCGAGGTATTGGCCTGCGCCGGGCTTGGGCATCTGGATGATGGTTGCGGACATGGGGCTAGTCTCCGGGTTGGTGTGGTGTGGGTATTATACGGGAGGATTAGGGGTGGAGGGCGAGGGCGCGGCTGTGGCATTATGTGGGCAGAGACAGGAGGGGGCCGGCATGAAGAGACCAAGCGAGATCACCTTCGAAGTGACGGAGGCGGTGGAAGGGGGGTATGACGCGAGGGCGCAGGGGTACGGGATATTCACGCAAGGGGACTCTTGGGAGGAGCTGGAGGCGATGGCACAGGACGCGGCGCTGTGTCATTTCGACGAGGAGGATGCGCCAGGCGTCGTTAGGCTACACCTGGTTTGACGGCTAGGCGGCGTGGGATTCGACTATGAGGCTGCGCCCCAGGGATCGGAGGGCGCTTTCGACCTGCTCGATGTGCGAGCGGCTCTCGGTGTCGAGGAGCTCTCCGACGGCGAGTTCGCTTATGCCGAGGCGCTCGGCAAGCTCGTGGTTGGCGATCCCTTGGCGGCGCATGGCGGTGTAGAGGTCAAGCTTGGCGGCAACGACCGGCGGCACGGGGACGAGATGCTGTCCTTCTTGGGCTGGAGAGGGCGCCGGGATGTCTTTGCGCCGCTCGACGTATGAGCCGAGCATGATTGCGAGCGCGTCCTCTGCCAAATCGAGGGCTTCGGCGCGGTCTTTGCCGGACGTGAGCGCGCCGGGCACGTCTGGGAAGGTTACGTAGAACCCTTCGGGTTGCTCCGGGTGCAGGTTGCACGGGTAGGCGTATCGCATTGATTAGAAGTCCTTTCTGTTGATTCCGAGGTCTTTTAGCATCGAGGCCAAGAGGCCCGGTCCGATTTCCGAGTGTTTGACGATTGTGCGGCGCTCACCGACCTGAAGCAAGCCGTGACTCCCCTTGCCGCGAACGGGGTTGAATTTGAACTGCTTCCCTGTATTCGCAGCATGGCGACGGGCACGCCTTACGAATTCCCTGCCATTCATAGTTATCCTATATTATATCGGGCCTGTTTGAGCAGGACGCGGACATGGGGCGCGGGGAGTTACTCTCACCCTGGCCCTCTGCTGTCGAGGGAGAGGGGATGAGATGGGCGCGCTGAATTGCCTTCACCCTTGGGTCTCTCCCACGTTGGGGAGGGGTGATGAAGGCTGGGGCGTTGTTGGCGCCTTCGTCTATGTTCGTTTCGTCTCGGTCGGCTCCTTTTGGTTGGCGGTTTGGCGGTTCTTGCCGCTTTTGCGCCTGGCTATCGCCCTTATCCTGGCCCTTCTCCCGTCTGGGGAGAGGGGACGGGGCGGGGAATCGCCCTTTGTCCTAGCCCTTTCCCTTTGGGGGAGGGGCGCAGGGCGGGGCGTTTGCCCTCACCCTGGCCCTTTCCCCCGTGAGGGAGAGGGTACTTGGCGGGTCTTGCGACCCGCGTCCTGTCTACTCCTGGTTTCTCCCGCTCTCGCGGGAGATGAGTTTGCCTTGCAAGGCAGTGACTCCGGTACTTGCTTCGAGGATGCCGACGTCGATCGCCCGCCGACACTGGGGGTGCAGCCCCTCCTCTAACTTTCCCGGACGGCTGACGGGCCCTTGCGGGACCGCCTGCGTTTCGCGCTTGTTCCTTCCACCCGCCAAGGCGTCGGGCTGCGCTGGCTACGGTCCTCCCGGTCGTCCGAGAGTCCGCACCTGGAACGGGGGAGACGTATTTGGCACTACGTCCTCCTGGCGAGGCGCCGAACATAGAGGGACCTTCTCGTACCGCGGGGGCCCCGTCCCAACAACAGCCGCGGCATGAATACCCTGAAGATTTGGTAGAGGTGGGCTCTATGCTCGTTTGGAGTACGCCCCTTCGAGCCGTCTACCAGACTAGCACGGCTGTTCTCGGCGTGTCAAGGGGTGGATTGGGGCAATTTTGGGGCAATTTTCGGGGTAGGCCGGGGAGTTACTCTCGCCCTGGCCCTCTCCCGTCGAGGGAGAGGGAGGGATCACCCTCACCCTGGCGCTCTCCCGTCGAGGGAGAGGGGACAGGATGGGGAGGGGGAGGGGACAAGGCGGGACGCCTGCGCTCCGGTGGGAGAGGGGCGGGGCTGACTATTCGATTTCGTCGGGGTATTGGTTGTAGCCTAGGCCGCGGACGTGGGGTTCGCGGTTGAGTAGGGCGCGTTGGCGGGCGAGGTCTTGGGCGTCCCAGCGCATGGCTTCGGCGACCGCTTCGTCCCACAGGGTTCGCACATCGCACTCGCCGTCGCGGAATTGCGGGACTTCCATGTCCTTGGCGCACTCCCAGCAGTCGGAGAGGACCGCGCGGATACGCTCGTCCTCGACGTTGGGGATTTTGATGTTCGCGGACCCCTCGGCGCTGTATATGGGGAACGCCACCTTTCGACCTGGGTTTCGCATGAGCTGCAGCCGTCCGGCAGTCGAGTTGACAAAGACGGCGACCGCCTTTGCCTCGCTCTCCGAGAATCCGGTAACGGGCATCCAGCCGTTGCCCACGTATTTCGCGCCGTCGGCAGCGGCGGTCAATCTCGCCGTGCTGTTGTCCTGACCTGCGGTTATCAGCAGGTGTCCGGCCTTCTGCAGCAGCTTGTCGGCTTCGGGGTACGTGCCGCCGTTGAGCCGTAGCGCCTCCTCGTCGCGCTTCTTGGGAATCCAATGCTCGTCCGGAGCGCTTCTTATGGTGAACTGCCCGTCCGCGCCCTTGGACTTCAGTATCGGGAAGCTGCCGGGAGCGCCGGGTTCCGCGCGCTCGAAAGAGCCGCGCAGAACCTGGCCTGTCGCGTGTACCGACAGGCCAGGCACATCCGCCAGGCGCGTCAGATCGGGATGGTTGGCGTATTGCCAGGCGGCATGCGCCAGCTCTGGGGAGCGCCAGATTGCGGGCGTCCAGTCGCCGGCCTCGACGCGCTCGGCGGGCCACTCGGATACCTCTCCCCAGCCGTCCGCGATCAGCCCTTCAGGGCAGTCGAGCAGGCAGCGGTGGAAGTCCGCCGCCTCGTCGTCGTCTGCCGGCATCCTGTCCAGGTTGATGAAGCGCGTCGGCGGCTTTGGGCCGTCATGCCGGCGCATCACGACGACGCTCTCGTTGATGGCGGTGTTCTGGCTCATGTTGACATTGCCGGGCTGGTGGCAGGTCAAGACCGTGTGGACGTGGTAGCGCTGGGCGAGCGCGAGCCGTTCCCGCTGTCCGGACGTCGCGGTGAGCGCGGTTGTCGGCCTGAACGTCGTCAGGACTCCATCGGAGCGCGGCACGCAGTGGTCCGCGAGCCCAACGAAGAGCGGTCCGACGGAGTTCTTGTCCACGAACCCCACCAGGTCCTTGTCCGCCTGAGTGAGCTTTCGCTCCATCTGGTCTGCGCGGTCGCGCAGCGCCTTCTGCGTCTCACCGGCGAACTTCTCGCCCATATTTACGCGGTTGGTGAAGGGCGGGTTCATGATGACGATGCGGGCGTTGCGGGCCGCTTCGACGGCGTCCTCGAGCTCCGCGCCGCCGGTCGTATCCCAGGTCGCCTGCGAATCTATGGCGTCGTCGCCGAGGTCCAGCTCTGTCGGTCTCGAGACGATGGATTTCTGCCCCAGCAGCTCGAGCGTTCCCGCCGACACCCTGCCCGGGTCGTACCTGCCGGGTCCGTAGGGCATGAGGTGAAGCCCCATCTGGCGGTAGCTCACGCGCCGGTTGCCGGCTGTCAGCTGGGACGCCGCGAGCTGGAGGGAGACGGGGTTGATGTCCAAGCCCTTGATGACCTCCTCGACGGCTATCTGCTGGAGGTCGGCGATTCGCTCATCGCTGGCGCCCCGATCCCTGGCGCGGCGCTTCATGTCGGAGAGCATGGCGGCCAGCAGGGTTCCGCTGCCGCATGCCAGGTCGACGGTCTTATGGCTGCGCCACACGCTTTCGTCGGACCAGTCCAGGTCTCCGCAGGCGTCCAGCGTAAGGCGTGCGGCGAGGGAGGCGGCGGGGGGCCTGGTGAAGAAGGCGCCGTCGCTGGCCTGGTTGCCCATGACGCGGTTGAAGAGCGGGCCAGCGTGGTCCGCGCCCATGTCGGCGTAGGTCTCGGCCAGGCGCTCGGCCTCGGCCGCGAGGTGATGCAGGGCGCGTTCCAGTCCTGCGAGCTTGCCGGTCTCCTGGATAGCGTATATCGCTTCCACGGCCGGTTCCAGCACAGGAAGGAAATCACGCTTCATGATGTCGTTCCACTGACGAAGGATTGTTTGGGGTACGGCAACGTCATTCTTGATGAGCGAGAGGTTGCTGACGCCTTGCAGCCAAGCGCCGTTGCTGATGCGCTGGTGCAGCATGGCGGCGTTCATCATCAGGAGCGCGGCGATTGTGCAGCCGTCGGCCTGCTTCTTGCCAGACTTCTTGAGTCTGTCCAGCCCGAAGTGGCGGTTCAGCGCGGGCAGCAGCTCATCGGACCGAAGGTGGTGGGCGGCCTCCTTGACGCTGGATTCCAGGATATTGAGGTCGCGGATGACGCGGTTGTCGGTCAGTCCGGACTTCGTGAGCAGGTTCATCTTGATAGCCCTGCCGTTATCTTCCAGCCCGCTCAGTTTCAGGAACATCTGGCCCGCCTCTGCGCGCTCTTTGGGGGTCTTGCGGGGCTTCCGATGGATGTTCGGCTGTACGGGAACCCCGCCCTCGCCGTTGTTGATAATCTTGCGGGCCTTGGCCTTGGTCTTCTCGATGTTGACGACGCCGCGGGCCGCGCCGGGTTTCGGCTTTTCGCGGGATACGGAGGCCGTGCGGATTTCGAGGCTGCCATCGGCGTTCTTCTTGCCGGTGATTATCTGCGTCGGTTCGTCGGTCTTGTAGGTCGGCGGCGCTTCGGCTATCAGATTTACCCCGGCTTCGGCGCGGCTCTTGCCTTTCAGCATCTGCTCGACGGCCTGCTGCGCCGCGCCGGGCGGGCCTTCGATCTCGCCGTACTGTATGCGCTTTCCCTCGGCGGCTACCGCCACGATTGCGCGCTCCAGGGGCGGCGGCTCCGGGATGTAGAGATGCAGGAGATCTTCGAGGTTATCCTCGATGCGCTGGTCGTGGGCGCGGAGAGCGAGGAGAATCTGGCCCAGCTCCCGCCATCCTTCTTCTGGGCCGCTGTCGCTCAGCCACTTTTCGGGGTCCGCGGTCGGCTCTATCACGATGGGGCAGACGATGTATCCAAGCTTCTTGCCGGGCGCGGTGCGCATGGCTCGTCCGACGGCTTGGACGACGTCTATGGGGCTTTTTCTCTCTTCGAGGAAGGCCACGGCGCTCAGCGACGGGGAGTCCGTGCCTTCGCCGAAGATGCCGACGTTGACGATGCCGTGGGGGTTCGCTGGGTTCGCTCTGGCAAGCCGGAGCTTGGCGTTCTCGCGCGCGGCGGCATTGCTGGAGGCGTCGAGGTGTTCGAGGCTGTAATTGGACGCCGGCCGCCCGTCCGCGTTCTCGTCGAGCCACCTGTCGACCCACTGCTTCACCTTGTCGGACTGGAGGTCAGCCGCCATGTTCTTCGACTTGTCCACCGTGTTCATGAAGGCGATGCAGGACTCGATGTCGACGTCTTCGCCCTGGGTCGCGCCGCCCATTGTGAGGGCAAAGGCGAGGCCGCGCATGTAGTCATGGGTCGTCAGCTTGCGGCGGCCGGCGCTTTTCGTGTTCTTTGCCAGGCTGTTCGCTTCATTGAGAGCATCCTGGTCGTTGACGCACATGGCGATGATGCGGTAGTCGGAGAGCCATTGGTTGCGGACGGCCTCGACGTAGCTTTTGCGGAACAGCTCCACGCCGAACGTGGTCTCGTCGTCCATCGAGCGGACTATCCAGTTGGGGTTTCCGGCGGCCGGCTTGGCGTCGTAGATGCGGGGCGTGGCAGTTTGATAGACGCGGTAGGTCGCGGGGAACCTGTCGCTGTCGTGGCAGACGGTGAAGTCGCGGATGCGCTTCTCTTCGGCGTTCGCCTCGGCTGAGGTGGAGTTCTTGCGCTTCAGGCCGGCGGTTCTGTGCGCTTCGTCGGCAATCAGGACGCGCGCCCTGACGCCGGCTTTCAGCAAGGCTTCGGATACCCTGCCGCCGCTCTGATAGGTGCCTATGAGAACCTTGACGGCGTCATCGAGGGAGCTCTGCCGCATCCAGTTGGCTATCTCGTCGGCGTCGGTCGTAACCCTGCCTTTCAACTCGGAGGCGCTGACGTTGCTGTTGTCGACCGTCGGGTCCTTGGCGGTGTTGCGGATTCCTTCTTTCTTGGGGTCGTATCCCGCGGTCGCATCCGAGCAGACCGCCAGCGCGTCGATCGGCACGGAGGCGTTTTGGAGGTATTCGCGCCGTATCTGGGCTACGAGGGCGATGGAGGGGCAGAGCGCGATGGAGACTTCGCCCGGGGGCGTCAGCTCTTCGATTATCCGCAGGGATATGCGCGTCTTGCCGGTGGCGCAGGGCAGGATGATTCTGCCGCGGGCTTCGCCGAGGGGCAGGCCGCCGCTCTCCGAACGTTCCTGTTCTTGGAGGATGCGGACGCTGTTGGCGACGGCCTCGTTCTGCATACAGGATTTCGTCTGAATCGCGTCGGGCTTGTCGGGGTTCGCGCAATGCTCGCACTGTTCTCCTGGTGAGTGAATCGCCCGCTGCTGCGCCAGGTCATTGGCGATATTGACCAGCTTGAGGGGCTTCTCCTCGTTCATCGAGGTAGACTGCTCGGCGCCGCGCGCCAGCTGGATGGCGCCATTGGTTACAATCCAGCGCTCGGCCCAGAAAGCGCCTGAGGACGCTTCTAGGAACTTAGCGGTCTCGCCGTGTCCGATAGGCGAGCCTCGGCCTTCGTCATCGAGCTGGCGCGACTTGCACTGGATAGCCACGTGCTTTCCATCGCCGCGGCGAACCGCGACTACGTCAATTCCCACGTCCTGCCTCGTGGTTTTCGGGAAGCGCGCTTCCCGGTCGGGCCACTCGTTCCAATGCCAGCACTCTCGAACGTCCCATTCCCTGACGTGGGGGGCGGCCTTGACGGTAACGGCTTCGAGCCACTTGCCGTCGGTCTGTTGCGGACTCATCTCGGCTGTATCCTCGATTGCCGCTTCGATGGTTGCGTGTCCATTGCCGTTCTGCATATTGGCGTATTCCTCGATGGTTCAGCCTGGTCAGGCTGTCATGCTGGGTTTGGGGCGCCGTTGGCGGCGAGCTTTTCGAGGCGGACGGCGCAGACTTTGTATTCGGGGATCTTGGAGTTGGGGTCGAAGGCGGAGTTGGTGAGGAAGTTGGCGGCGTGGTCGCGGAGCTTGACGAAGGGCACGAAGACTTCGCCGGGGCGCATCTTGTCGGAGAATGCGGCTCGGCCTTCGAGGTCGCCGCGTCGGGAGCGGAGTCTTATCCATTCGCCGTCGGCGACGCCGAACTTCGCGCCGTCGTCCGCGCTGAGGGCTATTTCGAGCTCTGGGGCTCTTGCGAGGAGTCCGTCGGCTCGGCGGGTGATGGTTCCGCCGTGCCAGTGGTAGAGGATGCGGCCGGTGTTGAGGATTAGGGGGAAGCGCTTGCTGGGCATCTCTTCGGCGGCGGGTCCCTGGTCGAATGCGACGAACTTGGCCCTGGGGCCTCGCGGGAAGTCTTGGCCGTAGAGGAAGCGGGTTCCGGGATGGTCGGGGTCGGGGCAGGGCCACTGTATGCCGCCGTCTTCCAGGCGCTCGTAGGATATGCCCGACAGGCTGGGGGTGAGCCTTGCCATCTCGTCCCAGGCTTCCGACGGGTGGCTGAACGAGAACTCGGACTCGACGCCGAGCTTTAGCTTTCGGCTCATGCGGCGGGCGAGGTCGCATATGATGTCCCAGTCGGGCCGGCTCTGGCCGACGGGTTCTACGACTTTGCGGACGCGCTGGACGCGGCGCTCGCTGTTGGTGAAGGTGCCGTCCTTTTCGGCGAAGGTGGTTGCGGGGAGCACGACGTCGGCTATCTGGGCGGTCTCGTGCATGAAGATGTCCTGGACGACGAGGAAGTCGAGGCTGCGGAAGGCTTTTTCGGCGTGGTGGAGGTCGGGTTCGCTGAGCAGGGGGTTTTCGCCGGTTACGTACATGGCCTTGATTCTGCCCTCGATGGCGGCTTCGACCATGTCGGTAACGACCATGCCATCCTTGGGGGGCAGGTCGCATCCCCAGGCGTCCTGGAACTTGGGCAGGGCAGCGCTGACGGGCTGGTAGCCTGGGAAGGCGTTGGGGAGGCATCCGGCGTCGCCGCAACCCTGGACGTTGTTCTGTCCGCGCAGGGGGGATACGCCGTTGCCTGGCTTGCCGAGCTGGCCGGCGGCGAGGGCGAGGTTGAGGAGTCCGTGGGCGTTGGCGGTGCCGTTGGTGTGCTGCGTGATGCCCATGCCCCAGATGAGGCAGGAGCCGCTGAATGGCGGGTTGGCGTAGATTCGGGCGGCCTTGGCTATGTCGTCGGCTGGGACGCCGGTGATTCCCGACGTGTATTCGAGGTCGTATTTTTCGATGACGCCGCGCCACTGCTCGAAGCCTTCGGTCCTGTCGCGCACGAAGGCTTCGTCGAGGATGCCTTCGTCGAGCATCACCTTCGCCATGCCGTTCAGGAGCGCGACGTCTGTGCCGGGTCTCGGCCGGAGCCATAGCTCGGCGAAGTCGCACATTTCGATTCGGCGGGGGTTGATGACGATGAGCTTTGCGCCGCGCTCGATGACGGCGCGTCTCATGCGGGCGGCGGCGACTGGGTGGTTGGAGTTGGCGTCGGAGCCGATGATGACCAGGCAGCCGGCGTCCTCGTAGTCTTGGTAGGAGTTGCTGGTGGCGCCGCTGCCCAGGGAGGTGAGCATGGCTTGGACTGAGGGGGAGTGGCATAGCCGGGTGCAGTGGTCTATGTGGTTCGACTGCATGACGACGCGGGCGAACTTCTGCTGGGCGTAGCCGTCTTCGTTGGTGGCCTTGGCGGAGCAGAGGGTGGCGAAGGCGCCGCCGCGGTAGTGGGCGAGCCGTTCGGCGACGTAGTCGAGCGCCTCGTCCCAGGACGCGGGGGCGAGCTCGCCGTTCCTGCGGATTAGGGGAGTGGCGATGCGGTCTTCGTGGTGGACGAAGGTGTAGCCGAATCGTCCCTTGACGCAGAGCATCCCGAGGCTGGACTGGTTGTCGGGGTCGTCGAGCATCTCGATGATGCGGTCGGTCTCGTCCACGCCGGCCTTGATGCCGCAGCCGACGCCGCAGTACGGGCAGGTCGTGGTGACCGTCTTGGCGGCTGGCGGGGGCGGCGCCTTGACCTGGATGGCGCCGGTGGGGCATACGGAGAGGCATTGGCCGCAGGTGGTGCATACGGATTCGAGGAGGGGGCGGTCCATGAAGGTGCCGATGCGGCCGTCTCGGCCGGCGCCGAGGAAGTCTATGGCGCCGATGAACTGGTGGCCTTGCTGGCAGGCCTGGGCGCACCGGCCGCAGAGGATGCAGCTATCCATTGCGATGTCGAACACGGGGTTGCTCTGGTCGACCGCTTCGCGCTCCCGGCTCTCCCATCGCGGGGCGCCGAGGCCGTGGGCTTTGGCGGCGGCGGACAGCTCGCGGTAGTCGTCCTGGGGCGTCTCGCGGCTCGCTCCGACCATGGCGGCGGTGAGCTCGAGCACTCCGGCGCGGATGGAGCGGGCCTTGGGGGTGTCGGTCCGCACGTTCATGCCGTCGGAGGCGGGCACGGAGCATGAGGCGGGGAGGCCGCGCATTCCATCTATCTCGACGAGACAGGTTCGGCACGCGCCGATGGGCTTCATGTCGGGGTCTTTGCAGAGCTGCGAGATGTAGGTTCCCGACTGGTTGATGGCGTCGAGGACGGAGGCGCCCTCGCGGACCTCGATTTCGCGGTCGTCTATCTTCATGGTGATGGTCATGGTGTGTCTCCTGGCGCTCGAGACCGCTGTTTCATGCCTTCCCGCTCTTGACCCTGGCGACCAGGTTCTCCCACAGGATCCCTGCGTCGGGTCCCTCGCGCTCCATCTGATCGAGTCTGCGGTCCAACTCTTCGCGCCGCTCGTCGGCAAGGGGAATGTCTATGCACTCTGGGGCGGCATCGAGCGTGTCCCAGACGCGCTCTATCAACGACAGGCGCTCCTCAACGGTCATCGCCTCGATAGCCTGGTCAGTCAAAGTCATGGTCTTGTATTCACCAGTCGCCGTCTAGGTGGGTTTTGCGAGCGCGGCGAGCTGGTCGCCGAAGAAGTGCAGGGCGCTCTTGATAGGGCCGCCGGCGGCTTGGCCCAGTCCGCACAGCGAGGCGAGCTCCACGATGTCCGCCAAGCGCCGCAGCTCGTCCAGGTCCGAGGCCGAGCCTACGCCGGACATGAGCCGGTCGAGCGCGTCCACGATGCGCGGCGTACCTTCGCGGCAGGGGGCGCATTTGCCGCAGGATTCGTCGGCGTTGTAGGCGGCGAGGCGGCGCGTTACGGACACGACGTCGGCGCGGTCGTCCAGGGCGGCGACTCCGCCGGCGCCGAGCATGACGCCCGACTCGTGGAGCTGGCCGGGCGCAATGGGCGTGTCCAGCATGGAGGCGGGCAGGATGCCGCTCGACGGCCCGCCGACCGCGATGGCGGCTATGTCGCGGCCGTCCTTAGGCCCGCCGCCCACGTCGTATATGATCTCCCGGAGGGTCGCGCCCATCGGCGCCTCTATCAGCCCGGGCCTTTGCACGCCGCCGCTGAGGCTGATGAGCTTCGTGCCGGCGTTGCCGTTCGCGCCTATGCTGGCAAAGGCAGCGGCTCCGTTGGTCATGATGAAGGGAACAGAGGCGAGCGTCTCGGCGTTGTTGACTACGGTTGGCTTGCCCCACAGCCCGGACTCGATGGGCAGGGGAGGCTTGACGCGAGGCTCGCGCCGGTAGCCCTCGATGGTGTTGATCAGCGTCGTTTCGTCGCCGCAGACGTATCCGCCCGCGCCGCGGCGCATCTCCACGTGGAGGGTGAAGCCCGATCCGAGTATGTCGTCTCCCAGCAGGCCAAGCTCGTATGCTTGGTCTATGGCGGTCTGCAGGCGCCGCGCCGAGAGGTCGGCCTCGGCGTTCACGTATGCGTAGGCCGCTTGCGCTCCGGATGCGTAGGCGGCGATGATGGCGCCTTCGAGCAGCCGGTGGGGCATTCCTTCCATGAGGTGGCGGTCCTTGAAGACGCCAGGCTCGCCCTCCTCGCAGTTGACGACGAGATACGTCGGGGACTTGCCGAACCTGCGGGCGCTCTCCCACTTGACCGCGGCGGGGAAGTAGGCGCCGCCGCGTCCGCGCAGGCCTGACGCCTTGACCTCCTCTATCACCTCTTCGGGCGGCTTCGAGAGCGCCTTGCCCAGCCCAGCATAGCCGCCCCTGAGCAGGTACTCGCCGCTAGACACGGGGTCGGCCTCGCCCACGCCGTCCAGCGCGATTCGCCGTTGGCCTGCGAGGAAGGCGCCGCGCCGCGCTGTCTCTCCGCCGGGCATACCGGAGCTGAGCCAGGCCGCGATTCCGCCTGCGGACTCGGCATCGACCCGCGTGTACACGGAGGCGTTGCCGTCGGGCCGGGTGATGGTTACCTTGGGGGCGTCGAAACATGCGCCGTCGCATCCCGCGGCCGCCACGTCTATCCCGGTCGCAGCTGATTCCGCGATGACCCTTGCGACCTCGCCCGCGCCCACGGACTCGGAGCAGTGGCCGACCTGTACGACCACGCGCGTCCTTGCGGGGCTCACCCGCGAGCGGGCGGCGTGGACGAGGGCTTGCAGCGATTCGGTTGGGCTAGGCATCCTCATCCCGCTCCAGCAGCGCCATGACCCGCTGGGCGTTTGCCCGGCCCAGCCACGCGCCATCGACTTGGACGGCGGGCGCGACGCCGCATAGGTATCCGCACGCCGTCTCCTCCAGGGCAACCCCGCCGTCGGCCGCCGCCGCGCCGAGCCCCGCCGCGATCTCGTCCATCAGCCCCCCGGCGCTGGATCGGCAGGCCAAGCCAGCGCAGACGCGCACGACGCGGCGCCCCGGCGGCTCGACGCGAAGCTCCGAGTAGCTCGTTGCGGCGCCATAGACCTCGCTGGCGGGTATCCCAAGGTGCCAGCCCGTTACTTCCATCGCCCAGTCCGCCAGGAAGCCCATTTCGTGATGGACGTAGTGCAGGGCGGGCAGGAGCTGCCCGCGCTCGCGGGGGAACCGCTCCCGGAGCGCCGCCCTCAGTGCGTTACGCTGTTCTCGCGTCGGCTGCATCGCCAGTCCATGCCATCCGAATATCTACCTGCGGCAACGCTAACTATATCAGAGTCGCGACGGGGTTATAATTACATGCCACAGCCGCTCTGGTATAGTCTTTACGCCATCCGTCCTTGCGCAAGCAAGGGATGGATGCGGAAACGAGACAGGAGGGCGGACGTGAACAGGAGCAGTCAGCGGGACGACGTGACGGGCGAGACGGTGAGCGAGGCGGAGTTCGACCGCAATCTCATCGGGTACGGGCGGTGGATAGTCTCGGGCGTGCTCCTGATTACCGTCGTCGGGATACCGCTCATCCCATTCTGGCTGCTGTTCAGCCTCTGGTACGGCCCGGAGTATCACAGGCGCAGCTTCGCGCGGCTGACGACGCAGGCCCTGGAGGTGCGCAAGGGGGTCTTCTTTCGCACAGAGGCGACCATTCCGCTGAACCGCGTTACAGACGTCCGACTGCACGACGGGCCGTTCATGCGCTTCTACAAGCTGCGCGGGCTGAAGGTCGAGACGGCCGGGCAGTCGGGAAGCACAGGCAGCGAGGGCAACCTGATTGGCGTGATAGGCGCGGTGGAGTTCCGCGATTCTATCCTGGCGCAGCGTCAGAACGCGGTAGGAGTGGAAGAGCAAGGCGCATCGCCCCAGCCGGCCGCCGATGCCCCCGAGATATTGACGGAGATCCGCGACATCCTGGCCCGAATCGAGGAGCAGGGGCGGCGAAGCTAGACCGCGTCGTCAGCGGCGCTTTGCGGCTCTACCACGTCCGCCAGCCCCAGCTCCTCCAGCTTACCCGCCGGGATCAGCCCGTCCCGCGTCCATCCCCGCGCCTCGTAATACGCCTCGACCATCATGTCCAAGTCGTCCCGCGTGAGGCCGACGCCCTTCGCCGCGCCCGTCGGCAGCGGCTCTTCCAGCACGCGGGCAGGCAGCGTATCGTCTGCGCGGTCCCAGCCCTCGCGGATGTTGAACGCCTTCTTGAGGTTGTTGATCCGCTCCCCCGCAAGCCTCAGGCCGCCGGCCGTCATCGGCCAGCCCGTCACCAGCTCATATATCTCCGCCGACTCCTCGTAGAGGTCGTCGAACGCCTTTCGCAGGAACTTGCACCAGATGAGCGAGTCCAGCGTCGCCCCGAAGTCCTCGCCGTCCATCGTGATCCGCCCGCGCTCTCGGCTTGCTTCCAGCCGGTCGACCGCCGCCGAGAAGTCCGCCTCGTATGCCGATGAGCGGTTGTGGCACGCGCCCCGAGTGCTCACGGCCAGGCCGAGCGCCATCGTCTTGAGGCTCCGCGGCTCGTAGCCCGGCATCTCCAGCCCCTTGACGTGCATGGCCCAATCCGCCGAGCCGCCGCCGACCTGCCGGGCCGCCATCCTGGAGCCGTCCGCCAGCAGGCCGCCGATGCCCTCGCGCCTTGCGGCGAGCCCCAGGGCCTCCGTCAGCGCGTCAGCGTTGCCGAAGCGCAGGTCCAGCCCGCCGGCGTCCTCTCGGGAGATCAGGCCGCGCTCGCCGCACTCCATCGCCCACGCAATCGTCGCGCCGGCGCTGATGGTGTCCATGCCGAGCTCGTCGCAGATGCGGGCCGAGCGGATCATCGCGTTCGGGTCGCCTATGCCCACCAGCGGCCCAAGCGCGAAGCCGCTCTCGTACTCCATGCGCCCCCTCTCGGCCGGCCCGTCGTCGTTGGTCTGCACGATCTGTTCGCATCCGATAGTGCAGTTCGCGCAATGGGCGTTCTTGACGTGATGCCCCGCGTGAAGAGCCTCGCCGCTCACGCGGTCCGCAAGCTCGAATGTGGACTCGCGAAAATTCCGCGTCGGCAGGACGCCGAGGCGGTCGAAGACCGAGACGTTGGCGACGGTGCCAAGCGTCCTGTACTTCTCGGTGGCAGGCCCCAGGCTGCGCCGCGCCAGGTCCAGACCGATCTCGTTCAGCCTGCCCGGCTCGAACGCGGGCATGGCCTTTGTTCCGCGCAAGGCTATCGCCTTCAGGTTCTTCGACCCCATGACGGCGCCCGGCCCTGTCCGGCCCGCCTGCCTCCCGCCGTCGTTGCTGATGCTTGCAAAGCGCACCAGGTTCTCGCCGGCGGGCCCTATGCAGGCGACCTTGCTGCGGTGTCCCAGCCGACGCTTCACCGCGCGCTCCGTCTGCGAAGTAGTCAGCCCCGCCAGGTCCGCCGCGTCCAGGAACTCCACCTCGCCGTCGTCTATCGCCAAGAGGGTAGGGGAGTCGCTGCGCCCCTTGATGATCAGCGCGTCGCAGCCGGTCTTCTTGAGCTCGGTCGCCACGAAGCTCGACGAGAGCGAGTCGCCGATGAACCCCGTCAGCGGCGACTTGGCAAGCACGGCGAACTTGCTCGAGGTGGTCAGCCTGCTCCCAACGAGCGGGCTCGCCGCGAATATCAACGGGTTCTCGGGCGACAGCGCATCTACGCCGGGGGGGCAGTGCATGTACAGCAGATACGCGCCGAGCCCCGTCCCGCCGATGAAGCGCCTCAGCGCGTCCTCGTCGAGCGGCTGCCACGCCGTCGTCCGCGTGGTCAGGTCCACCACCAGAACCTTGCCGTTGTAGCCGTACATGCCGCTAACCGCCCGCCATGCTCGAAAAGAGGAGCAGCCTGTCGCCGGGCCGCAGCCGAGGGGCGTCGCCCGACACGAATTCGTTGCCGTTGAGGTTGAACGTATAGCTGTCCAGGAGGCCCGTACGGTCGTCCCGTATGGCAACGCCGACCAGTTCGGGGCAGGCGTCCGCCAACGCCGAAACGACTCGTCCCAACCCGCCATCGAGCGGCGCGGCTATCTCGACGACGTCCCGCCCGCAGGCTATCCGCGCCATCCCGAACAACTCCACGGCGACACTCCCGCGTTCGCGGTCCATAACTCTCTTCGCTCTATCAAGGTCCTGCTCCGTGTTCACGTTGAAGAAGCTGAGATGGTCGGCGTCCAGCTCCTCGATGGCGCTCTGGGGCAGGTACGCCACGTCCACGTCGTCGAAGAACCGCGTGATCTTGAGGTCGTTCGCCCGTAGGCGGCGCTCGATATGCGGCAGGCACGCCTTGGAGTATGCGGCGTGGGTCGGCTCCGGCCTGCCATCCAGCGCCGGCGCAACCGCGTCATGCCCCTCCCGCATGGACAGGATGCGCCGCAGCAATGGCGCGCTCAGGAAGGGCATGTCGCACGCGACGACCAGGGCCCACTCCGCTCTCGCCGCCTCCAGCCCCGTGAAGATGCCGCCGAGAGAGCCTGCGCCAGGCCAGCGGTCCACCGCAACCCGCGTCTCATCCGGCAGCGGCAGCTCGCGGCCCCGCGCGGCGTCGTTGACTACCACGATAGTCTCGTCTACAACCTGCGACACGCGAGAGAGCGACCGCCGGATCAGCGGCTCGCCGCCGAACGGCTCCATGGCCTTGTCGCGCCCCAACCGCCGGCTCATCCCGCCTGCCAGCACAACGCCCGACGTCTCTATGCCCGCTCCCATGGCCATCCTCCCTAGTACATGGTATCAGCGCTCGCCCAGGTTGTGAATTCACCCCTTCGCGGGGCCGACGCTCCGGATTTCGCCCGTGCGGGTCGTGTCATATCCGCCGAGCTCCTCGATCTGCTTGCGGAACCCGCGGCTGCGAACCAGGTCGAGCATCGGCGCGAGCAGGTCGCTGTCGTAGAACTCGGCTGGGACGACCAGATCGTACTGCTCGGCGCCAATCGGCGCGAAGTCCATCCCCATCGCCCGCGCCGCCGACAGTACCCCGAGCCCGGCGTCCGCCCGCCCCCCTGCGACGGCGGCGGCTACGGCGAGGTGGGTATACTCCTCGCGCTCGTATCCGCGAATGCTGCCGCCCGATATGCCGGCCCCCTTCAGCATGTGGTCCAAGAGCATCCGCGTCCCCGAGCCGCGCTGCCGGTTCACGAACGCAACGTCGCCCCGAGCGAGGTCGACAGGCGACGTAATCGCCATCGGGTTGCCCGGCCTTACTATCAACCCCTGCGTCCTGTGAGCTAGGGTCATGAGCGTCGCCGGCTTCCCCCGCATGTACCGGCGCGCGAACGGCGCGTTGTATTCGCCAGTCTCCTCGTCCAGCAGGTGGCAGCCCGACACGTGCGCCTCTCCGCGCCCCAGCGCGAGCAGCCCGCCCAGGCTCCCCACGTTGGACGTTGCCAACGACCTGTCAGGGCGCAGCCGATGGAGCTCGCTTGCGAGCAGGTCCAGCGCCATGTCGTGGCTGCCGGTAGCCATGATGACCCCTTCCAGCTCCCTGGCCGGCCGCAGCAGCTCGACTTCGACCTCGGACCCAGCCTCTAACCCCTCGGAGAGCCGCGGCGAGACCGCCAACCCGTCCGCGCGAACCAGCGACATTATCACCCCTGCGCCGCGCTGTATCGGGGCAGCTACCATCCGCCCGCCGACGCGCCCAAGCCTGACCCGCAAGTATTCGTCCTCGCCCATAGACGAAAACACCTTCCGCGTCATGGCCGCCCGGACCGTCTCGCGCCGATGTGGTGATAGCCCCAGCTTCCGTTCGACCAGCGGCTTCACGAACAGCTCCGCAGTGATGGCCGCCGAAACCGCGTACCCCGGAATCCCCAGCGCAGGCTTGCCCTCCACCACGCCGAGCGCGACCGGATGGCCGGGCCTGACTGCGACCCCGTGTACGACGAGCTCGCCCATCTCGGCTATGAGTCCGGCGGTATAGTCCTCGGACCCCGCCGACGAGCCGGCGTTGATCACCACCACGTCGCTGTCCTTGACCGACGCCGCGATGGCCTCGCGCAGCCTCTCTCTCTTGTCGGGAACGATGCCGATACGAGCGGCCTCCCCCCCCCATTCTTTGACCATGGCGGCCAGCATCAGCGAATTCGACTCGATGATGCCGCCGGGCCCCGGATCCGCGCCCACGGGCACGAGCTCCGAACCCGTGGGAATTATCGTAACCAACGGCGCCCTCCGAACCTCGACCTCGGCCAACCCTGCTTGGGCGCACGCCGCCAGGTCCTGAGGCCTCAGACGGTGGGACGATGGCAGCGCCAGCTCCGTCGCGACGATGTCCTCGCCGAGTGGCCGCACGTCGTGGTAGGGAGGCGCGGGAGCGCGTATCTCGATAGCCGAATCGTCAATCTCGTGGACGACCTCGACCTTGATGACCGCGTCGAAGCCGGCGGGCATTGGGTCGCCCGTATCGATCCATACAGCCTGCGCGCCCACTGCAAGCCGCACGGGTGACGTCTCCGTCGCGCCCACCGTCTCCCGCGATCGGACTGCGACGCCGTCCATGGCGGCGGCGTCGTAGTGCGGCGAGGACGACTTGGCCCAGACCGGCCCGGCCGTAACCCTGCCGTGCGCCATATCCAGGGGCGCAAGCTCGACCGGCGTCGTACCCAGCGCCCCGGCCGCCTCCAGCGCCGCGTCGAACCTCCGGACGGCCTCGTCCAAGGGAATGTCCTCGAGATAGTACTTCCGCTTCATCCCGCCTCCCGGTCTTGGCTATCCATGCCCTGAAGTCTCAATTATGATGAAATGTTGACGACCCGGCTGTGAACCCTCTACAATAGATTAGCAGTCTTGACCGGCGACTGCTAAACTTTACTGAAGTCGCGTCGCAATTGTACCTGAGGAGGTGTGAATCGATGGCCGCTACCTTCAAGCCGCTAGGCGATAGGGTCGTGATCGAGCCGATGGAAGACGAGGAGCAGATGAGCAGTGGCGGGATATACATCCCCGACACCGCGAAGGAGAAGCCGCAGAGGGGCAAAGTGGTCGCCGTGGGCCCCGGGAAGCTGAACGACGACGGCGGCAGGGCGCCGATGGACGTCGAGGTGGGCGACACGGTCGTCTACTCGAAGTACGCCGGCACGGAGTACAAAGAGGGCGAGACCGAGTACCTGGTAGTCCGTCAGGACGACATCCTGTTCAAGGTGTAGCCGCCTGCCGCAGGCGGGACGGCGTGTAGCGTAGGACGGCTCGGGCCGCCGCGCGGGAATCCAACAACACAGCAAGGAAGGAGAACCAAGAGAGATGACAGCCAAGCAGCTTGTATTCGACGAAGAGGCGCGCTCAGCAATGAAGCGCGGCATCGACACCATGGCCGACACCGTGGGCGTTACGCTGGGCCCCAGGGGCCGCAACGTGGTGCTCGACAAGAAGTTCGGCGCCCCCCAGGTGTGCAGCGACGGCGTAACCATCGCCAAGGAGATCGAGCTCGAGGACGCCTTCGAGAACATGGGAGCTCAGCTCCTCAAGGAGGCCGCCAGCAAGACCAACGACGTGGCAGGCGACGGCACGACCACCGCCACTGTCCTCGCCCAGGCCATTATTCAGGAGGGCTTCAAGAACATCGCCGCAGGCGCGGACCCCATGGCCATCAAGCGCGGCGTGGACCAGGGCGTCGCAGCCCTGCGGGACGCCATAGGCGGCATGTCCACCACGGTATCGGGCCGGGAGCAGATATCCCAGGTCGCGTCCCTGTCGGCGCACGACGAGGAGATGGGCGCCCTCATCGCCGACGTCATGGAGAAGGTCGGCAAGGACGGAGTGATCACCGTCGAGGAGTCCAAGAGCATCAGCTACGAGCAGGAGTTCGTGGAGGGGATGCAGATCGACCGGGGCTACATCTCCCCGTACTTCATCACCAACCAGGACAGGATGGAGTCCGACATCGAGGACCCGTACATCCTGATAACAGACAAGAAGCTCTCCGCAGTCTCCGACCTCCTGCCCGCCTTGGAGAAGATACTCCAGGTCGGCAAGAACGTCGTCGTAGTGGCCGAGGACGTCGAGGGCGAGGCCCTCGCCACCCTGGTGGTGAACAAGCTGCGAGGCACGCTGAACTGCCTAGCCATCAAGGCTCCGGGCTTCGGTGACCGCCGCAAGGCGATGCTGGAGGACATGGCGATACTGACCGGCGGAGCCGTCATCAGCGAGGAGGTCGGCCGCAAGCTGGACTCGGTGACCGTCGAGGACCTGGGCCGCGCCCGACGGCTAGTCTCCACCAAGGAGGACACCACCTTCGTGGACGGCGCAGGCTCCGAGGGCGACATCCAGGGCCGCATCAAGCAGATCAAGGCCCAGATCGAGGAGACAACCTCCGACTACGACCGCGAGAAGCTCGAAGAGCGCGTGGCGAAGCTGTCCGGCGGCGTGGCGATCATCAAGGTCGGCGCGGCCACCGAGATCGAGCTGAAGGAGAAGAAGCAGCGCGTCGAGGACGCTCTGTCCGCGACGCGCGCCGCTGTCGAGGAGGGCATCGTGCCCGGCGGCGGACTGGCCCTGATCAGGTCGAGGGACTCCCTCGACTCCCTCGACCTCGGCGGTGACGAGCAGACCGGCGTGGACATCCTCCGCAAGGCCCTCGAGGCCCCCATCAAGCTGATCTGCGAGAACTCCGGCGCTTCCGGCGAGGTGGTGCTCGCCGAGAGCCTGAAGTCCGAGGGCGACTGGGGCTTCGACGCCGAGGCCGGCGAGTTCACCAACCTGCTCGAGCGCGGAATCATGGACCCCGCCAAGGTTACGCGGGCAGCCGTCGAGAACGCCGCGAGCGTGGCCTCGATGGTCATCACCACAGAGGCCCTGATAACCGACATCAAGGAGGACCTCCCGCCCGCCCCCGCAGCCCCGCCGATGGACTACTAGACCGCACAGGTCGAGATAGCTGCACCAACAGGAATGGGGACAGGGCGCCGGCGGCCCTGTCCCCATTCCGCCATATTGGAGCGCCGCCGACATAGGAGCGCCCCTTGACACGAAGGAGCGCAGGCGTTCCGCCTGCTCCCCCAGCATTGAGAGGCGCGGACGTGATGAGCCTTCTCCCTCCCCAATCCCGAAAATTGCCCCCAAATTGCCCCATAGCGCCCCTTGACACCGCGAGAACAGCCGTGCTAGTCTGGTAGACGGCCCGAAGGGGCGTATCCCAAACGAGCATAGAGCCCACCTCTGCCCTTGGCATCATACACGCCGCTGCTGTTGGACGGGGCACCCGCGTGTACGAGAAGGTCCCTCTATGTTTCGGCGCCTCGCACAGGAGGACGTAGTGCCAAATGCGTCTCCCCCGTTCCAGGTGCGGACTCTCGGACGACCGGGAGGACCGTAGCCAGCGCAGCCCGACGCCTTGGCGGGTGGAAGGACGAAGCGCGAACGCAGGCGGTCCCGCAAGGGCCGTCAGCCGTCCGGGAAAGCCCGGGGTGGGGTTTGCAACCCCAAGTGTCGGCGAGCGTACGACGTCGGCATCCCCGAAGCGAGTAGCGGAGTCACTGCCTTGCAGGGCATACTCAATCCCCCGTGTGAGCGGGGGAATCAGGAGTAGATAGGGCGCGGGTCGCAAGACCCGCCAAGTTCCCTCTCCCTCACGGGGGAAAGGGCCAGGGTTGGGGCAAACGCCCCGCCCTGCGTCCCCTCCCCCTAGGGGAAAGGGCTAGAATAAGGGCGATTCCCCGCTCTGTCCCCTCTCCCTAGATGGGAGGGCTAGGGTGAGGGTGATAAGCCCGCAAAGGAGCCGGCCGAGACAACGCGAACATAGGCGCGGAAGGACCGCAGGCGTCCCGCCTGCCCCCTCCCCACCCCCTTCACGACAGAAGGCCAGGGCGAGGATAATTCGGCGCGCCCCTCATCTCACCCACCGGAGCGCAGGCGTCCCGACTGCATTCCCCAATCCTAAGAATCCACCAATCCCGCAAATCCTGATTCCGGCGCCCGCCGGGCGGCCTGGACGCGCGGCGATTTATATGCGATTGCCCCTGGGTCTCCTCCAGTACGATGGACATGCCGGGTTTGGTATAATGTGCCCTCACGAACCGACGCCCCGGCGATGTAAGGAGGAAGCCGCGTGAGTTACGTCAGCTTCGGATGGACAGGCGAGAACAGGGAGATCAAGGTCGTCCTCCAGGACGGCAGATGGATGACCACCCACTTCGTTGACGGCGAGCCCGACCAGCACTTCGCCCGCATATTCGGCTCCCACGTGCTGCCCACCCCATGGACCGAGGAGACCGACAAGGACACCGTGATACAAGAGCTCGCCGTCAGGAACCAGCACGCAAAGGTGAGCTGAGGCTTCACATGGCCGATCCTGCCATAGACACGAGAATCACCACAGTCGCAAGAATCATCCACGAGATGGAGGAGGACCCCGAGCTGAAGAGACAGCTCAGGGCCGTCCTGCTGTCCGACGACCTGCTGGCTCTCCCAAAACGGTTCGACCACCTGGAAGGGCGGTTCGACCACCTGGAAGGGCGGTTCGACCATCTGGGAGAGCGGTTCGACCACCTGGAAGATAAGGTCGATGTCATCAGGTCCGACCTAGATGAGGTCAAGTCCGATATGACCGAGGTCAAGTCCAGGCTGAACCGGATAGATGGACATATCGGCAACATAGTCGGAGGCGACCTGGAGCGCCGAATGGTGTCCTTGTTGACCCCGCGCCTGAGCCAGCAGCTCTCGTTGAGAGGCATGGAGGTCGTGTGGCATACGCAGTCAACACAGTCCCCCAACCGCTTCTTCATGGAAGCGCTGGAGGATGCCTCCGACGCTGGAAAAGTCTCCGCCGCGGAAGCCCAGCGTGTTTGGGACACTGACCTTGTAGCGCGGGCGCACAGGCGAGACCAGCAGGACGGCCGGGTATGGATCGCCGTCGAAGCGTCCAGCTCCATAGCCAGGCAAGACATCGACAAGGTACGCAAGACAGCCGACGTGTTGAGCGCCATGTTCGATGAAGAGGCCGTCCCGATAGCAATCGGGTATCGCGTCCGACATGAAGAGCGCGCCCACGGGGAAGCGGCGGGGGTAACCCTCCTGACCGTCCCCGAGCCTACATAGGCCGCCGAGTAAGCGCCCTCATCCCCCTCTCTCTCGACGGGAGAGGCTGGGCAAGGTGACGCAATCCACTCGTCGAGGTGTAGCCCTTTGATGCTTCGCAGCGTTATAGACCGAACCAGGCGCAGCCACGCCGTCGAGCACGCAGCCATCGCCCTGCTCATTGCCCGCGGCCATCGCGCGCCCATCGCTGGATACTCCACGCCCGGCGGCTTCTGGGTGTACGGCAGCCTCGCCGCCGATGACGTTGCCGCCGCCGCCCGCGACGCGCTGAGGCTGTTGAGGGCGGGGGAGAGCGAGCTCGCCATATCGCGGTACTGCGGAACCAATCTGGCCGTGGGCATAATCGGCGCGTTCCTTGCGGCAAGCCTCGTGAGCAAGCGCGTCAGGAAGCGCGCGCTCGGCATCCCGCTCGCCGCCGTAGCCGCGTGCGGCGTCTTCTCACTCAGGCGTCCGCTGGGCATGGCGGCGCAGCGCCGACTGACCACCCTCTCCGAAGTTGGCGGCGCGCGTGTCGCCAACGTCCGCCGCTTCACCGTCGGACGGCGCGTCTTCCACAGAGTCACACTGCGCGAGTCTTGAAGCGCGAGACCGGATCTGTGCTACACTCATATCGTGTTGGTCTCCACTCAGGGCCAACACGCCGGCGAGCGTCCCAGTAGCTCAGGGGACAGAGCGGCTGCCTTCTAAGCAGCGGGTCGCGGGTTCGAATCCTGCCTGGGACGCCACCCCCGAACGTCCCCAATCCCGAAGCCCCCTCTATCGCCTGCCGCTCCTCTTTGCGCCCCTTCTCCATTCCAATTATCCTCATACCGCGAATCACATGAATCACAGTTCAGACACGGCCCCTGCTAACCAACCCTGCTACTCCGGCGTTTAGCAATATGGAACGAATCCGACGGGCAGAGGGTAACAGTGAACCTGAATCCGCTGCGACTGACTCGGAAATACCAGTTCCAAGAGGTGCGTGGATGTACCAGACGAAGAGAGTCTCGAGAATCATGAGCGCGTTCGTTCCCATCAGGACGCGCACAATCGCCCAGGTTGCCATTGGCCTGCTGCTGGCGCTTGCGATTGCTGCATGCGGCTCGTCGGAGCCGGCCCCGAGCAGCGCCCCGGGAGCCCCGCGCAGCGCCCCGGTAGCCCCGAACAGCGCCATCAGCGCCCCGGTAGCCCCGAGCAGCGCCCCGGGAGCCCCGCGCAGCGCCCCGGTAGCCCCGAACAGCGCCATCAGCGCCCCGGTAGCCCCGAGCAGCGCCCCGGCAGCCCCGAGCAGGGCCGATGTTCAGGATGCTGTTGCTCCGGCAGTCCAGTCCCAGGTGGGAGAGCAGCTGACCGCCGCCGACGTTCAGAAGATAATGGACGAATCGTCAGCAGGCCAGATGACCGCCGCCGACGTTCAGAAGATAGTGGACCAATCGTCAGCAGGCAGCCTTAGCGCCGCCGACGTTCAGAAGATAGTGACCGAATCGTCAGCAGGCCAGATGACCGCCGCCGATGTTCAGAAGATAGTGGATGCATCGTCAGCAGGCAGCCTTAGTGCCGCCGACGTTCAGAAGATAGTGACCGAATCGGCGTCAGCGGCGGCAGCCCAGTCTGCGGAAAGCGCCCCTCTCAGTCTGGCATCCCTGTCCGTTCCTGCGCCACAGCCAGCGACCCAGGCCGCCGCGCAGCAGTCGCCCCCCGTAACCCAGCAGGCCGGCGGATACTCCGGATCCCCAAGCGGCCAAGCCCCGGCGGCGCAGCCGTCGGCCACCACGTTCAGGGACTACGAGCGCTCCTGGTTCACCTCCACTGACGAGGACGTAACCTCGACGTTCAGCCTGGATACCGACCGAACCTCCTTCCAGCTCGCGCTCAACTGGGCCCGCGCAGGCTACGAGGTCGAACCCGACTCCGTTCGCGCCGAGGAGTGGATCAACGCATTCGACTACGGCTACGCGCCCCCGGCGCACCGCGACAGCTTTGCCATATCCACCGACGTCGTCAGGCATCCGCTGGACGACCGCAAGCACCTGGCGCGCATCGGGTTCCAGGCGCCGGAGCTCCAGGACGACGCGCCGCTCAACGTTACCCTCGTGCTCGACGCATCCGGCTCCATGGCCGACGGCAACCGCGTTGACATAGCTCGCGAGGCCGCCGAGAGCATCAGGCGCAGCCTACGCAGCGGCGACCGCATAGGCGTCGTCCACTTCACGACCGACGTCATACACGACCTCACCGTCGAACACCGCGGACCGGACGATAGGGAAGTGCGGCGCTCCATAGACCAGCTCGCGCCCCACGGCAGCACCAACGTGCAGGCCGGACTGAACCTGGGCGTCCAGCTGGCAGACCGCGCGCGCCGCGAGTGGCCCGACGCATACAACTACATCATCCTCATGTCCGACGGCGTGGCGAACGTAGATGCCACCGACCCGTTCGCCATCCTAGAGTCGGCATATGACGCTGACAGCCGCAACCCGCTGCGCCTGATAACCATCGGCGTCGGCATCGAGAACTACAACGACTACTTGCTGGAGCAGCTTGCCCAGCACGGCAACGGCTGGTACCGATACCTGAGCGACACCCATCAGGCGCAGGCCACCTTCAGCCGAGATAGCTGGCTCGCCCTCTCCATCCCGTTCGCGGACCAGACCCGCGCGCAGGTTACCTGGAACGACGAAGTGGTCGAGTACTGGCGCATGATCGGCTACGAGAACCGCGTTACGTCCGACGAGTCCTTCGTCGAGGACCGCAAAGAGTTCGCCGAGATTCCCATAGGCGCCGCCACCACGGTCTTCTACGAGCTGCAGCTGCGCGACGACGCATGGCGCTATCCGTCCGAGACCGTCGAGCTCGGCGGCGTACAGCTCAGGTGGGTAACCCCGGTGAGCGGCCTGGCCAATCGCCAGGCGACCACGATGGTCTCCCGCTTGGACAGGGATTTCGACTACACGGGCGACCCGTTGCTGCAGTTCGGAGCGCTGGTAGCGCTGGCGTCGGACCGGTACGGCAGCCTGCCGTACATCGCCAACGACTCCGACTCCGCGTACGTACACCGCGACCTGCGCGACGTGGCCGACTGGCTCGACCCGCTGGGTCAGCAGCTAGGCGGCCTCGCGTCCCTCCAGGACTTCGCCTTCGTACTCGACCACATCACCGCCGCGCTCCCGGCCGACGTCACCAGGAGTTCCGGCTACAGCAGGTAGCGCAGCGCCCCTGGCCCTCGCGCTCCATTCAACGCGCGAGCGCTCTTATCCCTTCCCCCTTGGGGGAGGGTTAGGAAGGGGAGAGGATGAGCTTCTGATAACATGGCTGCACGGGTTCACGAGGGCCCGCGCAGCCATGTTGTCGTCTTGGCTCAATCGAGCAGCCCATCGCTTTCGCGCGCTGGCGCGGGCCTCTCGGCTCAGGGCCGCACATCTTCCCCCAGACCCCTCACTGCGTTCGGGGCGGCATTGGGCGCTGCGAGGGTTGCCTTGATATGCGCTCTGCGCGGTGAGACTTCAGGACACGACGCGGCCGGCCAGAACGCCTGTGGGCTTCCCGTCTTCCAGCGCGGCTTGGCCGTTCACCAGCACGCACTGGACGCCCTCGCTGTATCTGTGCGGGGCGCGCAGCTCCGAGCGGCCCCGTATCGCCGCCGGGTCGAACACCACCAAGTCCGCCTTCGCGCCCTCCCTTACTACGCCCCTGTCGGTCCAGCCCAGTATCTCGGCGGGCAGGGAAGTGGCCGCCCGCACCGCGTGCGGCAAAGATATGACCCCGCGCTCCACCGCGTACCGCCGCAGCTTCACCGCGAACGTCGAGTATGCGCGAACCGCCTGCGGAGCTCCCGAACCGCCCGGCGCGGCTCCGACGTAGGGGTAATCGCCATCGCTGCCCGTCGCCACGAAATCCTTGGACATGGCGTACTCTACGTCGTCCTCCGAGTGCAGGAGCGCGATGGCCTGCGCCCCCTCCATGCCGAGCCTGATAGCCGCGTCTATATCCGACTCGCCCAGCGCTTCCGCGGCTCGGGATAGGGGAGTGAGCTCGAATTCGGGCCTGGCCGCTCCGAATATCAGCAGGTAGTCGGCCCCGCCGTGGTCATCGACGTGAGCGCCAACCTCTGCCTGTATCCGCGACCGTTCGCCCGGTTCGTCCAGCCGCGCCGCGAACCTGGCACGCTCCGAAGGATTGCCCGGCCCCTGGTGCATTCCGTACCACGATGCGGCGGCGAACAGGGCAGGGCCGCGCGCCGGCATGAGCTGGCCCAGCGCGTCGGCGACCGATCGGCGAAGCAGCTCTGGACGCTCACGCCAGAACTCACTCTCCGACGCGTCGTCACGGGGCGCGCCCGCCAGCTCCGCGCGAAGCGCGAGCAGCGGCCCGACTGGGAGCGCCGCAATCGCGTCCCGCACTCGCGCCGTCCGCTCAGCCGCCGCGCCCGCGGAGCCAGCCCACGTATCGGGCGGGATCAGCGGCACGGGCCCGCCTTCTAGGAACGGGTACTGGTCCGCGTACACTCTTGCTCCGCGCCGACGGGCCCGCTCTATCAGGTCCGTCGCCTGCCTCAGCTTGCCCCAATTCCTGCGATAGACCGCCTTGAAGTGCGTGATGACCGTCGCCGCGCCCGACCGCTCGCCGATTGCGATGGCTTCCCCCACCGCCTCGAGCAGCCCGTCTGCCTCGTCTCGGACGTGCGTGTGGTATATGCCGCCAAACGCCGCCGCTTCCCTTGCAAGCTCGACGATGCCATCGGTGTCGAAATAGCGGTCGGGCGCGAATACCAGCCCCGACGATATGCCGACCGCGCCCTCGCTCATGGCCGCGCGAACCCGGTCTTTCATCGCCCCCATCTCGCCCGGCGTGGGGGGCCGGTCAGCCAGCCCCATGACCTGTCGGCGAACCTGGCCCAGCCCGACCATGAGCGCGGCGTTCGTGCCGATGCCCTGCGCGGCGAGCTTCCCTGAAAGCTCTCCCATCGCGCTGTGAATGGGCCAGCCCCCGTACCCGTCGGCCCCGCCGAGCGCGGACGTTACGCCCTGCATGAGGTAGGGGACGCTGGGCGCGAACTCAGGGTAGGGCAGGCCGCGCTCGGCGTGGGTATGCATGTCGATGAAACCGGGCGCTATGCACTTGCCCGACGCGTCGATCGCGCGCGCCGCGGCGCCGGTCTCGAGGTTGGCTACGGCGGCGATGGTGTCTCCGCTGACGCCGACGTCGGCCCTGAAAGGCTCGCCGCCGCTGCCGTCGATGACCCAGCCGCCGAGTATGGCCGCGTCCACTAGAGGTTGAACTGAGGCTCCAGGTAGCCCTCTACCTTCTGGTATATCTGGATGCGGGCGCGCTGGGGGTCGGCCACCAGCAACCGGCCTCTCGCTCCATCGAACTCGACGCCGGTCGGCATGACGAAGCGCCACTCGGGCTCCGTGCTATAGACCCTCCTGCGCGCCTTGGCGACGTCGGGGTTGGCGTTCACCGTGTTCTGCTGCCACTTGGACAGCTCGTGGGCGTCCCCGATGAGGCTGGCTATGAACATCCCGTCGGGGGCGTAGGTCTGGACCCTGTTATTCGCCCAGTCGCACACGTAGACGTCTCCGTCCGGGTCCACCGCCACGTCCGTAGGCCTCCTGAGCTGACCGCGGCCGTCTCCGAACTCGCCAAAGACGGCCACCGGCTCGCCGTCGGGGGTGAACTTCTGGATTCGGTGGTTCTTGTGGTCGGCCACATAGACATAGCCCTCGCCGTCCACGGTGATTCCCCAAGGCGAGTCCATCTCGCCCATGCCATTGCCATGGCTGCCCCATGCGGCTATGAAGGTCCCATCCTTGGATAGCCGCTGAACGCGGTGGTTCAGGCTATCGACGACGAGCAGGTTGTCGTCGGCGTCCATCGCCGCCCCCGAGGGCCGGTTGAACTGGCCGCCGCCGCCGCCAGACGATCCCCATGACGTCAGGAACCCGCCCTCGGGGTCGAAGACCGAGACTCGGTTCATCCACTCGTCGGTTACGTACAGGTTGCCTGCGCTGTCCAGCGCCGCGCCCGCGACCCAGATGAACTGGCCGTCGCCGTCGCCGTACTTGCCGAATTCGCCAAGCAGCTCTTCGTCGCCGGCTGCCGCTCCCACGCGGATGCGGCACACCTTGGCGTCGGCGCCCGTCCGGTTCCAGGGGACCTCGGATATATCCTCCCGCCCTCTGCAGCAGACGTACACGACATCGTCGGCCCCCAAGGCCAGGGCGATAGGGCAGTTGTCCTCGAGCTGCCCTCCTCCGACGGTATGGCTGTAGTCATAGACGCGGCCAGCCGCTACCTGTGTGAGCATGTCGTATTTACACCCCCGTAGATGCCTCCGGCTGACGGCGAGTTAGAGGAAGGCAGGCTTCTCGAAGGTCCCGTTGACTATCGGCGTTGCGTCCAAGCCCATCCAGTCCTCCAGCAACGTCGAATAGACGCCGCGGAAATCGTTGTTCGGAACCAGGTCGCCCTGTTCCAGGTCATCGGGTTTCGTGGACGGGTAGTCGTTGTACTGCCCGCCCTTGACCCGGTCGCCGATTATGAAGGAGGGGCCGGCCGCTCCGTGGTCGGTGCCCGAGCCGTTGTCTTGCGTCCGGCGTCCGAACTCGGAGAAGACCAGCATGACTACGTTGTCGGCGGCGTCATGCTCCCGGAGGTCGTCGAAGAAGTCCTGGATTCCCGTCGATATGTCCCGCCACAGCTTGGCGTGGGCTCCCATCTGGTTCGAGTGCGTGTCGAAGCTGCCGTGGTCGCAGTAGAAGATGCGGGCGCCCAAGCCCGCGAGATGCACCTGCGCTATGGCCTTCAGCTTGCGGGCGATGGCGTTGTCAGCGTACTCAATGCTGGAAGAGTACCGCTCTGGCGCTACCTTCAGGATGTCGGCGCCTTTCAGCGACTCCAACCCCGTGCGGCTGAGGAAGTCCATGACGGGCCCGTTGCCTATCGCCGGGGCGTATAGCTGCTTGTACCGCTCCAGCAGCTTCTCCCGGCGGCGCTCGTCGGAGATCGACGTCAACAGGCCGTAGCTGTCCAGGTTGTCGACGCAGGCCACCGGCACGTCTGGCGCGGACAGCGCTCTGAACAGGGTGGACCCCAAGCTCACAGCCGTTGCGACGTTCTCTTTGTCAGGGTCCAGCTCCCGGACGACCCTTCCCAGCCACCCCTCGGTGCCCAGGGTATCAGGCTCGCACGTGTGCCAGATATCCATAGACCGAAAGTGGGAACGGGGGGAGTTCTCGTAGCCGACGCCGTGGACTATGGCGACGTCGCCCTGGGCGTACATCTGCTCGATTGGGCGCATGCTCGGGTGCAAGCCCACCTTGTCGTCGAGCCTCAGCACGCGGTCCTCCGTGATTCTGACGCTTGGACGGTAGTCGTAGTAGAGAGAGTCGCTATAGGGGACGACCGTGTTCAGGTAGTCGTTGCCCCCGGACAACTGAAGCACAACCAGGACGGGGTCTTTCTCGCTAGTCGTCATTTCCGCTCCTTTCATTTTCGAGTGAACGGCCGACCCTTTCTCGGTATCCCATCGCATTCTCGGAACGCCCTGGAGACACGGTTCAGCTTGTACAAGGCAGCTCAGGCGAACTGGTAGTCTTTCAGCGAGACGATGAGCTGGAGCATCTCGCTGACCCGTTCCGTGGATTCGCTCTCTTCATCCGGGGCCCAGCGCAAGTCCCCGTCCGCGGCGGCATGGCTTACCAGCTGGCCGCGGGTCCGGTCGTCCACCTCCAGCGGGCCCATGAGGTTGAGGCAGCCATCGACGAACTCGCCCGGCGGCACGTCGCCTTTCGACCTCATGCCGTCCACGATAGCCCGCACCCCGGGCCGCTCAGTATCGCCCATCACTTCCGCGAAGAAGTTGGTGCGCCTCATCAGCGACCCGCTGTTGATCCACTCGGCGCCTGTGTGCCACCCCTCGACGCTGGGCACGTTCATCAGGTCCTGCCCCATGTACCCCGCCTGCCTGGAGAGCATACCCAGCCCGGGCGCCGGGAACTCCGACCCTCCGGCCATCCGCAGAGTCCCTATCACGACCTCCGCCGGGCTCTTCATCTTGGAGACCCGGGCCTCTTTGAAGAAGTCGGAGTTGAACAAGAGCCGAAGCGCCGGCCTAATCTCGTAGTCGTTGTCCATCAGGGCCTTTGACAGGGCGCGGATGGCCTCGGGATCCCGAGGAGGGGTAACCGACCAGGCCGGGACCTGCGCCTCGTCCGCCACGAAGAAGTTGTACATGTGGCGGGCGATGAACCGCGCGGTGGCAGGCTGCTCGCAGATGATGTCGATGATATCTTCGCCGTTGAACCTGCCCGTGTGCCCCAAGAAGGACTTCTCCCCGTGGTCGTGGTCGTCGTCCTTGTACTCGAAGCCCCAGTCGAACCGGCCCATCGGGTACCTTGGGAGCTTCGGCGTGATGGTCCAGCCGGTGAATGCCCGGGAGCACTCCCGGACATCGTCCTCCGTGTAGCTGCCGACCCCCATGCTGAACAACTCCAGGAGCTCTCTGCCCCAGTTCTCGTTGACAGCGTGGGAGTGGTTCTCGTTGTTGTCCAGCCAGAAGATCATCGCGGGGTTCTTCGCCATGTCCAGCAGCAGGTCCCGGAAGTTGCCCATCCCCTTGTCGTGGAACAGGTCTATCATGTCCATGACCTCGTCCCAGTGGTCCACCTTCGATACGCCGGTGGCGAACACGTGGTGCCAGAACAGGGCGGTCTTCTCCTGGAGCGGCGTCTGGGTGTTGAGGAGGCGGTAGGTCCACGAGGCGTGGCCCATGCCCTGGGCCGTGCCGGGCTTCCACGCCCACGGGTGGTAGCGGAGAAGGTCGAGCATGTCGACTTCCTTCTGCCTATCCGGGCGCAGGAGCTCTTCGACCGTGGCCTCGTACCCAACAGCCGTCCGCTCGTGGAGCTCGGAAGACGATGCGCCAAACCCGGCGCGTCGCATCAGGTGAGCCATCAGGGCTATCTCTTTGTCAGCCATTGGACTCCTCTCTCCTGAAAGGTCAGGCTCCTCTCACTCGGAGAAATAATTCAAGAGTGATAATTCAATAATTATTGCCCCGATTCGATTTGTCAATAGGGAAAATCGGGAAATCTCAGGGGATTTTTCGAGGCTCATCGCCGCCTTCCGGCTCGGCTATGCCGCACGGCTGCACCTCCAACTTGCCCGGCCCTCTTTACAGGGGTAGGTGAGAACCCCGGCCAGGTACGGATTGCCAGCTACTCTTGTCAGCCCGGCTGCCCCAGCCACGGGCGATAGGGCTTGCCGTCCGTGTGGACGTGGACCAAGTGTCTGGACGCTTCTACGGACGCGGCAGGCTCCCATCAGGACTCGCTCTACTCCGCTCACCCGGAGAAATAATTCAAGAGTGATAATTCAATAATTATTGCCCCGATTCGATTTGTCAATAGGGAAAATCGGGAAATCTCAGGGGATTTTTCGAGGCCCATCGCCGCCTTCCGGCTCGGACATGCCGCACGGCTGCACGTCCAGCCTGCCCGGCCCTCTTTAACAGGGGGTAGGTCAAAACCCCGATCAGATACGATTGCCAGCTACTCTTGTCAGCCCGGCTACCCCAGCCACGGGCGATAAGGCTTGCCGTCCTTGATGGTGTGGACGTGGGCGAGGCGTCTGGACGCCTCTACGGACGCGGCAGGCTCCCAGCGGTTGCCCATCAGAGACGCCGCCGTGGTCAGGCGGTCGTGGAAGGTGAAGCGCCCTTCCTCGACCCGCATGACGGTGACGTCTCCGCAGGCCCCCGGCCTCAGCGTCCCCAGCTTGCCATCCAGCCCCATCGTCCGCGCCGTCGTCTCAGTGCAGCGCCGGACAACCTCGTACAGCGTCATCCCAAGATGCATGAACTTCGACATCGTGGTCGCCAGGTCGAACACCGGCCCCTCGATGCTGTTGATATGCAGGTCGCTGCTGATAGTACCGGGCAGCGCTCCCTCGGACAGCGCCTTCTCCGCCGCGCGGAACGAGAACCCGCCGGCCCCGTGCCCCACGTCGATCACGACCCCGCGCGACTGCGCCTCCTTCATCCCCTCTACCACCGCGCCCGAATCCTCGAGAGCTCCGTCTCCGAACCCGTGGAACGAGTGCGTCACGGCGTCGCCGGGCCGAAGCATCCGCATCAGGTCGGGCAGGGGAGTCGCGCTGTTCCCGACGTGTATCATCACGAAGCCGTCCAGCGCCTCGGCCGCCTCTATGGCCCGCTTCAGCGCCTCGACGTCGTTGTTCGCCGCCTGCACGCGCCCCAGCCGCGCCTTGATTCCTATCACCCTGTCCCTGTTGCGCCGCCCCGCCTCCACCGCGCGGTCCACGTCGGCCCACTTCAGCTCGTGCAGCTCCGAGTCGTCCTGGAATACCAGCCCCGGCGCGGCGATGTTGAGCAGCGCGTACAGCCGCGTCTCCGCGCGGTCCATGACGAGGTTGCGAAACGCGGGGAAGGTCCACGCGCCTGACGAGCCCGCGTCCAGGGCAGTCGTAACGCCCCTGGCCAGGTTGCTCCTGTCGGGTTCGACGCCGTACTTGGACCCGCCCCAGAAGGCGTGAACGTGCAGGTCCATCAGCCCCGGCGTAACTATCAACCCCTTCGCGTCGATCGCCTCGGACGCGCCGCCCTCTATCTCCGCCTCGACCGCGGCCACCTTGCCATCGGCAAGGGCAACGTCCCTCACGGCGTGCAAACCCTGCGAAGGGTCAACCACCGTTCCGCCTCTAATCAGCAGGTCATACATGGGTCTACGCCTCCGCCTGCATCCGGCCTTGCTCCATGCTCCCAGAGCTTCCGCGCGGAGTATAGCCCAAAATCGCATCCGGGTGGGTGTGGTAGAATTGGATTGCATGAATTGGATTGCATGAGAAGGTTGGGATGGAGTGCGAAGGCAACGCTTGGCAGAGCCACTCATGCGAAGGAGGAGTCTAGGAACAATGAGTATAGCCAAAGCAATCGGAGCAGCACTCCTGTTCGTCTTGGACGCGCTCATAAGGATCATGCTTCTCACGAGAAAGGACGAGCGGACGATACAGTCTACGAAACGTGTGTCGTGGCGTAAGGGGTGGAAAGAGGAGCTCGGCAGGCGTCAGGATAGGCGGTGCATGTACTGTGGAGTCAGGAAATTGTTGGTGAACTTCCATATAGACCACAAAATCCCTGTAGTCCGGGGAGGGTCCAACGACATGGGGAACCTCCAACTCCTATGCCGTTCATGCAACCTGCGCAAGGGAAATCAGACCGACGAGGAGTTCAGGAACAGGTACAGGTCAGTACTTCGCTCCGACTCTTCTGCTCCTCCTACACAGGCCATCAGCGAGTCGGAGTTCAAGAAGGTCACGCGAGAGACGCAAGTCAGTGATTCGGTGAAGGAGTTCAATCGCACGAAGTTCATCAGCCCTAGGGCAAAGATAGTCAGTGGGAGCGTATTAGCAGGGGCAATCTGCTGGATGGTCTGCCTCGTCGGGCTGTTGGAGATTGTGCCTGCACTTGAAGGGGCCGCCATGCCAATCTCGTTAGTCCTAGGGATTGCCTTGTCCCTCGGGCTCATCGTCAGGGCACACTCCACCGGCAAACTGACTTCCGCATAGGCGACAGGCGAGTCAAGACTGTCGAACACCGGCTCGTAGATTGCTGAACTCGGAAGTGTAGGGCCTTTTTTCCGTTGTGGTTAGGCTTTTTCCAGCGCCGTTACGCCTTCCGGGGCGAGAATCTGAGCCTGTCGCGGATGGAGGTGTACGCCAGCACTGCGAAGAAGACCGCGGCCGAGAACAACACCACCGAAGGACCCGACGATACGTCCACGTAGAAGCTGGCGTAGAGGCCGCCCAGCCCGCAGAGAGCGCCTATCACTATGGACATGGCGAGCATCATGCCGAAGTCGTTCGTGAGCAGCCGCGCGGACACCGGCGGGATGACTATCGCCGCGGCTATCATGGTGACGCCCAGCGCCTGCAGCGATACGACGATGACCGCCGCGAGCATGAGCGCGAAGCCAGCGTCCACCCACCCCGTAGGCACCCCGTAGAACCGGGCTACCTCTGGCTCGAAGGTCGTGAACAGCAGGTACTTGTAGCCTACGAATACGGCTGCCGCGGCCGCTGTCCCGACTACGAGTATCGCCGCGACGTCGGCGTCGCCCACGGCGAGGATGTTGCCGAACAGCGCCGCGTCGAAGCTGCGCGTGAAGCTCTTGAACCTGCTGATTAGGGCTACGCCCAGGGCAAAGCTGGACGTGGTTACTATGCCGATGGCGGCGTCAGCGCCTATCTTGCGCTTGCGGGTCGCCAGGTTGATCAGCATGGCTGACACGAAGCCCCAGACGCTCGCCCCCACGAAGAAGTTGATGGACATGACGTAGCTGGCGACGGCGCCCCCGAATATGGCGTGGGAGAGGCCGTGGCCGATGTACGCCATGCGCCGCAGAACGATGTACACGCCTATGAGACCGCACAGCCCCCCGACGAGGGTGGCTACTATCAATCCCCTGACGAAGAACTCGTACTGGAAGGGGGCCAGCATCTAGGCCGCGCCTTCGTGTCCGGGGCCGTTGCCGCGCCCATTCCGTCCGAAGAAGTGGGGCGTCTCCGCCACCAGCGTCATGCCCTCGTACTGGGTAACGTGCAGGTCGGCGTCGTAGGTGAGCTTTAGGGTCTCGGGGGTGAACACCTCGCTGGGGGGGCCCTCCGCGACGATGCCGCCGTTCATGCATACGACCCAGGGCAGGTGGGCCGCAACCGCGTTGATCTGGTGCGTGGTCATGACTATGGTTACGTCCTGGTGGTTCAGCTCGTCGAGCAGGTGCATGACCTCGTCCCTGGTCTTGATGTCAACCCCCATGGTCGGCTCGTCGAGCAGCAGCAGGCGGGGGCTGCTCACGAGGGCCCTGGCGAGGAAGGCGCGTTGCCGCTGGCCGCCCGACAGGTCGCGGATGTGCCGCCTGCCCAGATGGACGATGCCCAGCCGCTCCATTATCTCTTCCGCCCTTTCCCTGTCCCTGCGCCGGTGCCAGGGGAAGGGCCAGCTCGCGGACGTGAGGCCCATCATTACGACCTGCTCGACCGTGACTGGGAAGTTCCAGTCTATCGTCTCTATCTGGGGCACGTAGCCTATGCTGGGCCGGCCGTCGGCGATGGAGCGCCCCTCGACGCGGATTTCGCCTTCCAACAGGTCCACGGCTCCCAAGATGGCCCTCAGCAGCGTGGTCTTGCCAGAGCCGCTCGGACCGAGCATCCCCACGAAGTCGCCGCGGTTGACGGCGAGGCTGACGTTCTCGAGCACCGGCGGGCCGTCGTAGCCGCAGGTTACGCCTCTCAACTCGACGATGAGCTCTTCGCGCTCGTATTGGTGCGGCACGGGGTGCAGCATTACTCTGGGTACCTCGCGCCGCTGTCTCCTTCGAATACCAGGCTGGCGTCGAAGCCTGCGAGGGCTGCCGCGCTGCCGCCGAGGGCGGGAGCCATCGCCTCGACGTTCGCCGCCATCAGCCCCAGATAGGTGTGCCCCGGGTCGCCGTGAGAGCCGGGCAGGTCGTCGTCGCGGAGCTTGTCCACGAACAGGGCGCCGCCCTCTTTGGCTATCTGCTCCATCACGGGACTCGGAAACACCTCGGAGCCGAATATCGCCGGAACCCCGGTCGCCCTGGTCTGGTCTATCAGGTTGGCTACCTCGCGGGCCGACGGCTCCGTGAAGTCCGACGGCTGCACGGCTCCTATCACCTCCAGCCCGTAGCGAGACGCGAAGAATGGGAATGAGTCGTGGTAGGTCAACAGCTTGCGATTCTCCGGCGGGATGGTCTCGACCACTTCTGCGATTCTCCTGTCCAGATCCTCGATCCGCTCCTTCAGTTTCTCATAGTTCGAGGCGTAGTAGTCTGCATTATCCGCGTCCAGGGCCGAAAGCTCGTCCCGTATCAGCTCGGCGTACTTCAAGGCCAAGCCGGGGCTGGTCCACAGGTGCGGGTTCGGATGGCCGTCGGACTCCGGGAACGAGAAGTCGAACACCCACTCGTCCCGCGTGATGGCCTTGTCGCCCAGGGCCAGGATGACGGCGCCGGGCTTCATGTTCGCCTTCGCCATCTCCAGTGACGGCTCTTCGAGGAACAGCCCGTTCAGCACTATCAGGTCGGCCTCCGACATGACCCGGGCCACGGAAGGCGCGGGCTCAAAAGTGTGCGAGTTCACACCTTCGGGAACGATGCCCTCCAGCCGGACCCTGGGGCCGCCCACGTTCTCCACCAAGCTGGTGATGGGCGATACCGTGGTTACAACCCGCAGAGCTCCCGCCGGGGCGTCCTGCGGGCCGCCGCTCTCGCCGCCGGCCGAGCAGGCGGCAACGAACAGCGCGGCAACCATGAGCATGACCGCAGTGGAAGAGGATGACGCGACAAAAACGGCAGATATTAGACGGCGGAACGCGCTCAAGCCGATGGCCCACTCCAACTCAGCATGTAACGCATTCACCCTATCACACTCGGCAGGGCAGCCGCATCCGATAGAGGGCGTCCGGATATAAGGCCGCGTATCTGGTCGCCCCGCAGGTATGAGGCCCTTGGAGTGAGGCGGCGGGCCTCACATCGTGGCGACGCCGTTGGCGACGGACCTTGCAGGGAGGGCGACCACGTTGACCGCCCGCGTGAACATGTCCCACTCTTGGAGCATGGAGTCGAGGCGCGCGAACCCGAGCGTTGTGATGTGATAATACCGCCGGCCCTGGCCCGACTTCGACTCCTCCCACACGCCCTCCACCAGACCATCGCGCTCCAAGCGGTGAAGGGCAGGGTAGAGCGTACCCTCCTTGAGGCGGAAATAGCCCTCGCTGCGGCGCGCCATCTCCTTGACTAGCTGGTAGCCGTACATCGACTCCTTGGACAGGAGTGAGAGAATCAGAGTCGCCGTGCTCCCCTTGAGCAGCTCCCGCCGGTACAATTCGGGAACCACCTCATGAGCGGCCATGCGAACCTCCCGACCATATATATCTATTCTACGGAATCACCTTTAGGGCCGGATTCATAATCAGGCGCGTACATCCCGCCGCTCACTCGTGTAGAATTGCCATAGCTTCCATGAAGGACGCAGGATGAGCGGGAACAGGGTCCAGAGACTTGCCGGCATGAGCGACCTGGCCGGGGCCGAGTACGGCAGGCTTCGCGCAGCCGCATCCGCCTTCGACGGCTTCGCGTCCGGGCTGGGCTACGAGCTGCTGGACACGCCGTTGCTGGAGCAGACCGAGCTATTCGTCCGCAAGTCCGGGGGCGAGCTCACCACCCAGCTGTACACCTTCATCGATCCAGGCGGCAACCGCGTCAGCCTGCGGCCCGAGTTCACGTCCTCGGTCATCCGATGCTTCGCCGAGCGGGGCGGCGCGGCCGAGGCGCCCGCGCGATGGCAGTACCGCGGGCCCGTATTCCGGCACGACGGCGGGTATCGCCAGTTCACGCAGGTCGGCGCGGAGCTCATCGGCCCGGGCGGAGTGGACGCTGACCTCGAGGTTCTAAGCCTCGCCTCCAACGCCCTCCACGCCATGGGCGTCGAGGGCCACACGCTGCGGATAGGGCACCTCGGCGTGCTCCATGACCTTCTCAGCGATTTCGAGCTGTCCGAGCCCGCCAGGCTGTTCGTAGTAGGCGGCATCCACGACCTCAGCGCTGGGCAGGCCAGCCCCGCCGGGCTCGCGGCGAAGGCCCAGTCCTTGGGACTTGCGCGAAGCGGCCCGGAAGCCAATACGCTCGCGTCCCTCGGGAGCGAGGCCGCGCGGGAGGTCATAGACGGAATGATGGGCGGTCCGGCAGCCGTCCCCATGGGACAACGGACTACCGATGAGGTGGTGGAGCGCCTGTTGCGCAAGGCCAGGACGGCCGACCGGGCCGACGTGCTGGAGGACGCCCTGAACTTGGTGAACGAGGTCGCCAGCATTGAGGGTCCGCCGGCCGACGCGCTTGCCCGCGCCCGCTCCGCCGGCGTCCGCTGCGACTCACTCGGCGAGCTCGAGGACCTGGTCACCAGGCTGGACGACGGCGGCGTTGGCGATGCAACGGTCGTCGTGGATTTCGGCGTGGTCCGGGGCCTCTCCTACTACACCGGCTTCATATTCGACGTAGAGACCCGTGGACCTGCCGGCCCTGTCTCCCTCGGCGGCGGCGGCAGGTACGACGGCCTCGTCAAGGCATTGGGCGGCGAGGACACGCCCGCGTTGGGCTTCGCCTACACACTGGAATCCGTCGTGGCTGCGGCGGCAGGGTAGGGAGCGCCATGCTTCGATTGGCTGTGCCCAGCGACGGTGCCATCCACCAGCCGGCGCTCGACTTCCTCGGCGAGTGCGGCCTGGGCGTGAGGCGCACCAACCTGCGCCGATACACGGCGGAGGTGCCGGCGCTCCCGGGCGTCGTCGTCCACTTTCAAAGGGGCTCCGACATAGGCCTGAAGGTCGAAGAGGGCAGCGCCGACATGGGCGTGATCGGCCTCGACCGATTCCTCGAGACGCGCCTCGAGAACGGAAACGTCATGGTCGCCGTGGACAATCTGGGCTTCGGACACTCCGAGCTCGTTATCGGCGTCCCCGACGGCTGGCTCGACGTATCCTCGATGGCCGACCTCGCGGAGCTCTCCCTGGAGTTCAGGGAACGGGGCCGCGACCTGCGAATCACCACCAAGTACCCCAGGCTGGTCGAGTCGTTCTTGCTGCGATGGGGGGTCAACTTCTTCTCCATCGTCGAGTCCAGCGGCACCCTCGAAGCCGCCCCGTCTATGGGGTACGCGGACATCATCGCCGACATCTCCTCGACCGGGACCACGCTGCGAGAGAACCGGCTGAAGACCATTGACGGGGGATCGGTGATTTCGTCCGAGGCGTGCCTTATTGCCAACAGGTCCCTGGCCGCCTCCAATTCGGTCGCGATGCGCCTCGCCGCTGCCCTCGTAGAGCGCATCGAGGCGCACCTCCAGGCCCTGGACTTCTACAGCGTTACCGCGAACATGCGTGGCAGCGACCCTGACGCCGTGGCCCGCCGCGTGCTGGAGCACGAGAACATATCCGGGCTGCGCGGGCCCACTATCGCCAAGGTGTACACGAAGGACGGCGAGGGCTGGTATGCCGTCACTGTGATAGTCAAGAAGGAGAGGCTGTTGGACGTGGTGGAGCGGTTCCGGCAGATCGGCGGCAGCTCCGTCACGGTGTCTCAGCCCGACTACGTCTTCCGCTCCGAGAGCGGAGCCGCCGAACGCCTCCGGCAGGCCGGGCCCAGCTAAAATGCCGAACCTGCCCACCCACGTACACTTGGCTCGCAGGGTTGCCGAGCGGGTCGCCAATCCCATCATAGACGACAACCTGGGGGCCTTCCTGCTCGGCTCGACGGCGCCCGACGTCCGCGCCATCACGAAGCAGCCCCGCGAGGCGTACCACTTCGCGCCCCTCGACTTCGAGCGTGTAGGCGACGGCGTTCGGGCGATGATGGACGCCCATCCGCGCCTTTCGGACTTGGACCGCAATGGGCCAGCCGCGTTCATGGCAGGCTACGTCTCGCACATCGTCCTGGACGAATGCTGGATAGTCGAGATGTTCAGGCCGCTGTTCGGCGCGAACGGCTCCTTGGGCGGGGCGCGCGGGCAGGTGCTCGACAGGGCGCTCCAGCTCGAATTGGACCGCCGAGCCCAGGACTCCGTAGCCGTGTCCCTGGACGCAATGAGAACCGCCGACGCGCCGCTTGGACTAGGCTTCCTGTCCGACGACACCATCTCCGAATGGCGCGCCTGGGTCGTGGAGTTCCTGGCGCGGGACTTCTCCTGGGAGCGGCTCCGCTTCATGGCCCGACGCATAGCCATGGGCGACGAATCGCACCCGGCGCACGCCGCGGCCGATGATTTCCTCGAATCCATGCCCGCAAGCCTGGAGGCGCTGTTCGAGATAGTCTCCCCCGGCGACCTGGATGAATTCACCAGGCGCTCGGTCGATACCCTGCGCCTGCATATCGAGAGCTACCTGTCATGATGGTCGTTCATGGAACCCCGGATGCGGCGAGGGCGCTAAAGGACAGGCGGGCGCAGCGGTGGGATGATCTGCCCGACGATGCGCTCGTGAGGTCGTCCGCGGCGCTGGGACAGCCAGTCTCGACGGTTGAGGAAGCTGTGCGCCTCATCCTCGACCGCGTGCGTGAAGGCGGCGACAGCGCCATCCGCGACCTGGCGGAGAAGCTGGACGGGGACCGGCCCGGCAGCCTCGAAGTCTCGGCGCGAACGATAGCGAACGCCTACGAGCAGACTCCGCGGGATGTGGTCGAAGCCCTGCGCCTGGCCGCGGAACGCGCCCGCGAGTTCCACCAAGTCGGCTTGCCCAAGAGCTGGTTCGACGAGGAACGGGGCTACGGCGAGGTCGTGAACCCCGTCGAACGGGTAGGGGCATACGTTCCCGGCGGTTCCGCGCCTCTTCCATCCACTGCCATCATGACCGCCGTGCCCGCCAGGGTTGCCGGCGTGTCCGAGGTCATCGTATGCACGCCGCCGGGTCCCGGCGGCGATCCAGCCCCCGCCGTCCTGGTAGCCGCAGACCTTGTAGGCGTGGACCGCGTGTTCAGAATAGGCGGGGCGCAGGCCATCGCCGCCATGGCCTACGGCGCCGAGACGGTCCCCGCCGTGGACATGCTCTGCGGCCCCGGCAGCGTGTTCGTAACCGCCGCCAAGAGGCTCCTGTTCGGCGAGGTCGGCATAGACGGGCTGTACGGTCCAACCGAGACCCTCCTAATAGCAGACGAGACCGCCAACCCGACCCTCTGCGCGGCGGACCTCCTCGCGCAGGCCGAGCACGACGTGATGGCGGCTCCCATCCTGGTTACCACGTCTAACCCCCTGGCGCAGGACGTACTCCGCGAGCTCGACGGCAGGGCCGAACGGCTGAAGCGCGGAGCCATCGCCCGGCAATCCCTGGATCGGCGGGGATGCATCGCCGTCGTGGACAGCCTCGACGACGCCTTCGACCTCGCCAACGAGTTCGCCCCCGAGCACGTATCCCTCATGGTCCGCGAACCCAGGGACCACGCAGCCAAGATACGCAACGCCGGGGCCATCTTCGCAGGCGAATTCTCACACGAGGTTCTTGGCGACTACGTGGCAGGCCCAAGCCACGTCATGCCCACCGGCGGGACGGCCCGTTTCGGCTCCGGGCTGAACGTGCGGACATTCGTCAAGATCAGCCCCATCGTAGCCCTGGACGACGCCTCCTCGTTAGAGCTCGGAAGAGCAGCCGCCGCAATAGGCAGGGCGGAGGGTCTAACCGCCCACGCCGAGGCCGCCGAGATACGCGAGGAGCTCAACGTCCATTCCGATCCCTCGCGGAGACCGCGATTCCTGAAGGGAGCAGCGCAGCCATGACCGACAAGATCGCATCCAAGCCGAGCATGGACGAACTAATCCGTCCGCACCTGCTGGACGTCAAGACCTATGAGCCGATAGACCCGCCCGAGCTGCTGGCGAAGCGGGCGGGCATACCGGAGGATCGCGTCATCAAGCTGAACGGCAACGAGAACCCGTTTGGCAGCTCGCCCAAGGCCCTGGAGGCGGTCGCCAAGGCCCCGCTGCACGTCTATCCCGACCCGCTGCAGCGAAACATGCGGGCCGCGCTGTCCGCATACACGGGGCTGGGCGATGAGTATCTCATAGCGGGGGCGGGAAGCGACGAACTGATAGACCTGCTGTTCCGCCTTTTCATCTCGCCGGGCGACGCCGTCATAGACAGCGACCCGACGTTCGGCATGTACGGCTTCTGCGCCAGGGTCGCAGGAGCGGACACGCTCCTCGTGCCCCGCCGCGCCGACTTCGACATAGACGTGGAGGCTATCGCGCAGGCCGCCGCCAGGCCCGGCGCGAAGATCATATTCGTCAGCTCTCCCAACAACCCGACGGGCAACGCCGTGTCCGAAGACCAGGTTCGGGCGCTGCTGGACACCGGCCTCGTGGTCGTAGTGGATGAGGCGTACTTCGAGTTCTCGCGCCTCACGGTCGCCGGGCTCGTCCCGGAGTACGAGAACCTGGTGGCGCTGCGGACTATGAGCAAGTGGGCGGGACTCGCCGGCCTCCGCGTCGGCTACGGCATGATGAGCCCGCGCCTCGTCAACCACGTGATAGACATCAAGCAGCCCTACAACGTCAACATAGCCGCCGAGGGCGCGCTGATAGCGTCCCTGGAGGACTCGGATGCCCTGCTGCGGCGCGTTCAGGCCATAGTTGACGAGCGCGAGCGCATGTTCCGCCTGCTCGATAGTATCCCCGGCGTAACCCCGTGGCCGTCATACGGCAATTTCATCCTGTGCAGCTTCGAGCCCGGCATGGCAGCCTCAGTGTACGACGGCCTCGCCGCGCGCGGCATATTCGTTCGCCGATTCAGCGCCCCGCGGCTCGCCGACTCCTTCCGCATCACCGTTGGCGCGCCCCACGAGACCGACGCAGTAATCGCCGCCATGCGGGAGCTCGTTGCAGTCCACTCATGACTCTTGGCGCAGCAGCAGGCCCTCCACTGGAATGAGACGCATCCGCACAGGGTCTATGCCCAAAGGTTCCCAATATCCGACCTCTTATGACTACAGGCGCAATATACAGGACAATCGCATCTTATTCATCTTGGTAGGCGAAGCCCAACGTGAACCAGGGCCAACCCGCTTGGAGTTGCCCCTATGTGTCTCCCGCCTGGATTTTCTTCACCAGGAGAGGGATTCGCCTCGTCCTCTGTCAGTTAGCTTTTCGCTATCTCCTTTCGGTTGGCGCTCTGGCGGGTTCTAGCCGCCTGAATCGCCCTTATCCTAGCCCTTTCCCCTAGGGGGAGGGGACGCAGGGCGGGGCGTTTGCCCTTACCCTGGCCCTTTCCCCCGTGAGGGAGAGGGTACTTGGCGGGTCTTGCGACCCGCGTCCTGTCTACTCCTGGTTCCCCCGCTCTCGCGGGAGATGAGTTTGCCTTGCAAGGCAGTGACTCCGGTACTTGCTTCGAGGATGCCGACGTCGATCGCCCGCCGACACTGGGGGTGCAGCCCCTCCTCTAACTTTCCCGGACGGCTGACGGGCCCTTGCGGGACCGCCTGCGTTTCGCGCTTGGACCTTCCACCCGCCAAGGCGTCGGGCTGCGCTGGCTACGGTCCTCTCGTGTTACCGAGAGTCCGCACCTGGAACGGGGGAGGAGCATTTGGCACTGCGTCCTCCTGGGGGGGCGCCGAAACACAGAGCGACCTTCTCATACCGCGGGGGCCCCGTCCCAACAACAGCGGCGGCATGAATGCCCAGATTTGGCAGAGGTGGGTCTGCGCTCGTTTGGTGTACGCCCCTTCGGGCCGTCTACCAGACTAGCACGGCTGTTCTCGCGGTGTCAAGGGGCGCTATGGGGCAATTTTGGGGCAATTTAGATGCGACTGCCCTAGCGCAATATACTACAACGGAGACAGGGCGAAGGCTGTTCGGGTATAATCCTACCCGTTCCGACAACCGAACAGGGAGCGTGTCGTGGGCAGCAGAGATGACATAGCGGACGTGGTTATCGTCGGAGCGGGAGCGTCTGGGGGCGCGTTCGCTTGGAGCCTGGCCGAGGCTGGGTTCGGCGTCGTCTGCCTGGAGCAGGGCGGATGGGTCGAGCCGCGCGACTACGCCAGCGGCCGCGCCGACTGGGAGATAGCCAAGCTCTCCTACATGCACCCCGACCCGAACGTGCGCGGCCTCCCGCAGGACTACCCCGTCAACGACGACGACTCGCCGATAACGCCGCTCATGTACAACGCCGTCGGCGGCAGCACCATACACTGGAGCGCCCATTTCCCGCGATTCCGACCGTCCGACTTCAGGGTCAAGTCCCTCGACGGCGTGGCCGACGACTTCCCGATGACCTACTCCGACCTGGAACCCTATTTCGACGCCAACGACCGCATCAACGGCATCGCCGGCATGACCGGCGACCCCGGTTACCCAGACAAGTCCGACCGCCAGACTCCGCCGGTGCCGTTGGGCAAGCTGGGAGAGACGATAGCCCGCGGCTTCGACAAGCTGGGCTGGCATTGGTGGCCCTCGGACAGCGCCATCCTGACCGAGCCATACGACGGCCGAGCCGCCTGCAACAACTGCGGCCCGTGCGAGCTCGGCTGCTATCGCAAGGCGAAGGCCAGCTCTGACGTAACTTATTGGCCCAAGGCCCTCGCAAAGGGGGCGGTCCTCAAGACGTGGAGCCGCGCCAAGGAGGTCACCGTCGGCGCGTACGGACTCGCCGACGGGGTGGTCTATTACGACGCGGACGGCCGACTACAGCGCCAGAGGGCAAGGGCGGTGGTGGTGGCCTGCAACGGCGTGGGAACCCCCAGGTTGCTGCTCAATTCCGCCTCAGGGCGCTTCCCAAGCGGCCTTGCCAACAGCAGCGGTCTGGTCGGCAAGAACCTGATGTTCCACCCCTATTCGATAGTTATGGGCGTGTTCGACGAGCGCATGGACGGGTACATGGGCCCTGGCGGGTGCGCCATCATGAGCCAGGAGTTCTACGAGACCGACCTATCGCGCGGATTCGTGAGAGGCTACACCTTCCAGATAGCCCGAAGCTCCGGCCCGCTCAACACAGCTTTGGGCGGACTGGGCGGATACGGCCCGGTACCCTGGGGCGCGGAGCATCACCGGGTCATGAAGGAGCGGTTCGCGCGCACTATCGCGGTCGCGGTGATCGGCGAAGACCTGCCGGAGCGCCACAACGCCGTCACCATAGACGACGAGATGACCGACGACCACGGCATCCCAGCGCCGAAAATCTCGTACACGATGAGCGAGAACAGCGCGCGGATGCTCGCCCACGGCAGCGAAAAGGCAACGCTGGCCCTGGAAGCGGCGGGAGCGAAGGAAGCGCTGGTCAACCCGCTGCTGCGCCCCGCGGGCTGGCACCTGATGGGCACCGCCAGGATGGGCGCGGACCCCGAGACGTCGGTCGTGGACGAGTCGGGCAGGGCGCACGACGTAGAGAACCTGTACGTCATCGACGGCAGTATCCTTGTGACGGGCGGCGCAGTGAACCCAACGTCCACTATCCAGGCGCTCGCCCTGTACGCCGCCGACCGCTTCAAGACCCGCGCCAGACGTTAGGGAGGGCTGCATGACGATTGACCGGGATATGATGGCTCTTTCGGAGGCGCAGGCGGCCTTGGCATCCGATGTACTGGACCAGGTCGTTCCCGCGGGCGATGGGTTCCCGGGCGCCGGCGAATTGGGCGTCGTCCGCCATCTCGACGAGGCCGCCGGGGCCGACCCGAAGCTCGAGCGTCTGCTCGCGGACGGACTGACGGCCATAGAGACGGCGAGCCGACGGATGCACGGGGCCGATTTCGCAGACTTGGCCGACGGCCAGAAGGCCGCGACGCTCAAGCAGGTCGAGGCGGAGAGCCCGCGCTTCTTCGAGACGCTGGTCAGGCAGACTTACGCGGGCTACTATACGGATAGCCGCGTCATCGAACTGCTCGGCCTCGAAGCGCGCCCCCCGCAGCCGCTCGGATTCCACCTCCAACCCTTCGACTCCAGCATGGTCGAGAACGCGCGGAAGCGCGGCAAGATATGGCGCGACGCATAAGAATGGAGCGCAATGGCTAACCGAACCGCGAAGCTGAACCGCGAGACCGGCGAGACGCAAGTGTCCGTCTCTCTGGACCTGGACGGGTCAGGCCAGTACCGCATAGACACCGGCAACGGGATGCTGGACCACATGCTCGCCCAGCTGTCCCGCCACGGACTGATAGACCTGGACATCTCCGCCAAGGGCGACGTACACGTCGGGTGGCATCACCTCGTCGAGGACACCGCAATCGTGCTGGGCCGCGTCCTCAACGAGGCCGTAGGAGACGGGCAGGGGATTGTGCGTACCGCTCACGCCTACGTGCCCCTGGACGAGGCGCTGGCGCTGGCGGCGGTGGACTTCGGCGGCCGCGGATACGCCGTTGTGGACGCCCAGCTGACCGACACCGACATGGGCGACCTCTCGCCCCAGCTGGTCCACCACTTCCTTGAGACGCTCGCTATCGAGGGCCGGTTCAACCTGCACGTCCGGATACTGGCAGGCGCGAGCAACCACCACAAGACCGAGTCCATATTCAAGGCGCTCGCCCGCGCAACCCGCGCCGCCCTCACGCACGACCCGCGCCGAATGGGTGTCCCCAGCACCAAGGGCATTATCGGCTAGGGCAGGCATCCGCATTCAGTCGTAGGGGTGGGCGTCCGCCGACGGCTCACGAGATGTCGGTGGCGGGCATGTCCCCAAGGCTTTCCAGCTCGAACCTGTAGCTCTCGATAACCGGGTTCGCCAGCAGCTTGTCACACATGCCGTCCACGGCTGACATGGCCTCAACGCCGCTCTCCGCGTCCAGCCGTATCTCGAAGTACTTGCCCGAGCGCACGCTGATTATCGAGCCGAACCCCAAGTTACGCAGGCCCCCGCGGATAGTCCGGCCCACGGGGTCGTTCACCGATGGCTTGAGCGTGACGTACACCCTGGCCAGGTACATCTCGGCGGCTATCGAGCCAGGTACTCGGGCGCGTTTGGGGAGTTGTGGTGCGCGGATATGAACGCCTCGACGCGCTCCTGGTCGAACTCGTCGAAGGCGTCCAGGAACGTCCACGCCGTCAGCGCTATCCGCGTGTCCATATCTGGATAGGGCGACACGATTATCTCTTCGCCGCGCTGGTAGAACCCTTCGAGCTGCGCCACGAGCTCGTCGCATCCGTCGGGGCAGTTGTAGTGGATGCCGATGCCGCCGTGCTCCAGGTTGTGGATCAGCACCTCGTCGGCCAGTGGCTCCTTGTACACGTCCCACCGGGCGGGCCCGCCGTCCGGGTAGTCGTAGTGCCAGCCGGACGTGCCGGGAACCGAGTTGTAGGGCGGATGGCCCTCGTTGGAGGCTATGTGAGTCGTGCCCTGGTCAGGGAACCGCTCGCCGGGCCCGTCGGGAGCGCTGACGGGAACAGTGAAGAGGCCCTGCAGTCCGGGTATGAACAGCGCGGCTATGAACAGCAGGGCTATGGTCGCGATGGCCGCCAGACCCGCGAACCGCGTGAGCCGCCGCTTCCTCTGCCGCCGGGCCCTCCGCGCGGCCCTCGCCTGTGTCGGTGTCGGCCTTCCTTGCCTGCGCTTGACTTCTGATGCCATGCCAACTCCAATGCCGTCATCCGCGGAAGCGAGGGGTCCACTCCCGCTGGCCACTAGCCACTCTCTATTGTGCTATTCGAGGCTCCCGCCGGTCAACCGCTCGTATGCCTCTATGTACCGCAGGCGGGTCTTCTCCACTATCTCGTCCGGGAGCTCCGGGGCCGGCGGCTCGTGGTCCCAGCCCCGCTCATCCAGCCAGTCCCGCACGTACTGCTTGTCGAAATTTGGCTGCGACTTGCCGGGCGCGTAACCTTCGGCGTCCCAGAACCGGCTCGAGTCCGGCGTCAGCAGCTCGTCTATCAGGGTCAGCTCGCCGTCTATGTATCCGAACTCCATCTTCGTGTCGGCGATGACTATCCCTTTCGACAGCGCCGCGTCCCGCGCCCGCTCGTACACGGCGGCTGTGGTGTCGGCGAGCCGCTTCGCCTCCGCCTTGCCCACCATCGCCTCGACCTCTTCCATCGTCATGTTCTCGTCGTGGCCGACCTCGGCCTTGGTCGTAGGCGTGAACAGCGGCTCCGGGAACCTGTCGCCCTCGCGCAGTCCCGCCGGCATCGCCATGCCCGACACCGAGCCGCTCTTCTTGTACTCCGACCACGCCGAGCCGGTGATGTACCCACGTATGATGCACTCCACGTCAATCCGTTCGGCGCGGCGGACCACCATAGCCTGCCGCGCTATATGGGCAGGAACGTCCAGGTCCGGCCGATCAGCGGCCATCGCAACGAAATGGTTAGGGACGATGTCCTCGGTCATGCCGAACCAGAAAGCGGAGATCTGGCAAAGCACGGCCCCCTTGTCGGGCACCGCCGTCGGCAGCACCACGTCGAACGCCGAAATCCGGTCCGTCGCCACCATCAGGAACAACTTGTCGTCCAGCCTGTGCGTATCCCTGACCTTCCCCCGGTACACCAAGTCGGGCAGGGGAGATTCCTTTATCGCAGCCATTTGTCTATGCAGACCTCCTTACAAGGCTTACCGTCCAGTTCATTAGGATTTCATCTTCACGTAGATGTGCGACGCGCCGCCTTTCTCCGAATCTCGCGTCACGAAAACGTCGGAGCGCGACTTGACAAGGGGCGCCAGCTGCTTGTGTCCATAGGTGCGCGGGTCGAACGCGGGGTCCAACTGGCGCAAGTGATTTCCAACAACCCCGAGGAATGCCCAACCGTCGTCGTCTTGGATGGACATCTCGATAGCCTGTTTAACGGTCTGCGTCCAATCTGAAGTTGCTGCCACAGCAGGAGTCTCACGCTCGGCCTGAGGGGATAGATTCTCCGTATAGACGAAGATATTGCAGGCGTTCACGAAGGACTTGGGCGTGTCGGACCGTCCGACGCCCATCACGAACAAGCCCTGTTCACGAATTCTCGTAGCCAAGCGTGTGTAGTCGCTGTCGCTGGAAACGATGCAGAAGCCGTTGACTGTCCGAGTGTGCAACAGATCCATGGCATCGATTATCAACGCGCTGTCAGTGGCGTTCTTGCCAGTCGTATATCGGAACTGCTGCATCGGCTGTATGGCATATGTGTGGAGAGAGTCCTTCCATCCGGACATATTCGGCGTCGTCCAGTCTCCGTAGATGCGGCGAGTGGTTACTGTCCCATACTTTGCCGTCTCGGCCAGTATGGGTTCTATCAGCTTCGGCTGAGCATTGTCGCCATCGACGAGCATAGCTATGTAGCGAGGTTCCGAAGTCATGGCGCTATCATCTCCCAATCCTGGTCACCTCATAATCCCGAAAGTCCTGATTCTGACGCTCCTCCGCGACAACGCCAGCCCCGCAGTGGCGCCCAGCGTCGCTGTCATTATAGCAGCCGACGCCATGCAGTACGCGCAATACGCCCCTATCAGGAACGCCTGCGTGAATACCAGGTAGGCCGAGAATCCCCAGCCGGCCAGCGCCGTCCCCAGCAGCCCGTAGGCCAAGCCGGCCGGCGGCTCGTCCAGTCCCACTTGCGCGAGGCTGCCCAACAGCAGCGCGCCGTATCCCGCCACGCCGATGAACGCCACGGGAACCCCCAGCAGCGCCGAGTATTCGCTGCCCGTAACCTCGCCGCAGCTCCCTCCGACCTGGCACGCCGGGCCGCTTCCCGATACGTGGGCAACGCTCAGGTACGTCGCCAATCCCAGCCCCGCAAGGCTGAGCGCCGCCGCGCTCCAGCCCCAACCATCCTCAATCCTGAGCATCCATAATCCCGAAGGTCCTGATTCCGACATCATTCAGCCGCCGCTATCTCCAACTCTATCAGCCGCGCGAGCTCCTCGTAATTCACGCCCTCCACCTTGCGGCCGTTCAGGAACAGGGTAGGGGTGGAGTTGACGCCAAGACGCTCGCCCTCGCGCCTGTCCGACAGTACCTTGTCCCTGTGCTTGCCGCCGTCCAAGCAGGCGTCGAAACTACTGGAGTCCAGCCCCAGCCGGCTCGCGAACCCCTTCAGGTTGTCGTCCGAGTATGCCCCCGTGTTCGGGGTATTCCAGTTCTCGAACACGATGTCGTGGTAATCCCAGAATCGGCCCTGCTCTCTCGCGCACTCCGTCGCCTCCGCCGCCCGGAACGACTCCTCCCCTATGAACGCGAAGTGGCGGAACTCGAACCGAATCCGCCCCGCGCTGACGAACTCGTCCTTGACTCGCCGTCCTATCGTGAGCGCGAATTGGGCGCAGTGGCTGCACTGGAAATCGCCGAACTCGACCAGCGTCACCGCTGGCTCCGACGTCGGCTCCGACGCGGCGGGGTAGGGCGTTGCAGGGACAGCCTGCGCCGCCGAATCTGTGGCTTTCGTGTTTGGGCTGGCGGCGCTGCCGCCCGAATCGCGGCTCACCACCGCGAACACAATGACCGCGACCGCCGCAACGACAATGACCGCGCCGCCGCCCAGCAGATACAAGAGCCTGGCTGACCGAGCGCCGCCCTTTCGTCCTGATCGTCCTGAATATCCCATAATCCCTCAAATCCCGATTCAGACCAGCCCCGCTCGCTCGAACGTCTCGTCCACGTGCCTTACATAGTACCCGTAGTCGAACAGGGCGTCGAGAGCGCCGCGCGTCAGCCGCTCCGCCACTTCCCGCGACGAGCGCGCCAACTCCCGAAAATCCTCGCCGCTCTCCCAGCTATGCATCGCCAGCTCGTGAACGATGCCATACGCCGCCTCGCGGGCCATCCCCGCCTCTATCAGCGCCAGCAAGACCCGCTGCGAGAACACGACGCCGTGGGTCGATTCCAGGTTCTGTTTCATTCGGTCCGCGTGAACGTCCATGTCCCGGATGACGCCCGCGAACAGGTCGAGGATGTAGTCGAGGGCGATGCAGGCGTCCGGCAGGATGAGACGCTCCGCCGACGAGTGGCTGATGTCGCGCTCGCCCCATAGCGCCACGTTCTCCATCGCCGTCACCGCGTGCCCGCGAATCAGCCGCGCCAGCCCGCACACGCGCTCCGACAGCTCCGGGTTGCGCTTGTGCGGCATCGAGGACGAGCCCGGCTGCCCCTTCGGGAAGCCCTCGGACACCTCCAATATCTCCGTCCGCTGCAACGCCCGTATCTCCGTCGCGAACTTCTCGAGCGACGACGCCACCAGCGCCAGCGTCGTCACCACCTGGGCGTGCCGGTCGCGTTGCAGCACTTGATTCGACACCGGCGCGGGCCGAAGCCCAAGCCGCTCGCATACGCGCGTCTCCACCGAAGGCGGCGCTGTCGCGTGCGTGCCGACGGGGCCGGATATCTTGCCGTATGCGATAACATCCCGCGCCTGGACGAGCCGCTCCCGGTTTCGCCGCGTCTCGTCCCACCACAGCGCCAGCTTCAGCCCGAACGTGATCGGCTCCGCGTGCACGCCGTGCGTCCGCCCCATCATCAGCGTGCGCTTGTGGTCGAGGGCCCTGGATCGCAGCGCGTCCAGCAGCCCGTCCGTCCCAGCGATAAGCAGGTCCAGCGCCTCCACGAGCTGCAGGCTCGTCGCCGTGTCCCAAACGTCGCTCGTCGTCAATCCCAGGTGCAGCCAACGGCCCTCGGGCCCTATGAACTCCGTGATGGAGCTCAGAAACGCGGTCATCTCGTGCCGGGTGTCCCTCAGAATCTCCTGCAGGCGCTCCATGCGATAGGCCGCGCCCCGCAGCTTCTCCATGTCCGCGTCGGGAATCACCCCCTCCTCGGCCCACGCCTCGCACACCGCCAGCTCCACCGCCAGCCAGCGGTCGTACTTGCTATCCTCCGCCCAGACCCGCCCCATAGCCGCCCGCGTATACCGCTCTATCATGACGCTATTCCCGTCGTTGTATCTACGTCGCACATCTGTACTTTGCGGACAAGGCTACCGCGACTTCAACCCCTCTCTATATTCGTCGTATGCCTGCCGCACGTCCTCGCGCTTGCCCCCTAGTATCTGGGCCGCCAAGAACGCCGCGTTCCGCGCCCCCCACGAGCCCACCGCCACGCACGCTACCGGGATGCCCGGCGGCATCTGCGCTATCGCGTGCAGCGCGTCCACGCCGTTCAGGTCGCTCGTCGGCAGGGGAACCCCGATGATAGGCAGCGTCGTCCACGACGCCAGTACGCCGGGCAACCCGGCAGACCCGCCCGCCACCGCTATCAGCGCCTCGACCCCTCGCTCGCGGGCGGACACGGCGTACTCCCGCACCCTGTCCGGCGTCCGATGCGCCGACGCCACTACGACCTCGTGCTCGATTCCCATCTGGTTCAGTACCTCGACCGTCTCGTCCACGTAGGACATGTCCGACTTGCTCCCCATTACGACCCCTACCAACGGCATTTTTGCGTTCTCCTTAGGTTATGATTGGCTGCGAGCGACGACCAGCGGCGTCATCATCTCGTCGGGAGTCAGGCCCCCGTGGCTCGCGGCCGATTTGCGCTCCTCTTCTTCCGCGCGCGGATACTTATAGTAGATGACGGGCGCTCCGGTCGAGATCGCAAGGTAGTTCCCAATCCTCCGCCTCGTGACTGGCGACACCGGCCCCGGCCCAAGCAGCCCCAATCCCAGCGCCTCGTCCGTCGGCAACAGGTAGAAATGCTCGCCCAGCCGCTCGCGGAAGCGCGCCTCGAACTCCCCCGCGCGCTCCTCCCGCGCCTGGAACATCGCCGCGCGACCCGTGCCCCATGGCTCCCGCGCCAGGCATTCCACGAGCTCGTCCGTAGGCTCGATCTCATGGACGTTGCGCTCTCCAGCATTCAGCAAGCCGTGGTCCGCCGACACGACCATCACCGCGCCCGGCGGCAGCATATCCGCGAGCTGCGACAGCCAGCCGTCCACCGCCGCAACCGCCTGCTTCAGGGCCTCGTGGCCGATGCCGTACTCGTGCGAGGCCGCGTCCACGTGCGGCAGGTACACGTGCGTGAATGTCGGCCCGTCGGCCTTGTCCAGCCGACGTAAGACCGCCTCCGCCGCGTCATCGAGCGCCTTGTAGCCGTAGCAGGGCGTATGGCCCCGCCAGTAGGACGAGTAGGGGGTCGCCGCGATCTCCTCGGGCACGACACCCATGCTCGGCCAACCCAGCTCAGGAATCATGGACTCCACCGGGTACGCCCGCTCGGGCGTCATGCCCAGGCTCGCCAGGTCCGCCTCGTCGCCGCGGCGGACGAAGTTTATGATGGACGCCACTGCGTCAATCTCGTCCAGGTAGAGGTACCAGTTCGGCACGCCGTGCTGGCTGGGCCACAACCCGGTGGCGAGCGTCGTGAGGACCGTCGGGGTCGTGGACGGAAAGACAGTCATGAGCTCCGCCGCAACGCGCGCCGAGAGGAACTCCGCGCCATGCCCGTTTCTCACGACGTTCATCCCCAACCCGTCCACCATCACGACCACTATGTGCCTGGCCGGCCCTATCAGCTCGGCCAGGGCGCGGGAGCCGGGCGTCGCGCCTCTGCCTGGAGCGCCCGAAATATGCGCCAGCGCGTTGGTAAGATCGACCGCGTTGGGCTTGTCAGGCGACGGACGCGCGAGATCGCCCGAGTCGAACGCCGCCAGCAGCCGTTCCAGGTCACTCAACGCAGCTCACTCCCCTTATCTGGCCCTTCGACGTTGAACACGGGCTCGCCCCCGCCGACCCTGAACAGCGCGACCATCGACCGCGCATCGCCCGGATTCACCTCCCTATGCACCGTATGCGCTGGGATGAACACGAAATCGCCCGCGCCGGCCTCGACCGACTCGCTCCCGCCGTCGCCGTACTCGAACCGCGCGCTCCCAGACACCACGTACAGATAGCTGTCGTTGACCCCGTGATGATGCCAGCCGGACATCGCCCCAGCCTCCATTATAACCGAGCCCGCCCAGACCTCGCCCTGCGCGAACGCCTCGGAACGCAGCATCCCCGCCGTCTGCGTAGTATCGCCCAGCCCCCCGCGGCGCGCCACGCGCACACCGCTCACTTGTCCCTCCCAATGTCACTCCGGTACTGCGCGCCGGTGAACCCGATTCGCGCCGCGTTCTCGTAAGCGCGGCCCCGCGCCTCGGCCACCGCCGACCCCAGCGCCGCCACCGTCAGGACGCGCCCGCCGCTCGTAACCACGGAGCCGTCCCCCGCCTCCCGCGTCCCCGCGTGGAACACCATCGCGTCGGCGTCCACCGAGTCCAGCCCGCCAATAGCATACCCGGTTGCGTACCTGCCTGGATAGCCTCCCGACGCCATCACCACGCCGACGCACGCCCGGCTATCCCATTCGAGCGGCGCGGCGTCAACGTCGCCCGACGCCGTACAGAGCATCGCCTCCAGCAGGTCGCTCCTCAGGCGAGGCAAAACCACCTGCGTCTCGGGATCCCCAAGCCTGGCGTTGAACTCGAGCGCCTTCGGCCCGTCCCGCGTTATCATCAGTCCCGCGTATAGGACGCCGACGAAGGGCGAGCCCGCCTCGGCCAGCGCCGAGACCACCGGCTCCATTATCTCCCGGCGCACCCTCGCGTCCATCTCCGCATCCCATAGCCCGGGCGCCGGCGGGCTGTACGACCCCATGCCGCCCGTGTTCGGCCCCGTGTCGCCGTCGCCCGCGAGCTTGTAATCGCACGCCGCGGCCAGCTGCGACACACGCCGCCCGTCCACGAACCCGAACACGCTCACCTCCGGCCCTTCCAGGCGCTCCTCGAGCAGTACTGCCTCGCCGGCATCCCCGAACTCGCGCTCGACCATCCACGCACGCAGCGCGTCCTCCGCCTCCCGCCGAGTCCGCGCAACCCGCACACCCTTCCCAGCCGCGAGGCCGTCCGCCTTCACGACCACCGGAGCGCCGGCGTCGTCCAGGTGGCGAAGCGCCTCGCCGTAGTCCGAGAACCACGCCGCCGCCCCGGTCGGGACGCCATTGGCGAGCATCAGCTCCTTGGCGAACGCCTTGCTGGACTCTATCCGCGCCGCCGCCTGCGTGGGACCGAACACGCGCAGGCCCGCGTCCAACAGCATGTCCACAAGCCCAGCCGCCAGCGGAGCCTCCGGGCCTACCACCGTGAAGTCCACGCCCCGCGCCCTCGCAAAACCCACGACGCCCTCGACGTCCTCCGCCTCGATCGGGACGTTCGCGCCCACCTGCGCCGTGCCCGCGTTGCCCGGCGCCGTCAGCAGCTCGCCCAGCAGGGGACTCTGCGCCAGCTTCCACGCAATCGCGTGCTCACGAGCGCCCCCGCCGACCAGCAGGACCCTCAGCCGATCACCCACCGGACACCGCCGCCTCGAAGTCGATCTCGAGCCTGATGTTGTCCTCCACGCTCACCACCACGAACACCCGCGGAATGTCCATGTCGAACGTGTCGAACGTGAAATTCGTCTCCGCCTGGCCCGACACGCTGCCCTCGCCGAACTGCGCCGTCGCCCGCCAGGTCAACTCTTTCGTGACGCCGTGAATGGTCATGTCGCCGATTATATCGAACGACGCCTCGCCCGAAGAGGGCAGGGGCCACGGCAGCCCCGTCAATCTCTTCACCACGAGCTCCGCCGTCGGATACTTGCCCGTCTCAAGGGTGTTGTTCCGCACATAACCGTCCCGCCGGTCCGAGTCCGACCGCAGCGACGCCATGTCCACGATTATCCGAGACCGAGCCGAATCAACGGCCCCGTCCGCCCCGAACACGATAGCCCCCTCCACCTTCTCCGTCACGCCGATAGCGTCAATGGGCGAATTCAGTCGCGCAAGCTGCTCGTTCACCAGGTACCGCGCCATCGAGCCAGCCCCAACCGCAACCGACACCCCGCCATCCCCAGCAGCCTGCGACTCCGCAGGGGTAGGGGAGGGCGCGGCGGTCGGCGTCGCAGCAGCCCCAGGGGTAGGGGATGCCGTCGCAGCCGGCCGCGACGCCGTGGGCTCAGCCGTCGGCGAGACGTCGTCCGTACCGCCAGACCCGCATCCAAGCCCCACAACCGCAAGCGCCGCCAACCCGACGACGAGGAACCGCATTGCCGAAAACCTGTATTTCGCCATGACCCCGCTCCTTTATCCAAACGCACCCCCCGATATTAGCAAGGAATCGCCGATATTGCATCAGCGCGGCTCAAGCCAGCCTGCGTCGCGTCCCCTTGGGGCTGGCTGGGGTTCGATTTGACGTGGCCCTGTGAGTGTGATAATCATGGGCGATGCAGGATTTGGGGGCGCGCCGGCCGATATGAGCTCGGACAATGGCAAGCGATTCCAGTTTGAGGCACGCGCTTACGGCAACGGCGCGAAGCGCAAGAACACCAGCCATAGAAGAAAGATAGACCAGAAATGACTATTGTCTTTTTATTTGGTTCTATATTCACTATGATATTCACAGCGCTGCTAGCTGGGTTCGGAGTGCTGTTTGCTCCAATCGCTGCCGCGATCTGTGGAATCATTGCCCGGTCAAGAGGATTGAGGGTCTCGCGCTATGCGCTAGTTGGTGGGGTGTGCTCTGGGCTGCTCTTCCTACCGTGGCTCTACTTGTTGACACGAATGTTGGGCAAATCCATGCCACGGTTTCTTGTGATTACGGCCTACATCGTATTGCACGGGGCTTGGCTCTTTGGCTCGATAGTCGCAGGGTTCTTCTTCATTACCATAGCGACGGATTCACCTGGCAGCACATCCAGTCTGTTTGGCCAGTATCCTGGCATATCGCGAGCATTGCTCTCTTTCAATTTCGCAACGTGGTGTGTTTCCTTGTCATTGTTGTGGAATAGATATAGCCGGTCCAACTATGACTATGATCCGGACACTGAAAATGATACTTTGCTGCCAATAGTGTACCTAGCGCCATTTGGACTTGCTATGCTATGGATACTATTTACGTTTTGGGCTTCGACTGAATAGCAATGAGGAGCAGGAGTTGATGAGTATCTCCTATACCGACATTTTCGATGCAATTATCAATATAATTGGCGCTGGCACATTCGTTCCTATGGTGTGCTTGTTGATATTCGGTGTGTTGTGGACGCCGTTCGCAGCGCTCATATGCGGACGCATCGCTCGCGCCAAGAGCTTGAGGGTAGGCAGCTACGTGGGAGCCGGCGCGGGCTACTCGGCGCTGTTCTTCCTTCCATGGATATATCTCGTGGCGCGGATGCTCGGCCGGAACCCTCCATCCGTTCTCATTCGCGCTTCCTACGTGTTGATATACGCGTGCTGGCTTGCGCTGACAGGGGGTTATGCCGTCTATTACTTCACCGAGCTCTATCTGTTCGACGCCCACGGCTTGGAAAGATATGGGTGGGAGAAGGCCATAGGACTGGCTGTCATAATGTTCGTTGTTGTGGCGCTCAACCTCCTCACATGGACCGCTTCCGTTCTGGCGTTGCGCCGCGCTCATGCAGAGCATCGCATGAAGTCGGGAGACGCTCCCCGGGAGATCCTGCCTGGCGGAGTGTACATATACCCCTTTGCGCTGCTCCTCGCATGGGTCATGGCGTTCCCGTTGGTATGGGCAATAACGTATGGGTACCTCTCGCCGTAGACACGCCTTCGCGCGCGGGCCATCGTGTCGGACATGGTGGCCGCCCTGCAGGCGGCGGTGTCCAGACATTCAACTCAGGATATTGAGAATGCTGGAAAATGAAATGCTGACATATGGCTTGGCTAATCTGATTAGATTCTATCTAGCCCTACTAGGGCTAGGTGTAGTATGGTCGCCGTTTGCGGGCTTGACATGCGGTCTTATTGCCAAGAGCAGAGGCGCGGCTACCAGAAATTACGTGATCGCTGGAGCTATGTATTCAGCATTGCTATTCCTGCCCTGGGTCTATTTCGTGGCGCGAATGTGCAACCGGCGCATCCCGATCTACGCAGTAGGCGGCTCTTATATACTGGTATACTCCCTTTGGTCTACTGTGATTGTCTTTCACGCCGCCTTTGCGTCTGAAACTCCCACGGCGCCTACACCTCTTGTAGCAGGTACTCTCTTGTATGGCGCGTTGATCATGAATGTCTCCATGTTTATCATATCTCTCTGGCAGCTCGTTTATAGACAGGTCCTCTGGATGGGCCTTATGAAGAAGGGGTTGCAGTACATCAAACTCCTTGGCGCCATAGGTCATCGGAAGGGGAAATTGCTGGACTACGTAGAGAGGCCCTATGCTCGCGTGGACAGAACCGAAGAGAGGAATGACGCGCGATTAGATATGATAGGCTATGTATATTTGATGCCATTTGCCTGCGGGACTGGATGGTTGATCGCTATGCCTGTTCTATGGATTATACTGCTATTCATCTATAGGAGTTAATCCTCTAGTGACCAGGGGGCAATAACGCATGAGCGCCTTTCTCAGGAGTTAGCAATGGACATGGACCTCACTGCGCAGATAGCTTTTGGCATTGCTCTCAGCCCTCTCTTTGTCTTTTTCGCTGTAGTGCTGCTGATGGCATTCAGCCTGCCATGGGCTCCATTTGCCGCCTTGATCTGCGCTCTAATCGCTCGCGCAAGGGGATTGCCAGTTGGATATTATGCCAAAATCGGAGCTCTATACTCGGCATTGCTATTCCTGCCATGGGTCTATCTGGTAGCGCGGATGCTCGACAAGACCATCCCTAATATACTCATCAGGATTGGATACGTTCTGCTATACGTAGTCTGGCTGTTCGCTTCGATATTCATTACCATAATGTTTGCAGTGCTCGCCCATCCCGGTCTTGATCATATTGGAGACATGACGAATGTGGACCTGTGGCTTTCCACCCTGCTATACATCACTGTCCTTTTCAACGCTGGCGCATGGTTCGCGTCAATTCGCGCTCTACGCCGCGCTCACGCTCACCGCCAGGACGATCGAGGTGTATTGCCCGCTCGCGAGTATATAATGCCTTTCGCCTATGCGCTGGCATGGCTAATCGTCCCTTGGTTGATTGGAGGATCATTCCGTCTATACGAGATTTGCTGTGTGGGCTAGCGGCTTCTACTCCCACTCTATCGTCCCCGGCGGCTTGCTCGTGATGTCGTACACCACCCGGTTCACGCCTGGCGCCTCGTTCACTATGCGGCTCGATATGCGCGCCAGCGTGTCGTAGGGCAGGCGGCTCCAGTCCGCCGTCATCGCCTCGTCGCTCGTAACCGCCCGCACCGCTACCACGCTGCCGTACGTCCTGAAATCGCCCGCGACTCCCACCGAGCGCGTGTCCGTGAGCACCGCGAAGCTCTGCCACAGCTCGCGGTACAGCCCCGCCGACTTGATCTCGTCCATCACTATCCAGTCCGCCGCCCGCAGCGTCTCCAGCCGCTCGAGCGTAACCTCCCCGATGACCCGTATCGCCAGGCCAGGCCCCGGGAACGGCTGCCGATACACCATCTCCTCCGGCAGCCCCAGCTCCAACCCGACCTCGCGCGCCTCGTCCTTGAACAGGTAGCGCAGCGGCTCCACCAGCTGCAGCCTCATGTCCTCAGGCAGCCCGCCCACGTTGTGATGCGTCTTGATCTTCGCCGACGCCTTGCTGTCCGTCGTCTCGCTCTCGATGACGTCGGGGTAGAGCGTGCCCTGCGCTAGGAAGTCAACCCTGCCAAGCCTGGCGGCCTGCGCGTCGAATACCTCGATGAACACCCGGCCGATGCGCCGCCGCTTCTCCTCCGGGTCCGTAACCCCAGCCAGCGCCCCCAAGAAGCTCTCCGCCGCGTTGACGCGCGCCAGGTTCAGCCCCATGTGCCTGTCGAACGCCTCGACCACGCGCTCGGGCTCCTCGCGCCGCATCAGCCCGTTATCTACGAATATGCAGGTCAACTGGTCGCCCACCGCCCTGTGGACCAGCGCCGCCGCCACCGCCGAATCGACCCCTCCGGACAGCGCGCATATCACCTTGCCATCGCCCACCTGTTCGCGAATCGCCGACACCGTGTCCGCGATGAAGTTGGCGGGCGTCCACGACCGCCCGCACCCGCACACGCCGTGAACGAAGTTGTCGAGAATGGCCCTGCCGTCCGGCGTGTGCGCCACCTCCGGGTGAAACTGGATTCCCAACATCCCGCGCCCGTTGCCCATAGCCGCGATAGGGGAGTTCTCCGAATGCGCCAGCCCGACGAACCCAGCCGGTGGCTCCACGATGCGGTCCCCGTGGCTCATCCAAACCGGCATCGACGCCGGCAGCCCCTCGAACAGCGGCTCGCCGTCCGCGGCATGGGTCAGCGCCGCGTGCCCATACTCCTTCTTCGCGCTGGGAGCGACGCGCCCGCCCAGCTGGTGCGCCATCACCTGCATCCCGTAGCATATCCCAAGCGTAGGCAGCCCGCTCTCATAGACCCATGAGGGAGCCATCGGCGCGCCCGCCTCATAGACGCTCGCAGGCCCGCCCGACATTATCACGCCCTTCGGATTCAGCCCGCGAACGGCTTCCCACGGCGCGTCGTGCGGCGTTATCTCGCAATAGACGTTCGACTCGCGCACACGCCGAGCAATCAGCCGGCTGTACTGCGACCCGAAGTCAATGACCAGTATGGACTCTCGCTCCAGCTCCTCTTACCTCCGCAACGATCTCCGCGTCATGCCCCCAGCGCGCCCGTAGCGGCCGCAAGGCTAACACCTGTAACATATGAGGTCAACGAACAGCCCGCCGAGCGCGCGAGGCCATCATGCGTCAGATAGACCAGGCCGTAGAAGTCATCAGGGCAGGGGGGATAGCCGCTATCCCGACCGACACCCTCTACGGGCTCGCGGCCCACGCCCTGGATGCCGCCGCCGTCCAGAAGGTGTTCGACGCAAAGGGCCGCCCCGAAGGTATGCCCCTGCCGCTCCTCCTCGCCGACTCAGAAGACCTCGCCCAATGCTGCGGCGCCGTGCCGGACGCCGCCCTGGCCCTCGCCGAAGCCTTCTGGCCCGGCCCCCTCTCGATAGCGCTGCCCCGCGCCGACGCCGTGCCAGACGCCGTCACCGCAGGCGGAGCCACCGTCGCCGTCCGCGTGCCAGGCCACCCCGTGCCGCGAGAGATAGCGAGGCGGCTCGAAGCGCCCATAACAGGCACCAGCGCCAACCGCTCAGGCCATCCCCCAGCAACAGCGGCCCACGCCGTGCGCCAGCAGCTGGGCGCCAGCATAGACTGCGTAATAGACGGCGGCGCAGCCCCCATAGGCGCGCCCTCCACAATCATCGACCTCACCACACAGCCAACGCCCACCATCATCCGCCCCGGCGCAATAAGCCGCGACGCCATCGCCCACGTCCTCGGCGCGCCGGTCGCCGCCGCGCCAAGAGCTTGACGCCGAGCTCACGACAACCGCCAGGCTCCCCCTCCCAGGAGCAATCGCATCTAAATCACCCCAATCACCCCAAATCGCCCAGGAGCGCCCCTCATCCTAGGAGCGCAGGCGTCCCGCCTGCATCCCCCAATCCCGAAAATTGCCCCAAAATTGCCCCAGACTGCCCCTTGACACCGCGAGAACAGCCGTGCTAGTCTGGTAGACGGCCCGAAGGGGCGTACACCAAACGAGCATAGAGCCCACCTCTACCAAATCTTCAGGGTATTCATGCCGCGGCTGTTGTTGGGACGGGGCCCCCGCGGTACGAGAAGGTCCCTCTATGTTCGGCGCCTCGCCAGGAGGACGTAGTGCCAAATACGTCTCCCCCGTTCCAGGTGCGGACTCTCGGACGACCGGGAGGACCGTAGCCAGCGCAGCCCGACGCCTTGGCGGGTGGAAGGAACAAGCGCGAAACGCAGGCGGTCCCGCAAAGGACCGTCAGCCGTCCGGGAAAGTTAGAGGAGGGGCTGCACCCCCAGTGTCGGCGGGCGATCGACGTCGGCATCCTCGAAGCAAGTACCGGAGTCACTGCCTTGCAAGGCAAACTCATCTCCCGCGAGAGCGGGGGAACCAGGAGTAGATAGGGCGCGGGTCGCAAGACCCGCCAAGTACCCTCTCCCTCACGGGGGAAAGGGCCAGGGTGAGGGCGAACGCCCCGCCCTGCGCCCCTCCCCCTAGGGGAAAGGGCTAGGATAAGGGCGATTCAGGCGGCTAGAACCCGCCAGAGCGCCAACAAAAGGAGCCGGCCGAGACGAAACGAACATAGACGAAGGCGCCAACAAGGCCCCAGCCTTCATCACCCTCCCCCACGGGGAGAGACCCAGGGTGAAGGCAATTCAGCGCGCCCCCATATCGCCGGAGCGCAGCCGGGACGCCTGCCACCTCCCACATCCCTTCACAGCAGAGGACCAGGGCGAGGGCAATTCAGCGCGCCCGCTCTGTCCACTCTCCCTCGACATTCCCCAATCCTAAGAATCCACCAATCCCGCAAATCCTGATTCAGACGCCTCTCCCTCGACGGGCGATTGCCCTGCGCTTCCACCTCACCCAATTGACGCCCCCGCCGTTACTGGCTATATTGTTGAAGCTAAGCGGCGGGCGGGCTGAGCAACGCCGTACCACTGGGGGACCTAACCTTGTTCACCTACTTGGCGAGACGCCTCATACTGGCCGCGTTCACCACCGTCATCATATCCATGCTCGCCTTCTTCATCATGGAGGTGCCCCCAGGAGACGCCGCCAGCAAGTACGTCGACAACCTCATGACCTCCGGCGATGACGTCGCCCTGGGCATGGCCGATCAGATTCGCAGGGACCTCGGCCTCGACAGGCCCGTGCATCTGCGCTACTTCTGGTGGGTCAGCAACCTCGTGCAGGGCAGGTGGGGCCGCTCCTTCCAGTACTTCTGCAGCTCCACGCCCCAACAAAGGCCCGTCAGAGAGCTGATCAGCGACCGCATCTGGACTACGATCGCCCTGACCGGCTTCACCGTCATATTCACCTGGACCTTCGCCATCCCCATCGGCATATACTCCGCCGTGCGCCAGCACACCGTCGGCGACTACGTCTTCACCACGCTCGGCTTCACCGGCCTGGCAGTCCCGGACTTCCTGCTCGGCCTCGTGCTCATGTACGTGGCCTACGCATACTTCGACCAGTCCGTCGGCGGCCTCTTCTCAGGCGATTTCCAGGACGCCCCCTGGAGCCTAGCCCGCGCCCTGGACATGCTGAACCACCTCTGGATCCCCGCCATCGTCCTAGGCACGTCGGGAACCGCCGGCCTCATCCGCATCATGCGCAACAACCTCCTCGACGAGCTCGGCAAGCCTTACGTCGTTACCGCCCGCGCAAAGGGCGTGCCCACCGCGCGGCTGATTATGAAGTACCCCGTGCGCGTCGCCATCAACCCCCTCGTCAGCACCGTCGGCTACCTGCTGCCCCAACTCGTCAGCGGCAGCGTCATCGTCTCCGTCGTCCTCAGCCTGCCCACCCTCGGCCCCGTGCTCCTCGACTCCATAATCAACCTCGACACGATGACGGCCGGTTTCATCGTGCTCATGCTCGGCATGCTGACCGTGATAGGCACCCTCATATCAGACGTCCTCCTGGCCGTCGCGGACCCCAGGATCAAGCTCACCAGGTAGAGACGAACTATGACCGCTTTCCTGCTCGCCGTAGTCGATCCGCGCATCAAGTACACGTCGTAAGGGCAGGGGAGCATGACCCGGGCCATCACCATAGTCGGCAACTGGAAGATGAACGCCACCGTCGCAGAGGCCGCTCACATGGCCTCGGCGCTCCGGGATGGCCTGCGGGACGTCGCGGGCGTGGATGTTGCCGTGTGCCCTTCGTTCACCGCGCTCCACGCCGTCCGAGGCGTCCTGGCCAGCTCGAAAATCGCCGTCGGCGCGCAGGACATGCACTACGAGGCCAGCGGCGCATTCACGGGCGAGGTCTCCACGGCGATGGTCTCCGAGCTCTGCGAGTACGTCATCATCGGCCACTCCGAGCGCCGCGCCCACTTCGGCGAAACGGATGAGGGCGTGCGCCTAAAGACGGCGGCAGCCCTCGAAGCCGGCCTCAAGCCCATCGTCTGCGTAGGCGAGAGCCTGGACGAGCGCGAGTCCGGCAACGCGGAAGCCGTGGTGGCCGGCCAGTTGACCGCGGCTGCCCACAGCCTCGAATCCCCAGACGGCATCCTGGTAGCCTACGAACCCGTATGGGCGATAGGGACGGGTAGGGCGGCAACCCCAGCCGACGCCCAGGCCATGATGGCACACGTCCGCGCCCTAGTCGCCCGCCAGTTCGGCCCCACCGCCGCCAGCGCAATACCCCTCCTGTACGGCGGCAGCGTAACCGACGAGAACGCCGCCGCCTTCGTCCAACAGCCCGACGTGGACGGGGCCCTCGTAGGCGGAGCAAGCCTCAAGCCCGACGTGTTCGCCCGCCTAGTCCACAACGCGGCCGACGCATTGGCTTAGCAGTCCAGTACTCCGTCCACCTCACACCGTTCGAATCCCGAACACCCTGGAACCCCGCAAATCCTGATTCGTCCTCCGTGTGTGAATGCCGCCCCCCAACACCCTCATAGCCGTCGTCGGGCCGACGGCCACCGGCAAGTCCGAGCTTGCCGCGCAGATCGCCCTCCGGTACGACGGCGAGGTCGTCAGCGCCGACAGCCGCCAGATATACCGCGGCATGGACATCGGCGCCGCCAAGCCGTCCGCCGAGCATCTGGCCGCCGTCCCGCACCATCTCATAGGGATGGCAGACCCGCGCGAGCCGTACAGCCTTGCCATATACCTCCGCCAGGCGCGCCGCGCCGTCGCCGACATCCTGGAACGCGGCAGGCTGCCCGTGGTCGCCGGCGGCTCCGGACAGTACGTCTGGGGCCTGCTGGAGGGATGGCAGGTCCCCAACACGCCGCCGTCTCCGGAGGTCCGCGCGGAGCTGGAGGCCCGCGCAGCCCAGATCGGAGCGAGCGCCCTCCATGCAGAGCTCGCCGAGACGGACCCAGAGGCCGCCCGGCGCATACATCCGCACAACATCCGCCGGGTCATCAGGGCAATCGAGCTTCGCCGAACGGCAGCCGGGCCGCCCGCTCCCATGCGCAAGGAGCCGCCGCCGTTCACCCCCGTCATAATTGGACTGACCCTCGACCGCGCCGAGCTATATCGCCGCATAGACGCCCGCGCCGACGCGATGATGGCGGCCGGCTGGCTCGATGAGGTGAGGGCGCTTGTGGAGAGCGGCTGCTCGCCAGACCTGCCGTCCATGTCAAGCCACGGTTACGGCGAGCTCGCCCGCCATCTGCAAGGGGAGTTAGACCTCGCCGACGCCCTTCGCGCTACCAAGACCCGCATACACAAGTTCGCACGCCAGCAGCGCGCCTGGTTCCGCGCCGACGACCCCCGAATAGCATGGTTCGACGCGTCGTCGTCACCAAGCGCGCCCCTGTCGCACCTCGCCAACATCCTGGATGCCCGATAGCCCCGCTATTCCACCCTCCCGACCATGTCCACGCTGCTGGGCCGCCCCCCACGTGAAGCGCCTCGGATGTGCAGCGCGTCATCGATGAAGAGCGGCTTGCCGCCAACATAAAGCTCCGCCTGAACTGCGTAGGCGCTGCGCTCCTCGATGACGCCGATGCCGTAGCGCGCTATGGTAGCGTCCTACAATCTAGGCAATGTATAATCAGCGCATGGCCGCCCCAGCAGTACAGATAGAATCAGAGTCCTTGGTGGCTCGCATCGTCGAAGAGCTTCGCGCCAACCCCGAAGCTCAGAAGCTCCTGTTGCGCGCTCTGCTCACCGACGAGTTCCTCGGCATGCCCGTGCGCCTGGAGCGCGTGGAAGCCGACGTGCAGGACGTGAAGGCCGACGTGAAGCGCATGAATGGGCGCATGGACCGCATGGAAGCCGACGTGCAGGACGTGAAGGCCGACGTGAAGCGCATGGATGGGCGCATGGACCGCATGGAAGCCGACGTGCAGGACGTGAAGGCCGACGTGAAGCGCATGGATGGGCGCATGGACCGCATGGATGGGCGCATGGACCGCATGGAAGCCGACGTGCAGGACGTGAAGGCCGACGTGAAGCGCATGGATGGGCGCATGGACCGCATGGATGGGCGCATGGACCGCATGGAGAACGACGTGGCGGTTCTCAAGGGAGACAGCTTGGAAGCGAAGTGCCACCGCAGGATTCGCCCTCTCATCAGCAGTCGGCTTGGCCTGCATAGGACGCGGATACTGCACAGCCCATTGCAAGAGACCAACCCGGATCTGCTGAGTCCTGTTGAACAGGCGCTTGCAAGAGGCGTCATTTCCGACATTCAGGATGACCGACTCGAAGAGACGGACATCATACTTAGCGCGCGGCGCAAGGCCGACAGTTCAGCGGTACGGGTAGCCGTCGAGGTGTCCAACAACATCGGACAGAAAGACATCGAGCGAGCTCGCATGTCCGCCGACGCCTTGAGCGCCGTCTTCAGGCAAGACGCCGTGGCCGTCGTCGCAGGCTATCGCGTCCACCCCCGCGACCAAGAGCGCGCTGACGACATGAACGTCCATCTCCTCATCGTTGACGAGAACGACTAATGCCAACTGGACGTGATGCCGCCATATATGTGTAATCGACATCTGGATTCCGGGCAAAATTCCCCTTGACGGTGAGGATGATCGGCTGACGTCCATGAGATTCACCAAGATGCACGGCGCGGGCAACGACTACGTGTACGTCGATGCGCGCGGCCTGGAAGCCGACTGGCCCGCGCTGGCCGCCGCCATGAGCGACAGGCACACGGGCATAGGCTCCGACGGCCTCATCCTCGCCCGTGAGTCCCACCATGCCGACGTCAAGATGACCATGTTCAACGCCGACGGCTCCGAGGGCATGATGTGCGGCAACGGCATCCGCTGCCTCGTAAGCTTCGCGGTAGAGCAGGGGATAGCGCCCCGCGAACGCTCCCCTGTCATCGTCGAGACCGCATCCGGCGACAAGACCGTAACTCCCGTCTGGGAGGACGGGGTGATGACACGCGCAAGGGTGGATATGGGCGAGCCAAGCGTCGCCGTCGAGGATGTCCCCGTGGATGCTCCCGGCTACGCCATGCTCATGGACTACCCCCTGGAGATAGACGGCGAGACCATACGGATAAGCTGCGTGTCCATGGGCAACCCCCACGCAGTCGCCTTCATCAGGACACCCGTGGACAGCTACCCGCTGCACGAGGTCGGCCCGAAAGTCGAGCGTCACCCAATGTTCCCCGAGCGCGTCAACTTCGAAATCGTCAACATCCTCGACCAAGGCCATGTCCGCGCCCGAGTGTGGGAGCGCGGCTCGGGACTCACCGAGGCCTGCGGCACAGGCGCGTGCGCCATCGTCGCCATAGGCCGCCTGCGACGCCTCACCCGCGGCGACGTCACAGTCTCCCTCCCAGGCGGCGACCTCAGTATAGAATGGCCCGGCGAAGGCGGCATAATCATGGAAGGCCCCATAGCCAAAGTCTTCGACGGCGACTGGCCGTCCTGACCGGTGAGACAGGAGGACGAACGTGGTACTCGCCAAGCCCGCCGCCAAGCTCACTTACGCCGACTACCTGAGCTACCCCGGCGACCAGCGTTGCGAGCTCATAGACGGAGAGCTTATCGTGGTCGGGTCGCCTAGCATTACTCATCAGATGGCCAGCATGGCTCTCTCCTTGGAAATGGGGGGCTACGCGAGAGAGAGGGAGCTCGGATGGGTCTTCCACGCTCCCACCGACGTGGTCCTCACCGACACGGACGTGGTCCAGCCCGATCTGTTTTTCGTAGCCGCCGACCAAGAGCATATCATCACCCACGCCAACATACAGGACGCGCCCGACCTGATAGTCGAAATCCTGTCCCCATCCACAGCCAGGCTGGACCGCGCCGCCAAGCGCTCTCTCTATGCTAGGCACGGGGTAAGGGAGTACTGGATAGTTGACCCACTGGCCCGGTCCGTCGTAGTGATGTTGCTGACAGATGACGATTTCGAGGTCATCGGGGAATACCAAGGCGAAGACGCCCCCATGTCCACCACGCTGCGCGGCTTCACAGTCAGCCTGACCAAGATATTCAGATAGAACAACAGGAAGGTAAGCGAAGACATGACGAAAGTAGTGTGCTGGAACATCCATGACAACTTGCATGAGGCGTGGCGGATGTTGGTGGATATGGATGCGGACGTGGCGCTGCTCCAAGAGGCGCGGTCGCCTAAACACGTGGACGGGGGAGCCGTGGCCAGCAAGGTGGACATCGGCCCCGATGAGCATTGGGACTCGCACTCGGCATTCAATAAGGGCCGTTTCGGGAGTCGTTTGTACGAGCGGTGGCCGATGGTCGTGAAGCTGTCGGACCGTGTCAAGGTCGAGTGGTTCAAGCAGGTCGCTCCTATCAGCCACGACACGGGGAAGGACGAGTTTCCCGTCAGCGGCATCGGCACGGCCGCAGCCGCCAGGGTGACGCCGCTGGACGGAGGGCAGCCCTTCATCGCAGTGTCCATGTACGCTCGCTGGATACGCTGGCATCCGTCCGTCAAGAGCAAGTGGGGAGTAGGCAACACCGACGTGGCGGCGCACCGCATTATCTCCGACCTGTCGGTGTTCATAGGCGACTTCGACCCGTCCACCCACCGAATACTCGCGGCCGGCGACCTCAACATGACGTATAGCCCAAAGGACGATGGCACGGGTGAGTGGGCTCGATACCGCACGGTTTGGGACAGGATGGACGCGCTCGGCTTGGATTACATCAAGTATCCGCCAGGGCCACCGACCTATCGCCCCACCGGGGTAGACCTCGACCATGTATTCGCCTCGCGCGGCTTCCACCGGGAAGTGAGCGTGCGGGCGATGAACGGGGATGACGAGTGGGGCCCAAGCGATCACTGCCGCCTGCTGATAGAAGTCAACGCGCCTGGCGTAGAGGCATCCCAATCCTGACCTCTCCCAGCTACGAATACTGCCTAACCACAACGCTAAAAACGGAGCCGCACAGTGAAAATCGCCAGCCGAGTCGGCGCAGTTCCCCCGTACCTGTTCGTCCAGATCAGCCGCAAGATCGCCGAGAAGAAGGCCCAGGGCATCGAGGTCATCAGCTTCGGCATCGGCGACCCCGACATACCCACGCCCGGCCACATCCTGGACGGTCTGCAAGCGGCGTCTCTCGACGCCCCCAACCACCGCTACCCTGAGTCCGAAGGCTTGCCAGAGTTCAGGCAGGCGGTCGCGTCCTGGTACGACCGGCGCTTCGGCGTGAACCTCGACCCGGAGAGCGAGGTCATATCCCTGATAGGCGCGAAGGAGGGCATCGGACACGCATCCTTCGCCTTCATCGAGCCCGGCGACATAGCCCTCACGCCAGACCCCGGATACCCCGTGTACTCCGTAGGCGCTCTGTTCGCGGGCGGCGAGTCCCACATCATGCCGCTGAGCGAGGAGAACGGCTGGCTCGCAGACCTCGACGCCATCCCAGAGGACGCGGCCAGACGCGCCACAGTCCTATGGCTCAACTACCCGAACAACCCGACTGCCGCGACCGCCGACCTCGACTACTTCGAGAGGGCCGTCGCATTCGCAAAGCGGTACGACGTGGCCGTCATGCACGACGCCTGCTACACCGAGGTCGCTTACGACGGCTACCGCCCCCATAGCTTCCTCGAGGTCGAGGGCGCGAAGGACGTCGCCATCGAGTTCCACTCGCTCTCCAAGACGTACAACATGACCGGCTGGCGCATCGGCATGGCCGTCGGAAACGCCGACCTGGTGGACAAGCTGCTCACCGTCAAGTCCAACCTCGATTCCGGCGTCCCTCAGGCCGTCCAGCGCATGGGCATCGCCGCCTTCGACGCGCCCCTGGACTCCGTCGACGAGCGCAACGCCGCATACCAGCGCCGCCGCGACATCGTCGTCAACGTCCTGCGCTCCATGGGACTGACAGTCGAGACCCCCAAGGCCAGCCTGTACGTATGGGCCCGTGTCCCCGAAGGCTACAGCTCCGCCCAGTTCTCCGAGCGCATCCTCGAAGAGCGTGACATCTTCATCACGCCCGGCACGGGCTACGGCGAGCATGGCGAAGGCTACGTCCGCCTGTCCCTGACGGTCCCAGACGACCAGCTGGACAAGGCCGCCGACCGCCTAGCGGCCTGGCGCGCAGAGCCATAAGCCGTTCTGCGTCGCGCATTCGTTGGCTCGAGTGATTTGACATTGCGCTGTGCGATGTCGGGGTAGGCAAGCGCAGACGCCGCGGAGTCAGCGCCGGCGCGTATCATCTGGGACGAGTACGCCAGCCGCGCCTATGTGATAGGATAGCCGCATGGCTCGCAAGTTCAAATCCACCGCATCCCGCCCAGAGCGCGTGTATCTGGTCGGCGCAGACGTGCGCGGGAAGCGCAGCCTGTGGACCATGCAAGACTCTCTCGCCGAGCTCGGCGAGCTGGCCCGCAGCGCAGGCGCGAGCGTCGTCGGCTCTTCCGCCCAGCGTCTGGCTCGAACCTCGCAGGCGTACCTCGGCAAGGGCAAGCTGGACGAGATACGCCGCATGGCCGACGACGCCAAGTTCGACACCGTGATATGCGATGACGAGCTAGTCCCGTCACAGCAGCGCAACTTCGAGCAGGCCCTGAACGGCGCGGCCCGCGTCATAGACCGCACGGCCCTCATCCTCGACGTGTTCGCGCGACGCGCCCAGACCCGCGAAGGCCGCCTCCAAGTCGAGCTCGCGCAGTATGAATACCTGCTGCCCAGGCTCGCAGGCCAATGGACGCACCTAGAACGGCAACGCGGCGGCATCGGAATGCGAGGCCCCGGCGAGACCCAGATAGAGACCGACCGGCGCCTCGTCCGCAATCGCATAGCCAGAATCAAGAAAGACCTCGACGCCGTCCGACGGCATCGCTCACAGTATAGAATGCGCCGCAAGAGCGGCGACATCCCCGTAATCAGCCTCGTCGGATACACCAACGCAGGCAAGAGCACGCTGCTGAACAGCCTTGCGAAGGCGGGCGTGGCCGCCGAGGACCGGCTCTTCTCCACGCTCGACCCCGTTACGCGGAAGATCCGCTTGCCATCGGGCGGGGGCATACTGATGACGGACACGGTAGGCTTCATCCAGAAGCTCCCTCCGGCCGTCGTATCGGCGTTCCGGGCAACACTCGAAGAGGCCCAGGAGTCTGCGCTCCTCCTGCACGTCGTGGACATCGCTCACCCCAACGCCACCGCGCAAGCCCAGGTCGTCGAGCAGGTCCTCGATGACCTGGACCTCCTCGACAAGCCCAGGATACTCGTCCTCAACAAGACGGACCTGCTCGAAGGCTCGACCTCGGAGATTCGGCCCGGCTGGAGCCCGCGCAGCAGGCCCATCGGTCAGCGGGAGTCGCCGCAGGGTAGAGCCAACGAGTTCACGGAGGAACGGCCCGGCGTCGTCCTCACCTCGGCCATGACCGGACGCGGCCTCGACGACCTCTTGGACGAGATAGAGACCCACGTGTCCGCCAACGTCGGCGCGGCGGAGCCTCACGCCATGTCCGCCTGAGCGGAACGCGAAAGAGGACGCCGCAGAGCGCCAAGAATAAAACTACACGGACCAGCCCGAAAAAAACGCTCTACGGGCGTTCCCGCCGGCGGGCCGTCACTCACGCGAAATCGGATCCCAGCGCATCAACTCATCAGGGTAGGGCTGCCAACCCGCCGAATCCGATGTTCGCACTATATACGTTATGTCAACTTACACATACGATCAGAACCTGTTAGGCGCATCACTGATTCAAATGCCCACAGAAATGATGCGCATCGCGTGGAGCTTCTGAAGCAGCCTCAACGCCATCTCGGCCGAGGCCTCCCGCCGAAACTGCACCGTCTCGATCACCGATTCCTGCCGAAGCCTCTCGAGCCCGCGCTCCCTCACCAGCAGCGTCCGTTTGCCGAACAGCGCCGTCGCTCCGCCGATCAGGTGGACCGCGTCCTCCCTGGCCCGGCGCTCCGTCGTCGCGTCCAGCGGCGGAGGACTCGGCCCCGCGTACAGCGCCACCGCAGCATGGCAGGCCCCGGTCACCTCCAACGCATCCTCATCGAACGTCGCGCCGTCACCGAGCTCCAGGACCCGATGCCCAACGCCGAACGACCTAAGCACAGCCTCTATGTCCCGGACGATGTCTACGGCCCCGACGTGGCCTATCAGGATGTCGCCAGGAGGCGCACTCCGCGCCGGCTCCCGCGGACGCTCGACGTCTGCCACGGTCGGCTGCTCCATCGGCTCCTTGACCAAGGGCCCTGTTGGCCCGCCTGTATCGGGGTCGGCCGCGTCGTTCGCGTGGGCGCCGGACGCGCTCACGTACAGGCTCCCGCCGACCTCGCCGAGTATCCCGGCATAGAGACCATTGGCCTTGATAACCCCCAGGCACTCGCTTGTCAGCTTGGCATCCACCGCGAGATCGCGCTGGAGCATGTTCCGGGCCATATCGTCGCTCGGAAGCTTCTCGCCGTCATATGCCTCGTAGAATCCCTTGAAGATATCCGGTTCCAGGGCCGCTTCCAGCACAGCCGCGCGCCACTCTCTCTCACGGCTAGGCCCCGTGGCGGACTCGCCCCGCGCCGTCAACGCAACCGTGTCGTCGTCGCCGCTCCGCACTATCAGCCCGTACTTGGAAGTCGAGGTCAGGCGCATCACGAAGGCGCTGCTGGAAGGCGTGGTGTCCAGGCTTCCAGCCAGGACCACGCGGTTCACCGAGCCGCCGCGGCCGTAGACCGCCTGCGCGACCTCGAGTGAGTCTTCCAACGTGTGTGCGGGGTACGGCCTGGACAGGCGGCGCCGCTTGTTCTCAGAGCGAGTGGTCATTTTTTCAAGTCCTTTTCAGCAAAACGCGCGCGCACATGAATCGCCTGAATGATAACTGGCTGCCATACCTGAAGTCAACTACCGTATTCAGGCCAAACATACCTGCTGAATAGCCCTGTGAATAATTCTGAATACCCTGAAACGCCTTGAATAGGTCCTGTTTCGCATTGCTGAAATGCCGTCTACGCAAGTCTTTCAGGGCTTCTTGTCCCTTCTCTCCTGAGAAAACTGACAGGGGTAAGCCTCCTCATTTTTCCGTCGTTGACTATGAGAATAGACGGTTCCAGGCAACTGGCCGCCGGGACCTACCAATCCCGCGAATCCCGATTCCGGCGCCTCCTATCCCTCCCCACCCTGCCCTGTTCGGCATGAGACACGCGGTTTGATATAGAATGGAATGACCGCCAATTCATTTTTCGTCACAGGAGAAGCCCTGTTGAAAGCCCTTGACCGGCGAATGCTGTTGACGGCCCTGGCCGTTCTGGCCATGGCCTTGGTCCTAGCCTGCGCCACCGGCGGCGAGGACGACCCCGGAGACCAGGCCCCAATGCAGACCGGGTCGGCGCAAACCCAGGTCCCCGCATCCACAGACGCGCCCGCATCCGCCGAGGCCCCCTACTTCCCTCAGGTCGTGCCCCCAGACAAGCCCGTGGCGCGCCCCGACGCGGTTCCGCAGGACTTGGGCGTCGTCTGGGAGGCGTGGTCGCATCTCCTCAGGGACTACGTGGACCCGTCCGAGCTGAACGGCGAGGACTTCACGGAGCGCGCAATCAGGGGAATGCTGACCGTCCTCGGCGATCCCCAGACGTCCTATCTGAGCCCAGAGGTGTTGCAGGGCAGCTTCCAGGACGTGTTTCGAGGCAACTTCGAGGGCATCGGCGCGCACGTGAATCTCAACCGCGATGGCAAGCTCGTCATCATATCGCCCATACCAGGCGGGCCGGCCGAGGCGGCGGGCATCAGGGCGGGCGACATCATCCTAGAGGCCGACGGCGAGAGCCTGGAAGGGCTGAGCCTCTTGGAGGCCGTAACCAAGGTGCGGGGCCCCAAGGGCTCCACCGTCCAGTTGCTCGTGAAGCACCTGGGAGCGCTCGACCCCGTGCTGATCCCAGTAGTCCGAGACGAGATCCCGCTGGTCAGCGTGCAGACCAGGAGCCAGCCAGACGACCGGTTCGCGCATATCAGGATCACCCAGTTCTACCCCACCACCCCGGACGACCTCCGCGACGCCGTGCTGGAGGCGATGGCAGGCGGCGCGGAGGGCCTCATCCTAGACGTCCGCGACAACGACGGAGGGACCCTCGACTCCGTTGTGGGTATCGCCAGCCTGTTCTTGAAGCCTGAGAACGACCTCGTGCTCTACGTCGAGAAGGGCGACGGAACGCGGACGAATTGGCCTGTCCGCGACGGGACGCAGATCATCGAAGGCGTGCCCATGGTAATGCTCATCAACGAGCGGAGCGCAAGCTCCAGCGAAGTCCTCGCCGGCGCGCTCCAGGACCACGGCCGGGCGACTATCATCGGCGAGACCTCCTTCGGCAAGGGCAGCGTCAACATCCTCCGCCAGCTCAGCAACGGCGGCGGTCTCTACATCACCATCGCGCATTGGCACACGCCCACCGGCAGACTCATCCACGGCGAGGGAATCACCCCGGACATCGAGGTTACCCACCGCGACGCCCGCGAACAGGACATCCAGCAGCTCCGCCGCGCCATCGAAGAGCTGACCAGCATGGTGGACGGAACCTAGGCCGCGCAAGGAACGGAAAGCGCATGGCCGAGCACAGGACCCTCGCGGTCAACCGCAGGGCGCGCTACGACTACGAGATACTCGACACCCTCGAGGCGGGCATCGTCCTGCTGGGCACAGAGATCAAGGCCATGCGCGAAGGGCGCGGCAACATCAGCGGAGCCTTCGTGAAGCCCGAGGACGGCGAGATGTGGCTCGTGAACGCCCACGTCGCCCAATACTCCGCAGGCGGCATAGACAACCACGACCCGACTCGCCGGCGAAAGCTGCTGCTCCACAGGCAGCAGCTAGTCCGGCTGACACGCCAGGTCGAGGAGCGCGGCCTGACCATCGTGCCTCTCAAGTTGTACATCAAGCGCCATAGGGCGAAGCTCGAACTCGGTCTCGCCCGCGGCCGCAAGCGCCATGACAAGCGCCGCGCCATCATAGATCGCGAGCGCGAAAACGAGGCCCGCGCGGCAATCCGCCGCCGCTGAACCCTTATCCAGACAATAAGTAAGGCCGGGTCCTGATCCCATCGCGGGGGTGTTCGATGGGGGACCCGGCCTCGGTACTTTGGTGGGGGTTCTTTGATGAGCCGTCTAGCTGGCCCGCTTCACCTCGATGAACTCGCCAGGCGCAAGAGCGACCCGCTGCACGTTGATACCCAGCTTGAGCAGCCAGTAGCCCAATGTCGCCTTGCTGACTCCCAACTCGTCCGCCGTCGCCGAGAGCCCGTTCTCCGTAACCATCGGCGGCAGCATCTCCTCCAGGGGGCGATTGAACTTCTCTTCCACCGCCAGCATCTTCTTCGTCTTCCTTCTGGCCATTGTCTCCTCCTTGAATTGAGACTGAACCTATGCTAACGCCTATCTTTGTCAAGTGTCAACTGGGTTTCAGCCTATTTCCAACAACTTTTCAACGAGATTCAAGCCCTGAAAACAGATACTCAACAAGCCTGGGAGCGCAGGCGTCCCGCCTGCTACCGCGAAGACGGGGGACCTATAGGGGGTTGCCCCAGGTTGACGGATTGGACACCATCCCCGGGCGGCGCTGCGAAACTCGCCCAAAGAGGGCCACGACAGCACCGAGTCGGCATTTGGTATTACTGCGCGGCATTTAGGCGTCTCTACGCCCGCCGCAGCTATCGCGCCCCGCTAGGGTCCCCCATCATGTCCTTCACACGCCTCACGCACTTCGTCTCCCTCCCCCACTATCCCCTACTCACTTCCCTACCCTGCATCGTGGTAGAATCTGCGAACCATGACCGCCTCCCGCAGACTCGCCGCCATGATCGCGGCAGCCATCCTCGCCGCCGCCCTGTCCGCCTGCGCCGCCCAGGACCGCGAGGCCGCCTACTCGCAGGACGATGCCCCCGTGTCGGAGCAGGCCGCAGAGCTGACCCGCGCGCAAGTCCAGGAGCGGGCGAACGCCGCCGAGAGCCTCGCCTTCACGCATCTCGCCGGGCTGGACCTGTCCGGCGCAAGCCTGTCGAAAGTCAACCTCCGCGAAGCCGTCCTCCGGGCCAGCGACCTCGAAAACGCCGACCTTGGACATGCCAATCTCGCTGACGCCGATCTGGAGCGGGCATCGCTAAGAGACGCCAACCTCCAGCAGGCCGACCTGCGAGGCGCGAATCTGCGAGGAGTCGACCTCCAGCAGGCAGACCTGCGCGGAGCCGACCTGGAAGGCGCGAACCTGTTCCTGGCGAAGCTCACCGGCGCGAAGCTGGCAGGCGCAAATCTCGCCCGCGCCGACCTCTGCGGCCTCGACCTTGCCGGCCTCGACCTCGCCCAGCTCAATCTCAGCGAAGCCAGGATGACCGAGACACGGCTCACGGGCGCAAACCTCGCCGGCGCGACGCTGCACAGCGTCGTCCTGGAACATGCCGACCTACGCAACGCAGACCTGCGAGGCGCAGACCTATACCTCGCCGTCCTCAGAGACGCCAACCTGCAATCCGCCGACCTCACAGACGCCAACCTCACCAGGGCCAATCTCAGGAGCGCCGACCTCGGGAACGCCGACCTGCGAGGCGCAGACCTGACCGGCGCCGCCCTCGACAACGCAACCCTCACAGGCACGATCCTAGACACCAACGGCTAGACAAGGACATCACCCACCATGCCCAGCGACAAGACGTTGCTCGCTCATATCACGCTCTCCCTCGCCACGCATCCAGAGAACATCGCCGTCGAGGCTCTGGGCCACATCCTCGCGTCGTCCGAGGCGTCTAGGCGCGCGCTTCAAGATTTGGTGCGAACCGCCGCCGCCGACATCGGCCCCATAGCCGAGGTGCGAACCCAGGCCAGCGACGAGGAAGGCATACGCCCAGACCTCGCAGGCTACGACGAGCGCGGCGTGAAGCATGTGTTCATCGAGGCGAAGTTTTGGGCGGGACTCACCGAGAATCAGCCTGTCAAGTACCTCGAACGCCTGCCAAAGGACAAGCCCTCCGCGCTCCTGTTCGTCGCCCCGGCCCAGAGACGCGAGACGCTATGGGCGGAGCTCCAAAGGCGAGTGAAAGATGCTCGCGGCATCGATCTGCGCCCCGACACGACAGAGACGCGCATTCGCAGCGCTGCCGTGGATGGCGGCAGCCGCCGCCTGATGCTGACGAGTTGGAAGCATCTGCTCGACCGGATGGCATCCCAATCGAGCGCCGCCGCCGACTCACGCGCAGAGGCCGACATCCGACAACTGCTTGGTCTAACCCAACAGGAGGACGCGGACGCCTTCCTGCCGCTGCGCCCCGAAGAACTCGGTCCCGAATTCCCTCGACGAATTCGCCGCCTGCCGCGTCTCGTAAATGACGCTACTACACGCGCGTGCGAGGCCGGGTGGGCGAATGTAAAGGGATTGATAGTAACGCCGCTGGCAGTCGGCTACGGTCGGTATATACGGATCTCCGGCGCGGTTGTCTGGTTTGGCGTCAACTTCCACCGCTGGGCCCAGCATCGCGATACTCCCCTATGGCTCACCGTCTATGGAAAGTACAAATCTACGAAACGGGCACGCTGCAGACTCAACCCCGAAAACTCGCCCGGACTCATAGCCTCGGGCGATGACCTGTATGTCCCTATCGACCTGCCGACAGGTGTCGAATACGAGGCCGTGCTCGATGCCGTAGTCTCACGCCTCGAACGCATCGCCCGCCTGATAGACCCAGATGTGGCTCCATCCCCTGAAACACCCATAGCCCGCAAATCCTAAAATATCCTCCAAGCTCTTGACCTCTGCGCCCTCCCCGCCCTCTGTGGTGAAGACCGCCATCGTCACCGACAGCGCGGCATCCCTGCCCCCAGGCGCTGCCGACAGCCCCATCGTCGCGCCCATGCAGCTGATCCTCGATGGACAGCAGCTCCGCGACGGGCTGGACATCACCGCCGTCGAGTTCTACCGCGCCCTCCCGTCCCTCGCCCAGCCGCCCACCACAGCCGCCCCCTCCCCCCAGAGCTACCTGGACGCCTTCCAGCAAGCCGCACAGGACGCCGACGCCATCCTCTGCATCACAGTCTCCCCAGCCTTCAGCGCCTCCTACGATTCCGCGCAAGCCGCCATCCGCGCAGCGCGCCAGGCTATGCCCGACATCCACATAGAGGTTCTCGACTCGGGCAGCGCCGCCGGCGGCGAGGGCCTCGTCGCAACAGCCGCCCAACGAGCCGCCCGCGCCGGCGCGTCCCTGCAAGATGTCCGCGCAGCCGCAGCCCGCGCAGCCGAAGAGACGACCCTTCTAGCCTTCCTCGACACCCTCTACTACGTATGGAAAGGCGGCCGAGTCCCCAGAATCGCCTACGCCGGCGCAGCCCTGCTCGGCATCAAGCCCATGCTCGAAATGACCCATGGCAGCGTCCGAAACGTCGCCCGTCCAAGAACTCGCCGCCGCGCCACGGACCGGATGTTGAAGCTGATGGACCAAAGAGCCGCCGACCGCCCCGTACACGTCAGCGTAATGCACGGCGACGCCCTCGAAGAAGCAGAGCGCCTACAGGCGAATATCGAATCCCGATTCGACTGCCGCGAGCTATTCTTGGCAGACCTCTCGCCCGTAATAGGCGCTCACACGGGCCCCGGCCTCCTAGCCATAGCCTTCTGGCCCGAGCGGCCAGGCTAACGCGGCGTCCTACGGCGTCAGCGCCATATCCGATAGCAGCTTCCCCGTCGAGACGATGTGCTTGTTCAGCCGCATCGCATTCGGGTCTATCCCCAGCGCCAGCCCCAGCAGCTGCGGCAGGTGGATGATAGGCAGGTCTATCGGCTGCCGCGCCGACGCGGCCGCCTGCGGCTGGTAGCCGTCCAAGTTCAGGTGGCACAGCGGACACGGCGTCACCATCGCCTGCGCTCCGCCCTTCTTCGCGTCCAGCGTATGGTTCGCCACCATCTTCACCGAGTTCGTCTCGTTTATGGTCAGTATCGGGAACCCGCAGCATAGCGTCTTGCCTGGAAAGTCCACCACCTCCGCGCCGACCGCCTCTATCACCCGCTCCAGCGCGTCCTTGCGCTCTGGGCGCTCGTCGAACCCCAGCGCCGACGTCGGCCTCACGATGTAGCAGCCGTAGAACGGCGCCACCTTGAACCCCGTCAGCGGCCTCGTAACCTGCGCCCGCAGGCTGTCCAGCCCCACGTCCTCGACTATCACCCACATCAAGTGGCGCGGATCGACCGTCCCCCTGTACTCCAACCCCTCCTCCGCGAGGTCCTCGTTGATGGACGCCAGGTATCCCGCGTCCGACGTGAGCCGCTGGTTCGCCTGCGACATCACGCCCTGGCACGTGCTGCATATGTTCAGCAACGGCAGACCCGTCCGCTCGGCCAGCGCGAACGTCCGCGCGTTGAGCGTATCGCCCAGCCGCAGATTCTTCTCCTGCAAAACGCCCGAACCCGTGCAGGACGCCGACCGCATAGGCTCGAACTCCAACTCGATGCCCAGCTTCTCGCAAACCGCCGTCGTCGCAGCGAAGAGCTCGGGCGCCGCGCCCCGCGAGACGCAGCCGGGATAGAATGCGTATCTCATGTTAGCTCTCGACCTTCTCGAATATCCGGCGGACGTTGTCCTGTCCCGGGTTCTTCCTGTGGATGATCGGCGGACGCTTGCCTTTCAACTGCGCCCGCAGTCCCACGGGGAGCAGCTTTAGCATCTCCGGCGCGTTGAGCATCCCCTTCGTCTTCAGCGGCAGCCGCAGCTCATCCACCCGCCCGCTGTGCTCCACCATGTCCGTGAACGCGCTCGCGTGCCGCGCACCGTAGGAGTCGTCGTAACCCCCCTCTATCGCGCGGTCTCGCATCGCCATTATCCTGCCCATCGGATCGACCCCCTTCGGGCACACCTCCACGCACTGCATACACCGCGTGCAGTCCCACACGCCGCCATACTCGACCAGCTCGCCCAGCCGGGCCCTGTCAGCGTCGTCGCGCGGGTCGGCCACGAATCGGTACGCCTTCGCCAGCGCCGCCGGCCCCAGGAACCGCTCGTCCACCTCCAACACCGTGCAGTCGGAGACGCACGCCCCGCACATTATGCACGCCATCACGCCCGCCAGGTGCAGCATGTCCTCGTTCGGCGCCACGTACTCCTCGTCAGGCCCGGGCGCCGGCCCATCCGCTTGCAGCCACGGGCGGACAGCCCTCACCTTGTCCCAGAACGGCGCGAAGTCCACCACCAGGTCCTTGATGACCTGCATGTTGCCCGCAGGCTCCACCACCACCGAGCCGCCCCCGCTCGCCATCGCGTCCGCTATCTTCGTGTTGCACGCCAACATCGCCTGCCCGTTGACCCGCATGGCGCACGAGCCGCATATAGCGCTCCGACACGAGCACCGAAGCGCAAGCGTCCCGTCTATCCGCTCCCGTATGGCAATCAGCCCGTCCAGCACCACCGAACCCTCGTCTAGGTCCAGGGTATAGTCCTGAAAATACGGGGCCGGCCGGTCCGCGTCAGGATCGAACCGCCTAACACTCAGCGTAACTTCCATACGCTCTTATTCACCATCCTTGTGACGCCTGAAGAAGGCCGCCCAGTCCCTCGCGCGAATCCCGCGGACCTCTATCCCTCTCATGGCTGTCATGTATTCGTCCATTATCCCATAACGCGCGATGCGCCCGAAATTGCTTCCGCTGTCAAAGCAGCACGTCTGGAAACGTCTGGGGCTGCCGTATGAACGAATCGGCCTGGCGCTGCCGCATGAGGTCCCACATAGGCCGCATGAGATTGAGGGCGGCGCAGCTCCGCTGGGAACTCCTCATGACTCCGCGCGCCCTTCACGCTGTTCCACGCGCCGCCGTCCGCTTTGCCTCACGCATCAATACGTCCGCGCCTGCGGCTGCCATTGCGTGATAGCCACCGGCAGATACTCCACACTCGGCCCTTCCGGGCCTTTCGACAGCAGGATGTGCTTGAGCCAGTTCTCGTCGTCCCGCTCCCGCGCGTCCGTCCGGTAATGCGCCCCCCTGCTCTCCTCGCGCTCCAGCGCTCCCAGCGCGATAGCCTCCGCGCAGTCGAGCATGAACCCCAGCTCCAGCGTGAATATCAGGTTCGTGTTGAACGTCTTGCCCTTGTCCGACACGACGACCCGGCCGTATCGCTCCCGAAGCTCCGCCAGTTTAGACATCGCTTCCTGGATGCCCTCGCGGTCCCGAAACACCGCCAGCCTCGCGTTCATCGTCTCGCCCATCTCCAGCCTGATCCTGCCGAAGAGCTCGCCATCGCCGTCCCGGTCCAGCATCGCCTGGATACTCGCCCTCTCGATGTCGCCCGCCGAGTCGCCGATGGGCGCATGTTGCATCGCCCCCGCCGACTCCGCCGCGCGCTCACCGGAGCGACGCCCGAACACCAGCGTATCCAGCAGCGAGTTCGCCCCCAGCCTGTTGCCGCCGTGTACGCTCACGCACGCCGCCTCGCCCGCCGCGTACAGCCCCGGCACGCTCGTCCGCCCGTCCACGTCGGTCTTGACGCCCCCCATCTGGTAGTGCATCCCGGGCCTGATGGGCACCGGCTCATGCGCCATATCCACGTTGGCGAAATCGCGGCCCAGATCGCGGATCTGCAGCAGTTTCTCGTTGATCAGCTTCTCTCCCAAGTGCCGGCAGTCTAGGAACACGCAACCGTTCACGCCCCTGCCCTCGTTTATCTCCGTCTGCTCCGACCTGGACACCACGTCCCGCGAGGCAAGCTCCATCATGTTCGGCGCGTACCGCTCCATGAACCGCTCGCCCTCCGCGTTGATCAGGTACGCCCCCTCTCCCCTCGCGCCCTCCGACATCAGCGCCCCGTTGCTCTTCAACGTCGTCGGGTGATACTGCACCATCTCCATGTCCATCAGCGGCGCGCCAGCCCTGTAAGCCAGCGCCATGCCGTCCCCGGTGCAGATCAGCGCGTTCGTGCTCGGCTCGAATACCCTGCCCAGCCCGCCCGCCGCCATTATCACCGCCTTGGCCCGAATCACGTGGACCTCGCCGGAGCGCATCTCCATCACCACAGCCCCGCAGCACTCCCCACCCTCCACGATGAGAGAGATGACGAACCACTCCTCGTACACGCGCACGTCGGCCTGGACGACCTGCTCATACAGCACGTGCAGCAGCGCCTGCCCGGTGAAGTCGGCAACGAAGAACGTGCGCGCCTGCCGCTGCCCTCCAAAGGCCCGCGTCCCCAGGCGCCCCTCGTCATCACGGCTGAATATCACCCCCATGTGCTCCATGGCGATGACCTCCCGCCCCGCCTCGCCGCACATCACCTCGATAGCGTCCTGGTCGCCCAGGTAGTCGCTCCCCTTCACCGTGTCGAAGGCGTGGTCCTCCCACGGGTCGCCCCGCTCCGTCAGCGCCGCGTTGATCCCGCCCTGCGCCGCGTTCGAATGGCTCCGCACCGGGTGTACCTTCGTAACCACCGCAACGTCGGCCCCCATCCGCTGAGCCGCCAGAGCGGCCCGCATACCCGCAAGCCCAGCCCCTATGACAAGAACATCATGCTCGAACATAGCCAAGAATATACCACAAGCCGATTCAACGCTCTACCCCGTCTCGACCACCCAGGGCAATCGCATCTAAATTGCCCCATAGCGCCCCTTGACATCACGAGAACAGCCGTGCTAGTCTGGTAGACGGCCCGAAGGGACGTATCCCAAACGGGCACAGAGCCACCTCTACCAAATCTTCAGGGTATTCATGCCGCCGCTGTTGTTGGGACGGGGCCCCCGCGGTATGAGAAGGCCGCTCTGTGTTCCGGCGCCTCGCCAGGAGGACGCAGCGCTAAATGTGCCTCCCCCGTTCCAGGTGCGGACTCTCGGACGACCGGGAGGACCGTAGCCAGCGCAGCCCGACGCCTTGGCGGGTGGAAGGCCCAAGCGCGAAACGCAGGCGGTCCCGCAAGGGCCCGTCAGCCGTCCGGGAAAGTTAGAGGAGGGGCTGCACCCCCAGTGTCGGCGGGCGATCGACGTCGGCATCCTCGAAGCAAGTACCGGAGTCACTGCCTTGCAAGGCAAACTCATCTCCCGCGAGAGCGGGGGAACCAGGAGTAGACAGGACGCGGGTCGCAAGACCCGCCAAGTACCCTCTCCCTCACGGGGGAAAGGGCCAGGGTGAGGGCGAATGCCCCACCCTGCGTCCCCTCCCCCGAAGGGAAAGGGCTAGGATAAGGGCGATTCCCCGCTCTGTCCCCTCTCCCTAGACGGGAGAAGGGCTAGGGTAAGGGTGATAAGCCAGGCGCAGAGGCGGGCCAGAACCCGCCAGAGTGCCAACAGAAAGGAGCCGGCCGAGACGAAACGAACATAGACGAAGGAGCGCAGGCGTCCCGTCTGCCACCTCCCCTCCCCCTTGACGGGTGAGGGCAATTCAGCGTGTCCCAAACCCTGTTCGCGTGGAGCCCCTCATCCCGGGAGCGCAAGGCGTCTCGCCTGCATCCCAATACTGAATATCCTGATTCAGACACCTGCCTTTTGCCTCATCAATCTACTCGCTCAATAAGATGCGATTGCCCTACTCGACCACCCAATCCCCGCCTACCTTGGTTCCCTGCCGCGGGCTACATCGAGGGAAAGCGGCCCTGCTCCATATGTTCGTCCACCGATAAGTCCTCTTGAGCGCCCTGCAGCTCTTCGCGCCGCGCTGGACTCGAGTCAGGACGCTCCCCGGTCTCCTGGTTCTGGGCGTCGGCAAGGCTGGAGCTCACGCTGGGCTGGCTCCGAACCAGCCTCATGTGGACACTGGCGCACCGTCTGCATGCGTGAATCGTGAACCCCGTGGCGGCATCCTGCGCCGGCTGTACCAGCTTGCACCCAAAGCACTCAGCCATCTCCATCAACATCTCTCCCATTCTAAGACCAGCGTCTAGCGCGGCCCGCCCGTCGAAATCGTCTGCGTCATCACAGTACCAGCCGAGCGCCCCGCGGCCGCTTCTTGCCGCCATGCACCGACGGCTCCGCGCACCACTTCGCCGCCAGCTGACGAACCGCCTCGTATGTGGCCTGGTCGAATCCCAACAGGTCGCACACGACCCGCCGGTCCAGCAACGCCCGGTTGGGGTCCGCGTCCGCCAGATACGCAGGCTTCAGTTCCCTGTCGCGGAACTCCTCGAATATCGCCTCTGCCGTCCCAAGCTGCTCATCACTCAGGACCCGGAAGTCCAGCACCCGGAGCGATTCGGTGGAGCGGAGAGATATTCTAGCCTTGCTCGACTGCTGACGGCTGGAGTGCCACCAATGAGACAACATGCCTAAGGTGCTGTTGCACCAAATTGCAAAGGCACAATCAAACCCCTTATCGTCGAAAATCACGTTGGGCCATACCCAACCGCCTATTGATTCTCTCTCAGTGAGCGCAACCGCGAGAGCCTGAGACCCGAAAGTGAACTCGGTGTTCAGATGAGCGCGGCTTGCGGCAGACCATGCCGTGGCCGCCTTCCCTTCCATCCCCTGTCTCACTATCAACTGTGAATCAGGTTGGCATATCATCCGCGTTTCTTTCTTGGCATTGTGGTTCCATAGCGCAGGATAGGTGGCCGTGGGGCTGCATTCCATTCTGTCGAAGGGGCCGCGAGGCGGTGGGCCAGTGATATCGCGGTGGTGGAGGCCAATCTTGCCCACTGCGCCCAGCAGCGCCATCTTCAGTCCGACGGCTGAGCGGATGCCCGGAAGCCATAGACTGGAGTTCGCCAAGGCGTAGCCCACCTGGGCAAGAGAATAATCGGACATGCGCACCCCTCCCCACAAATCCCCACTCACGCTACATGAGGCTGACATGACTGCACCAATCAAGTCATCTCCAACCATCAATGGAGTGCCGCCATACGGCCCATCATCAATCCCTCTTACACTACGGGCGTCCATGATGCTCTTGGCCGCCTCGTTGGCATATGCAAACCCCTGCGGGCGCCGTTTCAGTGATATGAATTTGATTGACGCTGATTCAGGGGTGAAGCGGTCTCTTCCTTCGTGGGATTTCTTCTTGGCGACTACAAGACACTCAGCCATGCCGGTATCTGATGAAAAAGACATATCCGCACCGTTGGCTGCAATGCTCAATACCATCAGATCAGAATAATTCCGAACGAGCATCTCGCGGAACCGCTGCCACGACGAGCCGGTGGTAGCAGACAGTGGCAACACCAAGGCCATCACGCCACCGGGCTTGAGCGTGCGGTGCGCCAACGCCGCGAATGCGGATGCAATGCCAGCGTTGCCGTGATAGCACGTATCCTTTTTTAGCTCGGCCATTCGTTTCCCCATGGCTCTCTGGTCCGCGTCGCTGGTATTGAAAGCGGCGAAAGCCGCATTGAATTTGTTGGCATGTTCCCCTTCGTTAGTCGTGTTTCGCGTGAAGGGCGGGTTCATTATTACTAGGTTGAACCACTCATGTGGAATCTCAAATTGGATCTGGCCGGCGGCCTCCTCGCCTGCGCTGCCTGTGCGTGTGAGACCAGCCGAGTCGTTCAGCAGACGCTGTCTATCGAGCGCCTCTAGTGAGCCTATGGCAACACCGCCACCTCCCCCCCCCCCCGTAGGTGGGCGTGTAGATGCGGGAGTTCTCAAATCCAACGCGGGGCTGGGCGCCAGCAAGTGTGGAAGTGGTGATGTGAACGGCCGAAGGCATTACGTCGCAGCCGTATAGAGTATCCTCCATCATGGCCGTATGGAGCGTGGCAGGGTTTCCGCCCGCTCGCTCGTGTCGCGTAGCTATCTGCTCGTACACCGCCGACAGCAGCGCGCCGGTGCCGCACGCGAAGTCGCCTATACGCAGCCCGCCGATGGACTCCGCGTCCCCCCAGTCCACACCCTCCATCTTGGCCACGGCAAGCCGCGCCAGCAGCGCCGCCGACGCAGGCAGCGTGTAGAAGGTCGCCAGATACTTGCGGTCGGCGATCAGCCGCTGGAATATGCGCCCGGTCAGGTCGTGGGAGTTCGCAACACCAGCGGAGTTCACCGAACCAGCAGTAAGCTCCAGCGTGTTCAGGATACGCGCCGCATCCTGCGGAGGGACCTGGTTGAGAATATCCCTGCCGATGGCGAATATCGGGAAGTAGTTGATATCCAGTATCCCGGCCCAGGCCGCCAACGTTTCAGAATGTGGATTGGCTACATCCCGCCCGCACACGAGATGCAACGGCTTGACCTCCTCGCGCATACCCGCAAGCCTGTCATGGAATATCATCGCGTTGGCGATGATAGCGCACGCCATCCGGCGCGTCTGCGGCACGTTCACCATTCCAAGAAGACCTGCTATGGCTGCGGTGATAGCGGGCCTCTCATCGTTCATCTCGTCCAAGATGACCGCGACCCGCTCTATGCCCTCCTCCATTGCGTCGGCCGCCGCGTCAACCTCGCTCTGGGACACCGACACCAGCCGTACCAGGTCCGCAAGGTCGGACACCGAGCCGGTCAGCCAGCCCGACTCCGGGAAGCGGCTTCCCGGCGGCTTGGCATAGAGCGCGCAGTAGGAGAGCCTCGCCGAACCCACGGCATCGGCAAGGTCATAGGCGCTCCGCACGGTCTCGGGGTAGCGCAGAGCTATCGCCGACTCTATGGGCCGGGACTCGCCCTCGACTTGGCGGCCAAGCCGCGCGGCGGCGTCCTGCTCCACCTCGTCCGCAGGCTCATACTCGGCCTCTATCACCACAGGCGCGCGTCCGGCGGCGGTAACCAAGATGTCAGGCCGCCGACCAGCTTGATGGCTGATGGTGCGGGTGGCCTCCGAGTACACCCTGCACATGGGCATCATCTGGCGCAGTATCTCGGCCAGCGCGTTGTTAGCGCTCGACTCGACCTGCCGGCTCAGCATCGGCTAACCCCTCTCCGCGCGTATATCCCGGCGCAGACGCAACAACCAACTTCCACCATTCGCCTCCACACTCGAATCGCGGCGCCCGAACCTTGCGGCTTCAGCGCCCTCGCGACGCTCCCCCGGCCCGATCACCATTGAACCGGGGCTCGGGCCCAATCGTAGCGCTTGAGTTCTATCGGAATCAACATGTCCATCCCGGCCACAACTCGGCCCCACCATCCTCCAATCCTGCGAATCCCGACCCTGGCATCTTCAACTCCCTATCAGCATCCCCGGCTGGCAGCGCCGGCAATAGCTCGTAATCCGCTGGTTCGCCGCGATCTGCGTGATGCTGGAGCCGCAGCGCGGACACGGCTCCCCGCCCCTGTTGTGTACCCTCATGAAGTCCCGCCTCCCAAGCCGACCGTCCTCCCCCATCCTCACCCTCACCTGCTCCACCGCCTCCCTCGTTACCCCGCGGGCAGCCTCGTACACACGCCCAAGCTCCTCCCGCGAAAGCGCAGTCCGCTTCCTGAACGGATACACCGCCGCCTCGAAGAGTATCTCGTCCGCGTAGGCGTTCCCTATCCCCGATATGACCCGCCCCCGCGTCAGAACGCCCTTGATCTCCCCGCGAAACGGCCTTATCCGCTCCAGGAACCCCTCGAACGTGTCCTCCCCCAGTACGTCTGGCCCCAGGGATTCCATCTGCGGAACGTCCCCCACGCGGTCGGACCGGACGTAATAGACCCGCCCCATCTGCCGACCGTCCAGGTAGCGAATCTGCTGCCCGTCATCCAGCGACATCACGAAGCACGTCTTCTTGTACACCCGCGACGACGGCCGGCGCCGCTGGAAGGAGCCCGTGAGCATCGGATTGACCACCAGCGCCCTGCCGCCCGCGAAGCGCATGGTCAGGAACTTCCCCACACGCTCAACGCTCTCGACGCGCCTCCCTACCAGCTCCCCCGGGTCGCCCGCCAGCGGCCTGATTACACTGGGCCGCAGCGTCTCGAACCTCGTAACCCTCGCCCTGACCACCTCGCGCTCCAGGAACTCGCGGATCGCCTCCAGCTCAGGCGCCTCCGGCAAAGCTGCCTCCGGATGCTGTACCCCGCTTCAACGTATCCCATTCCATATTAGGAATCGGAACTCATCCGCCCATCTGCAAAGGATAGAGCGCAACCCCGATGTCTGGCAGTTCAGATAGGCCATTGCAAGATGCACCTCCGCCCACCATAGATTATCATATGCGCGTGAACCGCTTCCGGAACAGAGAAACTGAGAGGCTCTTCAATGGACACCCTGTCAGGCGTTTGCCACCCGACATCCAGCGCCGAGCCCGGATGCGCATACAGCGCGTGATTACAGCGGAAGCTCTGCCCGACCTTAGAGTTCCTCCATCATTTCATCTCGAAACCCTACGGGGAGACAGAAACGGGCAGCATAGCATTCGCGTTAACGACCAATGGAGAGTCTGCTTCCGATGGACAGGGCAAGGCGCGATTGATATTGAAATCGTGGATTACCACTGAGGAGGAGCGTATGAACGTAAGCGCGCCCATACACCCAGGCGAACATCTGGCAGAGATACTCAACGAGCTCGGCATCAACCAGCGCAGGTTGGCGGCAGCCATTGGCATGGACCCGCAGCGCGTGAACGAAATCGTCCACGGACGCCGCCCCATCACAGCCGACGCCGCGCTGCGTATCGGCAAAGCGCTTGGCATGACCCCAGAATCCTGGATGAATCTCCAGAAACTCTATGACTTGGACGTAGCGCGCGAATCGCTGGACACCAGCGCCATAGAATCGCTCGTACCCGCGGTGTAGCCCAACCACACTCGCGGCTCCCTGCCAGCTCCGCCGGGTCGCCCGCCAGCGGCCTGATTACACTGGGCCGCAGCGTCTCGAACCTCGTAACCCGCGCCCTCACCACCTCGCGCTCCAGGAACTCGCGTATCGCCTCCAGCTCAGGCGCCTCCGGCATGGCTACTTCCAGATGCCGTACTTGCGCTTCAGAGACTCGATGCGGTCGGCAGACTCGTAGATGCGCTCCTCGGAAAGCTCCCCGTCCCTCACTGCCTGCGCGATGGCGTCCCTCACCCGGTACACCCGCTGGATGTCGTACTCGCCCTGCTGGTTGGCGAGCAGCACTATATCTACGCCTGCCTTGATCGCTTCTATGGCCGCGTCAGCCAAGCCGTACTCCTCGACGATAGCCCCCATCTGCATGTCGTCCGAGATGATGACGCCGCCGAAGCCCATGTCTTCCCTGATGAGCTTCGTCATGACTTCGCGGGACAGCGTAGCCGGTATTCCGCTTGGGTCGAGGTTCCTGTTGACGATGTGCGCGGTCATGATGGGGTCATCGTACCCGCCTTCGATGAGTGCGCTGTACGGCGCAAGCTCTTCCACATGGCGGTACGTTGCTGTCACGTCCGTGACGCCGAGGTGCGTGTCGCCCGACGCGCTCCCGTGTCCTGGAAAGTGTTTCAACGCCGTTATGACTTGCCGTTCGTGGTGCGCCCGGATGAAGGCGTCGGCGTGTTCCGCCACAATCGCAGGGTCGCTGCTGAATGAGCGTTCTATCGCGCCTATGGCCGGACTCTCTGGGTTCACGTTCACGTCCACGACCGGCGCGAAGTTCCAGTTGATCCCCATATCCTTCATCTCATTCGCCAGCGCGCCCGCGGTTGCCGCCGTGTCGGCCGGTGCGCTCTCTCCCATGGTCTGAGCCGAAGGAACCGAGACCGTGAACCCATACTTGCCTTTCAGTCGGTTGACGTATCCTCCCTCGGCGTCTATGGCTATGAAGTATGGAATATCCCCCGTGGCCTGTATAGCCGACGTCAAGGCCTTCAACTGCGGCGGCGACGTGATGTTCCGTTCCATCTTGCCCCCGCTGGGCCCGTCGCGGTCAAAGAGCGCTACGCCGCCGGGCTGGACCTCGCGCAGCATCGCGGCAACCTCGTCGTCCAGAACAGCCCCGCGAAACCCGACCATGAGCATCTGCCCAACCGCCTCCTCCAACGTCAGACCGGCGGCGCTCTGGCCGTTGTCCCAAATCCCACATCCCAGCGCCGCGAAAGCTGCCACCGGCATCCAGAACAGCGCGCGGACAACCAGCCGGAATACCCTTTTGAGGTTCCCGTCCACCATTAGCCCCGATAGTTATCGTTGTATCGCGCCGCTTGAGATTTGACTGCGCGATACCGCGGCAACGTGATGATGCGCATCTCCAGCGCAGGCGCGATTGTAACACGCGCCGGCTCGGTATAGTGTATGTATATAGGCAACCAGAAGGAGTCAGCCCCGTGCCCACGACACAGTACGCAGGCAAGGTCAACGCCCCTGAGTTCCCCGCCGGCCTCGACTGGCTCAACTCGGAGCGGCCCGTCACTCTCCGCGAACTCCGCGGCAAACTGGTCATCCTCGACTTCTGGACGTACTGCTGAGTGAACTGTATGCACATATTTCCGCAGTTGCGGAAACTGGAGCGAAAGTACAACCGGGAGATCGCCGTAGTCGGTGTCCACTCCGCCAAGTTCGACGCCGAGAAATCCACCCAGAACGTCCGCCAAGCCATCCTCAGATACGACATCGAGCACCCAGTGGTCAACGACGGCGCATTCGACGTCTGGCGTCAGTACGCCGTCCGAGCATGGCCCACCCTCATGTTCATAGACCCCGCCGGCAAGGTCATCGGCAAGCACGAAGGCGAAATCCCATATGAGCCGTTCGACCGGCTCGTCGGCGCCATGATAGCCGAGCACGACGCAGCCGGACTCATAGACCGACGTCCCATGCACTTCACCACCGAGCGCGAGAAGGAGGCCGACAGGCCCCTCTCGTTCCCAGGCAAAGTGCTCGCCGACGCCGAGAGCGGACGCCTGTTCATCGCCGACTCCAACCACAACAGGATAGTCGTCTCCACCCTCGACGGGCGCGTGTCCGCAATCGTTGGCGGCCCGGCCCCCGGCCTCGTGGACGGAGGGTTCCGGAAGGCGCGGTTCGACGACCCACACGGCATGGCCCTAGACGGCGACGCCCTCTACGTCGCAGACGCCGGAAATCATGCGATTCGTATGGTGGACATGGCTAAACACAACGTAAAAACCCTAGCCGGCACCGGCGAACAGGCCGCCTCATTCCACCGCGGCGGCGATGGCATAGCCACAACCCTCAACTCCCCCTGGGACCTCGCCCTGCGCGGCGGAACGCTCTACGTCGCCATGGCCGGCTTCCACCAGCTATGGCGCATGTCCTTGGCCGACAGGCGCGTCGTCCCCCACTCGGGCAGCGGACGCGAGGGCATCGTGGACGGACGCCACGACCTCGCCCAGCTCGCGCAGCCCAACGGCATCGCCACCGACGGCGCGAAGCTATACTTCGCCGACAGCGAGACCAGCTCGGTCCGCGCCGCCGACTTCGACCCCGACGGAAGCGTCGCAACCATCGTAGGCCAGGACCTCTTCACCTTCGGCGACCGCGACGGATTCGCAGACGACGTTCGCCTCCAGCACGTGCAGGGCCTCGACTACCACGACGGCTCCCTATACGCAGCCGACACCTACAACAACCGCGTCAAGAAGATAGACCCCCGCGAGCGCGAGTCTTCCCGCTTCATCGGCAGCGGAACCCCAGGCTTCAGGGACGGCCCAGCCGTCATAGCCGAGCTCCACGAGCCCAGCGGCGTCAGCATCGCAAGCGGCCGAATCTTCGTCGCAGACACCAACAACCACGCAATTCGCGTCGCCGACTTGCAGACGCTCGACGTAACCACCCTCGAACTCGACTGGACCGACATGGAGGCGGACCTATGACGACCAACCGACTGGCGAACGAGACGAGCCCATACCTGCTCCAGCACGCCCACAATCCGGTGGACTGGTACCCCTGGGGCGGCGAGGCGTTCGACCGCGCCAAGGCCGAGAACAAGCCCATCCTGCTCAGCGTCGGCTACTCCGCCTGCCACTGGTGCCACGTCATGGAGCGCGAATCCTTCGAAAACCACGCCATAGCCAGCCTCATGAACGAAAGCTTCGTATGCGTCAAGGTCGACCGCGAGGAGCGGCCCGACGTGGACTCGATATACATGGGCGCGGTGCAGGCCATGACCGGCCAGGGCGGTTGGCCCATGACCGTCTTCCTCACCCCCGACGGCAAGCCATTCTACGGCGGAACCTACTTCCCCCCCGAAGACCGGGGCGGCCTGCCATCCTTCCCCCGCGTCCTCCAGGCAATCGCCTCGGCCTACCGCCAGAAACGCTCGGAAATAATCCTCACCACTGACAAGCTCCTCGCCCAGCTCCGCCACGCGGCAACGTCCGCGCGCGGTTTCGAGCCGCTTACCACCGATGTGCTGAACCGCGCCTTCTCACGCTTGGCAGGCCAGTTCGACGGCGAGCGCGGCGGCTTCGGCATCCAGCCCAAGTTCCCGCAGCCCATGACCTACGAACTCCTGCTGCGCCAACATCTCAGGACAGGCGACCCAGAAGCTCTGGAAATGGTAACGACCACCCTGGACCGCATGGCCATGGGCGGCATCTACGACCAGCTCCGAGGCGGCTTCCACCGCTACTCCACCGACGCCTTTTGGCTGGTCCCACACTTCGAGAAGATGCTGTACGACAACGCCCTCCTCGCAAGGCTCTACCTCCACGCCCACCAGGTAACCGACAACCCCCTGTACAGGCGCGTAGTCGAAGAGACCCTCGACTACGCGCTCGCCGAGATGACAGACCCCGCCGGGGGCTTCTATTCCGCGCAGGACGCCGACAGCGAGGGCGTCGAGGGCAAGTTCTTCGTATGGCGCCCCGAAGCCGTCATCGAGGCCCTAGGCAAGGACGACGCCGAAATCGTCAACCGATACTACGGCGTAACCATAGACGGCAACTTCGAGGGCATGAGCATCCTCAACGTCAAGACACCCCCGGCCGAGTTCGCGGCCGCCGAGGGCATCAGCCAAGACCAGCTCGACTCCCTGCTCCGCCGAGCCCGCGCGCGCCTCCTGGAGGCCCGCAGCCGCCGCGTCCGCCCGGGCCTCGACGACAAGGTCCTCACCTCTTGGAACGCCCTCATGATCGCCGCATTCGCCGAAGCCGGGGCCGTCCTGGACCGCCCCCAATACACCGACGCCGCCGCAAAGGCCGCCGCGTTCATCCTGGACGCCCTGCGCCCCAACGGCAGGCTGCTGCGAACGTACAGGAACGGCCAGGCGAAGCTCAACGGATACCTCGAGGACTACGCTTTCCTGGCACATGCCCTGCTCGCCCTCCACGAGGCAACCTTCGAGGCCCGATGGCTGCGCGAGGCCATCGCGCTCGGCAATCAGATGGTCGAGCTCTTCTGGGACGACACCTCCGGCCAGTTCTACGACACCGGCGCAGACCACGAAGACCTGATAATCAGGCCGCGCGACACACAGGACAACGCCACGCCGTCAGGCAGCGCAATGGCCGCCGACCTGCTCCTCAGGCTCGCCGTCGTTACAGGCGACGGAGACCTAGAGCGCCGAGCCGTAACCTCCATCCGCTCCTCCATGACCCTAATGTCCCAATACCCAATGGGCGCCGGCCACTGGCTCTGCGCCCTCGACTTCTACCTCGCCCCCGTCAAGGAGATAGCCATAATCGGAAACCCGAACTCCCCCGACATCCAAGCCCTCGCCGGCCAAGTATTCAGCCGCTTCCTACCCAACCGCGTCCTCCTGAGCGCGTCCCCAGCCCATGCCGACCCAGCCCTCGACACCCTACCCCTCCTCCAAGACCGCCCCCAGATCCACGACCGCCCCACCGCATACGTATGCCGAAACTACGTCTGCAACCTCCCCGTCACCGACCCCCAAGCCCTCGCAAGCCAACTCGCGGACTGAGGTGGTATAATCACTGGAAACCAATACGCGAAGGATACGCCGGAGGCTGGAACGGGAAGGTTGGCGCTTGTCACGGCGCGGTTCGAACCATGACATCTACCGGCATCCTCTCATTGAGATAGTAATACCCCTCCCACGTCACAGGACAGTCTCGATTGGGGTCGCTCGCGCTATTGCAATAGCGGCAGGATGGATGGGCTAGTACTCCGTCCACTTCAATATGACGGGCAGGCAGCCCCGCCTTATCCCCTCTCCCTTGGGTGAGGGTGTGCTAGGAGAAGGTACATGACCATATACCCGGCGTTGGTCGATGGCGAGGAAGGAGCCTATGGAGTGGTCTTCCCTGACCTCCCCGGTTGCGTGGCAATGGGTCATACCATGGACGAAGCCCTTGCCCACGCAGAGGCCGCGCTGCTGGACTACGTGCGCGAAATGGAGAAGAGCGGCTGGCCCGTAGCGCCCCCAAGCCCATCCGAAGACATAGAAGCGCCTTCAGACGCTGCGCTGGTCTCCGTACCCCTGGCCCGCATCCCGATCCCCAGCGATAGGCCAAGCCCATCCGCATCTCCCCATCCCGCCCCTACAGCCCGAACGCCGCGTTCACCTCACGCTGATAGCCGTTGACGCGGTCCGCCGCCACATCCGCGAACGATACCGGCTCCCCCGCCGCGCCCGACTCCAGAAACGCATACGTCAGCGCAACCGCGTCCAGCCCAACCTGCCCCGTAACCTCGGGCTCCCGACCCGTCCGGATCGCCTCCGCGAAGTCCTCCAGCTCCAGCGCGATAAGCTTCGCGTCCGCCTCCCGAAACCCCAGCTCATACGACGACATCCGCCGCGCCCCATCGAACGCCCGCGACGTCATATCGTCCAGCTCGAAGTCCGGAACCAGCCCCAGCGTCTCCCCCTCGCTCAACGCCTCCTCGCCGTCAATCAGCGTAATTGCCGACGGACGCCCCGAACGGCTGCCCCCTAGCCTCATAGAACCATCGTCGCAGTAGATTATCCCAGCCCCCATGCCCTCCCCCGGCGCGGCTATCGTGCTCAGGAAGCTCGCCATCGCCCCAGACTCGAACCGCACTACCCCAGACGCCATGTCCTCCGACGTGCATTCCACCACGCCCGCCCTCTCGACCTCCAGCGGCTCCCGGTGCCCGTAGAACGCCCGCATCTCCTCCCCCTCCGGCCCGCGCGCTCGCCGCGTCTTCTCCCACAAGTGCGTCTCCGCGTACACCCGCTCCACAGGCCCCATGAAGTACAACAGCAGGTCCGCGTTGTGAACCGCGTAGTCCAGCATGTACCCCCCCCGCCGTCTTCTGGTGACGCCACGCCGTCCCGTGAGGCATCATCCGCGTGCCGCGCGCGGCCATGTCCACGAACAGCCGACGCCCCCCCAGCGACCCAGAGTCCAATATCGCCTTGTTCAGCCGATTCAGAGGGTCCCGCCGATAGTTCTCGGACACCGACAGCGTTACACCGCCGCGCTCCGCCGACTCCATCATCATCATGCACGCCCGCACCGTTACCCCCATCGGCTTCTCCGTGGCCACGTGTACGCCCGCCTCGGCCGCCTTCATCGCAACCGTATGATGCTGACCCGCCGCCGTCACGATGTCCACCGCGTCCAACCCAGGCTCGCCCGCCAGCAGCTCGTCGAAGCTCGTATAGACGCGGGGCCGCTTCCCCAACAGGCGCTCGGCCTCGCTTGCCACGTGCTCCGCCGCCGACTCGCTCACGTCGCACACCGCAACATAATCGAACGTCCCGTACACCCACCGCGACTCCGCCTGCCCGTGAAGATGCCGAAGCCCCATGCCCCCGCATCCCACCTGCGCGATACTGATGTCCGGCATATCCGCCTCCCTATGCGCCGGCCTACCGAAAACCCACCGAGCCGTCTTCCCGAAGCGCCGTCCCGACGCCCCGCGGCTCGTACGGATGCCTGCTCGCCGCCTCCGCGTCGAACTCCACCCCAAGACCCGGCGCGTCCGGCAACGCGATGTAGCCGTCCTCCACCGCCAACGGATTCCGCACAATGTCGTCCCGCGCGTCGCGCCTGTACTCCAAAACCAGGAAATTCGGGATGGCCGCGGCAAGCTGCGCGTGAATCGCCGTCATCACGGGCCCCCATGCGTTGTGCGGCGAAACCGTCGCGTGGTACGCCTCCGCCAGACCCGCCGTCTTCTTGCACTGCGTCAACCCCCCGTGCAGCCCCGCGTCCAGCTTCAGGTCGCGCGCCGCCCCGCGCGCCAAGACCTCCCGAAACTCGTATATCGTGTGAAGCCGCTCCCCGGTAGCCACCGGAATCGGCGTCCGGGCAGCCACCTCCGCCATGGAATCCACGCTGTCAGGCGGTATCGGATCCTCCACCAGCAGCAGGTCGAACTCCGTCAGCTTCCCCAACAACGCGATCGCCTCCGCAGGCCCAAGCTTCCGATGAACCTCCATCACGATGTCCACGTCACGACCCACCGACTCCCGCACAGCCCCCACGCGGTCCACCACCTCGTCCACCAGCCGAGGCAGGCTCCACCTCGGATAATCGCCCGGAAACGGGTCGATCTTCACCGCCGTATGCCCCTCCCTCGCCGCCTGCGCCGACAGCTCCGCCGCCCGGTCGCGGTCGCCGTCCATGCACAGCGCGCACATCCGTATCTTGCTCCGATGCGCCCCGCCCATCAGCGCATGCGCCGGCGCGCCGTAATGCTTCCCCGCTATGTCCCACAACGCCGTATCCACCGCGCTCAACGCCGCGTACACCGCCGACGACCTGAAGCTAGTCGAGCGGTTCAGGTACTGGTAATGATAATCTATCGTCAGCGGATCCTTCCCTACCAGATACGGCTCAAAGCTCAACAGCGCCTGCTCGCTCGCCAACGGCTGCCCCCAAAACGTCCCCTGCCCAACCCCCGCTATCCCCGAATCCGTCGTAACCTCCGCCAGCAGCCAATCCTGCGCCAAGTACGTCTTCACGCCCTCTATCTTCATCCTGCTTCCCTCCCCATAACCATAGCTCGCCGACAAGCGCAATCATAACCCAAGCCGCCCCCAGACGCACCCCAGCGCGCTCCCTTCTCCCGACGCGGCTGCAGAACGCAAGTAGCCCATCTACCATGTCATGCGAATGTCCCCGTCTCATCCCCTCTCCCTCGACGGGAGAGGGCTAGGGTGAGGGTGATTCAGAACCCCAAACCCCATGGGAACCTTCAACGTACAGATAGCCATCGGCGACCAGCGTAGAGAGCGCTGGACTCCCCTCGACGCAATGGTAGATACCGGCGCGTCCATATCCTCCGCCCCAGCGTCCATCCTCCGCGAGCTCGGCGTAAAGCCCCTCTTGAAGCAGAGCTTCAAGTTCGGCCAGGGCGAAGTGAGACGCATGGACGTCGGTCAGACCTGGATGCGAGTCGAAGGCCGCGAGGTCATAACCCTCGTCCTCTTCAACGAAGAAGGCTCGTCCCCGCTCCTCGGAGCCCTGGCCCTCGAAGGCGTATTCATGGGCGTCGACCCCCTCGCCAAGCGCCTCGTCCCCATGAACGGCCTAATGATGTAGCCCCGCGCGGATAGCCCTAGCGCCAGCCAGCCTCAACCCCTCCGCGCCGCCAGCTCCCCCACCGTCGCCCCCAGCGCGTCCGCCACGCGCTCCAGAGTCTCCAACGACGGCGCGTGCCTCCCATTCTCGAGCCGGCTCAGGTTGGGCCGCTTCATCCCCGAAAGCTCCGCCAATCGCGTAACCGAAAAGCCGCGCCGCTCCCGAAGGCCGCGTATCCGCCCCCCAATCACCCCGGCGCGCCCTCCCTCATCCTCGCCATCCCCCCTGCCCTTGTAATACTCGTACCCCGGCTCGCAATGGTGGAGTACCGCGTCCCACGGAACCTCTACCACGTTCCCCGAACGCTGCCTAACCTCGAAATGCCGCCGCCCCTCGCCAATCCGCCAGCCCTCCACCCCCGTCGAGTCCGTCCCCGCCGCGTCATCCAAGCCGAGCGCATAAACCTTGCCGTCCTCCAGCCCAACGATGAAGCTGCGCGCCCCCTCGACATACTCCACCCTCTCGATCCGCCTGCTCGCCTCGGAGTCCAGCCGCTTCTCGAGATACGACGCGACGCTGCTCACAGCGCCCGCGCCTCGCTCGAAGAAGGCGCAGGCGCGCGGCGGCTCTCCTAGGAACCACACGTCACCCGGCTCCGAGAGCAAGAACAGCCACGACTTCTCACGGGCCGACGAGTCCAGAAGCAGCGGCGCAGGCCATATGCCTACGTCATCCACCTTCGTATCCAGAATATAGACCTGCGAATCTTCTCTGATGACGTCGCCCAGACGCTGCCTCACCTCCACCTCGGCGCAGCCAAGCCCCCCCGCAAAGTCGTCTGCGAGCTCGCGCGAAGCCGTTATGACGCACGCCGATATTGGATACACGGCATTCTCTGTTTTCATCTCATCCTCCATGTGGCCCTACTCCAACAGGTAGCCAAGTTCCCGCAGCGCGGCCCGAAGCCGACGCCCAACCTCAAAATCGTCCATAGGGCGCTGGTTTTCGATGTCCCAGCGGCCTATCTCTCTCTCACCCATGTAAATATGCACGTGAAGCGGAGCGTGGTCGCCCTTGTAGCTGATGAATATGTAACCCCCAGCCCGTTTCTTGCCCACTATTCTACCGTATCACACTTGATACGCCGCCGCAAGACCCATCAGCCCGCTCCCCCCTACAGCTTAACCCGGTTCGTCTCAGGCTGCCACGCCTGGATAACCTCCGTCTCCAGCGCGTCCGTCTCCTCCGCGCTCTCCGTGTACGCCGCCGAAAACATCGCCATATCCCGAAACACCCGCAACAACCGGCGCAGATCCGGGTTCGTCTCCCGCGACAGGTGGTCCAGCAACCGCCGCCGCACGCACCTCTCCGACTTCCCAACATATATGCACTCGTACCAATCCTCCAACGGCAGCCACAGCGCGTACACCCCAGCCCGATCCGCCTCCACCCTCTGAACCTCCTCCCGCGTGAACGGCCGACGGTCCCGCCCCAACAAATACTTCAACCCAAACGCCGTAGTCATAGCGCCCCCTCTCTCACTCCTACACCATCACAGCCTGCCCTGCTCCGGACTTTGCATTGCCTTGTCTATATCCCCCCATCCCGTCACCAGCGCATTGAACGCCACCGCGTTCCGCGAATCACCCCGCCCGTCATAATGGTTGTACAATATCCGCGCCAGCCGCTCCACCGAATCAACACTCCCCCCCGAATCCCGCATCATCCGCCCCGCCTCCGCCGCGCCCTTGACGCCGCCCCTGTCATCCCCCACCTGCATCTGCCACATCATCCTCATGCAGCCCTCCCACGCCGTCATCTCCCCCCGCGGCCATGCCCGCTCACCGTCATACGCATCCAGCCCCAGCAGCCGAACCTTGCCCTCGTCCGCCTCCAGCACACCCTCATTGTCCCGCAACCCCTCCACCGACACGTTCCGCGCCTTCGCCAGCGTCTCCGCCGACCCATACTCCCCGTCCGCGTACCCGTGCTGACGCAGCCAGTCCACGCAGAAACGGCTCGCCCCGTCCAGCTCCCCCGTCTCCCTACGGTCGTACTCTGCGATTGCCCGGTTGATTGCCGACAGCGCGTCCCGCACCGTTACAGGCTCCCCGCTCAATGTCGAAACCCGCTTGTACCGCGAATACACCTCCATCCCCGGCCCAATCGCCGCCTGCGCCAGATCCGTAGGCGCGATATGGCCCGCCGTCAGCTTGTCCAGCGCGTCAGGCATCTCCTTGCCCAATGTGTCCAGGAACTCCCGCCGCGTCGCAACTGGCGCGTCATCGCCGCGCGGACGACACACCAACACGACGGACGATGCGAGGGCGTTGGAGCCAATCTGTCGACTCCGACCTGGCCGCTCAGTGCGCATCGGCCATGTACTGATTACTTGGAAGCCTGCGCTCACCAACGCGGTCAGCATCGTCTCCCATCCGGTTGATGCCCTACCAGCATGTTCATCCTCCTGTTGCTTGTAGGCGTAGAAGATGGACGATGGAAATTCGGGCGAGCAATGACTCCGTATCAGTTTCAGAGTCTGGTCCAGCAGATTTTCGAATCGCTGTCTGGGTGTCTTAAACCGAAATGGTGTGGCGACCATTTCTTCATCCTTGGGAGTCGCCATACCTGTGAACAATTCAGGATGAATCTGGCGTAGCAGCGGGCGGAGCCATACGTAAAAGAAATCAGACAGGTCGGCGTAGCCAATGTTGGCATAGTAGGGCGGGTCAGTAACGACAACCGGCCCTGTGCCAACATGGGTCGTGGTAGAGGCATTTGCTTGGTATGCCTCGCTGTCGTTGACATCGGGAGGCAGGTGTTCAACTACTTTGGCAACCCACTCGATCTGGGCCATCCAGTTCTGCGTCGCTGTACAGAATGGGTTTGATTCAGCGAAATCCCATAGTATTGAAATAGTCTGCATCGCGAAAACGCCGGCGACAAAGTCGCCGGCGTTTTGCCATCTCGCAAAACTAGAACAACTATTCGACATCCTTCCAACCGCAAGGCCAAGATAGGTACACACCGCATCGGCATAATCTGCTGACGCTCCATGTTCTAACATCAAAGACCGGACTTTATATATTGACTCACTGAATGTTGCGAGCGCAGCAATCTGGCGTTCAGAGAAAAGATTGTGCCAATGAGTGAATCCGTAAGTCTGTACACCGAAGCCTAAAGCCTTCTCTGGCAATCTGCCCGCAGGCCGCCACTCTGGCTCTGCGCTCTGCGCAATCCGGACGTGCTCATCCGTAGGCGACAGGAACACACGCCGACGATCCCCCTCCGCAACTATCGCCGTCATCCGCTCCCCCATCTTCCCAGCCTTCGACTGCTCCCGAACGTAAGACAGCGGAGACGTCGTGCCGCACGCAACGCACGTAGCCCCGTGCCGATTCACAGTGCCCTCCTTGGGTACGCCCTCCTCACGCCCCTGCACCTCGAACGACACCCTGCCATCCTTCACAACCGGCCGAGTCCAATGCTTGTTATTAGGCTTCTTCGACAGCTGGAACGTCCGCATCAGCGGCATGGCAATGCCGCACGCCGGGTTTGGACACGGCACAGTCCGCGCCCACAGCCACGCTATCACCGTCAACGGCTTCCCGTTCTCGTCAATCACTGGCGGATACAGATGCCCTATCCGCCTGTGCGCCTCCTCACGCATCCAACGCCCGTAATGCCGAATATCCTCAGCCAGTCCAGACGCCCCCCGCCACTGCGCGCTCCCATCCATCCTGCCAACCCTCGAATCCCGCGAATCCTGGCTCTGACTGACAGGCGGACGACCCGCGAACCTCGGAGGCAGCTCTATCAACGCCTTCGTAATCAGTACCGCCACCGGGTTCAGGTCCGACCCCACCGCCCGCAGCCCAAGCCGCTGAGCCTCCAACGGTATCGAGCCGCCACCGCAGAACGGGTCGTATATCGGCAGAGCCTTGTCCCCCAAGTACCGCAGAACCTCCGCCGGGTCGTCCCGCCCCTCCGCTATCGCGTCGAGCATCCCCGCGTCGCCGCGAGACCTCGCAACCGACCGCGCTACCTCCCGCCGAGCCTCCGCCAGCATCCCCTCGTCGCTGCTGTTATCCCACACCACCAGCCGACTGATGATGTCGTGCAGCCGCTCACGCTCCGCATCCTGCGCCTCGACCGTCGGAAACTCGCCCGCGCACGACGACGGGTCATCCACCAGGCTTGCGAATATCACCGCCCGGCACGCCGCAAGCGGACGCCGAGCCCACCACAGGTGCAGCGTCGAAGGATGCCCGTGCCGAATGGACTTCTCCCGCGCCGACTCGCGGTTGATGACGTCCAGCGGCAAATCCACCTCTATCAGCTTCCGCCGATACCCCCCGCCAATCCCCAAGTTCTCACCCTCCACCCAAAACAAACCTGCCAACAAACCGCCCAACATCCTACCACACCCCCACCCCCGCCAAGCGCCCCCATCCTAGGAGCGCAAGCGTCCCGCCCGCAAGATCGCCCCGCTCTTATCCCCTCTCCCTCAACGGAAGAAGGGCTAGGGTGAGGGTAACTCCCCCGCTCTGTCCCCTCTCCCTCGACGGGAGAGGGTTAGGGTGACTCAGGAAGTATGTTGACACAACCACGCCAACCCTCTAATATATTCATACCACCCCAGCGATCGTATCGCTGGCCCGACGCTCCCCTCAACAGGGGGGCGTTTCTTTATATGAGGATGTTGACATAACCACGCCAACCCTCTAATATGTGCATACCACCCCAGCGAGAGTATCGCTGGGCCGACGCTCCCCTCACAGGGGGCGTTTCTTCATATAAGGACGTTGACACAACCACGCCAACCCTCTAACATTCACACACCACCCCAGCGAGAGTATCGCTGGCCCGACGCTCCCCTACACGGGGGGGCGTCCTCTTTTTATTAGGGGTTGACATAACCACGCCAAGCCTCTAATATATGCATACCACCCCAGCGAGAGTATCGCTGGCCCGACGCTCCCCTCAACAGGGGGGCGTCCTCTTTTCCAAACCCTAGTCCAGCCCACGCGGTGTGCCCCTACTCCCCTTACGCCCAACTCGCCGGTCGCGTCAGCAGATAACCGTCAGCCCCGGCAACTCGTTCCGGCAAGAGACTGTCTCTGAAAGCTTCACGCCCTATCGTGAACGACGACGACGACGCCTCGCGCAGGTGTTTCGAGGCTCTGTCAGGTGGAAATGCGACGACCACGCGCTTCTCAGGATACCGCCGCTGGACGGCGTACACGGGGCCCGACAGGTCGCTGTCGGCTGATATGAGAATAGCCGTGTCGAAGGCGTCGTCCTGAGCGTCGCCCAGCAGCTCGACCGAGATATTCACGTCGGTCATCTTCTCCTCGTAGGTCTGCCAAGTAGCCCCGCACTGCTGGCAGCGCCTGCCCTTCAGCAGAAAATAGCCGTAGTGGATGTGAAAGTCCGGCCGAGTCGCCAGCGCTTCCAGATAAACATTCTGTCTGTCCGGCTTGCCAGGATCATCCGGCTCTGCCAGCGCCCGCGCGGTGAAGTAGCGAACCGCCGCCAGGCGCTGGTCAGGCCATAGCAGGTTCTCCGCGAGACGGCGAACGTCCAGCCAGTAGTACCGCCGCCAGCCCTTGGACCTAAGGCCGTAGTACAGGTTGAACCCGTCCACGTACACCACCACCCGCCGAGTCAACAGGCCATCCCGCGCCGAGTCATGCGCAACATTCTAGCGCTTCCGTCCATCTGGGCAGGCCTCATCCCCTCTCCCCTCGACGCTACAGGGCTAGGGTGAGGGTGATTCCCCCTCCCAAAATTGCCCCCAAATTGCCCCATAGCGCCCCTTGACACGCCGAGAACAGCCGTGCTAGTCTGGTAGACGGCCCGAAGGGGCGTATCCCAAACGAGCATAGAGCCCACCTCTGCCCTTGGCATCATACACGCCGCTGCTGTTGGACGGGGCACCCGCGTGTACGAGAAGGTCCCTCTATGTTTCGGCGCCTCGCACAGGAGGACGTAGTGCCAAATGCGTCTCCCCCGTTCCAGGTGCGGACTCTCGGACGACCGGGAGGACCGTAGCCAGCGCAGCCCGACGCCTTGGCGGGTGGAAGGACGAAGCGCGAACGCAGGCGGTCCCGCAAAGGACCGTCAGCCGTCCGGGAAAGCCCGGGGTGGGGTTTGCAACCCCAAGTGTCGGCGAGCGTACGACGTCGGCATCCCCGAAGCAAGTAGCGGAGTCACTGCCTTGCAGGGCATACTCAATCCCCCGTGTGAGCGGGGGAATCAGGAGTAGATAGGGCGCGGGTCGCAAGACCCGCCAAGTTCCCTCTCCCTCTCGGGGGAAAGGGCCAGGGTGAGGGCAAACGCCCCACCCTGCGTCCCCTCCCCCGAAGGGAAAGGGTGAAATCAGGCGCAGAAGCGGCTAGAACCCGCCAGAGCGCCAACAGAAAAGGAGCCGGCTGAGACGAAACGAACATAGACGAAGGCGCCAACGAGGCGCCGCTCTTCATCACTCTCCCTTGACGGGTGAGGGTAACTCAGCGCGCCCCCATCTCGACTCGCTACTCTACCTCGCCACTATCCCATGAGGGCAATTCAGCGCGTCCCATGACACGCCCCCGCTTACAGCCTATTCACCACTAAACGCAAAGCCTTGCGCTCAGCCCCCTACACGATGTCCATCTCCAGCCCCAGCTGCGCCCCGTTCTCCCGCACCGACCGCTCTATCCCCTCCGAAAAGCCGTCTTCCTTCTGCCCCGATATCGTGATGGTCACCGTAACCGCTCCCCCATCCGCCTGCAGGTTCCGGATTATCTCCTCGCGGAGCTGCCCCACCTCATCCAGCGACAGGTCCCCCTGCACCGTCTTGGACGCGATTATGCGACTCGGCCCGCGACTCGGCGTTCCACCACCTCCAGGGCCATTGACCGGTTTCACCTCCTCTTCCTCTTCCTCTTCCTCTTCTCCCTCCCTCTTCTGCTCTTCCTCCTTGACGAGCCCCTGCTCTTCCTCCTTGACCAGCCCCGCCATGTCCGGGTGAACCAGCAGCCGCGTTCCCGCTCCAAGCCGCGTGGCGTCGTCTATCGGCTCCCCGAAGCGCATCCCCTTGTACCCGTCCTCCTCGTCGTACCCGTCCGCGTGCCCGAACGCGCCCTCCCGCACGCCCCGCTCCACGCACTTGACCAGTACCCCCTTGCTCCGCAATCGCGGCATGTACACGTTGCTCGTCATCATGTCCCACAGCGCATCTATGCCAACGTGGTCCATCCCGTCGCGCCACACGTAGTTGTACAGCACGCTCGCAAGCGCCGACGGCGAAATCTCGTCCACCAGCGCCTCTTCTTCCACGCACTTGCTCAACGCCGCCGAGAATATCTGCCCGTTGTCCTGCGCGTCGACCTGCCACGAAGACACCCGGTATTCCGCCTTCTGCGGGTCGTCCTGCACCGGCGCCATCACCCACTTGTAAGCCCTCACCAACGCCGCGCGAGCCTCGCCCTCCGCCTTCCCCGCGCTGTTCCTCGCCTGGCTGCGACGGCCCCCCGCGAGGTTCTCGATCCGCCTCTCCCCGTTGATTATGGAATCCCACGCCAAGTACGTCTTCACGCTGCTCCGCAGGCTGCGAACGTCGTCGCTCTTGGCGGCCAGGAACAACAGCGTGTTCCGGCGCACGCGCGGCGCCTCGCCACGGTTGCCCAGAATCTCCAGCGCCTGCCCCTGCGCCTCGTCCTTCTCGCTCGAACGAGTGGGAAGCGGCTTGCCGGGCGGCAGCGCGACCAGCCGAACGTCGTCCGACTCCGGAACCGCCCCATCCGGGCAGATTATCACGTTCGGGCTGCGCCCCGCCGCATCGTGCAGCTCCGAGACTATGTACTCGTCCGCCGCCCGGTCGCTCATGTCCGCGTACCGGTCAGTCGCCACCTTGTTCAGGTTCTCCTCGACGTGGAAATACCGCCTGCCGTTGTCGTCGTACAGGTAGTACAGGCTGCCGCTCATCCGGCTCAACGCCTCCTCATACACCGAAACCCCCTGGCCGGGCTGCACTGCCCCCAAGTGTATGCGCCGCGCGTCTATGCCCTTGACCGCCCCGCTTGGAGCGCTGCCCAGGAATATGACCCGCGCGACACGCTTGGCAGCCCCCTCCACCGACCCGAACCGCTGCGGCGACTCCGCGTCTATGTTGTCCGTCCGCGAACCCTTGCCGTCCACCTCCCGCAGCACCGGCCGCCACTGCTCGCTCAACATCTTCACGAACTCGTCCGCCAGCGTGGGGTCGTCCAGCGGCAGCTTGCCAGGCATGATCAGCGGCGAGTTGTCGCCGTCCACATAGAGCCGATTGACGCAGCTCGCCATCATCCGCAGCACGCCGCGCGTGCGCTGGAACCGCGGAATGGACGACCACTCGGAGTTCAGCCGCTCGAATATCTCCGGATGCACCGGGTAGCACGCCTTCATCAACTCCAAGTAGCGCGTCTCCCGCGCCTCTTGCGGATAATTCCGCCGCGATGAGCTATACATCTTCGAGAACGCCTCGCACGTGCGGTCACGCTCCCCCTCGTCTATCTCGCTCCCGAAGAGCCGACGCCGAACCACCTCATACGACTCGCTCGTCTCCAGCGGCTCCCAGACCGCCTCGACCCGCCCCATCAGCCGCTCCAAGCGGTCCAGCGCCTCTTCGCCCCCCTCGTCCCCAAGCTCTTCCCTGCTGTCCGGCAGCGTAACCACCAGCGCCGCGCTGCCGCTCCGGCGGACCGACTCGGTGAGAGCCTGCGTGAAGGTGTATATCGAATCCTTCGCGCCCCCGGCGTTGCGGACGTATGCGACCAGCTCGTCTATGAGTATCACGCACGGCCCGACATGCTCGAACAGCGCGTCCAATTGCGCCCCGCCGGGCGCCGTGCCCTGTCGAGCCGCCGCGCCCACCAAGTCGTATGCGTCCTGCCCCCCAAGCTGGTAGGCCATCTCCCCCCACAGCGTGTTCAGAGGGTCGCCGCTGGGAGCCGAGCGGACGTCGGTCGTCGCCAAGAACGTGCCAGCCAGAACCGCCACCCTGGGAGGCTCGCCCGCCGAAGGATCCCAGCCCGCCTCCTCGATGATGCCCCCAATCTCACCGCTCACCCTGTCGGAGCCGCCCGCGGGAGGGTTCAGCAGAGCGTCCGCGCTGCTCACCAGGTGGTACAGCGCTATCAGGCTGTGCGTCTTCCCGCCCCCAAAGCCGGTCTTGATCTGGATTACCGGGTCGCCCCCTCTCCCGCCCAGGCGGCTCAGAGTGTTCACCAGCAGGGCCCGGATTCCAGGAGTAACGTGGGTCTGGTCGAAGAAGCTGACCGGGTTCCCGTACTCGGTCGCCTCGGCCCGCCCGTCGTGGACCATCTGCAGGTCCGCCATGAACTCCGCCTGCCGAAAGGTCCCCAAGGTTACGTCCTGGCTCGGCAGGATTACCTCGCGCCACGGCGCAAGGTCGGACGAGGAGCGCGCCTTGACCGCCTTGGAGGCGTCTTCCCGCGGCGTTTTGTCGTTCTTGTTAGGCGCGTCCCCTATCTGCGACTCGCCCTCCGGGACGACGCCATCCACCCGCGGCGCATCCGCCTCGACAGGCGCGGCCGGAGCCTCCTTGCCCCCAAACAGCCCGTCCCTGATGCCATCCACGGCCGCCTTGGCCTCCGGCGCGTTGATCCGGTCGAGCATGTTCGCAATGAGGTACAGACATGTCCGCGTGTACTCCGCGTCCATATCCTGAGGGCTCGGATGCGCCACCTGGTTTCGAGCGTCCACCACCAGCCAGAGCTCGCTCTGTACAGCGGATGCTTCGTTGAAGGCGCGATCGAAGACCTCGCGCCAGTTCCGACGAACCAGATGCGGAAAGTCGTTGACGTCTATCGCCTCTTCGACGCCCTTGCCCGCTCGGATGTCCTGATCGAACAGGCTGGCGCGCCTGTCGCGCAACGACAAGCGCACCGCGTCCTCGATCCGCTCGCCCCGCAGCGCACGCATCTGCCGCACGATGAACGGGCGCATGGCGTCGCGCAGAATGTCTATCGCATCAGAAAGCGCGTCCCTGTTCGGTCTGTTCCTAATGGCTGTCAACTTTGCGCCTCCGGAATGTATGCGTACTATATTACGCCGTCCCAACTCTCCGGACATGCCCCCTTGAGCGCCCGGCTATGGTCGTGGCGAGCGCCCTGCCGCCCTCATCCTACTCGCCGGACGACGTAGTAGCGTCGTATATCGCGTCGTCGTACGTCTGCCGTCGAGGGCAATGGTACGCATAGAGGCCGTATATCTCCTCGGCGCGGTCGGCGGCCGGTGAATCGGCATCCGCATTCCGCGCCGCTATCAGCTCGTCCGCAGCCCGCTTCGCACGCTCGCACACCGTGTCCTCGTCATCCTGATTCTCGTTCACCCACTCCGCCGCGTCATCCACCCTCGCATCCAAAATCGGCGTTGGCGCAGGCGTTGGCGTTGGCGTGTCCATTGGCGTCGGCGTCGGCGTGTTCATGAGCGTCGGCGTTGCGGACGGCTCCGGCTCCACCGCCGCATCGCCCACGTCCTCGTTCGTGGAGCCGCACGCCGTCAACGCCGCGAGTATCGCCATCACAGCCGCCGCCGCTATCGCTGTCCTCATAGCGTCTCCCTTCATCCTGGACTTGCGCTCTGCCTACTACCCCGTCCACTCAATATCACGGGCAGGCAGTCCCGCCTCTATTATCCCCTCCCCCTTCACGGGAGAGGGCTAGGGTGAGGGTGTACTCAGGACGACCAATGCGCTGCCCCTCACGCCGTCCCCAGCTCTCCGGACAGGTCCCTGAAGTGCGTGGGCCTGATTACCAGCTCCGGCACGTTGCTCTTCTGCGGCAAGCCAGCTATCAGCGCAATCGCCTCCGCCACGTCCTCCGCGCTCACCATCGTAGCCCGCGCCGCCGCGTCCGGAGCGACCGGCCGGTTGTCCAGGATAGGCGTATCCACCTCGCCCGGGATGACCACGCTCGCGCGTATCCCCGTGTTCTTCAGGTCCTCGTTCAGAAAGCCCGTGAAGTTGATGACGGCGGCCTTGGCCGCGCTGTATATCATCCCGCCCAGCAAGCCAGGCGACAGCCCCGCCATGGACGAGACGTTGATGATCGTCCCGCTCTTCGCCTCGAGCATCGCCGGCACGACCGCCTGCGTGCAGTAGATAGTCCCAACGAGGTTCGAGTCCATGACCGCGCGAATCTCTTCCGGGGTAGTCGTGAGCAGCTTGCGGTGAGGCGAGCTATGCCCCGCCCCGTTCACCAGCGCGTCTATCCTGCCGAACGCGCCCAGCACGTCGCCAACGGCCTCCAACACAGCGCCCCGGTCCGCCACGTCCAACCCGTAGGCCCGCGCCTCGCCCCCCCGCGCCGCAATATCCCCCGCCGCCGCCGCGACCTTCGACTCCGTGCGCCCGAACAGCGCTACCCTCGCGCCCTGCCCAGCCATCGCCAGCGCCGACGCCCTCCCTATGCCGCTGCCACCCCCCGTGATGATGCAAACCTGATTGTCAAGAGCCACACCCGCACCTCCCTTATCCGAATATCGGAGGCGAGTATAGCACGCAGCCGCCGCAAGACAGCGGCGCCCCTCAACGCTCTTGACGACTGAAACAGGCGATACAAGCGCACTGGGAATCGCGCGTAAGGTGAGAAAGGCCGTGCATTACGCCGCCTTCCTTGTCGAACTTGCCGGCGGCTTTCCGACGGGAAATAGTCGGATTGAAGCGCGTCCAGACCCTGGGTGTACCAATGGATCTCTCGTTCGAAAACAGCAAGGCCAGCTACTTCGTGTTAGCTGGCCTCCCCATGTGTCCCCGACTCGTCCAAGTACAGAATATGCATGTCCGAAAGAGCGGTTGGCGGCCCGCCGAAGCGGGCGCGCGGGCCAAGCGCAACGCGGCCCTGCCGACCACCTCCATACTACGCGCTATGGAGATGCATGTCAAACCGAACCGCCCCATATTCGCCCCGCCTCTAACCCTCCGACCAGACGCTCCCCCCTATGTACCGCACGCCGTCCTCGCCGTGGAAATAGTACGCCGACAGTATCCGCCCGTCGTCGAGCGGTATCGAGGCCGGGTACCCAAGGTCCCTGTGGAGGCCGTCGTCCCGGATAACCACCTCGCGCTCGATGTCCCAGGTCATGCCCTCGTCGTCCGAGAAGCGCGCCCGCACCCCGTATGGCTCCCGCCTGTAGCCGTATGTACACAGAACGCGCCCGCTCGGAAGCGCGGCCAGGTTGCACGGATGCCCCCACATCGGCGACCGCCTCAACCCCTGCCACGTCCACCCGTCATCGTCCGAGTACGCCTGGTACAGATACCCATCGGCGTCGTTCGTCCGCATCACCGTCAGCAGCCGACCGCTCGGCAGCCGCAGCAGAGGCGGCTCGTGGAACCCTATCGTCCGCTCCGGGTCATACGCCACCGTCGAAGGCCGCTCCCACGTCATGCCGCCGTCGTATGACCGCGCCGTGAACACCCTGTCCTGCGCGTCTCCGGCCGCCATCCCGTGGAACGGCAGCAGCCACGTCCCATCCGGCAGCTCCACGATGCCGCTCTTGCCAGTGTGCGCGCGGTACTCGAACCCCGTTACGGACACCCGGTACGGCTCCCCCCACGTCATGCCGTTGTCGCTCGACCGCGCGAAGTAGAGGCTGTCGAATACGATGTTGTCGAGCGCTCGCCGCCTGCCCCCGCGCGATATGTTCATGCGCTCGCCGCTCATCCGGCCAGCGTCCTCGTCGGATACGTGGACCAGCCAGCGGTGGTTGTTCATGACCAGCTCGCCCGACGACACCTGCGAGACCATCCCCATGTTCAGGTCGTTCGCGCCGTCCGAGCTGTCTATCACAACCAAGCTGTCTGGGTCCCACGTGAGCCCGCCGTCCGTGGACCTGACCATCGCTATCCGCGATCCGTCGTCCACGTGCCGATGGCTCAAGACCATGTCCCGGGCCTCGTCGCCGCCTTCCGGCGGGCGAAACGGAGCCTGCCGAAATACGGTAACCAGGTCGCCGTTCCGCAACCGAATGACCTCCGGGAACGCGCTGTGGAACTCCGTCCCCTTGTGTATGACGATGTGCTCTATGTCCATTCCGCCTCTCCTTTCGCGCTCGCAGGCCCTGACCGCCTATGGCTCCGACCAGACGCTCCCGCCTATGTACCGCACCCCGTCCTCGCCGTGGAAGTAGTACGCCGACAGTATCCGACCGTCGAGCAGCTGGATGGACGCCGGGTAGCCCAGGTCCAAGTGCATCCCGTCGTCTCGTATCACCACCTCGTTGTCCACGTCCCACGTCGCGCCGCCGTCGTCCGAAAAACACGCCCGCACGCCGTATGGCGGCTCGCGGTAGCCGTATGTGCAGAGTATACGCCCGCTCTCGAGCTCCAACAGGTGGCTCGGCACTCCCACTATCAGCGTTCGCCCAAGCCCCTGCCACGTCCAGCCGTCGTCGTCCGAATACGCCTGGTAGAAGTGGCCCTCCGCGCCCGCCGTCCTGGTAACTATGAGCAGCCGACCGCTCGACATCCGCAGCAGCGGCGGCTCGTGGAAGCCCACCACGCCGTCGGGGTCGTGCAGCGCAACCGACGGACGGCCCCACGTCAGCCCCTGGTCGTTGGACCGCGCTACGTACACACGGTCACATGCCTGGCCGGGCGCTCCTCCCCCGTCGTAGGAGCGCGGAGCGGGAACGTCGCCGGCGCCGTGTCCATGAAACGGCAGCAGCCACGTCCCATCCGGCAGCTCCACCACCCCCGTCTGCCCCGTGTGCGTCCAGAAGTCCATGGTCGGAATCCCGAAACGCGCCGGCTCGCTCCACGTGTGACCGTCGTCGCCGGACCGCATCATGTAGAGGCTGTCGAAGCCCATGCTGTCGAACGGCCGCGCCGGCCTGTCCTCCATTATCTGCCGCTTCCCCGCAAGCGCCGCCTTGCCCTCGTCGTCCAGGTACGCGAAGAGCCGCATGTTGTTCACTATCAGCTCCCCCGACGATACCTGCGAGACCATGGCCAGGTTCAGGTCCTGCGAGCCGTTCGACTCGTCGACTATGACCCGCGACTCAGGCGCCCACGTGCGCCCGTCGTCCGTCGAGCGCACCAGAGCTATCCGCGAATTGGCGTCTTGGTGGAAATGCGTAACCTTCGCGCCGCGCTCTCCATGAACCCCGGACCCCGGCCGAACAGGCGCCTGCCTGAACACGCTCACCAGGTCGCCGTTCCTCAACCGAATGACCTCCGGGAAGGCAGAGTGCCAATCAGAATCCTTGTGTATGACGATATGCTCGAAGTCCATTCGCAACCTCACTGCCGTCTGATGCAACGTAAGGGCAAGTTCGCAGTCTGCCCAATCCCCCTTGTCATGAAGCCCGACCCGCCAAGTATCAGCGCCGCCTGGCGGGATATGGCCCCTTATATGGCAAGCTCTTCCCGCGTCGGCAGCTTTACGAAACCCAGCCAGAACCCCTCCACCGCCTTGATAACCTCTATGAACTCGTCTAGGCCGACAGGCTTGACCACGTATGCGTTGGCGCGAAGGTCGTAGGTCTCCAGGATGTCATCCCGGTCCTGCGAGCTCGTCAGGATGACGACCGGTATCCGGCGCAGCGCAGGGTCGCACTTGATCTCCGCCAGCACCTCGCGGCCGGTGATAGTCGGAAGGTTCAGGTCCAGCAGGACGAAGTCCGGGGGCCGAGCGCCCCGGTGGCGCCCCTCTCCTCGAAGGATAGACAGCCCCTCCTCCCCATCCTCGGCGACGACCAGGTTGTTCCTCACCCTCGCCTCGGTCAAGGCCTCGCGCGCCAGCTCGACGTCGCCAGGATTGTCCTCGACCATCAATATCTCGATTGGAGGCCCCGCCTCGCTCATAGCCATGATCTAACCAACTCCTTGCTCGGGCGCTACTGGCAGTGTGAAGTAGAACGTCGCTCCCTTGCCAAGCTCCGACTCGGCCCAGATGCGCCCGCCGTGACGATCGATGATGCGCTGGCAGACCGCCAAACCGATCCCTGTGCCCGGAATATCGCGGTTGCGATGGAGCCGCTTGAACACCCCGAACACCCGGTCCGCATACTTCTGGTCGAACCCGACGCCGTTGTCACGCACCGAAAACCGCCAATGCGCGCCCTCGCGCTCCGCCCCAATCTCCACGCGCGGACGAGCATCCCCCTTGAACTTCAGCGCGTTCCCAATCAGGTTCTGGAACAGCTGAACCAGCTGGGAAGAGTCCGCCGTCACCTGCGGGAGGCCCGGATACTCTATGCTGGCCCTGCTCTCCTCCAGAGCCACCTCGAGATTCGACAGCGCTTCCTCCACCGCGGCCGACGTATCGGTCGCCGACAGCCCGCCGCCTCGCGTCCCAACCCGCGAATACGCCAGCAAATCGCTGATGAGCCGCTGCATCCGGGTCGCCCCGTCCACCGCAAAGTAGATGTACTTGTCCGCGCGCTCATCGAGCTGGCCCGAATACCGCCGCCCCAGCAGCTGCACGTAACTAGACACCATACGCAGCGGCTCCTGGAGGTCATGAGACGCCACGTACGCGAACTGCTCCAGCTCCCGGTTCGAGCGGGCAAGCTCATCCGACTGCTGGGTAACCTGAGCATGCAGTTGCGCGTTGGCGATCGCGCCGGCGATATAGATGGCGATGCGCTCGGCCAGCAGCCGATGCAGCTCCGAGTACGCATCCTCTTTCAACGAGTGGAGATTTAGGCACCCTATCGGCTCCCCATGATGCAGCAGTGGAGCGGACAGGAACGACCGAAGCCCCATCCCATACGCCCCAGACAGTCCAGCGTAGCCGGCCGCCGCTTCCGCCTCGTCCGACGGCTGGAATACGATGCACTTCCGAGAATCTATCACCGCCTGCGACAACGTGCCCTCCGTGTGATATGCCTGGTCGCGGGCTCGGTCAGGCACCTCGACTAGGCTGGCCTGGTACGTGTCCACCATGTGAGCAGGCTCGTCCGTGATGAGATTGATGACGATGCGGTCGAAAGGGATCAGCTCGGAGACCTCCTCCCCGAATCGCTGATACACCTCCTCGATGTCCAGCGACGACCCGATGATCCGGGCGATATTGGAAAGTATCTCCTGGGCGCGGGTCCGGCGACGCTGCTCCGCCACGCCTGCGCGCAACGCCTCCTCCGCCCTGCGCCGCTCGGTAACGTCAAACCCGTACATGTGCCCCACGCCGAACTCGCTGATGCCAACCACGACGAGATGGAGCCAACGCCCCCCTATCTCGGCTGTGAAGTCGTAATGCTCGTCGCCAGCGATGACCCGGCCCACGTCCAGCGCGCCGGCTGCCGGAAGGATGCTCGACAGCGACGACCCGTCCATCGCCCCCGGACCGAAGACCTCCGCCCCCGCCGGATTGATGCTCCGCACGACGCCATCCGCATCGAACCGCAGCACAGGCGCAGGGTTGAAATACGCGAATGACGGCGCCTCAGGGACGTCTCCGCGCCAGTCACCGGCCGACGCGGAGCCCTCCAACTCGGAAACCCGCCGACGCAGAACCTCCAGCTCGGCTGCAAGCCGCTCTCGACTCTTTCCCTCATCGGCCGATGCCACAGGTCCCTCCGCGTTCATAAGGGCTGCCGTCAAGCCGGCCCGGCAAAGAACCCCCTATCCTGGGAGCGCAGGCGTTCCGCCTACCCCCATTCCCGCCTGCTCGACGGGCTGGCAGGGGTAAATAGCCCCCTCTCCCTTGACTGGAGAGGGCTGGGGTGAGGGTGAAAAAGGCATCCTGCCAATCCACTAATCCCTGCCCTCACGAGAATCTGGCAAAGGCACCGTGTCCCAAGAGCGCCCCTAGCGCCATTCGCCGCGTTCGACTTGAAGCGGCGTTAGAACGGCCACCACCACTTCTTTTGCTTGGCCGGAGGATCGTCCTGCCGCGCCTCCGGGGGCGCCACGACGGGACGATGCATCGAGGGGTCGCCCAGACGCCTGACCACCTGCTCGAATCGGTCCAGCTCCATCGGCTTCCGGCTGAAACGGCTCACAGGGATGCCATACGAGTCGAGAAGGCTCTCCTCCGCCTCCGTCCCCGTAAGGATCATGACCGGGATCCCCCTCAGGTCGCTGTCCGCGGACATCTCCCCAAGCACTTCGAGCCCGCCCTTCATCGGGAGATTCAGGTCGAGCAATATCAGGTCGGGACGCCTCGCGGCCCCATGCTCCCCTTCCCGCCGCAAGTACGCCATCGCAGGCTCCCCGTCATCCACGACGACGACGTTCGCCTCGTACTTCGATTCCTCGATGGTGTCCTTGGTCAACTCGACATCCCCGGGATTGTCCTCGACCAACAAGATGTGGTAACTGCGCTCCTCTCCGGACTGCGTTGACATGGTTCCCTCTCTTCCATGCTTCAACTTGGCGGCCTCGGTTTGTAGAGGCAAACACTATAAGAACGAGAGCAGCCTGTCAATGCCACCACCCACGACGCCAAAAACGCTACTCGCGGGGAGCGCGCCGCCCCTCATCCTGGGAGGGTAGGCGGACGCCTGCGCTCCCAATCCTGAACATCCACCCAATCCCGCGAATCCCGATTCAGACACCTCCCAGCCCCGCCTTGTCACCTCTCCCTTGATGGGAGAGGGCTAGGGTGAGGGTGACTCAGCGCGCCAAACCTGCGCTAGACGTGGAAGACGTACAGGTCGCGGTTCGCCATTGGCAGATCGACCCACGCGCCGCCCTGCCTATGGCTCTCGGCAATCGCAAGGCACGCCTCGGTCAGGTTGTGCGCCACCTCGACGGGGCCGCCCCTCGGCGCGCGTCCGGACTCGTATGCGTCTACCAGGTCCTCGAGGCACGTCAGCGTCGGCTCCCGCTTCGGATACTCAGGAATCAGCGTCTCGAACCAGCGCGGCTCCCTGGGCTCCAGCCGCTCCGGAACGCGGTATATCGCCCCAGAGCCCTGGTTCAGAGACCGTATCGAACCCTCCGTGCCCACTATCTCGAAGTCGCGCGGCCCCGCGGGAACCGACCACGCCTCCACCCCGTTCCCGAACCGCGCGTGATAGGTCGCGCGCGGGTCCTCGTCCAGCCGGTTGTCCCTGACTCTCAGGTCGCGCGGCAGCAGCTCCCCTCTCACGGATACGACGCCCGGGTCCCCGAGCAGGTACGAGAGCGTGTCCAGCGAGTGGATATGCATGTGCATCAGCGTGTTCGAGCGTGTGTACGCCACCGCGTGCGTTGGCTCCCCGATGTCTCCTCGCGCGATGGCGTCCTTCACGATGTCGAACCGGTCGTCGAACCGCATCAGCACGCCGGTGTTCATCACCGTCCCGTTCGCGTTGCACGCCTCCAGGATGTCGTCCGCGGCGCGGGCCGAGCACGCGATGGCCTTCTCCACGTACAGCATCGGCACGCCGGCCCTCGCCGCGCGCGTGGTAATTTCCGCGTGCGAATCGTCCCGGAACTCCCGCGTCGGCGCCTTGTTGCCAGGCTTGGGAAGCCCCGTCGCAGTCGTGCATACCGCAACGACATCCGGACTCTCCGCGGCAATCATCGCCTCGTAATCGTCGTACACCGCTTCTATCCCCCAGGCAGCCTTGAACGCCTCCCGCCGCTCCGGCAGGATGTCAGCCCCCGCCACAAGCTCCAAGCGGTCCGACGCGGCGCAAGCGTTGGCGACCGACATGCCCAAGGTACTCCCTATTCGGCCCAGCCCCACCACTGCGACCCGATAAGTCTTCACTGGCCTATCTCCTCGCTCTGTATCTGCGGAATCACGCTGTACTCCGTCCATGATATGACGGGTTGGCGCCCGCCTTATCCCCTCTCCCTTGACGGGTGAGGTTGATTCAGGACGCCATCTGGCGGCGGATCCGCGCCGGAACGTCGTCGTTCAGCGTCTCGCTCGACACTATCCTCAAGCTGCGGTCCTCGAGCGGCAGATCGACCCGCGCGAACCCCCGCCTGTGCGATTCACGCATTGCGATAGCCGTCTCCAGCGCCTTCAGCGCGTCCTCGCCCGAACACTTGGGAGCGTGCCCGCTCTCGACCGACGAAACGATGTCCTCGATTATCGTCAGCCCCATTCCCTGCATGCGCGTCGGCCATGGGAACTGGTGCATCACGGGGTATCTGCGCCTCCGCGCAGCCTCCGGCCGCGGATCCTCCACTGGCGGGAACGGCTGGTCGGACATGCCGGTCAGCTCCCACGCCTCGGCGTCGTTGGGCGTGCGGATGCGCCCCTCGCTGCCTATGACGTCGAAGTCCCACCTCGCGGCGCCTCCCTCCATGCTGCGCACGAACGCCCGAGCCCCGTTGTCGAAGACCAGGTAGCCGTTGCCCATGATGTCGCCGTCCGTCTGCGCCGCCTCGTCCGATTCCATCTCGCCAAGAACCCACTCGACGTCACCGCCCGCCAAGAACCTCACCGTGTCCAGCAGGTGGCTGCCGTTCGATGAAAGGCGGCACTCGGCGTGAGCCGTAACCTGCAGCACGTCGCCGATGTGCCCGGCCTCGATGATGCGCCTCGCCTGGCTGTACATCGGGTTCCAGCGCCTCGCGCAGTTCACCGCCAGCGCCACCCCTTCCTCACGGCACACCCTGACCATCTCGTCAGCCTCCGCGAGGCTGAATGCGATGGGTTTCTCCGCCCAAATCGCCTTGACGCCTGAGCGCGCGACCTTCTGGACTATCTCGGCTCGGATCCGCGCCGTCGTGCAGACAGATACGATGTCAGGCTTCTCCTCCTCCAGCATCTCCTCGTAATCGGAGTAGAGCCGCTCCGGCGGCAGACCCCAGCGCTCCCCGAAGATCGAGCGCTGCTCGTCGTGGATGTCCGCCCCCGCCGCCAGCTCCGTCTGCGGCGAGTAGAAGTATGCCGGCCCGTGACAGTACGGCAGGTACAGGGAGCCGCCCCGCGTCATCTCGTCGTCGAATGTGCTTCCCATGCGGCCCAGGCCGATGACCGCCGCGCGATAGCTGGACATGTTCGCCCTCCCGCCAGTTTGATGCAGCCTAATTTGTACCAGCCGGCCATTCGAGACGCAATAGCGCTCCGTCCATTTAGATATGACGGGTAGGCAGCCCCGGCTCATCCCCTAATCCCTTGACGGAAGAGGGTTAGGACGAGGGCGATTCAGGATGCCAACCCACATTGAAGCAGCGCTATCTACAGCCCAGGGTCCTGGGACCTGGCTTGGCCTGTGGTCCAGCCTCTGCGCCAGGACCCGCCCGAGGCGGCGGACTCGCGCTTTCCCTTGAAGGGCCTCGCCAAGAAGCGCCTCCAAGCGTAGATAGCCGCCGCGGCCACCAGGACTATCAGCGAGACGACCCACAGGTTGACGCCGATCGGGATGTCAGGCCGGCCCTTGTAGCCGATTAGCATCCCCAGGTCTCCCACCGCGAACGCCGTGATGCCGTCGAGGACCTCTATCTTGTGAAGGTCCTGCCCGGTGCTGACCTCCTCCAGCCGCCAGCGCTCGCCGCCCCGCTCTGTCCTCAGGATTGTCCCATTCCGCCCAATGGCCCATCCCCTATTCGCGCTGGCGAAGCCTACGCCCAGCATGTCGACCGAAGCGCCGCTCCTCTGAATGCTCCACGACTGCCCGCCGTTGTCCGTATGCAGGATGACGCCGTTCGCGCCGACTGCCCAGCCCCTGCTCGCGTCAATGAAGTCAGCGTCATAGAGATGCTGGGTCGTGCCGCTCGGCGAGGCGGACCAATTGCGGCCGCCCTCCGTCGTGGTGAATATCGTCCCGTTTGCGCCGACTATCCAGCCTGTGTCCGCGTCGAGCAGACCTACGTCGTAGAGGGCATTGCTTCCTACACGCTCGACCCGCCACACTACGCCGCCGTCAGAGGTCGTCAGCGCTGCCCCGGAGTCGCCGACGGCCCAGCCGGCGCTCGCGTCTATGAACTCCACGTCCCTTATCGCGTCGCTCACGCCGCTGACCTGCGCGGTCCACGTATACCCTCCGTCCTCAGTCCGCATGATGGCGCCGCCGGACCCAACGGCCCACCCCGTCTCCGCGTCTACGAACTCCACCCCGTAGAGATGGCGGTCCGTCGCGGCGGGGAGGCGCTCGTAGGTGTCGCCGGCGTCCCGCGTGCGCAGCACGAGGCCGAATGTGCCAACAGCCCAGCCGTTGACCGCGTCGACGAAGTGTAGGTCGAACAGGGCCGCGGGCTGCCTGATGACCTGCCACGTCGCGCCCGCGTCCCCGGTGCGGACGACCACTCCGGCCATGCCCACCGCGACCGCGTTCCGGGCGTCGATGGCGGCGACCGCGAGCAGAGACGCATTCACGCCGCTCGACTGCGTTCTCCAGGTCTGCCCGCCGTCAATGGTGTTGAGGACCGCGCCCCCGCGTCCGACCACCCAGCCCGACGCTCCGTCCACGAAATCGACGCCGAGGAAGTGTCCGTCGGAGCCGATGAGCTGGCGGGTCCACGTCTCCCCGCCGTCGGTCGTATTGAGGATGGCGCCGCCGCTTCCCACGGCCCAGCCTGTCTCCGCGTCGGCAAAGCTCGCGTCGAACATGGATTCCCGCCCTATCGAAGCGGTAGTCCATGTCTGCCCGCCGTCCGTAGTGCTGGCGATAGCGCCCCCGCCGCCGACGGCCCAGCCGATCCGCTCGTCCACGAAGTACACGCCCTCCAGGCCAGGGAGCGCCCCCGCTGGATTCACCGTCCAGGCGTCGCCTCCGTCAGGCGTCGCCATGACCCGCCCGAGCGAATCGACCACCCACCCGGTGTCCTCGTCAATGAAGACGACCCCGCGCAGTGGGGCCGTCGTACTCGCAGGAAGCAGGGCCCACGTTTCGCCGCCGTCGTTGGTGTGGAGCATGACCCCGCTGTCCCCCACCGCCCATCCCCTGCTCGCGTCGATGAAGCTGACAGAGTGGAGGGATAGGGTCGTGCCGCTGCGCTGGTTCGTCCACGTCGCTCCTCCGTCGGAGGTCGCCAGGATGGTTCCGTCCGTCCCGACGGCCCAGCCGAACCGGGCGTCAATGAAATCGACATCCAAGAGCGTAGCGGGCAGAGCAGCCCTGGCTGTCCATCCGCCAACCGAGAGGGTCTGCGCCGACAGCGGATAGGCCGCTCCGACAACCAAGACGACGGCGGCCAGGAACAGCAACAAGCGTATGACCATGTAATGTCGCAATCAGGCTACTTCCGACCCTTGCGAATATCCGCGGGCGCCGCGACGGCCAAGAGCAAGGCGCCCCTGTTCCAATGTAACACGCGCAGCGCCCAGACGCGCAATCCACTGTTCGTTATAGACTTATCATGGAGCTTGACAAGAGTGGCACCCGCACCAAAGTCATTCTAATCGAGATCACGGACTACCACTAGGACTGCGAGTGAACCGATGGAACAGAAGATAGCAGAGGCATTTCCTCCAGGCGAGTACATCGAGGACGAGTTAGAGGCTCGCGGCTGGAAGCAGAGCGACCTCGCCATGATATTGGGCAGGAGCAGGCCCAAGGTCAACGAGCTAATCAAGGGCAAGCGAGCGATCACGCTCCGAACGGCCAAGGAGTTGGCAGCCGCCTTCGGAACCAGCGCTCAGGTCTGGCTTAACTTGGAGACCCAGTGGCAGCTCTGGCGCGACCAGACCACTGAGGACGCGGTCGCGCGGCGCGCCAGGCTGCACGAAGCCGCAGTCGCAGCGAGGGAGTAGCCGACAGGCCAAGCCTCATTTCTGTTACTCGACGAAGTCGAGACTGATGTCCAAGGCCCTGGGCGAATGTGTCAGGCGGCCAACCGATATGAAGTCCACTCCCGTCGCGGCGACCTCCTTGGCGTTATGGAGGCTGACGTTCCCCGACGCCTCCGTGACCGCGCGGCCGGCGGCGAGGGCAACGGCCTCCGTCATCTGCGCGACCGTCATGTTGTCGAGGAGCAGGATGTCCGCCCCGGCGTCGAGCGCGTCTGCCGCCTGCTCGATGGTTTCAACCTCCACCTCGATCTTGAGGGTATGCGGAGCGCGGGCGCGGGCGCGCCGCACGGCGTCGCCGAGTCCCAGCCCCTCGCGGTCGAGGGCCGCGAGGTGGTTGTCCTTGATGAGAACGCCGTCGCCGAGATTGCGCCGATGGTTTCCACCCCCGCCAACGCGCACGGCGTACTTCTGCAACGCGCGGAGCCCGGGCGCGGTCTTCCGCGTGTCCAAGATGCGGGCCGGGAACCCCTCGACCGCCTCGACCAGCCTGGCCGTTTCCGTAGCGATGCCGCTCAGGTGCTGGAGGATGTTGAGGGCCGTGCGCTCCCCCTTCAGGATAGCCGCCGCGCCGCCCTCTATCTCCGCTATCACGCCGCCTTCCCGGCCCAGCGAGGCGTCGTAGGGACTCACCCTCGAGCCGTCCAGCAGGATGGATAGCGTTCGAATCGCGGGGTCGAGGCGCTTCCAGACCGCCTCGGCGACGCTCCCGCCCGCCAGAACGCCCTCGCCCCTGGAGACGACGATCGCCCTGCACGTCATGCCGTCCGGTATCAGCGCGTCCGTAGTGGGGTCACCGGCGGACAGGTCCTCCGCAAGCGCCCGCTCGACCAGATCGCCAATCTCGAACGTATCAGGGCCCGCTGAAGTCTTCACCACGGCATTACGTGATAGAGAGCATCCTGTCCAGGGCCACGCGGGCCTCGCCGGCAGTCCGCTCGTCCACGCTGATACGATTCACCACTACGCCCTCGTTCAGTCCGTCCAGCACCCACGAGAGGTACGCGGGGTGGATGCGGTACATGGTCGAGCATGGGCATACGACGGAGTCGAGGCAGAACACGGTCTTGTCGGGGTTCTGCTGCGCGATGCGGTTCACCAGGCTGACCTCCGTCCCAACGGCCCACGCGCTCCCAGCCGGAGCGTCGGAGATGGTCCTGGTGATGAGCTCGGTCGAGCCGTTCACGTCGGCCGCCTGCACTACGTCCAGCGTGCATTCGGGATGCACCATCACGTTGACGCCCGGAACACTGCTCCGCGCCCGCTCTATCTGCTCCACGGTGAACCTAGTGTGTACCGAGCAGTGCCCCTGCCATAGCACGACGCGAGCCCTGCGAAGCTCGTCGGGCGTGTGCCCTCCCAGAGGCTTGAACGGGTTCCAGACCACCATTTCGTCCAGCCCGACGCCCAATTGGACCGCGGTGTTGCGGCCCAGGTGCTGGTCGGGCAGGAACAGAACGCGCTCGGACCGCTCGAACGCCCACTCGAAGGTCGCCCGCGCGTTCGAGGAGGTGCATACGATCCCCTCGTTCCGACCGCACAGCGCCTTGATAGCCGCCGTGGAGTTCATGTAGGTGATGGGCGTGATGCCGCCGTAGCCGTCCAGCGCCTCCTCCAGCTCTTCCCAGCAGTCCAGCACGTCGTCCACATGCGCCATGTCCGCCATGGAGCAGCCCGCGGTGAGGTTCGGAAGGATCACCTGCTGATGGCGGGCGCTCAGGATGTCGGCTGTCTCCGCCATGAAGTGGACGCCGCAGAACACGATGTACTCCGCGCGGTCCTGGGACGCCGCGAGCTGCGAGAGCTTGAACGAGTCCCCCCTGTAATCGGCGAACCTGATTATCGCGTTGCGCTGGTAGTGGTGACCGAGCACGACCAGCTGGTCCCCGAGCTTCGCCCTCGCGTACAGGATCCGGTCGTCCAGCTCCTCCGGCGTCTTCCTCAGATAGGATATCGGCAGCTTCTGCCATCGGACGCCCGCAGAGAACTCCTCCTCCAGCGTCTTCGTCTTGAGCTCGTCTTCCGTCTGGCAGAAGGCGGACTGCTCGATCTCCGTGATGGGAATGGTAGGCTCTTTGACCTGGAGTACCATTGTGCCCTCTCTCTAAGCGGCCGCGGCGGCCCTGCCCTGCAATGACCAGGGACCCGTCCTGTCGATCTTTACGGGGATTACCTCGCCCACCCGGTCCTTCGCGTCCGGGATATAGACGAGCTTGTCGTTCCGGCTCCGGCCATAGGCCTTCCCCTTCCTGACGTCCTCGACGAGCACCTCCACCGCGCTGCCCAGCATCTCGCTGTTGATCTCCGCCTGTATGGCGGCCTGGGCCTCGTCTATCGCCCTGAGGCGAGCCTTCTTCTCCGCGGCTGGCACGTCGTCCTCAAACCTGCGGTCCGCTATGGTTCCCTCGCGCGTAGAGTACGCCGCCGAGTGTACCTTGTCGAACCGGATGTCCTTGACCATCTCCAGCGTGCGCCCGAACTGCTCATCCGTCTCGCCGCAGAAGCCGACTATCAGGTCCGTGCTCATCGAGACGTTCGGCACGCGCAGCCTTATCTTCTCGACGATTGCGCGGTACTCGGCGTTCGTGTATCCCCGGCGCATCCGCGCCAGCACCTCGTCGTCGCCAGCCTGGAACGGCAGGTTCACGTGTTCGCATACCTTGTCCAGCCCCGCTACGGCGTCAATGATATGGTCGCTCATGTCATTCGGATGGGAGGTGAGGAAACGGACGCGCTCGATTCGGCTCACGCCGCTCACGGCCTCGAGCAGGTCGCCCAGGTCCTGGCGTCCGGGCAGGTCGTGGCCGTAGGAGTCCACGTTCTGGCCCAGCAGGGTAACCTCCCTGACGCCGCGGTCCGCCAGCAGCTCGACCTCCCGCACGACCTCGGCGACCGGCCTGCTGACCTCCCTGCCCCGCCTGTACGGGATGATGCAGAAGGAGCAGAACTTGTCGCAGCCGTGGATGATGGGCACGTAGGCCGTCACGGCGGGCCTTGCGGTGAGCTGCCCTAGGCATCCATCCGGGTCTATGCCCAGCCTGTCGCCCAGGAGCTCTATCAGCGGGTCGAACTGCTGCGGGCGCATGAAGACGTCCACCTGCGGGAACCGGCGCTCCAGCGCGTCGGTCTTCGGCCCCACCATGCAGCCCATGAGGGCGACGACCTTCCCGGGGTCCTCCCGCTTCAGCGGCTTGAGGGAACCCAACATGCCCGTTACCCGGTCCTCGGCGCTCTGGCGCACCACGCAGCTATTCAGAACGACGACATCGGCCTCGGCCGTCGATTCGGAGGCGGAGAGACCCATCTGGCCAAGAGCACTCTCCAGCCGCTCCGAGTCGGCCTTGTTCATCTGGCACCCGATGGTCCAAATATGGAAGGTCTGCATTGGGTCGCTTCCGTTATCGGAATGGCTGGCGGAGGGAATGGGATTCGAACCCATGAGAGAGCTTTCGCCCCCTAAGCGCTTAGCAGGCGCCCGCACTAGGCCACTATGCGATCCCTCCTAGTTGTTAAACGAACAATATATCAGAGTGGAGCGATGCGGGCAAGCGCGGACTTTGTGAAATCCGACACTATTCGACCTTCCGTCAACATATGCGACGACTTTGCCGCCATTTATGCACGTTCTAGGCTATCGCTGCCGCCAGATTGCGCCGATGCCATCTCTATTCGATAATTTTTTCACGTTATGGCATAATCCCGCCTCGAACCCAGAGGGCGTGCAATAGCCCCTTCCCCCTGGTGGGAGAAGATTAGAATGGGGGCGAGTCCGTTCCGGCCATCTCCTGGCGGCTTGGGTTCTTGACACGCCATTCGGACAAAGTATCATGAGGGCAGCCTTGCGATAGGACGCGCAAGCCGGGGGTGACAACATCCCGCCGGCGCGCGGAGGCTTCAATGGCAGCGATTCTCCGTGTGGGGATCATCGGCGATACTGGGCGCGGCAACTACGGCCACAGCCTCGACACTGCTTACGAAGGAGCGGAGGGAGTCGAGGTGGCGGCCGTAGCCGACCCTGACGCCGCCGGGCGCGAGGCCGCCGCGAGGCGAGCCGGCGCGCTCCGCCAGTACGCCGACTACCGTGAGATGCTCGAACGGGAGAGCCTGGACCTGGTGAACGTATGCCCGCGCTGGGTCGGAAAGCACGCGGAGATGGTCATCGCAAGCGCGGAGTCCGGAGTGAAGGGGCTGATATGCGAGAAGCCATTCGCCCAAACCCTCTCGCAGGCCGACGCAATGGTGAACGCCTGCCGACGCAACGGGGCGCGGATCGCGGTCGCCCACCGACGCGCCAACGCCTACGAGCGGCATGGCAAGAGAATGGTCGACCGGGGCGACATAGGTCAGCCGCTGGTGATAAGATCGCGGGGCAAGGAGGACCACCGCTCAGGCGCGATGGACTTGATGGTCCTCGGAACGCACATGATGGACAGCATGAGATACTTCGCCGGCTCCGACGTTGCCTGGGCCCACGGACGGGTTACCCAGGACGGGCGCGAGGTTGCGGCGCATGACGCGCGAGAGGGCGACGAGGAGGTGGGGCTGATAGCTGGAAACGGCGTCGATGCCTGCTTCGCGTTCGAGAACGGGATAACGGCCCACTTCGAATCCCATCCGAAAGACCCGAAATCCGACCGCGGCTCGCGATCCTTCGGATTCGAAGTCCATGGGACGCAGGGCATCATCGCCCTCCGCAACTCGCCCGCCGGCGAGATGTACCTATACGGCCACGGCCAGTGGATCCCCGGCGATGCCGACGGCCGATGGGAGCGAATATACTTGGAGGAGTGGGAGAAGCATCCTGACGGCTCGACCCGCACGGAGCAGGAGCGGATGCGCCTGAGCAACGCGATGATAGCCTCGGAGCTGCTGAGAGCCGTCCGACAGGACCAGGAAGTGGCTAACGTGTCCAGCGGCGAGGACGCCCGGGCAGCCCTCGAGATGATAATGGCCGTCCACGAATCGCATCGGCTGCAGGCCAGGGTCAGGATGCCGCTCGACAACCGCGAGAACCCCTATGCCGGATGAGGAATGAGTGGAGAAGGAGTGAGAAGTGAGTGAGTGGTGAGGTTGCCGGGGGCATTAGACCTAACCACAACCGCAAATAGGCGCCATTGCCCTATGAATACTGGGTGAGTGAATGGGAATCGCGCCGGCCAACATGCTTGGGCTGGGCCGCGTCGATGGGTTGAAAGTGGATGTCTGACACCGATTCAATGTAGTTTTGGCGTCCTGAATCAGCCTCATCCCAGCCCTCTCCCCTGACGGGAGAGGGGATGAAGCGGGGAAGGCGTCTGAATCAGGATTTGCGGGATTGGGTGGATTGTTCAGGATTGGAGGAGAGGATAAGGCGGGACTGCATACCCGCCATATGTAAATGTACGGAGTAGTAGAAGATTGGATATATACGCGCCACAGATAGCGGCGGAGCTTGGAATCGCGGCGTGGCAGGTCAATGCCGCCATATCGCTCTTGGAAGACTCCGCGACCGTTCCTTTCATCTCGCGGTACCGCAAGGAGGCCACCGGGAGCCTCGACGAGGTGGCGGTCCTGGCGATTCGGGACCGGACCGCACAGCTTCGAGATCTCGACGAAAGGCGCAAGGCAATCCTCGCCTCTCTCGAGGAGCGCGGACTCCTGTCCGACGAGCTGCGTCGGCAGGTGATGGACGCCGGGAGCATGACGGCGCTGGAGGATATCTACCTTCCCCACCGCCCCAAGCGGCGGACACGCGCGACGGTGGCGATGGAGCTCGGCCTGCTCCCGCTCGCAGAGGCAATCATCCCCCAGGACGGCGCCATCGATCCCCTCCACGAGGCGCGGCGGCACGTCAACCCCGAGACGGGCGTCGAGTCCGTCGAGGACGCCCTGGCGGGAGCGCGGGACATCATCGCGCACATCATCAGCGAGGACATGGACATCCGCGCGGACGTGCGGAGGGTCTTCGCAAGACATGGCTACTTCAGGTCCACAGTCGTCGAGGGCAAAGAGGGGCTGGGCGCGAACTACAGGGACTACTTCGACTGGGAAGAGCATGTCCGAAACACGCCGTCCCACCGGGCGCTCGCCATGTTCAGGGGCGAGCGGGAGGGTGTTTTGCGCCTCAAGGTAGCCCCTCCAGAAGAGTTCGGACTGGCTGCGCTGAGGCGGCAGACCGTAGAGGGCGACAGCCCAGCCTCGATGCAGGTGTGGCAAGCGGCGCAGGACAGCTACAGGCGGCTCATCGCGCCTGCGATGGAGAACGAGTTGAGGCAGGCTCTCAAGAATCGCGCCGACCAGGAGGCGACCGCCGAGTTTGCCGGGAACCTTCGCCAGCTCCTGCTCGAGCCGCCGCTGGGCCAGAAGCGAGTCCTGGCGATCGACCCTGGATTCCGCACCGGCTGCAAGGTCGTATGCCTGGACCCGCAGGGCGCACTCTTGCATACGGACACCATATACCCCCTCGACCCGCACAATGACGCCGTTGCCGCAGCCGAACGCCTCGTGGACCTCGCTCGGCGCTACGACATCGAAGCCATCGCCGTCGGCAACGGCACGGGCGGACGCGAGACCCAGGCATTCGCGCGCGGGGCCGGGCTCGACGGCATGGCGGAATTGGTCATGGTCAACGAGGACGGCGCTTCCGTCTATTCCGCGTCCGAGGCCGCCCGCGAGGAGCTCCCCGACCACGACGTCACCGTGCGCGGCGCAGTCTCCATCGGCAGACGGCTGCTGGACCCCCTGGCGGAGCTGGTGAAGATCGACCCCAAGTCCATAGGAGTGGGCCAGTATCAGCACGACGTGGACTCGGCTTTGCTGCGCCGGAGCCTCAACGACGTGGTGGTCAGCTGCGTCAACCTGGTCGGCGTCGAGGTGAACACCGCCAGCAAGCGTCTGCTCACCTACGTATCGGGGATAGGCCCAAGCCTGGCGCAGAATATCGTGAACCACGTCAGGAATAACGGGCCGTTCTCGGACCGGCAGGAGCTGCTGGACGTGCCGCGGCTCGGCCCCAAGGCTTTTCAGCAGGCCGCGGGGTTCCTCCGCATCAGCGGCGGCGCGCAACCCCTCGACGCCACCGCGATACACCCGGAAAGCTACGACGTGGTGGAGGGCATCGCCCGCGACAACGGGCTCCAGGTCGCGGACCTCATCGGAGACGAGAACCTATTCCGGGGGACGGACCTGGGCAGGTACGTGACCGAGACGGTCGGAATGCCCACGCTGACTGACATCGTGGAGGAGCTCGCGCGTCCGGGCCGGGACCCGAGACCGCGCCTCCAGCCCTTCTCCTTCGCCGAGGACGTGAGGTCCATAGAGGATATCCAGCCTGGCATGTGGCTGTCCGGCATCGTCTCGAACATCACCTCCTTCGGAGCCTTCGTGGACTTGGGAGTCCATACCGACGGGTTGCTGCACATCAGCAAGATGTCGGAACAGTTCATCCACCATCCCAGCGACATCGTGCAGGTGCGGCAGCAGCTCAACGTCAGGGTCCTGGAGGTCGATCTGGCCCGTAGGCGCATTGCCCTCAGCCTCTTGGAGGAGCGCGAAGCGCCGTGAGCCATCACGTTCGCCATTCCCGCCAGTGATCCGCGCGTCCAATATAATGCCAATTTCTTCTGATAACCAGTCATCCTCTCCTTAGACGGGAGAGGATTGAGGCGAGGGTGAACATGGCCCCGCCAGAATCCAGCATGGAGGCGCGTCGTTGGAACAGGTTAGCATAGGAGTCGTCGGGTCTGCGGGCGTGATTGGGCAGAAGCACGCCGCCGAGGTTGCGGAGCTTCCGAACACACGGCTGGCTGCCGTCCACGACCTGAACGCCGAGGCCGCGGGCCAGCAGGCAGCCGCCCTTGGGACGCGCTCATACGACGCGCTGGGCGATATGCTCGGCGACCCCGGCGTGGACGCCGTAACCATAGCCACGCCCCATCCCCTGCACCTGGGAGTCGCGCTGGACGCCTTCGCCGCGGGCAAGCACGTGCTCACCGAGAAGCCCATCACGGCGGCGCCTTCCGAGGCGGACCGGATGGTATCGGCCGCCGCGGAAGCAGGCGTGAAGCTCGGAGTGGTGTACCAGAACCGCTTCCGACCCGACCTTCTGCTCATCCACGAGATGGTTGAGGGCGGCGAGCTGGGCGAGCTCTACCGCACATTGTTGGACGCGGCAAGCTTCCGATCCCAGGCTTACTACGACTCCGGCGGCTGGCGCGGCACTTGGGACGGCGAGGGCGGCGGCGTCCTGCTAAACCAGGGCATCCACTACATAGACATGTTCCAGTGGCTGGGCGGTATGCCCGCGGCGGTTACGGGGCACGTGAGCGCCCTGATGCACGACATCGAGGTCGAGGACTCCGCCAGCGCGCTCCTGGAGTACCCGAACGGCGCCCACGGCTTCCTGCACTGCAACACCACGCAGGCGCCTTCCCAGACCAGGCTGGAGCTCTGGGGCGAGAAGGCCGGCGTGGTCGTAACCGACCATGAGGTCAAGCTGTATAGGCCGGAGGTCGGCCTGCGGGACTTCTCGGCGCGAGAGGACGCCAAGCCCTTCGACAAGCCGGATATCAGCGCGCTTCCCCTGATGCCGGGCGCGCGGACCGCCGATCACAAGGACGCGATAGCGGATTTCGCCCAATCGATCATAGACGACCGCGATCCGGCGGCTCCCGGCGAAGAGGGCGTGAAGGGACTGGAGCTCGCGGCGGCCCTCATATATTCGGGGTGTACCGGCCAGAAGGTCGAGCTGCCACTCGACCGCGACGACTACGACAACCTGCTGGACGAGCTACGCGGAGGCCGAAAGCTCGGCGCGTGACCCAGCCCAGCCTCAGCCCTCCACGCAGCCTGCCCGCGCCATCAGGCCCCGGAGCGCACCGGCCGCGCGTCTCATGCCGTCCGGACCGCTGAAGCCGCCGAGCCGCCCCGCCGTCTTCAGGTGCGGCTCCAGCGCTAGGAATCCCTGGTATCCAACGTCCCGCAGCCTCTCCAGCAGCAGCGCCACCTGCCCATCGCCCTCCCCCGCGACCGTGATAACGCGGTCGGAGATGCGCGCGTCCTTGACCTGCACGCAGTCCACGTATTCGCCCAGCAGCGGCCAGCCCCGCTCCACCACGCGCTCGACGCCCGCGTGCGGAAAGTTCCCCGTGTCCCACACGAACCTCAGGCTTGGGCTGTCCACTCCCTCCACCAGCGCCCGGCACCGCTCAGGCACGTCGCCGACCAGCCCGTTCTCGTTCTCCAGCAGCAATACAGCCCCACGCTCCCCCGCCGCCTCCGCCATCGCCCTGAGCCTCGACGCCGACTCGTCGACGCAATCGGCCTGCCGTCCATCCTCCGGCGGATAGAACGAGAACACCCGCACCCTGTTCACATCCAGCATTTCCGCTATGTCGAGGATGCGTCCCAAGTCTGCCAGAGTCTCCTCCAACGGCCCGGTGATAGGCGACTTGCCGACCGGGCTGGCGATGCAGCTGACCCGCTCCGAGTGAGCCTCGCAGGACGCCGCCAGGCGCGACACCTCGCCGTCCGACAGGTCGAGCACGTTCACGCCCCACGCCTTCCGTAGCTCCAGGTAACGGATGCCGAGCTCGTTCAGGACGTCGAGCTGCGCGTCCACGTCGTCGTTGATCTCGTCGCCGAAGGCGCTCAGTGTGAACCGCGCCGTCATAGCCCCTCGCCAATGAAAGCCGCTACGCGCTCGCCGATGACTATGGACGTGGCGTTCGTGTTCGCCCGAATGCAGTCGGGCATGATCGAGGCGTCCGCGACCCGCAGGTTCTCGAGACCGCGCACGTTCCCGAACTGATCTACCACTGCCATCTCGTCCGTCTCCGGGCCCATCTTGCATGTCCCGGAGACGTGATGGCTGGTCTGCACCCAGCGCTTCATCCATGTGTCGAGCGCGGCGTCCGACTCCAGGTCCGCGTCGGCCGGCGTTGCCCGCTCCTTCACCAGCTTGTCCCAGCCCTCGTGCTTCGCTATATCGAGGCAGATCCGCACTCCCTCGCGCATCCGTTTCCTGTCGAATTCCTCCTGGAGGTAGTTGTAATCCAGCATCGGCTGGATATGCGGGTCCGGGCCGCGCAGGCGCAGGCTCCCCGCCCCCACCGCCAAGTCGATGCACACGACCATCACGAGCCCGCGCTCGTCGGTGGAGCCGTGTCCGTATGCCCTGGCGCCGATGACGCCGCGCGAACCCGGGTGGATCAGCATGTCGTTCTCGAGGTCCGATCCCTCGGCGGTGTACCGCAATGTCATCTGGATGCCTGGAATGCCGGGCTCTTGGTGGAAGTCCTCCCGCGTCCTCCACGACAGCCAAACCTGTGGATGGTCCCGTAGATTCTCACCCACCCCGGGCAGATCTTGAACCACCGGGAGGCCCATGCCGTCGAGGTGGTCAGCCGGCCCGACTCCCGACAGCAGCAGCAGGTGCGGAGAGCCGATCGCGCCCGCCGCCAAGATTATCCGCCTGCCCTTCACCTCGACAACCTTGCCGTCAGTCTCGACGGCCACGCCAACCGCGCGCTTGCCGTCGAACAGCACCCGGTGAACGTGGCACCTAGGGGCGATGGTGAGGTTCTCACGGTCCCGGATGGGCCTGAGGTAGCCTATGGCAACGCTCCAGCGAATGCCGCCGGGGTTGTTGAGCGGGGTCGGGCCGACGCCGGTCGTGCCGGGCGCGTTGTGATCCGGACAGTCGGCGTATTTCAAGTTACGCGCCGCCTCGTAGAAAGCAATCTGGTCCGGGTTCAGCTGCTTCGGCTTGAAGCGCCGCACGATGATCGGGCCCTCCGACCCGTGAAAATCATCCCCCCCGAAGTCTATGTCCGTCTCGACCATGCGGAAATACGGCAGGAGGTCCTGGAAGCTCCACTTGTCGTTACCCCAGGAGGCCCAGTTGTCGTAGTCCTCCGGAACGCCCCGCAGGAATATCTGCGCGTTCACCGCGCTGGAGCCGCCTACCACCTTGCCCCTGGGGACGATGCCCGGCAACGCCTCGTCGGTGTACCGCGCGACGAAGCTCCAGCGGTGGTCGCTGACCGGGCTTCTCGAAGGCGCGTCCATCCGCCCGTACCCGTACTTCACCTCTTCGGGAATCCTGTCGAAGTCGGGATAGTCCCGCCCCGCTTCGATCAGCAGCGCCGAGTGATCCGGGTCTTCGGACAAGCGCGTCGCCAGGACCGCCCCGGCGGAACCCGCGCCCACTATGATGGTATCGTATGGCTTGTTTCGCTCGAATGGCAGCCTGGGAATCGTGCGGCTCCGTCAGTGGCATTCATAGGCATTATACTACGCATCCACTGGCATTGACACGCGCCCCGGCTGCCAGGCTGCCGCTAATATCACGTCAGGAGAAGTAACATGGCTAACAAGAGAGTCCTGGTGACCGGCGCGGCGGGCTACATCGCCAGCCTCATGCTCCCAACCTTCCGCGAGCGGTACGACCTCGCGCTCACCGACGTATCCAGCTCCAACAGCCGAGGCGGCGAGGTCCCAGACGCCGTAACCGCCAACCTGATAGACCACGACCGCTCCCGGTACGCCGCCCTCTTCCAAGGCGTGGACGCCGTCGTACACCTCGGCTACCGCCGCCGCGTCGACCGACAGCCAAGCCCGGAGAGCCCCCGCTCCATGGACTCGTACTTCGAGGAGAAGCAGAACGTGGACATGGCTTACAACGTCCTGCGGTCGGCGTTCGAGGCCGGCGTGCCCCGCGTCGTGTGCGCCAGCTCCAACCACGCCGCCGACTGGTACGAGCACGAGCTCGTCCACGACCGCAAGATGGACGTCGTGGACCCCTACGCCCTGCCGCTCGCCGACAACTTCTACGGCTGGTCCAAAGCCGCCTACGAGCACATGGGCTTCCTCTTCGCCTGCGGCGCGTTCGGCAGGAAGATGGAAGTCATCATGGTGCGGATAGGCTCCCCCGTCGAGGTCGACCTCGACCGGTTCGGCGGCGACGCCCGCGCCCTCAAGCGCAGCATGGCAGCCCACGTCAGCCCTCGTGACATCACCCAGCTGTTCGTGAAGAGCATAGAGACGCCCTGCGTCGAGAACGACCACGGCATCCCCTGGCAGGTGGTGTACGGCGTAAGCGGCAACACCCGCGCCTTCTGGTCGATAGCCAACGCCCGCCAGGTCTTGGGATACGAGCCAGAGGACGACTCCGAAGTGAAGTACGCGCCCGAAGCCCAGCGCCTACTCGCCCAGCGCGGCGACGCAGCTAAGGGACGTGTCGGCCCAGGCAATCGGCGGTGACGGCCCGCCTACCGCGTCAAGGGCCGCACGCCTCCAGCCCGTCATGGCTGAATTCCAACCCGGGGTTGTACGCCAGGGCGGGCGGTATGCAGCCAGTCAGCTGGTTGTTCTCGAGGGATAGCGCCGATAGGTAGATGAGGTTCCCCAGCTCTGGCGGAATCGGCCCATCCAGCAGGTTATCGTCGAGCGACAACTCTTCCAGATAGGCAAGCTCCCCCAGCTCTGCCGGAATCGACCCGCTCAACTGGTTCTCGTCGAGGGTCAACTCTCCCAAGAAGGCAATTCTCCCCAGCTCGGGCGGAATCGCCCCGATCAGCTCGTTGTTGTGGAGATACAACTCCCTCAGGTCAGCGAGTCTCCCCAGTTCCGACGGAATCGACCCGCTCAACTGGTTGTTGTGGAGGTACAGCCGACGCAGACCAACCAGGTTTCCCAGCTCCGACGGGATGGCCCCACTCAACTCGTTGTCGTAGAGATGCATGTAGTTCAGGTTGGAGAGGTTCCCCAGCTCAGGCGGAATAGCCCCGCTCAACTGGTTATTGTCAACGTCCAACACACTCAGGTTGGCAAGGCTCCCCAGCTCCGGCGGAATGGAGCCGCTCAACTCGTTCTTGTGGAGATACAAATCCCGCAGCTCGGCGAGGTTCCCCAACTCCGGCGGGATGGACCCGCTCAACTGGTTGTCGTGGAGGTACAACCGACGCAGGTTGGCGAGGTTCCCCAGCTCAGGCGGGATGGAGCCGCTCAACTCGTTCTCGTTGATGTGCGCCCAATACAGGTTGGCGAGGTTCCCCAGCTCAGGCGGAATGGGTCCGCTCAACTGGTTGTCGTCTAGGTCCAATATCCTTAGGCTGGCGAGGTTCCCCAACTCCGGCGGAATACTGCCGCTCAGCTCGTTGTCGTGGAGATACAAGTGCCTCAACTCGGCGAGATTCCCCAGCTCAGGCGGAATGGCCCCGCTCAACTGGTTATCGTAGAGATACAGCAGGTACAGGCTGCCGAGCCCGCCCAACTCTGGCGGGATGGACCCGCTCAACTCGTTGTTGTCGAGGTCCAATATCCTTAGGTTGGCGAGACTCCCCAGCTCCGGCGGAATGGGTCCGCTCAACCGGTTGACGTGGAGGTACAACCGCTCCAGGTTGGCAAGGTTGCCCAGCTCAGGCGGAATGGCCCCGCTCAGCTGGTTGCTCCGAAGGTACAGCCATCTGAGGTTGGCGAGGTTGCCCAACTCAGGCGGAATGGACCCGCTCAGCTGGTTGTTCGCAAGATAAAGCCACTGAAGGTTGGCGAGGTTGCCCAGCTCAGGCGGAATGGCTCCGCTCAGCAGGCTGCCGTCGAGGTAGAGCCGCTCCAGGTTGGCGAGACTCCCCAGCTCAGGCGGAATGGCCCCGCTCAGCTGTCTATTGTCGCCGAGGTCCAGCGCCTCCAGCCCTGTCAGGCCCCCAAGATGCGCTGGAATGCTCCCCCTCAAACCGCTGTCTCGTAGATTCATCCCCCGCACGCGAGCCGGCGAGCCGCCCACGTCGAGTCCCTGCCAGTCCGCGATAGGGATGTCGACGCTCCAAGCAAGCTCCGCGCCTCCCGCCAAAATATCCCTCGCGGCCAAGAGCGTCTTGCAGTCGCTGACGAGCCCGGGGTTATCCTGATAGTCCGATATGACTACCCCGTTAGCGCACGGCCCCGCTATGCCAAGGGGGCTGACCTCCAGAATCCGCCACCGCCCGCCGTCCTGAGACCGCGCGGCGAAGTTGTAGACGCTGTCGCCCACGGTCACGTTCCTGGCGTTCAGCAGCCCCAAGGCCGTGAAGGACAGGAAGCGCCCTCTACCCTCGCTATCTACGCTGAACTCCTCAGACGCGCCGGGGTAGGCGCAGCTCTCCCCCTTATTCAGGACCAAGCCGGCTCGGCACTCCTCGCCGCCCGTGTCAGCCTCGGCAATGCCGCAGGCCAGCGTCAAGGACATGATGAATCCGGCCAAGACCAAGCTCTGCATGACTCGTCCGATGCGGTGGCTCTTCATTGCCTGGCCTCCTATGGAGCCCTACCCTGCCACCCCGCGCGGACCTCCCGCCCTCCGCCAAGGCCGCCGGGCGCGCCGCCGAAGCTGGGAAGCTCGAAGTCCACGCCCTCCGGGACGATGGTGATGGACTCGGCTTTGACGTTCCCGCTGTCGTCGCTGCCGCCCGTGATGGCAACCATGCTGCCCGTCTCGATATCCTCGACGCTGGCCTCCGATACCTCGGTCACCGTCGTATCGTCGCCCAGCGCAACGGTCATCTCACCCCCAGGAGTGTCGAGAGTGAGCTTCGATCCTTCCACAGCCGTGACCGTCCCCATGACCAAGCCGCCCATCGCGCCGCCGGGCCCGATTAACGATTGCGCCGCCGGCCCGCCGGCGCCTCCCGCGAACGCCGCGCGCAGCTGAGCCCGAAGCGCCTCACCCTGCTGAGCGTCCAGCTCCCCGCCCGACTCCGCGACCGAGCGTCGCAGCTCGGCTATCGCCTCGGCGTCAAACTCGCCCTGCGGGCCAGGCCCGCCCCCGCCCCCAGCCGTTGGAGCCGTGAGCGACGCCACGGGAGGCCCCGACTGCGCCGAGGCCCGATTCTCCCCTACCACGGCGCCGCCCACGAACGCGCCCGCTATCACGCCCCCAAGAACCAGCGCCGCCGCTATCAGCACGATGAACGCCTTCGTGTTCATTGCTATCGTCTCCTATTCGTATCTGAGCGCATCGATGGGATGCAGCCGCGCAGCCCTGAACGCCGGGTATATGCCGAAGAAAAGCCCGATAGAGACCGACACGCCAAGCACCAGCGCGATGACGTTGCCCGTAACTATCAGCCTGAACGCTTCCCCTCCGAGGTCAAGGTTGCTCATAACCCTCGATATCCCTATGCCAAGCAGCGCTCCCGCTATGCCCCCTCCAAGCGTCAACAGGATCGACTCCAAGACGAACTGGGACAGTATGTCCCGCCTCTTGGCCCCCATCGCCTTTCTTACGCCTATCTCGCGTATCCGCTCGGTTACCGAAACCAGCATCACGTTCATGATGCCGATGCCGCCCACCAGCAGTGAAATACCCGCGACAGACCCCATGAATATCGTGAACGCAGTCAATCCTTGGCTCACCGCTTCGATGATGGACTGCGGGCTGGTAATATTGTAATCGGGAGCGTCAATCACCCGATGCCGCATCCGCAGCGCGGTATCAACATCCTGAATGGCGGCGTCCACCCCATTCACGTTCGAGACCTTGACGTATATCACGTCAACGATGATTTCCCCAACCCTGCTAGCCCCCTGGAGCCTGTAATACGCCGTGGTGATAGGAACGAACACATCCGAGTCCCGGCTGCCGAAGTCGGAGTCCCCGCGGCTCTCCAGAACGCCTATCACCGTGTGCTGACGGCCGTTTATCTTCACGCTCTGCCCCACGGGATCGCGGAACCCGAATAGCCGCTCCGCTACGGAAGAGCCGAGAACCGCCACGTCCGATACGTTCCGCAGATGGCTCGCGTTCACCGACTCGCCCCACTTCACCTCATAGTTCCGCACCTCCAGAAATTCCGGGGTTATCCCATAGACCTGCGCCGAAGCGCTCTCCCGCCCGGCGACGACCGTGCCCGACGTCTCTACTTCCGGAGCAACCCTCGACACCAGCGGCGCCAGATCCGGATCCACCAGCGCGTAGGCGTCTCTCATGGTTAGCTCGGACTCGAACACCCCTGACGCGAAATCAGGCCGTATGAACAGCACGTCGGGCCCCAGCTCGTCGAACGAAGCCACTATCTGCGCCTGCGCTCCCCGTCCTATAGCCAGCATCACCACCACCGCCGCAACGCCTATCACGATGCCCAGCAGCGCCAACACCGTCCGCAGCTTGTTCGTCCCCAGCGCGGACATCGCCGTCCGCCCGACGTCTATCAGGTTCATCCTCTGACCTCCTCGGCGCTGATCGGCATCAACAGCTCGTCGCTGACAGCCAAGCCGTCATGCATCGTGATGATGCGCCGCGTGTTGTCCGCAACCTCCCGGTCGTGCGTTACGATGACCACCGTCATCCCGTCCTCGGAATTGAGCCGACGAAGCGTCTCGATTATCTCTTCGCTCGACCGGCTGTCCAGGTTCCCCGTCGGCTCGTCCGCCAGCAGAACCGACGGCTCCTTTGCCAGCGCCCGCGCTATCCCCACGCGCTGCTGCTGCCCTCCCGACAGCTCCGCCGGGCGGTGCTTGACGCGCTCCCCAAGCCCGACCCGTTCCAGCGCCTCCAGCGCCCTGCGCTTGCGGTTCTTCCCGTTGCCGTACAGCATCGGCAGCTCCACGTTCTGAAGAGCCGTCAGCCGCGCCAGCAGACTGTACGTCTGGAACACGAACCCCACCTTGCGGTTCCGGATGTCCGCAAGCCCGTTGTCGCTCAGCTTTCCCACGTCCTGACCCTCGAACCGGTACGTCCCGGCCGTAGGCACGTCCAGGCACCCCAGGATGTTCATCAGCGTGGACTTCCCAGAGCCAGACGGCCCCATCACCGAAACGAGCTCGCCCCGCTCTATCCCCACGCTGACGCCGTTCAGCGCCGCCACGTCAACCTCGCCCATCCGGTATATCTTCGTAACGTCTTCTATCTCTATCATCGGTTCGTCTCTCCCGTCCCGTGTATCCGCTTCCGCGAACGAAGGCCGACTGTCTCCCTAGTCAAACGCTCTCCCCGCTCTCCCAAATCCAAATTGACGCCCCTGATCCACCGGGCGCGTCTCCAGCACCACCGTCTCGCCCTCCTTCACCCCGGACTCCACCACCGCCCAGAAATCGTCAGTGTTTCCAATCTCTATCCGCCTGTCCTCCAGTACCCCGTCCGTCATCACCTTCACCGACGGCTGTTCGAATGTGCCGAACAGCGCGTCTATGGGAACGAGCAGCACGCCGTACTCCTCCTCGATGACCACTTCCGCAAGCGCAGTCAACCCCTCTGGAAGCTCCGTCCCAAGCGGCTGCTCCGCCTGTATCGTTATCGGATAGAGCACCGCGCTGGTCTGCGGGCTGAAAGGGTCGAACCGCCCCCCAGCCTGGGCCGTCGTCTGAGCCCCAATCTCCGAAACAGTCCCACTCAGCCTCTGCCCCGGCAGCGCGTCCAGGGTAATCGCCGACTCCGAGCCCTCCCGCAGGAACAGCACGTCCACCTCGTTGACAGTGCCCTCGACCTCGACCGTCGTCGGATCCACCATCTCTATGGCCGACACGCCAAGATTCACGTTATCCCCCTCTTCCACCTTCACCCCGGTAACGATGCCGTCCCACGGAGCCGTTATCACCGACTTCTCCAACTTCTCGTGCAGAGCGTCGAGCGAGGACTTGGCAGCCGCCACGTCTGCCTCTTTCTGTGATACGTCCAGCGGGTCCGCCCCAGCTTGTATCTCGGCCAGGTTCTCCTCCATGTCCGCGACGTTCGCGGCGGCCAGCGCAACGCTCTTCCGGCTCGCACCCACGTCCAGCGCGCTCGCCCCAGCCTTCAAGTCCGCCAGCTTCTCCTCCAGGTCCGCAACGTTCGCAGCCGCCAGCGCAACGCTGCCGCGGCTCGCCGCCGTGTCCACGGGGCTCGGGCCCGCCCTCAGCTTGTCCAGGTCCGCCTCTGCGGTCGACAGGGTCGCCCGCGCGAGGTCCACCCGCGCCCGCGCCGCGCTCAGGCCAACCCCATCCTCGCCAGACATCAGGTCCGCCAGGTCCGCCTTGGCCTCGTCCAAGCCCACCTCCGCCAACGCAGCCTGCGCCCGCGCCGCCGCAATCTCGTTCGCGTCAGCCTTGGGCCGCAGATTCGCCAGATCCAGCTCCGCAGTCGCCAGAGCCGCCTCCATCACCGCAACGCGCCGCCGCTTCTCCTCGACGTCCAGGGCGGGCGGATCCAGCAGGTCCGCCAGCGCGCTCTCCGCGTCACGCAGCGCAAACGTCGCCTGCTGAACGCGATTCTGGGCCGCCTCCACCGCAAGCGCCTCCGGCTCCTCCAGATCCGCTATCGCCTTCTCCGCGGCGGCTGCCGCATCCTCGCTCCGCTTGATAACCCCGTCCGCCAGCGATAGCGCCTTCTCCGCCTGGAGACCCTTCGTCGCAAGGCTCTCCCTAGCCGCCGTGAGAGAATCCCACGCATTCTTCATCTCGCGCGTGATGCACGGCGTCTCGGGCGTATCGTCCTCCTCCTCCTCGCACGTTGCCCGCACAGCGCCAGGATAGAAGTTCAGCCAGTTATAGACCGTCCCCTCGTTCCAACGCGTCGAAGGGTCGTCGCTCCCGCCCTGCCCCGCGAAGAGCTGCCCGCTGTTCGCTCGCTCCAATACGGAGAACAACGCCTCGAGGTCAGCCCCCCAATCGGCCAGAATAGCCGAGGGCTCCTTCTCCAGCTCGTCCCCAACAGGCGCCGCGCCCAGCCACGCCGTGAACACGTCCGCGTACGCCTTCGCCGCGTCGCCCTCCGCCTTCCGCGCATCCTTCAGCTTGTCGTCCCATTCCGTACCCGTAAGCGTCCGGCCCACCTCCGCCTCGTTCAGGGCGGCCTTCGCCAGCTCCAGGTTAGTCCTCGCCTTGGCGAGCGCGTCCGAGTCCGCCGCCGTCAGATCATCCATTGCCTTCTGCGCTTCGTCCAGCTTCTGCTTCGCGCCCGTTACGGCAGCCTCCGCCGACGCAATCACGTCGTCCGATGGGTTCACCAGCTTGTCCAGGGCCTCCCGCGCGTTGTGAAGGTTGCGCTTGGCGGCCGTTACCGCGTTCTCGGCGTTCGCGACCGCCGACGCAGGCGGTTCGAGCAGGTCGGCGAGGTTATCCCGCGCCTCTTTCAGCGCGGTCTCCGCCGCCGCAACCGCCTTCTGAGCGTCCGGAATGAGCTTCGCCAGGGCATCCTCCGCGTCCCCCAAAGCGACCCGCGCGTCCGCAACGTCCAACGCCGCCTTGGCCAACGCCTGCCCGTCCGTAGCCAGCAAGTCCGACAGGGCATCCTCCGCGTCCCTCAAAGCTATCCGCGCGCTCGCAAGCTCAGAGCTCGCCTTGGCCAGCGCCTGTTCGTCCGTCGCCAGCAGATCCGCCAGGTCGTCCTCCGCCTTCTTAAGGGCAACCCTCGCATCCGCCAGCTTCTTGTCCGCCTCCGCCAAGTTAACATCCGTGTACGGGTTGCGAGCGTCCTTGAGGGCCTTCTCCGAGTCACGCAACGCCCCCTCGGCCTGCACCACCTTCCGCTCGAGGTCCGCCATCGTCTCGCTGTCCAGCCGCGCGAGCGTCGACCCGGCACGCACCCTCTGACCCTCCTCGACCGACACCTCGGCGACCGTGCCGTCCGCCCCGAAGCTGAGGCTGTCCCGGTTCTTATAGACCAAGCTGCCGTTCACCGACACCGAGTTGACCAGGTCGCCGCGCTGCACGGCAACCAGCCGCTGATCCTCCTCCAAGACCACCGCATCCTCGGCTGTGAGCCGCGTATATCCCACGTAGCCGCCTACGGCTACAACGACTACCACCGCCAGCAGGACGAAGACCTGCCAAGCCTTTATGCCCCTCAGCGCTTCAAGCATCTTTGCTCTCCTTCAACTTGCTATCTGACGCGCGCGGAAGCGTGATGACGAACCGCGAGCCGCTCCCGACTTCGCTATCTACTCCAATAGTACCACTCTGCGCCTCCACTAGCCTCTTCGCAATCGTCAAGCCCAGCCCCGCGCCCCCAGTAGCCCGGCTGCGCGAGGGGTCCACCCGGTGCAGACGCTCGAACACCAGCGGCAGCTCGTCCGCAGGTATCCCCGTTCCAGTATCCTCTACCGCCGCGCTCACGAACTCGCGGCCCTGCGGCGGCTCCGCGTCGAAGCTGACGTGTACCCGCCCGCCCTCCGGAGTATGACGAATCGCGTTATCCAGCAGGTTGCCAATTACCTGCTGCGCGCGCCTCCGGTCCATCACCGCCAGCGGCAGCCCGACAGCATCCTCGATGCTCAGCGTCACTCCTCCAGCATCCGCCCGCGCCCGAAACGCCTCCACCGACCGCCGAGCCGCTTCCACCAGAGAATCAGGCCGAGCGTCGAGGCGCAGGTCCCCCGCCTCCGCCTCCGCCAGCAGTCCCAGGTCGTCCACCAAGTGCGACAGGTGCATCGCCTGCTCGTGAAGCATGTCCAGCGACCCGTCCCCCCTGTCCATCAGCCCGTCGCGCATCGCCTCAACCGCGCCCTGGATGTTCGACAGCGGCGACCTCAGCTCGTGAGCCACGTCCGCCACCAGGTCGCGCCGCTGCGTCTCAGCCCGCTCCAGGCCCTCTGCCATCGAGTTGAACGTCCGCGCAAGCTGCCCAACCTCGTCCTGCCGCTCCGACTCGACTCGCTGCCCAAGATCGCCCCCGCCGAGCCGGCGCGCCGCCCGCGTGAGCGAGCGCACCGGCGCAAGCGCCCCGCTCGACGTCATCGTAACCAGCAGCGCGCCGCCCGCGCCGGCGGCCAAGCCAGCCCACAGCAGCGACCGATTGACCGCCTGCGACAGACGCGAGAGCGGCGGCTCCACCAACGACTCCGGCAGATCCCCCGACGACACCGCCAGCTGCCCTATCGCCGTCTTCTCGTCCTTCGCATTGTCCTTCGCAGCCATCCCAAGCGGCGCCAGCTTCACTCCGCTCTCGTCGTAGTACAGCGCAACGCCGCCCCGCCATTCGAACCCGGGCGCCTTCCCCCAGCCCATGACGCCCGCGTCCCTCTGCGAATCTCCCACGACGCGGCCGCCCTTGTCCTTCAAGATGAGCCGCTTGCCCGACACAGGGCCCAGCCGCTCCAGGAACGGCTGAACCGAGTCCCAGCTCTTGGCCTGCGCGTAGTACTCTACCAACGCCAGCTTCAGCCGCTCCTCCTGCGCCTGGGCCGACGCCGAGCGAATCCGCTCCACCTCCCTGTCCGCCGCGTACCCCACGTACAGCCCCACGCAGCTGAGCGCCAGCGCCAGCGCCGACACGAAGCCCGCTATCAACCGAAACTGGAGACTCGACAGCGCCCTACGCATCCCCGAACCTGTACCCTATCCCGTACACCGTGTGAACGTACTTGCGCTTCTCCACGCTCGCGCCGCGGATCTTCCGCCTGAAATTGGACACGTGGGCGTCGACCGTCCGGTCGAACCCGTCGAAATCGTAGCCGAATACGCGGGCTATGATCTGGTCGCGCGTGAAGACCTGACCAGGCGCGCGGATGAACATCTCCAGCAGCCGAAACTCCGTCGGTGTCAGCGTAACCGGACTCTCCCCTACCATCACCTCCCGCCGCTTCACGTCCACCCTGATCTCGCCGTACTCCATCCTCGTCGGCCCCTCATCCGGCTCCCGCCTGGCGCGCCGAAGCACGGCGCGCACCCTGGCCGCCAGCTCCCTGGGACTGAACGGCTTGGTTACGTAGTCGTCCGCCCCCAAGTCCAACCCCCTCAGCCGGTCCGCCTCGTCCACCCGCGCGGTGAGCATCACGATGGGAACGCTCGACTCCTCTCGCAGAGCCCGCGTAACCTCCAGCCCGTCCAGCCGAGGCAGCATCACGTCGAGCGCCACCAGGTCCGGCCGAACCTCTCTCGCAAGCCGCAGCCCCGTAACGCCGTCCTGCGCGTGGATCACCTTGTGCCCATCGCGCTTCAGGTACAAGCCCGCCAGCTTCGCCGTGTTGACGTCATCCTCTACTATCAGAACCGTGCTTGCCACTTCGCAGCCCCGCCTTCCCTCTCGTATCCCTCTATCTATGATAACGAAGAAATCATAAAGAAGTTATGAAGAGCGAGGGAATAGGCAGTCCAAGGCAATCGCGTCTAAACGAATATAAGACATGAATTAGCATACAGGCCATCCTGAGTTCAGGAGGGGCGGGCCCTCACGCCTCATCCCCTCTCTAAGGAGCGCAGGCGTCCCGCCTGCATCCCCAATCCCGAAAATTGCCCCCAAATTGCCCCAATCCACCCCTTGACACCGCGAGAACAGCCGTGCTAGTCTAGTAGACGGCTCGAAGGGGCGTACCCCAAACGAGCATAGAGCCCACCTCTACCAAATATCAGGGTATTCATGCCGCGGCTGTTGTTGGGACGGGGCCCCCGCGGTACGAGAAGGTCCCTCTATGTTCGGCGCCTCGCCAGGAGGACGTAGTGCCAAATACGTCTCCCCCGTTCCAGGTGCGGACTCTCGGACGACCGGGAGGACCGTAGCCAGCGCAGCCCGACGCCTTGGCGGGTGGAAGGAACAAGCGCGAAACGCAGGCGGTCCCGCAAGGGCCCGTCAGCCGTCCGAGAAAGTTAGAGGAGGGGCTGCACCCCCAGTGTCGGCGGGCGATCGACGTCGGCATCCTCGAAGCAAGTACCGGAGTCACTGCCTTGCAAGGCAAACTCATCTCCCGCGAGAGCGGGAGAACCAGGAGTAGACAGGACGCGGGTCGCAAGACCCGCCAAGTACCCTCTCCCTCACGGGGGAAAGGGCCAGGGTGAGGGCGAACGCCCCGCCCTGCGTCCCCTCCCCCGAAGGGAAAGGGCAAGGATAAGGGCGATTCAGGCGGCTAGAACCCGCCAGAGCGCCAACAAAAGGAGCCGGCCGAGACGAAACGAACATAGACGAAGGCGCCAACAAGGCCCCAGCCTTCATCACCCTCCCCTAACGGGGAGAGACCCAGGGTGAAGGCAATTCAGCGCGTCCCCCATCCCCGGAGCGCAGGCGCCCCGCCTGCATCCCTCCCCTGTCTTATCCCTCTCCCTACTCACCACTCTACACTCACCACTATCCCATAAGTCAGGCGTCCCGCCTGCCTCCCAACCCTGAAAATCCTCCCAATCCCACAGATTCCGACAACTTCCGCCGCCTACATCCTCACGCTCTTCCCCCCGGATAGATAACCCTCCGGATCCTTCTGGAACGCCCGGTTGCACCCCGGCGCGCAGAAATAGTACGCCGTTCCATCATGCTCCCACTTCCCGCCAGGCGGCTTCTCCATCTCCACGTCCATCCCGCACACAGGGTCAACCGCCGTCGGCCCCCGCTTTCGAAACAGGCTTATCCTCATGACAGACCTCCTTCCGAGTTCACCCTGAACCCTCGCAGCCTCAGCGAGTTCAATACCACAGTAACCGAGCTGAACGCCATCGCCCCAGCCGCCAATATCGGATTCAGGAACCCAAACTCCCCAAACACCGGCCGCAAGACCTCCGGCGCTCCGCCCGACGCGAACACCGGATACAGAACGCCAGCCGCTACCGGTATCAGCGCCGCATTGTACGCGAACGCCCAGAACAGGTTCTGCCGTATCACGCCCACGACTGCGCGGCTCAACGCCAGCGCCGACGCCACGCCGCGCGGGTCCCCCCCAACAAGCGTCACCTCGGCCGTCTCGATAGCCGCGTCAGTCCCCGTGCCCATCGCTATCCCGATGTCCGCCTGCGACAGCGCCGGCGCGTCGTTGATCCCGTCCCCCACCATCGCCACCACCTTGCCGCCGCGCTGAAGCTCCTTCACGCGCCCCGCCTTCTCCGACGGCAGCGCCCCAGCGATCACCTTGGCGATGCCAACCTGGCCGGCGATGGCCCGCGCGGCAGACTCGTTGTCCCCGCTCAGCATCACCACCTCCACGCCCTGCGCCTCGATTGCCCGCACAGCCTCGGCGGCCCCGCGCCTCAGCGTATCGCCGACCGCGATGACTCCCCTGGCGCTCCCATCCACGGCTACGAACGCCACGCTCTTGCCCTGCCGCGAAAGGCCGTCGGCGCGCTCGCCCAGACCGTTCATCTCGACGCCGCGCCCCTCCATCAGCGCGCGGCTGCCTATGAGAACGCCGGCCCCCCCTACCCTCGCCTCCAGCCCGTACCCGGGCAGCGCCGCGAACCCCGAAACCCCCGACAACTCCAGCCCGCGCCGACGAGCCTCGCGCGCCACCGCCTCGCCTATCGGATGCTCAGACGCGACCTCGACCGACGCCGCTATGCCGAGCAGCTCTTCCTCGTCCACACCGGCAACGACCACGTCCGTAACCTCCGGCCTGCCCGCCGTGAGCGTGCCGGTCTTGTCCATGACGACGACCTCGACCTTGTGCGCCGTCTCCAGCGCCTCAGCGTCACGAATCAATATGCCGCGCTCCGCCGCCCTGCCCATGCCAACCATGATGGCCGTGGGCGTCGCCAGCCCAAGAGCGCACGGGCAGGCGATGATGAGCGTGGCAATGGCCGTCAGCATCGCGTAGACGTATGACGGCGGCGGACCAAGTATCAGCCACGTAACGAACACCAGCGCCGCAACCCCTATGACAGCGGGCACGAAATAACTCGCGACGACATCCGCCAGGCGCTGGATAGGAGCCTTCGAGCCCTGCGCCTCTTCCACCAGCCTCACTATCTGGCTCAACAGAGTGTCCCTACCGACCCCAGTGGCGCGGAGCTTGAACGCGCCCGACCCGTTGACCGTCCCCCCGTACACCAGCGCTCCCGCCCGCTTCTCGACCGGGAGGCTCTCCCCGGTCAGCATGGACTCGTCCACCCACGACGAGCCCTCGACCACCTCCCCGTCCGTCGCCACCCTCTCCCCCGGACGCACGACAACGATGTCCCCTACCACAACATCCTCGATAGGCGCTTCCACCTCGACGCCGCCGCGCTTCACCCGCGCGGTCCGCGACCGCAGCCCAAGCAGCGCCCTGATGGCGCCGGATGCCCTGCCCTTGGCGCGAGCTTCCAAGCGCCGACCAAGCAGCACCAGCCCGATGATAGCCGTCGAAGTGTCGAAGTAGGTCTCCGCCGCGAATCCGTCGAATATCGCCGACCCGCGAAAGAAGACTACGAACACGCTGTACAGGTACGCCACCGAGGTGCCGACCGCTATCAGCGTGTTCATGTTGCTCGCGCGGCCCTTCAACGCGCCCCACGCGCCGATGTAGAACTGCCGACCCGCCCATAGCTGAACCGGAGTAGCCAGCGCCAGGAAGAGCAGGTCCGGATGGAACGGCAGCGCGGCCCTCACAGGCGCGGCGGCCATCATGGACATTATGACGGCGGCGGACGCGAGGCTGAACGCGGCCTTCCACTTCAGGGAACCGAGCTCGGCGGAGGCGGGCGCCTCGCCCTCCTTCACTACACCCAGCAAGGAGTAGCCAGCATCCTCGACCGCCCCCCCAAGAGCCGACAAGCCCGCGGCGCCCGGCGCGTACTCCACAGTAGCCCGTTCCGTCGCTAGGTTCACGCTGGCAGACGCCACCCCATCCACTCCGGCCAGCGCGCCCTCCACGTGGTGAACGCACGCCGCGCAAGTCATCCCGCCGATGCTCAAAGTGAGCCGCTCGACGCCGCTCCCGTATGCCGCCTGGCGTTCGCCCATACCCGGCCCCTCACCTCACTAGGGCAAGTACATGTCGTCCCGGAGCGGAGCTAGGAACATGGGGAGCGGTTCCCGCAGCCTCCCCATACGGCGCGCCGCCCCTATCACTCAAATCACGAGAGACCACAGCTCACCCGCCCTCCCCAGCCCTGATTGCCATCACCACTACAAGTATAACGCCCCCACACCCTTGCGTAACCCACACATCCCGCCGCTCTACTTGCAGGAACGCGACCAGCTGACACCACCCGCCGCAGCTGATAGGGTCCTGCGGCCCTACCCTAACTTCTCCAGCTTGGCGAAGCTCAACAGCAGCCGCTTCACCCCTTGGCCATCCGCGAACGCCACCGTTACCTCCACGTCCGACCCCGACGGCTTCGTCCCCGTCACGATGCCCTCCCCGAACTTCGCGTGGCGCACCTTGTCGCCGGTGGACAGGCTGGGCAAGGACGCCCGCGCCTGCTCCTCTTCCGCGTCCTGCCGTCGAACGCGCTTGGCGCTCATAGGCAGGGAGCGGACCGCATCCTGAACGGGCCGTACACCATCGCCAATCCCCGGCATCGTCGTCTCGGACGGACGCCTGAACGCAGTTACGCCGACGTCCGCGCCCCAGTCCATGCCGAATCCGGACAAGCCGCCGGCGGGCATCGGCTCGATCAGCCTGTCGGGAATATCGTCCAGGAAGCGCGACGGCTCCCGCGGCCCGTACCCGCCCATGAACCCTCGCCGCCGCGCGTGCGTCAGGTACAGCCTCTCCTTCGCCCGCGTCACCCCCACGTAAGCCAGCCGCCGCTCCTCCTCCATCTCCGCCGCATCCTCCAGCGACCGCGCGTGCGGAAGCAGCCCCTCCTCCATGCCCACCATGAACACCACCGGAAACTCCAGACCCTTGGCCTGGTGCAGCGTGATAAGCGTAACCGCGTCCCGCTCGTCCTCCAGGTTGTCCGTGTCGCTCACCAGGCTGACGCGCTCCAGGAACTCGGTCAGCGCCTCGCCTGCGTCTGTCCCGCTGTAATCGGCGGCGGCCGCCGAGCGCAGCTCCTCTATGTTCTCCAGCCGCTCATCGCCCATTTCGTCCTCGCGGACGTAGCCCAAATATCCGGTTCGCTCTACGACGCGGTCGAGCAGCGCGGGCAGGTCCATTCCAGCCCTATTGGCTGACATGTCCTCTATCAGCGCCCGGAAGCCCGATAGCGCCCGGATGGCGCGAGGCTGCAAGGAGCCGACACGCCCGCCAGCAGAGACCTCGCCGATGGCCGTGAACATGGAGACGCCGAGCGATCGGGCCGTCCGCGTCAACTCCTCCATCGTCCGCTGGCCGATGCCACGCAGCGGCACGTTCACCACCCGCGCGAAGCTCACGTCGTCGTCCGGGTTGGCGACCAGCCGCAGATACGCTATCAGGTCCTTGACCTCCCGCCGCTGGTAGAACCGCAGTCCACCCACCAGCTGGTACGGCACGCCGTACCGCGTACACGCCTCCTCGAAATCCCGCGACTGCGCGTTCACCCTGTACATCACCGCGATGCCCGCGCGCTCGCACTCGCCATCCCGCGCCAGCCGATCCACCTCGCGCACCACCGCCTGCGCCTCCTCCCGCGCGTCATAGACCTCGTTCACCACCACCGGCGCGCCCTTGCCGTTCTTCGTCCACAGCTCCTTCTCGACCCGCCGCTCGTTGGGCGCTATCAGGTTATGCGCGGCGTCCAGGATGGTCTGCGTCGAGCGGTAGTTCTCCTCGAGCGTAACGACCTTGGCCTCGGGAAAGTCGGACTGGAAGCTTAGGATATTGCGTATGTCGGCGTTGCGCCATGAGTAGATCGACTGGTCCGGATCCCCCACCACGCACAGGTTCCGATGCCGACCGCTGATGAGCCGCGCGATCGCGTACTGCGCGACGTTCGTGTCCTGGAACTCGTCCACCATGAAGTGCAGGTAACGCTCCTGGTACCTCTCGGCCACTTCGGGAACGTCCCGGAGCAGCGTATGCGCCTTCACCAGCAGGTCGTCGAAGTCCACCGCCGAGTTGTCTTGGAGCATCCGCTCGTACCGCTCGTAGGTGCGGTGAACCACCTCGTCCCAGTACTCCCCCTTCCGCGCCCCGAACGCCGCGGCGTCCACCAGCTGGCTCTTGGCTCCGGACACAGCCGACAGCACGGCCCGGGGAGTGAATTTCTTCGGATCGACATTGACTTCCTCCATCGCGGCCTTGACGACGGCCACCTGGTCGGAGTCGTCGTAGATGATGAAGTCTCGCGGCAGCCTGACGGCCTCGCCGTCGGTCCGCAGTACCTGCGCGCAGAACGAGTGGAACGTGCTGACGGCCAGCCCGCGGTTCCGAAACTCCCAGCCGAGCAGCGGGGCCGCCGGGTCATCCTCGCTCACGCCGAACAGCCGCTCCCGCATCTCCCGCGCCGCCTTGTTCGTGAACGTTACCGCCCCGATGCGGGACGGCCAGACGCCGCGCTCCTGGACGAGATGGGCGATGCGGTGGGTGATGACCCGCGTCTTGCCGCTGCCAGGGCCGGCAAGTATAAGCAGCGGCCCGTCTATCGTCTCGACGGCTTCCCGCTGCTTCGGGTTGAGTCCTGCAAGGGGGTTGGCTGTCATGGCAAGCCGCGCCATTATATCAATGCGCGGCGGTCCGGTCAGCGAGCCGCGAGGCCCTTGTCCCCTCCCCCATTGGAGGGAAGGTTAGCATAGAGGCTCCCATCCCACGCGGTTAGACCGGCGGCCCGCCCTGGCGCGGAACGCCTCGCCGGCGGCGGGCGACCTTCAGCCTAGCCTGCGACCTCCGCATCGAGGCCACCGCGCGCTCCAGGTCCAGGGCCGACGGGGCAGCCTCGATGCGCTCCTGGGCCTGCTTGAGGGCCGCCTCCGCGCGCGCCTCGTCAATCTCATCCGCGCGCTCCGCCGTGTCAGCCAGGATGGTAACCTTGTCCGGCATCACCTCCATGAAACCGCCGCTGACCGCGATGTCGCTCTCCTCGCCATCGTTCAGGACTCGTATCTCGCCGGGCTTGAGCGCGGTCAGCAGAGGCGCGTGATGGGACAGGACGGCAAGCTCGCCATCCACCCCAGGCGCGACCAGAACGTCCACCTCCTCCGACGACACCAGCCTCTCGGCGGTAACTATGTCAAGCTGCAGCTTCGGCATTAGAAAGCAACCTCTTTGAAAGCCTTCGACCGAAGCTTGGAGCCAACCACAGTCTCAATCAGCTTACGTTCAAGCCTCGCTATGGTATCTTTCGATTCCACCCGAACACCAGAAGCCTTTGCGAGGAGAATGAGAAAATCCTTTCTTCGGGGCTGATCTATTGAGGCTATCAGGCTCTCCGCACTCTCTCGGGAATCAGCGTCGCTCAACTTCTGAGCAACCTCATTGACCACAGATTCGATGTGAGAATCAATGATGAGCCGTTTCCCATTCTTCAAGCCATTCTTCGATGCCGCAACGAAGCGAAGGTTGCCCTCGCCGCGAATCAGAAGGTCGAATTCTCTGTCGTCCATCGAATTCAAGGCGTCCGCGACAGCCACGAGCAACCCACTCATGATTCGCTTGGTATCGTGCATGTCAGGCCGTCCTTTCGCTAGAGTCTCTGTACGAACTCTGTGGTCAGATTTTCGAGTTCAGTCTGTATGGTGGTTTGGGTTGGCCCAGACACACCCTGAATTACGACCGGAATGCCATACTGTGGAGAATCCCCGAACAGTGTGTTGTTCCGTCGGATGAACGTGTCGAATACAGGCGTCCCTGTGCGTCTGATACTGTCAATATAGGGTCTTTGCGCATTAATCGGCTCACCACCATACACCTGCACCATAGTTGGAATCACACCTATGATGGATGGAGCAATCTCAGCCTGTTGAGCATACTCATTGAAGTCGTTAGTAAGCTCAGCAATATGCCGCTGTAGCTGTTCAATGCCTAGCGTTGAAAGATAGTCAGGAATTGCCGGAATCAGTATTCTGCTGCTGGCAACGATCGCCGTCTTCGTTACGATGTTGAAGTTGGGAGGGCAGTCAATTAGCACATAGTCGTACCTATCCTCCACACCAACAGCGTTCAAGCCATCCAGAAGCCTAGAGTGAACTTTCAGGAAGTTATTCCGCGACTGTCTTAGGCTAGCGCCAGCCAGCATAGTCGCCAATTCCAAGTCCACGTTGATAAGAGACAAGTGGGAACAGATCAAGTCAATTTCACCCTTAGTTTCACCCTTCATGTACCGATTGACCTCATCGGGAGTAATAATGAGATTGGACAATTCGATATCCTGATCCTGGTCGATGAAAGCATCATACCAATTCCTGATTGTAGTAGTACCAGCGTAGTTCTGCCTCCAAGAATCTACTGTAAGGAACGAGAATGTGAGACTAGCCTGAGGGTCAAGATCTATCAGCAGGACGCTATTCTCCCGCCAAGCCAACTCAGCGGCAAGGTTCGCAACGATAGTAGTCTTGCCTACCCCACCCTTGTAATTGATGACGGAGACAATTGGCACTGGAGACGCTCCTATACCCAAGACATGCCGACTTGCGTCATTGTACCACAGCCGGACGAGGCCTAGTCAACTTGCCCTGCCGTTCATGCTATCCCCCTGCCGCTATTCGTTCCGCCTTTTCCATTGCCTCCTCGATGGGCCCCACCATGTAGAACGCCTGCTCAGGCAGCTCGTCGTGCTTGCCGGCCAGTATCTCTTGGAACCCGCGCACCGTGTCCTTGACCGACACGTAGCGGCCTTCCTGCCCCGTGAACTGCTCGGCCACGAAGAACGGCTGGGTCAGGAAGCGCTGGATCTTGCGGGCCCGCGCCACCGTCTGCCGGTCCTCGTCGGACAGCTCCTCGACGCCCAATATCGCGATGATGTCCTGGAGGTCCCTGTAGCGCTGCAACGCCTGCTGCACGCCCCGCGCCACGTCGTAGTGGTCCTGTCCCACGATGGACGGCTCCAGTATCCGCGACGACGACGCCAGCGGATCGACGGCCGGGTACAGCCCCTGCTCCACCAGCGACCGGTCCAGCGATATGACCGCGTCCAGGTGCCCGAACGTCGTTACGATGCCTGGGTCGGTGTAGTCGTCCGCCGGGACGTAGATGGCTTGGAAGGACGTGATGGACCCGGCGCCGGCCGAGGTGATCCTCTCTTCCAGGTCGCCCATCTCTGTGGAGAGAGTGGGCTGGTAGCCGACCGCCGACGGCATTCGGCCCAGCAGCGCCGAGACCTCCATCCCCGCGAGAATGTACCTGTAGATATTGTCTATGAACAGCAGCACGTCCTGCTGCCGCGTCTCCTTGAAGTACTCCGCCATCGTTACGCCTGTCATCCCTACCCGCGCGCGGATGCCCGGCGGCTCGTTCATCTGCCCGAACACCAGCACGGTGCTGCCCAGCACGCCCGACTCCTGCATCTCGTGCCACAGGTCGTTGCCCTCGCGTGAGCGCTCGCCGACGCCCGCGAATACCGAAACGCCCTCGTGCTCGGCGCCGATGTTGCGGATGAGCTCCTGGATGATGACCGTCTTGCCCGTGCCAGCGCCGCCGTAGGCGCCGACCTTCCCGCCCTTCGTGAAGGGGGCTACCAGGTCCATGACCTTGATGCCCATCTCCAGCATCTCTACCTCTGTCGCCTGCTCGTCGAACCTGGGAGGCTGCCTGTGGATGGGCCACTTCTCGTCGGATTCAACCTCTTCCAGGTTGTCTATGGTGTCCCCAAGCGCGTTGAAGAGCCGGCCCAGCGTCGGGTCTCCCACGGGCACGGAGATGGGGTCGCCGGTATCTACGGCATCCGCGCCGCGCTTCAGTCCGTCGGTAGGGCCGAGGGCCAGGCACCTGACCCAGTTGTTGCCGACGTGCTGCTCGACCTCGAGCGTCAGCTTCTCTCCGTCCACGTGCGTCTCGACCGCGTTGAAGATGCCGGGCATCTCCCCGGGCGGGAACTCGACGTCGACGACGGTTCCTATCACCTGGGTTATCTTTCCGTTAGCCATCCTGTCTCCTCGTGCTGTTCTGGGTATCACGCGCCGACGGCGGCGGCCCCGCCCACGATGTCCAGGAGCTCGGTCGTGATGTTCTCCTGGCGCGCCTTGTTCATCTCGAGCGTTAGATCTACGACCATATCGTTCGCGTTATCCGTGGCGCTCCTCATGGCGACCATCCGGGCCGACTGCTCGCTGGCGATGGATTCGAGCAATGCGTGGTACAGCTGCATCTCAACGAACCTGGGAAGCAGCGCCGACAGCACGTCCGCGGCGGCGGGCTCGTAGATGTAGCCCACCGCCTGCTCGGCGGGAAGCTCCGCCGGCGTGACGGGCAGCAACGGCTCCACGACTGGAGTCTGCAGCGTGGCGCTCACGAAGTCGGCGTACACGACGTGAACGGCGTCCGCGCTCCCCGACGCGTAGTCGTCTATGACTATCCTGGCGATGGGCGCGACGTCCAGCAAGGTCGGGCGGTCGCCCAGGTCCGAGAACACGGCCTGCACGTCCTGTCCCGTCCGCACCATGAAGTCGCGTCCCTTGCGCCCCACGGCGACGACCCGCGCCGCGCCGGGCTGGTCTATGATGAACTGCGCCGCCGCCCGGTTGATCTTGCTGTGCAGCCCGCCTGTGAGCCCTCTGTCCGGAGTGATGAGCACGAGCGAGACCTTCTCGGGCTCTCTACGCTGGAGAAGCGGATGCAGCGCGTCCTCATCGTGGGGCTGGGCCGCGAGGTCCGACAGCAAGCTCCGCATCCGCTCGGAGTAGGGCCTGCTACGAAGCGCCATCTCCTGCGCTCGGCGCATCTTCGACGCCGCTATCATGGACATCGCCTTGGTGATCTTGGCGGTGTTCTCGACGCTGCGGATGCGCCGCCTTATGTCTCTTACGCTCGGCATGGCTCGCTAGTACGGCACGCTCGCCTTGAACTCACCGAGCGCCTTCGCCAGGTCCGTCTCGGTGTCGTCGGAGATGTCCTTGTCGTCCTGAATCCGGGCCAGTATCTCGGGGTGGTTCGACTCCATGAAGCTGTGCAGCGCCTGCTCGAACGCCCCCACCTTGGTTATGTCCACGTCGTCCAGGTGCCCCTTGGCCAGGGCGAACAGTATCGAGATCTCCTGCGGCAGCGAGAGGGGCCTGCTCTCGTTCTGCTTCAGCACCTCGACGGCGCGCTGTCCGCGCTCCAGCTGCGCCCGCGTAGCCGCGTCCAGGTCCGCCGTGCCGAACTGCGCGAATGCCGCCAGCTCCCTGTACTGCGCCAAGTCTAGCCGCAGGCTGCCGGCGACCGACTTCATCGCCTTGGTCTGGGCGGTCCCGCCCACGCGGGACACCGACAGCCCCGCGTTCACGGCGGGCCGAACGCCGGAGTTGAACAGCTCCGGCTCCAGGTATATCTGCCCGTCGGTGATGGATATGACGTTGGTAGGGATGTAAGCGGAGACATCCCCGGCGAGGGTCTCGATGATGGGCAGCGCCGTCAGCGACCCGCCTCCCAATTCCTCCGAGAGCCTCGCGGCCCGCTCCAGCAACCGGCTGTGCAGGTAGAACACGTCGCCGGGGTAGGCCTCGCGCCCCGGAGGACGCCTGAGCAGCAACGACATCTGCCTGTACGCCCAGGCGTGTTTCGAGAGGTCGTCGTAGATTATCAGGGCGTCCCTGCCCTGCTTCATGAAATACTCGCCGATGGCGCATCCGGTGTAGGGCGCGAGGTACTGCATCGGGGCCGAGTCGGAGGCGTTGGCCGCGACCACGGCCGTATGCTCCATCGCGCCGTACCGGTCCAGCAGCGCCACTGTCTGCGCGACCTTGCCGGCTTTCTGCCCGATAGCAACGTAGATGCAGACCAGGTCCCCGCCCTTCTGGTTGATGATAGCGTCGAGGCAGATAGCCGTCTTGCCGGTGGCGCGGTCCCCGATGATCAGCTCGCGCTGTCCCCGGCCGATGGGCACCATCGAGTCTATCGCCTTCACGCCCGTCTGGACCGGGACGTTGACCTCCTGCCGGGCCGCGACGCCGGGCGCTATCACCTCGACAGTGGCCGTATCCTCGGTGTCGATGGCGCCCTTCGCGTCTATGGGCGCTCCGAGAGCGTCTACCACCCGTCCCAGCATCGCGCCGCCTACGGGTATCTCCATGACCCGACCTGTGCCGCGCACCTCCGAGCCTTCCTTGACAGCCTGCGCGTCACCCAAGATGACGGCCCCGACGCTGTCCTCCTCCAGGTTCAACGCCATGCCGGTGATGCCGCCCTCGAACTCCAGGAGCTCGTTCGCGCCCACGCCGGAAAGCCCGTGGACCCTGGCGATGCCGTCCCCGACCTCGATGACGGTCCCGACGTCCACCATCGTGAGCTCTTGGCCGAACTCCTCGATCTGGCGCTTGATAACGGACGCTATATCCTGTCCCCTGACTGCCATTCGCTTCTCCTAATCAGACCTGGTCCACCAGCGCCCGCCGCATCTCGCGCAGCCTGGTTCGGACGCTGCCATCAATCACCCTGTCTCCCACCCTGGCTATGACCCCGCCGATGATGCTCGAATCTACGGACGCCGTCAGCTTGAGGGGCTTGCCGACGATGCCCGACAGGACTTCGCCGAGTCTTTCGCCCTCTTCCTCGGTAAGCGGGGCGGCGGACACTATCTCGCCGCGCGCTATTCCATTGCGCTCGTCCACCAGGCTGCCGAACTCGTCGGCGACGTCCGGCAGCAGATGGGCGAGATTCCGCACGGCCAGCGTCGCCAGCAGGTTCCTCGCAAGCCCGTCCACCGAGTCGCCGAACAGGTCGCCGATGGTCTGCACCTTGACAGAGGCGGGCGCCTGCGGCGCGTCGAGCAGCCCGGCCAGGTCGCGGTTCTCCAGCCCCATGGCCATGACTCGCAGGTCCTCGGTCCAAGCGTCGAGGGCGTCGCGCTCCAGGGCGATCTGGAAGACCGCCTGGGCGTAGCGCCTGGATGAAGCTGTTCTCGCCATATCTCCTACTACCAGCCTGACCCGTAGGTCAACGCCTGCCGTTCCCGGAGCCCGGAGCCTCTCGCAGGAACTCCTCGATCAGCTCTCTGTGCGCTTCCTCATCCATCGAGCGGCGGGCAACCTTCTCGGCTGCGCTGATGGCGAGTCCGGCGAACTCCTGCCGAAGGTCTTGAATCGCGGCGTCCCGCTCTCGCTGGATATCGGCCTCGGCCCGCTCCCGCTGAGCGTCTATCTCCGTTTTCGCCTTCGCCAGCTCCTCCTCGCGGAACCGGTCGGCGACCTCGCGCGCCTGCGCTATCATCGCCTGCCCCTCGGCGCGGGCATCGTCGAGCTGCCGCTCCATGTCCGCGCGAGACTCGGCGGCCTCCCGCCGAGCATTCTCGGCGGCCTCGAGGCCCTCTCTTATCTTGGCCGAGCGCCGGTCAAGCATCCGCAGCACGGGCTTGTACAACAGCGCGTACAAGACCCCAAACAGGATGAGGAAACTCACGACCTGGCTGAAGACTCCGGGTATGGTGATTCCTAGGGCTTCCATATCACGTCCAAGTCCTGACCACCGCCCGTCTGCGATTCGCGCAGGGGCGGTTGAGATGTCCGACGCGCGCCGGGGGCTAGACGAACTTGATTATGACGGCCACGACCAGGGCATAGATCGCGATCGCCTCGGTGAACGCGATTGCCAGGATCATGTTCGTCTGGATCGGCCCCGCCGCCTCCGGGTTGCGCCCAAGCGATTCCATCGCCTTGGCCGCAAGCATGCCGATGCCTATGGCCGGCCCGAAGGACCCGAGGCCAATCGCCAGTCCGGCGGCTATGTCCTGAATGTTGCCTTCAATTCCCATTGCGCTCTCCTTCTCTCGGGGTCTATTGCCTTGCGATTTCTAATGGTGGTCGCCGCCGTGGCTGATAGTCGCGGTGGCGGCGAATACCAGCGTGAGCATGGCGAATATGAACGCCTGGATGAATCCTACGAAGAGCTCCAGCCCCAGGAAGGGCACCAGCCCCACAAGGGGTATCAGGAAGGCCATGGCTATCAGCAGCACCTCGCCGGCGAATATGTTTCCGAAGAGGCGGAAGGTGAAGCTGATTACCCTGGACAGCTCGCTGACGCCCTCCAGCAGCCCGACGAACAGGCCGATAGGCCCTTGTTTGAAGTTGAGGAACTTGCCCACGTGCCCCAGGCCAAGGGCGCTCAGTCCCCAGTAGTGGACCATGACCATCGCTATCAGCGCCAGGGCCAGCGGCGTGTTTATGTCGGTGTTCGCGCTCCTCAGGAAGGGGATTATCACGCCCGCGCGCTTGCCTTCTTCCAGCTCGCCGCGCTCGTACTCCTCGGCGGTGATTACGGCGTCCACGGAGCCGAAGGGCAGGTACGCGATGGCGCTCTCGCCTTCGAACACGTGCATCTTCAGGGCGGCAGGGTCGAAGCGCTTGCCGGCGGCCTCCGCCGCGTCCTCCTTGTGGTGGATGAAGTCGGATGCAGGCTCGAAGCGTCCGATGGTCCCAAAGCCGGGCAGGATGCCGAGCCAGTTGGACGTGAGCACGAACAGGAAGATGGTCATGAAGAGGGGGAAGAAGCGGCGGGCCTTGCCGGGCCCCGCGACGCTCTCCGCAATGCCCAGGAACCCCTCTATGACGGCCTCGAGCAGCCCTTGGAGCCTGCCGGGCACCTCCGTCATCCTGCGGGTTCCGAGATAGGAGACCAGCGCGAGGACGGCTATCGCGATCCACGCGGTCAGCATGGTATTGGTGATGGAGAAGCCGCCGATGAGCGGCTTGGCTGTCAGCGGCTCCGCCTTGAGCTCGATGATGGTCAGGGGCGATCCGAGGAAGCCGCCTCCGAACTCGTTGCCGAGCGCGCCCCCGGCGAGTCCGATGACGAACAGTATGGCCAGGGCGGCCAGAGCAGTCAGCGCCTTTGGGTTGGCTAGTAGGCGGCCCACTATCCCTCGCCCTGGTCCTGCGATGCGTCCGACTTTTTCAGTACGGCGGTCAACATCCGGTAGGTTCCAATCCCAGCGATTAGGAGCCCTGCGCCAAGTCCCAGCATGGCGAACAGGGGGTCCGTATCGATTTGGTTATCGAGCCACAGGCCACCGAGCGCTCCCCCCAGCAACGACAGCGCGACGAACCATCCAATGCCCAGCAACCTCAGTGCGGCGCCCATCCCGATTGTCCGAAATGAGCCTCAAAAATGGTTTGTGTATATTATCACAATCGATTTTCGAGGGTCAAACCCCGTCTGGTCAGACGGGCGGACGCATCAGGCCCCAGACTCGGCGTCCGAGGTCGTCTTGCCGCCCCCCTCCCCGATGTCGTCGAGGTCGAGGGTGCCCACGAAGTCGGTGAAGGCGGAGAGGCTCTTGAGCTCCTCCTCGCGGAGGGGCTTCGGCTTCTCCTCGTCATCCGTGGGGGTTACCGGATTGCCCTCGTCGTCCATCTGCACCGCCGCCCGCGCGATCACCTCGTCGTGGGCGTATATGGGGGATTCGGCCCGGACGGCTAGGGCTATAGCGTCGCTGGGTCGGGCGTCGACCTCCATGGAAATCCCGTCCACCTGCAGGACTATCTTGGCGAAGAAGGTGTCGTCCGTCAGGTCGGATACGACGATTCGGTTCACCGTAGCGCCCAAGGTGGAGATTGTCGCCTGGAGCAGGTCGTGGGTAAGCGGTCTCGGCGCCGAGATGTCCTGCAGCTTGAGCGCGATCGAGTCAGCTTCCGACGGGCCTATCCAGATGGGAAGGAAGCGGTTGGTCTCCTTGACCTTGAGAATGACGACTCGCTGCTGGTAATTGACGATGCTGACGCGGATGCTGTCGATCACCATCTCGGTCATGGTCTGTTCGGTCATTGCTGCCTCCTATGGAGCCTATGGCCCAATTGTAAGACCGATGTGGAAAGAGTGTCAAACTAGGGATGATCTGAACCCAGGCCGCCTGGCCGGCACGCTTGCCGCGCGCTTGGTCCGCTTCGCGAGCTCGGAGCGGGTGAGCATCACCAGCCTGCCGCACTCCAGGCACCGTATCTTGATGTCCGCGCCGAGACGCTCCACCTCCCACTCGAACCCTCCGCAGGGGTGAGGCTTCCGGAGCCGGACGACATCGCCCAACCTCAGGTCGGCTACCATCCCTTGCCCTCCTCGCGCAGCGCGTCGTGGATCCGCCGACGGAGGTCCAGGGCGGCCTCCCGCGCGGCTTCGGCGAAGGACGCGGGGTCGCTGGAAGCGTAGATGACGCTGCGCGAGCTGCTGACGATGAGGCTGCGCCCGGCTCCATCTACGCCAGCGCTCACCGACGCCTCCAGGTCGCCGCCCTGCGCTCCGATGCCAGGAAGCAGTATCGGCATGTCTGGACACAGATTGCGAACCGCGGCCAGGTCGCCGGGGTAAGTGGCGCCCACTACCAGGCCGACGTTGCCCCTCGCGTTCCATTCGGCGGCGCGAGAGGCCACCTCCTCGAAGAGCCTCCGGCCCGACGACAGGGCTAGGTCCTGGAGCTCGCGCGCCCCTGGATTCGAGGTCTTGCATAGGACGAACACCCCCCTGTCGTCGTAGGACAGGAACGGCTCGAGGGCCTCGCCCCCCAGGTAACCGCTCACGGTCGCCGCGTCGAACCCCCACGTATCGAACAGGGCGCGGGCGTAGTGGACGTTGGAGGAGCGCATGTCGCCGCGCTTGGCGTCGGCGATTACGACGGCGCCGGGCGCCTTGTCCCGAATGGTCTGAACCGTCCGTTCCAGCGCCGCTATGCCGGCGCTCCCGAGAGCCTCGTAGAACGCCAGGTTGGGCTTGAAGGCGCAGGCGACGTCGCCTACCGCGTCGATGATCGCTTCGTTGAAGGCGGCTGTGTCCCGCACGGGCATAAGGGCTGGGTCCGGATCGAGGCCGACGCATAGGAGGCTGCGCCTCTCCCTAGACGATGCCCCAAGGCGATGCGCGAATGTGGACGTGAGCGGGGTCATAGTGGCGGAGGGGCAACTCTCGGCGCTCATGGACCGGATGGTATCACAAATACAAATTGAAGCGGCGCTGCCCACCCAAGTCGGCCGTTCGGGGTCGGCGGGTAGTGTGCTAGAATGCGGCTGACAGTCCATCCTCACGCGGAGGTCGCTCTATGGCCCTGCCCGCCCGCATGAAGTTCGGTATCTTCATGGCGCCGTTCCACCCGGTTGGCGACAACCCCACGCTGGCCCTCGAACGGGACCTGGAGTTGATCGAGTTGCTCGACCATCTCGGCTATGACGAGGCTTGGATCGGGGAGCACCACAGCGCAGGATGGGAGACCATAGCGTCGCCTGAAGTATTCATAGCGGCGGCGGCCCAGCGAACCTCGCGCATCAACTTGGGCACAGGGGTCATCAGCCTCCCCTACCACCATCCCCTAATGACCGCCAACCGCATGGTCCAGCTCGACCACATGACCAGGGGCCGCGCCATGATGGGCGTCGGACCCGGCGCGCTCGTCACGGACGCCTACATGATGGGCATAGACTTCTCCACGCAGCGCCCGCGGATGGACGAAGCCTTGGGAATCATCATCAGGCTGCTGACCGAGACAGACCCCATCACCTACGAGTCCGACTGGTTCACGCTCCGAGAGGCGCGGCTGCACCTGCGCCCATACACCCAGCCGCACTTCCCCATCGCCGTGGCCGCCGCCGCCACGCCCTCAGGGCTCATCCTCGCGGGCAAGCACGGGACCGCCGTGCTCTCGCTCAGCGTCCTCGCCGCCGACGCCATCCGGACCACCCTGCGAGAGTTTTGGCAGGTCGCGGAGGACACCGCCGCCGAGCACGGCAACACGATGAACCGCGAGGAGTGGCGCCTCGTGCTCCACGTCTTCCTCGCCGAGACTCGCAAGGAAGCCTTCGAACAGGCCCGCGTCAAGGCCGGCCACTACCAGCGCGGCTACTTCGAGAACGCCCTCGGCAACCCAGCCCACTTCGACGGCCCGCAAGACCGCATCATAGACGCCATGGTCGACCATGGCGCGTGGTGCGTCGGCGCCCCAGACGACCTCATAGACTTCATCAACAGGCTCGACGAGGAGAGCGGCGGGTTCGGCGGCCTCCTAATCCAGGCAGCCGAATGGGGCACGCGCGAACAGGTCTTCCGCAGCTACGAGCTCCTCGCCCGATACGTCATGCCCCACTTCCAGGGCACGATGCGCAGCCTCCAGAACTCCTACGACTGGGCAGTGGAGCGCCGCGACGAGCTCACCACCCTCCGAAAGCAGTCGCTCGAAAAAGCCCGGCGCGCCTACCCTGGATGAAAGCGCTTCAAGGCTGCCGGCGCGTCGAATAGGAGCTAACTTGAACGGAAAAGTCCGGCTCGAAAAGTACACCAGGCGCGAATTCCGCGAAGCATTGCGGGCCGGCCACTTCAGGGCCGCCGTGATAGCGACCGGCAGCGTCGAGCAACACCTCGAGCACCTTGCGCTCGAACAGGACATAGCGTCCAGCGCATACGTCGCCGAACGCGCCGCCGAGGCCCTGTACCCCGACGTGACCGTCGCGGCGCCGATGTCCATAGGCATCGCCGAGCACCACATGGGCTTTCCCGGCACCATGTCGGCGAAGCCGGGAAGCTGGCTCGCCGTGCTGTTCGACGCGGTGGAAAGCCTGGTCAGGCACGGCATAACCCGCATTCTCATACTCAACGGGCACGGCGGCAACGTGAATCCGGTGAACGGCGTGATAGGCCAGTGGCGCCTCCACCTGACCGCCGTGTACGGCAACCCCATACCCGCCAACGCAGCCGAAGAGATCCACTCCCACAGCGACTACACCAACGCCCTGCTGCAACGTGATTCGCCAGGTCTGGACCTGCGCTTCAACAGCTACTGGGACCTGATACCAAAGGAGTTCGCGGACGGCGTGCTCGACGTCGGCCATCACCCGGGCCACGCCGGCGAGTTCGAGACTTCGTTCGCCCTGCGCGCCTTCCCCGACAACGTCCGCGCGGACGCCATCCCCCACAGCCGCGACCCCGAACCCGCAGCAGCCGACCCCGAAAAAGGCCGCCTGCTCATAGACAAAGCCATCCAGGGCGCGGAGGCCCTGCTCAAGGACATGCTGGCGCGCCCTTGAGGGGCTCAGGCCGCCATCGTTAGCGCTCCGTAACGAGGAATGTCCGCGTCCCTGGTTAGGATAGTGAGACCTTCGGCCTGGGCTTGAGCAACCAGCATACGATCGAAAGGGTCTCTATGGAGCAAGGGCAGCTTGCCCGCCTGCTCTGCATGAAACAGGGTGATGGGGAGCCCCTCGAACCCTTCTCTCTCCACCACTGCGCTCAGGTTGTCAGGGGCGTCTAGCTTTCCCAACGTCCGCTTGATGGCCACCTCCCACAGGCTGATCGCGCTGACGAATATCTCATTGCGCGGGTCCGCAATGGCTTCACAGGCGGCCGAGTCCAACTCTGGGCTATCCTCCAGCCACCACAGGAGCGCATGGGTATCCAGCAACAGGCGCCGCACTACGTCTTGGCTTTTGCTGGAATGCTCAAAGGCGCCGGCATGGCCTACGCCTCTCTACTGTAATTGCCCTCGAACATTTCTATCACCTCGATTGGCGTCTTGTCGAAGTCCGGCGCGACCCTTATCTGTCCCTTCAAGGCGCCCGGCTTGCGCCTGTTCTTGGATTCACGGTAGGGCGTCAGGTTCAAATACGGCTTGCCGGCTTTGGCGATAACGACTTCCTGGCCTTTCCAGACCAGCTCACCAAGCCGCGAGAGCTGGGATTTCGCTTCGTGCATGTTGACCTGCATTTGGCAACCCCTAGGATTAGCTAAACTAAGCTAATCCTAGCAAGATGGTGAAACCTCGTCAAGCAGCCCTCGACGCTCTGCAACAGGTGGCCGCGGAGCAGCTGGACCCACGGAGTCCACCACGCCTCAAGGCGCCAGCGCCGCCAGCGCGCCCACAGACAGATTTCGCGCCGCCCAAAACACCAACACCACGGCCAGCAGTCCCCATATCAACACCGGGCGAACGAAGACCGGGCCCGGCGCGCGCATCCCAAACGCCCGCAGCGCCCCCGTCACATACGAATATCCCACGAATGGCAGCGCCAGCGCCGCCAGCGCATTGTACCCAAGCGCAGCCGCGGCGTTGCCGTTCAGCAGCATGTGCAGAGCCCGCAGCGTCCCGCACCCAGGGCAATAGCACCCCGTGAGCGCCAGGAACGGGCAGACGGGGTAGATCCCTGGCTTGCGTGGGTCGAACGCATACAGCGCCGCCGCGACCGCGACCGCCAGCAGGGCCAGCCCGACGTAGGCAACCCGCGGCGAGACCGAGTATCCCAGCGCCGTCAGCGCCCTATCACCCATCGCCTCCTCCATCACGCCACCCCAGAGGCGACCGCTATCGCGTAGACAGCGCCTATCGCCAGTCCCACGCCGAACGCCACCCACATCCACGTCTTCGCATTCTGCGACGCCTGCCGAGCGCCCGCAATGTCCCCCGCCTCCAGCTTCTCGTTCACCTGCGTCGCGTACACGATAGACACTATCCCGAACGGCAGGCAGCAGAAGATAGTCACCAGGATAGCCGGCACAAGGTAACTCGGCACGTGCGCCGGCGGCCCCGGCGCGCCTGCCCCCTCAGGCTCGAACCGCCCCGCACTCTGCGCCGCCCCGGCCATGCCCTTCCCGCAGCCCTTGCAGAACCGCGCCCCATCCTCATTCTCCACACCGCAGCTCGCACAGAACATGCGTCAGCCTCCAGTCTGGCCTATACCCGCGACGAGACCTCGGACCCGCGCAACCGAGGCGCCCCCTCGCCCATTGGCGCAAGCGCCGCCCTCATCATCACCCCCATATGGACTGACCTATGCCAAACGCGAACAGCAGCGCATAGCCCGCGACGGTCAGCAGCCCAAAGCCGAACGCCACCCACATCCACATCTTCGCATTCTGCGACGCCTGCCGAGCGCCCGCAATGTCTCCCGCCTCCAGCTTCCCGTTCACCTGAGCCGCGAAGACGATCGACACTATCCCGAACGGCAGGCAGCAGAAGATCGTCACCAGGATAGCCTGCACCAGGTAATTCTGCACGTACGGCGGCGGCCCCGGCGCGCCTGCGCCCTCAGGCTCGAACCGCCCCGCGCCCTGCTCCGCCCCAGCCATGCCCTTCCCGCAGCTCTTGCAGAACCGCGCCCCATCCTCATTCTCCACACCGCAGCTCGTACAGAACATGCGTCGCCTCCAGTCTAGCCTATACCCTCGAACTGTTGATGTTGCCCCATTCGTCAACACTGACCTTCAACCTCTTCTCACCCCCGGCGACCACAAGGATAAGCCAGACAAGTCCCCAAAGCCCACATGTGAACAGGGTGATCAGCAGATGCAGGACATGGTTCACACGATTGCCCCGCACTAGGACCACCAGAAAATCTACCTGGGATTCGATCCGATACCCCGAAGCAACCTGGGTATTGACAACTCCAGCGAGCAACTCTCGACGCTCGCTCGTGGAGACACCGAGCATTTGCTCCCGGTCGTTGCCAGCACGCTCATCGGTCCCACCCGATTCCGTCCTAGGCTCGGACCCATCAGATCTTAGCCCAGACTCGCCCATAACTTCACCACAGCCCGTACAGAACCTCGCCCCATCCTCATTCTCATTCCCGCAATTCGTACAGAACATTTGTTGCCTCCAAGTAGGCAGACCAATGTATCAATGGTCCCGCCAGAGCTTCACTCGTCTTCACACTCAAACATCCAATGCTCCGCATCAGGTCCCGCCTGAGCAAACCCTGCCCAATAAATCCAGACCTGATTATCGGTATTGCCCACCTCACGATCATCGTGCGGATAGACCTTGATTCTGACTGCTCCCTCCGGGCTAAGGTTCGGGGTCAGTATCCTAACATAGTCCCCTTCTTCAATATCACCCGTAACTCTAGGGTCGCCGGAGTACAAGACGCCGGGAGCCTGCGCCCATTCCATCTTCTTCTTTACTCTCAGTCTATCGCATAGTACGAACTCGCTTGGAACCGAGTCGACGAGCGTGGCAGTCGGTTCGGTCACCGGCACAGTCGGCACAGTCGTAGCAGCCGGTTCGGTCACCGGCGCAGGCGTAGCAGTCGGTTCGACCACTACAAGTGGAGTGGGCGTCGAGACAGCAGGCGACGAGTCAGACGACCCGAAAACTCCCGCGACAATGACAATGAGGATAGTCAGCAGCCCTCCCCCCACCGATGCCCATATCCACATCTTTGCATTCTTGGACGCCTGAAGCGCGCCCGAAACATCACCTTGACCCAGTTTCTTGTTGACCTGTGCCGCATAGAAAATAGTCACGATACCAGTTGGCAAGCAACAGAATATTGTCACGAGGATGGCCTGCACAAGGTAATTCGGCACCTGAGACGGCGCGGGAGGCTCTTGACCGCGCCCGTCTTCGGGTCCCTCATCACCCGACCCCGACGCCGCGATGCCCTTCCCGCAGCTCTTGCAGAACCGCGCCCCATCCTCATTTTCTATCCCGCAACTCGAACAGAACATGCGTCAAGCCTCCAGATTATGAGCCCCTGCCGGCCAGCTCAGGATTCTCCCTCTCGAGCTGCATGAGCTCGTCCATGCTCAGGTAGGCCGCCCTGATGAGAAATATGGCAGTCCTCGCAAGCCGGTCGCTGCCGCTCGCATCCACGCCGCCCGCTCTCACCTCGCCTAGGAGCTGCCTGAGCTTCCCGTCTAGCCGATTCGCAACGTGTATCCGCCTATTCATCACCGCTATCAGCTTGTTCACCGCATCCGTCACCTGCTGCGCCTCACTCAACCGCGCCTGGTCCTTCGTGGCCAAGTTCACCGTTGCTATCAGGTCGTTGGCAACGCCCCGAATCTCCTCGACCTCGCCCATGCGCCGCTGGTTCGCGTCAGTTATGGCCCGCTCCGCCATCTCCACCAGATAGATCAGCGAATCCGGGACGCCCCCGTTGCTCGCGTTCGATTCACCCATGCGAGCCCCTCACTCCGTAGATACCCGTACCCACGCTATCCCGTCCACATGCTCGAAATGCCTGTCCGCCGAAACCAGGTCCGCGCCTGTCTCCATCGCATGCGCCGCAATCCAGACATCGTTCGTAGGAATCGGGCGCCCCTTCGCTTTCAGAGACGCCATTATACGGGCGTACCGGTCAGCCGTCACCGGTCCCACCGGGACGAAAGTTACGTATGGACGCGCAAGGAAAGAGCGCAACTCCGCAAGATTCTGCTCGAACCTGCGCCCCTGCATGAAACCGAACAACTGCTCGCCCACCACGACCGCCGACAACAGCACATCCTCGGCGTCCGCTACGAGCGCCCTGACCCCATGGTTACCCCTCATGAATTCCGAGTAAGCGTTCGAGTCCAACAGAATCCTCATCTCCAAGCCGACTCATCCACAGTCTCGAAAACATCGAGTGAAGCATTGAACGCATCCGCGTCCGCCCGGCTCCAAGTCCCGAACAGATCATCCAACGCAGACCCTATAGCCTTGGAACTCCCCTCGCCGTCCTCCAGCCCCGCTCCCCTGATGAGAAGCTTCAGGGCCGCCTGATTGAGAGACGTCCCATCACGCGCGGCGAGCCTGCGGATGCTCTCCGCCAAATCCTCATCGAAACCCCTGACCGTAAGCTGGTTCACGCCCTCCTCGACTCGCATTCATTCACCTCACGCCACATGCATCACCACGGCAAGCCGTCCAAGTCAGAGCCGCACTCCTTCCTTGCACACTCACCATATCCATGCCCATTCAGCCGCCTCCGCGCCTCCTGACGCTCGGCATCCGTGAAGAGCCGCTTCCACCGCTTCCGCAAGACCAGCGCCTCCATCGAGACGCCAAGCAGCCCGAGCTTGCAAAGCCTAGTCAACCCACTTTGGGGACTCTGGGGACCTGACGCTCTGAGCCAATACTTGGCCGACTCCACTCCGCCGTATCGCTCGACATTCTCCTTGAACACACTTGGAGTGTAGTCGTGCCTTGAAGCGATGCGGTAGGTATCCAGCATCTCCTCATGAAACCCGTCTTTGAGACTGGCGCTCATCACCTCACCCCCTCCGGTGCCCCATACGGCAAGTCGTTGCGGTTCCCCGGTATCGGCCAGCCCTGCCCGCCCAGCAGCTCGAACTTGTCGTGCTCGCCGCGCAGCCAGAAATACATCTCCGCCGCGTCGTAGCAGTCCTGGAACTGCTTCCTGAACGTCGGCCCGTGGAACGCATAGTCCGCCGTCGCCGCGTCGAAGCCCGGCTCCTCCACCCAATCCCGCGTAGGCGGCGACGTGCGCCAGTAGTTGTACTTCACGTTGTTCCGCAGCCCAGAGCCCCACGACTCCGAGCGGCGATGCCAGATCGAGTAGTCCGTCAGGAACACCGACCCCGCAGGCGACACCGCGTGATACGAGCCGCGTATCCTGCCGTAGTGCTTCGTCATGTCCCGCTGCGAGTACAGGAAGTGCGACCCCGGCAGCAGCTCCGTCGGCCCCAGCTCGCGCGGGCAGTCCTGCGGATAGTAGAAGACCTGGACGTAGTTCAGCTGCGGCCCGAAGATGTCCCCGCCGTCGTAGTGCCACTCCTGCGCGGGCTGCGGGCGCTGGATGCGGTGGTTCGACACCAGGTTCGGCAGCCCGAAGTCCTTGCCCAGCAGCGAGCGTATCGCGCCGGCGACGACGGGATGCTTGATAACGCCGTCCATGAACCAATCCTCGTCCAATATCTCCGTCGGCTCGGTCCCGTCATGCTCGTCCAGGAACTCGTTCGTCATGCGGTTCACCTCGTCCGACACCACGCCCTCGAACATCATGAACCCATTCTTGCAGAACTCCAGCGTCTCGCTGTCATTCAACGTAGGCTCGCAGTCATACTGCCTCATACGCTACCCCACTTTCTCCAAGATGAACTCGAAGCCCAGCCCGAACGTCCGCGAGTCGTCCAGCATCAGCGCCATCTCAGGAAACTTGATGACCCTCCAGCCGTCGCGGATGGCCTCCAGCACGGTCTGATAAGGCCAGTCCTCCGGGTCGTGCGGCCCGTCCGAAATCTCGCCCCCCTCGATGATGCGCATCCCCACGACCTCCGACGTCGGCGACGTGCTCGACGCCTGCAGGTAGAGTATGTCCTGCATGATCGGCTCCGCGATCCGCCTGAGGCTCGCCTCGGTCAACGTCCCAGCCCTCAGCTCCTCGACGCGCCGCTCGACCCGCTCTTCTATCTTCGAGGTCATGTCCTCCTCCCCCATTTCGAGCCGCCATCGTATCACAAGGCCATGCTCCCCTGTGATAGAATCCCCGCGTGAACGACGCCAACCGCGCCGACCTCATCCTCAAGCCCGGCCAGCCGCGCCGGGCCTTCCCCTTCACGCGCCCGTCCCTCACCGTCGGCCCCTACCAGGTCGCCATCGTCATACGCGACGGCAGGGTCGAAGACATCTTCTCGCAGGGCAAGAAGAAGCTCCCGAAAGGCGAAGTCCAGACCTACGTCGCAGCCACGGCCCCCTTCAACCTCACCTTCTGGCTCAAAGACCCCAGCGACCCCGCCGAGTCCGACGACGGCATCGCCCTCGACCAGCCCGTCCTCACCTCCGACAACCAGCCCGTAACCGGCCGAATAGACCTCACGCTCTCCCTGATCCCGAACGAAGCCGAGCGCATCCTCCAGGTCATCGGCCCCAACGACGACGCCATCACCCGAACCGACGTAGCCGACGCCATCAAGAGCGAGCTCCTCGCCAAGGTGCTCGCCCTGGACATCCACAACCACACCGCCGCCGACCTCCGCGGCAACCGCGGCCTGTTCATGGGCATCTACAACTCCCTCCAAACGGAGTTGGACTCCACAATATCCCGCTTCGGCCTCCGCCTCGATAACTTCTTCGTCAACTGGGGCCTCACCCCAGAAGAACAGGAGCACATCAAGGACCAGCGGCACAGGGCGGATATGCGCGACCGAGAGAGGCAGAGAGAGCGCGACGCCTTCTCCGACCCGCATCAACAAGGAACTCCGTCGGAAGAGCCAAAGCCCGCCCGGCGCAGCCGCAAGCCCTTGGCACCGCCTACACCGCCTACGCAGCCTACACCGTCTACACCCGGCGACATCTGGGTCTATACCGACCTGCCCACGAATCAGTCGCGCATCCACAGGGAAACCTGTCGATACGCTGTGAACTGCCATAAGCCGCGCTGCCTAGACAACTACTGGCACGGCCCATACGCAAGCAAGGAGGAGGCCGCCTCCAACCCCAAGACCAAGGGCACAGTCCACGAGTGCAAGGTCTGCCGCCCGTGAGCGGACAGCAGCCTGTATGCGCTGGACTCACTGACGGGCAATCTGCTATGGAGCTACGAGACGGGAGACTCCGTGGCGTCTTCCCCCGCCGTACTCGACGACATCGTGTACGTCGGGTCGTCCGACGGCTACGTGTACGCAATACGGAGATGAACCACCGAGACAGGAGGTATGGAAAGTGTCCCTAACCCCTAACGAGCTGGTAGGCAAGGCCTTGGACATCCTGAGAGACGGCCTCACCCCATTCGTTGAACAGAAGTTCAGGAGCAAATACCCGGGACGAACACGAGAGGAACTTCAGCGGATCCTGCGCAGAACACTGAATCCCAGGGGACCCTTTGAGGACTTGGATATCGAGGACTTGGATATCGCGAACATCCTCAAGGTCATGAGAAACTCATGGGATTATGTGTTCAGCGATACCCTCGGACCCACTGAGAGGGCCTTGGTGATAGAGTTGCTGGACGTACGCAACGACTGGGCGCATCAGGAGACCTTCTCGACCGAGAACGCCTACCAAGCCCTGGACTCTGCCCACAGGCTCCTGAAGGCCATCGAGTCGCCATACGCGAGTGAAATCCTGAAGCTAATCAACGAAGAGAAACGCTGGGTCTATACCGACCTCGTAACGAATCAGTCGCGCATCCATATGGCGACATGCCAATTCGCTAGGAACCGCTGTAAGCCGCGCTTGGATGACAACTACTGGCACGGCCCATACGCAAGCAAGGAGGAGGCCGCCTCCAACCCCAAGACCAAGGGCACAGTCCACGAGTGCAAGGTCTGCCGCCCGTGAGCGGACAGCCGCCTGTATGCGCTGGACTCGCTGACGGGTACTCTGCTATGGAGCTACGAGACGGGAGACTCCGTGGCGTCTTCCCCCGCCGTGCTCGACGACATCGTGTACGTCGGGTCGTCCGATGGCTACGTGTACGCAATACGGAGATAAGACACCGAGACAGGAGGTATGGAAAGTGTCCATAACCAACAACGAGCTGGTAGGCAAGGCCCTTTACATCCTGAGAGCCGGCCTCGCCCCATTCGTTGAACAGAAGTTCACGGAGCGCTTCGGCGCCGAAACGGCGCAGGAGCTCCAGAAATTCCAGGTCAAGCCGCTGGACCCCAAGAATCCATTTCACAGAGCGGACGTCGCCATTCTCCTCAAGGCCATGGAATCCTGGTGGGTCAAGGTCTTCCGATGTAGAGGATGCGAACTCGGATGCTCGCTCGCTCGCACGGAGCGCGCCTTGGCGAACGAGATGCGGTACGTCCGCAACCACTGGGCGCATCAGGAGATCTTCTCGGAAGACGACGCCTACCGGGCCCTGGACTATGCCCACAGGCTCCTGAAAGCCATCGCGTCGCCATACGCGAGCGAAATCCGGAAGGTAATCGAAGAGATGCCGCCGCCGCCCGGCCAAATCTGGGTCTATGACGACCTCGCAAAGCTGGTGTCGCGCATCCACAGGGAAACCTGTACATACGCCCGGAACCGCCATGAGCCGCGCCGCCCAAACAACTACTGGCACGGCCCATACGCAAGCAAGGAGGCCGCCTCCAGCCCCAAGCCCAAGAGCACAGTCAGCGAGTGCAAGATCTGCCGCCCGTGAGCGTGTAGCCGCCTGTATGCGCTGGCCTCGCTGACGGGCAATCTGCTATGGAGCTACGAGACGGGAGACTCCGTGGCGTCTTCCCCGCCGCGCTCGACAGCGCCGTGTACGTCAGGTCGTCCGACGGCCACGTGTACGCAATACGGAGATAAGACACCGACACCGAGACAGGAGGTGCGAAAAGTGTCCCTAACCCCTAACGAGCTGGTAGGCAAGGCCCTGGAAACCCTGAGGGATGGCCTCGCCCCATTCGTCTCGCAGAAGTTCAGGAGCAAATACCCGGGACGAACACGAGAGGAACTTCAGCGGATCCTGCGCAGAACACTGAATCTCAGGGGACCCTTTGAGGACTTGGATATCGAGGACTTGGATATCGCGAACATCCTCAAGGTCATGAGAAACTCATGGGATTATGTGTTCAGCGATACCCTCGGACCCACTGAGAGGGCCTTGGTGATAGAGTTGCTGGACGTCCGCAACGACTGGGCGCATCAGGGGACCTTCTCGACCGAGAACGCCTACCAAGCCTTGGACTCTGCCCACAGGCTCCTGAAAGCCATCGAGTCGCCAAAAGCGAGCGAAATCCTGAAGCTAATCAACGAAGAGAAACGCTGGGTCTATACCGACCTCGTAACAAAGGAGTCGCGCATCCATATGGCGACATGCCAATTCGCTAGGAACCGCTGTAAGACGCGCTTGGATGACAACTACTGGCACGGCCCCATACGCAAGCACGGAGCTGGCCGCCTCCAACCCCAAGACCAAGGGCGCAGTCTACAAGTGCAAGGTCTGCCGCCCGTGAGCGGGTAGCTCACTCCCCACGCGCGGCCTATCCGGCCGGTAGGGCGGCTCCAGCAGCGCCCGCTGGTCTGCCGTGAACTCGTCCAGCCGCTCCGCCACACCTCCGGCAGGTACTGCAAGGACCGCAGGCGTCTCGCCTGCATCCCCAATCCCGAAAATTGCCCCCAAATTGCCCCAAACTGCCCCTTGACACCGCGAGAACAGCCGTGCTAGTCTAGTAGACGGCCCGAAGGGGCGTATCCCAAACGAGCATAGAGCCCACCTCTGCCCTTGGCATCATACACGCCGCTGCTGTTGGACGGGGCACCCGCGTGTACGAGAAGGTCCCTCTATGTTTCGGCGCCTCGCACAGGAGGACGTAGCGCTAAATGCGTCTCCCCCGTTCCAGGTGCGGACTCTCGGACGACCGGGAGGACCGTAGCCAGCGCAGCCCGACGCCTTGGCGGGTGGAAGGACGAAGCGCGAACGCAGGCGGTCCCGCAAGGGCCGTCAGCCGTCCGGGAAAGCCCGGGGTGGGGTTTGCAACCCCAAGTGTCGGCGAGCGTACGACGTCGGCATCCCCGAAGCAAGTACCGGAGTCACTGCCTTGCAGGGCATACTCAATCCCCCGTGTGAGCGGGGGAATCAGGAGTAGATAGGGCGCGGGTCGCAAGACCCGCCAAGTTCCCTCTCCCTCACGGGGGAAAGGGCCAGGGTTGGGGCAAACGCCCCGCCCTGCGTCCCCTCCCCCTAGGGGAAAGGGCTAGGATAAGGGCGATTCCCCGCCCCGTCCCCTCTCCCACGACGGGAGAGGGCTAGGGTGAGGGTGATTCACCCACAAAGGAGCCGACCGAGACGAAACGAACATAGACGAAGGCGCCAACAAGGCGCCACTCTTACCCCCTCTCCCTTGATGGGAGAGGGCTGGGGTGAGGGCGACTCAGCGCGTCCGCCCCATCCCAGGAGCGCAGGCGTCCCGCCTGCAACCTCCCCATCCCCTCCACGACAGAGGACCATGGCGAGGATAATTCACCACGCCCGTCTTATCCCCTCTCCCTTGACGAGAGAGGGCTAGGGTGAGGGTGCCCCCCTTGCCACAAAGGAGCGCAGCCGTCCCGCCGTGCCCTTCCCCTCCCTCCTCACCACTCACTACTCTACACTCACCACTATCCCATGAGCGGGCGTCCCGCCTGCATTCCCCAATCCTAAGAATCCACCAATCCAGAAATCCTGATTCCGGCGCCTCCCCCACGACGGGAGAGGGTAAGCGGGTGGCCCTTGGTTCACGTTGGAGCGCATACAACGCCCTTGGTTGGAAGGACGGCGTTTGCCCAAGGTGCTAGCGCCTCGCCGCCTTCATCATCCTTATGTACGGGACGCTTGACCGTAGTAGGCGCTCTGTTATCCGACATGCTGCTGGTCGTCGTCGACCCAAGGATCAAGCTGGCATCCAGCTAGGCGCCCGATCCCTACGTAGAAATAGGCGCCGGGACCTGGGGCCTATCCGGCCGGTAGGGCGGCTCAAGCAGCGCCCGCTGCTCCGCCGTGAACTCGTCCAGCCGATCCTCCACGCCCTCCGGCAGATACTCCTTCGCGTAAGAGAGGGAGCCGGGCGAGTACTTGTACAAGACCGTCCGCCGCTCGTGGTCCGCCCTCCACGGCAGCGTGCCGTGACACAGCGCCTCCGTGAATATGATCGCCGAGCCAGCCCGCGCCTCCACCTGCCGAACTACCCCGATGTCCATCTCCAGCCGCTTCACGTCCATCGGCGGCTCATAGTTCGACTTGTGGCTGCCAGGTATGCACGCGAACCCGCCGTCCCCAGGCCCGTGGTCGCTGAGCGTCCACGTCACCACGGTCAACCCGCACCGCATCCTGCCATTGTGATACTGGTAGGAGTGCGTAAGGTCGCCCGTGTTCCCGCCGCCGTGCAGCACGAAACCCTCCGCGCCCTTCGTCATCATGATGCCGTACAGGTGGTCGAGCCTGAACCCAGGCCCAAGCAGCTCGTCGAGATACGGCACGATGACCGGATGAGCCAGGAGGTCCCGGAACGGCTGGCTCCACGGCGCGGGCCACGTCAGCATCCCGCCCACGTCTCCCCTGCCCTGCGCGCCAGCCAGCGCCTCCGCGCCCCGCGCCAGCGACTCCTCCGGAGGGCGTATCCGGATGCGCTCCCGCTCATGGTCAATGGCGGCGTTGCACGCGGCCACCTCGCCCGGCGTCAGCGCGTCCTTCACCACCAGGTACCCGTTCAGGTCGAAGAAGAACCGCTCATACTCGTTCAATGACAACCTCCGCGCGGCTGGGCAGCGCCCACGCGCGGGGAATCCTAGCACGACAAGATAACGAGCGCCAACTCAACCAGCAGTTCAGGACGCTCTTGGCTGCGAATCAGCCGACGGGGATCACGGGCAGAGACACCCGCGACGGCCTGCCGAGGTCGGTGTAGACGGTGTTGACGGCCCTGGCGGTTCCGGTGTGGCGGCCCAGGGGTTCGCCTGTGTTCGGGTTCACGTCGTACTTCGGGAAGCTGCTGCTTGCGATGTCGAGCCTGATAGCGTGCCCGGCCTTGAACAGGTTGCTCACGGGCGGCAGCTCGATGCGGACCCGATAGACCTCGCCCGGCGTCATCATCTCCGCCCGCTCGAAGCCGTTGCGGAAACGCGCGCGGATGATAGAGTCGGCGATATTCAGGTGGTAGCCCGATGGATAGTCCTCGCTCGGCGGATATACGTCCAAGAGCTTGGCGGTGAAGTCGGTGTCCACTGCCGTCGAGGACACCCAGAGCGTCACCCGCGCGCCGCCCGTTGCCTCCACGTCCTCCTCGAGCGGGTCGGACTGGAAGGCGAGCACATCCGGCCGAGCCGCAATCTCCGGGTACGGCGGCCTCGACGCGAAATGACCCCGGCCCTCCGCCTGGTGCGCTCCGCCGCTGATGACGATGGGCTGCATCCGGTCTCGCGGCGGCACAGGCCCGAAGCCTTGGGGAAGCTTGGCAAGCTTCGAGAGCGCGGTAACGCTCGACGCAATGGTGGGCACAGGCCGATCGGGGTCGTGCGTGTAGCTGGAGGGCGACTCGCCAGGCCCCGGCGCGTCGAGAGTGAGACGGCCTCCGGACCGCAGGTAGAGGTCGCGCCGAGCCGCGCGGCGAATCGGCCACTCCACCTCCGAGTGCCAGCGCCCCCCGTGGTTGAGCCGTCCGGCCGCGTTGCGCTTCCCGTCCCCGCCGCCCATGACGAAGATGCGGACCGGCGGTTCGTCCTCTACCCGGTTGTCCATGTCCTTGAGCCACCGGTCGAACCAGCGCAGCCGCATCCCGTTGTACGCGTCCTGGCCGTATGCGGAGGCCGGTCCGAAGTCCACGTCTCCCGCATGGACGCTGCCGCTCCTCATGCCGTTATGGGTCCAGGGCCCCATGATGAGCCGCTGCGGAGTCCCGTTCTGCCTCGACATGACCGCGTACTGGTTGGTCGTAGCGGCTGCGAAGGGGTCGTACCAGCCGCCGGAGAAGACGCCGGGGACGTCGGCCGCCTTGTGAAAGCGCGGCTCCTGGTTGCACGCCTCCATGTCCCAGAAGTCGTTGTACTCGCCGTCGTAGTAGTAGTGGAACAGCGTCTCCTCCAAGTTGGGCACGGCGCTCAACGGCGTCCGGCCCGGCTCGAAGGGCATAGACGCCAGCAGGCCGCCGATGTTCTCCCAGCCTTCGGTTACCCGCCGACGGGCGATCGGGTCGTCCCGTATCTCCTGGCTGTCGTGCGCGTGGAGGAAGAGGGCGCCGAACATCTGCAGCGACATGGCCCCGCCCTCTCGGGACTGATGGGCGAAGATGTTGGTCGGGGCGACGTCGACCCAAATGGCCGCCAGGTGAGGCGGACGCGACAAGGACGCCATGGTCTGGACGATTCCGCCGTGGGAGCTGCCCGTCATCCCGACTCGACCGTTCGACCATGGCTGCGACGCGATCCACTCGATAGTGTCGTAGCCGTCCTCGCCCTCGTGGACATTGGCGGTGTGGTAGTACTGCCCCGCGCCCTCGGACTTGTGCCGTCCCCTGAGGTCCTGCAGCGCGACGACGTAGCCGCGCGGTGCAAAGAAGTTGGCGACCGGCTCGACCCACAACTCCGGCCAGGTCTTGTCGTAGGAGGTGCGCCCTAGGATGGTGGGCAGCGGGCCGCGCTCGCGCTCGCCGCCCCGCGCCGGGTAGTAGATGTCGGTGGCGAGCCGCACGCCGTCACGCATCGGGACCATGACGTCCTTGGCGATGACGACGCCGCGCTCCGAGCCGGATAAGCTCATGACCTATAGCAGGTAAGGCGGAGCTATCTCGTCATCAGGAACCTCTTCGACGGACTGGGTTACCGGGTTGACTCTGAGCCTAACGCTTTCGAGCAGCTCGTAGCCGACCAGCGGAATGGGCGCTTCCGTGACAGTTGCGGAGAAGCCCTTGCCATGGACTCTTCCGAGTGACGCGAATGATCTTTGCTCGATGATTCCCGTGGCCGTGGCAAGCTTTATCCAGCCATCCGGGATAGGCCTCAGGCCGAGCTCGTCAATCTCGGCAGCCGGCAATCCGACATGAGTAGAACCCATATCTACCAAACATTCGTACTCTCTGGTGGCGCGTTCGCCCATGAACGTGACGGGGACAACTGTCCTTCCCATTCTACCCTCCGTAGCCTCATATAGATCCTACTACTTATTCGCCTCTCAACTACCCTTCTTGCCAAAGCTCAGCGCGAACCCGTTGGGGGTCTCGTATTCCGAACTCCCTCATCCCGTAGTGGGTCTCGTACAGCGGATATGCGACGTTGGCCTCGTCCTTAAGACTCTCCCAAGAGCGAATCGACTTCCAAAGCCTAATCAAAAATGGCGCTGACACGATGGCTCACCCTCACCCTGGCGTCGAGGGACGGGGAGCCGGCTACTGGCCCAGTATCTTGATGCGCGGATCGACCACGGCCAGCATGATGTCCGAAAGGAGGGTGCCAACCACGGTCAGGACGCCCATCATGAAGATGATGAGGCCCGACGTGTACACGTCCTCGATCTCCAGCGCGAAGAGCAGTATCGGCCCCAGCGTCGGGAGGCTCAGCACCACCGACACGATGATGCTGCCGCTCACCAGCGACGGCAGCAGGTAGCCCACCGTGCTGACGAGAGGATTGACCGCTACCCTGACCGGGTACTTGAGGATGTAGCGCCACGGACGCAGCCCCTTGGCGCGGGCCGTCACCACGTATGGCTTGTTCAGCTCGTCCAGCAGGTTGTTCCGCATAATGCGGATCAGGCTCGCCGTCCCGGACGTGCCCAGCACGATCGCCGGAAGCCAGAGGTGGTTGATGAGGTCCAGTATCTTGGACATGTCCCAGTTGCGCTCGATCTGGTTGGGCGAGAGCAGCCCGCCGACGCTCATGTCGAGGTAGGCGTAGGCCATGTACATGAGCACCAGGCCCAGCAGGAAGTCGGGAACGGCAAGGCCGCTGAAGCCGATGAAGGTGAAGAAGTAGTCGCCCAGCGAGTGCTGGCGCACCGCGGAGTAGATGCCTACGGGGATCGCGAAGGTCCAGGTTACCAGGATTGTGAACCCCGTCAGCGCGATTGTCATGTAGATTCGGTCGCCCACCACGTCCTTGACCGGCTCGGCCCTGATGTCCTCGCCCGACCGGAACGAGATGCCGAAGTCGCCCTGCAGCAGGTGCCACAGCCACTTGAAATAGCGGATGGTCATCGGCTGGTCGACGCCGAAATAGCTCTTCATGTGCTGCTTCTGCTCATCGGAGAGCAGGCACGTGTCCCCCAGGTTGCCGCACGCGGTCTGGTCCATGTACCGCTGGACGATGTCGCCGGGCGGGAGCTGGATGATGAAGAAGGCCAACGCCGATATGGCGAGCACCGTCAGCACGCCGATCGCCAACCGCTTGATTACATAGCCAATCATGGGGCAGACCTCCGCGGCTTCACGTTTCTCGATTCACCCTGGCGAGCTTCTGGAAGCTGCGCACGCCGGCGGCGGGTTCCCCGAGGTTGTTCATGTTGGTCCATGCGACCTCGCCGAGGTACAGGTCGCCGCGAGAGTCGAGGCAGATGCCGTGGGGCGCCATGAAGCGGCCCGGCTCCTGTCCGAATCCGTTGCCCATCCTGGCAAGCAGCTTGCCGTTCGTGTCGTACACGCTGACGCGCGGGCCGATGTTGGGCAGGTCTATGTTCACCTTCATCCCGGCCCCAAGCTCGCCGACGTAGACGCGCTGCGCGGGCGATACGTAGATCGCGCACGGGCGATGCATGTTCACCCACTGCGTCTCGTAGCGCCCGTTCGAGTCGAATATCTGGACGCGGTGATTCTCCCGGTCGGCGACATATACCCAGCCGTCCTTGTCGGTAGCGATGTTGTGGACTATGTTGAACTCGCCGGGGTCGGTGCCGGCCGCGCCCCATGAGAATAGCAGCCTGCCGTCCGGCGAGTACTTGTGGACGCGGGAGTTGCCGTAGCCGTCGGATACGTACAGGTCGCCGGTCCTGGGATCGAGGGCAACGTCGGTTGGGCGGTTGAACGGGTCGCCGCTCTGGTATGGAGCCGCCCCGCCTGGCGCGCCGATGGTCATGAGCACCCTGCCGTCGAGCGTGCATTGACGGACCGTTTGGTCCGCGTCGTCCGTGCAGTACAGGGTCTCGTCGGGGCCGAGGGTTACGCCGTGAGCCCGGACGAACACGTCCTCACCCCACGAGGAGAGGACGTTGCCGTCGGGATCGAACACTATCATCGGGTGGGCGCCCCGGTTGAAGACGTACACCCTGTCCTTGGAGTCCACGGCGACGGCCGCGGCGTCCGTCCATTCGTAGCCGGGCGGGAGCTTCTCCCAGCCCTCCAGCGCCGCGTAGGTGAATGGCCCGCTCCCGATATGCGCCGCGCCCGCCATGTCGTTCGACCTCCGAGTCCTTGCCCGATTCTCAGGCCGAATACTACCCATGCCGCGTCGCTGTGTCAAACGCAAAACGAGAGGGGCCGGCTGTATGAGCCGGCCCCTCCATGCTGAACCTGATTAATCGTCAACTGGTCCCCAAGCCGTGGCTAGGGACCAGCAGCGCTATCCTAGTCCTCCGCGAGGGAGCATACCGCGCGGACTTCCAGCCGCCAAGCTTCGGTCACCGCGATGACCTCCATCGCAGTCGCCGTCCAAGTAGAGGACTTCTGCCCTGTCCCCCCAGCCGGGTGGGAAGCCACTATAGCTATGCCCGTGGGGATGTTTTCTGGAGCCGAACCCGCGGCGCCTATGACCCGCGCCCCGCCGCCTATGACGAGCTTGCCCTCCGGGCACCTCACTGTGAATGTCTTGTTAAGGCTGTTCGAATCGCTTGTCTGGACCGCGAGCTCTACGCCGCTCACGCCCGCCGGCCCACGCGAGCCCTGCGGTCCGTGAGGTCCGGCCTCGCCCTTCGGTCCTGAGATTCCGCGCGGACCTGGCGCGCCCTGCGGTCCTTCGGGGCCCCTGAGGCCCTGCGGACCCTGTTCACCCTGAGGTCCCTGCGGGCCAACCTGCCCCTGCGGTCCCTGCGGACCCGCAGGACCCTGGTCGCCTTCCAGTCCTTGGATGCCAGGAGGTCCCTGCGGACCGACGTCGCCCTGCTGCCCGCGGTCTCCGATAGGCCCCTGTGGACCGACTGGCCCCTGCGGTCCCTGCGGTCCCACTGGTCCGCCCGGATCGCCCTTGGGTCCCTGCGGCCCTACTGGTCCGCGCGTTCCCTGCGGGCCGACGTCACCCTGGTCGCCTTGGTCGCCCTTCGGCCCAGCGGGTCCCACTGGTCCGCCCGGATCGCCCTTGTCGCCCTTCGGCCCAGCGGGCCCCTGGGGTCCCCGCGCGCCTGTGGATCCGTCCTCGCCAGACTCTCCCTGTACGCCTTGAGGTCCCTGCGGCCCAGTCGCGCCGCGCGCGCCCGCCGCGCCCGACGGTCCCCTGGCGCCCGCCGCGCCTGTTGCGCCTGTGTCGCCCTTATCGCCCTGAAGTCCTTGCGGACCCTGCGGCCCTCTCGGGCCGGCGGGACCCTGCGGCCCTCGTTGGCCAGGCTCTCCCTGCGGGCCCTGGGGACCCACTTCGCCCGTCTCGCCGGTCGGACCCTGCAGGCCTCGGTCGCCCTGTGGCCCGATATCCCCGGTGCAGGCGGCGAACAAGAGAGCGACGCCGACCAGGAGAACCAACACACCGAGCTGCTTCCGAATGAAATCTAGGGACATCCCTTACCTCCTAAGCTAGCTTCTGTTAGCCATGCTCATTCAAGCGTAATTGTACTATATCTAGCATCCGTTCGCAATGCTACGACTTCATATGAGGCAGTGGCAACCTGCGCGGGCCTGCCGTCAGGACACAGGCGCGGGCGTTGTCTCGACTGGCCGCGCGGACACCGATTCGGGACTCTCTATCCATACCTCGCCGCCCTCGAAGTGCTCCTTCTTCCAGATCGGCACGACTTCCTTGATCCGGTCCACGCTGTACTGGCAGGCTTCGAATGCGTCCTTGCGGTGCGGCGACGCGACGGCTACGACCAAGCTGATGTCCTCGATCTCCAGGCGACCCAGCCGATGCGCGATAGCCACGTCCTGAACGTCCCATCGGCTGCGGATCTCGTCGGCTATCTCTGCCAGCTTCCTCTCGGCCATCGGCTCGTATGCCTCGTATTCGAGGTAGCGCACGTTGCGGTCGCCGGTGCGGCTCCGCGTCGCGCCCAGGAAAGTAACGACGGCGCCGTTCGTCGGCTTCCGCACCGAAGCGGTAACCGAATCGGGGTCCAGGGGCTCGTTCGAAAGCTCTATCAAGCTCGAACCTCCGCTGACCGGCGGGATGAGGGCCACCTCGTCGCCGTCGTCAAGGCCATGCAGATGGTCGCGGTACTCTTGGTTGACCGCGATGACAAGGGCCTCCGGGCTTCGCGTAACGTCCGGGAAGCGCCGGGCCACCTCGACCGCCAGCCTGCCAACCGTCGCGCCCCGCGGCACGTCAATCTCAACCTCGGACCTCCCCGCCCGCTCCCGATAGCTGGCGAACAGCCTCACCTTGACCTTCAAGCCCCGCTCTCCCTCCGAGTCGTACAGCCATTATAGCGCCTGCGTCTGTCAATCCGGCTACCTACCCACCGCGTAGCTGTCTCGGCGCGGGTCGGCGCCTGCCTTCAGGACGCCGGCCTCTTGGTCCACGACTATGGCGGACATCGCGCCCATCATGGGCGACCAGTCGTTCAACCGCCTGACGTCGTGCCCGCGGGCCGACAGTCCGGCGGCGGTCTCTGCGTCTATCCGTCCCTCTAGGTCCAGCCGCCCGGGGTGGTAGGCGTGGGGCCACCCCTCCCAAGAGGATGCTTCACTTAACCTTGTTGGCCAACAGGGCTTGGATGACGTACACATCGATCTGGTTCCCTCGGAACTCTAGTTTCAACATGGACCCGTGGGAGTCGTTCCCAATACTTGCGGGTCCGTGGAATCCGGAAATCCATACCCTCAACTCACCATCGGTATCTAGGAGTCCGGCGGTTTCAACCTCGAATGCGCTGACTTTCGAATACGGGATACTCAACAGCGAGCGCTTCTTCCCGAACATCCCCTTGACATCCTCGACGATCAGTCGGCGGTCCGTGAAGACATAGCTGTCTCGCTTAGTCTTGAACGCCGCTTCAATCTCCTCGTCGCCAATACAAACGCGGGACTGGAACTCCGCGACTTCGCGCTCCGGCATCTTCCCCGCTGCGCCGATCAGCGCATTCATCATGCTCATGCCGTGCATCTCCCATTTGAAGTTCGGCCTAATTGTACCTTCTCACCAACATTGCCGTCCATAACGGGCGACCGGTCGTTCAGTACCTTCACGTCGCAGTTGCGCCCCGACAGCTCTGTGGCGACATCTGCATCATTGAATCACTTTGGCGGCTCGACACTCGCCGCTGCTATGGCATAAACCCGAACGGTAGCCGGAAGAGCCGCCGCTACCTACCCACCGCGTAGCTGTCTCGGCGCGGGTCGGCGCCTGCCTTCAGGACGCCGGCCTCCTGGTCCACGACTATGGCGGACATCGCGCCCATCATGGGCGACCAGTCGTTCAACCGCCTGACGTCGTGCCCGCGGGCCGACAGCCCGGCGGCGACCTCCGCGTCTATCCGTCCCTCCACGTCCAGCCGCCCGGGGTGGTAGCTGTGCGGCCAGAATGAGTTGGGGAAGCTCCACGGGGCGAAGCGCGGCTGCTCGATAGCCTGCTGCGGGTCCATTCCGAACTCCGCGATGTTCAGGAACAGCTGCGCCATCGACGTGCATTGGGTATCGCCGCCGGGCGTGCCGAACGGCATGAACAGCCTGCCGTTCTCGAACGCGATAGCCGGGTTTGGCGTAAGGCGGGGCCGCTTCCACGGCTGCAGGCTCGATGGGTGGTCGGGGTCGAGCCATGACTGCGAGCCGCGCGACGACATTTGCAGCCCAAGACCGGGCACTATCGGGCTGCCCGCGAGCGGGTCGCTCGGCGTCGCCGAAAATGCGTTCCCCCAGCGGTCCACCACGCACACGTAACTCGTGTCCTGCATCGCGCGTCCGCTCGCCGCCGGCGCTGGCGCGCCGGGAGCCGCGCTCCCGCCTACGCCGCCCTGATAGGGCCAGGGATCGCCCGCCTCCGGCATACCCGGGAACGCCGCGGCTGGGTCCACGTCCGCGCGCCTCGATCGCGTGTAGCCATTCGACAGCAGGCCCTCGATGGGCACTTCGACGTGATCGGGGTCGCCGTAGTAGGCGTGGCGGTCGGAGTAGGCCAGGTTCAGGGCCTGCGTAACCAGGTGGATGTATTCGAGGGAGTTGTGGCCCAAGCCCGCTAGGTCGTCGCCCTCCAGCATCTGGAGCGTCTGGGCGACGACCGGCCCCTGGCACCACGGGCCGCAGGTGTAGATGGTGTAGTCTCGGAAGCGGCCTTGCACGGGCGGCTCGACCTTCACCGAGAAGTCGGCCAGGTCCTGCAGCGTGACGAGGCCGCCCTGCTCTTCCGAGAACGCCGCCATCTCCTCGGCTATGTCGCCGCGGTAGAATCGGTCCCGGGCCGCCCGAATCCCAGCCTCGCGGCCTTGGCCTGCGGCTCCCCGCTCCGCCTCGATCAGCCGCCTGAAGGTGCGTCCCAGGTCTGCCTGGACCAAGAGCTCGCCGACCTCCGGGACTCGGCCATTGGGCATGTAGACCGCCCGCGTCGAGGGCCACATGGCGACGCCGCCCTCGTGGTCCTCTTCCGTCGTCTGCAAGCCCTCGCGCAGGTAGGCCGACACGGGGAAGCCGACTTCGGCCAATTCCAGCGCGGGAGCGACCACGCTCTCGAACGTCATCACGCCGTACTTTTCGAGAGCGGTGAGCCAGGCGTCGGGCGCGCCCGGCATGACCGTCCGCAGGATGCCCGTGGGTATCTGCCCGCCCGCCCGCTCGACGAAGTAGTCTATATTCGCGGCGCGGGGCCAGCGCCCCAACCCGCTGATGGTAACGACGGAATTGGACGCGGCCTCGTATATGGCGATGGGCGCGACCCCGCCGAAGTTCGTGGCGTGAGGCAGCGTAACGTTGATGGCGATGCCCGCCGCCACGCCCGCGTCAACCGCGTTGCCCCCGTCCTCCAGTATCCGATACCCCGCCGAAGCCGCGAGATAGTGCCCTGCAGACACCATGTGCGCCGCGCCCATGATAGGAGGCCGGTACGAAGTCAGTCCAACAGGCATCCATCACCTCCAAAGCCGGAATATGGGTCAACGGGTCCCAAGCCCATGAAAGGGTAATACGTCCAAGGGCTGCGGTCTAGTTGCTCGGCGCGCGTCATGCGTCCGCGCGGGGGGAATGCTTCATCGCAAAATCCTCCTCCGGCGAATAGACCAGCCCCTTGCGTCCCTTGACCGCGAAGTAGATCAGGCCCGCCGCGAACCAGGCGGCGCAGCCGTAGATGCCCGCGCGGTAGTCGGCGTTCAGGAAGAGGAAGCACAGCGTGGCGAAGGCTATGACGGCCGCCGCGATTGCGCCGGCGTTTCCCAGAGGGCTGACGTAGGGGCGCTCGATAGCCGGGAATCGGCTCCGCAGCCTGACGAACGCTATCATCTGCATGACGTAGGCGATGACTGCGCCGAAGACCGCCATGTTCAGCAGCGCCGCCCCAACCGGCGCGTCCGCGCCAAGCCAGCCCTCCCCGAACTCGATTAGCAGCGCGACGCAGTATCCGACCACGGCGCCCGCAATCAACGCCGCATAGGGCGTCTTGCGGTTGGGCAGCGTTACCGAAAGCCATTTCGGAAAGTAACCCGAGCGCGACAGCGAATATATGTTGCGGCCATAGGCATAGATGATGGTGTGAAAGCTGGCGACCAGGCCCGCGACCGCGACCAAGGCCAAGAGGGACGCGCCTACGTTGCTCCCGAATATCGTCTCGAAAGCCAGCAGCAGCGGCTCGTCGGACTGGCCCACCTCTGCCGAGCCGGGCGCGATTCCCGCGTTCAGGAACAGCGTCAGCGCGGAAGCGGCTATCAGCGTGATAATCCCCCAGAGCATGGCCTTGGGCATGTCCCGCTTGGGGTCCCGCGACTCCTCGGCGGCTAGGGGCAGCTGTTCGATGGCGAGGTAGAACCAGATGGCGAACGGCAGCGCCTGGCCGACGCCTCCCCAACCGAACGGCAGGAAGCGGGAATTGCCGGGGCCGGGTTCGATGTTCAGCGCCATGTCCCAGCTGAAATGGGGAATCGCGCCTATCCAGAACACCAACAGAATCGCCAATGCCAGGATGGTGATGAAGACGGAGAACTTGAACGTGGCCTCCACCCCGACGATGTTGAGTCCTACGAACATGACGTAGAAGACCAGCCACCAGATCGGCGCGGGGATCTCGACGCCGAACATGCTGTCGAACACAGCCCCCATATAGCCGCCAATCCCCACCACTATCACCGCCGGCGTGAGTATGTACTCCACGTTCTCGGCCAGTCCGGTGATGAACCCGCCCCATGGCCCCATCGCCGTCCGTCCGAAGGAATACGCCCCGCCGGTGTGGGGCAGCGCCGGCGACATCTCAGCGATGGAGTAGCAGATGCCCAGGTACATGAGCGCGACGATGCCCGTCGCTATGGCCAGGCCGCCAAAGCCGCCGACGCCCAGCCCAAAGTTCCATCCGAAGAAGTCCCCAGAGATGACCGCCCCCACACCCAAGGCCCAGAGCGACCACACCCCAGCGTAGCGCCGCAGCCCGCGCCTCGCAAAATAGTCATCACCCGCGGCGCGGTACTCCACCCCGCCGCCCCCGCGCTTTTCCGAATCGCCCATCCTGGCCTCGACGTGGTTAAGTCGTTCCTAGCGCTCCGTCCAACGACAACGGCTGCCGCGCCCCGGAATCGCCGCCCGCCAATCGTACCACGAGTATGAAGAGGTCGGAGTCCTCTCCAAACCCGCAAGACTCACCCTCAACGTTCCAGATCACATTCGTTCCCTTGTCTGTAAGGTCCGCATGATGATTCGTTCGACGGAAATCCCCACCATGAGTAGCCTAGCACACAAAAGCGACCGTGGTCGTCCTTGACAACCCGATAATTGGTCACATCAAGTAACTTCTCACACGATCGCGCCTCACTCAGAGCGCCCAGAGCCGCATGACGAGCATCTCCTGTGAACATGTCGCTGTTGTCGTCTATCATGCTGAACCGAACCCATCCCCCAATCGTAACCAGCACGCATAGTACAAGCATTCCGACTAGGATATCCCGGTAAGGGTATCTGGTAGTACCAATTAGCGCTGTAACAAGCATAGAAAATATGGATGGTATCATCACTATCATAAGAGATGCATAGAAAGCGCTATCCCGAAATAGGGTCCGAGGCAGCACAAAAATTAACGCAGTTGAGACTCCTAGAGAAACCAATGCAGCTGTGATGTATAGTAGGGGCGTCTTGGGTCTACCGGCCAACACAGTCCGCAACGCGACCACCCATCCTAGCACGGCCAGCGCGACTGCTATCAGCCAGCTCAATATTACGATCAGCGTTCTTTCTGAGTCCGCCGACATCTCTTCCGGTAACGGGAGGATTGTTCTCAGCGAGAGTAGTGTAACCCATCCGAAAAGAACCAGTGGGAAAATTACCATGACTGAATAGATTCTTGCGCTGCGATCTCCAGGCACAAGCGCCCAGATCGCCAAGCCCATAATCGCCAAGCCCATAGGCGCCAAACCCATAGGCGCCAAGCCCATAATCGCCAAGCCCAAAAAGGCGATAGCTATAACAACCAGCATAGCGAACAGAGCCACGATAAGAACCGAGATACGGTAGGCGTACTTCATCGCGCTACGGCCTGGTGTAGTGTAGATAGGTTGGGAAGCCGTAGCGACAGCAAACCGCGCGGCTCCCGCCACGGCTGCCGCGCCCCGGAATCGCCGCCCCGTCAATCGCACCACGAGTATGACGAGGGCGGAGCGAGTCGGATGCGTTGTACCCTCCACCTAGCCTTTTCTTCGAGCGCCTCCAAGCCTATCCGCACCCTGAACGGCTCCCCGCGAGAGGGGGCATTCCTGCCGGCGCGCCAGAAGCTGTCGTCGGGAGTCGGGTTGTACCGCTCCTGCAGCCAGCCGTTGGGTAGGCAGATTATGCTGACACTCTCCAGGTCGTTCTTCGAGTCAGTCTTCTCACGATAGTTGTACTTAACGAATATCGTGGTTACCAGGAAGATGTTCCCATCACGGTTGAGGACAGGCGGCAGGGTTCCCCGCTCCTCGACGGCCCTGCCCTGCCGCATCTGACGCACCCGCATCGAAGTTTGGGACATCTGGATAGTAGCTGTTGCCTCGCCTGACACCTTCTCGGCTTTAGAGTCCACGAACAACGCCTGCCTGATAGAGAATTCGGGATGGAACACGTACCTGGCCTGTTTGTAGTCGATGTTGCCGAACAGCCGCACAGGAATCGTGGACGTTCCAAGCCGGTCCAGCGCTTCACGCGAGATGTCCTCGCCTATGTCTTTGACCAGGTCCTGTTCTTCTATGAATATCTGGTTGGCCTGATCGCGGAAGTCGTATATGGCTTGTACTACAAGCCTGAGGGTAGCCTTCTCAACGTCTTCGAGAAGATCCAAATCCCTATGAAGCTCTCTCGGGTCCAGGGTCATGCTGGAAACGGCATCTGAGCCGCGATGCGGCTGCGAGCTAGGTCAGCGTAGTGAGGCAAGAGCTCGAATCCCATGTAACGCCGCCCTTCCCGCACAGCAGCCAGGGCCGTGGCGCCACTGCCGATGAATGGATCCAACACAAGGTCGCCTCGGCCGGAGAATATCCGGATTACTCGACGCGGAAGCTCCAGCGGAAATTGTGCCTCGTGGTCTTGGTTTGCCCGTACAGAAGAGATATGCCACACGGACCGAGAACCCCACTCACCCCACTCATTCCTACTGAGACGGTCTCTATCTACCTTGGTTATCCCAGGCTTCCAGAACACGTATATATACTCAAACTCATCGACAGAACGGTACGACGCGCTGTGCCACCGGCTATTTTCCCAACAAGGATCCTTGACCCAGACTCGACGGTCGTATAGATAGAATCCCGCGTCGGTTGCCCATTGCTCGACCAGGCCCCCCACGAGCTTAACCTTCGTCTGCGGAGCGTACTTACCCCCACGAACGTTGTTGTTATTGAGCCTACGGTCAATCGTTTGCTCGCTGCATCCCAACACTTCAGCCAACTGGTATCTGTTGTAGTCAGGATAGCGGCGCTGCGCGGCGAGCACCTGCTCAGTAGTGATCTTCACCCGCTTCCCGGCAACGTTGTCCGCTTGGATGCGAGGCATCTCCGTATCGGGGAAGACGAGGATATCCGCAATGTTGATAGCCAGGAACCCTCCGGGTTTCAGCGCGTCGAAGTGCAACGCTATTACTTGGTTGATCAATTCCTGCCAGTCCTCGAACGTCATTCCCTGTTCGTATGACTTGCCTACGAAGTATGGCGGCGACCAGAAGCTGAGTGATACCGACCCGGGCATCATCCGCCCGAGCAATTCCCGCGCGTCACCGAGATGAATGGCGTTCTCGTCCAAGTAGTCGGATTCCCGCTCTACCTCGGTGAGCAGAGATTCCCGTTCCCAGACCAACAATGGACTGACCATGCGCCCCCGCCTATCTGTCTGTCTGTCTGCATGGTATCGAATGCGAAAGATCCATGCAAGCCCCACTCTGCCCTACGCCGGCGCGGGCCCTTCCGTCGCGGCTACACCGTCCATCACCAGCTCCTCGACGCGCTCGGGCGAGTAGCCGAGGATGTCGCGCAGTATCAGCTCGGTGTGCTCCCCCACCCGCGGCGCGGGGCCTACCTCCATGGGCGTTCGCCCGAGCTTGATGGTCTTGCCGCTCACGTGAATCGAGCCGGCGTATGGGTCCGGCGTCTCGACCATCATCTCACGCTCGCTCAGGTGCGGGTCCGTCGCGGCCTGCTCTACGCTGTTGACCGGCGCGGCTGGCACGCTGAACCGCGACAGATACTCGACCGCGTCCCGCGTCGTCCGCTCGGCGAACCAGCCTTCGAGAGCCGCGCCTATCTCGCCGCTCCGCTCGTCCCTGCCCTTCCGCGCCGCGAGCTCCGGGTCCGCGGCCCACTCCGTCCAGCCCAGCGCCTCGCACACCCTCGGCCAGATAGCGTCGCTGCTGGCGTGTATCAGCGCCCAGCCGTCCGCTGTCCGGTAGGCGTTCGCAAGGCCGATGCCGTTGCCTTCCCGCTCGACCACGGTCCCGTCCGCCAGGTACGCGGCTATGGGTATCTCGTTGGCCGTGAACCCTGTGTCCGCCAGCGACACGTCTATCGTCTGGCCGCGCCCGGAGACATCGCGCTCGCGCAGAGCGGCCAACGCGCCGATAGCCGCGTGGAGCGCGGTGATGCGGTCTATCAGCGGAAAGTGCGTCTTGATGGGCGGGCTGCCCGGAAAGCCCGTCAGCGACATCAGCCCGCCCAACGCCTGCCCTATCGGGTCGAACCCTATGCGGTCCCTATATGGGCCGTCCTGCCCGTAAGCCGATACGTTGACCATGACGATGCCAGGATTGAGCCGCTCCAGGACGTCGTACCCGAACCCCATCTTCTCGATAGTCCCCGGCCTGAAGTTCTGCAGGAACACGTCCGACACGCGGACCAGGTCGCGCAGAACGGCCCTGCCCTCGTCTCGCCGCAAGTCCAGCGCGAGGCTCTTCTTGCCGCTGTTGTACTGCACCCAGTACGCGCTCTGCCCTTTCACTATCGGCCCGTTGCGACGGCTCTCGTCCCCAGCCGGCGACTCGACCTTGATGACCTCCGCGCCCAGACGGGCGAACATCAGCGCGCACCTCGGCCCCGCCTGGTAGCGGCCCAGGTCCAGCATCCGCATCCCCGCAAGCGGCCCAGCCATCAGCGGCCCCCAATCCCGAAGCTCACCGCCAGCGCGAGCAACCCCCGTCTTGTGTTTGCCTTCATACTCATTGCATCACCGCAGTCGGGACTGGCAAATGAAGGAAGCTCGCTGCTTCCACGCGATTGTTCTCTCCTAGTATCGCCAAGACACGAATATCTGTGCCATCCGGCGCCATTGTGTAAAGCACAATGTCATTCGGTTTCCCTCTGGAGCCGTCGAGGTCGTAGGTAATGCGAGCGGCGATTCTGGAGCCGTCGGGAGACCAGGAAGCATATACATAATAGCCGCCTATGCCGATTTCACGAAGGTCAGATCCATCTGAGTTGACCACGTAGACAGCCACCCCAGTCGCCAGAATCCGAGTTCCGTCAGGAGACCACTCCAATTGGTCAAAGGCGTACTGAGCAATTTCGCTTAGATCAGAGCCGTCGTCCCTGACTGTGTACAGCGATGAACTGATCAATTCTAGGTCAACATTATCCTGGACGTAGTACCCGAATGCCAATGTCTTGCCGTCGGGAGACCATGCTGGATCAGATGTGCTCCAAAATACAGTGCTAGTGCTGTTGACGGAATCCCCGACGAACAGTCGTCTCGGGACCGTGCCGTCAGCGCGCACAGAATAGAGGACCACTCTGTTGCTGGGCCTCACACCTTCTTCAGATGCGGGAACGTATTCTACAACAAAGAAAGCTAGATTTTCCCCATCAGGCGACCACACAGGGGCAGGTTTGAGACTGCTAACTAGGGGTATTTCTCCCATAACATCTCTCAATTCGGACCCATCCGAATTCATTGTGTAGATGCTTCTCCGAGCAATTCCGAACGCGATATGGGCGCCGTCCGGCGACCACACTGGAGAGACGCTTACGGCACGCGAGTAGTTTGCGGCGCGCGAGTAGTTTGTGAGCATCCGCCTATCTGAGCCGTCCAACGCTGAAGTCACTATATTGTATGCGGTTCGATCTTCGCTTGGCGCGTTGTACACGATGCGGGAGCCGTCCGGGGAAATATCAGAAGCGCCGCCCACCGTAGCGGTGTACCACAGCCATTCTCTGGAGGCTGCGCCAGCGCCACGGTCGCGTCGTCCGGTACGTAGAGACTCTCTAGCGGTGTGCCTCATCCATTCTCCGGAGCCGTCCGAGCGGATGATGGCCGAGGGTGACAGAGCTATGTACTCCCCGTCGGGTGTCCACTGAGGTGTGAATCTGTAATACTGCTGAGCCGTCAAGCGTACCTGCTCCGCTCCCCTGGAATCTTCAGTACAGAAAAACCCAGTCGACGCCGCCAGTATCGCCATCAACACCACCAATGCGAACAACGGCTTCACGCTCCTCATCACAGAACCTCCGAAGTCCCCCGCAGGTCGCGCAGAACGGCCCTGCCCTCGTCCCCAGACGGCGACTCGACCTTGATGACCTCCGCGCCCAGACGGGCGAACATCAGCGCTCGCGCCATACCTGGCTCACTCCTCACTCCGCAATCCTCGCTTCTTCCCCTTGCGCCGCAGGAAGCCCTCGAACCCATCCTCGATTGGCGTGGGCAGCAGCTCGCCGGCCTGCGCTTCCAGCTCCCTATTGTGCATCTCCTTCCAGCCCAAGCCCACGTCCTCTATCATCAGCGCCTTGATGCCCCGCACCATCCGGCCGTCGTTCGCCGCTATCTGCCGTCCTATCTCAATCGCCTTCGATAGGACCTCGCCGGCTGAGACGAGATGGTTCAGCAGCCCGATGCGGCAAGCCTCCTCGGCCTCGACGACCCGCGCCGTGAAGAGCAGCTCCTTGGCGGCCGGCCAACCCACCTGCATCGGCAGGTTCCAGGTCGAGTTGACCCGCCCATACGACGCCGCGAGGAACCGAAAGCTCGTGTTCTCGCAGCCAACCCGGATGTCCAGGCTCGCCGCCAAGACCGCCCCGCCTCCGTAAGCCAGCCCATTTATCGCCCCGATGGTCGGCTTCCGGCACGACGCGATATGCCAGGCATACTCCGCTCGCCGCGGGTCCGCCCCCGATTCGCCGGCCTCCGCCAGCGACGCCATCTCGTGAATGTCCGCTCCAGACGAGAACGCCCGCTCCCCGGCGCCGGTGATGATGATAGCCCCAATCTCCGCGTCATCCTCGAGCTCCCTTATCGCCTCGTCTATCTCACGCCCCATGGCGCGGTTCATGGCGTTCAGAACCGCGGGCCGATTCAGCGTCACGACGCCGACGCCCCGCTCTCTCTCGACGATGATGGTCTCAGGCGGCATGGCCGCCATGATAACACGCCGGGCGCCGCGCCCCCAGCCTCACCCTATCTCGAAAGACGTGATGCCCCAGGTGCGTTCGATGGAGATGTCCGGCGCCGGGCCAGTGTACATCCGCGCTGTCTCGAACTCACGGGTCATGCCGTGGCGCTCCGCCAGGGCGACCGCTTCCAGGTTCCCTTCCGGCGCGTCGAGATAGATAGGCTGCGACGGCTCTCCACGGGACTTCAGCGCCAAGAAGAGCACCTCCGCCAATTCGGGAGTATCCGCGAAAAGCGGACCAATCTTGTATCCGCGCCGGCATCTCCTCATGACCCCGTAACCCGCAATGCCGCCCTCCTCCACGACGCCCAGCGCCACGCCTTCCGGCTGGCCGAGCCACGCTTTGGTGAATCGCCGCCGCTCCACAGGAAAGAACGGACGGGCATAATCGGCCGCGGCTTCATAATGCCGGGGCCCTACGTGGACGATTCCAGCCCCGCTCGGCATTTCGGCGCCCCCAATTCCGGCGTAGCGTATGCTGCGAAACGCAGGCGCGAACCCGGACTTGCGATAGTCGTCCTGACGCTCGACCACGCCATCGAGGCCCACGAGGCGCCCGCTCAAGTGGCGCATGCCCGCGTTCCAGATTCGCAGCCCGTAGCCCAGCCCTCGATACTCCGGCCTGACGATATAGAAGCCGATGAAGCCGAACTCGCCGTCGTACCTGATTGCCGAGAGTGACGAAATCGGCTCCGCGTCCAGATAGCCTATGAAGAAGCCCCGCGGGTCAGCGACGAGATAGCGGCCGCCGTCATGCAAGCCTGGATTCCAACCCTCCGCGGCGGCCCAGTCTACGACGGTCTCCACCTCGTCCCGCGTTGCGGTCTTTATGATGTAAGTCCCGCCGATCATATTGTCCGTAGAATAGGGCCTTGTTGCGCGGCCAGGCGTGAACGGCGCGCTTCACCCCGCAGCGCTCGAACCCGCTCCGCCAGCTCGCCGACCCGCCCGCGCAGGTCCTCGACGCTCCCCGACAGGTCGAGCGCCGCTACCTCGAGCTCCTTGCCCGCGTGCCTGACCTGGTACCTGGCCGGCTCCCTCTCGCCCTTCGCATAGACCAGCAGACCGCCCGGCAGGTCGAGCGCGGTCGCATACGCCAGCAGCTGGTACAGGTCGGCGTTGGGAACCGCCTTGCTATCAATCCGCTTGTACTTGGCGTCGCCAACGAACGCGCAGGCCGGGCCGTCCCACCACGACAGGTCGGGCGCAAGCCTCACCTTGCCGCCCTCGTCCAGTGTAACGCGCGGTATCTCGTTGTCGGAACGGAACGTCCGCTCCGAGACCCCAAGCGCCTCACGCAGCGCCAGCGTCACGAAATCCTGGAACACCCTGTTCATGTCAACCAAGAAGCCCGCCGCCCGCGTCTCCCCACGCTCGGCCTCGTATGCCCAGTGCCGCAGTATCAGCCGCGACAGCCCCACGACCTCGCGGTAATGCCCGTTGAGCCGGCCAAACTCGACCTCCGGCGGGTCTTTCGGCGCGAACCGCGCAGCCGACACGTCGCCCAGCGTCGACGCTATCCACCGAAGCCCCGCCCGCGAACGCGCGGACCGAATCCGCATACGCCCCAGCAGCGCGGCAGCCGCCTTCACCAGCCGGTTCTCCAGGATGTCGTCCGTGAAATCGTCGTACCGAAGTTCCACGGGCACGGCAACGCCGAACCTGCGCCGTATCTGCTCGGCCACCACTATCCGCCCCCGGACCGTGTGCAGCGCCTCCTCCTCGGTCCGATACCCGTGCAGCAGCCCGCGCGCGAACGCCCGCCGAGCCGCCGAATCCAGCGCAAGGGCCAGCGCCTCGACCAGCGAGTCCGCGTCCTCGAACGAAAACCCCTCGTCCCGCAGCCTGAACGCCCCCATCGCGTAGGACGCCAGGTACAGCGCTCGCCCAATCTCCAGCTTGGGCCGAATGGACACCGACAAGTCCCCAATCTCCAGCGCGCCGATGGTCGAGCCCGGCGTCAGGTGATACTCGCCCTCCTCGCCCTGCGCCGGCTCGATGGCGAGAGCGCCCAACTCGGCCAGGGCGTCGCGCTCCTCGACAGAGAGCGGATACGGCCGCTCGCTCCGCTCGTGTTCCCGCAGGTCTATCTTAAGCGCTGTCAGAACCGGGCTCCGATTCGTCCCGCTCGCCGCTGCCGTTGTCCTCGCCCGACGACTCGGCATTGCGAAGCCCCTCGAACTCGAACTCCGCGAGCCTGTCTTCCGACCCGTACAGATGCTCCTCCACGTATGGCAGCACGTTGTGATCCCAAATCAGCCGCGCCTTCTCCTCGTCCAGGTCCTCCTTCATGAAGTAGCTCGGCCCTATCGCCGCTTCCCTGTCCCCAAGCAGCTCGTTCGCGCGGTCAACCATGTCCGCAACCCACACCATATCCGGCTCGTTAGCATCCAGCCAACGCCGCGCAAGCCCCTTGACCGGCCACCTGTCGGGGTGGAAATCCACGAAGTGGAACCGCCGCCGAAGCGCCAGGTCAACCAACGCAATCGAGCGGTCAGCCGTGTTCATCGTCCCAATGATGTACAGGTTAGACGGCAGCTCGAACGGCGCGTCCGAGTACTGGAGCCGCATCTCTTTGTTGCGGTACTCCAGCAGAAAGTACAGCTCCCCAAACACCTTGGGCAGGTTGCCCCGGTTGATCTCGTCAATGATCAGGAAATGCTTCTCGTCCGGCCGCTCCCGCGCCATCCTCGCCATGTCCAGCAGCGGCCCGTCCCTCAGCTCGAATCCGGGCTGCCCGCCTATGAGCTTCGGACGGAATCCCTGCACGAAGTCCTCGTAGGCATACGACGGGTGAAACTGCGCCAGCCGCGCCCGCTCCTCCGACCCGGCCAGGCGCTCCGCCAACGCCTGCGCGGTATAGGTCTTCCCCGTCCCAGGCGGCCCCTGGAATATCACCTGCCGCTTGTCATCCAGCAGCTTCTCGATGCGCTGGAGGAACTCCACGGGGAACATGAGTTTATTGGCAAGCGCATCCAGCGATGTCGGCTGCTCGTCCAACGCTTCCTCCTCAGGTGGCGTTTCTAGCTGATGATATTTATAGATTCTTTGCTCCGCTAGATCTTTGTACTCCCATGTCCACACGACCGACTGCGCTTCGAGGCGGTTGCTCGGTCTGGCGAAACCCTGTGCCTTTGCCCGTTCAATGATCTCGTCCAAGAACCCCAGCGCATGTTCATAGAATGCCCCTGCATCCGCGCCTCTGGGAGGCATTGGATAATCTGTACGCTTCATACCTTTTTCGAGGTATGTTACCTTGAGAGGCGGATACGCCTTGGGGTCCAGCCCTATCAGGAGGATTGAGAGCACGTTCACCCTCGCTCCCCGCCCTTTAAAATTCTCGGGGCGGAGCTCGAACTCAGGCACTTTGTCCACGAACGTCCTGATGCGTTCGGCAATCGGCGTATCGCCCTCCGCCCAGAGCGCTTTCAAAGCCAGCAGCGCGTCATCTGGCCTCTCTTTGAACCATTTGGTAACCGGGTCCGACGAATAATAGATTGTGAGACCCCTGGCGAGACCCTTTTTGAACTCCTTTGTCACCCGCTCAACCGAACCACTGTCGTTGCTAGAGAGCGCCTCTTCACGCGCCTTCGCAAGACCTCGCCCTATCTCAAACTTCCAACCCCCATCCCCCAATCCCTCGTACTCGTCAAACTTTCCCGAGGCGATGAACCTCTGCGGCAACCTCACGTACTCGTCCAACGACATGACTTCAGCCATGAACTCCCTCCTTTTATTCAATCACCAAAACGTCAATCGTCGTGCCAAGCGCGTCGGCTATGCGGGACAGCGCCGACGCGGAGCCGGGCTTGACCCCGCGCTCGATCTCCGACAGGTAGCTCGCCGCGATGCCCGTCCTCTCGGACAGCTCGCGCAGCGTGACGCCGAGATGGCCCCGAAACGCCGCCATCGGACTCTCGCCTCCCATGATAGCCACCGCCGCCTCATGGGGAACGCGGCTGTCGCCATCCGCCTCGACAGCCGCCAGCGCGTCCTCGAGCTCCTCATTCCGGGCAAGCAGCGCGTCGTACTCAGCCCGGGGCAGGGTAATGGTTCCTGTGTCAGCCATAGGCCTCCCTCCTGTGCCGCACTCTCCATACTGCCATTTTAGTGGATCTCAAAATCCTCGTCATCCAGCTGGTGCCAATGCACGGCCCCCGACTCGAAGATCTCCACGACGTCATCGTCCTTGCGGAGGCCCGCAACCGCAGGATGAGCGGGAATGCCCGTGCAGCGCGTCAGGAAGCGGGCATTGCGGGTCGCCTTACTGGTATCCCCCGCGTTCGCGGTGAAGGCGACCTCCATCACGATGTAGCAAGTCGCGCCCGCCTGGTCATTGGACTCCATGACGATGGCGGCATTGAGGAAGCCCTTGAGCTCGCTCCGAGTCATACCCGATCTGTCGCCGTGCTTTGCTATGGCTGCAATTTCATCGTCTTCGAGGGTCCTCACCCATGCGAGGCCCATCTCATCAGAGACGAAGTCAGGTACACGCTTGACCCTTCGCGTGGCATGTGCCCTCAGCATCAGGTCCGTCCAACGGTCCAGTCTCGCCATCGCCGCCTCGTGCTTCTTCCCTATGGCATCCTGCGACGTAACCATGACTGCCTCCTTCGCCCCAGTATAGAGCATCCTAGCCCATATGCCGAATGAGCCGGCCCGACACTAGCCATGAGGCCATGCCCTGCCCTATAATCGGCGTGTCTTACTTGCGGCTGGGAGATGCAATCATGGCGGACGAGCTCTTGCTGGAAAAGGTCGCCCACTGGCTCGAATCACGCGCGGGAGCGCCCATGTCCGAGATGCGGACCGGCCCCACGCCGGTCGTACCGCTGCGCCCGAACTCCAACGACTCGCTGCGCGCCCTCAAGATAGGCGGCAAGACCATCGTCGCATGCCGTCCGGAGTGGGTGGACCCCCTCCAGCCCATCGTGGACGACCTCGACCCCGACCTGCTCTTCTCGATGTTCGGCGCATACGAGCTCGCCCGCGTAACGCTGCGCGACGGCGTGGGCATATGGGGCCCCGTCTGGTTCCTGTTCGCCGACGAGCGGACCTGGCGGCCCATGAAGGACGACCGCGTCGTCATCCTCGAACCCTCCCAGCTCGCCGACGTGGACTACCGCTTCTTCTGGCACTGCCGCCCAGACTCGCTCGCCGGGTTCGCCATATACGACGGCGACCGATTGGCCGCCCTTGCGACCGTGTGGGACGACGGCGACCCCATGTGGGAAATAGGCATGGACGTCGTGCAGGACGCCAAGCTGCGCGGGCTCGGACGGGCCGTCGTCAGCGCCGCCGCGCGCTGGATCCTCGACAACGACCGCGTCGCCCTAGCCACCACCGCCCAGTTCAACGTCCCTTCCGCCCGAACGCTGCGCTCCGTGGGACTGCGCCGCCTCCTCACCGCCATGATAGGTACGGAGGGCGCGATGAACCTAGCCCCGCAGCCGCTCGGCGCCCCATTCCCAGGCGCGGAAACCCGCAACCTCTACCCAAAGTGGGCAATGAACCACGACATCCTCCCAAACAAGCAGGACTAACCGCATGAACATATACGACAAGCTCGGGGTGCGGCGCCTCATAAACGGCCACCACTGGCGAACCGCGCTGGGCGGCAGCGTCATGCCCCCCGAAGTGCTCGACGCCATGGCAGAGTCCGCAGGCTACTTCGTCGACCTCGAAGGGCTGCACAGGCGCGCCGGCGAGTACGTCGCCGACCTCACCGGCGCAGACGCCGGACTCGTAACCGCAGGATGCTCCGCCGCGCAGGTGCTCCAAGCGGCCGCCTGCATGACCGGCCTAGACCACGAGAAGATAGCCCGCCTTCCCGACTCGTCCGGCATGAAGAACGAGATAGTCATACAGAAGTCCCAGCGCAACCACTACGACACGTCCTACCAGCTCGCTGGCGCAAAGCTGGTCGAAATCGGCTCCGACCAGGGCGCGGCCAGGGCCGAGCTCGAAGCCGCCATCACCGACAAGACCGCCGCCGTAGCATACGTCTGGGTCATGCGCTTCTACTCCCTCCCGCTGGAGGACGTGATAGCCGCCGCCCACGTGCGGAGCGTCCCCGTCGTCCTCGACGCCGCATCCGAGCTGCCGCCGGTCGAGAACCTGTCGCGCTTCATAAGAATGGGCGTGGACCTGGTGGCATTCAGCGGCGGCAAGGGCATCCGAGGCCCCCAGTCCACCGGTATCCTGGCAGGACGGAAGGACCTGATGCAGGCCGCGTGGGAAAACGCCTTCTTCTTCGGCAAGGACAAGGCCGGCATAGGCCGACCCATGAAGGTCGCCAAGGAGGAGATTGTCGGCCTGGTGAAAGCCCTCGAATTGTTCGTCGAGGCCGACCACGAGTCCGAGTGGGCCGAGTGGCGCGACAGGTCCACACGCATCGCCGAGACCGTCGGACGGCTCGACGGCGTGAAGGCGTGGGTCCACGAGGGGCCGATATATGAGGGGCCCACCGCGCCCACCGCTACGATAGAACTGCCTGAATCATGGGACGGCCCGACCGTCGAACAGGCCGAAGAGGGCCTGCGCCTCGGCGAACCGTCCATCCACGTCGGCGTACTGCCCGACCAGCGCCGCCTTTGGGTAGCCCCCGTAGCCCTCCAGAACGACGAGCACGCCATAGTAGCCCGCCGTTTGGTCGAGGAGCTCTCCAAATAGCCCCCGCGAGCGAGCATTGGGAGCGCCCCCTCCCCCTAATAAGGACCGCAGGCGTCCCGCCTGCATCCCCTCCCTCCTCACCACTCACCCCCAAATTGCCCCAAAATTGCCCCAGATCGCCCCTTGACACCGCGAGAACAGCCGTGCTAGTCTAGTAGACGGCCCGAAGGGACGTACTCCAAACGGGCACAGAGCCACCTCTACCAAATCTTCAGGGTATTCATGCCGCGGCTGTTGTTGGGACGGGGCCCCCGCGGTACGAGAAGGCCGCTCTGTGTTTCGGCGTCTCGACAGGAGGACGCAGCGCTAAATGTGCCTCCCCCGTTCCAGGTGCGGACTCTCGGTAACACGGGAGGACCGTAGCCAGCGCAGCCCGACGCCTTGGCGGGTGGAAGGTCCAAGCGCGAAACGCAGGCGGTCCCGCAAAGGACCGTCAGCCGTCCGGGAAAGTTAGAGGAGGGGCTGCACCCCCAATGTCGGCGGGCGATCGACGTCGGCATCCTCGAAGCAAGTACCGGAGTCACTGCCTTGCAAGGCAAACTCATCTCCCGCGAGAGCGGGAGAAACCAGGAGTAGACAGGGCGCGGGTCCCAAGACCCGCCAAGTACCCTCTCCCTCACGGGGGAAAGGGCCAGGGTGAGGGCAAACGCCCCGCCCTGCGTCCCCTCCCCCGAAGGGAAAGGGCTAGGAGACAAGGGCGATTCCCCGCCTTGCCCCCTCTCCCTCGATGGGAGAGGGCTGGGGTGAGGGTGATCCCCCCGCAAAGGAGCCGGCCGAGACGAAACGAACATAGCCGAAGGCGCCAAGAGGCCCCCAGCCTTCATCACCCTCCCCAACGGGGGAGAGACCCAAGGGTGAAGGCAATTCACCGTGCCCGCCTTGTCCCCCCTCCCTTCACGGGAGAGCGCTAGGGCGCGGCCATCCGGTACCCGACCCCAGGCTCCGTGAAGACGTACTTGGGACTGCCAGCCTCCTCGCCCAGCTTGCGGCGCAGATTGCGCACGAAGGAGCGCAGCCTCCCCGTGTCGTCGTAATCCTCCCCCCAAACCCGCTGCGACAGGTGGCCGCGAGTGAGCGTTCGCCCCGCGGCGATGGAAAGCTCGAACAGTAGCTTGTACTCCGTCGCCGTCAACTCCACCGGCTCGCCGGACAGCGTCACGCCGCGGTTCGCGTAGTCGATAGCCAGATCCCCGGCTCGATAGGGTTGCCGCGTCTCGGGCTGACCGGACGACGCCCGCCTGCGCAGCACGGCTTCGATCCTCGCCAGCAGCTCGGCCGGCGCGAAAGGCTTGACCAAGTAGTCGTCCGCTCCCAGCCTCAGCGCGTTCGTCACGTCCGGCTCATCGCCATGCGCGGACAGGAAGATGACCGGCGCGTTCGACACCTCTCGGATACGCTTCATCAGGTCGGTCCCGTTCATCCCAGGCAGCACCAGGTCCAGCAGGACGATATGCGGATTCTTCGTCTCCAGCAGCTCGAGCGCCTGCGTAGGGTGGCCGGTCCCGTACCACGTGTATCCGGCCCCATCTATGACCTTCCTGAGAAACCGCAGCAGGTCCGGCTCGTCATCCACCGCCAGCACGCGGGTTCGCTTGTCCGCGCTGGACCCCCGGACGCTCTCCTGGACGGGGCCCGCGGATGGACGCCGCGCGGCCTCCTGGGACACGGGGAGCGTGAAGGTGAACTTGGAGCCGTGCCCCAAGCCCTCGCTCTCCGCCCATATGCGCCCCCCGTGAGCCTCCACGATTCCCTTGCAGATGGCAAGCCCCAGCCCGTCCCCCGCCAAGTCCCACTCCCCGCTGTCCAGCCGAGAGAACTTCTTGAACATCCGCGAAAGCCGGTCGTCAGGTATCCCCATGCCCTCGTCTGTAACAGATATGGCCGCGTAGAGGCCGTCCTCGACCAGCGAGGCGCTAACCCTGATGGTGGATACCTCGGGCGAGTACTGCGAAGCGTTGACCAGCAGGTTGCTCATCACCTGTACGATGCGCTGTTCGTCCGCCGATACCGGCGGCAGGCCCGGCGCGAGATGGACCTCGACACGCTGCCTTTCTCCGCCGCGCATGAACGTGTTCTTCGCCTCGTCCGCCAGGTACACCAGCTCCGCGGGCTTCGCATCGACCGACAGCGCCCCCGCTTCTATCCGCGTTATGTCCAGCAGGCTGCTGATCAGGTCGCGCAGCCGGTCCGACTGCCTGTTGATTATCCTGAAGAACTGGAGGGTCTCGGCGGCGTCGAACGGCGTAGCCGCTTCCAGTACCGAAGAGGCGCAGCCCTTGATAGCCGCCAGCGGCGACCGCAGCTCGTGGCTCACCATCGCCAGAAACTCGCCGCGCTGACGCTCCATCTCCTCCAGCGGCGTTATGTCTTGGATGACCGCGACCGCGGAGGCGACCTCCCCCTCTTCCGAGTAGATCGGCGTCGCGCTCACGATGGTCATCACCGTGCCCCCGCCCTGGCGGTCGAGCAGTATCTCCTCCGCGCGCGTCGTCTCCCCCCGGTCCAGGGCCCGCGTCAGCGGACGCTCCTCCGCCGTGTACTTGCGCCCATCCGCACGGCGGTACATCGTCACCTCCTGGTACTCCTCCAGCTTCGTGCCGGGCACGGACGGGACGCCAATGATGCGCTCAGCCTCCTCGTTGACCGACACGACGGTTCGCGTCTCCGCATCGACCACCAGCACGCCCACCGGCGACATCCTGACCAGGACCTCCTGGCGCTGCCGCTCGGTCTCCACCCTCGCAAGCTGAACCCGCAGCTCCTCGTTCTCTTGTCTCAGCCTCTCGACTTCGCTCAATGCTCCTCCCCACGCGGCTATGCGTCGCGGCGATTTCGCGCGCCAAGGCGAGTATAGCGCCAACTCCAGATACGGGACGGGCGCGCAAGTCCAAAATCCCCGCCAAATCTGCACAAGAATATCACAGGAAAGGGGGTGTAAATCACAGGAACATCACACGCGGCCTATACCATGGACGGCACAGAGAGGTAAGACCAATGAAAAACATCATCACCATCGCAGCGGCAGCGGTCCTGATTCTCCTGTTTGCGGGCTGCGGCAACGACGCCCCGCCGTCGCCTGAGGAGCCGGCGCTGGGTCCGTTCGCGTCCACCCTCGAGGGCGAGGCCATGGCGCGGTACGAGGACATGACGCCGAGGCAGCGACAGGGCGTCGAGACCCTGGCGGAACGGCTGGGCGCCGAGCGGACTACCGAATGGCTCCTGGCGGACCGGGACGCCAGGCTCGACATCTTCCCGTTGGAGCCTGACCCGCCCGCTGAGCAGCCTGCGCCCTTCGAATCGACCCTGGAAGGCGAGGCGCTCGCCAGGTACGAACAGATGGGCAAGGAAGGGCGTTCGGACATCGAGTTCTACGCCAGAGCGTTGGGGCGCGAAGCGGCGGCCCAGGCCCTCCTCTTCCTGTCAGTGGAAGGGAGCAATCCCCGCATTCCAGAGGATTACGCTGGGCCGCAGATAGCAAAGGACGAGACCGATCCGACGGATATAGCCTCCTATCTCATGTCGCATCCGCCGGAGGACCGTAGATTCATAGTCTCCGCCGGGCTGTTCCCGAGCGCCGTCTTCTCACGGCCTGCGGAGGGCTCGGAGGTCGAGGTGAGATATGCCCAGGGGGACATCAGCGCCCCGCTGCCTCCTCTCGAGGGCGCTCTCACCGCCGACGAGAAGGCGAAGATGGACGCATTCGACCCTCGGCTGAGGGTGCGGCTCGTGTGGGAATGGGAGCGGGGAGTGTCGGTACAAGACCCAACCTACTCGGACGAGTACGAGTGGACCTCTCCCAACCCGGACGACTGGCTGGCGTTCGTGGACCCGGCGGGATTCGTCGCCGACAAGGTGGACGACCAGGCGGCGGAGCTCAGGTGGCGAATCACACAGATCCCCGCGGAGTTCCCGCCCATCGAGGACCTGGTCCTTCCGGAGATCGTTGCCGATTACGAAGCGCTGTCCGAGGATGGCAAGGACAACTTTTGGAATGGCGTGGCGAGCATATACGCATCAGGCGTAACGGTAGGCGGGCGGGACAACCCAGACCCATGGCCGTTCGACGGCGTCAAGGAGAAGCTCAGCAGCGACGTCGCCTTCTTGAAGATGGCAGAGGAAAGCAGAGGGCAGAATGGGTAGGAGACGATGAACGCGTTGGCCGCTCTTGCGGTGGTTGCCAGGACTATCCCTGTGATAGTCCTGGCAATAGCGGCGGGATGCGAGATGGACCTGGATGTGACGGTGAGCGTGAAGTCGGCAGACGAGGCTGCGGCGCATCCGTTCACGGCGGCGCTCGATGAGGACGACCTGGCGAAGTTCCAGGCGCTTCCTCCGGAGTTCCAGGATGCGCTCCGTGAGGATTCAGAGGAAGCGGGCGCCGGCTCGGCCCTGAGGTATCTGCGACAGCTGCCGGATGAGGTTACGCCGATGGCGGAGGTCCTGCCCGCCCAGGCGCTGAGCCGGTTCGAGGAGCTGGGGCCGAGGTTCCGACGCGCCGTGCTGCTCGGGTACGACGAGGCGTTCAAGGAGCGGCCCGGACAGGATCCGGCTGATCTCCCGTCCCCATCGGCCATCCTCGCAGGCATGGTAGACACGGCGCGCCAGATGGAGTTCGGAGACCATGACGTATTCCTGCCGCCAATGACCGAGACCCTCTCACGACAAGCGCTGAACAAGCTGGACTCGGTGGACCCCAGCATGAGACGGGCGTTCCAGCTCGTCTGGAACAACAGGAAAGCGCTTCCAGAAGACGTGGACGCCATCGTGGAGGGCTTGCAGAAGGCGTTGCTTGCCGCGCCGGACGCGCCGCCGGAGGTCTCGGACATCGGTCTATCGCAACGCTCGCTGGACCTGCTCGACGAGATTCCCGACGCAAGGCGGTTCGTGAAGGAGTGGCTCGCCGCCGAGGTCGCGCAGGATGCCGGCTGGCGCTCCAACGCCGCATCCTCCATAGACGACTTCTTGGGCCAGTTCCAGTCCCCGGAGGACAGGGCCGCCCTCGCCCGTCTCTACATGCCAGCCACGTCGGGCATGTCGCCCCTGGTCTGCCAGTTCCACCCCAGCATTGGCGTGTGGCCGGCATGGTCGCTCCCGGAGCCCTTCCGTGACGCGCCGCCCAACCATCTCATGGCCGGCTGGCCCTCCCCCAGCGATGCCCTCTCCCCGGATGCGTTGGCGAGATTCGACTCCCTCGCCCCCCAGCTCCAGGAGACCTTCGAGCGGGATTGGTACGCCTCAGGGCCGCTGCCGATGGAGGCCAGGCGGATGGCCTGCGCGGCGATGAGGTCGAGCATGATGCTGGAGCGCATTGCGCTGCGAGAGATGCCGGCGATGGGTTCGATTCTCTCGGCGGACGCTCTGGCTGAGTACGAGAACCTCCCCGAATCGCACCGCGGCGCTATTGCGGAGAGGATTGCGCGCGGCATCCTGGAGGGGGAGCTCGTCGGGCCGAAAGGGGTTGTGCATCTCTACGAGCTTTCCGAGGAAGAGGTCTTGGATGCGCTTGGCGCGTGGACAGAGGCGGAAATCGGCCGAGCGGCGCTGGCGGTCCGATGAATAAGCTGGTTGCGTTTGTGGCGGTCGCGGTCCTGATTCTCCTGTTTGCGGGCTGCGGCAACGATGACCCGCCTGCGCCTGCGGAGCCTGCGCCCGCCCTGTTCGCGTCCACCCTGGAGGGCGAGGCGCTGGCGCGGTACGAGGACATGACGACGAGGCAGCGCCAGGGCGTCGAGACCCTGGCGGAACGGCTGGGGCCGGAGCGGACGACGGAGTGGCTGATGGCATCCGAGGATGAGCGGCCCAGCATAATCCCGATGGAGCTCGACCCGAACCGGAGAGCCTTGGGCGCGACCCTCGAAGGGGAGACGCTCGCCCTGTACGAACGCCTGGACGCGCAAGGGCGGGCCGACCTGGAGTTCTACGCGGACGCCCTGGGGCATGAGGCGGCTGCGTGGGCGCTCCTCGCGCTCGGCGACCGGGAGCGCAGGTGGGAAGAGCGGAACAACCACATCAGCCCCGCGTCGGTTCCGGACGATTCCAAGTCGCCGCTGCCGTCCGGAGGGCCGTCCGAAGAGATGGACCCAAGCCCGGCGTTCGTCTTCTACATCCCGGGTCTCCTCGGCGCGCCGCTGCCACCTATGCGAGACGCGCTCTCGCCCGACGAACAGGCCAAGCTCGACGACCTCGACCCGCTCATCAAGGCCCCGTTCGTAGAGAGCTGGCTTTATGGCGGGTTCAGGGTGAGCGTCCCGGACGTCAGGCTCCCGGGCGCATGGCTGGCGTTCGTAGACCGAAAGGCGTTCGTCGCCAATGGAGTGGAGACGGAAACGGAGCGGCGCAAGTCCGTGCTGATGGCGATTCCCTCCGAGTTTCCAGGCATCGCGGACCTGGTTCTGCCGGAGTACGTCGCGGAGTATGAGGCGCTGCATCTCGACCTGAAAGAGAAGTTCTGGAGGGAAGTTGGAATCGCATACGGCATGGGAATGACGGCCAGGCCGGAGTTTGGCCCGCTCACCCAGGAGCAGGTCAGGGAACTGTTCAGCAATTATGTCATCGGTTGGTCGGAGTACCAGGCCATGACTCCAAGGTATCAGTGAATAGGAGCGCTAACGATGGAAGGACAGCCCGGAGCGCCTGACATGCTGACCAGCGCGGACCACCTGGATTCCGCGCGGCGGCTTGTGGGTTTGATGTACACCGCGCCGGAGCGATTCACAAGTATCGAGGCCGCGGGGCGCTCTTGGATCAAGCCCGCTGGACGGGCCGAAGCTGAGCGCGAGTGGCTGGCCGCGCAGGAGCCGGGCAGCGTGGCCGCCCTCACGCCAGCCGAATCCGACGGCAAGCTCGCCCAGCCCACAGGCGCGTTGCTCGAAGAGATAGTCGACCTTCGCGTTCGCAAGTCTTCTTCGCAAGGGTTCCATACGGAGACCCTGGACAGGCAAGGCGATCCGATGGCGCTGGGGAGCTTGGACTACCAAACCATGCTCCGCCCCCTGGCGGTCATCCCGCACATCTCGATCACATCCATGAACGAGGCCGCGGTAGAGGGCCGTAGGGCTGTCAGGCTCAGAGCGAAGCCCAGGCTCCACGATATCGATGTGTCCGGGTCTTCGCTCTGGAACTTGGCAGACGAGTGCGAGCTGCTGGTTGACAGAGAGCGAGGCGTCCTCCTCCGCCTCAACTCGCTCCACAATGGCAAGGCATTCGCCGGCGAAGAGCTGGGCAGCGTCAGATTTGACCCGCCGGTTCCTGGGGCCGACGCTCGGCGAGACCTCATCGCCGAGGTTGCCGGCCTGCTGTACGTAGCTCGCTACCGCTTCTCGACCATGCGTCTTACCATGCGGCAATGGCTCCAGGAACAGCCTACGGGTTGGCGCCCATGGCCGTCCGGTGGACGCAGTGCCACGGAGACCACTTCGCAGCTATGGATCGACAACCCGTCCCGATTCCGCAAGGTTACGAGCGGGGGCGCGCGCGTCCTCATTGAGCATCTCGTCATAGGAGATTCATGGTGGGACTACTACGGGTCCGGCTTGGTTACGACTAACACGCCCAGGGCTCGGGTTCCAGGCGGGGCGAAAACGCCGATTCGGGAACGTCGGGGCGCTCCCATGTACGAGAACGCTGAGCGCGCAATCATTTCGCAAACCCTGCTGGAACCCTCATGGCTCATGGCCGGCTTGTGGATGAAGACGGCTGCCCGGACCAGCCATGCAGGCCGGGACGCAATACGGGTTGAGGCCGAACCTGTTGAAGGGAGATCTGACGACTGGTGGTGGTGGAAGGGCGCGGACGAATACGTCCTGATAGTGGATGCCGAACGAGGGACGCTGCTGAGAATCGAAGTCCGCCGCAATGGCAAGGAGTTCGCGGGGGTCGAGGCGCTGGATATCGAGTTCGACTCCCCAATCGCGGAGGACGTGTTTGACATCAAGTAGTCATCCAGCGGCGCTGGCGGTCCGATGATAGCGGCCCGTTTGCTATCGGCGGGCCGTCAATGTACACTCCATCACAACACCTCTGCAACGTAAGGAGGCTGCCATGGTTTTCTTGGACAAGACCAAGATGCTGTCGGAGTTCTGGAAACGCCGCGTTGATCCTTACGAGCCGCAGGGCGGACACTCGACCCCGAGGTCGAAGGACGACACCTACCCCATGCCGCGGAGTCGGCGAAAATGGGACGCGCTGAAGTCGATCCTGATTTGGGGAGCCGCCGTGGTCGGAGTGGTTGCCCTGGTGGCGGCGATAGTGGTCCTGCCTGGGCTGATCTTCTGAGAGCGGAACGAATCGGCAGCCCTCGCGCCGTACATCTCCCCTCCCCCAAGCCTGCCAGGACTTGGGATGGATGCGCGATGAGAGCAATGCCAATTGGCGCGAGGCAGGGGCGTGAATTGACGGCGTAATCAAGACGAAATTGGTATAATTACCGTATATTTCCAACATCAGCCCAGACCGCCAGGAGGCATTACGTGAACGACACGCCGCTCCCAACAGCAATACTCGGCCGCTCCGGCCTCGAGGTAACCCGGCTCGGATTCGGCACAGCCCTCAGCAGGAAGATGCCCGACTCCGAATGGGAATCCCTGCTGAGCGCCGTCCTCGACTCCGGGATCAACTTCATAGACACCGCCAACGATTACGGCGTGAACTGGGGAGCGCCCGCCGAAGAGCAGATAGGCAAGCACATCTCCGGCCGACGCTCCGAGTTCTACCTCGCCACCAAGTCCGGATGCGCCCCCGGCGGCGGCCCCCATGTCTGGACGCGCGAAAACGTCTTCCGCGGACTCCACGAGAGCCTCCAGCGCATGAAGACCGACTACGTGGACATCATGCAGTACCACAATCCGACCGTTGAGGAAGCCGAGTCCGGCGGCCTGATAGCCGCCCTCCAAGACATGCGCGAGCAAGGCAAGGTCCGCTGGCTTGGCATATCCACCACCCTGCCCCACCTGCCCTACTACCTCGAAACCGGCGTGTTCGACGCATTCCAGATCCCCTACTCCGCCCTGGAGCGCGAGCACGAGGACTGGATAGCCAAGTCCGCCCAAGCCGGCGTCGGCATCGTCATCCGAGGCGGCGTCGCCCAGGGCGAGCCCGCAGGCCAGGTCGCCGAGCGGCGCTCCGAGAAGTGGGGCAAGTTCGAGGCGGCTGGCCTAGACGAGCTCCGAGAGGAAGGCGAGACGCGCACGACCCTCATCCTACGCTATACCCTCACCCATCCCAACGCCGACACGAACATCGTCGGCACAAGCCGAATCCCCCACCTGCGCGAAAACCTGGCAGGGATCATGAAGGGTCCGCTGGCGCCCGACACCTACGCGGAGATGAAGCGCCGCCTGGACTCCGCCGGCGAATCCCCAGCCACCGCGGACGCGGCATAACGCGCTCCGCGCAACCGCTGGCCGGAGAGGACTTGCGCGATGATTCCGTACAACCGGCATTCCGCCGCCATCCAAGACCTGATCGACTTCGATCCCGACCCGGAGCCGTTGCCTGACGCCATGCGGCAAGACTGACGACTCCTCATCCATCTCTATCTAGTCCGCCGATCAGGATACCGCCTACCACGAACAGCAGCCCAACTATGGTGGACGGCAATATCCTCTCGCCCAAGACGAAATTGATGAATATCAGCGAGACGAATGGTACCAAGTAGATCAGGTGGCTGACGCGCGCCGTGGTCCTCGCCAACGACAGCGCCTTCGACCACGCCACGAACGTGATGCCCATCTCGAACACGCCGACGTAGGCCGCGCCGAGCAGTCCCTCCGCCGAGCCGACCCTGAAGTCCGAGAACAGCGCCACCCCGATAGCCGCGAATGCCAGGCCCGCCGCGAAGCTGGCGAACAGCTTCACCGCCTCGTCCCGCTTGTCCCGCACGTTCGCAATCCAGAACAGCGCCCACAGGAACGCGCTGCCTACCGCCAACAGCGTTCCACGCAGGCTCGTGAACCCGAACCCCAGCAGGTCCCCCTGCGTCGAGATGACCAGCGCCCCGACGAAGCTCACGAACACCGCGAGGATGCTGACCCAGCCAATCCGCTGACCCAGCAGCGGCGCCGACAGCAGTACTACCACCAGCGGCCAGACCATGTTCAGGGGCTGCGCCTCCTGCGCCGGGAGCAGCGAGTACGCCTCGAACAAGACCACGTAGTACACCGCAGGGTTCACCAGGCCGAGCGCCGACGACCATGCCCACTGCTTGGCCGTGAACGCGCCCAGCAGACCCAGCTTGCCCTGTGCCGCGAGAACCGCGAACAGCGCCGCGACCGACACCGCCGTGGCGTAGAACACCATCTGGTGCGTGTCCAAGTGCCGCAGCGTCAACTTGAACGCCGACGCGACCGTGGACCAGAAGAGTATCGTGGCCGCGGCGTAGGCGTAAGCCTGCCTCTCCCGGCTCATCCTCCAGGTATGTACAGCGTCCGGTCCTCCACGGGCAGGGAGACGCGAGCGCCGCCCTGGAGGTGCGAATAGGCAATGCCGAACTCCGCCTCGACGCTCTGCATGGTAACGTCTATGTTGCCCCGCGTCCGCTCGCCCGTCTCGATCTCCCTGATGATGTCGCGGATGGTGCAGACCGTCGGGCTCTCCCCCACCGGCCGTATCTCCGTCTCCTCGACCGGCGCGGCATCCTGTCCTCTCGCCGCCTTGCGGACGCCGCGCCGCACTCGCCACACGCCCTGCTGCTCCCAGCCCCAGGCTCGGCCCTCGGTCCCCTGAACGTCCAGCTCCCAGCGCCCGGCGACAGGCGCGAATATCCCCTCCGCGCCGCTCTCGTATCCCACCCGGTAGAACCCGACCATCGGGTCCGCTATCTCCTCGCCCGGCGGTGTAACGAACCGATGCCCCGCAGCGTCGTAATCCGGGAACGACCGCGGCCGCTCCCGCGACGCTCCGCCGTCCAGCCTGCCGCCTATCTCCGCCAAGGTCCCCTCGACCCAGGCGGGACGAGGGTCGCCCAGCAGCATAGACACGGTGTCCAGCGTGTGCGGGTGGTGCTTGATGATGTCCGTGAAAGCGTACATCGCCGCATAGAGCGGCTCGCCGATGTCGCCCCGCGCTATCGCCTCCGCGACCTGTATCCAGCCGCTGTGATGCCGACGCGACGCCCCCCAGTTGAAGGCGACGCCGTTCGCCTCGACCGCCGACCGAATCCTGTCGGCCTCTTCCAGCGACGCGCACAATCCCTTTTCGGCGTATATGCCCTTTACGCCATGCTCCGCCGCGAAGATGATCGGCTCCGCTCGGCGCACCGACGGCGTAGTAACGCTCACGATGTCCGGCCTCTCCTTCTCTATCATCTCCCGGTAGTCCAGGTAGCCGTTCTGGAAGTCGAACCGCTCGCAGAAGCGCTCCAGCCTCTCGCGCCCCCGATTCGCCACCGCCGTCACCTCGACCTCCTCGATAGCCTGATACGAGCTGAAGTGGCCGTATGGCTTGACGTACTGGTTCGTGAACGGGTTCTCGTCCTCCATAAGGCCGCCCATGCGTCCCGTACCGATAATCGCCGCCTTGTACTTGGCCCTGCTCATCTGGTCTCCTCCTTATCTCTCAACTCCACCGTCCATTCAATATGGCGAGTAGGCAGTCCCGCCTTATCCCCCTCTCCCTTGACCGGTGAGGGTGATTCAGGATGCCAAGACTGCATTGAAGCAGCGCTAGCCACTATCCGCCGCCTTTGCTAGGATACTGGCAGTCATTCACTTCTTCAACGGGAAGCGGCGGCGCGATGCCCAACAAAGACGCCCTCAGGGTCGCCCTCGCAGGCGTACACCGCCAGCTGGACAGAAAGCCCGGCGGCCACAACTGGGCGTCGGCCTTCGCCGAGGTCCCACAGACCGCGGTGGTTGCCGTGTTCGACAAGGGCGCGGACACCCGCCAGCAGTTCCAAGACACTTGGCGAGGTCTCTGGGGCGAGGTCGAACGCTACGACGACTACGACGACATGCTCGCCAAGGCCAAGCCCGACATCGTATGCGTAGCCACGCGCCAGACCTACCACGCCGACCACATCGAGGCCGCGGTAGCCGCCGGCGTGAAGGGCATCGTGTGCGAAAAGCCCCTCTGCGCCACCCTCGAGGAGTCCGATAGGATAATCGCGGCCCTGCGAAGCGGCGGCGCGCCCTTCGCCTTCGGCTTGGAGCTCCGCTGGTCGGAGTCCTACCGCGAGATCTTCCGCGTCCTCGCGCACGGAGCAATCGGAAACGTCACCAGCGTAATCGCGCACGGCGTAACCGAGCTCGTAAACCACGGCTGCCACTTCTACGACGTCGCCCTCGGCATGGCCGGCGACCCAGAACCCGTATCCGCCTCCGGGCTGATTGACGACCCCAACAAGTTCGACGACTGGCGGCGCGGAGACCCCCACGGCCGTGGCTGGGTCGCCCTCGACAACGGCGTCAACCTCGCCATCATGCCCGAGGGCGGCCGGCGTTCGTACACCATCACCGGCGCGACAGGCAGGATGGTCGTCATGCAGGAAGGCGAACGCGCCTATCTCTGGGAGACGGACACCCGCACCGGCGACTTCACCGGGCCGCCCATCGAGATCGAAGTCCCCAGGCCCGCGCATCCCTGGCACAGGGGCCCAGCGTCCATCCGCGACCTCGTGGACAAGGCGCGGAACGGCGGCAGGACCGCATGCGACGTCGAGGAGACGCGGCGGGCCACCGAGATAGGGTTCGCCATCCACGCATCTAACGCCCTCGGCGGCGCAAGCGTCCCCTTCCCTATCCAAAACCGCGCGATTAGGATAGACTCAAGACCATGGGGCAACGAATGACAACCGCATGGGGATACACAGGCCCACAGCAAGCGCCCTACCAACCCGGTAGGACATTCACGAGGAGGCAAGACGATGGCTGACAAAAACTTGGAATTGATGGCGCACCTGATGCGGCGAGCAGGCTTCGGCGCGACCCGCGACGAGCTCGAATCCTACGTGAACAAGGGCTACGAGGCGACCGTCGAGGAGCTCCTGAACCCCACCGACCCCCAGTCCATGCCGCAGGACATCATCAACCGCTACCACGTCGATATCCACGAGTCCCGCTACGGCCCCAGCGCCGCCGGCAATTGGCTCTACCGCATGATCACCACCAACGCCCCCCTCCAGGAGAAGATCGCCCTCTTCTGGCACGGCATCTTCGCCACGGGCTACACCAAGACCAACCAGGCCCGCTCCCTCCTGAACCAGATCGACATGTTCCGCAGGCACGGCATGGGCAAGTTCGACACCCTGCTCGTAGAGTTGTCGAAGGACCCCGCCATGATCATCTGGCTCGACAACCAGGACAACCACAACGGCGCTATCAACGAGAACTTCGGTCGCGAGCTGCTGGAGCTCTTCTCCATGGGCGTCGGCAACTACACCGAGGACGACATCAAGGAAGCCTCCCGCGCCTTCACCGGCTGGACCCTCGGCAACGTCGAGTACATGGCCGCCCGCGCCATGAAAGACTCCATCTGGCCGTACAGCCGCATCGCGTGGCACTACGGCTACCGCCCGGACGACCACGACGACGGCGAGAAGACCTTCCTCGCCGAAAGCGGCAACCTCAACGGCGATGACGTCGTCGCCGCCATCGGACGCAATCCCGCCACCGCCGAGTTCGTCGCCCGGCACCTCTACGACTTCTTCGTCGCCGACGAAGCCCCAGTCCCGCAGTGGCAGTACACGCCCCCGCGGGACCCCGAAGCCATCGCGATAATGACCGACGCCTACTTCGAAAGCGGCCACGAGATCAAGGCCATGCTTCGCGCCGCCTTCAACTCCGACTTCTTCAAGTCCGAAGACGCCCGCTTCGCCCGCGTCAAGGGCCCCGCCGAGCTCGTCGTCGGAGCCGTCAGGACCAGCGGCCACTTCCAGGAACCCAGCCTCGACATCATCGAGGTCGGCAATCTCGCCGAGTTCATGGGCCAGGGCCTACTCTCCCCGCCGACCGTAGAAGGCTGGCACGAGGGCGTAGAGTGGATCAACAGCGGCGCCCTCGTCGAGCGCGTCAACTTCGTGTCCAGCCAGCTCGCAGACACCACCAAGCCGGGCATCCAGGACATCGTCGCCAGGCTCGCCGCAATGGACGGCGGCCACTTCGAACCCGACGAGCTCGTGGACGGCTGCCTAGACCTCATCGGCCCCCTCCACGTCTCCGACCACACCCGCCAGGCCCTCGTAGCCCACGTGGCCCGCGACGGCGCTATCTCCCTAGAAGACGAGGACTCCGAAACCCGGATAGGCGGCCTCCTCGGCATCATCGCCGCAACCCGCGAATACCAGCTGACCTAGCGCTCCGTTCCATTCAATACGACGGGCAGGCAACCCCGCCTTAATTCCCTCTCCCTTCACGGGAGGGGGTTAGGGCGAGGGTGATCAAGGAGGCGAATATGTCCGACAACGCCGCGAATAACCTGAGCCAGGCCAACCAGGCCGTAGTCCTGCGGTACATGCAGGAGGTCATCAACGGGCGCAACCTCGACGCCCTCGACGAAGTGATGGCCGAAGACTGGATTGCCCATAATCCCGGCGAGCCGAACGGTCGCGACAACCTCAAGCAGTTCTTCGGCGGCATGTTCGCGCAGTTCCCCGAAATCCACGCCGACGTCAAGCGCGTCATCGCCGCAGGCGACATCGTGGTCGTCCAGTCCCACTACACCTCCAGCCCACAGCACAGGGGCAACGATTGGGCGCCAGGCTCCGGCGCTGTCGTGGACATCTTCCGGCTCGAGGACGGCAAGATAGCCGAGCATTGGGACGTGAGCCAGCGCCCAATCCCCGAAGGCTCGGTCAACGGCAACACCATGTTCGACGGCGCGGGCCTGTACGACTACCGAAGCTAGCGCCCCGTCCATTTACTATAACGGGCAGGAAGTCCCACCTTGTTCCCTCTCCCTTCACGGGAGAGGGCGCCTCCATGATTCGCATGGCCGGGACCCAACCGCCCAGCCTTCGGCGCTATAATCGGCGGTAGCGTAGCCCCACGTCCGTCCCTCGGCATCGTCAATTGCAGCCCAAACGCGCCTTTCGCCTGACCGACCTGCCGCAGCTGGCCTCGCTGAAGCACGCCGACTTCCGGTACACCTGGCTCGCTGGGATGTGCTCCGGAGCCGCCATGTGGACGTTCATCATATCGAGCGCCTGGCTCGTATTCGATGCGTCCGGATCCTCCGCGCGGGTTGGCGTCATCACCTTCGCATCCATGATACCTTTCCTGATAGCCTCCCCAGTGGGCGGGCTGCTGGGGGACGCCTTTGACCGCCGAAGGCTGACCGCCGCCATGTTCGCCTTCGCGGGGGTCGTCGCCATCGCCCTCGCCGCCCTGGCGGCCAGCGGGCGGATCGAGATCTGGCACGTAGCCCTGTTCGCCTTCGCCAGCGGAGCCGTGAAGTCAATCCAGGAGCCGGCCATGGCCTCCCTCATCCCTAACCAGGTGCCGAGGGACGACCTGCTCAACGCCCTCGTCCTGAACAGCGCGACCAGGCACGGAGCGCGCTTCTTCGGGCTCCTCGTCGCCGCGCCGCTGATTGGGTCAGACGCCCTCGGGGCCGAATCGGTCCTCGTGCTGAGCGCGGCGTTCCAGGCCGTGGGCGCGGCGCTCATGATGCGGGTCAAAACCGTCTCCACGGGCGAGACGAAGGCCGAGCATAGCGCCTTCAAGTACATGGTCAACGGCATGGCCTACATCTACTCGAATCACGCCCTCGCGCTCTTCATCATCCTCGTCGCCTTCCACTGCGCCCTCGTCATGTCCTTCGAGTCCATGATGCCGGCCTTCTCCCGTGAAACCCTCGGAGCCGCCGGCGACTGGGGCGCGCTGGTCTTCAACTACCTGATGATGAGCTTCGGCGCAGGCTCCCTCGTCGGCATGATGGCCCTCGCAGGCGTCCGGGACGACCGCGCCAAGGGCCGCTTCCTACTCATCACCAGCCTTGCCAGCGCTCTCACCCCCATACTGCTCGCCCTCTCCCCCAACGTCGGCGCAGCCATGCTCTTCGCCGGCGCGATGGGCGCATTCCAGGCAACCTTCATGGCGCTGACCAACACATACGTCCAGATAATGGCCCCAGACAGGCTCCGCGCCCGAATATCCAGCCTCTACATCCTGCACGCCGGCGGCATCATGGCTTTCGCCAACCTCGGTTACGGCTTCATGGCCGACTCCATCGGCGCGCCGTCCATACTGATTGTAACCGGACTGCTCTTCCTAGCCGCCGTCGCAGCCCTCGCCGCCAACCAGCCGATCCTAAGGCGGGTGTACCAGACAGGCCAGGTTGTCCCAGCCTGAAGGAGGACCGCGTTGAAGGCACGCAAGGCCGTAATGCCAGTAGCAGGCTTCGGCACCAGGTTCCTGCCCGCAACCAGGGCCGTTCCCAAGGTCCTCTTCCCCGTGCTCGACACCCCGCCGATCCACTACGCCGCGCGGGAGGCCGTGCAGGCCGGCATAAAGCGCGTCGTATTCGTAGTGTCGCAGCGCCAGGAGGCCGTGACAGGCTACTTCTCGCGCTTCTCCGAACTCGAGGCGGCGCTGGAGCGCGCCTCGAAGAGCGAGATGCTGCATCAGATGCTCGCCATACCCGGCATGGCCGACTTCAGCTGCGTACTCCAGCGCGAGCAGCGCGGGCTCGGACACGCCATCCTCTCCGCAAGGCCCCAAGTCGGCGACGAACCCTTCGCCGTCTTCCTCCCGGATGACCTCATATTGACCAGTCAACCCGTCATTGGGCGGATGATAGACCTGGCCGCCGAGAAGGGCGCGAGCGTCATCGCAGTCAGACAGGTCCCCGACGAGATGGTGCCCAGCCTCGGAATCGTCGATGCCGAGCGGGTCGAGGGCCATACCTACGCAGTGAACCGGCTCGTCGAGAAGCCCGCACTCGAGGACGCGCCGTCCAACCTGGCGATTATCGGCCGTTACGTCCTCACACCCCAGATATTCGACGAGCTCGACGTGACGGACTCCGGCGCAGGCGGAGAGATACAGATCACCGACGCCATAGCAAGCCTGCTCCGGACCCAGCCCGTCTACGCCTACGAGTTCCCCGGCGTTCACTTCGACGTCGGGACGCCCCTCGGCCTCCTGAAAGCGTCAATCCACGCCGCCCTCCAACGCGAGGACACGGCCCCCGCCCTCCGAGCATGGCTCGACGCCATTGACGACGTTCACGAACCCGCTCACCCCGATTGACCATAGCCTGGGCTGCGCGGCGCTTGGCATTTTAGGGCCTGCCACCCTATAATCCCAACTCATAATGCGATATACTGCGCCTGTCCGCGCTGGGAGCCCATGGACTACCTTCGGGAGACGGCACTGATAGCGGCGGCATACACGTTGGGGTGCGTATCCACCGGGTACTACCTCGTGCGATTCCGCATGGGTGAAGACGTGCGCCGGCTGGGGAGCGGAACCGCCGGCGCGCGCAACGTCGGGCGGCTGCTGGGCAGGCGCGCCCTCGCCCTCACACTCGCCGCAGACGCCCTGAAGGGCGCCCTGCCCGTCACCGCGGCTTACGCCCTCGACCTAGAGTCCTGGGCCGCGCTTGCCGTCGTCCTAGCCGTCGTCGCCGGGCACATGTGGCCGGCGCAGCTCGGCTTCCACGGGGGCAAGGGACTGGCTACCACCATGGGGGCGGTGGCGGTCCTGGACTACAGGCTCGTGCTGGCCGCGTTCGCCATCGCCGGCGTCGCATGGCTCGTCTCTCGTAACTCGACCGCCGGCGCGCTCGGCGCCGTGGCGCTCACCCCAGCGGTCGCGGCTCTCGCAGGCCATCCCCCTTTCGCAGTGATGACCCTCGCCATCCTCGCCGCCCTGATACTGCTCGCCCACCGAGCGAACCTCCAGTCCATATTCGCAAACGACGCAGCCCCGTCGAGTGAGGGCGCATGACCAGTCAAGCCGCCGTCGAAAGAGCCGAGGAAGCGCGGAACGGCCTCACCTTCAAGATGGCAACGGAGGCCTGGGAGCTCGAACAGGTCTCCGAGCTCAACTACGCGACGTTCGTCGAGGAGGTGCCCCAGCACGACGGCAACCCGTCGCGGCGGCTCGTCGACCGCTTCCACGATGAGAACACCTACTTCATATGCCTCGAGGGCGAGAAGCTCGTCGGCATGGTAGCCCTGCGGGACAGGCGCCCCTTCTCCCTCGACGAGAAGCTCGGCAACATAGACCAATACCTGCCGCGCGGCCGCTCGGTATGCGAGATAAGGCTCCTGTCGGTGGATAAGGATCGGCGCAACGGCCGAGTGATACAGGGCCTGCTCAGCCTGCTGGCTCGACGCTGCATCGAAGACGGGTACGACATCGCGGTCATCTCCGGCAACGTCGCGCAGGAGAAGCTGTACCGCGGGCTGGGCTTCGTGCCATTCGGTCCCCGCGTCGGCGCTCCCGGCGCGCTCTTCCAGCCGATGTACCGCGAGCTGGAGAGCTTGGAGCAGGACTTCAACGGCCGGTTCCACCCTTCAGTCGAGCGCAACGGACGAAGGAAGGTCAACCTGATGCCCGGACCCGTGGCAATCCGCCCAGAAGTGCAGCGGGCCTTCGCAAAGACACCCGTATCCCACCGCTCTGCCGCGTTCGTCGCCGACGTGCAGCGCATCAAGCGGCGCCTCTGCAACCTGGTCAGCGCCAACAGGGTCGAGATCCTGCTCGGCTCGGGCACCATGGCCAACGACGCGGTGGCAGCCCAGCTGTCTCTCGAACCCGGACGCGGGCTGATCCTCTCCAACGGCGAGTTCGGTCACAGGCTCCTCGACCATGCGACCAGGATGCGCCTCGATTTCGATGTCGTCGAGCAGGATTGGGGCCAGCCATTCGACGGCGCGTCCCTGAACAAGGCGCTTGAGGCGAGCGGCAAGTACGCCTGGCTCTGGGCCGTCCACTGCGAGACCTCCACCGGCGTCCTCAACGACATCGACTTCCTGGGAAGCATCTGCGCCAAGCGCGGCGTGAAGCTGGCTCTCGATTGCATCAGCTCCGTCGGCACGCTGCCGGTCGATCTGTCCGGCGTGTACCTCGCGTCGGGGGTGAGCGGCAAGGGGTTGGGCTCGTATCCCGGCCTGTCCATGGTCTTCTACAACCACGACCTCCAGCCGCGGCCAGACAGGCTCCCGCGCTACATGGACATCGGCCTCCACGCCGCCAAGGACGGCGTGCCCTTTACGATGTCATCGAACCTCGTATATGCCCTCGACGCCGCCCTCGACCGCTTCGACTCGCCCGACGTGTTCGCCGAGATCGAGGAGACGTCAGGCTGGCTCAGGGAGCGGCTGCGCGGCGTGGGCTTCCGAATCGTCGCCGACGACTCCGCGGCGTCGCCTGCCGTGATAACGCTGGCCCTGCCCCAACACATGAGCTCGACGGCGCTCGGCGACGACCTCGAACGGGCCGGCTTCTCGCTCAGCTACAACAGCGAGTACCTGCGCGCGCGCAACTGGATACAGATATGCCTGATGGGGCACTTCTCCCGCCCAGACGTCGAGCTGCTGCTGGACGCAATGGCGAAGAGGCAGCCATAGACCTCCCGGAAAGCATCGCATGACGCTGATCGAGAGGCAGCTGGACGAAGTATGGAATGCATTGCGCGCGCAGGCCGTCGAGCGGCACAGCTCCCTGGACGAGGTGCGAATCCGAAACATCCGCGGCATCCGCGACCTGCGCGTAACGTTCCGCTACCCGGTATGTGTCCTCGCAGGCCCTAACGGGTGCGGCAAGTCCACCGTCCTGCTCGCCTGCGCTTGCGCCTACCGCGTTTCAGGACGCCACAGAGACTTCGTTCCCACCACTCTCTTCCCCAACTTCACGGGCGGCGGGACAGACCTCCAGGACACCCCGGGAGATACCGAAATCGAGCTCCACTACTTGGATAAGGGCAGCCGCGTCTCGATGATGTGGCGGCGCGGCAGGGGGTGGAATCGCAGCTACATGGGACGCAAAGGCGGTAAGCAGCCCGAACGCGAGTTGTACCTGCGCACACTCACCAACCTTACCAACCCGTCGGAGGTGCGCGGCTTCCTGCAGCTAGCGCGCAAAGAACTCCAGACGGAGCAGCTCACCGAGGACCTGCTCATATTCGCGCAGCGTATCCTGCCTCGCCGATACCGCAGCCTGTCTAGAATTGCCGCGCAGGCCCGCGACCTGCTATTCGCCGAATTGGAAGGGCCGCGCGAGGCCAGGTACTCTGAGTTTCACATGTCCGCGGGGGAGCGCGCGATTCTCCGCATCTCCAAGGACATATCGAAGCTCCACGACGCGCTGATATTGATAGACGAGATCGAGGCCGGACTTCACCCATACACGCAGCAACAAGCTATGTTGGAGCTTCAACGCATCGCCCTTCGGAACAAACTGCAGGTCATCGTCGCTTCACACAGCCCGGTTGTATTGGAGAGCGTGCCCGCCGAGGCGCGATTGTTCCTCGATAGGGACGAGGACACGGCGGAAGTCCGCATCGTCCCTCCCTACCGGGACATCCTCCAGAAGGCCCTCTACGGACAATCCCGCGACCGGCTCTCCATCCTATGCGAAGACGATATGGCAGAGGGGCTGCTGCTCGGTTTCATGGACGCGCTCAACGTAAAACTGGGTCTTAGGCACGACGATTTCATCATCGGCAGAGACACCGGGCAAAGCGAGTTCCCCGGCCACGTTCGCACACTGAGCAAGTTTGGCAAAATGAGCGAATTCCTGCTGGTCCTCGACGGAGACTCACGGCATATGAAGGCCAAAATCGAGAGCGCCGCGGCGGAGTACGGTCAAGCCGCGCAGCCCCTATTCCTACCAGGAGACGGACCGCCCGAAGCCTGGGTCTGGCAGGCATTGGAGAGCCGCAGCGACGACTACGCTCCTCTGCTGGGCCTTACTCCCCAGGACATGGAGCAGCGCATGCGCGGCGTCACCCAAATGCTCGAAGGCTCGGTGGACACGCGGGGGAATGGGAATAAGGCTGCCATGTCGTATCTTGCCGAGGACACCAATCGAACAGCGCCGGAAGTTGCCCGCATAGTTGGCAAGCGCGAGGCGGAGCGGCCTGGCGGCGAGGCTTCTGCTTTCCTAGTGCAGCTGGAGGAGCGGATTAACGCCTGGCGGCAGCAGCGATGACGCGCGAGGCACCCTACGTAACCTGCAGCGTTGGAGATCTGGGCATGGCGATGATCTCCTCCTCGGACAGCGGGACCGCGTCCTTCTGATAGACCTGGACGCGGAAGGAGCCGTAGTCAGGGATGAACATGCGGCCCTCCCCGTCCACCCGGACCGACCTGGGGCTGCGGAGCCGCTTTTGGGGTTCGATGTCAGCCATGTCCCGTAGCCTGAGGGGCTTGGCGTTGGCGAGCATGTAAGCCCGGCCCGATATGGACAACGTCGCGTCGCCGATGAACTTCTCGACGTAGCGCCCGTCCGCGTTGAAGAGCAACACACGGTCGTTGCCCGAGTCGGCCACATAGATGTCGCCGTCACCATCCACCGTTACCCCGGCCGGCCTGTCGAGCTGCCCGTCCCCCGAGCCCGAAGAGCCGAGCTCGAATATGAACTCGCCCTCCGCAGTGAACTTCTGCACCCGGTCGTTGCGCCAATCGGAGACGTAGACGTCGCCCAGCTCGTCCACCGCTATGCCCCAGGGCATGTCGAACTGGCCGGGCCCGTCCCCGAAGGTCCCCCACTTCAGGATGAACCTGCCGTCCTTGGTGAGCTTCTGGACGCGGTGGTTCATCGTATCGACGACGTACAGGTTCTCGTCGGCGTCGAACGCGATGCCGGACGGACGGTCGAGCTCGCCGTCGCCGCTTCCGTGAGCGCCCCACATGCCAACGAACTCGCCCTCAGTGGTGATGAAGGTGATCCGGTGGAGCGCTTCGTCGGACACGACAAGGTTCCCGCCGCGGTCGAGGAGCATCTGTACGGGCCACGTCACCTGGCCCTCGCCGCTGCCGGTCGAGCTAATGTCGCCTAGGTTGGCGTCGTCTTCCCAAGCCACACGAGCTATCTTGGCGCTTCCCGCGAGTCCTTCGAACCGGCACAGGGCAAAGACCCTCATGTCTCTCGTAACGGCCACGTCCACCGGAAAATCAACGACCCGCCGCATCCCGACCGTCTTCAGGTACGGGAATCCCGCTCTCAACAGGGCGTACGGCCTAGTCATGGCGGCTAGCTGCCGTTGGCGAAGGGCAAAATCTGCTCGAAGTGGCCGCCCACTATCTCCGTCGGGTCTATGCCCATCCACTGCTCGAGGAGAGTCCCATAGACGCCCCGGAAGTCAATGGTGTGCTCCAGGTCCTCGCCGTTAGCCCATCGGCTTGGGTCCAGCGACGGGTACTCGCTGTACAGCCCGCCCCGCACCGGGTCGCCGATGATGAACGCGCCGCCGCCCGTGCCGTGGTCGGTGCCGCTCGCGTTGTCCTTGATGCGCCGCCCGAACTCGGTGAACACGAGCATCACCACGTTGTCCGCGGCGTCGTGCGCCCGAAGGTCGGCGAAGAAGTCGGAGATCGCCCCCGACAGGTCGCTCAGGAGCTGCGGATGGGTCGGGACCTCGTTCGCGTGGGTATCGTAGCCGCCGTGGCTCGTGTATAGGATGCGCGACCCCAGCCCGGCCAGGTGGACGCGGGCGGCGTCCCGGAGGCTCTGCGCTATGGCGTTGTCGCCGTACTCGACGTCGGACTCGTACATCGCCGGAGCCTTCTTGAGCTCGTCCGCGCCCTTCAGCACGTCGAGGCCAGTTCGGGCTAGGTAGTCCATCACCGGGCCAGTTCCGACGGCGGGCGCGTACATCTGCTTGAACACATCGAGCGCCTCTCGGCGCTGGTCGTCGTCGCCGATGCCGGTCATCAGCCCGTAGTTCTCGAGGTCGCCCACGGACGTAACGGGCACGCCGGGGACCGCGAGCGCTCTCGGCAGGCCACGCCCGAAGTTCACCGCCGTCAGCACGTTCTCGCCGCCCGGGTCGATCTCCCGCGTCGCCCTGCCCAGCCAGCCCTCCGTGCCGACCTCCACCGGCTCGCACGTGTGCCAGATATCCATGGCCCTGAAGTGGGAGCGGCTGGAGTTCGGGTAGCCTATGCCCTGCGCCACCGCCACCGAGCCGTCGTCGAACATCTCCTTGAGCGCGGCCGCCGAGGGGTGCCAGCCTAGCTGGTCGTCCATAGGCAAGACCTTGTCCGCAGGGATGCCGACGACGGGGCGCGAGTCGTGATAGACGGCGCTCGTGTACGGGATGAGCGTGTTCATGAAGTCGTTGCCGCCCGACAACTGGACGATGACCAGCGCCGGGTCCTTGCCGTTATGTCCGTTCTGCGCCATGATCTCGACCTCCTGCCGCGCTACGCGAACTGGTACTCCATGGACGATACGATTAGCTGGACCATCCTGACGATGCGCCGGGCGCTCGCCTCCTCGTCAGCCTCCGTGTGGAACCTGAGCGGCCCTTGGGACTCGGCGTATGCCATGAGCGCGGCCCGCGTCTCATCGCCGACGGTCAGGGGGCCTACCAGGCTCAAGCACACGCTCATGAACTCCTCGGGCGATAGCTCGGAGCCGCTCTCCGACACGCGGCGCACGATGGCCTGGATGCCGGGCTTTGAGCCGTCGCCCACCTCGTTGACCGCGAAGTTGACGCGCTCGCTCAGGGCGCCGCCGTCGATCCACTCCTTGCCGGTGTGCCACCCCTCGACGGTCGGCGGGTTCAGCAGCTCCTGTCCCATGGCGGTAACCGCGGCCTGGTACACGCCGATGCCCGGCTCAGGCGTCCTGTGGGTCTCGACCAAGTTCAGCACGCCGGTCACGAGCTCGGCGGGGCTCTTCACTCGCCTGAACTGCGCTTCCTTGAAGAAGTCGGACGTGAACATGGCGTTTAGCACAGTCCGCATGTCGCCGTCCGAATCCAGGTACGCGCCGACGAGTATCCGTATGGCTTCTGGATCGCGCGGAGGCTCGATGGGCCACGCCGGGACCTGCGGCTCGTCGGCGACGAAGAAGTTGTACAGGTGTCGCGCTATGAATGCCGCCGTGGCGGGCTGCCGCACGATGATATCTATGATGTCGCCGCCGTCGAACCGGCCCGTCTCGCCGAGAAAAGTCTTGACGCTATCGTCGTGCTCTTCGGGCCGATACTCGAAGCGCGCGTCGTAGTGGCCGTGCGGGTACAGCGGGATGGGCTGCGCGAACGTCCAGCCGGTGAAGGCGCGCGCGGCCATCTTCACGTCGTCCTCGGTGTAGTTCCCGGCGCCCATCGAGAATAGCTCCAGCAACTCCCGCCCGTAGTTCTCGTTCGGCTCACCGCTCACGTTCTCATTGTTGTCGAGCCAGTAGATCATGGCCGGGTCGCGCGAGAGCTCCAGCAGGATGGTCCGCATGTCTGACATGCCGACGCGCTGGAACATCTGGAGCTGCCGGTTCAGCGACGCCACGTGCTCGCTCTTGAAGAAGGCGGTGGCGAAGACGTGATGCCAGAAAAGGGACATCTTCTCCTGGAGAGGGCGCCGGGTGTTGACCATCCGGTATATCCAGCGGGCGGGCGGCCCATGGAAGCTGTCCCAGCCGTAGTAGCGGTCGACCAGGTCCTCTTCGACCTCCGGGAAGCGCTCCGGGCGCAACAGGTCCCCGACTACGTCTTCATAGGGCCGCGCGGCAAGCGTCTCCAACTCTCCGCGAGACGCGCCGAACCCGGCGCGCCTCATCAGGTGCGCCGCCAGCGCCAGATCGCGGTCACCCATATCCACTCGCCTCACCACGGCCATCCAATAATGGATTGCGGCATTCTACATCAAGACGCCGCGAGGCACAACTACGGCTCGACCGGGCATTCTCCGAACGCGCTGGCGATGCGATTTGGCTCGTCCACCAACCTTGCGGATTCCTGCCAAAGCCTTGTCACTTCCAAGGACGTGTATATAGTATCTATTGGCCGAATACAGCCCATGCGCCGGGGGAGGATTCGCAGTTGCCTGATTACGTGATTCGCGGCGGAGCCGTTATCGACGGCTCCGGAAGACCAGCCTTCGATGCCGACGTGGTGGTGAACGGCGGCCGGGCGCAGGTTGTGGATGACGCGGGGAGCGTCGAGTCGGCGCGGGTGTGGGACGCGGCGGGAAAGGCCGTGTGCCCAGGGTTCATAGACGTTCACAGCCACGCCGACTTCCCCATATACGTGGACGGCCTGTCCCAGAGCGGGGCGCGGCAAGGCCTCACGACGCTGGTTACGGGAAATTGCGGGCATGGGCCCGCGCCCGCGCCGCGCCGCGACCTGGCGAAGACCGTGACGATAGGGTTCGACGAGGATTGGGGGATAGACTTCGCGTGGGAGACGTTCGAGGAGTACCTGGACGCGCTGTTCGAGCGAGGGCAGTCGCTGAACGTCGCGCCGCTTGTCGCTCACGGCGCGGTGCGCTTGGCCGCCATGGGGTTCGACGCGCGGGAGCCCACGCAGGCCGAGCTGGATACGATGCGCTCTCTGGTCGACGAGGCGATGTCGGCGGGGGCTATCGGCCTTTCGACGGGCCTGGAGTACTCGCCGGGACAGCACGCCGCCCAGCCTGAACTGGTGGCCCTCGCGGAGGTCTCGGCCCGTTACGGCGGCTGCTACGCCAGCCACATCCGCAACCGAGGCGACCACTTCGAGGACGCAGTGCGGGAGGCGGTCAGCATCGGGCGTCAGGCGGGTCTGCAGGTTCAGCTATCGCACCTCGCGCCCCGTCCCTATGCGCCGGACGGAGCGTTCGACCGAGCGCTGGAGATGATCGAGGCGGCCCGCGCGGACGGGCGCAAGGTTGGGATAGACACGTTCCCCGACCCTTGGGGGCCGGCGCACATCACGGACTTGCTGCCGCCGTGGGTACACGAGGGCCCGAAGGACGAGGTGGCGGCGCGGCTGCGAGACCCGCGGACGGCGGAGCGGTGCCGCGATTACGTCGAACGCCCTACGAACTTCCTGCTGCGGCTGGGCAGCTTCGACAACTTCTACCTCTCCCACTCGAAGGCGCACCCGGAGCTGGTCGAACGGACCCTGGAGGAGGCGTCCCAGGCCCTGGGCCTCGACCACACGGAGACCATCCTGAGGCTGGCGGCGGACGACGGCGAGGACTCCGCTGGCGTGCTGATAAGGCACGTGTTCGCCACCCAGCGCGACCTCGACCGGCTGCTGCTCGACCCGCATTGCAGCGTCGGGAGCGACGGGGCCGTCGCCTCAATGGAAGGGATACTGCGCGGCCTCGTGATGAACAGGTCGAGCTATGGGTACGCGCCCAGGTTCATCCGGGAGTACGCGCTTGACCGCAAGCTCATAAGCGTCGAGGAGGCGGTCCGCAAGTTGACGTCTCTCCCGGCGGACTCGGTGGGAATCCGCGGCCGTGGCAGGATAGAGGCGGCGGACCTGGTGGTGATGGACTTGGACGAGTTGCAGGACAATACGACGGACGCCGTCCCACAGGCGTACCCCAGCGGCATCGAGATGGTGATGGTGAACGGCGAAGTCGTGTTTGGAGGCGGGCATACCGGTCTCACGCCCGGACGGCTCGCAGAAAGGGCGGCGCGAGTCATATGAATGACACGCTGGCGTTCGCGGGGGCGTTGGAGATACGGCGGATGGTGGCCGCCAAGGAGGTCTCGCCGGTCGAGGTCGTGAGGATGTACCTCGACCGTATCGAGCGGCTGGACACACAGCTCAATTCGTACCTGACGGTGACGGCGGAAGAGGCGCTGCGGGCGGCTCGGGACGCGGAGGACGCGGTGATGCGGGGCGGCGATCTCGGCCCCCTGCACGGCGTGCCGGTCTCTATCAAGGACTCGGAGGACACCAAGGGCGTGCGGACGACGATGGGTTCGCTGATTCACGAGGACCGAGAGCCGGGCGAAGACTCGCTGCCAGTGGAGCGGATTCTGGGGGCTGGGGCTGTCATGCTGGGCAAGACGAACCTACCGGAGTTCGGCATGATAGGGGATACGACGAACAGGCTGGGCGGCCCGTGCCGCAACCCGTGGAACACGGACCACAGCCCCGGAGGCTCGACGGGCGGCGGAGCGGCGGCGCTGGCGGCCGGGCTGTGCGCCCTGTCGCAGGGCAGCGACGGGGGCGGCTCGATTCGCGGCCCGTCGAGCTTCTGCGGCGTGTACGGCATCAAGCCGACCCTGGGCAGGGTTCCCCGGCGGGCTGGGGCCGGCTTCAACCATTTCAGCCAGCACGGGCCGTTGGCGCGGAGCGTCCGGGACGCGGCGGTGATGCTGCAAGCGATGGCCGGGTGGGACGCGCGAGACCCGAACGCGCTCCGAGAGCCGCCGGACGATTACCTAGCGGCGGCGGACCGCGGAGTCTCGGGGCTCAGGCTGGGCTGGAGCCCGGACTTCGGCGGGTTCCCGGTCGATTCGGAGGTCAAGAGCATAGCGGCGCGGGCCGCGCTGGCCTTCGAGGATATGGGATGCGTGGTCGAGGAGTACGACATCAGCCTCGACGCGCCGTCCGAGACTTTCTGGACGCTGACGTGCGCGGGCATCTACGCGGCCTTCGGCCACCTGTACGAGGAGCGCGCGGACGACATGATGCCGTACACGCGGCGCAAGATCCAGGACGGGTCCAGGGTAACCGGCGCCGACTACGCCCGGGCGCTGGGGCGTATGAGCGCGGTCAGGGCAGAGTTCCTCGACAAGCTCGAGCGTTTCGACCTACTGCTGAACCCGACTACCGGCGTCGCGGCGTTCCCGGCGGGTCAGCCCACGACCGAGATCGAGGGGCGCGAGGTGGACGAGTTCGAGGGGTACACGTTCAACTTCAACGTGAACATGATAGGCAGCCCGGCGGCAAGCTTGCCGTGCGGCTTCACGTCCGACGGGTTGCCGGTCGGCCTGCAGGTCATAGGGCGCTTCGGCGGCGAGGCAGACGTGATAGCCGCGTCAGCCGCGTTCGAGGCGGCGAGGCCATGGGCGCGCCATAGGCCGACGGTGTCATGACCATCACGCCGGCGGACTCTGAACTCCACCCAGTACATCTACGACCCAACCTCACAGAAGCGGCTTGGCGCAAAGGGTTCGATGGGCAGGTCGGTCTTGCCCTCGATTATCAGGTCGGCTACGGCCCTGCCCATGGCCGGGCCTATCAGGATGCCCTTCTTCCCGGCGGCCGTTGCAAGATAGATGTTTTCGCGGCCCGGCGCGGGGCCGACGATAGGCAGCCTGTCGGGTGAAACGGGCCGAAGGCACGAGGTCTGCCCTGCGACCGACAGGCCGGCGAGCGACGGGACCATCCGCGCCGCCCTATCCATGAGGACGCCGCGGGCCTGACTGGTGAGCCGCGTGTCGAAGCCCTCGTCCTCTTCGGTGGCCCCTATCCACACCAGGCCGTCCCTCTTGTGAGCAGCCTGTCCGGGACCGGCTATGTGGCACGCCAGGGGCGGGTCCAGGCCCTTTAGGTGTAGTATCTGGCCCTTCAGCGGCTCTACGGGCACATCGACGCCGAGCCACTGCGACACCCTGCCCGACCACGGGCCCATGGCGAGGACTAACGCATCGCACGTCATCTCGAGGCCCCGAAGCGTTACGCCCGACGGAGTGACGCTAGTAACGTCGCCTCGCACGATGTCCGCGCCAAGTGAGCGGGCGGCGCCGAGCAGCGCCAGCGTGAGGCTGCGGCTGTCCAGGAGCGCGACCTTTTCGAGCATGACCGCGCCCAGCGCTTCCCTGCTGACGCGCGGCTCCACCCGGTGGACCTCGTCCGGAGGGAGCCATGCCGCCGAGAAGCCGGGTGCGCTCTGCCATCGCGCCACAGTACGCGCGGCCAGGGCCGCATCCTCCTCCGTGTGGCACAACTCGAGATGCGCGACCATCTCGGCCTGCAAATCGATCCCGCTCCGCTCCTCGAGCTCCGGCCAGAGCCGCCGATGCATATCGAAGGCGAGCGCGGAGAGCGGCTCCATCGGGCCGGGGACGCCCGCGCCCGTGAGAGGGTTGAGCAGACCAACCGCGTAGCCCGACGCGCCGCTCGCAGCCGATTCCCGCTCCACGAGCGTTACGGCAACGCCTTCGCGGGCAAGGTAGTATGCGGCGGCGCAGCCCGCGACCCCGCCGCCGACAACGACTACTCGCAAGGCGTTGCCGCCACGTGGAGGGTGTCGAAGCCAGGAGGCCAGATGCGCTGACGTGTGGAGCGGGAGACGGGATTTGAACCCGCGACATCTTCCTTGGCAAGGAAGTGCTCTACCACTGAGCTACTCCCGCCCGCGCCGTCCTATGGACTCGCCATGGTGCCGAGGGCCAGAATCGAACTGGCGACACCAGCATTTTCAGTGCTGTGCTCTACCAACTGAGCTACCTCGGCTCTTATCATATCTTACGTATCAGCCATCGAAAGTGTCAAGAGCGACCCCAATCCGCAGGGGGATGGGCGCGCAGATACTCCAAGACAGGGGCACACCCTACCCTTGGTGGGTTTCACAACCCTTCGCCGCGCCTATGTCGTATTGTCTCTGTCCGGCTCCTTTTGGTTGGCGCTCTGGGCGGGGTTTAGTCGCCCAGAGCGCCTGAATTGCCTTCACCCTGGCTCTCTCCCATATAGGGAGAGGGGACTTGGCGGGTCTTGCGACCCGCGTTCCTGTCTACTCCTGATTCCCCCGCTCTCGCGGGAGATGAGTTTGCCTTGCAAGGCAGTGACTCCGGTACTTGCTTCGAGGATGCCGACGTCGATCGCCCGCCGACACTGGGGGTGCAGCCCCTCCTCTAACTTTCCCGGACGGCTGACGGGCCCTTGTGGGACCGCCTGCGTTTCGCGCTTGGACCTTCCACCCGTCGGGCTACGCTGGCTACGGTCCTCCCGTGTTACCGAGAGTCCGCACCTGGAACGGGGGAGACGCATTTAGCGCTGCGTCCTCCTGGCGAGGCGCCGAAACACAGCCGGACCTTCTCATACCGCAGGTGGTCCCGTCCCAACATCAGCGACGGCATGAATGCCCAGATTTGGCAGAGGTGGTTCTGTGCTCGTTTGGTGTACGCCCCTTCGGGCCGTCTACCAGACTAGCACTGCTGTTCTCGCGGTGTCAAGGGGTGGTTTGGGGCAATTTTGGGGCAATTTTCGGGTGAGGCCGGGGAATCACCCTCACCCTCTCCCATCAAGGGAGAGGGGATGAGGCGGGGATGCAGGCGGGACGGCTGGGGTCCCAGGATGAGAGGCGGCGCGCTCCCCACGAGTAGCGTCTTGGCGTCGTGGGTCACCCTCACCCTAGTCCTCTCCCATCGGAAGGCGTCGGATGCGATTGCCCTGGCGCGGCCAAGCGCGCCTTGACGTTGTGGGTGGGTTCATGTAGGGTTACGCATGGACTAGGGGGTTGGACGCCTACAGAGTCCACCCTGCGATTCAGGAGGGTGTCGTGGCTTCTACTAATGGCAACGGGCACGGCGGCAAGAAGCTGGTTGTTGTGCAGCTTGGGGGCGGCAACGACGCTCTCAATACGGTCATACCTTACGACAACGGACACTATCGGGACCTCAGGCCTGCGGTCGGCATTCCGGCCGACGACGTGCTGAAGATCAACGACACGCTCGGGTTCAGGCCGGGCATGGAGCCGATCAAGGAGTTGTGGGACGAGGGAAAGGTGGCCGTCATACAGGGTATCGGCTATCCGAACCCGAACCGCTCCCACTTCCGCTCCATGGACATCTGGCACACCGCCCTTCCGGAGGACATCGGCCACGAGGGATGGCTTGGCAAGGTCATCCGCGAGATGGACCCGCAGGGCGAAAACGTGCTGACGGGGGTCAACTTCGGGCGCGGGCTCCCAAGGGCCCTTGGGGTCAAGGGCGTGCCGGTCGCGTCGGTCGGGAATCTGGAGACATACGGGCTGTTCCCGGACATGCAGGACGAGGCGCTCCGCAAGTACGCGCTGGAGACCTTCTCGAAGATGTACGGAGGCGAGCGGGGCAGGGACGCCGTGCTGGACTTCCTCGGCCAGACCGGGCTCGACGCGATGAAGGGCGCGGACATACTTCGCACCGCGCCGGAGATGTACAGGTCCAATGTCGAGTACGCCTCCAACCAGATAGCGAACGACATGAAGAGCGCGGCGCAGGTGATGTTCGCGGACCTCGGCGCGCGCATCTACTACACCTCCCACGGCGGCTACGACACGCATTCAGGCGAGCTCGTAACCCACGCGCAGCTATGGGGCGACCTCGCGCCGGCCATCGGCAGCTTCGTAGACGACGTGGAGGAGCACGGCTATGGGGACGACGCGGCGATGCTCGTCTTCACGGAGTTCGGCAGGCGCATCAAGGACAACGGCTCCGGCACCGATCACGGCTCCGGCGGCGTGGCCTTCATGATAGGCAGCTCGGTCAAGGGCGGGCTGTACGGCGAGTACCCGTCCCTGGCGCCGGAGGACCAGCTGGAGGGCGACCTGCACTACAACAACGACTTCAGGGTTACCTACACCTCGATCATCGAGGACTGGTTCGGCATGGACGCCGCGCCGATAGTGAACGGCAGCTTCGAGAAGTTCGACCTGTTCAAGAACTAGCGCTGGGCGGTTCCGCTTGCCGGGTCCCTACCAGTTTGGACAGGTCAGGCGGTTCCATTCAGCGCTGGCTGAGAGAGGACGCCAACATCGATAGAGATAGAAGAGCGCCTGGACGAATACGGACGCAGCCCATTCGCCAACTGGCTCAATCGTCTTGATCCAGTAACGGCGGCCAGGGTGACTGTCGTCATAGATCGTATGCGGAATGGGAACTTGTCCAACGTCAAGAGCGTTGGGGACGGCGTGCTGGAGCGCCGGGTAAATTTTGGCCCGGGCTACAGGATATACTTCGGCAGGAAGGGGGACGCTCTGATTCTGCTTCTTGGCGGCGGCTCCAAGTTTAGCCAGCGTTCGGACATCCAAAACGCTAGGAACCTTTGGAGATGGCATAACTCGAGCAGTCGAAGGCGGTGAACATGAGCCTGACGCGAGATTTCAGAGAAACCGTACGCGCTCGCATTCAGAGGGATCCCGAGTTTCGAGAAGCGTTGCTGAGAGAGAGCCAGGAGTGTATGGACTCCGGAGATACGGAGACAGGCATCTCGATACTCAGTAACTACTTTGATGATGCGGCAAGCTCCGGCGCTCATAGGCGCCGGGCAAGCCTCGCCCGGCATTCCAGCCCGGAGATTTAGCCGCCGAGCCGCACTAGGCTACATGCGGCGTGGGAGAGGCTCGCCAGGACAACCTTTACGCGCCGTCAACTACAAGCAAGCGGAGCGACAGGAACGGGCATGGTAGTGAAGCAGCAGCCCATAGAGAGCCACGAGGTCCACAGCCAACGGCTGATGCGGCACGCTGATGAGCAGCTAACCAGGGGCGACAGGCTCCAGGCCTCCGAAAAGACATGGGGAGCGGCCGCTCACGCCCTCAAGGTCATTGCCGAGCGTCGCGGATGGACCTACCGGACGCACGCAGACGCCTTCCGAATAGTGGAGCGCCTCTCCGAAGAGATGGGGGAGCCAAGGCTGAAGATACTGTTCTCGGTCGCCAATGGTTTGCATCAGAACTTCTACGAGGACGCGAGGTCGCTGGACTACATACGGACAGAGATGGAGTCCGTGAAGGAGTTCCTGAGTATGATGGAGCGTGCGGGGCAAGGCTAGAATCTCTTGACGTGGATTGACTCGCACGTCCATATCTGGACGCAGGACACCGAACGCTATCCCGCCAGCGGGTTCGACGTCTCGACGCTGGAGCCGAAGGAGTTCACGCCGGAGTGGCTGTTCCGGCACTGCCGTCCGTTCGAAGTCAGCCGCGTAGCGCTGGTCCAGGCCATCTACGGGACCGACAATAGCTACATGCTCGACGCCGCGGCGCGGTTCCCAGGCGTGTTCGGCATCGTCGCGGCGGTGGACCATCACGGCGAGCGCGTCGCGGACAGGATGGCCGAGCTGGGAGAGCGCGGCGTTACGGGGTTCAGGATAGTCGCCCAGCCGGGCAGCTCCGACGGATGGCTGCAGGACGCGGGCTACGATGCCATGTTTCGGGCCGCGTCCCGCGCGGGGCAGGCCATATGCCCGCTGACGCATCCCGACGGCTTACCCGACTTGGACCGCATGTGCGGCGAACACCCGGATACGACCGTGGTGGTGGACCACATGTCCAGGATAGGCGAGCTCGCGCCTATCGCCGATGAGCGCGTAGCCCGGCTATGCGCCCTGGCGCGCCATCCCAACGTACACGTCAAGGTGTCTCGGCTGCATGCCCTCGGCCGCAAGGAGCCGCCGCACGACGACCTGATACCGATGATAGAGCGCGTGATAGACGCATTCGGCCCTGGCCGCGTCATGTGGGGGAGCGATTCGCCCTACCAGGTAGTGTCGGAGGGCTACTCCGACTCTATTACCCTAGTCCGCGACCGGCTGGGACTCTCGGACTCGGAGCGGCAGAGCATACTCCACGACACCGCGGCCCGGCTCTTCTTCCCGTAGGTCTACGTCCATCGGGCCGCCACGCGGCGGCGCGGCGATGGGGGCGTCCGGCATCCAATCCCCTTCCCCGATGGCGGCTGTCTAAATGGAGAGCCTGAATCGCCATAGGGCGACGGCCATGAAGGCGGCGGCGAATAGGGCGAGCATACCCATTTCCGGCAGGACGTCGCCAAACTCGGCCCCGAAGAGCATCAGCTTGTTGAAGGCGGTGTTGGCCCAGCCGTGGGGCGTCAGCTTGCCCAGGGACTGCATCCATTGGGGCGTGATGAACAAGGGCCACCAGCATCCTCCGAGTGGCGCGAACGTCATCGAGAGGAGTACGCCGGCGGACACGGCGGCGTTATGCGTCTTGACTATCGCGGCGAGCATAACGCCGAAGCAGGACGAGGCGAGCGCCATCAGGAGCGACACGAGGATGACGGCGGGAGCCGTCGCGCCCAGATCGATGTTGAATGCGAATATCCCGACGACCCACAGGAACGCCAGCTGCATGAAGCCGCGGTATATCGAGGTCAGGAACTTGCCGACTATCACGGACTCGCGCCGGGTTCCGTTGGACATCAGGCGCTCGAGGGTATGGTTCTGTCGCTCGCGGGCGATGGCCTCGGCGCTCATCGCGGCTGCGAAGAAGACGAACATGGTCAGGTAGGCCGGCAGTGTGAAGTTGGTTGCGGGGACAGGCTCGATGCCGCCTACCTGCTCGGCCTCGAGCTCCACCAGGCCAGGGCCTGCGGCCATCGAAGCGGGATCGGCTCTGCCCAGGGCCTCGGGCCCTCCGACCTCGGCTATAACCGCCATCGTGGTTCCGATTTGCCCAAGCTGCCCGGCGATGGAGTCCGCGAACCCCCTGATAGCCGCCCGCTCACCCGGCGACGCGCCTCCCAGCGCTATCTCTATCGACGCGGGGGGGTCTCCGAATAGCCGCTCGGTGAAGTCGCCCGGAAAGAGCGTGAAGCCGTCAATCTCCCCATCCTCCGTCCGCCTCGCGGCGTCATCGTATTCGAGGTACACCACAGAAGAATCTTCGGCAGACGTCAGGCTTTCGATTATCTGGCGGCTGATTCCCCGCTCCTCTTGCGTGGAGACGAAGAATATGAAGTCGTCGTCGCTGGGGCCGACGTCGCCCAGCGCCAGGGAGAAGCCGACGACGAACAGCAGCGGGAAGAGGAACGAGAATATGAGGGCGAAGCGGTCCCTGAAGAATATCCTGGTGTCCTTCGCGGCTATGAGCGAAGCCTGTCTGAGAACGGTCGTCATCTCACGTAGTCCTGAACAGCGCGCGCGCCGCCGCGAGGCCGACCAGCGTGACCGCGGCCAGTATCGCCGCCTGTAGCCACTGGTCCGCGAGGCCGCCGGATCCCGAGAGGATGCTATGGAGCGCATCCATTGCGGGGCGGTTCAGCGTGAAGCGGCTTATGACTTCCATCGGGCCGCTCTCGAATGGAACGAACGCGCCGCTGAATATGGTCATCCCCATCGTCAGGAACACGGCGCCCCAGGTTGCCTGGTCTCTGGTCCTCGCGAATCCGGCCAGGACGAGACCGATGGAGCTCACCGCGGCCGCGAACAGCAACGAGAAGACGACGGCCTGGATGAACTCTATCGGGCCGGCTATTCGCATCACGGCTACGGCGAGAGATAGCAGGATGAGGGCTTGGAGCGCAGCCCTGGCGGTGGCGGCGAGGAACTTGCCCGCGAATAGCTGGTTGACGCTGAGGCGGGTGGTCATGAGCCGTTCCAGCGTCCCGTTGAGGCGCTCGATCACCATCGACTGGGCGTTGAGGGTTACCGCGAACATCAGGAACATCGTCAGGACGCCTGCGACCATCCCGAACAGGACGTTGCCGCTCTCTTCGCCCCCGCGCTCCACTACGACGACGGGCGGGCCGCCGCCGCCCAGCTTTTCGACGGCAGCCTCGATCCGCTCCATGCTCACGCCGCCGCCCAGCGCCGCCGCGGCCGAGGCCCGCGTCTGCAGCCCGCCGGCTATTTCCTGGGCCGAGGCCGCTACTATGGCCGCGGCTATCTGGCCTTCGCCGCCGCCGTGACCGCGCCGCCTCATCGAGATCGAGACAGGCTTGCCGGACTCCAGGTCGCGCGAGAATCCGGCTGGGATAACGAATGCGGTCAGTATCCTGGAGCGGCCGAGCGCCTGGTCGGCCTCATTGCTGTCGTACAGCCGCACGTCCATGCCCTCGACGGCCCCTACCCTATCCAGGAGCTCGCGTGACAACGGCCCGTTGTCCAGGTCCACGAAATTGGCAGTTGCGCTGAAGGACGGCTCGCCGCCGAAAGCGCCGTACATGAGGGCGAACATGACGATAGGCAAGGCGAGGCTGAACGCGAGGGCGACCCGGTCCGCCAGGTAGCGCTTCAGCTCGGTGAACGCGATGAAGAGGGGGAGGAGCATGGCCTAGTCGCGCAGGCTCCGACCCGTCATGTTGAGGAAGACCTCCTCCAGGGTTACGTCCCCGTCTTGGTCCAGGCTCGCCTTGAGCTCGTCGGGAGAGCCAAGGGCGATCATGCTGCCGCCGTCTATGATGCCGATGCGGTCGCACAGCCGGTCCGCTTCCTCCATGTAGTGGGTGGTGTATAGGACGGTCATGCCCTCGTCGCGCAGTCCGAGCACGGTATCGAAGATGTGATTGCGGGACTGTGGGTCTATGCCCACGGTCGGCTCGTCCAGGAATAGGAGCTGCGGCCTGCTCATGAGAGCTACGACTATATTGACCCTGCGCTTCATGCCGCCGGAGAACTTCCGCACCGCGTCTCTTCCCCTCTCCAGCAACCCGACCAGCTCGAGGTTGGCGCGGGCCGCCTCCTTCGCCTCCTTACCGCCCAAGCCCGCCATCCGGCCGAAGAATACCAGGTTGTCTATGGCGGAGAGCTCCTCGTACAGGGCGATCTCCTGGGGGCATACTCCGATTATCTTGCGGACCTCGCCGGCCTCGCGCAGCGCCGAGCGCGAGCCGATCTCGACGTCGCCCGCGTCGGGCTCCAGAACGGTGGAGAGCATCCGTATCGTGGTCGTCTTGCCGGCTCCGTTGGGGCCCAGCAGGCCGAATATCTCCTGCCGCTCTATGGAGAAGGAGATGTCGTTGACGGCCTGAACGCTGTCGAAGCTCTTGCTGAGGCCCGACGCTGAGAGGAAGACTTTGTCTGTGGTCATTCGATGCCCCGTGGCTTATCTACCAAATATCTCGTCTATGTTGACGCTGAACCCCTCCAACGTCGGCGAAGTCAGCTCGTCATTCCTGCCGTAAGCCCCAACCTCGTCGAATCCGCCGTCGCGCAGGAGCATCACCCATACCCTTTCCGCGTCCGGGTCCACAACCCAGTACTCCCTCACGCCGTGCTCGGCGTAGAGGTCGAGCTTGTCCCGCCAATCTCGGCTCGCCGTCGAGGGCGAAAGTATCTCGACCGCCAGGTCCGGCGCGCCCTGTATGTTGGCGTAGGTGATGATATGCGCGCGTTCCTTGGACACGAACAGCAGGTCCGGCTGCACTACGGTCGTATCCGACAGCGCCACGTCCGCGGGGGCGGAATATACCCTGCCCAGACCTCTCGCCTTCACGAACGTATTGAGCAGGGTTACCAGGTCCGCGGCAACTTCTTGGTGAAGCGTACTTGGCGGCGGCGCCATGAACAATTCCCCATTTATGAGCTCCCAGCGCTCGTCGTCGGGAGTCTCCAGGTAGTCCTGATACGTGAGTCTTGCCGCGGGCTTGGCGACAACCATCTCCGCCCTCCTGTCCTGCCTACCAGTGTACCCTCAATCCGCTGGACGCATCCATTCTTGGGCAAGGACGGGATAGCCCTGGCTCATGCTTGCAAGGATCTCGTCCCTGACCGGCACGAACGTCCCCGTGGCCTCGGCCGCGGTGGAGCCGTCGGGCAGGGCGACCCATCCCACGGCCTCCACCACGCCGCGGCGCTCGCTCTTCTTCTCCGCGAACGCCCGTATCGCCTGGTCCACGTAGATCGGCCTTCGGTAGCGGACCTCGATTCGCGCGGTCATCGTCCAGCGCCCGTCGAGCAGCGAGACCCTGCTCATGGTCTCGTCGAGCAGGGCCGAGATGACGCCGCCGTGGAGGTATCCCGGGAAGCCCTGGTGCTCGGAGCGCGGGGTGTAGGTGGTTACGACCCGGTCCCCGTCGCGCTCGAACCGCAGCCGCAAGCCGGCCGGGCTGCGCGGCCCGCACGCGAAGCACAGCCCATAGTCCGTATCGTCGTTCAGCGAAAGCCTTGCCACCAAGCGCCGGCCTCTTCCTACTTGGCCGTGTACTTGATGCGCGGGTCCACGACGGCCAGCAGTATGTCCGAGATGAGAGTCCCCACCACGGTCAGCGTCCCCGCCATGAGGATGATGAAGCCCGCTAGGAAGACGTCCTCGGTCATGATGGCCTCCAGCAGCAAAGGCCCGAGGGTGGGTAGGCTCAGCACCACCGAGACGATGATGCTGCCGCTGACGAGGGAGGGCAGCAGGTATCCCACCGTGCTAATGAGCGGATTGATCGCCACGCGGACCGGATACTTCAGGGTCGCCCGCAACGGAAAGAGTCCCTTGGCCCTGGCCGTGACGACGTAGGGCTTGCCTAGCTCGTCCAGAAGGTTGTTGCGCATCACTCGGATCAGCCCGGCGGTGCCCGAAGTGCCGAGCACGATAGCCGGCACCCACAGATGGTTCAGCAGGTCCCGGAAACGGGCCAGGTTCCAAGGGGTGTTTGCGAAGTCAGCCGAGTTGAGTCCGCCCACGCTCTGGTCGAAGTAGGCGAATGCGACGTACATGAGGACCAGCCCGAGCAGGAAGTCAGGCACGGCCAGGCCCGTGAAGCCCAGGAAGGTGAAGACGTAGTCGCCCACCGAGTGCTGCCGTATCGCCGAGTAGATCCCGACGGGAATGGCGAACGTCCAGGTTACGATGACCGTGAAGCCCGTGAGCACCACAGTGAGCCACAGCCGGTCATCGAGCAGCTGCCTGACCGGCACGTCCACCTCTTGGCGGTACTGGAAGGAGAGCCCCAGGTCTCCCCTCGCGAGGTTGTACATCCACTTCAGGTAGCGGATGTACTGGGGCTGATCGAGCCCGAGGTAGCTTCTCAGCAGGTCTATTTTCTCCGGGTCGGGGATCTGCCGCCTGCTTTCGGTTATCTCCTTGAAGCGGTCCACCTGGTCCCCAGGCGGAAGCTCGATGATGACGAACGTCAGGACCGAGATCACCCAGATAGTGAACAGGGATAGGAAGACACGTCGAACGATGTAGGCAGTCATGGTCTTGTCCTGGGGATGGTCGGAGATTGGTCCAGCCGCGCTATATTAGCGCATTCTGCCCAAGAGATGGGCTTCCAGGCGGACAGAACTTCACCCCAAATCGCATCATCGCGCGAATAGCGCCGCTCCAGGCCGAGCGAGCGATGGGGTCCTCCCCAGTGTGGTACGCTTATTGTGTTGGGTGGAAGCCGGGTCGAGCCGCCACGGCCACCCAACGCCAGCCTCCATAGGGGCCGGTAGCTCAGACTGGTCAGAGCATCGGACTTTTAATCCGAGTGTCCTGGGTTCGAATCCCAGCCGGCCCACCAAGCTACACAGAATCAAGAACCTTCACGCTGCGGTCAGGCTGGCGGTGTAGATTTACCGGACTCAGACATCCCCCCCCCCCCCCCCCCCCGATCATGGCCTCGCCGTCTACGCTTGCTAGTTCGCCGGCTATCCAGCGGTAAGTTGTCTCGATTCCTTCGCGGATAGTGATTGACGGCTGCCAGCCGATAATTTCGTTCAGGACGGTGTTGTCGCTGTTGCGTCCCCGAACTCCTTGGGGCTTGGTCAGGTCGTGGCTGCGGGTTAGACGCTTTCCGGCGGCGGCGCATACCGCGTCCACCAGCTGGTTGAGGGTGATGAGCTCTTCGGAGCCCAGGTTGAGGGGCTTGGCGTAGCCCGACTCCATAATGCGCCGCATCCCTTCGATGCAATCGTCTATGTAGCAGAAGCTGCGGGTCTGTTCGCCGTCGCCCCAGATCTCGATGCCTCCGCCATCCTCGGCCAGGGCTACCTTGCGGCAGATCGCCGCCGGCGCCTTCTCCTTTCCCCCGTCATAGGTTCCCAGGGGGCCATAGACGTTGTGAAAGCGGACGATGCGCACGTCCAGACCACACTCCTCGTGGTAGTAGGAGACCAGCTGCTCGGCGAACAGCTTCTCCCAGCCGTAGCCCTTCTCCGGGTCGGCGGGGATGGCCTCGTCTTCCCGGAGGGAGGTAACGTCCTCGTCGGTCTGCAGGAAGCTGGGATAGACGCAGGCGGAACTGGGGTAGAGGTATCGCTTCACCCGGGACACCCGCGCCGCTTCCAGCATATGGCTGTTGATCAGGGTGTTGTTCCGGGTCAGTAAGGCGTGGTTGACTGCGATGTAGCCGATGCCGCCCATGTCGGCGGCCAGCTGGTAGACGTCGTCCATGCCGTCGGCGGCCTGCAGGCAGCCATCGAAATCGCGCAGGTCGGCAATCACGAACTCGTCGGCGGCGCTGTCCTCGAAATCAGGGCGCCTGACGTCCACGCCCCGGACCCAATGGCCTTCGGCCTTCAGCCGCTTGACAAGGTGATGGCCGATGAATCCGCCGGCCCCCGTGACAACGATGTTCACTGGACGCTCCACTCCCTCGTTGGATTATCATATCTAACCACATGATGCGCGTGACCGCAACAACGATGTTCACTGGCTGTTCCTCCTCGAGGTCATCTAAGGACGGCTTATAAGTTGGAATATCTTCCTGGAGGGCTTTAGCACGGGAAACAGCAACAGCCCCAGCAGGCCATTATTCCAGCAGATCTGGGCCACTTCCAGGGCGGCTTTGAGAATTCTCACGATGCTCCTGTTGGAATTGCCGCCTGGCGCCATATTCAACAGCACTCTTCTCAAGTACCTCACCTTGATTTGGCGCTTGTACAGCAGCCGCAACATGAAATCCTGATCCGCTGCGATAGGATACCTCAAATTGAACATGCCATGATGTTCATAGACGCGCTTCCGCACGAAGAACGTCATGTGTGGAGGCAACCAGCCAAAGTGTATCTTTGCTCTACGGTAGTCGCCAGCCTTCCAATATCGGACTATATTGCCGGCTTCGTTCGTGTAAATTTGGTCGCCGTAACAAGCATCAATATCTTCCTCCGATTGGAAGACATCCATAACGGCGCGAATGACAAACGGATCTCCATACTGGTCATCGGCGCCCATAAAATGCACTACATCGTGGGAGGCCCCGGAAGTCCTGTCAATGCCCTTGTTTATGGCGTGGAAGATACCTTCGTCCGGCTCGCTGATAAGGGCTGTAATTCTATCACCATACGTTTCAAGGACGGCCAACGTTCCGTCCGTGGATCCGGCGTCCACTACGATGATTTCGAGCTCGTGCTCGTGTTGCTGTGACAGGATGGACTCCAACGCGCGGCCAATCCGCACGTCGTTGAACACCGGGACTACTATAGAGATTTTCATGGAGTCCCTCTAGCCATCGAATGACCCGATAGCCTGAACGACCCGGCGCGACTGCGTCTCGCTCACTTCCGGATACATCGGAATCGACAGGATGGAACCGGCAAGCCGCTCAGAAACCGGGAAATCGCCCATGCCGTACCCAAGCGCCCGGAACGCCGGCTGGAGGTGCAACGGGAGCGGGTAGTGTATTCCGACGCCAATCCCGCTATCGGAAAGGCGCTGCCTCAGCTCATCTCTCCGGTCGCTTCGGACGACGTAGAGATGATAGACATGTCTGCCACCCGGCATCTGGGCGGGCAGAGTCAACCAGGGAAACTCGCCCAGGGCCGCGTCATATTTCGCGGCGACCGCCCTCCGCGCCTCGTTCCACTCCTCCATATGGCTCAGCTTCACCCCCAGAACGGCTGCCTGGAGCGTGTCCAGACGGCTGTTGACTCCAACGTATTCGTGCAGGTACTTGTCGGTCCGTCCGTGGTCCCGCAACATCCGCACGGCGGCGGCCAGCTCTTCGTCGTTTGTAACCACCGCTCCGGCGTCGCCATAGGCCCCCAGGTTCTTGGCTGGGTAGAAGCTGAAGGCCGCCGCATCGCCCCAGCTTCCCACTCGTTTGCCATTATACTCGGCCCCATGAGCTTGCGCCACATCCTCGATGACCTTGATGGAGCGCCGCCTGGCAACCTCCATTATCTCCGCCATGGGTGCCGGCTGTCCGTACAGATGGACGGGAATGGCCGCCCTGGTCTTGGGAGTGATGGCCGCGCCGAGGCCCTCGGCAGTCATGTTGCAGTGAGCCGGGTCCACGTCAACGAAGACCGGCGTCGCCCCGACTGCGACGATGGCCTCGGCGGTGGCAATGAAGGTGTTGGCGGTGGTAATCACTTCATCGCCAGGGCCGACCTCGAGGGCTTTGAGCGCCAGTGTCAGGGCGTCGGTGCCGTTGCCGACGCCAACCGCGAACTCTGCATCGCAGAAGGCGGCAAACCTCTGTTCGAAGTCGTATACGTCTGGGCCGTTTATGAATTGAGCGCTATCCAGCGCCCCATCAATCGCGGACCGGATTTCCGGTTTGATGGCGGCATACTGCGCTTTCAGGTCGACCAGGGGGATGGGACGCATGACAGGAATCCTCACTTCCCGCGACCGTCCAAGCCCTTACGACGGCAGACCAAGAGTAGATTCCCACGAGTGGTCTTGGCGTGGATTTCCCCCGTGTTATAGCCGATAACGCACTCCCGCTCGATGGTCAGTCCAGCCTCCGTGAACAAGCGTCTGAAGGAGCTCTTCGAGTACCCGTGCATGAATCCTTCCAGGGGGCTGCCATCCATCTGAGTGGAGTATACCTTGTCGCCGGCGTCGAGGTTGGGGTCGACCACCGACTGGAGATACTCCCATATCGCGGTAGGCCAGCTCCGGCGGAACCCTTCCCCTTCGCCCAGGTGCCAGCGATTTATCGCATCCACGAACAACAGCCCATTCGGCCGCAGCATCCGTCCCAGCTCCTGCGCGGCTTTCCGTCTATCGGCGGCAGATGTCAGACAGGAGAACGGGAAGAAGAGGCAGGTGACCAGGTCGAAGGACTCGTCGGGATATGAGATGCCGGTCAGGTCGCAGACCTTGACTACGCTGAATCCGCTCCCCTCTCGGGACTTGGCGATTGCGACCATTTGAGGACTGGCGTCAAACCCATAGAGTTGAATATCGGGCAATGCCTCCTTCATCCGGGTCCAGCGCGAGCCGGTCCCGCAGGCCGCATCCAACACCGACAGCGGGCGCGCCTCGGCCCGGGCGTACTTCAACACGATCTTGTCGACGGAGTCGTTGAAAGCCTGCCGCCGCGCTCCGACGGTGTCCTCGTAGGTGGCCGCTATCTTATCGAATCGAGTCTGAATTATAAGTTTGTGTTTCGAGGAGCGGGCTTCGCTCATGCGCGCTCCTCGGCTGAGGCTGCGGTCTCAGGCCCCTGTCCTTGAATCGCAGCCCCCCCAATTGCCATGGCCATACTCCTACCCCCGCAAAACGTCATTGTATTATCTCCAGCGTCCTAGCGACAACTGCCCTCCAGTCGAAAACCAGGGCAATCGCATCTTATTCAATCTTGGTAGGCGGTCCAACGTGAACTAGGGCCAACCCACTTGTGGTTGCCCCTGCATGTCCCTCGCCTGGATTTTCTTCACCAGGAGAGGGATTCGCCTCGTCCTCTGTCAGTTGGTCTTGCGCCGGCTCCTTTCAGTTGGCGCTCTGGCGGGTCTAGCCGCTTCTGCGCCTTCAATCGCCCTTATCCTTGGCCCTTTCCCCTAGGGGGAGGGACGCAGGGCGGGGCGTTTGCCCTCACCCTGGCCCTTTCCCCCGTGAGGGAGAGGGTACTTGGCGGGTCTTGCGACCCGCGTTCCTGTCTACTCCTGGTTCCCCCGCTCTCGCGGGAGATGAGTTTGCCTTGCAAGGCAGTGACTCCGGTACTTGCTTCGAGGATGCCGACGTCGATCGCCCGCCGACACTGGGGGTGCAGCCCCTCCTCTAACTTTCCCGGACGGCTGACGGGCCCTTGCGGGACCGCCTGCGTTTCGCGCTTGGACCTTCCACCCGCCAAGGCGTCGGGCTGCGCTGGCTACGGTCCTCCCGGTCGTCCGAGAGTCCGCACCTGGAACGGGGGAGACGCATTTGGCACTGCGCCGTCCTGGCGAGGCGCCGAAAACACAGACCGACCTTCCCGTACCGCGGCTGGTCCCATCCCAACATCAGCGGCGGCATGATGCCAAAGGCAGAGGTGGGATCTGTGCTCGTTTGGTGTACGCCCCTTCGAGCCGTCTACCAGACTAGCACGGCTGTTCTCGCGGTGTCAAGGAGTGGATTGGGGCAATTTGGGGGCAATTTTCGGGATTGAGGATGCAGGCGGGACGCCTGCGGTCCTTTTGGGACAAGGCCGGGGAGGCGCTCTCACCCTAGCCCTCTCCCGTCGAGGGAGAGGGGATAAGGCGGAGGATGAGCCATGCGGCGGTGGCGACTGCTGACTCTGGGCTGGTCATGACTGCAACACTTGGTTCCTCTGAATCGCAGGCTCCCAAATTGCCGTGGCCGTATTCGTACCCTGCAAAACGTCGTTGTAAATCCCCAGTGTCCTAGCGGCAACTACCTTCCAGTCGAAAACCTCTTCCGCCAAGCGGCGGGAGCGCAGTCTCATATCAGCCAGCCGGGACGGGTCGGCGAGAATCGAGTCAATCGCTCTTGCCAGGGAGCGGGCGTTGCCCCTCTCGAACGCCGCGCCGTTCCCATAGAGCGTAAGATGCCTTCCCGCAGCCTCATCCGAGTGTATGAGGACATTGTGGCAGGCCATCGCCTCGTTCATGGTTATGCCCGGGTCCCCAGGCCATACCGCTATGTCGGCCGCCGACATATAGTTGGGCAACTCGGTGTTGGGAACAAGTCCGGTCAAAATGAGCCTGCTCTTTGCGTTGGGATGCGCCGCCTGGGTAAGCTCTTCGGCTATGCCGGGCACGGCCGGACCCACCAGCAGGAGGTACAGGCCGTACTTGCCGGCAAGTGAGTTCCATGCCTCCACCAGCGTCTCCACCTCTTTCCCGGGGTCAATCCGTCCGCCAAACAGTATCACCCTGGCGTCGTCGGGGATTCCCAGCGACCGCCGAGTCTCCAGCCTAACGGACTCGTCGCACCTGAATGAGCGGGTATCGGCCCCCAGGGTGGAGTGTGCCATACGGGAGTGGGGGATTCCGAACAGGTCGCGCAGGATGTCCTCGGGCTCGGGGCCCAAGGGGATATAGCGCTTGATGACGGAGTCGTAGCGGGGGAGAAACAAGCGCCGGAACAACTGGTAGTAGGCCCGTCTCACCGGTCCGCGAGGATAAGTGAGGAAGCGCCAGAGGTGGCAGTCTATGACCACCGGCAGGCCCAGGGCCTTGGCCGCCGACAGAGCCTGAACAGTCAGGGATCCGATGGGGTTGTGTATGTGCAGAATGTCCGGCTTGGCTTCTCTCAGGGCGCTCTTGAGGCCCTCCAGCAAGAACTGGGTCCCCTTTCTGAAGCGGAATCTGGCCTTCAACCGGTGTATCCTAACGCCCCGCTCCTCGTAAACGCCGGGGACGGTCCCGGACTGGAAGCGCTCCAGCCCCTGCCACCAAGCCAAAGGCAGCGGGGAGGTTATGATGGAAACGTCGGCGCCCATCGCGGCTTGAAAGAATGGAAGATGGTTCTCCTCGTACCCCAGGCCCTCCTGATAGCTGACCGTAACGTGCGCAACGCGCATACGGCTACCCTATCCTGCTCCGGCCGCGCGCGCCGGGCGCTGATGACGGCCAGCCTTTTTGGAGTTCCGCCTGTATCCGCTCGATTGTCCTGACCACCGAGACCGCGTGTTGACCGCCGCTGATTGGCTCCGAGCCGCGCCGGATGCAGTCCAAGAAATGGCCCATTTCCCGGGCCAGCGGCTCCGGGTAAGGAATCTTTGGAATAATGGTGTTGCCGTACCGGTGCGATACCAGGAACCCGCCTGGGCTGTCGGTGTCTTTCGTACCGCTGGAAATGTCCACCCCCATGTCATAAATCACTACCCTGGCCTCGGTCGAGGCGTCGTCTAGGACCACCATCTTCCGGCTGCCCACGACGGTCACCGTTCTCACCTTATGCGGGTCCAGCCAACTCAGATGGATATTGGCGAGCTGCCCTTGGCGGAAGCGCAGCGTCGAGAATACGACATCCTCGAGGGAGGGCTGAAGGTAGATTCCGCCCACTGCGCTCACGGTCTCAGGTTCGGACTCAAGCCAGTACTGGATGATCGATACGTCGTGGGGCGCCAAGTTCCACAGAACATTCACGTCGGACCGCACTATCCCCAGGTTGAGCCGGCGGCTGTAGATGTAGTGGATGTCGCCAAGGCTGCCGGAGTCTATCATATCCTTCAGGTAGCTGACGGCTGAGTTGAACAGGAACGTGTGTCCGGCCATCAATACCAGGCCCTTTTCGCTGGCGTAATCGACTAGCTCCTGGGCTTCGTCCGCCCTGGCAGCCAGCGGCTTCTCGACGAAAGCGTGTTTTCCGGCGCGCAAGGCCAGCCGAGCGGCCCGGTAGTGGTCGTTCGCCGGAGTGGCGATTACCACCGCGTCGATCGAATCGGAATCGAAGATGTCCGACTCATTGCCGGAGACGCGCAGTCCCGGGTGACGGGAGCTTACGTATTCCTGGGCGGCGGGCGACGAGTCGACCACCCGACGCACCTGGAAGTCGCGGGATTCCATGAGTACGCGCAGCAGGTTCTTTCCCCAATACCCACATCCTAATAACGCTGTTCTCACCTGGTGATTATGTGAAGTCATATAGCCTATCTCACGGTCGTGTCTTATCGTCGCCCACCGGCACGCTGTCCTTGGCCGGCGCGAGGAACCGAAACCTAGGCGGGAGCTTCTCGCGGAGGCCCCCACTGCTCTCCCGGCTTGGCATACCCAGAAGAAGCGGCAGGTTGAGTATTATGGCGACGAAGATAATCAGGTCCTTATGGTGGGCCAGATTGGTCGAGAATTGCTTCTGCATAAAAAGCGCGCTCGCTACCAAGAACACCGCCGTGATAATGTGAAAGTAGGGGTTTCGCTCGTCGAGCTTGACGAAGAACTTCCAGAGGCTCCTTAGAGCAAAGGCAAGGAGCGCCAACAGGAGGGCAAGTCCTATCAGGCCCAGCTCGGCCGCCGTCTCCGCAAAAATGTTGTGGGCGTAATTGTCCATCCCCGCGGTGCCCGCCCCCAAGAGGGGATTGGCCCTGAATTTGGTCAGGGCTTCTTCCATCAGACCTAATCTGTTATCGATTACATGCCCATAAAGCTTTTCTTCTTCCGCGCCATCTGGAGATTGGACCGCCAGGACTAATGTCTCGTGGCGCCTCTGATTGGGCAGGGTTATCCCGGACTGCGGGAGTTTTCTCTCGATGATTGCATCTTCCTGTTCCTGGGCGTCTTTGCTTACGTCGGCGGGCGCGAGGGTAGTCTGTTGCGCTGTGGCTATCGGGCCTATGGCCGCCGTCTGCCCTCGGTAAGTCTCGCCCTCCTTTTCGTAGTACACATAGGCGCGCAAGAACTTGCCGCGGTCATCCTCGGTCGGGGTGTATTCGTATGTTGGGATGTTGTAGGTGTCGATGTCTGTCCAAGTGGCGTTGTCGGGCATATTGGCATCGTCGGTCAGAGGATCGGCCCTCTGCCAAAGCCAACGTTTCGGGGGGTCATCGTCGGTCCTGTGGGCCTGATCGTATACCAGGAAGGCGGAGATGACTTCTCCCACCCGCTTCTGTTCATCTTCATGCCAGACGCCGGCTTCGTGCCTGATGCCGGCTTCGCCGACTCTCGTTGTCGACAGCACGAATGCGGATGCAAAAATCGTGTAGAACAGAAAGCTCGTTGCGCCGAGAGTAACCAATAGGACAGGCAAGTTTCTGAATCTGCGCGTAATGAGGGCAATCAAGAAGGCGGCCAACAACGTTACAAACATGGTAACCAGCGTGGCGCGGGTGCCGATGATCAGCATGTCATAAAGCAGCGTCCCCACCATGGCCAGGCCCGGAACAATCCAGATGCGCCGCCAACCGGACATCAGGCCAACGTACAACATCGCCCCGACCATCAAGAACATCCCGAATTGAATGGGGTTGGCTTTCAGGAAAACCAGGCGCTCGTTCCATTCCACTATCTCATACGGCAACAGGTTTGCGACCGCATCGGGCAGGGTTAAGAAGGCTACGACACCGAGTCCCAAAACCGTTGCCGCCGCCAATATCGTAGTCAGGAAGAGCTTCACCCGAACGAATTCGATCAGGATGACACGAGCCAGGAAGTAGGGCGCCAGCGCCAGGCCCACGAACCGCAGACCCTTCTCCATACCGGCAGCCGAGCTGCTATTCGCCAGCATCACCAGAGCCAAGCCAACCAGGAGCGCATCCGCCCAAATAAACTGGAACCTTATCTCCCTGGTGGCCCAGAGGTGGACGCCAACGCAGAGTATGGTAGCCAGCAGGAACACCAGTGTCAGGTTTATGGGTCCGAACAGCTGCGTTCCGCCGCGAAGCACGAAGCCGAAGGCGAACAGGGCAAGCGCAATGGAGGCGCAATACATCGACAGGACGCCCACGCCGGCGTCGGCAGCCCTAGAGGGCAGAGACGCCCAGGTCGAGCGAACCGAGCCGACCCAAGTTGCCGTCCTGATCACAGGGGAGCCCATTCTAACCGCCATGAAACCTCCCGCTCCTCTGGCCTTATGCCTCTACCGGCCCGCGCCGCGCCCCCCGGCGCAGCGTCGCGACTATGAACGGAACGAAAGCCGCCGCGAAAGCAATCCAGCCAATGGAGTTGGCCCACGCCGCCCCCTCCGCTCCGTACTTGGGGGCCAGTATCAATATCGCCGTAACCATAGCCGCCAGCGTCACCGCCGATGACGCCAGATGGGGAATGGCTCTTCCCGTCGCGGCGGGCAGGACGTAAAGGGGCGCAATGACCGCGAAGGCCAAGGCCCCTGGAAGCAGGAACAGCAACGGGAAGGCGGCTTCTTCGAAACTGGGACCCAGCATAATCCGGATAATCGGTCCGTGAATTATAGCAAGCAGTCCGTATCCGGCAACAGCGATAGCGAGCGACAATAGCGTAAAATGGCGGGAAATTCGGCGAACAGCGGCCATGTCTCCGCCGTACCACTGCCGGCTGTATTCGGCCTGCACGCCGGTGGAGATGGAGCGGAAGGGATGCTTGGTGGCGTCGACAATCTGGTGCGCGGCTCGGTACAGCCCAACCTGGCTCAAGCTGACGATGTTGGCTATCAGGATTACGTCGATATGCAGGATGACGGCTTCGACCGACGCCCGCCAGAACGACCCGACCTGGAACGCGATGACGTCTCGGCCAGGCACTTTAGCCGACAACGAGCGCAGAAACCCCGGCAGACCCGCTTTCCTCTCCGAGGAGGCGGCGGCAATGAACATCCCGACCCCGGTTATCACGTCTCCTGCAACATAGGCCAATACTACCATGATTAGCCCACCCTCGGTCAACCATGCCGCCAGCAGAAAGGCGACCCTCGTCGCCGCGCTGACCACCGCAACGGCAAAGCCCAACCGCAGCTGGTCGGCCAGTCTCAGCAACGCCATGCTTTCCCTGACCGTGGCCGCCGCGACGCCCCCGACCCCGTACACAAGCAGCGACGACTTGTAGTCCTCCGTGTCTCCAAGCAGGCCGCTCACGGCGAGGGCCGCAACCGCCAGCAGGGTGTAGGAGACCAGGGAAAGCGCCTGGGATACTATATAGGTGAACCGCAGCGTACCTGTCGCCTCTTCCATGCGGCCCTCAGCCACACTGCGAGTCACGAACGTTGTAATGACTTCGTTGCCCGGCAGGGACACGAACCGATAGAGAAGCGAGGTTAACGCTATGATGATAGCCAGAACCCCCAAGCCCTCGGGCCCCAGGATCCGGGCCGAAAGCGCCACCTGAACTATGCTGGCCACTATCTGGGCCGCCGTTATCGCGCCTATCCACAACGTCTGCCGCGCCGCGCGTCGGTCGGACGCCGGGAGCAGCCGGGCAATTAACGGATTCACGCCCTTCCCCGCAACAGCGCGTGGGCCAATGCCAGCCCTACTACTCCGCCCAGGGTGTCGAGGGCCAGGTCGACGCCGCTGGGCCGACGCCCCGGAATGAACGACTGGTGAACCTCGTCGGAAATGCCGTACAGCGCGGTGAACGCCACAACGGCGCCCCACAGCGCCGGGAGCGAAGTAAAGCCCTCCCAAGTACGAAACGCTCGATAGGCCAGGGCCGCCAGAATGGCGAACTCGACAACGTGGGCCGCGTCAAAGACAAACGGCACACCGGTATCGAGTCTTCCTACAACGTCGCCGCTGAGACTCGTCCCCCAGAAGATGACGCCCATCCAGACGAACAGCGGCGCCCAATAGAAGGAGAGCTGCCGGATGAATTGATGCAATCATTCCCTCGCCTGGCCCAATTCGAGGAAGTTGCGGCAGTTTAGAACATTGGAACTCTACCACATCTGCGGCTGGGTGGTCAATGAGGAGGACCGCGCCGGAAATCCCACCGCCAGTGGGACGATTACGCGCGGTCCTCCTGCGGTAGCGACCTCGAAATGGGGGCCTACCCGCTAAGCGCGGCGGCTTACTCTATGGAGAAGACCGCCTGCACGCTCAGGCTGAGCTCCAGTTCCCCTCCGCTGATCGAGGTATTCGCAGCCGCGGCTGGCGCTCTCATCATCATCGCGTCCTCCGCAAAACCGCGGACCACCGGCTCGTCGCCCACCTCCGCGATGTAGATCAGGTCGCCTACCTCCACGCCTGCGAGGCTCGCCAGGTGCTCCGCCTTCGCAGTGGCGTTGTCCACGGCCTCCTCTCGAAGCTGCTCCATGAACCGCTTGGGGTCCTCGATGCTGAAGTTGATCCCGCTGATCCTCGTCGAGTCCCCGCCAGCCGACGCTACGTCGTCTATGACCTTGCCGACGGCGTCTATGTCCCGTATCTTGATGATCGCGTCGTTGCTCACCGTGTAGCCGACGAGCTCCTGCCTCGTGGTGCGTCTCCCGTTGCTCGTCACCTCAGGGTACTCGTACCTGGGCCAGATGTTGAAGGACCGCGTCTGCACGTCGGCGTCGTCGAGTCCGTTGGCCTTGACAGCCTGGATTACCGCGTCCATGGCCTGGGCCGCCTGGGCGCGGGCGTCGGCAACGGTCTCAGCCATAGTCTCCACGCCGATGTTCAACAGCGCTATGTCCGGCTCGACGCTGACGCTCGCCTCGCCCTTGACCCGAATCCCCGCGCTGGAGTCCGTCTGCGCGCCGGCGGCGCAGGCGATGCCCCCGACAAGCAGGACAGCTATCCCCAACAACGCCGCAAGTCCTCGCATGGTCATTGGTCCGCTCCTCTCCTAAACAGTCTTCTCTCACGTGTAAAACGGCTGACGCCCCCATCAGGTTAGAGAAGATTCAACTCACGGACGTCGGGAGCGTGTATCTTCAGCGACGATTCCATCATCCCCTCGACCATCTCGTGGCTGGGCACGCACTCGGGGCAATCCTCGTTCACGCCCTCATTGTAGCGTACCGTCAGCCGCCCGTCCGACAGGTCCACGAATTCGAGCGAGCCGCCCTCGGCCCCGACGATGGTCCCGAAGAGCTCTATGACGGTCTCCACTCCCTGGTCGACGCCAATCGCAGCCAATTATATCCCCCCCATGGCCGGCAGTCCTCGCAACGAAGCCTAACCCCCGTCTTTCGGCATGTCAACGTTGACTCCAGCGCGGAGCCGCCATAGACTTCGACCCATGAAGGAACGACAAGGGTTGTCTCTGTTCGCAGCCGCCAGGGCTGCCGGGGTCGAGTTCACACGCGAGGCGACCCCCGACGAGCGGTTCGCGCGCCTCCGCGGGCTGCGCTTCCACTACCTCGACTGGGGAGATCCCGACGCGCCGCCCATCCTGATGCTGCACGGCATGGCGCAATCCGCCCATGCCTGGGACTTCGCCGCGCTCGCATTCAGCGACCGATACCGCGTCCTGGCGCTCGACCAGCGCGGACACGGGGATACCGACTGGGCCCCCGACGGCGACTACTCCCTCGACGCCCATGTCGGAGACCTCACGTCATTCATAGAGACGTTAGACCTGCGCGGCATCGTGCTGGTGGGCCTCTCCATGGGCGGGCGGAACGCCTTCTCCTATGCGGCGCTGCGCCCCGACCGCGTTCGGGCGCTCGTGATAGTGGACATTGCCCCAGAATCAGCCCGGTCCGGGGCGTCCGCCATACGCAATTTCATCGAGCGCGTGGACGAGCTCGACACCTTCGACGAGTTCGTCGAGCGGGTCAAGGGATACAACCCGCGCCGCTCCGACGCCCAGATAAGGGGCAGCCTCGCCCACAACCTAAAGCGGCTCCCGAACGGCAGATGGACGTGGAAGTACGACAAGGCCCTGCGCTCTCCCTCGCGCCCGCAGCCTGGCCCCGAATACACCGCGCGCCAATGGGATTACGTCGAGAGGGTGCGATGCCCAACGCTGCTGGTGCGCGGCGCATACAGCAAGGTGGTCTCCCAGGAGATAGCCGAAAAGACCTTGCGCCGGCTCCAAAACGGCTCCCTCGCCGTGATCCAGGACGCCGGCCACCTCGTGCCAGGCGACAACCCGCCCGGTTTCCACCAGGCGCTCCAAGACTTCCTCGACGGGCTGGGATGCGGAGATTAGAGGGCTTAATCTCCGCATATCTTGCGGAGATTACTTGCGCCCCGCGAGGATTGGAGAGTATAATCTCCGCAGGTTATGCGGAGAATGTACATACACGAACATCCGGATTGGCCCAATCTCCGCTGGGAACAGGAGGGCTTGGCCGAAAAGCTCGCCGCGACGCGGCACAGGCAGGGCCGTCTGTTTGGCGGCATGGAGGCGCTCGGATTCGACCTCAGGCAGAAGGCGCTGCTGCTGACCTTTACCGAAGACGTGACCGAGAGCAGCGGCATCGAGGGCGAAAAGCTCGATAAGCGGCAGGTCCGTTCCTCCGTAGCCCGACGCCTAGGCCTCGACGTCGGCGGACTAGAACGGGCCGACCGGGACGTCGAGGGCATCGTCGAGATGACCTTGGACGCGACGCGGCGCTGCCGCGAGCCCCTGACCGCCGAGCGGCTGCGCGGCTGGCATTCGGCGATGTTCCCCACCGGACGCAGCGGCATCGACCGCATCATCGTCGGAAGGTGGCGCGGCGCCAGCGGCGACCCGATGCAAGTCGTCTCCGGCCCCTACGGCCGAGAGCGCGTACATTTCGAGGCGCCGAGCGCCCAGCGGCTCGACGAGGAGATGCGGGCGTTCCTCGACTGGTTCGAGGCGCCCTCCGGGACCGACCACGTGATCAGGGCGGGGCTGGCACATCTCCGGTTCGTAACCATCCACCCGTTCGAGGACGGCAACGGGCGCATCGCCAGAGCCATCGCGGACATGGCCCTGGCGCGCTCCGAAGGAAGCCCGGATCGCTTCTATAGCATGTCGTCCCAAATACGGCAGGAGCGCGCTGACTACTACGACGTCCTGGAACGAACCCAGAAGGGAACGCCGGACGTGTCCGAGTTTCTGGACTGGTTCCTGTCCTGCTTGGACAGGGCCATCGAGAAGGCGCAGGTTACACTCGACGCCGCGCTGTCAAGAGCGCGGTTCTGGGAGCGCGCCGCCGCTCTTTCACTCAACGAACGGCAGCACCTCGTCGTCAACCGTCTCCTGGACGGCTTCGAGGGCAAGCTCACCTCGTCGAAATGGGCCAAGCTCGCCAAGTGCTCGCAGGACACCGCCCTGCGGGACATCACGGGCCTGATAGAGCGCGGCGTCCTGGTCCGCGGCGCACAGGGCGGCCGCAGCGCTAGCTACGACCTCGCGGTTGCCGAGTGAGCCGCGCCATCTCCGCCGCGAACCAGATAGCCATGCTTCCCGTGCGGTCGTCGTAGCCGGAATTGGCGGGCCGGTCTAGGTAACTCCTCAGATTGTCCATCACGCCCGTCCCCGCGCAGCCGTCCACCACGTTGCCGTCAGCGTCCACGCGCTCCGAAGCGGCCCTCCACGACATGTCCACCACCGGCCTGTAGGAGTCGTCGAGCCATCCCAGCCGAATCCCGCGCGCCATCGAGTAGCCGATCATGCAGGTCGCCGTAAGCTCCTGGTACGAGCCGAGGAAATCGACCACCTGGAGATACATCCCAGACGGATCCTGGAGCGGCCTGAGCGCATCCATGTGGCGGAGGTGCATATCCAGTATCGCGCTCCTATCCGGGCGGTCCTCTGGCATGTAGGTCAGCGTCTCGGCAAGCCCCATCGCCGCGAAGCCGTTGCCGCGGCCCCAGTGGAACGGACCGTAACGGCTGTGCGGGAACAGGCCGCCCGCCTCCTGCGTCCCAGCGTCCAGCAGAAACCGCGCCAGCATGTCCATCCAGCTCGCGTCGCCAGTCGCGCGGTACGCCCGACCCAGCGCCGCGGCCGCGAAGAAGAAGTCCTCGACTATGAAGTTCGGGTTCAGCGGCAACGGCGGCTCCCCATCCCCTCGCGGCGTGAAGTAGCCAGCCGCGGCCGACAGCGCCGCGCCGTACCGCGGATCGCCGGTCGAATCCGCCATCTCCTCGGCCCACGCCACAGCCGCGAGCTCGGGCGACTCGGGAGCGTCGCCCAATGCCCTCACAGGATCGGCGGCTACCGGCTCGACCAGCGGGGCGACGTCGTCCACGCCCCCGGCCGAAGCCGGGTCCAGCGCCGCGAGGCGCAGACGACCGCTGATAGCCACTCCCTGAGTATAGATTAGCGGCTCCAGGGTGCGCCCGTTCGTCTTCGCCAGATCGCGGCCAACCTCGACCGGGCTCCTGGACCGCCGCGCGTCCAACGCGGCGCGGGCCTCGGAGGGACCCGGCCGCGCAGCCAGGAGCAGGCCGTAGAGCCTGTCGAGCTCCGCCGCCAGTGAGTCTGTAGAAGTGGTCAGGCGCAGCCCGGGGATGGTCCCGGGGCTGTCCGCCGATCCATGCCCAAGCGCGGCGACGAGGGAGTCCGGCGGCCCCGCGTCGCCGGCGCGTAAAGCCCCGCGCAAGGACCGACTCACAGCCGCGTTCGCCTCCCACCTCGTCTCCAGCCCCGACCGCAGCTCGAGTGCGACGTCTGGCGCCTGGTAGCAGACCCAGCGCCAGATGTGCCGCGGCTCCGGGCTCAGCGGGTGGTCGTAGAAGCCGCCCGACGGCGGATACCCCCTATCCACGAACCCGCCCGCGCCGTTCGAGGGTCCGCTGCGGAGGGCCAGCCCGCCCGGATTCCCGCACGGAACGGCGCTGAGCGCGATACTCTGCGACAGGCGCTCCCCCGCCTCGGCGAATAGGCGAAGCGCGCGGACGGCGATGGCTGCGTCATCGGGCCGACCGGACAGCCCCCCAACCAGCAGGACGCGCGTCCGCCCGGCGCTCGCCGCGTATGCGTCCCGGTCCACCAGCGCGGCTATTGGGCGCTCCGCCCGCGTAATGCCGCAGGACGCCGCGGTCCAGATGTCTCCCCTCGAAGCCGCCAATCCGGGAACCGCCGATTCCATGTTCTCCACCGTGATTGTCATCTGATTATCCTGCTGACGCTGGGGCCGTCCGGATGGACGGGGCTGGGCCAGTTGGCGTCGCAGCTCCACAACTCCCCCTTCCAGAGCGTGAATCCGTGCGGCGCCGGGTCCTCAGCCCCGTAGACGATCCTGTCCAGCTCATCGCCTGTCTCCGGGTGATACTTCACTATGAACTTGTCCGACGTATGGGCGCACCATATGCCGTCGCCCACCCACGCCAGCCCGTGAAGACGCTCGTGCGGTACCTCGACCTTCCCGATGACGCTCCAGCTCTCCGGGTCCATCAAGACCAGCGCCTTGGGATTGAACGCGGTCAGCCACAACAGCCCATCCACCCACTCCACCCCGTGAATCCCGCCGCCATCCGGCGTCGGGAAGCGCGAGACCTCCTCGCCGGTCTCGTAGTCGCACCTCACCACGCCGGAGAACCCCGTGTCCCCCGGACGGGGGTAACGCGCCCTCGCCTCGCCGTTCGAGGCTATCCAGAACGAGCCGCCGCCGACAGTGAGCCCGGACGAGTTCTCCGCAGTCGTCCGCACCGTCCTGACGATCCGAAGCTCGTCATCCAGAAGGTACAGCTCGTCCGTCGCCTGGTCGCATACCCACAACCCGTCGTCCGTTCCCTGGAGCCCATTCGGCATAGTCGCCGGGGGAGTCAGAACCGTATCGAGTCTCATGTCTTGCCTCGCGGGGGAAGATGCTCCGACGGCATTATAGGGTACGATATTGGGAGCCGATTGGGGAATGACGAGCCATGAGCGCCGACCTGCCTGAAATCACCCGCGCCTACCAGAATCACCACCTAGACAGCGCTCGCTGGGAGCGGTTCGAGCCGCGGAAAGGCGATATCGTCGTGGCGACGCCCTACAAGTCGGGCACGACGTGGATGCAGACCATCGTGCGGCGGCTCCTGTTCGGCGCGCGTGAAGCGGAAATGCCGTCCCTGAGCCAGCTATCGCCATGGCTGGACCGCCGGCTGTCTCCTCTCGACGGCGTGATACGGGACCTCGAAGAACAGAGGCACAGGCGCTCTGTCAAGACGCATCTGCCGCTCGACGGCATCCCTTACTTCCCACAGGTCAAGTACGTGGTGGTAAGCCGAGACGCCCGCGACGTGTTCATGTCCCTCTGGAACCACTACGGCAACTACACTGACCTGTTCTACCAGATGCTGAACGAAACCCCAGGCAGGGTCGGCAACCCATTGCCGCGCTGTCCCAACGAGGCCCGCGCGCTATGGCGCATGTGGATAACCATGGGCTGGTTCGAATGGGAGAGCGAGGGCTACCCCTTCTGGTCGAACATGAGACACGCGCAGACCTGGTGGCGCTTCCGACATCTGCCGAACATCCTGTTCGTCCACTTCAACGACCTGCTGAGCGACCTGCCAAGCGAAGTGCGGAGGGTCGCGGCGTTCCTCGACATCTACCTCGACGAAGAAACCCTGCAATCGACCGCCGACGCCGTAACGTTCGAGGCGATGAAGCAGAACGCAGAGCGGACCTGGCCCAACATGGACAGCGTCATGAGCGGCGGCGCGCAGACCTTCTTCCACAAGGGCGTCAACGGCAGATGGCAGGACGTCCTGACCGCCCAGGACCTGGAGCTATACCAGTCGGCGGTTGCCCGCAACCTGTCGAACGAGTGCGCCCGCTGGCTGGAAAACGGCCGCTCCGGAGTGCCCCTCCCTACCCAGGGCAATCCCCTCTCCCTTGATGGGAGAGGGCTAGGGTGAGGGTGATTCCCCGGCCTTGTCCCAAAGGACCGCAGGCGCCCCGCCTGCGCTCCCCATCCCCTCTCCCCCTCCCTACTCTACACTCACCACTATCCCATCCCGCCTGCATCCCCAATCCCGAAAATTGCCCCCAAATTGCCCCAGATCGCCCCTTGACACCGCGAGAACAGCCGTGCTAGTCTGGTAGACGGCTCGAAGGGGCGTACACCAAACGAGCGCAGACCCTCCTCTACCAAATATCAGGGTATTCATGCAGCCGCTGCTGTTGGGACGGGGCACCCGCTGTATGAGAAGGTCGCTCTGCGTTTCGGCGCCTCGCCAGGAGGACGCAGCGCCAAATGCGTCTCCCCCGTTCCAGGTGCGGACTCTCGGTAACACGGGAGGACCGTAGCCAGCGCAGCCCGACGCCTTGGCGGGTGGAAGGAACAAGCGCGAAACGCAGGCGGTCCCGCAAGGGCCCGTCAGCCGTCCGGGAAAGTTAGAGGAGGGGCTGCACCCCCAGTGTCGGCGGGCGATCGACGTCGGCATCCCCGAAGCAAGTACCGGAGTCACTGCCTTGCAAGGCAAACTCATCTCCCGCGAGAGCGGGGGAACCAGGAGTAGACAGGACGCGGGTCGCAAGACCCGCCAAGTACCCTCTCCCTCACGGGGGAAAGGGCCAGGGTGAGGGCAAACGCCCCGCCCTGCGCCCCTCCCCCGAAGGGAAAGGGCTAGGAGACAAGGGCGATTCCCCGCCCCGTCCCCTCTCCCTCGATGGGAGGAGGGCTAGGGTGAGGGTGATTCACCCGCAAAGGAGCCGACCGAGACAACGCGAACATAGGCGCAGGCGCCAAGAAGGCCCCAGCCTTCATCACCCCTCCCCAACGGGGAGAGACCCAGGGTGAAGGCAATTCAGCGCGTCCCCCATCCTGGGAGCGCAGGCGTCCCGCCTGCCCCTGCCACAATCCCGCAAACCCTGATTCAGACCCTCCCCCTTCACCACAGAGGGCAATTCAGCACGCCCAGCGCCGCCTATCGCGCCGCGCCGGCCACGAGCTCGCCCCTGGATGCTTGCGGTATCAGATTCGACTCGCCCCTGATCCGCTTCAGCGTCTCCTCGTACCGCCGGGCCATCTCGGGCCCCTGCATCGCCATGTACTGCCGCTCGTAATGGCGCGCCGCGGACGCCGACGGGGCGGCGGGAACCTCGATCACGCCCAACGTTATCTTGTCGTTCCCCCACTCGTAGGCAACGACCTCGCCCTTGCTGACTATGAGATTCATGCCCACGTTCGCCTCGACGATTGGCGTTCCATTCTCGCGGGCGCGCGCCACCACCGCCTCGTTCTGGGCGCGAGACTTCGAGCCGTAGGACGGGATCAGGATGAACCGCGCGCCGTCGAGGACCAGCGTCCTGGCTATCATTGGATTCCATCGGTCGTTGCAGATTACGAACCCGGCCCGGCCAAAGGGCGTATCGAACGCCCGCAGCGTCCCGCCGACGCGGTTGAAGCTGCAGGACGGATGAGCGCCCTCGGCGAACTGCGTCTTGTGGTACTTCCCGCGTATCTCGCCGTCCCCGTCTATGAATATCGCGGCGTTATACACGTCGCCGCCGACCCGCTCCGCGAACCCGAAGCACAGACACGTCCGCAGCTCGGCGGCCAGCCGACGGAACCGCTCGATGTACGGCCCTTCGATGGGCTCGGCGACCCTCAGCATCTCTTCCGGCGTCCGACGGCCCTCGATCACGTCCATCACGCAGTAGCCCTCCAGCGCCCCCTCGGTCGTGAGTATGAGGTCTGGGCCCAGCCGCGCGGCCTCCCGGAAATGCCGCTCCATCTTGTCGGCGTTGTGGCTCTTGTCCCACTTCTTCGGCTTGAGCGAGACCGCCGCGGCGCTCACCGATTCGAACATGACGCGCTCCTTACCTGATGCCAAGCTCCTTCATAGAATAGAGGTACTGGATGACGTGCGACCTGCTGAGCAGCCCGACCAGCCGCCCATCCTCGATGACCGGAAGCTGGTGGACGCTGTTCTGCGCCAACAGATCCATGGCCTGGGCCAGGTCGTGATCGGGGCCCACCGTTATCAACGGCATCGCGGTCATCTCGGACCGCACTATCCGCGCGGACCAAAGGTCCTGCGATAGGCGCTTCACGTCCGTCAACGAGAGCAGCCCGACCACCATCTCCCCGTCGCAAACCGGCAGCGCCCTGGCGCCGTGCCGCAGCAGCCGTCCGAACACCGCTTCCCGAATGGTCGAGCCGGGATCGATAGTCGGCGGGTCGCCGTCCATCACGTCCCTTACCCGGACGCCGCTGACGCTCGACTCGACAGCTGTCTCCGCCTGGCTGCGCCCGGCCGCGCTCTGTAGGAACCAGCCCAGGAACGCTAACCAGACCCCGCCGACGAAATTGCCGGTCCAGACGACCTGGACGACTCCAAGCGCCATCATGCCCACGCCCACGACCTGCCCGCCGAACGTGGCTATCCGCGTCGCGCGCAGGTGACTGCCAGTCACCGCCCATATGATCGACCTGAGAACGCGGCCCCCGTCGAGCGGAAAGGCGGGGAGCATGTTGAAAGCCCCCAGCAGCGCGTTCATCAACACGAGGTAGAAGAGCGTCGCGTGAATCGGAGAGTTGCCGTCCCCAAGCGCGAGCGAGACGAGCCACAGCAGCCCAGCCAGCGCGAAGCTCGTCAGCGGCCCCACTATCGCTATCGCGAACTCGTCGGACGCCTTCCGGGCGTCCGCCTTCAAGTTGCTCACCCCGCCGAGTATGAACAGCGTGATGCCGCTGACGGGGAATCCGCGGGCCCGCGCCACGAGCGAGTGCGACATCTCATGCGTCAGCACCGAAACGAACAGCAGCAGCGCCGACACGGCCCCAGTCGCCCAGTACGTCGGCGCCGACCAGCCAGGATACCGGTCGGGCAGGAAGCTAACCGCCAGGCTCCAGGACACGAGAACGAACACCAAGAACCACGAGTAGTGGAGTCCTATCTCCACCCCCGCTATCTTTCCCAGCCGAACCGAGGCTTTCATAGCCAAAACCTCCCGCTGCCAGCCGGCTACGCAACCATTGCGCCCACGACCCTGCCGACGCCGTAGGTTACCGTGGCGGCGGCCCCGCCCGCCAGGAGCATACGCAGCGCCCCGCGCCACAAGCCCTTCCCCGACACCACCGACAGCGCCCCCCCGACAGTCGCCAGCGCGCCAGCGCTCAGGGCCACGCTCATCGTGAACGAAGCGCCGCCTACCCCGAACAGGTACGGCAATATCGGTACCAGCGCTCCGAAGGTGAAAGCGATGAAGGAGCTCGCAGCCGCTCCCCACGGCGCGCCAAGCTCCGACGGGTCCAGGCCAAGCTTCTCCCTCGCCATGGTGTCCAGGGCAACGTCAGGATTGGCCATCACCCTGTCGGCGACCACCGCGGCCTCCTCCTTGGACAGGCCCTTGGCGCGATAGATGAGGAGCATCTCTTCCCTCTCCGCCTCGGGCCATTCGCGCAGCTCGAACGCCTTCTTGCGGATCGCGTTCTCGAATACGTCCCGCTGTGAACGCATGGAGACGTACTCGCCCGCAGCCATCGAAAACGCCCCGGCCATCAGTCCAGCCACACCCGCGAGCAGGATGAAATCAGGGTTCCCCGTGCCTCCGGCAACGCCCATGACCAGGCTGAAGTTGGACACCAATCCGTCGTTCACCGCCAGCACCGCCGCCCGAAGGCTGCCGCTCGCGCCCAGAACGCCCCCCTCCAGCTCGGCATCCATATACTCCCGATAACGCGCCCTGTCCGTCTTGTCCTGCTTCATGGCCCACGTATGAATCAACCCAGCGAAGCGACCGCGCCGGCTGCCTTCCATTATAGCAACCAGCCGCATACAGAGACCCGCTGGCGCCGCGCTCGGCGGCGATTGATTCACCGGCGCTGACGCAAGACTTCCAGCCAGGGCGCGAGACGCTACCCGGCCCTGAGCCTCACCCGCTCGCGCACCGCCTTCAGCCTGTCCACGTTCTCCTTGTCAGGCCCTTTGGAATCGCCGAAGCCCGGAACCTCCAGCAGAAACGGCGTCTCGCGAAAGGCCGGATGTCCCATGATAGTCTCGAATCCCGCCTCGCCCAGGTTCCCCTCGCCTATGTTCTCGTGGCGGTCCACTCCCGAGCCCAGCGCCGTCTTCGAGTCGTTCGCGTGTACGACGACCAGCCGCCCCAGCCCAATTTCGCGCTCGAACTCGTCCATCGCCGCCTCGATCCCCCCCGCCTCTACCAGGTTGTAGCCCGCCGCGATGCTGTGCTGCGTGTCCAGGCACACCCCCACTCTATCGTTGTCAAGCGCCGCCGCCATGCGCCCTATCTCCGCGAACGTCGAGCCGATATGCGCTCCCATCCCCGCGCTGTTCTCGATTATCAGCATCGCGTCCTCAGGAGTTGCGTCCAGCACGCGGGTGAGCGAAGAGATGACACGGTCGAATACCGCGTCGAACCCCGCCCCCTTGTGCGACCCGCCGTGGAAGATGACGCCGACAGCCCCAAGCTGCGACGCGGCCTCCATGTTCCGTGTGAGCGACTCCACAGACTTCTCGAGCATCGCAGGGTCTCCCCCCACGTTGACCAAGTAGCTGCCGTGTATGAAGGCCGGCGAGATGCCGGTCGCCTCCGATTTCTCGCGGAAAGCGAGCTCCTCCGCCTCTTTCGGCGCCCTGAACCGCCACATCCGGGGCGAGGACGCGAAGAGCTGCACGGCCTCCGCGCCTATCTCCTCCGCCCTGTCTATACCCTTGTCCAGCCCGCCCGACGTCGATACGTGCGCGCCTATCTTCATTCATCACCTCCTACCATGTCCGCTATCTTGACACGCCTGACTATCAAGATACAATCAGCCCACGCGGTAAAAGCGCTCTGCGGGGAACCTTTCGGGAGGTTGTAGATGACCTGGGACTTCGAGCTTGTCGACGGCCCCTATGGCGGCGTCACCGAAGGCCCCGCTTGGGACGGCTCGGGCCTCCTCTTCACGCACATCCCCACTAGCCGCATCCTGAGGTTCGACCCGCAGGCCGGAGCTTCGACGGCGTTCCGTTCGGGCACGAACCACGCCAACGGGCTAATGCTCGACCCCGACGGCCTGCTCTACGCCTGCGAAGGCGGCGCGAGGCGCATGGTTCGCTACGAGCCCGACGGCGGAACCACGGTCCTCGCAGACGGCTACGACGGCCAGCGGCTCAACATCCCCAACGACGTCGCCATAGACCTCCAGGGCCGGGTCTGGTTCACCGACCCGTACTACGAGGGAGCCGCCGGCGAGTGGAGCGAGGACCGCGCAAACAAGGACCTCGACCACGACTCGGTGTACCGCCTCGATCCGGACGGCGGCGGATGGTCCATCACCCGCGTTACATTCGACACGACCCGCCCGAACGGCCTGCTCTTCTCCCTCGACCACGACACGCTGTACGTGGCCCAGAGCGGCAGGCGGCCCGACGAATACCGCCAACTCCGCGCCTACCCCGTGCGGACGGACGGAAGCCTCGGGGACCATGCCGTGCTGCACGAGTTCGGCGCTCACAGGGGCATTGACGGCATGGTCCTAGACACAGAGGGCAACATCATAGCCACCGCCGGGTTCGAGGAGAGCGGGCCCGGCCCCATGATCTACGTCTTCGCCCCGGACGGCCAGACGCTGGAGACGCACCCGATGCCTGCCGACCGCCCCACCAACTGCACGTTCGGAGGCCGCGACCTGACGACCCTGTACGTTACGACCGCCGGCGGCCACCTCTTCCGCGCCCCCACCGAGCGGCAGGGCCGCCTGCTCTACCCAAATGACAATTCCAGCCCCGGCTCCCCGTAGGGCGACTCGGCGAGCCGCCCTACCCCACAACGAATACGGAGGAATCACGTGAGCGACATACGAGTTGGATTCATCGGCGCAGGCGCCAACACCAAGCTCCAGCATCTTCCCAAGCTCGGGGCCATCGAAGGCGTGGAGCTCGTCAGCGTGGCTAACCGCAGCCGCGAGTCCGCCCAGCGCGTCGCCGACGAGTGGGGCATCTCGGCCGTGTACGACAGCTGGCGGGAGCTCGTCGCCGCGCCCGACACCAACGCCATATGCATCGGCACTTGGCCCTACATGCACAAGACCCTGACCCTCGCCGCGCTCGACAACGACAAGCACGTGCTGTGCGAGGCGCGCATGGCGATGAACTCGGCAGAGGCCCGCGAGATGCTCGCCGCCTCCAGGGAAAAGCCCGGGCTGATAACCCAGATAGTGCCCGGCCCGCTCTCCCTGAAGGTCGAAAGCACAATCAAGAAGCTCATCGCCGACGGCTACTTGGGCGACATACTGTCCGTCGAGCTCTCCATCGGCGGCGACTTCCCAGACCCCCACGTCCCCCTGCACTGGCGCGAAGACCGCGACCTCAGCGGCAACAACGTCATGCGCCTCGGCATCTGGTACGAGGAGGTCATGCGCTACGTCGGCCCCGCAAGCAGCGTCAGGGCGCTCACCCGCGTCCACGTCAAGTCCAAAGCCGACGAGTCCGGGGACAGGCGGCACGTCTCGGTTCCAGACTACCTGCAGATCATCGCGGAGATGGAGTCCGGCCCCGTCATGCACGTCAGGATGAGCACCGTCCTCGGTCTTGCCCCGCCAGACTCGCTGGCCATGTACGGCACGGAGGGAACCATCCGCCTGCACACCGACAGCCTCGCCCTCTACGGCGGGCGCAGGGGCCAGCATTACATGTCCGAGATAGAAATCACCCCAGAGCTCGAGGGCGATTGGCGCGTCGAAGAGGAGTTCGTCAACGCCATACGCGGCAAGGAGAAGATCACCCACACCAGCTTCGAGGACGGCGTCCGCTACATGGAATTCACCGACGCAGTCCACACAAGCGCCCGCACAGGAGAGACGGTCCACCTGCCACTGCAATAGGAGATCGACCGTATATCAAGGTATAGGAGAGCGGTTCAGGCGTTGTAGGCGTATCCCAGATCAGCCAGCGCCGTAGGGAACTCGTTCTCGTTGAATACCAGCTTGAACGTGCCTTTGGCCGGGCCGTCCCGCACGGTCATCGTCCCGCAGTTGAACGCGTTTTGCAGAGTGTCCAGCACGCGGCGCTTGTAATCGGTATCCGGGTTGTCGCGCAGATGCTCGCCCTTGGTCTCGAAGACCAGCACGTGGGGCTTGCCCTCGGTCTCCCCGCCCATGGCCACGAAGTCGGGCCAGATGCGGTCCTGCTTCCAACCCCGCAGGTAGTAATCGCCCCGCTGCCGCACGGCCACCCGGTGCCACCATTGGATCGCCTTCTGTTCGTCGAGATAGCGGGCGAAACTGCGCTCCAGCTTGGAGTCGAATTGAAGCTCGTACACCGGCTCGAACAAGCTGACTTGCATCGGGTGGTGGTCTCTGCGAGCCAGCAAGCCGCCGAGGCCGCCGGCCGCGGGCACTTCGTAAGTATCCACCATCCGGAAGTTGGGCCTGCCCGCCTGCAAGTCGAATCGGATTTCACCGCTGCCCAGCTTGTCCTTGAACACCGTCTCCGCCTGCTTCTCCACCGCCTCGGCCACGTATTTCCGCAGCTCGAACGCCAAGTACGAGCGTCTGTCATGGATTTCGTCGTCGGAATCGCCCGCCGCCCTCAGCTTTTCCACTAGCTGCCGCGATATGCGAGCGGCTTGCCACGGGTTCGGAACCACGTCCGACAGCCGACGCGCGAACCACGCTATCTTCACGGTCTTGTCTATGTACAGGTCCCGCTCGCCGTATACCGGCAGCGTGTCCCCGACGTCGACGGTTGCCCACTGCCACCTGGCTCGTTCGGGTAAACTGCTCTGCGGATCCGGGGCCTCGACGGCCCCCCAATCTACGCTGGACAGGATGTGCCGCTGGTAATCCAGCTCGCGCCAGTCCGCGCCGTCGCTGTGCAGGACCACCGGCAGGAATATGTCCCTGTTCCGGAACGCCTCACGCCGTTGGAATGGGACGCGCTGAAAATCCGAGGAATCGCTCGTCACGGCGTCGCCCAAGCCGGTAAGCCCCTCCTGTTCCAGTCCATTCTTGACCTGGCTCACCGCCGCCACGACGTCTATATTGCAGCAATATACGTAGCACTGGTCCAGCGCCTCCCTGCCAGTCCGCCGCGCGTGCGGCTGCCGCATCACGCGCCCAACCAGCTGTGTGATGGCTCGCTGGGCGCGGGTGTTGTCCAGCATCACCAGTACGTATGCGAAGGGGCAGTCCCAGCCTTCCATCAACGCGGCCTTGGTGATTATCCAGCGCACGGGCGAAAACTCCGACATCAGGTCCACGCCGCGAAGCTCGTCCACCTCCGCCGACTTGACAGCCACCGCCTCTGCGGGAACCCCCAGGCTTTGCGCGAGATACTCCCGCACGTCCTCGGCGTGGATGCGCTCCCCGTCCCTCTGGTCCTTGCCGGTCCGCTCCACCCTAACCACCGCGATGGGCCGTACATAGCGACCTTCGCTCATCTGCAGCGACACCCCTTCGGCGGCCAGCCGCTCCAGCTCGTCATGCGCCGCCGCCAGCGTGTTGCGCCAGTCGTCGTTGGGGGACGACTTCACCTGCACCGGCAGCTTTATCATCTCCTCCTGTTTCAGCTCCACGCCCGTTATGTCCACCAGCAGGTTGCTGACGCCTCGGTTGGGAGTGGCCGACAGCTCGATGACCAAGCTGGGGTCGAGGCGGTTCACGGAGCGCACGAACTCTTCGTTGGCCTCACGCTTCTTGCCGTATGCCTTGTGCGCCTCGTCCAGAACCACAACCGGGCGCAGCATCTTGAACGCGTTGAACAGGCTGTGCTTGACAGGCCCGCCGTCCGAAACGCGTTCCAGGTCAGGATAGCGGTTCAGCAGCCTGGCGTCGCCCAGCGCGTCGTCGCCGTCGGGGAATAGCGTGGGATAGCGCCCCGAGTCCCGGAACATCCGGAGGAACTCCCTACCCTTCTGACGATTCGCCGCCGGGAGCATCAGCAGCATCACGCACAGATAGTTGGCAACGTCCGCCCGCGTGAAGAGGTCATCCTTCTCCAGCAGCTTGACCCGCCCGCCGCTGGCCCGCTCCAGCATGTGCCGGTAGAAATGCTCCCTGTTCCTGAGAGCGGCCTTGGTCTGCTCGTAGATGGCGCGGGTCGGCGTTATCCACAGCGTCAGGCCGGTTTGTCGGTTCAGCCGCTCCAGCGCGGCGGCGGCCAGCAGGGTCTTGCCCCCGCCGGTTGGCACCTTGAAGCAGACGTGCGGGATGGGCCGTCCAGCGTCATCGGTACGGCTCGCGTACTCGCCGGCCGTCTCCGCAACGCCTCCCGACTGCGCCAAGAGCTGCCAGGCGCTCTTGGGGTAGTTGCGGACGTCGTCGGGAACGTCCGCCCCCACGCCTTCCAGCGCGGCGATGGCGGCATCCGATTTAGCCCGCGCCTCCGCCAGCGCGTCTCTCCAGCGAACGAAGGCTTCCAAGGCGGCAACTTGGTAATCCTTGAGTTCCATCCCTCGCCTCCTCAGTCAAAGAACGCGCAAAGAAATCTCGCGCCCGTTTTCCCCAATTCGTATCTGACCGGGCCGCCCGTCCTTCAAAATTCTGCCTCCCAGTCAAAGAACGCGCAAAGAAATCTCGCGCCCGTTTTCCCCAATTCGTATCTGACCGGGCCGCCCGTCCTTCAAAATTCTGCCTCCCAGTCAAAGAACGCGCAAAGAAATCTCACGCCCATTTTCCTCATATTCGTATCTGGTCGGGCCGCCCGCCCCTCGAAATCCAGCCTCCCAGTCAAAGAACGCGCAAAGAAATCTCACGCCCATTTTCCTCATATTCGTATCTGGTCGGGCCGCCCGCCCCTCGAAATCCAGCCTCCCAGTCAAAGAACACGCAAAGAAATCTCACGCCCGTTTTCCTCATATTCGTATCTGGTCGGGCCGCCCGCCCCTCGAAATCCAGCCTCCCAGTCAAAGAACACGCAAAGAAATCTACTGGCTTCTGGGTTCCTCGACGTCCGCGGCGACTTGCAGGTTGCATCATACACGATGTCCGCGCGGCAGGCGCCAGGTTCATGGCCGGTCAATGTCAGCCTCACCCGGAGCCGTGCATCTCGTAGGGCAGCTGGCAGAAGGTGATCCCCATTGGCGTCAGGTCACGCTGCCCGATGTACTTGCCCGGCCCGAATACGATGGCCCTCCTGCCTTTCTCACGACTGGCCGCGCTGATGCGACGCGCCCGCTCCTCGTTCAGTATCCCCTCGTTGCCGCACAGCCACTCAACGTTCGGCTCGTACAGCAGGTAGTAGTCCGTCGCGCCGTCGCCGTAGAACAGCCCATCGTCATTGCGGCGCTCCAGCTCCGCGCCACCGGCGGAGACGCCAGACGCCGTGTGCAGCAGGTACGCCGCCAGCGCCGAATACGACGGCAGCGCATCCCCCGACAGCATCTCCTCTATCTCCATAGGCTCGCCAAGCGTGCAGTACGCGAACGACCCGCCCAGCCCTTCCCGCAGCGCCGCGTTCTTCGACCCCGGCACGCCGCCGATGACACGCCGAACGCGCTCCGCCGTAATGGTGTCCGCGTAGTCCTCGCACTCCACCAGTATGAATTTGCGGTTGCCGCCGTCCTCCTTGTTGAGGGCTAGGACGGCGTGCGCTGTTGTGCCGGAGCCTGCGAACGAGTCAAGCACAATGTCGTTGGGACCGACGTTGGCGAAGCGTAGTACATCCTCTACCAGAACAACAGCTTTGGGAAAATCGAATCGGCGCTCGCCATCGAAAACTGATTTCATCATGTTTGTTCCACTGGCAGCCGAGTATTGAGGCTTATTCCACAATGAAGTAGGCTTTTCTCTGAAAGTGCCATCATCATCACTGGGTCGGATCTTTATAATGAACTGATAGCCCATTCTACTGTGAGGCTTAATCAGCAGATTATGATGTTCGTTTTCCACTTTCTGCTTTCCCCACCTCCAGACAGCCGCATTTCCCTGACCATCCGTTGGATAAACCACTGTATCGGAAGGTGAACGACGCTCAGTGGAGATAGACAGATTGGGCCCAACGAAAATCGGGAAGTACAAATTAGGACGGTCTTCGGGTGTCCCGCTCATCCCTATACGGACAAGTCCGCTACCTAGTCGATAAGAACCTTTTTCATCGCTTAGCCACTCCTCCGCAGGCTGTTCTTTAACGAATGTCCCTAGACTCACCTGAGATACGTCTTTTGCGAAAACGTGTATATGTTCGTTCACCTCCCGAAGCCACTTTCCCGACACCGCTCCAAGGTTCTGAATCAGGACAAGCGTGTCTATGAAGTTTTCTTCCCCAAATATCTCTTCCATAAGTCCCAATAGACGCCACTGTTCATGGTCGTCAATGGAACAGAATATCACGCCATCATCAGACAGCAACTCCCTGAGCAGCTGCAGGCGCGGCCACATCATGCAGAGCCACTTATCGTGGCGTTCCAGATCCTCACGGTCAACCGCCGATTTAAGCCACGCTCGCATCAATGAACTGTTAACGCGGTCGTTATATACCCATGCTTGGCTGCCCGTATTGTAGGGCGGATCGATGTAGATGCACTTGACCCGGCCCGCGTAGCGCGGAAGGAGGGCCTTCAGCGCGTGGAGGTTGTCGCCGTGGATGATGAGGTTGTCGTCAGGCAGACCATCCTCTACCCGAATACCTTCTACCGCCCCCCCCCCCCGTACTTATGTTCTATCTGAACGGACTTGCCCGCATCCTCGCATAGTGACCGGTACGGTACGGTCAGGTGGTGCGCGTATATGTGCTGCTTGCCCTTGAAGTCAAGCGTCGGCATGACGATCCCCGTTTCCTCTACTATCGGGCAACGCCCATTATGCCATACCGAGCGCCAATATCAAAGGGGCGCTGGTCGGAGTCAAGCTCACCCTGAGCCGTGCATCTCGTAGGGTAGCTGGCAGAAGGTGATCCCCATTGGCGTCAGGTCACGCTGCCCGATGTATTTGCCAGGCCCGAAGACGATGGCCTTCCCGCCTTTCCCACGACTGGCCGCGCTGATGCGACGCGCCCGCTCCTCGTTCAGTATCCCCTCGTTGCCGCACAGCCACTCAACGTTCGGCTCGTACAGCAGGTAGTAGTCCGTCGCGCCGTCGCTGTAGAACAGCCCATCGTCATTGCGGCGCTCCAGCTCCGCGCCACCGGCGGAGATGCCAGACGCCGTGTGCAGCAGGTACGCCGCCAGCGCCGAATACGACGGCAGCGCATCCCCCGACAGCATCTCCTCTATCTCCATAGGCTCGCCAAGCGTGCAGTAGGTGAACGACCCGCCCAAACCCTCGCGCAGCGCAGCGTCCCGCGCCCCGGGCACGCCGCCGATGACACGCCGAACGCGCTCCGCCGTGATGGTGTCCGCGTAGTCTTCGCACTCCACCAGGATGAACTTGCGGTTGCCGCCGTCCTCCTTGTTGAGGGCTAGGACGGCGTGCGCTGTTGTCCCGGAGCCTGCGAACGAGTCGAGGACAATATCGTTTGGGCCTGTGGCAATGCTGAGCACTCGGTCTATCAAGCCGACCGGCTTAGGAGTGTCGAACTCCGATGGAGCGTCGAATACATCGGTCAACTCAGCCGAGCCGTCCCGGTTCGTAGGAAATTTGCCGTGACTGTCGGTCTGCCAAATTGTGGGCCAAGTCAAACCCTGCCTCACGTCACGCAGATACCGCTTCCTTTGAGGAGCGGACTTACCATCTCTGCCAAAGATGATCTCGCCTGTAGCTATCATCTCGGCGACTCTATCTCGACTATATCGCCAGTTCGCTCTTGGCGGCGGAAAGTATTCTTTGCCAGTGTTCGGATTTCTTATCGGATAGTAAAGAGAGTCCACCCATCTCCCACCCCTGGCGTTTGCACTAATCTGCTGGAAACGCCAAGGACCGTTAGGATCTTTGTCTGGATTGGAAAAACTAGTATCGTTAGGATCTCTAGGACGCAAGTTCAATGCATTCTCATTTCCATAGATGAGAACTAGATCGTGTACGCTGGCTACTGGCCTATCGTTCGGTGGACTTCCTCTATCCCTCCACGTGATGCACGCAACAAAATTATTCTCCCCGAAAATCTCATCCATCAGCATCCGCAGATGATGCTGCTCGTTGTCATCAATCGACACGAAGATCGCCCCATCGTCTGCCAGCAGTTCCCTGAGCAGTTGCAGGCGCGGCCACATCATGCAGAGCCACTTGTCGTGGCGTTCCAAGTCCTCTTTGTCAACAGGGCTGTTTTCTGTGAGCCATGTCTGCATCAGGGGACTGTTCACCCTATCGTTATAGACCCAACCCTCGTTCCCTGTGTTGTAGGGCGGATCGATGTAGATGCACTTGACCCGGCCCGCGTAACGTGGCAACAGGGCCTTCAGCGCGTGGAGGTTGTCGCCGTGGATGATGAGGTTGTCGTCAGGCAGACCATCCTCTACCCGAATACCTTCTACCGCCCCCCCCCCCGTACTTATGTTCTATCTGAACGGACTTGCCCGCGTCCTCGCATAGTGACCGGTACGGGACGGCCAGGTGGTGCGCGTATATGTGCTGCTTGCCCTTGAAGTCAAGCGTCGGCATGATATTCCACGCCCTATTCCAACAACATCAACTGCCGGGCTGTCCTGTGCTTCACGACCCGAACCACCTCGTACTCCGACTTCACTCCATCTTCGACCTGCCATTGTATGGTACGCAAGTCACACAGCAACACGTCCCCCTTGGCGAAGACCACTTCATTGTTGTCAACTCTATTCTGAAACGCCCCGTCATTCATCGCAACGGAGATTGTGTTCTGGCCGTCCGTCAACCGCCACTTGTTATTCTCCTTGAACGTGAGGCTGACGATAGAGAAGGCTTGCCGCCGCACTTCGTCCAAGATCAATTCTTGGTCATCAGGCGCCTCAAACGCTCCCACGTCTTCCTTGGTCACTTCCTCGACAGTGCGTCCAGCGTCACGAAGCATGAACCGGTCGATGCCGGGCTCTTTGACAGGGTTCAGCATATCTTGGATATTGCGGCGCACTGCCACGTCTCGATAGAGGCGCAGCAGTTCTATTGGCGCTTCATACGTCTCGTCGTCGACGGTGAGCTCATAACGACTATCGTCAATCTTTGTAACTTGAGGCTTCCTACCGCGGAGCCTCTTGATTAGCCAGAAAACGCCTCCCGCAGCACCAGGACTTCCGCCTATGAGCAACGCCTTCAGATTGCTGGCCGTAGCAAGGATGTCTCCAATGTCCAGTATGCCCACTGCCTCCACGTTCTGGACGACCTCGAAGAGGACCTGGAACGAACCCGCGGACGTGGCCCGCACGTTGACGCTGACCTTGGACCGCTCGCCGTTCGCCACGCGATTCGCCGCGTCGAAGAAACTCCCCACCGCCATCATCGCCGGCGCTAGGTCCCGTACGTTCATGGACCCGTCCGCAAGGGCTGGGCCGTCGTACACCATGTCGAGACGCGCTTGTGAGTTATGGCTGGTCATAGCCACAGCCCACAGATATGCTGCTTGCCCTTGAAGTCAAGCGTCGGCATGACGACCCCCGTTTCCTCTATTATCGGGCGGCGCCCATTATGCCATACCGAGCGCCAATATCAAAGGGCGCGGCCGGTGTGTTAGAATCAGCGCCATGGACGTAGCCAGGCTCCGCAGCGAGATACCCGCGGTTCAGCGGATGACGTATTTGAATACCGGCTGGTCGGGGCCGTCGCCTGTGTCTGTCGTGGAGGCGGTCCAGCGGCGGTTGGAGTACGAGAGCTACAATGGGCCTACCTCGCCTGACGTGATCGAGAGCGGGGGCGAGGTCGCCCTCGAAGCCAGGGAAGCCGTCGCCGGGCTGATAAACGCCTCGCCCGACGAGGTTCTGCTGACCTCGAGCACCACCGACGGGATCAATACCGTCATGGCTGGCCTGCCGTGGAACGCGGGCGACGAGATAATCACGTGCAGCCTGGAGCACGCCTCTATCCTGCTGCCCTGCTACCAGCTGCGGCGGCTGCGCGGCGTCGAGGTCAACGTCCTGTCATTCGCGCCCGACGAAGCCCGCGGCAGCATCCTGGACAAGGTCGCCGGCGCGCTCACCGAGCGAACGCGCATGGTCTTCTTCAGCCACGTCGAATACTCGACCGGCCTGCGGATGCCGGTCGAGGCGATACGCCGTCTCACGGCAGGCCGGGGCGTCTGGACGCTCATAGACGGCGCGCAGGGAGTCGGGCACGTCCAGGTTGACGTCAGGGCGCTGGATTGCGACTTCTACGCCATGCCGGGCCAGAAGTGGCTGCTGGGGCCGGACGGCACGGGCGCGCTGTATATCCGCAAGTCCATGATACCCCTCGTCGAGCCAGTGCGGGTCTCAGGCAGCTGGGCGAAGAGCTATGACCGGAGCGGCGGCGTTGACCCCGACACAGACTGCATCGACAAGCTCGCGGTCGGGACGGTAGGCTCACCCGTCAAGGCGGGGCTCGTCGAAGGCATTCGGTTCGTCGGGAGCGTAGGCGCCGAGGCCATCGAGAGCCGCGTTCTTGCCCTAGCGTCAATGCTCGCTGAGCGGCTCACCCGCATCCCCGGGGTCGAAGTCCTGTCCCCAACGCAGGGACCCGGGCAATCCGGACTCGTAACCTTCACCATGGCGGGCAGGGACCCGGAGGAGACCGCGCGGCGTCTATGGCTCTCGCGCCGCATAGTCATCCGCAACGTGAGCTACCCCGAATGTCTGCGGGCGTCGCTGGACTTCTTCAACACGGAGGAGGAGGTCGAAATCCTCGCCGACGCTGTTCGCAGCCTGGCCTGACGGCGGCAGCCGCCTCAGCCCCTTCGCCTCACCAGGTACCGCGCCAGCTCCGCGAGCGAATCGCGTTCTCGCGCTGGGGGGACGCGGTCGAGGGAGCGGAGGGCCTTTCGGCTGAAGTCGTCGGCGACGGAGTAGGCCGCCTCGATGATAGAGGGCTGCTGTATGAGGTCCACGGCTGCCCGCAGGCTCTCCCGGTCGTCGGGCCGTTCGCAGAGGGCCGCGATGGGGTTGTCTTCCGGCTGGCGCTCCAGGGCTATTATGGCGGGCAGGGTCAGGACGCCGTTTGCGAGGTCGCTGCCCACCGGCTTGCCCGTCTCCTCGCTGGCGCCCTCGAAGTCGAGCACGTCGTCGGTTATCTGGAACGCCATGCCCAAGTTGTAGCCGTAGCTCCGCAGGGCGTCTACCACGTCCTCGGGGGCTCCGCTCAGCACGGCGCCGGACTCGCCCGCGGTCGTGAACAGCGACGCCGTCTTCTTGTAGATGCGCCTGAAGTACTCCTCGCGGGTCAGGGAAGCGTCGTGCGCCCTGGCCATCTCGCCAAGCTCGCCGATAGAGAGCTCCATTATCGTCTCGGCGAACCTGCGAACCACGCGGATGTTGCCCGTGTCGCATACGAAGGTTGCGGACGCGGCGAACACGAAGTCGCCGACCAGCACGGCTGCGTTGTTGCCCCACATGCTGCTGATAGTGGCCCGGCCCCGTCGGAAGGCGGAGTCATCGACCGTATCGTCGTGTATGAGGGTGGCGACGTGCAGGAGCTCGACGGCGGACGCCATGGTCCTGGCGTTCGCGCCGTCGTTGGGGTGGAACCTGGATGCGAGGAGCGTGATGGCGGGCCTGACGCGCTTGCCGGTAGTTTCGAGCACGTGGTCGAGGAGCTCGATGATGAAAGACGGCTGGCCGTGCGTGAGGGCCCTGAGGGCGCTCCCGACCTCCTCGAGGTCGCCGCGCACCGGCTCATAGAGCCGTTCGAGCGCCTCGTCGAAGGCGGCTCCCCTGCGCCGCGCGTTGGCCGTATCGGTCTGGGCGCTGACCTGCAACTACACTCCGATCTTCTCGGTCTCTCGCTCGGCTATGGCCTCGTCCAGCTTGGCGAACAGCGGCTGCGGGGTTCGGAGCGCCCGTCCGCCTACGGTCATGTCAGGCGACCAAGACCAACCCTGTTGCTGGACTCCGCCGTCGAAGCCGAGCATCGCGTGGAGCTTGTCGGAGCTGAAGGGCAGGAAGGGATATAGGGCGACCTTCAGGCAGTCTATGACGGCGAGGCACGTCCATAGGGCGGAGCCTGCGGCTTCGCGGTCCGTCCGGATAGCGCGCCAGGGTTCTTTCTGGTCGAGGTATGCGTTGGCGGCGCGGGCGAGGCTCATGGCCGATTCGAGGGCGGCGCGGAATCGGCACGCCTCGACGCGCTCGGCTGTCTCGTCGAGCCTGCGCCCGGCCTCGTCGAGGAGCTGGCGCGAGGGGTCGTCCAGATCGCCAGGGTCCGGCGTCCTGCCGTCGAAATTGCGGTAGGCCATGGTGAGGACGCGGTGGACCAGGTTGCCGTAGGTTGCGACGAGCTCATCGTTGTTTCGGCGGACGTACTCGCGCCAGGAGAAGTCGGAGTCGCTCGTCTCGGGCATCGTGGCGGCGATGACGTAGCGGAGCGGGTCCGGCTCGTACCTGTCGAGGTATTCGGGGAGCCACACGGCCCAGTTGCGGCTGGTCGAGATCTTCAGGCCCTCGACGTTGAGGTATTCGTTGGCGGGGACGTCGTAGGGCAGGTTCAGGCCGCCGTAGCCCAGGAGCATGGAGGGCCAGATGATGGTGTGGAAGGGGATGTTGTCCTTGCCCATGAAGTAGTAGGCGCGGCAGTCGTCCTGCCAGAAGTCGCGCCACCGATCCGGCTGGCCGCTGTTCTTCGCCCACTCGATGGACGCCGACAGGTAGCCGATGACGGCTTCGAACCATACGTATATGCGCTTGCCGTCGTACCCGTCGAGGGGCACCGGGATGCCCCAGTCTATGTCGCGGGTGATGGCGCGGTCGTGGAGTCCGCCTTCCAGGTAGCCGACCGAGAAGTTGCGGACGTTGGGCCGCCAGTGGTCCTTGGGGCGCACCCAGTCCAGTATGCGCTCCTCGAACGCGCTGAGCTTGAGGAAGAAGTGCTCGGTCTCGCGGATTACGGGGGCGGCTCCGCAGAGCTTGCACGCCATGCCGAGCAGGTCTTGGGGGTCGAGGGTGCGTCCGCAGTTGTCGCACTGGTCTCCCCTAGCCTGCTCGAAGCCGCAGTGGGGGCACGCGCCCTCGACGTATCGGTCGGCGAGGAAGCGCCGGTCGGTCTCGCAGTAGGGCTGCATCATCGTGTCGTTGTAGATGTAGCCGTTCTCGCGGAGCTTCAGGAACATGTCCTGGGCGACGGCGGCGTGGTTGTCGGTGTGGGTCGAGGTGAACAGGTCGAAGGCGATGCCGAGCCGCTCCCAGTTGTCCAGGAACTCGGCGTGATACTGGCCGAAGAGCTGCTCGACGGAGACGCCTCGGCTCTCGGCGGCGAGGGTTACGGGGGTGCCGTGCGAGTCGCTGCCGGAGACCATGAGCACATCGTTGCCGCGCATCCGGTGATAGCGGGCGAAGATGTCCGCCGGTATGTACGCGCCCGCGGTCTGGCCCAAGTGGATGGAGCCGTTGGCGTAGGGCCAAGCGACGGCGACGAGGATTCGCTCAGGCATCGAGACGCTCCGTGGGGATTGGGGAGTGCATGAATGGTATCACAACGCGACTCGGCGGTGAGCGTGAGGGCGGCTGGGTGTATAATCTGACGGCTACGCTACTTGGTGGATGAGGATTGATCCAGCTCCAGCCATATCTGGTACACTTGGCGCCTGGGTAGGCCGGTTTGCTTGGTGACTTGGGATACGGCTATGGTGTGCTTTCGTCATGTATGTATCGGAGTCTGTAGTAGATGAGGGTTCTTGCTATCCAGCTGACCGGCACTAGCAGGAGGAATGGGACTGCCAAGGCGATGATGAACAAGACTGAGGCGATGACGCTAGAACCAGAGGCAACGGTGGCGTCGTATCCAAGTAGAGCCATCATTACTGTAATCATTAGCGCCGGTGGTATGACTGTGAAGACCAAGTTGAGCCAGCATGTTCGCCAGAAGCTGCTACGGACGAGATTAAAGCTGCGCCCCAGCGATGCGAATGGACCACGGCCCTCTATCATGATGCACTCGGGCGCGAATGCCCCGACAGTGTAAAGGCAGTACAGGGCCGGGATGACGATCACCGACAGTACCTCGACTACGGGCGCTGTGACCGCCAAGAATGCGAAGGTGAACATCAGAAGGATGTAGGCCCCGGACACCTGGACGATGAGCGCGGTTGCGACGATGCCGAGTGAGAGCGTCTTGCGCCAGGCTTGCTGGAAGCAGCGTCCAACGGAGATTCGCCTTGTTGCGTAATGCTGGCTGACTGCCATGGCAGTAGGCGCGGACGCCAAGACCCAGAGCCAGAACCATGAACTGCAGAATATGAAGATGGCGAGATAGCTCACCCCTACCAAGGCGCCTGGCGCGTCTATCTCCGTATAGTATTCCAAGGGGCGGATGAGGAACGCGTAGTAAATACCGACCACCAGCGCACATGCCAAGACGGTGATGGCAAGCGCCGAGAGGGAGGCCAAGAGGAAGAAGAGATAGCCTTTGGCGTATATGGCTACGATCTCTTTCAGAAGCCCACGGATGTTCATGGACGACAGGGGTCTTGCGCCAGGGGGCAGGTCTGGGGTCTTCATAATGCTTCGCCCGGCAAGTTGTGGTCGGGGCATCGTATCACTGCGGGGATGCTGGTTCAATGCCGGTCCGCACGGCGCAGGCGGTTACTTGGTGTATGAGGATTGATCCAGATTCAGCCATGTCTCGTACACCTGGCGCCTGGGGAGGCCGGTCCGCTTTCGGAGTCTGTAGTAGATGAGAGTTCTTGCTATCCAGCCGACCGGCACTAGCAGGGAGAATGAGACTGCCGAGACTGAGGCGATGACGTTATCGCCTGGGTTGACGTTGACGGATCCAAGTAGAGCCATCATTACTGTAATCATTAGCGCCGGTGGTATGACTGTGAAGACCAAGTTGAGCCAGCATGTTCGCCAGAAGCTGCTACGGACGAGATTAAAGCTGCGCCCCAGCGATGCGAATGGACCACAGCCCTCTATCATGACGCACTCGGGCGCGAATGCCCAGATAGTGTAAAGGCAGAACAGGGCCGCCGGGATGACGAACGGCAGTATCCAGACTACGGGCGCCGTGACCACCGAGAATAAGGTGAATGCCAGAAGGATGCCGGCTCCGAACACCTGGACGACGAGCGCGGTTGCGACGATGCCGAGTGAGAACGTCTTGCGCCAGGCTTGCTGGAAGCAGCGTCCAACGGGGATTCGCCTTGTTGCGTAATGCTGGCTGACTGCCATGGCAGTAGGCGCAGACGCCAGGACCCAGAGCCAGAACCATGAACTGCAGAATATGAGGAGGGAGTATATGTACACCCCTAAGATGGCGCCTGGCGCGTCTATCTCCGTATAGTATTCCATGCTGTCGATGAAGAACGCGTAGTAAATACCGACCACCAGCGCACATGCCAAGACGGTGATGGCAAGCGCCGAGAGGGAGGCCAAGAGGAAGAAGAGATAGCCTTTGGCGTATATGGCTACGATCTCTTTCAGAAGCCCACGGATGTTCATGGACGAGAGGGGTCTTGCGCCAGGGGGCAGGTCTGGGGTCTTCATAATGCTTCGCCCGGCAAGTTGTGGTCGGCGTCGGGGCATCGTATCACTGCGGGGACGCTGGTTCAATGCCGGTCCGCACGGCGGAGGGCAATCGCATCTTGTTCATCTTGGTAGGCGATCTGGGGCACCCTCACCCTAGCCCTCTCCCTTGACGGGAGAGGGGATGAGGCGGGCGCGCTGAATTTCCTCACCATAGCCCCTGTCGTGGAGGAGATGGGGAGGTGGCAGGCGGGACGCCTGCGCTCCTTCGTCTATGTTCGTTTCGTCTCGGCCGGCTCCTTTGCGGGCTTATCACCCTCACCCTAGCCCTCTCCCATCGAGGGAGAGGGGATTAAGGCGGGAATCGCCCTTATCCTAGCCCTTTCCCCTAGGGGGAGGGGACGCAGGGCGGGGCGTTTGCCCTCACCCTGGCCCTTTCCCCCGTGAGGGAGAGGGTACTTGGCGGGTCTTGCGACCCGCGCCCTATCTACTCCTGATTCCCCCGCTCACACGGGGGATTGAGTATGCCTTGCAAGGCAGTGACTCCGCTACTCGCTTCGGGGATGCCGACGTCGTACGCTCGCCGACACTTGGGGTTGCAAACCCCACCCCGGGCTTTCCCGGACGGCTGACGGTCCTTTGCGGGACCGCCTGCGTTCGCGCTTCGTCCTTCCACCCGCCAAGGCGTCGGGCTGCGCTGGCTACGGTCCTCCCGGTCGTCCGAGAGTCCGCACCTGGAACGGGGGAGACGCATTTGGCACTACGTCCTCCTGTGCGAGGCGCCGAAACATAGAGGGACCTTCTCGTACACGCGGGTGCCCCGTCCAACAGCAGCGGCGTGTATGATGCCAAGGGCAGAGGTGGGCTCTATGCTCGTTTGGGATACGCCCCTTCGGGCCGTCTATCAGAATAGCACGGCTGTTCTCGCGGTGTCAAGGGGCGCTATGGGGCAATTTGGGGGCAATTTTCGGGATTGCCCTGGCACGGCGGAGGGCGGCTACTTGGTGGATGAGGATTGATCCAGCTTCAGCCATGTCTGGTACACCTGGCGCCTGGGTAGGCCGGTTTGCTTGGTGACTTGGGATACGGCGTCCTTTGCGTGCGCTCCCTGGGCGCGGAGCTCGGCCAGCCTCGTTTGGGCCAGGCGCTCGACGTCGGCGGCTGGAGCCTGGCCGCCGGGGCTGCCCTGGATTATCAGGGTGAACTCGCCCCTGGGCTCGTGGAAGCGGGCGATTGCCTGTGAGACCGCGCCTCGGAAGACTTCTTCGTACAACTTGGTGAGCTCGCGGCATACGGCTATGGGCCGGTCGCCGAGGGCTTCGAGCATGTCCTGCAGGGCTGCTCGCAGACGGTGGGGAGTTTCGAGCGCGACGAGGGTCCTGCGCTCAGACGCGACGGACGCGAGCAACTTCAGGCGGTCCGTCCGCCGCTTTGGAAGGAAGCCCAAGTACACGAACCCATCACCGTCGAAGCCTGACACCGATAGCGCGGCGACCGGCGCGGATGGGCCGGGCACGACGGCGACGGCATGGCCGGCCTGCGCTGCGGCCGATACCAGCCCCGCGCCGGGGTCGTTGACTCCAGGGGTGCCCGCGTCGGACACCAGGGCCACGTCGCCGGCGTCGAGCTTGGCGAGCAGCCAGGGGGTCTTCGAGCGGCTGTTGCGCTCGTTGTAGCTGGTCGTGGGCGTATGGATGTCGTAGCGGTCGAGGAGTCGGCGCGTTACGCGGGTGTCCTCCGCGGCTATCAGGGTTACCTCGCGCAAGACCCGGAGGGACCGCATCGTGACGTCTTCCAGGTTGCCGATGGGGGTTGCGACGACGTACAGCATTGGCGCTTGGCGATAGTGGCTCCGTCAGGTATGAGCATATTCTAACAACGTTGCCGCCGTGTTAGACTGGCGCCACCACCCGGCTAGGAGGCGCATGTTGACTACGAAATCGGGCTATCGGTTCAAGCTGGGGATGTTCTTGAACGAGTTGAGGCTGCCGTTCGACGAGGCGCTGCGGACTGCGAAGGAGATCGGCGCGGAGTACGTCTGGTTCTCGAACGTGCCGGGCGAGCCGGATATCGCGGACATGAGCGACGCGGAGGTTGACCGCGTGGGGGAGAGGGTGGCTGAGCATGGGCTGAAGATTCTGATGGTGAGCGCGGGGAATCCGTTCAAGCAGATTCACTTGACGGACATAGACGCGGACAACCCTGGGGCGAACGAGGAGTACGCGCGGGATTTGGCGGCGCTGGCGCGGTCCATGGAGGCCGCCAATCGGCTTGGGGTTTCGGCGGTCTTGTCGTACACGTTCGCGTGGCCGGGGGAGTATTCGGCGGGCAAGCCTACGTGGCCGATGCGGTGGCTGACGCGCGGGGGCGTGATTTCGGACGGCGACATGGACAAGCTGGAGTCGGCGTTCGCGCCTGTTGTGAAGGCGGCGGACGAGCATGACGTGGACGTGACGCTTTCGATGATGCCGTGGAACTACACGAACACGACGGGCAATTTTCGGCGGGTCGCGGAGCGGATAGGGTCGCCGCGAATACGGGTGATGTGGGGACCGGCGGACAACATGAACTGCGGGGAGAGCGACGTGGCCGGAGGCGGGTTCATCAACGTCCGGCCGTACCTGCACAGCCTCCACATCAAGGACCTGCGCGTGAACGACGGGATGAGGCTGGATTTCGACTACAAGCCTGTCGGAGAGGGGGACGTGGACTTCCCGACGGCGCTGCGCGGCCTGCGGGATAACGACGCGGACGCCGCGCTGTCGGTTGCGACGCACTTCAGGCCCGCCAGCGGCTCGTCGGTCGAGGCGATGCGCATCAACTACGACAATATCCGGGCGCTCATCTCCCGGGTCGAAGGAGAGGAATAGGCCATGGACATGCAGCTTCAGGTCGGGCTGATCGGGTGCGGAGGCATAAGCCGCCACCATCTTCCGAATATCCTTTCGACGCCACGTATGAGGCTCAGGGCGACCATGGACGTGGTCGAGTCGGCGGCGAGGGAGCGCGCGGAACAGGCCGAGTCCGATTACTTCACCACCGACCTCGACAGGGTTCTGTCGGACGACGGCATCGACGCGGTCCTGATATGCTCGACTCACGATACGCACGCGGAGCTGGCGGTCCGGTGCCTGGAGGCTGGCAAGCCGGTCTTTTGCGAGAAGCCCCTTGCTATGACGATGGAGGAGGCGCGGCGGGTGCAGGAGGCGGTACACAGGACGGGTCTGCCGCTGATGAGCGGGTGGTGGTTCAAGCACTCGCCGGTCACAAAGCGGCTGCGCGAGGTGATCGAGCGGCCGAGATTCGCGCTGTTCACCTGCCGGGTGCCGCCGGGCCCGTACACGAGCGCGGACCCATACGGCAAGGGAGGGCTGCTGGACACGGCCGGATACAACCTGCACTGGACGTGGCACGTCATGCGGTCTCAGCCGGTCGAGGTACACGCGGTGGGCATGGACATGCAGGCGACCAGCACATGCACTATCACCGTTCGGTTCGAGAACGGGGGCGTCGGCACGTCCATCTTCAGTGACTTGGGCAGCGGCGGGATTCTGCCCAAGCACTACGCGGAGGTACATGCGGGCGAGGTTAGCGCGGCGACCCTGCGTTTCGGCAACCTCGTGTTCGAGGGCACGGACGAGCCTGGCATAGAGGAGAACCGCTACCACAACGGCTTCGACGAGGAGATGGCGATGTTCGCGGAGCTGTGCATCGAAGGCGGGGCCAGCCCGATGGACGCCTGGGAGGCGTGCATCCCAACGCTGATATTCGAGAAGGCGGTCGAGTCTATGAGCGCCGGGCAGCCGATAGCCGTGAACGTGGAGAAGGAGTTCTATCTGCCGGAGGGGGTCCTGCCTCCCAGCCTCGCCGAATTCGGGGACGCCTGACGGCGGCGTGCGGAACTTCACTGTCGAGGACGACCGTATCGAGCTGCCGCGGGGCGCGACTGCCCGCGCGAGGCGCGTCAAGGTCGGCTGGCGCGGCAGACAGGTACTGGGGCTGAGCCAAGGGGACTTCCGCAATTACATCTACCCGCTCTTCACGCCGTCGGGCATCCAGGTTACGTCCGAGTCGCCGATAGACCATCCGCATCACCAGTCGGTCACCGTCGGGGCCGACCATTTCAACTGCTACCTCCCGTACTCTTCGGACAAGTTCGAGGAGGCGAATTACAGCTTCTACGTCAACTACGTCTTCCAGGGCAGGGCCCCGGGACGCATCGTGAGCCGCGGTTTGAGCCACAGAGAGACAGCGCCCGGCCATCTCAGGATTTTGCAGGAGCTGGACTGGCAGGGGCCCGAGGAGTGGGGCGCGCCCGATAGGAGGACTGTTGCGGCGGAGACGCGCGCCATAGACGTTCTCCCGGGCGCCACCGCCAACGTTATAGACATCCGCACCCGGTTGAGCGCCACCGAGTGGGCGCTGCGGATAGGGCCGACGCGCCACGCTTTCTTCACCATCAGGCTCGCGGACGGTCTGCGCGTGGTGGACGGCGGCAGCGTCATCGACTCCGAGGGGCGCAGCGGCGGAGCGGCGATCTCAGGGCAGCGGGCGGCGTGGGTGGATGCATACGGGGCGGCATGTAAGGGACGGCAGGCAGGCATCAGGGTGATTCCGCATCCGTCGTGCGGCGATGCCGCTTGGGGCACCGCGGACTACGGGACAATTACGGTCAACCCGCTGCTCGACAAGGCATGGGAGCTGAGCCCGGGCGATAGCGTCGAGGCCGGCGTGAGGCTGGTCGTCCACGACGGGTCCGCGGACGAGGCCGGCGTTGGGGGATGCATTGAGGCTTCAGGCGCGGTGGAGATGGGATAGCGGGGCATGGTGGAGACGGGGGAGAGTCGAACTCCCCGTCCAAAGGGCTGCCCGGCTAGGATGTGCTACAGGCTTAGCCGGCTCTTAGTTCTCGCCTCTCGCGGGCCCTTGCCGGCGCGGACTTCGCGAAGGCCAGCCGATTGTCTTAGGTCCCGGCTATCGGCGTCAGCGGGACAGCGCCCCGAATTGCGTCGCTCAACTCGCCTCCCTCGGGGTAAGGAGAGCGGTGAACGCGCCGCCTATCTAGGCGGCGACGGGCAAAGCTTCGTTGCCAGTTACTATGGTGCCACCTTTTTACGAGGTGGGTGGCGCCTCGGCCTGCAATCCCGCGGAACGCGCCCCCTGTCGAACCCGCGCGTCCCCACGCAATCAGCATAATATATCCTAACATACTCCCCGCTTGGATGCACCACCCAGGCAATGGCTCTGAATCTAGCTCGAATCTGTTCAGGCTAGTTGACTGGCGATGACTTAGACGCTAGACTCCCCATATTGAGCGGAGATGGAGCCTGGGGCTGCGGTTCACGTTCGCCGCGCGGGGCTCCGCCTGAGCCATAGGCAGATCCGGCGATAGAGTGGGGTCAAGGAAGGGTACGTTGGTGAACACAGTACTATCGGTCGAGAATCTGGAGACTCACCTGGCGTCGCGCGAGGGCGCTATCAAGGCGGTCAACGACGTCTCCTTCCAGGTCGAACAGGGTGAGACGCTTGGAATAGTCGGCGAGAGCGGCTCCGGCAAGACCATGACGGCGCTCTCGGTCATGGGGCTCGTGCCGAACCCTCCCGGCCGCATCGTGGGCGGGCGCGTGGAGTTGGACGGCGAGGCGATCACGGAGCTGTCGGACAAGGAGCTCAGGGAGCGCCGCGCGACCAAGATGGGCATGGTGTTCCAGGACCCGGCGACGTCCCTGAACCCTACGATGAAGGTCGGGCCGCAGATAGCCGAGACGATGCAGGTCCACTTGGGCTACAACGAGGCGACGGCGCGGAAGCGCGCCATCGAGATACTCGATCGCGTCGGCATCCCGTCCGCCGAGTCCCGGTACTACGACTACCCGTTCCAGTTCAGCGGCGGGATGCGGCAGCGGGCGATGATCGCCATTGCGGTCTCGTGCGATCCCCTACTGCTGATAGCCGACGAGCCCACCACCGCCTTGGACGTAACGGTGCAGGCGCAGCTCCTAGACCTCGTCCGCGACCTGAAGGAGGAGCGCGGCACGTCGGTCATCTGGATCACCCATGACCTGGGGGTGATCGCCGAGCTCTGCGACCGGGTGGCGGTGATGTACGCGGGCTTCATAGTGGAGACTGCGCCTGTGCAGGAGATATTCGAGAATCCGAAGCACAGGTACACGTCGCTGCTGCTGCGAGCGCTGCCTTCGATGGAGAGGCGGGAGGCCGACCGCCTGGAGTCGATAGTGGGCCTTCCCCCTCACCTTGCGAACCTCAAGCCTGGGTGCCCCTTCGCGCCGCGCTGCGACGGCCCCGTGGACCGCTGTACGGAGGAGAACCCGGCCCTCGCTGAGATGGGGCCGAGTCATTACGCAGCCTGCTGGAACCCGCTGAACGGCAATACGGCGGGAATGGGAGAAGAGTCTTGACGGTTACGCAGGATTCGGCGACGCAGAACGGCGCCCTTCTCGAAGTGCGCGGCCTCGAGACGCACTTCAAGGCGGGGACCAAGGGCATCATCTTCGGCATCGGCGCCATCAAGCAGACGGTGCGCGCGGTCGATGGGGTGAACCTATCGATACAGAAGGGTGAGACGCTTGGGCTCGTTGGCGAGAGCGGCTGCGGCAAGTCCACCCTGGGCTACACGATACTCCAGCTCGAGAGCGCCACGGCCGGCGAGGTCTTCTACGACGGCCACAGGCTCACGGGCCTGAAGAGCGGCGAGATGCGCCCATTTCGGCAGAAGATGCAGATCATCTTCCAGGACCCCCACGCGGCCCTAGATCCCAGGATGACCATCGGGCAGGCGGTCGGCGAGCCGCTGAGTGTCCACGGGATAGTCGCCAAGGACGAGGTGGAGGACAAGGTCGAGGAGCTTCTGGCCACAGTCGGCCTGAACCCCTACTTCAAGAACCGCTACCCGCACGAGTTCAGCGGCGGACAGCAGCAGCGCATCGTGATCGCCCGGGCCCTCTCGGTCGAGCCGGAGTTCATCGTCTGCGACGAGCCGATCTCGGCCTTGGACGTCTCTATCCAGGCGCAGATCATAAACCTGCTGGAGGAGTTGCAGGACCAGTTCGGCCTGACGTATCTCTTCATCTCCCACGACCTGCGCGTCGTGCGACACATCAGCGACAGGGTGGCGGTGATGTACTTGGGCAAGGTCGTGGAGCAGGGGCAGATCGACGCCCTGCACGACAACCCGCTGCATCCGTACACCCAGGCGCTGCTGTCGAGCGTGCCGATACCCAACCCCGCGCTCGCCAAGACGCGGAAGCGGATCATCCTGGAGGGAGACGTGCCGAGCCCGATCGACCCGCCGAGCGGGTGCCGGTTCAGGACCAGGTGCCCCATAGCGGTCGAGCGGTGCGCCGAGGAGGAGCCGCTCTTTCGGGAGGCGCGGGACAATCACTGGGTGGCCTGCCACCTGGCTTGACCAAGGAGGGGACCGTTGCGCACCCTTCTTCTGCTGGCGTATAGGGTCATCCTCGTATTCGTCCTCGTCTCGTTCTTCAGCTTCGCGACGCTGGACCAGCCGGTTCTGCGTTCGGTGTACGTCGCGCTGACGTCCATCCAGAGCGCCTTCGCCGACACTTTCAGGTTCGCGTTCGACATATTCGATTCCGGAGAGGACCTGGGCATTGTCCTGGACGCATACACGCGCAGCCTGACTCTCATGCTGTTGGCGGTGGCTATAGGCTCGCTCGCCGGTCTCGCGCTGGGCTTGGTGAGCGGCCTGCGCCCTCGCTCGCCCGTGGCCGGGCTCGCCTCGGCAGTCAGCTACGTCGGGGTGCTCACGCCCAGCTTCCTCCTCGCGGTGCTGGTGCTGCTCCTGTTCATCCGCTACGTGGGCCCGGCTTTCGGGGCCAGGTTCGTCCTGCTCAGCCCGGAGGTTACGGTGTTCGACGTCAGGCGGCTGATAGCCCCCGCGCTGGTGCTCTCGGTGCGCCCCATGGCCTTCATGACGCAGGTGACAATCGGCGCGCTTCAGGAGGTGATCTACTCGGACTACGTGCGAACCGCGCGGGCGAAGGGGCTGCTACGCCGGACGATACTGCTCCGCCACGTCCTGCGCAACATCGCGGCTCCTGCCCTGACCAGCCTCAATTCGTCCTTCTACTTCTCTCTCAGCAGCCTGCTCATAGTCGAGTGGCTGTTCAACTGGGGCGGCGTCGGGGTCCGTCTTCTGGACGCGGCGGCGGACAGGGACGCGGAGATGGCAAGCTACTTCCTGGTCTCGATAGGGATCACGTTCCTGGTCTTGAACACGGTCGTGAAGGTGATCATACGGCGGGTAGATCCCCGGCTGAACGAAGCGGGGGCGGCGGTATCGTGACAATCCGCGGCCGACTCGCGGCCTCCAGGCAGGATACCGGGTGAGAGGCTAATCCATATGCCGACCGAACCCATGCCGCCGGCGTCGATATGGTACCTGGACCACGGGGCTATCGCGCTCGCCGCGCTCGCCGCGCTGTTCGCGATAAGCTTCACCGCCCGCTTCTGGGCGCCGCGCCTGCGCTCGGCGGTCCGACCCCGGGGCATATCGGCAGGCCGCACACGGCTGGAGAGGAGCGCCGAGCTGGCCGCCAGGTTCCTGGGCAACCCCGCTCTCATCGCAGGGAGCCTGGTCGCCGTCGCGCTGTTCGCCGCATCGGTCTGGCCTTCCTTCCTGTCACCCTACGGCCCGCAGCAAGTCGGGCGGACCCTCCAGAACATCGATGGGCGGGTCATGGGTCGGCCCTTCCCTCCAAGCTCGCCGTACCCTGCGGGGTCGGACGTGGAGGGCCGAGACCTGCTGACGCGCATCGTCCACGGGACACGTAGGACGCTCACGCTGTGCGCGGCGGTGGCGGTCCTGCGGCTGCTGTTGGGGAGCGGCCTCGGGGGGGTGGCCGGCTGGAGGGGCGGCGCGGTTGGACAGCAGATACTCTCGATAGGGTCCGTGTCATCGTCCATACCGAGCCTGCTGTTCGCATTCGTATTCATCCTCGCCATCGGCCCGCGGCTGGGGTTCGGCGTGTTCCTGCTGGGACTGGGGCTGACCGGCTGGGCGGAGCTGACGAATATCGTGCATGGGTCCGTGCGGTGGATTCGGAACCAGCCCTACCTGGACGCCGCGGTCGCGCTTGGCTCCTCTCCCCTGCACGTCGCGCGGCGCCACCTGCTCCCGAACCTAGCGCCCCAGCTAATCCCGGCCGCGGCCCTGGAGTTGAGCGCGGTCCTGCTCACGCTGGGGGAGCTTGGGTTCCTGGGGCTGTTCCTGGGCGAGTCCTTCTTCGGCTACGTGCCCCAGGTCGTGAGGTCGCCGATGGCCCCGGAGTGGGCCGGGATGCTGTCCGGGACGCGCCTTTCGATATTCAACTGGCCCTGGCTGCCTCTCGCGCCCGCCCTGGCGTTCATGGTTGCTATACTTGGGTTCAATCTGCTTGCGACCGGCCTCAGGAGCTGGCTCGATCCGTTCCAGCAACGAGGCCCGGCGCGCTGAATGGCTAAAGAACATGAATGGAGGTGTTGGAATGCCTGAGAGCATCGGGTCCGACCGTCAGCTTTTCGTGGACGATTTCCTTATCGAGGACGCCAAGGACGTTGAGCGAGTACTGCATGAGCCTGTGCGCGAGGCTCCGGCCATCGAGGGAGACAGGCCATGGGACCTGAGTCCGTGCGCGGGCGGGTTCATGGAGGACAACGGGAAATTCAGGGCGTGGTACAGAAGCGAGCACGATTCGGACCAGGTCTTGAAGCGGAGCGGTCACGGGACGATGTACGCGGAGAGCGAGGACGGCGTGACGTGGGAGAAGCCGAGCCTTGGGCTGTTCGAGATAGAGGGATCGAAGGAGAACAACGTGGTGTGGATGGGGCCTGGGGCGAACCTGGTTCCGTTCAAGGATCCGAACCCTGATGTTCCGGAGGACGAGAGGTACAAGGCTATCGCGCGGACGCGGGACGTGCTTGCGCTGGGGTCGCCGGACGGCGTCAGGTGGCGCTTGCTGCAGGACGAGCCTGTGATGACGGATGGGCCGTTCGATTCGGTGAACATCGCGTTCTGGGACGATGCATTGGGGCAGTACGCGGCATATACGCGGGGAGTCGCGGGCACAGGCCCCTTCAAGGGGGGCGTGCGGTGGATTCGCCGGGCAACGTCGCCGGACTTCAGGAACTGGAGCGAGCTGGAATCCATAGACACCGGCGAGACGCCGGACGAGCACTTCTACACGAATGCCTGCGTGAAGTACGAGCGGGCGCCCGGGATCTACCTGATGTTCCCGTCGCGGTACGTGGTCGAGCGGAGCCCGGACCCGGACTGGACGCACAGCGTCGGGGTGAACGACATCGTGTTCATGTCGAGCCGGGACGGACTGCGGTTCGATCGCAGCATGAGGGACGCTTTCATACGGCCCGGCCTCGACCAGAACAACTGGCACGACAGGGGCGTCTATATCGAGACTGGCATACTCCAGACCTCCCCTACCGAGATGTCGCTGTACGGGATGGAGAACTCGCATCTTCCGTCACAGCGGATAAGGAGGTACACGCTGCGGACGGACGGCTTCGTGTCCGTGAACGCAGGATACGGCGGCGGCGAGTTCACGACGATTCCGATGGCGTTCGAGGGGAGCGAGCTCGAAATCAACTACTCGACGTCGGCGGTCGGTTACATAAGGGCCGAACTTCAGGACGCGGAGGGCCGCCCGATAGACGGCTTCACGATGGACGAGGGACCGGAGAAGTTTGGCGACGAAATAGGGGGCGTGATGACCTGGAACAACGGCGGCGACGTGAGCGGGCTGGCGGGCCGGCCGGTACGGCTGCGGTTCGCGCTCAAGGACGCGGACCTCTACGCATTCAGGTTCAGGTAACGGGATTAGGGGTGTTGGCTGAGAGCAATCTAGCAGCCAATCTGCCCCCGTATCCGGCGCTTCAGTACCTTCCCCCGCGCGTTATATGGGAAGTGATCAAGGAAGACTATCCTCCTCGGCACTTTATAGGCGTCCAGTCGTTCACGCACAAACTGCTGAAGCTCATGCACGGTCGCTTGTGAACGCAGGACGACTGCTGCGGCTACTTCCTCGCCGAGTGCATCATCCGGTATTGCGAATACAGCCGCTTCAGCTACAGATTCGTGCTCGCAAAGGACATCCTCTATTTCAGGTGTTGCGATGCTTTGAGTTCCTCTGATAATGTTGTCATGCACTCGGTCAAGAATATGTAGATTATTGGCTTCGTCTTTGAACCCAAGATCACCCGTCCGAATCCATCCATTTTCTAGGAAGACCTGAGCCGTACGCTCTGGGTCACGGAAGTACCACCGGTAGGGAAGGCCTGGACACCTAACCCAAATCTCGCCTGAGTGTCCCGGTGATACTCCGTTTCCTAGTTCATCTGAAATTCTTATCTCTGGCCTTGCAACGATCTGTCCGGTTGCATCCATAAAAGTGGATGGCTTTCCCAGCAATCCAGGAGTGTACGGTTGCGCTGAGCGGTCAAATACACTTGTTACCGGTATTGGGGATTCACATGTAGTGTAAGAAATAACGAAAACTGACCTCGGAAACTCATGCCGTAGGCGCGAAATCAGTTTTGCAGGAGTTCGAGCTCCTCCAAGTCGGATAGCAAGCATTGATGAAACATCGTATCGTCTTGTGGCACCCGAGTTGAGGATCGACAGTGCTTGGGGTGGAGATAACCACGTCGAGTGGATTTGGTGCTCTTCTATGAGAGAACAATATCGGCCAGGTTCGAATGCACGCATCACGATGTTTAGTTCAAGTTGTCGCGATTTGGGGCGGGCGTAAAAGGGTCGTAGCATTTGAAGGAACACGTTCCCATCTAGCGGGTCCTGCAGTATGTTCTTAGGCCGCTGGTCCCTGAATTTCGCCTCATTTGGATAAGACGGCTTCGGGTAGTACCGGCAGAAGAACGTGATATAATTCTGAGTACAGGCGTTGCCTTTTGGTGTCCCTGTGGTTCCAGATGTGTAATTGATCTCGCCTATGCCATCTGGTCTTGCTAGGCTGTTGAATGACTCCGTACTCTGACCATACTCCAGTTCTTGTAGGCTTACAGTCCAAGCCGCGGTGTCCTTGAGCGCCAGATCGGTCGGGCATATCAAGGTGGTAGCCTCGGAGTGTCGAAGTAATTTGATGCCCTCTACAGGATCGCCACCACTTTGAAGGATCACGACAGTGGCTCCCGCCTTATGTATTGCAAAATAAGCAACCATAGATTCGATCCGTCGGGCGTTGTCGAAACGAATCCCCACACGTTCCCCTGGCTGAATATCGTGTTCAACCAAGCCTCGTGCGACCGCGTTGGACCTCTCTTCCAGTTGTGAGTATGTAACGGCCTCGCCACCATCAACGACAATCGCTATATCTTCTGGATACGTGACAGACAGCACTCGGAGAACTTGGGGTGTAGTTCTCACATGCTCACTTCCCACGGAGCTGACTCCATTCACTACTTCTCTCTCCATGGCATTCGCCAGAGGCCGAGAGACATAGTGACTATCGCGAAGCCCGCCAATACAGCGAGCTCAATACCGACGTCGCCCTGCCCGGACAGGGACTTGGCAATTGCGTCGGCAGCATACCGGAGAGGGGAGACGTATCCCAGCAACTTCAGCAACAATGGTGCTTGGTTCATCGTGAAGTACACTGGGGACAGAGCAGCCAGAACAAGGGCGACCAGCCCCGTAGCGAGGTTGCCGGCCTGCAGAGACGGGGCGAAGCTGACGACGAAGAGTGTCAGGCCCGCCATCACCAGGACGGAGAGGATTATAGAGGGCGCCAACCCCCAAGCCAGCTCAATCTCCACACCGGACGCCAGCCCGAAGCCAAGCAGGATAGGGACCGTGATCACGCCGGATATCGACGAGTACACCAGCGTACCGAGTACGTATGCGCCCTTGTACATCGGCATGGCAATCAGCAACTTCAGGTTTCCCGTGAAGCGTTGTGCCACGGCGTTCTGTCCGACCAGCATACCAATGGAGAAGGTGACACCGAAGACGATTGTGCCGGCCATCAGTCTTCGAAGCACATCTGGATCATCGGGCGCAATAGCGCGTGTGACGTAGAACCACGGAAGCGGGAACGCCGACGCAAGCATGAGCGTCAGGTACCAGTGCCTGAGGGATGGTATGAAGTTGACCTCGAAGACGCTGACTGCATCCGACGCGAACTTCCTGACGCCGCCGGTCCGATAAAGCCGAGCACCGGGCACTGTGTTTATTCTGTCCATTCTGATGTCACCCTTCGGCCCGTTCGTTGAGCCTCGCTCTTTCGCCTGTCAGCCCAAGATAGACATCCTCAAGCGTCGTCAGCGAGACAGCGTATTCCTGAATGCCCCTGTCCTGTGCCTGCTGAACGAGCATACCCGTATCGCCGCCGTAGATGGTCTCGGCTCCCTCGTCCGAACCAAAAGTGACCTTGAACTCGTACCCGTGAGCTGCCTTGAGATTGTCCACCGTATCCAACGCAATCAGGGAGCCTTCATGGATGATCCCGACTCTATCGCAGAGCGCCTCGGCCTCCTCCATGTAGTGGGTAGTCAGCAGGACGGTAGAACCTCGCCGCTGGTATCTGCGCAGGAGGTCCCAGAGATAGCGTCGGGCTTCGGGGTCGAGGCCGACGCTGGGCTCGTCAAGGATCAACAGTGGCGGCTCGGATACCGACGCGATACCGACTAGGATGCGCCGCCTAAGCCCTCCGGAAAGTTCCTCGGTAACCTTGTCTCGGTGTTCCCCTAAACCTAGGTCGGAGATCAACTCCTCCGCGCGACGGGAGGCCGTCTTGGCAGGTAGCCCTCTCAGCTTGCCGAAGATGCGCAGGTGATGGCGAACTGACAAACCCCAGTACAGACTGGCCTCCTGGGGCATCACGCCCATGTAGCCCTTAGCCTCGTTAGGACGCGAGACCCCGTCGATTCCGAAAATACGGACTTCACCAGAAGTAGGGACCAACTCGGTGGTGATTTGCCGGATCAGAGTGGTCTTGCCCGCGCCGTTGGGCCCTAGTATGCCCAATAGCTCTCCATGTTCGACGACGAGTGATATGTTCCTGTTCGCCCAGGTACCGTCCTTATATTTCTTGTTGAGATCTCTGACCTCTATGGGTGTCGTATTCATTGGTTAGTTCCTATCGACCCAAATTCTTTGATAGTGGAATTCACGTTTGATAATCCAAGCGTGTGAGGATTCAATGCCGGTGGCCTTGGTGGCTAACTCAATCCGGTAGTCGGCCATTCGTGGCATACCGAGATCTTCCCATTCTCGATAAAGTACGTCCAATTCTTGAAGGGCTTTCGAGGTACCCAGCAAACGATGCACGCCAGATGCAATGATACCCCAACCATCTTCTTGGCAATCCAAGCCAACGCCGCGGGCCACAACCCTTCTATGTTCACGGACATTGAAGGCACAGGATTTATCGGAACGGATACCTATGTAAAACCAGAAATCCCTCAAGCCCGTTGGTCCTCGCTCAAGAATTCCTGACCATATAGGACTATCTATGATGTCAGCACGCATTGTAGCAACTCTTCGCCTAATGCCGCTGTCTATGTACAATTCACCTCTGATGTCATCAATTGTGGCTCCTGCAGAGCCCACGACTTTGCCAAATATGCGATTAGACTCTATCCAAAGCCTGACAAGTGGAAACCAACCTCCATGACTCATGGGTGCAAGGAGGAATCCCTTAGATTTCAGCTGCGCCATCCAGTAAGGAGAAATATCAGCACATCCGGCCGTTATCAGTATACGGTCATATGGCGCGTATTCATACCAACCATAGAAGGCATCCCTAGCCACTACGTTAATTCTTTCAAGGCCTGCACGAGCTAACCCTCTTTTAATTTTGTTAACTGTGCGACCCCCAACATCCATAACAAAGATCAGCTGTTGGTCACCCACTATTTCTGCCAGAAGAGCAGCAACATAGCCCGTTGGACTGCCGACCTCAAGGATCTTCATTGACTTTTCTAGATCGAGACTTTCTAGCATATAAGCAAGAATCTCTGCCGGGAGCGTCCTGCGACCGGGGCGGCTCCCTTCGAGAGTAGCGAGTAACGGCTTCCCTGAGTAGATAGTGTCAAGCTGATCAAGATTGTCAGAATCAGGGACGACGGTGATCTTGCGGTATTCGCGAGGGCCGATCTGTTCATAGTACTCTTCAGTAAAAAGGTGTAGTGGTATCTCCCGAAGTGCCTGCTGCAATGCGGTGGAGAACAGCACACCGTGGTCAAGCAATCTACTAACGTAGTCTTCTATGTATGGTGCGAGTGTGGTAGACATGGAAGGCACGTGTGAGAAACCGCTAGGTGACTCGCCGGTAGGGGCAACTCGGCGAGTCACCCCTACCGGCGAGATCACTAGACAAGGGCAGCGGCCCTTTCCTGTTTCAGCATGACTGCGTAGGCCCGGTTCGCTTCCTCGATCGAGCCATGGTCGGCTTCCGCCGGTACGTAGTGGGCAGAGGCTCGATATTCGATCAAACGGCGTCCGCGCTCAAGGGCGACATCAAGGCTAAGCAACCTGTAGTTCCAGACTATGTCGAAGGGAAGCACGTTGTCATTGTCGTAGAAGTAGTTCCTCCGCGACAGGACATAGAAGGGTTCGCCGGACTCACGGAAAATCGTCTGTCCGTACACACCCTGAATCTGCCCAGGCCGAACTTGGCGCAGCCAGATCGAGTAGCCTGGAGACCACTTGACATCCGTGTCGCCTCTGTTGAATCCCTCAATCTGGGTGTGTCCCTTAAGACGGCCAGGCCCCACCCTGTTGAGCTCCCCAGCCTGGTGGACTTCACAAAAGAGTCGTCCGGTGGCATCAATGAGAGTGAAGTCCACCTCGGCCCTGAACGGCAAACCCATCACGCTGATAAGGTTCACTGCCCCGTTGATCGGCTTTGAGAACACGCACTTACTCCATGAGATGGCTGATGTGCAACTCCACATCAGTACTGAGTTATCCAGTTCAGCAATGTCCTCGAAGTCCATCAAGCCACCGTTCACGTTGGTGCCAGCATCGTAGAATCCCTCGAAACGGCCCAACTGCGTGATCCCGTTCACCTCTATCGCCATATCCACTTCCGACACGAACGACTCAGGTTCGGCAGGTACCGTGATGGCAACCATCTCTTGCTTCCTAATTCCAAGGTAAAGCATTTATAGCATACCTCTGAGATCATTGTCAATAGTCCAAACTGGGCTAATTTTGATAGAACTATTATTCGAGAACCTGAGGGCCGCATCACCTAGAACGGTCCTACAGGCTTGTCCTCGAGGATTCCGACCTGTACGATTTGCTTCCGCATCCCTTGACGGGAGAGGGGATAGGCGGGACTGCCTACCCGTCATGTTTGATGGAAGGAGAGCTAGGACAGCGGGACTTGTGAAGCGACGGGTTGCAATCTCGGCTTATCTTTTGGGTGTTCTGATTCCACTCACGGCGGCGTGGAGCGGCGGGGATGGCCTGTCCCACGTCCATCCTCCGGGGACGCCGCCGCATACCCATGCCGAGCCCGGCTCCGCCGGCGATGTCCTTGCGAGGAGGCTGGAGCGGAGCTTGGCCGACGAGGGCTCCGCCGGCGGAGGATACAAGGCGGGCGCCGCGGCCCACGGCCGCTCCGAGGGCCTGGCTCTCGGAATGCGTGAAATCACCGAGTCGGTGGTCCCGGGGTCCCGATGCGCCCTCGGCGCGCCGCTGCGTCATTACGACGTGGCGGCGATTAACGTCGAGATTACTCTGAACAGGTTCCTCGACTACGACCCCGAGGGCAGGATGTACGTCCTAGAGGCGGACCTGGAACGGGTTCGGCTGGAGGAGGCGCAGAATAGGGCGGCCAGGTCGGACTTGGCGGAGCCGGCGGTGTCCATCGGGCTGGCTGGGGACAAGATTCAGCCTCTCACCATCAGGGCCAACCAGGGCGACTGCGTGAGCATCGCGTTGAGGAATGGGCTGAATGGCAACGAGCCGTCCAGCCTTCACGTCCACGGCTCCAGCCTCTACGTGGCGGTTACCGGCGAGCCTGCCGTTGCTACCAACCCGGACGCCTTCGTCCTGCCGGGCCAGAGCGTTCGGTACGAGTGGATGGTGGCCGAGGACGCGCGCGAGGGCGTTCACTACTTCCACAGCCACGGCATCGACAGGTTCCAGGCGGGCCACGGGTTGTTCGGGGCTATCGTCATCGAGGAGCGCGGGGCTTCCTACGTGGATCCCGTGGACGGCGGGACGCAGAAGAGCGGCTGGTGGGCCATGATTCAGCGCCCCGGCGGGAGCGACTTCCGCGAGTTCGTCATCTATTATCACGAGGTCGGGAGCGAGAGGTATCGGCATCGGAACAAGTCTGGGGAGCGGGTTACGCTCACGGACCCCAGGAGCGGGGCGTACAAGCCCGGCGGCCGGGCTCTGAACTATAGGAGCGAGCCCTTCATGAACCGGCTGGGGCTGCAGGCGGAGCGGTTCGGTTTCGAGGACCAGTCCATGGCCTACAGCTCCTACACCTTCGGCGACCCGGCGACGCCGCTCGCCCGCTCGTACTTGGGGGACCCGGTCAAGACGCGGGTGGTCCACGGAGGCTCGGAGGTCTTTCACGTACACCACACCCACGGCGGCACTATCCGGTGGAGAAGGCAGCCTGGGGTCGAAGATACGGGATTCGACACGGGCTTGGACAAGTCGCCCTCGATAAAGACCGGCGGCTCGACGAGGCTGGACGCGCAGTCCATAGGCCCCTCGGAGTCCTACGACCTCGAGTCGGAGTGCGGCAGCGGGGGCTGCCAGCAGAGCGCGGGCGATTATCTCGTCCATTGCCACGTTGCCCATCACTACCTGGCGGGGATGTGGATGATCTGGCGGGTGTACAACACGCTGCAAACGGGAAGCTCGGCGGCGCGCGGCGGGTCTGCGCTCCGGGAGCTTCCCGACCGCGGCGGCGCGCTTGCGGAGGCGGTCAGCTCTGAAGGGCTGCCGGGCAGAGTTGTCGAATGGAAGGGCGGAGCGTTTGAGATCACGCGCGAGAACCTGCGCGATTGGGTGGAGCGCCAGCTTCCGCCCAAGGGGACGCCGAAGGGATATGACGCCTCGGCGCTGGACTGGCGGCGCGAGGAAGACCTCTACCTGAACGAGCCTGAGACCGAAGAGGCGTGGCCGGGCTTCGAGCCTGGGGCGCCGGGCGAACGGCTGCCGATACTGTTCGATCCCAAGACGGGCAGGCTTGCCTATCCGCTGCTGCGGCCACATCTTGGCAAGCGACCTCCATTCGCGCCCAATCATGGCCCCGCGCCTTTCTTGAGCCCCGACCAGCAGGGAAGGGCTCCGCCGAGGCCGGGCGAGAACGGCCCTCGAAGCCTATGTCCGCCTGGGACGAAGCTGAAGGAGTTCGTCGTCCATGCCATCAACGTTCCCATCGCGCTGAACGAGGACGCGAACCTGATCGACCCTGTGGGGCAGCTATACGTCCTGAAGGAGGACGAAGAGGCTGTGCGCTCCAGCAACGACCTGCGCACGCCCTTGGCGCTGCGCGCCAACGCGGGCGAGGACTGCGTTGACCTCGTCTTCAAGAGCGAGCTTCGGGACACTGCCGAGAACTCCTTCTTCAGCAAGGTGAACATACACATACATTTCGTACAGTTCGACGTCCAGGCGAGCGATGGAGTATCCACGGGGTTTGCATACGAGCAGTCGGTGCGGCCATTCACCGAGGAGGGCGAGACCCTGCGGGCCGACGCCGCCCGGGGGAGCGCCGCCGTCGAGCTGGGCAGCGCCGAGAGATTTCAGCCGGGCGCGCTCGTGGGCGTCGGCATGGACCAAGATGAGACGTTCGAGATCAAGCGCATCGCCCGCGTCGATGGGAACAGGGTCGTCTTCGAAGGGCCGCTGGAGCACGCCCACGCCGCTGGCGAGTTCGTGAGCAGCGAGTTCGTGCGCTACAGGTGGTACCCCGACGTGCAGTTCGGCACGGCCTATTTTCACGATCACGTGGACGCCCTAGTCTCGTGGAAGCATGGGCTGTTCGGGGCGTTGATAGCCGAGCCTCCCGGCTCGACTTACCACGACCCATTCACGGGGGCGCGAGTTAGAAGCGGCAACGTAGTGGACGTTCACACCGCCTCGGCCATTTCGCCGGACGTGACGGGCAGTTTTCGGGAGCTGGTCATGTTCATACAGGACAACAATCTCGCTACGCACGTGGGCCGGTCGAGCGGAAGCGCCTTCAACCTGCGTGTGGAGCCTCTCGAAAGGCGCGGCGGCGACCCCGCGTTCTGGTTCAGCAGCGAGATTCACGGGGACCCTGCAACGCCTATCCTGAATGCGTATCTGGGCGACCCAATAGTAGTGCGGGCCCTCGTCGCCGCGACCAACGACACGCACACGTGGCATCTCGACGGGCACTGGTTCCGCCAAGAGCGGTTCAGCGCGGCATCGAGGCCTGTAAGCACTGTGCATGTCGGGATATCCGAGCGGTACGACCTGATCATTCCGGCGGCGGGCGGCCCCCAGAGGATGCCGGGCGACTACCCCTACTACAATGGCCGCACGTTCAAGCTGCGTGAGGGGAGCTGGGGTCTCGTGAGGGTACACGGGGGCGATTCGGAGCCTGGCCTCATGAAGCTGCCGGGGCGCGAGACGCTCCCAAGTCCCCCCTCTTCCGTGTGTCCGCCGGACGCGCCCTCGAAGGAGTTCGACGTGGCGGCCATCCAAGCGCGGCTGCCCATGCTCGGCGGCAGTGTCGGAAAGATATTCGCTCTGGAGTCGGACACAGACGCCATCGTCTCCGGCTCAAAGGACCCCGAGCCGCTGGTCCTGCGAGTGAACGTGGGGGATTGCGTGCGGGTGCATATGACCAATCGAACGCCGGAGGGTCGGGTGTCTTTCCACGCGGACATGCTTGCCTACGATCCGAGGGACTCTCTGGGCATCACGGCCGGTTTCAATCCAGACCAGACGGCCGGGCCTGGGGAGAGTCGGACGTACACGTTCTTCGCCCACCCCAGCTACGGGGAGGTCGCCGCGCTGGTGCGCGATTGGGGTAACGCGCTGACTAATCCGGGGCTGGGCCTATACGGTGCGATCATCGTTGGCCCGGCGGGCGCCGCGTTCGTCGATCCAGTATCGGGAGAAGACCTGTCGCTCGCCTCGAGCTGGAGGGCCGACGTGTACCCACCGGATGGGCCAAGTTACCGCGACTTTGCCCTGTTCCTGCAAGACGAGGATGAGGTAATAGGGACGCACGCCATGCCATACAGCCACGCGGTGAGCGGCGTTGTCGGACTGAACTACAGGTCATCGCCCCTAGATGGGAGACTGGAGATGGTTCCCGACGTGAGCACGACGTTCCGCCCGGACGTCTATGCCAACCCCTCGACGCCTACAATGGAGGCGTATGCCGGAGACCCTGTGCGGGTCCACGTCATGGTACCCTTCAGCGAGCAAAATCACGTATTCAGCATAGAGGGCCACAGGTGGCCCTTCGAGCCGAGTATGGAGGGCGGCAATCTACTCAGCTCCGCCCAGATAGGCGGGGTCGAGACAATGGAGATCAACGTAGCCGCCGGCGGGCCGTCGAGGATGCCGGGAGACTATCTCTACGGAGACCACAGGCTGCCCTATCGGGAGGCGGGGCTCTGGGGGCTGTTCAGGGTGCATTCGACAGGCGACGCAGCCCTATGGCTGCGACCTCTGGGAGGACGATGAGAATCGTGATGGCGATACGCGGCGCAGTCAGCGCCAGGGGGCTGTTTGCATGGGCGGCGCTGGCTTCGCTGGCCCTGGCGTCGACGGCGCTGGCGGCTACCGAGACGACGGATGCGGGAACGACCTGGACAGCCCAGGCGGGCGACCTCTTTCCGGACGAGTCGCTGGCTATCAACCAGTTCCTGCCGGGCGACATCACTATCGTCGAGGGGGACACCATAGTTTGGGAGCGTGTGATGTTCCACACCGTTACGCTGCTGTCCGGCGGGGAGCGGCCTCAGTGGCTCAGGCCCTTGAAGGACGGCAGGCTTGGGGTCGAGCCGAAGGTGGGTTTTCAATCCGGACCTCGGCCTGTAGAGGAGATAGAGCCGATAGCCATAGCGTCCTGGGCGCGGGACCGGCTCGGCCTCCTGGAGCCCAGCGGCGAGCTGCTGATCAATGGGAACAACGAGTACGACGGCGAGGGCTTCTTCAACTCCGGAGCCCCGTTCAGCCCGGACACCCTGCCGAGGCCTGTATCGGTCAAGTTCACCAAGGCGGGCATCTACGAAGTCGTATGTCTCATTCATCCAGACATGAAGGCCACAGTCACGGTGCTCCAACCCGGATTCACGGCCCCTGACAGCCAGGCGGACCTGAACGTCCGCGCCGAGGAGGAGCGGGCGTCCATGATTGCGCGGGCGGAGACGCTGATAGCGGCGCAGGAAGCAGCCGCCGCCCGCCGGCCCGATTTCACTACGGCGCATAGTCTCAAGACGGGTCTCTTCCAGGATGACGTGGAGTACGCGCGATTCATGCCCTCCGACCTCGTGATAAGAGCCGGCGATACCGTGGCGTGGGACTGGGTGAACGCAGGAGACACGCCGCACACGGTAACCTTCCTCTCCGGCGCAGAAGCTCCGGACTACTTCCTCGTTGAGCACAAGGTATTTGCGGACGGCAGCCTCAACGTCCGCGACCCGCCGACCATTGCCCTCAACCCCGATGTCTTCGCCGCATCGGGGGGCGACACCTATTCCGGCTCTGGCGTATTCAGCTCCGGCGTGCTCTTCGGTGAAAAGGGTCCCCCAGGGCGTCCCAGTAGATATTCACTGAGGTTCGACACGCCGGGAACCTTCGATTACATGTGCCTGATGCACGGCCCCGTCATGTCTGGGACCATAACTGTGAACGAGGCGCAGATTCCCGAGGGCTCGGTCGCCATCCGGGACGACCGGGCATCCGCGGACGCAATCACCTATACGCTCAAGAATTTCCCGGCTCCCCGTGGGAATACCGAGTACGTCGGCTGGCTAATATCGGACGACGGCTCCGCCATCCTCAACACCGGCGTCATGGAGCGCGACGTAGGAGACGGCAGCATACGCCACACGTTCGACAGCGCGAGCCCAAGATATACGGGCGAAAACCTCGTGACCGGCTACGACAGGGCCGTGATTACCGAGGAGTCCGCAGGCGCCGACTCCGACGAGCCGTCCGGCCCCGAAGTCGTTCATGCGTATATCGAGACGCAGCCTATGGCGACTTACGCAATCCGGCTAGGCCCCCTACCCACGCCGTCACCCGCTTCGATGGCCCAGTCGCCCGCGGACACGCCAGTCCCGCAGGCCCCAGCGCCATCGAACACGCCCGTCTCCCAGGTCGTCTCGACGCCGATTCCCTCAATCCCAACGCCCGAGCCGCCCCCGGACGCAGCAGGCGGCTCAACCCCCACCTTCATTGCGCTTGCAGTTGCGGCATCGGTTCTACTGCTGATAGGCAGCGGAGTGATCGCCGCCAGATGGAGACAGCGCAAGGATTAGGACAACCAGCGGCGTGTGGGAGCGGGCTGGGGACTGGCTCCCGGCTCAAAAGCCCCTGGACGGCTCCGCCATCTCCAGCCTTGCCTTCCTCACCAGCTCCGGGAGGTGGTCGTCGTTGGCGAGGCGCTGTTCCAGGTGCTTCATGCGCTCCGGGCCGGCCGTCTCTATCATGGCCTTGCCGTAGGCGCGGTCGTGCCAGTACCTCGCCATGCCCTCCAACTCCTTGCGGATCTCGCCAATATGCTCTTCGCGGTGACGCCCCTGAAAGTTTATGGTGAACATGCGCCGACGGTCACCGCCTCCGAACGACCCATGCTTCAGGGCCTGGTTGAACACGACGAGGTCGCCGGGCTGCGACTCCAGGGCTACCGACGGCACCTCCGCGCCCGTGATTCCCCAGAGTTCCTCCTGGTGAGGCTCCGTCGACCTGGGAGCGCCCTTGTGCAGCGCGTCGCCGAAGGCGTCGCCGAAGTGGTGGCTGCCGGGTATCACCCGGAGACATCCGGTCTCCCGGCCCACCGGGTCCAGATACAGGGCCATCTTCACCGGCTTGTACCTACTCATCCCATAGTTATCGGAGTGCCAGCCGGTATCGCCGACATAGAAGTTGCCGTCGCTACTCGTGTAGTTGTAGTCGTCCCCCAGGATAGACGCCGCCGCGCCGTCTATGACGGGATGGTCTATCAGGGCGCTGAGGTACTCGTCCTGGTCTATGAAGGGCACTAGCGCCGACCTGCGCTCCCTGTCGTGCTCCCGGCCATGATGGCCGCCCCCGTGGTCGGCCCATATCTTCTCGAAACGACGGGTTATCTCTTCGACCTCGTCAACGAGAAGCCCTGGGAACTTCAGGAAACCGAACGTCTCGAAGTATCCCAACTGTTGCTGTGTCAATCTCATCTCGGTCATCCTCCTGACTATCGAAGGCCCGACTTCCCTCCCAAGGCCTCCCGCCACCTTCTATTGAGCACGAGTATATCCCATATCTCGTTGAAGTCTATCGTGTCCCTGCGAGTCCAGTCTATGCCGGCGACGGCGTCCTTTCCGAGCCTGGTGCGGTACACGACGGCCTGGGTGGGGCCTACCCTCCCGTCAATGGCCCTCATTCGGGCGCTAATCGTGACCTCGGTCAGGTCGTAACCCGCTGTGAATACGGCCTCGTAGGCGTCGCGCATCTGCCGGTCGAGCCCGGCCTTCCTCTTCGGTATGTCCTCCAACTCGTCCCCGTTGATCTCTATCATGAGCTGTATGCCGCCCTGCCGATGGTCGCGGGCATCGGGCTCGATAGCGAGCCTGGGGAGTCCATCAGGCGTATCCCCCGCAAAGACCCTATTCACGATTGCGACCAGGCGCTCCTTCTGCTGCTCGATGGACGGGTCCGAGCCGCCGGGCGCTGGCGTAGGCGATACCGTGGCCGTTGCAGACGAGGCCGCCGTCTCCGTCGAACCCGCGGAGCCCCCGGTCTCGACTGCGCATGACAGCGCGATGAGGGGTATCGCAAGGAGCGACAGGAAGTGCCTGCTACTGCCAACGTTCGGATGCAAGGCGCTCAGCCCCCGCCTTGCGCTTCCAGGATTTCCTTCTTCCAAGCAGGGTTCAGTATGAGGGTGTCCCATCTCAGCAACATGACATGCTCCTTTCGGGGTTCCAGCAGAGCCTATTGCCGAGTGACGCCTAGCCCCCGTCCTGGGCTGCCTGGAGATCCCTCTTCCACGCGGGACTGAGCAGCGCTACGTCCCATATCTCGTTGAAGTCCAGGTTCTCCTTGTCCGACCAATCCACGTCCTCGGCGACGGCCCGCTTGAGCCTCGTCTTGAAGACCGTGATAGGCGCCTGGACGGACTGTCGCCGATAGGACCTGCCCATCATTACCGCGGATATCGTCGCCTCCATGATGTCGTAGCCGGATGCGTAGAGAACGTGGTACGTGTCGCGCATCAGCTTGTCGAGCTCCTCCTTCCTCTGAACGATAGACTCGTACTCGTCGCCGTTGAGCTCGATGTTCACGACTATCCCGCCCCTCCGCCTGTCGTCGCGCACATCCGGCGGCAGATTGAGACGGGGCCTCTCGATGTTGTTCATGCCGGTCAAATGGCCCTGTACCAGCTCCGAGAGCTTGGCGACCTGCTCTTCCACCGACAGGTTGGACTTGGGCTGCATCTCCACTACCACCGGCGGCCTGGTCGGCGCTGGCGCCGGCGTAGGCCGCGGAGTAGGCGCGACGGCGGCAGTCGGCGCAGGACTGGGAGCAGGCGCGACGGCGGCAGTCGGCGCAGGACTGGGAGCAGGCGCGACGGCGGCAGTCGGCGCAGACTTCGGGGCAGGCGTGGGCGCCGAGGCTGCGGCTGGCGCAGATGATGCGGCGGGTTCCTCGGTGTCGCCCATGCAGCCTATCGAGGCTGATAGGAAGAGCGCCAGCGCGACGATGACCATCGCAGCTCCAGCGTCCGGATTCCTTCTCAACAGTATGACAACTCCTTTCGGGTTCCAGCGCGGCGCTTTGCCGCGTGGCGCCTAGCCCCCGCCCTGAGCTGCCTGGAGCTCTCGCTTCCATACTGGGCTGAGCAGCACGACGTCCCATATCTCGCCGAAGTCCAGATTCTCCTTGTCCGACCAGTCCACACTGTCGGCGCCTGCCCGCTTCAGCCGTGTCTTGAAGACCGTGATAGGCGCCTGAGAGGCCCCGCCGACGTTCCGATGCGCCGTGCCTATCATAACCGCGGACATCGTAGCCTCCGCAAGGTCGTAGCCGGAGGTGAACAGTACCTCGTACATGTCACGCATTATCAGATCGAGCCCGTTCTTCCTGTCGACTATCGAATCATACTCGTCGCCATTGAACTCTATGTTGACGACGATGCCGCCCCGCCGTCTGTCATAGCGCACATCCGGCGGGTCCAAGTTGAGGCGCGGCCTATCTTCGTTGTTCATGCCAGCCATATGAGTCTGGACGAGCTCGGTGAGACCGGCTACCTGCTCCTCCAGCGGCAGTCCGGACCTATCCCCCGTCGCCACCACCGGCGCGACCGTCGGCCTCGGTGTCCTGGTGGGCTTCGGCGTGGCGGGCGCAGCCGACGTTGGCGTCGGCTGCGGGGCGGCAGTGGGCGCGGGTGCGGCAGTGGGCGCCACTGTCGGCGCAGACGTGGGCGCTGATACGGCAGTCGCCGCTGGCATGGCAGTGGGCGCAGGCGCGGCAGTGGGCGCAGGCGCTGCGGTCGGCTCCGTGGACGCGGCGGGGTCGGCCGTACAGCCGGCGAGTAGACCCACGGCGGCCAAGAGCGCGACGGTCGCTGCGAGCGCCATCGCCCGCGCGGTTCGAGTCTTCGTCAGCAACATCATGCCTGTCCTCCTTACCCGCTCTCCTGCAGCTCGCGCAATCCCTTGCGCCAGCGGGGGTTCAGCACCTCGACTCGCCACACCTCGTTGAAATCAATCTCGTCCTTGTTCGCCCAGTCCACCTCTTCGGCCTGAGCCTTGGTCATCTTGGTCTTGAAGACGACCACGGGCACCAGCACGGACGCGCCTATCTCCCTCGTGGTGATCTCCTTCTGGATGGCCGTGATGCTCACCTCGCCCAGATCGACGCATCCGGCATTATAGAAAGCGTCGTAGGCGTCCCGCATCTGGAGATCGAGGCGGGTCTTCTTCACCAGCAGGCTATCGAACTCGTCGCCGTTGAAGTCGATGACGACCCATATGCCGCCGCGCCTGCTGTCGCGGGCCTGGGGGATCTGCTGCAATCGCGGCCGCTCCTCGCTGTTGGTAATGCCCTCGAACAGGTCGTGGGCTATCTCCAGCAGCTTCGCCTTCTGAGCGTCGTAGTCCAGCCCCGCGCATGTGCCTGCGTGCTTGGACGGCTCCATGCCGGAGGTCGCGGCCCAATCCGGGGCGTCTCCCGAAGATTCGTCCACTGCGGCGGCAACGGTCGGAGACGGGGTTGGCTCCGGCGTAGGCGCGGCTTCATGCGTTGGGGTCGGCTCCGGGGTAGAAGCGGTTTCGGACGTTGGGGCTGGCTCCGGCGTAGAGACGACTACAGGCGCGGCGGCGGCAGTCGGCGATACAGGGGCCACAGTAGGCTGCGCGGCGGCAGTTGGCGAAGGGGCAGCCGTAGGCAGCTGAGCCGCCGATTCATCGCCGGTCCCGCCGCAAGCCTGCAACGCGAATGCCGCCAACGTGAGGAGAGGAAGCAAGGCAACCAGCGCCCTCCTCGCTTGGGCCACTCGGGTATTGCGTCCGATGTTCATCGCGTGGGTGAGCTATTACCCAGATTCCTGTGCCTCCTGGAGCGCCCTTCTCCAGCGGGTGTGGAGCTGGAGCGTCCTCCAGATCTCGTTGAAATCGAGGTTCTCCTTGTTGTCCCAGTCAATCGTGGAGGCGACGTCCGGCTTCAGGCTGGTCTTATAGACGACGGCGAGGGTCTGGGTCATGGGGCCGATAACGCCAGCGCCCAGGGCGACCATGCGCGCGGCGAGGTGAACCTCCTGAAGGTCGGCGCATCCGGCGCGGTAGAAAGTCTCGAAAGCGTCGCGCATCACCGCGTCGAGCATAGCCTTCTTCTGCGGCACGTCGCCCTGGTCGTCGCCGTTGAACTCGATTACGAGCCAGATGCCGCCCTGCCTCCGGTCCCTGGCGTCGGGCGGATTGTGCAGCTTCGTCATCTCGGAATCGTGTGAAGTAAAGCCGGCGAATACTTCGTTGCCGAGCTCGATTAGCTTCGCCTTCTGAGCGTCGTAGTCCAGCCCGTCGCAGCTCCCTATGTACTTGGACGGGTCTATGCCAGAAGTCTCACCCATCGCTGTTGAAGGCGCCGGGGCGGCGGGCGCCGCCGTAGGAACCGTGGTCGGCTGCGGGACGGCGGTCGCTGGCTGGGGGGTGTCCGCTGGCTGGGGGGCTGGGGCGGCCGCCGGCCGGGGGGTGGCCGTCGGTTGCGAGGCGGCCGCCGGCTGCGGAGTGGGAGCGGCGGCGGCAGTGGGCGCCGGTGGGGACGTCGGCTGCGCCGCCGGAGCCTGGGTCGCCTCGTCTCCGGTCGATGAGTCGCATGACATCGCGGCGACCATGAGGATGACGAGCGTCAGAAAGGCCAACTTGCAGGAGGCCGGCATCGTAATTGCGGCGGACTTGCGGCTCATAGCGTCGGACCTCCAAATTTGCCTGTCATAGCGCCACTGCCCCCCGGTCGTTATTGTTCGAGGGCCGTTCGGAATCGCGCGCTAGTCGATCTTGGTTCTCGGGTCGAGCGCGTCGCGAAGCCCATCGCCGACGAAGTTCACCGACAACACTGTCATTCCTATGGCGAAGCCGGGCGGCAGCCACAGCCACGGCTCGTTCTGCAGGATGTGAAGCGACTGCGCGGAGTTCATCAGGTTGCCCCAAGTGGGGGTCTCGAAGGATACCCCGTAGCCGAGGAAGCTGAGGCCCGCTTCCGCTAGAATTGCGCCCCCGACGGTGAGAGTGGCGGACACGACCACGTAGGGGACAGTCCCAGGGAAGATGTGGATGAAGGATATCCTCTTGGCGCTCGCCCCGAGCGCCCTCGCGGCGGTTACGTAGTCCATGGCTTTCAGCGACAACACCTGGCCGCGGACGAGCCGCGCCTTCCCCGTCCAGCCCAGCAGTCCTATGATCACCATCAGGTGGACAACGCTGCGCCCAACCAGCGACGACACTATCAGCAGCAGGAAGAGGGTCGGGAGGGTCATTACGAGCTCGGTGAAGCGCATCAAGAGGGAGTCGAGCCACCTGCCCGCGTAGCCGGATACAATTCCTATCAGCGTGCCGATCGCGGACGATATGAGGGCTGCGACTATGCCAACGGAGAGGGAGATGCGCGCGCCGAACACTATCCTAGACCACACGTCGCGGCCCGCCTTGTCGGTTCCCAGGATATTGCTCAGGCTTGGGTCCTCATCCGCGATGCCAAGGTTGGTGCCGTAGGCGGCGCAGTTGCGGGACTCGATTACAGGATGCAGGAGAGATAGTATGCCGCCGCCTTCGCGCGCTTCACGCACGATGCCGGCCAAGCAATCTACGCTGTTTCTATCGAGCAGCGGAGCGAAAATCGCAACGAGCGCCAGGATGCCGAGTACGACGAACCCGAAGAGAGCCAACTTGTGGCGGCGGAACCGCCACCATACGCTCATCCTCGTTCGCCGCGGGGCTTCCTCTATAACTACGGCCAATGCTTCGGCTGTCGCCACTCTATCCTCCTAGACGCCGTTCGACCCCTACGCTTTAGCCCTGCTCCTCTACCCTGACGCGCGGATCGACGAATGCGTACAGGACGTCTGCGAGGAGATTGGAGAAGAGCACCAGCGCAGCCGTTATCATCGCCAGGCCCATGATGATGGTGTAGTCGCGGTCGCTGATTGCCCGGATCCCCAGCTGGCCCATCCCCGGCCAGGCGAACATGTGCTCGATGATGATGATGCCCCCTATCAGTCCGGGCAGCCGAAGGGTCGTGATGGTAACGAGGGGCAGAAGGGCGTTGCGGAAGGCGTGCCTCCCGAACACGAGCCAGCTAGACAGCCCCTTCGACTGGGCCGTCCTGACGAAGTCGGACCTCATCACGTCCAGCATCGCCGTGCGCATGTAGCGCATGTTGCCCGCCAGCGACTCGATCATCACGACGGCCACGGGCAGCGTCAGATGATGAACGTGGTTGAGGAGATGAGACGGGTTGAAGATGTCGAATTCGGTTATCGTATAGTCCCGCATCCCGTAGGACGGGAACCAGCCAAGTATGGCGACGAATATATAGAGGGCAATCAGCGCGAAGAAGAAGGCCGGGATGGAGATCCCAAAGAGGGCGCCCACGCTGAACGTGTAGTCCAGCGCGCTGTACTGGCGGAGGGCCTGGAGCACACCCAGCGCCGTCCCTATAACGGTTGCGGCCAACAGCGCCACAATGGTCAATTCGAGAGTTGGGATTATACGGCTCCCGATCATGCTCATCACGGATACGCCGAACTGGTAGGAGTAGCCCAGATTCACGTCCGGCGGCCAGATCTTGAGGTTCACTGCCGTGGGGATGATGTCCGTTGGAATGGGCCAAGAGTTGGTCCCGGGGATCCGGTCCAGCCTCAGCGTCTCGCAGGTTGGGTCGCCCTTCTCACACGAAGAGGAGAAGGGGGATACCTCGATCAACCACAGCAGGTAGCGCTCGTGTATCGGCTTGTCCAGCCCCATCCGCGCTCGAAGCTTATCGCCCGCTCCCCCGACGAAGAACTCCGGGTCGATCATCGCGTCCACGGGGTCGCCGGGAGCCAGGTTGATGAAGGTGAACGTCATGATAGAGATAGCCAGCAGCATCGGTATGGCTATCAGCGTGCGACGGATGATGTACTTGGTCACTCGATGCCGCTCCTTCTCGACAAGCGCTCGACGGAACTTCTCGGAGGATACCGGTCTATGACGAGCGTAACAACGCCAACCATCGGCGGGTCATGCTCGCTCAACCGACTGGGCAGGCTCCTCGGCGGAGGGGTGATGTTCCCCTACGCCGAGGAAGCGCTGCCTCTATGTCTACTTCATCAATTCGCAGAGGAGGATGCTATTCCTGTATCTTCCACTGCTCGGGGTGGAATCCCCAGTTGTCGTCCCGGCCGATGTGGACCGGGTAGACCTTGATCTGGCTCAACTGCTGAGGCTTCGGAATCGGCTCGAGAATCGGCATCACGAACCGCTTGTTCTTCAGCTTAACGCCAGCGCTGATCCAGGTGCCCACGATGGGCAGGTCCTCCATCAGGTAGTCCTCGTTGACCATCTGCCAATGCTCGGCTGCCTTGACGCGGTCGGTGATCCTCATGCCATCGTAGATCAGGTCGTCCCAGCCGCTGTAGGCCGAGTATCCCCAAGGGTCGCAGCTAGGCGCGTCGCAGGTAACCCACCTGCCGCCCAGGTACTGGCCGGGGCCGCCCTGGGTGCCGCCGCCGCCGCCGTTGGACATCTCCCAGTCGTGGTCCGTGTAGAAGGACTTGGACCAAGCTGCGCCGGACTGCTCGTCGTAATCGATCTTGATGCCGCAGTCCGCTGCGTACTGCTTGACGACAGCCGCCTGGGCTCGCGCCTCTTCGTTCCTGAACTCGCCGGTCAGCATCGTGATGACCCGGTCGTTGTCCCAACCCATCTCGGCCAGGAGCTCCTTGCCCTTGTCAGGGTCGTAGGGGTACATGGCCGCCCACTCGGGCTTCTGGTACCAGGAGTGGGTCAACGGGGTCTGGACGAGCTGCCCCAGTCCGTTCGCGTACTCCTGGAACATGGTCTTGCGGTCCATGCAGTAGGCCCAAGCCTGGTGGAGGCGCGGGTCGTTGATTACAGGAACGCGCATGTTGAAAGACCATCCGCCGGAGTGCGTGCCCATCGTCGCCCATACGTCGAAGCGCGGGTCTGCGAGCAGGGCCTCCTGGGCCTCGACGCTCACGCCGCCGCGGACGTTGGTGTCAACCTCGCCCCGCTGCAACGCGATCTGAGTCGCGTCGTTGGACGGGATGATCGACATGATGATCCTGTCGATGCCGGGCCTGCCGAAGTAGAAGTTGTCGAAGGCCGTCATCTCTAGGAACTGGTCGGGCACCCACTGTATGAAGCTCCACGGGCCGGAGCCGGTCATGTCGTCCTTCCAGTAGGAATGCTCGAAGAGCTCCGCGTCGGGGATGTCATCAAGCTTGTGCGCCGGAAGAACCGGGACCGGGGCCAGGCCGCAGAGGTTGTTCAGGTCGTCCAAGAAGTTGATGCTCGGCGCCTCGAACTCGATAGTGACCGTGAAGTCGTCCTGGATCTTGACGCCCTCAACGCTGTCGACCAAGCCTTCCTGGAAGGCCTTGCCGCCCTTGACGGCGGTCATGGTCGCAAGCATCCAGCTAGACTCTTCCGGATGCAGGAAGGACCGCACGGTGTACTCGATGTCCTTCGCGGTTACCGCCGTGCCGTCGTGCCAGATGGCGCTCGGGCGCAGGTTGAAGGTCATGGACGTGAAGTCCTCCGCCAGCGACCACCTCTGGGCCAAGTCGGGCGACCACTGCCCGGCCGTCGGGTCGGCCTGGGCTATCCGAGACCATATCCACGCGCCGATCTGCGCCATGTCTCCCCTGCCCTGCGTGTGAGGGGTGAACTGGGGCGACATGTTCGCCATCCGCACGGTGAGGACCTTCTCCTCTCCGGCCTGCTGGGACGTGTCCTCGACCACCTTTGCTACGGATTCGTCGACAATCCTGCGGATGTCGGCGGGCGTCAACTGCCCTCGGCTCGATTCGTTGACGATCCTCTGCACCTCAGCCGCCGTCAATCCGCCCCCGGCATTGGCGACGATCCTCTGCACGTCAGCAGTCGTCAACTGCCCTTCCGCCGCCTTATCGACGATGCCCTGCACAGCGTCAGCCGTCAACTGCCCCGCCGTGGCCTGATCGACGATCCTCTGCACGTCGGCTGCCGACAATGCCCCCTGGGTCGATTGGTCGACGATCCTCTGCACGTCGGCTGCCGTCAACCCGCCGGCTTCGCCGACTATCGCCCGCACGTCGTCAACTGTTAGCTGACCTGATGCAGACGCATCCACGATCTTCTGCACGTCGGCTGCCGACAGCTGCGGACCCATCTGGGCCGAGACCGCCTTCGCTATGTCATCAGCCGTAGCGGCTTCCTGCTGGCTGCCGCATGCGGCGGCGCCGGCGAGCGCAATCACCGCCAAGAGCGCCACCCAAACCACTCCTGTTCTCCTAACTCTAGCTACCATTCACTGACCTCCTAACAAGTATCGCGCGGCAGTCTACCGCGAAATCAAGCGCCAAGTCAATACCCTGCGTCTCTGGGCGCGTCAGGGCGTCCAGAGATGGGCCTAAGAGTGGGTTTCGGCGGCCTGGTCATACGGCGGCCACCCGTCCCCAGGACCTCACTACGTCCGGGCGACAGATACGCAGCCGTATATCCAGACTCACCGATTGAGCGCGATTGCCCTGCCGCGTCCCGCCGTGTCCCCTCTCCCTTCACGGCAGAGGGCTAGAGTGAGAGTGCTGTCCCGGCCGTGTCCCTTCTCCCTTAGATGGGAGAGGGCTAGGGTGAGGGTGTGCCCCTCTCATCTCCAATCCAGAGAATCCACCCAATCCCGCAAATCCCGATTCCGACACCTCTTGGCGCGAAGGAGCGCAGGCGTCCCGCCTGCCTTATCCCCTCTCCCTTGATGGGAGAGGGTTAGGGTGAGGGTGACTCCCCGGCCTTGTCCCAAAGGAGCGCAGGCGTCTCGCCTGCACCTCACCATCCCTCCTCCAATCCTGAAAATCCTCCCAAATTGCCCTAAAATTGCCCCAAACTGCCCCTTGACACCGCGAGAACAGCCGTGCTAGTCTAGTAGACGGCCCGAAGGGACGTACTCCAAACGGGCACAGATTGAGCTCTGCCAAAACTTGTGGGCATTCATACCGTCGCTGATGTTGGGATGGGACCAGCCGCGGTACGAGAAGGTCGGTCTGTGTTTTCGGCGTCCCGCCAGGACGACGCAGTGCCAAATGCGTCTCCCCCATTCCAGGTGCGGACTCTCGGACGACCGGGAGGACCGTAGCCAGCGCAGCCCGACGCCTTGGCGGGTGGAAGGTCCAAGCGCGAAACGCAGGCGGTCCCGCAAGGGCCCGTCAGCCGTCCGAGAAAGTTAGAGGAGGGGCTGCACCCCCAGTGTCGGCGGGCGATCGACGTCGGCATCCTCGAAGCAAGTACCGGAGTCACTGCCTTGCAAGGCAAACTCATCTCCCGCGAGAGCGGGAGAAACCAGGAGTAGACAGGACGCGGGTCCCAAGACCCGCCAAGTACCCTCTCCCTCACGGGGGAAAGGGCCAGGGTGAGGGCAAACGCCCCGCCCTGCGCCCCTCCCCCGAAGGGAAAGGGCCAGGACAAAGGGCGATTCCCCGCCCCGTCCCCATCTCCCCAGACGGGAGAGGGCTAGGGTGAGGGTGATAAAAGGCGCAGAGGCGGCTAGAACCCGCCAGAGCGCCAACCGAAGGAGCCGGCCGAGACAACGCGAACATAGACGAAGGCGCGAACAAGGCGCCGCTCTTACCCCCTCTCCCATCAAGGGAGAGACCCAGGGTGAGGGTGACTCAGCGCGCCCCATCTCGACTCACTACTCTACACCCGCCACTATCCCATGAGCGGGCGCTCCCGCCTGCATTCCCCAATCCTGAACATCCCCCAATCCCGCAAATCCCGATTCAGACCTCTCCTCGACGGAGCTTGCGGTTGCGCGGGAGGGTTCTCAGGGGGTAGAATGCTCAGGTTGCGGTAAAAACCGACGCCAAGCCCCCAATTCCCACTATACGACCCTCCGAGGACTCCTAAATGGACGCACACCATCTTGTGAACGTAGAACCCAACCCAGCCATTCAAGACTTCCAGCCTGGCGACACGGTGCGCGTCAGCATACGTGTCATAGAGGGTGACAGGCAGCGTACCCAGATATTCGAGGGCGTGGTGATCCGCAAGCGGGGTTCCGGGCCCGGGGCAACCTTCAGCGTGCGCCGCGTAACCCACGAGGTCGGCGTGGAGCGCACTTTCCTGATCCACTCCCCCACCGTCGAGGCGGTTCGCGTAACTCGCCGCGGCAAGGTCAGACGCGCCCGCCTCCACTATCTGCGCGGCCTGTCCGGGCGCCAGGCGCGAATCCCGGAGCGGCGTTAGCCCCCGGACAGGACTTCATCCAGCCCCCGGCCACTACTCCGTCCATTTGACTATGACGGTAGGCAGTCCCGCCTTATCCCCTCTCCCTTGACGGGAGAGGGTTAGGATGAGGGTGATTCAGGATGCCAGAACTACCTGGAACCAGTACTGGACTCCGGAGTGAGCCGGGGCGCATGTCCAGCGCGAACGTTGTCTGACCAGGCCGCGCCAAGATTCGTCGAGGTCGCCGTAGACGCTCCGACAGGCATCGGGCGGACCTTCAGCTACTCGGTCCCAGATGGGAGCGAAGCGCTCCCCGGCCAGCTTGTCATCGTGCCCTTCGGCCCTCGACGCGCCCAGGGCATCGTTTTCGAGCTGGCCGACAGCCCGCAGGTCGAGCATGTCCGGCCTGTCCTGCGGTCCGAGGGGGTCGTCCCGGTCCTCACGGAAGCGCAACTCCGGCTGGCGCGCTGGGTCAGCGAATACTACATGTGCTCGCTGTTCGAGGCGGTCGCGCCGATGCTTCCGCCCGGGGGTCGCTTCCGGATAAAGCGCTACTTCGAGGCGGCTGCCGACACGGCGGGGCGCACTCCTGCGACTCCATACCAGGCGAAGGCGCTCGACCTCATCAGGCGGTCAGGCCCGGTCGAGGAGGGGCGGCTGACGCGGATCCTGGGCGACAGGGCGCCCGGGGCTGCCCGCCGGCTGGAAGAAGCGGGTCTCGTAACACGCGCCTACGCCCGTTCCAGTCCGGCGCAGAAAGTCAAACGCCGGGACTATATCCAGATTCCCGCCGGCGCTTCCACGCGGCTGAGGCGCGATGCCGATGCCATCACCGCGCGCGCCCCGCGGCAGAAGGCAGCCCTCGACGCCATGCTCGAACGAGGCTCGCCGGCGCTCCTAGCCGAAGCCAACAAGGAGTTCGGACGGAGCGCCATCGCCGCCCTCGTCGAAAAGGGCGCCCTGGAAAAGGCGTCGCTGCCCCAAGAGCGCGACCCGCTCGCGGGCCGAACGTTTCCCGCCGAGGCAAAGGTCAATCTCACCCCCCAGCAGCGCCGCGCCGCGAGCGCAATCGAGAATGCCCTGGGCCGCGCGGCGGTGTTCCTCCTGGAAGGCGTAACGGGCAGCGGCAAGACGGAAGTGTACCTGGAGGCCGTTCGGCAGTGCGTCCAGCGGGGCCGGCGCGCCATCGTGATGGTGCCCGAGATCGCCCTGACACCCCAGACTATCGAGCGGTTCGCATCGCGATTCACCGGGAACGTCGCGGTGCTGCACAGCGGCCTCACGCCGGGCGAGAGGTTCGACCAGTGGTGGAAGACGCGCCAGGGCGATTACCGGATAGTCATCGGCTCGCGCAGCGCCGTATTCGCGCCCATGCCCGACCTCGGCCTGGTCATACTGGACGAGGAGCACGAGTGGACGTACAAGCAGCACGACGCGAGTCCCCGCTACCACGCGCGGACAGTTGCGCTGCGGCTTGCAGAGCTGACCGATGCGGTCGTCGTGCTGGGCAGCGCGTCGCCCGACGTGCAGTCATACAGGCGGGCGCTGGGCGGCAGGGTGAAGATGCTGCGCCTGCCTCACCGGGTGGCGAGCGGCGGCGACCCCGCCAGAGCGCCGCGGCATCGCGGGCTGGCGGAGACGCAGGTCGTAGACATGCGGCGCGAGCTGCGGGAAGGAAACCGCCACTTCTTCAGCAGAACGCTCCAAAGCGCCCTGGGAAGGTCCATCGAGGCGGGCAGCCAAGTCGTGCTGTTCCTGAACCGGAGAGGGTCGGCGCCCTACTTCCAGTGCCGAGGCTGCGGCTCAGCCGTCCAGTGCCAAGGGTGCGAAGTGGCCCTGGCCTATCACCGCGACATTGGCCGGCTGCTGTGCCACTACTGCGGCAGGCGGCGCATACCCCCCGACGTGTGCCCGGAGTGCGGCTACCGCAAGCTCGCCTTCTACGGAATAGGCACGAAGGCGGTAGTCGAAGAGGTCGAGAAGCTGCATCCGGACATCCATGTAGCCCGATGGGACAGGGACTCCGTGCGGACCGCGCGGGACTACGAGAAGGCATTGGACGAGTTCCGCTCCGGCCGGGCCCGTGTCCTCGTGGGCACCCAGATGATCGCGAAGGGGCTGCACTTCCCTTCGGTCGATCTGGTCGGCGTGGTCCTGGCGGACGTGGGACTGATGGTCCCGGATTACCGCGCGGGCGAGCGCGCCTTCCAGCTTCTCTACCAGGTCGCGGGCCGCTCCGGCCGAGGCCATACCGGCGGCAGGGTGGTCATACAGACGTACCAACCCGACAACTACGCGATCCGGGCGGCGGCGGCCCAGGACTACCGCGGCTTCTACGACACGGAGACCGCGCGTCGCCGAGAGCAGGGCAACCCGCCGTTCAGCCGACTCGTCAGGCTGGCATATGCCCACGTCAACAGGGCGAGAGCCGAGGGCGAGGCCAAGCGGTTCGCCGATGTCCTGGACAGGGAGCGCGCCGCATGGGGACTGGCCGAAACCGAGACGCTCGGCCCTACCCCAGCCTTCCCAGAGCGCGTCCGCGGGCGCTACCGCTGGCAGGTGATCCTCAGAGGCCCCAAGCCGCGCGACCTGGTGGACAAGGTAACGATACCGCGCGACTGGACGGTGGACGTCGACCCCGCAAGCTTCGGCTAGGGCGCGTTGGCGCTAACCCCACCCCTAACCTTCCCCAATACTCCATCCATTTAAATATGACGGGTAGGCAGTCCCGCCTCATCCCCTCTCCCTTGACGGGAGAGGGTTAGGGTAAGGGTGATTCAGTGTGCCAAAACTACATTGAAGCGGTAGTGAGGGAAACGTACAGAAGATTCCATGCAATGGACGATGCTGGGGCAGTGTGCTATTCTCTTGGCGGGCTGCCGCCCTTGGGCAGGCCGCACCGAATGCCCTCGGAGCAAGCATTAATGGAACGTCCCATCTTCAAGCCGATTGGAACCCCTGAGGTCGAGCTCGATACCCCAGCCCTCGTCGTGGACATCGAGAAACTGGACCGAAACATCGAGACCGCCGCATCGTTCTTCCGGGAGAGTCCCGCGAACCTTCGGCCCCACGTCAGCGGACACGGCAGCCCCGCCATAGCCCACAAGCAGCTCTCGGCGGGCGGAACCACGGGCGGCATCGCCACGTCCACCATCGGCCAGGCGGAGGTGTTCGCGCGATACGGGTTCGGCGACATATTCATAACCAACGTGGTCGCCGCGCCCCTCAAGATTCGCCGCCTGTGCGCCCTCGCCCAGAGCGCCAAGGTCACCGTGGGCGTTGACAGCCCCGCCGCCGCCGCCGCCCTCTCACAGGCGGCAGCGTCGAGCGGCGTCACAGTCAACGCCGTCGTGTACGTCCACACCAGGGGATCCGGCGTGGGCGTCGAGCCCGGTGAGCCTGCCGTCGAGCTCGCCCGCGTTATGGAAGACGCCGACGGCATATCATTCGCGGGCCTGATGACATACGAGGGCGCCATCCTGTGCGACAGCCGGGACGAGCTGGAGGCGGAGTCGCGGAGGTGCGCGCAGGCGATGCTCGACACGCGCGAGGCCGTCGAGAACGCCGGCATCAGCGTCGAAGTCCTCAGTATCGGGGGGACTCACAACTACGAGATAGTCGGCGGCATGGACGGCGTGACCGAGGCGCCGGCCGGATCCTACGCCCTCATGGACGAGAAGTACAGGACGCGCCGGCCGCAGTTCGGAATCGCCGGCCGTATCATGACCTGCGTAACCAGTATGCCTGAACCCGGCAACGTCATCACCGACGGCGGGCGCAAGGCCATCGGCGGCGACGCGGGCGACCCCGGCATAGACGGCATTCCCGGCGCTAAGGTCCGCGGCCTCAGCGCCGAGCACGGCGGCATAGAGGTAGACCCCAACGTCGACCACGGCCTGAGCCTGGGCGACCGCATATGGTGCGTGCCCAGGGACATCGCGGGCTCCGTCAACGTACACGACTACATCTTCGCCATCCGCGGCGGCAGGCTCGAAGCCATATGGGACCTGCCAGCCCGCGGACACTACAGGTAGGCGCGGCTCGGCTCCTCGCCGCTATCTACTCCCCTATCCCTTGACGGAGAGGCCAGGGTGAGGGCGATGCCAAGACCGCCTGGAGACGGCAACAGAGAATGAAGACCTACGGGATGGCGCTCGACCTCAGGGACGACTCCGCGGCGATAGCCGAATACAAGGCTTGCCACCGCGCCGTCTGGCCGGACGTGATAGCAGGCCTGAGAGGGCTCGGCATCACGAAGATGAAGATATTCCTGGGCGGCAACAGGCTCTTCATGTACCTGGAGACGCCGGACGACTTCGAGCCGGGCCGCGACTTCGCCAAGTACATGGAGACAGGCCGCGCCAAGGAGTGGGACAAGCTCATGCGAACCTTCCAGCAGAGGACGCCCGCCGCCAAGCAAGGCGAGTGGTGGGCCGATATGGAGGAGGTCTTCGACATAGACTGGTTCGACGAGGGGTAACCGCATGAAGAACCCGACAGTCGATAGCCATCACCACTTCTGGGAGCTCTCGCGGTTCCATTACGGCTGGATGCCGCCCGGCGACAGCGTACTGAAGAAGGACTATCTGCCGGACGACATGCGGCCCCTGCTCGAACGCAATGGCATAGACAAGACCGTGCTCGTCCAGGCTCACGAGTCGCTGGACGAGGCCAATTGGCTCCTCGGCCTAGCCGACTCCAACGACTTCATCGCCGGCGTCGTCGCGTGGGTTGACCTCGTGGCTCCCAACGTAGGGCATGTCCTCGACGAGCTGATGAAGCGTCCCAAGCTCGTCGGCGTCCGGCACGGCGTAGAGCACGACCCGGACCAATCGTGGCTGACCCGCGATGCGTCTATACGGGGCCTGAAGGAGCTAGCGAAGCGCGGCATCAGGTACGACGCGCTGACCCGGCCGCATCAGCTCGAGCAGGTCCCTCCGCTCGCCGACGAGATACCGGACCTGCGGATGGTCATAGACCACATATCCAAGCCGCCGATTGCGAGCGGCGAGGTCTCGCCGTGGGACCAAGACATCGCCCGGGTGGCCGAGATACCGGGCGTCTATTGCAAGGTCTCCGGCATGGTGACCGAGGCCGACCACGCCGCCTGGAAGCCGGACGACCTCAAGCCCTACGTCCAGCGCGTCATAGAAGTATTCGGACTCGACCGCCTGATGTTCGGCAGCGACTGGCCCGTCTGCCTGCTCGCGTCCAGCTACGACGACGTGGTCAGCGCAGCCCTCGAGTCCGTCGGCGTCATAAGCGCGGAAGACAGGGCCAAGCTCATGGGCGGCAACGCAATCGCCTTCTACGGGCTGGACGTATAGAAGGGGCTGAAGTAGGAGCTACAACTAGGAAGTTGCGCATGAAGATAGTCGCTTTGATAATACTGGCCTTGGCGGTCGTTGTTGCAGCGGCGGTTGGGTTCGTTCTCTTGACGATCGGGCCAAACTTCTGTGACTTGGTGGCAATCCTGCACGCCGCGCTCATCGCAGGTGAAGCCGTTTGGGACGCCATCAAGGAATTCGCCGCGGGCGTAACCGACTCGATGATTGCCGACCTGCCGGAGGATACCCAGACGCCAGCGCGGGCCGTCCTCCAAACAGCCAAGCAGATAGCGAACTTCGCTATCGCGAGTCTGATTGAGCCGTTGCTAGGGCCGTTTCGGACAGCAGTCGAAGGCATAAACGCCGTGTGCGTGAGATTGGGGTGATTCATACGGCCGCAGGCAGCTTTGTCGCCGAAGTCGAGGGCGTGAGGAAGAGCTACGGCGCGGCTGACGCCGTGCGGGACGTGAGCTTCACGCTCTCGCCCGGCGAGGTTCTGGGCCTCGTGGGCCCCAATGGAGCCGGCAAGACCACCACCATCCGCATAGCGCTCGACATAATCCGCCCGGACGCAGGCAGAGCGCTGCTATTCGGCGAGCCGTTCCACGACGGCCACCGCGCCCTGATTGGGTACCTGCCGGAGGAGCGCGGGCTGTACCGCGGCCTCACGGCGCGCCGCAACCTCCAGTACTTCGGGACCCTGAAGGGGCTGACCCGCGCCGACGCCAAGTCGAAAGCGGCCGACACCCTTGACGCCCTGGGGATGTCCGAGCACGCGGACAAGAAGATGTCCGAGCTCAGCCGCGGCATGGGACAGCTTGTCCAGCTTGGCGCGACCGCGCTGCACGGCCCGAAGCTCCTGATACTCGACGAGCCCTTCTCCGGCCTCGACCCGGTCAACGTCCGGATGGTCAAGGGCCTGCTGAGCCGCATGAGGAGCGAGGGGACGGCCATCGCCCTCAGCACCCACCAGATGAACCAAGTCGAAGAGCTGTGCGACCGCGTTCTCATGATAAACAAGGGTGAGGTCGTGCTGTACGGCGCTCTGGACGAAGTGCGTTCGAGCGCAGGCCAGTCGTCCATATTCGTGGAGGCGGACGGCGACTTGCGCGGCCTGCCGGGCGTAGCGCGAATCCACGACCGCGGCTCCCGCGTAGAGCTCACTCTCGAGCCGGGCGGAGACCGCCGACGAGCGCTGGCGGCCCTGGTCGAGCGCGGAGCCGATGTCCGCAGCTTCCAGGTCGCGGCCCCATCCCTGGAGCAGATATTCATCGAGAAGGTGGGCGCGGCCATATGAACGCTGTCTTCACGGTCGCAGCCCACGAGTTCGCCGCCATCTACGAGCGCCGCGTGTTCCAGATAATCACCGTGGCGTTTCCCCTGATCGCCCTAATCGGATTCGCCGCAGTCTGGTTCATCCAGAACGCCAACGATGGCGATGACGGCGGGGCGTCCGCGGCATACGGCTACGTGGACATGGCCGGGGCAATATCCGGCCACTTGGACCAGGGCAGGGTTCGCTACAGGCCCTACACGACCTTCGAGGAAGGAAGAGCCGACCTCCTATCGGACGAGATAGACAAGCTCTTCGTCATTCCGGAGGACTACTTCCAGTCCGGCGTCGTCCAGAGCTTCTCGATAGACTCCGGCTTCCAGTTCGACGGCGCCGACAGCTCGATGAGAAGCCTGCTGCTCGACAACCTCATCGCGGAAGGCGCTCCCTCGGACTTGGCCGCGAGGCTGAAGCGCCCTATGTCGGCCGTCCACGTCAGCCTCGATTCCTCAGGCGCTCCCAACGAGGTCAACGCCCCTCGCGTCTTCTTCTTCTTGGCGCTCGCCTTCCTGCTGTTCATGTCGCTGGTTACGACGGGCGGTTTCCTGCTGCAGAGCCTGGGGCAGGAGAAGGAACACCGCGTCATGGAAGTTCTGCTCTCTTCCGTCACCCCGGCGCGGCTGATGATCGGCAAGATACTCGGCCTAGGCGCGGCCGGACTGACGCAGATGATGATCTGGATAGCCGCGGCCCTGATACTCATCAACGCGCTGCCATGGCTCTTCCCAGACCTCGACGTCGCTCTGCCCGGCATCCCCCAGACGCTGCTGGCGATAGCATTCTTCATATTAGGCTACATGCTGTTCGGGACGCTGCTCGCCGGTCTCGGAGCCATCGCCACGACGACACAGGAGGGCCAGCAGCTCTCGATGCTCGTGAATCTGCCCCTCATTATCCCGATGTACGCCTGGTACGCCATCGTCGAGAACCCGGCTTCCTTGTTCACCAAGGTCCTCACGTTCTTTCCGTTCACCGCGCCCATCGTGGTGTTCCAGCGGCTGGGACCAGGCGCTATCGAGGCGTGGGAGGTCGCCGCCAGCCTGCTAATACTCGCCCTGTCGGTCCTGTTGGCCGTGTTCATCGTGTCCCGCGTCTTCCGCGCGTTCCTACTCAGCTACGGCAAGCGCCCAAGCATCAAACAGCTTTGGGCTGCGCTCAGGGAGGGCTAAAGCGCCATGCGCGTGAAATCAGGAAAGATCAGGTTGTCCGCAAGTGACCTTTCGAACCATCTCGGCTGCAAGCATCTCACCAATCTCGACCTCTCCCTTGCCCAAGGCGAGATAGACCCGCCGCGCAGGTATGGCTCGGAGAAGGTCATGCTCGAAGTGCTGCAGGAGCGCGGCGAGCGTCACGAAGCCGAGTACATCGAATACCTCCGCGAGTCCGACCCCGGAATCAACGCGGTGTCGTTCCTAGACGGCGAGGGCTCCATGACCTCCACGAGGACAGCCATGCGCGGGGGCGCGGACATCATCGTTCAGCCCACGCTCGCCAGCGGCAGATGGACCGGGCGGGCCGACATACTCCGCCGAACCCGCGAGCCCAGCGAGCTCGGAGACTGGTCATACGAGGTGATAGACACCAAGCTCGCGCGGCAAACCCGCGCCGGTACAGTCCTGCAGCTCTGCCTCTACTCGGACATCGTAAGCGAGATCCAGGGCCGAGTTCCCAGCCGCATGTGCGTCGTGTCGCCCGGCATCGAAGACGAGGAGCCGTTCAAGACGGAGCAGTTCCGCGTGAACGACTACCTGGCATACTACCGGCTCATACGCAATCGGCTTGAGCTCGCGGTCGAGGAGGAGCCGGATACATACCCGGAGCCTGTCCCGCAATGCGACATCTGCCGCTGGAGAATCGAGTGCAACATCAGGCGGCGCAAAGACGACCACCTGTCGCTCGTCGCTGGCCTCCCCACCCTGCACCAGCGCCAGGTAAGGGACTGGGACATCCCGACGCTGGCGGCGTTCGGGAGAGAGCCGATTCCCCTGCGGCATAGTCCGAAGCGCGGCTCCTTGGAGAGCTACGTCCGCGGCCGTGAGCAGGCCCGCGCGCAGCTCGAAGGCCGCATCCGGGGAGAGCCGTACCACGAGCTGCTGCCGCGCGAACCCGACATGGGCCTCGCGCGGCTGCCAGAGCCATCACCCGGCGACGTATTCTTCGACATAGAGGGCGACGCCTTCGTCGGGACCGGCGGCTTCGAGTACCTGTTCGGATGGGCGGAGCTGGACGAGGACGGCGAGCCGGAGTATCGGCATATCTGGGCGTTCGAGCCGGGCGCGGACGCCGCAGGCTTCCAGGCCGGAGAGAGAGCCGTATTCGAAGCCTTCATAGACGAGGTAACCGCCCGCTGGGAGACTCATCCCGACATGCACGTCTATCACTTCGCGCCCTACGAGCCGGGCGCGATGAAGCGGCTCATGGGCAGGTACGCCACGCGCGAGGACGAGGTGGACCGGATGCTCCGCGCCGGGCTGTTCGTAGATCTACACGCGGTAACGCGCCAGGGAGTACGGGCGAGCGTCGAACGCTACTCCATCAAGGACCTGGAGCAGTTCTACGGGTTCGAACGCGGGGCGGACCTGCACGAAGCCAACGACAACCGCCACGCGCTGGAGCTCAGCCTGGAGACCGAGCGTCCCCAGGACGTGACCGAGGAGATGCGGCGCGTCGTCCAGGAGTACAACCGCGACGACTGCGTTTCGGCGGCCAGGCTGCGCGACTGGCTGGAGGGCCTGAGGGCCGAGCTGGTGAAGCAGGGCGAGGACACGCCGCGCCCCGCCCCAGTCGAGGACGCCGATCCCAGCAAGGAGCTCACCGAGCGCCAGGAGCGGGTGGCCGCTATCACGGAGCGCCTTCTCCGCGACGTTCCCACAGAACGGAGAGACCGCTCGGACGAGCAGCAGGCGCGATGGCTGCTCGCCCACATCCTGGACTGGCACAGGCGCGAGGCAAAGGCTCAATGGTGGGAGCGCTACCGCCTGGGCGACCTGGACGAGGCCCAGCTCCTCGACGAGAAGGCCGGAATCGCCGGCATGACCTTCATGGACCGCGACGGCGGCACCGACCGCGCGCCCATCCACCGTTACAGGTACGCGCCCCAGGACACCACAGCCGCCAGGGGCAACGACCTCATTGAGCGCGGAGGCGGGGTCATCGGCTCGATAGCGGACATAGACATCCGCGCCCGCATAGTCTCCGTCAAGAAGCGCGTGGCGGCTGCCGACTGCCACCCAAGCGCGGTCTTCGCCTTCGATAATCCGCCCCGCGTCGAAATGCTGCAGGACTCCTTGCTGCGGCTGGGCGAGTGGGTCGCAGTTCACGGCATGGACGCCCCGGGCAAGTACCGCGCCGCCCGCGACCTGCTGCTTGGGCTTGCGCCACGCCTCTCGCCCGCGCCCGACGCAGGGCAGCCCCTCAAGGCCAACGGCGAAGAGGCGCTGGACGCCGCCCGGCGCATGGCAACGCAGTTGGATGGCGGGGTCCTCGCCATCCAAGGACCTCCAGGGACGGGCAAGACCTACACGGGCGCGCGCATGATAACCGAGCTGGTTCGCGCCAGCAGGAAGGTCGGCGTTACCGCCAACAGCCACAAGGTAATCCGCAATCTGCTCACTAGCGTGGAGAACGCCGCCGAGGAGGAGGATCTCGACATTCGGTGCATCCAGAAGGTGAGTGCTACGGGAGACGGCGAGGAAAACGAGAACATCACACTGACCAACGAGAACGCCAACGTATTCGCGGCGCTTGCCGAGGGCGAGGCTCAGGTTGCGGCTGGGACGGCATGGCTCTGGTCGCGGCCGGAGTTCGCGGAGTCCGTGGACACGCTGTTCGTGGACGAAGCGGGCCAGATGTCTCTCGCCAACGTGCTTGCAATGGCGCCTGCCGCCAAGAACGTCGTACTGCTCGGCGACCCTCAGCAGCTGGAGCAGCCTCAGCAGGGAAGCCATCCCGAGGGCGCGGACGCATCGGCCCTGGAGCATCTGCTTGGCGACCGCAAGACCATCCGGGACGACCGCGGCCTCTTCCTCCCGGAGACGAGGCGGCTCCACCCCTCGCTGTGCGAGTTCACGTCCGAGCTCTTCTACGACAACCACCTGAAGCCGCGTCCGAACCTGGCGAAGCAGGCCATCGCAGGCACGCCGTCCATGGACGGCGCGGGGCTCTGGTTCGCGCCGGTGGAGCACGAGAATAACCAGAGTTCGTCGGACGAGGAGGCCGAGCGGGTGGCCGAGCTGCACCGGATGCTGCTGGGCGGCGGCGTGTCGTGGACAGACCAAGAGGGCTGCCGCAAGCACCTGATCAACAACGACGTCATGATCATAGCGCCGTACAACGCGCACGTGTCGAAGGTCTCCGAACGGCTGCCCGACGCGCGAATCGGCACGGTCGATAAGTTCCAGGGACAGCAAGCGCCCGTCGTTATCTACTCGATGGCTACGTCCTCGCCCGAAGACGCGCCCCGCGGCATGGAGTTCCTGTTCAGCCTGAACCGCCTGAACGTCGCCACGTCCAGGGCGCGGTGCGCCAGCATCCTCGTCGCAAGCCCGCGCCTCTTCGAGCCGGAGTGCCGAACCCCGCGCCAGATGCAACTCGCCAACGCCCTATGCCGTTACCGAGAGCTGGCGTCCACGCTGTAACGGGATGAGAGAGGCTGGTTAGAGCCGCCCCGCCTCCAGGTCGAGCAGGCGTTGCTTGAGGTCCAGTTGAACGGCGTCCTTGCCGAAGCCGCGCAGTCCGCCGTCGCTCGCCACGACGCGGTGGCACGGCACGATGATGGGCAGCCTGTTGCGCGCCATGCACTGACCCGCAGCTCTCGACGCGGCGGGTTTCCCCACCTGGGCGGCCAGCCACTTGTAGGGGCGAGTCTCGCCGTAGGGTATCGTCATGCACGCGGCCCAGGCCGCCCGCTGGAAGGCCGGCGCGTCCCGCACGTCTAGCGGCTGGCTCGACAGGTCCACGGCCTCGCCCTCGAAATAGCGATGCACGAGCGCCGCCAAGCCTGCGAAGCGGTCCGGCGCGGGCGCCGCGACGTCGGCATCGGCGCCCATGATGTCGAGGCACTCGCCGGGCGATGGCTGCGGCAGCGTCGTTCGCCGGAGTCCGAGGCTCGACGCAGCCGCGCCCATCCATCCGAACGGCGTCTCGAATACGTCGAATATCACGCCGCTCACCCGTCACTGCCTCCTATCGGTATGAGCCGCCTGAATGCTCGGCCGGCTAGGCTGGCTCTCAGCGATCTCCAGAGACGGTTCAACTCCTGTCCATGTTCGTCGGACGGCTCGCGCCCGCCATACCGACGGGCAGCGAATGCGGACGCGACGGCGGCGGCGGCGGACGCGGCCCCCGGCGCCGCAGCCCCGATGGCTCTCCCGTACTCGATGGGTGTCTGGTGTGAGCGCCTACGGACTCCGGCCAGGGTTCCGAGCCGCCCCATCTTCACGTACAGCGTCTCCGGCGATACCGACCCTTTGAACCCGTGTGCCCAGATTCCCCAAGCCGCCAGCGCGAGGGCTCCGATTCCAGCAATGACGGCGGCGAGCCACAGGCCTATCTGCAGCCCGGTGGCAATGATGGAGGTTTCGCGCGGACGCACGTTGCGGTCTATCTCGCCAAGGCAGTCCTCGTTTTCCGCCATGAACGCCTCGTCCTCATCGACCACGCCCAGGCACGGGTCCTCCTCGATAGGATTGCCTGCGCCCTCTATCGGGTCGTCTTCAGGCAGGGCCTCGACCTGCTCCTCGAATTCGGCCGCGCCCCTCGCCTGCAGCGGCCAGGCGGGGGTGGGTTCGAAGTCTATCCACCCGTGCCCCGGGAAATAGACCTGAGCCCATCCGTGGCTGTCGGCGTCCTTGACGGCTCTGAAGTCTGTCCCCTCCACGTCTTCCCCGGCGGCGTATCCCGCAGCGAGCCTGGCGGGCACGCCGAGCGCCCGCATCATCACGGTCATGGCAGACGCATAGTAGTCGCTGTATCCCGCTTTCGAGTCGAACAGGAAGTGGTCGACGCCGTCGGAGTTTCGCGGCGGCCTTTCGATGTCCTGTGTGTACTCGAAGGCGTCGCTTCTGAGGTAGTCCTGCACGGCCAGGGCCTTGTCCATGGGGTTGTCCGCCCCCTCGGTAACCTCGATCGCCAGGTCGCGGACACGCTGCGGCAGGCTCGGCGGGAGTTGGAGATAGTGGTCCTTCAGGAAGCCGCTGTACTCCGCAGGGGCCTCCCGCAGATCTTCCACCGTCGCCAGGGAGACGTAGCTCCGCATCACGTAAGCCTCGCCCTCCTCCAGGCGGTTCTGCGTGCGCCAGCCGACCACGTCCGGGATGGTGGGCGTCTTCCGAGCGATGGTGACCGTGTCTATCCTGGACCTATTCGCGTCCTCGAGCCCCGGCGACACCTCTACCAGCGCCAGGTCCGGCGGCAGCATCTGGGCGACCTCCGCCTCGACGAACGCGGAACTGAGCGGGTTCAGCATCCGCCGCAGGTCCTCGGCGACGGCCCTCACGTCGTCGGGGGTCTCGGCCGCGTCGGCCCCGCGAATCTCTATCGTAAAGCTCTTGGGCTTGAGCGTCTCTACCACGGCGTCCCGGTTGATCCAATCTACGTTGCCGCCCACCCAAAGGTTGTTGGTGTCGAACTGGACCACGACCGACTGCGTGACCTCGGTCCGTCTGAACGACTCCTGCGGAGGAGGGGGCAGGCCGTTCGGGCCGACGGCCATGTTCTCCCGGTCGCCGGCTATCCAGCCCTGGGGCGTGTATTGGCTGTACGTCCGGTTGAGCCAGTAGGACGGATACTCCGATCTCGCCTGCATGACGATGTCGCCGCCCAAGGAGATGGAACCCTTGAAGGGCAGGGTGTCGCCGAAGTATCGGCCGGCCACGTCCTTGCGGGAGGCGATCGGCGAGAAGAGCCGCGCGAATTCGTCCTCCATGTTCTCGACGGGCGACCGGGCCGCGTTCCACACGTCGACCGCGGTCCTCCAGATGAAGACGCGCATGGGCAGGATGGAAGTCGCCAGCAGAATCACCACGCAAAGCGATATGCTGACCTGGACGGAGATCCAACGGCCCCCGTCGGTGAAGTTGAAGCCATCCCTCCGCCACTCGGCGATGCGCTGCACGTAGCTGACCCTCGCGACCAGGAGCATCGCGAGGAATACGAATGCGAAGAAGCGCGTATCGAAGCCTTCCGGCAGGAAGCTGAGGTTGGTCAGGATGGCGACGCCGCCCAAGACGAGACCGACCCACAGGTTGCTCGACCTGAACAAGAACCACGCGCTCAGGTAACCCAGAAGCCAGGCGAGCGATAGCAGCGTGATGGAGAAGGGCAGCAGGTCGGTGCTGATGCCGCCGGACGTGGCCGCCTGGTACCACTCGCCCATCCGCGTCCATACCTCGCCGAAGCGGTTGCCCAGCCCCGGCGCTTCGGCGAGGGCGGAAGCCTGCCACAGCACGGCGGCGAACCCGGCAGCCAGCCCCATGGCGTGCAGCGCCGGCCACGGCCAGCGTATCTTGGACAGCGCAAGGCCCGTCACGGTCGACAGGGCTATCAGCGCCAAGAGCCCGGGCGTCTCAACCCAGTCCGCCTCTATCACGGTGTAGCCCGCAATCATCACCGCGCCGAGGAGCAGGAAGAAGGAGTCCCAGCCCTGCGCGGGCGTGTAGCGCTCGACGAAGCGAAGCGCCGGGCCTCGTCCAGGCTGGCGGCGCTCGGCCACGGGCATTCGGATAGCTGCGCCTGCCGTACTCACGCCGCCGCCTCCCCCGCTCTGCCATGCGCGCCTCTGGCCCAGCGTCCCCCGCTGAGCGCCGTCGGGATGTGGTCGCCCTTCTTCACGACGTAAGCGGCCAGCCCGCCCTCGGTGAGCGGCCCGAGTACGTCCAGCGTCTCGAATTCGGCCCCGAAGGACGCTCCGTCCACCAGCACCACGACCAGCTTGACTCCCCTCCTCGCCAGCGCGCGCAGCGCCGTCGTCCACTCGACGCGCGGCGACGAGGTGATGATTATGACGGTGCTCAGGTGCGTCCACAGCGGCTCGTCCTGCGGAAGCGCGGTCTCCAGCGGAATGGCGCCCTCGGCCTTGCTCAGGGCCAAGTAATGCATGATCCGCTGCTGCTGCCCGCTCCCCGTCTCGGCAGCCAGGAAATAGCGGCGGTCGCCGTACGCGACCAGGCCGACCGGCAGGTTTGCTTCCAGGTACCGCTTCGCCAGCGACGCCCCGATGGACACGGCGTATTCGTCCGTGCTCTCCTCGAGTTCGCCCGCCTGCACGCCCCTTTCGAGATCGACCAGCACCCAGACCTCCGCGGCGCGGCCCAGGTCGAACTCCTTGGACATCAGCTTGCCCATTCTGGCAGAGCTCGCCCAGTGAACTCGGCTCAGGCTGTCGCCCGGCGCGTACTCCCTCACGGACGAGGCGTGGGGCGTTACGGTATGAGTGCGCCGGCGGACCGAGCTGTCGCCGCTGATGTCCGCGGGCGGAATCTCGAATTCAGGCAGGTTGTGCGTCTTGGGGAAGACGAGGACCTCCTGGGACTCTCCGAACTCGCGCTCGCGCCTGAACATCCCGAACGGGTCGCCGTTCGCTATCGAAACCGGCCCGACCGAGTATATGCCCCTCTTCCGCGCCTGTATCTCCAGCGGCCAGGACCGGGACCTTCCCCCATAGAGGCTGACCACGGCGCCGCCCGTGTGGCCCGGCATGTTCGTGAGGTCGCGCACCTCCAGCGCGTGCTTCGGGACCTGGCTGCCGTTGCTGACGGTTATACGCTCCCGTAGCACGTCCCCGACCTGGGCCCGGCGCGTTCCGCGCTCAGCGCTCGCCTCCAGGTTCCGCATCGACAGCCAGTTCCAGGCGTAGCTGACGATGGCCGTCCCGACGAGCAGATACAGCAGCCTGTAGAAGAGCCCGAACCCCGTCGCCATGCCGGTCACTGTCGTAACGACCGCCAGCGTCGCGACGAGATAGAACCTCGCTCTAGGACGCACCTTGAAGCTCGCCCACCTCATCCGCGGACCCACCCCCTGGTCTGCGCGCCCGGCACGGGCATCTCGTCGACCAGCTTGGCTACGATGCTATCCGCGGTGTCCCCGCGCATCCTCGCCGGCGCGGACGCGATGATGCGGTGCGCCAGCATTGGAACGGCAAGCTCCTTCACGTCGTCCGGCAGCACGTAGTCCCTGCCCCGTATCATCGCCAGCGCCTGCGACCCCCTGAACATCGAGAGCGAACCCCGCGGCGAGCTGCCCAGCGACACGTCCTCGCGCTCCCGGGTCGCCTCCACTATGCCCACGATGTACTGCCGGACCAGGTCGTCCACGTACACGCCTTTGACTGCCTCCTGGACCTCGATGATGTTCTCTCCGCTCACCACCGCGGCCAGCGCTTCGATTGGATGCGTCTGCTCCTGGCTGGTGACGATAGCGAGCTCCTCCTCCATAGTGGGGTATCCAAGCGCGATCTTCAGGAAGAATCGGTCGAGCTGCGCCTCCGGCAGCGGGAACGTCCCCTCGTATTCTATCGGGTTCTGCGTAGCCATCACCATGAACGGCCTCGGCAGCGGGTGCGTAATGCCCTCGACGGTGACCTGCCGCTCGTCCATCGCCTCCAGCAGCGCGGACTGAGTCTTTGGGGTCGCCCTGTTGATCTCGTCCGCCAGCACGATCTGCGCCAGCACGGGCCCTGACTTGAACTCGAAGTCCCCGGATTTCTGGTTGTAGATGGAAACGCCCGTGATGTCGCTGGGAAGCAGGTCCGGCGTGAACTGGATCCTGCTGTAGTCGCAGCCCGTGGACCTGGCGAGGCTGCGCGCCAGCATCGTCTTGCCCACCCCGGGCACGTCCTCTATCAGGATGTGGCCCTGGCACAGGAGGGCCACGACCGCCAGCTCGACGGAGGAATCCTTGCCTATGATTACCTTCTTGACGTTCTCGACTATCTGGTTCGCTTCGTCCCGCGCCGCCGCCGCAACCTGTTCGATTTGTTCAGCCACCAAGCTTCACCCTCCTCGGCTGCCTGCTTCCCGGACAGGGCTACCCTGCCAGCAGATACGAACCGGCCCGCCTTCTGGATTCGGGGCCGCCCGCTCAAGGCTATGGCGCAATACTACCCAACACAGCGCCGAGTGTCCAGACCTACAGGCGCGTATCGATTGCCGTCACCGCGCCCCAGACCGGGACGCCAACTGGCTGGCGGCCATGTCCTATGATTACGCCTCACAACCGCGGCAGGCGCCGCCATACGAGGTTTGACTCATAGCGGCATCCAATGTATGGTTGCGCCATCACAATCACCATGAGGCTGCCCGACGGGCAGAGGGTAGTCGATGGCTCGGCGCAAGCGACAGGACAATCTGAGAGCGTACCGATTCACGGGGCTGGCGCTGGAAAATTGGCGGAACTTCGTGGACGTGGACGTAAAGTTGCAGCGGCGGTCGTTCCTCGTAGGCCCGAACGCATCCGGCAAGTCCAATTTCCTTGACGCCTTTCGCTTCCTCTACGATGTAGCAGCCGTCGGGGGCGGGTTCCAAGAAGCCGTCAGGAAGCGAGGCGGCGTTTCAGGTATCCGCGCTTTGGCCGCCCAACGCCGGCCGGGCATCGGCGTTCGCGTTACGGTCGGCAACGACGAGGCTGACCCGATTTGGGAATACCACGTACAGTTCGCCCAGGACAACAATCGGAGAGCGTACATCAGGAAGGAAACCGTCTTACACAACGGGAGAACCCTCGTCGAGAGGCCAAATCGAGAAGACGAGATTGACGCTGAACGAAAGGGACAGACGTATCTCGAGCAGGTCAACGTCAATAGGGACTTCAGGGAGTTGGCGGAGTTCCTGGGCTCGGTGCGCTACAGGCACATAGTCCCCCAGCTAGTGCGGGACCCTGACCGTTCGGTAGGACGTGAGAACGACCCATTCGGGGGCGACTTCCTCGAGCAGCTAGCTCGCACCCAGCAGAGAACTCTGACCTCTCGCCTTCGACGTATCACGGGCGCGCTACAGGTAGCCGTTCCGCAGCTCAAGGACCTGGAGCTTCAGCGAGACGAACGCGGCGCCCCCCATTTGCGCGGCAGATACGAGCACTGGCGTGCCCGCGGCGCTTGGCAAAGCGAAAAAGACCTGTCCGACGGCACGCTCCGTCTGCTCGGCTTCCTGTGGTCGGTCATAGACGGCAACGGGCCCCTGCTGCTGGAGGAGCCCGAGCTGTCACTTCACCCAGAGGTCGTGCGGCACATCCCGCAGTTAATCGCGCGTGCCCAGCGCGGCGGCGGCCGGCAGATAATCATGAGCACGCACTCGGCCGATCTGCTGCAAGACCGTGGAATTGGCATTGACGAGCTCCTAATCCTCACAACCTCCCAAAGGGGGACCGAGGTGCAGCCGGCCGGGTCGAAGGTCGAAATACGCCGCTTGCTTGAGTCAGGGCTGACCATGGCAGATGCGGCTATCCCTTACACACGCCCTGAGAACGCAGCCCAGTTAGCTCTGTTCGGAGACCTTTGACGCCGTCTGCATCCAAGACTATCGCTTCGGCAGCCGTCGAAGGCGATCTCGATGAGGCCGTCCTGCTCCGGCTGGCCGCGTATGCGGGAATCTCAATCGGCCCCGTGTTCGGCAGGAAGGGCAAGCCCTATCTGCGAAAAAAGATAGGCGGATATAATCAAGCCGCGAGATTCTCGCCCTGGATAGTCCTCGTTGACCTCGATAACGACGAGTGCGCCCCTTCGCTTCGCGCCGAGTGGATCCCGAACCCGTCCGAGCGCATGCGCTTTTCGCGTAGCAGTCCGAGAGGTGGAGAGTTGGCTGCTCGCCGACCGCGCGGGCATTGCGAGCTTTCTGGGCGTCTCGACGCGCAGAATCCCAGCCGACGCGGACGAGCTGGACGACCCAAAGCAAACCATCATCGACTTGGCAAGAAGCTCCCGCCGTCGAGCGATTCGCGAGGACATCGCGCCAAGGCGGGGAAGCGGCGCGTCAATAGGCCCCGCGTACACGTCTCGCATGTCAGAGTTCGTAGGCATCCATGGACAAGGCTCATGGCAACCCGCGTTAGCCGCCCAAGCCTCGCCGAGCCTATCCAAGTGCATCGCAGCCCTCAAGAACTTGGCCTGAAGCCGGCGAGCGATAGACCCGGATATACGGATGGTTAGTGGGGGAACCGCCCTTTACGGCACGTCCATGCGCCGCAGGCGGCGGACGGCCAGCCAGTAGAACGCCGCGCACACCAGTATCACTCCACCTATCGCCGCGGGCAGCTCTATCGTCAAGTCCTGGAGTGAGTCCAGCCGCCATCCGCCCACGCCTTCCATCAGCGTCAGGATGTACGCGCGGACGCTGAGGTACCTGATGCCGCTCAGCAGGGAGCTTAGCGTACCCTCCCACAGGAAGACGTACATCAGCGCGAACCCGATGGCGTGGCTGCTCACAAGGCCCAGCCAGGCGAATATAGCCGAGTACGCCGCGACCCCGGCGAGTATCCCAACGCCAACCGCGGCCGCCGTCTGGACGCCGCCGTCCAGTCCGACCATCACAACCGCCACGCCGCTGACCACGAGGAGCGGCGCGGCTATCACGGCGGGGGCGAGCATCTTTCCCAGTACGATGGCCCAGCGCGAGACGGGGTTCAGCGTCAGGTATCCAAGCGTCCGGTCCTCCACCTCGTTGCCGAAGCTGGCCGTCGCAAGCGTCATCGTCACGATGGGCAGAACCGCCGCGAGCAGCATCCCGTCCAGGATGACCCTAGCCATGGCGTCGAGGTTTTCTCCGTCGTTGGTCCCCACGGTCGCTCGGGCCGCCGCCGTCGTCGCAATGGGGATAGCCGCCGCCAGGATGATGATGGCGACGCGCCACTTCCCGGAGAGCTGCCGCAGCGATAGCTCGAAGATTGGCAGCAAGCTCTAACCCTCCACCACGTAGCTGAACACGCTTTCCAGCGACTCGTCCAACGGCTCGACCCGCGTTAGACGCAGTCCCAGGTCCCTGGCCGTTACCGGCACGGCCCTCTGCAGCGCCGCCACGTTGCGGCTCAGAACAAGCGCCGCGCCGTCGTCCATCGAGACGGACTCCACGGTGTCCAGGCGCATGAGGGCCGCAGCCATGGCGCGCGGGTCATCGCAGAGTATCCGGACCTTGTACGGCTGCTCGTCCAGCTTCTCGCGGATGGCCCGGAAGTCCCCCGAGGCCGCCAGCTTGCCGCTCACCATCAGCAGGTGGCGGTCCGCGACCGTCTCCACCTCCTCCAGGATGTGCGACGATATGAGTATCGTCCTACCCTCGGACGCTATGCGCCTCATCATGTCATGGAACTCGATCCGCTGTCGCGGGTCCGTGCCGTTCAGGGGCTCGTCCAGCAGCAGGGCCTCAGGGTCGTGGACCATGGCCGCGGCCAGCCTCATGCGCTGCCTCATGCCCCGCGAATACGTCCCCAGCGCCCGGTCCTGCGCGTCCGAGAGTCCAACGTACCGGATCGCCCTATCCACGGCAGCCCCAACGTCGGGCAGGCCGTGGAGACGCGCCGCAAGCTCGACGAACTTCCGTCCGCTGTAGAAGGGATAGACCGCCTCGTGCTCGGACATCATCCCCAACCTGCGATAGACCTCCGGGTTGTCCCGCACGGGCTGGCCCAGCGCCTCTATCTCGCCCTCCGATGGGGCGGCCAGCCCAGCCATCATGTGCAGCGCGGTCGTCTTGCCCGCGCCGTTCGGCCCAAGCAGACCCGTGATGCCAGGCTCCACATCGAGCGACACGTCATTGACCGCAACGACGTTGCCGTACCACTTCGAGACCGACCGCAGCGATATGGACGCCACTATTGCCCTTCCTGTCGATAGCGCCACAGGAGCAAGCCCGCAGACCCTGCCGTCAGCGCGAGGTACCACGCTATGGGTATGAAGCTGTTGAGCTGGCTCACTTGCTGAGCCACGCCAGACTCGCTAACCTGGTCGAATATCATGTCGGTTATATGCGTGGGCACGGACAGGAGGTCCAGCAACGCGACCCACCTTAGCCACTCGCCGGTCCCACCGACAAGCGTCTGGGCGATGGACGAGGAGATCACGAACAGCCCGATGACGAACCCCGCGGCATACGCCCGCCGCGTTGTGAATCCCGCTACCGTCAGCGGTATCGTCGTGATGAAGGCGGCGACAACTGCGCCCGCCGCAAGGAAGCGCGGCACAGCCAGCCAGTTATCCCGTAGGTAGTCCAGCGGAGCTGCCGCCGCAAGTGTGTAGCCGAAGAACATCACCACCTGCCCGGAATATACGAGCCCCAGCGCGATGGTGAAGAACGCCAGCCAGCGCCCTGCCACGTAGTCCGTGGACGTGAGGGGCCGCACCAAGTATAGCTGGAGTACTTGGCTGCGGCGGTCGGCGCACAGCAGCTCAGGAGCGATGATGGCCGAGAAGAGCAGCGCGAGTATCGAGACGACGCCAAAGTAGTCGGGGTAGCTGGGCACGTCCACCGTGTCCGACAAGCCGAACCCCTCGGTGAAGTAGGCGATGAAGACGAATATCACCGCCGGAAGCATCGTCGACGCGAACAAGAGTATCGGCAATATCTTGGCCAGAGTGCCCCGGCCGATCCCGAGAGCGGTCCGCACGCCGTTGATCCATAGCGCGGCGCGGGCACGGTTGCGACCCTCGCGCGGCCCCTCGTAGCGCCGGTACCCTATGTCATATATCTCGCCCCGCGGCTGTGCTGCCAAGCGCTATCTCCTGAATATATCCGTCAGCCGATGCCGCTGCGGAGCCATGCGCCGGAGCCTCGCCCCCGACTCGACAACGGCGTCCCGCACAGTGTCGTAACCCTCGTCGGCCACGTTGTCTATCACGATGGACAATCCGTCGAGGCCGGTATCGAGCCCGCGTTGCCGCAACAGGTCCAGCAGCTCGTCCCGGCGGTCGTCCACCTCGACGTACAGCGTCTCTGTCTCGCGGGTGAGCTGTGAGACCTGGCCGTCCTCGACCACCTGGCCGCCCTCCAGCACGACGATCCTTTCACAGACGCTCTCGACGTCGCCCATCAGGTGGGATGACAGCATGATGCTGATGCCGAACTCGCCGCCGGTGCGACGCACGAGGGCGAGCATCTCCTCCCGACCCATCGGATCGAGCCCGGCCGTCGGCTCGTCCAGGAACACCATGACCGGGTCGTGGACGAGGGCCTGGGCCAGCTTCACCCGCTGCTTCATGCCGGTGGAGTACTCGCCAATCGCTCGATACCGCTCCTCGTCGAGTCCGACGTGGCGGAGCGTGTCCGCAGCCCGCGTCCGCGCATGCGCGGGAGGCAGACCGCTCACCTGGGCCATGTGGACCAGGAACTCGGTGGCGGTCAGCGAGGTCGGGAGGCAGTCGTGCTCGGGCATGTAGCCAAGCCGGGAGCGCACCTCGATGGACTCGTAGGGCAACTCGCCAAGCGCCTGCGCGGACCCCGACGTCGGCTTGATGAGTCCTAGGAACAGCTTGATAGCGGTGCTCTTCCCTGCCCCATTCGGCCCCAGCAGACCCGTGACGCCCTTGCCTATCGAGAAGCTCACGCCGTCCAGCGCAATCACGGAGCCATAATGCTTCGCCAGCCCGTCCGCCTCAAGCAGGTACGACATGCGGGGATTATATCACAACGGCAATCCATCCCTGAGCTGCGGTTTCTTGATACGCCCGCGTCCCTCGTGATATTGTGAGCGCGTCCTCGACGACCAACCGCCTAGCCCACCTGGGAGGCCATGCTCGAACTCGACCACATAACAGTGAGGGGCTTCAAGAGCATCGCCTCCATCGAGGAGCTGCCGCTCCGCCCCCTCAACGTGCTCATAGGCCCGAACGGTTCGGGCAAATCCAATTTCGTAGGGGTCTTCTCCTTCTTGAACGCAATCCGCGAGGGAAGGCTGCAGGACTACGTTATCAGGGCGGGCGGCGCAGACAAGATACTGCACTTCGGAGCAAGGGAGACGGACGGAGTCTATATCTCTGTCTCTTTCAAGGAAGGCACAAGGTGGTACGAGATTGCCTTGAGTCCGGCCGGCGCGGATGCATTGACACCCGATAGGGAGACCGTTTCTACAGCGAGCGGCGATAGGGTAGTTCTCATCCGTACCGCAAAAAGGGCCGGCATGTCCGAGATTATCGAGGATCCGTCCGGAATCGTGCAGGACGTTAGAGACCATATCAGCCGTTGGAGGCTCTACCACTTCCACGACACCAGCTCTGGCTCGCCCATGAAGAAGACGGCGGACGTGAACGACAACCGCCACTTGCGTCACGACGGGTCGAACCTTGCGGCCTTCTTATACCTCCTCAGTAAGGAGCGCCCCGAGTCGTACAGCCTGATTACAAGGACAGTGCGCCAGGTTGCGCCATTCTTCGACGGCTTCCAACTGGACCCGCTGCTGCTGAACCCGAACAAGATACTCTTGGAGTGGCGGCACGTGGGCACGGACGCATATTTCGACGCATCGTCGCTGTCGGACGGGACGCTGCGCTTCATGGCCCTGGCGACGCTGTTCCTGCAACCAAAGAGCTTCATGCCCTCGGTGATGCTGGTGGACGAACCCGAGCTCGGAATGCACCCATACGCCATCACGCTGCTTGCGTCGCTGATGAAGCAGGCGGCCGTCGAAACCCAGGTCATAGTCTCCACACAGTCCTCGCTGCTGCTGGACCACTTCGAGCCCGAGGACGTGTTGGTCGCAGACCGCATAGATGGGGGCACCCAACTCACGCGCCTGGACCCCGCCGCGCTGGAGTCCTGGCTGGAGGACTATAGCCTGGGACAGCTATGGGAGAAGAACGAGTTCGGGGGACGCCCCAGGAGAGAATGACCGCAAATGGCGCGATTGCTGGTTCAAGTGGAAGGAGAGACCGAGGAGAGCTTCGTCAACGAGGTTCTCGCTCCACACCTGTACGACCATGGATATACATCCGTGAGCGCACGGTTGCTCGGCAACGCGCGCCAGCGCCGTAGGCGCGGCGGCATCAAGGATTGGCCCTCGGTTCGCAAGAACATAACCGACCACCTGACACAAGACCTCGGTATCATAGTCACGACCATGGTGGACTACTACGGGCTTCCCTGTACCTGGTCTGGACGAGCCGAAGCGCCGTCTCGGATCTTTCCTGAGCGGGCGGCAACCGTCGAGCGCGAGATTCTGGCGGACGTGAGCGACAAGATGGGAAGCAGCTTCGATCCAAGCCGCTTCGTGCCTTACGTAGTGATGCACGAATTCGAGGGACTGCTGTTCAGCGACCCCGACGGATTCGCTCATGGTATCGGAAGGGACGACCTGTCGCCCAAGTTCAGAGCAATCCGCGGCGAGTTCGAGACGCCGGAGCATATCAATGACTCGACCACCACCGCGCCCTCCAAGAGAATCATGTGCCTGATGCCGCGCTACCAGAAGCCCTTGAACGGAGTGCAAGCGGCCCAGCAGATCGGCCTCGACGCTATCCGCAGAGAGTGCCCGCTCTTCTCTGCTTGGGTAGAGCGGCTCGAACGGCTGGGTGGGTAAGTCAGCCTCGGTCCCCAGCATTGAGACCGGCGCTGGGTTGTGGATGGTCGGGGTGACTGGACTCGAACCAGCGACCTCGTCGTCCCAAACGACGCGCGCTTCCACCTGCGCCACACCCCGACGCTCTCTATGATAACCCCATTCTGCCCTGCGCAACAACCGCGCGGGACGAATCCGGGGAGCGAAAATCCCTCGGATCTGGCTGGGCTCTCTCATATTCTGCCCTTGACATCCCACTACATATAGTATTATCCTCTGCGTACTCTACGATAGGTTGTGTTCTGGCTCCCATTATTCGGGGGCGGTCGAATGCTCTGTCCACACTGCCAGCACGACGACTCGAAGGTCATGGACTCCCGGGACGCGGGCGACGGCATCAGGCGCCGCCGGGAGTGTCTGGCGTGCGGACAGAGGTTCACGACCTACGAGCGGGTCCAGACGCGGGACATGATGGTCGTCAAGCGCGACGGCCGCCGAGAGGAGCTTGACCGGGAGAAGCTGATAGCCGGGATAACGAAGGCATGCGCCAAGAGGCCGCTCCCGACGGGAGCCATAGACAAGCTTGTGCATGAGGTAGAGACGGCGGTGTCGGACTCGGGCCGCCAGGAGATCTCGGCAGAGGCCATAGGCCAGCTGGTGATGGAGAGGCTCAAGGACATGGACAGGGTGGCATACATCAGGTACGCCAGCATATACAGGGACTTCAAGGACGTGGAGACCTTCAAGGAGGAGATAGAGTCTCTCTTGGAACCCCAGGAGCCTTCCGAGCCCAGCAACCAGCTCACATTCTTGGAAGAAGAGTTGGTCCGCCGGCCGCGCCGGCGGCGGGGCCGGCCCCAGAAGCAGCCCTCAGCCGCCCCACCGCAAGAGGCCGCGCGGGCTTGAACCCGGTCCCGGCGGCAGTCTGAACTAGACCTAATGTTCGGTCTGCGCTATCATTGCCTTGAAGAGAAGGATATACCGGAGCGTGAGATGACTACCACATACCAGCCCACTGCCCCAACCACCATACTAGAGCGGCGCGAGGTCGAGTTGAGCGACAACGCCCTCGTCGTGCTCAAGAAGCGCTACCTGCGGAAGGACACCGACGGCAACGTCATCGAGACCCCGGAGCAGATGCTCCGCAGGGTCGCGCACGCCATCGCCCAGCCTGAAACCGCCTACGGCGCCTTCTCCGACGCCGCCCATTGGGAAGGCGAGTTCTACGACATGATGGCGAGCCTCGACTTCGTGCCCAACTCCCCGACGCTGATGAACGCCGGCGTCGGACCCCAGAACGGGTCGGGCGCCGGAACCCTCTCCGCCTGCTTCGTCATGGGCCTGGAGGACACGATGGACGGCATCATGACCACCGCCAAGGAGATGGCGATGGTCCAGAAGTTCGGAGGCGGCACGGGCTTCGCGCTTTCCCCGATCCGTCCAAAGGACTCGGCTATCTCCACAACGCACGGCAAGGCGTGCGGACCCATCGCCGTGCTTCGGCATCTATCCTCCGTCTCGAAGCTCGTTACGCAGGGCGGGAAGCGCGACGGCGCGAACATGGCCGTCATGGACGTGCATCACCCCGACATCCTGGAGTTCATAGATTCGAAGGAGGTCGAGGGCGAGATACACAACTTCAACATCTCGGTGGGCGCTTCACACGAGTTCATGGAGGCGGTCAAGTCCGGCTCCGACTACCCGCTGCGGGCCGCGGAGAACCCCGGCGACCCCGACTCCCCCGTGGTAGAGGTCGGCAGGCTCGACGCGCGGGAGGTCTTCGCCAAGATAATTCACGGCGCATGGCGCAACGGCGAGCCCGGCATGATCTTCCTGGACTGGGTGAACTACGAGAATCCGACGCCGCACGTCGGACGCATGACGGCCACCAACCCATGCGGCGAGCAGCCCCTGCTGCCCTACGAGTCCTGCAACCTCGGCTCCATCAACCTGAACAACTTCGTCGCGGACGGGCATAACGGCCGAGAGATCGACTACGCCCGGCTTCGCGGCGTCGTCCGCGCCGCAACCCGCTTCCTGGACAACGTGATAGACGCCAACGCGTACTCGGTGGACAAGATAGAGGAGATGACGCGGCTGACGCGCAAGATAGGGCTTGGCGTGATGGGCTTCGCGGACATGCTCGTCAAGATGCGTATCCCCTACGATTCCGAAGAGGGCCTACAGCTCGGCCGGGAGGTCATGCGCTTCATACGCGCGGAGTCCGACAAGATGTCGGAAGAGCTGACCGAGCGGCGCGGCGCATTCCCCGCATTCGAGGGCAGCATATACGACGCCCCCGGCCAGCCCAGGATGCGGAACGCCTGCCGCCTCACCGTCGCGCCCACGGGCACCATCTCGATGATTGCCGGCTGCTCCAGCGGCATCGAGCCCCTGTTCGCTCTCAGCTACCACAAGCACAACATCCTCGGCGGCGAGAGCCTGATATACGTGGACAGCCAGTTCGAGGAGGCCGCCCGCGAGCACGGCTTCTACAGCGATGACCTCATGGGTTACCTGGCCGACGGCGGGTCGCTGCAGGAGCGGGACGACGTGCCCGGCTGGGCGAAGCGGCTCTTCGTTACAGCCGCCGACATCTCGCCCGAAATGCACGTCAGGATGCAGGCCGCCTTCCAGGAGAGCGTGGACGCCGCCATCTCCAAGACCATCAACTTCCCCAACGAGGCGTCCAAGGACGCCGTGGAGCGGGCTTACATGCTCGCCTGGGAGCTCGGCTGCAAGGGCATCACGGTGTACCGCGCCGGAAGCCGCGAGGCCGAGGTGCTGACCGCCGGCCAGGAGCAGGGCGTGGGAGAGGTCGCCGAAGCCGACAGCCGCGCCATGCTGACCGAGCGGCGGCGGCCCTCGGTCATCAAGGGCGTCACCGAAAGGGTCCGCACAGGCCACGGCAACATGTTCATCACCATCAACTACGACGAGGACGACGAGCCCTTCGAGGTGTTCATCGCCGTCGGCAAGGCTGGCGGATGCGACTCGGCGCAGCTGGAGGGCGTATCCAGGCTGGCAACCTTGGCTCTGCGGGCGGGCATAGACCCAAAGCAGGTCATCAAGCACCTGCAGGGCATCACCTGCTGCCCCGCGTGGGACGGCGGCACGCTGGTCAGGTCCGCCCCCGACGCGCTCGCCCTCGTGCTGAGCCGCCACCTCAAGTTGGACGACGACGCCCAGCCCGCGGAGCCTGCGGCGTCCGCCGTACAGCCCGGCATGTTCTCTCCCCAGGTCGGCGAGCATACCAACGGCGTGAACGGGGGCGTCTCCCTGAACGCCAACAGGTGCCCGGACTGCTCCGTGGGCAGCCTCGTCTACCAGGAGGGCTGCAAGCGCTGCCCCGAGTGCGGCTACAACAAGTGCGAGTAGCCACGTGGCGATGACACGGGCCGGGCTCCAGGAGCGGCTGCGCGGCCAGTGGGTCGAGGCTGCGCAGGAGTGGATAGAGTCCGACCGGGCCGTCCGCGAGGGGATGCTCGATTCGTGGATGCTCGACGCGCTCGGGGACGTTCGCGGCAAGAGGGCCATAGACATCGGCTGCGGCGAGGGCAGGTTCTCCCGCGTCCTAGCCGACCTCGGCGCAGTCGTAACCGGCGTGGACCTCACCAAGCCGCTCCTGCAGAGGGCGCAAGGGCTGCGCCGCGGCAACGAGACATACCTGCTGGCGGACGTGGAGAACATGCCAGAGGTGGACGGGGGGAGCTTCGACCTCGCGGTGTCCTACATCGTGCTGGTGGACCTGCTCGACTACCGCAAGGCTATCGCCGAGGCGCACAGGGTACTGCGGCCCGGCGGCCGGTTCGTCGTATGCAACGTCACCCGATGCGCTCCGCGCACTTGCGGGGCGGCTGGATCAAGCAGGGCGACGAGAAACTCTTCTACCCGCTGGACGAGTACACGAACGAAGGCCCCCGGGAGTTTGCCTGGCTGGGCCGCCAGTTCATCAACATGCACAGGACCATCTCCAGCTACGTATCGGCGTTTCTGGAAGCGGGTTTCACTCTCGACGGCATCGCCGAACCCGTCCCGTCCGAAGAGCAGCTCGCCGCTAACCCACACTTCGACGACGAGTTCCGCGCCCCCAACTTCATAATCTTCACCCTGACGAAGCGGGCATAGCGTCTTTACACATGTTCCCCATTGCGGGCGTATAATCGCTAGTGAGCATCAATCGCCGTCGAGCGGCGAAGACGCCCCACAGGAGTCATAGATGAGTGAGAAGCCCCTCGTCGCAATCACCATGGGCGACCCCGCGGGCATTGGGCCAGAGGTTACGGCCAAGGCCCTGCGCGAGGGCGGCGCGCATGAGAAGTGCCGCCCGTTCGTAGTCGGCAGCGCCGCCGCCATGGAAGACGCCTGCCGCATGATCGACGGCGGCATCGAGATACGGGCCGTCCACGCCGTCAACGATGTCCAGGGAATCCCCGGCGTTGCCGACGTGCTGGACATCGAGAACCTCGACTACGGCAGCATCGAGACGGGCAGGGTCTCGGCGTCGGCGGGACGGGCGTCCGTCGAGTGGGTCCTCAAGGCGGGCGAGCTTGCGCGGGATGGTCTCGTCAGCGCCATCGCAACCGCCCCCATCAACAAGGAGGCCGCGAGCCTCGCGGGCTACGAGGACATCGGCCACATGGAGATATTCCAGAGCCAGACCGGCGCGAAGCAGGTCGCTACGATGCTCATGGCCGACCAGCTCAGGGTCGTACACCTCACGACCCACCGCGCCCTCCGCGTGGCCTGCGACTACGTGACCACCGAGAACGTCCTCGGCAAGACCGTCCTGACCCACGAGAGCTTCACCCGCTGGGGCTTCCCCGCCCCGCGAATCGCCGTCGCCGCCCTGAACCCACACGCCAGCGACGGCGGCCTCATCGGTGACGAGGAGGAGAAGCAGATAGCCCCGGCCGTCCAAGCCGCCCGAGACCAGGGCATAGACGCCACAGGGCCGATACCTCCCGACACCGTGTTCAACCAGGCCATAGACGGCAAGTTCGACGTCGCGCTCGCCATGTACCACGACCAAGGGCACATCGCCATCAAGGTCCACAACTGGGCCAAGAGCGTCAGCGTGAATCTGGGCCTGCCATTCGTCAGGACGTCCGTGGATCACGGAACGGCCTTCGACATAGCCGGCAAGGGCATAGCCGACCACCAGAGCATGTTGGAGGCTATAGGCGTGGCCGTGGACCTGGTCAGCGACGGCAAGCTCAGATAGGACGTGACCATGAAAATATCGTTCGTAGGCGGCGGCGTGATGGCAGAAGCGATACTGGGCGGAATCCTGGACGCCTGCATCGCCGAGTCCCAGGACATCAGGATAGGCGAGCCCGTCGAGGCCCGCCGCGCATACCTGTCAGACAAGTACGGGGTGGCCTGCCACGCATCCAACGCTGACGCCGTCGCAGAGGCCAGCCTCGTCGCGCTGTCCGTGAAGCCGCAGAACCTCCCCGACGTCATGCCGGGCCTAGGACGCGCCCTCGCTCCCTCGCAGACCGTCCTCTCGATAATCGCCGGGGCGCGAATTTCGACCCTGGTAGACGGCCTAGACCACCAGTCGGTCGTCAGGGTCATGCCCAATACGCCCGCCCAGATCAGAGCCGGCATGGCGGTCTGGACCGCGTCCCCCAGCGTACCGACGGGCGCGGTCGAGGCCAGCCGCGAGATACTGCGCACTCTCGGCGAGGAGGTGTACGTCGCCGACGAGAAGCTGATAGACATGGCAACCGCCCTCAGCGCGAGCGGCCCCGCGTACGTCTTCCTGTTCATCGAGGCGCTCATAGACGCAGGCGTATATCTCGGCATGTCCAGGGACATGGCCCGCACGCTCGCCATCCAGACCGTGTCCGGGAGCGCGAAGCTGGTCCAGGACACCGGCCGCCACCCCGCCGACCTGAAGGACATGGTTACGTCGCCCGGCGGCACGACGGCCGAAGCGCTGCTGACCCTCGATCGGGGCGCGTTCAAGGGAACCGTGATAGAGGCTGTCGCGGCGGCTTACGAGAAGTCCAAGGCGCTAGGGGGATAGATTGACCGAATTCTTCGGCACATTCGTCCGGCTCCTGACCTGGGCGCTAACTATTGCGATAGTAGCGCGCGCGCTGATGTCGTTCGTATCCCCGCTGGGCAGAGATCCTGTATCGGCGTTCCTGATCCAGGTTACCGAGCCGATACTCGCGCCAATCCGCCAGTTCCTGCCACAGTCCCCGCTCGACTTCTCGCCCCTCATCGCCATTATCCTGCTGCAGCTTATCAGCAGAGTACTCCTGCGGCTCGCGTAAGCGTCTCTAGCCCCGGAGACGTTCTATCACCGCGCCTGTCGACTCGAACCCGACGATCTCCAGCGTCTTGTCCCGCGCACTATGGCAACGCCGCCCTTGGTACAGGGAGCGCCCTGGCTACCAGCGCAACTACTGCCCAGGGCAATCGCATCTTATTTATCTTGGTAGGCGGTCCAACGTGAACTAGGGCCAACCACAACGGGTTGTCCCTACGTGTCCCCCGCCTGGATTTTCTCACCAGGAGAGGGATTCGCCTCGTCCTCTGTCAGTCGGCCTTGCGCTGTCTCCTTTCGGTTGGCGCTCTGGCGGGTTCTGGCCGCCTGAATCGCCCTTACTCTGGCCCTTTCCCCTAGGGGGAGGGACGCAGGGCGGGGCGTTCGCCCTCACCCTGGCCCTTTCCCCCGTTAGGGAGAGGGTACTTGGCGGGTCTTGCGACCCGCGTCCTGTCTACTCCTGGTTCCCCCGCTCTCGCGGGAGATGAGTTTGCCTTGCAAGGCAGTGACTCCGGTACTTGCTTCGAGGATGCCGACGTCGATCGCCCGCCGACACTGGGGGTGCAGCCCCTCCTCTAACTTTCCCGGACGGCTGACGGGCCCTTGCGGGACCGCCTGCGTTTCGCGCTTGGACCTTCCACCCGCCAAGGCGTCGGGCTGCGCTGGCTACGGTCCTCCCGGTCGTCCGAGAGTCCGCACCTGGAACGGGGGAGGCACATTTGGCACTGCGTCCTCCTGGCGAGACGCCGAAACACAGAGCGGCCTTCTCATACCGCGGGGGCCCCGTCCCAACAACAGCGGCGGCATGAATGCCCACAAGTTTTGGCAGAGGTGGCTCTGTGCCCGTTTGGAGTACGTCCCTTCGGGCCGTCTATCAGAATAGCACGACTGTTCTCGCGGTGTCAAGGGGCAGTTTGGGGCAATTTGGGGGCAATTTTGGCAATTTAGATGCGATTGCCCTGAACTACTGCCCTGTTCGCCCTCGCCCGGACGCGGATACCGAGACGCGCACTCACGGGAGCGCCGCGCCCTGCCCGAAGTATGCGTTCAGGTTGGCGTAGGTTATGAGCGCGATGAGCGCCGCCGCGAACCCATAGGCCACCGGCTCCGGAGCCCTGCCCTTCATCCACGTCATGAGCCAGTGGAGTCCGAACCCAGCAGCCCCAAATACGGCGGGCAGAGCGACGGTCAGTCTGCCGAACATGCCGGCCTCCGTCGTAAGCCCAGCGGCGACGACTCCCACGCCGAAGAATGCCAGCAGCAGCCCGTGGGCTCGTTCCCGCCACCGCGCCGCGCTCACCGCGAGTCCCACGAGCGCCAGCAGCGCGGTCCCCACGTCCAGCAGCCTATCCGCGCCGACGAATGAGCCGAAGAGCAGCCGAATTGCAGTGTTCCATACGCCTGCCGCGAGGCGCTTGGTCTGTTCGGTCAGCCCGTCGAGCTCCTGGTACTCTGGCGCGCCGAGCGCCGAGGCAGCGCGCGCTTGCTCCACAACCGCGTCCAGGTTCATCGCCGCAAGGATGACGAACGGCACTGCCATGGCCGCCGCCGCAAGCCAGAACGGATAGGCAACGGCTCCCACGCTCCCGGAAGAGTCCCATTCCGCCATGTATCCAATCAGCCAGAACATGCCTACGGCTCCCAGCAGGATAAGGAAGCTGTTGTCAATATAGGGGGTTGCGCCGAGGACCAGTCCGCCCGCGAGTCCAAGCATCCGCCGCCTGTCGGCGCGTTCCTCGTCAAGGGCCGCCGACAGCAAGTATGCAACTGCCAGAGCGGCCAGCAGCATCAGGCTGGCGGGCAGGAGGAGCCGGCTGTACTGCACGGCCCAGAGCGACGGCGCGAGGACGGCAGCCCCAAGCAGCGCGGCTCGCGCGCCCAGCAGCCTTCGCGCCAGCAGGTAGAAAACGCCGACGGAAGCCAGCCCTACCATGGCCGGCAGCAGTCGCAGGGCCGTGACCGACTCGCCGAACAGCAGCGTCCACGCGCCCAGCATGTACGCAAAGCCCACGGGCTGCGCCGCGACCGCATCCAGATCTGGAACCGTCAATCCGCCCTGCGCGACGCGAAGGGCTGCGGACGCGAACGCATCTTCCAACCCCACGAGGTCCGCCGGGAGCGAGTCGAGCCGGTAGACCCTGGCCGCGATTGCGGCGAGCGCCACCGCCAGACCTGCGGCATAGGCAGCCAGACCCGGACCGGCTACAACGGCAGGTTGCGCGTCCAATCCTGATATACGCGCGTCGGACGAGCTCTGGACAGCCTTGGCGGTATAGCCAGCGGCCTGGGCTGGGGATGGTCGAGGATGCGACTGGGCGAACTCCTGACCCGAACCCGCGCCGCCTGCAAGCAGCCCAACGCCGCACATGTCGCAGAACCGATGGCTGTGGGGGTTGCGCGATCCGCACGCCGGACAGGGGCGGTCATGCGAGAGGCCGGCCCCGCACGCTCCGCAAAACGAAGCCGTCGCGCGGTTGAGCTGGGTACATTGCGGACACGCCACCGGCAGCGCGCCGCCCTCGATACTGTCCATCAAGCGTGAGCCATCGCGCCGCCGTCAATATAGACCGTCTGGCCGGTCATGAAGTCGCTGGCGTCCGACGCAAGATATACCAGCAGCCCCGCCAGGTCGCGCGGATGCCCCTTGCGGCGCGATGGTATGTAGCGCGCGAGAGTCTCGGCGTCGTCCTCTTCCGTCCGAGGCTCCGTGGTCAGCCAGCCAGCGCCTATCGCGTTCACCCGGACGTTCCGCCTTGCCCATTCGAGGCCGAGCGCGGCCGTAAGCTGCCGCGCCGCTCCCTGGCTCGCGCACGCGGCGGCCGAGTTCCACAGGCCGCGTTCGGCAAGCCCCGTATATACGTTCACGATGCGCCCGTGGCCCTGTGAGAGCATCAGCCTGCCAACGGAGCGGCAGCACAGGAACATGGACCTGAGGTTGAAGGCGATGACCGCGTCCCATTCGTCATCGGCAACGTCCATGAATGGCTTGCCGAACTCGACCCTCGCGTTGTTGACCAGGATGTCCACCCGGCCCATCTCGGACACCGCCGCGTCGACCATCGCCTCGACGTCAGCCGTGACGGTGAGGTCTGCGTTCAGCTCGACCCCCCGCTGTCCCGCGGCGCGCACCGCGGAGACCGCCTCGGCGCGATCCGAGCTTGCGGAGCCGGCCACGGCAACGTCTGACCCGGCCTCCGCAAGGGCGGCGGCGAGATGGGGCGTCCAGCCTCGCCGGTCACTCGTTATTATCGCGGCCTTGCCCGCCAAGCTCCATTCGGAAGGGACCGGCATCGCGCGTACCCTCAGATCTCCAGGGGTATGGCCGGCGCATGGCCCGTGGGCGCGTAGCCTCCCGCCAATCCGCCGCCGTCTATCACCAACAGCTCGCCGTTCATGTAGTCGGACGCTCGCGAAACGAGGAACGCCGCCACGGCTCCTATCTCCCGGGGCGCGCCCACGCGCCCGACGGGGATGAACCGCGCAGTGGGCAGACTTTCACGCGACGCCTCCGTCCCTTCCGTCGGGAAGTAGCCGGGCACGATGCAGTTGCTGGTTATGCCATATCGGCCGAGGCTGGTGGCGAGCGCCCGGGTGAGCTGGATTACCGCGCCCTTCGAGCAGGCGTACATGTAGTTGTCACGCCCGCCTCGAAGCCCGAACCCGGACGACACGTTCACTATCTTGCCGCCGCCGCGCTCGACCATGTGCCTCGCAGCCGCCCGCGAGCAGTAGAAGGCGCTCGTCAAGTTGGCGTCCAGCACCTCCCGCCACTCGTCGTCGGCTATCTCCCAGATAGGCGCTCCACCCTGCCCGCCCACCATGCCCGCGTTGTTGACCAGGGCATCGACGCGGCCCATCTCCCGAACCGCGGTCTCGAAGAGACGCGCGACCTGCGCCGAGTCGGTTACGTCTGTCGAACGCGCGACGGCCCGGGGTCCGAACGACCGCGCCTCCTCGGCCACGTCCTCCAAGGGTTTGATACGGCGTCCGGCAAGCACGATGTCCCCTCCGGCCCGGGCGATGGCGAGCGCCATCTCCTTGCCGAGACCAGACCCGCCGCCGGTGACGATCGTGACGACTCCCTCTAGGCTGAGAGACTGCAGAACAGGCTCTGTCATGCACAGGATGATACCCCTTTGGCGAACATCACGAAAGATGCCACGACATCAGCGTATGATAAGATTCGCGGGATGATTCAGCGCGTTACGATCAAGAACTTCAAGCGCTTCCGCGAGCAGTCGTTCGACCTCGAAGACTCGGTCGCGCTCGCCGGACCCAACAACGCCGGGAAGTCCACCTTGCTTCAAGCGGTCGCGGCCTGGAAGGTCGCACTCGACAGGTGGGTGGCCCAGCGAGGGGGCGGCAAAGCCGTGAAGCGCTCTGGGGTCTCCATCCCGCGCGCCGACTTCACCCCGGTGCCGCTCCGCGAGATGAATCTCCTCTGGGAGGATCGGAAGGTTACAGGTCCCCGCGGCATGTCCGGGGCGCCTCGGCTGATTGAGGTCATCGTGGAGGGGCAGGCGGGCGACAATCCCTGGACCTGCGGATTCGAGTTCCAGTACGCCAATCCCGAGATGGTGTACGTCCGGCCCAGGAACGCCAAGAACCTTGACAGCGCCGCCATCCGCGGCTTTCCGCCCGAAGCGGCCAAGGGACTGGACATTGTGCATGTCCCACCGCTCTCGGGGATAGAGCGGGACGAGCCGAGGCGGGACCGTGGGATGCAGGACATGCTCGTCGGCCAAGGGCGGCCGGGCGAGATACTGAGGAATCTCCTGTTGGAGATTGCCGAGGGCGATAATGAAGAGGGTTGGCGTTCGATAGCGGGGCACGTAAGAGACCTCTTCGGGATTGAACTGGTCCGGCCGGCTTACGCGCCAGCCCAGCCTTACATAGTGTGCGAATACAGGGAACCGGGCCACGCGCGGCCATTGGACCTCTCGAACGCCGGGAGCGGCACTCTCCAGGTACTCCTTCTATTGGCGTTCCTATACGCGCGGCCTGCTACGGTGATTCTTCTCGACGAACCGGACGCCCACCAGCACGTCATCCTGCAAAGGCAGGTGTACGACCTGATCCGCAAAGTCGCCCGCGAGCGAGGCGGACAGGTAATCGTAGCCACGCACTCCGAGGTCGTCTTGGACGCTACGGAGCCGGATCGGGTGATCGGGTTCTTTGGGGAAGCTCCCCATATACTCTCCAGCCGCAGTGAGCGTGACCGGCTCCGCGAGGCGCTGAAGCGTCTCACCACCACCGACTTGCTGTTAGGCCGTGAGGTCGGAGCCGTGCTGTACGTGGAGGGAGAGACGGATGAGAGGATACTGGGACAATGGGCGCGAATACTCGACCATCCAGCGCGAGGCTTTCTGGAACGCCCCTTCGTCCACTGGCTCGGCGGACGGAGCCTCAAGGAAGCGGAATCCCACTTCTTCGCCATGCAGGCGGCCTTCCCAAAGGCGCGCGCCCTCTGCCTCCTCGATGGAGACAACCGTGACGAGCCGGACGAGGGGACGACTCGCGCGGGCTTGGTCGTCCTGCGCTGGCGCCGCTACGAGATTGAGAACTACCTTCTGCAGCCCAACGCCGTCACCAGGTTCGCGTTCCCAGACTTCCCACTGAGAGGCCAGGAAGTGGAGACTGCCTTCTGGAAGCATGTCCCCCAGGGAACCGACCTCTTCGGAGACCACGTCGCTCTCACCCGCGTCAAGGCAAGCGACGAATTCTTGATACCTCTGCTGGAGTCCCTTGGAGCCGGCTCCCCAAAGAAGGACCTCTACATGCTCGCCGCCGAGATGACGAAGGACGAGATACACCCAGAAGTCCGCGATAAGCTCGACCGTATCTCCGATGCGCTCAATCCGTCCCCGGCCGGGTCCCAGCCAGCGTAACCTCCCCACCAACCACCGCGAGCGTGGAGCCATCCGGTCGGTCCAGGAGCAGGTTGCCCCGCTCGTCCACGCCGCGGGCCAGCCCGGCTAATACTCGATTCCCCCAATGCGCCTCCACCTGACGGCCCAGCGTGTCGAGCCGCGCGGACCATTCCTCCGTGAGCGAACGGCCCTCCCTCACCGCCGAGTAGAGCTCGTCGAATCGGCGTAAGAGGTCGATCAGCAGCGGCGTCCTCTCGACAGGGCCATTCGCATCCGCGCAGACGCTCGCGGCGATGTCCGCTATCTCCGGATGCGCGCTCACGTCCATGCCCACGTTCACGCCAATGCCGACCACGGCGTACCCGCCGCGCGCCGCGCTGGAGTCCGCCTCTACGAGTATCCCGGACACCTTGCGCCCGCCTATCCTCACGTCGTTCGGCCACTTGATGGTAACCGGCCCTTCCACCAGAACCTCTATCGCCCGCGCGACTGCGAGGGTCGCCGCCATGTTGACGAAGGGCATCCACTCGATGTCGGGCCTCAGCGCGACGGACAGCAGCAGGCTCCCCCCGGCGCCGGCAATCCACGACCGGCTGAAGCGCCCCCTTCCGGCCGTCTGCTCCTCCGCGATCACCACTGCGCCCTCCGGGCAGCCCCGCTCCGCAAGCCGCTTGGCCTCGTTCATGGTCGAGTCCAGCGAGGCGTGGTACGAAATCCGGCAGCCTATCGCGCCGCCCGCCAATGCTCGGCGGACCGCGCCTATGTCGAGGTCAGTTGGCGGCATTGGGCGCTGCGCTGGGCTGGAACGGCTAGAACCGTATGCCGCTCTTGGCCCTGAACTCGGCTACCACGTCCCTGATGCGCTGATAACCCGCGTGGTCGGTCACCACGTCCCCGGCGCGCTCCTTGCTACGGGCTAGGAACCCCGGCTCGCGCACCGACTTGACCGGGCGGCGGCCGTCCTGGTACCGGATGTCCACGCTCCATCGAATGCCGTCCGAACGGTTGGGCGGCGACACGTGCGGCACGTGCTGATGCATCAGCAGAGCGTCCCCAACGTCCATCGGAACCACGAGCGGCTCCAGGTCGTCCAATTCCGCCGCGAACGCGCCGGGCTCCCACTGCTCCTCATATGGCGGCGTGTGCATGTGGCCGCCCGGCAGCACGTGCAGACAGCCGTTCCGCTCGTCCACCGGCACAAGGGGGATCCAGAAGTTTGGCTCCGGCATCTGGGGCGCGGCCACTATGCGCGACATGAACCTGCCGCCCGCGTTGGGGTCTGCCGCGCCAAGCCCGTACTGCTGCCGAACGTAGGTGATTCGCCTCGCCGCGTACGCGGTGTCCTCGTGCCATCGAAAGTCGGCCACCCCGTAATTCGGCAGCTTCGGACGGAGGCGGTGTCGGCCCTCGCAATGCACCTCCGGGCCGATGATGCCCTCCACGATGTCCAGCAGCTTGACGTGGCTCAGTATCCCGAACAGCTCGGGCCCCATCAACGTCGAACCCACCAGTTCGTCGTATGCCTCCTCCGCGTCCTCGACTATCCTAGCGAACCGCGTTGCGAACCCCTCGCCGTCGTACAGGGAGCGAATACGCCCGTCCGCGCGGCACGACCTGGCAACCCTGTCAACCGCAGCGTCGACCTCGTCTATCAGGGGCTGAAGCTCCGCCGGCTCGAACAAACCCTCAAGGTGTACGTAACCCAGCTCGTCATACTGTCGTTTCTGCTCTGCCGTCAGTCCGCCCATGGCTGCTCCTCCATCGAACACTATGACATACTACCATTCATATTCAGGAGGGGAGTTGTTGCGCCTATCCGCAATCCTGACGTCGGCCGGCGAGTCCATCCGCATGGGCCGCCCAAAGGCCCTGCTCGAATGGCGCGGCGTCCCGCTGGTCGAGTACCAGGCCGCGAGCCTGCTGGAAGGCGGCGCGTCGGAGGTCATCGTCGTGCTTGGACACGAGCGGGAGGCCATAGCTCCCCACGTCAGGGGCGAGGGCGTCAAGCTCGTCGTCAACCCGCTCTACACACACGGCAAGACCACCTCTATCAGGGCCGGGCTGCGCGCCGTCAGCGCTTCGGCAACCGCCATCATGCTGCTGGCGGTGGATCAGCCCCGTCCGCCGGAGATCGTCGCCCGCGTCGTCGAAGCGCACGCGCTCGCAAATGCGCTCATCACCTCCCCCAGACGCGGCGCGCGCGGCGGACACCCCCTCATATTCTCGGCAGCCCTCCGAGAAGAGCTTGGCGCAATCACCGAGAGCAGCCGAGGCGTTCGGGCCGTCTTCGAAGCGCACCGGGCCGACGTCAACGAGGTCCCAATTGACGATCCGATCATTCGCCTCGACCTCAACACCCCGGAAGACTACACCGAGGCGAAAGCCCGCTACGGCGCCTGATAGACCCGGCGGAGCCTCACCCAGCGCCGTCCGAAACCCCAATGTGTCTGTCGAACCAGTCCTTCATGCGCCGCAGGTACTCGACGCGCATCTTCGGATGGCCGTTCCGCAGGAACCCATGGGCGCAGCCCGGAAACCGAACGAGCTCCACGTCCTTGCCAAGCCGCTTGAGCGATACGAAGAACTCCTCGCTCTGCCCGATAGGGCAGCGGTAGTCGTCCTCGCCGTGCAGCAACAGGACGGGCGCAGAGACGTTGGGAGCGTAGGTGAGAGGAGAGCGCTCGACCAACGCATCGAATGCCTCGGCCAGCCCGCCGCCCCACTGAGGCTCCCCGAAGTTGACGCCGATGTCCGACGTGCCGTACATGCTCACCAAGTCGGTTACCGGCGCGCCCACCACCGCCGCCTTGAACCGGTCGGTATGCCCCACGGCCCAGGCGCTCATGAACCCGCCGTAGCTGTATCCGTGGATCCCCAGCCGCGTCTCGTCCACGTAATCGCGCTCGCACGCCGCGTCCAGCGACGCCATGATGTCCAGATAGTCCTCCCCTCCCCAGTCCCCCATCACCGCCTTGGCAAAGTCGAGGCCGTAGGAGGTCGAGCCCCTGGGATTCACCGCCAGCGCGAGGTAGCCTGCGGTGGCCAGCGTCTGCTGGCGGGCGTCGAACGAGTCCTGGAACCTGCCCTGCGGCCCGCCGTGAACATCGACTATCAGCGGGTATCGCCGCGAAGGGTCGAAGTCCGGCGGCGTTACCAGCCTCGACTCGATCTCCATCCCGCCCCGGTGTATCGAAAACTTGCTCATCCGGCCCGCGGGATGCCCGGCGAAGTAGTCGTCGTTCACGCGGGTCAGCCGCCGATGGGAGCCTTCGTCCAGATCGACGAGACAAAGGTCGCCGGCCGACTCCGGCGGCGTCGAGAGCATCACCGCCCACATGCCCTCAGTGTCCAAAGTGAGCGACGTGGACTGCGCCCCGCCGCCGGCTATGGTCTTCAGCGGGCCGCCCGACCCGGAGACCTCGCACACGTAGGACTCGCCGCGATAGTCGGCGAGGAAGATGATAGCGCCGCGCACCCACTTGAGCCCGGGCGCGGGGAGCGCAGGTGTGTACGCGCCGTCGGTGAGCTTGCGGACCGCCCCATCTCTGTTGGCGGCGAATAGGGCCGACTGCCGCGTGTCGCCGAGGTCAGGGTCGTCCGTGCCTATGACCGCAAGCTGCGAGCCGTCCGGCGACCATGCCAACGCTCCCGCCAGGGGGTTCTGGCTGAAGCACGACACGCCGGGCGCCCATCGCTCTGGCTCTCCACCGTCGGCCGGAGCCACGAACACCCCCGCTTTCCATGAGACGTCGCGGTCTTCTATCGAGTCCGATACGAAGGCTATCGAGCCGCCGTCCGGCGACCAAGCCGGCGCGGCATGGTCTCCCTCTCCCTCGGTAACCTGGCGAGCCTTGCCCGTCGCCGTATCTACGATGAACACGTGCTGGAAGCCATCGCCGCGCCAGCCGCCCACGTCGCTGCGATAGCGAATGCGCCGCGCTATCCTCACCTCGGGCCCCGTGTCCTTCCCCTCGTCGGATGAGGCCTGTCCCGTGTCGGAGACGAACGCGACGCGCCCGCCGTCCGGCGACCATGCGTGATCGCTGACCCCGCCCGCAACGTCCGTCAGCCGCCGCGCCTCTCCGAAGTCGAGAGGGATGACCCATAGCTGCTTGCGGCCCTTCTCGTCGGGCCTGACGAAGGCAATCTGCCCGCCGTCCGGCGAGAAGCGCGGCGCAGAGTCGGAATCGCCCTGCGTGAGAGCGCGACTCTCCCCATCCGGCAGCGAGGCGAGCATGATCCGCGACCGCGTCTTCATGGATTCGCGGTCTATCGTGGAGAGCGTATAGGCCAGCCTCTCCCCGTCCGAGGATATGCACGGCTCGCCCACCGTCGTCAATTCGTAGATATGGTCGGGCGCTATAGGCTTCATTCAGACCATCTCATCAATAGCCCAGACATGCGGAGCAGCCTTTGCCGGACAGGATACTTGGCTCCCTCAGGGTTGCCCACTTCGATAGCTACTCTGAGAGCGCCCACGACTGCCTCCTAGCTGCCATCGTCCACACTATACTACACGAGGTCGGCGGGATGGCATTCGTGCCAGCTCGTCAGCGATTGATATGCGCGGGCCGCGGCCAGCGCGGCGTTCTCACCATACGCGCGGCCCATAAACTGGATCCCCGTCGGCAGCCCCTCTTCGGTGAAGCCGTCCGGGACGGAGATAGCTGGCAGGCCGAGGGCGTTCCCAATGGCCGAGACGGGGGCGCCGGAATCGCCCCTCCCGCGCTTGCTCCTGTCGAACGACGTTGCCACCGGCGGCGCTGCGTCGGACGCGGGGGCGGCCATTGCGTCGTATGGCGCGAGGACCGCATCGATCTCCCGCGCGATTACCCCTCGAAGCCTCATGGCCTTCAGGTACTCGGTGGCAAGGACGGCCTTTCCGGGGTAGGGGCCGAACAGGCCGGACCGATCGGTCAGCCCGGACGCCTTACCCTCGTGGACGAAGTCCTCGAGGGCGCTGGCCGACTCGGCGCTCTGTATGGTAGCCGTAACCGCCTCATAGGGATATTCGGGCAGCTTGACTTCGTCCACGTCGGCCACGCTTTGGAGCGCGTCGAGAGCGGCGGCGAAGTTATCGCGTCCAGGGTCGCCGCACCCAGCGGCCGCGTCCTCCGGCACGGCAAGCTTCATGCGCCGGCCGGGGAGGACAGGACCGTCGTACATGTAGAATCGGCGCGCCGCGGTCGGGTCATGGGAGTCAGGCCCGGCGATGCCGGCGAGCGCGATGCCGCAATCGTCGGCGGACAGGCATAGCGGCCCCAGCTTGTCGAGAGTCCACGACAACGCCATCGCCCCATGCCTGCTCACCCTGCCGTAGGTCGGTCTGAGTCCCGCCACGCCGCAGAACGACGCCGGGACGAGGATCGAGCCCCACGTCTCCGAACCGATGGCGAACGGCGCCAGGCCCGCAGCCACGGCAGCGCCCGACCCAGACGATGAGCCGCCGGCCCAACGGGTCCGGTCCCAGGGATTCAGTCCCGGTCCCGTGAAGGATGCGTTGGGGCTCTCGTAGCCCATTCCGCCGGCAAGCTCGACCATGGACAGCTTGCCCACGAGTACTGCCCCGGCCTCGCCGAGCTTCCGAATGACGGTCGCGTCGTAGTCCAACATCTGGCTTCGGAGCGGCTCCGCCCCCCACGTCGTCGGCGCTCCCCTCGCTGCCAGCAGGTCCTTGGCTCCATACGGGATTCCGTGCAGAAGCCCTCGATACTCACCGCGCCCTATCTCCTCTTCGGCCCGGCAAGCCTCCCTGAGCGCCCGATCATGGGTGACGGTCACTACGGAGTTGAGCTGGGGCCCGATTCTGTCCAGCCGTCCCAGGAAGGTCTCGGCAAGCTCGACAGGCGATACCTGGCGCGTTCGCACCAATTCCGACAGTTGCCGTATGGACCGGAAAACCAGGTCGTTCAATCGCCGCGTTCTCCTCGGTGGGGACCGAAGATAGAGAAAGGCTCGAAGCTGTTGTCGAGCCGCACGGCTCTTAGCTCCTCTCCATTCCTGGCAATACCCTCGATACGCCGCCTGACGTCGCCGAAGGCCGTCGGCTCTATCAGCAGTCCGTACCGCTCTCTGACGAGCGCGAAGCGCAGGTCCACCTCTGCCTGATCGACGTTCTCGCCGCTCACTACTCCTCCTCACCGGGCGACTCGGCGTCGAAGATCGCCCTCACCTCTGGCTTGACCACCTTGCCCATCGTGTTCATAGGCAGCTCGCTCACAACCCTCACTCTCTGGGGCAGCTTGTACGGGGCGAGCTTGCCGCGCGCCCAGTCCCGCAGCGACTCCCGATTGACCTCGTGGCCCTCCTCGGCAACCACGGCGGCGGACACGGCCTTGCCCCAGTAGTGGTCCAGCGCTCCCACGACCGCACATGCCCGTATGCCCGGGTGAGCCGACAGGACCTGCTCGACCTCCCTGGCCGAGACGTTTTCGCCCCCGGTTATTATGATGTCCTGGGAGGCGCGGCCCCATATCCGGAAGCCGCCGTCCTCCAGCGAGGCGACGTCGCCCGAGCAGAACCAGCCGTCGCTGGATAACGCCTCGCGTGTCGCGTCGGGCCTGCGCCAGTACTCGCGGAAGACGCCCGGCCCGCGCGCCTGGACCTCGCCGGGCGTGCCTCGAGCCGCGGGGCCGCCGTGCTCATGCCGCCCGGTCTCCTCGTCCAACTCAAGCTCGACGAGCCTGACCTCTACACCGGGCAGCGGCGTTCCTACGTGTCCCGGCGAGCGCTCGCCGTATAGAGGGTTCGACAGGGCCATGCCTATCTCAGTCATACCGTAGCGCTCCAGAAGCGTGTGGCCGGTGATCTTCTTCCACTTCTCCAGTGTGCTCACCATTAGAGCGTCCGACCCCGACACCATGAGCCTGAGCTTCGAGGCGCCCCTGGACATGGCCTGCCGACGCTCCACGCCAGCGGACTCCCATTCCCGGATCAGCGCCTTGTAGGTCGTGGGCACTGCCATGAAGAGAGTCAGGTCGCCGGCGCTCAGCCGCCCCCATACGCGCCGAGGATCGAACGACGGCTGTATCTCGCATACCGCGCCGGCCCAGAGGGCGCACGTCATGGCGTTGATGATGCCGTGAACGTGATGCAACGGCAGCACGTTCAGGATGTGGTCGCCGGGCGTCCATTCCCACGCTTCGACCAGCGTAGCAACCTGCGCTTGGATATTCGCATGAGTAGTCAAGACGCCCTTGGGCCTCCCGGTCGAGCCGCTGGTGTAGAGGATCATCGCGGCCCTTCGGACATCGACATTCGGAAGCGGGCCCGCCGGACCGCCGAACAGGTCTGTGGTGAGCGAGAACCGCAGCCTGCGCGCCTCCGCGACCGGCCGCAGCCTCTCCTCGAATTGCGGATGGGCAACGACTATGGAGGCATCGGCGTCGTCCACCGTGTATTCGATCTCGGCCCTGGGATGGGAGACTGCCACCGGCACGGCGATCCCGCCGGCGCGCCAGATGCCCCACTGCGCCGCCGCGTAATCGAAGCCCGGCGGCGCGAGGAACGCAACCCGCGCTTCCCGAAGGTCGCCCCCGCCGTCCAGCAGCCCGGCCCCAGCGCGCGCCGAACGCTCGAGCAAATCGCGGTAGGAATAGACCCCGCCGTCGTCTATCACGGCGGTACGGCCCCCGTGACGCGCCGCAAGCTTGAAGAGTGGAACCGTCTCCATATCCCGCACATTCTAGCAGAAGGCTAGGATTCGCCCTATGAACCCAATCCCACCGCTCCGTCATCCCCTTACGCGGCCTTTGGAAGGCCGTGGCGATTCCCGCGACAAGCCGGAATCCAGTCTCCGAAACGAAGCGCTACAATACACCGCATGGCGATACAGGATGCCGCCGCCGCCGCGCAGGAATATATGGGAAGCCGTAACATCGACGGCTGGCTGCTCTACGACTACCGCGGCATGAACCCAATGTTCTGGGAGACCGTCGGCCCTATACCAAACGTAACGCGCCCCTGCTGGCTATGGATTCCCGCATCGGGAAGGCCATTCCTGCTAACGGCCTACGTGGACCAGGGCAGGTTCGCGGGCCTCGGCCTAGACACCGCCATATACTCCGGCCGGGCCGACATGGTGTCCCAGCTGCGTGAGCTGATAGGCGGCCTGGAGCGCATAGCCATGGAGTACTCGCCAGACGGCCAGCTCCCGCGCGTCTCCAGGGTGGACGCGGGGACGCTGGACCTGGTCAGGAGCATGGGCGTGCAGGTCGTATCGTCCGCGAACACAGCCCAGTATGCGGCCCAGCGATGGACGCCCAGCCAGCTCGCCAGCCACGAGAAAGCCGCGCGGATGCTGAGCGCAATCGTCCTGCAGGCGTTCGAATATATAGGCGATCGACTCGCATCTGGCGTAACCGAGTTCGACGCCGCCGAGTTCATCCGCGCCCGGTTCGAGGAGGAGCGCCTAGTGGTTACCGATGGCCCCGTCGTGGCTGTCAACGAACACTCGGCGGACCCGCACTTCGACCCCACGCCTGACTCTGCCGTTGCAATACGGCCCGGCGACTGGACGCTGATCGACCTGTGGAGCCGACTCCCCGGCCCCGACTCGATGTTCGCGGACATCACGTGGGTAGCGTTCGCGGGAGGCTCCGTGCCTGAGAATCAGCAGCGAGTCTTCGACGTGGTAACCGGGGCGCGGGACGCGGCCCTGGTCGAGATGGAGAACGCCTTCAGCGAGGGCAGGACACTGCAGGGCTGGCAGGTGGACGAGACAGCCCGCAAATTCATCGAGGCCGCGGGCTTCGGACAATACTTCAGCCACAGGCTCGGACACAGCCTCGGCCGTGAGGTCCACGGCAACGCCGTGAACCTCGATAGCTGGGAGACCCGCGACACACGCGAGATAATCCCGGGCCTGGCGGTCACCATCGAGCCGGGAATATACCTGCCGGACTTCGGCGTCCGCTCCGAGATCGACGTGTACGTCGCGGAGGACGGCCCCAGGGTCACCACGTCCGTTCAGCGCGAGGTCGTGTTGATCGCTTGAAGAACGGACCGGGCGTTGTATGATGCGAGGCGATATGGGCACCCGGGCGGTCTTCTACCCTGAGTGGCCCTACCGGTTACCGGTCTGGGTGGTCGTCTTCCACGTACCGGTACTTGCCGTCTATGACGCTGCCGTCCGGCCCCGAGCTCTGGTCAGTGTCATCAGGCCGCCGCCCTCGAATGTGCTCCACCACGACGTCCTTGGGAGACGCGGCAAGGAATAGGGCGACCCCCAACACGATAGCGAGCAGGTCGTCTATACGCCCCAGGGCTGGTATCATGTCATGCACGAAGTCGAAGGGAGATACTAGGTAGGCGAGCGCCGAAACGGGGATCAGCTTGGTCTTGAGCGGCACACGGCCGTCAAGCATCAGCCTGAACATCAGGCGGGGGATGCCCGTCATGTTCAACAGCGTCAGTATCATTCTGGCCATGCGCTTCGCGCCTCCGTACCCCATTATAGAGCGCTTTCGAGGTGAGGGTTCGAGTTGATATACCTACTTCACGGCGACGACGACTTCACGATGGGAGAGACCGTGGCCTCGATGAAGGATAAGGTCGGGCTTCCTGACCTTAGGGACGTGAACGTCACGGAGATGGACGGTGGCGCCGTGGGGCTGAACGAGCTGGCTGCCGTCAGCGGCGCCGTCCCGTTCCTTGCAGACAAGCGCCTGATAATTGTGAGGGGGCTGCTCGCCCGGTTCGAGCGACGGCGAACCAGGCAGTCGTCCCAGCAGACGCCAAAACTCGGGGAGTGGGCGGGCCTGGCCGACAGGCTCGCCGAGGTCCCCCCGACCACCGACCTGGTGTTCATGGAGGGAGCCGTGAGCGCTTCGAACCCCCTGTTCAAGGCGCTGGGCAAGATTGCGACGGCCCGGCGCTTCGCGCTGCCGAACCAACGGCAGGTCGCCGGGTGGATAACCAACCGCGCGCGGGCGTCGAACATTGCCATCGACCAACGGGCTGTCGCGGCGCTGGCCGACGCGGTCGGCAATGACCTGAGGATGATTGTCAGTGAGCTAGAGAAGCTAGACCTGTACCGCTCCGGGCAGACGATCCGCCGCGAAGACGTTGAGGAGCTGGTCTCCTACGTCCGTGACGCGAGCATATTCGCGGCCGTGGACGCTATCCTAGAAGGGCGCTCCGGGGCCGCCCTTGACATGGCGCATCGACTCCTGCAGGGCGGGGCCGCGCCCACCTACCTGCTCTTCATGCTCGCGCGGCAGGTGCGGCTGCTCATCCTGGCGAAGGAGCTGAAGTCGGAGGGCGTGCCGGGCGGCGAGCTAGGGGGCCGGCTCGGTGTATCAGGGTACCCGCTCCGCAAGACCCTGGACCAAGAGAAGGCATTCACGACCGAACGCCTCGTCGAGACGCATCGCAAGCTCCTCGAAGCCGACCTGAGCGTCAAGTCCACCGGCGCCGACGACCGCATGGTCATCGACCTTCTCATAGCCCAGTTGTCCTCGGCATAGTCAGCTCACCAAGACGTTCTCCCGGGCATAACGGTACAGGCTCTTCTCGTCGCTGCCTGACAGAGCGACGACGCCGAATATCGGCGGCGCCACCCTCCCAACGAACATCCCAATGACCAGCAGGACCTTGCCTGCCGCCGAAAGGTCTCCCGTAATCCCGGCGCTGAACCCCACCGTCCCAAAGGCCGACACCCCCTCGAACAGCAGGTCCAGGAAGGGATAGTCCTGCTCGGTGAAGGCGAGCGCGAACGTGAGCACGGACGCTCCTATGAAGGAGACCACGCCCAGCGCGAACGCCCACTGGACCTGGGTCAACGGCACCCTCCGGCCGAACGCCGTCACGTCGGCGCTGCCCCGTATCGAGGCGGCGATGGCGATCACTATCAGGGCGAACGAGTTCACCTTGATGCCACCGGCGACCGACGCAGACGCGCCCCCTATGAACATCAGCGTCGTGTAGAAGGCGTTCGTCTCGTCCGTGGCCCGCCCCAAATCGACCGTCGAGAAGCCCGCGGTCCTGTTGACCGAGTGGAATACGGACGTGACGGCCCTGTCAGCAATGGACGCGCTCCCAAGCATATCGTCGTTCCTCGATTCGAGCGTGTAGAAGACCACCGCCCCGACCAAGAGGATGCCAGCCGTGAATGCCAGTACCAGCTTCGCGTTCAGAGTCAGGGTCGAGAATCGCTTCTGTCTCACGAAATCGGCAATGACCCAATAGCTGGTGCTGCCGAGCAGGATGAGAACCGCAATGATCCCCAACACCGCAACATCCGCCCGGAATGCCGACAGGCTCTTGCTGCCCTCTATGGACGTGAAGCCCGCGTTGTTGAATCCGGACACTGCCTGGAATACCGCGTGCCAGGCGGCCTCGCCCGGCGAGTAGAGGAATGCGAACCTTACGAGGAGCGCGATGAACCCGACGACCTGGACCGCTACCGCCCATATCACGATTCGCACGGTGATGCTCGTGATGTTGGTGAAGGCCGTGGTGCCGATAGTTTCGCGCATAACCAGGCGTTGGGTGAGCGAGATGCGCTGACCGGCGATGACGAACATCGCGGTCGCGATGGTCATGATTCCAAGCCCCCCAGCGAACATCAGCGCCAGGATGATGATCTGGCCCGTCAGGCTCCAATAGGTCGCCGTTTCGACCGTTACCAGCCCGGTCACGGTGGCCGCCGACGTTGCGGTGAACAGGGCGTCGACTATGGGGAAGCCCTCGCTGTGGTGGGAGAAGGGCAGAACCAGCAGCAGCGTGCTCACGCCTATCAACAACCCGAACGCCCATACCAGGACCAGCTTCGTGTCCAGCACGCGCGTCTTCACGCGCCGAGCGGGCAGCCTCATGCGTATGGGAACGACTCGGTCCATACGAGGGTGACGTATGAGCCTGTCCGCCGGCTTCGGAGTCCAGGGTTCTTGTGGGTTCATGGAATAGCCGCCTACACGAAGACGCGGCGCGATGCGCCTCTGCGCCGGCGGTGTGCCCTCCGGAGGTCCGCGAATCGCTCCCGATAGTCGTCCCGCTGGACAGGGTCCGTGGTCATTATCAGGGCATCCTCGCGGTTATCAGAGTAGTATGCCTTCCGAACCCCTCGCTCTACAAACCCGTACTTGCGGTACAGGTTGATAGCGGCGCCGTTGGACGGCCGCACCTCGAGTGTGAGTACGCCGGCGCGCCGGGACATTGCCTGCTCGATTGCCGATATTAGCAGAAGTTCGCCGATTCCGCGGCCTCGGAACCCGTCCCCGACGCCTACGGACACGACGTGGGCCTCGTCCACGCCGTACCACAGGCCGAGGAAGCCCGCGACCAGCCCTCCGCCGTCCGGATCCCTGCCCAGGATGCTCCGGGCCAGCCTAGCGAGGCCGGCGGCCCTGCCCCGCCCCACTGCGGGAGCGCCCAATGCCGGCCTCGGCCCGGCGCCCTCTCGATTCTCGAACGCCACGAGATAGCTCACGTTGCGCTTCGCCAGCTCATGCCTGAAGGACGTCGGAGGGAACAGCGTAGGGAACGCCTGGCGCTCGATCTCTACCGCTTGGCGGACATCGGCCTGCGTCATGGGCCGGACCGAGAAGGGCATCGCGGGCGCATGGCTCTCTCTGGCTTTCATGGAGCTTGGCAGGAGGTCCGGCTGTGTCACGCTCACGACGCTCTCCGAGTGGCCGACCAGGCGCTAACGGTTTCAGGGGCGATGCGTTATATAATGTAGCATGAGCGCGATAACTGCCAACCCGGGACTGGCCGCGTGCCTCCCGATAAGGAATGCGATTATGCAGGGCGATGCCGGACGCGTCCAGCCCGATGCCTTGGAGCAGCTCGTCCGGAGAGCCCAGGAAGGCGAAGAGTCCGCCTTCGGACATCTGTACGAGCGCTTCTACGACAAGATATTCCGATACGTCATGTTCAAGATCGGCGACCGCAGCGACGCTGAGGACATCACCACCGACGTCTTCCTTCGTATGCTCGAATCCATAGGCTCCTTCAAGTTCCAGGGGTACCCCTTTTCCTCCTGGCTCTTCCGAATCGCGCACAACCTCATAGTGGACCACTTCCGCAAGAACTCCAGGAGGAAGACAGCGCCCCTCGAAGATGCTATGCTTGTGGCAGATACATCCAGCGACGTGGACTACAAGATAGACGTGGGTATGTCGATTGCCCAGGTCCAGCGCGCCATGGACGGACTGACCGACCTCCAGCGGGAGGTCATGTCGCTCCGCTTCGCAGCCGGCCTGTCAGTCAAGGAGACCGCCGAAGCCGTCGGCAAGAAGGAGAACGCAGTCAAGGCCCTCCAGCACGCCGCAGTCAAGAAACTTCGTGTAGTATTGGACGCGCCGGCCCGCGAACCCGCCAAGCCCGCGCCGATCAGAGCAGCCAGGAACCGCAGCCAATGACCAACGAACGCATGGAAGACATGCTCGACCAGTGCATCGAGCGCATCGCCGCCGGTGAGAGCGTCGCGTCATGCCTCGCTTCCTATCCCCACTGCCGCGAGGAGCTCGAGCCGCTGTTGAAGGTGTCCGCCGCCACGATACACGCAGTCTCGGTGAAGCCCAGCCCGGAGGCGAAGGCCCGCGGCCTCCAGAGGCTGAACGCCGCCGTCGCCAGCCGAACGACGCGCCGCCGCCGGTCCCCGTTCGCCTGGCTGACCGCTTGGCCCACGCTGGCCGCGCGGCCTCTCCTCGCCGCCCTCACCGTCGCCCTCGTAGTCTCCGGCCTCGCCTTCGGAGCCAACCGCGCCGCGGCCGACAGCGTCCCAGGCGAACCGCTCTACTGGGTCAAGAAGAGCCGCGAGAACATCTCCCTCATGATCCCCAAGTCTGACGCAGCCCGGGCGCACGAGCACGCCCGACTCGCAAAGGTCCGAGGCGAGGAGACCGGCAGGCTCGTCCAGATGGGCAACATCCCGGAGGCCCAGAAACACTCGATCACCATCAGCATCCACCTCGACCAGTCGGCGCGGCTAGTCGGCGTCACCATGTCCACCAACCCGATAGAAATGCCCGCCCGCGTAACCGCCACAGCCCCAGACAACGACGTCGAGCAGCTCAAGACCCTCCTCAACACCGACTGGCAATACACCAAGTCCATGCTCGAATCCCAGATGGAACTCCTCCCGCCAAGCCAGCAGTCCATCCTGCGGCACGTGATACGACGACAGGAGCTCCGCTACCGGATGCTCATCGCCATGCTCGACAACTCGAGCGCCCCGGCATGGCCCCCCTTCTGGATTATCGAGCCTTCCAGGACACGACAATAGCAGACGCCGCTGCCGCGCCAGGTCGTTGACCCAGGCCCAGTGGTCGTATAGATTCTCCGCGGCCCCAGCGGGGCCCGCGCCCCGATAACGGCGATTGGAGGGCAACCCATGAAACTATTGGTCGTAACCGGCGGACAGCATCCTTACGAGGAGAGTACGCCGGTGCTGGAGAGGTTCCTGCAGCGGGGCGGCCACGAGGTGGACGTGGTGGATGACACGGGCATACTGGCGTCAGACGGCCTCGCAAGCTACGACGTCCTCGTCTTCAATACCCTGCGCCGAAACGAGACGACCCTCACCGAGAGCGAGCGCGTCGGCATGACCCAGTTCATAGGCGGCGGCAAGGGCTTTGTCTGCATCCACATCTCCGGCGCGCTCCCGGACGCTTGGCCGGAGTATCACGACGTTACGGGCGGCGGCTGGGTCTTCGGCCAGAGTACGCATCCGCCATACGGCCAGTTCCGCGTCAACGTCGCCGACCCGGCCCATCCCTGCGCTGACGGCATCGAGGACTTCACCACCAACGACGAGCTGTACACGCAGATAGATTGGCGCGGCGGCAACCACGTCTTCCTCACAGCCGAGCTGGACGGCGAGTCCCATCCCATGGCGTGGACACGCTCATACGGCAACGGCAGGGTCTTCGCCACCACCCTAGGCCACAACGGGCTGAGCTTCGAGACCCCGCAGTTCCAGCGCCTCATCCTCAACGGCCTAGGCTGGGCAAACGGCTGAGCCCCCGCGCTGGCGGCGCTTCTTAGGGGCCGCGATGACCTAGCCCCGCGCGACGGCATCGCCGGCCGAATGGATTGTCCCATTGGACACGCTTGCCCCGCAAATGATAGGGTTCCCCCATGCCCAAACGCCCCGTAACAGCAGTCATCGTCGGCGCAGGCAGCCGCGGCATGGGATACAGTGCCTACGCACTCGCGCGCCCCGACGAGCTCCAGATAGTCGCTGTCGCCGAGCCCTCCGACCGCCGACGCAAAATCGCCGCCGACCGATTCGCCATTCCCCCGAACAGGCTCTTCGCATCCGCCGGCGAGCTCGCCGCGCGGCCCCAGATGGCCGACGCCGCAATCAACGGCACCATGGACATGCACCACGTAGATACCGCTGTCCCCCTGCTCGCCGCAGGCTACCATGTCCTCCTCGAAAAGCCCTTCGCCACCTCCGAACAAGACATGTGGCGCCTCATCCACGCCAGCCGAAAACACGACCGCAAGCTCATGATATGCCACGTCCTCAGGTACGCCCCCTTCTACCGCGCCATCAAGGAGCGCGTCGCCGACGGACAGATAGGCGACATAGTCAACGTCCAGACCAACGAGCACATCGGTTACATCCACATGGCAATGGCCTTCGTCCGCGGCCAATGGCATCGCCGAGCCCAGACAGGCTCCGCCCTGCTCATGGCGAAATGCTGCCACGACCTCGACCTCATCATGTGGATGAAGAGCGGCGTCAGCCCCGCTGCCGTATCCAGCTTCGGCTCCACCATCCAGTTCCGACCCGACAAGGCGCCCCCAGGCGCGGGAACCCGGTGCATCGTGGACTGCCAGATAGAACCCGATTGCATCTACTCCGCCCGCAAGCACTACATAGACCGCGAAGACCCTTGGGGCGAATACGTCTGGCGCACCCTCGACAACCCAAATCCCACCCCCGAAGAGCGCGTCGAGCTCCTGAAGACCAGCATATTCGGACGATGCGTCTGGCGCGCCGGCAAGGACACCGTGGACCACCAGTCCGTAGCCATCGAGTTCGAAGACGGCGCGACCGCCTCGCACAACATGGTCGGCGGCATGGCGCGCGCCCTCCGGACCATCCACGTTCTGGGCACACACGGCGAGATCTACGGCGTCTTCGAGGACTCTGCCTTCACAGTCCGAAGACCCGACCCAAGCCAGCCAACCGGCTACTCCGAAGAGACCGTGAACCTCAACGTAACTGGCGACATGCACGGCGCAAGAGGCGGGCACGGCGGCGGAGACCAACGCCTCGTAGCCGACTTCGTCCGATTCGTCAGCGGCGAACCCCCGTCCATCTCATGCACCACCATCGAAGACTCCATAAGCGGCCACCTGACAGGCTTCCGAGCCGACCAAGCCATGAGAGAGAGACGAGTCGTAACCCTCCAGGCGCAAGAATGACCACGGTCTCCACCGCTGCTGGCGGGGGCGACTCAGTGAGCCGCCTTCAGGTTGACGGCGTGATCGCCCAAGAACCCCCCACGCGCAAGGTCATATTCGCCGACAACCTTGAAGCGCTCGCGGCTATCCCCGACGAATGCGTCGACCTCATATACATAGACCCTCCCTTCAACACCGGCCGCCCGCAATCTCGCAAGGGAATCCGCGCCATCCGCGACGAAACCCACGGAGACCGCGTGGGCTTTCAGGGCAACCGCTACCGCTCCATCCAGACCTCCTCAATCCAATACCCAGACCAGTTCGACGACTACCTCGCCTTCCTGGAACCCAGGTTCCGCGAGGCCAAACGCGCCCTCAATCCCGCAGGCTCCTTCTTCCTCCACGTTGACTACCGCGAAGTCCACTACTGCAAAATCCTCCTCGACCAAATCTGGGGGCGCGAATCCTTCATCAACGAAATAATCTGGGCATACGACTACGGCGGGCGGCCCAAGTCCCGTTGGCCCGCTAAACACGACAACATCCTCTGGTACGCTAAAGACCCCAGGGACTACACGTTCAACTACCACGCCATAGACCGAATCCCATACATGGCGCCCGGCCTCGTCGGCCCCGAAAAAGCCGCCCGCGGCAAGACCCCAACCGACGTCTGGTGGAACACCATCGTGCCCACCAACAGCGCCGAGAAAACAGGCTACCCCACCCAAAAACCTCTCGCCGTCATCGAACGCATCATCCGCGCCCACTCCAACCCCGGCGACCTCGTCCTCGACTTCTTCGCAGGAAGCGGCGCCACCGGCGAAGCCGCCGCCAAGCACGGCCGCAGCTTCGTCCTCATAGACAACAACCCCGAATCCATCCGCATAATCGCAAAACGCCTAGCCCCCTACGGCGTCCAGTTCGAAGGCTGCAACGCCATCCTACAGGACACAAACCTCAATCAGCCCCTGCTCTCCCCTATCCAGGACCCAGACGACGACACGACAAATTGACACCTGGAGGCGCGCCTGTTAGACTCTGCCCACTTTGGCGATCTACATCTGCGCCCTCCGCGTCTGTATGAATGGCTCCTGAGGGGCCGGCATAGCTGTCGGATGGGATTGTTCGCGCCCCGCTATCGTATTCCAGCGGGGCGTTGCGTCATAGGCCGGGAGGCCTAAGCTCATACAGGGGAAGCGAGACATGACACAGACCGAGTGGAAGCCGCGTAGTCAGAGCATCATCGAGATACTCCCCGAGGAGATCTCGGACTTCGAATCGCAGGTCAAGCGGTTCCAGGCTGGGGAGTGGGACGAGACAGAGTTCCAGGCGTTCCGGCTAAAGCAGGGAATCTACGGCCAGCGCCAGCCCGACTCCCAGATGGTCAGGGTGAAAGTCCCCTTCGGGGGGCTGTCCGCCAGCCAGATGGACGCCCTCGGCGAGGCCGCCGCCAAGTACGCCCCGCTGAACAAGGGCCACGTCACCACGCGCGAGAACGTCCAGTTCCACCACGTGAGGCTCGAAGACACCCCGGACTTCATGCGCGTCGTCGGCGGCGAGGGACTCTCGACCAGAGAGGCGTGCGGCAACACCGTCCGCAACGTCACCGGATGCCCCCTCGCCGGGGTCTGCGCCGACGAGCCCTTCGACGTTACGCCCTATGCCGCGGCGTATTCGCGGTACTTCGTGAGGCACCCGTACACGCAGGCCCTCCCGCGCAAGTGGAAGACCGCCTTCTCCGGGTGCGAGCGCGATTGCGCCATCACGGCAATCCACGACATGGGCTTCATTCCGAAGGTGAAGAACGGCGAGAAGGGATTCCAGCTGCTGATAGGCGGCGGAACCTCCATCATGCCGCGTATCGCAGACACCCTGTACGAGTTCGTTCCAGTGGACGAGTACCTGAAGGTCACGGAAGCGGCAATCAGGATATTTCACCGCTCGGACGAGCTCCGAAAGAACCGGATGAAGGCGCGGATCAAGGTCCTGATAGACCGCGTAGGCATAGACGACTTCAGGAAGATGGTCGAGGAGGAGCTGCGCGAAGAGTGGGCGCAGAAGTCCTTTGACCCCGCGCCACTCCTGTTCGTCGAGGACGAGGCGAAGGACGCGCCGGCCGTCCCGGCGGGTGGGTACTCGCGGAACGGACACTCTCCTGAGTTCGATCACTGGGTCGGGACCAACGTGCAGGAGCAGAAGCAGGCCGGGTACAAGGTCGTTCACGTCAAGCTCCCGCTGGGCGACATCCAGGCCGAGCAGTGGCGCGAGCTTGCCGACCTAGCCCGCAAGTACGCGGGCGGACGGGCGCGGATCACACACCAGCAGAACATGGCCTTCAGGTGGGTCCCGGAGGGAGCGCTCTACGAGGTGTGGCAGGAGCTGAACCGCATCGGGTTCGGCAAGTCCGGGATACACGAGATAACCGACGTGGTATCGTGCCCCGGCACCGATAGCTGCAAGCTCGGCATCACCTCGTCCATGGGGCTGGGCCGCGCGATGCAGGCCGCCATCGAGGACATGGCGATAGCCGACCCGTTGACCAAGCGGATGCACGTCAAGATGAGCGGCTGCCCGAACGGATGCGGTCAGCATCACGTCGCGGACGTCGGCTTCCACGGCGCGGCGACCAAGGCCCCGGGCGGGCAGGTCCCGGCCTACGAGCTCTTCCTCGGCGGCAGCTACGACGAGGGCGACTCCCGCATCGGCCTCCGCGTCAAGGGCCGCATACCCGCCAAGAGGACGCCCGACGCCCTCAAGCGCATAGTGGGGTACTACGAGGAGAACCGGAACGAGGGCGAGTTGTTCAGGGACTTCGTCGTCCGCGTAACGCCAAAGGCGTTCGAACCCTTGGTCGACCAGTTCAAGGAGACGCGGAAGTTGGACCGCGACTCTATAGACGCCTACATGGACTGGGACAAGACCGTCATCTACAAGATGGAGCGTGGCGAAGGAGAGTGCTCGATCTAGCTCTGGCGCTCTCCGTGACGGGCGCGGCGGCCTACCTGTTGCGTCGTGTGAGACGCTCCCACAGGTTGTCGTCGCCGTCGTCGATAGGCTGACCGCGCCACCGCTTATCCGGGCTGTCGTCGATGGGCCGTCCGCGCCACCGCTTATCGGCCTTCCGAGGCCGGATGAAGAACATGGCGTATCCGACGATGAACAGGATGAGCCCGCCCCAAGCCAGCGGGGCCCAGACGCTCCCCTGCACGAACGCGGGCATGAGCAGACCGACCAGCAACAGCGCGCCCGCGGCGAGCATCACCCTGCCCGGAGTGATCGCCCACGTCTTGCCGCCCAGGGCGCTCGCGGCGTAGGCCCGCAGCGACCCCAGGAAGCCGCGCCGACGCCTGACAGGACCAGGCCCTACCTCGCCCGCCTGCCTGAGGATATCCTCAATCTCCCTCTCATAGCGCCGAGCCATCCCATGTCTCCTTCCACTGCCGGCCCCAGCCTGCCCTCTAACTCAAATCCTAGTAATCCCGCCGCCAAGTGTCAAGTTCAACCCGAAGGCCAACTCCCGTGTCCCCTCTCCCTCGACGGGAGAGGGTGACCCAGCGCCGCCAAACGCCCCTCATCCTAGGAGCGCAGGCGTCCCGCCTGCATCCCTCCCCTCACTACTCACCACTCACTACTCTACACTCACCACTATCCCATCCCGCCTGCATCCCCAATCCCGAAAATTGCCCCAAAATTGCCCCAAACTGCCCCTTGACACCGCGAGAACAGCCGTGCTAGTCTGGTAGACGGCCCGAAGGGACGTATCCCAAACGGGCACAGAGCCGCCTCTGCCAAATCTGGGCATTCATGCCGCCGCTGTTGTTGGGACGGGGCCCCCGCGGTATGAGAAGGTCGCTCTGTGTTCCGGCGTCTCGACAGGAGGACGCAGTGCCAAATGTGCCTCCCCCGTTCCAGGTGCGGACTCTCGGACGACCGGGAGGACCGTAGCCAGCGCAGCCCGACGCCTTGGCGGGTGGAAGGTCCAAGCGCGAAACGCAGGCGGTCCCGCAAGGGCCCGTCAGCCGTCCGGGAAAGTTAGAGGAGGGGCTGCACCCCAGTGTCGGCGGGCGATCGACGTCGGCATCCTCGAAGCAAGTACCGGAGTCACTGCCTTGCAAGGCAAACTCATCTCCCGCGAGAGCGGGAGAAACCAGGAGTAGACAGGACGCGGGTCGCAAGACCCGCCAAGTACCCTCTCCCTCACGGGGGAAAGGGCCAGGGTGAGGGCAAACGCCCCGCCCTGCGTCCCCTCCCCCTAGGGGAAAGGGCCAGGATAAAGGCGATTCCCGCCTTATCCCATCTCCCTAGACAGGAGAAGGGTGAGGGTGATTCAGGTCACCCAACCAAGAGGAGCCGGACTAGAGACAACGAGACATAGACGCGGCGAAGGGTTGTGAAACCCGCCCAAGGGTAGGGCTTGCCCCCTGCCCTGGACTACCCGCGCGCCCATCTCCCCCCTCCATACCGCCCGCCCACTCACTCCAGGCCGCAACGCCTGCTATGAGAACCTCCCCCCGACCCTCCGCCCGCCACCTCGAACACGTCCACCTCGAAATCAACCTACGAGCTTGGCTCAGCCACCCTCACATACACCCCCGACTTCATCGTGCGGATGAACGACGGTCGGCGGGTTGAAACTGCCGTTTCCCGCTGTGCTACAATCGTGCGCGAGATCCGAGGCAGCATAGCCACCGGGGCCGCAAGTTAACCAGAGAAGAGATGAATGAGCGCTGAAGTCTGCCGCGGGAGATTCAGCGCCTTCCCATACGTAACCCGTTCGCGCCCCTACAACAACGTCAAGGAGAATCTAATTGGACGGCAACAGGGTCATTGCGAAGATACTGAAGATGGAGGGCGTGGAGTGGATGACCGCCTATCCCCACCAGGACCTCATTGAGGAGGCGGCCAAGGAAGGCATCCGCCCGATAATATGCCGTCAAGAGCGCGCCGGCGTCAACATGGCCGACGGATGCAGCCGCATCAATAACGGCAAGACTATCGGCGTGTTCACCATGCAGCGCGGGCCGGGCGCGGAGAACGCCTTCAGCGGCGTGGCGCAGGGCTTCGCAGACTCCGTGCCCTTCCTCCTCCTGCCAGGCGGCGCAGAGCGCGGCAGGTTCGGCGTACACCCAGGCTTCGACTCCATAGACCACTACAAGGGCATCACCAAGTGGACAGGCTACATAAACCTGGTAGAGCGCATCCCCGAAATGATGACACGCGCCTTCAGCCAGATGCGGCACGGACGGCGCGGCCCGGTGCTCCTCGAAATCCCCAACGACGTCGGCGGCGAGCGGTATCCCGGCGACGCCGTTCCCTATAGGCCCGTGCGGGAGCGCAAGTCCGCCGCGGACCCCGACGATGTCCGGGAGCTGGTTGCAGCCATGCTGAAGGCCGAGGCCCCATGCATCAACGCCGGCCAGGGCGTGCTGTACGCCGAGGCGACCGACGATCTGGTCGAGCTCGCAGAGCTCGCGAACATCCCCGTCATGACGACGCTCGCGGGCAAGAGCGCGTTTCCCGAAAACCACCCCCTCGCGCTCGGCGCTGGCTCCCACAGCGCGACGCTGATGGTGGACCACTACCTCAAGAAGACCGACTTCGCGCTCGGCATGGGCACGAGCCTAACCATGTCCACCTTCTGCGCCCCGATGCCCTCCGGCGCAACCATCGCCCACTCCACGAACTGCGCCGAGGACGTGAACAAGGACTACCGGGTGAGCCTCGGCGCAATCGGCGACGCCAAGCTCGTCCTCCGCCAGATGATAGACGAGGTGAAGCGCCAAGTCGGCGAGCATGGACGCGGAGACTCCGACGGCGTGGCCGACGAGATAGCCAACGTCAAGGCCGAGTTCATGCGCGAATGGCGCCCAAGGTTCGAGTCCGACGAAATCCCTCTCAGCCCCTATCGCGTCATCGGCGAGATAGCCCGCGGCGTGGACGTCGCCAACACGATAATCACCCACGACTCCGGCTACCCGCGCGAGCAGCTGGTCCCCTTCTGGACGACAGTCACGCCCCGAGGCTACCTCGGCTGGGGCAAGTCCACCCAGCTGGGCTACGGCCTGGGGCTAGTGCTGGGCGCGAAGCTGGCGGCGCCTGAAAAGACTGTGATCAACATCATGGGCGACGCCGCTTTCGGCATGGCGGGCTTGGACATCGAGACCGCCGCCAGAAACGAGATAGGAACCCTCACGGTCGTGCTCAACAACAGCGTGATGACCAACTACTCGCACCACATGCCCTACGCCACCGAGCAGTATGGGAGCAACCGCTTCTCCGGCGAGTACGCGAAGGTCTCCGAGGGGCTGGGAGCATACGCCGAGACGGTCAGGACGCCGGACGAAATAGCCCCGGCCATACAGCGCGGACTCGCCGCGACCCAGAAGGGACAGCCGGCCGTGCTGGAGATGATCACCAAAGAGGAGCTCGACGTCCCAAAGTTCTGGTAGAGATTGACAGGTCATCGGGACGCCAGTAACTTATGACCGGCCGCAGGGCCGACACTTCACGGCAAGGGGAACAAATGGCGCAGCGCAAGCACCGAGTAGGAATAGTAGGCCTCAGGGGTATCACGTCGGGCGCCCCAGAGCCGCCAGGACCGCGCGCGGCCTGGCAGGGACGCAAGGTCGGGCCGCCGTTCGACCGCGAAATCATCATCTCCCACGCGGCATGCATCGCCCTCATGGACAATTTCGAGGTGGCGGGCTACTGCGACATCGTGCCCGAGCTGCTCGACAGCTTCGGCGAGACGTGGGGCTCGACCTGGCCCAACGCCAAGCCCTACGACGATTACAAGAAGATGCTCGCCGAGGCTGACCTGGACATCCTGACCGTCGGCACCGGCGACAACCGCCACGCCGACATGGTCGTGGACGGCGCGAACGCCGGCGTCAAGGCCGTCCTGTGCGAGAAGCCGCTGGCTACGACCATGGAGGACGCCAACCGCATGATCGCCGCCTGCGAGGCGAACGACGTGCCGCTCAGCGTGGGACACACGCGGGCCTGGGACCCCATCTACCACAAGATAAGGGACATGATCCGCGACGGCGAGATAGGCCCGCTGGCGTCCATCATCGCCATCCAGGGCGGCGCGAGGGCGATGATGTTCCGCAACGGAACCCACATCCTGCACGGCGTCGCCTTCTTCGCGGACGCCGACCCGACTCACGTCAGCGGCACGCTCGAAGAGGGCTTCGACCACTGGACCGAGTACAAGGGCGACGGCGGCAAGAAGCCTGAGAACGACCCCGCCGCGAGCGGCCTGATTCTGTTCGAGAACGGCGTCCGCGCCCTCTACGAATGCAACAAGAAGACCATCGGCGGCTCCACCATGCACCTCATCGGCTCGAAGGGCGAGATAGTCTTCTCACTCAACGACGGCTACGGCACCCTCAAGACCGAGACCGAGGACGGCGCAGAGGTAACCCAGATGATAAAGCCCATCGGCCTGGTCAGCAGTTACCAGACGATGGGCTACGTGGCCGCCTACGAGGAGCTGGTAGCCCTCGCCGAGGCAGGCGGCAAGGGCCGGAGCGTAGGCTCAGGCCAGGACGCCCGCCGCGTCGTCCAGATAATGACCGGGTTCCTCAAGTCGCACCAGGCCGGCTCCGCCCTAGTGGAAGTCCCACAGTAGGCCCCGACAGGGCATTCCGCTCATAGAGATATGCCATCCGACGACAAGCATGAGAGGGCGCGTCTTCGGAGCCGACCGGAGGCTTGACGAAGGCTAGAGCTAGTCCATTTTGATATGACGGGTAAGGCAGTCCCGCCTTATCCCCTCTCCCTTGACGGGAGAGGGTTAGGGTGAGGGCGATTCAGGATGCAAATACTACATTGAAGCAGTAATAGACCCGCCCAGAATCCCGACATAAGGAGCTAGTATGACGACCAAGACCACCCTGAGAGCCGCCATGGTCGGGTTGCGGCACGGCCACATGGGAAGCATCGGCCCTGAAAAGCCGGGCTACATCCAGACCTTCAAGCGCCTCGAAGGCGTGCAGGTCGTCGCCTACTGCGAGGACACTGAGCCGGAGCGTCTCGAGCCCGCCCGCTCCGTGGACCCCCACGCCAACCTCTACACCAGCCTCGACGACCTGATAGCCAACGAGAGCTTCGACGTGGCGATGGTCGGCCTGCCGGCGAACGAGGTTCCGGCCGCCGGCACGAAGCTGGCAGAGGCCGGCAAGCACTTCTACATGGAGAAGCAGTTCTCCCGCCGAGCCCCCGAGCTCGCCGAGCTTGCGAGGGTGGCCAGACGCGCGGGCGTCAAGGTCTTCCCGGGTTACCCCTGGCGCTTCCACCCCGCAATGAAGGAGCTCAAGTCCATCATCGACCGCGGGCTGCTCGGCAAGCCCCTATCCATAGAAACCCGCCTCATAACCGGCCAGGTCCGCCCAGGGAGCCGCGACCCCGGCGCGTTCTCATACCGCGACGCCACACAGGGCGGCGGCATCCTGCACCACCTCGGAGGCCACCACCTGGAGGCGATGCGCTTCATCATGGGATGCGAGGTCAAGGCCGTGCAGGCCATGACCGGACGACCCGTGGGACACATAGAGGAGCCGCTCGAGGACGTGGCGAGCGTAGCCATGGAATACGAGAACGGCGCCTACGGCTCTATGCACGACGGCTACCTGCTCCCGGCGGGCTTGCCCGGCCCCGACGGGTTCCTCACCTATTACGGCATGGAAGGATGGGCCAACTGGGACCCCTTCTCTTCCTTCAGCCTGACCGTAGCCACTACCTCGCCCGAATGGAGAGGCGCGCCCAAGCGAACCTTCGAGTACACGCCTACCCCATACGTCGGCTACGGCGAGCACGACTGGTTCCTCCATTACATCGACGACTTCATGGACGCCATCCGGGAGGACCGCGACCCCGCGCTCCAGATAGAAGACGCCCTCGCCGTCACCAAGACCATAGACGCCGTGTACGAGTCCTCACGCGCCGGCCGCCGCGTCGAGATCGACTACACGCTCTGATACGTATAACTCATCAAATGGCCCGACAGCCTGCAGGTGAAGAGCCGCCGCGCCGCTATCCGAGGCGGCGCAAGTGGTGGACCGCGCTCGCCGGATTGACGCTCTGCGCCCTCGCGGCGTCATGCGGCGGCGAGGCTGTCCCAACCCCGGCGGGAGCCGCCGGCCCCTCCGAAAGACCAACCACCCCTGTAATCGCGCCCGCGCCGACCGCTGGAGCCGCCTACTCCGTGCTTCTCCCAGACGGCAAGCCCCACACTACCGCGAACATCCGCGTCAACGACCTGTTGGGAGATGGCAGCCTCCAGATATTCGTAACCGAGCCCCTGTCCGGACAGGTAACATGGCTCCGCGGCATCGACGACGTTACCGAGCTCACAGAGGGACTGACCCAGCCGGTCAGGGTCCACGCCGCCGACGTGGACGGCGACTCGTTCCGCGACCTGCTGGTAGCGGACATAGGCATCCTCGGCCCCACCAACCGGAAGGTCGGCCGGGTCGTGTTGCTGCGCAACGACGGCAACGCCGGGTTCGAGCCTATCACCCTGCTCGAAGACATAGGCCGCGTCGCCTGCGCCGAGGCTGCCGACCTGGACGACGACGGAGACTTGGACATCGCAGTCTGCGTCTTCGGCCATCTCGATGGAAAGGTGATATGGCTGGAGCAGACCAACGAGCTGGAGTTCGTCGAGCACGTCCTGGACGACAGGCCGGGCGCGATCCACGCCTACCCATTCGACGCAGACGGCGACGCAGACCTGGACCTGGCTGTCGCCCTGTCCCAGGAATCAGAGGAGGTGCTGCTCTTCCGCAACGACGGCGGCGGCAGGTTCGACCGGGAGGTGTTATTTGCGGCCAACGTTATGTACTATGGTCTGTCAGGAATCGAGCTTGCAGACCTTGACCAAGACGGCGACACAGACATCCTGTACACCAACGGCGATACTTTGGACATTTCGGACAGAGAGATATGGCCGAACAACTTCTACGGCCTCGCGTGGCTCGAGAACGACGGGACTGGCGCCTTCACGCATCACGAGGTCACCAGGTACTGGGGAGCCTACGCCGTCAAGGCCGCCGACCTCGACGGCGACGACGACCTTGACCTAGTGCTGTCGGGGGTGCAGCTCCCCAATATGTATCCCGAGGACGAGGTACAGAACCTAATATGGCTCGAAAACGACGGCAGCCAGAGATTTGCCAGGAAGACCCTGGGCATAGGCTTGCCCCCATTCATGATAACGCTTGAAGTGGCCGACGTGGATATGGACGGCTCACCCGAGATACTGGGAGGGAGCCACAACTACACGGGCGGCGATGAGGGTCATAGGCTGGTGATGTTCGACATACCCATTGGCGGGAAGCCCTAAGCCCGATGACGACCTTGCGGCAGATAGGACAACGCATTCCCGCAATGGGACGCTTGGGCGCGCCCAAGAGCGCGCTCGGCAAGAAGCGCGTCGTCGGCCTCGCCATCCTCATCGTCATCCTGGCCGTCTTCTTCTCGTTCAACCGCTTCCCCAAGCTGGACACCGTCCGGGAAGACCTGGACGCGGTAACAGGCCCCGTGGTCGAGTGCTTCCAGGGCTTTTGCATCGAGCACGAGCCAGACACGACGTTGTTGGAGCGCTGGTGGGAGTTTTCGATAACGTACCTGCAGCTAGTGACGGCGGGGATGATATTCGCCTTCCTCGTGGCGGGTCTGACGGAGGCGTTCCTGTTTCCGCGCGGAAGCGGCGTCGGCGCGCTGTCTGGGGGGAGCTTCAAGAGATCCATGAAGGGAATGCTCCTCGGTCCCGTCATGAACCTCTGTTCGGCGTGCATAGTGCCCGTGTCCGCGGCCTTCCAGCGCCGCGGCGTGGGAATCGAAGGCGGCTTGGCTATCGTTCACGGCTCCTCGACGTTGAACCTGCCGGGCCTCGTAATGGCGCTCCTCGTGTTCACGCCGATAATGGGCGTGAGCCGGTTCCTGCTGGGCCTGCTGGCGGTGATACTCGTGGGGCCGTTGGTGGCCTACGTGGTGGACCGCCGCGGGCGTTCGGAGGCAGCCGAGGCAGAGTCGGAGATGGAGACGGCGCCGCTCGACTTGGAGATAGACGAGCCTTGGGCGCCGGCCATGCGGGAAGCGTTCGTGGAGTGGGGACGGGCCAGCCTCAAGTTCCTGGTCCGCATGGGGCCGGTCATGGTTGTGGCGGGCTTCATCAGCGGGCTGGTCATACAATGGGTTAGCCCCGACGTCGTGTCCGAGTATCTGGGCAACGACCTGCGCGGCGTCGCCATAGCGGCGACGTTCGGCATCCTCATCAACGTGCCGCTGCTCTTCGAGATACCGCTGGTCGCCCTGCTGCTGCTGCTTGGAATGGGTGAAGCGCCGGCCGCGACGCTGCTGTTCACCGCGGCAGCCGGCGGGCCAATCACCTTCTGGGGCCTGGCGAGCGTGATGCCCAAGCGGGCCATCGCGGCCCTCGCCACCGCAACCTGGGCCCTGGGACTGGCCGGCGGACTGGGCATCCTCGCCGTGGGCGCGCTGCTGGCCGCGGACGGCCTGATAGCCCTGCGCTCCAGCGCCGCCGCCGTCGCCGAACCCGGCGTCGAGGTCGCGCTCGACCGCCCCGCCTTCGCAGACGCCACCAGTGACGCAGGCATAGACTTCATACACAACGTTCCCGGCTCGCAGCTATTCCCCCTGGGCGCCGGCGTCGTGGTGTTCGACCACGACGGGGACGGGTTCGACGACATATTCATCGCCAACATGCGCGAGCCCAACGCCCTCTACGCAAACAACGGGGACGGCACGTTCACCGACGTGGCCGCCAGGGCCGGACTCGACGACCCCCTGGCCGAGACCAACGGAGGATGCGCCGCAGACTACGACAACGACGGCGACCAGGACCTCTACACTACGATTCACGGCGCAAACAAACTGTTCCGGAACCACGGGGGCGTCTTCACGGACGTATCCGCCTCTGCCGTGCAGGGACACGACGACAAACGGCGGTTCAGTGGATGCGCTTGGGGAGATTACGACGCCGACGGGCATCTCGACATGGTGGTAGTCTCACATCTCGGCGAGGCGGTCGAGGACCTGCTAATTCACAGAGACTTCGGCATTGCCCTCCGCGGCCTCTCCCTGTTCCACAACAACGCCGACGGCACGTTCTCGAACGTAACCCCCCTGCTCGGCGACACCTCGGGCCCAAGCATGGGCGGAGAAGCCGGCAACATCTACGGCGCAGGCTTCCAACCCGCCTGGTTCGATTACGACGACGACGGCGACCTGGACCTCTACGTGGTGAACGACCTTGGTCGAGAGATACACCCCAATGTCCTCTGGCGAAACGACGGCCCAACGCAGAACGGCTGGCTGTTCGAGGACGTATCCCGGCAACTTGGCGCGAGCGTAAGGATGGACGGCATGGGAATCGCCGTCGGAGACTACGACCTCGACGGCAAATTCGACCTCTTCCTCACCAACATCAACGACAACGTGCTCCTCAAGAACCCAGGCGATGGCGGGCGTTTCACGGACACCGCCGCCGAGACTGGGAGCGAGATAGGACTGTTCGGCAGGAAACCCCGAATAGCCTGGGGAACCATGTTCTTCGACTACGACAACGACGCCGACGAAGACCTGTACGTCGTGAGCGGCTATCTCGACGCGCCTCAGCCGATCAACCCGAAGGAGCAGCCCAACGCCCTGCTGCGCAACGACGGCATGGGCAGGTTCGAGAACGTGTCCAGCAGCAGCGGCGCGGACGACGACGGGATCGGACGCGGCGGAGCGTACCTCGACTTCGACCAGGATGGATGCCTCGACGTCGTCGTCGCAAACTACGGCCAGCCCGCGCGCCTGTTTCGGAACGCCTGCGACGCCGGCAACTCGTGGCTCGCGATAGACCTAGAGGGCACAACCAGCAATCGGGACGGCATCGGCGCGCGCGTAACGGTTACGACGGACGGCAGCTCGCAGATCAGGCTGATATCCGGAGGGTCGAGCTCCATGGGCCAGAACATGATGGCCGCCCACTTCGGACTGGGCAAAGCGTCCAGGGTGGACTCTGTGATCGTGCGGTGGCCCAGCGGCGCTGTACAGGCCCTTACCAACGTGCCCGTCAACCGCGTCCTGACGGTCACGGAATCCGAGTAGCCGGGCCGCAGCGGTCCGGTCAGCCCTCCAATGATCGCCTCCGATTCGCCCAGCAGCGCTATCTCCGAAGCCGACAGGCGCGTCGTCGAAGAAGCCCGCCGGGTGGCAGAGGAGCGCCTCTGGCCTCGCGCAGCCCGGTACGACGAGTCGGCGAGCCACCCGCTGGAGAGCTGGGCAGACCTGTGGGAGCGCGGACTGCTCGCCGCCGCGGTTCCGAAGGCTCACGGCGGGCTTGGGCTCGACATGCCGGCCTACGTGATGGTCATCGAGCGCCTGGCATACGGCTGTCCCAGCTCCGCCATGACGCTGCACATGCACTCGGTCGTCCAACGGTTCATAGACGCGCTGGCGACGCGGGAGCAGAAGGAGCGCTTCTATCCCGAAGTCGTGGAGCATGGGAAGCTGTTCGCAAGCTGGGGAAGCGAGCCGGGCCGCAGAGGCGGCTCACATGCGCCCCGCCGCGCCGTCGTCGCCCCGGTGGACGGCGGCTACGCCATCAACGGCGTCAAGCATTTCTGCACCATGGCCGGAGCGGCGCGCCGATGCATGGTTCACTGCGCGATGGACGGCTATGACGGCATAGAGGGATACCAGCTCGTCCTAGCGCCGAGCAACGCGGCGGGCATCACGGTCAGCGGCGGGTGGAACACGCTCGGGATGCGGGCGACCGTCAGCCCAACCGTTACCTTCGAGGACTGCATAGTAGGCGTGGAGGCGCTGCTCGGCGAGCCAGGCGACGCCATGAGGGTCGGCGTTACCGAAGGCTTCGGCCTCGGCTACGCCGCCGTATATCTCGGCGCAGCCCAGAGAGCGCTCGACTACACGGTTGAGTTCTGCAAGACCAACAGGGTCTCCCCAGACCCGGACCTGCTGTCCCGCAACCTGGTCGTCCAGCGCAGCGTCGCCGAGATGTCCATGGCGCTCCAAGGGGCGCGGCTCGCGCTGTACGAGTCCGCGGACAGGTGGCAAGCCGCGGACCCGTCGAGCAGGCGCGTCCTGGCCGCCCGCGCGAAGTACATGGCGTCGCATGCGTCGCAGTCCGCAACCTCCCAGTGCGTACAGACCATCGGGGGGCGGAGCGCGCGGAAGGACATGCCGCTGGAACGTCTCTACAGGGACGTTCGCACCGCGACCCTGATGCCCCCGAACGTCGATGCGTCCTTGGAGATAGTAGGAAGGGCCGAGCTCGATGTCGAATGACGCGGGGCGGCTCGAAGGCAAGGTATGCGTCGTAACCGGCGGCGGCTCTGGCATCGGCCGGGCCGTGTGCCTGCTGTTCGCGCAGGAAGGGGCGGCGGTCGTAGCCGCGGACGTGAACGCGGAGTCGGCGGAGCGGACGGCGGAGGCGATACTCTCCCAGGACGGGCGTGGGACGGCTATGGAAGTGGACGTGTCACAGGCCGAGAGTGTGCGGCGCATGGTCGAATCGACAGTCGAAGAGCTTGGGCGGATCGACGTGCTGGTCAACAACGCCGGGTTCGGATTCGCCGCCACCGTGGTGGAGACCGAGGAGGCCGACTGGGACCGCCTCATGTCCGTGAACCTCAAGGGAGTCTATCTCGGCTGCAAGTACACGGTGCCGGTGATGATTCGGCAGGGCGGCGGCTCCATCGTCAACACCGCGTCGGCGGCCGGGCTCGTTGGCGTGCCCGACAGGGCCGCGTACTGCGCCTCGAAGGGCGGCGTCATCGCCATGACCAGGGCGATGGCGCTGGACCACGTCGGCGACGGTATCCGCGTCAACTGCATCGCGCCTGGGTCCGTCGAGTCGCCGTATTTCGACGATATATTCGCCAGAGCCGAAGACCCGGCGGCACTCAGGAGGCAGATGGAGAGCCGCCATCCCATCGGACGGCTCGGCGCCCCCGCCGAGATCGCCCAGGGCATCCTGTACCTGGCATCCGACGATTCGTCCTTCGTTACCGGCTCCGCGCTGAGCGTGGACGGCGGGATGACGGCGCATTGAGACTTGGAGGCAAGGTTGCCCTGATTAGCGGCGGCGCGCGGGGGATGGGCGCCGCAGAGGCGCGGCTGTTCGCCAAGGAGGGCGCGAGGGTCGCAATCGGCGACGTCTTGGAGCGAGAGGGCCGCGAAGCCGCGGCCGAGATCGCGGCGGCGGGCGGAGAGGCCATGTTCATAGGGATGGACGTAACGAGCCCCTCCGATTGGGATAGGGCGGTCGAATCCGTCGCGTCCAGGTTCGGCAGGCTGAACGTACTGGTCAACAACGCGGCGATATACCTGCGCGGCCTCGTCGAGGAGACGGCGCCGGAGGACTGGGACCGCGTGATGGAGGTGAACGCGAAGGGCCCGTTCCTCGGCACGCGGGCCGCGATTCCGGCCATGCGAGAGTCGGGCGGCGGCTCCATCGTCAACATATCGTCCTTCAACAGCCTGGTCGGCACGACCACTTCCACGGCCTATAACGCATCCAAGGCCGCGGCGCGCCTGCTCACCAAGTCCACCGCGGTCCAGTACGCAAAGGACGGCATCCGCGCGAACGCAATCCACCCCGGGCCAGTATGGACTGCGATGTTCACGTCGGGCTTCCCGGACACCGAGTCCATCGAGCGGCGCCGCGCTCAGGCGCCGTTGGGCAGGATAGGGACAGTCGAGGACGTGGCATACGGGGCGCTGTTCCTCGCGTCGGATGAATCTTCGTACATCACCGGCAGCGACCTGGTGATAGACGGCGGCTGGACGGCCCAATAGACCGCATCCCTTCTTACACCGCGCCAGCCCTCACAGCCAGCGGAGACGCTTGGAGCGGGCCTTTTCGGATGTGCCGACGCGGATGCCGCGGTCGCTCAGGGCGCGTTCGACCAGCTCGTTGAAGTAGCGCCGGTCCGCCCCGGTGATGACCGCCTTCTCATGAGCCTCCATCAGGGACACGGGGTAGCCTCGGCCCCTCTCGGCCTGGTCGAGAATCAGCGAATGAGCGAGACCGAGGGCCGCCTCGTCGCGCGATGTCCAAGAGGGGACCTCGACCCGCGCAATCTCTTCGCCCACGTCCATGTAGAAGAAGTCAATCTCGTTGCCATGGTAATGATTTGCGATGATCCTGGACGACGTGGTGAACAACCCGGACCGCTCGCCCGCATCCAGCCGCTCGGAGAATATCGCCCGGTCCGTAATTCCCCCGACGCACCTGCCGCACGTCTCCGGGGCCGCCACGCAGGGAACGGACGGATCGGCGCGGTCGCATACGGAGTAGCGCAGGGCGGCGGCCGCCTCGGAGTATCCTGGCATACTCACGTATCCCGCCAGCGCCAGGGGCCGCTCCTCGGCCAGCAGGCGCAGCTCTTCGAGGGCGCTCGCGAACCCGTTCTCGACCAGCTCCCGGGCCACGAAGTCGCCGTAACCCCTGCCCACCAGTCCCAGCATTACGAGCGGGCCATCCACGAGGGCCAGCGTAGGGGTGTCAGCGGGCAGGGACCGCACGACCTCCACCAGCCGGCGCATCTCCTCCACATTCCGCTTCGCGCCCAGCACGGCGCCTTCTATCCTTTGCTCGCCGCCGCCGTCCGGGTCGCGGATGACCATATCGTCCACGCTCGCGTACAGCTGCGCCCGCCCCTCTAGCTCTGCCTGCGCGGGCTTGCCGTAGGTCAGGGAGACCGAGCCCGTGTTTATGAGGAAGCAGCGCGCCGCCAGGTGGCGGTCAACGTCTATGTGCGACCCGTCTACTGCGGCGACCGCGAATCCGTCCGGGGCAGGCGGGGCGGAATGGGCGGCGGACGGCGGCTCCCGCACATCCGGCGCGTCCAGCCCGAATTCGCCCCGGCTCCGGCGCGCCGTGTACTCGTCGAGCGGAAAATCGCGGACCGCCTCCAGCGCGTTCGAGATTCGCCGCTGGTACACGTCCTGCTGCGAGCGCAGGTCCTCGGCCATACCCTCGATCTGCGAGGCTGTATCTACGAAATCAAGCGGCATCTCATGCACCGGCGGCCATGGCTCAGCCTATCTCCAGCCTGTCGCCCTCTATCTCCAACCTGCGCTCTCTGAATATCAAGGCGGCCTTGGGGGCGCGGCGAAGCTCCGCGTACACCTGGTCCATCCGGCGCGTTACGCCCGAATCCGGGTCATGAGACGACCTGCGCGAGGCGCCTCCCCACAAGCTGCGCTGGGGCAGGCTCATCACGAACGAGCCGAGCCGGTCCAGGAAGGAGCCGAACGTTCGCGCCGACAGATCCGCCATCGGCTCGCCATTCAGCGGGTCTTTGAAGACGAAGGACATACTGACAGAGCCGTCCGCCTCTAGCCTCCGTATCACAAGCGACGGCTGAGGGCGGGCGTCCATATGCTCTCTCGCGCCCTCTGTGTTCAGCGCCACCTCTCTCATGGCCGCCTGCAGGGTTCGCAGCAGCGACGACATGTACGACACCGAGACCTCTACCAAGCCTATCTCGATTGTCAGGGCGTAATCGGCTGCCCCACGCTCCGGTTCCTCTGCCATTGCTCACCTACCGCAGCACGCGGGCATCGCCCACCCGCCGGGTGACGCGCCGCTGGTCCAGGTAGTCCATCAACGCCAGCGAGTACTTCCGGCTCGCCCCGAACATGTCGCGCACGTCCGCGACGGTTACCTCGCCCGCCTCGTGAATTCTCGCCCGGACCGCCTCCACCATCTCGTTGTAGGCGGAGGTCTCGAATACCACGCTGTCGCTCACCCTGGTAACCCTGCCGTCCTGGACCAGCAGCGCGAGAAGCTCGGGATCGATGGGCCTGTCCGTCGGCGGAGAGTATGGGTCGGAGCGCAGCAAGTCCAGGTAGGCGTCTATCTCCCGCCGCTGCGTTTCCGAAACGGCCGGGGCGTGTCCGGGCCGCCTGACCACCGGGCCCTCCTCCACGAGCGCCCCGTCGGCCTCGAGGCGGGGCAGCGCCCGCCCAAACACGGCCGCCTTCATTCCCAGCCGGCTCCGCAGCTCCTCCTTGGGCGCTCCCTTGCGCAGCGGCAGCTGTGAGTGAAAGCCATCCAGAAATGCCCGGGCCCTCGACGACAGGGCCGCCCATCCCGCCGCCGTGTAGACGACGGTCCCGGGCCCGATGTCGCCCAGCGCGACGACCAGCCGCTCACCGGCCATCTCTCGAATCTCCGACCGGACGGAGCGAGGGTCCATGTTCGCGCGCCTGGCCAGGTCGTCCATCTCGGCCGGCTCGGACGCCTCGACGCTCTTGAGCAGCACTTCCCTGTCCGAGCCCCGCTCCATTACCGCCAAGCGCTCCAGCAGCGGAGCATGATTGCGGCGATGCCGCTTCGCGTGGGGGTCCACGACGTTGCCGCCTCCCAGCGTGGCATGGTTGGACCGCAGCACGAAATAGTCGCCCTTCACCACCGCCTGCGGCTGCTCGAACTTGATCTGCGCCCACGCGGACTCCCCCGGTTCGGCCCTGTCCCTGTCCAGCAGCCTCACGCGGGCCACTGTCTCGCCACTGCCCACGTGGACCGTGGCGAACATGTTGTGCCTGATCGGCCGGGCCGCCCCCGGAATGACCTTCAGCCGAACATCCATCGCGGTGGAGGCCTCGAGCCATCCGGAGACCGTGAGCACGTCGCCACGGGCCACGCCGCTCTGGGCCACGCCGGCCAGGTTGGCGGCGACCCGGTTGCCCGGCCCGACCATGTCCAATCTGCGCTTGTGGGATTGGAGACCCCGGACGCGGCTCCTGCGTCCCGTGGGCACGAGCTCGACGTTCTGGCCGACTGCCAGGCTGCCGTCCACGAGTGTCCCGGTTACCACCGTGCCGAAGCCCGCCATGACGAACGAGCGGTCCACGGCCATGCGAGGACGGCCCATGTCCTTTCGCGGCTCGGTCTCGTCCAGCCTGGCTTCGATCGCCGCCGCAAGCTCGGTCACGCCCTCGCCGCTCACGCCCGATACCGCCAGCATGGGCGACCCCTCCAGGGAGGCGCCGTCCAGGAGGTCTGCCACGTCGGCCCTCACCAATTCCATCCACTCGTCATCCACGAGGTCGCTCTTGGTGATAGCCACGAGGCCGCTTCGGACCTGCAGCAGGTCGAGGATAGCGGCGTGCTCCCGCGTTTGGGGCATCACCGATTCGTCCGCGGCCACGACCAGCAAGGCTAGGTCTATGCCGCCGACGCCAGCCAGCATGTTGTTGACGAAGCGCTCGTGGCCCGGCACGTCCACGATGCTAACCTCGTTGCCACCGGGCAGCTTCAGCCAGGCAAATCCCAGGTCGATAGTCATGCCCCGCTCCTTCTCTTCGCGGAGCCGGTCAGGGTCTATCCCCGTCAGCCTCTCGACGAGGGTGGACTTGCCGTGGTCGACGTGCCCTGCTGTGCCAATGACGAACATGGTGAATTAGGGTGATTCTACACCAAGCCTCGCTTCCCAATCATCCCAATCATCCTCACCCCTAACGCTCTCCCATCAAGGGAGAGGGTATAAAGCGGGACTGCCTACCTGTCATAATCAAATGACGGAGTACTAAATTGAAGCAGGCTCCCAATCACGTGAATCACGGTTCAGGACGACTCTCCCCTAGAAGAACCGTGAGAAGACCTCGTTCCCAAGCAATCGGCCGCGGGGCGTCAGCCTGATAGCCCCGCCGCTCACCTCCAGCAATCCATCGTCGGCAAGCCCGCCAATTACCTCTCCGTATATATCCGCCGGCGCCGCCCCAAATCGGCTTGCGAAACACGCCGCGTCAATCCCCGTATCGAGGCGCAGTCCCATCATCATCGTCTCCGCCATCTCCAACTCCCCGCTCACCTCCTCCACCCCTTCCACCACTGGCGCTCCGGCCATCCCCCCTTCACTGCCCCGTAGGGGCGGGTTTGGGACGTTCATCCTGCGGATGTACTCCCTCGGCGACCTGATATTGCGGAATCGCCGCCCGTGGAGATAGGAGTGCGCTCCCGGCCCGACGCCCAGGAACGGGGCGTTGCGCCAGTACGCCAGGTTGTGGCGGCTCTCCATGCCCGGCAGCGACCAGTTCGAGATCTCGTAGTGGCGGTACCCCGCGTCGGCGGCCTCCGCCTCGGCGAGCAGGTACATGTCCGCGGCAAGGTCCCCGTCCGGCTCCGCGAGCCGTCTAGCCGCCACGTCCCGCTCCATCGGCGTTCCGCCCTCGAGGGTTAGGCAGTACATCGAGACATGGCTCGGCCCAACGTCCAGCGCAGCGGCCAAGGTCTCGCCCCACTGCTCCACCGTCTGACCCGGCAGCCCGTACATCAGGTCTATGCTGACGTTGCCGAACCCAGCCTGCCGCGCCGCCCGGTATGCCATCAGGGCTTCGTCCGCTGAATGGCGTCGGCCCAGCAGCCGGAGCAGACCGTCGTCCAGGCTCTGAACGCCGATGCTCAGGCGGTTGACCCCAGTGTCCAAGAACGAGGCAAGCTTCTCGAGCGTAAGGTCGTCCGGATTCGCTTCCAGCGTAACCTCCACGCCGTCCACGAGGTTGAACGCTCCCTTTATGGTATTGAGCAGCGCGTCAACGCTACCCACCGGCAGGTAGGACGGCGTGCCCCCGCCGAAGAAGACCGTCGAGACGCCAGGGCCTCCCAACAGCCTGCCCCAGAGCTCGATCTCCGCACGCAGCGCCCCAAGATACGGCGCTATCAGCGTCTCGATGCCCGCGTAGGTATTGAAGTCGCAGTAAGGGCACTTCACAGCGCAGAACGGAATATGAACGTACAGGGCGCTAGGCTCGCTCATGCGTGATAGGATACACCCACGCCAAGTTTCTGTTATATTATCGGCATGGAGCGGTCACACTTCGAACGGCTGGCGCTGGAGGCCCTCCAGCAGATACCGGACGACCTGAGGGCGTTCCTCGACAACGTGGACATCGTAGTCGAGGATTGGCCGGCTCAGGACCAGCTCGCAGGACACCTCATAGGCGAGGATGAATACCTGCTGGGGCTCTACGAGGGCGTGCCGTTGACCGAGAGGCACGAGTACGGCATGGTGCTGCCCGACAAGATCACCCTGTTCCAAGAGCCTATCGAGGCTGTTTGCTCCAGCAGAGACGAAGTGATCGAGCAGATCAGGCAGACTGTGGAACACGAAGTCGCCCACCATTTCGGCATAGACGACGACCGGCTCCACGAGTTGGGCGCGGGCTAGGCAAGCAAGGAGAAGTAGATGAAGAAGAGCATTGCGCGCATATCTACATTGGCGCTGGCAGGGATGCTGGCGGCTGCCATCGCGGGGCTGAGCTGCGGCTATGGGCGGGCGGACGACAACGACGTAGACGATGACGGGCTCATCGAAATCTCGAACCTAGAGCAGTTGAACGCCGTCCGCTGGGACCTGGACGGCAACGGCGTGGTGGACGACCCTGCGGACGCAGACGCCCATGGCGCGGCATTCCCGGCCCGCGGCCCTGGGATGGGGTGCCCGGACAGCGGCTGCTTGGGCTATGAGCTGGCGCGAAGCCTTGACTTCGACAACGGCGCCAGCTACGCATCCGGCGAGGTCAGCGCAGAATGGACTTCGGGGGCCGGCTGGCTGCCCATCGGCGGCAGCGGCGACCCTTTCGCAGGCGTATTCGACGGCGGAGGCAACACCATAGCCAACCTGTTCATGGACCGTCCCGATAGGAGCCACGCCGGGAACAACGCCGGCCTGTTCGGGGGAGCGTCAGGCGAGGTTCGTAAGGTTGGCGTGGTGGATGTCCAGGTAAAGGCTGGAAATGACGTGGGCGGCTTGGTTGGATTCAACTTTGGCGCAATCAGCGAGAGCTACATGACAGGCAATGTGTCCGGATTCAGAGATTCCGGGGGCCTTGCCGGCATCAACCATGGCGCTATCAGCCGAAGTTACGCCGAGGGCGAGGTGTCCGGCAAGGCCAACGTTGGAGGAGGCCTGGTTGCGGTCAACTATGGCTCGATAAGCGACAGCTACTTCAAGGGCAAGGCGTCTGTTGGAACAGCCAGGGTTGCCGGAGGACTGGCCGCCCTCAACTTTGGTGAGATCAGCGGCAGCTACGCCGAGGGCGAGATCTCAGGCAGCGACCTTGTTGGTGGATTGGTCGGCCTCAACCAGGGGCCCATCAGCGGCAGCTACGCGAACGGCGTGGTGTCGGGGCAGGGCGACGACATCGGCGGGCTGGCTGGGGTCAACTACGACCAGATTAGCGACAGCTATAGCGCGGCGAAAGTGTCCGGCAGGCATCGTATCGGCGGGCTGATTGGAATCAACCGCAGCAGCGGCGCAATCGGCGCAAGCTACGCCACGGGCGAGGTGTCCGGGGACATTGGGGCCGGCGGGCTGGCCGGATGGAACGACGGAACCATAAGCGCAAGCTACTCGACCGGAAACATATTGGGCATTGACAACAGCGGCGGGCTGGTCGGGAGAAACAACGGCGTCATCAGCGCGAGCTATGCCGCGGGCGACGTGTCCGCCAACCATCGCGTCGGCGGGCTGGTTGGCAACAACGACAAGTCCGGAACTATCAGCGCAAGCTACTCCACAGGCCCCGTAAGCGGGAACGATGACAGCGGCGGGCTGGTGGGCGAGAACCAGGGCCTAATCAGCGCAAGCTATGCCACTGGCGACGTGTCCGGCGAAAGGGACTCCGGCGGACTGGTCGGCGAGAACCTCAAAGACCGGGGCGTTGGCACTATCAGTGCAAGCTACGCCAAGGGCAGGGTGGCCGGCAAGTTCGGGGCCGGTGGGCTGGTCGGGTGGAACAACGGCGCAATCAGGGCGAGCTATGCCACTGGGAGGGTGTCCGGCGAAAGGGATGTCGGAGGGCTGGTCGGGGAGAACGAGAACGCCGACTCAATTAGCGCAAACTATTGGGATACCGAGACATCCGGCCAGGCGTCGGCGGTGGGCTATGGGCCGTCCTCCGGTTCCGAAGGCAAGACCACAGCCGAATTGCAGTCGCCCGCGGGATACAGCGGCATATATGGATCCTGGAACCAGGACGGGGACTTCTGGGACTTCGGAGGCTCCGGCCAGTACCCGGCGCTCAAAGTGGACTTCGACGGTGACGGGACGGCGACATCGCAGGAGTTCGGCAGCCAGTAGCCCCGAAGCCGCCACATACATCATCGAAGCGCCCTCTCCCTTGACGGGAGAGGGGATAAGAGGCGGGGGCTCACGGCGTGTCTCATGCAAAGCTAGAGGAGCGGTCTGCCACTTCGGTCAACAGCAAGCGCAAAATACGTACACACACCGCATCGGCGTACTCCGCCGCCCAGCTACCCGCGCATGGCCGCCGAGCGTATCTCGGCGATTGCCTCCGCCACGCCCCGGCCGACGCCGTAGATGGCAGAGCCCGCCACTAGGAAATCCGCTCCCGCCGACGCCGCCCTGCCCGCCGTCTGCGCGCTTATGCCGCCGTCCACTCCCAGCAAGGCGTGCAGGCCCCGCTCGTCGAGCATGGCTCTCATCCGCCGTATCTTGTCCACCATGCCCTCGATGAATGCCTGCCCCCCGTAGCCGGGGTTGACGGTCATCACCAGTACCGCGTCTAGGTCCGGCAGGACCTCCTCGACTGCCGAGGGCGGCGTAGCGGGGCTGAGGGCAACGCCCGCGTTCATCTCCGCCTCCTTCACCTGACGCACAACGCTGCGAAGATGAATGGGCGACTCGGCGTGGACAGTTACCAGATCCGCGCCCGCCTCGGCCAGCTCTTCGACGTACTTTCCGGGGTCCATCACCATCATGTGAACATCGAGCGGCAGGGAGGTTCGATTGCGTATCGCCTTGACTATCATTGGGCCGAACGTCAACGGCGGCACGAAGCGGCCGTCCATGACGTCGATGTGGATGTAGTCCGCCCCGCCGGCCTCGGCCTCCATCACCTGGTTGCCCAAGGTCGCGAAGTCCGCCGACAGGATCGACGGCGCTATCTTGACGCGCCGCTCAGTCATTGGAGTCGCTCGCCAGCGCACGCTCTGCCGCCTCGATAGCCCGGCGTACCTGGGCGGACCCGGTTCCTCCTGGGACGTCCCGCGCTTCTATCGAAGAGTCCACGGTTATCGTGAGCGCGTCCTCTTCGAACAGGTCCGAGAATAGGCGGTAGTCGGCCAGGGTCAGGTCCGACAGCGCCCTCCCAGAGCCTGCCGCGTATTCGGACAGGCGCGCCGATACGCCGTGAGCCTCCCTGAAGGGCATCCCCTTGGCCACGAGGTAGTCCGCAACGTCGGTCGCCAGGACGTGGCTGGACTCGGCGGCGCGGCGCATCCGCCCGGCGTTTATCTCCAGGGACGAGTACATCCCGTTCATCACGCGGAGGGAGCCCAGAAGTGTATCGAATGTGTCGAAGAAGCCCTCCTTGTCCTCCTGTAGGTCCCTGTTGTAGGTGAGCGGCAGCCCCTTCAGCGTCGTGAGCAGCGAGACCAAGTTGCCTATGACCCGCCCGGTCTTGCCGCGGGCCAGCTCCGCGAAGTCTGGGTTGCGCTTCTGCGGCATCATGCTGCTGCCCGTCGTGTATTCGTCCGACAGCCGGACGAAGCCGAATTCGTCCGACGACCAGAGCGCGAGCTCCTCGCCCATGCGCGACAGGTGGACGGCGCACGCCGCCGCCGCCGCGTGGAAGTCCAGCAGGAAGTCGCGGTCGGACACGGCGTCCATGCTGTTGGCGCTGAGCGCGGCGAATCCGAGCTCCTCCGCAACCGATTCGCGGTCTATGGGATAGGGCACGCCCGCCAGCGCGCCGCTGCCAAGGGGCATCACGTCCGCGCGAACCCTGGCCTGCCGGAACCGCTCGGCGTCTCGCCCCAGCATCTCGAAGTACGCGAGCAGGTGGTGCGCGAAATAGACCGGCTGGGCTCGCTGCAAGTGGGTGTATCCCGGCATCACGACCGTCGCGCCGTCCCTGGCGCGGTCGAGCAGAGCCCTGCGAAGCGCGTCTATCTCGGCCAGCGTCTCGTCGATCGCGTCCTTGACGTAGAGCCGCATGTCCGTGGCGACCTGGTCGTTCCGGGAGCGTGCGGTGTGGAGCCTGCCCGCCGCGTCGCCGATCTTATCGTAGAGGCGGCGCTCGATGTTCATGTGAATGTCTTCGAGCTCCGGCCGCCAAGGGAAGGAGCCGGCCTCGATCTCGCCGCGGATATCCTCGAGGCCGGACACGATGGCGTCCCTGTCCTCGGGAGTGATTATCCTCTGCCGCGCGAGCATCCGCGCATGGGCTATCGAGCCAGCGATGTCCTGCCTGTACAGGCGGCGGTCGTAGTGAATGGATACGGTGTAAGTCGAAGCGGCGTCCATAGGTTATAGCAGCAGCATCTCCACGCGCTTGAGCTTTCCGTTCACGGGGTCGACGTCGAACCCCAATGTTTCCAGCGCGGTTACGCCCATGATCGGCGGGGCGCCCTCTCCCCCGAATATCGCCGTTACGCCTCCCGCGTCGCCGTCGTAGTGCATAGTTACGTTGCCAATGTCGCGCGTCACCACGCCCCCGAATCCGGTGAATTTCCTCTTGCCTATCCGGGCGATACCCAGCCGTTCCAGCAGGCCCATTGGCAACACGCTGAGGGTCGCTCCCGTATCCACGAGGACCCTGACCTCCTCACGGATGTCCGGAGTCGCAGGATTCGACACGCCGACCTTGATGTATATGAACCCCATGCTAGCCCCCTCTCTTTGCGACTAGGAACCGCCGCCTCAGGGTTACGACCCTCTCGCCGCGCTGGTTGAAGGCGCGGCTCTCCATATAGACGACGCCGCGGTCCGAGCGGCTCCGCGACTCCCGCACGTCCAATATCTCGCTCTCGCCGTATATCGTGTCGCCCTGGAAGACCGGCGCGTCGTGGGTGATCTTCTCGTACTCTAGGTTCGCGATGGCCTTGCCGGACGTGTCGCGCACGCTCATCCCCACCAGCAGGCTGATGACCAAGGGGCCGACCACCAGTATCTTGCCGTGCTGGTGGTCCTTCATGTAGTTCGCGTCGGTGTGCAGGGGGTTGGTGTTCATCGTCAGCAGCGAGAAGAGGTGGTTGTCCGCCTCGGTGATGGTCTTGCCGGGCCAGTGCTTGTACACGTCGCCCGGCTCGAAGTCCTCCAGGTACCCGCCGAAGGAGTCTCTCGCGTCATGAATCATATGCCCCCGCCTATATGTTATCACCGACCCCGCGACGCTTGTATGAACGCGCTGGCGGAAGTACGGTCGTCTTCTGACATGCCCCTGAATCTTGGCGCCAGCTTTTCCGCCGCGACAGACGGCTCGGACCTGTATATGTCCCGGCATCGCGTCTTGAAGCCGCGCAACTCCAGCATTGCCAAGTGTTCGGATAGCGGCGCCCGATTCAGGAGGTATGGCCGGTTGCCGCGAACCAGTCTCCATACGAAGTCCGAACAGGCCCAATGACCATCCCATGTCGCAGCCAACTTATGAGACTTGAAGTCTATCTCATGCGAGACGTATCCACCCGGCTTCAGCCAAAGGGCCATAGCGCGGTATGCGTTGGACAGGTCGTCTACGTGTTCCAACACCGCCTGCGAATAGATCATATCGACCGTATGCTTCTCTATAACATCCACTTCGTGCCAGGGAGCCTTGTATGTAATCCTACCCCCTGTTTTCGTGATGGAATCCCTGATTGATTCGAGCCTGTTCTTCTCCAGAGCCTCCCGCATCCGATTTTCGTCCAGCACGTGGACAGGGAAATCATATGTTGCGAGCAATGGCTTTACATCTGGGAACTCGTTATTGTCAGGAATGTCTTCCCGTCTGGCAAACATCTCGACCAATTCGTGGAACACCGCAACGTTCTTCTCCATGTCGGCGCGATCGATGACCTCAAGTCCATAGTACTTGGAGCTACCCGTGATGAGAGCTGATAGTCCGACTCCCAACGAGCTCCCAGGCCCCAATTCTGCAACGGTCTCCGGCCACGCATTAAATCCGTTCCTGTGAGCGTGGACGAGATGACGTAGCCAGACCGAGTAGCAATATCGCGCCGAGTCGGCATGTCCTTTTTTGACGCTGGGTTGCAAACGGCTCCTGAGAGACTGTACGCCGGGAAAGAAACTGGCAATCCCGAAGACTATGTGCTTGGGTCTCACTCAATCAATCCTTTATTGGAGCTTGGAGCGAGGTCCCCTGCTTCCGTCCGAGGTTCTTGGCCGAGATGCCGAGCACGCGCAGGAACCCCTCGGCGTCCTCGTGGTCGTATGACCCCATCGCCTCCATGGACGAGTCATCCGTGTACAGCGAGTGCGGCATGGCCTCAGGGGTATCGTCCGCGGATTCGAAGTACAGCCCGCCCTTGTACATGCGGACAGAGATGGCTCCCGTACACAGCTCGAGCATGGGACGCAGCGCCGCCAGCGCGGACGTGGTCGCAAGGTCGAGCCAGTAGCCCTGGTATATCTGCACGCTGATCACCTTCGAGAGGTGGTCGAACAACTCGCGGGCCCGCCGGTCCAGCACGAACTGGAGCAGGTACTCGAAGCTGCGGCCCAGCAGCTCCATCCCGGGCGCCTCGTATAGTCCGCGGGACTTGACGCCGACGAACCTGTTCTCGACCACGTGCGTCCCAATGCCGACGCCGTGCCGCCCAGCCGCGTGGTTCGCCTCCTCGAAGAGCGCCGCGCCGTCGAGAGCCGCGCCGTTCAGCGCAACCGGGACGCCAGCCTCCCACCGCACCGTTGCGGTTTCGGGAACGTCAGGCGCGTCCCAGGCCCACACGCCCATGCCAGGCTCCACGAAGTAGGGCGGAATCCGCACGTCCTCTAGGTCGCCCGCCTCGTGCGTCAGTCCCAGGAAGTTGGCGTCCGTGGAGTATCTGGACTCCGCCGCCGGCCTGATGGGTATGTCGTTCGCCTCGCAGTAGTCCAGCATCTGGCGTCGGCCCGGAAACTCCGCTACGAACTCGGGGTCGCGCCACGGCGCATAGACGCGCACTTCTGGGGCGAGCATGTTGGCCGCGAGCTGGAACCGGACCTGGTCGTTGCCCCTGCCGGTGGCCCCGTGGAAGAGCGCTCCGATGCCGCGCTTCTCCATTTCCGGCAGGATAGCGGCAACGGTCACCGGGCGGGCTATGCCGGTCGTGTTCCAGTAGCCGCCCTCGTACCGCGCCTGAGACTGGATGACCTTCAGTCCGGCCTCGGCCAGCGCCTCCTGGCCCGGTACGATAGCGGCGTCGCTCGCGCCGCTGCCTATCATCCTCTCGGCGATAGCGCCGATGTTCTCCTCGTCCGGCTGTCCCAGGTCAACCGTGAAGCATTGGACTTCCAGCCCCCTGTCATGCAGCCAGCGCGTCGCCGTGCAACTGTCCAGACCGCCGGACACCACGCCCGCCAGCGTGGCAACGCCGTTGTCTCCGAGCTCCCGCCAATTCATGGTTGGTCACGCGCCCTTCAAGGTGAGATGTTCGTACAGGAGCATGTTCTATCCCTGATTCACCGCCTCCACCAGCCCGGCTTCGAGCCGCTCCAAGCCAATGTCTATCTCGTCCTTGGTGATGGTCAGCGGTGGCATTATCCTGATAGTCGTCGGCTTTGGCGCGTTGAGCAGCAGGCCCCTCTCGTTGCACGCCGTGAGCGCCTCCGCGGAAACCTCCGCGTCGAGCTCCACTGCCAGCAGCAACCCGACTCCCCTGACCTCCGTGACGAAGTCGCGCGAGTCCCATATACGCTGCAACCCGGCCTTAAGGTACTCGCCCATCTCGCGGGCGCGGTCGGTTATGTCATTTTCGATTATGTAGCGGGTGGATGCCGCCGCCGCCGCGCACGTGAGCGCGTTCCCCCCGAAGGTCGAGCCGTGCTCGCCCTTCGGTTCGAACACCGCCGCGTGGTCCTTCGCCAGGAACGCCCCTATGGGCACGCCGCCCCCAAGCCCCTTGGCCAAGGTCATCACATCCGGCTCCACGCCCGACACCTCGTAGCCGAACAGCGTCCCGAGCCTGCCAAGCCCCGTCTGCACCTCGTCGAAGATGAGCAGCAGCCCCTCCTCGTCGCACCACTGCCGCAGCTCCGCCAGATAGCCCTCCGACGGCACGTTCACTCCGCCCTCGCCCTGCACCGGCTCGACCATCACTGCCGCCGTCCGGTCCGTCGTCGCTTCCCTGACGGCGGATATGTCGTCGTATTCGACGTGTACGAACCCCCTGGGCAGGGGCAGAAAGGGGTCCTCGTCGTGAGGCTTGCCGGTGGCCGACCAAGTGGAGAGCGTGCGCCCGTGGAACGAGTTCGACGCCGTTATCACCTCGTAGGCCCCGTTGCGGCGCTGCTTGCCGTACTTGCGGGCCAGCTTGAACGCCCCCTCGTTAGCCTCAGCGCCGCTGTTGCAGAAGAAGACCTTGTCCAGGCAGCTGTTCTCCACCAGCATCTCGGCCAGCTCCAGCTGCGGGACGGTGTAGAACTGGTTCGACGTCTGCACCAGCGTCCTCGCCTGCTCCGCCACGGCCTCGGCTATCACCGGGTTCGAGTGGCCGATGTTGTTGACCGCCCAGCCTGCCGTGAAGTCCAGGTACTCCTTGCCCTCGTCGTCCCACACTTTCGTCCCTTCGCCGCGAACGATGACGATGGGCTGCCTGCGGACGCAGAACATGTAGTATTTGCGCTCGATAGCCTTCCAGTCAGTCGCCATGCTCACCTTCCTGTCCCATATCTATGCCGCGTCCACATGGTAAGCCGCCCTTGGCTCACTGTCCATCGCCTTCGAGGTCCCGCAGCGCCGCCTCGAGGGTCTCCACGCTCTTCTTCAGCTCCTCGATCGCATCGGCGATCCGCTCAATCCCGGCCCGGAACGGGCTCGGCGATTCCGCCTGTCCCGCGCGCGTATCAGTCGGCGCGGCCTCGATCGGCGCGGCCTCGATTTCCTGCTCGAATCCCGTGAGCATGGTCACCGCCTCTGGCACCGAGCCGGCCATCACCACGTTCTCGCCCGTCGCCAGTATCACCTGCTTGAGTTCGGGGAAGTTGATCCCCTCAGCCTGTAGATAGACGGGCTCGGCGTACAGCAGTCCGAACTCGGACTCCGTGGCTATGGGAATCACCAGCAGGTTGCCCCTGATGCAGAACGACCCCTCCTGGCATCTCAGGGTGAACCACTGCGAGATGAACGGGTCGTTGTCTATCTTCGCCTCGATCTGCTGCGGGCTGTCCACCTGCCGTTCCTTCGGGAACCGGAACGCCACCAGTTCGCCATAGTTGGGCGCGTCGTTGCGCGCCGCAAGCCAGCCCGCCAGGATGGGCGGGTCGTTCCTGGTGTATGGGATGAGCAGCACGAACTCCTCGCGCTCCTCGCCCGGAATCTTCATTATCACGTAGTACGGAGCCACCTCTTGGAGCTGTTCGCCCTGCCCGAACTTCTCCTCCGGCACGTCCCAGATATCCTCCAGATTGTAGAAGTCCTGCGGATCGAGCATGTGATACCTCAGGTACTTCTCGGCCTGGATTCCAAAGAGGTCCTGCGGGTAGCGCACGTGAGTCCTGAGCGACTCTGGCATCTCGTCCTTGTCCGTGAACAGGTCCGGGAAGATGGATCGGTAGGTGCGGACTACGGGGTCGTCCGGGTCCCATATATAGAAGACGAGCGAGCCGTTGAAGGCGTCCACGACCACCTTCACGCTGTTGCGAATGTAGTTCAACCCGTCCTCCGTCGGGTCCGAGTACGGGTACTTGTCGCTCACAGTGAAGGCGTCCTGCACCCAGAACAGCCCGTCTTCCTGCGCCACGATGTACGGGTCGCTGTCCAGCCGCAGGAACGGGGCGACGGCTGCTATGCGCTCTTGTATCTCGCGCCTGTACTGGATGCGGCTCTCCGCGGCGATCTCGGGGCTGATCAGTAGGTTGATGTCCGTGAACTCCCATGCGTAGGCCGCCCGCCGGATGAAGCCGCTCATCTGCACGCCGCCGCTCCCGAAGTAGGTCGTGCTCTTCAGCTCCTCCCCGGCGGCCTGGTAGTCCAACTCCTCCGTCTGCGTATTCACGACCACGTAATCGGTGGTCGCCTCGCCGTAGTAGATGCGGGGGTTCGCAACGCGAAGCTCGGGCTCCGCGCCCTCCGCAAGCGACTTGACCTCTATCACCCCGTCCTGCGGTATGTCCTTGGCGAAGAACTCAGGTCTCCCCTCTGACGTGAACTCCGTCACGGGGCTCATCGCCACGCCGAACCCGTGCGTGTAGCGCAGCTTCCTGTTGACCCAGGTCTGAGCGTCCGGGTCCAGCTTGTCAGGGGCTACCTCCCGCGCGGCCAGCATCACCTGCCTGTACCGGTCGTCCACCAAGTATCGGTCCACGTCGGCGTCCTTGAAGTCGTAGTACGGCCTGATCAGCTGGATCTGACGATACACGTTCGACAGGGGGTTGTGGTCCCAAAGACGTATGTTGTCCACTGTCTGGAGATTCACGCTCACCATCTCAGGCGTAAGGGTGGAGTCCACCGGGTAGAGCTGCTCCGAGATGCCGTCCAGCCCGAAGCCCATGCGCGTGAACTCGATGTTCCTCGCTATGTACGGCTTTTCCCGCGCGAACTCCGCCGGCCGGACCCGGAGCCTCTGCGTCGCGTTCGGCCAGACGACGCCCAGCACCACCCACAGCGCCACAAACAGCGCCACCGCGCCGACGAACAGCCGCACTCCACGCACGTAGGCATTGACCAGTATCAGTATCCCGCTGGCCCCGGCGACGATAGTCAGTATCAGCAGCGCGTTCATCCGCACGTTCAGGTCGGTGTAGGCGGCGCCGAACACGACGGCCTGGTCGGAGAGCAGCAGCCCCCAGCGGTCGAGCCACAGGCCGGCCCCGATGACGAACATTATCAGCGCGCCCATTGCGGAGATCTGCATCTTCATGCCCGGCGTGACCTGCAGGCCCACGCCGCGGAAGCTGAAGTTGATGAAGTAGATCCCGAACGTAGCCAGCAGCGTTACGATGATCCCGCCCAGCGCCCATCCCTGCAGGAACTCGAACAGCGGCATAGCGAACACGTAGAACGACACGTCGTTGCCGTACACGGGATCGACCACCCCGAAGGATGCGGCGTTGTCGAACCGAAGGAACACCTCCCACTGCCCAGCCGCGATCACCCCGAATATCACGCTCAGCACGCTCACGCCCACAACCGTCCCCCACAATATCAGACGCTTCAGCAAGTTCCGGATCTGTGGCGGGAGAGGTATCTCCTCTGTCCCCCGGGAGACTCTGTGGGCATAGTACGCGGCTATGCCGCACGCCAGCGCGAAGATAGCCGCGCCGCACGCAAACAGCGCCACCCTTGTTACCAGCACCTTGATATAGACGCCGCGGAAGCCCAGCGACCCAAACCACAGCCAGTCGGTGTATATGCCGCGCAGGAGCGAGATCACCGCGACCAGGATCACCAAGCCGCCGATTATGAATACCCACTTCAACCGGCCGCCAAGCTGTGTCGGCAACGCCCCGGTCAGGTCCGCGTAGATATTAGGTTCGCGCTGAAATGCCATTCCGTCACCCCTTGTTATTTTCTCAGATCACTCTGGTGCCGATGTCCACGTCGGCCAAGGCGTCGAGCAGCGCCCCCGCCCTGCGTCCGTCCACTATATGGGCGGAGCTTACGCTGTCGAGGGCCTTCAGACACGCGCCTATCTTTGGGACCATACCCCCCGCAATCACGTTCGACCCCATTAGCTGCCGCGCCTGCCGGCGTGTCAACCGGGGGAGCAGCCTCCTGGAGGAGTCGAACACACCCTCCACGTCGGTGAGCATGACCAGCCGGGCGGCGTCCATGGCCCCGGCGATCTCTCCGGCCGCCGTGTCCGCGTTCACGTTGAGGAGACCCGGCGCCTGATTGTCGCCCCCCGGGCTCGATATGGCAACCGAGGCGACGATGGGGATGTACCCAGCGTCCACCACGGCCTCGATGGGCCTGGGATCGACCTTGACAACCTCGCCCACCCGCCCAAGCTCCGGATCGGCGACCCTGGCCTCTATCATGCCGCCGTCAACGCCTGCCAGTCCCACCGCGCGTCCGCCAAGTCCATGCACGGCTGCAACCAGGGACTTGTTCACCAGCCCGGTTAGGACAGCGACTACGACATCGAGGCTGGGGCCGTCCGTCACGCGGAGCCCCCGAACGAACCTTGGGCGCACACCCTGGCGCCGCATCCAGTCGGACACCATCTTCCCGCCGCCGTGTACCACCACCGGACGGACACCCTCACGCTGAAGCGCCACCACGTCCCTGAGGCTGCTATCTTGGCTGCTCAGGGTGCTGCCGCCGATCTTGACTACAATCGTCCCAAGCTGCCGCGCTCCTGTCCCGGTCTGCGGGTCCTCATTCGGATGAGCACTCTGCGCCAGGCGGTCCCCTTCCTCCGAAAGACGCCCTACCACCATGACGCCATTAGCTCACAATCCTAAGTGCTGTAGGCCGAGTTGAACGTAACGTACTCTTCCGTGAGGTCGCATCCCCACGCAGCGGCAACCGCGCTGCCCGTGTTCACGTTCACCCTGATCCGCACGTCGGGCACGCTCATCGCGCTCACCACAGCGTCCCTAAGATATGCAACCGCCTTGCCCTCGTGGACGATGTGGATGTCGTTGATGAAGATGTCCACCTGCGACTCCTCGAAGTCTATCCCGCTCTTCCCAAGGGCCATCATCACGCGGCCCCAGTTCGGGTCGCGCCCGTGTACCATTGCCTTGACCAGCAGCGAGCCCGCTATCTCTCTCGCCGCCTTTCGCGCCTGGCGGAGACTGCGCGCGCCCTCCACCACCGCTTCTATCAGCCGCTGCGCGCCCTCGCCATCCCTGGCAAGCTCCTTGGCAAGCTCGGTCGAAACGTACCCCAGCGCCTCACGCAGAGCGTCCGCGCCCTCCGAGCCTGCCGTTATCTCGGTCCCGCCGGCCGCGCCGTTCGCCATGAGTATCACGGTGTCGTTCGTACTCTGGTCCCCGTCCACGTCTATCATGTTGAACGAGGCGTCCACGGCCTCCCGCAGCGCATCGGACAGAAACCCACGCTCGATAGGCGCGTCCGTCGAGATGAAGCACAGCATAGTCGCCATGTTGGGATGGATCATGCCCACCCCCTTCGCCGCTCCGCCGACGGTCACGCGGCGGCCGGCTATCTCCAGCGACACCGCGACCTCCTTGGGGCGCGTGTCCGTGGTCATTATCGCCCGGGCGAACTCGCTGCCGCCGCTCTCCCTGAGCCGCACGTTGCCGATCCCCTGCCGGATCAAGGCCATCGGCAGCTCCACGCCGATCATGCCGGTGCTCGCCGCCAGCACGTCTTCCTCCTCAACCCCGACGTGCCGCGCCGCCAATGCCGTCATCTCCTTCGCGTCCAGCAGCCCCTGCTCACCCACGCAACAGTTGGCGCAGCCGCTGTTCGCAACCACGGCGCGAGCGACTCCCCTGGCCGCACGCTCGCGGCTCAACGTCACCGACGGCGATACGACCTTGTTCGTCGAGAAAGTCGCCGCCACCGCCGCTGGACGGTCGGAGAGGAGAATCCCAAGGTCGAGGTTGCCCTCTCCCGCCGTCTTCACGCCGGCGTAGGTCCCGCCCGCCTTGAAGCCGCGCGCGGACGTTACACCGCCGCCTTGAAGCACCTCTATCATCTCACCTTCCAAATGAGTGTACTGGTCGCGCCCGACACGCCTTTGAACGCCCGGCGCGCGTAGCAGTATATCATACGCCATCGGCATGAATCGAAACCCAATTCTGGTAAAATAGGACTCATAGAGGCTCAATTGCAGAAATCATGCGCATAGTTCACTTTGCCGACGTGCATATTGGCGTGGAGAACTACGGGCGGCCTGACCCTGAGACCGGCCTGTCCACCCGCCTCCTCGACTTCCTTGCCACCTTGGACGAGGTGGTGGACTACGCCATCGAAAATGGCGCGGACCTCGCCCTGTTCTGCGGCGACGCCTACAAGAGCCGCGACCCCAGCCAGACGCACCAGCGCGAGTTCGCCAAGCGCGTCGTCCGCCTCGCGTCAGCCGGCGTTCCAGTGTTCCTGCTGGTCGGCAATCACGACATGCCGTTCACCGCAGGCCGCGCAAGCGCCCTCGAAATCTTCCCCACCCTCGACGTCGAAAACGTCTACATAGGGGACACCCTGGGGATCTACCGCGTTCAGACGGAATCCGGCCCCGTACAGGCGCTCGCCCTGCCCTGGATCAGGCGCAGCGCATATCTGGCCCGCGAGGATACCCGCGGCATGACGCCGGACCAGATCAACGAGGCCATCCAGGCCCGCCTGACCCAGGCCATACTCGCCCGCGTCGAGGAGCTCGACCCCGATGTCCCGGCGGTGTTCGCCGGGCACGTCTCCGTGAGCCAGGCGGTTACCAGCTCCGAGCAGTCCATGATGTTGGGACGCGACCACGTCCTCTTGCACAGCAACGTCGCCCTTCCTCAGTTCGACTACGTGGCGCTTGGACATATCCACCGACACCAGCAGTGGGGCCGCGAGCCGCGGGTTGTCTATGCGGGAAGCTTGCAGCGCGTGGACTTCGGCGAGGAAGATGACGACAAGGGCTTCTGCGTGGTTGACCTGGACCCCTCGCTGCCGCAGGGCAAGCGCGAAACGGGGTTCGAGTTCGTGCAAGTCAACGCCCGCCGCTTCGTCACCGTGTCCGTCACCATCCAGCGCGGCGACCTGGACCCGACCGCGACCGTCATCAGGGCCATCCAGAACAGCCATTTCGAGGACGCAGTCGTGCGGGCGCTGATCAGGGCGCCTGCCGACCTGGTGGGCCATATTCGAGAGGCCGATATCCGCGGGGCGCTGGAGGGCGCCCACTACGTCGCGGCTATCTCGCGGGAGGTCGCCGAGCAGGCGCGGACAAGGCTCGGGGCTGACCATCCACAGGCCCTGGATCCGCGCGAAGCCCTTCGCCTGTATCTGGTGAGCCGAAACGTGGCAGAGGACCGCGCCAAGACCCTCATCAGCCACGCTACGAGCCTGATGGAGGAGCCGGAGGAGTAGCCGAGACTTGGCCGATTCGGCGCAACACGCGCCGGGCGGCTCTTGCACCGTATCGAGGCGCGGCCACACTCAATACAGATGATGACACCCAAAGACAAGCCCGACAGATCGCCGATTACCAGGTTCCTTGCCGCGGCCTGGCCCCTGCTGCTGGCGCTCTTGCTTGTAATCATAGGCTGGGTCGTCTTCGCGTCCTGCTCGGCCCTGGCCCCCGACGAGCCCGCGGAGAGCGGCGGACCTGCCGCGGCGGACTTCGAGATAGAGGTTTTCGGCAACGAGAACTACGAGAAGGGCGAGGTCGTGCGGCTGTCTCAGTTCGCCGGTCAACCGGTCCTAATCAATTTCTGGTACCCGTCGTGCCCGCCGTGCCGCCTCGAGATGCCGGACCTCGAGGCGACGTGGCGGAAGCACAGGGAGGACGGCCTCCAGCTCATAGGCATACAATCGCTCTCGTTGGACACTATCGAAGAGGGTCAGGACTTCGTGGATGAGTTCGGCATTACCTACGCAATCGGCCCCGACACAGAGTCGGAGATACTTATAGACTACAACGCGGTTAGCTGGCCCACGAGCGTCTTCCTGAACAAGGACCATGAGATAGTCCGCACGTGGGCAGGCGTGCTGACCGAAGAGAAGCTGGACGAGATAGTTACGCCGTTGCTGCGATAGCGCCAGCCCGTCAAGGCTATTCATTGGGGGCAGGTCGAGCGGCGCGACCGCTATAATCCTTCACCATGAGCGCAAGCGACCTCTTCCTGCTGGTTGTGCGATGGCTCCACGTGGTCTCGGCCGCCGCGTGGGTGGGCGGCAGTATCTTCTACCTAGTCGTCCTGCGCCCGGCCCTCAAGCGAAATCCGGACACGCCCCGCGGACTGGTCTCGGCGGCCGGGGCGGAGTTCAAGACACTGGTCGACGCCTGCATAATCGTGCTGGTCGCCACGGGCGCGGTCCTGGCATTCGACAGGCTGACGGAGCGCGCGGTGGACACGGCCTACGCCGCCACGCTCGCGGTCAAGGTCGTCTTGTCGGTGTGGATGTTCGTACAGGTGCAGATACAAAGGCGCAGGGCCGCCTTCCTGGAGGCGTTCGGACGCCTGGAGGAGCCGCCGCCAGCCGGCCTGAAGCGCCTGGGACGCGCCGTCTCAGGCTACAATGTCCTGGTGATAGTAGGGATCGCCGTCTTACTCCTGTCAGAACTGCTAGGAGCTCTATTCGAAAGGGGACTGAGGTAGACCCGTGAAGCCCGATTTGATGGAGATATTGGCCTGCCCCGTCTGCAAGGGCGAGCTGGAGTTGGCCGTAACCAGAGAAGACGCTGACAGCGGCGAGATAATCGAAGGCAGTCTCCACTGCCCGCAGTGCGTCGAGACCTACCCCATCTCGGAGACCATCCCGAACCTGCTGCCGCCGGATATGCGCGGTTAGCCCTCCCGCCGTTCGAGCCGCGCCAGGAGCTCCGCTATAGTCGCGCCCAGGACCGGATGCTCGTATGCGGGAGCCAGGTCCGCGAGCGGGCGCAGCGCGAACTCCCGCTCTGCCATTCGCGGATGCGGCAGCGTGAGCAGGGGCGTCTCGATGACCCAGCGCCCGTATAGGAGCATGTCTATGTCTATGGCCCGCGGCGCGTTCAGGAAGGCGCGCGTCCCGGATGTCTCGCGCTGGATGCGAAGAACCTCGTCGAGCAACCGGAATGGGTCGAGCCGTGTCCACAGTCCGCACACGGCGTTCAGGAACGCGGGCTGCCCGGCGAACCCGGCGGGCTCGGTCTCGTAGATCGGCGACAGCCGGACCCCTGACGACACTCCGCGCAGCATCTCCACCGCCCTGTGGATGTTCGCCCGGCGGTCGCCCAGGTTCGACCCCAAGCCGAGATAGACCTCAGCCTGCATCAGCCCGCGCTCCATCCCCGCACGACTGCGTCGCTCATGCGGGCGACCCTCACCATCTCCTTGACGTCGTGGACGCGCACGATGTCGGCCCCTCCCGCTATGGACAGGGCCACGGTTGCCGCCGTTCCCTCCACGCGCTCTTCGACTGGCAGGTCGAGCACGTAGCCGATGGTGGACTTTCTCGACGCGCCGACGAGGAGGGGCTGGCCGAGGGCGTCGAACTCGTCGAGCCTGCGGAGTATCTCCAGGTTGTTCTCCGCAGTCTTGCCGAATCCTATTCCAGGGTCCAGCGCGATGCGCTCGCGCGGAACGCCGGCATCCACGGCCTGGTCCCTGAGCCATTCGAGCCTAGATATGACATCCGGCACGACGTCGTCGTAGCGCGTATGGTCCTGGTTATGCATGAGCGCGACGTGGACGCCGAGTTCGGCTGCGACGGACGCCATGCCAGGGTCGCGCCGGAGCGCCCATACGTCGTTGATCATGGCCGCGCCCGCCGCGACGGCCTCGCGCGCCACCTCGGCCTTGTGCGTGTCGATGCTGATGGGCAGGGCGACGTCCCGCGCAATCGCCCCTATCACGGGCAGAACGCGTGACATCTCCTCGTCCGCCGAAACGGGCTCGGAGCCTGCGTAGATGGACGGCGGGCGCGTGGACTCGCCGCCCACGTCTATTATGTCCGCTCCCCACTCCTCGAACGAGCGCGCCTGCGCCAGGGCCGCTTCTACGTTGCCGCCCACGCCGTCGCCGGAGAACGAGTCAGGCGTGGCGTTGATGACGCCCATGACGTAGGTGCGAGAGCCCCACTGGAAGAGCGCATCCCCTATCCTGGCCGCGCCCCGCCGGAAGGATCCGGATTCGTGAACGTACAAGGCTCGACTCCTTGATAGAGATTCCCACCATCTGGTAAGTTTGACGTCGACGATTATTCCAGAGAACCTAGGGGCGAATCAACGTGGCCGCAACAAGCAGGACCGACGACAAGCTGGAAGACCTTCGGCGGAAGCGCGGTGAGTCCCAGCTAGGCGGCGGGCAGAGGAGGATCGACGCGCAGCGCGGCAAGGGCAAGATGACCGCCCGCGAGCGCATCGCCATGCTGATGGACAGCGGCAGCTTCCAGGAGATTGACCCGTTCGTGGTCCACCAGTCCACCGAGTTCGGGCTCGACCGACAGCGGTACCTGGGCGACTCAGTCGTGACGGGTTACGGCAAGGTGGACGAACGCCTGACCTTCGTCTACGCGCAGGACTTCACCGTCATGGGAGGGTCGCTGTCCAACGCAGCCGCGCAGAAGATCTGCAAGGTGATGGACCACGCGGTGGCAACCGGAGCGCCAATCGTGGGCCTGATAGACTCCGGAGGAGCGCGCATCCAGGAAGGCGTTGACTCGCTCTCGGGCTACAGCGACATCTTCCTACGCAACGTCCGCGCGTCCGGCGTCATACCCCAAATATCGGCTGTATTCGGCCCCGCCGCCGGCGGCGCAAGCTACTCACCGGCCCTGACCGACTACGTGATGATGGTGAGGGGGCAAGGACAGCTGTACATCACAGGCCCCGACGTCATCAAGGCCGTGACGGGGGAAGACATCACCCACGAGGCGCTGGGCGGGGCCGAGAGCCACGCCAGCAAGAGCGGGGTGGCGCACTTCGACATTGATTCGGAGGAGGCTTGCATCAGCGCTATCAGTCTCCTGCTCAGCTTCCTGCCACAGAACAACATGGAGGAGCCCCCGCGCACGAACGCCCGCGACGCGAGCGTGGTAGAGGGCCTGACAGAAATTGTCCCGGACTCGCCGAACCAGTCCTACAACATGCTCGACGTCATCAGCCGCGTGGTTGACGACGGCGGGTTCATGGAGGTCCACGCCAGCTACGCCCGCAACATCGTGGTCGGCCACGCGCGCATCGGGGGCCGGTCGGTGGGTATCGTGGCGAACCAGCCGGAGACGATGGCAGGCGTCCTGGACATCAACGCCTCGGTCAAGGCCGCCCGCTTCGTGCGCTTCTGCGACGCCTTCAACATACCCCTCGTAACCTTCATAGACGTGCCGGGATTCATGCCCGGCTCAGCCCAGGAGTACGGCGGGATAATCAGGCACGGGGCAAAGCTCATATACGCCTACGCCGAAGCGACAGTGCCAAAGGTCAGCGTGCTGACCCGCAAGGCATACGGCGGCGCGTACATCGTCATGAGCAGCAAGAACTTGCGCGGCGACGTGAACTACTCCTGGCCCACCGGCGAGGTCGCTGTCATGGGCGCGGAGGGCGCGGTCAACATCATCCACCGTAGCGAGCTGAGGGACGCGGCGAACCCGGCCGCGGTGCGCTCCCAGCGCGTCGCGGAGTACCAGGAGCGCCTGATGAACCCATACGCAGCCGCCGGCCGCGGCCTCATAGACGACGTCATCGAGCCCCTAGAAACGCGCCCGAAGATCATCAGCGCCCTGGAGATGCTGGTCAACAAGCGCGAGGCCCTGCCGCCCAAGAAGCACGGCAGCATACCCCTATGACCAACGGCCGAGTCCTCGAACCCGATCTGCTCGCGGCTATCATGGCCGCGGTCCAGGCATATAGAGATGATGATGAGGCTGATGCCTTGGAGCGGAGGCCGGCGCGGCTCAGCCCGTGGAAGATGGCCGCGTGGCAGCCCTTGCGCGGGCGGATGCACGGGCTGGACATGGGCTGGCGCAGGGCGGGGCAAGATTCATGTATAATATAGGCCAAACTGTGAGGGAGTAGCAGAGGATGAAAACCGTACCATCCAACGTCATCAAGGACTATCCTAGTAGGGGACCTCTTCAGCAGTTTCGCTTCGCTACGGCAATGGCATTTCATTGTTTCCGTTGCGGCCAGCCGAAGAAATCAAAACTGCATACAATCTATGATGGAGATTGGTCAAGGCGGCTTTGTAATGCCTGCTATGGGAATCTATTGTCTCTGTACTGTATCAAGGCTGGAACAGGCACGGATGACGAGAAAGCCGAGGAGTTGACTTCTCTGCTCCCTACTCTGGTTAGCATAGACGAGCGACGACAAGCAGAACGCCGGCTACTAATGGCAGAAACCCGTGCTGAGCACCTATCGACTGAAACGCTGCGCTTCCTTGCCACGGCCGAGCACGTGGCGGCACGACACCCCTCAGAGTTGGAATGGTCCCCGGCTATCATCGGCCTCTGCAAAGCAGTAGAGTCGGAGGTCGTGAACCGCCTAATTCAACCGCTTGCCCAACAGACCGCATCCTTGGATCTTACAGCCGACATGGAAGACAAAGATATTGGGCGAGTGGCTGCATTCTGTGCTGACCAGAATCGAAAATCGCCGGAATTGGGAGCAATTGCCCATTTTTTGCAGACTGTGACCCATAGTCAGCGCAGGCGTGGCACAAGTGAGCTAATAGGCGTGTTCTTGAGAATTTCAACTGATTATAAAGGTTCACAATGGCTTCTGGATCCATGCGGACTGCATCAATCAATCACTAAAATCACGACGGGATTCAGAAACAAAGCAGCACATATTGATGAATTGAGTGAGGTTGACTACCATCAATGCCGTGAATTAGTCATGGGTTCCGACGGGATTCTTTGGAAACTAAATGACTCTGTGGCAGGACTCCGACAGCGCCGAGCAATATAAAGGAGATTCGAATGGTACACATACTCCATCCTATGGACCTGACCCTCGATTTCGACGACCGCGCCTACCGGCTTGGCGATACGATAGCGATGAGCGTGGCGATGGAGGCGAGGGGGCCTGTCAAGGTTCGAGAAGCGAGCGTGGAGCTCGTGTGCGACCAGAAGTTCGCGGAGAGTTACACTGTCTCTGGGCCAGGGGCGTATTCGGGTCTGTCGCAGCCGTTGTCCGGCGGCAGACTGCCCCCGCGCCCAGACATCCCCAGCAAGGTCGGCGACGAGCGAATCGAAAGCTACGCCCACAGCCGGGCCGTGTTCATGTCTGGGGAGGACTTGGATCCGGGCCCGGCGCGGCAACTCACAGTGCGTCTGCCCTTAGACGCTGCCCCGCCGCGCCGATGGGAAGACGCCAAGGCCCTCGAAGGCGACGCTGTGAGATCCTGGACCTTCACCTGGAGGCTCGTCGTCTCCGTGGACGTGGCCCGAGGCCGCGACGCAAGGGCCGAAAGACCGGTGAACATCCGAGCAAGATGAGTCCGCACTGGCGGCCCAATTGGGTATAATCTCCTAGGGAACAATGCCGAAAATCAAGATAACCGACACCACGTTCAGGGACGCCCATCAGAGCTTGATGGCGACGCGCCTCCGCACGGAGGACATGCTGCCCATCGCCGAGAGGATGGACTCGGTCGGCTTCCACTCGATGGAGGTCTGGGGCGGAGCGACGTTCGACGCGGCCACCCGCTTCCTCGCGGAGGACCCGTGGGAGCGGCTCCGCGCCTTCAAGAAGCTGATGCCGCGCACCCCCCTGCAGATGTTGCTGCGCGGCCAGTCCCTGGTGGGCTACCGCAACTACGCCGACGACTTCGTGGATGCGTTCGTGCAGCGCTCCGCCGAGGCCGGGATAGACGTGTTCCGTGTGTTCGACGCCTTGAACGACGAGCGCAACCTCTCCCGTTCGGCGGCCGCGGTCAAGCGGGCAGGCAAGCATCTCCAGATGACCATCTGCTACTCCGTCACCGAGGAAGGACGGCTCGGCGGGCCAATCTACGACCTCGACTACTACCTGGACAGGGCAAGAGTATTCCGCGGCATGGACGCCGACAGCGTCTGCGTCAAGGACATGGCCGGCCTGCTCGCGCCCTACGACTCCTACACGCTGATAAGCGCCCTCAAAGACGCCCTGGACGTGCCAGTGCAGCTTCACACCCACTACACGAGCGGCATGGCGTCCATGTCGTGCCTCAAGGCCATCGAAGCGGGCGTGGACGTTGTGGACGCTTGCCTTGCGCCCCTGGCGCTGCGAACCTCTCAGCCCGCGGTGGAGCCGCTGATAATGTCGCTTGCGGGCAGCGAGATGGACGCGGGCCTAGACCTGGAAAAGCTGCTGGAGATGGGGGATTACCTGGAATCCGTACTGCCCAAGTACCGAGAGCACCTGGAGACGCCCAGGACGGCGGTTATTGACGCGCGGGTGCTGAGCCACCAGATACCCGGCGGGATGGTCAGCAACCTGACGTCGCAGTTGCGGCAGATGGACGCCCTGGACAGGCTGCCGGAGGTGTTGGCGGAGATACCCCGCGCGCGCAAGGAGATGGGCTACCCTCCCCTCGTTACACCCATGAGCCAGATGGTCGGCACGCAATCGGTTAGCAACGTGCTCGTGGGCCGATACAAGATGGTGAGCGACGAGATCAAGGACTACGTGTCGGGGCTGTACGGACGCGCCCCCTCGCCGATTGATCCAGATGTCGCCGCCGCAATTTTGGACGACGACGCCCAGCCCGCGACGGGCCGGCCGGCCGACCTGATAGAGCCAGAGCTCGATAAGGCCCGCGAGGCCGTCCGCGAGATTTCAACCGACATGAACGACGCGCTCACCTACGGCCTATACCCGGCAACCGGGATGAAGTTCCTACGCATCAAGTACGGACTGGACCCCATGCCGGACGACATGAAGCCGAAGACGCTGGAAGAGGCGCAGGCCGAGCGTCAGACGCCCGCGGCGAGCGTGGCCGCAGAGTCCGGACCGCCCCCGGAGAAGAGCGAGAACGCGCGGGCCTACAACGTACACGTCGGCGGGCAGTACTTCCGCATCGAAGTAGATCTGGCGGACGACGAAGAAGATGACGCATCCCAGGACGCCAACGTAGCGTTGGGGCCGGCCGCGGAGGACGTCATCCTAGCCGCCCCGATGCCCGGCGTGGTAGCGCGCTATACCGCGCAGGTTGGGGAAACGATTGGCGCGGGAGATACCATCGTGACGCTGGAAGCGATGAAGATGGAAAACTCTCTGCCAGCGCCCGTCTCGGGCGAAATCAAAGACTTCCCAACTGCCATAGGATCGACCGTCAAGAAGGGCGACCCCCTGGCAATCATCAGCCCAAGATAGGGAAAGTAAATGTCCAAGTTAGCAGAGAAATCTTGCGGAGAATTGACATACGCTAGGGACATCATACATGGCATATAGAGTAGAAGAATACTCGGAAACTGTAGGTGAAGCTCACCGCAAGGTTTTCGGGCAGTTCTTTACGCCACCGGGAGTCGCAAGATTCATGGTTCGTTGGGTCCTGGGATCCGGCAATGCAGCCGTCCATGACCCTGCATTTGGGCTGGGGGCATTTCATAGCGCTGCGGCTAACGAGGACGAAGTTGCATTCACCGGGAGTGAAGTTGACCAGGATATCCTCGATTACTGGCGCAGCTCTTCTCCTTCCAGCGACATGGTTAACGTGCGCCACGAAGATTATCTGCTTGCCTGGGGGCGCAGATTCGGGAACATCGTATGCAATCCTCCATACATGCGGTTCCAGATATTCCTGAACAGGGATGTCGTGTCCCAAGAGTTCGAGCGGCGGTTGGGAATCAGGCTGCTGGGGTACATGAACACGGCGTCCGCGTTCTTGCTCAAGTCCTTGTACGAACTCGGGGAATCCGGACGGCTTGCTTACGTCATGCCACTTGAATTCTTGAACACAGGTTACGGAACTCTAGTCAAGAAGCGGCTAATCGAAGAATCGCACCTGGCCGCAGTCATTAGCTTGCGCTGTGAGAGGGATGTCTTCCCCGATGCGATAACATCCGTTGGGATTATATTGTATGATTCCGCCGCAGAGTTCTCTCACGTGAGATTCTACACAGTGGAGTCCATAGGAACCTTGGATTCCCTGTTCGAGAGCGAGCCGGCAGTGGAAATCCCCTACGCCAAGCTTATTCCGGAGAACAAGTGGCTTCCACACTTCAATAACGACTCGGCGGCAGTCAACATCAACAAGACGGTTCCCTTGGAGCGTTACGGCCATTTCAGCAGGGGGATTGCCACCGGGGCGAACGAGTTCTTCGCGCTCCGACCCTCGGAGGCAAGCAACATCGGGTTGACGGATACGGAGGTCGCGCCGATTATCGCCAAGAGCGCTCAGGTGCGGACTCCTTTCTTCACGAACAACGATTACGACGAGCTCGTGGAGCGCGACGAGCCGGTTCTGCTATTCAGCGCGAACGGCGCTCTCTCGCCTGCGGCCAGAGCGTACGTACTCACTGGCGAGACCAAGGGGTTCGACCAACGATTCCTCACCAAGAGTCGCTATCCCTGGCACAAGACCGAAAAACGCGCCCCATCTCCCCTGTTGCTTGGCGTATTCTCAAGGGGCGGATACAAGATAATACGCAATACGTCCAGGGCGTCGAACCTGACGTGCTACCATGGATTCCAGCCCAACCTGTACGGGCTTGGGTACGTCGATCATCTGTTCCTGTATCTTTGCTCTGCCACGGGGCGCGAGATAGTGTCGCTGTCTGCCAGGCGGTACGGGGACGGACTGGACAAGTTCGAGCCGAACGACCTGAACGCCGCCCTAGCGCCGGCTCCGGACGTATTCGACGCCATTCCGACTGACCAGGTCGACAGCGCGATCGAGAGCCTGCGAGAAACGGGATCGGCTCCGGGCTGCGTCGAATCCTGGTTCGAAAACTTGAAGAGGTAGAGTTTTATGATAGACACACAACCGGAGGGACTGAGGACTTGACCAACGAACAGACCATAGCGCGTGCAAAACAGCATTTCGGAGAAGTCGTGGCGGAGCAGCTTGCCCGTGTGGAAAGACTGCGCCGCGAGGGTGACTGGATCGACTACTCGGCGGTGTCGCCCATCGTCATCGGCATGATTGGCGGCGACGGCATCGGGCCCACCATCGGGGACGCGACGCAAAAGGTCCTCGAGCATCTGCTGGCGGACGAGGCCTCCAGCGGCAGGGTCGAGTTCAGGACTATCGAGGGGCTGACCATCGAGAACCGGGCCGCGAAGATGCAGTCGATACCGGACGACGTGCTGGAGGCTATCAAGGGTTGCCACGTCACGCTGAAAGGCCCGACGCATACCCCAGAGAAGGGCGACGGCTGGCCCAATATCGAGAGCGCGAACGTGTCCATGCGCAAGGAACTCGACCTGTTCGCCAACGTCCGGCCCGTCCGAATCCCGAAGGAGGGAATCGACTGGACCTTCTTCCGCGAGAACACGGAGGACATCTACGCTGTCGGCAGCCAGGGGATCAACGTCACGCAGGACCTCGCCATCGACTTCAGGGTAATCACGACTCCCGGCTCGGAGCGGATACTCGACGCGGCCTTCTCTCACGCCGCGCGCGCCGGGAAGCGCCGAGTGACCGTCGTCACCAAGGCGAACATCGTCAAGACGACCGACGGCAAGTTCCTAGACGTCGCCAAGAAGGTCTCGGAGCGCTACCCGGACATCGAGTGGGACGCTTGGTACATAGACATCATGACCGCGAAGCTGCTGGACGTGAAGCGCCGCGGCGAGTTCGAGGTGCTGGCGCTGCCCAACCTGTACGGCGACATCCTCACGGACGAGGCCGCGGAGATACAGGGCGGGGTCGGCACCGCTGGCAGCGCCAACATCGGCAAGCGGCACGCCATGTTCGAGGCGATACACGGCAGCGCTCCCCGAATGGTGATGGAGAACCGCGCCCAGTACGCCGACCCCAGCTCCCTGCTCCGCGCAGGGGCGATGATGTTGGAGCACGTCGGGTTCAACGAGACCGGCGCGCGGCTCCACAAGGCGATTGACGTCTGCGGCATGTACGAGCGGAAGCTCCGGATGACCGGGCGAAGCACAGGCGCCCCGTCCGATGAGTTCGGCCAGTACGTCATGGACACGGTGGAGGACCCCGCGCTGGACTCCAAGTGGCAGTCCTACGTCGAGGCGGCGGGCTGATATGAAGGTCTCGGCAGAGCACGGCTCCACGAGGCAGGAAGCCCGGGAGACCATCGACAGGGAGATGCCCCTTCTCTTGCAGCGGTTCGGCGGGCGGGTCTCGAACGTCAGCCGCGCATGGCGAGGCGACACGCTGGAGTTCTCGTTCAGGGCCGTCGGCTCCAGCTTCGAGGGGTCGCTCCAAGTAACCGACAGGTGCGTAACGGTCGAGGTGGGGATACCGCTCATGTTCCGCATGTTCCAAGGAAGGATCGAGGACGAGGCCCGTACTTGGTGCGGCCAAGTGTTCGGGCGCCATAGTCAGCCAGATAAGGGGAAAGCGTAGATGCGAAGCAAGGTAACGGTAGTAGGCGCGGGAAACGTCGGGGCGACGACGGCGCAGCGCATATTCGAAAGGGGCTGCGCGGACGTTGCGCTGGTGGACATCGTGGAGGGGCTGCCCCAAGGCAAAGCCCTAGACATGCTGGAATCAGGCCCCGTCGTGGGGTCGGACGCGAGGGTCGTTGGCAGCAACGGCTACGAAGAGACGGCAGGCTCTGACATCGTGGTCATAACCTCGGGCATAGCCCGCAAGCCGGGCATGTCCCGCGACGACCTCCTGCTGACGAACATGAAGATAGTAACGAGCGTGGTCCAAGAGGTCGTCAAATACTCGCCAGGCTGCATCCTGATGCCTGTTACTAACCCGCTCGACGCGATGGCCCAGCGCGCCTTCCAAGTGAGCGGCTTTCCGAAGAACCGGGTCGTCGGCATGGCGGGCATCCTCGACACCGCCCGCTTCAGGACGTTCCTCGCCGAAGAGCTGGACGTGTCGGTCGAGTCGACCGCCGCCTACGTCCTCGGCGGCCACGGCGATACGATGGTGCCCGTAGTGGGCAGTACCACGGTGGGCGGTCGGCCGATCGCCGACCTGCTCTCGCCAAGCCGCCTCGCAGAGATAGTGAAGCGCACGCAGGACGGCGGAGCGGAGATAGTCGGCCTGCTCAAGACCGGCAGCGCCTACTACGCGCCCTCCGCCGCCGTTGCCCAGATGGTCGAGTCCATCCTGTTCGACAAGAAGCAAATACTCCCCTGCACCGCCTACCTCGAAGGCGAGTACGGCATACACGGCCTGTTCGTAGGCGTCCCCGTCAAGCTGGGCGCCAACGGCATCGAGGAGGTCATCGAGTTCGACCTAACGGACGAAGAGTCCGCCGCCCTCCAGCGCTCCGCCGCCGCAGTGCGCGAATTGGTCGACGTAATGGCCGCCGCTGGGTAACTGTTCAGAGTTGGTGAGAGACGGAGTGTTCTGCGGCATTCAAGGAGGGGATTGGCGCCTCTGGCGCGCCAGGCTCCAAATAAGGAGGGACTGATCGAATGAGCGGACACCACCCATTCAATGAACTGACCAAAGACTTCGCGCCGGAGCGCCGCCGACGCATCGCGGGCATGAAGACCGAGTTGCTCGTCGACATGCCCTTGCACGAGTTGTGCCGGGCGCGGGCGCTCACCCAGCAGGACCTGGCCGGGGCCCTGCGGGTGAATCAGCCCGCCGTCGCCAAGATGGAGCGGCGGACGGACATGTACGTCTCCAGTCTTCGCTCGTATATCGAGGCGGTGGGAGGACGGCTCAAGATCGTCGCCGAGTTTCCGGAGGGCGAGGTCGCCATCACCAACTTCTCCGAACTCGGGGAGAGCAAAGACGCCCCATAGCGACGCCTTCACCGCAGCGCGGTATAACTGGCGCTATTGTGCGTAGGCTACATCGTCCTTCGTGTTCGCAGTCCTCTATTCACCGCAGCGTGGCATAACTGGCGCTATTGCGCGGGGGCGGTTTCTTGGTATAATGGAATTGCGGGCACAATGCCCGACTCTACATAAATAGACCCTAGCCTGCTACAGCGGTTCTATATGGGAGCCGCGAATGTCTTTCACCGAGACTGGCTGCGTTGCATGGGTCGGAGGTGAAGTAATGAAGGAGCGGCGCTCCGCCCTCGTAGTCCCTGTCCCCACCGTCAATTACCACGTTCTGAGGCAGTGCAACATGCGCTGCGGCTTCTGCTTCGCTACGTACACCGACATCGCGTTCGCAGAGCAGCTTGACGAAGCATCCACCCTCAGTCTGGTCGACCGGTTGGCCGAGGCTGGAGCCGAGAAGATCAACTTTGCGGGCGGCGAGCCTATGCTGCTTCGCTGGATCCCCACCCTGATTCGCCGTGCCAAGGACTGCGGGCTTGACACGTCCATCGTGACCAACGGCTCCAGGATTGACGACGCTTGGCTGGACGACCTCGCCTGCTCACTCGACATCATCGCCCTCAGCATCGACAGCGTTGATCTCGATACCCTACGGAAGATTGGCCGCGCCGTTCCGAATAGGCCGCCGATGAGCGAGAGCGATTATCTGCGTATGGGAGCCGCCATAAAGCGGCGGGGCATCCGCCTCAAAGTCAACACAGTGGTCAACCGCCATAATCGCCATGAGGACTTCCGTCAGTTCATCGAGGCGATCGCGCCAGAGCGCTGGAAGATATTCCAAGCGCTGCCGGTGGAGGGGCAGAACCACGAGCGCATCAACGAGTTCATGGTCACCCCGGATGAGTTCCAGGGATACGTGGATAGGAACCGGTCGGTGGAGCGGGACGGCGTCAGTGTCGTGCCCGAGGATAACGAGATGATGACGGGCAGCTACCTGATGGTTGACCCGTTGGGCCGTTTCTTTGACAATACGCGGGGGCGGCACGCTTACAGCAGGTCGATTCTCGAAATCGGCGTGGCCCAGGCCCTGAAGGACGTCAAGGTCTACCCGGGGCGCTTCGAGGAGAGGGGCGGGCGTTACAAGTAGTGCGCTTGCCGGCTGCGCTTGACGAATGTCTTGATGAAGGACATGGATACGCGGCGAGTCTTGATAACGGGCGCGGCTGGATTCGGCGGGTCACGCCTTGCGGATGCGCTGCTTGCCCATGGGTACGCCGTGACCGGATTGGACTCGACGGCCCCGCTAGAGGCCGATTCTCTGCGGTCCGCGATGCGGCATCCGGATTTTCAGTACCTGTGGAAGAGCGTTCATGACATACGTCCCGAGGATGTGTCAGGGCGCTCGATAGTGGCTCACATGGCGGCGCAGGCGGACGTGCCGTTCGGGTTCGCCTCGCCGCGCTACATGACGATGCAGAACGTGGATGGCGCCGTGGCTGTTCTGGAGGCGGCGCGGCTGGCTGGCGGCGTTTCGAAGCTAATATACGCCGGGTCGGCCAGCGAGATCGGCCGGCCCCTGTACCTGCCAATAGACGAGGATCACCCGCTTACGCCGCACAACCCATACGGCTTCTCGAAGGCTGCGGCGGAGCTGGCGGTGTGGGCGTGGCATCGCTCGTACGGGATACCAGCTGTCGTCATGCGCAATGGGACTGTGGTAGGCCCCAACATGCGCCGGGAAGTCTTCATCTTCAAGTGGCTGTGGAACGCATTGCATGGAAGGCCGATAGTCGTGGAGGGGGGCAGGCAGACACGGGATATTACGTACATCGAAGACATGATCGACGCGTGGATTCTCGCGATAGAGGCGCCGGAAGATATGGTCGTGGGGCGAAAGTTCCAGGCAAGCTACGGCGAGGAGCGCGCCGTCGAGGAGCTGGCGGAGATGTGCCGCGAGGCGGCGGGCGCGGATGTTCCAATCGAGTACGCGGGCTATCGTCCGGGCGAGGAGGGGATGCGGGAAGCGTTCAGTATCGAGCGAGCGCGCCGTGAGCTCGGCTACGCTCCGCGCGTCGCGCCCCGTGAGGCCATCGCGTTGACTGCGGAGTGGGCGCGAATCCTGATGCAGAGGGGATAATGACCGGGGCCTTCCCGTCAGGGTGAAGGGAGTAGAGGCGGCCAGCGCTTCGCCAGAGCAGGACCCCATCGAGGAAGTCGGGCCAGCCCTCTTCGTACACTGGCAGATGAAACACCCAGCCAATGAGCGGGGCGAGGATTGCGTCGTGGGTGACGTAGATGTTCAGGCACCCGCTGTCGGCAAGCTCGTTTGTGACGAGGTCCAGGAGGATACTCGCGCCTTCGGCGGCGCTCCGCATACCCGGCGGGGGTTCGGCGTCTATGAGCTGACGGCGCACAATATCGACGACGTCAAGCTCCGAGAACGTCTGCCCGGCGAGGTCTGACTGCGTCACGAACGCCCCGGGGTCGCCGAGCCGCTGGTCGGTTATGACCTCTGGGCGCCATCCAGCGCCGCGCGAGATGGCATGGGCGGTTTCCACGCAGCGCGGAATCGGGCTGGACGCCAGAACGCCCGGCCGTCTCGCGGACAGCGTCTCTCCCAGCCGTTCTGCGGAGGCGGCGCCCCACTCGGTTAGGCGGACGTTGGCTCCGAAGGAGTCTGGCGGGATGTCTTCCCGGTGGGCGTGTCTCAGGACGAGGGCAGCGTCGGCGTCCGGCGGAACCGTGCCGTCGGAGAGCGTCGCCGCGGCGCATCGGGCTTTCACGCGGGGCTTGCCACGATGATTGAGCTTACGAATCCCGTGGGGAGCGTTTTCTGCATACGGAATCCGGCCGCTTCCAGCATCTGCGCGAACTGTCTTTCTGTGCGCTCGGCGCCCCCGGTCATCACGAGCATGTTCATGTCTAGGAGGCCGCCCGAGCCGCTCGATTCGTCGAGCGTCATTTCCACGAGGTAGAGCTTCCCGCGCTCGTCTATGGCGTCGCGAGCGCGTTCGAGGATTCGCAGCGCGTCGTGGTCGGGCCAGTCGTGCAGCACGCGGGCTAGGATGACGGCATCCGCGCTGGCGGGCCATTCGGCAAAGAGGTCGCCGGCAACGAATTGGCATCTTGCGGCGAGGGCTCTGGGCGGCTTGAGGCTCTCCACCACTTCCGCGCGGTCCATGACCACGCCGCGCAGGGCTGGGAAGGCGCGGAGCAACGTGAACACGAGGTCTCCCCTGCCTCCGCCGGCGTCCAGGATGGCGCTGTGGACGCCGAAGTCCAGCTTTTCTGGCAGAGCGCGGTAGTCGTGCTTGGCATAGGTCGAGAAGGCGGACTGGAAGGTTTCGAGCTCGCCGGGTCGGCCTGCTATCCAATCGAAGATATTCTGTCCGCTCATCTTGTGGAAGCTCGATTCACCCGATCTCAGCGATTCTACGATGCCAGACCAGGCGGAGTAATGCTCCTTGCCCCACATCAGGGCCGCGTCGGCGAGTGAGAAAGGATGCGCCCTGGCGAGGAGGATGCCGCGCTCGGTTGTGTGATAGACGCTGTCGTCGTCCAAGCGCGCGAGGTCGAGCTCCTGCAATGCGCGCATGAGCCTGGCTCCCATAGATGGGGCGAGGCCGGTTCTGGACTCGACCGTATCCGAGCGCGCCGGGAGTATCTCGAACACGCCCAGCTCTACAGCCGCGCGGATGGTCTGCGTCCGCCACAAGCCGACCATGTCGCTGGACAGGGTGTCCAAGGGCGAACTGCGCGGGGGCCGGAGCGTCAGCAGGGTTGCGCCGGATTCGTTGATTATGGACAGGCTGCCATCGAATCCTTCGACCCTGGCCTGCCCGTTGTAGAAAGGCTCCACCGACTTGAAGCGGGTCTCGTAGATCGGCTGGCCGCGCATGTTCACGTGGAGCCAGCCGGCCGAGTCGCAGGCGCGGGCATATCCCTTGTGGAACACGTCGAGGTCATCGAACCAAATGCCGTGGATGAGGCTGCCTTGGGCGTCTATGTGTGTGTGCTGGCCGTCGTCCCGCTGCGCGACGGCTGCGCCATCGCGGAAGTCGCCGGCGTATCGGTAGCGCTCCTGATAGGCCGGAGCGCCGTCCTGGTCTATGTGCAGATAGCTGCCGCCAAACTGCCTCACGGAGCACCGCCCTCCCTGGAAGTTGCCGCACCAAGCGTAGGTCTGTGTGTAGAGGCGCGAGCCGTCGGGGAGAATATGCAGCCAGCCGGCGTCGGAGTGGACAGCGGCGCGGTCTTCGTAGAATCCGAACGCGCGGAGGTAGCGCTCTGGATATGCGGGCAGGCCATCAGGGGTAACGTGATAAGCGCCTGATGCGTCGGAGACGGGGGCGAGTCCGGGCGGATGGAACTTCAGAGCTTCGTGAAATCGAGAGGTGTACGCTGGGCGTCCGCGGTGGACGTGGTGTGTTCCGTCCGGGGCTATGGTGTATTCGCGCCAGATTTGGACGGTCACGAGGCGATAGGCTTTCGCATGTTGCATCCCTGGCATAGGGAATGCTGGAGGTAGCTGGCCTGCAGGTCCTGGTATGCAGGGCTTGTCCAGATGTCGTAGAGGCTCGTCTGATCGAGGGCGCCGAAGTAGCCGAGCTTGCGGCGGAGGGCGTCAGGCGCGCAACACGGGTTGAACCTGCCGTCCGCGCTTACCCATGCTTCCTGTCCCAGGAAAGGGCATACGGCATCGGGGGAGATCTCCTGGGTCGCGGACTCTTCCAGGGTGAAGATGTTCTCCAGTATGACACGTCGGCCGGCGGGCAGCCTGTGGTATTCCACGGCTTGCCGCGCGGCGAGGACGGCATGGTTCCACCGGGCTATCGCTTCGGGGCTGCGGCGCATGGACAGCGGTCGGATCTGCGAGAAATGCGCCCAGAGGTGGTGCCCCTTGACGCGGTCCACTCCCAACTTGGCGGCGAGCTCAATGACGCCAGCTATCTCGTGGACGTTCGTTTCGAGGAAGGTCAGTTGGAAGGTTACACGGCAGCGGTTCCCGCCTGCCGCGGCGTGAGCGTCCCTGACCTCGATGAGAGTCCGCACGTTTGCTATGACCTTTTCCCAGTTGGAGCCGAGCATGATACTTTCCTGCGTCTCTTTGGTGGAGCCGTTCCAGGAGATCTTGACGTCGGAGGCTACGGGGACTATACGCTCCGCCCAAGCGCGCGCGCCCTTCTTGGGAAAGGTTCCATTGGTGGTGAGATTGAGCATGACGCCATATTCGGCGCAGAGGTCGATGATCTCGTCGAAATGGCGGTAGAGCAGAGGTTCGCCCATGGTGGAAGGGATGATCTCGCGGAGGCCGGACCCGCTCGATTCCATCATCACCTTGCGGATTAGAGCGATGTCCATGCGGCGCTTGGGGAGGCGCGCCTTGCGGCGGTTGGACTGCGTGGGGCTGTATGGGGAGTGGTCCTCGCACATGATGCAGTGGAGGTTGCAGTCGTCCGGGTTGGTGTCGAAGGTGATTCTCCAGGGTCCCGGTCGCGCTGGGGAGGATGCTGGGAGCGCGGTCATGCTTCGCCTCCTTGGGTTAGGCGGCTGGGGAAAGCAGGTTGGCGTAGATGTCCTCGACCGCTAATGAGTGCTTCAGCATGTCGGGGACGTTGCCGTCGCGCGACTGCGCGTAGCCTCGCGCTCCCAGCCGCCGGGCGAGCTCGGGGTCTTCGACGAACCGCTGCATTTGGGCTGCCAGCGATTCGGGGTCGCGGTGCGCGAAGAGCAGGCCGTTCCGCTCGTGAATTACGTACTCCGCCATGCCGCCATGGTCCGCGGTGATGACCGGCACCCTGGCCTGGAGCGCTTCGTGGATGACGAGTGGGGAGTTTTCGTCCCATATCGAGGGGACGACGATGGCGTCGCAGCGGTCGAAGACCTCTTGGACTATATGCTGGTTCTCATACTCTGTCATCCACTCGACGCGCCGGCGGGCTGATTCTAGCGATTTCCGCGCCATGTTCACCAGGCTATCGGTTTCCGAACCGCGGGGGCGTCCCCAGATACGCAGCGCGGCATCGCCGGACAGCTTGCCGAAGGCCGCGATGAGGTGTTGTATGCCCTTGGCGGGTATGTGAGTGCCGATGTAGCCGAATGTGAAGGGCTCGCCGGCGCTCCGGGCTCGGCCGGTCAATCGCTCTCTGTGGAAGCCGTAGTCGAGGTAGATGAGCTTGTCCGGCGGCAAGCCGAACTCGTCGCGGAATCGGCGCAGGAGATGTTGGGAAGGGGCGATGAACACGTCAACCGCTTGGCAGACCTGCCGGACGTGGGCCATGCGCCGGCGCACCCAGCCTGTCCAGTAGATGGCGTCGTCCTCGAATTCGTCGGGAGCGCCGGAGTGGTATCGGGCGTAGCATCGCACGGCGCACTTCCTATCCCGCTGTCCATCGCAGACGGCCCATACGTCGGACGGGTCGGCTGGGTACATCTGGATGAATTGCCCGCGCGGGCACATCAGCCAGTAGTCGTGGAGGGTGAAGACGATTGGGATGCGCTGGTTGCGGGCCTCGAACACGAGGGACGTCGAGAGGTGGTTCAGGTGCCCGACGTGAACGACGTCTGGGCGGATCCGCGCCAGCAGGTCGGCGAAGCTGTTGTCCAGGTCGGCGTGCCGGTATCTGTCGCGGGCTCGCGCCATGTTGACGACGTGGAGGGTGACGCGGGGATTGTATGGGTCTGGCTCCTCGCGCATGGCGTATTCGGGCAGGAATGCGTTCTCCTGCCTGGTGAAGACATGCACTTCGTGCCGTTCGGCCAGCGCGTGGGACAGCCCCTGAGTGTACACCTCGGAGCCAGCGTTGTAGCGCATAGGATAGCCGTGTATGACCTGCAGTATCCTCATATGCGTCGGATGAAGCTGGCGGCTCTTCGACATGCCCGCCTGCCGCCACTCCCCTATCCTTGGCTGACAGGCAACGCGCGACAGCCAAAGTCTCCGCGCATTGTACCACGGCTGCCAAGCCTATGCCCGACTATTCGATCTCGCTTTCATTAGTAGGCGGCCCTACGCCGTAGGGCGGGTTCGCAACTCGGCCCTTCCCCCGCCGATGCTGTTATCATTGCCGCCAGCGGCGGGAGATGACATACGGCGCCGCGCCGATGGGAGGACATTGTTGAAATCAGCCCTGCTCGTATGGGGCGGATGGCCCGGACATTCGCCCCGCGAATGCGCCGACATGTTCGGCCCCTGGCTCGAAGGCCAGGGATACGACGTCCGGGTGTCCGACACTCTCGACGCCTATCTGGACTCCGAGATGCTGAAGGAGCTCAGCCTGATAGTCCCAATATGGACACAGGGCGAGATCAGCAGGGAGCAGGAAACGAACCTGCTCGGCGCGGTGGCGGGCGGCGTCGGCATCGCCGGTTGGCACGGCTGCATGGGAGACTCCTTCCGCATGAGCACCGACTACCAGTTCATGGTGGGCGGACAGTGGGTATCCCACCCTGGCGGCTTCATAGACTACGAAGTCAACATCGCCAACCGCGATGACCCTATCACCGCCGGCCTCGACGACTTCAGGATGCGCACCGAGCAGTACTACATGCACGTCGATCCCAGCAACGACGTGCTTGCGACTACCACCTTCCAGGGCCGCCAGCAGGTCAGCGGCGTCGCGCCCTACGAGTGTCCTTGGATAGCCGGTTGCGTGATGCCCGTGGTCTGGAAACGCGCATGGGGAAAGGGCCGCGTCTTCTACTCGTCCTTGGGGCACAAGCTCGATGACTTCGACGTGCCCGAAGTGATGGAGATAACCCAGCGCGGCATGATCTGGGCCAGCCGTGACTGACCCCAACGCGCCCCTCGGAGTCGGCGTCATAGGATGCGGCGACATCAGCCCGAAGTACCTCGACCATCTCGCCGGCTATGACCACCTCCGCGTCGTAAGCTGCGCGGACCTCATTCACGAAAGGGCGGCATCCTCGGCGGCGCGGCACGGCATCCCAAGGGCGTACTCGCCCGCGGAGACGCTGGCCGACCCCGACGTGGACATCGCGCTGAACCTCACAACGCCGCAGGCCCACGCGCAGGTCAGCCTCGCGGCCATCGAGGCCGGCAAGCACCTCTACTCCGAGAAGCCCCTCGCCGTCGAAAGGGCCGACGGCGCGGCGATAATCCAGGCCGCGTCCGAGTTCGGGGTCATGGCGGGCTGCGCGCCGGATACGTTTCTGGGCGCTGGCATCCAGACCAGCCGGAAGCTCCTCGACGACGGCATGATAGGGCAGCCCATCGGCGCGGCCGCATCCTTCACATCCCCCGGCCACGAGCATCGGCACCCGAACCCCGCCTTCTACTACCTCCGCGGCGGAGGCCCCCTATTCGACATGGGGCCGTACTATCTCACCGCCATGGTCGCCCTGCTCGGCCCGATAGCGCGCGTCTCCGGATTCGCAAAGCGCACTTACGAAGAGCGCACCAGCGGCATCCACCCCGGCGTCAGCTTCCCCGTCGAGGCGCCGACTCACGTCGCCGGCGCTCTCGATTTCGCCTGCGGCGCGGCGGCTGTCATAACCATGAGCTTCGACGTCTGGGGGTCCGAAGCGCCCCGCCTGGAGATATACGGAACCAAGGGCACAATCAGCGTGCCCGACCCGAACACCTTCGGCGGCCCTGTGAGAGTCAAGGTCGGAACCGGCGCATGGACCGAAATGCCCCTCCAGTTCACCGAAGGCGGACGCGGCATAGGCGTAGCCGACATGGCCTACGCCATCCGCGCCAGCGCGCCATCCCGGATGGACGCCGCCCTCGCAAACCACGTCCTCGACGCAATGCAAGCCATCCACGAATCCTCCGACCTGCGCCGCCACGTAGACGTGCAAACAACCTGCGCTCGTCCAGAACCGCGCCGGGCCTGATTGGTTGGCGTCCTGAATCACCCTGGGCCTCTCCCGTCAAGGGAGAGGGTCTGAATCAGGATTTGCGGGATTGTGGGATTCTCGGGAAATGCAGGCGGGACGCCTGCGCTCCGGTGGGCGAGATGAGGGACACGCTGAATTATCCTCGCCTGGTCCTCTGTCGTGGAGGGGGTGGGGAGGTGGCAGGCGGGACGCCTGCGCTCCTGCGCCTATGTTCGCGTTGTCTCGGCCGGCTCCTTTCTGTTGGCGGTTTGGCGGGTTCTTGCCGCTTTTGCGCCTGATTCACCCTTACCCTAGCCCTTCTCCCGTCTAGGGAGAGGGGATAAGGCGGGGAATCGCCTTTATCCTGGCCCTTTCCCTTCGGGGGGGACGCAGGGTGGGGCGTTCGCCCTCACCCTGGCCCTTTCCCCCTTGAGGGAGAGGGAACTTGGCGGGTCTTGCGACCCGCGCCCTATCTACTCCTGATTCCCCCGCTCACACGGGGGATTGAGTATGCCCTGCAAGGCAGTGACTCCGGTACTTGCTTCGGGGATGCCGACGTCGTACGCTCGCCGACACTTGGGGTTGCAAACCCCACCCCGGGCTTTCCCGGACGGCTGACGGCCCTTTGCGGGACCGCCTGCGTTCGCGCTTCGTCCTTCCACCCGCCAAGGCGTCGGGCTGCGCTGGCTACGGTCCTCCCGGTCGTCCGAGAGTCCGCACCTGGAACGGGGGAGACGCATTTGGCACTACGTCCTCCTGTGCGAGGCGCCGAAACATAGAGGGACCTTCTCGTACACGCGGGTGCCCCGTCCAACAGCAGCGGCGTGTATGATGCCAAGGGCAGAGGTGGGCTCTATGCTCGTTTGGGATACGCCCCTTCGGGCCGTCTACCAGACTAGCACGGCTGTTCTCGCGGTGTCAAGGGTCAGTTCGGGGCAATTTGGGGGGAATTTTCGGGGATTGTCCTGTCCTCGGGGCTGTCTTGACTGGGATTCATACAGTCTATAGCATTGCGGCCCGGCTGAGTAGCCGGGTGTTACTCGTCTCGCCAATCTATGACTTCCCTACCCACCGCTCAGATCGGCAGCGCCGGCGTCCGAGTTACCCGCATGGGGCTTGGGGGCGCTCCGCTGGCTGGGCTTTACACCGACGTCGAAGCCAGGGCGGCCGTGGATACGATACTGAGGGCCCGCGACCTCGGCGTCGCCTACTTCGACACGGCCCCGCTGTACGGCAGCGGCCGCAGCGAGACCTACTTCGGACAGGCGCTCCAGCAGATGCCCCGAGGCGATTTCGTCCTGTCCACCAAGGTCGGCCGCACGCTGGAACCCGCGCCAGCCCAGCCCGAGAGCGAGCAGTTCGTCAACCTGCCCAAGCTCGAACCCGTCTTCGACTACTCGCGCGGCGGCGTACTCAGGTCCCTCGAAGAGAGCTTGGAGCGCCTAAAGCTCGACCGCGTGGACATCGTGATGATTCACGACCCCGACAACCACTTCGTCCAGGCCATGGACGAGGCTTTCCCCGCCCTCTACGACCTGCGCTCACAGGGCGTCGTCGGGGCCATCGGCGCGGGAATGAACCAGTGGCGGATGCTGGCGCGGTTTGCCCGCAACGCCGACCCGGACTGCTTCCTGCTCGCGGGCAGGTACACCCTCCTCGACCAGTCGGCGCTGCCCGAGCTGATGCCCCTCTGCGTCGAGAAGGGAATCAGCGTCATACTGGGCGGTCCTTACAACAGCGGCATACTCGCGTCCGACCTCGCCGACGACGCCACCTTCAACTACCTGCCAGCCCCGCGCGAGGTTCTGGAGAAGGCCCGCCGCATTGCGGCAATCTGCGACCGGCATGAGGCGCCGTTGAAGGCCGCAGCCTTGCAATTCGGTCTAGCGCACCCAGCCGTGGCCGCGACCATCCCAGGCGCGCGCTCCATCGCCGAGGTGGAGGAAAATATCAGGATGGCAGATCACCCCATACCAGACGCCCTGTGGCGCGACCTCCACGCCGAACGCCTGATCCACCCCGACGCCCCAACCCCTCTGCGCCATGCTTGATCGCCTCCGCCGCGAACGACGCTCTTGATTCTGACAACGCCTGCGGCTATCCTTGGGGCGCCCTCCGGAGAGAACCCGATTTGAGGATCCTTGTAACCAACGGGGCGACCCGCCTGAGCCAGGCCCTGGCCGCCGAGTTGTCGAGCGGGCACGAGGCGCGGCTCACGGATCGCTCCCAGGCTGCCGCCGGGCCCGACGGAATGGAGCTCGTTCACTCCGCGCTCGGCCATGACGAGGCGACGAACCGGCTCGTGCGAGGGATGGACGCCATCGTCCACTCCGGCGAGTCCGACCCCAGCTCGACCGTTTCCAAGCGGCTCGACGCGGCGACGCGCTGCGCCTACAACCTGCTTTGGGCCGCGACAGAGGAGCGCGTGCGGCGCGTCGTCTTCCTGAGCTCTCTGGCGGTGATGGCTGGCTACCCCGAAAACCATACCGTGACCGAGCGCTGGCGGCCGAGGCCCGGGACGAACACGGCGGCGCTCTGCTATCACCTGGGCGAATACGTTTGCAGGGAGTTCGGGCGGGCCGGGAGGGTGGATGTCGTCTGCCTTCGCCTGGGCGACCTGGTCGAGAAGGGCCAGCCCGCAGTCTCGACGGCGGCCCTCTACCTGGACGACGCCGCGCAGGCCGTCAGGAGGGCGCTGGAGCTCACCGGCTCCGAGAAGGAGCCCGTGTACAGGGAGCCGGTGATGCGGCCGACCTGGAGCGTCTTCCACGTCCAGTCCGCTGTTCCCAACGCCCGCTACATCTCGAAGAGCGCCGAGGAGGTCCTGGGATACGAGCCTGCGGCGCGGCCCCGCGTCAAACAGGACGCGCCGCAGGGCGTTTCCCGCGCGGAGACCATGTAGAAGCGAGACCAGCATCGAGGAGTCATAACCATGCCAACTGAAAGATTCGTCGTCGGATTCGTATCGTCGCCGCACCCTCACTCCCCGGCGCACATGAGGACGCTGGAAGTCCTCGATTCCGTGGAGGCCGTCCACCTGTGCGGATTGGCTGAGGAGGACATCCCAGCGCTGTCCGAAGGCTCCTCCAAGGTCGTATCGACCACCGACAGCGTGGACGAGCTCCTCGCCCGTGACGAGGTGGACGCCCTGATAGTGTCCGTGCGCAACGACCTCGGCCCAGACGTGTTGAACGCGGCGGTCGCTGCGGGCAAGGGAGTTCTGTTCGAGAAGCCGGGGGCGCTCCATGCCTCGGACCTGCGGAGCGTCGCCGACAAGGCCGCGGACAAGGGCGTTACCGCCGCCATAATGTTCCAGAACCGCTACCAGCCGAAGGTGGCGGACGCCCGGCGCTCGCTACTCAGCGGGGCCCTCGGCCGGGTCATGGCCGCCGAGGCCAGGATGGTAACCTCGCAGGTCAGGTATCGGAACCCGGGCCACTGGCTCTTCCGCAAGGGCACGGGCGGCAGCGGCATCCTCGCATGGCTGGGCTGCCACTACATTGACCTGCTCTGCCACATGATGGACGACCGCATCGCTGAGGTCTCCGCCATCGTCGGCAACCAGAGTCCTGAGAAGCTCGAGGTCGAGGACACCGCCATGCTCGCGCTCAGGTTCGAAAGCGGGGCGCTCGGCACTCTCCACGCCGGGTATCACCTCGCGGGCAGCGGGTCCGGCTACCACGGCGCCGCCTACGACTCCTTCCTCGCCTATAGGGGAACCGAGGGATACGCGCGCCTACAGATGGAAGAGGACGGCTACACCCTATTCAGCCAGGCGCGCGGCTGGGAGACCGGCGGCCTGCGGAACCTGTCGTTCCACCCGCCCGAATCGAACGCATACGGCGGCCGCGGCGGCGAGATATTCGTCGAGGAGTTCTTGGAGGCCGCACGCGCGGGCAAGCCTGCCCCAGTCCCCATAGAAGCCGGCGTCCACGTCCTCGAAGTCATAGAAGCCGCCCTCGAGTCTTCCGAGACCGGCAGAACAGTGACCGTTGGCGCCTGAGCTCAGCCCTAACCTAGCGCTTGGTTCAATGTAGTTTTGTCGGGTAGACGCGCGGGAGCTTGCTGCGAGCGTCATGGGTTCAATACGGCCCTTCGACTACTCCCCAAGCCGGAACTCCCCCTCCCAGAGGTGGTTGTAGCCGCCTTCCACGGGCACGTACTGGCCGGTGCTGATGCGGGCAATAGCATACTCTGGGAGAGACACCGCCGCCGCACATCTCCCATCGAATATCTCGCCGCGCTCGTGGAAAGCGAATTCCAGGTTGTCGAACCCGTGCCGCTGGCGATGGTCGGGAAGGTCGTTCACGTCAACCGGATACACGGCGAGGAAGAACATCGCCTCCGTGTCGGCGGGGGCGCATGGCTCCTTGACGTAGGCAAGTATGTTTTCTCTGAGATATACGTCGAAGGCGGGGCGGGCCGCCAGTTCGCTGGACTCTTTGATGTTCCCAATCAGAGCGATACTGAATTTTCCGTCGTCAGCAGTGACGCGCTCAACTGAAACTTGCTCGCCCAGCAGTTCCAATTCCTCCAGTATTGATATTTCGTCATAGACCAGGAAGATTCTATCTGGAAAATTGGGGAACAAGGCGACTAAATCGACCATCTCACGGAGACACGGGCGGAGAACCGGTTCGGCGGAGGCCTTACACCACCAGACGGTCCCATAGTAGTAATTGTCTGGCCTTCCCTCTTCTCCGAGGTAGAATTGGATGGACGGGACTGCCCACGGCACTGCGAAAACCATGTCCTCTTCCCGCACTCGTTCTTCCAGTGCGGCAAGAACGGATTTGATGTTTTGACTTGACTTGTACGGACTGTCCTGCCTTATGGCGCCCACCCCAGCAAGGGCTATTGAGCCAGCGACCACGATGACCAGCGCCGGGGCCAGCCACCGCCGGCGCGTCAGCGCGGACAGATAACCGGCTGTCCAATGAAACGCAACGCCGACCGCTAGGAAGATGATTGGCCCCAGATAGATGTTTTGGCGAATGCCCCCAAGGGGGTATATTCCCATCAAGGCAGCGCCGACGGAAACTGCAATGCAGAGCGTAAATAAAACTGCGATGGCGCTGCCGGGAAACTCTCCTTGAAACCTTCTGAGGAATGCCGCGACTAGGAAGACCGCCAATGCGGTAAGCGCCGCTATCGCAACAACCCACGGCAAATGATAGGTCAGCAAACTCCAAATGCTATCAATCGAGAACTCGAAGATAGCGCGCGCATCGAGTTTCCCCTGGTAGTAATACGCCGACAAATAGCTATCAGAGGCGAAGCCCCCTTCCTGCCATTGAGAGCGCACAGTCATCAAGTAGCTGAGGGCGCACCCCGCCAGAAAGCACGATGCGGGCAAGAGCAGGACGATGCGCCGCTCGAGCCAATTGCGAATCCGGCTCAGGTATGCATTCCTTTCCGCCGCCGCTAAAGTCGGGGAAGGCAGCATTATAGCGGCGCCCATCAGGGCGGCGCCGAACAGGACCAAGCCGTACTGGAGCAACGGCGCAAGGAACAGCGAAACGCAGAGCAGGGCCTTCCGGCCGTCCCGCAGATGCCATAGCAGCCCCGCTATCATCAGCGCGGCAAGCAGCGCGTCGATGGAGTATTCCCGCGCATCCTGGGCGTTCACTATTGCGACATCGGAAAGAGTCGCCAGCAGAGCCGCCAGAAACGCGGCTCCCCGGGCAACTCCCAGGCGCGGCAGCAAAAAGAGCATCACGGCAACGGTCATAACGCTTGCCGTCGCCGGAAGAACGCGGATGCTGAAGTCGGATATATCCACTTTCTGCGCCGCCCACAGCGCCAAGGGATACAGGATAGGCGAGGAGTTCCTGTTGCGGGTATTGGAGGCTACTTCCAAGAGGGTGCCCCTCGAATTATTGGCGGCAACCGCTTCGTCATACCATACTGAATGTCCCGGCAGGTCATAGAAGCGCAGCCCCGCCGCCGCTATGAGCAGGCACACGAACACCGCAAGGAGAAGCCGTTCCCTGAGAACGCCACGAGGAGGCGAAATACTCTTCCCTGTACCTATGTTCTGATAACGCGCAGCCAAAGCGCGCCACAGATTGTCAGGCCGAATCAAATCCCGTTGCAATTTACTGCGCGTTCCATCTTCCGCTGATATTCTGCCCACGCCTATGCTGTGGCGTGTGGTACCCCTGCCCGGACTCGAACCGGGGCACACGGTTTAGGAAACCGTTGCTCTATCCGCCTGAGCTACAGGGGCTTGCAGGTGGCGCAGTCTATTGTAACGCGGTCGGGGCGGCTCGCGCATCCCGCTCGGACGCGGACTCGCGGACCGGCTGGTCGTCCTAGACGAAGCGCAGCGTTAGGCACAGCTCCCCTATGACCCGAAACGCAGCTTGGGAGCCTGGCTCAGGACGCGGGCGCGGCCATTCTCCATCACCACGATGTCTTCTATTCGCACGCCGCCCCAGCCGGGAATATAGATGCCCGGCTCGATAGTGAAGACCATGCCGTCCTCCAGCGTGTCCTCCTCCGCCGTGGGGCCGACATGCGGGTACTCGTGGACCGCAAGCCCAACCCCGTGCCCCAGGCTGTGACCGAACTCCTCGCCGTAGCCCGCGTCCGAGATGATGTCCCGCGCGATGGCGTCGGCGTCCTTGCCGGTCATGCCCCGGCGGACGCGCGCCTCCGCTTCGAGCTGGGCCCGCAGCACGGTGCCGTACACCTCCATGAACTTATCGCCGGGCTGGCCGACGAATATCGTGCGCGTCAGGTCGGAGCAGTAGCCGTCGTACTTTGCGCCCATGTCGATGACGACGGACTGCCCCTCCTGTATGGGCGTATCGTCAGCGCGGTGGTGAGGCAAGGCGCCGTTGGGGCCAGCTCCAACTATGATATCGAAGGCCAGGCCCTCGGCCCCCCGCTCGCGCATCGACTTTTCGAGCTCCCAGGCTACCTCGCCCTCGGTGACTCCGGGCCCCACACTCTCGGAAACCTGCTCCAAGGCGCGGTCGGCGACCTCTATCGACTTCGACAGGATCGCCAGCTCGTCTTGGTCCTTGATAGCCCTGATCTTGCTGACGGAGTCCTTGATGGGAACCAGGGCCGGGCCGCTCGATTCCTCTCGCTCCTCGATGGCCTCGATGAAGGCCGAGTGGACCGCGACGGACATCTCACGGGACTCGAACCCGACACGCTTGATTCCCGCGGCGTGGGCGAGCTCGGGAAGCCATGCCCACGCGCTCGACGACGTGACGCGCTCGACGCGGTAGCCCGGCGCCTGCCGCTCGGCCTGCTCCGTGTACCGGAAGTCGGTTGCCAGTATCTGTTCGCGCTCGCTGATGAGCAGGAAGCCGGATGAGCCGGTGAATCCGGACAGGTACCGCCGATTCTCCTCTCCGGATATTAGCATCGCGTCGATCTCGTTGCCGCCGAGCTCGCGCCGTAGCTTCTCGACCCTGGCCGCTGTGCTGATCAACTCTGTTCACCTTCCTTGACGCGCTCCACGAGGAACCTGAGCCCGTAGATGTACCCGCGCCAGCCCAGCCCGGCGATCTGCCCGACCGCTATCGGGGCGACGACCGAGTGGCGGCGAAACTCCTCCCGCGCGTGAATGTTCGAGATATGCGCCTCCACGACCGGGAGCCGCGCGTCGGCCAGCGCGTCCCGCATCGAGAGGCCGTAGTGGGTCAGCGCGCCGGCGTTGATGATTATACCCGATGCGCAGCCCGCTGATTGCTGGATGAAATCTACGATGTCTCCTTCGTGGTTGCTCTGGAACAGCGAGACCTCGACGCCCAGCTCCCCGGCCTCGCCCTGGATGCGCTCCTCGATCTCTGCGAGGGTGGCCGCGCCGTAGGCGGCGGGGTCGCGCCTGCCGAGCATGTTCAGGTTGGGACCGTTTATCACCAGTATTCTCATGAGTCGCCCTCTGCCGCGGACTTGGCCCGCGGGTGAGTTGACAGATATATCTCTTTCGCCTTGGAGTGCGTGACGTGAGTATATATCTGCGTGGTCGCCGGGCTGGAGTGCCCCAGCAGCTCCTGCACGACTCGCAGATCGGCGCCTCCGTCCAGGAGATGGGTGGCGAAGGAGTGGCGCAAGGTGTGGGTATGCACGCCGGAGGCCAGCCCGGCCCGGGCGGCGTACCGCCGAACCTTCTCCTGGATGCTGCGCCTGCTGAGCCGCGACCCGAAGCGGTTCAGGAACAGCGCCCCGCCGCTCCCCGGGCGCGAGAGGCCGGGGCGGACGTCGCGCAGGTAGAGGGAGATAGCGTCGCGGGCGGCGTTCCCGACGAGCACGACGCGCTCCTTGGAGCCTTTGCCCACGACTCGCAGCTCTCGCGTGTCCATGTTGAGAGCGTCTATGTCGAGGTCATGCACCTCGCTGACGCGGAGGCCCGCGGCGTACACGAGTTCCAGCAGCGCGCGGTCGCGGGCCCCCAGCTCCTCGCTGGAATCGGGAGACGATACAAGCGCGGCCGCCTCGTCCTGCGACAGGAAGCGGGGCAGCCGCTTTTCGCGCTTCATCACGCCGCGCCGGGGCAAGGGGTCCTTGTCTATCAGCTTTTCCGACAGCAGCCACCTGAGGAAGGAGCGCAGGGCGCTCAGCTTCCGCACGACGCTCGACCTCGCGTAGCCGAGGTCCACGAGCCACGCCAGGTAGCTCCGAAGCCCGTACCGATCGAGCGTCCTCAGGTCCGAGACGCGGCGGCCCTGCATGTACTCGAACAGCGGCTGCAGGTCGGTCCGGTAGTTCCTGACGGTCAGCGCCGCGAGGCCCCGTTCAGCGGCGAGGTGCGTCGCGAACCTGTCGAGAAGGGATGTCCACTCAGTGCCGTTCATCGCGGGACAGTTGTACACCGCCGCCGCGCAATTATGAAAGGCAAAACCAGGCGCTCTTTACCGCGAAAGCCCACCCCTAGGGGAGCCAGGGGATGAACTCGCGCCACTCGTCGAGGATTGGGCGGTGTCGGAAGAGCGCGTACGGGTCGGGCCGCGGCGTGGCGGGCTTCCGATGAAGCTTCATGCGCGCCTCCGTCGGAGTGAGTCCGGCCTTCTTGTGGTTGCACTGGACGCAGGCGCTGACCACGTTGTCCCACTCATGCGGCCCGCCGCGCGATCGGGGGACGATGTGGTCCAGGGTCAGCGACTTGGTATGCGTTCCGCAGTACTGGCACGCGAAGTCGTCCCGGTAGAACACGGCCCGGCGCGACAGGCGGCGGCGGATCATCGGCTGCTTCACCATGTACACCAGGCGTATCACGGAGGGCACGGAGAATCGCGCGGAGACCGTGTGGATGTCGCCGTGTCCGTTCGACATCGGCTCCGCCTTGCCCAGTCCCAGCAGGACCATGGCGCGGCGGACGTTGCAGATGTTCAGTGGCTGGTAGTTCTGGTTGAGTACCAGTACGGGCGCGTGGATCATGGATGCGGCGGCCTCACTCCTCCCCGCCGATCTCGCGCCGCAGCATCTCGACGGCCAAATCGAAGTCAGCGGGTATGAACCCCAGCGCGTCGCCAGGCAACCTGTCGAAGACGGCAACGTAGGCCGGCGCAAGCCGGGACTCGACCATTGCGGACTCGAGCCCCTTCTGCGCGACGTCGATCCGCTCGTAGGGTATCGCCTGCCCCGGGACATCGGGCAGAGCGTCGTAGTCGAAAGCATACGTGAGCCTCGCTAGGCCGATCACGACGGCGCTTGAAAGCGCCGCGCCTATGACGAGCCCCAGAACCAGCCCTCCCAGCCGGTCGACCAGGCCGGACAGTCCCAGCGTGGCAAGCTTCAGCAGGAACTTCAGATTCGACACTAGGGCCGCCGCGAACACAGCCGCGGAGATGATCATCCCATACGCGGCAACGGTCAGGATGGACTGTATCCGTTCCGAGCCGCCCACCAGCCCCCCCACGTCGTCGCTCAGCTGCCCCGCCAGCATCCAGCCGGCATATAGCCCCACCGCCATGAAGACGGCCTTGATGAGACCCAGCTTCAGGCCGTAGAGAGCGCCGCCAGCCAGCGCGGCGAGTAGTACGAAGTCGAGCCAGTTCATCGTGCCTCCCGTATGGGCGCCCGTATCTTACAACGCCCGCTTCGGCTACGAGTTTAGCACAATGGGCGGCGCATAGTGGATACCGGACACAGAGGACGGCCTCTCCTCGAAGTCCATCGCGCAAAATGAATGGCGCGCGCCTTCATCGCTGGGCAAGGGCATGTTAGAATTGCGCGGAGGACGCGGCGGGAGATATTGGAGGCTGCCTGGTGAGCTGGCTCTGGGACATAGACGACTTCGACACGCGGATAAGCTTCGCGCGCGAGCACAGCCCGGTCGATTTCCTGACCATGCTCGTGCGGGTGATAATCACGCGGGTAACGCGGGCGCTGTCGTTCGTTCTGAAACCAGTGGACCAGGTCATGCAGTTCATCGGGCACGGGCTGATAGCTGTCGTGCTGGGCATGTTGCTGTTGATTGTCATCCATGGGCTGTGGTTCATCGTGTGGCTCTGGCTCATAGGGTCTAGCTGGCTGTGGCTGCACCGTCCCTGGACGCGGCCCATCCTCGCCGTGCCGGGCATAGCTTTCGCCATATTGGGCCACGTGTTCCTCCTGCTGGTGCCCGACCCCCACAAGAACCCCAAGTACAACCTCGTCGCCCAGGACTGGCCCCTGAGCGTGCGCCTCTGGCGGCCCACCGAAGCCTACTTCGAGGCGCACCCCTTCGCCCGGATGTAGCAATTGCCTGAAGGCAGGCAGCTCGGCAAGCTTGTCAGGCCATGGAGGTGTTGACGTGAAAGTGCTCGCCAATCTCCCGCTCGACGATTCACAGGTCAGCCGCATCGAGGCGGTCTCGGACACGGTGGAGGTGATAAGGGCCGATTCGGAGGGCGAAGCCTTGGAGCTCATGCCCGAGATCGACGTGGTGTTCGGGCGCTTCGACCACGAGATGTTCGTTCGCGGCCAGCGGCTGAAGTGGGTGCAGGTTACGAGCGCCGGCGTCAACGACATGATGTATCCCGACTTCGTCGAAAGCGGCGTCGTCATGACGAGCGCCAAGGGCATCGTCGGGGTCCACCTGGCAGACCACGCAATGGCCCTGCTGCTCGCCCTGACCCGCGGCGTTGCATGGGCCATCAGGAATCCCACTTGGGACCAGCGGGACGCGACGCGGAGCATGTCGTGGGAGCTGCTCGGCAGCACGATGGGCATCGTCGGCATGGGCGGCACGGGTCGCGAGCTCGCAGCCCGCGCCCTGGGCTTCGGGATGCGCGTCATCGCGGTAGATCCGGAGGACGTAGACCCGCCAGAAGGTGTCGAGGCCTGCCGGAAGATGGACGAGCTCGAAGACCTGCTGGAGAGCTCGGACGTGGTGGCGATATGCGCGCCGCTCACGCCAGAGACGGAGGGGATGTTCGACCGGGACGCCTTCAGGCGGATGCAGCCGCACGCGCTCCTAATCAACGTCACGCGCGGGCCTATCGTGGACGAGGAGGCGCTGATCGAGGCCCTAGAGCGGGGCGCAATAGCCGGCGCGGGCCTCGACGTTACGCCCCAGGAGCCTCTGCCCGACGACCACCCCCTGTGGAGGATGGACAACGTCGTCATCACGCCTCATTCGGCAGGCGGCTCCCCGCGCCGAGTGGACCGCTCGGTGGAGCTGTTCTGCGAGAACCTGGAGCGGCTGCTCGAAGGCAGGCCGCTGACCAGCGTCATAGACAAGCGCAAGGGATACTAGAACTCCGTCCATTTCAATATGGACAGGCAGGCAGTCCCGCCTTATCCACTATCCCTTGAACGGGAATATGGTTAGGGCGATTCAGGACGCCAAGACTACATTGAAGCAGTACTGGGCTCGACCCTATGAAGCAATACTACGAAGGCGTAATCAGTTGGGCGTCGATCCTGGACCAGAACGCCTTGGACCAGGCCGTCAAGCTGGCTAGAGCCGAAGGCGTTGCAGGTCATATAGCCCTGATGCCCGACGCTCATCCGGGCATAGGCGCCTGTGTAGGCTCCATAGTTCCGACGCATGAAGACACCATAATACCCTCTGCGGTCGGCGTGGACATAGGCTGCGGCATGACGGCCGTCGAAACCGATTTGCAAGCGCGCGAGCTCGGACAGCCTCAGCTCGCTGAACTTGTTCACAGGTTCGGCAGATCCATACCTGCTGGGGTTGCGGGCGACCACGACGGCAAGCGAATACCGGATGCGGCCTCCCAGTGGCTCGATGAGAATCCAGCGCCCGACATAGATTGGACTGGCCGGCGCAAGGCTCGAAGCCCGGAGCAAAGGGCTGTCATGCAGCTAGGCACGCTGGGCTCCGGCAATCACTTCGCCGAAGCATGCAAGGACGAAACAGGCTGCGTATGGCTGGTCGTTCATTCAGGCTCTCGAGGCATAGGAAACCTCATAGCCCAGATCTACATGGACAGGGCTAGAAAGGCATGGCTCGACGCAGGCAAGGACTCGTCCATGGCCGATTCCGCCAACCTGACAGGCGGCGACTTCAGAGAGTACATAGCCCGCATGAGCTGGGCGCAGAGGTACGCGAAGGCCAACAGGGCCATCATGATGACGGCCATGATGAACGACCTCGAGCGCGCGGCCAGACCCTTCGACGCGCGGCGGCGCTTCGATTGCCATCACAACTTCGCCGCCCTGGAAGAGCACGGCGGTCGAACCTGCTGGATCACCAGGAAGGGAGCTATCAGGGCTGACGTAGGCGAGCTTGGCGTCATACCAGGCTCCATGGGCGCTGACACCTACATAGTCAGCGGCAAGGGTGAGCCTGACTCGTACAGGTCCTCCGCCCACGGCGCTGGCCGGATGCATAGCAGAGGCCAAGCCAAGAGGATGTTCAGCGTCGAATCCCTGCGCGAGCTGATGAAGGGCAAAGCCTGGAACGACAGGAACGCGAAGCGGTTGCTGGATGAGCATCCCCACGCCTACAAGCCTATCGAGCGGGTGATGGAAGACCAAGCTGACCTGGTGTCAATCGAAGCCAGACTGACCCAGCTAGTCAACTACAAGGGCGCCTAACTGCCGCCAGCGCCATTGACCGCGCTCGCTGCGCCGCGCCCTAGAGGGCCAGCAGCTTGTCGAGGCCGACCGTGAGACCTGGACGCTTCACGACCTCCCGTATCGCCATCAGCACGCCGGGCATGAAGCTCTCCCGGCTCACCGAGTCGTGGCGGAGCGTCAGCGTCTGGCCGAGAGCGCCGAATACGAGCTCGTGGTGGGCCACCCGGCCGGGCATCCGCGCCGAATGTATCGTCACGCCGTCCAGGACGCCGCCGCGTGTTCCCGCGACGAGCTCCTTCTCCGGCTGCGGAGCCTCGAACGACGCCCCCTTGCCCTCCGACGCCGCCCGCGCGATAGCCAACGCCGTGCCCGACGGAGCGTCTATCTTGTTCTCATGATGCATCTCGGTCAGGTCCGCGTAGTCGAAGAACGGCGCCGCGACACGCGCCAGGTGGGTCATCACGACCGCGCCAAGCGCGAAGTTGGGAGCGATGATGATGCCCACGCCGTGCTCCTCGGCGAGCGCGCCGGCCTCGTGAATTGCCGCGTCCTGTATGCCGGTCGAGCCGATAACGACGTTGACCTTGCGGGGAGCCGCCGTCCGCATAACCTCCGACGCGCCCTCGGCATTGGTGAAGTCCACCACCACCTGCACGCCGTCCAGCGCGTCGCGCGGCGACGACGAGAGCGGCAGCGACGACGACCCGTCTGGCAGTGATACTGTATCGCTGACCGCCGCGGCGTCCGACCCAGCGAGGGCGCGCATGTCACTCTCGCCCGACACCGCAGACAGGACCTGCTGCCCCATCTTGCCGAGCGCTCCGTTGACTGCCACGTTGATGGTGGACACGTCCTACCTTCCCCTGTGGTCCGGCCGACGCGGCCCGGACGACCTGGGGCCCCCTGGCCCGCCCGGCCGCCTGTCGTCGCGCCGACCGCCCCTGTTGTTCGGCCCAGACCTGCCGCCGCTCCGGCCGTCTCGGCGGCCCCGGTCGTCGCCGCCCGGCCCACGCCCGGCCGGACGCCGCTCGCGCCGATCATCGCCGCGGTCGCCCCTGTCCTGGTCGCCCCCGCGCTCCTCGCCGCCATCCAGCAGCGATCGGCGCGATAGGGAGATCCGGCCCGAAGGGTCCACCCCTATCACTTCGACCGTAACCTCATCGCCTTCCCGCACCACGTCTTCGACCGTCGGCACGTGCTCGTTCGCCAGCTCGCTGATGTGAACCATCCCGTCCACGCCGGGAAGAATCTGGACGAACGCGCCGAAGTTCATGACCCTGACGACCTTCCCAGTGTAGACATCGCCTACCTTGGCCTCCTTCGTCAGGCCCTCGATGATCTGTATCGCACGATTCGTCGCCGCCTCGTCCGGAGACCCGATGACCACCGTCCCGTCGTCCTCGACGTCCACAGTCGCCTTCGTCTCGTCCACGATGCCGCGAATCGTCTTGCCGCCAGGTCCTATGACCGCGCCGATCTTGTCCACGGGTATCTTTATCTTGACCATCCTCGGCGCGTAGGGACTCATCTCGCCGCGCGGCTCCGAGATAGTCCGCTCTATCCTGTCCAGGATCTCCATCCGCGCCTCGCGCGCCTGCTCCAGCGTGGCCTCTATCACCTCGAAGCCGATGTTCTGCACCTTGATGTCCAGCTGGATCGCCGTGATGCCGTCGGCCGTCCCGGCGACCTTGAAGTCCATGTCGCCGAAGTGGTCCTCCATCCCCTGGATATCCGTCAGTATGGCGAACTCCCCGTTCTGTCCCGTCACCAACCCTATCGAGATGCCCGCGACCGGCCGCTTGATAGGCACGCCCGCGTCCATCAGCGCCAGCGTCGCCGCGCACGCGCTCCCCATCGAAGTGCTGCCGTTCGAACCCAGCACCTCCGCAACGACCCTTATGGCGTAGGGGAACTCCTCCTCGTCAGGCAGCACGGACAGCAGCGACCGCTCGGCGAGCGCCCCGTGACCTATCTCACGCCTGCCCGTGAACCCGATGCGCCCCGTCTCGCCGGTGCTGAAGGGCGGAAAGTTGTAGTGGAGCATGAAGCGCTTGTACTCCTGAGGGCTCAGCGTGTCCAGCTTCTGCGAGTCCCCAACCGACCCCAGCGTCGTAACGCCCAGCACCTGCGTCTCGCCCCGCGTGAACAGCCCGCTGCCGTGTGTCCGCGGCAGTATCCCCGTCTCGCAGTCGAGCGCCCTTATCTCGCGCAGCCCGCGCCCGTCCGGCCGCCTGCCATGCTCCAGTATCCTGGCCCGAAACTCCCTTTCGAGTACGGCGTCGAACGCCTCTGCCGCCTCGTCCGCGTCCTCCGAATCGGCCAGGCTGCCTAGTACATCCGACTTGACCGCGCTGATGCGGCTCTTCTGGTCGGCCTTGCCGTCGCTCTCCTCGAACGCCCGCCGCAGCCCGTCGCCAACCGATGCCGACACCCGCTCGATGAGGTCCTCCGCCATCCCGGCGGCCTCGAAGTCCGACTTGGGGCGGCCAACGGCCTCGGCCATCTCCAGCTGCATGTCGATCATGTCCTGATTGGTCGACTGTCCCAGCCGTATCGCCTCCAAGATCACGTCGTCCGGCAGCTCTCGCGAGCCCGCCTCCATCATCAGCACGCCCTCGCGCGTGCCCGCCACCACGAGGTCCAGGCTGCTGCGCTCGAGCTCCTGGTACGTCGGGTTGATTACGAACTCCCCGTCCACGCGCCCTATCCGAGTCGCGCCTATAGGCCCGCCGAACGGGATGTCCGAGACGGTCAGCGCCGCAGAAGCCCCGTTGATGACCAGAATGTCGAGCGGGTTCTCCTGGTCCGCCGACAGGGCCGTGGCCACTATCTGCACGTCGTTGCGGAACCCCTTGGGGAAGAGCGGGCGGAGCGGCCGGTCCGTGAGGCGGTTCGTGAGGATAGCGTCCGTGCTGGGACGCCCCTCTCTCCGAGGAAATCCACCGGGTATCCGGCCCCTGGCGTAGAGCCGCTCTTCGAAGTCCACCGTGAGGGGAAAGAAGTCTAGCCCCTCTCTCGGCTTGTCCATCGTCGCCGTCACGAGGGTCATCGAGTCGCCGCGGCGGATCACCACCGCGCCATTCGCCTGCTGGGCCAGCTTGCCAGTCTCTACGTGAACGTCTGCGTTTCCAATGCGTCGCTGAAAAGAAGAAGTCATGGGAAGGTCAATCTCCTGGGGGGAGGGGCGCAACAAGAAGATAGTCCCGACGGTTCGGGACTATCTTCGGAGTCCGAGCTTGCCTATGATGGTCCGGTAACGGCCCACGTCCTCGCGGCTCAGGTACTGGAGAAGCCGGCGGCGCTTCCCCACGAGCCCCATGAGGCCCCGGCGAGTTGACTCATCGTGCTTGTGAACTCTGAGGTGCTCCGTCAGCCCGTTGATTCGGGTGGTCAGAAGGGCAACCTGAACCTCCGTCGAGCCAGTATCGCCCTCGCTGGTCTGATACTCCTCGATTATCGGTTCCTTCTCTGTCTTGCTTAGCCCCAATTCCTTGTTGTTTCCATTCTCTTTGATTTGCGGCATTATACCACAGCCATCAACCGCCAGCAAACATTTGACGCCGAAGGCAGGGCAACCGCATCTAAATCACCCCAAATCGCCCAGGAGCGCCCCTCATCCTTTAGGAGCGAGGCGTCCCGCCTGGCCTTATCCCCTCTCCCTCGACGGGTGAGGGCTAGGGTGAGGGTGATTCAGGACGCCAATGCCCTGGTGCCGAAGGCCGGATTCGAACCGGCACGGGATTTAACTCCCAACGGTTTTTGAGACCGCCGCGTCTTCCATTCCGCCACTCCGGCATCGGCAAACTGGCGCGCAATCATTATCCAGAACCCGCGGCGCGCAGGTCAACCCCGTGTGCGGCGCGCTATACTGACACCCGCGTACACCCCGAACGAGGAGCGCTGCCGTAGTCATGACGATAGTAGGCATCATAGCCAACCCCGCCGCGGGCAAGGACATCAGGCGCATCGTGGCGCATGGCCGATTCGTGCCGAACCACGAGAAGGTCAACATCCTCAAGCGCGTGCTCGCCGGCCTCGCCGCAACCCAAGTGAAGCGCGCGCTCATGATGCCAGACTCCGCCATGATATGCCGCTCCGCCGCGAGCGGAGCCCCGGACAGCCTCCAAACCGAGCTGCTGGACATACCCATGCGCCACGAAGAGGACGACTCCACCAAGGCGGCCGAGGCCATGGCCGGCGCGGGCGCCGCCTGCATCGTAACCCTCGGAGGAGACGGCACCAACAGGGCAATCGCCAAGGGATCAGGCCGTGTGCCCCTGGTGCCCATCTCCACCGGTACGAACAACGTATTCCCCTACATGATAGAAGGCACCGTCGCAGGACTCGCAGCCGGCGTAGTCGCCTCCGGCAGGCTGAGCGCCGCCGACGTAACCATCCCCGCAAAGCTCCTCGAGGTCAGCGTAGATGGAACAGCCGCCGACGTCGCCCTGATAGACGCTGCCGTAACCAGCGAGCGCTTCCTCGGAGCCCGCGCCGTATGGGACATGACCACGCTCCACGAAATCTTCCTCGCCCGCGCAGAACCCGACGGCATCGGCCTATCCGCCATCGGGGCGAGACTCAGGCCCGCCGCGCTTGGCGATGACAGCGGACTGCATCTCAGGATCGGGGAGCCCGGAACCGTCGTGTCGGCCCCGATCGCCCCCGGCGTGATAGAGAATGTGCCGGTCCAAGACTGGTCCCCCATGCCCATAGGCGAGCCCAGAACGGTGAACCTGAGCCCCTGCGTGATAGCCTTGGACGGAGAGCGGAGCGTCAGGGTTGCGCCAGGACAGACCGCCCAGGTAACCCTGACCCGTAGCGGCCCGCCAGTGGTGGACGTGCCCGCGGCCCTGAGTGCCGCAACCGACCTCGGCCTCTTCACCACCCGCCCCTAACGCGCCCCGGCGGCGGACGTAGAGGTAAATGAGTCCGGCCCGCCATGTCCGCGCGTACTGATATAACCGGACACAGAATCCCAGCCCTCACCCACGCGGCCCGCGGCGCTCACCTTAATAGCCCTCATACGTTGTAGTAATAATGAGAGGTGAAGGCAGCTTGGTCACTGCAATACGAGACCCATTCGAACCGATGGCCGCCGATGCTGGCGCCGCTGCTTGGCCGGACGGCGAGGCGCAGAGTCAGGCCGTCCATGACAGCTCGGACGCGATGCGGGACTACCTGCAGAACGCCAGCAGGCATCCCCTGCTCGTCAAGGAACAGGAGATAGAGCTCGGACACGCCGTGGAAGTCTGGGTAACCCTCAAGGAGCTCAAGTCCGACCTCCAAGACGAGCTCGGCCGTCCCCCCGCGCCGGCCGAGCTCGGCGCGGTCATATACCGCAAGATCAGGCGGCGCGACGCCGAGCTCTACGCCCTGGCCGAGGCCGTCGGCAGCCTCGACGATGGAATCGGCGCCGAAGTCCGCCGCGTCCTCGACAGGCCCCTGGACGACGAGACCAAGGCGCTGGTCGCCACGCGCGTCGGCGCTGACGAGGACGAGGTGCCGGCCCTGCTGACAGCCGCGTCCCGGCTATTGGGCCTCATGCCGCCGTCGGTTCTGGACAGGATGATAGTCTTCGAGCCGGGCGACGCCCAGGCCCTGCTCGAAGAGTGCGAGCCCGACCTCGTGAGATGGTGGGCCGCCGTCGAACGCGACGGCGCCCTCGCTTCCGAGCGCCTCATCAACTCCAACCTCCGCCTCGTCGTCAGCGTCGCCAAGAAATACGGCGGCAAGGGCCTGCCCATGCTCGACCTGATCCAAGAAGGCAACCTCGGCCTGATGCGGGCCGTCGAAAAGTTCGACCCGCATCGAGGTTACAAGTTCAGCACCTACGCCCACTGGTGGATCAGGCAGGCCATGACCCGCGCGCTCGCCGACCAGAGCCGCACCATCCGCCTGCCGGTACACGTGGTCGAGCGCCTTCAGCGCATGAACAGGGTCGAGACGACCCTCACGGACCGCCTCGGACGGGAGCCGACCAGCGAAGAGATCGCCAACGGCCTCGACATGGACGTAACCGACGTCGAAAACCTGCAGCTGCGCCGCCGCCGCACCGTATCACTCGATGCGCCGGTCGGCGACGAGGAATCCTCGGCCCTGGAAGACTTCATCCAAGACGCCGACGCCGCGAGCCCCGACGAGGCCGCCATCCAGCAGATCACCCGCGAGAAGATACTCGCAGCCGTCGAGGCGCTACCGCCGCGCCAGAACCTCGTCCTCCAGCTCCGGTTCGGCCTGATAGACAACCGGCAGCGCACACTCCAAGAGGTCGGACAGGAGCTCGGCGTGACGAGGGAGCGCACGCGGCAGATCGAGAGCCAAGCCCTCGCCAAGCTGAAGACCGACCCCAAGGTCATAGACCTGCTCGACAGCGGCGAGTGGCCCCGCCCGGAAGAGTAGCCCCGGCTCAGTACAGACCCACCGACACTTCCTCTCCCGCGTACAGTCCGCCCTTGTCGGCGGGAACCGTGAAGTGCCCATCGGCGCGGACCATCGTATAGATCAGCCCGGAGCCCCCAAACACTGGCTCCGCCGCAACGCCGCCGTCCTCTTCCACGAGCGTTACCTGCACCGTGTCCTGCCGCCCCGTCTCTGAAGGCACGTCCCGCGCCAGCCTCGCCCGAACGCTGGACAGGCGGGGAACAGCCGAGCGGCCCAGCAGCGCGTGTATCACGGGCGCCCCGATCATCTCGAACACTACCGCCGCGGACACAGGGTTGCCCGGCAGCCCGATGGCCGGCTTGCCGTCCACCACCGCAAGGATGGTCGGCTTGCCAGGCTTGAACGATATGCCGTGAACCAGGACGCCCGGCTCTCCAAGGCTGGCGATCACCCGCACTGTCAGGTCTCTCGCGCTCACCGAGCTGCCCGCAGAGAATACCAGCATGTCCGCCCGCGCCAGTCCGTCCAGCGCTGCCCGGCGCTGCCGACCGAAATCGTCGGCCACGAGCCCCATACGCAGGGGCGCTCCGCCCGCCTTCTCCACCAGCGCCGAAATCGTATAGCTGTTCACGTCGCGGATTCGGCCGGGGCCAGGCTCCGTTCCCCGACCCACGAGCTCGTCACCCGTGGAGACTATCGCCGCGCGCGGCCGGCGCGCCGCAGCCACGCTCTCTATGCCCAGCGCCATCAGCCCGCCGATGTCCTGCGGCCTCACTGCGCGCCCCGCGTCCAGTACGACCTCGCCCGCCCGAACGTCCTCGCCCACGCGCGACACGTTCTCGCCCGGCGAGACGGGCCGTAGAACCTCTATGGTCTCGCCGCCCACCGCCTGCGTGTTCTCCACCATCGCCACCGCATCCGCCCCGTCGGCCAGCATCCCGCCCGTGTACGCGACCGCGGCCTCCCCAACCCCCAGCGCCGCCCCAGGCTCCACCCCCATCGCAACCTCGCCCACGACCTCCAGGTACGCCGGCAGGCTCTCCGTCGCCCCGAACGTATCAGCCGACCTCACCGAGTAGCCGTCCATCGTAGCCCGAGGAAACGCAGGCAGGTCCTCCGGCGACACCGCGGGACGGGCCGTCACCCGCCCCAGCGCCTCCCACGTCGGTACCGTCTCAACCTCACAGAGCGGCTCGACGTGATCGAGCAGAACTCCCAGCGCGTCGGCGGGAGGCAGCACGTTGAAGAACTCCGGCATCCCTCACGCCTCCCCCGGAGCCAGCCGTCCGCCTACAGGCCCAGAACGTTGCCCCGGGCGTCCACGTCCAGCTCGCGGGGGGAGCCAGGAAGCCCCGGCATCGTCATCATCGTGCCCGCGATGGGATAGATGAAGCCCGCCCCGACCGACGCGCGCACGTCCGAGACCTCGAACGTGTAGCCCGAAGGACGGCCCATGAGCCTGGGGTTGTGCGATATGGACAGGTGAGTCTTGGCCATGCAGACGGGCAGGCTCCCCCAGCCATTGTCGCGGAAGCGGCGAAGCATCCTGCGGGCGGGCGGCGCCCACCTGACCCCGTCCGCGCCGTATATCTTGGTCGCCAGCGCGCTCACCTTCTCCTCGACGGGCGCATCCTCGGGGAACAGGTAGGTCAGCGCGGGCTCGCCCTTCGCAGCCTCGACGACCGCCTCGGCCAGGTCCGCGCCGCCGGCGCCTCCTTCGGCGAATACGCGGCTCTGGACGGCAGCCTGCGCCCCGGCCGCCTCGGCCCGCCTCTTCACAACCGCCGTCTCCTCCGGCGTGTCCGACGGGAACTCGTTGATAGCCGCCACTACGGGCAGGCCGTAGGAGCGTATCGCCCCGATCAGGTGCTCCAGGTTCGCGCATCCCTTCTCCACCGCGCCCACGTTCGTCTCGTCCAGATCGCGGAACCTGACTCCGCCGTGAGACTTCATAGCCCGCACTGTGGTTACCATCACCACCGCGCTCGGCTCCAATCCGTTCGACCGCGCCTTGATATCTATGTACTTCTCGAACCCAAGGTCCGCCCCGAAGCCCGCCTCCGTAAGCACGTAGTCCACATAGCCCCGCGCGAGCCTGTCGCCCACCACGGAGCTGCACCCGTGCGCGATGTTCCCGAACGGGCCCGTGTGGACGACGACGGGCTGACCCTCCGTCGTCTGCACGAGGTTGGGCTGAATCGCGTGCCGGAGCAGCGACATGAGCGAGCCGACAGCCCCAACCTCCTCGACCGTTACGGGCCTGCGGTCGTCCGTCGCGCCCACCACGATACGCTTCAACCGCGTGCGAAGGTCCTCAAGGTCCGAGGACAGGGCCAGGACCGCCATTATCTCGGAGGCCGTCACTATGTCGAACCCCGTCTCCCGCACAGGCGCGTTGTTCGACCCGCCCAGCCCGGAGATGATAGACCGCAGCGCGCGGTCCTCCATGTCGCTAACCCTGCGCCAGGTCATGCCCTCGGGGCGGAAACCGGCGATCTGCCCGCGCTGCGCGACGTTGTCGGTCAGCGCCGCAAGCAGGTTGTGAGCCGACGATACCGCGTGGGCGTCGCCCGTGAAGTGAATGTTCACCTCGTCCTGGGGCTCCACCAGGGACGCGCCGCCTCCGGTGCCGCCGCCCTTTATCCCAAATATAGGCCCCAAGGACGGCTCGCGAAGCGTCGCCGCGGCCCTGTATCCGAGCCTCCCCAGCGCCTGGGTCAGACCGACGGTCGTCGTCGTCTTGCCCTCCCCTGCCCTGGTCGGGGTAACAGCCGTAACCAAGACCATCTTGCCCTTCGGTCCGTCGCCGCGAATCGCGTCGAGCGAGAGCTTGGCCTTGTATCGTCCATGCGGTGAGACGTGATCGGGGTCGATTCCCATCCAGTCGGCTATCTCGGCAATAGGTCGCATAGCCCCCTCCTAGCGGCAAGTCGTCGAGCAGCCGAATTGTAACACAGCGCGGACGCCTTCCCGATGATATAATCTCGACCGCCAACTACCACGCGGCTGGGTTTCGGCTCCCACTTCATCAACCTAACCGACAACTTCACCGACCGAATGCTGGACTGGGTCTTTCACCAATGACGAGGCGTCCGTTCCCGCAATAAGACACAGGCGCTCGCACTGCTGGCGCGTCAATCATTGGAAGAGATGGTAGAATCCCGTCCGGGTTCTGGCTGGTTCCTCCGAATACGCCGCGCCCACAAGGAGACGCGATGCTCGAAAGATTCAAGGCGCCGGAGGTGGACAGGGTACACGTGCCGGAGGATTCGCTCCGCGGCGCGGTAACCGCCATCTTCGAGAAGATGGGCGAGACTCCCGAAGACGCGGCCCTCGGGGCCGACGTGCTGGTAACGGCTGACCTGCGGGGCGTCGAGACCCACGGCGTCTCGAACATGCTGCGGGCCTACGTGTCCCTCTACGGCGACGGGACCCTGAAGGCCAACGCCGATTGGCGGATCGTCCGCGAGAGCCCGGCCACCGCAACCATCGACGCGGCCGGCGGCCACGGGATCATACTGGGGCCGAAGGCGATGAGGGTCGCCGTCGAGAAGGCCCGCAACGTCGGGATAGGCGCCGTGGCCATGCTCAACGCCGGCCACTCCGGCCCCATAGGACACCACGCCATGCTCGCCGCCGAACAGGACATGGTCGGCATGACCATGACCTCCGCTGGCGCGAAGATAGTGCCCACCTTCGGAGCCGAGCCGAGGCTCGGCACCAACCCTATCGCCATCGCCGCCCCCGCCCGCAGCGAGGCGCCATTCCTATACGACGCGGCGACGAGCGCCATCGCAGGCAACAAGATCAGGCTCGCCAAGAGGGTCGGGGCGGAGCTCCTGCCGGGTTGGATTACCGACCTGGACGGCAACCCCAACGAGGTGCCTGTGTCCGTCCCGGACATAGACGACATGCACATGCTGCCCCTGGGCGGGACGCGCGAGCAGGGATCCCACAAGGGGTACGGGTTTGGGATGATGGCCGAGATAATGTGCAGCCTGTTGGCCGGGGCCGCGCCGCCGATGCTGGGCGGGGAGTTGTCCCGCCACTTCTTCGCAGCCTTCGACATCGCCGCCTTCACCGACCTGGACGAGTTCAAGGACACCATGGACTCCACCCTGCGCAAGCTGAGAACCACAAAGCCCGCGCCGGGCCACGAGCGCGTCCTATACGCCGGCCTGTCCGAGAGCGAGGAGATGATCGACCGCCGAGCCAACGGCATCCCCCTTCATAGGGAGGTCGTCGAGTGGTTCGACCACATCACGGGAGAGCTGGGCCTCCCGCCCCTCGCCAGAAGATAAGAACAAGAGGAGCAACCTATGCCGATTTTGAGCAGGGAGCGCATCGTTAGGATAGGGGAGGTCATGCTGACCGCCGGCGGAGCGGCGCCCGGACACGCGGCTATCGTGGCGAATCACCTGGCTGACGCGAACCTCGCCGGCCACGACTCCCACGGATTCATACGCATCCCCCAGTACCTGGAGGGGATCGAGCGGGGAAAGCTGGACCCGAAGGCTGAGCCGGAGGTGGTCCGCGAGCGCGGCGGCGTCATCCAGATCGACGGCCACTCCACCTTTGGGCAGGTCGTCGCCACCCGCGCCGCCGAGAAGGCCATCGAGAAGGCGCGCGAGCACGGGGTCAGCATGGCGACGATGGGGAACCTGGACCACACGGGACGCATCGGGACCTACCCTGAGATGGCAGCCAAGGCCGGCATGGCCGCCATCATGTTCACCGGGTTCGCGGGCGGGACCTTCGGCAACAATGTCGCGCCATTCGGCGGGCGGTCGCGCAGGCTCGGCACGAACCCCATCGCGATGGCATTCCCGCACTCGGACGATGCCCCCGTCCTTCTGGACTTCGCCAGCTCCATGGCCGCCGAGGGCAAGCTGCGCGTCTATCGCAACAAGGGACAGGAGCTCCCCGACGCCTGGGTCCTGGACAAGGACGGAGCGCCCAGCAGGAACCCGAACGACTACTACGACGGAGGCGCCATACTGCCCATCGGCGGCACGCAGGGCGGGCACAAGGGTTACGCGCTCTCGGTGATGATAGCCCTGTTCGGAGGAATGCTCGGCCACGTCGCATCGCCAAGCGGCGATGCCGACGCCTGGACCGGCTCCACAATCGTCGTCATGGACGTCGGAGGCATGGCGCCCATCGGCGGCATCCGCTCAGAGGTCCAAGCCATGATGAGTTACGTCAAGGACACCCCTCTCATGGAGGGGGCGGCCAGCGTGCTGTTCCCCGGCGAGATAGAGGCCAACAGCCGCAGAGAGCGCCTCGCCAACGGCGTCCCCATAGACGATACGACCTGGAGCCAGGTCGAGGGCCTGTTCCACAAGTACGGAGTGCGCGACGCGCTGGACAATGGGAGCTAGAACGTGAAGCCGATCTCCGCCAACCCTTCCCAGGTCATCGTCGAGCAGCTCGCCGCCTCGGGCGTGAAGTACGTCTTCAACAACCCCGGCTCCCGCGAGGCCCTATTCTTCGACGCCCTCGCCGCGCACCCCCAGATACACGGCGTCATGGCCCTGCACGAGGGCAGCGTCGCCGCCATGGCGGGCGGATACACCCAGGCCAACCTCGACGCCGGCGTGATGTCCGTCCACCTCGGAGCCGGCCTCGCCCAGAGCCTAGGGCAGCTGATAAACGTGTGGACCGGCAGCCTCCCCGTCGTGGCGCTCACTTTCGCCGGCGACACAGGCAGCTTCGCTGACAAGGTCGGCCTGGACATCAGCCACAGCTTCTGCCCAACCTCGATAGCCGCGCCCTTCACGAAGGCAACGTGGACCGTCATCGAGCCCGAGGGACTCCCACAGGCCATAGACCGCGCCCTGCGCGTCGCAAAGGCGCCCCCGGTCGGCCCGGTCCATGTCGCCATGTACGACCGCATGCTCACTTCCGACCATGTAGATACGGCTATCATCGATCGGCGCGCCGTTGCGGACCGGGCCGGGTATCCATCTCGATCAGACGCGGAAGAGATAGTGGACGCGCTGGCCGGCGCCAAGCGGCCCCTGCTGTACGTCGGGGACGGCGTATGGAAGAGCGGCGCGGAAGCGGGCCTGGCCGCGCTCGCCGAGGCCCTCGGCGCCCCTGTCGCCGGAGACACGCGGGCCATGCCGGCGCGGTCCCCTCTCCACTGCGGCAGCTACGAGGAGGCCGCGGCGAGCCTGGAGCCAGACGTGGCGCTGTGCATCGGCGTCCGGCACAACGGGCAGGGCCGGCCCGCCGACTTTGCCGGATTCACAGGGCCGCGCCGCATTATCGCCGTCGGCCACGACGTCGGGAACCTGAAGAACATCCCCGGAGTGGATACAGCCGTCCTGGCCGACGAGACCCGCGCGATAGAGCTGATGCTGGAGGCGGCCCGTGAGCGAGCCGGGGCCTTCGAAGAGCGCCGGGCGTGGGCCGAGGAGCGCGCCAGCGTCCTCCGAGAGCGACGACGTCAAGCCGCCCAGCGCGCCGCCCAGCGGCAGGGCACGGTCAGGCCCTGGGTTCTGGCGGACGCCCTCGACGACGCCCTGGAGAGCGTGGGCGGCGGAATGGTGATGATCGAGCAGTTCGCGGCGCCCCTCGACGCAGCCAGGGAATCGCGGAGCTGCCCCCGCAACGTATATGTCCGGCCCGCAGGCGGCTCCGAAGGGTACGGCATCGGCGGCGCCATCGGCCTCAAGCTCGGCGCGCCAGACACCCCCGTCGTAGGACTCGTCGGGGACGGCTCCGTGTACTACGCGGACTCCGGCCTGTGGTCCGCCGCCCACCACCAGGTCCCTGTCCTGTTCGTAATCCCGAACAACCGCGCCTACGGCATCGTCGCAGGTTACTTCGGACAAGCGGGCGGGACCATGAGCGACACCGGGCTCTACGCCGGCGTCGCCCTGGATAACATCGACATCGTGAAGCTCGCCGAGTCCTTCGGCGTGGAGGGCCGCGCAGTTACCGACGAAGCCAACGTAGAAGCCGCCATCGCCGAGGGCATAGAGACCGTAGAGCGAGAGCGCCGCCCCCTACTGCTCGACGTCCGCCTTCCCCAGGGCCTCCCCGATGGCGGCCAGCCAGGCGAGCCGTTCAAGTTGGGCTGACGCTTATTGCGAGACCGGGGTCATTGAAGGGGTGGCGAACCCCATCCCTCATCGCAAGAATCCGTGGCTGCGTAGGAACGTTACCACGGTCTCGTTGACGCGCATTGGAGGGCCCCCGGAATGGCCTGGAATCTCCATCGGCGTCCTCAGGAACTTGCCGGCAACGCCCTTCGACTCGTAGGCCTGCGCCAGCAGCGACCCCAGACGCTCGTTGTGACGCTGGCCTATGCGCCGGTCGTCGTACCCCATCTGAACCTGCGTCGGCCGCGGCGGCAGCCTGTCTATCAGCCCGTACAGGTCGTGCCGCTGGATTAGCGGGTTCTCGTCCATGCCCTGGAACTCCCTCAGCCAGGGCCACCAGATGACGGGACCGATGACCACCGCCGCGTCGATCTTCGGGTTCCGCGCCGCGCCGTACAGGACCGCGAACCCGTGGCGCGAGCTCCCCATGAACACGATCTTGCCCGCCCGTCCAAGGCCGCGGTCGAGCGCGTGGTCGACCACCCCGTCCACGCGCCTCTGCCACATCTCGAAGCTGTCCACGCCGCTCTTGAGATTCTCGGCCAATTCTCCCAGGTTGTCGAAGAACCGCCCGCGCATCAACAATATCTTCGCGCCAGCCGCCGTCAGAAGGTCCAGCCACGGCGTCATCACGTTCGGCTTCTCCAGAGTGGCCGCGGGGTCCTCCACGACCTCGACCGCCTGCGTAGGAATCACGCACAACGGCGCGTCCTCGGCAACCTCCTCGTCGCACCCAAAATTGCACGACACAACTTGCCCGTTCGCCTCGATAGTCAGCGGCGTCCAGAACCGAGAAACGTACTGCTTGGAGCCTCTCAAATCCAATCACCTACCCTCCCGACAGGTTCCTGTCTCGGTTTCGGCGAGGGCTGCTGGGCCTTCCGCTCACCGCCAGCGGCGCGGCAGGTCTCGCAGTCCTTCGAAGCCGAGCTCGGCGCACAGGGATTCGTACTCGGCGCGTCTTGCGCCGAGCCATTCCAGGTCGTCCAGGCCTTCCGTGAGCGGCACGTCTAGGCGGAGGGTCGCCAGGCGCTTGTACAGCATGGCGTCGGCGCGACGCTCTTCGAGGGCTGCGGACAGGGCCTTCGCGCCGCGGGGGGTTGCCTTCCACTCGGCGGGGTCGCTCGGTATCGCCTCGATTCGGCGGCATTCGGCTAGGATGGCGGCGGTGGACCTGGCGCCCCAGCGGGGGATGCCGGGTATGCCGTCGGCGGAGTCTCCGACTAGGGCGAGGTAGTCGGGGATGGACTCTGGCGCGACGCCGAACTTTTCGCGGACGGCGGCTGGGTCGTATGTTATCTGGCGTCGGCGGTCGAGGCACACGACGCCGTCTCGCACGAGCTGCATCATGTCCTTGTCGGGCGAGCAGACCACGACCAGCTCTACGCGGGGGTCTTCCGAAAGGCGGGCCGCGGCGGTGGCTATGGCGTCGTCGGCCTCGAACTCGACCATCGGCCAGGCGACTATGCCGAGGGCATGGGCGGCTCTTTCGGCCAGGTCGAACTGGCTGGCGAGGTCTTCGGGGACGCCCTCGCCGGTCTTGTAGCCGGCGAACAGGTCGTTGCGAAAGGACTCTATCACGTGGTCGAAGGCGCAGGCGGCGTGGGTCGCGCCCTCTTCGCGCAAGAGGACGAGGAGGGTTTGTATCAGGCCGCGGACCGCGCCTACGGGCCTGCCGTCGGGCGCGGCGGCCGGGGGAGCGCCGAAGTAGGACCTGAACAGCTCGTAAGTGGCATCTACGAGATGGACTTTCGTCATCCTGTCAGCGCCTCCCGCGCCTGTCCCGGAAGGTCGGCCTGAGGCGGCGCACGGCCTCGAGTCGGCGGGCCGCGAGGCGGTTGGCGGCTGCGTGGGTCGGGATGTCTTCGGCCTGGGACTCGGCGATGACGCGCTCGGTCGTCTCGTAGATGCGCTCGGTCATCTCGCGGGCCCGCTCGGCGCGGTACACTCCGCCTATCTCGGCCGCGACGTTTATGACGCCGCCGGCGTTGATTACGAAGTCGGGGGCGTAGAGGATGCCGCGCCGGTGGAGCTCGTCGCCGTCGGCGTCGTCGAGGAGCTGGTTGTTGGCGCCGCCCGCTACGACCTTGCACTTCAGGCGGGGGATGGTGTCTCGGTTCAGCGCGCCGCCGAGGGCGCAGGGGGAGAATACGTCGCATTCGACGTCGTATATGTCGGCTGGGGCCACGGTTTGCGCGCCCATCTTGGAGGCGAGCTCGCGGGCGCCGTCGTGAATGTCGGCGACGACCAGGCGCGCGCCTTCTCGCAGCAGGTGGTCGGCCATTTGCCGGCCGACGTTTCCGAAGCCCTGGACGGCGACGGCTCGGCCCGCCAGGTCGTCGGAGCCCCAGGCGGCCTTGGCGGCGGCCTTCATGCCGAGATAGACGCCCAGCCCCGTTAGGATGGACGTATCGCCGCTGCCGCCCATGCTGGTAGGGAGTCCGACCACGTGCGGGGTTTCTTGGGCGACGTGCTCAAGGTCGGCGGGGGTCATGCCGACGTCTTCAGTGGTGATATAGCGTCCGCCGAGGCTGTCGACGCATCTGCCGAACGCTCGGAGCATGGCCTCGGACTTGTCGGCGCGGGGGTCTGCCCAAATCAGGCCCTTGCCGCCGCCGAGGGGCAGCCCGGCGACGGCGGACTTGTAGGTCATCGCCCGCGAGAGGCGGAGAACGTCGGTGACGGCGTCCTTCTCGGAGGCGTGGGGCCATATCCTCACGCCGCCGCAGGCTGGGCCGAGGGTCGTGTCGTGTATGGCGATGAACGCCTTCAGGCCGGCCGCGGGCTCGCTGCACGCGACCAGCAGCTCGTGGCCGTACTCGGTCATGTGGGCAATGGTTTGCATCGCGGCCTCCGAGTAAGGGGTACTTCACTATTAAGGTTAGCGCAAATGCGGCCGCGGCGTTAGGATTTGCGGGATGGGGGGGATAGTGGTGAGTGGTGAGTCGAGATGGGGACGCGCTGAATTGCCCTCGTTCTGGATCTCTGTAGTGGAGGGGATGGGGAGGGCGCTGGCGGGACGCCTGCGGTCCGGGGATGATGGGGGCGTGTTGAGTTACTCTCACCCCAGCCCTCTCCCGTCGAGGGAGATGGGGGCAAGAGCGGCGCGTTGTTGGCGCCTTCGTCTATGTTCGTTTCGTCTCGGCCGGCTCCTTTTGCGGGTGAATCGCCCTTATCCTGGCCCTTCTCCCGTCTGGGGAGAGGGGGCAAGGCGGGGAATCGCCCTTGTCTCCTTGCCCTTTCCCCTAGGGGGAGGGGCGCAGGGCGGGGCGTTTGCCCTCACCCTGGCCCTTTCCCCCGTGAGGGAGAGGGTACTTGGCGGGTCTTGCGACCCGCGTCCTGTCTACTCCTGGTTCTCCCGCTCTCGCGGGAGATGAGTTTGCCTTGCAAGGCAGTGACTCCGGTACTTGCTTCGAGGATGCCGACGTCGATCGCCCGCCGACACTGGGGGTGCAGCCCCTCCTCTAACTTTCCCGGACGGCTGACGGGCCCTTGCGGGACCGCCTGCGTTTCGCGCTTGTTCCTTCCACCCGCCAAGGCGTCGGGCTGCGCTGGCTACGGTCCTCCCGGTCGTCCGAGAGTCCGCACCTGGAACGGGGGAGGCACATTTAGCGCTGCGTCCTCCTGTCGAGACGCCGAAACACAGAGCGGCCTTCTCGTACCGCGGGGGCCCCGTCCCAACAACAGCCGCGGCATGAATACCCTGAAGATTTGGTAGAGGTGGCTCTGTGCCCGTTTGGAGTACGTCCCTTCGGGCCGTCTACCAGACTAGCACGGCTGTTCTCGCGGTGTCAAGGGGCAATTTGGGGCAATTTGAGGGCAATTTTCGGGGGAGGCCGGGGAATCACCCTCACCCCGGCCCTCTCCCATCGAGGGAGAGGGGACAGGACGGGGAGGGAGAGGGGATTAGGCCGGGGATGCTGGCGGGGGCGATTGGTCAACGAGGGTGTGTGTTGACTTGTAGTCGAGATACGGGTATAGATACACTGTGACGCCTGTAGCGCCGGGGTCGGCGCGAGAGGCTCTGAGGTTCGATAATTCACCACGTCGGCCCTTGGGACGGGCCGGCAGCCCCAAGGAGGGGTTGATGCCGCTCAGCAGCCAGGAGCTCAAGTCCAAGTTGTGGCAGGCGGCCGACATTCTGCGCGGCCAGATAGACGCAGCCGACTACAAGAACTACATCTTCTCGATTCTCTTTCTGAAACGGCTTTCGGACCGCTTCGACGAGGAGGTGGAGAGCGCCGTGGCGGATGGCGTCGACCGCGACGCGGCGCTCAATGACCGGGACGAGCACGAGCTCTTCGTCCCGAAGGCGGCCCGTTGGAGCTCCCTTGCCAGCACCTATATGAACTTGGGCGAGACGCTCAACGTTGCCAGCCACAAAGTCGAGGAGTACAACGCTCCAAAGCTGGACGGGGTGCTGACGGGCGCCAACTGGAACGACGAGTCCAAGCTGGGCAGCCCCGCCAACCGCGAGCGCATCATCCGCAGCCTGCTCAACCACTTCGACGGGCTGGACCTGAGCGACGAGAACTTGCGGGAGGACGCGGCGGGCGGCGGCAACGTGTTGGGGGACGCCTACGAGTACCTGATCAACAGGTTCGCGGACGACGCGGGGAAGAAGGGCGGCGAGTTCTACACGCCGCGCCCGGTAGTGCGCCTCATCATCGAACTGCTCGAGCCGCGCAAGGGGATGCGCGTCTGCGACCCCACGGCGGGCTCCGGCGGGATGCTCATCTACACCGCGCAGTACGTGCAGGAGCGGGACGGCGACGGGTTCAACCTGATACTGCACGGACAGGAGCGCAACCTGGGCACGCTGGCCGCCGGCAAGCTCAACCTGCTGCTGCATGGCTTGTCCTCCGCGCGGCTGGAGGCGGGCGACGTCATCGCCGAGCCGGGCCTGGTGGACCGGACGGGGCGGCTCCTCTCCTACGACCGTGTGATAGCCAATCCGCCCTTCAGCCTCAAGAACTGGGGGCACGACTTCGCGCCGAACGACCCGCACCACCGCTTCGACCGCTACGGGGCCATCCCGCCCAAGACTAGGGGCGACCTCGCCTTCCTGCTGCACATGCTGAGCGTAACCAACTCACAGGGGATGGTCGGGGTGGTGATGCCTCACGGCGTGCTGTTCCGGGGCGGCGCGGAGGGAACGATACGGCGGGGCATCGTGGAGGCCGACCTGTTCGAGGCGGTCATAGGCCTGGCGCCCAACCTCTTCTCGGGCGCGAGCATCCCGGTCGCCATCTGCGTGCTGAACAGGGCCAAGCCCGCCGAGCGGCGGGGCAAGACGTTGTTCGTGGACGCGGCCCAGGAGGGTTGCTTTCGGCAGGGCAAGGCGCGGAACTTCCTGGACCCGGAGCACATCGGCAGGATAGTCGAGGCGCACCGCGCCTTCGAGGACGTGGAGCACTTCGCGCACGTGGCGGACCTGGAGGAGATTCGGGCGAACGACTTCAACCTGAACATCAGCCGCTACGTGGACACGACCGAGCCGGTGGAGGCGGTGAGCGTCGAGGACGCCCTGTCGCAGATGCGGGACGCCGAGCGTCGGCGGGACGAGGCCGCAGCGAAGATGGGCAAGCTGCTGGCGGAGCTGGGCTACGCCTGATAGGATTGCAGGAGAGTGATGCCGACGATACTGAGAGAGGGCAACGGGGGGCTGATGGCTGGCAAGACGCAGATACCCAAAGGCTGGCGGATGGTGCGCTTGGGGGATGTGGCGGATGTGGTGACTGGAAGCACACCTCCACGTAAAGTGCGCGACTATTACGGCGAACAGACTCCATGGGTAAAGCCGTCGGATCTTGCAGCAAGTCGTCTCGTGTCCACTTCAGAAGAATACTTGTCTGAAGCTGGCGTAGCGGTCTCAAGGCTATTACCCCAAAATGCTGTGCTGGTTTCCTGTATTGGAACTATAGGTGAAGTTGCCATAGCGAAACTTCCACTGTGTTCTAATCAGCAAATTAACGCTCTGATACCCGGCGACGCAACTTTGCCGTCATTTCTCTATTGGGTATGCCTCGCTCGGTCAAGCTACTTACAGACTATCGCGTCTAAAACGGCAGTTCCAATTTTGAACAAAAGCGCATTTTCTAGCGTGTCCATCCTCCTCCCACCCATGGCGGAGCAGCGGGCCATCGCCGCAACGCTGGACTCCATTGACGAGGCGATCGAGGGCGTCGAGGGGGTCATCGCCGCCGCGGAGAGCCTGCGCGACGCTCTGCTCCACGAGCTGCTCACCCGCGGCATACCCGGCCGGCACAGCGAGTGGCGGGACGCGCCGGGCGTGGGCACGATTCCGGCGGAGTGGGAGGTGGCGCGGCTGGGGGATGTGGCGGATTTCCAGCAGGGCGGCACTCCTCGCAAGAGCCAGCCTGAGTATTGGGACGGCGACATCCCATTCGTCACCGGTGCAGACTTGAGAGACTTCAGAATCAGCCGGGATAATGCTCGCTCGTTCCTCACTGATAAAGGACTGAATTCGGGCACCACGGTGATTTGTGAACCGGGCGATTTGCTACTGGCAACAAGGACACGGGTGGGATTAGTAGGCATAGCAAACGAGACGATGGGGGCAAGCCAAGACATCACGTTGTTAACGGCGAACGGCTTGGCCGACCAATCTTACCTGTGCAGGGTCTTGAAGAGTCAAGCTGCTGTGTTGCAACAGAGAGCCAGGGGAACAACTATCCAAGGAATCTCGAGGGAAGACGTTGCCTCTCTCCCTATCCTCCTCCCACCCATGGCGGAGCAGCAGGCCATCGCCGCAGCGCTGGACGGGGTGGACGAGGCGATAGAGAGTAGCCGGGGGGAGCGGGATGCGCTACAATGTTCGAAAGCGTCAGTGTCGGACGCGCTGCTGACGGGGCGTGTGCGGGCGATTGTGGGAGCTAATACTTAGGATGGCCAGGCCCAAACGCGAAATCAGGATGTCTCGCTGTGCTGGCGCGGCGATGCTCGCGGCTATAGAGGTGTATAACAAGCCAACCGTTGAGTATCGAGAGCAGACCTTTGCCATTCTGGCAACCAATGCATGGGAGATTATTTTGAAGGCACGCTTGGTGCAACAGGCTGGAGGCAAGTCATACGTCATCTATCAGAGGAAGAAAAAGTCTCGGCGCTACGTCCGAGATGATACTGGTGAACCGATAACCATCAATCTAAGAGAGGCTCTTGGACGCACTGCTCCCCCAACTGAAGTTGCGGACAATATCCGTGGCCTCATGGCTATACGGAACGAAGCCACACATATGGGTATGCTGACTCCAGAGTTGAGGCAGAAGATTCTATGGTTTGGCACAGCTAGTGTTCGGAATTTTGTCAAGCTCTCTGCCAAGTGGTTCGGGGAAAACATCGAGACGCCGTACTTGTTGCCCGTCGGATTCATTGGGCAGGCGGCCGTGGCCAAGGGCATATCTCCAAAGCCTCAGAAGGAGTTGCTAAAAGTACTTGACACCTTGTCGCGTTCTTCAAATGGCAAAGGCGATTCAGACTACTCTGTAGCCGTGCACGTACAAATCGAACTTAATAGAGGGATCTCCGGTGGAGGGAGCATCGGGCTAACGAACGACCCATCTGCTCCGACTGTACATGTGAGCGATGATGAGGCGCTAGAGCGTTTCCCATGTACATATACTGAAATTGTCTCCATATGTAAGAAACGATACCCGACATTCAAACAAAATCGGCAGTTCCACCAAATAATGGAACCAATAAAGGCTGATGTCGAATGTGCGCACGAAAGAAAACTCGACCCGAAGAGTTCAAAGAGCGCTAAGAAAGTCTTCTACAACCGGGAGGCAACTCTCGCCAGATTAGACCGTGAGTACAACAATGCAACATAAGCTCAACGAATACAACCACGCGGAGGAGCCTGCCCGGTCGCTGTTAGAGAGGTTGGGATGGAGTTACGCATCCCGCGAGGCTCTGGCGGCGGAGCGCGGGACAGGTGCGGGCGGCGCGGGCTTGATGGTATAATTCGTTCCTATCGGTTAGGGGGGCCGACCGCATGGCAGATGGATTGACGTTTGTTATCAACCCGGCGGCTGAGCGTACGCCCATCGCCTTGCTGGAAAAGTCGTTGGTCGACATCAGGCGGCTGCTCCGTCACGTGGGTGAAGCCATGTACGGACCCAGCGATCAGATCCAGTGGGTGGTGAGCGAGTTGAGATCCAGCGCTCCCACCATAACCCTCCAACCCGAGCGCGGCGACGGACGGGCTGTCGAAGCGGTGGGCTATGGAATGCGCGTTATTACGGCTGGGACTGACGAGCCCCCGCAATACTTCACCGAGCAGGCGCTCGAAGACGTCAAGAAGATGAGGCGGCTGTTCAGAGGCAAGGCGAGCGCCGAGTCTATCTTCGTCCTGACGAACGGCGAGCGAAGCGCCGTCATTGAAGAGGATATCTCGGATAAGGTGAGCCGAATTCTTACCGCCGGCTACCACAACCTGGGCTCGCTGGAAGGAAGGATGGACGCTATCAACGTCCACGGTTCTCCTGCGGTTACTATCTGGGACAGAGTTACCGGCGCGCCCGTCCGCTGCCGTCTTCCGGAAGGCGAAGAGTGGATAACTCGCGCAAAGGACCTGCTCCGAAAGAGGGTCCTGGTTGCGGGCGACGTCCACTACTTCGTCAACGGCGCTCCACGGTCGATTCTCGACGTGACGGACCTGGAGGACGCCAGCCCTGATCCGAGTCTGCCGCGCGCAGAATTCGGCTCCATACCCGACAAGCGGGTTCTCGAGGTGGGCGCGGCGGAATGGCTGAAGTCGGTCAGAGGGATAAGCTAAGGGAATAGACATGCCCACCCCGCGCCGTCTCTGGGACTCATGCACCATCATAGGCTACCTCGCAGGCAGTCCAGCGGTGGGCGAGACATGCTCGCAAATCATAGAGCAGGCCGAACGTGGAGAACTCGCTATTGTCGTATCGGCAATGGCAATGATCGAGGTTGCCTACCTGGAGGGTATGGACGATCAGGAGTCCGAACGGAAGATACGGGAGTTCTTTGGCCGCGACTACATAATCCCCGTCGCCGTTGACGTGCGGGTAGCTTCGGATACTAGGGGCTTGGTTAGAAAGTATCGGTCTGGACCGAAGAGGATAAAGCCTCCCGACGCGACGCATCTGGCAACGGCTATCCTGTTGGACATACCAGTGATCGAAACGACGGATCAAGACCTCTTACGATTCAATGGGCATAAAGGGGTTACAATCCGCCGCCCCCTTTACGAAGGGCCTGGACGCCTGCCCGGTATGAACTAGGGGCGCACGCCGAGGAGCCGGCGCGACTGTTCCCAGACGCTCTGCCAGGATTGCACCCGGACGCTGGGATAAGTACGATTACGTCTATCCGCAATTCATACGAGGGGCAATCGAGACGCAATCCCGGACCTGTTGCCCAGGCTGCGGCGTCTGTTGGACTCGGCAGAGCAGGAGCGACCATGAACACACCCGCGAAGCTCAACGAATACAACCATGCGGAGGAGCCGGCCCGGTCGCTGTTAGAGAGGTTGGGATGGACTTACGCATCCCGCGAGGCTCTGGCGGCGGAGCGCGGGGACGAGCGGGAGGCGCTGTTGAGGGGGCGTCTCAGGGCGGCGTTGCTGCGGTTGAACGGGTGGATGACGGAGGAGCAGGCGGAGCGGGCCATATTCGAGCTGGAGCATATTGACGCTACGGGGATGGCCCGCAACCAGGCCGTCCACGAGTACCTGACCTACGGGATGCCCTTGACGGTGGATGGAGCGAGGGGCCGGGAGTCGCGCGTCGTCCGGTTCTTCGACTTCGACGAGCCGGAGGGCGGCCTGAACGAGTTCGTGGTTACGACCCAGCTCCGGGTGAGGCGGGGCAACGAGCGTGGGGGTCGGGAGGACGACGAGCGGATGGTTATCCCCGACCTGGCGTTGTTCGTGAACGGCGTTCCGCTGGTGGTGATGGAGGCTAAGTCGCCGTCGCTGCTGGACGTTTGGAGGACGAAGGCGGTTCGGCAGCTTAGGCGCTACCAGGAGGCGGGGCCTGAGTGGCACGGGTCGGGCGCGCCGGATCTGTTCCATTACAACCTGTTGTGCGTGGCGCACTGCGGGGCGGCGGCGGTCTATGGGACGCTCGGCGCGCCGGAGGGCGCCTACGTCGAGTGGAAGTCCGTCCTGCCCTATTCCGAGGAGGAGGCGCGGCGGCGCTTCGGCGTGGAGCCCCAGGGGCAGGCGGAGCTCATCATCGGGCTGCTGGCTCCGGCGGCGCTGCTGGACGTTCTGCGCGATTACGTGGTGTATGAGCCGGAGCGCGGGCGCGTGGTGAAGAAGCTGCCGCGCTACCAGCAGCGGCGCGCGGTGGGGTCGGCGCTGGGCCGCATCCTGTCGGGGCGCAGGCCGGAGGAGCGGGGCGGCGTTGTGTGGCACACGCAGGGGTCGGGGAAGTCTTTGACGATGTTGTGGCTGGCGACGAAGGTCCGCCGGGAGCCTCGTCTCGCAAATGCGACGATAGTGGTAGTAACCGACCGCAACCAGCTCGACAGGCAGATAGCGAACACATTCGAGCGCTGCGGCTTCCCGGCGCCGGAGCAGGCGTCCAGCGCTCGGGAGCTGCGGCGTCTGCTGACCGGCGGCGGGGGCCGCACGGTGATGACGACCATCCAGAAGTTCGAGGATGCGTTGGGGTCGCCTGGGGGCGAGCTGGACGCGCTGGACGCATCGGAGAGCGTGATAGTCATGGTGGACGAGGCGCACCGGACGCAGTACGGGATATTGGGCGGCCGCATGTCGGAGGCGCTGCCCAACGCGGTCTTGGTGGGCTTCACGGGCACGCCGATAGACAAGGACTTTCGGCGCAGCACGATGCGGCGCTTCGGGTCTCTCATAGACTCGTACACCATCCCGCAGTCGGTGGCGGACGGGGCGACTGTTCCCATCTTCTACGAGGCGCGGATGCCAGAGCTGGCGGTCGAGGGGCCGGAGACGTTGGACAGGCTGTTCGACGCCATGTTCGGCGAGCAGCCGGAGGACGCGCGGGAGCGGATTCGGCGCCGATACGCGAACAAGGAGACGGTGGCGGAGGCGGAGCGGCGCGTGGAGATGATCGCCCTGGACATAGCGGAGCACTTCAAGGCGAAGATTCGCCCCAACGGGTTCAAGGCCCAGGTGGTGGCTCCCAGCCGCTCTGCCGCGCTGCGCTACGCCGATCGGCTGAACAGCTTCGGCCTGCGCGCTTATCCCATCATCACGACCTCGCCCAACGACGGCCCGGAGTTCAGGGTTGCGCGCGAGCTCGACCAGGCCCAGGTCGTCAACGCCTTCGTCGACCCGAAGGGGGAGCCGGAGGTCCTGGTCGTGGTGGACATGCTGTTGACCGGCTTCGACGCCCCGGTGGAGCAGGTTCTCTATCTCGACAGGCCGCTGCATGAGCACGGGCTGCTCCAGGCGATCGCCCGCGTCAACCGGCGATTCTCTCACGAGCGGGACGGGGTGGTTACCGAGAAGACGCACGGCCTAGTGGTGGACTATCACGGAGTCTCGCGGGACCTGGAGGCGGCGCTTTCGAGCTTCGAGTGGCCGGAGGTCCAGGACACGATGCGCGAGCTCGACGACGACCCGGCGCCGGTCGTCGAGGCGGCGGCGGTCCAGGCGGAGTCTCACTTCAAGGGGCGGGAGCTGGGGGACACGTGGGAATGCGTCAGCGTATTCGCGCCGGACGCGGAGACGGAGGGCAACCTGAAGTCCGACCTGTTCGAGCGGTTCAACGCGGACTATCGGCAGCTTTCGCGGCTCATGGACCGCTTCCTGCCCGACCCGCGGGCGCTGCCCTACGTGGACCGCCTGGCCCGGCTGACGGAGATACGGGCCTACGTGCGGGCGCAGTTCCTCCAGGAGGACGCGGACGCGGATTGGACGGAGATTGGGGCGAAGGTGAAGAGGCTGATGGACGAGCGCATCAGCGCCCACGTGCGGGAGATGATGAAGCCGGTCTCCATCTTGGACCAGGACTTCGAGCAGAAGATCGCCGAGCTGCCCCACGAGGAGGCGCGGGCTTCGATAATGGAGCACGCCATTCGCGCGCACATACACGAGCGCCTGGCGGAGAACCCGGCCTTCTACGAACAGCTGTCCAAGCGGCTGGAGCGCATCATCGCAGACCTGCGCAACCGGCTCATCGAGACCGCCGAGGCGTGCCGGCGGATGGCGGCTCTTCGGCACCAGGCCCAGAGCGAGGCGGACATCGCCGCCGAGCAAGACCTATCGCCGGTGTCATTCGCCATCTACGAGCTGCTCGACGCCCGTTCGGAAGAAGCCGCCGACGATGGGACTGCACGCGAAGGTCCGCCCCCTTACAGGATGAGCTTCGATGAAGAGACGAAGCGTGTCGCGCGCGAGGTCGAGTCGGTTATCAACCGCCACAACGGGATAGTGGATTGGCAGTCGAACCTGGAGGCGCAGCGGCGGATGCGCCGCGACGTGAAACGGAAGCTGAGGCCCACGGGCGAGTACACGGCAGAGCGGCTGGACGAGCTGGCGAGCAGTATCGTCGAGCTGGCCCGCTGGCGGAGTTTGCAGTGACCGAACGGGGCCGGGTCCGCTTCGGGAACACGGCCATCGAGTACGAGGTGCGCCGAAGCGAACGGCGCAGGAAGACCGTCCAGATCACGGTGGACGGCGTGGGCGTGCAGGTCGCGGCGCCCATGGCGACGCCGGAGGACGAGCTGCGGGCGATGGTTCGCAGGCGGGCGCCCTGGATACTCAGCCATGCGTCGGAGGGGGCGCTGGACGCCGCGCCGAAGCGGTTCGTGAGCGGGGAGACGCTGCCGTACCTAGGGCGCAACGTCCGGATGGTGTTCGAGCCTGGGGACATGCGCTCGCCCGCGGTTCGCTTCGACCATTGGCGCTTCAGGGTGGCAGTACCGCATGACCTCGACGGCAGTGAGCGCTACGAGCTGATTCGGCGCGCTATCGTCAAGTGGTATCGGGCTCGCGCCGCCGAGCGGCTGCCGGCCAGCGTGGACCGGTGGCGGCCCCGGCTCGGTCTAGGGGGGAAGCCGCGGATACTCATCCGCGACCAGCGCCAACGCTGGGGGAGCTGTTCCCCCGACGGCACGCTGCGGTTCAACTGGCGCGCGATGATGCTGAAGCCGGAGCTGGTGGATTACGTGGTCGTCCACGAGCTGGCGCACCTGACCCATGCGAACCACTCGGCGGACTTCTGGGAGCTGGTGTCCAGGGCGATGCCGGACGCGCAACGACGGCGCCAGGTTCTGCGGGAGGCTGGAAGGGCGCTTCCGCTGTAACCTGGTCGTCCGGGCCGCGTCCCAGTGGGGCGAGGGCGCCTGCGTCCGCCTTGCGCTATAATCATTGCCCCAGAACCCAGATCATAACCTGGAGGCCTCATGAGAACCAACGCGCTCCGAGAGAAGCTGGACCGAGGCGAGCCCACGCTCAGCACTCACGTACATTCGACCTGGCCTTCCGTTATCGAGGCGGTGGGACATACCGGCCTCTACGATTACGTGGAGTTCGTGGCGGAGTATGGGTCGTTCGACCTGCACGACCTGGACAACATTTGCCGCGCCGCCGAGATCTTCAAGATGGGCAGCATGATCAAGGTGGACCAGAGCCACCAGGAGTTTCTGGCGCAGCGCGGCATCGGGGCGGGCTTCGGGAGCGTGCTGTTCACCGACAGCCGCTCCGCCGCGGAGGTGCGGGAGTGCGTCCGCATCGCCCGGGCCGACACCCCGGCGTGGAGCGGGCTGTACGGGGCGGCGACCCGGCGCAACACCTACATGGGCTACGGGGGCAACGAAGCCTACGTCGAGCTGATCAACAGCACGGTGGTGGCGGTGATGATTGAGAAGAAGGGCGCGGTGGAGGAGCTGGACGAGATATTGGAGATACCGGGCGTGGACATGGTCCAGTGGGGCGGCACGGACTATTCGATGAGCGTGGGGATGCCCAGCCAGTACAGCCATCCGGATATAGTGGCCGCCCGCAACCGGGTCTTCAAGACGGCGCTGGCGAAGGGAGTGCCGCCAAGGGCGGAGGTGCAGTCGGCGGACGACGCCAAGGAGTTTCTGGACATGGGGGTGCGCCACTTCTCGATAGGCACGGACATCGCCATTCTGTACGGCTGGTGGAAGTCGAACGGGGAGGAGATACTGAAGGTCATGGGGGACGCGGGGTTGGGGGGTTGATGGGGGGCGAGTAGGGATGGCGATTGCGGGGCTAACGCCGGCGCCCACGGCTATCCACTCCATTTGAATTGGGGCTTGGCCATTGGATATACTGCGCCCCAGCGCTAAACCCCGTGTTTTGATGGAGGCTCCCCTTTGGAAGTCGGCTACTTCACCATGCCCCTTCATCCTCCAGGCTCGAACCTCACCAAGACTCTGGAGGACGATCTCGAACAGATAGTGGCCCTCGACGGGCTGGGCTACAAGGAGGCTTGGATCGGAGAGCATTTCACGGCCCAGTGGGAGAACATCCCCGCGCCCGACCTGTTCATCGCGCAAGCCTTGGGCGTGACACAGAATATCAATCTCGGCACGGGCGTTACCTGTATGCCGAATCACAACCCGTTCATGGTTGCGCATCGGATAGCGCAGCTCGACCACATGGCGAAGGGGCGGTTCACGTGGGGCGTTGGCTCTGGCGGCTTCTCGGGGGACTTGGAGGTGTTCGGGTTCGACCCCAAGGGCAAGGAGCACCGCGCAATGACCAGGGACGCCATAGACCTGATACTTCAGATATGGGACGACCCGAAGCCGGGCCTGTACGAGCATAGGCATTGGCGCTTTACGATACCGGAGCCCATTGACGAGATTGGTCTGCGCTTCCACGTCAGGCCGTACACCCTTCCCCATCCGCCCATCGCGGTCGCCGGCGTGTCCGAGCACTCCGATACTCTGCTGATGGCGGGAGAGCGAGGCTGGCTGCCCTTGAGCATCAACCTGGTGCCGGGCAGGGTCGTGAAGACGCATTGGCAGTCCGTGGAGGAGGGCGCGGCGAGGGCCGGGCGGACCCCGGACAGGTCTCAGTGGCGGGTCGCCCGCGAGGTGTATATCTCGGATACGACGGCCAACGCCAGGCAAGAGGCGCTGGAGGGCGTGATGTCGCGGGACTTCGAGCGCTATTTCCTGCGGAGCCTTCCGATGATGCGGATGCTGGACATCATGAAGGTTGACGTGAACATGCCCGACTCGGACGTTACGCCGGAGTATCTGGTGGACAACGTCTTCATAGTGGGCAGTCCCGACGATGCGGCGGAGAAGCTGCGGGGGCTGTACGAGGAGCTTGGGGGCTTCGGCGTTCTGCTGGCGATGGGGCACGAGTGGGAGCCGCGCGACAGGTGGCTGCGCTCGATGACGCTCCTGAAGGAGGAGGTCATGCCCAAGCTCGCGGAGTTGGGCTAGGGCGAAGGGTGGCCGGCTAGAATCGAGGGACGACCGATGCGCCCTGGGGAAGTTCTGGTTGCCCGCTTGAGCGGCGGGGCGTCCATAGTGCGCTTCAAGGAAGAGCGAAATGGACGTGTCGCGGCGCTCTTGGGCAAGAACAAGTTAGCGCGAATCCCTCCCAGCAGGGTCATGCTCGCAACGGGCGCCTTGGTCGACCCCAAGCGTTTCGAGGACTTCCGCTCACGCGCCGAGACCGCTTTCCGGAACATAGACCTCTCGGAGGTCTGGGACGCGCTCACCGACGACCAGGAAGCCGTGTCCTTTCAAGACATAGCCGACCTCTACTGGACCGACAAGCCGGGCCCTATCGAGCTCGTGTCGCTGCTGCTGGCGCTGGAGCGAACCCCTGACCTATTCCTACGGGACGATGGGAGGTACCGGCCCCGGACGAGGGATGACCTAGCTAAGCTGTTGAAGCGCAGGCGGCGCGAGGCCGAGAAGGCCAGGGATACCCAGGCATTGGCCGAATCGCTGTCGGAGGGCCGCCTGCCCGATACGCCGAGTCGATACCAAGAGTCGTTGGTCGAAGCGATGAAGGGCTACGCGGTCAATGGCGAGGAGTTCCAGCGGCGGAGCGCCGCGCGAGGCCTGGTGGACCTGGCGCGGCCTGAGGCGCGCGACCACCAGCGGGCCTGCTTCGAGATGCTGGTGAGCGCCGGCATATTCGACGCGGACGAGCCTATCGAGCTGCATAGGACCGGAATTCGCCGAGACTTCCCGCCGCAGGCGCTCGACGAAGCCAGCGCGATGGCCGGGGCGGTCGCCGCGCGGGGGGGAGGCCGCGAGGACCTGACTGGCCTGGACGCGGTGACCATCGACGACGAAGAGACGAAGGACAGGGACGACGCGCTATCACTGGAGGCACTGGAGGGCGGCTATAGGCTTGGCGTACACATATCCGACTGCGGCGCGCTGGCTCCGCCGGGCGGCGAGATGGACCGCGAGGCCGATAGGCGGATGGCAAGCCTGTACCTGCCCGAAGGCGTGATACCGATGCTCCCGGACGCCTTCACTCGGGGCGTGGGGAGCCTGGACCCGAACCAGGAGCGGGCAGCTATCAGCCTCGTAGCGGAGCTGACCGGCGATGGGGACGTGACCAATTGGAAGGTCGCGCCGTCTATCATCAGGAGCGCCGCGGCCCTGTCCTACGACGAGGTGGACCGGATCATACGAACCGATGGGAGCCGCCGGGAGATGCTGAACGGGCTCTACCATATCGCCGCCGCCCTACGCCGCAGACGCATTGAGCAGGGGGCCATCGACATAGACCAGCCAGAGATGACGCTGAGGGTGAGGGCGTCCGGGGATATAGATGTCAAGACGCGCGACCGCTCGTCGCCCGCACACCAGATAGTGGCGGAGATGATGATACTGTGCAACACGCTCCTAGCCCAGTTCTGCTATACCGAGGGCCTGCCGGCGGTGTACAGGTCGCAGGGCCGACCGGACACATCGAACCTGCCGGACACTTCCAGGCTGGATGAGAGGGCCGCGCCCGTGATTGCGAGGCACAACCTGACGCGCAGGATGCAGCCCGCGCGTGTTTCCACGACCCCCCTTCGGCACGGGGGCCTCGGGGTGGAGGCGTACCTGCAGGCAACATCCCCGCTGAGGCGCTACCCGGACCTCGTGATACAACGCCAGATCAGCAGCTTCCTGGCTACGGGCAAGCCGCTCTACGCCCTCGAGGAGGTGGAATCGGTAGCCCAGCGCGCCCAGCTGCAGATCAAGGAGCTGTCCCAGGTCGAGGACATCAGGAAGCGGTACTGGTTCCTGAAGTATCTTGCAAGCTCGCGGATGCCGCCGAACGGACCGGACGCTTTCGAGGCGGTCGCGCTCCAAAACGACGGGCGACGGACCGCCCTCCTGGAGCTCGTGGAGTTTCCCTTCCGCGCCAAGTCGAAACTACCCAAGGACGTACCGACCGGCGCGGTCGTAACCCTGCGGCTGCGGGGGGTGGACCTGTGGCGGCGGTCTGGTTCCTTCGTCCACGTTCCCTGACACGGGTCGGGCCGCGCCGAGCCTTCAGCTCAGGCGCTCGTGGCCGCCGTTGCCTTCGAAACCGCGGGTGGTGAAGACGCCCAGGTCACGCCCTTGGTGTACGTGAACGACCACCTCCTGCCTCACGACGCCTACCGTATCCATCAGCTCGCGGTCCACCGCGTCGATAAGGTCCTGGATGTCATCGTTAGTAAGGCTCTCCGCGATGCTCAGCGTCGAGTGGACCATCACGTCGGTGAAGTGTATGTCCACTCGGCCGATTGCGTCGTCATCCTCTAGGATGGTGTAACACTCGGAGTGCGAGGTCCGGCACTCTCTCTCGAAGAAGTATCTTGTTATATTCACCATGCAGTTCCCCCGCTAGGCGCGTATCTGGCCGGAGCCAAGCACGGTCCACTTGTACGACGTCAACTCGTACAGTCCCATCGGGCCGCGCGCGTGCATCTTGTCGGTGCTGATCCCGACCTCCGCGCCGAGGCCGAGCTGCGCGCCATCGTTGAAGCGCGTGCTCGCGTTGACCATCACGACGCCCGCGTCCACCGCGTCGAGGAAGCGCATCGCCGACCCGTAGTCATCGGTTACGATGGCCTCGGTGTGGCCCGACGTGTAGGTTTCGATGTGATGCAGCGCCTCGTCCATCGAATCCACGACCCTGACGGCCGCGGTAAGCGCCAGGAACTCCTGGCCCCAATCGTCGTCGGTAGCGGGACGCGCGCTGGCGTCGCCGCTCTGTCCCAGTATGCTGAGCGCCCGGCGGTCGCAGCGCATCTCTACTCCGTCCTCCGCCCACGATGCGGCGATTCGCGGCAGGAACTCCGGGGCTATCGCGGAGTGTACCAGCGCAGTGTCGAGCGCGTTGCAGACGTAGGGCCGCTGGACCTTGGCGTTGTGGACGATTTCGACGGCCATGTCCAGGTTCGCGGCCCTGTCAACGTAAGTGTGGCAGACTCCGACGCCCCCAGTGACGGCGGGCATGGCGGCCTCGTCCGCCACACGCCGGACGAGCTCTGCGCCGCCGCGCGGCACCACAAGGTCTATGTAATCGCTCATGGCGAGCATCTGTCCGACCAGGGCGCGGTCGGTCGATCTTATGAACTGGACTGCGCCGGCCGGCACTCCCGCGGCTTCGATGGCGCCTCGCACGACGGAGGCGAGCGCGGAGTTGGACTCGAATGCCTCGCTGCCGCCGCGCAGGATTACAGCGTTGCCGGACTTGATGCATAGGGCGGCTATATCGATGGTGACGTTGGGGCGGCTCTCGTATATGGCGGCTATCACGCCGAGGGGGACCCTGCGCTTGCCGACCCGGAGGCCGTTGGGGAGCATCTTGAGCTCGGAGGTCTCGCCGATGGGGTCCGGCAGGCCTGCGACGTTCATGACGTCGTCAGCCATGCCCTCCAGGCGTTTGGAGTCGAGCAGCAGGCGGTCCAAGGCAGCGGCTCCGAGGCCGTCTCGGCCTGCCCTGGCGAGGTCGGACTCGTTGGCCGCGAGTATCTCGTCCTGCCTAGACTCGAGGGCGCGCGCCACGTTAGCCAAGGCATCATTCTTCACGTCGGCGGGGAGAGACGCGAGGGTTCGGGCCGACGTGCGGGCTCGCTCGCCTATGGCCTTGAGATCGACGTCTGCCGATTGCATGTCGCCTGCGCCCTCCTGGGAGTTCGTCACGGGGTCATCCTGACCATGTTGCTGCGGTGTATGACCTCTTCGCCGTACTGTCGTCCGAGCAGCCCGAGCACCTCGTTCGAGCGTCTGCCCTTGATCTTGTCCATGTCCTTGGAGCCGTAGTTGGTGACGCCGAGGGCTATCTGCCTGCCCTCGACGTCGAATACGGCGACGATGTCTCCGCGGTCGAAGGAGCCGTCGGCCCTGGTTACGCCTGCGGGGAGGAGGCTGCCATTCTTGTTGGCGAGCACACCCGCGGCGCCGTCGTCCACGACTATGCGGCCCTTGGTGGAGAGTCCGCTCATCATCCAGCGCTTGCGGCTCTCCATCTTGGACCCGGTGGCGGGGAAGAAGGTGCCTATGCGCTCGCCCGTGACGAGCTTGATGATAGGGTCGGGCGAGAGTCCGCTGGCGATTGCGACATCCACGCCGCAGGCGGTAGCGAGCTTCGCGGCTTCGAGCTTGGTGGTCATGCCGCCCTGTCCGCGCCCGCGCCAGGAGCCGCCTGCCATCGCCTCGATGCCGCTGTCAAGCCGCTCGACGAGAGGTACGAGCCTGGCGCTTGGGTCCAGGTGGGGGTCCGCGGTGAACAGGCCATCGGTCTGTCCCAGTATAACGAGCAGGTCGGCCTCCACGAGGTTGGCGACCATGGCCGATAGATTGTCGTTGTCGCCAAATATCTCGCCCTCGATCTCATCAACCGAGACGACGTCGTTCTCGTTGACGATGGGTACTACGCCAAGCTTGAGGAGGCCTGTCAGCACGTTGCGGACGTTGAGATAGCCGAGCCGCTCGGTCAGGTCCTTGCGCGATAGCAGGGCCTGCGCGACTGGCGTCTGGCGCCAGTCGAATAGCTGTTCGTAAGCATGCATCAGCCTGCCCTGCCCCGCCGCCGCAAGCATCTGCTTGAACGGCACGCCTCGCCCCTCGCGCGGCATTCCCAGCACATGGCGGCCTGCGGCCACCGCTCCCGACGTAACGAGGACGATATCGACCGACTCCTCGCGCAGACGGGCGATCTGCTCGACCAGCGTGGCCATGACCTGCAGGTTTAACTGGTCGCCCCCCCTTGTCAGCAGGGTGGTTCCGGCCTTGACCACGACCCTGCGGTAGCGGATCGAGCCGTCCAGGTCCTGCGACGAGGAGAGAGCCGTATTGCTGTTGGTGGCTAGCATGGATATTACGGGCAGCCCCGCTTGGGCGCGTCCATTATATCAAACGGCGGCGAGACGGCGATGGAGATGCGCGGCCCCCGGCGTCATCCGCCAAGCGGCGGAGCGGGCGTCAGCCCGAACACGTCCTTCATGGCCCTAGCGACCCTCTCGCTCTGCCGCTGGGTCGTGGCCGGCTGGGGTGGACATGGGTTGGAGTTCGGGTACAGGCCGCGTTGTCGAATGGCTTCCTTGATGGCGTGGAGCCAGCCTACTTCGAGGGCCGCCTTGAGCCAGGGCTCTTCGTATCGGAACGCGATCTGCATGGCGTCGTCGTAGCGTCTCGCTTCGAGCTCCGCGAAGAAGTCGAAGGCGATGCTGGGAGCGAACGGGGCGACGGGGCATAGGTACGCGGAGGAGCCGAGCATGTAGCCGAACACGATGTTGCGCATCTGCCCGGCGCAGACGGTCGCGAAGCTCAGGCCGCGGGTCTCGCGCGTCAGGGCGTGGTAGTCAGACGTGTCGTGTACCTTTGCGCCAACGACGTTGTCCCACCCTGCCAGCTCGATGGCGATGGACAGGGGAGGGTCGAGCAGCCAGAGCGGGATGTCGGACGCCCGCCCGATGCGGTCGAAGTACCGGATGTATGCGCCCCGGTCGGCGGGGAAGGTGGAATGGAGCTGCACTTTCACGGCGTCCGCCCCGACGTCATCGGCGTGTTTGAGGTAATCGGCGCAGGTGGTAACCTTCCACCAGCCGGTCGCGGCTACGAACAACGCACGCCCCGCGTTCACCTCCGAGATCTCGGCGGTGAGCCGCCATACGTCATCGTCCGACAGGTAGGCGTATTCGCTGCTGCCTGAGGTGAGCAGGAGGATCGGAGCGCCGTTCTCGCACAGCCAGTCCACGTAACCCCGCACGGCCCCGAAGTCCACCGTGGCGTCGTCGTTGAAGCAGATGTTCAGAGGGACGACGGGGCCCCTCGTGCGCTCCACCACCCTATCCGCTCGGCTCATCATTGCGCCTCCTGACGTGCGGATAGAAGCTATCTTAGAAGCGTGGCCAGGGGCAACATCCCCCTGTGCTATACTCCCACCATCCACACTGCAAGCAGCGGCGGAGACACCGTGCGTACCTTCCGAATCGCCCTGGCGCAGATCAATCCCACGGTCGGCGACCTCGACGGCAACACGGGCAAGATCATCGAGTACGTCGAGCTTGCGCGCGATACGGGGGCGCATCTCGTGGCCTTCCCCGAGCTCGCCATTCCAGGATACCCGCCGGAAGACCTGCTGTTCAAGCCGCAGTTCATCCAGGCAAACATCGCTAAGATGCTGGAGGTCGCAGCCGCGTCGAGGGGCATCGCGGTGGTTGTTGGATTCGTGGACGCGGGGGCTTACGTACACAACGCGGCCGCCGTCGCCTACGACGGCGAGGTGGTTGGCAAATATCACAAGATGCACTTGCCCAACTACGGCGTGTTCGACGAGGAACGGTACTTCCAGGCCGGCGTAGAGTGCCCCGTGTTCACGATCTGCGGAACCCCCGTGGGCGTCAATATATGCGAGGACATATGGCATTCCGTCGGACCCACGGTCGTCCAGAGGGCGGCGGGCGCCGAAGTCGTCGTCAACATCAGCGCCTCGCCGTTCTACGCCGGCAAGCGTCGGACGCGGGAGAAGATGCTCGCGGTCCGGGCCGCCGACAACGGGCTGTTCGCGGCATACGTGAACATAGTTGGGGGCCAGGACGAACTGGTGTTCGACGGCGCTTCCATCATCCACGACCCGCTTGGCGAGGAGGTGGCGCGGGGGGCGCAGTTCGAGGAGGACTTGGTAGTCGCCGACCTGGACGTGGAATCGGTGTTCAGGTCCCGGCTGCGCGACAAGCGGCCGAGACGCCAGCCTCAAGACGCTCTCGGCGATGTCGGGAGACCGGCGCGGCTCCACGTATCTGACGCTCCGGGCGTGTCAGCCGCCGCGCCGTCCGTAGTTCCAGTGAAAGCGGTAACCGAGGGCAGACCGCCGGATGGCTTGGACGGAGCCGCAGAGGTGTACGCGGCCCTCGCGCTCGGGACGCGGGACTACGTGCGCAAGACTGGCTTCGACAAAGTCTTCGTCGCGCTGTCGGGCGGAATTGACTCCAGCGTAGTGGCTGCAATCGCCGCTGACGCGCTGGGTCATGAGAACGTCATTGGCGTGGCGATGCCGTCGCGCTACTCGTCGGAAGGCAGCGTCCTCGATGCAATGGAGCTCGCGGACCGGCTGGAGATGGAGCTGTGGGAGATACCGATAGAGGAGACGTTCGGCGCTTACCTCAATACCCTGGAGTCTCGCTTCAGGGACACCGAGCCCGGCGTTGCCGAGGAGAATCTGCAATCACGCATCCGCGGCACTCTGATGATGGCGCTGGTCAACAAGTTTGGCGGGCTGGCGCTGACGACCGGGAACAAGAGCGAGATGGCCGTCGGGTACGCGACCATCTACGGGGACATGGCGGGCGGCTACGCGGTCATAAAGGACGTGCCCAAGACCATGGTGTACGAGCTTGCCAGATACAGGAACTCGGTCGGCGGGAGGCCGCCGATACCCGACTCTGTGTTGTCGAAGCCGCCGAGCGCCGAGCTCCGCCCCGAGCAGAAGGACGAGGACAGCCTGCCGCCCTACGAGACGCTCGACCCGATCCTCAAGGCATACGTGGAGGACGACCTGGGGTTCGACGAGATAGTCGGGCTCGGCTTCGACGAGAGCGTGGTCAAGCAGGTCGTAACCCTGGTCGACCGCAGCGAGCACAAGCGAAGGCAGGCGCCTCCCGGCATCAAGATAACGCCGCGCAATTTTGGCCGAGACCGCCGGATGCCTATCGCCAACCGCTACCGGCCCTTCTGACCACTCATAGCGAGGTCAGTGTCCAGGCCCCGAGCGCGCGGCCCATTAGAGCAGCTCCGCCTTGAGCTCCGGCGCTACAAACGCCTTGTCCTTCGCGTAGACCTGCAGACGGCCCCTGGTGTCGCACACGATTACCCTGTCCTGGTGATCTATCTCTATGCCCGTGGGCCGCTCGAACCGACCCATCGGCGTAAGGTCCTTGACCTGCCGGAACGCCACTATCGTCGAAGAGTCGCGCCTGATGATGTACTCCCCCGCCTTTGACAACTTGACGGCGTCGCCGTACAGGGCGGTTATCACGTCGCCGTTCGGCTCGTAGATCTGGACGCGGAGGTTGCCCCAGTCCGTCACGTACACGTCCCCGTCGCTGTCCACGGCGACGTTGGCCGGGTGACTCAGGTCTCCGCCATCGTCCTTCGTGCCCTCGAACGAGAGTGCGAACTCGCCGCCGGGGGTGAACTTCTGGACGCGGTTGTTGCCCCAGTCGGCGACGTACACGAAGCCCTCGCTGTCTATGGTCATGCCCCAAGGCCGGTCGAACTGGCCCGGCTCGCTCCCTGAGCCGCCCCAGCCGAGGATGTATTCGCCGTCCTTGGTGAACTTCTGCACCCGGTCGTTGCCCGAATCGACGATATAGACGTTGTCGTCCGCGTCGAACTCGATACCGCTCGGCCTACTGAGCTGGCCGGGCTCGGAGCCGGCCTCGCCCCACTGCCCGATGCGCTCGCCGTCCGGGTTGAACTCCGGGAACGGGTACACCACGTCGGTCGGGAATATCGCCACGTGATGCTCCCACTCATCGGTTACGAAGACCCTGTCGTCCTGGGAGGTCGCTATCCCTGCCGGCCACGTGAACTCACGCCTGGCGAAGTCCCCCAAGTGCTCTTCGTCCAGTGTGGTCTTGCCGATGCGTCCGAAGTCGTAGAACGCCGTCTTCGTGCCGAGCCCCCTGCTGAGCACGTACAGGATGTCGTCCGGCGCCACTGCCAAGTCAACGGGATAGCGGTATCCCCCCGTCTTGCCGTTGTGCTCGTTCGTGGGACGGCCAAGAGCATGGCTGAAGTGCCACGCCCGCCCCGCCGCGGCTGTGGTTATCATCGCTGCCCTCCTAACTCTCCCGGTTACTTGCGGACGAATCCGGGCTTCTCGAACCGGCCGTTCACCATCGGGGCCGCGTCCAGCCCGAACCAGTCCTCCAGCATCGTCGTATAGACGCTGCGGAAGTCTACGGACGGCGCCAAGTCGCCGTCCACCAGCGCCTCCGCCCTGGTCTCCGGATACTCCCCGTGCATCCCGCCCTCGACTCCCGGCCCGATGGCGAACGCCACGCCCCCAGCGCCGTGGTCGGTGCCAGAGCCATTCTCCTTGACGCGCCGCCCGAACTCGGAGAACACGAACATCATCACGTTCCCGTCGGCGTCGTGCTCCCGCAGGTCGTCCCAGAAGTCGCCTATCGCAGACGACACCTCGTTCCACAGCTTGGGATGGTTGCCCACCTGGGATGCGTGGGTGTCGAATCCGCCGTGCTCCGTGTAGAAGATCCGCGCGCCCAAGCCCGCGAAGTGTATCCGCGCCACGTCGCGCAGCTTCTGCGCGAGCGGATTGCCCGAAGCGTACTCCACGCCCGACGAATACTGTTCAGGCGCGACCTTGAGCATGTCCGCGCCCTTCAGCGCGTCCAGCCCCGTCTGGCCGATGTAGTCCATCACGGGCCCGGAGCCTATCGCCGGCGCGTACATGTTGGCGAATCGCTGGAGCAAGGCTTCGCGGTGCTCCCTGCGCTCGATCGAGCTCAGCATCCCATAGGCCTCCAGGTCGGCCACGGAGGCCACGGAGGCGTCCGGCGCAACCAGGGCCCGGGGCAGTCCATACCCAACGTTCACCGCCGTCACGGGATTCTCGCCCTCCGGGTCGAGCTCGCGGATAGCCCGGCCGAGCCAACCCTCCGTGCCGACCACGTCCGGCTCCGCCGTGTGCCAGATGTCCATCGCCCTGAAGTGGGAGCGGGTCGAGTTCTCCCATCCCACGCCGTGAAGCACGGCCACGTTGCCCTCGTCGTACAGGTCCTTCAGCGCGCGCATATGGGGATTGAACGCCACGTCGTCGTCTATCCTGAGGATCTCCTCGTCCGGGTAGCGGATAGTGGGCCGGTTGTCGTAGTAGTTCGGGTCGCTGTGCGGTATGACCGTGTTCAGGTAATCGTTGCCGCCGCTGAGCTGGACTACCACCAGCGTTGGGTCCTTCTCTCTGGTCGTCATGTCATGCGCTCCTTTGCTGCTATTCGAGTCCTGCAAGCCCGTATTATCGCCGAATACTGGGTTCCCGATGAATTCAGACTGCCGCCTAGCCGAACTGGTACTCCCGCGTGCCTGCGATGAGAGCCATCATCTCCTCGACGCGGTTGGAGAAGTCATTGTACCCCGCCTCTGTCTCCAGCTCGATAGGGCCGGCCGCCCCGGCCTGCTCCACCAGCTCCGCCCGCGTCCCCTCCTTCACCTCCAGCGGCCCCAGCAGGTCCAGGCACTCGTCCACCAGGTGCTCAGGGGTCATCCCGTGCCCATTGCTTGCGGCGACCCGCTCCACGATGTCCCTCACGCCCGGCAGGTCCGCGTTCCTCACCTGGTCGGCCATGAAGTTCACCCGGTTGATGAGGACGCCGCTGTTGATCCACTCCTTGCCCGTGTGCCAGCCCTCCACGCTCGGCGGGTCGAGCAGCGATTGGCCCATGTAGCCGGTCTGGTTGACCAGGTCGCCCCAGCGCGGGTCCGGCGCGTTCATGTCGCCCGTCAACCTCAGCGTGCCAGCCACGACCTCCGCCGGATTCCGCACCTTCTGGTACTGCGCCTCCTTGAAGAAGCTCGCGTTGAACAGGAACCGCAGAACCGGCGTCATCTCGTAGTCCGACTCGACGAACACCCCGCAAAGCTCCCGTATGGCGTCCGGGTCGCGCGGCGGCTCTATCGGCCACGCCGGAACCTGCGGCTCGTCGGCCACGAAGAAGTTGTACAGATGCCTCATGATGAACCGATGGCAGGCCGGCTGCTGAACGATGACGTCGATCACGTCCTCGCCGTCGAAACGTCCCTCGTGCCCTAAGAAGCTCTTGACGCCGACGTCGTGGTCCTCAGGGTGGAACTCGAACGGCCACGGGCAGGGTCCACACAGCGGCTCATATATCTTCACGCCCAGCGTCCAGCCCGTGAAGGCCCGCGAGCACTCGAAGACGTCCTTCTCCGTGTAGTTGCTCGTCCCCATCGAGAAGAGCTCCAGCAGCTCGCGCCCCCAGTTCTCGTTCGGCGACCTCTTGTGATTCTCGTTCTGGTCGAGCCAATAGAGCATCGCCGGGTCCTGCGCCAGCCGGACCAGCAGATCCCGGTAATTGCCCATCCCGCACTCCCGGAACAACTGGACCTGCTTCAACATCTGGTACACGCTCTCCACCTTGGAGTTCCCCGTGGCGAAGACGTGATGCCAGAAGAGCGCCATCTTCTCCTGCAGCGGCCGCCCCGTCGTTACCATCCGGTAGAGCCAGTTGACCTGCCCGGTCAGAACGGTGAGCGTCTGCTCGGCCATCGGGTGGTAGCGGTAGAGCGTATCCATGTCCGCGTCCGGCTGGTCCTGCGGGTTCAGCAGAAGCTCCACCACGTCCTCGTAGCTCCGCTCCGCCAGCTCTTCTATCTCGCCCCGCGGCGCGCCGAAGCCGGCCCGGCGCATCAGGTGCGCCGTCAAGGCTATCTCCTCTCTGCCAGCCATCCTCCGCGCTCCCATGTCCTCGCTATCCGAACTGGTACTCCCGCGTGCCTGCGATGAGAGCCATCACCTCACCTACCCGATTCCTGAAATCCTCGTATCCCGTCTGGGTTCCCAGCTCGACTGGCCCGGCCGCCGACGCCTGCTCCACCAGCTCCACCCGCGTCTCATCCTTCACCTCCAGCGGCCCCAGCAGGTCCAGGCACTCGTCCACCAGATGCTCAGGGGTCATCCCGTGCCCGTTGCTCGCGGCGACGCGCTCCACGATGTCCCGCACGCCCGGCAGGTCCGCGTTCCTCACCTGGTCGGCCATGAAGTTCACCCGGTTGATGAGAGCGCCGCTGTTGATCCACTCCTTGCCCGTGTGCCAGCCCTCCACGCTCGGCGGGTCGAGCAGCGACTGGCCCATGTAGCCGGTCTGGTTGCCCAGGTCCCCCCAACGCGGGTCCGGCGCGTTCATGTCGCCCGTCAACCTCAGCGTGCCAGCCACGACCTCCGCCGGGTTCCGCACCTTCTGGTACTGCGCCTCCCTGAAGAAGCTCGAGTTGAACAGGAACCGCAGAACCGGCGTCATCTCGTAGTCCGACTCGACGAACACCTCGCAAAGCTCCCGTATGGCGCCCGGGTCGCGCGGCGGCTCTATCGGCCATGCGGGAACCTGCGGCTCGTCGGCCACGAAGAAGTTGTACAGGTGCCTCATTATGAACCGATGGCAGGCCGGCTGCCGAACGATGACGTCGATCACGTCCTCGCCGTCGAAACGGCCCTCGTGCCCTAAGAAGCTCTTGACCTCGGTGTCGTGGTCCTCAGGGTGGAACTCGAACGGCCACAGGTGGGGACCCCACAGCAGGGGATGCACCTTCACGCCCATGGTCCAGCCCGTGAAGGCCCGCGAGCACTCGAAGACGTCCTTCTCCGTGTAGTTGCTCGTCCCCATCGAGAAGAGCTCCAGCAGCTCCCGACCCCAGTTCTCGTTCGGCGACCTCTTGTGATTCTCGTTCTGGTCGAGCCAATAGAGCATCGCCGGGTCACGGGCCAGCCGGACCAGCAGGTCCCGGTAATTGCCCATCCCGAACTCCCGGAACAACTGGACCTGCTTCAACATCTGGTACGCGCTCTCCACCTTGGAGTCGCCTGTGGCGAAGACGTGATGCCAGAAGAGCGCCATCTTCTCCTGCAGCGGACGCTCCGTCGTTACCATCCGGTAGAGCCAGTTGATCTGCCCGGCGGGCACGCTGAGGCTCCGCTCCGCCATCGGGTGGTAGCGGTAGAGCGTATCCATGTCCGCGTCCGGCTGGCCCTGCGGGTTCAGCAGGAGCTCCAACACGTCCTCGTAACTCCGCTCCGCCAGCTCTTCTATCTCGCCCCGCCTAGCGCCGAAGCCGGCCCGCCGCATCAGGTGCGCCATCAGCGCTATATTTTCTCTGCTCGCCATCCTCGAACCTCCCGTTTATCCTAGTTGCGCTATGCGTCTCGGCTTGGCAATCAATTCCTTCGCAGCGCCCAACTCATACCCTAGGTCCTCGAAAGTCATCGCATCGACGAGTAGCCACGGCGCGCAGGCCATTGGCAACCGAAAATCCTTCCTCGATGGATAGGATTCTACCAGATGCCATTGGTTTGTGAAGTCCCTTTCATGCGAAATTCGCGCTTGCCGTTCCCAACCCCGTCAACTCGATAGTAACCACGTCGCCGCGCTCTACCCACCTCGTCTCGACCAGGCTTCCGAGGAGGACGAACTCGCCCGCGCGAAGCCCCCTGCCGCGCCGCGCCATCGAGTTCGCAAGCCAGGCGAGCGCCTCGAACGGGTGCCCCATGATGTCCGAGCCTGTCCCAGAGCCGACGTGCGTCCCATTGATCCGCATCGTTCCCTCGACCGCCGCCAGGTTCACGCTCTGCCAGTCGGACACCGGCCGCCCCAGCACGCATCCCGCGCCGAAGAAGTCGTCGGCTATCAGGGTCGGGGTGTCCATGGCCTTATAGTCCGTCCAGCGGTCGTCCACCACCTCTATCGCCGCCATGACTGCGCCCACGGAGTGAGCGACCGAGTCCCTATCGTATGGCGCGCCGGCCGGGGGAAGGTCGACGCTCAGCCGGACCGCCGTCTCGCACTCGACGCCGGGATGGAGGAGGCGGTCGAAGTCGAACGAACCCGATACCTGGCGGACCGTCGTCCCGAAGATCCTCCCGGCGCACGGATTGTCTATCCCCAGGAAGCGTTGCATAACTGGCGTCGTGCAGCCTATCTTGTGGCCGACCGCCTCGCCCATCCCCGCGTCCATCAGCATGGCGCGCAGCGCGTCCTGCACAACATAGGCGTCGGTCTCGTCAGCCGGCCGCATCTCAGGGGGCAGAAGGCCCATACGCTCGCCCGCAAGCCGACCCGCGCTCAGAGCCGAAGCCGCTCTGCCTATAGCTCCAGGCTTCATACAACCGAATCCTCCACAAGGGCTTGCCGAATCATACTACACGGTCCCGCCCAAACGCCCAGGTGGTGGACCTGGGAGGAGGCAGGGCAATCGCATCCAAATTGCCCAAAATCGCCGCATGGCTCATCCTCCGCCTTATCCCCTCTCCCTCGACGGGAGAGGGCCAGGGTGAGGGTGGCTTCCCTCCCTACTCACCACTCCCCCGAAATTGCCCCGAAATTGCCCCAAACTGCCCCTTGACACCGCGAGAACAGCCGTGCTATTCTGGTAGACGGCCCGAAGGGGCGTACTCCAAACGAGCATAGAGCCCACCTCTACCAAATCTTCAGGGTATTCATGCCGCGGCTGTTGTTGGGACGGGGCCCCCGCGGTACGAGAAGGTCCCTCTATGTTCGGCGCCTCGCCAGGAGGACGTAGTGCCAAATACGTCTCCCCCGTTCCAGGTGCGGACTCTCGGACGACCGGGAGGACCGTAGCCAGCGCAGCCCGACGCCTTGGCGGGTGGAAGGACGAAGCGCGAAACGCAGGCGGTCCCGCAAGGGCCCGTCAGCCGTCCGGGAAAGTTAGAGGAGGGGCTGCACCCCCAGTGTCGGCGGGCGATCGACGTCGGCATCCTCGAAGCAAGTACCGGAGTCACTGCCTTGCAAGGCAAACTCATCTCCCGCGAGAGCGGGAGAAACCAGGAGTAGACAGGACGCGGGTCGTAAGACCCGCCAAGTACCCTCTCCCTCACGGGGGAAAGGGCCAGGGTGAGGGCAAACGCCCCGCCCTGCGCCCCTCCCCCGAAGGGAAAGGGCTAGGATAAGGGCGATTCAGGCGGCCAGAACCCGCCAGAGCGCCAACAAAAAGGAGCCGGCCCGAGACGAAACGAACATAGACGAAGGAGCCGAGAAGGCCCAGCCTTCATCACCCCTCCCCTCACGGGGAGAGACCCAGGGTGAAGGCAATTCAGCGCGTCCAAAACGCACTCGTGGAAGCGCGCCGCCCCCATCCTGGGAGCGCAGGCGTCCCGCCTGCCCTTCCACCAATCCCGCGAATCCTGATTCAGACGCCTGTGGGGAGGAGGAGAGGTTTGTTGACAGGCTTGGGCCTCCGCGCTAGGATGCGACGACGGTTCCCGACGGGACAACTTGACCGGGTGACGGTTGATCAATTCCACTTTCCACCTCGATACGAAGCCGAGGGCAGGGTTGCCGTTGGTCTTCGACCGCTACAAATCGGATGTCGACGCGGCCCTGCGGGCTAGCCTTTCGAGCGGCATTTCGCCCGTGTACGAGATGCTCAGATACTCGATGGGCTGGGTGGACGTATCGGGCAAGCCCACCTTCGCGACGGAGGGCAAGGCGCTCCGCCCGACACTCTGCCTACTCGCGTGCGAGGCGGCCGGAGGGGCGAGGGCCGACGCCATACCCGCCGCCGCCGCGCTGGAGCTGATCCACGACTTCTCCCTGATCCACGACGAGATCCAGGACCGGGATGAGACCAGGCGGCACAGGCCCACCCTCTGGACGGTCTGGGGAGAGGCGAAAGCGCTGGTCGCGGGCAATGTCCTCCGAATCGTCGCCGACATGGCGCTCTGGGGCTACAGCGGCCGCCGCAACGGGCTCGCGGTGGCCGCCCTAATGACCCAGGCGTACCTGGAGATGATAGAGGGCCAATACCTAGACATGCGCTACGAAGGGCGCAGCGACATCACTCTGGACGACTACATGAGCATGATCTCGCGCAAGACAGGGGCGCTGATCCGGTGCTCCCTAGTAGCCGGCGCCACGATAGGCTTCCGCAGCCCGGCCGCCGTCGAGGCGTTCGAAGCCTCTGGCCGGGCCTTTGGCATGGTCTTCCAAGTACGTGACGACTACCTGGGGGTCTGGGGTGACGAGGCTGCGACGGGAAAGCCCGTCGGGGCGGATATTCGCCGAAAGAAGAACGCCTTCCCCTTCGTGTATTCTATATCGCGGGCATCAGCGAAGGACAGAGATGCGCTCCTGGAGATATACGGCCAGCCGGAAGTAGACGACGGAGACGTAACCGCCGCCCTCGGTATAATGGAGCGGTTGGGCGCGAAGGAAGAGGCGCAGGCGCTCGCCAAGCTCCACTCGGACAGGGCCGTGGCGGCCCTCGACGAGGTCGATATGCTCCCGGAGGCCCGCAGGGACATCGAGGACATCGCGCACTTCCTCCTGGTGCGCGACCGCTAACGCTACCCACGAATACGGAGAATCACGGATGGCTAGACCCTTGGAGCTGGCGCTCAGGCTCGCGTGGTATATCACGAAGAAGAAGGTTGCGGGCGCGCGGCGCTTCCCGCTGGTAACGATGCTCGAGCCACTGGAGAAGTGCAACCTGGCCTGCGAGGGCTGCGGTAGAATCAGGGAGTACGAGCCGGTGATCGACCGGATGCTGACGGTCGACCAGTGCATCGCCGCTGTCGAAGATTCCGGGGCTCCGGTGGTAACGATTGCGGGCGGGGAGCCTACGCTTCACCCGCGGATCGACGAGATAGTCAGGCGGATCATAGAACGGAAGCGGTTCGTCTACATGTGTACGAACGCGCTGCTGATGGAGCGCGTGATGAAGGACATCCCGCCCTCCAAGTACTTCTGCTTCGTGGTGCATCTCGACGGTATGGAGGATGCCCACGACAGGTCGGTGTACCGCAAGGGCGTGTTCAAGATCGCGGTTCGCGCTATCAGGGCCGCGCTGGACCAAGGCTACCGAGTAACGACGAACACGACCGTATTCAACGGGTGCGACGAGGACGACCTGATAGAGATGTTCACGATGCTCACGGAGATGGGCGTCGAGGGCTGCAACGTGTCGCCTGGGTACAAGTTCGAGTCGGTGCCGAACCAAGAGCTCTTCATCTCGCGTCAGAAGGCCCGCAGGATCTTTTCCAACGTGCTGGACCCCAAGCGCAAGCTGCGGTTCTACAACAACCCGCTCTACCTCGATTTTCTGCGGGGCAGCCGGGAGTACCAGTGCTCGGCGTGGTCGAACCCCACGTACACCACCATGGGATGGCGCGAGCCGTGCTACCTGCTGGGGGACCGGCATACCCAGAACGTGGGCGACCTATATTCGGACGAGCTCTGGGAGCGGTATGGGATAGGCAAGGATCCCAGGTGCGCCAACTGCATGATGCACTGCGGGTTCGAGTCGGCGTCTATATTCGAGGCGCTGGGCAAGCCGCGTGACATGGTGAAGCTCGTGCGCGAGGGCGCCGTTCGGAACAGCGGCGTCGGAATTGGCTGAAGGGCGCGCTGGGATGTTTGTGGTAATAGCGGCCCTGGACCTGGAGGTGGCGGGGTTCATTCGCCGGCGCGGGTTGCGCCGAGCGGAGGGGCCGGACGGGATTGAGGCTTTCGAGGGCGAGGGCGCCGCCGCGCTGATCTCCGGCGTGGGGAAGGAGCGTGCGGAGAGGGCGGCGGAGATTGCCGTGTCGCGGTATTCCCCGGACGTTGTGGTGTCGGCGGGGGTGGGGGGCGCGACGACGGAGGAGTACAAGACGGGGGACGTGCTGGAGTGCGGGCGCGTGGCCGCAGGCTCGGCGCTCGGCATCGAGACGCCGGTGATCGAGATGGATGGCGACGGCGCTCATCTGTGCTTGACGGTTCCTGGGCTCATCGGCTATCCAGAATCGAAGCGGGCTATCGGTCTTATGGACGTCGCGGTGGTGGACATGGAGAGCTACTGGGTTGCGGATACCGCCGTTCGGCGCGGCGTAGAGGCGAGGGTGGTCCGGGCTATAATAGACGAGGTTGATTATGAGATTCCCGCCTGGGTATGGGGTATGAAGAAGAGAGGTGGAGCGTTGAGGATGTTGGCGAGACGGCCCTGGAGGACGCCGGCGCTGATGAAACTGGCGTGGAAAGCGGAGGTTGCCGAGCGCGCGTTGAATCGGGCGCTGGTCTCGATGGCGGGGGAGTTCATATACGGGCGCGTTGGAGGTCGTGAGAATTGAGGCGGCGGGTTGACGCGGGAGTTAGCCACATAGAGGAATCATGGGTGGACAGGCGGGCGCTCGACCAGGCCATCAAGCGCGCTCAGCGGTCGCTGCTGGAGCGCCAGTACCCAGACGGTTACTGGTGGGGCGAGCTGGAGTCGAACCCGTCTATCGAGGCCGAGCAGGTGCTGCTGACACATTTTCTCGGGCTTGGAGACCCGGAGACGTGGGGGAAGCTTGCGCGCCACATCCTTTCCAGGCAGCGAGAGGACGGGACCTGGGGGCAGTACTACGACGCGCCTGGGGACCTGAGCACTTCTATCGAATGCTACTTCGCGCTCAAGCTGGCGGGACATCGGCCCGACGAGCCGTACATGCGGAAGGCGCGGAGCTTCATACTCTCGAAGGGCGGCGTGCCGAACGCCCGCGTCTTCACGAAGATATGGCTTGCGCTGTTCGGGCAGTGGGACTGGCGCGGCGTTCCGGCGCTGCCGCCTGAGATGATGCTGCTGCCATCGTGGTTTCCGGGCAACATCTACGACTTCGCATCGTGGGCGAGGGCGACGATAGTGCCGATGCTCATAATCCTGGACCGCAAGCCGATACGGGAGGTTCCGGCCGGCGCGGCTCTCGACGAGCTCTATCCGCAGTCTCGCTCTGAGATCAATTATTCGCTGAGGCGCCCAAAGCGGCTGGTGGGGTGGGAGGCGCTGTTCTACGCGGGCGACGTTCTGCTGAGGCGCCTGGAGAAGGTGCCGTGGAAGCCGACCCGCAACCAGGCCATCAAGTCGGCGGAGATGTGGATACTCGACCACCAAGAACAGGACGGCAGCTGGGGGGGCATCCAGCCGCCGTGGGTGTACTCCCTCATGGCGTTGTCGTGCCTGGGCTACCCGTCTGACCACCCGGTGATAGCCAAGGGCATGGCAGGCTTCCACAACTTCGCCATCGAAGAGGACGACACGATGCGGCTGCAGGCGTGCGTGTCTCCTCTCTGGGATACGGCGCTGGCGATGATAGGGCTGCTCGATTCCGGGCTGCGGCCGGACCATCCCTCGCTGGTGAAGGCCGGCGAATACCTGCTCGACCAGCAGGCGCTCAACGGGGGGGATTGGCAGGTCAAGGCCAAGGGCGTGCCCGCGGGTGGCTGGGCCTTCGAGTTCCACAACGACGGCTATCCCGACGTGGACGACACCGCCGAGATAGCGATGGCGTTGTCGCGCGTGCGGTTCCAGTCCGCCGAGCGGGTGGATGGCGCTGTCGCGCGCGCGGTGGCGTGGACGCTGGGGATGCAGTGCGGCAACGGGGGTTGGGGCGCCTTCGACAAGGACAACACCCGGTCGTTCATATCGAAGATACCCTTTGCGGACTTCGGGGAGACGATTGACCCCCCGAGCGTGGACGTGACGGCTCACGTGGTGGAGATGCTGGGGCAGCTCGGCCACGACCTGCGGGAGGAGGCCGTTGCCTCGGCTCTCGACTATATCCTCTCGGAGCAGGAGCCCGATGGGCCGTGGTTCGGGCGCTGGGGAGTGAACTACATCTACGGCACGGGCGCGGTCGTGCCGGCGCTGGAGGCGGTCGGATTCGACATGTCCAGCGAGCCCGTGCAGAGGGCGGTCCGGTGGATCGAAGAGCGGCAGAACGAGGACGGGGGCTGGGGTGAGAGCTGCAAGTCATACGTGGCGCCGGAGGCGAAGGGGCGCGGCCCGAGCACCCCCTCGCAGACCGCCTGGGCGCTGCTGGCGCTGATTGCGGCGGGCAGAGCTTCGAGCCAGGCGGCGGAGCGCGCCGTCCGCCGCCTGGTGGAATCGCAGGACGGCAACGGCTCATGGGACGAGCCGTACTTCACGGGCACGGGGTTTCCGGGATACGGGATAGGCCAGCGGCTCGACCGCTACCTCACGCCTGAAGACGATGGATACCAGGGCGAGGAGCTGCCCGCGGGGTTCATGATCAACTACCACATGTACCGCAGCTACTGGCCCCTGATGGCGTTGGGCCGTTACCGCAAAGCCCTATCCGGCGATGCGCCGCGCTGGCGAGGCGGCCGGCGCGGATATGGCGCGCCGCAGCGAAAGCAGGCGGTCTTGCTTGCGCAATGATGATAGAATAACGTTGGTCTTAGGGTTGCGTCACTTGAGAGGTTGTGAATGAGAGTTACCGAGGCTGCCATCAGCGCGTGCGTATTCACCCTGCACGTCCACTCCACGACGGAGCCTGAGTTCATCGACATAACGCCTGACGTTGAGGGGTACATCAGCAGGTCCGGCATCCGCAACGGCTTCTGCCTCGTCTTCTCGCGGCACACCACGGCGGCGGTGACCATCCAGGAGAACGAGCCGCTCCTGCTTCAAGACCTGTGCGAGCTGCTGGAGCGCTTCTCGCCGAGGAGAGCCAGCTACAGGCACAATGATTTCGCGGTGCGCACCGTGCATATGCACGAGGACGAGTGCCCGAACGGCCACTCACACTGCCGCCACGTAACGCTGGGGTCGAGCGAGACGATTCCCATCATAGACGGCGAGCTGGCGCTGGGCAGGTGGCAGAGGATCTTCATGGTCGAGCTGGACGAGGAGTCGGACAAACCGCGCGAGATACTCGTCCAGGTCATGGGGGCCTGACAGGGAATCGTCCAGCCCGTCCACATATGAAATCGGGGGCGGCTTCACCGAGCCGCCACGCCCATAGGTCCAACCGCGCATGGAGACAGAGCTCAGAGCCTCCTACGACCACTGCGAGCGGATCGCCAGGACTGAGGCGAGGAACTTCTACTACGCCTTCAGGACGCTTCCCCCGCGCAAGCGGCGGGCCATATACGCGGCCTACGCCTTCTGCCGCCTCTGCGACGACATAGCGGATGGAGACCTCCCGGAGGGCGAGAAACGGCGCCTCCTCAGGGAGGCCAGGGACAAGCTGGCGCCGGACAGCGTCCCGGCATACGACCCCGTCTTCACGGCGCTTCACGACACCGTCCGGGTCCATGGGATACCTATCCGCTACCTAGAGCAGGTGGTGGAGGGCATCGAGATGGACCTGACGCGCGCGCGGTACGAGACCTTCGAGGAGCTGAGGCGCTACTGCTACCGCGTCGCGTCGGTCGTCGGGCTGGTCTCTATCGAGATATTCGAGTACACGGACGCGAGGGCGCGGGAGTACGCAGTGGCCTTGGGCCTGGCGATGCAGCTCACGAACATACTCCGCGACGTGTCCGAGGATGCCCGCAGGGGGCGCATATACATACCGCTGGACGAGATGAGGAGGTTCGGATATACGGAGCGGGATCTGGAACGGGGCGTGATGAACGAGCCGTTCCGCAAGCTGATGCGCTACCAGGCGGCGCGCGCCCGGGGCTACTTCGACTGCGGTCGGCAGCTCATGCCGCTCATCTCGGCGGACTCTCGCGCCTGCCCCGCCGCGCTGCACGGAGTGTACGGCGCGGTCCTCGACCGGATCGAGGCATCGGGGTTCGACGTGTACAGCCGCCGGATAGGCATTCCCACTCATGAGAAGCTGCTCCTGATGGCGAGGCTCTGGGCGGCGAACGTCCTCTCCTCGGCCTTCGCCTCGAGACGTTAGGGCCGGTGGAAGTCGGACCGACTCGATGACCAAAGCGCGCGGCAGACCCCACGCTCTGATACTTGCGCCTTTCACGGGGGAAGGGCTGCGGCTCTTGGGCAGCCGGTTCGAGGTTACTTACGAGAGCTGGATGGAGACGGGGCGGCTGCGCGACCCGGACGAGCTCGCGGCAAAGTTGAACGAGGACGGGACATCGGTACTGGTCATAGAGCTGGACTTCGTATTCGAGGAGGTATTCGAGGCGGCGCCGGCGCTGAGGCTCGTGGGGATATGCAGGTCGGCGACTAACCACGTGGACCTGGACGCCGCCACCGCCAACGGCGTGGCGGTGGTCAACACCCCGGGGAGGAACGCCCAGGCGGTCGCCGAGCACGCCCTCGGTCTCATGCTCGCCTTGGCGAGGCGCATCCCGGAGAGCCACAGCTACGTCGTCGGCGGCCGCTGGGTGAACCCTGTTGGGCCCTACGTCGAGCTGAGGGGTGTCGAGCTTGCGGGCAAGACCCTGGGCATCGTAGGACTCGGCGCAGTGGGGCGGCGCGTGGCGGAGCTGGGGAGAGCGGTGGGCATGAGGCCCGTCGGCTACGACCCACACGCGGCGAGCGGGCCCTTGGCGGCGCCCTTGACCGACCTGGACAATCTGCTGTCGCGCTCGGACTTTGTGTCCATTCACGCGCCGCTGACCCGCGAGACCGAGGGGATGCTCGATTCGCGCCGTCTCGCGCTGATGAAACCCACCGCGTACTTGGTGAACCTTTCGGACCCCGGCATCGTGGACCGGGACGCGCTGGCGGGCGCGCTCACGGGCGGAGGGATCGCGGGCGCGGCTCTGGACGTCTTCGAGACGCACCCTATCATCCCAGACCATCCCCTGCTGGGACTGGAGAACGTGGTCCTGACGCCGCACCTGGGCGGCGCGACGGACGAGACGATAGAGCGGCATTCGCGGATGATGGCGGAGGACGTCGGGCGATTCCTGGAGGGCGAGACGCCCAGGAACCTGGTCAACCCAGCGGTCTGGTCGAGGCTGCGATGAGCGCTGCGCTGGCGGCCGCAAACGCGGCTAAGCGGGAGGTCGCCGAGACCGCGCGGAAGGCATGGGAGCTCGGGCTCGTTCGGGGCGCCAGCGGCAACGTGAGCGCCCGCGTGGGGGTCGGCGGCGGCTTCTTCGCCATCACGCCGATGGGGAGGAGATGCGAGGGGCTGACGGAGGAGGATATAGTCGTCGTGGACCGCGGCCTGGAGCCCGTCGAGGGCAACGCCGCGCCGTCGTCCGAGTCGCTGATGCACGCGGCGATATACGAGCGGCGCCCGGACGTGGGCGGAATAGTTCATACCCACGCGGCGTATTCGAGCGCGGCGGCGGCGGCCGGCGTGGACATCCCGCCCATCGTGGACGAGATGGCGGCGGCGCTTGGGGGCGCGGTCAGGGTGTCCGAGTACGCTCCTCCGGCGTCGGAGGCGCTGGCCGAGCGCGTATGCGCGGCGCTGGGCGGACGGAACGCGGCCATCATCCGCAATCACGGAGCCGTGGCGGTGGGAGCCAGCCCGCTCTTGGCGCTGGATGCGGCGGCGATGACCGAACGCGCGGCGAAGATATTCGTCCTAGCGTCTATCCTGGGGCCGGTGGGACGCCTGCCAGACGACGTGGTCGAGGCGGAGACGGCCATATTCGAGATGAGAAAGGGACTGGCCGGGGGTGGCTGAGGACGGCAGCCGCCCAGCTGCCAGTATCATGACGACGAACGCCGTGGGCGTATGGGGATGGACATCTACCGCCTCGACAGCGTGGACAGCCGCTCGTAGAGGTCCTGCGGGTCAGCGGCGCCGTCCCGCGCGCCGAAGGCGTGTCTACGGCGAAAGGTACGCATACGTTATTACCCAGGCGGAGCGTACGCATACGTTATTACCCATACCAATGGGAACGCCATGACCGATGTGAGGAGCAGCCCAAAGGGGTATATGTACACTCTGCCAGGCAGAACCTCCCGGGGAGCGTCTCCCGACTTCATGCGATGCTCTGCATGAGCGCGGCGCAACGCCAGAACGGAAGCGGTCCATGTGAGGAGGTTGAGCGCCACGACGACGAACATTATGACAGCCAGTCCTATGGCCTTCTCCCACCCATATCTCTCCAAGCCGTAGGCGTCGAACAGATAGAGCTCGGTGAAGTAAAAGACGGCATAACCCCCTATCAGCGCAAGCCAGCACGCGTATATCAACACGTAGGAGGCGCGAATGAGAACGGATGGAGGGTTCCGTCCGAGCATCCGCGCCACGAGATATATCCATGGAAGGAAGAACAGCGCCGAGTAGCCCGCGCCGGCTCCCACGTAGCTACCTACCTCCAAGCCCTTGGCGCGAGCGATGCGTCCGCATATGAGCGCTGCGAACGGCGTCCACAACACACCAAATATCAACAAGCACACCATAGGAACGAGTGTGCCAGCGCCAATTATATCGATAATTGCATCGAAAATGTCGGTATAGGAGATACTCATCAGCGCCTGCTCCTCATTCGTATCTTATGTAGAACTCTTGTGCGGGATAGTAGTGGTCACCCCAACCCGACCAGGGTGAGGAAGACCCGTCTCAATGCTTCGTTCATCTCGCGCCCCCGTGTCCTGAAGCTCTACCCATCAGTCCACCATCCCTCCGGCATTGTCTCACATGTGAGCGGCAATCTCCACCACGCGCTCAGATCCAGCACGAAGTATCCTCCGTCATTCTTGTAAATGCGATAACCTATATCATAGCGTTCTACACAACTCTCTTGTAGAAATCTCTCGGCGGCTGCGTGTTCTTCCCCTGTGAACGAGTCAAGTCCATTGTCCATTACCCACACCCAAAACCACCCCACGACGATAATGATTGAGCACAGTCCGACTGCGGAGACTGCAATGTTGCGATAGGGATATTTCATCATGCTTATCAGCGCTGCGCCCGGCATAATACCTATGGCAAGAATGACGAGGGCAAGATCTGTTATCGCAGCGATAAGGCCAAAAGACCACACAACACCGGCAATCGCTATCGTCGCAACCGAAATACCCAGAAGCACAACGTTCAGGAATCGTTTGCCAAAACTGCGCCGGAAGACTCGCAAGATTATATACCCAATGAACAGAGGGATTGCAAGCGCTTGCAACGCCACTATCAACAAGACCACATACTCAAATGGACTGTATGACGCAAGCGCCCACAGCCAGAACCATGCGGTTACGTTCAGAGGGATAACCACGAGTATCAAGTATATTATTGCATCGACATCCGCGAGCGTAATTGCTCCAATTAGAGTCAACACAAATGGCAATATCACCACAGTAATAATCAAAGCCCAGGTCCAGTCGGCAATGAATAATACGGTTGCGATAAGCAGTGGCGCCATCAGGAGTAGGCGTGTGTACTTCACCATGCTACGGGTTACAGGCCTAGTCACCCCCGCGAAGCCGACCATACCCCCCCATGCCAACAAAGTGAGGAACAAGAACCAGCCAAATATCCATTCATATGGTATTGGAACAAAGTCAAAATAGGCTAATCCCATCTCTGTTATCAGAAGCAGAGATAGCATCGCCAAGGTAAGATAGGGATGCTTCGCTAGGATGGAGTAAGCATGTTTCATCGGGCTATTGATCCGTCGGCGTCGAGATCTGTATCAGTAGCAGGCGCGGGCAGGATGCTCCAGACTGCGGCGAACGTCAGCGCCAGCAGTCCGACCGCTGCCAGGGGGACGATTGGCCGTCTCAATGCTTCAGTCATTTTCGTGTCTCCCTAAATCCCCTTTAGAGTTCTAGTCTATCCCCCTAGGCAGTAGATAGCAAGAGATCGGGATTCTCCACCATGTGTAGTACTTCACTATGAAACGGCCGTTGTCGTCCTTGACAACACGATACCCTGGAGAAACCCTGTTGCCACAATGCGTCCGGTACCGGTATAGGGCTTGATCGGCAGCTACGCGCTCCTCGCCTGTGAACGCGTCGACGCCATTTTCCATTGTCTCTACCCAATACCACCCTATCCCTACAATCATTACCCACAACCAGAGCCCTGAAACTACAATGTTTCGATAGGGATACCTTATCGTGCCGATCAGTATCGCCAAGAGTTTGAAGACCGCGCCAGCCGCGAGTAGTGTCAGAAAAACTAGGACAACCACGAAGCCCAACGATACTGAAGTAGAGGGGAAAATCAATCCAGCGAAAATCAATCCAGCATAAAAGAGCGCAAGACCTACCCACGGTATTACAAGAGCGCATAGTGCAACCACGATGTACAGCTTAGGCGTCCGAGGTTTGGCAGACAACACCGTCCGAAACGCAACTATTCCAATCAATAGGGACACCCCTAGCCAGCACGACAAGAGGGCAACCGGCCAAAATATCCATGCGATCAAACCGGCCGAAAGAAACCCAACAGACGCCGCTGCAAACAGTGGCAAGACCACTAGGATCAAGTACGACTTCGCACTATTGTTTGGAGGCGCAATCGCTCCGACTAGACCAGATGCGCCCAGCCACATCAATGGGTTAAGCATGAAGATCAATATAAATGAGGATTCATTCGTTATTCTGAATACTAATGCCAGCCCGATCGCTGCGAGTATAACCAGTAGAGAAGTCGCCAGTATTCGATACGCATATTTCATTGCTCTGTGGCTTATGGGCGCTTTGACACCGATGCGAATGGCCATATATACCCAGGTCAATACCGTAAGAAACAAAAGCCAACCCAGTACCCACTCATGTTCGATTGGAACAAGATCAACAAGAGCCAGCGCCATCTCAGCGATGACGAGCAGAGAGGTAGTCGCTAGGGCGAGGTAGGGACGCCTGGTCAAGATAGAGTAAATGTATCCCATTGCGCTATGGCCTCGAGTATTGTACGTAGCTCGGAGTACCGTAAGCTCAGATACAGCCCGCCCGACCCGTGCGGCGCAGTCATGTAGAGGTCGGGGCCGACCCATGCGATGCCCGCTGTGGGGGCTGGCGCTGGCGTCGCCGTTGGGGTGGGCGTGGGTGTTGGCGTCGGAGTCGGCGCGGGCGCGTCGTTGACCCTGATTCTGACGCTGCCCGTCAAGTGGCTGGCATAGCTGAACTTGGTCATCACCCCTTCTCGCGCCCCAGCGCCTGAGTCAGGGCAATCTTGTATCACGTCCACAATGCCGCGTCAAACTGCTGAATCGCGCTTGGGCGCGTGTGTCGCTGGTGGAGGTGTTTGTTATAGACTTGGGCGGCAGATTCATTCAATCGAGGTTTGACATGGTTTCCGTACCTGGGTTCCTGCTTCGGCGTCTATACGTGAAGGGCAGCCTGAAGAACGACGCGGGCGGCTTCGAGTTCCAGCTGGTGAACAGCCTGGGCGCTGGCTACGCTCACAAGGTGTGGCCGCTGAAGCTCGATGGCAAGGAGATACCTGCCGAGCGGAGTTACTTCATACTCGACGGCAAGGAGACTCCGTTCAGCGCCGTATCCGAAGAGAGCGCGTTCACCTTGGCCATGAACAAGGCTATCACCGTTTGGAGCGACGGCGTGGCCTTGGCGCAAGGGCCTCACACGGTAGAGATGGGGTTCGACGTGCCGGGGCTGGGCAGCGTGAGGTTCGACTTCACCGACGAGGTTGCGGATGGGTGACGGCCCGCGCCGAATAGCAGTTACGGGGGCGGCCGGATACGTCGGGGCGATGCTGATACGCCGCCTGGTCGAGCGCGGGGAGGTCGACGCGGTTCTCGCGATAGACGTGAGGGAGCCGCGCGGGGGTTTCGGCGAGCGCGTGAGATTCGTGCGCCAGGACGTGTCGGAGCCGTTCCCGCGGTTGTTCGCCGAGCGCGGGGTGGATACGGTGGTGCACTTGGCCTACGCGCTGCGGCAGGGGCGGAGCCGTGAGGCGAACCGGCGGGTGAACGTGGGGGGCGCTCGGAACGTGCTGGATGCCTGCGTCGAGGGCGGCGTCAGCCGCATCGTGTATCTGAGCAGCACGAGCGTGTACGGGCCGCGCCCGGACAACCCGGAGCTGTTGACGGAGGATATGCCGGCCCGGCCCATTGCGGGGTTCCAGTACAGCGAGGACAAGCTGCGGACGGAGAGGCTGATCGAGGGCTTCGCGTCGGCTTCGCCCCGCGTGAAGGCGTGCATCCTGCGATGCTGCCCCATCATGGGCGCGAACGCGGACAACTTCATTGCCCGCGCGCTCGACAAGCCGTTTCTCGTGGGCGTCTGGGGCGCGAATCCGCCGATGCAGCTCATCCACGAAGACGACCTCGCCCGCTGCATGTCGCTGGCGGTCCTGGGCGACATGGAGGGAGTGTACAACGTGGCTGGCGTCGGCTCGATAGGCTGGCGCGAGATGGCGGCGGCCCTGGACCGCCGCGTCGTCTCACTGCCGGGGTGGCTGCTCTATCCTGCCACGCAGATCGCGTGGCTTCTCCGGCTCCAATCGGACTCGCCGGCGGCCGGGCTGGACTTCATCCGGTATCGCTGGACGGCGGACACGGAGCGTATCGAGCGTGAGCTGGGCTTTGCGCCGCGCCACTCGTCGAGAGAGGCTTGGGAGGCTTACGCCCGCAGGGAGGACATGCGATGAGGCGCGTATTGATAGATTGCGACCCTGGAACGGACGACGCCCTCGCCATCATGATGGCGCTCAACTCGCGCGATCTCGACGTGGCGGGCCTGACGACGGTAGCCGGCAACGCGCGCATCGAAGATACGACGAGGAACGCGCTGAGCGTTTTGGAATGCATTGGCCGGGCCGAGACGCCGGTCTGGCAGGGGTCCGCCCGTCCGCTGAAGGGGAGCTTCCGATACGGCTACGACTACCACGGGGAGGCGGGTATGGGGATGCGTCTCGACGCTCCCCGCGGTTCGGCGCGGGCGGAGCCGGCGTTCGAGGCGATCGGGGAGATAGCGCTGGCAAGTCCGGGGGAGTTGACGGTGATTGCGTTGGGGCCGCTGACAAACGTGGCGCTGGCGCTTCAGCGCGAGCCGCGGCTCGCCGAGGAGGTCGCCGAGATAGTGGTCATGGGCGGCGCCGTGGAGGTTCCGGGGAACGTAACCGAGCGCGCGGAGTTCAACATATACAACGACCCGGCGGCAGCGGAGGTCGTGCTGAGAAGCGGGGCCCGGACGACTCTGGTGGGGTTGGACGTAACGATGCAGGCGGCATTCTCGCGCGGGGAGGGTCTCTGGGTCGAGGGCGGCTCGGCGACGGCGAGGCTGGCAAGGCGGATACTCGGCGGATGGTTCGAGGGGCATCCGGACAGGGACGAATACGAGCTTCACGACCCCCTGGCGGTGGCCGCAGTCGTCGATCCGTCGCTGTTGTCGTACAGGCAGGGCGCGGTGTCCGTCGAGGTCGGGGACGAGGAGCGGCTGGGCAAGACGACGGCGGTCTATGGGCCTGGCGCTGCGCGGATAGCGACGGGGGTAGCTGCGGGCAGAGCGGTATCCGTTATCAGGGACCTAATCAGCGGGGATAGCTGAATCTCGCTCGATTCACCAGAAGGCGGGGAACGGTTATACTGTAAGCGGAATGACGGACGCGAATCGCCCTATTCACATGGACCTCTCCGGGGTCCCCGACGTCGTTATCCTCAGATTGCCGATGTACGTGAGGGCGTTGTCGCAGCTACTCGACGCGGGCAGCGAGGTCGTGAACTCGCACCGCCTGGGGCGGCTTCTGCGTATAACGCCGGCGCAGATTCGCAAGGATCTAAGCTATTTCGGGAAGTTCGGGAAGCAAGGGCAGGGGTACAGCGTTCGGTTCCTGCGGAACGAGCTCCGGCGGATACTGGGATTGGACAGGAACTGGTCGGCCTGCTTGGTGGGGGTCGGGAACCTGGGGCAGGCCATCATCAACTACCCCGGCTTCGCGCCCGAGGGGTTCAGCGTCGTGGCCGCCTTCGACAGCGACCCCGCGTTGGTCGGCAAGCCGGTCCGCGATATACCAGTGAGGCCGATGTCGGATCTGGACGCGGTCATAAGCGAGGGCGAGGTCGCGATAGGCATCGTCGCAGTGCCGGCTTCCCAAGCCCAGTCGGTCATCGACCAGCTTGTGGACGCAGGCGTCCGGGGAATCTTGAACTACGCGCCCGTGGCTCCGAGCGTGCCAGACGGCATCGTGATACGGAACATCGACCCGGCGCTGTCGCTGCAGTCTATGACCTACTACCTGCTCCAGGACGATTCCCGGCCGGTCTAGCGGCTGACCATTGCCATGCCGACGCTGTACAGGTACGCTTCCCTGCTGACGGTCGCCGTTGTCATGCTGATTGCGGCCGCGCAGCCGGCGCAGGCCAACGGGCGGGTCCTCCGGTTCGACCGACAGGCGGCGGGTCCTTACGACGTATCGCTGGGCACCATTCCGGACACGCCCATCGTCGGGAACCTACACCTCACCATGCGGGTCATGGACGCCGCCACGGACACGTACATACTCGACGCGAGGGTAACGGTCATCGGCGTGGGCCCAAGCGATGAATCGACCGGGATAGGACCGATCGCGGCGGTCGCCAACTTTCGGGATCCGACGTTCTACGACCTCAACACGGCGGTGGACGAGGCGGGGCCATGGACGTTCACCGTCCGTATAGAGGCAGGCCCTGGCGAAGCCCAGGCGGCGTTCTCCATAGAGGTCAGCGAGGCGAATCCCTTGGGGGGAATAGCGGTACTCGGAGGGCTGCTAGTCCTCGTGACGATATTGGGATTGTCTGCGCGGTCGTACATTCGGCAGAGGCGGGGTCGGAGCGCCTGAACACGACCCAGCGACTGCCGGGCGCTGTGCGATGTGCGATGTGCTATACTGCAAAGGCAATCTCATAGGGCCTGTAGCTCAGTGGTAGAGCGGTCGGCTCATAACCGATTGGTCGCAGGTTCGATCCCTGCCGGGCCCACCAAAGAGGTTGAAGACAGTTGAATTCTGTAGAGCAATCCGGCCACCTGATGCTGACTGCGCTCGGTATGGGACCGGGGAAAGCGCGATACACCCTCAATGGCAAGGAGGTCGAGGCGGACCTCGCCCCGGTCGCGCTTGTCGAGCTTCTGCCGGAGGAGGAGCCACCGGATCGCGTATTGGCCCTATGCACGCCAGAGGCGAAGAATGAGACTTGGCCCAAGCTCGAAAAGCTGTTGCAGGGTCGGCTCTGCGTAGAGCCGGTCGAAGTCCCGGCCGGAGATGATGAAGACAGCATCGGCAAGTTCCTAGAGGCAGTTACCCGCGCTGTCCCGCGCGATGTTGATCTGACCGTGGACGTTACTCACGGGTACAGGCACTTCTCCTTCCTCACCTATGTCTCCGTGCTCTATCTGGCCGCGCTGCGCGGGGTTCGGGTTCGCGGCGCGTACTACGGCCTGCTGAATCGGGACGCTCCGAGTCCTTTCCTCGATCTGCGCCCGCTTCTGGAGCTCCCTCGCTGGGTTCATGCTCTGGAGGTCTTGGGGGAAACCGGCAGCGCCTTGCCGATGGCAGAATTGCTGGGAGCCGATTCACAGGCTGCGCCGGTCGCACGCGACATCTCGCGAGACTTGAGGCGCCTGTCAGAGGCGTATCTTTCCGGCCTGCCGTTGGAGCTGGGGTTGCAGGCTCGGAAGATGGGCGAGCGTAACAAGCCGCTCAGGCGGCTGCTCAGGGACGAGCGGCGGCTGCCTCTCGAACGGGAGTTGCGTGACCAGCTTGCCGGGATAATCAGGCCCTTCGAGCTGGGGGCGCCAGTTTCCGGGCAGGGATGGAAGAATGACATTGCCCTCTCAGAAGGCGAGCTCTTGCGCCAAGCCTACATCATCGATGATCTCCTGGGCCACGGACACACGGCCACGGCGCTGAGGCTGATGAACGAGTGGACGGTTTCCTGGGTCATCTGGCGCCAGCGTCTTGACGCCGAGTGGCTCAATTATGGCAAGGTAAGGAAGCGGGCTGAAAATCTGCTCGGCGCAATCGTTGCCCTTCGCAAGACGCCAGATCTTAGCGATGCCCTGACCGAAGAACAGCGGTCGCTGGGCGCCTTCTGGGATGAGTTGAGAGCGTTGCGCAACGGTTACGCTCACCACGGGATGCGCCGGCAGGACCTCGCCAACGACAAGGATATTAAAGGGGAGGTCACTAGGGTTCTTGGATACTGGAAGACGTTGAAATCGCTGCCCGGCTTCTCGTTGTCTCTCGGCGATTCGCCCGGCGGCCTGGTACTGGTCAGTCCGATTGGCTTGCGCCCCGGCGTGCTGTTCAGCGCTATGATGGCGTGTCAGGCGGACGAGAACCGCGAAGAGCCGGCGACGTGCCTCATCATCTGCTCAAGAAAATCCGAGGACAAGATTGACGAGGCGTTGAAGCAAGCGGGATATGGCGGCAGGTTCGAACCGCTGCTCCTCGAAGACGCCTTTGGAGGCGGGCGCGAGGAGATCGAGAGGCTCGTGAAGGACGCCCGGGAGCATCTCATAGGCGCGGACGAGGTGGCTGTCAACGTGACCGGCGGTACGACGCTGATGGGCCTGGCCGCCGAGGCGATTGCGTCAGAAGCGCGCCGTTTCGCTCGCCCGACGCGCCGATTCGGATTGATAGACCGGAGACCTACAGAGCAACAGGACGCCGACCCCTACCAAGCCGGCGAGCCGTTCTGGCTCGATGGGCCGGAGGATGACGATGCCAACCGTGATTGAGGCAACCTACCGGGTCACGACGCCCATGTTCTGCGGGGGAGCCAATCCAGCAGACGCCGAGCTGCGTCTCCCAAGCTTCAAGGGCGCGCTGCGGTTCTGGTGGCGGGCGCTCGCATGGCCGCAGCCGGGGCTAAAAGGCGACCTCAAGGCAATCAAACGTGAGGAGGACGAGCTCTTCGGCAGCGCTGACAAGGGGCAGTCGCGCGTCTCAATGCGGCTCACGGACTACGTGAAGCCACAGACCGGAGCAGGCTACTCGCTAGGGGCCGGTCAGGGCGCGAGATACCTTGGATACGGCGTCATGGAGCGAGGGACAAAAAACGAACGTGATTGCCTTGAGGCTCCTTTCAAATTCAGTGTTCGGATGCGTGCCCGCGAACTCGATGCGACACAGCGGAGATCGCTTCTGGACGCGCTGACCGCGCTTGGGGTCTTCGGCGGGATGGGCGCGAAGAGCCGCAAGGGGTACGGATCTCTGGCCCTACAGTCGTTGAAGGTGGACGGCGTAGAGCAATGGCAGGCGCCGCGGTCCATCGGCGAATTGCAAAGCGTCATTGGGTCGCTTCGAGTCCACGACAGCACGGATGATGTGCCTTACACAGCGATCTCCAAGCGAAGCCGTTGCCTCCTCTTGGAGATCGACAATCGGTCTTCTCGGGGCCGCCGGCAATCTTCGCGCAGTGGTCGTCGGGCTGGTATGGATTTGCTTGACCGGATAGGCGTCGAACTGAAGGATGCCGTTACCGACGTCAAGGGCATACAGCGAATCGCCTTTGGGCTGCCCCGCGCGTCACGCGCCGCTTCCATCCCAAATGTTGAGCGCCGCGCCAGCCCGTTGTTCATCCACATCCACGAGTGCGGCAGCGCCCCTGTTGCGGTGTTGTCGTTCCTACCCGCTCGCTTCCTGCCTATGGGCAAAGCCTCCATTCCGGACGAGGATACGCTATACAATCCTATCCACACGTTCCTTGACAAGTTGACTTCGCGCAGAGACGGCATCAGAGTGGTTGAAGTTCGGCCATGAAGACACGCCTCGACATTTCGATAGGGCCTGTGCAGGGGTTCGTATCGCAGTCTCGCCGCACGCGGGACCTGTGGGGCAGCTCGTATCTGCTGGCGTTCCTGTCGGCGCACGCCATGCGCGGCGCGAAAGAGGCTGGAGGCGAAATCGTACAGCCCAAAGTTGACAATGATCCGCTCTTCAAGTGGGTCTGTGAGGAGCGCGAGGGCGATCCTCCTCGAATAGGCACTTTGCCGAACCACTTCGTAGTAGAGACCGACGGCGACCCGAGGCCCATAGCGGCTGCAGCCACAGATTCGTTGTGCGTAGCATGGGCGCGGGTCTGCAACGCCGTATGGCGCTGCTTCGTCGAACATGCAGCCTCGGACGGAAAAGGAACAAAGGACATCTGGGATCGGCAGGTGAAAAGGTTCTGGGAAGTGACGTGGACTGCCGGCCCTTCTGATAACGGAGGCGGCGGCCTGCTTGCGCGCCGCAAGCATTGGCGCAGCCATCGCCCGCCTGACGAGCCCGGCGACAAGTGCTCCATCATGCATGACCTGCAGGAGCTATCGGGGTTCATCCGCGCCCAGGACAGAGCCAAGCAGAACCAGTTCTGGAATCAAGTCCGGAGCCGAATCAGAGGTCTTGACCTGCAGGACAACGAGCGGCTGTGCGCCATCGCGCTGGTGAAGCGGATGTTTCCGAGGGTAGCGGAGAACGCGCTGGGCTGGGATGTCGATGCCTCGCGCTGGCCCTCGACCGTGTACTTTGGCGCGGTTCCGTGGATCCGCCGCGTCATCGATGGCGCGCCGGAGAAGGCGCGTGAGTACGCGAATCTGGCCAGGGAGACCGCCGCGGAGGATGTGTTCCCCATGCAGTCCCCGCCATTCGAGGGCCTGCTCGCGCCAGAGGCCGGCGACTTCCCGAAGCTGGACGCAAACTACATGCACAGCGACTTCGTGTTGGACAAGAGGCTGTCCCAGCTGAAGGACGGCGTGGGCCAAGATAAGCGGGAGGAGTTGGCCGGCGCGTTGAAGCGTATCTACGATACGAAGGATGCGCAAGGTAAGTTGCTGGGGCCGCCGAGCTCGTTCTATGCGCTGCTGCTGGCGGACGGCGATAGATTGGGGAAGTTGGTTGGCGCGGCCGGTGGCGATGTCGTGAGCAAGGCCCTGGCCAAGTTCACGGATAGGGTCCCAAAGGTCGTGGGCAGGCATGACGGCGTGCCGGTCTATGCCGGCGGCGACGACGTGCTGGCGATGCTCACCGCGGATAGCGCGCTGGACTGCGCGGATGAGCTGTCCAACGCCTACGGAGAGGCATTTGGCAGCGCCGTTGCGAAAGGCGAAGCTACCTTGTCCGCCGCCGTCGTTTTCGCTCATGCCCGGCTGCCGCTCAGCTCGGTCCTCCGGGAGGCGCATCGCCTGCTGGACGACGTCGCCAAAGACGGCAACGGGCGGAACTCGTTAGCTGCGGCTGTGCTGAAGCGGGGTGGGCTGCACTGCGAGTGGGTCACCACGTGGGTTCGGGGCCCTGATGGTGATGAGGACCGCGCCGTGGCTCTGCTAGACCAGCTGAAGTCAGCCCTGGTCTACAACGCGACGGAGCCCGGGCTTTCGTCGTCGCTGATCTATCGGATTCGGGATACCCTCTCGATGCTCTGCGGCTGGGACAGCTGGCGACCCGGCGAATGGGGCGCTGTTCCCGATGGCATCGAGATCGAGCCGTTCCTGCGGGCCGAGACATTTCGCAGCCTGGACATCAGGATGGACGAACACGCGGCGGAGCGCGCCGAATCCCTCGCTTCTCGTGTCGTCGGACTTCTTTCCCCTGCCCGCAACCCACAGCCGGCGGAAGGCGGCGGCGACAGAATCACCGAAGCCGGCGTCGACGCGCTTCTGCTCGCGCGGTTCCTGGCTGACCCTGACGACCAGGAGGCATACCGATGACTGGCGTTCAGCTCTGCCCGGTAGATACCTGGTTCTTTCGGGATGGCTCCCCATTCACGATGAACGCCGCGCCGCAGGAGAACGTCGAAAGCCTGTTCCCCCCGCATCCTCCCACGGTCGTGGGAGCCCTGCGGTCTGCGCTGGCTCACAACAACGGCTGGGATGGCGCTGATTCATGGCCTCAGGAAATCTGCGACGCGCTAGGAGACGGCCCCGACCTTGGGAAGGTCAAGATTGAGGGCATGTTCCTGCTTCGCTGCGGCCAGCCGCTGTTCCGGATGCCTCGCCACCTGCTCGGAGTCACCAAGCGCAGCAGATGGCGTCCCAAAGCCCTGCTGCGCCCAGGCCAGCCGGTAGCGTGCGACCTTGGCGAGGTTCGTCTTCCGAAGTTGGGGGGTTCGATTCAGGACGCGACGCTCAAGCCCAGCGATGGCGAATGGCTTACGGCTACCGGACTGAACGCGGCGCGGCGCGGCGAACTCCCATGCCAGGACGATGTTGTGCCGAGCCGCTGCCTCTGGTCGTCGGAATCGAGGATCGGGCTGGAACGCGATACGAAAAAGCGCACTGCACGCGAAGGTATGCTCTATAGTACCGTACACGTCCGCCTCAAGGCCGGTGTGTCCCTCGGAGCGCGTGTATCGGGTCTGCCCAAAAGCTGGGCATGGCCATTCGAGCAGATGACGCCCTTGGGCGGCGAGAGCAGGCTCGCGGAGCTTCGGCGATGGGATGCGGCAGTGGGTATCGAGCCGCCGAGCGGCGCAATCCAGGAGAGCGGCAGGGCGGCAATCATCGCCTTGTCGCCGGTGGACATGGAGATTGAGCCGGGCGCCGAGATCCCGGGCCTTGGCGTCCGCGTCGTATCAGCCTGCATGGACCGGCCGCAGCGAATCGGCGGCTGGGATTCGCTGAAGCCGCGTCCGCTGCCGATTCGGTCAGTTCTGCCGGCGGGAAGCGTGCTATTCTGCGAGGCATCAGAACCGGAGCTTCTTGCACGAGCAGCTTCGACAGAGAGCGGGCTGGCCCGCATCGGCGAGCGGACGGAGTGGGGTTTCGGGCTCGTGGCGCTCGGCGTCTGGCCCGACTGACAGGAGGACATGCGATGAGAACAACCATGCTCGGCCTGCTGGCCGAGACTGCTATCCATCCCGGCTCGGGACGCGGAATGGGCGTCGTGGACCTGCCGGTGGCGCGCGAGGCAGCGACCGACTACCCGGTGATTGTGGGTTCGAGCCTGAAGGGCGCGCTTCGAGACAAGATGGAGAGGAGCGGGGCAGGGAATCCGAAGGACCACTTCGGCAAACCGGACAGGGCAGGCGACCTCCTGGTCTCTGACGGACGCCTGTTGCTACTGCCCGTCCGCAGCCTGACTGCATCGTACCGCTGGGCGACCTGCGCGCACATCTTGGAAAGATATAGTCGGGACCTCGCCCGCGCCGGCCTGCCGCCTTCGCCTGCGAAGCAGGCCGTCTCAGAGGGCGAGGCGCTGGCTACCGGCGAAGGCGACATGTTCTTGGAAGAGCGGCAGTTCTCCATCAACGGCAAACTACCGGACGGCTTGGTTGATTCGATAGCGCCTCTGATTCTCCACGACCATACTCGGAACCGCCTGGTCAATCAGATCGCTGTTCTGAACGACGATGACTTCGCGTGGTTCGTCCGATACGGCCTTTCCCTCCAGGCGCGCAATGTGCTCGAAGACGGAACCAAGAAGAGCGCGAACCTGTGGTACGAAGAGACGCTTCCGCCAGATACAGTGATGTACGCGCTCATCTCCGGTCGCAGCTACGACGCGCTCGGAGCGCTGGACGGCCTCTTTCCAGGCAGCGACCCCTATCTGCAGGTCGGCGGCAACGAGACTGTGGGGCAGGGCTGGTTCGCGGTCAGCTCCCGCAGCGCCAACGTAGGGGGTGAGCAGTGAGTACGACGGAACAGCGGCGCGCCAAGGACGCCTTGGCTCGAGTCAAGGAGATCGGTGGCGAGTCTAAACCCTTCAAAGAGAGGTATGGCAGTTACGTCGACCGCCTGGGTCCTGCCATCGTGATGAACGGTCTGGGGCAGGCGCTGGCGACAGAACTCGCCGCGGCATCGGACCGGAAGGGTGACGATAAGCGCGCTCACTACAAGCTCTATGACAGCGTTCAGCGCTGGCTCTGCCGCAAAGACGAGGGCGTATATCCTTCGGCCCCCGACCTGCTGACGGCCATCATGGAGCACGACCAGTCGCGCTACCTGCGCGCGCAGGGCGAGGCTCTGGCGTGGCTGGAGTGGCACAAGAAGTTCTGCCGCGCTTACCTCCCAGCCGACGACGGGGGCGGCGAATGACCCTGCCGCTGTACCGCAATGCAAGCTCATCACTGCCGGGGCGCGTCGCCGAAGGGCACGCCGGCCTCTGGTTCGACAAGTTCTGCAACACATGGGAGCAAAGACGCGATTCGTGGAGCATGTCAGGTGACGGCCAGCGCAACTCGAAGCTCGAGTGGATTCGAACCCTCACTCGTGGAGCTGTTGGCTCGAAAGACCAAATCGAGGAGAGCGCGCTGCGGATGATGCGCCTCGTCGAGGGACGCGACGGGACGTGGGCAGTCTTCACTGCGGAGTCGCGCTTCGTGACGGGCCTGGGGCGCAGCCATCCGGTCGAGAACGGGTTCGCCTGGCATCCGACGCTGGGCGCTCCGTACCTGCCGGGCAGCTCTATCAAGGGGATGGTTGGCGCCTGGGCGAAAGAGGAGGGGGTAACTAAGGAGGTTGCCGATCGCCTGTTCGGGACGAGCGGGCAAGTGGGAACGGCCTGCATTTTGGACGCGATTCCCATCGAACCTGTGGGCCTCGAAGCCGACGTCATGACTCCTCACTACGCTGGTTGGAGCGAAGAATGCCCGCCGGGCGACTGGCGCTCGCCGACGCCAATCCCCTTCTTGGTTACCGCCGCTGGGACATCGTTCCTGTTCGGCGTCATGCCTCGCGGCGGAGAGACGAAGGCGGACATGGAGATGGTGGAGAAGTGGCTCCGTGAGGCGTTGGAGTGGGCTGGGGCCGGGGCCAAGACGGCGGTCGGCTACGGACGCTTTAGCCGCAACGATGAGAAGAGGGCCGGCCTCAAGCGGCAGCTCAGCGAATCTGTACAGCGTCGTAATAAACAAATCCGTCAGGAGGCGGAGGCGAGGGAGCGAGAAGAGCGGTTGGCTTCGTTCAGTCCTGTCGAGCGGGAGATACAAGAGATGATCGACAAACGCCAAGACCCAGGCATGCCCGAAACAACCGCGATATACATGGCGGTCGGCGATGGGCGTTGGTCGGGCGACGAGAAGATAGAGGCCGCGCGTTGGCTGGAGACCAAGATGAAGGCCAAGAACCAGTGGAAAGAGACGACACAGTTCAAGAACCCCTCAAAGGACCGTGATTATAATCGGACGCGGCAGATCATTCGTTGGCTGAACGGGGAGTGAATCGGTCTCCTTCACGAAGGACCGGATTAGGCCCGCGACTCGACGAAAGGCGGCTTACATCAACAACCTTGCTCGCTTGGGGCGCTTCTTGCCGCCGTGCACTGACGGCTCGGCGCACCACTTCTCGGCTAGGCGGCGGACGGCTTGGTAGATGTCGCGGTCGAAGCCGAGCAGGTCGCAGATTACGCGGCGGTCCAGCATGGCGCGGTTGGGGTCGGCGTCGGCGAGGTAGGCGGGCTGGAGGTCGAGCTCGCGGAACTGTTCGAAGATGTCCCGCGCGGTGGCAAGCTGCTCGTCGGTGAGAGCGCGGAGGTCGAGGATGGGGAGGGTTTCGGCGGAGCTGATTGTTATTCGGCCACGTCCACTTTGTTGCCGGTTGGAGTGCCACCAGAACAGCATCTGGCCGAGAGTGCTATTGCCACACACCACGAAAGCATAGTCGAAGCGCACATCTGAGAACTTCACATTGGGCCAAGCAACACCGCCAATGCTTTCCTGCTCTGTGAATACGGCTGCTAGTGGCTGCGAGTTGAACCTAAAATCACGGTTAACGTGTGCGCGGCTGGCGGTGGCCCAGACCTCGGCAGCCCTGCTTTCCATGCCTAGTCGGACGCGCAGCTGCGAATCGGGTTCGCAGACCATTCGCGTCTCCTTCTTGGCGTCGTGGTTCCAGAGGCAAGGGTATGTGGCAGTCGGGCTGGGCGCTGCCTTCGTGAAGGGAGCGGGGTGCGGCGGTCCGAGTATGAGGCGGTCAACCAAGCCGCGTTTGCCGACGTTTGACAGGATAGTTACCTTGAGGTCGAGTGGGTCTGTGAATGTCGGGAGCCAGAGCTTGGAGTTGGCGAGCGCGTGAGCGACTTGGGCGACGGCGCCGTCGGAGACTCGGACAGGATTCCATGTCGGCGCAAATCTAAAGATTTGCGCCGACATGGAATCGCCTATTTGATCGTTTCCTATAGCTACTGGGGCGCCGCCGTATGGCCCATCCTCAATTCCGCGGATTTCGACGACTTTCATGCTCTTCGCTATCTCTGCAGACTCGGCGAATCCGTCCGGGCGGCTGTACAGGGAGGTAAAGCGCACTGTCTGCGACTCCACACTGCGCTTGCGTGCAATGACCAGGCACTCTGCCATGCCCGTGTCGGACGAGAAGGACATGTCCTTGTCATCGGCAGCGATACTCAGCACTTCCAAGTCGGAGTATTCGTCGTTGAGCATAGAGCGGAACTTCTGCCAAGACTTACCTGCGGACACGGAGAGTGGGAGCACCATGGCGAGCACGCCGCCGGGCTTGAGCTTCTTGTCGGCGAGCGCCGCGAAGGCCGAGGCTAGGCCGGCGTTGCCGTGATAGCACGTGCGGCTGCCCATCTCTCGCATCCGCGCGCCCATGTCGCCCATATCGCGCTTGCTGGCCCCGAACGCGGCAAAGGCGGGGTCGACTACTCTGGCGTGCGCGCCCTCGTGGTTCGTGGCACGGGTGAAGGGCGGGTTCATTATCACCAAGTCGAAGCCGTTGTCTGGGATGTCCACGTTGACCCGCGCGGCGGTCTCCTCGCCTGCGCTGCCGGTGCGCAGGGCGGGGTCGCTGGTGTTGAACAGCGTCATAGTCTCGGAGGATTGCAGCAATTCCAGCGAGCCGATTTTCACGCTGCCGTCGTCCTGCCGGCCATATGCGAGGGTGTATAGGCGCGACATCTCGAATTTGACATCGGGCTGAATGCCGGAGAGCGTGGAGCCGGTGATGTGTATTGCCGAGGGCATCACGTCGCAGCCGTAGAGGACGTCCTGCATCATGACGGGGTGGAGGTCTTCTGGGTTTCCGCCCGCGCGTTCGTGGCGCGTGGCTATCCGCTCGTACACGGCGGACAGGAGCGCGCCGGTTCCGCAGGCGAAATCGCCGATTCGGAGCGCGCCGATGGCGTCGGCGCTCGACCAGTCCACACCGTCCATCTTGGCCATGGCAAGCCGCGCGAGCAGGGCGGCCGAAGCCGGCAGGGTGTAGAAGGTCGCCAGGTACTTGCGGTCGGAGATCAGGCGCTGGAAGATGCGTCCGGTCAGGTCGTGGGAGTTGTTCACGCCGATAGTGTCGATACGCTGCGCGGTGTCGCGCAGGTCGCGCAGCGCCCTAGCGGCGTCACGGGGCGGCAACTGCTGCAGCAGGTCCTTGGCGATGGCGAAGATGGGCCAGTAGTTGATCTCGTCCAGGACGTAGGTCCAGGCGGATATGGTCTCGTCCTGGGGATTGTCGGCGTTGGGTCCGCACACGAGGTTCAGGGGTTTCACGCCGGGGTGCATGCCGGCGATGCGCTCGTGAAAGACCATTGCGTTGGCGATGATGGCGCATGCCATTCGGCGCGTCTGGGGAAGGTCTGCCAAGCTCAGCAGCTGGGCGATGGACTGGGTGACATTGGGCCGAATCTCGGCCAGGTCGTCCAGTATCGCGGCAACTCGTTCGATGCCCTGTTCGAGCGCGTCGGCGGCTGCGTCGACGGCCCTTTGGGGCACTGATACGAGCTGTATCATGTCCGCAAGATCGGATACGGAGCCGCTGACCCACCCGGATTCGGGGAATCGGCTGTCGGGCGGCTCGGCGTGGAACACGCAGTATTCGAGGCGGGCGTCGGAGAGGGAGTCGTGCAGGTTGGCCGCATCGGCGACATCTGCGGGGTATCGCAGGGCGATGACCGCCTCGACGCTGCGGCGGCCCTCGGCGACCTCGAGGCCGAGCCTTGAGTTGGCCTCGTCCTCCACGGTGCGGGCTGGCTCGAACTCGGCCTCGACTACGACGGGGGCTCGGCCGGTCGAGGTGATGAGGATGTCGGGCTGGAGTCCTGGGTGGTCTGCGAACGCGCGGACGTTTTCGGAGCGCACTTCGGCATCGCGCATCATGCGCTGGAGGAGCGCGCCGAGGGCGTTGTTGGCGCTGGGTTCGGTCTGTCTTGGCATAATAGAGAATAATAGTACGATTGTTCTTTGCGGCGCAAGGGGTTTTGGGGCGTCTTCCCGGGCAAATTGCGCCGGTCGCCGGTCTGGCGCTTTTGGGGCGCAGGGCAATCGCATCTTATTGAGCGAGTAGATTGATGAGGCAAAGGCAGGTGTCTGAATCAGGATATTCAGGATTGGGATGCAGGCGAGACGCCTGCGCTCCGGGGATGCAGGGGCTCCACGCGAGCAGGGTTTGGGACGCGCTGAATTGCCTTCACCCTGGGTCTCTCCCCGTTGGGGAGGGGTGATGAAGGCTGGGGGCCTCATGGCGCCTTCGTCTATGTTCGTTTCGTCTCGGCCGGCTCCTTTCTGTTGGCGCTCTGGCGGGTTCTAGCCGCTTCTGCGCCTGATTCACCCTCACCCTGGCCCTTCTCCCGTCTAGGGAGAGGGGATAAGGCGGGAATCGCCTTTATCCTAGCCCTTTCCCTTCGGGGGAGGGACGCAGGGCGGGGCGTTTGCCCCAACCCTGGCCCTTTCCCCCGTGAGGGAGAGGGAACTTGGCGGGTCTTGCGACCCGCGCCCTATCTACTCCTGATTCCCCCGCTCACGCGGGGGATTGAGTATGCCCTGCAAGGCAGTGACTCCGGTACTCGCTTCGGGGATGCCGACGTCGTACGCTCGCCGACACTTGGGGTTGCAAACCCCACCCCGGGCTTTCCCGGACGGCTGACGGTCCTTTGCGGGACCGCCTGCGTTCGCGCTTCGTCCTTCCACCCGCCAAGGCGTCGGGCTGCGCTGGCTACGGTCCTCCCGGTCGTCCGAGAGTCCGCACCTGGAACGGGGGAGACGCATTTGGCACTACGTCCTCCTGTGCGAGGCGCCGAAACATAGAGGGACCTTCTCGTACACGCGGGTGCCCCGTCCAACAGCAGCGGCGTGTATGATGCCAAGGGCAGAGGTGGGCTCTATGCTCGTTTGGGATACGCCCCTTCGGGCCGTCTACCAGACTAGCACGGCTGTTCTCGGCGTGTCAAGGGGCAGTTTGGGGCAATTTTGGGGCAATTTTGGGGAGATTGTCACCCTCATCCTAGCCCTCTCCCGTCGAGGGAGAGGGGATAAGGCGGAACTGCCTCACCCAAATCGGAAGGCGTAGACGTCTGCGTCCTTGAGCGTGAAGCGCAGCCGCGCTGGACGGCCAGCCAGCGCGGACAGGTCTCCGCCGCCTTTCCAGCTCACCGCGCCCTCGATTTCGTCGCCGAACATCTCCGGGCAGTCGTCGAGCGTGAAGCCTGGAATCGCCCTGCCCTCTACGTCCTGCAGCTCCACGCGCACGGACCCCACCGCCGAGGTCGAGTAGTTCAGCTCCAGTCCGCGGCCCTCGAACGCCAGCGGATGCGTCGTCATCTCGCCGCCCGCGTAGCCGGCGTTGATGGACACGAACCCGTCCGTCCGCAACGTGTATCGGCTGATTCGGGTCGTCGGGTAGCGCCAGTGGTCGCTCACGTAGAGGCTCATCTCCTCTGGCGAGGTCTGGGCTATGCCGCGCTCGACGTACACGCCGCGCTCGTGCCAGTTCTTGGGGTCCAGCCCCGGCCGCAGGAACGCCTCCATGAAGCTGCGGTCGAACCGCAGCCCGTCCCGGCTCGACATGAACACGATGTCGTTCACGCCAGGGCCGCCCTCCCAGTCTGGGTCGGGGGTGCGCTCCACCACGTAGCGCGAGGGGAACATCAGGTAGGTCCCCGGCGCTCGCTCGTAGGGAACGCAGGCGTTGGTGTAGAGGTGCTCGAAGGGGGTGTCTCCGGCGTCTATCGGCTCCAGGGGCGTCCAGTGGATGAAGTCCTTCGAGGTGGAGCGTCGAATCCAGCGGACGCCGCCCTTGAAGTTGCCGACGCCGGCGACGCCCCGCGTGTATATCACGTACTGGCCCTTCCAGTCGTCCCAGAACGCCACGTTGAACGAGTCGAAAGGCCCTTCGGTCAGGATAGGCTGTCCGCGCATCGTCCAGCGCACGCCGTCCGCCGACGAGAGGGCGAGCACGCACGACCCCGGCGCGCCCAGGGCCTCTCCCTCGAGGCGGTTGGCGCGGACCACGGCCTTGAATCTCTGCTCCGGCGCGGCCGCGGGGTTCGCGTCGACGAAGGCGCTGAGGTTCGCGCCCGGCCCCATCCAGACGAGGTTGTTGTCCTTCGACCCCTGGAAGTCCACGAGGCCCAGGCTCGGCTTCTGCCACGTTACGCCGTCCGCGCTCTCCGCGTAGGCGGTGTGCCGCGGATTGGGGGCTTTCGACGAGTCCAGGTGGTCGCAGCGGTAGTAGCCGCGATACAACCCGCCGTCCTCGATGATGGACATGAAGGCTACGCTCGCGTTGTCCCAGGGCCTGTCGCCCCGCAGTATGACATTGCGCCGAGTCGGCGAGTGGAGCCGCCGCGCAACGCCTTTCGTCTCCTCGACGAGATGGTCGTCGAGGAAGAGCTGGCGGTCTGCGCCAACGCCGACGTGAGCTTTGGACATGTGTTACTCCTCGCGCATGGATGCGGTCAGCGCGTGAGCTTCACGCGCAGCCGCCACGTTTCGTCGAAGCGTACAGGGCGGCATCCCAAGAGGCAAGCCGAGTCCATAGTATAATCCCATGAACAACCCAGCCGTGAGGACAGCTACGAGCTTGCCTATGAGCACTCCCCGCGCCGGCAACCCGAAGCCATTGGCCGGCATTGTCGTTCTGGACATGACCGTGAACGTCCCGGGCCCGTTCTGCTCGACCATCCTCGGCGACCTTGGCGCTCGCGTGGTCAAGGTCGAGCCGCCCGGCGGGGACCCGCTGCGGCACAGCCCCGGCATATGGGCCAGCATCAACCACGGCAAGCGGAGCATCGCCCTGGACCTCAAGACCGACGACGGACAGGAGGCGCTGCGCCGGCTTGCGGAGCGGGCCGACGTGGCGCTCGAGGGCTGGCGTCCTGGCGTGGCGGCTCGGCTCGGCGCGGACTACGACACGCTGTCGAAGGGCAACGCCGGGCTCGTGTACTGCTCCATCTCTGGGTTCGGGCAGGACGGCCCCTGGCGCGACAGGCCCGGCCACGACGTGAACTATCTGGCTCTCAGCGGCTACATGGGCTTGCAGGCGTCCGTGGAAGGCCGTCCGTGGCCGCCCGCCGTCCTCTTCTCCGACCTCGTGTCGGGCCTGTACGCCGCCATAATGACCCTCGCCGCGGTCGCAGGCCGGGGGGCGACCGGCCGGGGCGCGTACATAGACCTTTCGATGACGGACGCCGCGCTCGCGCTGCTGGGGCTCGAAGTGGGCAGGAGCTCCGACCCCGCAGAGGCGGGGCGCAGCCCGAACGTTACCTTCATACCTCACTACGGCCTCTTCCCCTGCGCCGATGGACGCTGGATCAGCCTCGGCATCGTGCATGAGGACCACTTCTGGGACCGCTTCTGCCGCGCGGCGGGCCTGGAGGAGATGGCCGGCATGACGTTCGAGCAGCGCCTGCGCGAGGCCGAGCGCGTCCATGCCGCCCTCGCCGAGACGTTCCCGGCTAGGACAGCGTCGGAGTGGGAGGACGCCCTCGCAGGGTCGGACGTGCCAGCCGCCGCCGTCGCCGAGCTCGCCGAGGTATTCGATTCGCCCCAGTTCAGGGCGCGGGGGATGTTCGCGTCCGTGGGCGGCCAGACGTTCCTGGGTCAGCCGGCCCGCTTCTCGACGGGCCCGGTCGGCCCGTCAGAGTCCCCGCCGGGGCTGGGCGAGCACGCGCGCGCCATCCTCGCCGAGTTGGGATATACTCAGGACGAGATTGAGGGCCTGGGGGCTGGAAGCGCCCTCGGCTCATGAGGCGGCGGCATGACGCATTCGTACCAAGTCGGCGATTACGCCGAGACCTACCGAACCTTCCGCCAAGCAACGCCCGATACCTACAACTGGGCCTACGAGGTATTCGACGAGTGGGGCCGAGACCCGCGCAAGACGGCGATGGTCTGGGTCGGGCAGGACGGCGCTTCCCGCGAGGTAACGTTCCGGGAGATGGGCCGGCGCTCGAAGCGCATAGCCAACGCCCTGACGGGGTTGGGCGCGAGGCAGGGCGGCCGCGTCTTCACGATGCTCCCGCGGGTCGTCGAGTGGTGGGAGATAATGCTCGGCTGCATGAGGGCGCGGCTCGTGCCCGTGCCCGGAACGACCCTCCTGACGGCCAAGGACGTAGCGTACAGGATAAACGTCTCCGAAGCCTCGATCGCGATAACCGACCCGGACAACGTGGACAAGATCGAGTCCGTTCGGGGCGAATGTCCCAGCCTCGAGAAGGTCATCGTCGTGGGCGGCAAGGGCCCGTGGCTCGAATACGAGAGCCTGTTGAGCGCGGCGTCCGCCGAGCTTCCCCATCCGGGCAACCCAGCGTCCGATCCCCTGGTCTTATACTTCACGTCAGGCACGACCGGACATCCCAAGATGTCGCTGAACACCCACGCCAGCTACCCTATCGGCCACGTCGCCACCGGCAAGTTCTGGCTCGACAACCGCCCGTCCGACCTGCACTGGACGCTGGCGGACACGGGGTGGGCGCAGGCGGCGTGGACGTGCTTCTTCGCGCCCTGGAACATGGGCGCCGCCGTCTTCATATGGGACCACAGGGACAGATTCGACGCCGCGGGCACGCTGCGGATGTTCGAGCAATACCCGATAACGACCTTCTTCGCGCCGCCGACCGCCTACAGGATGATGGTTATCGAGGACTTGGGCAGGTTCCAGCCGATGGCGCTCAGGCACACCGTGGGCGCGGGCGAGGCCGTGAATCCGGAGGTCATAGACGAGTGGCGCGGGCATACGGGCCTGCACATCTGGGAGGGCTACGGCCAGACGGAGACGACCCTCCTCGCGGCAACCTTCCCCGGAATGGAGTACCGCCCCGGCTCCATGGGCGTTACGGCGCCGGGGTTCCACGTGGCCGTTGTGGACGACGACGGCAACGAGCTGCCGGACGGCGGAGAGGGCGAGCTCGCGGTGAGGACCGAGCCGGAGTGGCCTGTCGGGCTGTTCCCCGGCTACTGGCGCAACCCCGAGGCCAACGCCAGGTCGTTCCGCAACGGCTGGTACTACACGGGCGACCTGGGGTCGCGCGACGAGGACGGCTATTTCTGGTTCGTGGGACGCGCCGACGACGTGATAATCAGCGCCTCGTACCGCATCGGCCCGTTCGAGGTCGAGTCCGCCCTCGTCGAGCATGACGCAGTCGCGGAGGCTGCAGTGATAGGCAAGCCGGACCCGATGCGGAGCGAGATAGTCAAGGCGTTCGTGGCCCTGGCGCCGGGCCATAGGCCCTCCGCCGCGCTCGCCGCAGCCCTCCAGGAGCACGTCAAGCGCGTTACCGCTCCCTACAAGTACCCACGCGAGATCGAGTTCGTGGACGACCTGCCCAAGACCATCAGCGGCAAGATAAGGCGAAACGTACTGCGCCGCATGGAGGAGTCAGGAGACTCCGCGCGGTCATGGCCTGACGTGAGCGACGGGTGAGGCGGGCCGCGTGAGTTATTTCCGCGAAGAGCATCGCCTGTTCCGCTCTGCCGTCAGGCGTTTCGTCGAGGAGGAGATAGTTCCGTGCGTGGACGATTGGGAAGAGCGCGGCGAGATACCGCGCAGCCTGTTCCGCCGTCTTGGAGAGCTGGGGTTCCTCGGCGTCGAGTACCCGACCGAATACGGCGGGGGCGGCGCCGACTTCTGGATGACGGTTGTTCTGGCCGAGGAGATGGCGCGCTGCCGCGCCGGCGGCGTCGCCTTCAGCGTCATCGTCCACACCGACATGTCCTCGCCCTGGCTCGCCAGGCTGGGGACCGACGACCAGAAGGCGCGGTATCTGCCCGCGGTCATCAGCGGCGATAAGGTCTGCGCCCTTGCCATCACCGAGCCCGGGGCGGGCTCCGACATGGCGGGCATAGCCACGCGCGCGGTCCGCGACGGGGACGATTGGACGCTGAACGGCTCCAAGACCTTCACCACCAACGGCGTGTACGGCGACCTATACTTCGTATCCGCCAGGACCGGTTCCGAAGGCCCGCGCCACCGCCAGCTATCCCAATTCCTGGTCGAGCGGGACACCCCCGGGCTGACCGTTTCCAAGAAGCTGGACAAGACCGGGATGCTCTCGTCGGACACGGCGGAGCTGGTGTTCGAGGATGTCCGGACGCCCGGCGCGAACCTGCTGGGCGAGGAGAACCGCGGGTTCCACCAGCTCGCGGCGGGGCTCCAGCGCGAGCGCCTGCTCGCCGCCGCGCTCAGCGTTTCCGCCGCCGCGCAGGCCCTGGATGACACGGCGGCATACCTGCGTCAGCGCCAGGCGTTCGGGCGCCCGCTGTCCGAGCTCCAAGCCCTGCGGCACCGATTCGCCGACGCCGCAGCCAGCCTCGAAGCGGCCCGCCAGCTCACCTACCACGCCGCGTCCCTGTTCGCCGCGGAAGAGCCGTGCGAGGTCCAGGTCTCCATGGCCAAGCTCTACGCCACCGAAGCCGCGAACCGCGTCGCCTACGAGTGCGTCCAGATGCACGGCGGGTATGGATACGTCAGGGAGACGCCGGTCGAGCGGTTCGCCCGCGATTATAGGCTATGGACGATAGCCGCGGGGTCGTCCGAGGTGATGCGGGAGATCATCTCCAGGCGGCTGCTCGGAGACGCGCCGTGAGTGTGCGAACTTGTCGAAATTGTTCTGGTTTAGGCGCTGAAAAGGTAGTGTACAGCGTACCCAATAATGGTATCCTATGGAGTGACGCTATCGCCAAGCGCGCAAGCTTGGCAACATAAGGAGGATTTGAAATGAGACGGATTGGAAAGTACGCTGTCGTCTTGGGCGCGGCTCTGGCGTTGCTGGCCGCTTTGGCCTGCGGCTCCAGCGGCGTTTCGCAGGAAGAGTTCGACGCAGTCCAGAAGGAGCTCGACGACACGAAAGCGGCGATGTCGGGCGACATGGTCTCCAGGGACGACTTTGAATCGGTCCAGAATGAGCTGGACGACCTCAAGGCGGCTGGGGCCGGCGAGACGATGATGATGGAGGGAAACCGCCTTGAGGCCGTGAAGCAGCGCGGCAAGGTGGTATGCGCCAGCAACAACAGCCTGGCGGGGTTCGGCTTCGTGGACGAGAGCGGCAACACAGTCGGCTTCGACGTCGACCTGTGCCGCGCGGTCGCGGCGGCCGTGCTGGGCAACGCCGACGCCGTGGAGTTCCGGCCCACCGTCGCCGCCGAGCGCGGCCCGGCGATGCAGTCCGGCGACGTGGACATCATGTCCCGGAACACTACGTGGACCACTTCCCGCGACGCCCAATGGGGCAACTTCGCCCAGACCATGTTCTACGACGGACAGGGCTTCATGGTGAGGAAGAGCCTCGGACTTTCGGGGATGCTCGACCTCGAGGACGCCGCTGTATGCGTACAGCAGGGCACGACGACCGAGCTGAACCTGCAGGACTTCATCAACCAGAACAACCTGAACATCTCGGTAGCCACGTTCCCAGATAACGTTTCGGCGAACGAAGCCTACATAGGCGAGCAGTGCGACGCGCTCACGACCGACCGATCCGGCCTGGTCAGCACACGCGCCGGCCTTGCCAATCCGGATGACCACGTCATCCTCGCCGGCACCATCTCCGAGGAGCCGCTGGGCCCCGTCGTTCCCCACGGCGACGAGCAGTGGTACGACGTCGTAAAGGCGGTTATGGCGATGCTCATCTACTCGGAGGCATACGGCATAACCTCGAGCTCCGTCCCGACGTCGGTCACCGGCGACACGGCGGTTGACAGGATGTTCGGCCTCGAGGGCTCCTTCGGCCAGGAGAGCATGGGACTGGGCCAGACCGTCGCCCAGGACGTAATCCGCGCCGTAGGCAACTTCGGCGAGATATACGACCGCCACCTCACCCCGCTGGGGTTGCAGCGCGAGGGGAGCCGCAACGCTCTCTGGGCCGCCGCGCCATGCAACGACTGCCCCAAGGGCGGCCAGGTGTACGCAGCGCCTCTGAGGTAAGCCAGCGCCGGGCCTAGACACGAGAATCGGGCGGGACGGCTGCCTAGTGTGGCCGTCCCGCCTTCTCACGAAGGAGACGACCGCGTGAAACGCCTCATGGCAGCGGCGGTGGCTATTCTGGCGCTGGCTGCCCTACTCGCCTGCGCGCAGGGCAGCCCCGAGCGTGCAGACTCTTTGAGCCAGCCCGACGACTCCGCCGCCGCCGAGCGGGGCAGCCGCTTGGAAGCCGTCAAGGCAAGGGGCCACGTGGTCTGCGCCAGCAACAACAGCCTGCCGGGCTTCGGCTTCATTGACGATAACGGCAACAACGCCGGCTTCGACATAGCCCTGTGCCGCGCAGTGGCTGCCGCCGTTCTGGGCGACGCCGACGCCATCCAGATAGTTCCCGTCAACGCTACGGAGATGGGCGCCACGGTCCAGTCCGGCGACGTGGACCTGCTCGTCCGGACCGTCACCCGCAGCTCTTCACGAGACGCCCAGTGGGGCAACTTCTCCTACACCATGTACTACGACGGCCAGGGATTCCTGATTCGGAAAGACCTGGGCATATCCGGAGCGCTGGAGCTCGAAGGAGCCGCCGTCTGCGTGACCGTTGGAACCACCACCGAGTTGAACCTGCAGGACTTTTCCAACCAGCATGGGCTGGGCATACAGGCGTTGACCTTCGAGAAGACGGATGCCGCGGTCGAGGCGTATCGGAGCGGCCAGTGCGACGCCTTCACCACCGACCACTCGGGGTTGTACGCCGTCCGCAGCAGCCTGCCGAACCCAGACGACCACATAGTCCTGCCCGATACCATCTCCGAAGAGCCGCTGGCCCCCGTGGTTCCCCACGGCGACGAGAATTGGTACGACGTCGTGAACCTCACCATGTCCATGCTCATCTACGCGGAGGCCTACGGGATAGACTCCAGCAACGTGCCCACGGCCGTCACCGGCAACAGCAAGGTCGATCGGCTGTTTGGGCTGGAGGGTTCGTTCGGACAGGAGGCCGTGGGCCTAAGCCGCGCCGCCGCCCAGGACGTCATCCGGTCCGTTGGCAACTACGCCGAAATCTACCGCCGCACCCTGGGCGACGACGGCATAGGCATTGCAAGGGAGGACAACACCCGCAACGCCCTATGGTCCGCCGCTCCGTGCGCCGATTGCCCCAAGGGGGGGCAGATCTACGCCGCGCCGCTGCGATGAACATGACCAGGGCAAGCGTGGGCGACGCTCCCTGGTGTGTTAGAATCGGCTCGGTTCCCAGTTAGGAGTCGGCAAGGTTCTCATGGCAGACATACCCAAAGCCCTGACCTACCGCGGCATCCCCGTCTGGCGTCACGCCGTCATCATCCAGTGGGCGCTGCAGATAGTCTCGGCTATAATCGCGGTCTCCCTCGTGGCCTGGTTCTTCTTCAACATCGCCGGCTCGATCCAAGAACGCGACATCCCATACGGCTTCAGCTTCCTCTCCCGCGAGTACCAGACCCCCATCGGCGAGCATTTCCTCCCCTACGAATCATCCGACTCCTTCCTCTACGCGCTCATAGTCGCCGCAGTCAACACGATAGTGGTAGCCGTACTGGGGGTCGGCCTGGCCACCCTGCTGGGCATCCTCATCGGAGTAGCGCGCCTCTCCAGCAGCTGGATACTGTCGAAATTGATGCTGGCCTATATCGAGTTCTTCCGCAACGTCCCGCTCCTAGTGCAGCTGCTCTTCTGGTTCTTCATCGTGTTGACGCTGCCGCCCGTGCGGGAAGGATACGTCTTATTCAGCCGGATATACGTCAACAACGCCGGCATATCCTTTCCCGGGCTCGTTGGCGGCAACCTCCAGGCGGTTGGCGTGTGGGTGGGGCTGGCGGCGGCCTCCATCGCCCTGGGAGCGCTCGTCCATCACCTCCTGTCCTGGCGCGAAGACCGCACCGGCAAGGCGTCGTACCCGCTCTTGGCCGGAATCGCCGTGGCGGCGGCCGGGGGAGCCGCGGCCTGGCTGGTCGTGGGCTCGTTCACCGGCGAAGCCCCCCTCGTCATATCGTCCCCGGAGCCGCACGGCAGGTTCGGACGCATCGCGGGCGGCGTCACTCTGCGCGCCGGCCTGCTGGTCCTCCTCGTCGGGCTGGTCATATACACCTCGGCGTTCATCGCCGAAATAGTCCGCGCGGGCATCCAATCCGTTGGACGCGGACAGATCGAAGCCTCACGCGCCTTGGGGCTGTCCGGCATAGACAGCCTGCGCCAAGTTACTTTCCCGCAGGCCCTGCGCGTCATCATCCCTCCCCTCATCAGCCAGTACCTCAACCTCACCAAGAATAGCAGCCTCGGCGGCGCGGTCGGCTACACCGACCTGACAAACGTCGCGATAACCATGACGCAGACCGCGCCGGCCATATCCATATTCATGCTCATCATGCTCTCATACCTCGTCATGAGCCTCACGTGGTCGCTGATAGGCAACCTGTACAATCGGCGCATGCGGATAGTGGGGGCCTGACGATGGCGTCAGCAAGCCAGGTCGCCGAGCCCGTTCTTCCCCCCCGCTCCGAGGTGGGCGTAGCCGGCTGGGCGCGCGAAAACCTCTTCGGCTCTTGGTACAGCGGCATCCTCACCGTCGTATCCGCGGCGGCCGTCGTCCTCGCTATCTGGTTCGGCTTGAGATGGACGCTCATGAGCGCCAACTGGGACGTGGTGGGGATCATCGGCGGACGTTTCATCATCGGCGGCTACAACACCGACCAGGCCTGCCCCGGCAACGACTGCTTCTGGAGGCCCCAGGCCGCCCTGCTCATGGTAACCGCTCTGCTTGGCATGCTCTGGGTGGTCGCCGCCGGCGGCGTCGTCAAGCGCGTCGCCATCGCGGCCGCCGCCGCCGCCGCCCTGTCCGCATTTCTCCCCTACAGCATGGAGAGGATGGGCCTCGACGTCCGCCTCCTGCTGCTCGCCAACGTGCCAGCCCTCGCCATCGGCTGGGCGCTCGCACGATACACGCCCCTCGGAACAGGCCGATGGGTCGCAGTATACGGCGTCGTAGTCTTCCTGCTGACCATAATACTCCTGCGCGGATCCTCGGACATCAGTTTCGCGGCGGGACCCCTTCGGCTGCATATACCGATGCCGGACCTCCTCCGGCCCGTGCCGACCCTGTACTGGGGCGGCCTCACGCTCAACCTGCTGCTCGCCGTCGCGGGCATCGCCATGAGCCTCCCCCTGGGCATCGCCCTCGCGCTTGGACGCCGAAGCCATCTCCCCGTAGTGAAGATACTGTGCGTGATTTTCATAGAGGTGTTCCGGGGCGTGCCCCTGATAACCATCCTCTTCATGTCCCAGCACCTCGTGCCCCTCGCCTTCCCCGAGAACTTCCCGCGAAACTCACTGTTCAGCGCAGGCGTCATGATCACGCTCTTCAGCTCGGCGTACATGGCGGAGAACATCCGCGGCGGACTCCAGTCCCTCCACCCAGGCCAGGCCGAGGCCGCCAGGGCCCTGGGACTGGCTGGGTGGCAGACCACCCTCTTCATATCGCTGCCGCAGGCCGTACGCAACGTCATCCCAACCATCGTCGGGCAGTTCATAAGCCTCTTCAAGGACACAAGCCTCGTATATATCATTGGCATGGTGGACATAGTGGAGATAGGCCGCACGTTCATACTCGGCAACCCGGAGTACAGGGTCAGCACCAAGGAAGTCTTCATCTTCATATCCATTGTCTTCTGGGCGTTCACCTACGGAATGTCATACGTCAGCCGACAACTGGAGCGGACCCTTGGCGTGGGTGAACGGTAGCGTGGACTCGGGACTGCAAGCACATGACGGGGAGGCGAAAGTGACGACCGAAGAATCTCCAGCCGCCGAAGACATCATCATATGCCGGGACGTGCATAAGTGGTTCGGCAGCTTCCACGCCCTGCGCGGTATAACAACTTCCGTGAGCGCCGGCGAGGTGGTCGTGGTCATCGGCCCGTCCGGGTCCGGCAAGTCCACGTTCATCCGCACCATCAACCGCCTAGAGCACCACCAGCGCGGCCAGATAATCGTTGACGGCTTCGAGATGACCGACGACGTCCGAAACATAGACGCTATCCGTCGAGAAGTGGGCATGGTCTTCCAGTCGTTCAACCTCTTCCCCCACCTGACCGTGATGCGCAACATCACCCTCGCCCCAACGAAGGTGCGCCATACCCCCATGGCGGACGCCGAAGATGCGGCCATGGAGCTCCTGGAGCGCGTCGGCATTCCAGAGCAGGCGGACAAGTACCCCGGCGAGCTGTCCGGCGGCCAGCAGCAGCGCGTAGCCATAGCCCGAGCGCTGGCCATGCAGCCCAAGATCATGCTGTTCGACGAGCCCACGTCCGCCCTCGATCCGGAGATGATCAAGGAGGTGCTGGAGGTGATGCAGGAGCTCGCCGCGTCCCAGATGACCATCGTGGCGGTAACCCACGAGCTGGGCTTCGCGCGCGAGGTCTCCGACCGCATCGTCATGTTCGACGAGGGCCAGATAGTCGAAGACCTGCCGCCCGACGACTTCTTCAACAACCCGCGCCACGAAAGGGTCCGCCACTTCCTATCCCAGATACTATGACAGATTCGAGTATGGGTGCGGGAGGGCTATATTGCGCGCGCTGGTAACGGGCGGAGCCGGGTTCATCGGCTCCCACGTGGTAGATAGGCTCATAGAGCGTGGGTGCGAGGTCGCCGCCGTGGACGACCTCTCGACCGGGAAGGCGGCAAACGTCAACCCGCGCGCCCGGCTCGCCGATATGGACATCCGCGACCCTGCGCTGCTGGACCTGGCGGACTCCTTCAGGCCCGACGTTATCAGCCATTGCGCGGCCCAGGCTTCCGTTCCCAACTCGGTGTCCGACCCGATGCGCGACGCGATGGTCAACGTGGTCGGCGGCATCAACGTCTGCCGCGCCGCCGAGCAGGCCGGATGCTCACAGCTAATCTATGTCACGACGGGCGGCGCGCTCTACGGCGACCCCGAGCGGCTGCCGTGCGGCGAGGAGCATCCAATCCGGCCCGTATCCCCCTACGGCGTGAGCAAATGGACGCTGGAACAGTACCTCCGCGTCCTGATGCCCGCCTCCATGGGCGTGAAGACGCTCCGCCTTGCGAACGTGTACGGCCCGCGGCAGGACCCCAACGGCGAGGCGGGCGTCGTCGCGATATTCGCGGCCCGGATGCTGCGCGGCGAGCCAGTAACCATATTCGGCGACGGCGAGCAGACCCGAGACTTCGTATACGTGGACGACGTGGTGGACGCGCACGAGCGGGCCATGAACTCAGGCGAGTCCATGACGGTGAACGTCGGCGCCGGGATAGGAACCTCGGTCAACCGCGTGTTCGAGACGATGGCAAGGGAGACCGGCTACGAGATGGCGCCCAAGCGGGCCGGCGAGCGCCCGGGCGACGTCAGGCACATCTACCTGGACACGTCGAGGGCCCGGCGGATGATGGGGTGGCAGGCGTCCACGACCCTAGCCGACGGGCTCCGCAAGACCTGCCGGGCGTTCCGGTGAGCCGCGGCGCTATCGGCGGCGATAGACGATGACGCCGCCCTGCTGGAAGGGCGCGTCCATGAACTCCGCGAACTTGGCAAGCCCGGCTTCGCCGTAGGTCGAGCGCTCGCGGTCCCCCACGTAAACGTAGCTCACGTCGTACTTGTCCAGCAGCCGCTTGGCCTCCTCCACGTCTTCCGTCGAGTATATCGCCGCTATATCCGCCTGGCGGTCGCCGAGGACCGTGTGCGTCCCGCGCCACTGCACCTGGTGGCCGGCCCATCCCAGCACAGTCGGCGCTCCCGTGCTCGACGATATCCTCCCGAAGGGCGTGTAGTCTCCGCCAAACGCCTCGAGAACCGCCTCGCCGAGCCCCGCGTCCCTGCGGATGAACTCGATCGCGTCGTACTCGTCTTGCCGGTTGAAGCGGGCCAGGTGGCTGAGGCCGTTCAGGGTGGCGTCCTGGGCGAACAGATTGCCCTTGGTCGCAGCCGCCGCTATTGGATAGTAGGCCGACGCGGCCAGCAGCGCCAGGAATGCCAGCGACCAGACCCGCGCCATCACGAGGGACCGGCCCCGCGCGCGATCCCTGAGGGACGCCCAGTAGTAGACCGCGTAGCCGGCCGCGGCGGACAGGAGAATCCACGCCTGGTAGTAGAGCTTGAAGACGGTGTTCATCCTCTCCCATGCGCCGCTGAAGCCGTCGTTGACGTGGAGGAGCTCCGGCCCCATTATGAGCAGCAGCCCAAGGGCGGCCAGCGTCAGGGCAAACACCATGCCGTACTGCGGCTCGTCCTGCTTCGAGAGCCACAGGGCGCTGTACACGGCGGCGCCAATGAGCGCGGCGAATGGCAGTATCCGTATCATCCTCGCGGTCATGCTGGCATCCCCATCGAGGCTCATGAGGGCCCAGACTGTGAACGGCAGCAGCCCCGCCATGAGCGAGATGACCATCGGGAGCCCCCAGCCCCGATCCACCGTGGTGCGCCAGAAGACGACGGCGATCATAGGGGCGACCGCGAGGATGAACAGCGACCATACGATGAGCATGTGCGGCAGCCTCGTCGCGTACTGGCCGACTGCGGCGATGCCGGAGACCTGGCTGCTGAACGACACCAGGTACGGCAGTACCAGCGCCAGCGCCAGCGCTACGACCGGCAGAACCAACACTACTCCCCAGGCGAGTCCATAGACGCTGTTCGGGCGGGCGGAGTACGCCTTGACGCCCGCGACCCCAACCAGCAGAGCCGCGAGCGTCGCCAGGTCCCACATGTTCGTGAAGGCGAGGCCGCCGAGGGCCAGTCCCATAGCTCCAATAAGGGCTGCGTGGCGGCCAACGCCGGCGGCCATCTTTACCTTGGTCACGCTTGCGCCCGGGTCTCCGCGGGTTGCCTTGAACAACGACGCAGGCTGGGGTGACCGCAGGTACGCCCATATCATCGTCAACATCAACACGACGAACGGGATGGACATGACGTGCGGGTGCAGGTCGCCGAGTATGAAGCTGAAGAACGGGAATTCGTGGATGGTGTAGTCGAGGGTGAGGTCGCCGTCGGACATGCCAATGACGCGCGTCGCCCGCCACCACCAAAGGTACTCCTGTGGACGCCACGACTCGGTGAGCGCCGGCAGCGGCTGGTCCAAGCCGTCTACGCCGAGCCATCGCCAGAAGCCGTCTGAACCCATGCCGTTGGCCCGCATGAACTCCAGCGCGCCCTCCAGGTTGGCGGCGAACACGAGAAGCGCGGCGGCCAGCAGTCCGCCTGCGAATGCGTACCGCAGGCCCTTCGAATGGGTCCTGACCATGTTCACGACCAGCGAGAACATCCCCATCGCGGCCAGCGCGGGTATGAGTGCGAGGGCCAGATTGTAGGCGACCGCCGGGTGGACGCCCGTCAGCTTGGTGAGAGCGCCCATCATCCAGTAGCCGAAGTAGTAGTAGCTGATCGACTCGCCCCGAAGCCAGGGGTCCTCCGGCTCGCCGATGTGGGTTCGCGCGGATGCGTTGAGGAAGGCGAAGTCCATCGGCTGCTCGGTGGCGTCGATAGCGGGGTCGTATGCCCGATACGTTGCCCAGACTGCGAACACCAGCAAGAACAGCGCCTGGGCGGCAATGAGCGTGCGCCGCTCCCTGCGGACGAATGAGAGCAACTCAGCCCGATGCCGCCAAGCGTACCAACCGCTCGGCGCGGCCAGCGCCGCGAGGATGAGAGCTATGGTCAGCCGTGAGCTCGGAACGACCTGGGCGGCGCTGAGTATCCAGGACAGGTACGCGGCTGCGAGGATGCCCAGCGGCTTGCTGACCCCGAACCCCCTGTCCCTGAGCGTCGGGAACAGGAAGTAGCATATCGGGAAGGCAACGAGGCCTGCAGCCTCGACCGCCAGCAGCCACAGGATAACGTCGCTCATGTAGGAATCAGGCCGTGTCCGCCGGCTCGAAGAGGGCGTCCACGAACTCCCTCGGATCGAACGGCGCGATGTCCTCCAACCCCTCCCCCGCGCCTATGTAGTGTACGGGCAGCTTCAGTTCCGCGGCGATTGCAACGACGACGCCCCCCTTGGCCGTGCCGTCGAGCTTCGAGAGGAAGACGCCGTCGCAGGCCATGGCCTGCGAGAAGGCGCGCGCCTGCAGCAGGCCGTTCTGTCCGGTCGTGGCGTCCATCGCAAGGATTACGCGGGGCGACGCGCCGCCCTTCTGGGAGATGACACGCTGTATCTTCTTCATCTCTTGCATGAGGTTGGCCTTGGAGTGCAGCCGCCCGGCGGTGTCGATTATCACAACGTCCGCGCCGCGGCTCCGGGCGGCCTGGAGAGTATCGAACGCAACCGCGCCTGGGTCCGCGCCCTGCTGATGGGCTATCACGTCCACGCCGACGCGGTCGCCCCACGCCCGGAGCTGCTCGATGGCCGCGGCCCTGAAGGTGTCCGCCGCGCCCAGCAGCACCTGCTTGCCGTCGTCCACGTATAGCTGCGCCAGCTTGGCGATGCTGGTGGTCTTGCCAGCGCCGTTGACCCCGACCATCAGTATCACGAGGGGAGCCGCGCCCGCCTCCGGGGCGCCGTCGCTCTGCACGTCCAGAATAGAGACGAGCTCCGTCTTTAGGATGTCCATAGCCCCGCCGGGATCCGATACGCCCTCGTCTCGAACGCGCCGCTTCAGCCGCTCCAGCAGGTCCTGCGTCGGCCCCACGCCGACGTCGGCGGCGATGAGCAGCTCCTCCAGCTCTTCCCAAGTCTCGTCGTCGAGGCGGCCGCCCCGGAACAGGGACGCGATATGCCCGAACCAAGCCCTCCGAGTCTTCTCGGCGGCCCGTTCGGTGTTCTTGCTCTTGAGGCGTCCTATGAACCCTAGCGCTGGCACTGTCCGAACCCTACGCGGTCCTGTTCTTGCGGAACGAGTTCTTGACGGCGATCTTCCCGCCCTCGAACGTGAACAGGTCGCAGCCGTCAACCTGGATACGGGAGCCGTCGGGCATGGTCGCCTCGAAGGTCCACTGGGTCACGCCGCGATTGCCCGCCACGAAGTGGCGGGGGTTGGTCCACTGGCCGTCGGGGAAGGTGTCGAGGACGTTCTTGTATCCGGCGCGGACGGCCTCATAACCCTCGTAGCGGGCGCCGTCCACGTCCGGGCCCGACGATAGCTGGAACGTGCAGTCGTCGGCCATGAATCCCATCAGCGCCTCCAGGTCGTGCCTGTTCCACGCCTCCGCGAATGCCTGCAGGTAGTCCGTATCGACCTGTGCGCCGGCGCTCGTAGTCATGTTCGCTCCTCCGTTCTCATACTCCGTGCCGCTCCAGCAGCCGGCGGGCTATGATCAACTTCTGCATCTCGTTGGTCCCCTCCCCGATTATCATCAATGGGGCGTCGCGGTAGTAGCGCTCGACCGGGTACTCCTTCGTATAGCCGTATCCGCCATGGATGCGCATGGCGTCGAGCGTTACTTGGCCGCACATTTCGCTGGCGAAGAGCTTTGCCATTCCCGCTTCCAAGTCCACGCGCTTGCCGCCGTCCTTGAGGCGCGCCGCGTTCATGGTGAGGAGGCGCGCCGCCTCGATCTTCGTGCCCATGTCCGCGAGCATCACCTGGATGGCTTGCCGGCTGGCTATGGGCGCGCCGAAGGTCATGCGGCGCTTGGCGTAGGACGCGGCCGCGGCGAACGCGGCCGCGGCGACGCCGACGGCCCTGGCGGCGACGTTGATTCGGCCTGACTCCAGGCCGCTCATGACCTGGTGGAAGCCGCGACCCTCGACGCCGCCTACCAGGTCGCCCGCCCCCACGCGGCAGCCGTCGAACACGAGCTCGGCGGTGTCGAGCCCGCGGTAGCCGAGCTTGTCTATGTGCTGGCCTACGGACATCCCTGGGTTGGGCTTGCGGACGATGAAGCAGCTCATACCCCTGTACGGCGGCTCGGCGGTCGTGTCCGTCTTTGCAAGCGCCGCGAAGGCGTTGCCGTTCTCCGCGTTGGTGATGAACATCTTGGAGCCGTTCAGGACGTAATGCCCCCCCTGCCGGGCAGCAGTCGCGCTGATGTTCTGGACGTCGCTCCCGGCCTCCGGCTCGGTCAGCGCCAGCCCGGCATGTATCTCGCCCCGCGCCATGCCGGGCAGCAGCCGCTCCTTCTGCTCGCCAGTCCCATGGTCGGCGACGATGGCCGCGACGAGGTGGTGAGTTCCTATGACGCCGCTGAGACTCATCCATCCTCTGCTGAGCTCTTCGAAGATGGACGCGAGCGTAACGTGGTCCAGGCCGAGCCCGCCGTACTCCTCGGGGATGGTGATGCCGAACAGCCCCATCTCCTTCATGGTCCCGACGAGCCCGTCAGGATAGACGTCGTCGCGGTCGAAGCGTGAAACGACCGGCTCCACGTCCCGGCGGACGAACTCGCGCACGAGGCTCACTATCTGCGCCCTAGTCTCGTCGTTGACCCCTGCCATGGTCGGAGTGTAGCCGAAAACGCACGCCAGCGGCTAGTATCTCCACCAGGGCAATCGCATCTAAATTGCCCCCAAATTGCCCCAATCCACCCCTTGACACCGCGAGAACAGCCGTGCTAGTCTGGTAGACGGCCCGAAGGGGCGTACTCCAAACGAGCACAGAACCACCTCTGACAAATCTGGGCATTCATGCCGTCGCTGATGTTGGGACGGGACCACCTGCGGTATGAGAAGGTCCGGCTGTGTTTCGGCGCCTCGCCAGGAGGACGTAGTGCCAAATGCGTCTCCCCCGTTCCAGGTGCGGACTCTCGGACGACCGGGAGGACCGTAGCCAGCGCAGCCCGACGCCTTGGCGGGTGGAAGGTCCAAGCGCGAAACGCAGGCGGTCCCGCAAGGGCCCGTCAGCCGTCCGAGAAAGTTAGAGGAGGGGCTGCACCCCCAGTGTCGGCGGGCGATCGACGTCGGCATCCTCGAAGCAAGTACCGGAGTCACTGCCTTGCAAGGCAAACTCATCTCCCGCGAGAGCGGGGGAACCAGGAGTAGACAGGACGCGGGTCGCAAGACCCGCCAAGTTCCCTCTCCCTCACGGGGGAAGGGCCAGGGTGAGGGCAAACGCCCCGCCCTGCGCCCCCTCCCCCGAAGGGAAAGGGCTAGGAGACAAGGGCGATTCCCCGCCCCGTCCCTCTCCCCAGACGGGAGAAGGGCCAGGATAAGGGCGATAAGCCCGCAAAGGAGCCGACCGAGACGAAACGAACATAGACGAAGGCGCCAACAAGGCCCCAGCCTTCATCACCCTCCCCAACGGGGGAGAGACCCAGGGTGAAGGCAATTCAGCGCGCCCGTCTTATCCCCTCTCCCTTGACGGGAGAGGGCGACCCAGAGCGCCAGCCGCAAAGAGACAGCGCAAGACCAACTGACAGAGGACGAGGCGAAATCCCTCTCCTGGTGAAGAAATCCAGGCGGGAGACACGTAGGGGCAACCCCAAGCGGGTTGGCCCTGGTTCACGTTGGCTCGCCTGCCAAGATGAACAAGATGCGATTGCCCTGCCCCTCGCTCCTTCGCTATGTTGACACTGCCGAGGGCGGCAGATAGTCTTCACCCAACAAGCAAGGCAGGGAGACCATGACCAAATCTCGCTGGTACAAGGGCAACATTCATACACACACCACGGAGTCGGATGGGGATGCCGAGCCGGAGAAGGTCGTGGGCTGGTACAGGCGGCACGGATACGACTTCCTCGTGCTCAGCGACCACAACCACCTCACGCTGTTCGAGTACGGCGAGGGAAGGCGGCGCTTCAGGCGGCCCCTCATGATACCCGGCGAAGAGGTGTCCGCGAACATCAAGAACGGCGATGTCCCCATACACTTGAACGGCGTCGGGATCTCGAGGGTCGTCGAGCCGATAGACGCGGGCGAGGTAGTCCCCACTATCCAGGCGAACGTGAACGCGATTCGACAGGCGGGCGGCATCCCCTCCATCAACCACCCGAACTACAAGTGGGCCTTCGACCATACCCACCTCCAGCAGGTGGAGGGCCTCGGACTGCTGGAAGTCTTCAACGGCCACCCGGCGGCCAACGTGTACGGAGCCCCGGGCAAGTTCACCACAGAGGAGATATGGGACGGCGTCCTGAGCGCCGGCCGAGTCGTCTTCGGCGTGGCGACCGACGATTCCCACAACTACCACGACTTCACCCCACAGAAGAGCAACCCCGGCCGAGGATGGGTCTGCGTCCGCGCCGAGACATTCACCCGCAATGCCATAGTGAACGGCCTCGCGATGGGCGACTTCTACGCCTCGACCGGCGTAACCCTGCTGGAGGTAGAGACGGCGGCGGAGAGGGTCAGCGTCGAGATAGACCCCGAGCCGGGCCGCATCTACGCCACGAGGTTCACCGGCAAGGGCGGCAAGCTGCTCTCGGAGTCGGTGGGCCTGGCCGCCGCATACGAACCTTCGGGCAGCGAAGGCTACGTGCGCGCGACAGTGGTCAGCTCCAGCAACACCAAGGCGTGGACCCAGCCGGTCTTCCTGCCAGGCTAGAGCTAGGACGTCTGCTCGGCGAGCTCTACGACGACGGTTCGCAGGGTGTCGTCACGTATGTACTCGATGCTGACCTTGTCGCCGGCTTCGTGAGACCAGAGGATGCTCTGGAACTTGGCCCTGTCCGGCGTCGGTATCGCGTCTATCTTCGTTATCACGTCGCCGACCTTCATCCCGGACCGGAACGCCGGCCCATCGCGGGTGATGGTCGTGATGATGACGCCCTCGGCCGCGTTTATCCTGTATCGGGCGGCTATCGCGGGCGTCAGGTCTCGGCCGTTTAGGCCGATGGTGGGCCGCGCCACGAACCCGTCCTGTATCAGGAGGTCTATGATTGGCCGGGCCACCTCGGCGTTGATGGCGAAGCTGATGCCCTCCGCCTGGCGGAGGGTTGACTGGTTCACGCCCACGACCTCGCCGTCCATGTTGACCAGCGGGCCGCCGCTGTTGCCCACGTTGACGGCGGCGTCCGTCTGTATCAGGTCGTAGAACTCGCCGCGGCTCGTGGGTATGGACCTGCCCAGACCGCTCACGATGCCGAGGGTTACGGTGGGCCCGCCCTTGAGGGCCAGGGCGTTGCCGACCGCCATGACCCAATCGCCGACCTGGAGGCCGCTGGCGTCCATCTTGGCGGCTGGCAGACCCTCGGCCTCGATCTTCAGTACGGCGAGGTCTGTCGCGGTGTCTTTGCCGACCAGCTCCGCGTCGTAGCTGCGACCGCTCGGCAGATGCACCTTGACGTCGTCCGTGCCCTGCACCACGTGCCAGTTGGTGACGACGTACCCGTCTGGCCGGATGACTATGCCCGACCCCGCGCCGTCGTTCTCGAAGTTCGCGGAGAATCCCAGCGCGCCGCTCGACGTGGTTATGGAAGCGACCCAGGGCGTTACCGCCTTGACCATGTCGGATATGGACTGCAGGCCCATCCCTGGCGGGAGCGCGATCTGCCGTGGGACGAGCGCGGCGGCGGGCGCGGCAATGGGCGCGGCGGTTGGGGCCGGAACCGGCGTCGGCGTTACGACTACCGTTACGACGAGCGGCGGAGGCGGGGCGGTCGGCTCGGACGCGGGACCCTCGGACAACCCGCACCCGGCCAAGGCGAGAACGAGGAGCGCGGGGAGCGCCTTCAATGCAAGAAACGGCTGCAAGATCAGTAAGCCCTGGACGGCTCGACGATTCTTACCCGAACCCTCGTGAAGCCCGTCCACAATACCTTCGGGTCGCGCTTGCGGCTTCCCAGGCTGGCCGTGTACTGAGCGTATCTGGCCGTGATGAGGGCGCCGAACAGCAGGATGATGGCGGACAGGTAGGCCCAGGTCAGCAGCGCCATGATCGCGCCCACCGAGCCATAGACCACGTTGTATGCCAGGGGGAACGTGCTGACGTACCAGACGAGGGCCAGATTCGCAGCCGTGAACGCGACCGATGCCATCAATGCGCCGGGCCAAACGTCGCGCAAGTTCACGTCTGTGTTCGGCAGGTACCGGTAGAGCGCCAGGAATGTGACGAAAGCGAGGGTGGGGAAGAACAGGTTGGGGATCATGTTCCATACGAACTGGGTGAGATACTCCGTCTCGGGGGCTATCTGGAAGATGACCTGTCTCAGGATGCCCAGCGCCGGGGCGCTGAAGAGCATCGCTATCATCAGGACGCCGGCGCCCAGCACGAGGACGAAATCGATCAGCCGCTCTTTGATGAACGGACGTGTCCGCCTGATTCCCCACGCGGCGTTGATCCCCTTCCTGATGGCGCCGAAGGCCGCGGTCGCCGCCGCGAAGAGCCCAAGCACGCTCGCTATGCCCGTTATCGTCCTCGCCGAAACGACGCCACTCAGCGTCTGGCCGATGTAGTCGCTGGAGACAGGCAGCACCTCAGCGAGCCGCCGCACTATGTCCTCCTGCTCGGCCTCGGGCCCCAGTACGAAGCCGAGTATCGAGATCATCGCGAGGAAGAGCGGGAAGAGCGAGAAGAGCGTGTAGAAAGCGACCGCCCCGGCAATATACGGACAGTTCTTCCGCAGAAAGTCGTTGATCGAGTCAACGCAGAAGATTATGAACCTTACGAACGCCATATCTATGCGGCTGGAGTCAGCATATTCCTACCTCCATTCGATGCTAACGAAGCCGCGGCAGGGATGTCAAGGCGCGGCCCGGCTCTTCGGATAGCGGGAGAGGCAGTCTGCCTGCCTGCCCAGGAAAATCGCAAGACCGAGACCACAAAACGAATTGAAGCCCTGTACGTAGATGTGTATGATGCCCGGTGTCGTGGAGCATGAGCCTTGTCGAACCAGTTTGACCGCGGCTTCCGGAGGCAAGGCTTGGAGGAAAATGTCACGTTGCTCGCCAGATCATATCCACCGGCGAAATGGCCGAGCGGCATGAGCTTCCTGGGTAGGACGGTGGCCGTGTTCCGAGTGGTCGGCGCGTCAGCCCAGAGGGTCTTGACCGCCGTTCCTCCCTATCGGCGGATAGAAGGCTCCCTTGTGGCCAAGGAGGCGATGGCCGACGGGAGCTTCTTCATCCTCGTAGATTCGGAAATCGTAGAGGTGGACTGGCTGACTTACGAAGTCCTCGACGAGGGCGAATCGCTGCGGATTCGCGCCACCCGCGACAACAGAGCGCTCAGCATAGACCGGCTGCTGCCCTGATTCAGGCAAACCCTGGGCTGGCGCTGTTGCGCGGAGAGTTCAGGGCTGCTTGTTGCGCGGCGCGCTCCGTTCTGGCATGATGCTCTGGTGTCAATGACTGCATCATGTCCAATATGACGACCAAGTTGAAGAACAACTCGACGGGCCGGGTGGTGGTCACGGGAATAGGCATAGTCAGCCCCGTTGGCCTCACCAGGGAGACGACCTGGAAGAACCTGCTCGCCGGCAAATCGGGAATCGACCGCATCAGCGCCTTCGACGCTGAGGGGCTCGAGACGAGGATAGCCGGCGAGGCCACCGGCTTCGACCCTACCGACTACGTGGGCCGCAAAGAGGCCCGCCGCATGGATAGGTTCGTCCAGCTCGGAGCCGCCGCGGCCCTGGAAGCCGTCGAGCATGCCGGGCTCGCTATAGACGGCGGCAACGCCGAGCGTGTAGCCGTCATCGTCGCCAGCGGGATCGGCGGGATAATCACGCTGTCCGAGCAGATCGGGGTAATGCAAGCCAGGGGCGCTTCCAGGGTGAGCCCGTTCCTAGTGCCGATGATGCTCCCCGACATGGCTTCGGGGCAGGTCTCCATGCTCCTCGGCGCGAAGGGCCCCAACTTCTCGACAGTGTCCGCCTGTTCCAGCGGAGGCGACGCAATCGGAGTGGCCTACGACATGGTGGGGCGCGGAGTTGTGGATATGGCGCTGGCGGGCGGCTGCGAGGCCGCCATATGCCCCATCGGCGTCGCGGGGTTCAACGCCTGCAAGGCCCTCTCGAAACGCAACGACGAGCCGCTGAAGGCGTCCCGGCCGTTCGACGCCGGGCGCGACGGCTTCGTGATGGGCGAGGGCGGCGCGGTGCTGGTCCTCGAGAGCCTCCAGAGCGCCATGGAGCGGGGCGCGGAGCCCATCGCCGAGATGGTCGGGTACGGCTCCACCGCCGACGCGCACCACATCACGCAGCCCGCGCCGGAGGGCGAGGGCGGCGCGAGGGCCATGCAGATCGCGCTGGACGACGCCGGACTCCATCCGGAGAGCATCGACTACATCAATGCCCACGGCACCTCCACGCCGCTGAACGACAGGAACGAGACGACGGCGATGAAGACCGTGTTCGGGGACGAGGCGTACCGGATCCCGGTCAGCTCCACCAAGTCCATGACCGGCCACCTCCTCGGCGCAAGCGGAGCGCTGGAAGCCGCCGTATCCGTGATGGCTATCGAGCGCGGCGCGGCTCCCCCGACCATCAACCTGGAAGAACCGGACCCGGACTGCGACCTCGACTACGTGCCGCACCTCGCGCGGCGCGGCAGCATCAGGACAGCCATGAGCAACTCCTTCGGGTTCGGCGGACACAACGCCAGCCTCGTGTTCCGGACCTTCGAGAACGGGGCCGCCTAGCTTGGCGGCCAAGCCCAGCGGGGAGAGCGCGCCCTCCCATATTCGGCATCGCGCCCCGCCCCGCGAATGGCGGATTCGCCCCGGCCCGCCCTTCGACTTCGCGCGATCCATAGGGTTCCCCGAATTCCAGGCCAGGCTCCTATACAACCGCGGCGTCCGCAGCCGCTCCGACGCGGAATCTTTCTTGGCCGCCGACGCGCGGCTGACGCACGACCCTTTCTTGCTCCCCGACATGCGCGAGGCTATAGACCGACTGCGCAGGGCCGTTGGGATGGGCGAGACCATCGCCGTGTTCGGCGACTTCGACGTAGACGGTCTTACCGGGGCGGCTATCGTCATGACGGCGCTCAACGAGCTCGGCGCGCGGGTCGTCCCATACCTGCCCGACCGCGTATCGGAAGGGCACGGCCTGAACTCTCTGGCCGTGGGCAGCATCAGGGCGCAGGGCGTCTCCACGATGGTCACCGTGGACTGCGGCACGACTTCCCACGCCGAGATCGAATTGGCGGCGGCGCTGGGCATAGACACGATAGTCACCGACCATCACAGCCTGACGGGGCCGCCGCCGGAAGCCGCGGCCGTGGTGAACCCAAGGCGCGCGGGGTCGGAATACCCATACCCAGAGCTCACTGGCGCAGGGTTGGCTTACAAGCTGGTCGAGGCGCTGTGGGCAGACATGGAAAGGCCGCCCCCAGAGCATCTGCTCGAGATCGCCGCCCTGGGATCCATTGCAGACGTGGGACCTCTGACTGGCGAAAACCGCCGCATAGTGAAGCGCGGCATCGAGATGCTGAACTCCACCGAGCATCCTGGACTGGACGCGCTGATAGCGCGAGTCGGCCTGGCGAAGGGCAAGATCGACGCGAGGTCCGTGGCGTTCACCCTGGCGCCCAGGCTGAACGCCGCCGGTCGCATTGGGGACGCGCGGCTGAGCCTGCGCCTCCTGACCGCCGCGACGAAGGAGCAGGCCGAGCCACTGGCCGAGCGCCTGGAACAGGAAAACCTCCGCCGGAGAGAGATGTCCCAGCTCGCTTTCACGCAGGCCATGGAGCAGGTGGAACGGGACGGCTCCTCGTCGGACCCGATCATATTCGTCGAGCATTCGGAATGGATCCCCGGCATACTCGGGCTCGTCGCGGGGCGGTTGTCGGAAACCTTCCACCGCCCGGTGGCCGCGCTCGCGCTGGGCGATGAGACCTCGAGGGCCAGCGTGCGGAGCATACCGGAGTTCGACGTATTCCAGGCGCTCGCCCTGGTCGAGAATCGCCTGGTCCGCTACGGCGGGCACCCCGCGGCGTCAGGCTTCACCGTCCTCACGCAAGGGCTGCCCGGTCTGAAGGACGAGATGCGCGCCGTCGCCGCTAGGGGGCTCGCCTCGGCCAACATCGCGCCTGTAATCGAAATCGAATGCGAGACTGCGCCGGCCACCGTGGACATGGCGAACATGGACTTCGTCGAGTCGCTCGAGCCCTTTGGCGCAGGCAACCCCAACCCGGCGCTCATGACCAGGGGAATGCGCGTCTCCGAGGCCCGCGCCGTCGGGCGCGAGAACGCCCACCTCAAGATGCGGCTGGTCCATGACGGCCGGATGTGGGATGCCATAGCCTTCAAGCAGGGAGGCCGCGCCGTCGCCGCCGGAGATTGGGTGGATGTCGTCTATAACGTCGGCCTGAACGACTGGGGCGGGATTACCAGGATCGAGCTGCGCGTACTGGACTTCCGCCCTTCGGGCTCCTAGCCCCTGCTCCTGGCTCTCCGGCGACGGTCCGCCCTCGTGCCGCGCTCCACGACGAGCGGGGCCTCCTCGACCCTCTCGGCGAACCGCGCCTTAATGATGAGGAGCGGCACGGTAATCGCCAGGACCAGCAGGGCGATGTAGTGCGCCTCCTGCATTCCAAGGGCCCATATCCGGTCCTCCCTGAAGAAGCTGACGCCGAACCGTCCAAGCGAGTAGAAGACCAGGTAGAGCGCCCACAGCATACCGTCGGGCTTCAGCCGTCCCCGCAGCTGCCAGATGACGGCCAGGGCCAGGATGTTCCACACCATCTCGTACACGATTGCAGGATGGACGTGGTTGGAGAACCCGTCGGCGCAGCTCAGCGCCGCTGTCTGCGTATGTGTCCACCGGAAGCCGAAGAACAGGTCGGTCGCCCTCGAGCAGTGCTCGCCGTTGACGATGTCGCCGAGCCGCCCGATGGTCTGGACGTATAGCATGGCGGGCGCGGTCAGGTCGGCTATCAGTCCCACGGGATATTTCGCTATCAGCGCGTACGCCGTCCCGCTTATGAAGCCGCCCAGGATCCCTCCCCAGACACCTATGCCGCCCGACCATATCTCGAATATCTGCAAGGGGCGCTGGACGTAGATGTCGCTCCAGTTGTCCACGACGTGGACCAACCGGGCGCCGATGACCCCGCCGATTATCGCCCAGATAGCGATGGAGAGCACGGCGTCAGGGTCGATCTGCTTGAGCGGGGCCCACCGGGCTACGAGGATCACGGCCGCAGCGACAGCGACGAAACTGAACAACCCGTGCCAGCTGAGGGTCAACGTCGATACGAAGTCTGTCGAAAACAGGAAGGGGCTTATGTTGATTTCTATCATGCCACAGAGATTCTATGGGCGCGGCGTCCATCCGTCAAGGAAACGGCCCTCCAGTAATCGTCCCATTGGCGGCGGGAGAACTCATGCGCTACGAATAACCGCAACCTACACCTGTCTATGCAGCGAATTCGTCGTAGATGACTCCATGAGCGCTCATTTTATATAGAGCTATTGGCGCGAAAGTATGAAACCCACCGTTGATGGGACGGTTACGGCCCTCTATGGCGTACGGCATCTATCTGAACGAGAGCGGGAAGACTGCAAACTCGCCGGAGACTGACCCTGTATCCAGTACCAATAGGGCAATGGCCCTGGATACCATCATCCCAGGCAGCGCTGGCGCTTGGGACGTGGAACCGGAGGCGTGAATGGACCTGGAGATCGAGAGATTCCTAAGCTACATGGCGGTCGAGCGCGGCGTATCCCGCAATACGCTGGCCGCCTACAGGAACGACGTCCGGCAGCTTCTCGACTTCCTGGCAGAGGATAAGGGCGAGGAGTCCGCCCTGGACTGGAAGTCGGTAGGCTCTCAGGACCTTACCGCATACGTTCTCCACCTGCGGGACAGGGAGTACTCGGACGCCACGCGGGCGCGCAAGATAGCTTCGGCCAGGTCGTTCTTCGGGTTCCTGTTCTATGAGGGAATCATCGACGAGGACCCGTCTGAAAAGATGAGCGCTCCCAAGATCGGACGCTCCCTGCCCAAGGCGCTCTCTATCGAGGAGGTGGACGCGCTCCTCGACGAGCCCGCCGACCCGTCGCCGGAGTCGATGCGAGACAAGGCCATGATCGAGCTCATCTACGCGAGCGGCGTCAGGGTATCCGAGCTGGTGTCGCTGGACCTGGACGACGTGGACCTCGAGCAGGGCTTCATCCGGTGCTTCGGAAAAGGGTCGAAGGAGAGGCTCGCGCCCATCCACCAAGACGCGGCGGCTGTCCTCGCATCGTACATCGAGAATGCGCGGCCCCACCTATTCTCGAAGAGGTCGGACCGCGCTCTCTTCCTCAACAAGCGGGGCGGACGCCTCACCCGTCAGGGCTTCTGGCTGGCGCTCAAGGGCGCAGCCGCCCGCGCCGGGATAACGGCCAGCATCACGCCGCATACCCTTCGCCACAGTTTCGCCACTCACCTCCTGCGGGGAGGCGCGCCGCTGCGGCACGTCCAAGAGCTGCTCGGGCATTCGAGCATCACGACCACGCAGATATATACCCACCTGACGAGCGAGCACGTCCGCGCCGAGTATCAGAAGTCACACCCTCGCGCGTGAAAACGCGGTTGACCTGGCGCCGAATCGCGCGTTACCCTTATTGTTAGGATTGGAGACGAGCAATGCCAAGCAAGAACAAGCGTATCGCGTCCAGTCAGGCCAAGATTCGCAACAGGCGAAGGCGGGGCCGAGCAGCGCCTCAGGACTTCCAGGCGGGCCCGACCCAGCGGAGCCAGGAAGACGAGGAATCGGCAGCCTCGGCGGCAACCGCGCCGCGGTCGGCTTCCACAACGGCGCTGTCCGAGTCCGCCGCCAAGCCAGTTCGCAGGGCCAGGCGGGTATCCGACGCGGAGCCGGCCGCGTACCCGTACATGAAGACGGAGTTGATTCGGATAGGCGCGACCTCGTCGGTCATATTCGCCGCGATAGCAGCCCTGACCTTCGTACTCCGCTGACCGGGGTCATTCCCGCAACCCGCGCCGCTATGGCCGGGCCCGCAGCCGCTTGACGGTCCCGTCCAGGTACTGCGCCAGGATGTTCTTGTCGATTCCGTTGAAGATGGCCGCGTCAATGTTCTCCTGCGCCTTCTCGTCCATCCCCATCATCCTGTAGGCGATGGCGCGGCCCGCGAAGGGCGATACGAGAGTGTGGTTGATGGCCATGGCCGACTCGAAGTCGGCTATCGCCTTCTCCCACTCACTCAGCTCCAGGTAGGCCGACCCCCGGCTCGTATAACTCTCCGTTATCCGCGGACGGATTCTTATGGCCTCCGTGAAGGACGAGGCCGCCGCCCGGAACTCAGTGTCAGCGGACTCGTAGTCGTTCTGGTCCGCGTGGGTCTTGCCCTGGATCATGTGCCGCTCGCCCTGGCGGTAGAACTCCTTGAACTCCGGCTCGAGCTGGCCCTGGGGCACGGGCGTCGGGACGGGATTGCCGTAAAGCCCTTCGAGAGCGGGCGGGACCGTGGGGCTGGGCATGGGGGTCAACAGCATCGAGACGCGGTCCCTGGGGGTGGGCTCGGCGGCCGGCTCGGAAGTCGGGGCCTGCGCCGTCCCGCTGGCTGCCGTCGGGGTAACGCCCTGGTCTGTCTGGGCGTCGCCGGGCCTCTCGACCTGGATGGGGATGCTGGGAGCGGTCCCATCATCCCTGCCCACGCCGTCGCAGGCGACGGCCACCGCCAGGAGCGCAATCCCCAACACGGCCCCCAAGCGAAGCAAGGTCCAACCACCTCCCAAGCTAATCAGCGGGCGTTGAATTCTGCCCATCATTCCGCCGGCGCTCCCGCGATATGACCTCTTCCACCCTCCTGACCGTCTCATCCAGCTTGCCGTTCTCGTTGATCACCACGTGGTCGAACCATGCCGAATCGGACATCTCTTTTTCCGCCATGCCGAGCCTGACTCCGCGGGACTCCGGCGACTCTGTCTGGCGCTCGTGGAGGCGCTCGGCGAGGTCCTCGAGGCTGGGCGCGGTTATGAAGATCAGGACCGCCTCGGGCGCCAGCCGTCTTATCGTCGCCGCTCCCTGCACGTCGATCTTCACTATCACGTCCAGGCCGCGCGCCATGGCGTCGGTTACCTGCGACCTTGGGACGCCGTACAGGTTCCCGTAGACCTCGGCCCACTCGAGCATCTCGTCGTTCGCAATCATCCCGCGGAACTCTTCGGCGGAGACGAAGATGTAGTCCTTGCCGTCGGTCTCGTTCTCCCGCCGCGGCCTCGTCGTCGCCGTCACCGCGTAGTGGTACGATCGGCTCCCCTCACGCATCCGGGTGAGGACAGCGTCCTTTCCCGCGCCCGACGGGCCCGACAGCGCCACCAGCATGGGGGCCCCGCGTCTTGCCGCGCCGCTGGGCATCAGGCCTCCGAGAGACGCGCCAGCACGTCCCAGAACCCCGGATAGGAGACCGCGGCCGCCTCGGCTCCGTCAATCGTAGTCTCCCCCTCCGATACCAGGCCGGCCACCGCCATGGCCATTGCGATACGATGGTCTCCGTAGCTGGATACGGTCGTCCCCAAGAGACGCCTGCCGCCTCTTATGACCATGCCATCCTCGCGCTCCTCGATATCCGCCCCCAGCCTCGCAAGTCCATCGACGGTTGCCGCGATGCGGTCCGACTCCTTGACCCGCAGCTCCGCCGCGTCCCTGATGACGGTCGCGCCGGATGCGAGGGACGCCGCCACCGCTATGACGGGAAGCTCGTCCACCACCCTGGGGACCATGCTTCCGCCGATCTCGACGCCCTGCAGGGCGCTCGACTCGACGACGAGGTCCGCGACGAGCTCGGCGCGCTCCTCTCGGACGTTCTCGACGGATATGCGCGCCCCCATCTGCTGGAGGACGTCTATGACTCCGGCGCGGGTAGCGTTGACGCCCACCCGGTTCAATCTTAGCTCTGCGTTCGGATGCATCGCCCCCGCCGCCAGCCAGAACGCCGCGCCGCTGATGTCGCCCGGCGCGGCCACGTCAACCGCGGCGAGCTCGGAGCGCCTCACGGTCACACTATGCCCGCTCACGCTGATGTCCGCGCCCATCGCGCTCAGCATCCGCTCGGTGTGGTCGCGCGACTTGGCCGGCTGGATGACGGTCGTCTCGCCGTCGGCGAAGAGCCCGGCTATCAGCACGCTCGACTTGACCTGGGCGGACGCCACCTGCTGGGTGAGCTCGATACCCGTCAGCCCTCCGCCCCTGACGGCGAGGGGAGCCAGCGAGTCGCCGCCGCGCCCCATGATCTCGGCCCCCATCCGTCTCAGCGGCTGTATCACGCGGCCCATAGGGCGCGACAGGAGGGACTCGTCGCCGGTTATGACGCTGAAGAATGGCTGAGCGGCCAGCAGCCCCGTAACGAGCCGGGCGGCGGTGCCGCTGTTGCCGGCGTCCAGCGGTTGGACGGGCTCGAGGAGGCCGCCCATGCCGCGCCCCCGCACCTCGAAGCGCTCCCCCGCCCCACCGACTCCGCAATCCCTGCGCTCCTCGATCTCGACCCCCAGGCCCCTCATGCAGCGGAGTATCGAGGCGCGGTCGTCCCCCTCGCAGAGGTTCGACACGTGAGCGGTTCCGTTGGCGAACGAGTTGAGCAGGACCGCCCTCTGGGAGATCGACTTGTCGCCTGGCAACTCGACGGCCCCCGCCAGGCGCGGCGCGGCTCTAACGAGATGCTTCATGGCCCGCCCGTACACTCGAGCATGACGGATAGTGGCGAGGTCCCCAGGGACAGGACTTCAGCGCTTGCGGTCATCGGAATCACGGCCCCGCGTCATATCTCGGAAGCGCCTGCTGATGCGCCTTCCGAAGAACATCCCCGATATGGTCTCCCCCGCGGTGGGCATCTCGGGCGAGTCGTCGGGCGTCACGGTTCCAGCCGTCCACTTGGCCCACTCGTCGAGCGCCCGGTCGAGCCTCTCGCCAAGGTCCTCGTTGCCGTCCCTGATATTGTCGCGGTAGGACGTGAGCTCCTCGATAGCCTGGTCGAGCCATCGGACGGTCTCGTCCGCGCTCGCCAGGCACGCGGCCCCAGCGTCGGCGGGGTCGTCCGACGCGAGAGCCGAGACCTGGCCGAACTCTCCTCCCGCCACCTGCGCGATCTCGCGCCAGCCAGGGCTCGACGAGACAGCGTTGACCAGCGCCGACGACAGCAGCGCGGGGAGATGCGACGCGGCCGCCGCGTAAGAGTCATGCTCGCGCTCGTCGAGGAACAGCGGCTTGGCGCCCAGCGCTTCGGCCAGTCCCACCACCGTCTTGACGGCGGATTGGCTGGTGGAGCGGGCCGCAACGATGGAGTACACGGCGTCCTGGAACGCATCGGCGCTCGCGTCCTCGACCGACTTCATCCACGTCTTGGTCGCCGGCCTGCCGCCGACGAACTCCACGCGGCCAGGCAGATACTCCTTCGCCCAAGCCATCATTCGCACCTTGCTGGGGCCGGTGTCGGTAACGATGCATCCTTCCTCGAGGATGGGTCCGATGGCTTCGAGCAGGTCCTTGGTCTCGCCGAACCTGGCGTCGAGGATGACCATCCTTGCGCCCCGCAGCGCCGACCTGAGATTGCCGCTTATGTCGTCGAACGCCCCGATTTTCTTGCCGTAGTTCAGCGTCCTCCGGTCGCCCGACGTCCCTACTATCTCCGTGTCGGTGAGCTCCGCGGCCTTCAGCCCCAGGCCGATCGACATTCCGACCGGCCCCATACCTATGATAGTGATCCGTTCCACTGTGGCTCCTGCTTCTCCGTTCGGCGAGTCTCCCGCTATTATACGCGCCAGGGACCGAGGCTGCCCGCGCCGCGAGACGCAGGCTATTGATAGCGGATTCGGCCCATGCGTGTCCAGCAGGCGCGGATCTTCTCATTGCGTGCGGCGTATCAGGCCCACCGCATCCGCAGGCCGCGCCCCGTCAGCGCGCCGCCTTCAGGACGGGTTCGGACGGCCCGGCGACCGTCTCGACCCAATTCCCGCCGCCGTCGGTGTACGACACGGATACCCGCAGGCGGTGGCCCACGTCCGCGGCGGTGGGAGTGTACTCGTAGCTGGGTCCTGCTCCGTTTGGGAGCTCCGTCCAGCCAACGGCATCGCTGCCGCGCTCCCATAGCCACACGGCATCGCTGCCGCGCTCCATCGCCACGGCCCGGCCGATGACGTTGGCGCGCAAGGCGCCGGAAAAGCTGACACCGAACGACTCACCCACCATCGGAGCGCCGTCCCTGGTGAAATAGGCGGGAGGGAGACGGGCGCGCGAGTCGCCCCGATATATTGCGCCGTCCGACAACTCAGCCACGAGATCCAGCTCAAGCAGCTCCGTCAGCTTGTCGATGCGGTCCCGCCGGGGCGGAATCGGGTCTATCCATACGACGTATACGCCGGACCCGGCATCTTGCGCCTGAACTCTCGGCGCGCCCCAGTCGTCGACGGGATAGATGTGTTTCCCTTGGCCGGCGTGGATGTATACGACGGCGATTGAATCGCTGAATACATGGCTGCCGGCAGGCAGCTCACGAGCGCGCCGCAGGACCTCGGAGCGCTCCCACCTGGCGCCGGCTAACCCCAAGCCGACTCCCTGGTTCGCCGAAACTATCCCACGCGCGGTCAGGGCAGCCTGATATGCCAGCCAGAGACAGAGCGCCGAGGCCAGGACGACGCCCAGCATACTGACAATCGCCCTCTCCCGTACAATTGTTCTAGCATTCACCCACGCGCCCTCTGGGGGAAGGCTATGATGAGAGCGCACATAGACTACGAATCTGTCCAGAGCGAATAGACCTGTCAACAGCAACGGGATGTACAGGGGCATCAGATGCCTGCCCTGCACGCCGTGCCAAGTGGCTCCCATCAGCAACGCAACGAAGTACAAAGCTATCGACGCCAGCGCGAACCCGCCGAAAAGGTAGAATCCGCGCCAGTCCCGTCGCCCTCGTATGAATATGAGGACAACCGCAGCCGCAAACGCTGCCAGGACAAGCCCCGCCAAGTATTCGGCGGCGAGCCGGATGCCTCCATCCGCGAATCCGGGAATCACCATGGAGCTCATCTTGGTTAGAAGGTCATTCATCAACTCCGTCAGTGGGTATGGGGCTTGGAGCCTGTTTTCCCCGGTGAGCGTTCCGGCGGTCAGGAAGTTCCTCACCATCCAAACCGCCATGGGGGCCGCGGCAATCAGCGCGTAGAGGGCGGCTCGCCTCAGCTTCTTCGGCAGCGCGGCGCCCCGCTGGGAAATCAACAGCAGCCCCACAGTAACCACCACCCCTACGCCCATGTACCGCGCCAACCACGCCAGCGCCGTGAATACCCCCGCCCAAACCAGCGCCGAGCGCCTGTCCTCGTCGAGGTACTTGTCGGCCTGGATGAGCGCCAGCGTCGTGAGCAGGATGAAAACCGGCTCGGACAATGCATAAGACGACCCCAGGACCAGAGGGGAGCACAGCGCAATGGCGAGACATCCCCATAGGGCCAGGAGGCGGGTTTCCAGCCGATGCCGCAGCCACCGCCCGGCGACGAAGACGGTAAGCCCAAAGATTATCGCGTTGAGCGGCCCCGCAACGGCGTATGGGTCGAGCGCCCCAAGCCCGGCCGCAGCCAGCAGCATCGGATACAGCGGCGGCCATTGCGTGTACAGCTTCCCGTCGAATGAAACGAGCCCATCGCCCGCCAGCAGGTTACGGGCAACGGATACGTAGACGACCTCGTCCCACCCCAGTCCGGGGCCATAGCTCACCTGCCGCGCCAATGACAGCGCCGCGCCCAGGAAGGCGATGGCGGCCAGCAGCAGGGTGAAGCGGTCGGGGCGCAACTGAGCGAGGGCCTCGGCAGCTCTCCGGGTCTGGTTCATCACGTGTCTTGGGCGTTCAGGCGCAGCGCCTCAGTCTGTGAGGATCGGCAGGGTTGGAAACGGCTCGATTCTAATACACGTGCGCTCGTCGAGGCTACACAAGCGCGAGCCTCGCCAAGCCCCTCACGATGGGGCCCAGGATGATCGAGAGGATGCCCCTGCCGGGCATCACGTAGTCGAGGAGTATCAGGCCCAGCAGAATCATCGGGCCGTAACGCTCGAGACGGGCGAAGGGAGCCGCGGCTTCCCGCGGGAGTAGTCCGAGCGCGACCTTGAATCCGTCGAGCGGGGCGATGGGGAGCAGGTTGAACGCCGCCAGGACGATGTTCAGATAGATTATCGACTGGAGGAAGTAGCCGGCAAGCTCGCCAGGCCCGCCGCTGAATGGCACGTAGCCCACGACGACGGGCAGGGCCACCAGCCCGACCCGCGCGGGCACGGACAATAGGACCGCCATGAGCACGTTCGAGACCGGCCCCGCGGCCGCCACGAGCGCCATGCCGGACCGCTCCCCCGCCTGGAGGTTGTAGGCGTTGACGGGCACCGGCTTGCCCCAGCCGAAGCCCGCCAGCAGGATCATCACCGAGCCCAGGGGGTCGAGGTGCGCTATCGGGTTGAGGCTCAGCCGCCCCTGCCTGGTGGCCGTGAGGTCGCCCAATCGGTTCGCGCTGAGCGCGTGGCTGAACTCGTGGAAGGTGATGGCCGCCGCCAGCGCGACCAAGAAAGCGGCAATGGTAACCAGCCCGTCCATGGGCCGGTCGATGAGCAGGTCCAGGGACCTAATGAGCACGCTCGACCACCCGCGGCATCACGCCGAAATCCACATAATAGAAGGAAGACGCGAGCCGTCCCCCCAGGCGCGTACGCCCGGACTCAGCCAGCGTTGGTCAGTGGCCTCCGCAGCCGCATCCCCCGCCTCCGCACCCACAGCCGCCTCCGCCGCAGGCGCAGCCGCCCCCTCCGCCTCCGCAGCCGCCCGCCGCCATGTTGGGGTTGCTGATGACGAAGCCGCTCCGCATCAGGCCGTCAACGTAGTCGATCTGGGCGCCCTCCACCAGCGGCGCGCTCTCGCCGTCCACGAGTACGCTGATGTTCTCCGCGTCTATCACGATGTCGTCCGCGTTGGCCTCCTTCTCGACTCCCAGCATGTACTGGTAGCCGCCGTTCGGGCCGGGCATGACCATGACGCGCAGCAGTGAGCCGTCCTCGCCCTGCTCCGCGAGCACCTTTTCGAGCTGCTGGGCGGCGGCGGACGTAACGTCGATGAGATTGGTAGTCGCAGTGGTCGTCAACGGATACCCTCCGGGAAGATTGGGTTCTGGCGGCCAGTATAGACGATGCTAACACGCGCTTGTTTCCAGGTCAAGCGGAACGCGGGCCGGGAGACTGGGCGGATTGGGCTGTCAGGCGCGGTCATCCAATCGTCATTGGTATAATGTGAGACGGCCCTGAGCATGGATGCGGCCATATCCTAAACGGCGCCTGCCGGGGAGTATCGGGGATTGCGCGAGAGTCACGCCATAGTCTCGGACTACGCCCAGGAGCTTCTGGACACGCCCAGGGCTCACCTGGCGCTGGAGCTTGCGCAGGACGCAGAGGGGCTGAAGCTCACCTACGGTGGGAAGCTGGTGGCCGCGTGCCGGCTCACGCGGCAAGGGATGGCGGCGGGGGCGTACATGGCAAGGGCGCTGGGGACGAGAATCCCGGCGCTGGGGGAGACGGTGAAGGCGCGCGTCTCGACGGGGGTTCTGTTCCGGGCGACCGCCATCGCGAGCCTAGATTTCGACGAGGAGGCGTCGCTGGCCCTGCTCGACAGGCTGCTGGAGGAGGCGGAGATGCAGCGCGGGGGCGTGTCGGAGCTGTGATGGGACGCCGGACGCGAGGAAATCGCGCGGCGCGGGCGGGCTGAGTGTATAATCTCAAAGATATGGCTGTTGACTACTCCACCCTGGCGGTAGGCCAGGAGGTTTCTAACAGGTCGTTCACGCTGGACGCCGACACCGTGCGCAAGTACGTGGACGCGGTGGGCGACGCGACCGCCCGGACTGGGAAGACGGCGATCCCGAAGGTTCCCCCGATGGCCGTGGCGGCCCTGGGATTGCGCGGCGCGCTCGACGAGCTGGGCATACCGAGCGGGGCGTTGCACGCGGGCCAGGACGCGGCGTTCGCGGGGCCAGTCGAGGTGGGCGCGAGGCTGACATGCCGGGCGACGGTGTCGCGGAACTCGGTGCGGCGCAGGTCGCGGTTCGTCGGGATAGCGCTGTCGGTCGAGGACGAAACGGGCCGAGAGGTTATGACCGGAACGACGACCCTGATAATGCCGGACGAGGCTGCGTGATGTGGGAGGCCGGCGCGAGGCTGGCGCGCGTGGTGAAGCCGATCACCCAGCGGCGCATAGCGGATTACGCGGAGGCGTCGGGCGACTTCAACCCGATACACCTGGACGACGAGTTCGCCGCCGGGGCGCAGTTCGGGCGGACGATAGCCCACGGGATGCTGGTGGCGGCCTCCATCTCGGAGATGATGTCCGCGAGCTTCGGCCTCGACTGGCGCTCGTCCGGACGGCTGAAGCTGAGGTTCAAGGCCCCCGTCTTTCCCGGGGACACGGTGACCGCGTTCGGCGAGGTCAAGGAAGTGGCAGGGGCGGACGTGGTATGCGCCGTGGGCGTTCGGAGGCAGACGGGCGAGGACGCTATCACAGGCGAAGCGAGGGTAACATTGCGGAGAGAGCCATGACGAACGGACCGGTCCGAATCGCAGTAGATGCAATGGGGGGAGATTACGCGCCCGGCGAGGTCGTCGCCGGGGCCATAGCCGCGGCCCGGGAGGGCGGCGTGCAGGTGGGGCTGGTGGGGGACCCCGACGCGGTGGGCGCGGAGATGGCCCGACGCGACGCGAGCGGGCTTCCCATCATGGCCGTGCCGTCGGAGGGCGTGATAGAGGAGGGCGAGCAGGCGGCGCTCGCGCTTCGGCAGAAGCCGAGGGCGTCCATACTGGTTGCGACGGGGTTGGTGAAGAAGGGGATGGCGGACGCCGCCGTTACGATGGGATCCACGGGAGCCGCCATGGCGGCGTCCGCGGTGCTGCTGGGAATGCTGAAGGGCATAGACAGGCCGGCGCTTGGCGGGCCTATCATCGGGCTCGCGCCGAGGACGGTGGTGGTGGACCTGGGAACGAACGTGGACTGTCGACCGGGGCAGCTGTTGAGCTTCGCGGTGATTGGGAGCGTCGTGGCGAACCTGTTCTATGAGGTCGAGTCGCCGCGGGTCGCGCTGCTGAGCGTGGGCGGCGAGGCTGGCAAAGGGAATCGGCAGGTGCGCGAGACGACGGAGCTGCTTGCGGGGAGCCTGCCGAACTTCATCGGCAACGTCGAGGCGAACGAGCTGCCGACGGGCAAGGCGGACGTGGTAGTGGCGGATGGGTTCGTGGGAAACGTGGTCATGAAGCTGACCGAGGGTCTCGGCGCAGGCATGGCGGAGCTGGTCAGGCAGCGCCTCAGGGGCAAGCTGGATGACGAGGAAGTCGAAGGGCTGGCGCGGGAGATATACGAGGTCAACAACGCGGTGGAGACACACGGAGGCGGGCCGCTGCTGGGCGTGAACGGAGTCAGCGTGATAGGGCACGGGCGAGGACGCGCGGACGCGGTGCGCCGGGCCATAGGGACGGCGCGGCGGGCCGTGGAGATGGACTTCGTCGGGATGCAGGCGGAGGGCCTGGAGCGGACCGGAAGCCAGGGGTGAAACGCAAAGACGAAGGGACTCCAAGGATGCAAAGCAAGGAAGAGTGGTGAATGGACGAGACAGGCATTGCAGGCAAGACGGCGCTGGTTACCGGCGCATCGAAGGGGCTTGGCAGAGCCATAGCGATTCGGCTGGCCCAGCGCGGGGCGCGGGTAGCCGTCAACTACAACTCTTCGGCTGAGGCCGCCGCGGAGGTCGTCGGGGCCATCGAGGGAATGGGCGGGGAAGCCATCGCAGTGAAGGCGGACGTGTCGAAGCTGGACGAGGTGAAGGCGATGGTGGACGAGGTCGAGGCTGCCTACGGGCAGATCGCCATCCTCGTCAACAACGCCGGCATCATCAACGACCAGCTCCTGATGCGCATGTCGGATGAGGCGTGGCACAGCGTGATAGACATCAACCTGAACGGCGCGTTCTACTGCACGCGGGCCGCGCTGCGGAACATGGTCCGCAGCCGTTGGGGGCGCATCATCAACATCGGGTCGGTCGTCGGCGAGCGGGGTAACCCGGGCCAGACGAACTACACGGCCTCGAAGGCTGCGATGGTCGGATTCACCAAGGCGCTGTCCAAAGAGGTCGCGACGCGGAACATCACCGTCAACATCGTCAACCCCGGCTACGTGGAGACCGACACCACGTCGGTGCTCACGGACCAGCAGCGCGAGCATTGGCTGAGCGTGATACCGCAGGGGCATTTCGGCGAGGCCGACGACATCGCCCACATGGTTACATTCCTGGCGGGTGAGAAGGCCAAGTACATCACCGGCCAGGTCATATGCGTCGACGGCGGCATGGCAGTGTGAAGGAGGCGAGCAGTGGCTAGTGGAGAGCGGCCAGTGGAGAGGGCGAAGTCTCTAGCGGGCAAGGCGGCGCTGGTCACGGGAGGCGCGCGGGGGATCGGGAAGTCCGTGGCGCTGGAGCTTGCCGGCCGTGGCGCCGACGTAGCCTTCAACTACTTCCGCAGCCACGAGGCCGCCGCGGAGACGGAGCGGGAAATCTCGGACTTGGGCGTGAAGTGCCTCCGAGCGCGGGCGCACCTGGGCGACTCCGAGAAGATAGCCGGGCTCTTCTCGCGGGTCGCGGACTCGTTCGGGCGGCTGGATATTCTCATCAACAACGCGGCGTCCGGCGTCCAGCGCGGACTGGAGGAGCTCGACGAGAAGCACTGGGACTGGACCATGGGCATAAACGCGAAGGCCCCCTGGCTGTGCGCGAAGGAGGCTGCCAAGCTGATGTCCGCCGGCGGACACGTCGTGAACATCACCAGCGAGGGTTCGCGGACGGTGCTGCCGTACTACTTCTCTGTGGGCGCGTCCAAGGCTGCGCTGGAGGCGGCCACCCGCTACATGGCGGTCGAGCTCGCGCCGAAAGGAATCGTCGTGAACGCGGTGTCCGGCGGCTACGTAGAGACGGACGCGCTGGCGCATTTTCCGAACCGGGACGCGATGCTGGAGTCCGCGCGGCGCAATCCAGCCGGCCGAATGGTCGGCCCGCAAGACATCGCCCGCGTGGTAGCCTTCCTCTGTACGGAGGACGCGGAGATGATTCGAGGGCAGGTGGTGGTCGTGGACGGCGGGGCAACCCTGACGGGGCTGGCGTAGAGCGGCGCGAGCCGGCGATCATGTCCGCTCGTCAGCGGCCGTAACGAGTCTACTCGGTCGGATGACATCGGCGATTGCCGCCTCAACTGGTCGCATTCCTAGTACTCCGTCCATTTAGTTATGGCGGATAGGCAGTCCCGCCTTGTCCCCTCTCCCTTGACGGGAGAGGGTGATCCAGGATGCCAAAACTACATTGAACCAGCGCTAGCCTTGGCGGGGAGAGCTGGGCGAAAGAGCGATGGCCTTCCGCAACAACGCCCGGGTGGGAATCAATCCTCCAGCAGGGCCTCTACCCTTTGGACCAGCGTCGCTTCCGGGATCGCCCCGACCCACCGGGAGACGACTATGCCCTTGCGGTCGATGAAGAACGTCGCGGGCAGTCCCACGATGCCATATTCGATGGATATGCGCCCGTCCTCATCACGGCCGTTGGGGTACGTTATGCCGAACTCTGCGAGGTAGGCGCGGGCGGCGTCCTCAGTGTCCTGGGTATCGATCCCGACGAACACGACGTCCCGTTCGCGGTAGGCGAGCCAGGCGCGTTCGAGCGGAATGGCTTCGTCCCTGCACGGGGCGCACCACGAGGCCCAGAAGTTGATGACGACCGGGCGGCCCTCCAGGTCCGACAGGGCGAGCTCCCCCCCATCGAACAGGGACGTGGTGAAGGCGGGCGCGGGGCGGTCAATGAGGGCGAAGCCGCTCTGCCCGGTGACCGGCTCCTTGTTCATCAGCCCCCACGCCATGATGGCGAGGAAGGCGAGTATGACCGCGCCCAGGAGGAAGAACGGCAGGGTCCGCAGAGCCTTGGATGTCAGGATTCGAGGTATGTCAGGATTCGAGCACGCCGACGAGGGCGGCGGTTACGAGCAGCCGGTGGTCGTAGATGAAGCGCGGGTAGCACGTCACCAGGGTGATGTCATGCTCGCCGGAGTCGGACATCGCGAACTCGTCCTGGTGGATTATCTCGGTGTGATATATCTGGTACACGAACTTGCGGTCCTGCGTTTCGAGGAATATGTAGAAGGGGTCGTCGGCGCGTTCAGCAACCATCTCGGCAAGGTCCGGGAGTTTTAGGAACACGTTGCCTTCGCCGCTGAAAGGGCTCTCGAGGTGTCCGAAGTACCAGCCCTTCCCCTGGTCGCCCGGGAGCGCGGAGGTGGGAATGTGCCCGACGATATGCTTTGGCGTCTCCCAAGTGCGGCTGTCGCTCGTCTCGATTATCCGCAGCTCCCGTACCTCGGAGTCGATCCCCACAATGGGAATCCTCATCCTGGTTGGCGGGGCCAGCCCATCGCCCGGCAGGTCGGCGGGCGGAGGCGAGTACTTGGCGGCCTCCGCCGTCACGGCGTCAATGCGCTCCGAAAGGGCCTGCTCCAGGATTTTCGCGTAGTCGGGCGCTTCGGGCTTCTCGACGGCGGCGCTGGCCGCCTGGGGCGAGGCGCTGGCCGCGGCCTGGGGCGTAACAGAGACGGGCTGTGGGGCCGGCTCCGGCTCACTGATCACTCGTTGGGCGAAGCGGAGCGGCTGGGTGCGCTCGCTGGCGGCGGCTATACTGGCGCTCTGCGCGGGGGCGGCGGATGACGCGACGGGCGCAGCCGGGGCCGCCTGCCGCTGGCTGTCGGCTGCGACGGCGACGAGCGCCGGAGCCGCGCGCTTCGACTCGCGGACGGCGGGGCGCGGCGGAACCTCCACCGCGGCGACTGCTGGCGGTTCCGTCCGCGCGGGTGGCTCCTCGGCTGTCGCAGACGGCGCGCCGGTCGCGGCGGGCTCTTGCGCGGCTGCAACCGGGCCGTTCGAGCCTGCCGTTGCGATGGGAGCCGGACGCGCCTGGGAGGAGCTGTAGTCGCCGATAGCCGCCTTGGCCCTGAGCCCGTATGCGTAGTACGCGACCACGAGCCCAATCAGCATGACGCCGGCTGCCAGGAGAGCGAAGGCAACGAAGCGCTGCGCCCGGCCCCTGTTCGCCGGGGGGCTGTCCGTCCCGGCGCTGTTATGCGTATCCTCTCTGGGCATCGTATCTAGAACTCCGTCCCATTTTAATTATGACAGGTAGGCAGTCCCGCATTAATCACCCTCTCCCTTGACGGGTGAGGGTGATTCAGGACGCCAAACTACATTGAACCAGTACTGAGCTGACCATCCGGACGGACTTGGCAAGCTCGGCATCATCCTCCACTATCAGACAGGCATTCGAGCCGCTCCTATCGAAGACTGCCCCAAAGCCCGCTCCAAGTACAGATTAGCGGATACGGCGTCCCCCCGCAAGCCGGGGAGAGTCCCCTTATCACACCTTTTCCCTTGACGGGAGAAGGCTAGGGTGAGGATGACCCAGCGCCCCAAACACCCCTCATCCTAGGAGCGCAGGCGTCCCGCCTGCCCTTCCCCGGCCCTATCCCCTCTCCCTTGATGGGAGAGGGTGAGGGTGACTCCACGGCCTTGTCCCAAAGACCGCAGGCGTCTCACCTGCATCCCTCCCCTCCCTACTCACCACTCTACACTCACCACTATCCCGAAAATTGCCCCCAAATTGCCCCAGATTGCCCCTTGACACGCCGAGAACAGCCGTGCTAGTCTGGTAGACGGCTCGAAGGGGCGTAACCCAAACGAGCACAGATCCCACCTCTGCCTTTGGCATCATGCCGCCGCTGATGTTGGGACGGGAACACCCGCGGTATGGGAAGGTCCATCTGTGTTCGGCGCCTCGCCAGGAGGACGCAGTGCCAAATGCGTCTCCCCCGTTCCAGGTGCGGACTCTCGGACGACCGGGAGGACCGTAGCCAGCGCAGCCCGACGCCTTGGCGGGTGGAAGGTCCAAGCGCGAAACGCAGGCGGTCCCGCAAGGGCCCGTCAGCCGTCCGGGAAAGTTAGAGGAGGGGCTGCACCCCCAGTGTCGGCGGGCGATCGACGTCGGCATCCTCGAAGCAAGTACCGGAGTCACTGCCTTGCAAGGCATACTCATCTCCCGTGAGAGCGGGAGAAACCAGGAGTAGACAGGACGCGGGTCCCAAGACCCGCACAAGTACCCTCTCCCTAAAGGGGGAAAAGGGCCAGGATAAGGCCAAAAGCCCCAACCCTGCGCCCCTCCCCCTAGGGGAAAGGGCAAAGACAAAGGGCAATTCCCCGCCCCGTCCCTCTCCCCAGACAGGAGAAGGGCCAGGATAAGGGCGATTCCCCCGCAAAAGGAGCCGACCGAGACAAAACGAACATAGCCGAAGGCGCCAAGAGGCCCCCAGCCTTCATCACCCTCCCCAACAGGGGAGACACCCAGGGTGAAGGCAATTCAACGCGCCCATCTTACCCCCTCTCCCTCGATGGGAGAGGGCTGGGGTGAGGGTAACTCCCCCTTGCCCCAAAGGACCGAAGGCGTCCCGCCGGCCACCTCCCCTCCCCCTCCCACGACAGAGGGCCAGGGTGGGGGTAATTCACGACGCCCATCTCATCCCCTCTCCCCAATCCTGATTCAGACCCCCCCCGACGAATCGCCTACCAAGATGAACAGCGATTGCCCTGAATCTATCGCGTGTCCCTGCTTGCGGCTACTGGACGACGTCTGCGTGGTCCTGTATCGATGGCGGGGCCATGATGCGCCTTTGCTGGGCGGTCAGATTGGGGTAGTCGCTGGGGTCGTAGTACTCCTTTGCCCAAGACGAATGCGCCGGGCTGTACTTGTACAGGAGGGCGCGTCGCTCGTGGCTGGCGCTCCAGGGCATGGTGCCGTGTATCAGCGCTTCGGTGAAGAAGAGGGCGTCGCCGGCCTCGACGGGGGGCTGCGTAACGTATTCCGGGACCCGCTCGAACTGGCGGACTTCTCCGGGCAGGTTGTGCTGGAAGTTGGTCTTGTGGCTGCCCGGCACGCACGCGAAGCCCCCCGCGCCCGCCGGCGCGTCCGTGAGGAAGTAGGTTACCACGCACAGTCCGTTGCGCATGACGCCGTCCCTGTACGAATACCAGTGGTCCCCCGTGTGCCCCGGTCCGCCGTGCAGCCCGCCGCGCGCGCTGCCCTCGCGCATGAAGATGCAGTAGTCGTGGTCAATCCTGAACCTGGGGTCTATGAGCTCGACCAAGTAGGGGACTATCTTGGGATGGTCTATCAGGCGAACGAAAGGGTCTCCCCATACGCTGATGATATCCTCGCGCATGATGTTGTTGGGGTCGTGGTATGGGTACTTGGTGTCGGCGACGGCGTTGAGCTCGGCGAGCTCGGTGTCGGTCAGCGCGTTCTTGATGACCAAGTAGCCCTGCAGGTCGAATATGAACTTTTCTTCGGGTGTCATGCTCATCGGTCCTCCTTCCGCGGCGTGGGAAGATTCAACATGACAGGCCGGCGGGCGTCAAGAGATTGTGGCCGCGGAGCGCGCTCGCTGCGCTGATGTGTGCGCTGCCTCCGATATTGATAATATATTACCGAGACGCCGGAGACCTGACCGCATGGAGGACAGACGCATGACCACTGCCAATCCCGCCCTCGCCCTGAGCTATGTCAAGACCATCGGCATGACCAGCAACTCGGCCACCGGCAGGGGATTCGCCAACCCCATAGACCTCGCTGTCACCGACGACGGCCGCATCCTCGTCCTCAACCGGGGCGAGTACGTCTTCTCACGCATCACCGTCTGCAACCTCGACGAGGACTACATCGGCGAAATCGGCTCCGACGGCGAGGGCGACGGCCAGTGGAGACTTCCCACGTCCATCGCGCTCGACAGCAAGGGCAACATCTACACCGCCGACGAGCGCCTCCACCGCATCACCATCTTCGACCCGTCAGGCGCGTTCGCCGCGAAGTGGGGCGCCCACGGCAGCGGCCCAGGCGAGATCGACGGCCCCTCCGGGCTGGCGTTCGACGCCGACGACAACCTCTACGTCGTCGATCAGCGCAACGACCGCGTCCAAAAGTTCTCGGCCAGCGGCGACCCCATCATGCAGTTCGGCGAGCCCGGGAGTGAGCCGGGGCAATTCAACCGGCCGTGGGGCGTCTGCCTCGACTCCGACGGCGACGTCTACGTCGCCGACTGGCGCAACGACCGCGTCCAAAAGTTCTCATCCAGCGGCGACCCCATCATGCAGCTGGGCGAGCCCGGACAGGAGGCCGGCATGTTGAACCGCCCGGCAGCCGTCGCAGTCACCGACGACGGCTACATCATCGTCGCGGACTGGGGCAACGAGCGCGTCCAAGTCTTCGACGCGGCGGGCAGGTTCGAGCTGCTGCTGCAGGGCCAGGCCACGCTTTCCAAGTGGGCCGAAGACTTCCTGGCCGCGAACCCGGACGAGGCCGCCCAGCGCGCCATCTCCAACCTCACACCCGACCTGCCGCCCCATCTCCATACCCCATACCACATCGCATCCCAGACCGAACCCTACTTCTGGGGCCCAACCTCCGTGAACCTCGACGCCGAAGGCCGCATATACATAACCGAGTCCGCCCGCCACCGCTTCCAGGTGTACAGCAGATAACCGCCGTGGCTCACTGAGCGGCCCTCCTCCCACGCGCCGCCACCCTGAGAATCCCCCTCACCAGCTTGACACGAACCGCCCTCGGTTGGGGACCGGCGGATGCACCGCCGTTCCGCCGTTCAAGTGCGACTCGTATATCCCGAACCCGATCTCCGTCCCTATCATGGTTGCCCTCAGATTGCTGACGCCGGGCTTGCCCGTCCTGATGGACTCCGCCAGCTCACGAATCTTCCGCTCCGTCCCGCTCCAGTGCTCCGCCTCCGGAACCGCGACCGGCTCGTAGAACCGCGTCTCGCCTATCCGCTTGCGCACGACCAGCGACTCCCCGTCGTTCACCGTCCGAATCAGCCCACCCTCGCAAACCAGCTCGAACTCCAGCCCAACGCCCGCGCCCGCCACGTGCAGCGTCTTGCCGTCCGCAAAGTCCACCAGCGCCGACCTTATCGGCGTGTCCTTCACGAACCGCATCCCCGACGCGTCGCCCTCTGCCGGATTCAGCTCCGCAAGCGTGCCGCGGATAGCCACCGGATCCGGGTCTCCGAGCAGGTACAGCAGCGTGTCTAGGTAGTGCCCGCCGACGCTGTTCCCCGCAAAGCCCACGACCGACTCTACACCCCCGAGATCGCCGCTGTCCGCGATCCCTCGCGCCTGCCTGTACACCGCCCAGTTGCGGCGCATCGGCCCGAACTCCAGGAATACGCCATTCCGCTCGAATGCTTCCCTGATGGCGTCCGCCTCGTTCAGCGTGCAGCACAGAGGCTTTTCGGCATAGATCCCCTTCACGCCGCGCTCCGCGCCGTATATCATCGGCTCCGCATGCTGCTCCGGCCGCGTGCCGACGCTCAGGATGTCCAGCCGCTCGGCGTCGATCATCTCCCGGAAGTCCGTATAGCCGCGCGGCACGCCCCACCGCTCGCAGAACGCATCCAGCTTCTCCTCCACGACGTCGCACGCGGCCACCATCTCCACTTCCTCCACCACCTTGTACGCCGCCGCGTGGCTGTGCGGCAGCCGAATCCCGCCCAACCGCCGCCCGCGCACCTCGTCCTCGATAGTGCTCGTCATCCGCCCGCACCCAACTACGCCTACCCTCAGCTTCTCCATGCTTGCTCCTCCGCGCCGGGTCGTTCAGGCCCTGACGCCGACTGCGTCCAGGCGGCGCCTGGCCTCCGCGTAGGTGTCGTGCGGCAGGGGCCCCTTGCGGGCCGCCGCGACGTTCTCCGCGAGGTGGTCGCGGTTCTTGGTGCCGACAATCGTAGTGTGCAGGTCCGGGTGCGAGATCGTGAAGCGCAGCATGAACGCGGTGCGGCTCTCCCCCTCGTCCAGCAGGTCGTTCAGCCGCGCCTCTCCGAACTTGGCCCAGGAGTCAGGCCGCGATACCCCGGACCTGCCCGGCTCCCCCTTTGCGACGCCGCCGCGGATTATCGTCCCCGCGCCGGCCCCCGCCGCCCTGGTGATCCAGGACTCGTGCTCGCGATTCAGCCCGGAGTACGGGATCTGGAACACATCGAAGACCCCCATCGCAATGTGGTCTGCGAGATTCGGCAGAGTAGAGGACGAACCCAGCAATCGGATCTTGCCATCCGCCTTCAGGTCCAGCAGCGTTTGGATTGCGTCCTCGCGCTTGAGCGCTTCCTGCGCGGGCGACGAATGGAACTGCACCGCGTCCAGGTAGTCGGTCCGCATCCGCTGCAGGCTCTGGTTGACCCCGGCCACGATGTTGTCCTTGGTGAACACGTGCTCCCCCGGGCCCTGCTGGCCGACCGGACACCCGCACTTGGACGCGAGGAAGAACTCGCCGCGGCGGTGAGAGATGTGCCTTCCGATGAATTCCTCGCTCCGCCCGTAGTCTATAGACGTGTCTATGAAGTTGATCCCGGCGTCAAGTACTGCGTTCAGAATCCGCCCCGCCTCCTCATCCTCGATGGGCCGGCCCCGGTCGCCGGCCCTCACCTCCATCGCCCCGTACCCCAGCCGCGTAACTTCGAGGCCGGTATTGCCCAGCCGCGCCTTCCCCAGTCCCGTATCCATGTGAACCTCCTGTATTCGTTCGTGTTCGGCTGCCGATTACGTCAGCTTCCCATCCAGGGCCCCCAGCACCGAATCGTAGTCGCCCGGCAGCTCCACCGGCGCGTTCGCGAGGCTCGACTCCACGCCCCTCAGCCCATTGCCGTGGTAACTCACCTTGAAGTCCACGAACTTCAGCCCGTTAGCCGTCGAGACCACGATAACCCTGTCCTTGCTCCCTATCTCCCGCCGCTCGATCAGCTTTAGCATCGCCGCCAGCGCCACGCCGGTCTGCGGGCAGCTGAACAGCCCAGTCCGGTCCGCCTGCGCCGCCGCGTCAGCCAGCTCGTCCTCCGTCGCCTGCTCCACCACCCCATCGAACTCCTTCAGTATCGGTATAGCCCGACCCGCGCTCACAGGATTCCCGATCTGGATTGCGCTCGCCGCCGTCGCGGAAGCCGCCACTGGCTCGTACTCCGTGAAGCCCGTCAGGTAGCTCCTGTACAGCGGATTCGCCGACTCCGCCTGCGCGCAGACCAGCCGTGGAAGCCGTTGGATAACCCCCAGGTCGCGCATCATCAGGAACCCCAGGCCTATGGCAGTGATGTTCCCCAAGTTGCCGCCCGGCACGATAACCCAGTCAGGCGCCTCCCAATCGAACTGCTGCACTATCTCGATGCTTATGGTCTTCTGGCCCTCGATCCGCAGCGGGTTCACCGAATTCGCTAGGTAGAACCGCCTGTCCTCGCTCAACTGCTGCACGATGGCCATGCAGCCGTCGAAATCCGTGTCGAGCGCGAGGGTGATAGCCCCGTTCGCAAGCGGCTGGATTAGCTGCGCCACCGACACGCGATCCCGCGGCAACAGCACGACCGACGGGATGCCGGCGGCCGCGCAGTACGCCGAGACCGACGCCGACGTGTCCCCTGTGGAAGCGCAGATAACCGCCGATACATCAGCGCCGCGGCTCATCGTATCCTTCACCGCCGACACCAGCACCGTGATGCCCAGGTCCTTGAACGAACCCGAATGGCTGTTGCCGCTCTGCTTGATCCACAAATCGTCCAGCCCCACAAGCTCGCCCAGCCGCTCCGCCCGGAACATGTTCGTGCCGCCCTCGTACATCGAGACGATGTTCGAGTTCGAGATGTGCGGATACACCCACTCCTTCTTGCCCCATACGCCGCTGCCGTAAGGGGCCTCGGTCCGCATGTACCGCTGGTCGAACAGGGACATCCACGCGGCGGGGCTGCGCTTCCTCAGCGCCTCCACGTCATGCGCGACCTCCAGCAGCCCCCCGCACGCCGAGCAGTGGTAGAGCACGTCCGTAAGCTCGCGCCGACCCGCGCACCCCTCGCTGCACCTGAACCAAGCGTCATACTGCATCGCGCCGCCCTCCCACCCAAGATTGTAAGGCCTGCGCCAATCATAATCTATTGGCTGGGACCGCTTGCCGAATCGCTCGGAGCGGTCTGTCTTATTGGCCCTGCTCCTCCAGTTGGCGAAGGATGAAGGCATCGAGCAGCGGCACGGCAAGCGAATATCTCCCCCGCCGGTTCTTGTAGACCAGGCCGGCTTCGCCCAGCGAGACCAGCATTCGATTGACGTGGCTGCTCGTGAACGGCTTGGCAGAGCGCTTGGACGCACTGACGATATCCTGTACGCTGAACTCCCTCGACGAGCTGTCCAGATGCGCGATTATCACTAGCAGATCGCGTTGCCTGTCTGTCACCCTCGCCCACCGCCCCGCGAAGAAATCGTCGTCCAGCTTCCGCAATATGCCGGAGATGGGAATCTCCGCCCTTGGCTGGAGCATCCACACGTCGAACGCCTCCCTGCAAATGAACTGGATGAAGTACGGGTAGCCGCGGCTGGCTTCATAGATGCGCTTGACAGATTCGGGCGTGAGACTGGTCGGGCTGCCGAAGCTCTCTATGGGCTTGGTCATCGCGTCGGAGCTGGCCTGCTCGCTCAGCCTGTCGAGCATGACTACCCGGAACATGCGCTCTGCAAATGTTCTTGCGTCTACCAGCTTGGGAAAGAGCGTAGGCAGCCCGACCAGCGCAAGCATGTACGGCGTCCCTTTTCGCTGGATAGACTGGAACGCGTCGAGGAGCAGTGACAGCGGATACTCGTCGCGAGATCCATGGTCCGCGAGGTTCTGCGCCTCATCATAGGCGAACACGACGCCAGGGACGCCATTCGGCTCCAAGGCATCCCATGTCCTGTCCAAGACCGCCTTCAGCTTGTCGGACGCCAAGCCGGGCGTGTCGTTCCAGATACGCTGCAGGGCGTTGAAGTCCAGGACCCGCTCGGCGGTCCCTGCCGTTGGGACGAACCCCGCGCTCGGCCTCTTCCGCGTGCTGACGACGATATTGGATGTAGCGACCGCAAGGTCGGCGAGCAGGCGCGTCGAAAGGTTGCGCTCCGTCATGCTGGAAGACTCGGACAAGTCGTTGCCGACCCAGAGCCAGTCCTTCGCGTGCGCCATGGGCTTTAGCGTGTCGAGCAGCACAGTCTTGCCAACTCCACGCAGCCCCGTAAGCACGAGGTTGTCCAGGATGGACTCCTGGTCGAGCAGGCGGGCGAACTCCTCTTTCTCTCGTTCCCGCCCCGCTAGGTACGGCGGCATGTGCCCCGCCCCGGGTCGGAATGGGTTCAGGATAGGCCTTATTGACAATGTATTACACCTGAATGTAAATTTACACCGCGAAGTCAATTTATATCATTATGCAATTCCTGTCAACTTGGAGGGCCGGAGCCGTTCGCCTGGCTCCTCTGGTTGCATATGGAACAGGATACACGGATGCCTATTGAGTTCTCGGTGGTGTAGGGTTACAGAGCAAACATCAGCTAGCCAGTATGCATCTCTCCCAGCGCCGCTCCGGAGGTCCCCCTATGACCGACTACCAGCCCCTCGACATATCGGCCTACGGCAACGCGCGCCTGTCCATCCTCGAAGCCCCGGACAAGCCCGCCGCCGGCCTCCAGGCATTTCGCGGCCTGCCCTTCCTCGTCGCCCCGCGCGTCCTGCGCCTCCGCGGCAACGACGCGCCAGTAACCATCCCCATTAGTCGGGCCGCTCGCCGCGTCCTGTTCGCCCACGTCCAGCTCGAAACCACCGCGCATCAGGATGGACGCTGGGGCCGCCCCGTCGCCGACTACGTATTCACCACCGCCGGCGCCGCGGAATATCGAGTCCCCATCAGGGAGCGCTTCGAAATCGGCGTACTGCCTGGCCGGGGCGCGATACCCGGCGGCATCGGCTCACAGTTCCTCGCCGTCACCGACCATTACGCCGAGCTCATGCCCCGCTACGAAGGCGAATTCGGCAGGGCAGGCTGGCGCCTGATGGACAGCCGAGGCGAAACCACCCGCTGGTTCTACCTATGGGCCTGGCGGAACCCCTATCCCGATGACCCCATCGAGTCGGTCGAGATAGTCCCGCGAGGCCCGCAATTCGCCATTGCCGCCCTGACCTTGGGCCACGCCGACGAGCATCCCTTCGCACGCGAGGGCCGCGTGCCCGCTCGCATCGTCCTCAACAACCCCGACCACGCCGCCGCGCCGTTCGACCTGGAAGTCGAGATAGACAGGGGCGTCGCCGCATACCCATACCCGCTGCCCAGCCAGACCGCCGAAGAGTTCCTCGCCGACCCCTACAAGGGCTGGGGCCAGCCCAAGAACGAAGCCTCCAGCCCCGCGTACGTCGAGGTATCCGGCGCTCCCTCCGCAACCCTCACCGTCCGCCACGCCGGCCGCGAGATAGGCGCAGTCCGATGGGGCGACGCACTCGAGCGCCGCGCCGTCGATACGCCCAACGTCAGCATCGAGCTCACCGAACCCGGCCGAAACTGGGTCAACGTCTCCGTCGTGGACCACGACACCGGCAGGCCCGCGCCGTGCCGCATACACTTTCGATCCCCCGACGGAGCGCCATACCAGCCATACGGCCACCACAACCACGTCAATTCCGGCCTCGACACCTTCAACTACGACGTAGGCGGCGACCTCCGCATGGGCCAGGTTACATACGCCTACATCGACGGCTCGTGCCAGGGCTGGCTGCCCAGGGGAGAGGTCATCGTGGACGCCGCTCGCGGCTTCGAATACGAGCCACTGCGCGAGGCTGTAACCATAGCGCCGGGCCAGCGCGAGCTCACCATACGCCTCAAGCGCTGGACGAACATGAACCGGCGCGGCTGGTACAGCGGCGACTCCCACGTCCACTTCCTCTCGGCGCAGGGCGCGCTGTTCGAAGCGCAGGCCGAGGACCTGAACGTCGTGAACCTGCTCCAGTGCCAGTGGGGCAGCCTCTTCACGGGCACGGAGGAGTTCACCGGCGCGCCGCACGTCTCCCGCAGCGGCGACACAGCGGTGTACGTCTGCCAGGAGAACCGCCAGCATCTCATGGGGCACATGATCCTGATGGGCCTGAAGCGCCACGTCATGCCGTGGTGCAGCGACGGCCCCGGCGAAGCCGAAATAGGCGGCACGATGGAAGCCACGCTCAGCGATTGGGCCGACCAGTGCCGCGAACAGGGCGGAACCGTGGCAGCCGCGCACTTCTGGGGACTCAACCGCGAAGCCGCAGCCCTCGTCGCCACTAATCGCCTCGACGCCATCGAGTTCAAGGGCCATCAGAACCAGTTCCCCCACGACGAGTACTACCGCGTTCTGAACTGCGGCTACCGAATCCCCCTCGTAGGCGGCACGGACAAAATGAGTAGCGAGGTCGCCGTCGGTCAATGGCGCACCTACGCTCGCCTGCTCGACGGCCAGCCGTTCACCTACGACAACTGGCGGCGAAGCGTGGAGATGGGCCGAACGTTCATGACCTCCGGCCCTATCATAGACTTCAGCGTCGATGGCCGCGAGATAGGCGACACGATAGCCATGCCCGGGCCAGGAGCGGTAGAGGTCGAAGTGCGGGCCGAAAGCGTCCTGCCGATACACCGCCTAGAGGTCGTGCTCAACGGCCAAGTCGCGGCGTCCACCGAGTCTCCCGGCGGCGCGCGCATTCTGGAGCTCCGCGAGACGCTGCGCGTGGACGGTCACTCTTGGATAGCCGCGAGGTGCGGCAGTCCATCTTACTTCGGGGACCCGCCCGGCGACGACATGCGGCGCGGAATATACGCCCACACTTCGCCCATCTACATAGCCTGCGGCGGCGAATGGCGGATGTTCGACCAGCCCACCGCCGAGCACATGCTGACCGTAGTCAACGGCGGCCTCGATTACATCCGCGAGACCTCCGCCCAATACCTCCATCACGACGTAACCCATCACCACGGCGAGAGCGACCACATAGCCTGGCTCCAGCGCCCCTTGCACCAGGCGCGCCAAGCCCTCGAAGCCCGCCTAGCGGCAGGGCGATGAGTGACAATGAAGCCTGCCGCGTCAATTGCGTCTCGCGGCGGGCTTCCAGGACGCAAAGCCGCTGATTCCTCTGGTTGCGTATGGAACCGGGTTGTGCTACACTCCTTCGCCCGGCTCAGCTTTGAATTGGGATTAGCCAGATAAGCCTCCAAGCAAATCGGGGTTATCCGGACACCAACAGAGGGATGCTAGGCAATGGCAAAGTTCTACACCACCAAAAGCATTTCGCGTCATCTCAAGAATATCATCGAGGACGCCAAAGAGGAGCTCATACTCATCAGCCCATATATCAAGGCCGATGATGAGACTGAGAAGCTCATTGGGGATAAGAAGCGGTCAATCAGAATCAACGTCGTCTATGGCAAAAGAGAATTGAACTCGAGAGAGAAGAGGTTTCTGGAAGATCTGAGTATAAGAACTACTTTTCGTGAGAACCTTCATGCCAAGTGCTACCTGAACGAGAGCGAAGCCCTGATAACCTCCATGAATCTCTACGAGTATTCCATGTACAACAACGACGAGATGGGCATACTGGTATCCAAAGAAGAGGATGGAGTCCTTTACGACGCCATATACGGGCAAGCGAAGGAATGGGCCGGAGATGACAGTGAAGAGGTTCCCGCAAGGCGACAGGATGTGCAGTCTCCGCGCTCCTACATGGACTCGGACGCGGCCGTGCAGTCGCCGAAGCACGGTGAGAATCGTTCAGGAGGGAGCTTGCCCTGGGAGAGGCCCAGCGAAGCAATCGCGGCCAGATCAAAGGCTCATAAGAGGACGCGGAAAGCTTTGGAGATGCCCACGGAAGGCTTCTGCATTCGGTGCCGAATCTACGTTCCAGTCGCCCCGACTAAGCCCTATTGCAGCAAGGACTACAGGACTTGGAAGCGGTTCGAGAACGTGGATTACGGGGAAGAGTATTGCCACACGTGCGGCAAGGAGCATGAGTCGACTATGCACAAGCCCCTGTGCTTCACCTGCTACAAGAAGTACAAGGACGTCCTCGAGTTCGCCGAGGCGTAGCTTGGCCTCACTCCCGCAGCTCCAGCCCTGCCTCACTGCCAAGAACCCGCAGCGCGTCATTGATGGGGCCTACCGAAGTCCCATGGCGCGGGTCCAGCATTCGGCGCGCCACTCCGGTATCCACGCCGAGATGCTTGGCAAGCGCGGCGCGTGTTATCCGGCTATCACGAACCGTCATGGACAGAGCCGCCTTTGCCGCCATCTCCGCAGGAACGGCGACCGCGGCGATATCCTCCAGGCTCGGCGCAGCCTGGCATGGCAAGCGTCTCGATTCACGGGAAACATGTTGTCCGCGCTGAGTTAGTTCACTTGAATTGAGCGGAGAGGTCTCCCAGACGAATTCCGTTGTGCCACACAGCGTTATCTACACGTATCCGCGCCGTGCCGGACTCGATTTCCAGTTGGATGTCACTATCGCTAGGAGTCGTGACATCCTCGCGCAGATCGTTGAGCTCGCCAAGTTCTACACATAGTGGCTCCACACGGGGGCCGATATTTTGCACGAACCGCATGTTGGCCCGTATGTCGTCTTTCTCTAGGTTGGTCCCACTCTGTCCCACGGGAACCACACAGAGTAAGAAGCCGTCGCCCTTCTTCACGGCGGTTTCAGCTTGTCTGGCCGTCATACGCACTCTCTGTTCTCGCGTGGCTTTGACTTCGACCAGCCAGGTTTGGTCGTTTCGAGACAATTCGATGCCTATCTCTTCATTTTCTTCTATCAAGTCATATTCAATCTCAAAATCGGAGCCGATTCCAGTGCGCTTTACAGTGAATCCCTCATCTTCCAATCCCTCCTTCACTAAGTCCTCCACAAGACCTCCCAAGCGTTGATTCTCATGCACAACCCGCCTCTGTTTCCGGCGTTCTGCGAGATGATTAGGGAGGTCTTCGTCCGTCTTCATATCTTCTACAAATTTACTAATATGGCTTAAGTCCCCACCAGTCGAAACCAGAATATTTGTCATAGCATCGTCCAGATCAGATCGAGATTTATCGTCGCTGACGACGAAATGCCTCATCAGGTCGAGCCGCGTCACTCGAATTGCTTCCAGGAGTTTCGAGATGGTAGGGGTGTTACTTAGAGAATTGGGGGTCCAATCACCACCACTAAGAAGAAGCTTGGCAAGTGACTGCGCCGTAGCTCGATCGCGTATATTACCTCCCTGCGGAACCCAACTACGCCTTACAACTGGCACCAGCCACATCGCCTGAAAATACCTGTGACTGGAATCACACTCACAGGTTGCAGTCCTAATCTCCAATCCTTCTGGATCATGTGTGACCAGCCATTCTGTTAGGAAACTCCAGAAAAGGCGAGCGCGTTCTGGCCTGTTACGCACGCGTGCCATGATCCCGCTGTCCCCAGCAAGGAGGATTAGGTCAGTCACGGCAACAGGATTGACCGTTTTATGTTCGCCGTCTGCTAGTGGTTCGTCTGGAAGGAAATCTCCAAGGGCTTTGTCGCTTTGGACTATTACATCCGTTCTCACATACCCTCGCTCGCTGAGCATCTGCCAGACATCAGCCCCGGGCATTACAGCGAAAAAGTCATCGGCCATGATGCATTGCCACGGAAAGAGGTCTTCGTACGGTTGAAGGTCCTCTGCCCATGCTTTGGTTGGAGCAAGAGGCACCTCAGCATCATAGCCTACCTTTTGACTTAGCCACAGCACTTCACAGCTTCCATCACCGGACCTTGTTGAGAACGCAGGAAAATTCGTCAAATGAGTCCATTTGCGGTTAGCAACGATCCAGGCTAGGAGACGCGGACTAGCCTGAGTAAATTCATCAATGAGAGTATCTTCAAGCCATTGAAGTTCATTAATTATCTCCTGTACGACATCCTTATTGGCAAGTTCTCCCTTGCCCATTTCATCGACAAGAGAAGTAAGGCGAGTGTCACGAAGTCGACCTCGAAATCCCAAGCCTAGGATGTCATCCCCGATAGCCTTTAGCTCGTTGTCTACGTCGTTGTCGCGATGTAGCTCGGAGAGTTTGTCAAGGCGGCCAGCCTGGTCAAGGACAATGTGACGCTCGCGAATCACGTTATCAAAACCGTCTTCCTTGAGAAATTGATGAAGATGATTTAGCCATTCGACTGCATCAATGTCGTCGTGAAGCGTGTTCTCAAGTCTTTCGAGGGTGCCAAAGTCAGTATTGGCATCCTTGGTCTTCTCTTCAAGATAGGACACCAGTTTGTTACCATCATAACCTTCACCGAATGATGTCGCCTCACGATCTATAATCGCCGCCCAACTTTCAACTGCCTTGCGCCATCCATCAGCCTCATTTCGTTCCGGCAACTTGTCTCGGAGGGCTTTGACATCACTTAGCAGATCCCAAAGAGTTTCCACACCCACGGTTTCTCTCGTGATTGGCAAAATGGAATCTCTTGGAACTATGGGAGTAGGCCCACTAAGAACTGCGGGGGTCTGGCGAATTTGCGAGATGAGTTGTTCAAGTCGGTTATAGAGCCATTCTCTCTTAGGCCGGGTCTGCTCAGTGATTGAGGGGATGTCCGCCAGGATATGGACGTTTGTCCATCGGGATTTTGCCACAAACTCGATCAGCTTGACATGCAACCCACAGGCTTCTTCAATGACAGCTTGATTTGTCTGGTTTGCCTCGTCATCGCTTTGTCCAAGATAAACGCCGTCGCGATGTTCTGTAGGAGTGAATGCAAAGCTGTTTATGACAGCTGGAAAGCTGAAATCTTCGGTCCCTATCAAAGGAAATCCCAGAAAGAGTCTCGGAATCTCCCCGAGTGGTAGGCATACCGACCCATCGTCAGTTGGCTCCATGGGAACTGACACAGATACTCGCGCGCCTTCTGCTAGAAGGTACTTTCTTTCGCTCCGATTCCCATGATTGCTTACTCCCACTGTGACTATCTGTAATCCTTCTTGCTGCAAGGGGGTGCGTCCGAACACTTCGAAACTCGTAGTCTCCTCGGGAGACTCAATATCGATGCGATGAAACTGACTATTAAATACGACTACGAATGGGGCGCATTGCTTCAGCGTTTTCATTCCTTCCTCAACTACATCAACCGCGTCTTCTCCTATAGGATACCTGAACCGGGTGGTGAAGGTATCTGAAGTAGCCGCCGCGGATTCATCAAAAAATTCGTCCCATGCTTGACCCATGGAGTCACTGAGCGCCTTAGCCGAGCTGATTTCACGCTTCAGACGAAATTCGAAAGGACGCCTGTCATCGAGTTGTCCGGAAACATCAATAACTGGCGATAGCAGGTGGGTTGTCAAAAAGCCGCTGCCATATTGCCCGATCGTCGTATTGTCGTCAAGTTTCGTAGAGCCGTGGTAGATAAGGTGAGCCACTTCTTCCATAGTGAATCCGCGACCATTGTGCTGAAATACAAGCTCACCACATCCAATCTCAATGGAGGCGACGAGGCGAGTGTCGCCATCTGCAGAAGCGTCGCGAGCATTCTGCAAGAGTTCCCAAATCCACCGCCTTTGCATATGTGCCCGGTTCGATTCGAGCTCCCTGAGGTTATTGAGGATGCTCTGTGCAGTATTCTCGGTGAGCACGCGAGCCTTGATATCGTCCTTGCTAAGCACTGCCGCTGAACTCCATCCACACTCAATGTCGATGAGACTCTCTGATGTTCATGTATACTACGCCGGCGGGGGGTTGTCAAGCCTCTCCCGCCCAGCGCTGCCGGCCGCCGCCAACGACGGAGAGGGCAGAGGTCAGCCGTGTGCGGAGAGTAGCGGCGGCGGGGTGTCCTTGACTGGTTGGGGGGTTGTCTTCAATAATGCGGTGTGGCTGCGGCGGGATGAGGCGCTGGGCCTGATTTCGACTCGAACCGAAAGGAGACTGGCGTGGGAGACAAGGCTGTTGGATTCGTGGGCTTGGGGATAATGGGCCGGCCGATGGCGCGGAACCTGATGAGGGCCGGCTATTCGCTGACCGTGTACGACGTGGTCGGAAGCGCGGTGGAGGAGCTGGTGACGGACGGCGCCCAGTCGGCTGGCAGCGCGCGCGAGGTCGCGGAGAGGACGCCTGTGGTCATAACCATGGTGCCCGACTCGGCGGATTCGGAGGCGGCTATCCTCGGCGAGGGCGGGGCGCTCGAGGGGGCGTCGCCCGGCTCGGCGGTTCTGGACATGAGCTCCATCGCCCCCGCCACGTCGCAGAAGATCGGGGCGGCGTGCGATGCCGCGCAGGTCGAGTTCCTGGACGCGCCGGTGAGCGGTGGGGAGCCGAAGGCGATAGACGGCACGCTCGCCATCATGGTTGGCGGCAAGCGGGAGGCGTTCGAGCGCCACAAGGAGATATTCGACATCCTGGGGTCTAGCATCGTGCTATGCGGAGGGTATGGCGCTGGCAACACGACCAAGCTCGCGAACCAGATAGTCGTGGCCGCGAACATCGAGGCGGTAGCGGAGGCCCTCGTACTCGCCAAGAAGGCGGGGCTGGACCCCAATACTGTCTACCAGGCCATCCGCGGCGGGCTGGCCGGCAGCACGGTGATGGACGCAAAGGCCCCGATGATAATCGAGGGCGACTTCAAGCCCGGCTTCAGGGTCCGGCTCCACCAGAAGGACCTCCACAACGCCCTGCTCACGGGCAAGGACCTGGGGGTTCCGCTGCCTGTCACCAGCCTGGTGCAGCAGATGCTGGGCGCGCTGATAAACGACGGCAAGGGCGACGCCGACCACTCGGCCATCGCCAATTTCATCGAGGACATGGCAGGCGTTACGGTCAGCGGTGAGTAGCGTGAGCGGATAGGTGGCTGGCCCCCGGCCCGAAGCCCAACGGCTTGCAGGCCGCCGATGGCGGCCTGTGGCGCGGCTGCCCACGGAGACCGACCGCTAGCCTCGCCGGGGAGACCTAAGCCTCGTCATCCGCCTTGGCTTCGGCGGGAGCGCGCCGGACGAGCTGGCTCTCGGGTTCCGGCTCCGGGAGCTCGTGGATGAAGTAGTTCTGGCCGTTGGCCAATACCCTCTCGACGACCCTGGTCGAGAGGTCGCGCGGGTACGTGCTGACCTCCCAGCGCGCGGACAGGTCGGCGCTGACCGCCTCGGCCGTCACGGGCTTGTTGCCTCCGGCGACCATGACCCTAAAGACGGCCTCCTTGATGGGCGTGTCGGGGAGCAGGTAGTCGTCGGCCTTCGCGCAGCACCGCTGTATCTCGCGGATATGCTTCTCAGGGCTAACCGCGATGGCCGAGTGCTCGTTGCCCTCGGGCCGGTGCTTGTAGCACTTCCTGACGGCTATCAGCAGCGACAGAGACGCGCTGCTTCCACGGGTGTTCTGAGTATCCAGCTGGTAGCGCTTCGGGTCTTTCGTTTCATCCATTGCCTTGCGGTTCCCTCTCTGCTGAGATTGCGGCCGGCGGGGCTGCGTCCTAACCTTCTCCCTTGGGAAAGGGATGTCAGAAGACATCTTCGGGCCAGTCGATCATCTGGACCTCTACGGACTCCCCCGCCTGCTTGACGTCAACGTCTTCCGGGCATATGGCGAGGCCGTTCGCGCGGGCCATAGAGGTCAATATGTTGGAGCTCTGATGGCCTGTCAACCTTGCGTAGTACGCGCCGTTCTTCTTGGTTACCATCGCCCTGGCGTACACCCTCCGCCCGTCATAATTATGTATTGGCTCCTCGAGAACAGCCTGGACCACGCGGCGCGCCAAGCGGGTCCTGCCCAGCATCTTGAGTATGGCCGGACGCCCCAGCTGCTCGAAGCCCACGAGGGCGCTGACCGGGTTCCCTGGAAGCCCCAGGTGCGGGACTGGACTGCCGCCCGGGCGGTCCAGCATCCCGAACGCCAGCGGCTTCGCCGGTCTCATGCGGACCGACCACAGCCCGATCTGGCCTCTGCGGGCCAGTACATCCTTAACGACGTCGTAATCGCCCTTCGAGACTCCCGCCGAGGTGATCAGTATATCAGACGCGAGCCCCTCTTCGAGCTTGGCGTTCAGGTCCTCGACGTTATCGCGGGCGATGCCCAGCATCCTGGGTATCGCCCCAGCCCGCCGCGCCGCAACTGCGATGCTGTAGCTGTTGACGTCGTATATCCTGCCCGGCTCCAGTTCCTCGCCTACGCCTACGAGCTCGTCGCCCGTGGCGAGTATCGCCGCGACGGGCCGCCTGACGACCTCGACGCTGCGTCGGCCCAGCGCGGCGAGCACGCCTATCTCGGCGGCTCGGAGCACGCTGCCTCGCCCTAGGACAGTCTCGCCTGCGCTGACGTCCTGGCCCGCTGGTCGGACGTTCGCAGAGGGGGGAACCTCGCTGCGGACCGCTATCTCGGAGAGCGTCCGGCCAACCGCTCGGCGGGCCATCTCGTCGGTGTCCTCGAACGGCACGACCGCATCCGCGCCGTCCGGTATCGGCGCGCCGGTCATTATCCTGACAGCCGCGCCCGGGGTGACGCGGTCCTGTGGGAGTTGTCCGGCCGCCACGGACCCGACGACACGGAGGGTTGCCGGCGCGTCGTCAGAGGCGCCGCGGACGTCCTCCGACATGACCGCGTAGCCGTCCATGGCGGAGTTGTCGAGCGGCGGTATGTCGAAGGGGCCTACGATGTCCTCGGCCAGCGTCTGGCCGTCGGCGTCGAGGATGGGCTTCGACTCCACGTCCAACACGTGGAAGCAACGCAGGATGCGCTCCCGCGCTTCCTCGACGCTTATCATCGACTCGTGGGTGTGGCGGTGAACCTGCTCTACCAATTCAGTATGCGACACCCCGCGGGGAAATGCTTCTTTCGGCGGCCATCTTCTTCCCTATGCCCTCAGCTCCGCCCCGAGCTCGCGCTGGAGCTGACGGATGACGTCGCCCTGAGCGCGGTCTATGAGCTTCGCGGTGAGGGTACCCCTATCGGATTGGAATACTATCCTGTACGCGATGGACTTTCTGCCTGCGGGCACGCCCTCGCCCGTGTAGAGGTCGAATGGGCGGCTCGATCTGACCAGCTTGTGGCGGTCGATTATCTGCTGGATCCGGGCGGATGGCACGTCCTCGTCTATTATCAGGGCGATGTCCCGCTCGGCCTGCGGAAACTTGCTGGCTGGCGCGTAGCCAGCCCCGCGCTCACCGGCTGCTTGGAACAGGGCGTCGAGCGGGATCTCGAACATAGCGACCGCGGCGTCTTCGAGGTCGAACTGATCGAGGACGCGGGGGAGCAGCTCGCCGACCACGCCGACCGCGCGTCCGCCTATTGAGACGCGGGCGGTCTTGCCGGGATGCATGATGGCGTCCTCGGCGGCCTCGAACTCGGCGTGTACGCCGATGGCTGCGAACATGGACTCGAGGGCGCCCTTGGCGTCGAAGAAGTCCATGTCAGCCTGTGAGGAGAGCCATGACGCAGGCCCGCGCGGGCCGCAGAGCGCGCCGACGGCCACCTGGTTTTCACTGGGCAGGGCGCCGCCGGGGTTCGGGATGAATACGCGGCCTATCTCGAAGAGCCTGAATCCCTCGCCGCGTGATACTCGGCGGTTGGATTCCAGGGTCTTCAGGATGCCTGCCCGAAGGCTCGTGCGCAGGACATGCAGGTCCCGGCTCATCGGGTTCGCAACGCGGAGCGGCTCTTCGATGCCGTCCAGCCCGTTCACGACGTCCAAGGTCTCGCGGCTCGTCAGCGAGTAGGTGAGGACCTCCTGCATTCCGGCGGAAACGAGGGCGTCCCTGACGCGCTCCCTGAAGTCCTCGAACGGCCTGGGAGCTTGGTGCGGAATTGGAGCGCTCATCGCCGTCGTGGGAATCTCGTCGTACCCTGTAACGCGGGCGAACTCTTCTATCACGTCGTCCTCGATCCTGACGTCCGCGCGCCAGTACGGGGCCTCGATGACCATCTCGTCGTCATTGCCCATGATGCGCCGGAACCCCAGCGACTCCAGCACGCGCTGGACGCGCTCCATCGGCGCGGCCATGCCCAGTACCTGCCTGAGGCGTTGGGCGGTAACGCGCACTTCCGGGGGATCGACGCGCCCGGGGTACTCGTCGATTATGCCTGCGGCGGCGCTGCCCCCGGCGATTTCGAGCAGCAGGGCCGCCGCTCGTCCGAGGGCGCGGGGCGCAAGGTCCGCCCGAATGCCGCGCTCGAACCTGTAAGAGGACTCCGTGCCCTCACCGATGGCGCTCTTCGCGCGGTGCGTGTTCGCCGGGTCGAAGTTGGCCGATTCGAGCAGCACGGAGGTCGTGGCCTCGGTGACGCTCGTAGCAACGCCGCCCACTACGCCCGCGATGGCGACCGGCCCTGATGGGTCGGCGATGACGAGCATGGGCGGCTCGAGGTCGTGGGTCTCGTCGTCCAGGGTCGCCAGCCGTTCGCCTTCCCGCGCCTGCCGCACGATGACCGCGCCGTCCTTCAGCTTGTCGAAGTCGAAGGCGTGCATGGGCTGGCCGTATTCGAGCATCACGAAGTTGGTTATATCCACGATGTTGTTGATGGGGCGCTGGCCGGCCTTGATGAGCGCGGCCTGTAGCCAGGCGGGAGAGGGCCCGACCTGGACGCCCTGTATCAGCGCGGCGCAATAACGCCCGCACAGATCCGGGTCGTCTATCCGGACCTGCGCGAGGCTGTCTATCGGCGGGCCGGACTCGGTGTATGCCGTGTCCGGCTCGGTTACCTGCGCCCCGGTAATCGCGGCGACCTCGCGGGCTATTCCCAGCATCGAGAGGCAGTCTGGCCTATTCGGCGTAACCTCCGCGTCGAGCGTCGCGTCGCCCAGCGCGTCAACAAGGGGCGCGCCTATTGGCGCGTCGGCGTCGAGCGTGAGGATGCCGTCGTGGTCGTCGCCGATGCCGAGCTCGCGCTCGGAGCAGACCATGCCGGAGGAGAGCACGCCCCTGATCTTCGCGGCCTTCAGCGGCTCCACCTTGCCGGACCTGTTGCTGCGAAGCATCGCGCCCTCCCGCGCGAAGGCGATCTTCTGGCCGGCCGCGACGTTGGGCGCTCCGCATACCACGGTCGCCGTCTCCCCGCCGCCGAGATCTATGGTCGGCAGGCTGAGTCGGTCGGCGTTGGGATGCGGATTGACCTCGACGACGCGCCCGACGAGGAGCTTGTCCCGCTCCCAGTCAGCGCCGATCTCCTCGACTGAGTCGATTTCGGTTCCTGCCATGGTGAGCTTGTGGGCAAGCTCCGCGGGCGGCATGGCAACCGGGACGTATCTGGTGAGCCACGAAATGGGTATGAGCATGTAACCGCTTGGCGCCTCGTGATGACTCGTCGTCAGAATTGCCGCAGGAAGCGGAGATCGTTGCTGTAGAAGAGGCGGATGTCGTCTATGCCGCGCCGCAGCATGCATATGCGCTCCACGCCCATGCCGAAGGCGAAGCCCGTGTACTTCTGCGAGTCGTACCCGACGCCTTCGAGCACGGACGGATGGACCATGCCCGCGCCCAGAATCTCTATCCAGCCCGCGCCGCCGCAGATGCGGCACCCGGAGCCGCCGCACTTGAAGCAGTCTATCGCCATGTCCACGCCCGGCTCGACGAACGGGAAGAAGTCGCATCTGAATCGGACTCGCCGCTCTTCGCCGAATATGCGCCGGGCGAACTCGAACAGCGCGCCCTTGAGGTCGGAGAAGGTGATTCCCTCGTCCACCGCGAGGCCCTCGACCTGGTGGAAGTGCCATTCGTGGGTCGCGTCGGTGGCCTCGTATCGGAACGCCTTGCCGGGCACTACGACGCGCACGGGCGGCTCCGTCGTCTCCATGATGCGGGCCTGCATGGGGGAGGTGTGCGTCCTGAGGAGCATAGGGCGGCTACCGTCTTCGTCCACGTGGTCTATCCAGAGGGTATCCCACATGTCCCGCGCTGGGTGCTCCTTTGGGATATTCAGCATGTCGAAGTTGTACCTGTCCAGCTCCACTTCCGGGCCCTCTTCGACGCCGAAGCCCATGGATACGAAGACCTCGGTTATCTCGCGGATGGTCTCCGTGATGGGGTGGAGCCTGCCGTGTGGCGTGGGCCGTCCTGGGAGCGTAACGTCTATGCGCTCGGCGAGGAGATTGGCGGAAGCCTGGGCCCTGTGGAGCTCGCGCCTGCGGACCTCCAGGTCCTCTTCCAGGGCGGACTTGGCGCTGTTCGCGGCTGAGCCGACGGCGCGTCTCTCGTCCGGGGGCAGCCCGCCCAACTCCCGCAGTATTCGCGTCAGGCGTCCGCCTCGGCCCAGGTAGGCGATGCGCCATTCGTCGAGGCTTTGGATGTCAGGGGCCGCGTCGAGCTCGCGGGCGGCGCTGGCCCGGACCTCCTCCACCTGCTGAAGACTGGGCCTGTCATTCATAGGACGCGCCAACTCCCGATAGTGGATGAGCAAGCATAATTATCAGGTCGAGCGGCGAACCCGTCAAGGAATAGGCCCAAGTTCACCACTTGGTCTGGACGAGCGGCGCAATGATGGGAACGTCTGCGCGCGCTAACGTCAAGGAACCCGGCGCGCCAGCCACCGGGCCCTTTCGCCAAGAACATTGCGCGGCCCGCTCTACCGATGACTCGGCGTCTCGGTCTCGATCAGCGGCGATATGGCTTCCACAGTCGTCTCGTTGGCGTCGTTGACGTCAACCAGGGCGGTGTCACCGGGGCTGAGCTGTCCTGCGAGGATAGCGTCGGAGAGCTTGTCCTCGACAGTGTCTTGGAGCAGCCTGCGTATCGGCCTCGCGCCGAAAGTAGAGTCGTAACCCGTTTCGGCAAGCCAGTCCTTGGCCCTGTCGGTGACTTCCAGGGTGATGCCCCTTTCCTTGAAGAGGTTCTCTGCGACCTCGCTGAGGAGAAGGTCCACTATCTCGGTGACGTGCTCCTTGCTGAGGGCGTGGAAGACGACGGTGCCGTCTATCCTGTTCAGGAACTCTGGCAGGAAGTGGTCCTTGATCTTCTTCATGACGTTGTCTTTCATGCGCTTGTAGTCGGCTTCCTTCGCCGTGCTGCTGTCCTTGGCGAAGCCGAGGGTCCTGTCCTGGCGAATCAGGTCGGAGCCGATGTTGCTGGTCATGAAGATGAGGGCGTTTCGGAAGTCAACCCTTCGCCCCTTGGCGTCGGTGAGGTGTCCGTCGTCGAAGATCTGCAACAGGACGTTGAAGACCTCCGGATGGGCCTTCTCTATCTCGTCGAGGAGGATGACGCAATAGGGCCTGCGCCGCACCGCCTCCGTGAGCTGGCCGCCCTGTTCGTAGCCGATGTACCCGGGGGGAGCGCCGACGAGCCTGGCGACCATGTGCCTGTCCCTGAACTCGGACATGTCGAGCTTGACCATGGCGTCCTGGCTGCCGAACATGAACTCGGCGAGCTTTTGGACCAGGTAGGTCTTGCCTACGCCTGTGGGGCCGGAGAAGATGAAGGCTCCGAGGGGCCGCTTGGTGTTCTTGAGACCCGCGCGGGACCTTCGGACCGCCTTGGAGACCAGGGTTATGGCCTCGTCCTGACCGACCACGCCCTCGTGGAGCGTCTCTTCCATCTTGACGAGGCGCTCGGTATCGGATTCGGACAGGCTGGTTATGGGAACTCCGGTCCACATGGCGACGACTTCGCGGATGTCCTCGGCCGTCACCACCGGCTTCTCGCTGCCCATCTCCTCTTGCCAGTCCTTCTCCAACTCCTGGAGCTTTTCGGAGAGCTTGGCTTCCCTGTCGCGGAGCTCCGCCGCGTACTCGTACTGGCGACCTGAGATCGCCTCGTCCTTCTCCTGCCTCACGCTGTCGAGCATCCGCGCAGTCTCGCTGACCGATAGGGGAGCGGTGCTGAAGTTGATGCGGACCCTCGAACCCGCCTCGTCAATCAGGTCTATGGCCTTGTCAGGGAGAAAGCGGTCGGGGATGTAGACGTTGGCGAGGTTCGCCGCGGACTGGATGGCGTCGTCGGTTATATCTAGCTGGTGGTGCTCCTCGTATCGGCCTTTCACGCCGCGCAGGATGTCCACCGTCTCTTCAGTGGTCGGCTCGTTCACGTCCACGGGCTGGAACCGCCGTTCCAGGGCGGGGTCTCTCTCGACGTACTTGCGGTAGTCGTCGTGCGTAGTGGAGCCGATGCACTGGAGCTCCCCCCGCGCGAGGGCGGGCTTGAGGATGTTCGCGGCGTCCACGGCGCCTTCCGCCGAGCCTGCGCCCACCATCGTGTGAACCTCGTCGATGAAGAGGATGCAGTTGCCGCTGCCCCGTATCTCGTCCACGACCTTCTTCAGCCGCTCCTCGAACTCGCCGCGGTACTTGGTGCCCGCCACGAGCGCTCCCATGTCGAGCGTAACGAGGCGCTTGCCTTGCAACGTGGTCGCCGCCTCGCTCCTGGCGATGCGCTGCGCGAGGGCTTCGACTATCGCGGTCTTGCCGACCCCAGGCTCGCCCACGAGCACAGGGTTGTTCTTACGGCGTCGGCTCAGTATCTGCGTAACGCGCTGGACTTCCTTTTCGCGGCCCACTGTGGGGTCGAGCTTGCCTGCTCTCGCGGCGGCCGTGAGGTCGATGCCGAGCTGGTCGAGCGTCGGCGTCCGCGTCTGGCCCCGGCCGCCCACGCCGGCCGGGCTATGGCTTGGGTTCTGGCTGAGCACCTGGCTCGTCTCGGCCCGCACCTTGTCGAGGGTAACCTGGAGGCTCTCGAGGACTCCCGCGGCAACGCCCTCTCCCTCTCGCAGCAACCCAATCAGCAAGTGCTCCGTGCCAATATAGTGGTGATTCAGCCTTCTGGCCTCATCGACGGCGAGCTCGACCACCTTCTTCGTCCGCGGCGTGAGGCCCTTTTCGCCCGTCGCGGCCCGCTCGCCGCGCCCAATGATGAACTCCACAGCGGAGCGCACCTTGGAGAGCTCGACGCCCAGATTCGTGAGGACCTTGGCCGCGACGCCGTCCGTCTCGCGGACAAGGCCAAGCAGGATGTGCTCCGTGCTGATATAACTGTGATTGAAGCGCTGGGCTTCCTCGTTGGCGAGTGAAAGCACCCGGCGCGCCCTTTCGGAGAACTTCTCGAACCTGCTGCTGCTAGTCATGTGAATCTCCTGGTGGGACGTTTCAGAGATGCCGCCGGCCGACCTAGTAGTAGCCTTCCTGCTCCGCCTGTACGAGACTCAGACCCAGCCGCCGCCGGTCCGGCTCTATCCGCAGGACCTTGAGCCGCACCGCGTCTCCCTCCCGCACGACCTCGCGCGGGTGCTGGATCATTCTTGGGGCGAGCTCGGAGATGTGGACCAGACCTTCGACAGACCCCTCGACCCGGGCGAAGGCTCCGAAATCCGCGAGCTTGGTTATCGTAGCGTCCACGATGTCCCCAACGTGGAGATGCTCGTGGATGGTCTCCCAAGGCTCGGGCTGGAGGCGCTTGATGCTGAGTGCGATCTTGTTGCTCTCGGAATCGACGGCCAGAACCTGTACCTCGACCTCCTGGCCCACCTTCACGACCTCTTGGGTCGAGCGAACCGGCGTCCAGGAGAGCTCGGAGATGTGTACCAGGCCGTCGGCTCCACCCAGGTCTACGAACGCGCCGAAGCTGCTGATGCCCGAGACGACCCCGCGCCGGCGCTCCCCGATAACGAGCTCCGAGACGAGCTTCGCCTTCCGAGTTTCCCGCAGTTCCTGCACGGCCTGCCGCTCCGACAGGATCGCCCTGTTGCGGCTCCGGTTCAACTCGAGCACCTTGAGCTTGAGCTCTGCGCCGATGTACTGCCCCTCGGGCGACTCCGGGACGTCTTGGCCCTCGCCCTCTGGGTCTCCGGGCGCCCCACGCCTCTCCTTGGACTCCCGAATCTCGCGGAGCGCGCCTCGGGAGACGCTCAGTAGCTGGGACATCGGGACGAATGCCTGGACGTTCTCGACATCTACGATGCATCCGCCGCGGTTGAAGCCTACTATCCTGCCGATCAGCTGCTCGCCGCCTTCGAGGGCCTTCTCGAGGTTCATCCAGCCCTTCTCACCGAGCGCCTTGTCAAGCGACAGGATCGCCGCTCCCTCCGCGCTCTCGCCTCTGATGACGTAGGCGACGATTTCGTCGCCTACCGCAGGCATCTCCGCGCTCTCACGGCCCACGAGCCGCATCTCGCCCGGCGGAATGATGCCCTCGGCCTTGTGTCCCACATTCACCAGGATGCCGTCGGAGTCCGACCGCATCACTATGCCCTCCACCACCTCACCCCGCGCCAAGGGCTTCATCGCCTCGATCGAATCGAGCAGCTCTCCCATGTCCTGGGATTCTGTCGTATCCTGTGGTTCGCTGGTCACTTTATCGCCTTCTGGGCGCCGTATGGGGCCTCACGCCGTGCCTACCGCCCCATTCTAACACAAAGCTTGGGGAGCAATAGCAACCGGCGCAGCCGTAAATGGCGTATCCGTACCCCAATCTTACGAACGTCGCAGGCCTGGCGCCGTAATGAAAAAGCCCCCTGGCGGTGACCTATTTTCCCACACCCTCGCGAGTGCAGTATCGTCAGCGCTGAGACGTTTCACTTCCGTGTTCGGGATGGGAACGGGTGGGGCCGCCTCGCTAGAACCACCAGGGGAACTATTAGTTCATACCACGACCGGGCTGATTGATATTAGACCCGGTTCAGGTCTGCAAGCCAGTATACAGCCAACCACTGGGCTAGTCAATAACATTCGTCACCCAAAGCAGGGCAATCCCATCTTAATTCATCTTGGTAGGCGGACCCAACGTGAACCAGACCAACCCGCTTACGCTCTCCCGTCGAGGGAGAGGCGCCAGAATCAGGATTCGCGGGATTGTGGGATTCTCAGGATTGGGAGAATGCGCTCCCAGTATGAGGGGCGGCGCGCTCCTCACGAGTAGCGTTTGGCGTCGTGGGTCACCCTCACCCGCCAGCGGGGGATGAGGCGGGCGCGGGGGATGAGGCGGGCGCGCTGAATCGCCCTCACCCGTCAAGGGGGAGGGGAGGTTGCAGGCGGGACGCCTGCGCTCCTGCGCCTATGTCGTCTTGTCTCTGTCCGGCTCCTTTCGGTTGGCGCTCTGGCGGGTTCTAGCCGCCTTCTGCGCCTGATTCACCCTCACCCTAGCCCTTTCCCGTCGAGGGAGAGGGGACAAGGCGGGGAATCGCCTTCATCCTGGCCCTTTCCCTTCGGGGGAGGGGACGCAGGGCGGGGGCGTTTGCCCTCACCCTGGCCCTTTCCCCCGTGAGGGAGAGGGTACTTGGCGGGTCTTGCGACCCGCGTCCTGTCTACTCCTGGCTTCTCCCGCTCTCGCGGGAGATGAGTTTGCCTTGCAAGGCAGTGACTCCGGTACTTGCTTCGAGGATGCCGACGTCGATCGCCCGCCGACACTGGGGGTGCAGCCCCTCCTCTAACTTTCCCGGACGGCTGACGGGCCCTTGCGGGACCGCCTGCGTTTCGCGCTTGTTCCTTCCACCCGCCAAGGCGTCGGGCTGCGCTGGCTACGGTCCTCCCGGTCGTCCGAGAGTCCGCACCTGGAACGGGGGAGACGCATTTGGCACTACGTCCTCCTGGCGAGGCGCCGAAACACAGAGGGACCTTCTCGTACACGCGGGGGCCCCGTCCAACAGCAGCGGCGTGTATGATGCCAAGGGCAGAGGTGGGCTCTATGCTCGTTTGGGATACGCCCCTTCGGGCCGTCTATCAGAATAGCACGGCTGTTCTCGCGGTGTCAAGGGGCAGTTTGGGGCAATTTTGGGGCAATTTCACCGACTGGAATTGGCAGCTCCGCCGAGGGTCAGGGCGCGGTCAGCCAAGGGCAGGTCTATTCTGCGGCCGCCCTGTCGGTGGGATTCTCGCAGCGCGATGGCCGTCTCCAGGGCCTCTCGGCCGAACTCGCCCGGGCATATCTCTTCGCGGCCGGCCTCGATTGAGCGGGCTACGCCCTCTATGGCGTCCACCATCGAGCTTCGGGGGCGCCACGGATAGGGAAACATGCGGCGGGACTCGTACCTGATGCTGGTATCGCCCGACGGCTCGTCCAGCGTCCATAGATCGAACTCGGCGTGGTGATGCCGTGAGATGATGCGTCCGCGCTCGCATAGGAACTCTATGGACCACGTCCCTGAGGGTGAGCGGGAGTTCAGCATGGCGCGGACGCCGTTCTGGTAGAAGACGTAGCCGGAGCCGGAGAGGTCACCGTCTCCCACCGCGGCTTCGTCGTCGTCCACGTGGCCGAATACCCACTGCGCGGGAGCGCCGGCAAACAGCCTGAGCAACGCAAGAGTATGGCTCCCGATGTTCGAGAGCGCCATTGGGGTATTGCAGACCATGGAGCGCAAGGGGCCTATGTCGCCGCGCCCTATGAGCTCACGCGCGGATGTGTAGGGCGCGTACCAGTTCAGGTGGCAGGCGACGGAGAGGATGGCGCCCGACCGTCTGCAGGCGTCTATCATGGCATCCGCTTCTGCCAGCGAACGGCACAAGGGCTTGGTGGCGAAGATAGCCTTCACGCCGGCCTCGGCCAGCCCGATCACGACGTCGGGGCGCTCTTCCGGGCGCGTGGTGACGCTCACGATGTCCGGCTTCTCGCGTTCTACCATCTCGCGGAAGTCCGTGTAGAGGGCGTTCACTCCCCAGCGCCCGCGGAACTCCTCAAGCTTGCTCCTGTCCAGATCGACCCCGGCAACCAGCTCGACGCCGGACGCTTCCATCATCGCGGGCGCGTGGGCCCACGGCCACGGATAGTGGGGCATGCCGACGTGCTCGTCGTCGATAGCGCTGCCCATACGCCCGCAGCCGACCACTGCGCCGCGGTAAGAGCCGCTGGGCCGGGACTCTTCGACTACTTGGTATGCTGGCTTGCCGCTCATCCGCGCCTACTACTCATCCCCTGTGGGTGCCCAAGCTAGTCGTAGTTGCTCGACGTGTGGTCGCCGAGCAGGCGGCGTTGCCGCGGAGTGCATCTCGCTATGATATTGGGGTCGAACTGGAACTTGTTCAGGTAGGGCGGGAACTTCTGCGTGATCATGCGCTTGGCGTAGTGGACCTGGAGAAGGTAGCGGTCCTCGCCGCTTCGGTTCGCCGTGCCGCGGTGCCATACCTCGCATCGGAACATCACCACGTCGCCGGCCTTGCACAACACGCTCTTCTCAGTGCGTCCATCCCATTCGGCGTCGCCCTCGGGGCGTCGTCCCGACAGGTGGCTGCCCGGTATGAACTTCGTCGGCCCAAGCGCCTCGTACATGTCGTTGAGGTAGTAGTGGGCGGTGGTGATGAATACGGGCATCTTGACGCGGGGATCGGCGAGCACGTCCTGGGGCAGCTCGACCGGGAGCCAGTCGCAGTGGAGCTGCTGGTCGGGGCGGCCTGGCCCGGTAACCCACGCAGTCATGCCGATCACGTGGCAGTCGTCGCCGTGTACGGCTTCCGCCAGGTCTATCACGTCCTGCCGGTCGAGGTACTGGAGGAAGATTGGGTCGCGGTTGAAGACGTTGTTGATGTGCTTGTTCAGGAAGCCGCCGTCGCCTGGGGTCGTGTAGCGGTTGAAGCTGGCCTCAATCGGCGTCAGCCTGTCCATCACTTCCTTGAGCTCCGCCACCTGGTCGGCCCCCAACGCTCCCGGAACGTAGGCGTAACCGTCCTCCTCGATGCCCTTGATTCGGCTGGCAAGGTCGGGCTGCGGTTTCAGGTCTAGCGATTCCGCCATTTTCAGTCCTCCCTGGTTGCCCACGACTGTTCGGTCGGTACGCTCGGCGATGATACACTCCCTAGCGGCGCGTAGTATGAAAAGAATCGGCCTCATAGTCAATCCCATAGCGGGAATGGGCGGGCGCGTTGGACTGAAGGGCACTGACGGCCCTGCGGCGCAGGCCCGCGCCCGCGAGCTCGGCGCGCGCCCGGAAGCCCCAGCCCGCGCCGTCGAGGCGCTGCGCTCCCTGGCGGCTGGCGTCCGTGAGATAGAGCTGCTCAGCTATCCTGCGGAGATGGGCGCGGATGAGGCCAGGGCCGCGGGGTTCTCGCCCATCGTCATCGGCGAGGTCGTATCCGGAAGGACGTCGTCCGAGGATACCCGGCGCGCCGCGCTGGACATGGCCGACCGTGGCGTTGACCTGCTGCTATTCGCGGGCGGCGACGGTACGGCGCGGGACGTGCTGGACGCCGTAGGCCAGAGGGTAGCGGCGCTGGGGATACCGGCTGGAGTCAAGGTACACTCGGCGCTCTTCGGCACGACTCCGAGGGACGCCGGGCGCGTTGCGCTGTCGTACGTTCGAGGCGAGATCCAGGGCACGCGGGACGCGGAGGTCATGGACAGCGACGAGGACGCGCTCCGGCAGGGCATAGTCTCGGCCCGGCTGCACGGCTATCTCAGGACACCCGACGACACGGCCCGCGTGCAGGCGGTGAAGGCGGGCGGGACCGCGACGGCGGCGGATTCGCTGGAGCGGCTCGCGTCCGCCGTCGCGGAGAGCATGGAGGCGGGCGTAGTGTACGTCATGGGGCCCGGCTCGACGGTTGCGGCCATCATGGACGCGATGGGCCTCGAGGGCGCTCTGCTGGGCGTGGACGTGGTGCGGGACGGGGCGCTCCTGGCCGCCGACGTCGGCGAGAGTCAGATACTGGAGCTAATGGAGGGCGAGGATGCCCGGGTCGTGGTTACCGTGATAGGAGGGCAGGGTTACATCCTGGGGCGCGGCAACGGGCAGATCAGCCCGCGGGTGATTCGCAAGGCGGGGAGCGGCAACGTCATAGTGGCTGCGACCAAGGAGAAGCTGGCGTCCCTGGGGGGGAAGCCGCTGCTGGTGGACACGGGGGACGCGGCGCTGGATGCGGATCTCGCCGGCTACGCCCGGGTGATGACTGGTAGGGGAGAGTACGCGATGCGGCGGATTGGCGGGAGTGAGCCGGGTTAAGCTATTCTCACCGATCCTTGCCACAAGGACCCCAGGGTCATATCCTTACCACGCTGTCGACCATGATGACGAGGAACAGCAACGCGAGGTAGGCGAGCGAGTACAGATACGCCGGCTTCGCCCCCGCAATCCCAGGCATGCGCAGCAGCCGCCAGGCGTAGTAGATGAATCCCAGGCCGAGCGCCGACGACCCAGCCAGGTACAGCCAGCCCACCGCGTCTGTCGTGAAGAACATCGTCGTGAGCGCCAGCAGCAACAACGTGTATAGCAGCACAGATTGCTTCGTCTTGCGAACGCCCGCGACTACGGGCAGCATCGGAACGCCCGCCCGCGAGTAATCGTTCTTGATAAGCAGCGCGAGCGCCCAAAAATGCGGCGGCGTCCAGAAGAACACTATCGCGAACAGGTACAGCGCAGGCAGGTCCAACCCTCCCGTAACAGCCGACCAGCCGACCATCGGAGGGATAGCCCCGGCCGCGCCGCCTATCACGATGTTCTGTGGAGTGCTGCGCTTCAACATCCTGGTATAGACGAACACGTAGAACAGCGTGGCCAACAGCGTCAGAGCCGCGCTCAACAGGTTCACGCCCGATGCCAGTAGCCCGAACGCCGCCGCGTTCAACCCAATCCCGAACCACATCGCCCGTCCGGGGGAGATGCTGCCGCTGACTATCGGGCGGTTGGACGTGCGCGACATCAGGCTGTCTATGTCCGAGTCCAAGTAGTGATTGAGCGCGTTCGCGCCGCCCGCGGCAAGCGCTCCTCCGACCAGCGTCATCACTGCCAGCAAGGGATCAGGCGGCCCGCCCTTCGCCAAGAACATCCCGCCGAGCGCCGTGAACACCAGAAGCGAGATGATGCGCGGCTTGGTGAGCGCGACGTAACCCCTGATAACCGACCCGGAGCGGCCCGCCGCTGTCGAAGCTGTCATTCCACACCCCCCATCGAGACCTCGCGCCGCCGAGAGTACAGCAGGGCGGTCATGAGCAGCAGCGCGACCCATGCCAAGGTCGCCATGCTGAGATGCGCGGCTCGCATCTCGGCTGTGAAACCAGCCCAGACCACCACCGCTCCCACAAGGGTCTGAGCAAGCAGGACCGCGGCGGTCCCGGCCGCGGCGGCCCGAACCGACGGATATGCCGCCGCGCGAGTCCACACGCCCCAGGCCGCGGCTAGAACGACCACCCCGACGATAGCCGCAAGGTATCTATGCCCCATGTGGACCGCATAGGCCGCGCCCTGCGGGAACAGGCTGCCCCGGCAGAGCGGCCACGTCCCACAGGAAGATCCCGCGCCGTATCCGACCATGAACGACCCCGACAGGATCAGGATGAACATCCCAAGCAGCGCCGCGTGGAGAAGCATCCCGCCTGGCCGCCTGCGGTCCCGCGATGGAGCCGGTCCCCTGTGCCAGCCCTCGACCGCCGCCACGATGACGCAGGCTATCAGGGCCTCCGCTAGGGCCAAGTGAATCAGCCGCGCCCACCACTCCAGCTCGGTCAGCACGGTCACCCCGCCCAAGGCCCCCGCGACCACCACGAGAACGACCGCGCCGACCATCGGGTACAGCACGAGCTTGGATCTGCGGTAAGACGTCCAGGCGATGACTGCCCCCGCGATTACCAGCAGCCCCAGCAGCGACCCAGACAACCGATGGCTGTACTCGATCAGGGTAGCCGCGTCGAACGGAGGAATCAGCCTGCCGTGACAGAGCGGCCAATCCGGACATCCCAGCCCAGACCCCGTAACGCGAACGACGCCTCCAAGCGTAACCTGCCCAAACGCTGCGACCACCGCAGCCGCCGACAGCGCACGGAACGCGCTCTGGGCTCTATCGCCGCGCAAGGTCATCCAGTGTGCGGAAGTGCGGGTGTGGCAAGGCCAGGCAGTGGTTCACGAGGTCAGGCTACCAGATTCGCAAAATCGAGGTCAACGAATTACGCGCCATCCCTCCCAACCAACACCCTGACCCTGTGATACCCGGTCGCCCCGTCAGGATAGACACCGCTCTCTATCGGCGTCTGTAGCGCTCCCTTGCCGTCCGTGGCGCGCGCGCTCAGCGTCATTGGGCCTGGCCCCGTCGGCTCGACGGCCGTGTCCCAGCTAACCCAGGTGAAGGGCGAAAGAGGCTCGCTCAGCCGGTCGACCTGTGCCCACGTCCGCTCGCCGTCCACGCTCAACTCGACGTTAGAGATGCCGCGGTCCCCAGAGAAGGCCACGCCCGCGACAGTCAGCGGCCCAACCGGATACTCCGACCCAGGCTCAGGGCGCGCTATCTTCGACATCGTCTTGATTATCGGGTTGTCGGTGCGGCCCCGGCGTTCCCAGTAGCCCAGGAAATCATGGTCCACGGGCGCAATCTTCGTGAGCCACTTGACGCTCTTGTATCCGAACAGCCCCGGAACGACCAGCCGCGCCGGGAACCCGTGCTCGTTCGGCAGCGCCTCCCCGTTCATCTCATAGACCACCATCGGCTCGCCGCTCATCGCCCTGCCGACAGAGATCCCGTTCGTGAAGCCGTCCGCTGACTCGAACGTTACGTCAATGGCGTCGGGCGCGAGTCCCGCCTCCTCCAGAATCGCGCTCAACCGCGCTCCTCGCCACTTCGCGTTGCCTATGAGGTCCCCGCCGACCACGTTGCCGACGCACTCCAGCGTCACGTACTCCTCTACCGACGGCATGGCTCGCAGATCCTCGTAGGATAGCGTGAAGGGATTGCCGACGAACCCCGCGACCTCCAGCCGCCAGTCGTCGACCTTGACGACGGGGTCCGCGTCGTTCTTCGACACCACGTAGAAGAGCGAGTTCGGGGTAACCTCGGTGGCGAGGCCGTTCGGTCCCGGCCTGGCTAGGCCCGCGTTTTCCCGCCGCAAGCCCCGCAGCAATATCGGAACCCCAAGCGCTCCCGCCGCTGCGAGCGCCCCAAGCCCGGCGGCCCCGGCCAAGAACCTCCGTCGAGTCATGCGGACCGACGCCGGGCCCCGCCGATGCAAGGCTAGTCCCGCATGGACTTGTACAACCGGCTCGGCAACTGGGTCAGGTAGTTCTCGCCGCCCATCGAATCGCCCCCTGCGACCAGCGTGAAGCCGTGCTCGCCCTTGACCTTCATCTCGTTGGGACGGGCCAGCACGACCCCTGCCGCCATCCTCTCGTTGAGCGCCACATTCATCTTCCAAGTCAATTCCAGCGACTCGACGGGCAACCCCACCGTGTTGAAGACGACCTCGTGATACTTGAGCCGCCGCGTAACCACGACCGACGAGCCGTCCCATGCGTCCGAGCCGCCCAAAGGCTCCTCGAACCTGACGCTTACCTTCCCGCCGCCCTTGTCGATGGAGAGCGTGGCCCTGTGCGCGCCCTTGTCCCCCGGCAGCCGGACCTCGCCGCCCAGCTCGATACCGCCGTCCCTCGTCGTCTCAGCCATGAGCTTTGCAGTCTCCTACTTGCTTATGCTCGCGGTCCCTACGTTACCCGCCCGGCGCTGGGTTCGCAAGCCCGGCTCTATCTCGTCACTGCGCCGTCCGGGGCGATGCGCCGGACACGCTCGCCGCCGGTGTACGCAACCGCCGCGTAGGACGCCTCCACGCGCTGCCCAGCCTCGACCGTCAACGCCGTGCCGTTCTCTATCGCCTGCGCCAGTCCCTGGTTCGTGTAGCTCGTGAAGGGCTCCAGTCCGATGTTGTACGTCCGCCCGTACCACGGGTAACCGAAGCCGCCGCCGAAGGACTGCCAGTACCACAGGTATCGGAACAGGTCCTTGGGATACGCGGCTCCGAACCCCACACCCCGCTTTGTGTCCGTGACCGCGTACCACCCTTCCGGCGTGTCCCGAATGTAGGCCATGTCGTAAGAGCGGTAGCTCTTCGGCGGTATTACGCTCGAATCCACACGCCCGCCCTCGATGCCCTCGACCCAAGGCCATGGTCCCTCGAACCCGGCCTTCAGCTTGTTGTTCGGATGAAAGTCCTCCGGGTGTGTCATGATAGCGCCGCCTGGAAGGTCAATGACGCAATGCTCGTTGAGGAAAGGCTCCCCGATGGCGATATGCTCGCCCCACACCGCGTGCGCGATCTCCTCCCCCTCGTTCACGAGCGCCTGGTCCGTAATCAGGACCGCGGAACCCGCCGTCATGGTCATCGTCTTCTCGAAATAGAACGGCGTCCGGGCAGCCCTCACCCAGCACTTCAGCGACACCCTCTCGGCACAGTCCTCCACGATAGCCGCGTCCCACGGCACGGTGTTCACCTCGGCGTGGAGGCCGAGATTCACGTCCCCGTACTGCGAGGGAAAGCCCCCGCCAGGAAGCACCGTCTGCCATCCGCCCTCGTACTGGTCGAGCCAGAGCTCCGTGGGCGAACCCGTCGTGGGGACGAAACCCTTGAGGTCACGCACGCCCCAGGGAGAGCGCCATACGAAGTCGGTGTCGGTGGGCTTGTGCAGGAACTCGTACACGTCCGCGCCCTTGCCTATCAGGACTACAACCCTGAGATGCTCGTTCTCGAGCACAGCAGCGCGATGCCCCCGATAAGTCCACGAATCGCTTATCCTGCACCCGTAATTCCGCTCAACTCGATAACTCACTGCCAGCCTCCGGGTCCTGCGCTGAATGCGGCCCTCAATCCTCCACGGCGGCGGCTCCCGCAGCTCCCGCCCACGCGCCGAGCGCCATGTAGCCCCCGTCCACGTTCACGTATTCGCCCGTCATGAAGCTTGCCTTGTCGCTGGCGAGGAACAGCGCCACGTTCGCTATATCCACACCCTGGCCGATCCGCCCTATCGGGTGGCTCCTGCCCCACTCCGCGATTATCTCGTCAGGCTCGCCCTCCTCCAGGCCGGCCGCCGTCCGCACCATCTTCGTGTCGATAGCGCCCGGGCAGATGGCCAGCGCTCGAATGTTGTCCTTGGCGTAGTCGAGCGCCATGTTCCGCGTCAGTGATAGTATCCCACCCTTGCTCGCGGCGTATGCAGGCACCAGAGGCTGGGACTGCAGCCCCTGCACGCTGGCCGTGTTGATGATGACTCCGCCGCCGCGCTTCCGTATCTCCGGTATCGCGTACTTCGACATCAGGTAGTAGCTCTTGAGGTTGACCGCGAGAATCAGGTCCCACAACTCCTCAGGCGTATCCTCCACGTTGAGGTAGGAGCTTGGCGACTGTATCCCCACGTTGTTGAAGAGTACGTCCACGCCCCCGAAGGCCGCGACGGTCTCGCCGACCACCCGCCGGCAGGCGTCTGCCTTCGAGACATCCGCTTCCACCAGCAGGCCCCCAGGCCCAAGACTGCGGAGCTCCGCCTCGACGTCCCTGCCAGCGTCCACCTCGATGTCCGCGATGGCGACGCTCGCCCCCTCCCGCGCGAACTCCAGCGCCGTCGCCCTGCCGATGCCATGCGCGGCGCCCGTAACGATGACCACCTTCCCGTCGAACGCCCCCATAGCCAATCTCCTAATCCAAGCCCAAGCTCGGAATGTCTCCAATCTGACCCGTAGCATACCCGCCGCGGCTATGCGTGGGCAACCCCGCCCCCTGGGAGCGCAGGCGTCCCGCCTGCCCCTCCCCCTCGACGGGAGAGGGCTAGGGTGAGGGTGACCCTCCCTCTTCCAATCCTGAAAACCTTCTAATCCCGAAAATCCTGATTCAGACATTCCCTCCAAAATTGCCCCCAAATTGCCCCAAACCACCCCTTGACACCGCGAGAACAGTCGTGCTATTCTGATAGACGGCTCGAAGGGGCGTACTCCAAACGGGCGCAGATTGACCTCTGCCTTTGGCATCATACCGTCGCTGATGTTGGGATGGGACCAGCCGCGGTACGGGAAGGTCGCTTCTGTGTTCGGCGCCTCGCCAGGAGGACGCAGCGCTAAATGCGTCTCCCCCGTTCCAGGTGCGGACTCTCGGTAACACGGGAGGACCGTAGCCAGCGCAGCCCGACGCCTTGGCGGGTGGAAGGTCCAAGCGCGAAACGCAGGCGGTCCCGCAAGGGCCCGTCAGCCGTCCGGGAAAGTTAGAGGAGGGGCTGCACCCCCAGTGTCGGCGGGCGATCGACGTCGGCATCCTCGAAGCAAGTACCGGAGTCACTGCCTTGCAAGGCAAACTCATCTCCCGCGAGAGCGGGGGAACCAGGAGTAGACAGGACGCGGGTCCCAAGACCCGCCAAGTACCCTCTCCCTCACGGGGGAAAAGGGCCAGGGTGAGGGCAAACGCCCCGCCCTGCGTCCCTCCCCCTTGAGGGAAGAGGGTGAATCAGGCGCAGAGGCGGCTAGAACCCGCCAGAGCGCCAACCGAAAGGAGCCGGCCGAGACGAAACGAACATAGACGAAGGCGCGCAGGCGGGACCGCCTGCCACCTCACCATCTCCCTTCACGAGGAGAGACCACAGGGTGAGGGTGATTCAGCACGCCAACACTACCTGGAATGTACCAGAATCCCAGGTAGCGTCTCAGTTTACCTGATGCGCTGCCGAATCCCATTTGCACATTGACCGCTCATTGGACGGGGCGCTAGAATCATTACGTGACGCGGTGAGCGTGGCCAAGTTTGGTTAAGGCGCCAGGTTGTGGCCCTGGAGATCGAGGGTTCGAATCCCTTCGCTCACCCCACCGTCCCTTGCCGGAAGATCCCCCAGATCTCAACTCAACTCACACACGCGCCCGTAGCTCAGCGGACAGAGCATCGGTCTTCGGAACCGAGTGTCGCGGGTTCGACTCCTGCCGGGCGCGCCAGCTCACCCAGGGCCTAGAGCCTCCTCGGCCAGCCGCGCTATCCCCTCGCGTATCTCGTCCTCCGTGTTGAAGCTGAAGCACAGGCGCGCCTTGTTGCGGCCGGGGTCGTCCCCAGTGGCGAAGTTCGGCCCCTGGTCGTAGGTAACTCCCCGCTCGGCCGCGGCTCCGGCCGCATCCACGAGGTCAACGCCGTCGTGCATCGTGAGCCACGTGTACAGCCCGCCTTCGGGCGTACTCCACGACGCGGCGCTCCCCATGTTCTCGCCCAGCGCCGCGAACATGGCGTCGCGCCTCGATCTCAGTGCGCCGTTGAGCCTGGCAAGGTGGTCGTCCAGCCTGGTAACAGCGAAGCGGTGGACCGCTAACGCGCCGAACTGCGTCACTCCGCGGGAACCCTTGATGGGCATGACCGTCTCCAGCAGCTGGCGGGAGGCTATGAGATAGCCTATCCGCATCCCAGGAACGACTATCTTGCTGAACGTGCCGGTATGCATGACAACCCCGGAGTCGTCCAGCGATGCGACCGCGGGGACGTGCTCGCCTTCGAACCGGAACTCCGCGATGCCGTCGTCCTCGAGTATGGGGACGCCCCACCGAGCGGCCACCTCCACTATCTCCCTCCGCCGCTCTACCGGCATCGTCCACGCCTGGGGGTTCTGGAAGGTGGGTATCAGGTAGATCATCTTGGGCCGCCTACCCTCCGCGACGGCCCCGCTGATAGCGTCCTCCAGGGCGTCCGGCAGCATCCCGTCCGCGTCGCTGACCACCCCGCGGATGTCGGCTGCGAAACGCCTCAACGACCAGAGCGTGCCCCCATAGACGAAGTGATCGACTATCACGACGTCGCCGGGGTCCACAAGCGCCTCGGTCACGAAGTGAATCGCCTGCCCCGAACCCTCCGTCAGCAGGATGTCGTCGGGATCCACCGACATGCGGCGTCTCTGGGCGAGACGCTCCGCGATGTACTCCCTGAGCGGCGGGTATCCCTGTGTATCGGGATAGACGGCGGTGGTGCCTCCCACCTCCGCCAGGGCCTCGCCCATCGCGGCGTGGGCCTCCATGATAGGCAGGTTCCCAGGGTCTGGGTAGGACATGACGAAGGGATACTTGGGCTGCGCCTTCCGGGACCCCGGCAGCGGGGTCGGGTCCGGCGCTCCCTTGGCCCTGAGTCTGTCGAAGTCGAGCTGAGGCGATGCGTTCATTGCCCCTCTCCTAGTCTGGATGCGGGCGCGTCATCCGGGATGGTCGCCGTAGTATAAGGTCTTCTGCTGGTTGTAGTCGATGGCGTGCGCGCCCGAGGCGCCCTGATTCAGCTTACTCCGCATCACCTGGTGAGAAATCCTGTCGGGAGGCATGAAGGGACGGATCCCTTGTAGAGGTGGACGGCGGGTCGTGGGGTGACATCGAGGGAAGCGCAGCGGCCGCCACGCCGTACACGGTGAGGGGGCTGATCGACGGCAGCGAATACCGATTCAGGATCAGCGCTGTGGACGACGCGGGCGGCGGTCCTCCAAGTGGGTGATGGCGATCTCGTCGTGGTAGGAGACCTTCCTCTCCATGTCCGTGTAGTACAGATCAACCTTGAGCGGCTTGTCGTAGTCAACGCCGGGAATATCTACGGTCTCGTTGCGGTTCTCGTTAGGCCGAATGACTCCCAGGCTAATTCCCTTCTCGGCATCACTGCCCTGCGCCATGGCAGAGACTCGCGCCTGGACATCCAACGCCGCTCCCGCCCCGTAGTTCCTGAAAGAGAGCACCAGCTTCGACCTGTGAGGGTATTTCTCCGCCGCCATGATCGGCTTGATGAGCACCCTGTTATGCTCCTGGTTCAGCTTGACCTGCCTGTATATCAACACGACGAGGGTAAGGGTTGCTGTCGTGAGGAGCAGCTCGCCCGCCAGGTCAATGAGCGTGGCCACGGTTACGAATGACGCGTCCATGTACTAACGCCTCTGCTTGGGTTGTGAGCGAGGTCCGCCCACCAAGCCGCCAAGCAAATTACTGGTCTGCGCACATAATACTACAAATCATCCGCATCGGGGGGGTTGCGCGATAACAGGAAATCTGTATAATGGACTCGCCGTTTCGATGGAGGTTATGGTAAGCTTGGCCCCATTGAGAAGGAGGCTGCCATGTTGAACGCGCCGCAACTCCAAACAGTAGTGACGCCGCGTGGGCTGGATCCGCCGGACCCTGATGTCGTGCCAGGCGCCACCTATCACCTCGAAACCGTAGTAGTCCCCCGAAAGCCCAAGCATCTCGAGTTCATCCAGCAGGCCATCAACCGGGTGGACAACAACTCCATCCTCCTGAAGGGGTGGACAATCATCCTGACCGCAACCCTGTTGGGGTTGTTCTCAGACGACCAGACGGCGAATCACATCTTCATGCTGTCCTTGCCGGTGCTGGGATTCTGGGTCCTCGATGGTATCTTCGAATCGCGGCAGCGGCTCTTGCAGGCGCTGCACGACCGCGTCCGCCGCTTGCCGGAGAGCGAGATCGACTTCACCATGGATCTGAGCATCGAGAGGCAAGACCCCAAGAACAGATTGTTCGCCTCGATGTTCTTCTCGTCCCTCGGTCTTTTCTATGGGCCGCTGGTCGTCATCGTTTTCGTGACAGCGGGACTCCTAAGCGTCAGCTTCTAGAGCCATGCTGGGCCAAGGGGCAGCAGCCCCGGGCGCGGGGGGCGCAGGGGTATCATCGGGAGTAGTCAGCGCGTTAGCGCCGCTTGCGGCTGCCGTAACAGTCGCAGTCGCGGTGGTGGCCGCCGATCTTGGGCAAAACTCTCCCCAAGACCTGTCCCCTACGGTTGCGCCGATACAGGCAACCGTGTCAGCTGACGTTGACCCGCAAGCCACGGCTACGCCCTCCCAGTACACAGCCACGCCTACACCGTTCCAGGCTACGGCCACACCCACGCCCACGCCGTTCCAGGCTACGGCCACACCCACGCCCACGCCGTTCCAAGCCACAGCCACACCTACACCGTCCCAGGCTACTGCCACACCCACACCTCGCCAGGCTGCAGCCACGTTGTCGCAAGCTACGGCCACGCCTACGCCGTCGCAAGCCACGGCCACGCCTACGCCTACGCTGTCCCAAGCCACGGCCACGCCTACACCTACGCCGCGCCAAGCCACGGCCACACCTACGCCGCGCCAAGCCACGGCCACGCCTACGCCGTCGCCGGCCGCTGCCACGCCTACACCTTCGCCGCGCCAAGCCACGGCCACGCCTACGCCGTCGCAAGCCGCTGCCACGCCTACGCCGCCGCCGGCCACTGCCACGCCTACACCTACGCCGGCCACTGCCACGCCTACACCTGCGCCATCAGTGGCAGTCCCCGGCAAGCCGACCGGGCTAACGGCGGCAGCGGGCGACAAGCAGGTAACGCTCACGTGGACGGCTGCGTCGGACAACGGCTCGGCTATCACGGGGTACCAGGTCCAGCGTGACGGTGGAGCGTGGGGCGACATCGAAGGCAGCGGACCGAATACCACGTCGCACACTGTGAAGGGGCTGACGAACGGGACGCGCTACGCCTTCAGGGTGCGTGCGGCGAACGGCGTAGGCGTCGGTGAGGCGTCGGACAGCGCGTCGGCGACACTGGTTGGAGCGCCCGGAGCGCCGGGCCTCAGCGCGTCGCCAGGCAACGGGCAGGTAACGCTCACGTGGACGGCTGCGTCGGACAACGGCTCGGCTATCACGGGGTACCAGGTCCAGCGTGACGGCGGGGCGTGGACCGACATCGAAGACAGCGGACCGGATACCACGTCGCACACGGTGCCGGGGCTGACGAACGGGACGCGCTACGCCTTCAGAGTGCGTGCGACGAACGGCGTGGGCGCAGGGAGCGCGTCGGACAGCGCGTCGGCGTCGCCGGCGGGAGCGCCCGGAGCGCCTGGCCTCAGCGCGTCGCCGGGCAACGGGCAGGTTAGGCTCACTTGGACGGCTGCGTCGGACAACGGCTCGGCCATCACGGGGTACCAGGTCCAGCGTGACGGCGGGGCGTGGAACGGCATCTCTGGGAGCGGGGCGAACTCAACGACACACACGGTGTCGGGGCTGACGAACGGGACGCGCTACGCCTTCAGGGTGCGTGCGGTGAACCGCGTGGGCGCAGGGAGCGCGTCGAATAGGGCGGCCGCGACGCCGGCTGGAGGGGGTGGCGGGCCTGTCGTGTCATTCGGACCAATCGCGACGCCTGCTAGGACGCCAGGAGCGCCTGGAGGTCTCAGCGCAACGCCGGGCGACCGACAGGTTACGCTCACGTGGACGGCTGCGTCTGCCAACGGCTCGGCTATCACGAGGTACCAGTACCAGCGTGACGGCGGGTCGTGGGATGACATCGAGGATAGCTCTGCGACCACGACGGCTCACACGGTGGAGGGGCTGACGAACGGGACGCGCTACGCCTTCAGCGTGCGTGCGGTGAACGGCGTGGGCTTCGGTGAGGCGTCGGACAGCGTTTCGGCGGCGCCTGCTGGGACGCCTGGAGCGCCTGGAAGTCTCATCGCAACGCCGGGCGACCGACAGGTTACCCTCACGTGGACGGCTGCGTCTGCCAACGGCTCTGCTATCACGGGGTACCAGCTCCAGCAGGACAGCGGGTCATGGACGGACATCGCTGGGATCTCTGCGACCACGACGACTGTGGGGGACCTGGAGAACGGCAGCGAGTACGCCTTCAGAGTGCGAGCGGTGAACGGCGTGGGCTCCGGTGAGGCGTCGGACAGCGTTTCGGCGACGCCTGCTGGGACGCCTGGAGCGCCTGGAAGTCTCAGCGCGACGCCGGGCGACCGACAGGTTACGCTCACGTGGACGGCTGCGGCGGCCAACGGCTCTGCTATCACGGGGTACCAGCTCCAGCAGGACGGCGGGTCGTGGAATGACATCGCTGGGAGCTCTGCGACCACCACGTCGTATACGAAGGATGGCCTGATGAACGGTACGCCCTACGCCTTCAGCGTGCGTGCGGTGAACGGCGTGGGCTTCGGTGAGGCATCCGACAGCATTTCGGTGACGGTAGGAGCGCCTGGAGCGCCTGCGAGTCTCAGCGCAACGCCGGGCGACGGGCAGGTTACGCTCACGTGGACGGCTGCGGCGGACAACGGCTCTGCCATCACCAGGTACCAGTACCAGCAGGACGGCGGGTTGTGGCAGGACATCGATGGGAGCTCTGCGACCACGACGTCGTACACGAAGGATGGCCTGACGAACGGGACGAGCTACGCCTTCAAGGTGCGTGCGGTGAGTGGCGTGGGCTTCGGTGAAGAGTCGGAGAGCGTTTCGGCGACGCCTGCTGGGACGCCTGGAGCGCCTGGAAGTCTCAGCGCGACGCCGGGCGACGGGCAGGTTACGCTCACGTGGACGGCTGCGGCGGACAACGGCTCTACCATCACCAGGTACCAGTACCAGCAGGACGGCGGGTCATGGAATGACATCGATGGGAGCTCTGCGACCACCACGTCGTACACGAAGGATGGCCTGACGAACGGGACGCGCTACGCCTTCAAGGTGCGTGCGGTGAATGGCGTGGGCTTCGGTGAGGAGTCGGAGAGCGCGTCGGCGACGCCTGCTGGGACGCCTGGAGCGCCTGGAAGTCTCAGCGCGACGCCGGGCGACGGACAGGTTACGCTCACGTGGACGGCTGCGGCGGCCAAGGGCTCTGCTATCACGAAGTACCAGTACCAGCAGGACGGCGGGGCGTGGCAGGACATCCTTGGGAGTTCTGATACCACGACGACTGTGGGAGGCCTGACGAACGGGACGCTCTACGCATTCAAGGTGCGGGCGGTGAACGGCGCTGGCGCAGGGGAGGCGTCGGGCAGCGTTTCGGCGACGGCAGGAACGCCTGGAGCGCCTGCGAGTCTCAGCGCAAAGCGGGGCGACCAACAGGTTACGCTCACGTGGACGGCGGCGGCGGCCAACGGCTCTGCTATCACGAAGTACCAGTACCAGCAGGACGGCGGGTCGTGGATAGACATCGCTGGCAGCCCTGCGACCACGACGGCTGTGGGTGGTCTGACGAACGGGACGCTCTACACATTCAAGGTGCGGGCGGTGAACGGCGCTGGTGAAGGGGAGGCGTCGGACAGCGCGTCGGCGACGCCGATACCGAAGCCCGCCGCGCCGACCGGGCTAAGCGCAACGCCGGGCGACCGACAGGTTACGCTCAGCTGGACTGACCCTGGGGATCCAACAATCACCAAGTGGCGGTACAGGATAGTGCGAACAGGCCAGGGCGGCTCAGCTGAATGGCGCGACGTGCCAGGAAGCACAGCGACCACCACGTCGTATGTGGTGCCAGATCTGACGAACGGCACCGAATACAGATTCAGGATCCTTGCGGTGAACGACGCAGGCGAAGGCCTCCCGACTCCGGTTGGTGAAGTTGTGACAGCAACTCCGAGTGGGTAATCGCGCTCTCTTCGCTAGGTCATTGACCGGCCGGCCATGAGGCAGGGCGGCGCAATCTGGTATAGTTCTACTCACAAGGCCGCATAAGCGCTGCGCTTGGACCGGACTCATTCACGGGCGACCGGAACCGCGGCGCGGCCCAGATCAAACACAACCAATTAGGAGCCGCATCCATGGGGAGAATGACGCTTGACGAGCTTCGAGAGCAGCTGCCTGTAACGGAGGAGGTCGCGTACTTCCAGACCGGCACGTATGGGCCGGCGCTGGCGCCGGTGGTGAAGGCAGTGCGGGAGTCCATGGAGTACGAGGCCCTTCACGGCCCCGCGCGCCCGGCGACGCGGGCGGTCATCATGGAAAAGGAGGAGGAGGCCCGCGCCAACCTGGCCGAGCTCCTGAACGTCGAGCCCCACGAGCTCGGCCTCGGCTCCAACACCACGCGCTCCATGCAGCGCGTCCTACGCAACATTGACTGGCAGGAGGGCGACGAGTTCGTAACCACCTCGCTCGAACACGTCAGCGCCGCCGACGCCTCGCGCGGCCTCGAACAGGAGCGCGGCGTAACCCTGAAGGTCGTGGACGGCGACGAGAGCGACGCCGCCTTCCTGGAATCGCTGGACGGAGCGGTTACGGAGCGCGCCAAGCTGATGCTCATCAGCCACGTGGCTTCCCCCAACGGCAGGATAATGCCGGTCCGCCAGGCGGTCGAAATCGCGCACGAAAGAGGAGTGCCCGCGCTGGTGGACGCCGCCCAGTCTATAGGCCAGTTCCCGGTCGACGCCCAGGCGCTCGGCTGCGATTACCTGATAGGCTCCGGCCCGAAGTGGCTGCTCGGCCCAATGGGCAGCGGGTACGTCTGGGTCGCCCCCGACCATACCGAGAGCTTCAGGCCATACTTCACGCCCGACGTCGGCTCTTGGACCAAGCCCGGCGCCCCAGCCGAAAAGCCCACCGCGCGGGACAGGGCAGAGTTCGGGACCTACAACCACCCCCTCGTCATCGGGCTCGGCACAGCCGCTCGAACCCTCATGGACGTGGGCTTGGACGTCATCAGGGACCACGCCGCCGCGCTGTCCAAGATACTGCGCGAGGAGATGAGCGACACCCCGGGCGTCAACGTGCTGACGCCCATGGAGCCAGGCAAGGCCGCCGGCGTTACCACGCTGTCATTCGACGGCTGCTCCGAGGAAGACCTGCAGGCCCTCATAGCCTGGCTGGACGCCGAGCGGAATATCCTGGTCAAGTTCCAGTGGCTATCCGCGCCCCTCATACCAGGCCACGCGGGGATGCGAATCTCCGTCGCAGGATTCAACACGGAGGAGGAAGTCCACCACCTAATAACCTCCATCCGCGAAGGCATGAAGAGGTAGCCGCCCCACGCAGCAGCGACAGCGCTAGGGGTCGGCTCCACGAGCCAAGGCAATCGCCATCTTATTTATCTTGGTAGGCGATCCCAACGTGAACTAGGGCCAACCACAACGGGTTGTCCCTACGTGTCCCCCGCCTGGATTTTCTCACCAGGAGAGGGATTCGCCTCGTCCTCTGTCAGTCGGCCTTGCGCTGTCTCCTTTCGGTTGGCGCTCTGGCGGGTTCTGGCCGCCTGAATCGCCCTTATCCTAGCCCTTTCCCTTCGGGGGAGGGGCGCAGGGCGGGGCGTTTGCCCTCACCCTGGCCCTTTCCCCCGTGAGGGAGAGGGTACTTGGCGGGTCTTGCGACCCGCGTCCTGTCTACTCCTGGTTTCTCCCGCTCTCGCGGGAGATGAGTTTGCCTTGCAAGGCAGTGACTCCGGTACTTGCTTCGAGGATGCCGACGTCGATCGCCCGCCGACACTGGGGGTGCAGCCCCTCCTCTAACTTTCCCGGACGGCTGACGGGCCCTTGCGGGACCGCCTGCGTTTCGCGCTTGGACCTTCCACCCGCCAAGGCGTCGGGCTGCGCTGGCTACGGTCCTCCCGGTCGTCCGAGAGTCCGCACCTGGAACGGGGGAGGCACATTTGGCACTGCGTCCTCCTGGCGAGACGCCGGAACACAGAGCGGCCTTCTCATACCGCGGGGGCCCCGTCCCAACAACAGCGGCGGCATGAATACCCTGATATTTGGTAGAGGTGGCTCTGTGCCCGTTTGGAGTACGTCCCTTCGGGCCGTCTATCAGAATAGCACGACTGTTCTCGCGGTGTCAAGGGGCGCTATGGGGCAATTTGGGGGCAATTTTGGCAATTTAGATGCGCTTGCCCTGCTCCACGAGCCTCCTAGGGTTGTCAGCCGCGGCGCCTGTTAGTACGATGGACGGCAAAGTGAACAGGAGCGCAAGGAGGGGAGTATGAGCGCCTTGGCAGGCAGGAATCGCGAGTCCGAGCGCGCCGCCATGCTCGAAGAGGCGCTCTCCCGCCCTGGCATACGCGAAATGATGCAGGTCTACCAGAACTGGAAGAAGTTGGACCAGGGGCTTGACCCCTACCGCGTCGCAACGAAGAAACAGAGCGTGACGACGACGACTGACCACGCAAACGCCAGTTAGCGGAGTCGAGAATCACACCGGACGAGCATTCATCAAGAGCGCAATCCCAATAGGCACCGGGCCGAACCAACCTGAAGGGTAATCCAGATTCAGCCCTGCCGGCCCCTCAGGCGCGGGTCTAGCACGTCCCGCAGCCAGTCGCCCAGCAGGTTCGCTCCCAGCACCACCAGCATGATGGCAACCGCTGGGAAGACGCTCAGGTGCCAGGCTATCGTCACGTAGTCGCGCGAGTCCGCTATCATCTTGCCCCACGTCGGCACCAGGGTGTTGACGCCCAGTCCCAGGAAGCTCAGCGCCGCCTCCGTCAGGATGACTCCGCCGAAGGACAGGCTGGCCGCCACGATGACAGGCTGTATCGCGTTCGGCATGATGTGCCGCAGCATCACCCGCAGGTCGCTCGCGCCCAGCGAACGCGCCGCCTGCACGTAGTCGCGCTCGCGCAGGCTCAGCACCTCGCCGCGTATCAGCCGCGCGAAGCCCACCCAGCTCCCGATGCCCATGAACACTATCATGTTCATCAGCCCGCCCCCGAGGAACGCGATGACCGCAATCAGCAGCACCAGGAACGGCACCGCCGTCTGCGTGTCCGCGATGCGCATGATTATGTCGTCCACCAGTCCTCCCCTGTACCCCGTGAGCAGGCCAAGGAAGGTCCCGGACACCATCCCGATGACCACGGCCGAAAACGCCACGATGAGCGACAACCGAGACCCAACCAGCATCCGGCTGAATATGTCCCGGCCCAGGTTGTCCTTGCCGAGGATTCCCGCGCCCTCGGCGGGGTCCATCCATATGGGTCTGGCGTAGGTGTTCTCGAAGTCAACGGCCACGGGGTCCTCAGGCGCCATGCCCCAAGGGATGACCAACTCGCCGAAGCCTGTCTCGATGCTGATGTCGTCCCCGAACACGGCGGCCGCCACGAAGCACACCATCAGCGTAATCCCGATGATGCCCAGGCGATTTATCCACATCTTGCGCCATATGCTGACGCCAAGCTTCTGGCGGCGCTCGGCGAGGGTATCCAGGCTGCCCGCAAGCTCGCTCATGCCGCTACCTGTGCCGTATCCGGGGGTCCACTGCCGCGTAGATCAAGTCCATCATCAAAAATATCAGCACTGTCAGCGTGCCGAACAGGATGACGTCCAAGAACACGACCGGATAATCCCTGTTCGCCACCGACTGCGCCATCAGGTTGCCTACTCCCGGCCACGCGAAGACCACTTCCACCACGACCACAGTGCCTATCAGGTGGGGCAGGGAGGACACGACGACCGTGATGATGGATATGCTTCCGTTCCGCAGCGCGTGCCTGAAGATGACCAGCCGCTGCCCTAGTCCCTTGGCCCTTGCCGTGCGGATGTAGTCCTGGCTCATGGCTTCCAGCATCCCCGACCGGCTCATCCTCGCGACTGTCGCTATCAGCCCGGTCGAGAGGGTTACCGCCGGAAGGATGATGTGCTTCCACGAGCCGGTGCCCGACGTCGGCAGCCACCCCAGCTGCACCGAAAAGATGAGTATCAACATTATCGCCAGCCAGAATTGGGGCACGACTATGCCAAATACAGATACTCCAGTAGCGAGGTTGTCTGTCAGCGAGCCGCGGTTCAACGCAGCCACTATCCCAAGCGGCAGCCCGACCGAGACGCCTATCACCGCCGCCAAGGCTCCCAGGCGGAGGCTGTTGGGCAGGCGTTCTATGATTAGCTGCGTCGCCGGAACGGTGTATCTGAAGGAGGTGCCGAAGTCGCCCCGCAGCGCCCGCTGCCAGAAGAGCGCGTACTGGATCAGGATGTGCCTGTCCAGTCCCATCCTCTTGCGTACGCGCTGGTACTCCTCCTGGATCTCCTGCTCGGTCCGGTTCTCCTCAAGGCTCACCCCAAGGCTCGCGGGGTCGCCCGACACCCGTATCAGGAAGAAGACCAGCGTTACGACCATGACCACTACAAGCGCCGCCTGCATCAGCCGCCGCACTATGAACGCGCCCATTCGCTTACGCTCTCCGCGATGTCAATGATCGCCGGTTCGCATGGGGACGGGCGGGGCCTGGCGGCTCCCGTCCGTCCCCATGCTCTCTATCTCAGCGTCGCGCCATCCCTACTCGGACGGAATATTCAGCTCGAAAGACTTGCTGGCGGTAATGGCCGGCAAGCTCGGCCCGAAGGACAGGACCGAAGGGATGGTGTAGGCGTGCAGCGCCTGCGCGTTGTCGCAGATGTACGCCGATATCTTCTTGACCTCGGCCTCGCGGGCCACGGGGTCGGTAATCTGCGCCTTTGCGTCCACCATCTCCTTGAACGCGGGGTCAGCTCTGCCGTTGCCCCACATGCTGGTAGTGTTGTCGGCCAGGTACCAGTTCAACCCAATGTTCATCACCCCGTCCGGCAGAGTGGCGTTGATCAGCTGCTGCAGCCACTCGGACGACTCCAGGTAGTCGAGATCGACGGAGACGCCGACCTGGGCCCACTGCGACACTATCGCGTCCATGAGGGGCCTGTCCCGGAAGTACCTTGCGCTGGTTACCGAACCCGGAATGGTGAGTCCGTCGGCGTAGCCGGCCTCGGCCAGCAGCTCGCGCGCCTTGTCGGGGTCGTAGGCGTACCTGTCGACCAGCTCCTCGTTGTAGCCGAAGCCGCCCGGCGCGACTATCTGGCACTGCAGGCGCGTCCCATAGCCGCCCGCTATCGTCTCGTACATGGCGTCCATGTCCACGGCGTACAGCAGCGCCTGCCGGATGCGCACGTCGCTCAGCAACTCGTTCGTGCCGTAGATGTTGAACCCGATGTACATGCTCTGCGTGCTGTCGCCGACGAAAATCTGGAACCCGTCCGCTATCAGCCCGGGCACGTTCTCCGGCGGCGTCGCCGTGATGATGTCGAACTCGCCAGCCTTCAGGCCAGCCACGCGGACCGCGGCCTCGGGCACGTGCCGAATGCGAATGTCCTTGATGACCGGCTTCGGGCCAGGATAGTCATCCCAGCGCGTGAGCTGGATGTAGTTGTCGCGCTGCCACTCGACGAACTTGTACGGACCGGTCCCGATGGGCGCCTCCGAGTACCCTGCCGGACCAACCGTCTCCAAGTGATCCGGGGGCAGGGGCATGTAGGTGAAGGCATTGGCCCAGGTGTCGTCAATCTGACGCAGCTTGAAGTGCAGCGTGAGGTCGTCTATGACCGTAACCGCTTCGGGGAGAGTGCCTAGCCTGTCGTCAGGGTCAACGTAGCGGTCGAGAACCCTGAAGGACCACGCGATCTCGGCCGTCTCCGTCATCATCAGCTCGAAACTCTTGTACAGCCCCTGCGCGTCGAGGGACTCGCCATTGTGGAACTTGATGCCCGGCTTGAGCTTGAGCTCCACGGTGTCCGCGCTGTCCGGCAGGAAGCCGTAGGATTCGGCGAGCTCGGGCTCGATCTTCCCGGTATTGTCGTTCAGCGCCGCCAGCTGTCCGTAAATGAGCCGCGAGGTTATGCGGCTCTGGAGCGACGGGATGACGTTGGCGACTAGGTTGGCGGGCAATGCCCCAACCGCGATGGTTATGGACTCCGGATACGCGGCTGTCAGAGACGCCTCCCTTGCCTCCTCGGCCATCGTCACCGCGTCCTGCGCCGACATCTGGGCCGCCTCCGCAGACTTCGCGGCCTCCTCGATGGCCTCGTTCGTGGCCACGAGAGACGCATTCACGATGTTCGTAACCTGGTCGGCGGTAAGCTGGTCCCCTACGGCATCCTGAACCGCCGCCGCAACCAGGTCCTCGATGTCGCCGCGGGTGAGCGTACCGGTCAGCCCGGCGCTAACCTGCGCCTGCACTATCTGGCTTATCTGGTCGGCGCTGATGCCCTCGGGCACCGCGTCGGCAACAGCCCGGTTGACCAGGCTGCTGAGCTGGTTCACGTCGATCTCGGGCGCCGGCAGGTTCCTGATGGACTGATTCACGATGTTCTGCACGTCCGTCGCAGAGAGAGCGCCGGCCGTCGCCGCATTGACTGCGGCTTCCACGTCAGCCCGCGTTATGCCCTGCTGCCCCGCTGTCGCGGCGTTGACCGCGGCCTCCACGTCAGCCGCGCTGATGCTCTCCTGCCCGGCCATCGCCTCGGTTACCGCACTCTGGATATCGGCGCGGCTTGCAGCTTGGGCGCTGTTCACGGCGTCCTGAATCAGCTTCGCAGTATCGACCGGCTCAGGATCGTCGCCGCCGCAGCCAATCACCGCGACCATCGCCGCAATCGCTGCGACGAGGGCCAATGTCCTCCACTTCAAAAAGCTATGTCCCATGGTTTCTCCTGTACCTCCTGTAATTTGGATTATTCCGGGACTCTCATGTTTATGAGCTTAGTTCTGCCAACTTGCCAGCGTTGGCGCTTCACTGCATCCGCGCATCAGCGGTCTCTCAAGGCGTCAATCAACTCCCTGGCGTCGCCAATGCCCTCCGCCACCTCTTCACTGGAGAAGGTCTCCTCGTAGAAATTGACGTGGAGCCACTCCACAGAGCTGAACAGCCCTCGGCAACGGGCTGGGGCGTCCGTCCAGCTTGTCAATCTTCGCGCATTGCGCCGGATGTCCCTGTGCGACCCGTCCGGCCAGCCTCTCTTCTTCGCGATAGACTTGACGCGGCGCTCCAGCGCGCCCCACGTTTTCTCCGACGCCTGTATCAGGTCGCCCTTCTCGAGCTCCGCCTCCGCGTGTTCGAGAAGGGTATCGCTGATCTCCTTATGTCGAGTAATCGTAGCCAGCGCTCTTGCACTCCCGCCAGCCGCAATGAGGGGAGGAGCCCTCACATGCGGCTGAATTCCTTCAGCACGTGCCAGAAGTCCAGCTGCTCGACGCCGTGTGTCCTGTATATGCCAACCGCGTCAGCGCCGTTGTCCTTCGCAACGCGCCCCGCCTCTATCATCAGGTCCGGCTCCTGGAAGCTGCCGGGATGGTAGCACGACAACTCCGCGATGACCGGGCAGCGCCCGTTCACCGTGTCCGCCGCGTGGCGCACCTGACGCGCCAGGTCATCCAGGTTGGAGTTCGTGCGGAACCAGAAGAAGAGCTCGTCCAGCGCGCCGGCCTCGACCCACGCGGGCCAGTCGTGCAGCAGCTTCAGGTAATCGTCAGGCTCGCCGGCTATCAGTGTCGCCGAGAGTACAGCGTCAGGCTTGGCAGCCTTGACCGCGTCCCGCAGCTCCACCAAGTACCGCGTCACGTAGTCCGCCCTGAACTGCATCCAGTCCGGGTCGTCGTTCGGGATGTCCTGGGGATTCCTGCCGCTCTTGGCCTCGAACGCGCCGGCCACGGCATCCTCGTAGCCGTAGGTTGCCACGCCGTTCTCATCCTCGTTCCCCAGCACGAATTCCACCTGCACGCCTGTCCCGTCCGTCGCCTCCAGCGCGTCCACGAACTGCTTGCTCTGCTCCGCCCTCACCTCGGGGAATGCCAGGCTCAGGTAGAGGTCCTGTCCCGGCTGTAGGGTATAAGAGCGGTCCCGCGTCAGGCTCCGATATTCCGGATGCGCCCGCGCGAAGTCGGTCGTCGTAGTGTCAACCTTCGGGTTGTCGTAGATGGGCTTGTGGACGTCCATGATGGCCCTCGCCTCGGGGGCGTCCACCTCGGGCCGCAAGAAATCGAGCGACCAGCCATAGGTTACTCTCGACGAGCCGTGCCGCGGGAAGGAGTTGTAGTTGACGTAGGGGTGTACGTCTATCCCGTTCTCACGCGCCACCTCGGTCAGCGTTAGAGTCCTGTCTCCGCCGATGATCCTGCATAC
>OY282443.1 GCA_958296115.1 uncultured Dehalococcoidia bacterium
TTCGATCAGCTTCCGCCGGTTGTCCATGTCGCGGTCCAGCCAGCTGATCTGCCGGAAGTCGTGGCCCGCTTCCTGGAACTGCTCGCAGATGTCGGCTCCGTGGCTGACGGTGGCGGAGAACGCCAGCGTCTTGACCGGTCCACCGAAGTGCTGGTGCGTGCGCTTCTCCCACGTCTCGAGCACGTCTCCGATCACCACTCGCCCGCGCCTCTCGACCTCGCCCGCCAACCACTCGCCCGCCGACGTTCGCGCACCGGTCATGTCGGGCTCTCGCCCGGCATAGACGCGGAGAGGGACCAGCCAGCCGCGTCCCACCAGCTCTTCCGTCGTCGTCACCTGCACCACCGTGTCCCAGTGCTGTCCCATCCCGGCGGAAAACGGCGTGGCGGACAAGCCCACGGCCACGCCGTCGTGGTCCGCCAGCAGCCGGAGAATGCGCTTGCGCTGGTCATGGCATTCGTCCACGATCACGAGATCGGCGTCCAGCTCCATCCGTCGCTTCTCGAGCGTCTGGGCGGAGGCGATGCGGACGGGTTCGTCAACGCCGCGAGTGCTCTTCCCCTGGATGATCCCGTGCCCGATCCCGGCTTCGGCGAAGACCTTGGAAGTCTGGTCCACGAGCGCCAGCCGATCCACGAGAAACACCACGCACTTGCCCCTTGATGCGGCCTGCTCAGTCATCCATGCGGCCAGCACCGTCTTGCCGGAGCCCGTCCCCATGCACAGGACCTGTCGGCGGTCGCCCTGTCGGATTTGCTGGCGCAACACGCTGATCGCTTCCAGTTGGTAGTCTCGGAGCACGATCTTCGGACGCGCCAGGGCCAAGGTCGGTTGAGTCATTCGCCGAACAAGTCCCTTTGCGGGGGAGTCTCCGGCGCAATCATGGGCGGCTCTCCAGCAGTAGCTCGAACTGGTCCGGCCGCTCGATCTCGATCTTCGCCAGCGCGTCGATCAACGCGGACCGCCAACGCTCGAACGCGGAGAGAGGGACCGGGCGGCCCGACGGGCCGACGACGCACAGCTTGCCGCGCCGCGCCCAGTTGGAGACGGACGCCTCCACGGCTGCCGCCGAATCCCCGCCAGCGTCGTCGGCGAGCAGTTCGACGGCCTTGTCCGTCGCCGCGCTCAAGTCGTCGGCGGCGGCCAGCGGCAGGTCCTCAGCGACGGCGTAGGCGCATATCTGCTTGTTCCGATCCGCGAAGGCGGACCTGCGGCTTATGGGCTGGGGGAAGAACAGCAGCTTGTCGACCGGCGCTGGAAGCATCGGCATCTGCGGGACGGCCGACCGGACGGTAACCGCCAAGTGCAGGAACCCGTAGCCCGGTCCGTACCTCTTCTCCTTGTTCATCATTGTCCGTTTCAGATATGCTTCCACGTCTGGCCTTTCGCCGCCCGCAACACGGTTGTGGGATGGACGCGATAGACGCCTGCAAGTGCTTTGTGCGATTCTCCAGCCCGGTAGCGTCGGCGTATCTCCCGCACGTCCTGGGCCGTCAGCCTGGCACGGTGTCCGATCCGTGCTGGAGGCGGATCGGAAGTGGAGTTGTGGGTTTTCACGCGGCCGTAGTGGAGCGAGCAAAGCCCCTTGGCTTCATGCGTTCTTCCGCATCCGTCCACGGAACACCACCGCAAGGGCTTCACGACCTTCTTGAGCGGATCGCCGTGTCGTTGCCAGCGGCTGTAGTGTCGCTTGCACCAGCTTCGGGCGACCACCTTGTCCCGACACCGGGAGATGGAGCACGTCTTCATGGGCAATCCTTCTTGGGTTGAGGCGATTCGGCTGGGGCCTTCGCTTCGCGAAGTCGGCTCATACCTTCTTTCCAGCGGGCCGTGCAACGGTCGCACCACGGCTTCAATCGGCCTAGTTGCGCGCAGTCGGTACATCCCTTCCTTTCTCTCTTTGCTTGCCGGAGCTTGTTTATTTGCGCGACAATGGGAATCAGACACGTCGCACAATAGTGCTTGCTTCCGCCGTCTTCCCTCGATCCCATGCACTTGATGCAGGTTTTGTCTTCGAAGAGGTCGGACTGAAACTCCAGCACGGTCATGGACATTCTCCCTTGGATTGATTAGGCTTGAGCATGGCAACCGCAACTCGGTGTTCCAGTCTACGGGACCCGGCGACGACCCGTACTTTCGAGGTATCTTCTGAGAGTGGGGGGGCTGGGCACCGGGCGGTGGCCGTCGGAGTGCCCAGATATCTGACAGCGAGAGGCGGAGCGTGCCCCGAATGCGGAGCCCCGCCCAATCGGCGGCGATGGGCGTTCGTCGGGCAAGTCGAGACCAAGCCGGACATGCCAGTGGACCCAACGAAGGGACTCCGCTTGGTGCGCCCGGACGTGGCGGCGTGGCAGTGCGGCCGCCCGGCAACCGCACAGTCTAAAGCAGAGCCCGGATGCGGCGCGTTGTTCACCTGGGCTGGGCGCATCATTGACCAACTCCACTTGACGCTATGATCGGCCTCGCACTCAATGCCAGAGGCACCCTCGTGCCGGGCACTCCGCTGGAGCGAGTGCACAACAATCCGTGGAACCCGAACAGGATGAAGGATCACGAGTACGAAGCCTTGGTGGCGTCCCTGCGCCGGCATGGCCAAGTAGCGCCGCTGGTCGTTCGGTTCCATCCGGAGGAAGAGGGACAGTTCGAGCTCGTTGACGGCGAGCACCGGAAGCGTGCGTGCGAGGAAGTCGGGTTCAGCGAGGTGGACATCTACAACTTGGGCGACATCGACGATCTGACGGCGATGCAGCTCAACGCGGTCCTCACCGAGTCCAGGGGCGCTAGCGACAGCTTTGAACTCGGAAAGCTGATCCAGTCGATGCAGGGCGAGGGAGCCTCGCTGGTCCAGATCGCGGAGTCTCTGCCGCATGGTGTGGAACGCCTCTCTCAGCTGGTTGACGCGGCCAACTATGACTGGAAAACGGCGGTCCAGGACGCGCCCGATCCCAAGCCGCAAGCGCATGAGGTCTTCGGCCCGTTTCGGGTCCCGGTGGCTCATGCTGAAGCCGTCCGGCAAGCGTTGGAGGAAGCCCAGAACAGACCGGGCGCGAGCACGCCGGAGCTGGCGTTCGTGGCGGCGGTCACGAACGCGGACCTCGAGTAGGGGGTCGTCATTCCCACTTCGCCTTCTTCCTCTCGACCGGCACCACGTGCCGAATCTTGTTGGGACGCGCCGTTGCGTTCCAGGCGTCTATGACGGCGTGAACCTCCGCCACAAGCCGGTCGGCGGTCTTAAGCTGGCAAATGGTTCGGTTGGACGGCCAGATGTTCATGCGCCGACAGACCTGTCGCGTCCGACGGCGCATGTCCAGGATCAGCAGCCGGGCGCTCAAGGACCTCTCTTCCCGGAGACAGGCCCGAGCCGATTGTGCGTGGTCGGCGATCATCTCGCACCACACGCGCGGACCTTCGATGCTCCACCAGCAAGCCTTGGAATCGGCGGTTACGTGGAGTCTCCAGAGCGCATCGTCCAGCTTCTGGTTGGGCGTCACGGGCGCATGTCCATGAGTTCTTTGTTGGCCTGGGTCAGGCTCATGACAGCGTCTGCCATCTCCTTGTTGACGTTCACGATGGCTTGGTACCACTCTTCCTTCCTCCGAAGCTTGTTGGCGAGCTTCTCCACCTTGCGTTCGGCCCTCTCCGTGTCGCTCCGGGCCTCGTCGACAGACCCGCGCAGGGACTGGATTTTGTCTTCCGCTTGCTGCTGGCGTTCCAGGCCTTCTTGGAGGGCGGCATCGCGGTTGATGCAGATCTGAACCAGCTGGTTCGGGGGCAGGCTCTCGTAGTGGCTCATGAGTCGTCGTTCTCCTGTTCGTAGGCTTTGGCGTGGTTTTCCCAGCACGGCGAGCAGTAGAGCCAGCGCGTGTTGTTCCTCCAGATGCCCCTGGCGAAGAAGCACCACGAGCACCAGCCTCCGGTGTTGGCGTGGAGGCGGGAGTTTCGGGATGCGGGGGGGTTGGACAGGTTGCGATGCGAGTAGGGGCGCGTCATGCGTCGAGTCCGGTGCGTCCCAACCGGATGTCGTTGGGGGGCCAGGGCTCCTCGCGAGACTCTTCGACGCACGCGCCGCACAAGTCGCCTTCTTCGGTCGAGACGAACTCGGTGCCCGGCGCGATGGAGTCTTCGCACCGCTCGCACCGGTACCAGCCTCGGGACGTGAGCCACACGTAATCGTCGTCGGGGGCGGTCATGCGGACAGCCGCCGGGCCAACTTCAAAGCGTTGCTCTCCGCCGCCTTCCAGTTCAACAGCTTCAAGAACGCCCGTAGCTCTCTGCGAGCCGTAGCCGTCTTGCGGGCCAGAACCCTGGGCCGGACCTTCTTCATGTTCGGATAGCCTGCCGCTTCCAAGCCGATGGGGCAGAGCCCGTACAGCTTGAACTTACCGCTGGGGCCTTCGCCTCGACGGACATTGGCAACCCAGTAGCCGTTGATCTTGACGTGGAAGTAGGTCGCACCGTTGCCCAGGTCTTTGGTGCGGGTGAAGCTGATCTTGGGAACGCTCATGCGGACGCCCTCCGGGCCAGCTCCAAGGCGTTCTTCTCCGCTGCCTCCCATTCCTTGATCGCCTCCATCCAGTCGCGTCGAGCACGCCGCACTATGACTTGGTTCTGGACGGAACCGCTGTCGAGGTAGTGCAGGTCGGCTCTGAGCATGGCCAGCCGTTCGCTGTCCGCCTTCTTGCGGAACCGCTGGGCGGCTTGCTTGAGATCCTGCTTGTTCACGGCGTAGCTCCTGCTTCGGGGGACGTAGCCCTCTTCAGATAGGCTCTGAACTTCTTGAGGCAGGCTTCGTCTTCGACCTCCATCTGTTGGATGGCCCGGTCGAACAGGTTCACCACGTCCTCGTGAGTCCTGTCCGTGCTGTCGTTCCACCGCTGGAGCATGTTCACGAACTCCGCAGGGTCGCCCTGGAGCCTCAAGTCTTCGAGGATCGGAGTCCACTTGTCGGGGTTCAAGACGCACCGCGGGAGGAAGCGAGCCAGGTTCCAGTAGGTGTCGGCGTCCAGGGGGTAGAGGGTGTCGTACTGGTTGGTGAAGGCGGCTTCCAGAGCGCCTACAACGGAGTACTTGGGCTGCTCCTGGTTGGCCATGGAGAACGTGTGCCGGCACCAGCCCTTGGCGATCAAGTCGCGGGCTTTCTCCAGCGCCCACTTCATGAGATTGCCTCCTCGGCGAAATCAAAGTCCTTGGGCCCGAAGTCGATGATGTCGTCTTCGGCCTGACACCGAGCAGCGTAGGCCACCTGCTCGTCTTGCTTGGCCTGGAGCAGCGCCATGTAGGCGCTGTCGTACGTCGGCGTGTCCGCTGTAGCCTTGGCGAACGCGGCCCTGTCCGCCTTTTCGGCGGCGGCCAGTTTCTCCTTGGCTGCCTCATGGGCGGCCCTGGCGCGGTGGTACCGCGCGACGCGGTGTTCGGGCGACGATTTCGCCGCCTGGCGGTACTTCCGGTCGCCGTACCCTGGGCGGTCGACAGCCGGGTGGGTGTGGGCAACGAACATGGTCATGAGTACAGCTCCTCGATCTGGTCGGCTGTGAGGGGATAGGCAAACATCAGCTGGTGGCCGTGGTAGTAGACATTCTTCGGGCTGGCATCCTCGAGGATGCGGACCACCTGCCGATCCGAGTAGCAGTTGCCGCCGGGGAGGCTGGCACAGGCTTTCTGGTCGCGTTCGCAGCATCGCGCCGCTGTGGCGATGGTCTTGTGCGCTATCTCGCAGCACCCGCGGACGCTGCCGACGCACGTGTATCGGGCGCTCACAGCCCGACGCTCCCGCCCGACATGGCGCGGAGGTTGCCGATGATGCGGTCGGACTCGATGCGGGCCTTCTTGTCCAGCTTGGCCTCCCGCCGGGCTACGTCGGCCTTGGTGTCGCGCTGGATGTGGTAGGTCTTGCCGCTGACGCGGATCTCCTGGAGCCGCTCCAGCTTGACGGTCCGCCACGGGCGCTTGCCCTTTGCGGCCAACGACATGTCGATGCCGACGACGTTCCGCCGCTCGGCAGCGTCGTAGGACAGCTTGCCGCCGTTTCTCCAGCGCGGCGCGGACACGCGAGCCCTCAGCGCCATCCGCCGGAGCGTCCCATCGGCCTTCTCGAAGGTGACGCCGACGATGCAGTTGAGGCAGAGCATCGCCCAGGCCTGGTCTTCGGTGATCTTGATCGCCTTCATGCTCATGGTGGTCTCCGTTGGGGGGTTTATTCCTGCAAATGAAGTATGGCAAACCGCCCCGACTCCGTCAAGTGCGTATTCGGCGGGGCGTCATGCGCACTTGCCCTAATTCCGCACGAGAGCCCATGAAACAAGGGAATTCGAGCGATTCAAGATTTTTCCAAATTAGGCTCGTTCGTCCGCCGGTCTCCGCCGAACAGCTCTCGCTTGGCCTTGTCTCGCCCGGAGCTCACTCCCCAGCGAGGCTCGTCTTGATGGCCGCCAACGCCTCGTCGAGCGAGTCGAACACTTGACCGGCCAGCTCGGGACAGACACTCGCCAGCTCGCTGTTGGGCCGATAGTCGTAGGCGTTGACGGCGCGGAACGTCATGAGCAGCATCCCGAGATACGATCCGTCCTCGAGGACGGAGGTCCAGGCGCGAGCGCGAATGCGCGTCTTCTGGTCGGCGGACAGCTCGGCGTGGTGGACCTCGATCCGGCTAAAGCTGCGCTCCCGCGTCGTGATCATGACGTGGCCATGGCGTCGATCTGCTCCGCCGACAAGCGCGGGAACCGCTTGGCCAGCCGCGCCCGTTCGGCGTCCAGCGTCTCGCCGCGCTTCACGGGCCTCGGCCTGTCCGGTGCGCGGGAGATCATGCCTCGTCGTCGGCCTCGGGCCGCATAGGCTGCACGTGCGCGTTCTCGCGCCTTGCACCGCTGGCATCTGGCGCTGGCGACCCGCTCGGGGCACTCGACGCAGCGCCCAGCTGCTCGGCGGGCGCGGTACTCGGCCTGCCTAGGCACGGTGCTCCGAGTACCTCACGTCGTTGATGCGGGAACGAGAAGTCTCGAGCTTGCCGGCAAGTTCGCTTTCGAGTTCGGTGATGCGGCGCTTGAGCTTGCGATTGACGGCGCCTAGGCGTCCCACTTCGGCGGCCAGGTGGTCGGAGGTCCCGGGCGGCGGTCGAGTCCGGGCCGTGGCGCTGGACGCCATCCGCCGAGCACTGTCGCGTTCTTCCCGGAGGCGCTCAATGCGCTTCTCGGCGTTCTTGAGCTTGGCGGACAGAGACGCGGGATAGACGCGGTGCTCATGACACCAACGGCGAGCCGTGGTCTCGGCTACGCCAGCGGCGGAGGCGGCTTGCGAGTATCCACTCCCGGAGCGCACACTCGTCAGCACGGTCTCGATCTTCCGCATTTGCCCTCTGAGCCTGTAGAGGCGCTTCCGATCGCATCCAAGGGCGTCGGCAATAGTCCGGTAGGGTTCGCCCCGCTTGATGCGCCACATCGCCTCCGGGAGCTTCCCGGCGAGCGAGTCGCGTTTTCCCGGCGTCGAGGCGACGCCGGCCATGGCGAGCGCGCGCTCGACCGGCGACCGCGACAGTCCAACGTGACGGGCGGCCTTGGCGATGGTCGCACCGTCGCGTACGAGTCGAACGGCCTCCGCCCTCTTCGATGCGGCGGACTCGCGCCGGTGGACTGATTCGACGCCCTCCGCCCTGCACCAATCGCCGACGGTGCTCCGTGGACGCCCCACCAGTCGCGCCGTTGCCGCAATCGACATTCCGCCCCGTACCGCATTCGTCGCTCGCCGGCGCTCCCGCGCCAGCTTATTCGGCCCGCACATGCTCCAACGCCGCCAAGTGATCCTTCGGGAGCTTGGTGCGCTTGGGATGGAGTCTGGTCTGCAACAGCCACTCCAGCAGCCAGCGAGCATCGGCTTCATCCATGGACGATCCCGCGTAGTGCAGCCGCCGAATCGCGGACGCCAGGACTTCGGACTTGCTGGCGTTGCCCCGCCCCGTAGCCAGCTTCTTCAGCGTGGCTGGAGGCACGACACGGAAGCTGACGTTGTTGTCCTGGAACAGGACTTTCGCCACTCCCCCAAGCTCGCCGGACTGGTGAGTCCGAAGCTTGGCTCCCATCGCGTAGCCCTCCATCGCCACCGCCACCGGATGGCGCTTCACCGTCCACTTGGACAGCTCGCGCCGCCACCACAACAGCCGCTTCACTCCGCGCAGGTTGTCGGGGCACTGGAGCTGGCGCGTCTTGATGCCGTCGGCTCGCGTCCCGTTCCACGTCCCGTAGGCCAGGCCCGTGGTCCGCAAGGCCAGGTCCAGCCCGATGAAGAGCGTCCCTTTGGGCGGCGTGGCCATTCAGGTACTGGTCCGGCTGGGCGCGTCTGGCGAAGACCCTCCATTCGCTAACCCTTTGTCTCTCCCGGCCCCCACCGGGCCAAGGCCGCCGGCAGCCTCCGACGCAAAGCGTCGTCTCCCCTTGCCTCTCTTCCTCGGTCTTCCGCGGAGCTTGGTGGTCATGCGCCGGATGCGGAGCGGCATCTCGCGCCCGCTCCGAAGCATGGCCAAAGCCCAATGGATCGAGGCGTCCGCCGCTTGTCGCTTGGACGTGGTGCCGCCCATGAGCTCCTTCACTTCGTCCAGTGCCACGTCCGCACTGTCGCTGATCCGAACCACGGAAGGCTTTCTCATTGCAACCCCAGGACCTTGTGGGCTTGGATGCCGAGACGCCAGCGAGGGTATTTCGCCAGCAGCTCCAGCGCCTTCTCGACCGCGCCCTCCGCGAAGCCGTGAAACCGTAGGTCGCCGGTGCCGTCGGCGATGGTGGCCGGCGAGAGAAATCGGCAACCGGGCTTGCCGTACTCTTGGTGAATCTCGAGAATCGAGTCGGGGAAGTCCGGCGTCACCACCACGCGAATCTCGTGGGCCCGCAACATCACCTTGGTATTCAGCCGGGGAGACTTGTGGGGCTCCATGTGGGCCACGTGCGCCTTGGGGCTCACCGTGATCCAGCCCACCTTCTTCAGTCCCTCGTTCCAGTGCGTCCCGTTGGTCTCCACGGCGACCTTCATCCCCGCGCTCTTGAGCGCCATGACGGTCGGGAAGAAGTGGGTCGCGATGGTGGGCTCGCCGCCGGTCAGGATCACCAGCTTGTGGCCCTTGGCGGCTTCGACGACCTCCGACAAGCGCGGCTTGATCCGGGCCTTCTGCCATGGCGTGTCGCACACCGCGCCGTCGGCGAAGTGGCAGTTGAGATTGCAGCCCGCCCAGCGGACGAAGAACGCGGGCCAGCCCGCATTGGTGCCCTCGCCCTGGATGGAGCTGAACATCTCGACCAGCGGGAGCCGGGGGTCGTGGACTTCCAACTGAGCCTCCACCTCCTCTCTGGGTTGGATCGGGTACTTCCGGCTCATGAATTGGCAAGAGGCTCGTTCATCTTCCGCTCCAGCCCAGTCCCTGGGCCGTCTTGGCCACCTCGCGAGCCCAACCTTTCACGTCGTCTTCGATCCCGTTGTAGCGGTGGAAGGTGTAGACGGACTGGTCCACCACCGTGGCGGACTGCTCACCGGCCTTCAACCGGTAGACCTCGTAGCGGAATTCGTAGGCGTCGGTCATGCAGAGATAGGCCCGCCACTGCCAGCTGGCCATGAGATCCTCGCCCTTGGCTCGGCTGGACTGAGTGGTCTTGTAGTCCACCAGTCCCAACGCCCCTGTGGGCGTGTCGTAGCCGCCGTCGATGCGTCCCGTGATCCTGATCTGGTCGTTGACCACCAGCTCGTTCCGCTGCTCCTGGAACGTCGTCTTGATGGTCTTGAGGTCGCCCGGAAAGAAGATGGTCCACCGCTCGCGGTCCACGTGAGTGGAGGCCTTGCGGTCGATGGCCGAGTCCATGTTCTCCATGATCTTGTGGAACGCCCGGCCCAATCTCATGGCGGCACTGTCGGGCCGCGTGCGCAGGTCGCGCAGGAATTGGGCTGGCGTCTGGTCGGCCCACGGAGCGGGCGGGTTCTTCCAGTGGGCGAACCGGTCGAGGTCGCTGACCCATAGCTTCATCGGCCGCTACTCATCGTTGATCGTCCGCTCGAGGTACACCGAGTCCGCCACCGCCACCATGTCGTTTCGCTTGGCCAGCATGACTTCGTACCGTTCGATGTAGTCGGGATGGTTCTTGTCACCAACCTCCTCGACCGCCTCGCGAGCTTTCTGGAGCTCCCGCCACGCCTGGTAGATCGCCGTGTCGTCTGCTACGGACTTGGCTCTCTCGATGCTCGCCACGAGCGACACCAGAGACTTGAGCTCCGACATGCCCGTCAGAAAGCCGGCGTTTCCCACGTCGGTCTTGAACTCGACCACCATGTCGTCGCCCGACGTGAGCTTGAACTCGATGGCGGTTCTCGGTTCGCGCTTGCTCATGTCGTGTCTCTCATCGTGCGGTCGTATTTGGAGACCAGCTTCTTCGTAGTCCGGTCCAAGACGTAGCCCGCCTTCTTGGCGTCCGCGAGGAAGGCCTTCTTCTCCTCTTTCGTGGAGCCCGCGCCAGCAAGCGTAGCCAGCTTGGCGTTCCACTCGGTCAGGCGCTTCTGGCTGTCAGCCTTGGCGTCTGCGCTGGAGGCGTCCGTGTCAGGGAACTCCGCCGGACGCCCCAAGTGACGCTTGGCTCCTCGCATGAGCTTCGCCAGCGCACCGGCGTTCTTCGCGCCTACGCCTACCGGGCCCCACTGGCCGGGGTCCTTGCCGAACGCGCCGTGGCGGGGCGTGCAATCGAAGACGCGCTTGCCGTCGTCGCGAAGGGACAGTTGGCCCATGACATGGGCCTCCTTGTAGACCTCGTCTTTGGAGCCGCCGGGCATGTCCAGCCGGACCACCACGTCGTCGCCCTGGATCTCCTCTTTGGCGTGGCAGACGAGCACCACGTCCACTTCGTCGCCGCGCAGGTCGGTGAGCCACCGCTTGAAGCCGATCTTCAGGGCCTGCCAGCCGTTCATTTGCAGCGCCCCGGACGCGCGTGCATTCCTGGGATCGGTGGCGATCAGGTGGTTGGTCAGGCTGTCGAGCGCCCGGCCCGCCGTGTCCACCACGACGGTGGAATAGCCCTGGGACGCGATCTCGGCCGCCTTGAGCTTCGACACGTCCGACCACTGGGACACGGGCAGCACGTCGGCCCGCCGGATGGCTCGCGCCGCGCCGCCGTCGAAGTCCAGCACCAGCGGCTTCTCGGCGGTCATGGCAAGGGTCGTCTTGCCGGAGCCCGGCACGCCGTAAACGACGACGACCAGCGAGGCGATGGGAAGCGCCGCTTGGGGCGCAACGATCTGGGTCAGCATAGGTCCTCCTGTGTGGGGTTGAACTTCATCGTAACCAGCTATTGTCCCCGCGTCAAGTGTTGAAGCGAGCGCGGCCTCTCGCCATCATGTCCCGCGTGTTCTTCTTGTGCGTTCCGAGCGACAAGTGGGCGGGGTCGAGGCACACGGGGTTGTCGCATTCGTGAAGGACCAGCCTTCCCTGGGGGATCGGGCCGAACATGAGCCGCCAAGCCAACCGGTGACACCGCCACAGCTTGCCGCCGTGCGACGCCACGCCGTATCCGTGGGCGTTTCGGGCGTTGTTCCACTCCAGGCACGGCCCTAGGTCGGGCTGGACCAGTCGCGGCGTCGTGTTGGCCATGAGCTTGTCCAGCGACCAACGAGCGAAGGCGGGCCGCTTCACCGGGCCGAGCGCCTTGGGCGCGGTTCCGGTCTTCCTCCACCGCTTCCAGTGCATGTTGCACCAGCCGCGAGCCTTGACTGGCCCACCGCATCCGTCGATCGAGCAGGTCATTTGAACAGCCATACCATCCACGCGGTTCCGCAGTTGAAGAACGGGCCCGTCAAATCACCCGCTTTATCGAAACGCCTGCTCACCCCGAGCCGCAGTTTGCCGCGCCAGTTGCGGTCCTTGTCCAGCACGTCCCACATGCCCTTCTTGCGCCAGTAGTCCTCGTCTCCCGTCTCCCGGAAGAGGAAGACCAGGAACATCAGAGAGGCCATTGCGGCATAGCCGAGCTGGGCTTTGCCGGGTTCCTCCAGCCAGACAACGAACGCCGCCACGGTGGAGACGGCCACGCAGATCAGCCAGTGCATGAGCCAGCTGGCCCGCTGGTCGTTGTGGCCCCAAGCCCAGAACCGCGTGCAGAGCCGCCGCGCGCCGTACCAGGTTCCGTGCACGATGTTCTTGATCCCGCCTCCGTGAGTTACTTCGGGCATGTCTCTTTCCTCTGTTCGAGTTTGCGGCGCAACTGGTCCAAGTGTTCTAGGGAAGCAGAGTCCAGCTCGCGCAAGAGCTTCTCCACCTTGGCGTCCATCGCATCGCCCTCTTCGTCGGGGCCAAGCTGGTCGAGCGCACGCACGATCAACTCCCTCTCGCGATACGTCATTTGCCTGCCTTGAGCCCAGCGGTCGCAGATGTCGGTCGCTTGGCGGCTGATCTTGTCCTGGTGTCTTGTCATGGTCCCCACGCCTCTTCGGCCATCACGGCTTCGGTCTTCAGCGTCCGGCGATCGGGACGCGACAAGCGACAGGTGGCCTTGGCCGAGATCCCGGTTGGCACATCTCTGATGCGGACGGAGACGGCGTTGTCTCCGACGTAGAGGTGGATATCGAGATCGTGGGTCAGCTGGGGCTCGAAGTGCTTGGTGACCACCTTGGTGACGGCGGCACAAAGCATGTCCGCGATCTGCATGAGGGATTGGTCGAACGGGAGCTTGCCCTGTGCCGGGTCAGTCATGCGCCCCTCCGCCGCAACTAATGTTCTTCCGGTCGTCGTCAGACATCTCCGTCTCCGTGTTGAGGGTAGTCGGGACCCTGGGATTCGAACCCAGAACCTCCTGCTCCCAAAGCAGGCGTGCGGCCAAGTTGCACTTGGTCCCGGTCATGCATGAATCGTGTCTCCACCTCCGAACAGCACGGGCTTCGTCGTGACGGGAAAGGGTCCGGGTACGGTTCCGTTCTCGATCCGATCCGCCGTCCGCAACAGGTCGCCTTCCGCTTCGAGCAGCTTCGCAGCCGCCTGGCACGAGTCCGAGATGGCCTTGATCGTGTTGGCGTCGTTGGGATGGACGTTGAGCATCTTGAACGCCGCCACGTGCCCGCACAGCCAGCCGTGGACCACATGGGGCTTGAACCCCTTGCTGGCGAAGTTGCGAAAGTCCTTCACGAACGCTTCGTCGCACGATTGGCGAACCTCCCGAGGACACTGCTTGGGCTGCCGCCGCTTCCGCCGCCAGAACTTCATCGCGACCTCCTAGACGTTAGCCGGAGCAGGGGGCGCATCAGGTCGATGCAGGCGTCCAGTCCGTCGGACCGCATGAGATCGTTCAGGTCCTGTCCCTTGGGCGGCAGGACCACGGGGCGGCCCGTTGCCTTGGCGGCCCGGACTCCGGCGGAGTCGTTGTCTGCCACCACGATGCTCTGGGCCATGTCCTTGGCCAGACGGAGCCCGTGGTCGCTGAACGTCGCGACGACGGGACGGCGGACCTTGACCCGCCGGAGTGCGGCCCGGACGGTCAGGGCCGTAGCGAAGCCTTCGCATACCACCGCTCGCCGCCGATAGTCCTCGGCTCCGGCGGCGTAGACTCCCCGCCGGGCGGTTCCGCCTTCGAGGAAAAGCTTGGCTCCGCTGGGCCGGATCAGCTGGACGGACTGGAGCCGGCGGCTGGGAAACCGGAACACCGGCACGACCAAGCAGTCTGCGTGCGTGGGCCATTGGCGTCCGGCGAATCCCTTGCGGGCAAGGTAGGCGTGATGGCGCGGACGCTTGCCGCTGGTCCTCACGATGTCCTCGGCCCGCTTCTGGGCCACTCGCGCCTCCAGCCGCTCCAGCTCGGGCGTCCGAGCAACGGGCGGCGGGGGCGGCAGGGGATGGCTGAACCGTCCGCTCCATCCGTGGGATCGAGCAAGGTGGAGCAGGGTCCCGAGCGTCACCGGACGGCCGGGAACCCTGCGCCCGAAGGATCGCCACTGCTGGACCGCTGTTCTCCGGTTCCACTTGTCGGAGGCTTGCGACCAGCGAGCCCAGCAATCGAAGCCCGCGTTCCCGAATTGGTGATGGAGCGCCATCCCCACCTTGACCCAGGTGTCGCGATCGTCTGCGGGCACATGGGCCAGAGCGTGGAGCACTTGGTCCGTCACTAGAAGAGATCGTCTTCGTCGTCGTCATCTTCCAGGTCCTCGACGGACGTGGGCTCCGGCTCCACCACCACCGTCGTGATTTCTCGGTAGGTCCGGGGCTCGCCGTCCATGGTATTGAAAGACCGGAGCCCGTGGTAGACGAAGTACAACCCCGTCTGGCCCGACACGAGCTCCTTGTCCTCAAGGGCACGCGCTACGGCGGCGCTCTCGACGACGCCGTAGCGATCGCCGTCCTCGTCTTCCACGATCAGGAGTCCGAACGTGCCGCCGCGTGCGCTGGCTCGCTTGACCTTCCGAACGAAGATGCCCGCCAGCGGTTCGGCGGTGTCGTTGTCTCCGGGCCAGAAGTCAACGTCGTCGTCTTGGCGGTCTTCCAGGACTTCGGCGGTCTTGCTCTCGCCGACCTGCCGGATGTGGTCGAATCTGCTCACGGGGTCTCCTGTGTGGGGTTGCGTACGTGCATGTTAGCGACAGATCGCGTTGAAGTCAAGTCCCGGTTCTCGCGCTCCAGTTCTTTGACCCGCTTCCGAAGCTTCCTGTTCTGGGTCAGGAGGATTTCGATCCGCCTGTTCACCTCGGCCACCAAGTCCCGAATCTCTTGGGCCGGGGTTGGCCCGGTGGCCGGTGGTGGCTTAACCGCCTCTTGGACCATCGCGGGCCAAGTCATTCGACCGTACCGGTCACCAAGGTGTTCATCTCGGGGTCTGGGCCCAGCCGGGGCAGAGCGATGATCAGGACCACGGTAGGAGCCATGTCCTCCAGCGGGCGTCGGGAATCGTGGAAAGTGACTTGGGCCGACACCTTGCCGTAAGCGTGCCGGGCGGCCCACTTGGTGAGCACGGCTTCGATCTCCTTGCATCCCTCGGCCTCGAAGCCGGGGATGGGTTTGCCGTCCTTGTCCTTGGGCATCTTGGGCCATTCGCGGTTTTTCATCGGCGGTCTCCGTGTCGGGTTTGTCCGTCAAAGGTCTTGTAGTCGTCGTCGGGGTCCAGCTTGGGCGGCTCCGCGTCCTTTTCCACCAGCTTCAGCGGCCCGTACACCGTCTCGCCGTCGTCGGGGTCCGGGGGGTCCCGCAACGCCACGACGTAGCGGTCCCAGCCCGTCTTCGGCTTCGGTTCGGCTATGTCGCGGCTGGCGAGCCAAGCCATCCCGAAGATGAAGAGGCAGAAGACTGTCAGCCCCACCACCACTGCCCAAGCGTCCTGTTCCATCACTCCGCCCCCGTCTTGAACGAGCTCCCGTAGTGGTGCTCGACGTGCTCTTCCAAGTACTCCTTGGCGATCCCGACGTTCACCGCCAGCCCCAGCGTGAGGCGCTTGATCCGGGCATGGAGCCGGGCACGCTGTTTGCGGAGCCTGTTGGCCTCCGCTTGGAGCTCCACCACGGCCTCCTGGGCCCTGCCGAAGCCCTCCAACTGTCGGTTCGCCATCGTCAGGGCGTCGTCGAGCTTCCCGCACTTGGACTGGGCCGCGTCCCGTTCGGCCAAGGCCTCGGCGATGGCTGTGGGCGCGGCGAGCTTGTCTCGCTCGGCCTTCAGCATCTCCACCGTTTCCAAGGCGTCGGCCCGTTCCGACATGGCGGTGTCCACTTCCTCGTTCTTGATCTTAATGGTCGCCAGGGCGGACTGGAGCCGCTTCTCCAGCCCAGCACGGACCTCGCGCATTCCTGCCAGCTTGTCCAAGGCCGTGTCCCGCTCCGTCTTGTACCGCTTCGCCTCCGCCTCCGCATCGTCTAGGTCCCTGTCGGCAGCCTTGATGGTCTTCGCCAACTCGACCACCTCGGCCTTCAGTTCGTCCTTGGACTCCGGCAGGACGGGAGGCGGGTCCTCGTCCATGTACTTCGGCTTCTCGAAGAGGTGGACTTGGAAGGCCTGCTCCTCGAGCGACACCTTGGAGCCGTCGGGAAACTTGATGAACGTCACGTCCTTGGAGGGGGCCCAGCGGTGCTCGTAGCCCCGAAGGACTCCGAAGAAGGTCTGGGTGTCGGGGTACATCCCTCCTGCCTGGCGGTAGAACAACTGGGCGAGCGTCTCCTGTTCGCTCATGAGCTGCTCCGCCGGTAGGTCTCGGACGGCTTGACCGGGACGTTGTCCCAGTCGTCGGTGCGGGCGAGCTCCTCGTCTTGGACGCGCATCTCCCGGCGGGCGATCTTGAGAAAGATCACCATGGCGACCACGCCCAGCACGAGCATGACCAGCGCCAGGACGGTGGTGAGGGCGTGGATAGCTGTATCAAAGGAAGTCATGTGGTTCTCCGTGTGGGGGTTAGGTGTCGCCCCGGACGCCCAGCCGCTTCTACCGCACACGAGAGCGGCGCGGGCCTCGCGGACACCGCCGACTGGACGCCGGAGCAGGTCATTCGGTCTGTGCAGCGGCGGCGGGGTTCGAACCCGCGCACAACCGTCCGAAGGGCGACTTCGAATCAGCAGCTCTGACCAGGGGGCTCGGCCCTCGTACGCCGGGCTCCGCCCATCCGAGACTTACGCCGTTGCACATGCTACGATTCGTTGAACGGGCAGTTATACTTTTCCCCTACGACTGGCTGGTAGGTTGTCCAGTCATCAACCTTCTCGCTGAAGAAAAGATTCACGCAGACGGTTAATCTGTCGGGAGGGTAGAAGACGATAGGACCATAGACTTTTTCTACTGTGCCGGTCGGGAGGGTCGCAGAGATTATGTAAGCTCTGCGGGATACTCCTCCAGAGAAACTGAATTGGCCTTCCGAATTGGTCTGGGTTGTATCCTGCGTAATCTTTCCGTCGCCCAGGAGGACTTCGATTCCCTCTCTGGGCTCGCCGCCTACGAAGACTCTTCCCAGCACTTGGCCGAGTCCGTCTTCAAATGGGCAACCCTCTGTTGTCCCGCATTCGTCTTCGCAGGCGGCGAGGATGGTCACGGCGAGAACGCCGAGTAGTGCGAACAGCTTTCTCATGCTTGTTCTCCTAGTTGCGGTCCGGGCGTGGAAGTCCCAGTTGGTCCGCCCGTGCGTCGAGGGCGTCCCACCGGGCGTTTATGCCAGCACGCCAGCTAGCGTGCCGGGCGTCGAAAGTCCTTCGCATCGCTTCGGCGGTGCGGTGGCTGTCCATATGCTCGCGCCACGTGCGGACTTCGGCTTGGCAAGCGTCTCGCACGGCGGTACGGGACTTCGCTCGGCTGTCCAGCCAGCCAGAGATGCCGTAGAGTGCCGCCGCACCGATGAATGTGCCTAGGAATTCTGTGACTCTCAGACTGGCGTCGTCTCTTTGGTTCAGAACGTTCAGCGTCACGGATGGAGCCGCGATAGCCGTGACAACGCCGAACGTAGCCAGCCGATCCGTGTGCTTCGGTGCCGACGGGCACATCTCCAGCGGGGCGTCCTGGCCGTGGGCTTCCTCCATCGGGACCAGGAAGCCCAGCAGGGCTCCGATCACGATGCCGAGCACGCCGAGCTTGATCCGCGTGCGGTCCTTGATGGTGCTGTGTCTCATGGTTACTTCTCCTTGGATTGGGGAAGGAGCCGGACTACGATATGAAACGACCCGGAGCACCATAGATTGGGGCTCGTCAGTTGAACGTCTCCATATCGCTTTCCGTTGATGTCTATGGACATCGTGAACTGGCATTGGTTGGTGATGCGGAAGTGGGCTTCTCCCCGACGGTCGGTAACACCAGATTGAGGATAGGTGTTGGAGGCTTCAACCACGGCTCCTTGGAACGGAGAACCATCGGGGGACAGTACCGTCACCACGACAGAGTTGGCACGGGGCAGAAGCTTCCACCGAAACTCTTCGATGGCCCACTTGACTGTCACCACGAGCAAGGACAGCGCGGCGAGCCCCAGCGCGGGGAAGAGGATCCACTTGACCAGGCCGGGGCACATCAGATCACCAGCTTCTTCGTGATGCCGGGCCATACCGCGTCAAGGCCCACTATGACGAGGTTGCGCACCACGTCGCTGACGGTGTTGCCCAGCACCTTGGCGGCGGCCTCCAGCATCGCCTTCTCGGACGGCGTGACGCGCGCTTGCACTACCTCCGTACGGTTTGTCATTGCGGATGGACCTCCCCGTGAACAGCGCGGAACCCGCCCCCGCCGTAGCAATTCCAGCCCATGGCAGTGAGCCGTACGCCCATCTCTCGGACGTAGTGGTCGCCGCATATCTTCGGCTTCAGAGCGACCATGCCGAGGTCCACCAACTCTACCAGCCGCCGGTGCTCCGTGCGCTCCAGGTGGCGGGCAATGGCCTCCCCATCGAAGACGAAGACGATGTGCCCGTCCGCCTGCGCCAACTGGGCCAAGACGATGTTGTAGGCACGGGCGCGGAGCGTCGCGTCGCTCTGTCGATCTCGGGTGCTCTCCTGGGTGGCGTGCGGGAATCCGCTGTCCCTGATGGTCTTCTTCGCCATCGAGTCTCCTGTGTGGGGGTTCGTCCTTCCTACGTACGCATGTTAGCCAAGACTGGCGTGCTTGTCAACTCCCCGCCCCTTCCGGCGGCGCTGGTCGGTATGGGACCAGAACCCGCGCTCGACCTTCACGCCGGCCCGCTTCAAGTCGCGCTGGGGCGTCAGATAGCCCACGCCGAGCTCCTTGGCGATCTCCTTGATCGTCCAGCCCTCGTCGTAGAGCTTGACCGTCCGCTCCATCCGCTCCCGAATCCGCTTGGACTTGTCGATCCACTCGCCCTTGCCCCGGTTCTGCTCCGGGTTCCGTCCGGCCCGCTCCAGCGCACGGACCACTCGAGTCCGGCCCACCTCGAAGTCGTGCATCATCTGGGTCTGGGTCCGGCCACGGTCGAACGCCAGCACGATCCGGGCGTCGAGCTCGGCCCGGCGTCCGGCGATCACGGCCTTCACGTCCACCGCCATCGTGTCCATCTTCTGCTGGACGCGCTGGCGGGACACGCCCAGCGCCTCTCCGATCTCCGCATAGGTCCCGCCCGCCAGGAAAAGGTCCAGCATCTCGGCGTCGGCGTCGAAGTTGCGCACGTTGACCTCCTGTTCAAGTCGCATCCCGGAAAATGGCAAAGATCGGGTTGCGCGTCAAGCCTGTCTGGAGAGAACCGCGTTGATGTCCCGACGCCAATCCTCGCGCAAGAGGTTCCGCACGCCGGCGTAGACGACCTGGGGATCGGTGACGCCCTGGATGGTCAGGTTCTGGACGTTGATCCCGGCGGCGGCGACCTGGGACTGGGCGTTGGCGGGGATCACGGTGCCGCTGGATCGGGGGACGAAGAGCTCGGGCCCTTCCTCCCCCACGATGTAGGGCTTGCCCGCTTGGGTCGGGCCGCCGCGACGGCGACCGGGAATGTCTTCGAAGCCGAAGAAGCTCCGAAGAGTGCCGCCTCCGGCGAAGTGGGCCAGCACTTGGGACGCGAGGCCCGCGATCTCGATCAGCGCGTCCTTCCACGAGTCCACGCGGGAGAGGATGCCGGAGAAGGTGAGGCTGACCTGCTCCCACGCATACTGCGTGGTGCGGGCCGTCGAGACGGCCACATCCTCCAGCGGAACGAAGGACTCGCCGGCCCGGACCAAGCTGGTGGCCAAGCGCTCGCCCATCTCGTCGAAGGTGGTGGTCAAGGCCTTGTCGCCCACCTCGCGGTATCCCTCGACCAGCGCCGCGCCGTAGGCCTCGGCCAAGAGGGCTCCGTCCGCCTTCGCTTTCCGGTAGTCGAACTCGGGCGGAACGATGGTGACGCTGGGCACGGGAACGGCTTCAGGACGGTCCAGCCGCTGGCGGACCTTGATCAGCCGCTCCAGCTCGGCGCTGTAGGACGCCGTCTGGAGCTGCAAGTCGCCCAATGCCGCCTTCTGGGCCACATAGGCCTCGAGAGCTTCGGGATCGGCCAGCAACGCCGCGAGAGCCTCGTTCTCCGTCCGGGCGTCGGACAGGGACTTGGCGAACTCGGTGGCGTCGAAGCTCACGCCTGCGAGAACGGCCCTGGCGGTGTCGGACAACGTTTGGGCGGCCTTGCCGAAACCGGTGTCGAGGTCCTTGGTGGACAGGGACAGCAAGTTGATTTGGGTTTCGACGGCCTTGATGTCGTCTGCCAGCTTGTCGTATCCGAATCGGCCCGCGTCGATTCGGATGCGCTCGATTCGGTCCACCAAGTCCTGGCGTCCGAGGTCCCTGGCCGATTCGGTCAACTCTTTGAGTTGGGCCACCGCCGGAGGCGGGCCGCCTGCCGGGCCAGTGAGTATCTGGCTGAGTTGGGCACCAGCCCGGATCGCCGCCGTGCCGAGCTTGGTGAACAGGTCCACCAGAATCTCGATCTCGTCAGCACTTTCGGCGATGGCGTTCCTGGTCGAGACGCCCAGCGTGTTCTTGAGGTCGGTGAACGTCTGGTCCAGCTCCTTCAGCGTGGCGGCGTTGCCGGAGGCCAGTACGCCGATCTCGCGCTGGCGTGCGATCTCCTGGTCGAACGCTGAGATGCCGGCGCGGAACGTCGCGTCGAGCGAGGAGGCGGAATCGCCGAACAGCCGGAACGCGATTGCTCCGCGCCGGGCGGTGTCGGAGATCCCGGACAGCCGCTGGAACACGGATCGGAAGGCCTCTTCGGTGGACGCGAACTGCCGGGCGTCCAGCCCCAGGTCCGCGAACGATTCCGCGTACTCGCCCGCGCCCTTCACCGCCTGCTTCCGGGCGAACTCCAGCCGCCGGTTGAACCGGAGCAGGCTCTGGTCGGCCTCCGCTACCGATACGCCGTTCGCCTCGAACGCACGGCGCATCAGATCGAGTTGCGTGGTGGTGATGCCGATCAGGCCGGACGCCTCGACCAGCGTCGCGCCCCAGGACGCGGACTCCTTGGCAGCCGCGGAGATGCGCTGGGCCAGCACGCCGAATCCAGCAGACACGCCGACGGCAGCCAGCGCGGGTCCCAGCTTGCCGAGAGCGCCCGACAGCCCGCCGAGCGAGCTCACGAAGCGCCCTACGGACTCGTCGGCCCTCTTGAGCCCTCGTGCGAACTGGCGTCCCTCGAGGCGGAGCCTGGTCTCCAGATCCCCGATCTTAGCCATCGTCTGCCGCGTAGAGCTGGGGCGGGAAGTGGCTGAAGAAGCGGGACGCCTCGATCAGCACTTCCGGCGTGATCTCGTGGAGCTTGTAGCTAGTCTGCGTGCAGATCAGGAAAGGGAAGGTCCTCAAGACCATCATCCTCCCCCTCCGTCCCCTGGCTGATCCGCGTCATGGACTGCAACGCCACGATCAGCGGAGACGTGTTGAACCCGGTGAGCCGGAGCACGTTGCCGAGTCCCTCCTCGCCCAGCTTCGCGAGCTCGGGCGACAGACGCGGGAGCCATGCGAGCGCGAACTCGACGCTGGCTTCGTTGAGCGCGTTCTTGGCTTGGTCGGCCGCCTCCAGCTTGGCGCGACCCTCGGGCGTGGCGAGGAGTTGGGCCACCACGGTACGCACGACCTCCTCGTCGTCGCCGTCGAAGCCGCAAGCGGCGTTACAGTGGACCAGACGCTCCAGCTTGGCCACGACGGCGCGGGAGGCACGCAAGAACTGGACGGCTTGGGCCCCGACGGGCACGTGGAGATTGATCTCGTAGGGCTCGCCGTCCACTTCGAAGCGGACGGGCTTGATCCGGTGCCTGGCGGCGAGGGCGGCGAGATCGCCCATCAGCGGTCCGCTTCCGCCAGTTGCTTGGCCATGGCGTAGGCTTCGGCGTAGGACTTGATCAGCTCGTGGCCGTGGCGGTCGAACACCTGGCCGACGAACCAGAACGTGTCGCCGTATTCGTTCTTCGACGGGCAGATCATGAAGTGCTTGCCCTCGATCTCGACGAGGTGGGTCTGTCCCTGGATCAGGCTCACGGCTTGCGGGCCTCCTGTCTCACGCGCTTCCTCATGTCTCGCTGGAGTCGTCTCTCGATTCGCCCACGGGCCAGCGCAACGGCGCGAGCGAGCCAGTAGGGCGGACCCGGACGCCGATCCTTGGTGCGCGGCTTGAGCTCCACGTAGCCCGCGTAGCGGCGGTTTGCGACCAGCTGATAGGCGGTGGCGAACCGTCCGCGCACGTCCCGCGCCTGCTCGACGCGGAGCGACTGCCGGAGCCGGCGCGTGCGGTCCTTGAATCCGAAGTTGCGCCGCTTGGCGGTCTTGAGCGCCTCGCCCAGCGAGTCCTTGACCGCCGGCGATGCGAGGCGGGCCACGTTCGCCATCCCGCGGTACTTCTTCCGCAGCTTGCGATGGCCCTTGACCTGGACGCTCGCCATCAGGCCAGCGCCCAGTCCTTCAGCGCGACCTCCATGGTCTCGAAGTCCGCCAGCTGGATCGAGCCGTCCACGGCCAGGCTGCCTTGGGACACGGTGAAGTCGCCGCCCGCCGTGACCCGTCCCTTGCCCGTCACGCGCCACACGTACTGATGGACCTTGAATGCGCCCTGGGCCGCCACGTCCCCCAGGGCCACTTCGTCGTAGGCGGCGATCCCGCCCGCGATTGCGCCGATCCGGCTGATCACGCGCTTGGTGGCCGTCTTCCACGGGCCGAGGTGGTAGGCGATGTCGTTGTACTCGATCACCTGGCCTCGATCCCAGAACGGGCCCGGCTGCTTGTCGCCGGTGCCGAACGTGTTGGGCACCGCCTCGCTGCCGGCTCCGGCCAAGATCGCCTCGCTGTCGGCGGCCACGATCTGGATGGTGGCGTTGTCGGCGGCCTTCACCTCCCTCACCAGACGGTAGTTGCCGAGCCACACCTGGAACTGGACTTCGGTTCCCTTGATGAAGCTGTTGCGGAACGTCTGAAAGACCGCGCTCGCCACGTCGGGCGGCTGAAGCGTGAAGGTGGCGGTGCCCGCCGTGGGGTCGCCGACGGACGAAGCGCCCGCGGACACCGTGTTGTCCATGGCGTCGTCGGGCGCGTCGGTGGTGGGCTCGTTGTGGCTGACGGCCCAGTCCGTGATCCGGGACAGGGGTTCGTAGGTCCCGCCCCTGTTGATGGTCAGAACGCCTTTGGAACTCGGAGCGTACATCGCCTTCTCCTTGGTTGGTTGGCTCTTGCTGGAACCTACGTCACAGGCTTTGGGCCGTCAACGAGACAGCCCAGCCGCTCTCGTCGATCCGCTGCTCCGCAGCCAGCTCGACCCATGCGTCCGCCTGGACCACGACGGCGGGCGCGGCCAAGTCCATCAGCTCGAGAACCGTGGATCGGTCCCTGGCGTGAATCTCGATCCCGTAGACAACCGTGGGAGCGACGTTCGCGTCGAGCGGCTGGTCCTCGAGCCCGGACCCCTCGAAGGAGTACTTGGCGTGGGGCGGCCACTTGTCGCCGCGGGTGGCATGGGCCGGAATCTCGCCAGCGTAGACTCGATCCTCGCTGAGCACCTCGACCAAGCCCGCCCGGACGCCCGCCTCGAAGCGGGATCGCTTGGTCATGCGCTGGCGGACCCGCCGCCGATCACCAGACCCGTTCCGCCGATCGTGAGATCGTCGGAGCCCAGCGTCAGCGGGACGCCCCTCTCGAACTGGTCGCTGTTGCGGACCCCGTAGCCCAAGACCTGGACGTTCCACGGCAGGACGCTCTTCACGCCCTCGATCCGGTACTGGACGCCGCCCACGACGACGTACCAGCCTGCGGTGACGGACCAAGCGGCGGACAGAGCGACCTCGAGCGTGCCGCCGGGCACGAACCGGCCTTCGACCTCGAAGTCGCTTCGCGGTCCTTCCTTGACCTTGGCCCAGACGGAGTGCGACACGAAGAGGTTGCCTTCGACGGGCTCCCAGAGCTCCACCATGGCGTTCATGCCTTGCTCCTCACTGGATGATCCTCAGCTGTCTGCTGGCCGCACGCATCCAGCGCATCCCCGTGTCCGCCGGATGGGCCCGCTGCTGGGCCTCCAGGCTCCACACCGGCGCGACGGGCGACACGGAGAGCGTTTGCGATCTCGCCACCGCCTCGCACCGTAGGACGGAACCCTCCCACACCGCCGATCCGAGCACGCCTTCGAACCGCCGGGCGTGCGGGACCCAGCCCGTGGCGGTCCGCCAGAACCGCACCAGCGTCACGGGCACGTTGGTGAGCCTGGCGGCGAACATCGCGGCCTGCTCCTCGAACGGCGGGACGTAGGCGAACCGGAACCCCCTGGGGCCGTCCACGCTCCACGACGGGCCTTCGCTGGCGTCCAGCGACAGATGGCCGTCCGTGCGCCATACCACGCCATCCAGCGAGATGGGCGTCGGGCCGAACACTTGGCGGGCCGGCTCCGCCAGATGGCGGAACGCCACTTCCAGGGCTCGAACCTCCACTAGACCAGCTCCTCGAAGGCGTAGGCGATGGTGGGCAAGCTGGACTTGCCGCGCTTGGGAAAGTCGATCCCGTCGGCGAGCAGGTTGACCCGGATCGCCGCGCTGGACAACCGCCGAAGTCGATTGTCCGCCGCAACGTAGGTCCTGGTTCCGATCTGGACCGCGCCTCGATAGCCCCTGTCGGCAACCTGCAAGAGCAGCGTCGCCGTGGGAACCGCTCCGCCGAAGTCCACCTCCCACACGCCCCAACCCGAGTAGTCGGTCGTCTGCCGGTTGGCCAACATTCGCATCTTGCCGCCCACGGTCCATGCGCCAGCCACGGCGGTGGTGTTCGCAATCGTGCCCGTCAGCGTGACCGGGCAGTAGTCCATGTTGAAACCGAACGCCGTGCTTTGCTGCGTCGCCAAGACGTTGGCCACGGGACAGGAGTAGATCGCGCCGTTGGCCAGCACTATCCGAAGCGTCGAATCCGTGATCGCCAGTCCCTGCACGCCGCCCGGCAGCGCCGTGTTGGCGTCCGTCGCGAAGGTGGCGATGTCGAGGTTCGGACTGGTGGACAAGTCCGTCTTGAGCTTGCCGCTCGGCAACATCACGACGTAGCGCGGAAGCGTGGGATCGAAGCCCACGATCCAGCTTCCGTCCGCCATTTGGACCAGCCCGCCGACGTTCCGCTCGTGCGTGAACCACGTATTCGCCGTGCCCGGCGTCAGCAGCGAACCGACGGGCGAGGCGGTGTCGGGCGTGCCGGAAGCGGAGTCCACGTAGACCAAGTCGTTCATTGCCGGAGCCACCAGCCTGCCGTCCGACGTGGCCTCCAGGGCCCCAAGCCCCAGGGAACCGCCGATGGCGGACCAGTCGTAGGACAGAACCTCGTCGCGAACGTCGCTGCCGTACCTCCCCGCGAACGGAACGAGCGAGGTCTGGTTGTCGTTGCCCGACAGCGATTCGTGCCAGTCCCTGAACGCCTTCTCGTTGGCCAGCTGATCGCCGTCCGTGCGGACCTGGAGCTCGACCACGCCGACGACCCGGCGCACCGCGCCGCCGCCGAAGTGACGCCGCCCGTCCTCGCCCACCACGCTCTGCTGCCCCACGACCTCGGTGCGAGTGCGGTAGGTCACGATCTTGGCCGCGCTCAGCGGCAGTACGGTCTCGGCCATGGCTCAACCTAACAGGTTCAGTGCCTGGTCTGCTTGCGGAGCTCCGTCACCTCGAGGAGCAGCCGATTGACCAGGTCTTGCTTCTTGACGCAGGCCTGGCAAGCGTCCTCTTCCAGCCGCTCGCGAAGCTTCTTGTTGTTCGCCATCGCCTCGTCGTACTCGTCCTTCCACAGCAGGGCGGCGGCCAGCTTGCGCATCAGTCTCATGCATTCGTCCTGGAGCGCGATGATCCGATTGGCCCCGTCCAGCTTCGCGTTCACGTCGCACACCCGCTGCTGGGATGCGTCGAGGCGCTCCTTGACGCCCTGGATCTCGTCGAAGGCGTTCTGGCGATGCTCGGCCAATGCGCGCTTGGCCTCCTTCTTCTCGGCTTCCTCGCGGTTGGCCTCCTCGGACGCCATCTGGTAGTCCTCTTTGGCTCGGTCCGCCTTCTCCGTGAGCTCCTCGATCCGCGTCTGAGCTTCGTCCAGCCGATCCCGTGCCCCGTCGCGCTCCTTGCGAGCTTCCTCCAGCTTCGCCTTCACCGAGTCGTGGGCCCGCTCCCACCGTTCCCTGACGTGGCACTCGGTGCAGTTCCCTTCCACCTGCGCGATCGCGGCCCGCTTGTTCGCGTCCGACTCGTCGAGGTCCTGCTGGAGCCGGTCGCGCTCGTTGCGCACCGTGCGCAACAGTTTCTCACGCGTCTTCCGGTCCGTCTCAGCCAGCTTCAGCTTCGCCTCCGCCGTCTCGCTGTCCTTGATCGCCTCGTCGCGCTCGGTCTTCGCCGCCTCGATCTGGTCCTTGTAGCCCTTGCGCTGGGACTCCACCGAGGACCGCAAGACTTGCAGGTCGTGCTCCAGCGCTTCGGCTCGGGCCCTGTACCCGTCCCGCTGCGCCTCCAAGATCTTCGTCATGATCCATCCCTCCCGTTCGAGTCACACGCATCGTAATAAATCCCCGCCTTCTTGTCAACTCCCCCGCCAAACTTGGCCGCGACCTCCCCCGCGTACGCGCATATACACGCGCACACGTACGCACGTACGCGCCCATCCGCTTAGCAACTACAATTACAATACAAATACGAATACCAATTACGACGACGCCTCCAACTACGTCCGCACCACCACTACGTCACCTTCATCGTCCCTTTACCGATACCATATCAACCAACCGTCAGCACCACTCCGTCACGCCTCTCCATCCACCTTCCTTCATCGCCCCAATGCACGCGCACGTACGCACGCACGCGCCCGTATCCACCAACTCCGCTCCAACCTCCCCCGAGACTCTCCCGGATTCCGGGACGGTACCGCACAATGTTGTGCAACTTGTGCATTAAACTTGTGCATGTTGTGCATGTTGTGCATAGGCTTGTACATGCATAAGACCTTATACTTGTGCATGTATGGACCTTATAAGGCCTTATACATGTGCATATACGGCCTTAACCTTGTGCATACTAGGCCATATACGGCCAGATACGGGCGCGCGCGAGGCTGGCTCGAGGCCAGGACGCGGGCGTGCCTGCGCGAGGGCGCGTGCGCGTCGAGGCTCGTGCTCGAGGGCTGGCCAGCGGGGGCGCTGCTGGGGCCGCTGGGGGCGTTCCGGCGGCGACCGGCGGAGGCCTCGAGGAGTCTCGGGATCGGTCGTGGGTGAGACAGGGACTCGCACACGACCGATTCGGGCCGCGCTCGGGCCGGGCCGGATATGGCACGGGACTTGACAGCCCCGCTAGGGGAATGTACCATGCATGTACGCTGGTCACGAGGACCAGCCACCCCCAGCAGGAGACACCATGAGCCCCATCATCCCCACCCTCTGGATCGCCGCCCGGCACTACGCCGGCGAGCTGATCGCCCGCGGACCCTGGCAGGTCGAGCTCGTCGAGAGCGGGCACCTGCCCGGCGTCCTCTCCCTGGCCAGCCTCGAGGGCAAGGCGAAGAAGCACGCCTACACCTACGCTGCCGCACGCGACCGCATCGTGCGGCTCGTCTGGGACGCCTACCGCGTCACGGGCGACGGCCTCGTGCGCGTCCACACGGCAGCTGGCGTCCGCCTCTGCCGGGTCTGGCGCGACGCGGCTGGCACCCGCGTCCAGCTCGCCATCGGCGACACGCCTCGAGGCGCTGTCTGCGCCCACGCCCACGCTCGGGCGCTGGGCTACGACCACGGCCTCGCAGGCGTCCACCCCGGCCCCTGCGGGATGCCCTACGACCTCGCTGGCCACTGGGTCGGCGGCTCCCCCTACCTCGGCGGCTGGCTCGGCGGGCGCGTGGACGCGCTCGGCCTCGGCGACGCCTCCGACACCTGGCCCGTCCACGGGCCCCTCTCCCGGTCGCGCCAGCGCGAGATCATGCGCAGGCTCGACCTCCACTCCGTCCTCGACCGCTCGGCGGCCTAGGATGGCCCTGGGAGGCCCTCCAGCGCCACGCTGGGGGGTCTCCCTACCCCACCCCCACCCTGGAGACCCGATGCCCCACATCGTCCCCCACGTCGTCCGAGAGGTCCGCACCGCCGCATGGCGCGCGACCTCCGACGCGATCGCCGCTGGCCACGCCAGCATCGGCGCCTACCCCTGCGCCCGGCAGGCCGCCCTCGACGCGCTCGACGAGCACGGCGTGCCCCTCGACGCGCTGGCCCGCCAGTGCGCCCACGAGGAGGCCCTCGTCGCCTGCGAGGTGCTCTGCTGATGGCGACCGCCCTGTGGCTCGCCTGGGCCGCCCTGGCCCTCGCCACGGTCCTCGCCTCGACGCGCCGACCCTAGCTCCCCCCACCACCGCCCGGCCCCGTCGAGCCCACGCTCCGGGGCCGGGCCTCGAGGTACCCCCCCCCACCTCTCCATCGCGACGCTCGGCCCCCTCGAGATCGGCCATGGTCCCCGCAGCTTGAGGGGGGGGTCGATACCCCCCCCCGGTCTTCATCGCGGTTCGAGGGCCGCGTTTCTCTCCGTATGCTGTCTACATGTTTGGGGGGGGGTAAAAGTTGGGAATTGGAAGACGGATTACGTGGGAAACTGGTCTCGCGCGCGCGTGCGCGAGGCTTGGTTGGTGGTTGTCGGGTTGGTAGCGGTGGGATAGGTTGGGATCATGGAGAGAGCGTCGGTGCTGATACCGGTCGAGCCGAAGGGGGAATCGGTGGTTGGGGCGGAGTTGTGCGTCACGTTGGAGACGGACGGGGCGGAGATGCGGGTCGTAGTGGTGAAGCAGGAGCGGTTGAGAAGGTTGTCGCCGTTGCGGCGGATATCGAGGGTGGGGGTTCGGGATGGTTAGAAGCGAGGCGATGGTCAAGCGCGGGGACGCCAGTGGGAAGGCGGTAGGTCAGGGGCGAAGCGCGTCGCCGCAGTTGCGGGGGTTGGCGAAGCGGCACTGGGCGTTGGGGGTCAGCGCGGTCGAGAGCGCGAAGGTGGTGGGCGTCACGCCGAAGACGATCTACGCGTGGCGGAAGAAGTGGAAGGAAGAGGAGCCGGCGGAGTGGGCGCAGGAAGAGGCGTTGCGATTGCAGGAGCTCTACGGGTTGGTGAAGGGTCGAGCCGTGGCGTACCTGGACTCGCTGGAGCCGAAGGAGGTGTGGAGGGTCTTCTTGCGGATGGCGGACACGCTGGGAGTGGGGCGAGTGGTGCGGGACGCGGAGGGATCGCAGGTGAACGTCGCGGTTGCGGTGCCGATACAGCTCAACGTGGTGCGGGCGGAGGGGATGGAGCCGTTGCGTCCGGTGGGAGAGGTGGCGGAAGATGGTGATTAGCGAGCTGGCCGCGATGCTGATCGAGACGAAGAAGCCCATCGTGTGCGTGTCGGGCGGGCGTACGTCGGGCAAGTCTTGGAGTTGCGCACAGGCTCTGCTCTATCGCGGGCTGATGGGAGAGGAGCGGATACTGGCGGCGCGGGAATTTCAGGCGTCGCTGGAGCAGAGCGCGATGGCGTTGCACCGGAAGCTGGCGCTCGACGACCCGATGTTGGAAGGCAAGTGGGCCACGACGGCGCGAGTGATGCGGTCGATCACGGGAAGCGAGATCATGTACCGGGGGTTGTCGGAGGCTACGGGGACCAGCCGGTCGCTTCGGTCGATGGAGGGCATCACGCTCACGCACGTCGAGGAGGCTCAGTACGTCTCGCGCGCGAGCATGGAAGAGATGATGCCGGTGGTGCGGCGGGCTCCGGGCTCCCAAGTGTTCTTCACCTACAATCCGCGGTTCCCCAGCGATCCGGTGCACCAGCTGGCCACGAGTGGGCGAGAGGACGTGCTCCACTTGCACGTGGACTGGAGACGGCTGGCCGCGGAGGGCTTGCTGGGCGCGGGCGCGTTGCAGGAGATCGAGCAGTTCAAGGAGCAGTTCGAGGACCGGTACGCGTGCGTGTATCTGGGCAAGATGGACGAAGACGAGCTGGGGGTTCGGCGCGTGCTGGCGTGGAGGGACGTGGAGCGGGCGTTCGCGGCGGGCGAGACGGTCGAAGCGGAGGGCCAAGTCCACGGCGGGTTCGACGTGGCCGACCAGGGCTCCGCGCGGAATTGCCTGGCACTGCGCCGGGGCGGCGTAGTGTTCCACGTGGAGCGTTGGAGCGGGCGCGGCAGCACGGTGGGGCGGAGCGCGTCGCGGGCCTTCGGAGTGGCGGCGGAGCACGGGGCCACGAAGGTCTTCTACGACGCGGGCGGGCTGGGGAGCGGAGTGCGGAGCGAGGTGGAGCGTCAGGGTCCGCCGGGCGAGTGGATCGGCGTCAACTTCGGCGGGCGTCCCGCGAAGCCGAATGTGTGGTACACCGTGGGCCAGCGCCAGAAGGACGCCTTCGCCAATCGGGCGGCTCAGCTGGCGTGGGCGGTCCGGTTGCGGGCGGAGAAGCTCAAGGCGGGCGAGGGAAACGACGGGATCGCCTTCGGCCCGGAGGTCAAGCGGTGGCAGGTCGAGGGCGACATGATGCGTCCCACGTGGGATGATCGAACGGGCAAGATCGTGGTGAAGAAGGCGGAGCGCGGAGAGGAGAGCCCGGACGTGTTCGACGCCGTGGTGCTGGCCTTCGGCGCGGACAGCGAGCAGGGCCTCTGTCTGGGCAAGTCGCCCTACGAGCGCTGGCGGGAGGCGAGAGCGCTCAGGCTGGTGTCCTAGAGATTCTTCTCGCGCGTGCGCGTGTACGTGCGCGTCACCGCGGCCAGTCCGCGATCTCGGGGCCGTGGGAGCCGTTCCATGTCCCGCCGGGCCCCAGCGCGATGCTGGACCCGTCGGGGAAGACCCACCGGCGGCTGACCTTGCAGTCCGGCTTCACGGTCCGCACAGCGCCGTGAGCCGCCGCGAGCTTGTCGAGAACGCGGCTGAGCAGGGCGGAGCAGGGCCAGCCCCGGTGCATCCCGACGGCGCGGCCTACGGCTTGAGCAGTGGACGCTTTCATGGCGCTATCGTCTCCGTGACGCCGGGCTCGTAGCCGTCGGGCCAGTCTATGATTGCCGTCGGGTAGCGTTCGGCGACCTTCTTGGCGATGTCGTCGATAGGCCCGAAGGCCACGATCCGCCCTCGGGCGTCGATGAGTCTGTATCTGTCGCAGTAGCCGCCGTCGTGGCGAAGCGTCATGCGCGGGCCGGTGATGGTCATGCTTCGTCGCACTCCTTGCAGATCAGGCAGTCCTGGGGACCGCCGGCGTTGCCGAAGTCCACCTTGGTTTCGATGGTTCCCTTGCCTGGGGCCTCCACGTCGTACCAGAGGCAGAGCTCGCAGTCCGGTGTCGGGTCGGTCGGTGGTGTCTGGTTGGTCATTCGACGTGCTTCCATGTCTCGCGCTTGACTACGCTGGCGACGGATCGGGGGCTGACGCCGTAGCGTCGAGACAGAGACGAGAAGTTCTCGCTGCCTTCGGCGTGGAGTCGTCGAATCTCGCGCACGTCGTCTTCGGTGACTTTGGCGTTGTTGGTGTGGAACCCCTTGGGCTTCTTCCAGCCCGAGCCTTTCGGTTCCGGCTCTTTGAAGGGCTCTTTGCGTACTCGGCCTCGCGGGCGTTGCTCGATGTCGCCGTGCGTGCGAAAGCGGGCGTAGTGCATCGAGCACATTCCGCGCGCCGCGCGTCCGCGGAAGCATCCTTCGACGGAGCACCGGTTCTCGTTGAGCAGCTTGGAGAGCTGGCGGACCTTGAGCATGAGGCAGACGATGGCCATGACGGCCACCGCCAGCAGCATCCCAAGGGATTCGGGGGAGATGGGGATGTTCATGAGTCTCCTTCTCGCGTGTGCGTACGCGAGCTGATTGGGAGGAGGATGCCGGATTCAAGGTCCGGCGGTTCGGGTTCTACGTAGGGGCCGCAGTGCTCCAGCACGATTGCGCCGGGACCAACTTCGTGGAGCTTGATCATGATGGAGCCTGCTCGGACGGCTTCGGCGCGGTGGCGGAAGCTGGTGGTGTCCGCGAGCCACTTGGCGATCCCACGGCGGCCCAGGGGCCCGTAGGCCTCGGGTTGGCGCTCGTCTCGCTGGATCGGGTTCTCGGCCCGGAGCTTGTCGATGGTGTTCATATGTCCACGGAGTCGTCGCTGGAGCCGGGGTAGCTCAGTCCGCGTTCTTTCATGTAGCGGGCGAACCCGTCCTGGCGCTTCTTGATCTGGCGGGCCAGGTCGAGGTCGAACTGGGTCGGAAGCCAGTCTTCGGGCGGGGGCTCGGTGATGTGCTGATCCTCGCACTTGAGCCTGATTGCCCAGATCATCTTCCATGCGAAGAGCCGAAGCTCGGGCGGAGCGTCGGGCACGCGCTTCATGCACTCGCGCTGAAGGTGGGTACCGGGGTTCATCATCGTTTCGGTGTCCATGCTTGAGGATGCGATACAGGCGTTTCTCGCGGTCGAGCAGGCGATCCGGCGTCGTTGGCCCGGCTCGCGCGTACGTGCGCGAGAAACCGCCTTTCTCGGCGCGACACGGCCCTTACTCCGGCCACCGGAGCCGAGCCCGCGTCACCGTGGTCTCCTTCCGGCCTTGGAAGATGGCGTGGGATTTGACCGTGGCGTCCATGATCACGAGGAAGCGGCCCTGGCCGTCCTTGACCGACGCCGGGATGGGCTTGTCGGGACGGCCCTCGTGGTCCAGGTAGAGGCTGGTGCCCGACACCGGGACGCCGTGGTCGCTGTACCACCAGTTGATCCTGTTGCCCTTGAAATCCTCCATCCGCACCAGCGTGGAGTCTCCGTAGTAGCCTGTGGTGATCCTGGTGCCCAGGATGGCGACGCGCTGGTTGCGCAACCGCTCGCCCACCTGGCCGATGTAGTTGCTGTTGTTGCTCTCTCGCCGCTCTTCCATCTCCCGCCTCCACACCGGGACGATGGCGGCGGCCAGCCCGACGTGGCGGAACGAGCACCAGCCCGCTTGCGCGATGGCCTGGACGTTGTTCATGAAGCTGGACTGGCCGGGATCCATCGCCGCCGCCCACTTGGTCGCCATCTGGGCTTGCGCGTGGTCGTCGGGCGTCGGCATCTCGCCACGGGGCTCGAGGCAGTCGTCGAGTGCGCTGGTGGCGGTGGCGGGACGCTCGAACGAGGCCTTGGTCTTGGGCGTCCAGCCCGCCCGGCGGATGTGCATGACGACGAAGGCGAGGTACTCGTGGAGGTTGATGGAGTCCGTCTTTACCTGCTCGTCTTCCCACCAGTCAGGCCCCAGCTCGTCGAAGTAGCCCCAGAGGTCCGAGAGGCCCATCTTGATCCCCAGGAACGACGCCATGCAAGACGAGCCCACCTGGACCGGATCGCTTCCGTTCTCCGCGACCAAGTAGGTCACCTTGCGCTCGCGCGCGAGCTGGCAGTGGGAGCAGACGGGCTCCGCCGTCCGCCAGCGGGCGTCGATCGACGGCCCGCCCGGCGGCCCGGTTACGACGGCCGGGTTCGTCTCGTGGTCGATCCGCGCCACGATGGCGAAGTCTCCGAGCCGCGGAGTGGTGCCGTGGAGCTCGACGACGACCAGGCTCTTCCTCTGCTGGACGAAGGGCTTGCCGATGTCGAGCCGGAGCCCGTCGGCGGCACCGATCTTCTCGGCCCGCTTGAGGAGTCGCGCGAAGCGCTGCTCGGCGGCGGCGGTGAACTGCGCCGGGATGATCCAGGACACGACGTTGGAGTCGCTCATTCGAACATTCCTCCCAAGATGGGGGCTCCGTCGTGGCGACGGAGATCGGGGTCGTTGACGCGAGCTTCGTTCAGCTCCTCTTCGGGAGGGCTCGTGCACTTCGGCCAGCCCGCCATCAGGCGTTCAGGTGGCAGAAGATGAGCTGGGACGCCTCTTCGGCCACGTAGTGGACAGTGTAGTCGTCGGTGTCGGGGAAGGCTTCCTCCGTGCTGATCTTCGCGTGCTCGTATGCGTCGTCGGGCGTGATGTTTCCGACGTGGCCTCGCGGCAAGCGGATCTTCGCCAGGGGGGGGCGCGGACAAGTCCGCGTCGTAGGCTTCGACGGCGGCGCTGATCATTTCGCCGTAGGCCCAAAGCGTGGCTTTGAAGAGGCGAGACTGGGCGTTGCTGGCGGTTGACGGCGCAGTAGGGGTCTGGGCCGGGGTCATGTCATCTTCCTTTCGATCTTGGGGTCCAGCTTGTAGGCTTCCAAGCGGCAGGCGAAGGCCTTGTTGCGGGCGCGAGACTCCGACGCCCGAAGCCCCGCCATCCTCCGGCGGTCGTTCATGGACCAAGCGTAGTCGGCTCGGCTCCGGCGCTCTCGCTCCGCGGCCTCCCACTGCTTGGCTCGGTTCCACCAGTCGGCGGCGGTCATCTTCTTGGCCATTGTCCCTAGCTCAGGGAAGCGAGGTACTGGGCGCGAGTGATGGGCGGGCGCGGACGCCCGCGAGGCCGTCCCGACAGCCCGCTGAGGCGAACCGGCAACAGGCCCATTTCGTCCCAGGCCTCGTCGGTGGCCTGTCTCGCGATGTCGTCGCGGACGGAAGCGGAGCCGGCCACGTAGATCTCGATCTCTCGGGCGGCGGCGTCCTTCGCGATGTCGTAGCCCGCGGTCGGCGTCACCAAGGCCTTCAGAGCCTTGCTGGCGGCGCTCCGGGCGATGGCGGTGACTTGGGCCTTCTGGTCGGCGGTCATGTCGTCTCCTATCGGTAGCGGTTGGTGGTGGAGCGGCGGAGCGGCTGCTTGGCAGCGGCCAGCTCTTCGTCCATCAGCGCGTCGCGGACCACGGGGGGGCTGACCTGCTGGTCTCGCCGGGCGTGGGCGCGGGCGGTGAGGGGCCCGACCTTGTGGGGTCTGTGGTGCTTCTTCTTCATTTCTGCTCTCCTCGCGCGTGCTGTGTGGGGGGCCGTCTTCTTCATGGTTTAATTATGGCTAATGCCCGCTACTCCGTCAAGAGGTGATTTGCCGCGAGACTGCCTGCTCTCGCTCCAGAACTGTCACAAAACCCCAACTTTATGGGCTCTCGTGACACTTTGACTTTTTTTCAAAGTTGGTAGATTCCTCCGCCGATTTCGGCGGAAGGGACTTCACGCTCCACATCAGGAAAGACCTCATGCGGTTCGAAGGCTCCAGTTTCGAGGACCATCGTTCGCGTCTGCGATTGGGGCGATAGTCCGGGTCGCCGTCCTGGAGCACTTCCCGGTAGAGCGTCCTGCCGTCGAGCAGCTTGGCCAGCAGCCATGTGTTCGGCTCCACGTCGGTCACGTCCACGACCACCTCGTGGCCCTCGAACACTCGAGTCACGGCCCAGAGGGTTTCCCTTTCGTCCATCGACGGCAGGGGGCCCTCGGGGTCGCAGTAGGGACAGCTCATGTCCCCAGGGCGTTCGTCGCTTGGGCGTCCGAGAGCTCGTCGATCCACCGGTACCAGAGCCTGTCGGTGTCCGGGCTGTTGTCGATGTCGGCTCGGACCCACGCATCGAAGGTCAGGAGCTCCGGGCTGTCGTCGAGCTCGGCGCGGAGCTCGGCCATCGTGGGGTTGCGCAAGGGCGCGGCGGAATCGGTCATGTGGGCCTCCGTTGGGGGTCAGCTTACCATGTTACAGTATAACCAATGTCCCTTTCTCCGTCAAGTGCTGGTGCGATTTGCTTGACTGGGCGGGCCATCGAGACCACATTCCTGTCGGCGGAGAAAGCCTATGACGACAAGACAGAGATTGCGGTCCGCGTGGCGGACGCTGGTGGGCAAGGAAGCCATTCAGCCGTCCGGCGGATGGCTGACCAAGATGTTCGGCCTCGCTCCCGAGCAGTTCAGCCCGTCCGCGGCCCTGGAAGTGCCCGCAGTCCAGAACGCCTTGCTCCTCGTGTCGGGCGAGGTGGCCCGGCTCCCCCGGATCGTCGAGCACATGGTGGACGGCAAATGGGAGCCGGTGGACGATTCCGATCCCGAAGCCCGAATCGTGTCGCGGCAGTGGCTGCCGGGCGAGGCGGCGGGCGAGATGATCACGAGCATGATGTGCTCGGTCATGCTGCTCGGCGCGGCGGTGGTCTACGTCGTGCGCGAAGGCGGCCAAGTGCGTGGGCTCGTGCTGCTGGACAAGGGGCAAGCCACGCGGACGCTCGAAGACGGCAGGGTACGCTACTGGGCCACCAAGACGGGCTCCGGCGAGATCGTGTCCGAAGACGTGGTCTGGCTGGACTATTTCGGGCCGCCCACCGATCGAGTGTCCGTGATCGTGCCGCTCGCGCGTGCGTGGTCGAGCCTGCGAGTGGGGATCGCCGCGTCGCGATACGCCAGCACGTACCTGTCTCGCGGCGCGACGGGCGACCTCTTCTACTCGTCGGTGGACGCGCCGGACGCCGACATGCTCTCGCAGGACGTGTGGGCCCTCGAAGACGAGATGCGCGCTCAGGGCCGGCGCAGTCTGGGGCTGCCGCCGGGAACCGAAGTGACCCGCGTGTCGAGCAACATGCGGGACAGCCAGCTGGTCCAGATCGCCGAGCGCGTGACCCAGGACGTGGCCCGAATCTTCCAGGTCCCGCCGACCTTGCTTCAGGACCTGTCCCGGTCCAACTACTCGACGCTGGACGCGACGCTCCGGGCGTTCACGCGGTTCACCGTCCAGCGATGGGCGGATCGGCTGTCCACGCTGTTCTCGGACGTGCTCTGGCCCGCAGGCACGCGGAGACTCCGCTTCGACGCCGACCTGGCCAGCGCCGAGAGCCCGGAATCGCTCACGAGGATGCTGGCCCAGCAGATCGCGATGGGGATCACCAGCCAGAACGAAGCGCGGATCAAGCTGGGCATGTACCCGAGCGACGATCCGATCGCCGACGAGCTGATCAGGATGCCTCAGATACCGGTCGGGCCCGGCGTTCTGCCGTTCGGCGACACGGAGGAAGAAGCGGAGGAACCGCCGCCGCGGCCCGAAGAAGAGCCTTGATCCACCGCATACGCGGGGTTCAGGAGCGGTACAACCCCGGCAAGATATGGCAGACCAGCGATACGGTGTTCGCTACGGCCTACGGGCCCAACAAGTTCGTCCGCACGATCGTGACCTACCACATCATGAAGGTCCCGAACTGGGGCTGGAACGACCAGACCGGCGACCTCCGCGAATCGGTCCGCAAGCTCGACGATGCCACCGTCGTCTACGGCGGAGGCGACACCTACTACGCCGTCTACGTGGAGGCCTATCTCGCACCGTTGCGGACCGCGTTCAAGATCGCGTTGAAGCAGGTCGGGTTCTTTGCCGACGACCGATCTGTTGCTCCGAAGGGCCGTGCGTACTATGCTGAAGTAGCGAGGAGGTGCGTCATGGCGGCGAGAACCACTGCGAGACAGGCTCCTGCCTCTTCTCCCGCGGACCGGCGGGCCGAGCAGGAGCGGCGGATCAAGGAACAGCACCAGCGACTTCGGGCACGCGAGCGCGAGCTCGAGCAGAAGAAGAGCTCCCGGTGAGGATCGTTCGGTCGGCTCCGATCCCGTCCAAGCTGGACATTCGCACGGGAGACGACGGGCTTTCCGACCACGAGGTGGTGGTCGAGGGGTTGGCCGTGCCGTGGAACACGCCCACCAAGCTGTTCGACACGGTGTTCGAGCAGTTCGAGCCCGGCAGCATCCCAGACGAAGCCATGCGCACCCAGTATCCGGCCCGGCTCAACCTGGGGCACAAGTGGGATCGTCCGGTGGCCAACATCGCACAGGACACGCTGGAGTTCGAGGATGCCGAGGAAGGACTCCGCATGAGGGCCGTGGTGGACATCCGGGACCCGGACGCGCAGAGCCTGGTCGTGAAGGTCGAGCGCCAGGACTACTCCAATCTGTCCATCGAATTCGACGACGACGGCCCGAATTACGAGGAATCCCGCATTCTGCTCGAGGAGAGCGACGATCTGCCGGAGGGCGGGATCCTCTACTCGATCAAGCAGGTGGGCCGCTTCTACGGGGTTGCGGCGCTTCCGTTCGGCGCATACCCTACAACGGAGGTCGGCATCACCACAAAGTCGCGGCGCAGTGCACAAGAGAAAGTCCGTTCAACCGCTCGGGACTTGCGCGACAAACACGAATTCGCCAACCTAGAGACGGAACGGTCGCGCACGGAGTCCATGCGGCTCCGGCTTGCAATGGAGAAGAGGGCATGAACGAAAAGGAGCTTCGGTTCGAGGCCGCCAAGAATCGAGAGGAAGCTGCCGCTCTTCTCGACCAGGCCGACGCCGCCAAGGACGCCAGCGAGGCCAAGGAGCTGAACAGCAGGGCCCGCAAGTTCATGGAGGATGCCACCAGCCTCGACGAACGGGCCGACATGCGAGCCGCCCTCGAGGAAGCCCGCCAACGGCGGGAAGCCGAGGCCCTCGCGGCCCGCAAGCGGCAGCCCGCCTCCGGCGTCGGCGGTTCGACCAAGGGAGAGGAGAGCATGGAGCGGGTCCCGAGCACTCGGGAGCTCCAGCACCGGAACGACCTCAACCGCCGGGTTCACTTGCGCGGTCCGCGGTCCATGCCGGAGAGCGACGCTCGCGAGGCCATGCGCAGGTGGCCGGTCGAGCGACTCTTCCAGAAGGTTCTCCGCGGCCTCAAGCTCAACAAGGAGATGCTCACCTCCGAGGAACGGGCGGAGTGGTCCGAGTATCAGGATCGTGCCACCAGAGCGATCGCCGACAGCCAATCCACGGCGGGCGGCGCGGGCGGCGAGCTGGTGCCCGAGATGTTGGCCAACGAGATCTTCGCCGAGATGGCCTACACCGGCCCCATGACGCTCAACAACATCCGCACGTTCAACCAGCAGACCACCGGCGTCCTCAACTTCCCCACCATCACGAACAACGAAGACAAGGTGGCGGAAGACGTGGCCGAAGGCGCTGACGCCGACTACATGGAAGTCACGACCGGAGAGGTCCGGTTGGTGCCGACCAAGCGCATGGTGCTGGTGGCGATCACCGAAGAGCTCATGATGGCGGACAACGTGAGCTTCGAGTCTTGGCTGGCGGCCGAGGTCGGAACGTGGCTGGGCCGCAAGCAGAACAACGACTTCACCAACGGGACGGGAGGCGACACTCAGCCGTTGGGAATCGCCGCAGTTGCGGTGGGTCGCAACTCCGAGGTGGACACCGCGAGCAAGATCGTCGAATCCGACATCATGAGCCTCTACAAGAAGATCGACTTCTCTTACTTGGGTCGGCCTTCCACGATGCTCCAGTGCCACTCGGACATCCTGTTCGACCTCATGCAGCTCCGGCACGCGCAGGGCGGCCAGCGCATCTTCCCGCTGACCACCGATCGGTCCGGGCTCATGATGCCGATGGGCACGCCGCTCCGGGCCAACAACGCGCTGTCCAAGAACGCTACGGGCCCCACCGCCAAGCCGATGATCCTGGCGGACTTGTCGCGCTACGTCGCGGTCCAGGCTGGCGGGCTCCGCGTGGCTCGCGACTACGTGGTGCGCTCCGGCCAGACCGAGCTGGCGTGGCGTCTCTGGTACGACGGCGCTCCCGTGGTCCAGAACGCCTTCGCGGTGTTGCAGGGCAAGTAGCAGCGCCATGGCCCTGGACAAGGTCGAGCTCCGCGAAGGCGGCGTGTACGTTGCTTCTGGCGGGCGAGTCTACGTTTCCGAGGACGGCGCATGGCGCATCAAGCCGCCTGGGGAGGTGATCACCGAGCTTCGTCGTCGGGCTGCCGCGCTGGACAAGCTGATCGCGCCGAAGCGGCGGAAGACGCCCAAGAAGACGTAGGAGGCGTCGATGGACGCCGCCTGGCCCACCAGCGCAGAGGCGCAAGGGATCACCGGCGAGCTGGTGTCGCTGGCGGCGCTGAGCGCCTACGCCGCCGTCCCGCTCACCAGTGCCACCGAGAGCCAGCTTCAGTCCGCACTCGATACGGCGGTGTCGCTGGTGGAGGGGTTCGACGGGATCACGTGCCGGTACTTCCGGTCCGGGACGGTGGAGGCGAAGTGGCGGGGCGTGGGCTTGACCAAGCGGTGGCCGGGCAAGGTGTGGCTGCCGGGCGGGGCGACGGGCCACAGCCCCAGCGAAGTGTCGTTGCGCACCCTGGATGCCGTGACGACGCCGGTGGTTATCGCCTCCGGGCCCGTGCGGGAAGGTCGGCGCTGGGTTCAGGCCGTCGATTGGACCGGAAGCGGGGATAGCGACGAGGTGCTGTCCATGACCTACAACGTGGGAGGCGTTGCCGCGCCTCCGCCGGTTGAGCGAGCCGTGCTCGTTCTGGCGTCCAGCCTGTTCTTCAATCGCGGCGGCGACGACGGCACCGCCCACCGCACGGCGTCTGCGCTCTGCCGGCCATGGATCGACAACGCGGGGTTCCGCCGGAGGCTAGGATGAGTCGCGACTTTGGGAGTTTTCCGAACGCCACCGTAGACACGGTCAACTCTACGGGGAAACTGCTCACGGACATTCCTGGCGACGACCCTCCCGGCCAGAACATCGCGCTGACGGTCTTCCTCCAGTGGATTGAGTCTCAGCTCCCTGCGGATACGGGCGTGGACATCGCGGCCTTGCCGCCCGCTCTCGCGGAGGTGATCGAGCGGGGGGATACCAACTTCATCCTCGACGTGCGCGGGACGCAGGAGCGCCTTCAGGGCGATCTCCTGGCCCAATGGGTCGCCGACCGCGTGGCCGAGGACACGCGGCAGGGCGAGGACGGGACGGACGGCTGGACTGCCCAGCTGGCGGTGGTAGAGGACGGCGAGAAGCGGCACCTCAAGGTTTCCGCGCTGGTTGGCGGAACCGGCGACAAGCCCGCCGGGATCGAAGGGATGTACCTGGGTCCCAACGGGCTGGTGGCGGCCAAGGCCGACGCCACGGACATCCGGGGTCCGGCGGGCAGTGGCGGAAGCGGCGGAGCCACCACGTTCGCGACGGAAACGGAGGCGGAAGCAGGCACGGAGGCGGCGAAGGCCATCAGCCCGCTCACGCTGGCCGAGGTGCTGGAGCATGTCCGGGCCGTGATCGCCGACGTGACCAACGGCGTCGTCGGCAAGCTCGTCGATGCCGCCGTCTTGAAGGGACTTCTGGACGCCATCCCGAAGACGGCCAACATCGAGGACGTGGCGCTGAAGTCCATCCTCGACGCCGACCTGAGCGACGACGTGAAGCAGGCGTTCCGCGAGCGGATCGGTGCGGAAAGCGAGGACGGCGAGTACGGCCCGTACGCCACGTCGAGCCAGCGGTACGGCTCCGTCCCCGGCGGGCTGGGCCTAGGCCCGACGATCCCGGACGGCGCAACCCACTTGGAGTTCACGATCACCGCCGAGAGCGAGCAGCTGATCAACTACACGACCAGGGAGCTTCTGGTCGAACAGTTTCTGGCCTTGCCCAGCCGCAACCGGGGCGACAACGCGATCAGCAACAGCAGCGGCGTGATCGAGACGGCGTTCGACGAGAGGGACACTCAAACGCCGGGGGCTGACGCGCAGCGGGGGTACATCGCGCACAACGGCAGGACGATCCTCTATGCTTCCGACCAGTCCATCGGCGCGGCGATCCGCGTGCGGTTCAAGGCGTCTCGCGTCGAGACGTACGCCTTGGTCGGGACCACTACTCGGATGCCGCACTCGCGGCTTCCCGAGGACGTGGTGGTGCTGGAGCAGGGGCACATCAACCCCAACCTGATTCAGTTCCCGCCTAGCTCCGCCCCGCCTGCCGGGGAGGGCTACTACCCCGACGCGGACCGCCAGAAGTTGGTTGGCATCGAGCGCGGCGCGGAAGTCAACGTCAAGAGCGACTGGAACGCCACGACGGGGCCAGAAGAGATTCTCAACAAGCCGGACGTACCGCCCGCCGCGTCCGCTCTGCCCGTGGCCCTGTCCACCAGCGTGAACCGCTTGCAGGTCCAGGAAACCGCCGGGCGGCGCGACCTTGGGCTCAACTTCGCGGCCCGGCCCGGCGGGGATTTCGATTACGGCGACATCTACGGGTCGATAGCCGACCGGCAAGGCGCGACGGCGGGGCACATCACCTCCAATATCGGCGGCATTCGCTACTCTGGGACGGCGTTCCAGCTGGACTGCTACGTGCTGGACGTGTCGGAGGGCGGCGGTGTCTGGGATCGGGTCTGGATCAACGGCTACGAGGTCGCGGTGGCCCACGAGTTCGGCTTGACGACGGTTCCGTGGTCCACGTCCACCACGCGGTGGCGGCACTTCCGCACGGCGGTGATCCCGCAAGCGAACCGCCCGGACTTCGGCGACCCGGTTGCGGTGAACTTCCGAGACACGCGGGCCGACGCGGGCCAGCAGTACTTCGTGGGCAACCCGTACGTCCGGGAGGCCACCACGGAGCCGCTGGACCAGCGGTTCGTCGTGATCACGCAAGACGACTACACGGCGCTGGCCCCGAAGGTGGTCGATACGCTCTACCTCGTGACGCCGTAATGCCGATCCACCAGGGACCGGACTCGGACTTCCCGCGCCTGGCGATAGGGGCCGTCGATCTCGTCGGCGTCTACCTTGGCGACATCCCCGTCTGGGTCCCGTCCGCGGGCTCCGCCGCGGTGGACATCATCCTTGGGCCGGTCCAGGAGGTCGGAAGCCCGGCGCAACGGCGCATCGTTCGGTGTACCATCGCGGGCTCGCCGTTCCCCACGTGGATCCGCCTCGAGGGCGTGGGGCTCGATCAATCGGTCCTAAGCGGGCTGGGCTACGACGAGAAGACGCTCCAGCAGGACTTCGAAGCCCAGACGGGTTCCAGGCGGATCGTGGAGATCACGCTGACGCAAGACGTGGACAGCACGCCGACGGACACGCCGTTGACCTTCCAAGTCCGCGCCTCCAACGGCAGGACGCAGGACCGGGCCTCCTTCACCACGCAGTTCGAGCAGCGATGATGGACGGCCCTACGTGGACGCACTTCGCCGTGTTCGCGCTGGCCCACGCCGGTGCGCTGGGCGGCTGGCTGATGCGGATGGGCCGCCATGAAGCCGGGCTCAAGGACCGTCTCGAGGCGGTCGAGAAGCGGCTTGAGAAGGGCGACAAGCGGTTCGACGCCGTGATGGAGAAGCTGGATCACGTGTCCCAGCAACTGGCCGAGTTGCAGGGCTATCTCCGGGGCCGCGTAGACAGGAACGACCAGCCAGTGTAGCTTCGAGGACATTCCTCATGCTGGAGAACGCTCCATGGCTGGTGCTGCACTAGGGCTGTCCGTCTTCGCCGTCGATGCCGACGGCAACCGACACACCACCGTCTACAGGCCCCCGGCGGCGGGCTGGGCGCGGTGAACGTCGATGTCGAAGGCGGTGTCGGCACGGCGTCCGTCGAGATCACCGAGATGCCGACCTGGGCCACCGGGGCCAAGGCTCCCGCGATTCACCAGGCGGACGGTGAGCGAACCCTTACGGCCTATGCTCCGCCGGTGGCCGGGCTGTCGGGGTCCTACGAGCTCACCGCCACCGATCAGGCGTCTCCCACGCCCGCTACGGTCAAGGCCACGCTGATCGCGGTTGCCAGTCTTCCCGCGGGCTCCGTCCTCTGTCGCAAGCCTCATGACGCGGACTTCTTCGTGAACGGCACCGTGTGGCCCCAGCTGTTCGAGACCACGCATCGGTTCAGCGGCGACACCGAGGATCGCCCCAACCGGGTGACCTACGATCTCCGGCGTCACGCAGCCGACGGACGCCTGCTGGTCCGGCTGGAGCGCGTCTTCTTCTACGGTGACGAGGTGACGAGCTACCACAACTCCGCCATCGTCGGCAAAGAGGGCCACGAGAAGGCGGTATGCGACGCCTTCGGGGCGGGAGGCCCGCGTCCGTGCACGACCGCCGAGATGCGGGAGCTCTGGACCGAGATCAGGGATCACATCCCGCCCTACGGAGTGCTGTGAAGCGCGACCTCCTTCTCGTCGGGATCACGGCGGTCGTAGCCGCCGGGCTGGCGCTCTACGTCTCCAGCAATCACCGGCGTCACGGCGAAGCTGAAGACGTGATCGCTGAGCACAGGGCCGAGTTGGTGGCCCAGAAGGCCAAGGCGGACTCGTTGGAAGCCCGTGTCCAAGCCGCACAGGCCCGTACGGATTCGGTGATCGCCGCGTCAGAAGCCGACATCCACCGACACGAGCAGGCTCTGGCGGACGTTCACCGGCGGCTGGCCGCGTTCGAGGCGCGTTCGGACTCGGCAGAGGACCTTGCCGGGGTAGGTGGCGGCATCGGCGCGGGAAACGTGGCGGCAGTGGACTCCATCCTCGATTCCCGGATAGAGGCCCGTCTCGCCGCCGCAACCGCCGGAAACACCGCGCTAACGGCCGAGAACGCGGACCTACGGGCCGAGGTCGCGACGCTGACCAAGACGCTGGCTCTTGCGGACAGCACCATAATGAGCAAGAATCAGATTCTCGACATCCAAGGCGCACTTGACAGGAGAATCGAGAAAGAGATGAACCATCAGCGTCATCTCCGGTGGTTCGAGCGAAGCGCGACCATCGCGGTTCTCGGCGCGTTGCTGGTGGAGCAACTCAGGTGAGCGACACCATCTGGCTTCTGAGGCGGCGCGGATCGCCCGACGACGATCTTCCCTGCACCTTGGGGACCGTGGTGTTCAACCGTCAGGAGCTCTGCAAGACCGCCGAGCTCCCGTGGCGCGACAACCACCACGACCTCTCCTGCATCCGGGCGGGACTCTACCTCGTCGAGCCCCATCCGATCAACGACCGGAAGCTCCGGCTCAGCAATGCGCCGGGACGCGACGATCTGGCGGGACGCACGGAGATCAACCTCGAGACGGGCAACGATCCCGCCGGGCTCCGCATCTCCAAGGGAAAGCCCCAAAGCAAGGGCTGCATCTTCCCCGGCATGGAGTTCGTCGAGCCGGAGATGGACGGCGTGATCGACAGCGGAACGGCGATGGACGAAGTGCTGGAGGCGGCCAAGAGGTGCTGGGCTTCGGGGCGGCTGTTCCTCCGCGTGCGGTGGGCGATCCTGTGATCCAGGCAGAGGAGGCGTTGCTCTGGGTCTGCGTTCTGGCGATCGTGCAGATTCTGGCGTTTCCGTGGATCGAGGCCCTCACCGATCTCGAGCTTCCCGACCTCAACGACATGGGAGCCGCGCTCACGCCCATCGTGCTCGGCGCGTTGGGCTCCGGTGCCACCAAAGCATGGAAGACCACCAAGGAGAAGGGACCATGAAGACCGTAGATACCGAAGAGTTTCAGAAGCTCTGGGCCCAGGGACCGCTGAGCCACCTTCAGCTGATCCCCACGGACTCGAAGTTCTGCGTCCAGAACGAGGCCGACTGGCTGGCGGACTTCAAGGCCACCAACAGCCGGTTCGCGAAGTACGTCCCGGAGACCAGGGACTGCGACAACTACGCGGTGTTCTTGGCGGGCGCGATCTCCATGCAGCACGCCGTCAACGGCGTGGTGATCGTCTTCGACACCAGCGGCAAGCACAGCTACAACGCCGTGGTCGTCGAGGGTCCCGACGGAACGATGGCCTTCCGCCTCGTGGAGCCCCAGCAGGACGTGTTCGTCTCCGCGGACAAGCTGGGCAAGGACCCCTACGTCGAGAAGGAAGGGTTCGCGGTAGCGACGTGAACAAGCCGCCGCCCCACCACACGCTCTACGACTCCGCCAGGCTCGAGCAGGAGATCGCGTCTCGGGCGGGCGGCTGGCCGTTCCGGTGTCCCTACACCGATACTCTCGCCACGGCGGACCAAACTCAGGTCGAGCACATCGTGGCGATCGAGGAGGCGTGGCTGACGGGAGCCCGCGACTGGTCCCTGTCTCAGTGGCGGGCATTCGCCAACGATCCGCTGAACATCACGCTGGTGCTGGCTCACGTGAACGAGAGCAAGGGAGACCGCAACGAAGCCGTCTGGCTCCCCGACAAGAACCGCTGCTGGTACGTTCTCCGGCGGCGAGAAGTTCGCCTCCGGTACGGGTTGGTTCTCGAGGAGAAGGCCCAGAAAGTGGTGAACTGGTTGCTCCAGCGGGCGGACTGCCGGGGACTCTAGTGGCGGTCGAGTTTAGAGGCTTTGGTTCAGGTATATGGGGGCCTCTTGCGATTGGACTGGGATCCGTGAGCAGCATCTACTCGTGGCTCACGAATCGGCGCTTGCGCCGCGACGAATTCCAGAAGGCCCTCCGCGAATCCGACATCGCGGACTTCTCGGGAGACGTGTCTGCCAGCGACGCGCAATGGGTCGTTGGACGGGCTCGCACAGCCGGAGTAGTTGGGCCGAGCATCGACTCCGGCGTCTACTCCCAGCGGTACGCACCGGGAGACGGAGCCCGTCTGAAGGTTCGCACCATCCACACCGTAACGCTGGTGTCGCAGGGAGAGCTCACCGACATCGAGCGCGTCTGGGTCAACGACGTGGAAGCGCCGATAGAGGGCACGGCGGCAAGCCGGAAATGGGCTTCGTCGGGCTGGACGCTTCGGGACTTCGCGACCTACGGCGACGTGGCGGGGAAAGGTCCTCTCCTGGCGCGGTACAACGCGCTCAAGGCCCGCATGACGGCGTTGATCCCGACGTGGGAGCCCACGTCCGGCACGGACACCGTGGTGATCCCCGACGATGCCGATACCGTCGTGGTGGCTCTGTTCGACGACTTGCTGGCGGAGCTCAACGCCCTGCTCGACAGTGCGCGGATGGAGTGGATGGACAACCGCAAGACGAGGAAGGTTGCGGGCGGTCCCAAGATCAGCGCAGCCGAGCCCGTGATCAGTGTATGGGCGTCGCTGGGCGCTGATTCCGACGCTCAGGCCGCCAGCCCGATCCAGACCTACGCTCGCACGCTGTCGCGCTGGAAGAACACCGACACCTTCGACGAGATTGCCTGGGCCTTGGTTCGGCACCGGTTCTGGAAGCGGCCCGGAGACACCACCGAGATCGCTCCGTGGTCCCGTGTGCCCCGAGTCCACTACCTCGCCCGCGGCGGCGGGCTGTTCGACGGAACCTCCGCCAAGTTCGCTCAGGCCGTCCTGCTCATGGGCGACCGCGAAGTAGACGATCTCGAGCGGCTCGACGACGCAGTGGCCTGGTGCGCCCAGAAGGTCACGATCGACCCGGTGGCGAGAGGCGATGCGGAGGGCTCCAAGTCCGTCACGGGCCCCGAAGTCTTGAAGCACTACTACGGCGACGACCTCCCCGCGACAGACGTGCAGGACAAGGTTCTCGCGGAGTGGAACGCACGGGAGGCGGGAGCCGACAACGCACGTCCGCGCCACTCGATCAACCGGGTTTTCACGAGCTCGGAGATCAACTCCGGCGAGGCCCTCGAGATCGCCGCCGAGTGCATGGGCGGGCGCTTCGTCGAGCTTACGGGGAAGAAGGTCGTCTTCCGGCCCGCCAGTCCTCACTCGACCATCGTTGCGCCTTCCGGCGCTGCTCCGAAGACGCTGGCGGTAGGCCCGTCCGACCGGTGGGAGGCTCCTCAATGGCGGCTGGCGAAGGGAGACGGCCAATCGCCGAACGCTCTCGACGCCCGCATTCGACAGGATCGCGAGCGCCAGTACAGGCCGTCCACCGTCCCGCGGAGCCAGCTCGACGACCAGGTGGCCCGCGACGGCTTGGCCTTGCGGACCCGCACGGCGGACGGCAAAGACGACATGCTGGACGTGCTCCGCCAGAACGCTCTGCTGCTGGAGCGTGACGACCCGGACCTGCGCGAGGCGTTGGTGGCCGTCGTGGTTGACTCGCCCACCGATCCCAGAGGGCTCCTTCAGCCAATGGACCGAGTGGTGATCGACGCCATCACGTGCGAGGTCCAGAGCGTCCAGCCGATGGTTGGAAGGACCGTCTATGCCGTGCGCGAGTTGCCGTCCGACGCCTACGCGGATCGCTTCTTCATCCGTCCGTCCAGCCGTGATCCGGGTCCCGGTGGAGGCGGCGTGCTGGACCTGTCCGTGGTTGCGCTGGCACGCTGGCGGGAATCGCCCGCTGGCCGGTTGTGCGACATCGAGATATGGCCGGGCTCCGACACGCAGACGGTGCGGGTTCGGGCGTCCTGGGACACCAAGCCCACGGCAGAAGTCCAGGAGTACTACGTGGCGGTCACGGGCGGGATCGCCCAGCTGGAGACCGTTCAGACTGGTGCCCCGCCTGCCGCGTTGCCAGCCAAGGCGCTGGGCGCGAGCCCGCACGTCTTCGTGGGCGACGACCGCATTCTGACGGTCGAGCTGACAGGGTTCGGTGCGGAGGTGTCGGCGGACGGCGGCGGCGAGGTGACGGAGCTGGTGCTGCGCTCCACGCCTCTCGGGGGAACCGGCGTGACGTGGGAAGGCGTGAGTGTGAATCGGTATTTGGAGAACTTGAAGTTTGCCGGATGGATCGTCACTGTGAATTTCATTACCGTAGCCGAAGGCGATCTGGCTTATTCTCTGGATGGCGGCACCACGTGGACGGTGCCCACGGTGAACCCGGCCAGCTATTCGTCTCCGGCTCAGGAGAACATTTTCGCCCAGCTGGCTAGCGCATCAGCGGACGAACACAGAATCAAGCTGGTGATCAAGAACACCTTCAAGCTGGCTACTGGTGCGACCATGACGCTTGCCGCGAGAACGGGCGAGACGGGGGCCTACACCTACTCTTCGGGCGAGCTGGTAGACCTGGCCAAGTATGTGCCGCCCGCCGACGAGATGACGGAGGTAGCCGGAACGCCCACAGGCAGCGGTGAATACGTCGGCCAGCTGGTCTACACGGTGGAGGAATGAGTGGCGCTGTGGCGATCCGGGGCCTCGACGTGGAGCAAGATTGCCGAGCTCTGGCGGTCGTCGGACTCGTCTTGGGACAAGATCGGCAAGGTTTGGCGCTGGTCGGGTTCGGCTTGGGAGCTGGTGTTCTCGACGGGCTCGGGCCTTCGGGGCACCGAAACCGAGACGGTCGTATTCACGGGTGGTACGGTTGGCCGACTCACCGTACCGCCCGGCGTGGGCGTGGGCGCACTCGCATCCGAGACGATCAGGCTAACCGGCGGATCGGTTGGCGTGTTGCCCGAGTCCGTATCCAACACGGCGTCCGAGACGGTCAGGTTGACCGGGGGTTCTGTCGGCACGCTTGGCATATCTGCAACCGCACGGGCGTCCGAGACGGCACGGCTGACCGGTGGCTCGGTTGGCACACTGCCCACGTTGTCCGGCAATCCTTCCGCAACCGCATCCGACACAGCACGACTGGCCGGCGGCTCGGTCGGCACGCTTCCCATGCTCTCCGACGAATACTCGGTCAATGCGTCCGACACAGCCAGGTTGGCCGGCGGCTCGGTCGGCGCATTGCCCATACCGCCCGTAGACGCTACCGTATCCGACACGGCCAGATTGACTGGCGGTTCGGTCGGCGCATTGCCCGTACTTCCCGCCCAACCAGGAGAATGAAGTGGTAACCGACAACGTACGAGTCCGCGTGTTCTCCCCTGCCGGCATCCTGCTCGACGAGTGCTGGTGTCACAACACTATCACGGCTGCCGGATTGAGCACACTGAACAGCCTCGTTTTCAGTGGGGCCTCAACGGTATGGTCCGCGCCATGGGTACGGATTTTCGCGGGATCGACCTCTCTGGGAGGGGTCCATGCGTTGAGCAGTGCGCGTACCAACAACAGGATTCGGTACACCGACGACTATACGGTGAGTGCTGCTGGAACGCCCACGGTCATGCGTATGTACGTCGGGACCTCTTCGAACAATTACGAGGTAGCCAATGCCACCCTGTCGCTGGCGCAAGTGGCAATCGGCGCGATCATCGAAGTGCAGTGGGACGTGACCTTCGACTTCAACATGACGGGCAACATCAACAACGCGCCCAGCGACCTCTACTTCCGGGCAGCTAGCTCGGCGTCGAAGACGGGAGGCTCGCAGTTGTGGGGAACGAGTCACGTCACCGCCGTCGAGAACACATTAGCCAAGCTCGTCATTGGCGAGACGAACAACCCGTCGAACATCAGCGGGTACGCCAGAGTGCGGTTGTATCGCCTCGACCCGCTGGCCCACCCCAACATCGACAGCGAAGACTGGTCGCCCATCTCGGGCCGGGTCTACGTCTACCAGCAGCCGACCGACGTGCGTCCCGTGGTGATCTCCGGGCAGGTGGCCGCATTGCGAAATTTCGCTTGGACCTTCCCGCCGGTAGCGGGAAACGTGGGGCCCAGTGGCGTCGAGGACAGCCAGGCCTACCGGATCACCGTGTGGCGCATGACTGTGGGGAACAGCTCCGGCGCTACCGAGCTTCCGCTGGCCGCCGGCATCTTCGATCTGCCGGAGAGGATCCCGACCAGCGGAGCGGCCATCTCGCGGAACACGACCTTCTCGTTCTCCGACGCCTAGGACTTGCAGGCGATGCAGTTGGCGTCGTGTTTCCGCACGCACTCCTTGCATACTTCCAGCCCACAGTCGCAGGAGATGAGCGGGATGGGCATTCGGCAGTAGTTGCACCACTCCTCCGGCTCGGGCTCCTTGGGCGGGCCAAGCCAGGCACGTCCCAAGGCGTAGAATGCTTCGGCCACGTCCAGGTGGCTCTTGGCTTTCTGCTTTTCCACTTCGTAGAGGTCCCGCCGAACCTTCATCGCCCTGGCGATGTAGGCCTTGGTGAAGATGATTGCCGGGTCGTGCTCTTGGTGGCAGTGGAGCCAGACTCGGCACTTCTGCTCAATAGGCGGGTTAGATGTGTGGGCTGCCAGAAGCGCATCTACCTCGGCCTCCGGCGGGTCGCCGTGGCCGCCCTTCTCAGCAGCCTCGACCAGTGCCTCCAGTCGCGGGCGGAGTTCGCCCATCGACCAGCGGAGGCACTGAAACTTGGACGGCTTGGTTCTAGCGTCGTCGAGGTAGTCTTGGACGGTGGTGGTTCGCCGCGTCATGGGCTGAGCCGGGACAGCAGCCGCCGGGCCTCCTCGGAGCCCCTGTCCGTCACGATGGTCGCGACGCAGAACAGGATGGTCACGAACTGGTTGACCTCGCGGAAGCTCAGCGGCTCGTCTCGCGTCTTGGTCTCCATCCACAAGCCCACGGCCCTCATGGCGGTGCTGACGCCGAAGAGCCGAATGGCGTCGGCGCTCCTGGGCGCACCGGGCGGGAGCAGGCCCTCTTCGTCCATCATGTGGACGGCGCACTTGGCGAGGTTCATCCCCAGCGTCCCGTCCATGCGGTTGAGCGTGGCTTCTGCCCGCTCGACGCATTCGGCGAGAACGGCGTCGTCTGTGGAGTGAATCTTGGTCATGGGGTACTCCGGTTGAGGTGTTCGGTTTCCCGGCGACGCGCCTCCGCTCGCCAGCTTCTGCGGAGCCATCCGGCAACCGCTTGGTCGAGATAGGTGGCTGGCTGGAAGGGCTCGCCCCAGCGCGGCCAGCGACCGGTCAGGGACCGGTAGTACGCCTTCGCCGCCCGGCCAGCGGCCTCCATGTCGGGCTGCTTGCGGTCCTGCGCCAACCGACAGCACTGGGTCCACACGTGTTCGGCCAGCTTGGGGTCCGCCCAGCGAGACGCCGCGTTGGAAGCCACGAGCTTGCCGTCCACCACCTGCCAGTCCTCTCGCCGGGGCTTCTCCCGTCCGCACGAGCAAAGCGTCTCTCCCAGCGGGATCACCAAGCCGCACTTGCAAACCCGGTCGCGGCGCGGCTGGCGCTTCTTCGCCGCCTTCTTGCGGCTCTTGATGCCGGGGTCGAGCTCGTCGATCCCGTGGCGGAAGAAGTGGCTCGTCTCGTCGAGGAACCGAACCCAGTTGCCGGAGTGGTCCAAGACCAAGCAGAACTTCTTGTCGGGGCTGGGACGCATTCCGCGCCCCACCTGCTGGATGTGGGCGGCCAGCGACCGCCTGTAGGACCGGGCGCAGATCAGGCACTGGACATCGGGCACGTCGAATCCCTTCGCGAGCGCCTCGCACGACACCAAGCCCATGATCTTCCCGGCGCGGAAGTC